>NZ_CP104270.1:335000-2735000 GCF_045277075.1 Seonamhaeicola sp. MEBiC01930 | reverse complement strand
TTAGTTGCTGAAATTCCATCTGAATCTCTATCAACTACAAAAATACTAATCCCTTTATTTCCTATTTCAGGGTTTGTTTTGGCTGCCACAACCAGGTAATCACTATAAACTCCATTAGTAATAAATGTCTTAGACCCATTTATTAAATAGCTATCACCTTGTTTTACTGCTGTAGTTCTCATACCAGCTACATCACTTCCTCCTGAAGGTTCCGTAATACATAGACACCCTAATTTTTCACCTGAAATACTAGGTGCTAAATATTTAAGTTTCATTTCTTCACTCCCTTCTGCATTAAGATGCGTCATAGCCAAATAAACATGTGCCCATACTGCAGCTGCAAACCCTCCAGAATGAATTCTTTGAAGTTCTTCTTGTAAAATAACGGTATAGAAAATATCTAAGTCTGAACCACCATAAGCCTCAGGGTAATGAATACCAAAATAACCCATATCCCCAAATTTTTTCCAAACAGAAAAATCTATAGAACCAGTTTCTTCCCACTCATTAATATGAGGCACTACTTCTTTCTTTAGAAAATCACGCAAGCTTGCTCTAAAAAGGTTATGTTCTTCCGTGAAGTACATATTCGTCATAAGAATGTGAAATTTTAATCGAGCGACAAATATAATTTAATTATCTCGATTTTTTTTATCGGAAAGTCTATAACTTTTGCTAATTCATCAAAAGATTTGAAACCCTCCCTTAAAGTTCTTTGTTCAATAATATTATGAGCAATGTCATAATCAATGTGTTGAATGGTTACCAACTCATCTATTGAAGCTCTATTAATGTTTAACTTTTGAATTTTTCTTGGAGATTTAACTGTAAAGTGGCTTGTAAGACGCTCAATAACTTCTGGTGTTAAACCGTATACATCATGTAATTGAACATCAGCAATAAATCCTCCAGCAAATTTGTTTCTAAATTTTATAATTCTACCAGAGAGCACTTCGCCAATACCATTAATTTTTTGAAGCTCTAAAGCTGTAACTTTATTTAAATCTTGTTTTTGAGCAAACGTCTTAGATATATTTTTATTTATTTCACTATTCCAATTTGACGCTCTAACTGGATTTAAGACCCAATCTGGGAATTTAAAATAAGTGGAAATTGTTTTTAATAATGAATCTGAAACTTGAGTTACTTGTTGAAACTGCTTAGTAGAATTTATCCATTGACCTTGTTTTCTGAACTCTAACAATCTGTCTATTTCTTCATTGCTCATTCCTAATGCGGCTCCTTTATAATCAGTAATAAAATTCGGGTTGAAAGGAAATATCTTTGGTTTTCGTGCATCAAGCTCAACTTGTTTAAGAGAATCTATTTCGTTGTTAAACTTTGTGAGTTTTTCTTGATTTACAACAACTTCTTTGGAAGAAAAATCAATAAAAAAATAAACACACTGAAATACAATAATGAGAAGTACCAATAAAAAAATCCCATTCCGCTGTCCTTTAGTAAACGTGAAATGGGATTTCATAATCTTTATTTTTTATTATGATTTACCACCTTTTATAGCACCAATATACCTTCTAACCTCATCTCTAACCTTTGGAAATAAAAAGTATAATCCTATAATATTAGGAATTGCCATTGCAAAAATCATAGCATCCGAAAAATCTGTTACAGCACCCAAACTTGCCGCAGAGCCTACAATAATCATAAGGCAAAACAAAATTTTAAATGTATAATCAGAAGCTTTTGAACGTCCAAATAAAAACATCCAAGATTGTAAACCATAGTAAGACCAGGATAACATAGTTGAAAATGCAAATAATACCACCGCAATAGTTAAAACATAAGGAAACCAAGGTAATACCGATGCAAAAGCCTTAGAAGTTGCTAATACTCCATCCGGAGCTTTCACTCCATACTCCATAATACTTCCATCTCCATTAGTAATAATAATCACTAACGCGGTCATAGTACAAACCACAACGGTATCAATAAAAGGTTCTAATAGCGCAACTAAACCCTCCGATGCAGGATATTTTGTCTTTACAGCTGAATGGGCAATAGCAGCAGAACCAACTCCTGCTTCATTAGAAAATGCCGCTCTTTGAAAACCTATTATTAAAACTCCAAGCACACCACCTGTAATTCCTTTTGCATTAAATGCCCCATCAAATATTTGCTCAAAAGCTGAACCTATTTGTCCAATATTCATAACAATAATTACAATTGCTGCGAGAAAATATATTCCTACCATAAATGGCACTATTTTTTCTGTAATACTACCAATACGTTTAATACCACCAATAATAACTATGGCTACCAGAATAGCCATAATAACACCAAACAGAACACCTGCCGAAGTAGAATTTGACCCTATCATGGTATTAAACTGTTGAGCAGCTTGATTAGCTTGAAACATATTTCCGCCCCCAAATGAACCACCAATACACATTACCGCAAATACTATTGCCAATATTTTACCTAAGGTTCCTTTACCAACATCTTTAAGCCCCTTCTTTAGGTAATACATTGGTCCTCCATAAACAGTTCCGTTTTCACCAATATCTCTATATTTAACACCTAAAGTACATTCAACAAACTTTGAAGACATACCTAATAAACCAGCAACAATCATCCAAAATGTTGCTCCAGGTCCACCTAAAGAAATTGCTATGGCAACACCTGCAATATTACCTAAACCTACAGTTCCTGATAGAGCAGCTGTTAAAGCCTGAAAATGTGACACTTCACCTTCATGATTTTCTATTGCAATAGTTTCAAGAATATCGCCACCGGGAGTCGGATCACCAGCCATACTCATAGACTCATGGTGATCTAATTCATCATACTTTCCCCTTACTATATTTACAGATACAGGAAAAAGTCTAATGTTAGCAAACCTAAAAACAATAGTAAACACCAAACCTGCTAATAGTAACCATATTATTACAATTGGCATTGAAACTCCCTCAGCTAACTTAACAGAAGTAAAAATAAAACCACTCCAAATATCTGATACTGGCTTAAACAACTCATTTATTCTCTCATCCAAACCTTTTTCAGTCGCTTCTTGAGCAAAAGTTAAAAATGGAAAAATTAGAGATACTATTGAAAGAAGAAGTTTCTTCATAAGATTTTATAATTAGTTAGTTTTTGTTAAAATGGCCATTAATTGAAAGCAAGATGCTAAAAATAATTGACTATTTAAAATTCAGCTATAGAATTGAACCGTTTTCTATCTCTATGTCAAAGGCAGAATTTAGCTCTTCTATTTGTTCTGGCCTACCTAAAACTATAATTCTAGAATTTGCTTCTAACATGGTTTCTGGCTCAGGGTTTACAGTATACTCTCCATTAGAATTTTTATAACCAATTATGGTACAACCTGTTCTTTTTCTGAAATCTAAATCTCTTATAGTTTTTGCCTTCTTTGAATTGTAAAGTTTCTCAACCGCAACTTCTTCTATATTAATATTGGACTCACCAATAATGGCTAAATTATCAATAAACTCCATTAAACCAGGCACAACCACTAAAGATGCCATATGATCTCCTCCTATCATATCTGGTAAAATAACATTATTAGCACCAGCAAATTTTAGTTTTTCATAAGAGGATTCTTGTGAAGCTCTACTAATAATATTTATTCTTTTATTAATTTGTCTAGCCGATAAAACCACAAAAAGATTATCTGCGTCATTGGGTAATGCAGATATAAAGCTTGAAGCTCTATCTACACCCGCTAACATTAAAGTTTCATCTTCATTAGCATTTCCAATAACATAAGGTACATCATCTAATCTTAAGCGTTCTTCAACTTCCTTATCTTTCTCTATAACAACAAAAGATTTATTATGTGCCATAAGTTTTCTGGCAGCTTGTTTACCATTTCTTCCGTAACCACAAATAATAACGTGGTTTTTAAAACCATCAATCTTTTTTTGCATCTTTTTCTGTTTTATTTCCTCAATATCATTTTTACTTAAAATATACTCCGTAATTATAGAAATGGCATAACCAACTATAACCACACTTGCTAAAATTAAAAAAATAGTAAATATTTTAGCTTGTTCATCAAGAGGTTGAACTTCGCCAAACCCCACGGTAGTCATTGTAATTACAGTCATATACAATGCGTCTACCCATGAATAGTTTGATATTGCCATAAAACCTACAACACCCACCACCATTAAAACAATTAGTAAAGTTAGTGCCGTATATATTTTAGATCTAAAAAGCTTAACTAAGGGGTTATTCATAAAAACTATAAATCGAAAACTGACGAACGTTTGGTATAAACTAAATCTTTAATGCGAATCCAAAATGCTAAAAACAGGTACAAAGCAAAACCAAAACCAACGGTAACAAAGGTTAGATACATAAAACTAGTTCGAACCACTTTGGCTCTAATTCCTAATCTATCTGCTATACGCTGACAAACATAATAACCATGCTTTTGAAAAAACAATAAAGGTTTATATATATTCATGCTGCAAGTTAATCTTTAGTTTATTAGTTTAAAAGTTTATTTACCTAAAATTACATTACCAATTGCACATTGTAAACACCTATTTCTATCACAATATTCGGTTTTAAGCTGAACTAAAGCCTGAGAGTATAAAGCCGAATTTGAAACGCTTTTTAATTTATTGAAGGCCAAAATAATGCTATTACTTTCTGAAGCTATACTATTAGTTATTTGTATTAGAATATCATCAATGGTTTCTCCCCTATGTTTGGCATAGCAAAACTTTATTGGTAAAATGGTGTTTATTATTAATAAATCAATAAAAGCTTTTGATAAAAATTTTGAAGTTGACTTTGACTCCTTTTGAAATGTATAATGACTTTGCCAAAAGTCTGAGGTTTTTACTCTAAAAATCTTATAAAAATCATTTAAATTATTAGTCTCAATAATTTGTGAAAAAAGAGCTTCATGTTTATAATACAAACTTGCAAGTTGTGATAACCTTATAGTTGGAAAGTTTAAAGGGCGCAATCTAAAAAACTGAATCGGCAAAACTGAATCATTATTCAAACTAAATTTTTGCTTTAAGAAGGCATATTCTTTCTTTAAACTTAGAAAATAAGGGTCTTCAACCTCAACGTCCAACAAATTTGCCTGACCAAACAACAAAGCCTCCAAAGAAGTTTGGTTAGACTTAACTTTCCTTATAGTTGAAAAATTTAGGGATTGAGCCACACTTAAAAATGAATCTCCATTCACTTTCAACCCAAAGTTTTTTGCTAACATTTTGAATAAAACCGACTCCCAATTATTGTTTGATAATTCAAGCAGTTGTTCTATTTCTATTGCTTTTCGTTCTAAACGTTCAAAATACAAGCGTTCTAGCCAATTATTAAGCAAGAATCCATCAATAGCTCCGAAATCTTGCTCGCAATTAATCCACTTGTTTTGTTTAAAAATTAAGTTTTTAAAGTTATTTAAAACTTGATTTTCAACTAAACCTTTTAATTCAAGTGTTGGGATTACATTGTTATTATTCCTAAAAACCTCCATATCATGTTCCCAAACTACATGAAGGATTACATTATCATAAGCCGTATCTTGTTCATGGTTATGCAAAAACCAGTCTGAGGATTTAATATGAATCTCAACATTACCTGCCCATAACTGATTTTCAATTTTAATTTGAGCATTAAAAAAATCAGGACCAGAATTTAAATTATGTTGCCCAACAGAGTTGATTTCAACAGTTTCGCCTTGAGCTGTTTTTATAGTTTTAAATTTAAACTTTTTGTATTTCCAGATGTAATGTAGAAAATCTTCTTGCACCACTCTAAAATATAAAAAGTTGACTACATTTGATTACATATTTTATTTTAATTATGGAAGAATTAACGTTAACTACACCGGCATTACTGTTTTCAGCTATTTCGTTAATAATGCTAGCTTATACCAATAGATTTTTGGCATATGCTTCAACAATTAGGGATTTACATGACAAATATGTTAAAAACAATGATAGTATTCTTATTGCTCAAATAAAAAATATAAAACAACGGCTTTACCTTACACGTTCTATGCAAATTTTAGGAATTACTAGTTTATTACTATGTGTATTAACTATGTTTTTGATTTATATTGACCAAAACATAATTGCTATATGGGCTTTTGGGATTGCACTCCTTTTACTTATAGCTTCTTTAGCACTTTTAATTGTGGAGATTCAAATTTCTGTTAAAGCACTAGAACACCATATTAGTGATATAGAAAAAAATTAAATAGCTTCTTTATTAATTAAAATTTCTGAATAAGACTTTATCAAGAGATAAAGCTTTTCTGGATTAAATGGCTTGCCTAAGAAACCATCCATTTTGTATCGTTTTGTTTTTGCCTTAATGTCTGTTTGGGCAAATGCGGTTAAAGCTATTATAGGAATGCTCGCCTTAGAGTAGTCTTGTAAGTTTCTTATTCTTGTGGTGGTTTGATAACCATCTAATATTGGCATTTGTAAATCCATTAAAATAAGATCAAAGTGAGATTGTTCTAATTTTTTCAATACCTCTTCGCCATTTTCAGCCACCTGAAAATCAACTTTCCACTTACTAAATAATCGTTTTAGAATAAGAACGTTCATTTTATTATCTTCTGCCACAAGTATACTAATTTTTAATGGCTCATAATTTGGTTGACTTTTAATCATATTAGGATTATAAACATCTAACCTGTTACTTATTTTATAAGTAATTTCAAATGAAAAAGTTGCTCCTTCACCTATTTCACTGCTAACATTTAGATCACTATTTTGAAGGTTTAAAAGTTTTTTGCTAATAGATAATCCAAGACCTGTACCTCCATACTTAATAGAGGTTTGTGAATCAGCTTGAACAAAACTTTCAAATATTGTTTTCTGTTTATCTTCAGAAATCCCAATACCTGTATCTGTAACAATAAATTCAAGTTTTACTTTATTCCTTTTAATTCCTTTATTTACAATATGCAATCTTATGCTGCCTTTTTCTGTAAACTTCAACGCATTACTTAATAGGTTTTTTAAGATTTGACTAAGTTTAAGTTGATCTCCAATTATATTATTAGGTACATCTGCATCTTTAATAATTTGAAAAATCAAACTCTTACGTTCAGCACTTAACTTAAAATGTGATTCTATATTTTCAAAAAAGTAATTTAGGTTGAAGTCTTTTTCAACTAACTTTAATTTTCCAGATTTAATTTTATCAAAATCTAGCAAATCATTTATTAAACCAAGTAAATGGTCTCCAGAGTATTTTAACGCGTTTAAGTTCTCCAATTGCTCGGGCAAATGCTGTTCCATTAGCATAATATTTGTTAACCCAGTAACTGCATTTAGCGGTGTTCTAATTTCATGTGACATTGTTGAAAAGAACTCATCCTTAGCCTTACTTGCCTTTTGTAGTTCTATTTCTGTTTCTTTTAAATAAGTAATATCCATTATGGTACCAGTATAGCCAAAGGGCACACCCTCCTTATTTCTAACACGTTTTGATTTTACTTCAAACCAAAAGAATTTACCGGCATTGCTAAACTTGAAAATAAATGAAATTTCCTCTTTATCTAATGAAAAAAGATTATTTAATTTTGCTGAACCTTCAATATATTCCCCTTTTAGAAATTTCATAAAGTTTTCACCTAAACAAGCTTCAACAGGAATTCCAGAATATTTTTCCCAAGCAGAATTTAAAAATGTAAAATTCCCATCAAGATCTGTTTCAAAAATAACTCCACCAATATTATCTACTATATTTACTAATTGTGTTTTTGTATTATCTCGTTCAGCTATCAATTTTTGATTAGCAACAAATAATTCTTTAGAACTTTCTTCAAGGATATTTTCAATATGATTAAAATCCTTGTCAAAATCTTTATAAGCATCATTAATTAAATTTAAAAACTCATCAAAAGCAGGATTATCCTGTATATTCAATCCTGTTTTTTTTATCTGACGCTTAAGTAATCTATGAAGTTCTTGGTTTAGCATTCTGATAGTGTTGTTATAGTCATTGTTTGATTATGTAGTTCACAAGGGGAGAATTCACCAAAAGGCGCAATTTCTCCATAAGAATAAAATCCAGTAATACATGGCTTACTTCCAACAACATCTCTAACTACCTCAACTTCTTCTTCAACCATTTGTTTTAAAACTAACCTTCTTCCTACACAACTAATTAAAATAGCTAATTCTGATTGGTTTTCCTGTTCCTTATTGGCATATATAGCAGAATCTTCTGCACCATTAATAAGTCTATCAATATTAGCTTTCATTAAGCGCACATATGCTCCTTCAGGTATGTTACCAGCGAAAGTTAAACTCTGGTCTTTTTCGGAAACAGCTAAAATAGTTCTTACGATTGGTTGTGTACTTCCTTCAACTCTCATGCTTAATGGAAAAAGTAAACCTGAACTTGGTAAATTTTTTGCTTCTTCTCCTAAAAAAGATTTGTATATTTCTAATGCTGGCATTCCATCTAGTTCATACAAAATATTGCTTTCGGATTTTGTAACCAGACGTTCTATACCAAAACTATCCCATCCTCCTTTTGAGCTATATCCTACTTTTAACTCATCTCCGTATAAACCTAAACCAATAATAGTTTTGTCTACAATAGCATCATTATTAATAATAAAAGTTTCATTGAAATCAGAACCATCTGCAGCTAACCCTCCAGTAATACTTACATCTGGGATTCTAGATTTTAAACCAGAAACTAAATCGGCTCCATTAACATTTAATCCATCGCTAAGTATTATAACATGTTTTAAATCATCAGCAGCTAATTTATTAGCTAACCTTGATCCAGCTTCAAAACTACCTGTCATATTATCAATTAACACAGATTCCTTTTTGTGGGTAACCTTATTCAATTTAATTGCCGTTAATGAAACTGTTTTATCATTCACTGATACATCTGATATTTCTCCTGCTGTTGAGCATCCAATTATAGTTGCTTTTGGGTAGGAAGAGTTTAATAATTTTAGAAAACTGTTTTTTTCTTTAAAGCTAGGTGACACAAATAGCAAAAATATATTTGCATCAATTGTAATATTATTTAATTCATTATTCCAATTATCTTCAGATAAAGAAAGTTGTTGTACATCCATAAGTAAGTCATTTTTGGTTAGGGGCAAAAATACCTTTTATCGTTTTTTATTGCATTTCATCGGTAAAAATAACAAAATTTGTCAAAAAAAAAAATTTAGGTAACTTTTTGTTAAAGAAAAATTAAAGGCTATTCAAATCTTATTGCCTTAACAGGAGAAATTTTTGTAATAACATAAGAAGGTACTAAAAGCATTAGCAAACATAAAAAAAGTGTACCTACATTTAAGATGAGTATATAACTAAAATTAATATAAACAGGTACTTCAGTAACATAATAAACACTAGGATCTAATGGAAAAAGTTTAAAATACTTTTGCACCAATAGCAACCCAAGTCCTAATATATTTCCCCAAAACAAACCAAGAATAATTAAGTAAGAGGCATTATACAAAAATAATTTACGAATACTCCAATTACTGCTCCCTAATGCCTTTAAAACTCCTATCATTTGGGTTCTCTCTAAAATTAAAACCAAAAGCGCTGTTATCATATTTATACCTGCAACTAAAATCATAATACCAATAATACCATAAATATTAGTATCAAATATCTTAATCCATTCAAAAATAGAACTGTATTTATGAGTTATAGTTTGAGTATTTAGTTCTGATGGTGTATTATCATAAACCTCATAACCCTTTTCAACTAATTCAGAATAATCATCTATAAAAACCTCGAAATTGCCTATTTCTGTATAATTACCTTCATCATCTTTATTCCATTTATTCATTCGTTGAATATGGCGTATATCTCCTATAATATAATTAGCATCAAAATCTTGAAATCCGGAGTTATAAATACCAACAATAGTATATGTTATTATATTAGGTAACTTTTCAGGATCGTCTTTAATGAAAACCATTTGAAAGGTTTCATTAAGTTTCAATTCTAATCTATTAGCTAGATACTTAGACACTAAAACATCTTCATTTCTTTTATTAGAATAATCTGGAAGTTTACCTTCTATCAAGAAATCTTTAAAATATTTCCAATTATAATCTGCTCCAACACCCTTTAAATAAGTCGCTTCAAAATCTTTTTCTGTTCTAATAACACCGTATTTTGAGGCAACACCTTGTACGTGTTGAACACCTTCCACTGATGTAAATTCCGGATAAAAATCTTGGTTTATAGAAATTGGAATTATACTTTCATCAGAATTATTACTGTCATAATTAGTTATTAGAATATGCCCGTTAAATGCTACTACCTTATCTCTTATTTTTTGTTGTAAACCAATGCCCGTTGCAATGGCAATCATCATAACAATTAACCCTATAGCAATTGCAGCAATTCCAATTTTTATTATTGGTGCCGAAATACTACTTTTATACGACTTACTACTAATTATGCGTTTAGCTATAAAATACTCGTAATTCAATTTATACAATGAGGTTTAATGTTTTCAAAAATACAGTTTTATTATTTGTTTTAGTACTTATTTCTTGCGCTTCTAAGGTGAAGAAAGAAGATGGAAAACATGATGAGACCCTGAAACAAGTTCTGGGTGACACAAGTGTCATTGTTGGTGCTAACCAGACAGAAGCTTATTTACCTTTGTTAAAAGGAAAAAGCGTGGGAATTGTTGCTAATCAGACATCGGTTATTTTTAATGATAAAGGCTACACACATTTAGTGGATTCATTACTTTCTGAGAAGGTTGATATTAAAAAAGTATTTGCTCCAGAACATGGTTTTAGAGGAAAAGCTGATGCTGGTGAAGTGGTTAAAGATGGTGTTGATACCAAAACCAATTTACCTATTGTTTCGCTTTACGGAAGTAATAAAAAACCAAAACTAGAACAGCTAACAGGTGTAGATGTGGTTGTTTTTGATATTCAGGATGTAGGAGCACGTTTTTATACTTACATTTCAACTTTGCATTATGTTATGGAAGCATGTGCTGAAGCTAATATACCTGTGCTAATTTTAGACCGTCCAAATCCAAACGGGCATTATATTGATGGCCCTATTTTAGAACTTGAACATAAAAGCTTTGTTGGAATGCACCCCATTCCTGTTGTTCATGGAATGACTATTGGTGAATATGCAAAAATGATTAACGGTGAAAAATGGTTAAAAAATGGTATTACATGTGAACTAAAAGTAATCCCCGTTGAGCATTACACTCATAATACCAAATATAGTTTACCTATAAAGCCAAGTCCTAATTTACCTAATGATATTGCTATTAATCTTTACCCTAGTTTATGTTTTTTTGAAGGCACAAATGTTAGTGCAGGAAGAGGTACAGAAAATCAGTTTCAAATTTTTGGAAGCCCTTTTTTATATCCGGAAGTTTATAAATATCAATTTACACCAAACCCAAACGAAGGTGCCAAATATCCTAAACATCAAGGAAAAGTTTGTTATGGTGAAGATTTAACTTTTATAAAAAATCTTGACAGCATAAATCTTTATTGGTTAATTATAGCATATAACAACACTAAAGATAAAACTAAATTTTTCAACGATTTCTTTACTAAACTAGCCGGAACTACAAAGCTTCAACAACAAATTGAATCTAAATTAACTGGAGAAGAAATTAAAGCTACATGGCAAGAAGATATAGAGACTTTTAAGAAAATCAGAGAAAAGTATTTGATTTACAATTAGTAGCTTTTGCGTTAGGGATTGAACGGTATGTTTGAAATCCCCGACGAAGGAGGGATTGAGTAGTGAAAGCCCGACCCGAGAGGGTAACGCCCAAATAATAATTAATTATTCATCTGGAGCTACTGTTGGTTTGTCATATTTCTGAAACGGTTGTTTTAATAATTCACCGATATGTTGATTTTTCTTCTCATCTGGAAACACATCAACTCCATAAACCAACTTTTCTGTATCTAATTCCATATAAGTACCTAAAAGTCTGTCCCAAACCGAAAAAATATTTCCATAATTAGAATCGGTATACGGCAGCCTGTAATGATGATGTACTTTATGCATATCAGGTGATACCAATATATAACTAATAGCCTTATCAATGCGTTTTGGCAACCTTATATTGGCATGACTAAATTGTGTTGCTAATACCGAAATTGTTTGATATAAAAACACAACACCTATGGGAGTCCCAACCACAAAAACACCTAAAAGCGTAAAGAAAAACCTAATAACACTTTCAATGGGATGATGCCTATTTGCGGTTGTGGTATCAACCTTATGATCGGTATGATGTACTAAGTGTACCATCCATAGTGGTTTTACTTTATGCTCAATTAAATGCGGTAGATATGCCCCGAAAAAGTCAAGAAAAAACACACCCAAAAACGCATATAATCCTAATGACATTTCTGGTAACCAATTGATGAGTCCAAAATCATTATCTCTTACCCAATCGGACGTTTTTAATAGCATAAACGCCAATGGAAAATTAACTATCATCAAGGTTAGATTAAAAAATAAATTTGGTACAGCGTGTCTCCACTTATTATACTTGAACTTAAACAAAGGAATTGCACCTTCAATAATCCAAAATATGGTTAGACCACCAACTATAAGCATAGCACGATGCGAAGGAGGAATATTTTCAAAGTAGTTTAAAAGTGTTTCCAAATGAATACTATTTTGGTAATAAATATAATTATTTTATTCGTTTCTTCATTTCCTCAACAATATTGAAAGCCGCAGGACAAATAGCCACATTTTTTAGGGTAAGATTAGATATTTGTTGAAACTTTTTTCTATCGGTATGTGGAAACTCTCTACATGCCTTAGGTCTCACATCATAAATGGAGCAATAATTATCTGCTCCCAAAAAAGTACATGGTACATTTTGCAATACATAATCGTTCTCCTCATCTATTCTCAAATATTGTTCAATAAACTGCTGAGGCTTTATTCTGAAAGATTTTGAAATACGTGCAACATCTTTATCCGTAAATAGCGGTCCTGTAGTTTTACAACAATTGGCGCATTGTAAACAATCAGTTTTTTCAAACTCATTATCATGCAATTCTTGCATGATATAGTCCATATTTTTTGGAGCTTTCTTTTTAAGCTTCTGAAAGAACTTTTTGTTCTCGTTATGTTTATCTTTGGCCTGCTTTGGAAGATTATCAATAATGTCTTGCATAGCGCAAAAGTAATTTAAATGAAAGACATTTTTGGTAAAGCTTTATTAGATTATCAAAACGGTAATTATACCGAAGACATCATCACGTCTACAAGTATTTCTGATGAGGACATCTTACCACTACCCTATTTATTTAGAAATTATTCTGAAATGCCTAAACTGGAACAAAAGGCATTACAATTGGCTAAAGGCTCTATACTTGATGTGGGTTGCGGTACTGGAAGCCATAGTTTGTATTTAGAAAAGAAAGGACTCAACGTAAAAGCTATAGATATTTCTAGAGGAGCGATTCATGTGGCAAAACAACGAGGCGTTACAAATGCTAAAGCCATAGATTTACTAGATGAAACCGAAAGGTTCGACACTATTCTTTTGTTAATGAATGGCACCGGCATTTTTCAGGAAATAATTCAGGTTTCTAAAAATTTAAAACATCTAAAAAATCTATTAAAACCAAATGGACAAATTTTAATTGATTCGTCTGATATTAAATATATGTTCGAAGATGAAGATGGTGGCTTTTGGGTTGACACCAATGCTGAATATTATGGTGAACTAGATTATTTCATTAGTTATAAAGGTGAAAAAGAAACACCATTAAAATGGCTTTATTTAGATTTTAATACATTAAAGTTGGCTTGTAAAACTGTTGGTTTAGAATGTGAGTTGGTTATGGAAGGTGAGCATTTTGATTATTTGGCTAGGTTGAGTTAGGTTTATTCACAACTAATATCATCCTTGGTGCCAAATCGTCCATCTTTTCCGGAAGAGACAATGACAAAAGCTGTTCCGTTATTTATTACAGCATAATTATACTCTCTTCCCCAAGCATCTTTATTCCAGTTTTTTCTCATAGGACTATTGCCTATAATCTCATTTAAATCATTAGGATAAAATCCAAACTTCTCATACCATTTTTCAGTCCAATTCCTAATATTTGAAATTTCCTTTTTAGTTTTCTCTTGATAAATCATCCTATATTGATAAGAAAAAAAAGCAAATGAGCCTAAACAAGTTATAATCAAAACAAAAAAGACAATTTTAACACTGGGTTGTAAAAAGAACTTTTGCAAAGGCCTTTTAACACCATCTTCTTTTTCTTTTTTTCTTATCCGTTTTCGATGTTGATAATCCCCATAATCCAACCCAATCCAAGCTAAAAACTCTAAGATTATTTGAATCATTCGGAAATGTATTATTAAAAATCAAACTTAAAAGTGGCACCTGCCAAAAACTGAATACTTTGCACTGGGAAATTTTGCCAACGTTGATAAGCATTATTGGCAATATTGTTAGCTTTAGCAAACACCGAAATTTGATCATTAATATGATAACCCAAATGAGCATTGGCATCAAAATAACTATCTAGCACCACTGTAAACGGAGAAGCTACTGTAATACCATCATTTAAAAAATATTGATCTTTTCTTTCGCCTATGTAAAACAGGTTGGCTCCCGTAAACCAATGCTCGTCAATTTGGTAATCCATAAACAGAGAGCCCTTAAAATCTGGGAGGTTCCAAGCCTCGGCTTCATCATCAGTAGAATAACTAAAATACTCAGCTTTTATACCTAATTTAAAGTTTCGGTTTACATCTACATTTATTTCACCTGCAACACCAAAAGTATCTACATTGTCATATTCTATTCCAAAAGAATTACCATAAGAATAGGCTTGATCTGTCATTAAAGTAATGTCGTTGTTTTTAAACAGAGCTTTGTTTCTATCTGCTTTGTAGAGTCCATTAATATTATAACTCATATTGCTTGAAAGCTTACCTTTTAAACCAATATACGCATTGTATTGTTGGTCTGTTGGCATCATAAACAATGTAGGTGATACAAAGGGGTTTTCAGAAGCAAAATCGAAATAAGAATTCTGAATTAATCCACCTTCAATACCTCCATAGGCAATCAAAACGTCATTTACCAATCTATATGTAGCCGTAACATTCGGGTAGATATAAAACTTACTTTCTTTAGATTCTGAATCTCTTAAATAAGCGGCAGTAATCCCCACATTAACCGTTAAATCATCCTGTTTCATTTCATAAGTTGGTGCAGCACATACTATAAAATTCCCATAATTAAACTCTTGGTTAAATTCATAACTTCTATCAAAAGTTCCTTTTAAATAATCAAATTTAAATGTAGTTGATATCTCTTCTCTATCTACTGGAATATCAATTTGAGTGCTTACCAAAAACCTGTTTTCACCAGAACCTTGGTTATCTCCAAATCGTCTAAAAAAGAAACTCCCAGAATTTATATAGGTATTTTCAAAAGAAATATCTCCACCAAAATGGGCGTCATAAAAGCTGTGCTCCTCATTAATGGCATCACTTATTGCCGTATTAATAAAAGAAGGAGCTACACCATACCAATTGTACATTAGGTGATTAAACCCTGCTTCCACATTCCAAGACAGGTCTCTTAACCTAGTTGCATAGTTTAAATTAATTTTGGAAATAGAATAATTATCATCAAAAGATACACCGTCAATTCCACCTTGCGAAGAATTATGACTAACATAACCGCCAACACTTTCGTTTCTGCTAATGGCATGGTTTAAATATACTTCGCCCAAAATAGTAGTGTAAGTGCCCACGCCTATTGTGGCATAATTATCATATAACTTTATCGGTTTTCTTTTTTCAACAACCGCTGCCTTTCCTTTTGCTGGTGTAAAGGTTGAGGCCACTGGAAATGAGAAAATATTATACTTAACGTCTTTCTTATTCTCTGTAGTTTCATCATCTAATGATGGAATTTCTTTTACTTTAAAGGCGTCAGAAATTGAAGGTGTATATGGTTTTACAACATCTATAACACCCGTGTTAATAGTATCCTTATCTCTTTTTTGAGAAAAAACAAGGGTTACACTTAATATGGTGATGACACTTAATATATGTTTTACGTGCTTGCGCATATTCTTAATTTTTACGATTGATGATTTATTCTGACTGAATAGATGAATTAGTCTTTGATTCTTCGGCTTTTATTTTACTTAGCTCTTCTTTAGCTTCATCAACAACATCCTCAAATTCAGCAAAATTTCCAATGACACTTTCTAAAATATAAGTGGCTTGAAAAGCATCATCTAGAGCATAGAAATTCTTAGCCATTAGCACCAATCCTTTGGCACTGTAATATTTATAACCTGAATAATCTTTAGCTAACTTTTGTACCGATTTATTAGATGCTGCATGCTCTCCTTCTTTATTTTTAAAGTAGGCATTGTAATAAAGTGCTTCTGCCGCAGTTTCACCAGTTGCTACTTTTTCCACTTGCGAAAACGCTGTTTTTGCCTTGTCTTCATCACCCGTTTTTATCGCAGAACGCGCAATAATGATATAAGCATCACTCTTAATTTTATTATCAATTTTTGAACTCGTCAATACTTTTTCGGCATAAGAAACGGCTTCACTATAGTTTTCTAATTGATAATTTGCTTTCATTAAATTAGATTGTGCAAATACTACATTTTGTGGATAGTTAGCCTCCTCTTCCAAACGTTGTAATATTGGAATAGCTTTATTCCAAGTCTTTTCTTCTAAATAATATTGAGACAAACGTGATAATGCTTCTTCTGTATATTCACTTTGCGACGTTTCAACTATAAATTTATAATGAGGAGCTGCATTGGCAACTAATCCTTTTTTGTAATATAACTGACCCAAATAGAAATGAGCCTGAAGAATATGTAATCCGTTTGGAAAGTCATTCACATAACCATTAAACTGCCTAATGGCTCTATCTGTATTTCCATCTAAATATTGCTTTTCTGCTGCTGTATAAGTAGCATTATCCAATTCAGAGTCGGTAACTTCAACATAATCTAGTGTTTTCACCCAATTAGCGTAATCGTCAACTCGTCCTAGATCAATATAAATTAATTTAGCTGTAGATACGGCTTGAACCGCTTCTGGTGTTCCAGGGTAACTTCCTGCAACTTTTTTAAACTTGGTTAAAGCGCGTTCATTTTCATTTCCATTATAATATACTAACCCTTGACGTAATAAAGCCTTCGGCACAAAAGTGCTCATTCTATATTCCGAGTTTAAACGATCATAAACACTCATAGCCTTATCGGTCTCATTTGCTTTTACATATGAATTACCCAATTCATACATAGCATCATCACGAAGTTTAGATTTTGGATAATCTGAAATAAAAGCTTCTAGTTCTTTAATCTTCTTTGAAAATTGCCCCAAGTACCCAACACTAATAGCTTTTTGAAATGCCGGATAATCTGAATCTATTTCACTTAATTTAATGGCATTATTGTAGGCTTTAATGGCGTTACTGTAATTACTGGTTACAAAGTGAACATCTCCTGAACGTAAATAGGCATCATTCAACCTAACTTTATCATCCTTTTTAGTATTAATAAAATCATTGAAATGATCAGTAGCTTTTCCATAATTCTTCAATTTGAAATAGGTATAAGCTAAATTATAATCTAAATTCTGAGTTTCAGGAGTGCTTGAACCTGCCTGCTGAAACTGTTTAAAGCCAATTAATGCATCTTCAAAATTGGTTAAATTGTAATCTGCCTCCGCTTTCCAAAAGGTTGCTCTTGCTGTGTATTTATCGTCTCGTGGTTCTTTTAAAGATTCATCAAATAACGATTCAGCTTCTAAATATTGATTTTCATTATATAACTCAATTCCTCTATAAAAAGCCACTTTTTGATATGCTACTTTATTTTCAAAACTCTTTTTTCCTTCTAACAGTTTAAGAGCTTCCATATAATTTTTTGAAGTAATGTATGAGTCTATTAATAGTGTTTCAATTTCTTCTTTATAACTGGTATCAGGATACTTCTCCAAATAACCAGCTAAAACTTGTGGAGCCGATTGATAAGGGTTTCCTATTTCGTAACTAATCTTAGCATAGTTTAACCAAGCATCTTCTTGAATTTTTAAATCGAAACTCATTTGAGAGGCATATCTAAATGCATTTAATGCTTCTTGTTTTTTATCTAGGTTGATGTAACTTTCTCCTAAATGATAGTAGGCATTTTGTGCAATTGAATTATTACCGCCGATTATTTTATTAAACTCAGATATGGCTTTTTCGTAATCGCCTTGTTTATAATGCGCATATCCAAGTTGATAATAATCAGTGTTGTTCCATTTACCTGTTCTATCACGTTTTCCATTCTTGCCTTGGTAGGCCGTTAAATAAGGAATAGCAGCCGCATATTCTTCTAAATTAAAATAACTCTCACCTATGATTTTTGACAATTCTGAAACTTCCTCCTCATCACTTTCTGGAAGCCTTTCTTTAGCTAATTCAATAGCCTTTTCAAAATTTCCCAATTTGAAGTTCAAATCTGCCTGGTAATAAGATAACTTTTCTTTGTAACGTTCTTGATCACTTACTTGCTCAAAATATTCATTAGCTTGATCATAATCATCACCCTCATAAGCCATAAAACCAATATAATACTTTGCTTGAGAGCCATATTCTTGAGAGGTTTCAACACGTGACAAATACTTTTTTGCATCTCTATATTGCTTTGTTGAAAAAGCAGAATAACCATTATTAAAGTTAAACTTCTCTTTTTCATTTCTTCCTAAGGCTTCTTCATTAACTTTATTATACCATTTTCTAGCTCTAGCATACTTAGAGTTTTCAAAATAGTAATCTGCAACATCTACATAAGCCGTATTACGCTTTGTACTAGTGGGATACTCCTTAACAAAATCTTCTACTAACTGATCTGCATTTTGTTGATTTAACCTTACAGCACAATTAGCGATGTAATAAGAACAATCTGATTGTAAAATGCTTTCCTTGACCGATTTTTTCACACTACCAAACAAAGACTGTGCTGCCAAATATTGCTGATTATTATATAGAGATAATGCTTTTTGATAATCAACCCTATTATTAGTATAAGCCGCTGATTGTTGGGCAAAAAGGTTAAAACTAAAACTGAAAGCTACTAAAAGGGAGGTAATTATTTTTTTAGCCATTGACTACTCGTTTTTAATTGAAATCAAAGATAATTTAATACCAAACCTATAACGAAATAATCGTGCCATAATTATAATTTGAGTTATTAAATGTTAAAATAAACAGAATACAGAAGACATAAAACCAAAAATCCTAAACTTTAGTATAATCCATAAAATATATTTTGAGTTTTGGAGTTTGGGTTTTGACATTTTAAACAATACATTTACAACAACAAAGAAACCTTTAATTTGCTTTATGTCAAATACTATTTTACAATTAAAAGACGCCTCTATTTATCAAAGAGATAGTCTTGTACTTTCTAATGTTAATGTTGAAATTAATAAAGGTGAATTTGTTTACTTAATTGGTAAAACGGGTACAGGAAAAAGTAGTTTCATGAAAACACTTTATGGTGATTTACCTTTAAAAGAAGGTGAAGGTCATATAGTGGAATACGATTTGAAAAGCCTTAAAGAAAAAGACATTCCTTTTTTAAGACGAAAATTGGGTGTTGTTTTTCAAGATTTCAAATTACTAATTGATAGAACTATTAATGACAATTTACTTTTTGTTTTAAAAGCTACGGGGTGGAAAGACAAAGAAAAAATGAATGCAAAGGTTGAAGAAGTTTTAGCAAAGGTTGACATGACAACCAAAGGCTTTAAATTCCCACATGAGCTTTCTGGTGGCGAACAACAGCGCATTGCTATTGCTAGAGCATTATTAAATGATCCTGAGCTAATTCTTGCTGATGAACCTACTGGAAATTTAGACCCCCAAACCAGTGTAGAGGTAATGAAGGTATTACAGGACATCAATAAAAACGGTAATACCATTTTAATGGCTACACATGATTATGCATTACTTTTAAAATACCCAAGTAAGACTTTAAAATGTGATGATAATCAGATTTATGAGGTAGTACAAAGGAAAGCCTAACAACATGTATCTTTTAATTAAAAAACTTATAAAAGCACTTATTCCTAGGAGGTTTTTATTTAAGAATGAATTGTTTTTCCGTTCCATATATGGATTGCTTTATAAAGGAAAATCTCATCAATGCAATATCTGTAATAACAAGCTAAGTCGTTTCACTAAATTAGATAACGGAGACTTATTGTGCCCTTGTTGCGGAAGCTTATCAAGAAATAGAAGATTATGGCAGTTGTTAAACTCTGAAAAATCAATTAAAGGTAAAGTACTTCATTTTTCCCCATCAAGAAGCCTTTATAGAATACTAAAAAAGAAGGAGATAGAATATTATAGCACAGATTTTGAAGATGAATTTTTAGCCGATTATAAGTTCGATATTACTAAAATTGACCAACCAAAAGACAAATTTGATATAATAATTTGTTACCATGTTTTAGAGCATATAACAGATGATATAAAAGCTATGAAAGAACTTTACAGAGTCTTAAAACCCAATGGCGTAATTTTTGTTCAAACGCCTTTTAAAGAAGGTGAGATATATGAAGACTATTCTATTATCTCTGAAGAAGACAGACTTAGTCATTTTGGACAGGAAGATCATGTTAGAATATATTCAATTGATGGTTTAAAAAAGCGCTTATCAATTATAGGTTTTAAAGTTAATGTTAAGACTTTTGAAGAAATTGATGAAAACGTGTATTTTGGATTTAAATCGCCTGAAACAGTATTAATTCTTAATAAATAATGCTTTCAATTTTAATTCCAACATACAATTATAACGCGTTTCCCTTGGTATCTAAATTAGAAGAACTAGTTTTTAATACCGAATTAAAATATGAAATTATTTGTATTGATGATGGTTCAAATTCACCGCATAATACTGAAAACGAAAAAATAAATGAATTAAGACACTGCCAATTTTTTTCATTAAATAAAAATATAGGTTTAAGTAATAATCGTAATGAATTAGCAAGAGTTTCCAAATATGAAAACCTTTTATTTATTGATAGTGATTCTGTTATAATAGATACTAATTTTATAAATAAATATATTGAGTTTATTAAAAACGCTGATGTAATTTATGGGGGACGAATCCATCCAAAATCTGTGAGTTCAAACCGAAAATTACGTTGGAAATATGGGATAAAAAAGGAGGACCAAACTGTTAGCCAAAGAAACCAAAACCCCTATAAGTGCGTTCTTTTCAATAATACTTTAATAAAAAGAAACGTATTTAATAAAATAGGTTTTGAAAAGGCTATTACCCAATACGGACATGAGGACACTTTATTTTCATATAATTTATATAAAATAAAAGCCAACATTAAACATATTGACAACCCTGTTTTACATGGAGATGTTGATTTAAACGATGTTTATGTTAACAAGACTATAAAAGGTTTAAAAAACCTTAATTTTATTTATACTAAAGAATTGATTGAACCAAATTTTATAACTTTTCTTAGAATTTTTAAAAAAATTGAACGTTTTAAGTTAAACTATATTTTTGCCTTAATCAATAAACTTTGTTATTCAATTTTTAAAAGTAACTTAAAATCAAACAACCCATCGCTTTATATTTTTGAGTTATTTAGATTAAGTTATTTTTGTGCTATTAACTTAAAAAAATAATGCCTTTTTTTTCTGTAATAATCCCGCTTTACAATAAGGAATTCTTCATTAAAGACACCTTAAGTAGTGTTATAAATCAAACATTTAAAGATTTTGAGATTATTATAATTGATGATGGCAGCACAGATAAAAGTTATGATGTTGTAAATAGCTTCAATGATGACCGCATTCAAATAATCAGGCAAAAGAACAGTGGCTTATGTGCTTCTAGAAATAAGGGAATAAACCATGCTAAGGGTAAGTTTATTGCTTTTCTTGATGCCGATGATTTATGGATGGTAGATTTTTTAGAAACAATTAACTATTTAATAAAAAATCATCCTGAACAAGTTGTATTTGCAACTAATGTTAAGCTATTAAAGCATAATGGTTTTCCTGAATTAAAGGCGGTACCGTTTGAAACAGGCAACATAAAAGTTATTACTAATTTCTTTAAACTTTTAAAAAACATTATGGGTCCCAGCTCATTAGTAATAAACAAATTAGTGTTTGAAAATGTGGGTTATTTTGATGAAAATATAAATTACGGCGAAGAGGACGATTTTTACATAAGGTGTTTTAGCGTTTACAATTTAATTTATTATAAAGGATTTAAGACCTATTATAGAATTGGACTAAAAAACCAGTTAACGGCTCCTAACAGCAATTTCATCCGTAAAATTCCTAATTATGAAAAATATCTAATAAACAATGATAATAAGGATTTACAAAAATTCTTGGATTTTGTTCACTTTAGATTGGTTGTCTTATTTAAAATGGAAAGAAATAAGGATAAAGTTAAGTTTTATAAAAAGAAAATTAATGTCACTACTTTAACAGTAGTTCAAAAAATCAAGTATTATTTACCTACTTTTCTTTTCTTCTATTTGAAAAAAACTTACCTAACTTTTAAAAGATATTAAATACTTCATATAAACATCCCATGAATCATTAATTGATTTTAATGAAAATTTTTGCACACTTTTTATTGAATTTGCTCTTAATTTTTTATACAACTCTTTATTATCAATCATATTATTCATTGCTTTTGTTAATTCAACAAAATCTTGATTTTCAACTAAAAGTCCATTTACTTCGTTAATAACAATTTCATCCGGCCCCGTATCACAATTAAAAGAGACTACCGGTACTCCACAAGCCATTGACTCCAGTAAAACCCTAGGAAATCCTTCATATTCACTTGATAAAACCAAGAACTCAGATTTACTAATATATTTAAAAACATTTTCTTGAAAATTAAACAATTTAACTTTAGAGGTTAAATTATTCTTATCTACTATTTTTCTTAAACTCACTTCTTCATCTCCACTGCCGATTATAAACAGTTGAATATTATTACTTGGTAAAATGGACTTTGAATACGCTTCAATAAGTTTGTCAAATTGTTTAACTGGATCTAATCTACCTACCGCAATGACAAATTTTTCATTAATTAAAACATTCTTTTGTGCCAATTCACTCACATAATCAAAATCTATAGAATTATATATAGTTTTAACATTCCTAAAGCCATAACGCTTCTCTACTAACTCTTGCATTTTATGGGATACTACATTAATACCACAGTAATTTTTATATAAATATTTAGCCAACCATTTATTTTTAGTGAAATACAGTTCTAAATTTGAGCTTCTAACCATATTTACTACTTTAGTTTTTAAAACAACTTTATTTAGAACAAACTCTCTTAAAACAAGGTCTTTAATCCTAAAATCTAGCAGTAAATCACATTGATTTTTTATAATAACATCTTTTATTTTCCAGTATCGCCAAAGCTTATTCTTAATAGATCTGGATCCTGATTTATACTTACCTAAATTAATTAGTTTACCCGAATATGGATACACAACATCATCAAACAAGACAATTATAAAAACTTCATAACCAAGGTTAGATAAAATAGTAGAAATTAGGCCGGCAGATCGTTCGGCTCCACCTCCACTCAACCTGTCAATTAATAAACCTACTGTCTTTTTATTGTTCTTCATTTAACTTAAAACTGTCAAAATCTAAATTTTCATTTATCATTCTTTCACGTTCAATAAAATTCTCACTAAACAAGCTTCTAGATAAATCTAGATCGACACATTCTATTCCAGTAAAATGCATTAAAGTATTTGTAAAATCACTCATTATATACTTCCTTGATTCATCTATAACAAAACCTTGAGGCTTTTCGAAATCGGGACCAAAATAAACCAAAAATGGAATTTCGTACATTGGAGATGTAGGGTTATCCTGAAAATGTCCAAAAATTTCCTTTTTTCTAAAAACCTCCTCCCCATGATCGGAAAAATAAATAACTGCAGATTTTGATGTTGATGAACCTACCTTTTTTATAATTTGATATACAATACTATCATTATATAATACAGCATTATCATAGCTATCTACAATATCAACTTTTTTATTGTTATTTTTAGAAGTAAATTTTTCGAACTCAGAGGGGTACCTCTTCCGGTAATCATAATGTGTTCCTATTAAATGTAAAAAAATTACTTTTCTGCTTTTAATGGTAAGCTTTTCATCTAAAATTGGCAATAAAATTTCATCATAATATGTGTCATGCCTAAAGTCATTATAGCTTAAAAACACACTTTCATCAGCACCTGATGCCAATTTAGAAACTAAATTATCATTTAAACCTACAGGTCTTTGATTAGAAATCCAGTATGTTTTATAACCGGACACATTCAAATATTGTATCAGAGAATTAGATGTATTTCCGCTATTCTTATAAAATGCATCATAAATAGCCCCAGTTGTATTCACCTGTGAACTAATTACTTCCTTATATACAAATATAGAATCTATAAAAGAACTTAATAATGGTGTTGTATTTCTATAATACCCATATACACCCATATTATTTCTTGTGGTAGATTCACCAACAACTACTACAATGGTTTCATTATTGGTAGTTAAGTTTGCTTTTAAATTGCCAATTTCTTTGCTTGCATTTTCAATTTCTTTTAATTGATTATTATACTCAACAAAAGATTTAGCAGAAATAAAAGGGAGGTTCCATTTACCAAAATGATTAACCTTAATTATAACAATTAACATAACTATTAGAGCTATACTAAAAAAAATCTTTTTGAAACTAGTACCTCTTGGCAAGTACGTTTTTTTAAAATATTTTCGAAAAATTAAAGGTATAAAGAATAAAAACAACCAAACTAAGCTATGGCTATAATATACTGAGCTAAATTCCTTTACCTCATTGTAATTGGTATTTAACACCACATATATGTAAGCGGCATTTACCCTAATCTGGAAAAGTAGAAATAGTGCAGTTTCAATGAAAATTACAAAATAAAAAAATACAATTAAAAGACTTGCTATTTTTTTCCCAATTGAAGAAGTTACAATTTGGTTGATTACCAGAACTAATAAAAGCCCAAAAATAATATTCTCTATTAAATTTGGTATTGTAGAATAGCTTGGTTCCTGAATAAAAAACTCCAAGAAAAAAGATAATACAACTGGATAAGCAAATAGAATAAAGATTCTTACCAAAGAAATATTTAAATATTTACTCATGCTTTAACCTATTATTTCTTTTGAAGTAACTGAATACAAAAATAAATACAATTATTAGATAAACTAAATAACTTAATGCATAAGCTTTTGTTACTCCAATTAATCCATAGATTTCAATAAAATAACAACTAATCACATAATACAAAATATTTAATATTCCATTGCATATTAAATAAGCTTGAACCATACGTTTTGCATGAAATTGTTTTACTAGAGCTATTGCCAAAATGCTTATAAAATCTCCAACAAGCTGCCAAAAGAACAAACTTGATGTAGGCAAAAAATCATCACTTAATAAAAGTTTTAAAATAAAAAACCTCAAAAAATAAATTATAATAAAACTTACTACTAATAAAGGAATGCTTAAAGAGTAAAAACCTTTAAGTTCACTTTTAAAAACTCTAGAATCACTTATTTTAGAAAGTCTTGGTAGCAAATAAAAGGAGGTTAAACTTGTAAAAAACATCAAATAAAAAGTAGAAATTCTATTCATTGCCTCCCAATAACCAGCCTCATCTATACTTAATTTTTCAATTATTAAATTTCTAATTAATAAAACGGTTATAGACACTATTGCTGTAGAATAAATAGCCATTAACAGATATGCACTCATATCTTTCACAACATAAAATTTAAACAGCTTAAATTTAAACAGGTTTAATAATATATGTCGTTCACTTCCTAATACAATAATATTTACAACAAAAACTATAACAGGCCCTAATATAACAGCAATAAGTCCTCCAATCAAATTAAATTTAATTATTAAAAGTATTGAAGTCAGCATATTAACTATACTCAAAACAGAACTAACAGCAACTAATTTTTTATAATTTTCAAGCCCATTAAGAATGTAAATAATAAGTAAATTAAATGACCAAAATGGTAAACCAATAGCTACAATTTTAATTATAAAATCATAATCTGCAGTTTTAAATAAATATTGACTCCAAGTAATAGAGAAAAACCAAAGGATTAATCCTATTAAAATGGAAAACAAAGTGCTTAATTGAAATACAGTAGTAGTAATTTTAGCCTTTCGTGAAGTTTCTTCACTATTCTCAGAGACATATCTAATTATTCCGTTTTGATATCCTTCTGCAGTAAAACTAGAGGCAGTACCTAAAAAACTCTTTAGGTTACCTAATAATGCTAAACCTGATGGACCTAAATAAACAGCCACAACCTTAGAAGAAATAATACCAGACAACACCTTGACTAATACCAATAAAGCGTTGTAATATGAAGCTTTTAGTAAACGTGAAGAACCAAAAAAATTAAATTTCATTTATTTAAAACAGAAGTTCCAATATATAACTTTAAAAGTAATATTAAATTGTTTTCTCTCTTACATTACCAAAAAGTGACTTTCCAAAAATGGTTAAAATAACCATAAAGTAAATAGTATAACTAACAAAATGAGCTATTACAGCTCCTTTAACATTATCAAAATAATTTAGAAAATAAATACTACTAGCATAAAGAATTACTATTAAGAATGCCTCAGTCAAAACATAATGCCAAAACATTTTTTTTGCTATAAACTGAAATGCCAAAACCATAGACAATACTTTTATAAAATCACCCAATAGCTGCCATAAAAATAATCCTTCAACGGGTTCAAATTCATCAGTTAAAATTACAGAAACTATAATGGGCTTTAACAAATAGATTGCCAACAACCCCACTGTTAATATTGGTATTACAGTTTTATAAAAACTAAAAACTTCTTTTCTAAACTCTTCTGCACTATTTATTTCATTAAATCTAGGTAATATATAAAGGGTCATTATAGAAGTAATAAACATTAAGTAGTATTTAGATATTCTAGTCATTGCTTCCCAAAAACCAGCATCTTTATAACCTATATTTTCTATTATATAAGACCTTATCGCAATAGCTACTAATGGTAAAATAATGGTTGTAAAAAGTGCCATTGCAGAATACGAACTTAACTTTTTAAACAAACCATAACTAAACTTGTTTGCACTTATTAAAGGCACTAAACTCCTTCTATTTGTAACTCCAACTAGGGTTATTAAAAATATTAATGACTCTGCAATTGCCACAGATATCAAAGCCCCCTTGAGCCTTTCTTGATAAATTAATAACAAGGCTACTGAAACGCTTAAAATCTGCCCAATTATGTTAATTATTATTAAGATTTTATACTTAGAAAAACCATTCATTATAGAAAATGAAAACATATTTAAAGCATAAAAAGGCAATACAATAGCAAAAACTCTTATTACCAGTGTGTAGTTATTATAATTTGGAAAAATAACATTATTAATTGCTTCTGCATTGAAATAACAAAATACCGAAACTAAAATAGTGGCAATGAAACCAGAATAAAAAACAGTAGAGATAGTTTTACTTAATTCTGAAACATCATCTTTAAACCTTGATATGTATTTAACAACACCTTTATAAAATCCTAATATTGATATTGACTGGAAAGAAGAAACAAAATTCCTAAGATTACCTATTACAGCCATACCTTCGGCTCCAATAAATACAGCAATAGCCTTTGAGGTTAATAAGCCAGCAATTATTCTAGTTGATACAGAAGCCATTTGTAATGACGCTACCTTAACTAAAACATGCTTATTTATGTATTCAATTAATTTTTTCAATTGTGCACTAATCTAAATTTTAATAGCTAATTTACAATTTAGTAAACTTGTTAGGGTAGTTATTGGCAATGCCAAATATACAAAATCAATTATCGATTAAAAGGAATTAAACCACATTAATAAATAGGAAGAACTACTTATCATTTTTTTTAACTAGGTAAAACAAATTGACTGAAAATATAGCGGTATTTGCAATGATTATTGGTAAGCCTATTCTTAAAGTAGGCATTAAAAACCCATAAATCACAAATAATATACACCCTAACATATTAAGAACTCTTAACATTTTAATACGTTTCATTGTAAAAGAAAGGAGCACCATAAGTGAAGCTAAATAACCTACGTATTCAGTTAATGTAATACCAAATATTTCCATTAAATAAACAAGATAAAAAAAGAGAAACCCTAAACAAGAACCTCTCTTTTAATTAATTTTTACAAATCTATTAATTTAGATTGATTTATTTCGTTTACGATCTACTTCTTTTAATAGAACCTTTCTTAATCTTAAATGGTTGGGAGTAACCTCCACATATTCATCTTTCTGAATATACTCTAAAGCCTCCTCTAAAGAAAACTTAATTGCAGGAACAATTTTAGCTTTGTCATCAGCCCCGGAAGAACGTACGTTACTTAACTTTTTTGTTTTGGTAACATTTACTGTCATGTCATCACCTCTAGAATTTTCTCCAATAACCTGACCTTCATAAATATCTTCACCTGGATCAATAAAAAACTTACCTCTCTCCTGTAACTTATCTATAGAATAAGGAATTGCTTGACCATTTTCCATAGAAACTAAACTCCCATTTTGACGCTCTGGAATACCTCCTTTTACAGGTTGATATTCTTTAAATCTGTGTGCCATAATAGCTTCTCCAGCCGTAGCAGTTAATAACTGATTTCTCAATCCGATTATTCCTCTTGAAGGTATAATGAATTCACAAACCATTCTATCACCTTTAGCTTCCATACTAAGCATTTCGCCTTTACGCATAGTAACCATTTCAATAGCCTTACCAGAAACAACTTCTGGTAAATCAATAGTCATTTCTTCTACAGGTTCGCATTTAACACCATCTACCTCTTTTATGATTACTTGGGGCTGCCCAATTTGTAATTCATAACCTTCACGACGCATCGTTTCAATTAATACAGATAAATGAAGAACACCACGACCAAATACCATAAATTTATCGGCACTATCAGTTTCTTCAACTCTAAGGGCTAGGTTCTTTTCAAGTTCTTTAGTTAATCTTTCCTTAATATGGCGAGATGTAACATATTTACCATCTTTTCCAAAGAAAGGAGAATCATTAATAGTAAATAACATGCTCATAGTTGGCTCATCAATAGCTATGGTTTTTAAGCCCTCTGGACTTTCCCAATCTGCAACAGTATCACCAATTTCAAAACCTTCTAATCCAACTATTGCGCAAATATCTCCAGCTTGAACCTCATCTACCTTCTTTCTTCCTAAACCTTCAAATATGTGTAATTCTTTAATTTTTGACTTTACAATACTTCCGTCTCTTTTTACCAGAGAAATATTTTGCCCAACTTTTAATTCACCTCTTGTTAATCGCCCAATAGCTATTCTACCCGTAAATGATGAAAAGTCTAAAGATGTAATAAGCATTTGAGTAGTACCCTCTTCTATCTTAGGTTCAGGAATATGATCAATAACCATTTCTAATAATGGCTCAATGTTATCAGTAGGATTTTGCCAATCTTCACTCATCCAATTATTCTTTGCCGAACCATAAACCGTTGGAAAATCTAATTGCCACTCTTCTGCTCCAAGCTCAAACATTAAATCAAACACCTTTTCATGAACCTCATCTGGTGTACAATTTTCCTTATCTACTTTATTAACTACCACACAAGGTTTTAACCCTAAGTCAACAGCTTTTTGTAACACAAAACGTGTTTGAGGCATTGGTCCTTCAAAGGCATCAACTAACAACAACACACCATCTGCCATATTTAATACGCGTTCTACCTCACCTCCAAAATCGGCGTGACCTGGTGTATCAATGATATTTATTTTTGTGTCCTTGTAAGTAACAGATACATTTTTAGAGGTAATTGTAATTCCTCTTTCACGTTCTAAATCATTATTATCAAGAATTAAATCACCCGTATTTTCGTTTTCACGAAATAGTTGACAGTGATACATAATCTTATCAACCAAAGTAGTTTTACCGTGATCTACGTGGGCAATTATAGCAATATTTTTTATAGTTTTCATACCAGGCTCCTTAATTTAAGCGTGCAAAGTTACTCATAAATTATGGATATATAACACAATAATACTTTTTTGGGTATTACCTCACTTTGGTGAGGTCGTGCTTTCGGCAGTCGCTCTTTTCAAGGAGCTCCAACAAATGCCTTAATCACTAATACAACTAGCAATGATTGATTTTATTTGGTTAACTATAAGTAGTATCTTTGCCCCTTTAAATACAGAATCAAAATTTATGAACCTTCAAGATATTCCAAAGATAAAGCACACCAATTCAAACAATTTCTTCTTACTATGTGGACCATGTGCCATTGAAGGTGAAGAAATGGCGTTAAAAATTGCTGAAAAGGTGGTATCAATTACAGATAAATTAGAGATACCTTATGTTTTTAAGGGAAGTTTTAAAAAAGCTAATCGTAGTAGAATTGATAGTTTTACAGGAATTGGCAACGAAAAGGCTCTTGAAATTCTTAAAAAAGTATCAGATACATTTGAGGTACCTACCGTTACCGATATTCATGAAGTTTCTGATGCAGCTTTGGCTGCAGAATATGTTGACGTATTGCAAATACCTGCATTTTTAGTCCGTCAAACTGATTTGGTTGTTGCCGCTGCTAAAACAGGTAAAGTAGTCAATTTGAAAAAGGGACAATTTATGAGCCCTGAAGCTATGAAGCACGCTGTTCAAAAAGTGAAAGATTCGGGAAGTAACAAAGCGTGGATTACAGATAGAGGAACTATGTTTGGTTATCAAGATATGATTGTAGACTTTAGAGGTATCCCAACTATGCGTGAATATGCTCCAACTGTTTTAGACGTTACACATTCTTTACAGCAGCCAAATCAAACTGTAGGTGTAACAGGGGGAAGACCAGATATGATTGAAACGATTGCCCGAGCAGGAATTGTTAATAATGTGGATGGTTTATTTATTGAAACCCATTTTGATCCGGCTAATGCAAAAAGTGATGGCGCTAATATGTTACATTTAGATAATTTGGAGAACCTGTTAACTAACTTGGTGGCTATTAGGAAAACAGTAAATAGTTTAGCTTAGAATTAATGAGGTTTTTATTAATTGTAATTTGCTTTTTCGATTTTAGTCAGCTCTCGGCTCAAAAAAAATTTGAAGGTGAATTGGTTTATCATCACCTGATGAAAATAAATGGGAAAGTTAACCCTAATTCAAAAAAATATTTCGACACTTTAAAAATAGTCTACAAGAATAAGAGCTACATTAAAACGACTAATAAAGCTAATTATGAAAAAGAGATTTTTATTGACTCACTGAGAAAAATTTATGTTATATATCAAGACAATCTGGATAAAACTAAAAATCTTTCAATGAATGAAGACAACCTAAATTTTGGTAAGTTATACAATGGAGAGAATTCCCATTTTGGAATAATTATTAATTTTAAAATCAAAGACACCTCTTTCTTTTTTAAAAATAAACATCAATCATTTAAAAAAATTGAGCTAAAAAGACAATACGGAAATGAGGTTTATGTATACTCTAGCTCAGATACTTTAAAACTCCAAGACAATAGAAATCTCCTTAGAAATATCGGGAATCAGATTCATCCAAAAGAAGTAGCACACATAATTGACAACTCTATTTTATATTATTATAAAGTCTTTACCAAAAGCATTGAAGGAAGTATGGAGTTTAGGCTAATTAATTTTCGAAATATGGAAATTCAGGACAAAGAGTTCAATTTGCCAAATCACAAAGACGCTAGGGGCTTTAAGAAGGAAAATAAGAAAAGAGGAAGGTTTAAGTTTTATGAAGTAATAAATTAATACTATATAAACCATGCCTTTTTACTATTCCGGATACTTTCTGCAGCTTTAAGTAAAAGCGCTTCAAAATGCTCTTGGTCTAAATCTTCAATTGATTTTAGTTGAATTGAACGTACCTGCTTCCTGTTATTATCATTCTTTAAAATTGGAAACTCCTTTTCTAGTAACACCCCTTGAACAAAAGCTACATCAACATAATTCTTCCCTTTCAAAATATTTAAATATAACATTGGCTTTTTACCAATATTATAAAAAGGGATTTTATAACTGTACCGTTCTACCGCATCAGGTATAGTTTTCAATACAACATCTCTAACATAAAGCATGATAGATTGATAAGGTTCCTTCTGATTAAAAAAATATTGGTCTACTGGTTTCAAATGTTAGAACTATTAAGATTTAATCAAACTTAACAAAATTTTATGATGTGATTTTGAAAAATATTCATTTACTTTGTATTTCAAAGTACTTTCACATGGAATCAAAAGATTATTTAAAAGACATAAGTGAGATTAAAGATTTAATGAATAAATCTTCTCGCTTTATTTCACTAAGTGGATTATCTGGAATACTAGCAGGTCTTTATGCATTAATAGGTGCTGCCATATCCTATTGGTTAGTTTCTACCTATAGTAAAGGCGTACTAATATTGGATGGCCACATATATAGACTCTGTATGTTAACCTTATGTTTGGTTGCTCTATTAAGCGTAGCAACAGGAATATGCTTAACGACTAGAAAGGCAAAAAAACACGGCACTAAAATATGGGATGCCACTTCAAAACGTTTAGTTCTTAATTTTTTAATTCCTTTAGTGGTTGGTGGATTATACATTTTAATAATTTTAAGTCAAGGGAAATACGGGCAATCTGGTGGATTAATGCTTATTTTTTACGGCTTAGCATTAGTTAATGCATCGAAATATAGCATTGGAGACATTAGGTATTTAGGCTATATTCAAATTATACTTGGCTTAATTGGAGCTTGGAAACCTGGTTTCGGATTTTGGTTATGGGTAATTGGTTTTGGTTTCATGCATATTATTTATGGCACTTGGATGCACTTTAAATATGATAGAAAATAGTTCTGAGTTTTCAGCGACAGTTTTCAGTAACTTTGAACTTAAAGAATTATAAGAAAGTGAGTATAATAACCAACATAAATAAATTATTTGATCATAGAATAAGACTTGGTATTATGTCTGTTCTAATGGTAAATGAATATGCAGATTTTAATATGTTAAAGGAACTTTTAGGTGCTACCGATGGTAATTTAGCAAGCCATACCAAGGCCCTTGAAAAAGCTGAATATATTAAAGTTCAAAAGCAATTTATAGGTAGGAAACCAAATACCCGCTACTCTACCACAAAACTTGGTAGGGCTGCCTTTAAAAAACATGTTGAAGCATTAGAGTCAATAATTAATAAACAGAAATAAATTTTTTTATCATTTTACTTTGTATTTCAAAGTACTTTAAAATTAAAAACATGGAACAGCAAAATCAACAAAGCAACAAATTTGGTCACTGGCTAAAAACATCAATTACAGCTAGAATGCTAATGATAGGTTTTCTAACATTAGTACTATTAATTCCGTTATTCTTTATTCAAGAATTAATTAGAGAACGGTCTCACAGGCAAACCGAAGCCATTGAAGAAATAAATAATCAATGGGGAAAACAAGTATTAATTTATGGGCCTATTTTAAAAGTACCCTATAGAGTTTTTAAAGAAAAAACAGTAACCGATAAGAAAACTAAAAAGTCATATGTTGAATTAATTAAGGAAATTCGAATAGCCTATTTCTTTCCAGAAAACATTAACATAAATTCTAATATTAACCCAGAAACCAAAAATCGAGGTATTTATACTACAGCAGTTTACAATAGTGACATTAAAATGTCTGGAACATTTGTAAAACCAGACTTTAGTGAAATTGAAGTAGATGATAAAAACATTTTATGGGATAAAGCTAAAATCATTATAAAATCATCAAACGTAAAAGGGGTTAACACAGCAAACCTTAAACTGGACGATAGTAGTTTTAATTTAACTTCAAAATACAACGCATCACAAAAAAACTATGGGTACAACCATATGGCACTGCATACATTAGAAACCAAAAACATACTTTTAAATCCCCAAACTACAAAACCATTAACTTTCAATATAGACTTTAATATTAAGGGAAGCGAACAAATAAGGTTTATTCCCATAGGCAAAACAACAGAAGCCAATATTACCTCCAACTGGAAAGACGCTAACTTTTTTGGTGAATTTCTTCCCTACAACGGCGATAAAATACATGAAAATGGATTTGATGCCAAATGGAAAATATTGGATATAAACCGTCCCTTTTCCCAGCAGCATTTTAAAAGCTTACCAGACTTGAATGAATTTGCATTTGGAGTAAACTTTATGATTCCAGTTGATGAATACCAAAAAAGTGAGCGCTCATCAAAATACGGTTTTCTAGTTATCGGTCTCACTTTTCTAATCTTCTTTTTAATTCAAACCTTAAGTAAAATTCACATTCATCCATTTCAGTATTTAATGATTGGTTTAGCTCTAACCATGTTTTACACCTTATTGGTTTCCATATCAGAGCACAGTAACTTTTTAAAAGCCTATTTAATTGCCGGCAGTTCAGTTATTGCCCTTATCACAGTATATTCTAAAACCATACTTAAAAAGCTAAAGTTTCCTGTATTCATTGGGCTTTCATTAACAGCCTTATACACCTTTATTTATGTTATCATTCAATTAGAAAATTATGCCTTATTAGTTGGTAGCTTAGGTCTGTTTTTAATCTTAGCAATAGTCATGTTCGCCTCAAGAAAAATAGATTGGAACAACGGATGATTTTTTTGGTTAGTGTTTTGCGTAGGGTGTTACCCCGCGTGAGCGGGGTCGCGCTTTACACTAAATCTTTTTCTCAAATCTCAAAAAAGGATATCTCTTCAATCGCTATCGCAATAAGCCTCGTATGAAAAATTTAATAACAACAAGTAAAGCCATTACAGTTTTAAGTTTTATTATTGGAACAATTCTTTTTGTTCTTCAATTGTATTTAAGAAACTCTGTCAACCTAATATTTATCGGAGTTATATTTATTGTTATTTCAACTATTGTAAATTTTATATCTCTAATCGCTTTAATTATTTCTTTACTGGGAAAAGCTCAACTAAAATTCGAAATAGCAAATACGATTGGTTTAGTGTTGTTGAATATTCCCGTAACAATCATCTACTTCTTAATATTAACAAATCACCTATTATGAATCTCCAAATTAATAGAACATACTTATTACTGTTCTTACTTCTTTTTTCAATAGAAGCCTTAATAGCCATATTTGTCCCAACTGGTTTTATACGTTATACACTTGGCGATTATCTAGTAGTAATCCTGATTTATTGTTTTGCAAAAATTTTCATAAAAGGGCATTCTAATATCATCGCTATTAGCACTTTAATTTTTTCGTTTTCAATAGAGTTTTTGCAGCTATCCGGAATTTTAGATAAGCTAAACCAACAATTATGCTATAAAATTAATTTTAGGCAGCACTTTTCAGTTGTGAGATTTAGTAGCTTATGTATTAGGCACTTTAACAATAGTAATAATAGAACATATTAGATATGAACAACATAAAACATCTCCTTTTTAGTCAATTTAAAACTTTTGCACTTTTATGTGTTTCTATCATTTTCAGCATTGTGCTGTTAATGATTAGAATAAAGTTAACACATTCCTTTTTTTACCTGTTTTTGGTTTGGAATTTGTTTCTAGCGGTCATACCCTTTGCTATCACAACCTATTTAGTAAGTCTCCCCAAACTCAGTAAATTTGGGTTACTCATTTGGTTTGGTGTATGGCTGCTTTTTTTGCCAAATGCACCTTACATTATAACCGACCTACTACACTTAAAAATAAGTAACACACATCTATTATGGTTAGATATATTGGTGGTTAGTTCTTTTGCTTTTACAGGGCTAATGCTATTATACTTATCCTTATTAGATATGAAATCCATTTTGCAAGAAAGGATTAAAGACAAATATGTAAAGCCTCTTATAATTGTCATATTATTTCTCTGTGGGTTTGGAGTATATCTAGGTAGGTTTTTGCGTTATAACTCTTGGGAAATTGTTCAAAGTCCAATTTTTCTTTTTAATGATATTTTCGACATAATATTCCATCCAAACCTGCATATTGAAGCTTGGTTGTTTACCCTATTGTTTGGCTCGTTTTTAATAGTTGGTTATTATGGTTTTAAAATTATTACCATAGAAAAATAAAAGCCACCAAAATAAATTTTGGCGGCTTCAACGATTTTTTACAAATAACTAATTATTTATTCAAATAATTCATTATACCAGTATAATCACCATAACCTTGGGTATATATAATTTTTCCGTTCTCATCAAAATCTAACGAATTATAAACTTTAATAACACCGGATTTTGCTTCAGTGGAATCTGTAGCGGGTAAAGTAACCTCCCAAGCACCATAATACCTTACCGACCCGTCAGGTAATTTTGTATCGGCATTTACTCCTGGCAGAAGTACCGGTGGTTTTCCTAAAAATTTAAAATCATACCTTGCTAAAAAAGCTTTGTCATTAGCTTTTGATTCTTCACTCTGAATCAAGACAGTATCTACTTCTGCACCAAAAAAAGTATTTAAACCTACAGCATCATCAGCAAAAATGGAATAATCTAGTGTTTCATTTTCCCAATCGGAAATTGATTGTAATACAACTTTAGAATTTTTAGCAAATAATTCGTTAGCTGAATTATCTGGTTCCGCTTTACAACTTACAAGTAATAAAACAATGAGCACGTTTAAATAAATAATTTTCATAAATAATTGATTATTGGTTAATTAGTCTAAATATAACCTAATTATTTGAATTTATATATTTTATGAAGCACTCTCTAAAAAGTAATCGCAGGAATACATTATTCATCATCCATTATTTTAGGAACATTTTTTGTTATATACATGCTGTATTTGAAATGAATTTGAAAGTTTTTGATACCTTTGCCCTCTGCGTTAAGGATTGAAGCATTTGTAGGAGCTCTTTGCAAAAAGCGACTGCTGAAAGCCTGACCCGTTAGGGTAACGCAAAAATTACTTTTTAATGGGGTCGACTGGTTTTGACAGCGAGATTAATTAAACGGTAAGCACGTCGTGTAATGGCATTGAAACACGTAAAAGGCTAGACCAAATTTTAAACGGCGAGAATAACTACGCTTTAGCTGCATAATTCGAATTATAGTAGAATTAGCCTAGGTACACAAGGTGTACAAGCTTTATGTCTCCGGAAAGCCTTGATTGACGGCGTTCCATTTTGAGGCATCGTAAATGTCAATATAGATTGGGTAGTGCTTTGTTGCCCTTTCGAAACTAAAAAAGATAAGTTATAAGTAGGTTGTCTTTAACCAGCTTATAATCGAAAACCCAAGAAAAGAATAAGCGTGTAGAAAGCTCTTTGGTAACTTGTTTGGACGAGAGTTCGATTCTCTCCGACTCCACAGAAAAACCCAGTAAGTATTGTATTTACTGGGTTTTTAATTTTAAGGTGTCAGTTTAGGTGTAAGTATTAGAGTTACTACTCTTGTGATTTTTCTTTTTCATCAACTAATGCAAAATCTAAATTATTAGAGTATTCTATGGAAAGTAAAAGATACTTTTTTCCAAAGCTATGTTTATGATACCAAACCCTCATAAACATAAAAGCATACAAAAGCAATGGTGTTGTCAGAACAATTAAATAATAAATGGAAATATAGTTGTATAGTTGATATACAATAACAGGAATTATACTAATCAACAGCACACCAACATAAATCAAACCTGCTAAGAAATTCTGTTTAGTCAAAGACCAAAAATCTTTTAACAAATCTCTAAAAGTTTTACTTCTATATTTAGCTAATTTTAAAACCCTATAAGCAATTATTAACACATAAAGTAATGCAGGAGTTAGAGCTATTCCAATAATTTTAAGAATGTCATTTGCAAACAAATACAAAAACACACTATCACATGACAATATTGAAAACACTGAAAATACAATTAAAATTTCAAAAAGTTTAACATCTAGTTTATTAATAAGAATTCTATCGGATAGGGTACAATAAAATATAATAAATGAATATGATGCAACCAAACATGATAGTCTAAAGAAAAAACTACAATATAAATCAGGTTTATCAGAACTTATTTGAAAACCTGCTAATAACAAATAAGCAACACATAACAAGGACAACATAAATGATATTGGTCTGAGGAGCTCAAAAAAACATTGGTAATTATTCTCCTTCTCATCTAAGGTATCTGTTGCAACCTGTACTTTTTTCTGCATCCGAGTTAACTGCTTATGAAATTCAGGATTATCTTCGGACTCCGTTAATTGAACTCTTAATCGATGAAGTAAATCATCTAGTTTATTTGTCGAATGATTCTTTTTAAATAGGCTAACACGGATTATACGCCTGAAGTACTTTACGGCCGCAAAACCAAGGTTAATACCGACTAATATTTCAAAATAAGAATTAAAGTCACTTAATTGCATGTAAACTACTGTGTATATTCCATGCAGTAGCTTTCATAATTTGTATGAAAAGCATCAAAAAGAGTAGACGCCATTAATTCGTCATTGAACGATCCCATGGCCTTCCTGGTTTTATTCTCTTTAGAATTATTCTCAAAGGTTTCAAGTCTAAATTTGTTAGTATCACCAACCGCAAAGTTCACTTTCTCTCCAAAAATTTCTTTCATTGAAGCCTTAAACTCTGGTTTTGCTAATTTCAACTCAACTTGTTCAGGGAATAATTCAGTAAGAATAAAAAGAAACTCACGGAAAGCCAGGTCATCATTAGCGTCTTTATCGCTAATAACAATTTTAATATTCCCTCCTCTACTGATAAAATTAATTACCGCATTTCTAAAAGATTCTACTTCATCGTGTTTTACAATATCCCCTTTTAAATCATCATCAAACAAAATAAAACTATTCTTTGAGTATCGTAAGATTTTAGATAAAAGAATAGCAGCATGCTGATGGTCTCTATTTCGGAAAACATCAGTACTTTTAGTTTTAGCTAAATTATCTAAAGCCTCGGAGTATTCTACTAGAGTTTTAAGTTCTTTTTCTTTCATTAATCTTATCTATTCAATTTAAAGGAAAATATTAAATCATGCAAATGTAGTAATTTACTTAATAATACTTTAAGAATTATTTAAAGATATAACTTTTTTAAAGAAAAAAAATATTCTTTGACATTAAATTAACTATTAAATTGTAACTATTCGACCAAAAGAAATTATGAAATCTAACTATCGAATTAACCCAAAAAACTTAATACTTTATGAAAAAGAGGAGTGATTTGATAGCTTAGCCTTGATATTGCGGCATTTCTCACAGGTTCCTTAATCAAAATGCCATTTTTTACCAAACTGAAAACACCAATCATAATAAAATCCTTAGAAAACCCATAAGCAAGTTTAGATAATTCTTCTGCCTCAAAAACAATTGCTGAATTCCTCTTTTCACGGTTCTCTGAAAATGTATTCCGAAATCAATTTAATTAGTAAAATAACAAGCTTATAACAATAAGTACTTATACTTATTATTTCATTAGAAACTCTAAAACCTCCTATATTTAGCTCATGATAGTAGAAACACTTCAACCAATTATCTCAGAGCTTCCAATAAATAAATGAGAAAAGACATTTATTGAAATGGCTTGAAAATGAGGTAAAAGAAAAGCCTCTTAAAAAAGAGGCTAAACTTAAGCTTAGAAATAGTATTATTAAAAAAATCGAAAAGGCTAGGGAGCGAAATAGTCGAAAAAATCGCTAGTTATATTTGAAGGTATAGGAGTAATATTCAAACTCAAATGTCCTGTTTACGCATTTAAACGTCTCATGCTCTTTCACCTCATATTTATCTAACTGGTTCTCTAAGGCTATATTTTCAAGTTCAATTTCTGATAACTTGGTATAAACCGGTAATACTTGAATCTCTTTCTGTTTTGGGAGTTTTATTATTATCATGACGAATTGGTTTAAAATACTGATATTAAATTCTCTACTTTGAAACTTCTAAAAGCTGAGGCCTGTAAATCCCAATAATGAAACACCTTATTGTTTGTTTTTCCAGTACCTTTTACAAACTGTTTAACGTCTCTTAATGTTCCTAACGCTCTTCTTAAGCTGCCATCCTTCTTTTCATAGGTAAAATGAACCTCATCGTTATTTCTCATCTCTTTGGCTAATCTGTATAAGACCCAGGCCTTACTTAGACACACAGAGAAAGCTTTCCCTGTGCTATTCATAATTTCATACGCTCTTTTGAATACTTTTGATCTAAATGTTGTCTTCATAATATATTGATTTATACGGTTGTTCCCCAAGATTTTAATTGATTGTAAATACCTTCATTCATTTGTCTTTCTGTCATTGTTTGAAGGACATTACTAGGCTCCTTATCCATTATGGTAAAAGCGTTTCCAAAATGATTACTAACCACGCAGTAAGAATCTTTAGAGAGAATAGTTAATAGATAAGTTCCAAGGTCATTAAGTGTTTTAAACCATACTTTCTCACCCTTATAAGACACGTTAGTTGAACAACCTCTTAACTTCTCCTTATTGTCTCTTAAATACTGTTTGAATTCTTTTGTCTTCATTTTATTACGTTTTAACGTTATAATTATATTCCAAATATAACACATAATGTAATATAATGCAAATATTCGTGATGTTTTAACGTTATTTATTTTATATTTTATAACTTTATGACGTAATAAATAATATAAAATGCTAATAATTAAGGAAATAATAAAGAAAAAAGGTTTTACGGTAACGTCTTTTGCGGATAAGATTGGAATGACTCAGGTATCCTTAAGTAGAATCATCAATGGGAATCCAACTGTTGATACATTAGAGAAGATAGCTAAGGCTCTAGAGGTTGAGGTTCGTGATTTATTCTCAGGTAAGAACCCGGAGGAAAACGATTTGTTTATAATGAAAGATGGGAAACCAGTTTCAATTGGGAAGATTGACATAAGTAAATTAAAATCATAATGTTTTGGAACATACTTTGGAATCAATAAACAACCTACTGGAATCAGGTAAATATCAAATAATAGAATCTAAGACCCTTAATCAATTAATAAGCTTAACAAGACAAGATATCCAAAAGAAAATATGTGGAGCAAAAGACGCCAGGTTTATCTTAGATATGAGTCAGAATGTATTCTATGAGCATATAAAAAAGCCCGAGTGTTTGATAAAACCTAGTAGTCTAAAAGGTAAATACGTGCTTTCTAGTGTGTATGATGAAGCCGAACGATTGAATAAATACTAGACACCTTAGCTTACTTGTTCAATATAATTCTGAGGAAAAGAAACCGAATCTTCGAAATTAACAACCTTGTCTCTAAGTGTATCATCATTCGTTATTATTCTGCTTAAAGCATATAACAGTGTCCTATATGCCTTATATGCCTTATCTAATGAAAGGTCTCCTCTTTTGAGTAAATGAATTTCTTCACATGCTGTGGAGTTGACTATCTTCGATAATAACGTTTTATCAGTCTGATCTAATGAGTGACCCATAACAACAACGTCGTAGCTTCTTAGTCTGATTAATTCATTTTTAAAATAATCAATGTAATTTCTATTATCTAAATAATCGAACGTTTTGAAATTCTCTAGAAATTCATCCAACCCTAGATTTTTCATTTCTTGATAATGATGGTCATGATCATTACCGTACCCGAAGATTATCTTATCCTTTAAAGAACCATGAATATTCAGAGATAAGTGTGCCGAATGAGAAGTAAACAATTCATCCAAGTATGATTTCATTGTACTGGTGTAGTTGAAATTTATAATATGAAATTTTCTTTTTAATAAACCTGAGGATCTGAAAAACTCTTTAATTTCATCATTTGTTTTTATTTCTAGAGAAGACAAATATGTTTTCAAGGCCTCTTTAATTTGATTAAGTTCATTGTTTAATCTGGTTAAAGCCTTTTTTTGCATATGTATCCTTTCTTTTTGCTTTTCATGAGTTAGTGCTGGGTTTAAAATATCATTCTTAATTCTAACTAACTCTTCAAAAAATGCATTTTCAATATCAAACCAATTGATATAACTGTCATTATAAAGTTTTGCCAAAAATCTATTATTGATAACCGAACCTATTAATGAAGGATTTCCATTTAAAAAACTAATAATATTGTCCTGTCTTTTGTCCTCGATGTCTTTGCAAAGCACACTAAGAGCACGATGGTTAACATTTCTACGAAGTTCAGGACCGTTCCATCTATAGGCGTCTAGAAAATCAATAAAAGATGGGGAAACGATAGAACCGAAATCATTATTGATTAATGAATGTGCTATAACCTTAAGATAATTTTGAGCAAAATCATTGTAAGAAGTTGGCATTCCATGGGCAAGATCGAAACCGTTGCCTATTATAAGAATTGTATCTCTTTTGATCATTTAAACTATTTTATATTGAGGCCGCCAAACCGCCTAACCCGAATACAAACGCAAAAAGAAAAAAAATAATTGGTATGGCTATCAGCCACCAAACTAGTTTTGAAGTATTGCTTCTATTTTGTTCAAGTTTTTCAAAAATACACTTCTGGGTGAAGAGGATTTCTTTGAGAGTCTCACTATCGTCAAGCTCCCCATAGGTTTTAACAAAATTGATTCGTTGCTGAGTCCATTTTGGTTTGATCTCTTTAGTCATAATTTATATTATTTAAGGTTAATAGGACAATATGCCAACTAAAGTAAGTATAATATGACAAAAAAACAATGGTTTCCAATAAGTTATAATAATGGATTGGAAGAATATTTATCCAATAACACACCTGTCTTAAAACTCCTTAATTCGGTTATAACATTATTTTCTCCATCATAGACGACCTCAACAAAGAATTTGTCAATTGCATAGCATGAACATCTTTCTTTGTCTGTGATATGATGGTCTAAGAAAGTGCCATTTTTCCAAACTACCTTTTGCTGTTCTTCTAAAGTGAGCGAATTGAACTCGTATAAGGTCATTTTCTAATCTTTGAATACGCTGTAACCTATACCAAAACCTACCCAAGGCTGCTTATCAAAATACCATTTTCTCCCTTCTGAATGGAAAGGTATATCGAGGCCTAGACCAACAAAAAAACCAAATTTATTTAAGTAAAATCCGTAAGCAACCCCAGGACTTATTGCAAGAGTATTAAAATCTGCAGACTCTGTCCTTGATGAGTTTTTATCGTTAATTGTAACCCTTGATAGACCTAACAAGAAGTTCATTGAATGTGACCGAACCATTTCTATTTTTCCCTTGGAATTGTAACCATGGTAACCCCATTGACGGGAAGCAAAAAGAGATATGTTAGCATCGGTAAAGACATTATTTCCCTTGGTACTATCCCTTTCCTTTGAAAAAGCATAGACCTTAAAAGGTAATGTTAGAGCTCCAAATCCCCATGATTTGTTTTTCAAGTTCACAAGTTCATTTGATTTCACCTTTATACCTATTTTCCTCTTCTTATATTCTTCATCAAGTCCATTTAGATAGGATTTCATTCTTTTAACTTTAATATCTTCAAATGGTAGAATTCTATATTTAAACGGCTCAAAATTTAAATATCCGTTTTCGAATTTTATAGCTCCCTTAATGCTTGAAAAACCTCCAGGGCATGGGAATTTATGGTCTATTTCGTTTGTCAAATTAATTATCCTTTCCCAAAGATTATATCTATCGTTTTTAAATTCATTGTTAACCCTTTTGCTAGAAAAAGTTCTCTCTAGTTCTTTTCTATATGTTTTCTGGAGTCTAAAATCAAGACTTTTATAAATATTCCACATTTTAATTAAACTGTCCATTTTTTCCTTAACCTCTACAACCAAAGGATTGTCCAATTCATATCCATTCGAAACCTGAAAACATTTGGCCCTGAAATGCATTTCTGATTTCAGCACTTTATTTATTTCGTGAACTGAAGTAGTGTCTCCTACTGCATCGACTTGTTTAAATTTTAATTTGAGGTTTTCTTTTTCAACCAAAGACATCAATGGATTTTTCCAGGATATGGGATTGACAACATATTTCTCAGTAATGATTTCTTGTGAATGAATGCACCCTGTTCCCAATAAAACGAAAATTAATAATAATAGAATTCTTTTCATGTTCATATAATTATAAGGTTTATACTAATTAATTGAAAACTATTAATGCGAGAGAATAATTAGGGATAATTACACTAATATATGTAAAATACTACACATTGCAAACATTTTGAAGGTTAATTGATGTAGTCCATAACCAATTGACCCGTAAAATAGATGAGATATAATATTAAAATTAATAGAATAACCATCAAACCTGTTTTTAAGGATTCCTTTAACCAATGAAACTGGTCAAACTGTTTGAATTCTTTCTTCTGGTAATCATGATAACCGTATCCTTTTTTCTTTTTGAAGATCCCCATTAAAAAGACGTATTTCTATCAACTGGTCCAGCAATGTATGACATATTAGCATTAATTCCTTTTTTGTAAAAACTCTATCTTAAGCATGCGACTTAAATTCATTACTTTCTTTTCTTAAGAAAATTGAGTAATACATACTTAAAAAGATTACAATATTTTCTAAAATTAATAATTACTCAGAAAAACTAAGCATTTCCTTTAGTAAATCTTCAGGTTTAATATTACCGGTTAATTCAGTTAATTTCTTGTTTTGCTTAAATATGATTAAATCAAACCTAGTATATTCTGGAGTGTTTTTGTAACCATTTCTAATCTGTTCGATACCTTGAATTACCCCCTCTATATGGATAATGTTCATCATCCTACCAAATTGATAATTATCAAGTTTAGGCTGTCCATATTCTTTTGAAATAATTGAAAAGTACTTGGTGTATTTCATAACATAAAATTACAGGAAATTTTTTGAGTCGAATGCTACAAATTTTAGCTTTTACACAATTTTGCAAAAACATTAATACTAAAGAAGAGACTAATAAATTAATCTCTTCTTTTAATATTTTATGGGTTAAACAATCAGTTACTTGCCCTTTCCGGCAATGATAATCGCTAAGATTAACAATAAATGGATTAAAAAAATATACTCCATGAGGATGTTTTTTTTAAATTAATAATTTAGCTAAAATCTAGACCCTGATCGCCTAATACAGGGTCTAGATTGTTGTTCTTTTTAGATTTGAATTACTTTCTTCATCCAATCTATGGTTTCTTTATTTACCAGCGCCGACTAGCAGCCCAGATAATCAAAAGAACCAGTCCTAAGTGCAACAGTGTTAGAAAAGTTTCCATATTATTAATGTTAAATAAGTTCGAATCGCCTTACGAGCTTATTTGTAATATTAGTAGCAATACGCTGTATAATTGTTACAAAAAGTTTTGAAAGTTGAGTAACCAAAATTCAATCTGTAAGTATTTACACATGTGTATTGTTAAGAAAAAGAGTATTTAGACGATTGTATTACTCCGTTAAACAGAAAAAACGTATATTTATGGAACAAAATAAAAAGTTGTGAGTCAAACATGAAAGGAAAATAAAGATTAACCTTTAACGATAAAACTTGGCATGATTTAGTTGAATCTTATCCTAAGTGCAACAGATTTAGTACAGAATCAATCTAGAAACACAAAATGTTCAAGTACCAAAGCCAGAATCGCCTTTCTGGCTTTTTTGGTTTAATAAACTGATAGACAACCAAATAGATAAGGCTTCTAAAACAAAAAGTTTAACCAATTTCTCTGTTGCAAATGATTTCCTTCACTTCCGGAAAGTTTTGATAGATGATTTTCAGTTTTTAACATGATTTCTGTAAAATAGTACCGAATTCACTATAAGGAATGCACAAAATAAAAATTCCAAGGCGTTTTATTCCAGGGAATATAAATTGTAACTAAGCATTAAAAAGAAATGAATAATTTCTTTTTAATATATTTATGTAATTTGTTCAAACCACTCTATTAATTCTTCTTTTGAAGTGGCTAGTACATCATTCATAGTTATTTTATTCCATGATAATGGATTATACAATAACAAACCACTTTGGTCCATTAAGTGAATATTTTCATTATCTATTTTATAAGTTATTTTTTGTAACCTATACTCATTATTTATAACCACATATCCGCTACCTGAGTAAATAATATTTATAAGTGATGGGTTATATTTTTCCTCTCCTATAATATTTAACTCTCCTAAGTTTCCTGTATTCTGAAAAGTCATTTCCTGAGGGTATATTTTAATAACATGCCCTTTAGCATCATAAGAACGAATATAACCCCTCTGCAACTTCATTTGTTTCTGTAAACCAATAAACGTATTGAAATCTGTTATTATGGTAATATCATGCATATAAGGACTTAGTATTTGCTCTGAAGGTGTGAAATCTTCATTCTCTATAGTCTGAATTCCATCATAACCTAAAGACAACGTTCCATTATTATTATAAAGGGTGTTTTTTATTGCCTTTTTTGAAAACTGATTACAAGTAGAAAGGTATTGATTATAAAACCTAACTACATTTCTTTTAATTGTGTACTTTAAATTAGCAAAATTATCAGAATCTACTATACCATCAATATAGTTAAACCCCTCACTGGACCATGAAATAAACGGAGCTGTAGTCTTAGAAACAATATAAGTAAATTGAGTAGTTCTATCTCCATTATTAGAAGTATCTCCTGTTTGTGCATCTATAATAATATACCTATCTGTAACTTCTATAATCTCATAATGCCCTTCATTTGCATCATCAAGTATTATAAATGGATCACCAACAGCTAACCCTAACAAAATAAAATTAAAACTACCTGTATTTGTTAATTTTAAATACCCTGTTTCTTCATTGTAAGTATGTTGTAAATAATCTGTTTCTGTAAACTCACTATCATTTGTTGCTTCTTTAGTGTCAAGTATAAAAATAGTATCATCATCTTGAGTAGCTGTGTTATCATCTAAATCAAAAGCTTTTCTTCTTTGTTCATCTAAATAAAATGAACATCTAACAAAAGAAATGTTACACTCTTTTGTGTTTTCAACACTGTCGTTCATAACCCTCCATTGAGTCTCTCCATGTGCTATGTCAAATGTATTTTCAACTTCACTTTCTTTTTGTGATTGGTATTTTTTGTATTTGTACTTAAATTGATTTATAGCATATCTAGGATTGAAATACTTTTTATAAGAATCAAATCTTACATCTGTAAAAACACCTATTTCCTCTTTTTGGTAAAAATCTTCATACTTACCAAAAAAAACAGTGCCATCATCTTGTACTTCATAATCTCCATATATTTCAGGAAGCCATTCTTCAATATCTTTTAATGAAATAATAAAAGGTTGGTCTGTTAAATTCCTAAGAAGATTACCGCTAAAAATACGTTGGTTATACATTTCTCCGTTAAGTTCTGCAAATGGAAACGACGTTTCTAATCCAGAAAGAGATTTTACAACCTGAGAAACACCATCTTTTAAGCGTATGGAAGGAGCTATAGTGTTATAGGCTATAGAGGAAGCTGTTACATCTACATTCATTGAATTAACGGTAATAAAAGCCTCAAATTTAGGGTTAACACCTGGTATTGTTTTAGTGCTACTCTGCCTTACTTTTACATCATAATATAACCATACATACTCTCCTCTTGTTAAAAATGGAATTGTAAATGAATAGTCATCTGAATGAGAGTAGGATTGATGCTCTCTTACAAAATCTTTATGGAAAACTTGTTTGGTTGCCGTTTCAAAAACTGGACCATATTTTAAAACTAATTCAAAATCAATATATCCATCACCTCCATTATCAACATCGGTATTCATTTGAAAATCTAACTCAGAAATATCAACCTTTACTTTTCTTAAATTATTTTGAGCTTCAATAATTATAAAGTCATCCCCTAAATCTGAGGTCTTATTTGATAATCCTCCTTGAAAATTCTGGAAAAACGCCAAAGAACCCTCTATGTTGGCGGAAGTTAAGTTTACTAAAGGATTAAAAACATAATATGCACTTGTTCCTTTATCAAACAAACCTTCTGTAACAGCATCTAGTTTTTCATCAAACTCATCAGATACCTCCCATGAAGATGTTTGGGTAACTGGTTTAGCTTTAAGTAAAACATTTATTCCTTTGAGTGGTTCAATCGGATTGTCAAACAAATCTATATCGCTAAACAAATCCACATTGAACTCTTTATTTCTGTAAAGTTTGGTCTTCATTTATCTCTGAATTACATTGCACTTGAAATACTCTAGCATGTCCGTTTTAGAGGTGAAGAAATCTAAATCTCCAATGATATTATTAACACCTTCTTTCTCGATGATTAGTTCAACCTTACTTTCCCATCCAAATGTTTCAAAATAGTAAAGAAGCAAGTCTAATTTATGTTCCCTCATTCTAAAAAAAGTAAATTGATTGTCTTTGTCTCCTCCGAATGAAATATCTCTTGATAATCGCTTGTCATCCTGTTTACTCGTAAATGGAATACTATCAAATCCTATCGGTTCATCAATGATAAATTCCCCTTCGTTATTACTTATAAATTTTAATTTAAAAACTTCGTTTGCCATAATGCTATTTTTTAATAATTGCTTTTGATATAATATTTTCTAATTCTAGTATTGTTTCATGAGGAAGTTTCTCCAACTCCTCTTTTGATAATTTCAAATTGTTAATTTGAATGTAATTATTGATTTCAGTAGTGTTATTAGGCTTCTTATACCCTGATAGCTCAATAAAATTCTTTAGTGCATGAGAATTATTATTCTCAACACCAATGAGGTATAACTTTTCCAAGGCTTTTGGAATCATGTATTGAATTTTACCATTGAGAAGTTCATTGAACTTATGATCAAATCCATCTTTTAAATGCTTATGAACTGTCATTCTTGAAAGTCCTGTTTCTGAAGCAATCATGGATACATTTGGAAATCTTCCATAGTCTAATATGGTATTATGAATAAAAGCAGAAATATCTCCATGGTTTCTTTCGTAAGTACTGTTCCTTAAATATTTTTCCCAGGGTTGTTCCAAAACCTTGTAACAGGCGTAACAAAGGTTTAGAATGGCGTCATCAAAACCCAGTTTTTTTTCATAGGTCTCATTCAGTAAAACATTTAGAATTTTTAAAGCATTTGAGGCATTCTCCTTACTTCCTTTAATATACACCAAAGAGTTTTCGAAGAATTCACTTATATCAGATTCTGTAAAGTTTTGTATACTTTCAACTTTAGTAATATCCAACTGAGTTGTTGGAGCTTTTATTTCTTCCATTTCGTTATTATGTTAGAATAGTGTACTTAGTGTACCTAATTCCGAATTATTCTTTATTATAATTTTTCTTCTATACGCGTATATTATTGAAAAACGTACACTACGTACACCAGACCAGTGTTTACTTGGGTTTGTACGTACACTCGACGTACACTCATCGTACACTACGTACACGATTTTAGAGGAATTCAAACCTATAACCATTGTTTCCACGTCTTTTATCAACTTTTAACTTCTTAAACTCTGCATACCTATCAACCCAGTCGACGACTATTTTATGCGATTTCTCAAGGAAATAGTACTTCTCTCCGAAAATTGAGATTAGTTTCTGTCTTATCTCTGAGTATGTATAGATTATTCGTTTCTTATTAAAACTTTCCTCCATAAGCTCATAGAACTCAGCTGAGGTCTCATTCTTAAGCATTTTTAAACGCAAATCATAACTTTCAAAGGGTATCAATCCAAAACTCAAAAACTTCCTTAAACAGGTCATCATGAAATAGTCAAACTCCTGCCATTGCTCTTTATCCCAACCATTGAAGAATTCACATTTAAATTCCTCAGCAGGTGTTCTTGTATCGCTGTAATAATTGGTTAGGTAGGTATCAAATCTTCTTCTTTTGAAACTTGATGTCGTTCCTTTAATAGTGTAATTGGTAGTAATTACGAACTTAGGACTATCACTATAAGGAAAAACGACCATTGGTTTATGTTTCCTTTCAATTGGCATGTCATCTGTAAGTACACTGAATAAACCTTCAAAATCAAAACCTCTTGGAGCATCATCAATTACCAAAACATTAGTGGTGTCTTTCACATTCTGGTAAGCAAACTTGTTATTTGTGAAGTCTGAATTTTTACCATTGTACATGGCCTTTTCAATTATAGATGACAATGCCTTAACTATTATTCCTTTACCGGTTCCTCCTTTAGGTTTTCCCTCATCAACTAGATTCTCATCATTAATAATTATGGCTATTGGCTTTCTTTGGTCCTTGTATTTATGTAGCAAATATCCAATTGCAGAAAGCAATGATTCTAAGTGCTCTTCGTCGTTGGTAACTCTAGTAAGAAACTTGAAAAACATGGATTGATTAATAACCTCATCACTATCTACAAACATTTTAAATTCACGTTGTAGGATGCTTGATTCCCAAATAAAACCTTTAATTTCTTCATAAGGGATTAATTCAATTGGCTTCATTTTCGATACCATTACCACACCATTTTTATAATAGTGATAACTAGTATTAACGGCATCTCTTAACACCTCCGTTTCGCTCTCTTTAAGTCCTAAAATGATTGATTTGGTCTTAATAAGGAGTGATTCTCCGTGCTTCAAAAAAGCAGCTTCCAGGTAAGCATTTTTAAAACTCTCTATGTATTCTAAGGTATCTGTGAAAATAAACTCTGGATTAACTTTGGTTGCAATATTGTTTGCAATAAGAATTGGCTCTCCGTTGTAATTCCTAAAGCCTTTTTCATGTAAATAACCACGTAGTTTAACTGTATTTATTTTATAGTCTTTAGTACCTTTATTAGTATAGAATTCATCCCAAAAAATATTCTCGTTTGAACCATATTTTAGTTCAATTACTTTTTCGCTTAATTTTTCAATTGCCGAGCCCATGATGTAAAGGATTTAGAATTAAACGAGACCTTTTTATAAGCGCTACGGATAATGGATTCTACTTCAGATTTTGCAAAATCCTGAGAGACAAAAGCGTCGAATAAAAAGCTTGTAGTAGGTTGAGGTATACCAAATTCACCAAGGCTACAAGCTAAAATGAAAAGATTGTTATTACGTTCACCATGATTGAAACCAAAGTTTTTACTCCACCAACACATTATTCTATCAATTTTCTTATTATCATCAACTTCTGGAGTTGTTGATAGAGTATAAGTCCTATTGATTTCTATTCGCTTTCTCTTTCTAAAGGTTTTCGCATTTGGATTGAAATACAAATTAGGGTCATAACTCTCGAAACACAGCCTATTTACATCTGAAGTGGACTTATCAGGGCTTAAATGAGCAAAGTGCTTGAGTATTTCGGTATAATGCTCTTTATACCTTACAGCTCCATGAACTAGGGGGATTTTAACCAATGCCTTAATTCCATTTCCTGAAGGTGATAACCAAAAAGCTAAAACATATTTGTCGCTTTTGAGTTCCTTTTTCAAACGGGCAATATCTTTAACTTTGTCATAATCAACACAAGCAATACCTGAGGAATTTCTTTGTTTAGTCCTGTTATCAAATTCCCCTCCAAAAGCTATAGGGGGAAGTTGTTTCTTCAATCTATTTCGCTCATGAGCATCACTACTCCCTCTGATTTGTTGAACGAGCTCCTTTGAAGCTCCATTGCGAATCCTATTCAAAGCCTTTTCCAATGTGATTGTTTTCGGGTACTTACTGTAAAGAGTTTTGAAAATCGTTACGTTAGATTGTAATCTTTCAGATTTGTTCATGACTAAAAAAGTGTTTTTTGATTAGACATAGGTAATAATGCAGAATCCTCCCAATGTTCCGGATTCGTAGATAGAAACTGAATATTCGACTTCTTAGAAACTTCACAATAGCCTTTATAGAGTACCTGGAGTTTCCCTTTTTTCTCTAGCAAGCGTTTTACTTGGCATAAGTATTTCTCAGGTATACCTGTGGCTTTAAACACTTCAAATCTTGAACTTGGTTTAACCTTTAAATAGTTGATAAACCTTTCTGTATATTCTCTTTCGAATATTGATTTAATATAAGGCAGTCCAAAACTCTCGCAAATAGATGGTTGAACAGGAATCTCGATGTAATTAGAATGTTTTACATAATCCCTTAACTGCTTGATTTTTTCGTTATCTTTACCTTGAAATCTCCTGTAAAAAGATTTATTAAGGCTTTGAGTATCTTGTGTATTCATAGCCTTATCTTTTATATTTTAGTGATTTCACTTCATTTAGAGCATCATAAAGTTCAGAATGTAGGATGTAATATTTTCGGCCAAATCGCTCAGCTCTAATATTTCCATTCTTAATATGATTACGGATTGTTAAAGGAATTACATTCAGAATTTCTGCTGCCTCCTTAATTGAATATCTCTTTAATGATAATTCTTCCTTAGATTGAAGTTCTCTATGCGCATCTTTGACCCACCTTTTGAATATAGGTTCTAGTTTCGCTAAGGGTACATTGAAAAATACTTGTTCCATTGAATTGAGTTTAAATTAAACAATGGCAGCAAGCTCAATATGAGTAACCGGTTACACAACGATTACAGTTTATAAAAAAATAGATAAATCACTCGTATTCAGACTCGTATTCCTTCAAAATAAATATATCATTTTCAACCTTCGAAACTGATTGATTATAATTACTCTCTAAAAAAGGTATAATTCGCTGAAGTTTATCAATGGGAAAATCATTTGTTTTATTAATTCGCTTTTTAGCTATGTAGTACTTTGATCTCAAACTTTTAGCGCTAGCTGAAATATTATTTTCCTCTCGGAAATTTTCTATTTTACCTGTAATTTCCCTGGCTTCTGGTAGAAGATTAGTTTCATTTGCATAATAAAATATAGCAGCCCACTCTAAAACACTAAATTCACTATCATTTTTATATTCCTTACCAGATGTAATTTCATCGTTTCTCTTAATAATTTTATTTAAAAATTCAACCTTTCTTCTTTGAGAAAACTCAATTTTAGCTTTGGTTTTTAAACTAATATTTTCTTCGATATTAACTAGTTTAGTTGGTATTACACGCGTATAACCAATTATTTCATCTTCACAAAACTCCTCTTCATTAGAATCTGGATAATGTTTCTTAAAATTTGACAATAATTGAGTATATCTATTTTTATAATGATCAAAAGAACAAAACTCAAAATACATATGATTAACATCAAGATCTAGATCAATTATAGAAACAAATAATTTATCATATTCCAGTTTAAGCAAAGGTAAGTTTTCACCATGCTTTTTAGATTTTACATAATCTTCTTTAGGATTATCCAAAATAGGTTCATAGGACATACTTATTTCTAATATTTCAGATTCAATTTCAAGTAACCTCTCAGTTAGATTCGATATTTTTAAATCAAATGTTTTATTCATAGAACTATTTTACATTTCTGAGTGGAATATCAATATTAAAAGTATCTTTTACAGCCTCCTTGACCTCATCATCAGTCACCTGGTAATATTGGTTTAAGGTTTTCATATCACTGTGTCCAGTGATTTCAGCAATAAGTTTATCGCTCTTTCCTTTTCTTTTCATCATAGTAATAAATGTTCTTCTTGCCGTATGAGAACTTATCCTATCATAAAAAGGCATGGTATCCCGAATAACCTCTTTACCTTTAGTAGTAGTCTTTTCAACATCTTGAGTGTACTCACATTCTTCGAATACATCCTTGATGTAATCATTATACTTTTGATTTGCAATTAGAGGTAATTTATAATCATATTTTCTCAGTATAAACAGAGCGATTTCATTCAATGGAATATCTCTTGTCTTTTTAATGGAACCTTTTTCCTCTTTGAGATGAAACACTCCATTACTTATATTATTCTTTGATAGCAGCTTTAATTCACCAAACCTCAGCCCAGTAACACAGGAAAAAACAAATACATCTCTGACTTTCTCCAATCTCTTGGATTCAAAATCCTTTAACATTAATGTTTCAAGGTCCTCCTTTTTGAGAGCAATTTGATTTGTTACAACTTTTGGTTTTTTCTTAAACTCTATAAAGTCAGCTTTATATGTATAACCGTTTTTCAAGCTCCAGAACATAAAAGTTTTAAATAAACCCACATTTCTTGAAAATGTATTATTAATGTGCCCTTTTGTATTCATGCAATAGTCCGTAAACTCGGTATAGAACTTATTTGTAATTGTATTAAATGTTAGTTTGTACTTTTTCTCCTTTTCAAACTCTTCCAGAATAGCTTTAATATTATCATACCTCTTTACCGTAGAAGGACTCCATTCCTTGTTCTTCTTCTTAAAAAGGACAAAGGCATCGTAGGCCTCATAAAACTTATTGGCTCCAACAGAAACCTTTTTAAACTCCTTATCAAATTCGTTCCTAATCGAGTCTATAGTAATCTCCTGCCCTGTGTTGGTGTATAAATCAGTGATCTTACTGAAGAAATTGGAATACCTATCTAATTGAGTTTTAATATTGCGCTGCCTCCTAGCCTTTTCTGTTCTCCCAGTTAAGTTACTTGGTTGCCTATACTCAAAATCCCATTCATTTGGATTAATAGTCTCTCCGGTAGAATAGACAAACTTCCTTCCTTCATTTTTGAAGTAGGCTTTTAGGTAGATCAAAGTCTCACCATTTTTATTCTTATCCTTTAAGTTGAATGTACTCCTCATAGACTAGGTGTAAGTACTGGGTGTCAGTTTAGGTGTAAGTAAAGGTATAAAATAATAGTAATTTTACCTAATAATAATGTATAACAATTTCAATAAAACCTAGTGTTTATAGTAGTATTTATCTAATCCGAGGAAATTTAATTTATAGAAGGTTCAATAGTCTCCGACTCCACAGAATAAAGCCTTTGTATTATTACAAAGGCTTTATTTCTATAATACTAATACTTTGCCTCCTATTTTTTATAAACCTTTACTCCTGCTTCTACCCTAACTTTTAAATAATTTTGTCTAGGCACTAAAGGGCAAGAATATTTGCTATTGTAAGCGCAATACGGGTTATAAGCTTTATTAAAATCTATGAGCATGGTATCTCCTTTTGGTATTCTAGCATCAAGGTAGCGCCCACCGCCATAACTTTCATTACCATTGGTTTCATCTAAAAATGGTAAAAAGAGATAGTCTTCATAGCCCTCTTGATTGATTAAACCCTGGTTTTGGTATATATTTAATTTTAATTCTTTCCCTTTTAAAACAAAAGATAACTCTCCATATTTTACATATTCTGGAAGTCTATTCGTGGTGGTTTTCATTTTAAAAGGTTTTGTATAGGGTGTTCTTGTAAAACGAGCTCTTACAACATAAGTAGAATCGAACTTAAAAAAATCTAAACTTTTAAAGTTTTTTAAACCTTTTGCTGTTAAAGGTGACTGTGTGGCATCTTTAAACTTTGCATTTTGTTCTCTTTGATAATCCGTTTCGCCTTGGATAGGTTTTTTGTCTTGAGCGCAAGCTGTTAACATTAATAAGCCAAAATATAGCACTAAAAAATGTTTCATAGGTTATCTAAAATTAAATGATGTGATAAGGTTAAAGTTATAATTTTGAATACAATAAGCTGAAATGAATTAAAACTATTAGTAAAATATATGACTTCATTGGAAAAAAATATGATATCAAAAATACAACTTAAGAATATTTTACATAGTTTTGGGGCAACAAATTATTAAAAATGACAATGTACGTCGCAACATGTAGAAAGCAATGGATGATTTCCTTAACCAAAAAGGAGACATGTCGGGCTTGTTATATATTGTGATGATATTTTAATAAAATATTTCAATATTAAAAAGTCCGACTTAACAGTCGGACTTTTTTTTTGATAATCACCCGTTTAATTAAACAATTTATATATGACTTAGAAATTTAGAAATCATGAAAACATTATTTAACAATTACGCAAACACTTTTAAAGGACTATCAAATGAAGTTTGGTGGTTGGCTCTTATTACATTCATTAATAGAGCAGGTACCATGGTCATTCCATTTTTATCATTATACCTTACCAAAAGCCTTGGTTTTAAAATTAGTGATGTAGCTTGGATAATGAGTGCTTTTGGATTAGGTTCTGTAGTGGGTTCATGGTTAGGTGGTTGGTTAACAGATAAAATTGGATTTTACAAAGTAATGGTTTACAGCTTATTAAGCACTGGATTTCTATTTATTGGACTTCAGTTTTTAAACACCTTTGTATCTTTTTGTATAGGTTTATTTTTAGTAATGGTTGTGGCAGACTCATTTAGACCGGCAATGTTTGTTGCACTTAGCGCTTATAGTATACCAGAAAATAAAACTCGATCGGTTACTCTTATTAGGTTAGCTATAAACCTTGGTTTTTCTGCAGGACCCGCAGTTGGAGGTTTTATCATTGCATCTATTGGATATACTGGTTTGTTTTGGGTTGATGGAATTACTTGTATTGCAGCTACTTTAGTATTGATTAATATATTAAATCCGAAATCTACTAAGCAGATTGATGAAGTATCAACTAAAAACCCGAAGTCAGCTTATAGTGATAAAGCTTTTATTATTTTTTTAATAGCTATGTCTCTTTTCGGAGTAGTGTTTTTACAATACTTCTCTACAATGCCAATTTATTACAAAGATGCACATTTATTAAGTGAAGTAGAGATTGGAATTCTTATGGGTATGAACGGTTTTCTCATTTTCATTTTTGAGATGCCATTAATAAAATGGTTAGAAAACAGTAGGTTTACTAAAACTGGACTTATGCTTTTTGGAGCCATTTTAACAGGACTGAGTTTTGTTGTTTTGAATCTAACAACATGGACAGGAATATTAGTTATTGGAATGCTTTTAATGACTTTTGGAGAAATGATTGCATTCCCTTTTTCTAATGCGTTTGCAATGGATAGAGCCAAAAAGGGAAACCAAGGAGAATACATGGCATTATATTCCATCGCTTTCTCTATAGCTCACATTTTTGGACATAACATGGGGCTACAAATGACAGACAAATTAGGTTTTAACAATACTTGGTTAATTATTACAGGGTTAGCTGCTCTTTGTGTATTTTTATTATTCTTTTTGGGACAATATTTAAATGCTAAAAAGAGACAAAAAGCTGAACTAGTAAAAGCGGAATTTGAGGAAGAGATTTTATGGATTTAAACCAAATAACAATACCATCATTAGACGTTGCTAAGGCAACAGTATTCTACAAAATCTTGGGGTTGCAACTTATTGTTGACGCAACCCCAAGATACGTAAGATTTGAATGCCCTAACGGAAATAGCACATTCTCTATTCATGAAGTAGAGGAATTACCAACCGGAAATGGCGTAACGCTATATTTTGAAGAGGATAATTTAGATGAATTAGTAAAAAATTTACAAAAAAAAGGCATTGAGTTTACACAATTACCTGAAGATAAAACTTGGCTGTGGAGAGAAGCGCATTTAAATGATTTAGATGGTAATAAAATTATTATTTATTATGCCGGAAACAATAGAAAAAATCCACCTTGGAGAATATAATAGTTATTTAAGAGGTTTTATTTCATTTTGTTTAACTACATCAGATAAAACAATTTGTGTTTTACTTTCTCCATAAATAATAAGTTGATCAATAAACGTTTCTAAATGCTTTTGGTTTTTTAAAACCACCTCCATTACAATATTTTCGTCACCTGTTATGCGGTAACAATTAACTACTTCATCCAAAGTTTTAACCTTGCTTAAAAACGGTTTTAGTTTACCCATAAAAGCCCTTAAAGTAATAATTGCCTTTAATTGGTAACCTACCTCAAAAGGAGATACTGCTGTTTTATAACCTTCAATAACCCCAAAATCTTCCATCTTTTTTATACGTTCTGAAACTGCCGGAGAACTTATTCCCACTTGACGTCCAATTTCAGCATTTGAAAGTCTTGAATTAGACTGTAAACACTTTAAAATCTTCTTATTAAGCTCATCAATATTCATTTAAAGAAATTTAAACACAAAAACATATTATTTAAAGCAAAAATACAAATTTACTTTAATTATTAAAGTTAAAAATGATTTCTTGTGAGTAATTTTGAGGAAATTGTAGTGAAAAAGAGAATCATGTTACATAATACCCCACCAAACCTATCGGAATTACCGATTTATAAAAAAGCTCAGGAAATTTTTGCACTTTCACAGAGTATTTCAACCTACCTTCAAAATGACTTAGCACCACTGAAAGAAGATGGTACCGAAGATTCACAGATTTATTTTTCTGGAGATATTGTTCAACAATCTGTTTCATTAGCACCTGAGATTGCAAACGCCGAATTACAAAAAAATTCTGAAAGAAAACATAAGCACATTAATTCGCTTAGGCAACTAACAAATATGCTTTACAAAAATTCATATCGTTTAGAAAAATCAAATAGTAACGGTAAAGATTTTCTACCTATTCTTCGTAATGAATTAAAAAAGTTTAAAAAATTGCAACGCAGTTGGATGTTGAGTTTATAATAACTAATTCACATTAAAAAAATCTGTAATGTTGGTTGCACTATACTAATTTGAATATTTATCATTTCCAAATTTGATAATATATCTTTATCTAAAACAATCTACATGTTTCTCCTATACTGGCCACCAACCTCATACAATGATTTAGTTATTTGACCAAGAGAGCACACTTTACAGACCTCCATAAGCTCATTAAAAATATTTTTATTTTCTACAGCAGTTGTCTGCAACTGTTTTAATAAAGCTTTAGTATCATTTACTTTATGAAGATTTTTTAAAGTATTTATTTGATGTTCCTTTTCTTCTTCCGTTGCCCTAATAACCTCTGCAGGTAAAACGGTTGGAGACCCCTTGCTACTTAAAAAAGTATTTACTCCAATAATTGGTATAGTATTATTATGTTTTAGGGTTTCGTAATACAAGCTTTCTTCTTGAATTTTACTACGTTGATACATGGTTTCCATTGCACCTAAAACACCACCTCGTTCAGTAAGTCGATCAAACTCTAGCAACACAGCTTCTTCTACCAAATCTGTTAACTCTTCTATAATAAAAGAACCTTGATTTGGGTTTTCATTTCTAGACAACCCCAATTCCTTATTTATAATTAATTGAATAGCCATTGCTCTCCTAACCGATTCTTCTGTTGGTGTTGTAATGGCTTCATCATAGGCATTAGTATGTAACGAATTACAATTATCATAAATGGCATATAACGCTTGAAGCGTGGTACGTATATCATTAAAATCTATTTCTTGAGCATGTAAACTTCTACCTGATGTTTGAATATGGTATTTTAGCTTTTGAGCTCGTTCATTTGCACCATACTTGAATTTCATTGCCTTAGCCCAAATTTTTCTTGCTACACGACCAATAACTGCATATTCAGGATCTAAACCATTTGAAAAGAAAAATGATAAATTAGGACCAAACTTATTTATATCCATTCCCCGTGAAAGATAATACTCAACATAAGTAAATCCGTTGGATAATGTTAATGCCAATTGAGTGATTGGGTTGGCACCCGCTTCCGCTATATGATATCCAGAAATGGATACAGAATAAAAATTACCCACATTATTTTCAATAAAATATTCTTGAACATCACCCATTAATCTAAGCGCAAATTCTGTTGAGAAAATACAAGTGTTTTGCGCTTGATCTTCTTTCAATATATCTGCTTGTACCGTACCACGAACTTGGGATATCGTTTTACGCTTAATATCTTCATAAATATCAATAGGTATTACCTGGTCACCACTTACACCTAATAACATTAACCCTAACGCGTTATTTCCTTCTGGTAAATCTCCATGATAAACAGGTCTTTCTTTTCCTTCATAGATCTTGGCTATTTTTGCCTCTACAACTGCTTCAAGGTTGTTTTTTTTAATATAAATTTCACATTGTTGATCAATAGCAGCATTCATAAAATACCCTAGAAGCATGGGTGCTGGTCCATTAATAGTCATACTAACAGATGTCTTTTCATCAGTCAAATTAAAACCGGAATAGAGTTTTTTAGCATCATCTAAACAGCAAATACTTACACCTGCATTTCCTATTTTTCCATAGATATCCGGTCTAAAATCAGGATCATTACCATAAAGAGTAACGCTATCAAAAGCTGTTGATAATCGTTTTGCAGGCATCCCCATACTCACATAATGAAATCTTCTATTAGTACGCTCTGGTCCTCCTTCACCGGCAAACATTCTTGCAGGGTCTTCACCTATGCGTTTAAACGGAAATAAGCCTGAAGTAAAAGGAAATTCTCCTGGAACATTTTCTTGTAAAACCCACCTTAAAACATCTCCCCATGCTTCATATTTAGGCAAGGTAACCTTTGGTATTTGTAATTGTGACAAGGACTCACTATGAGTTTCTACTTTAATTTCTTTATCTCTAACTTTAAATGAATAAACAGGGTTTTTATACCTACTAACCTTTTCTTCCCAATTTATAATGAGTTTCCAAATTTTGGGTTCAAGGTTTATTTTCACCCTATCAAATTCATTGAAAAGTAATTCCAATAACTGCTTTTTATCGTCATCAGATTGTTTTAGAATTTCTTCCTGATTTAGCCCCAATTCCCTTAAGTAAGAAAATTCATTTTCTTTCGAAATAAGTGCGACAGTATTTATGGTTTTATAAATTCCGAAGAGCTTTTGAGCAAATTCAACTTGTTCATTAACCTTTTTATCATAGTCTCTAATACTATCAGCAATTTCAGAAAGGTATCTATTTCTTGATGGAGGAATTATATAAACCTTTTCACTCATTTCTTCAGAGACTTCAAAAGTAGATTTTAAATCTGCCCCTGTTTTTTCAACTAGAACGTCTATGACCGCTTTGTAAAAGGAATTCATACCAGGGTCATTAAATTGTGAAGCAATGGTTCCAAAAACTGGTAAATCTTCTTGAGAAATATCCCAAAGATTATTGTTACGCATGTATTGTTTTTTCACATCTCTTAAAGCATCCAACGCACCACGTTTATCAAACTTATTTACCGCTACCAAATCAGCAAAATCAAGCATATCAATTTTTTCCAACTGTGTTGCTGCTCCAAATTCTGGGGTCATAACATAAACTGGGACATCACAAAATTGAATAATTTCTGAACCTGATTGCCCAATTCCAGAAGTTTCTAAAATAATCAAATCAAAACCTGCGGCTTTTAAAACATCTATAACCTCATCAATATGCCTTGATAATGATAAATTTGATTGACGTGTTGCCAAACTTCTCATATAAACTCTTGGGTTATTAATAGCATTCATTCTTATTCTATCTCCCAAAAGAGCACCTCCTGTTTTTCGTTTAGACGGATCAACAGAAATTATTCCAATCGTTTTCTCAGGAAAATCAATTAAAAATCGCCTTACTAATTCATCAACTAAAGAAGATTTACCTGCTCCACCAGTACCTGTAATTCCTAAAACTGGAGTAACTAAATTTTTACCTTTTATTGTTTGCAAAACATTTTTAGAAGCATCTGGAAAATTTTCAATTGATGATATTAACCTTGCTATGGCACCATGATGTTGTTCTTTTATTAATTCAACTTCATTATTTAAAACATCCCCAATTGCGTAATCAGAGGTCTTAACCAAATCATTAACCATTCCCTGCAAACCCATTTCTCTACCATCATCAGGCGAGTAAATTCTGGCTATACCATAATTCATTAAACCCTTAATCTCACTAGGCAGAATAACACCTCCACCTCCACCAAATATTTTTATATGACCAGCCCCTTTTTCTTGTAACAAATCATACATATACTTAAAATACTCGTTATGCCCACCTTGATATGATGTTAAGCAAATAGCGTTTACATCTTCTTGTATAGCTGTATTTACAACTTCTTCAACACTTCTATCATGACCCAAATGAATTACCTCAACACCTGTAGCTTGAATAATTCTGCGCATGATATTGATAGATGCATCATGTCCATCAAATAGAGAAGCAGCAGTTACAATTCTTATGATGTTCTTAGGTTTATAGGGAATTATCTGCTTCATATTAAAAGAATACTAGTTTTTATTAATGCAATTTACGAAATATTCAAAAAATTCAATGATTTACAGATTATTTTCAAAAATAATTAGCACAATGAGTTCTTCTATTTTTTTAAGCTAATTTTACCAACCTAAATTTGTAATACCCAATGAATAAGATCACTATTTTAATTCACTGTGATGACAAACCTAACATTATAGCTTCTGTTACCAATTTTATTGCGCATCATAATGGAAATATTGTTTACATAGATCAGCACGTTGATAGAGAACAGAACATCTTTTTTATGCGTTTAGAAAGTGAATTTGCTTCAAAAAGTTTTTCTACTGAAGCCTTTAAAGGTGCTTTTGAAGATGTGCTTGCGGACAAGTTTGACATGAAATGGCGTATATATTCATCAGAGGTAAAACCTAAAATGGCACTATTTATTTCAAAATACGACCATTGTTTATATGATTTACTAGGACGATATAATTCAGGGGAATTAAACCTTGAAATACCCTTTATTATTAGTAACCATAATGATTTAAAACCTATTGCTGATAATTTTAATATTCCATTTTATCATATCCCAGTAAGTAAAGACACTAAAAATGAGGCCGAAGACCAACAATTAAAACTTCTTGAAGAGCATGGAATTAACTTTATTGTTCTAGCGCGTTATATGCAAATAGTGTCGCCTAAATTAATTGATAAATATCACAACAAAATAATAAATATACACCACTCATTTTTACCTGCTTTTGTTGGTGCAAAACCCTATCATTCAGCTTACAAAAGAGGGGTGAAAATTATAGGAGCAACTAGCCACTATGTTACCGAAGAATTAGATGCGGGACCAATTATTGAACAAGATGTTACTAGAGTTACCCATTCACATTCTATTGTTGATCTAATATCTAAGGGACGTGACTTAGAAAAAATTGTTTTGGCCAACGCCGTTAAACTTCACGCAGATAGAAAAGTAATGGTTTATAATAACAAAACTGTAATATTTTCTTAAACAAAACCACTGAGTAGTATCCATTTTTTCGATTGAACCTGTGACTTATTTTTAAATACGTGTCATAATAATTGAAATTTAAGTAAAAAGAATATTGTAAAATATTGAGGGATTATTTAGGTCATTTATAACCAAAGACACCTTTTCTTAAGGTGTCTTTGGTTTTACAAATAGAATAATTAATATCTTTAAAATTAAAAAAAACCATGATTAAAAAACTGTTCCTATTTGCCTTAGCTATTAACTTAACTGCTTGTGCTGAATTACAGCAAGTTATTAATGAATTACCACAAAGCGGAGGTGTTAACAATACTGATATAGCCTCTGGACTTAGACAAGCCTTGGATTTTGGAATTGACAAACAAGTAAGTAAGCTCACCCAAGAAGACGGATTCTTTAAAAACGAATTAGTTAAAATATTGCTACCTGAAGAGCTTCAAAAAGTAGATAAAGCTTTAAGAGATATTGGCTTAAGTAAGTTAGCTGATGAAGGATTAAAAGTGCTTAATAGAGCTGCCGAAGATGCTGTTAAAGAAGCTACTCCTATTTTTATTGATGCTGTTAAAGGCATTACTTTTAATGATGCAAAAAATATTTTACTAGGAAATGATAATGCTGCCACTAATTATTTAAATACCAAAACTGAATCAGCTCTATACGCTAAATTCAACCCTGTAATTAAAAATTCATTTTCTAAAGTTGGTGCTGACGACATTTGGAAAAATTTAATAACTAAATACAATAACTTACCATTTACTAAGGAAGTAAACACAGATTTAACAGATTATGTAACTCATGAAGCATTAGAAGGCGTATATACTATGATTGCGGTTGAAGAGAAAGAAATAAGAACAAAACTTTCATCAAGAACAACTGATTTATTAAAAAAGGTATTTGCCTTACAGGATTAAATTAGCAGTTTAAAATATTAAAAACCGAATGATATATCATTCGGTTTTTTTGTATACTCCATCAAAGGCTACTTTAATATCTTTTCCTTTTGTAATGACCTCCCAATATTGACGTACTGTACCATCATCATTCTTTGTCCAGGTTACTCGATGCCTTACCAATTGCCCTTCATTACTTAGTTCCTCATCACTATATAAAATCATTCGGTTACCATCTCTATTCCCTTTTAAATGTAAAACACCTCCTTTATTATCCGTCCAAATTTGTTCCCATTGTTTTGCTTTTGAGTTATAAAAACTATTACTAGTTCCTGTAAAACCACTCTTAGCACTTCTCCAATTCTCATTTATAACACAATTATCTTGAATTTTAACGATGCTGTTATAACCCGCAATAGTATCTTTCGTTGTATAAACCTTCCATTCACCAACCCAAAAATCAAACGCCTCATGGTTCTCTGTACAACAACTACAATTGGTACTTTGCGCATTTCCAAAAATAACAAAGGCAAAAGTCAATGTGAAAAAAAATTTATTCATAGTCTCATCATAATTAATAATTTATTAAATGTATCAAAAAACTATTACAAAAGAACTGCCATTAACAAAACATTAAATGACACATTTTTTAAATTGGAATAAAAAATGTATATTTAATTACTTGATTATCAAAAATTAATGAGCAAATCAGAATTAATAAAAAGCCGTAAAGATGCACTTAACAAGCAATATAAAGAACTTGTTGAACAGGCATATAATTTTAGGCAAACAGATTTTGCTTTGAGTGACTTCTCTGAGTTTAAAGCTATAGAACTTCTAGATGAAATAAATAGGTTAAATTACTTATCTAGAGATATTGTTCAACACTCTTAATATATTAGCAATTCTTTAACACTTACATTACGTCTAAATTACAATTGTGTTCGTACTTTATAGTATATAAAGAAACGTTATGAATAATCAATTTTGTAGAGTTGGTAAAATTAAACCCAACTTAAATAAAGTTTTAAACCTTAAAGAAATAGAAAGAAGAATAAATAACTTTGTTGATGATATCAGTAAGGTTGAATATTCTAAAGATTTAAACGGAGCTGTTTAAAGTATTGAAATGCTTTGGTTAATCTTGAACCAAACCAAGAAAACATTTCACCATCTACCAAAACTATTTTAGCATTTGGGTAGAACTTTTTAAACTCTTTTTGGTGCTTAGCATTAAAAGGAAAAGGTTCACTTGAAAGTAATACTAAATCAACTTCTTTTTCTTCTATAGATGTAACTATTGGATAGCGATGCTCTTTTTGGTAAATATTATCAAAATTATTAAGTCCTAGTAAGTGATTTATAAAAGTATCTCTCCCAGCAACCATTAACGGTTTTTTCCAAATAAAATAAATAACCTTTAACCGTTCTTTATTCTTTATAAAATTTTTGAATTTGGCATTTTCAATTTCAATTGATTTACAAATCAATTCGGCCGCTTTCTCTTTATTGAAAATAATACCGTATTGCTTTATAAGCTTTAAACTATCTAGCAGAGTAAAAATATCAGAAACATGAACACTGCAAATAGACTCACAGGCTTCAACAATTTCTTTAGTATTTTCTTCCTTATTACATAAAATAATATCTGGTTTAAGACTCTTAACTTTTTCTAAATGTATTTGCTTAGTTCCTCCTACCACAGTTACATTTGATCTAATCTGATTAGGATGCACACAGAATTTCGTAACTCCAACAATCGAAGACTCCAAACCTAAATCACAAAGTAATTCTGTTTGACTTGGCACCAAAGAAATAATACGCTTAGGTGTTTTTTTTAAATGAATGGTTCTATTAATCTGGTCTTTTAATTGACTCATATTAGAAGAAAACTATTTTTTTCTTTGACAACCAAAATCAAATCAACAAAAAGATTTCCACAAAAAATTACTATTAAGAATAACGTATCAACTCCCTTTTCATTTGCTTTTGAAGTTCTTCAGCTTTATTAGCAGATTCTTGCGCAAAATCTTCTCCTTTTGAAGCATAAATAATACCTCTAGAGGAATTTATTAGTAATCCAACAGAATCATCATTCCAGCCATATTTACAGACATCCTGTAAATTACCTCCTTGAGCTCCTACACCAGGAACTAATAAAAAACTATCAGGTATTATTTGTCTAATCTCTGCTAAATACTCTGCTTTGGTTGCCCCAACCACATACATTAAGTTCTCGGAGTTTTGCCATGTTTTAGAGGTTTCTAAAACTGTTTTGTATAATTCTTTATCATCAACTGTTTTAGTTTGAAAGTCAAATGCGCCTTGATTAGACGTTAAGGCTAAAAGTATAGTATGCTTATCTTTAAAGGCTAAAAATGGCTCAACAGAGTCTTTACCCATGTAAGGTGCTACGGTAACTGAATCGAAAGCTAAATCTTCAAAAAAAGCTTTGGCATACATTGTACTTGTATTACCTATATCTCCTCGTTTAGCATCAGCAATTGTAAAAATTTCAGGATGTTTTTTATTTAAATAATCAATAGTCTTTTCTAATGATTTCCAACCTTTTATACCGTAAGCCTCATAAAATGCCGTATTAGGCTTATAAGCTACACATAAATGATGTGTTGCATCAATAATAGCCTTATTAAACTCAAAAATTGGATCATCCTCCTCTAAAAGATGTTCAGGTATTTTATTTAAATCTACATCCAACCCAATACATAAAAAGGATTGTTTTCGTCTGATTTCTGAAACTAGTTGATTTTTGGTCACGGAGTAAGACTTATATTGTTTCATCACTAGCCTTTAACTTTTCAGTATTTTCAGCTAGCATAAGTTCATCAATTATTTTTTGAATATCACCATTTACAATATTCTGTAAATCATAAAGGGTTAAACCAATTCTATGGTCAGTTACACGCCCTTGTGGATAATTATAGGTTCTAATTTTAGCACTTCTATCTCCAGATGACACCATACTTCCCCTTTTTGCAGCATCTTCTTCTTGCTTTTTGGCAAGCTCTAAATCGTATAACCTTGAACGTAGAACTTTAAATGCTTTTTCTTTATTCTTATGTTGCGACTTTTGATCTTGACATTGTGCCACTAATCCAGTTGGTTCATGAGTTAAACGAACTGCAGAATATGTTGTATTTACAGACTGTCCTCCAGGACCTGAAGAACAAAAATAATCTATACGAACGTCTTTAGGGTCTATTTGAACATCAAACTCTTCAGCTTCTGGAAATACCATTACAGTTGCAGCACTTGTATGAACACGCCCTTGAGTTTCAGTTTGAGGAACCCTCTGAACACGATGCACTCCAGCTTCAAACTTCAAAGTTCCATAAACATCTTCTCCTGACACTTCAAACTGAATTTCTTTAAATCCGCCATTAGTACCTTCACTAAAATCTACTGTGCTAACTTTCCAGCCTTTTCCTTCACAGTATTTGGTATACATTCTAAATAAATCGCCAGCAAAAATACTAGCTTCATCACCACCTGTACCTGCACGTAATTCTACTACTGCATTTTTAGCATCTTCTGGGTCCTTAGGAATTAACAACACACGTATTTCTTCCTCTAGTAAAGGAATTCCTTCCTTAGCATCGTCATATTGCATTTTAGCCATTTCAACCATTTCTGCATCACTACCATCGGCTATAATCTCTTCGGCTTCGGCTAAATTATTTGCGAATTCAACATAAGCCTCACGCTTATCCATTAAAATTCTTAAATCTTTGTATTCCCTATTAAGTTCAACATAACGCTTTTGGTCTGAAATAATATCTGGCTGAATAATTAAATCACTAACCTCATCAAAACGTTGCTTAATTATTTGTAATTTCTCTAACATCTACCTGCTTTAATTGGTGACCAAAAATACGATAATTTATGAATTTTAGACTAGAGACAGGAAACCGATTATAAAATAAATACAGAATATTTCAATCTATTTTGCGTTTCTATGTTTATTATGCAGCAATTAGTTTCCATATTGCTTTTTTATAGACCATTATTTTTATGGTCATTTGGGATTAACGCATTACTTCTTTTTTTCAAAGTAGAGCCGTTTGTTATACTTTTTACTAAACTTTTTTTAGTGGGGTTCTTATGGTACTTTACTAACGAAACATCAGCAAAACGAAAGTTAATAATTTACAAAAGTATTGGTGTTTCTAACTTAAAATTATTCTCAACACTCTATCTTATAGACTTATTATTAAGCATACCATTTCTATTAATTCTTAAAGAGTTTGTATAAAAAAAGGAAGCCAAAAGACTTCCTTTTTTAAAATTTAAATTTTATTAATTATCCGCACTTAGAAGAGCCACAATCTTTACAGGTTAAACAACCCTCTTGATATATTAAATTATCAGACTTACAATTATCACATACTTGTCCCTTAGCCATGGTACCATCTGCTACATATCTTTTTAATGCTCTACCTACACCATTTTTCCATGTGTTAATAGACTCCGTATCTAATTGCAAACTGTTAATCAAGTCAACAATTTTATCAATTGGCATTCCATGTCTCAAGGTACTAGATATTAGCTTAGCATAATTCCAAAACTCAGGATTAAATTTATATGATAGCCCTTCAATAGTAATTTTATAACCACGCTTATCTTTGTACTGAAAATCATAACGTTTTGTACCATCGTCATTTTTATTTTTAATAATAAGCCCATCATTAACCCAACGTGGAATTAAAATACCATCTTCATCATCTATCAAACCAGTAAAAATCTCATATGGCTTATCATCAATTAAACCTATAAAAGCAATCCATTTTTCTTTATTATTTTGAAAACGAACTACATCTGCTTCTAAAGTTTGCGGACGTTTTGTTGGAAAAGTAGTTAATGTGTTGCTCGTTTCTTCTTCTTTTTTATCATCGTTTGAAATTAATACTCCAGAACGTGATCCATCTCTATAAACCGTAACCCCTTTACAACCTACTTCCCACGCCTTTAAATACAAGTCTCCAACCAACTCTTCAGATACATCATTAGGTAAATTGATTGTAACACTAATAGAGTGATCCACCCATTTTTGAATAGCACCTTGCATACTTACTTTACTCAACCAATCTACATCATTTGAGGTAGCACCGTAATAAGGTGATTTTTTCACCAATTCATCTAATTCATCTTGAGAAAAGTTCTTAGAAGTATCAATTCCATTTACCTCCATCCATTGCTTAAACCTATGATGGAATACCACGTATTCTTCCCAAGAATCTCCAACTTCATCTACAAAATCTATACGAACATCTTTATCTCCTGGGTTTACTTTACGTCTTCGCTTATAAACAGGTAAGAATACAGGTTCAATTCCAGAAGTAGTTTGAGTCATTAAACTTGTTGTTCCCGTAGGTGCTATGGTTAATAGCGCTATATTACGCCTACCATACTCTAACATCTCGTAGTAAAGTTTACTATCTGCTTCCTTTATTCTATTTATAAATGGATTTTCTTTTTCTCTATCAGCATCAAAAATTGTAAAAGCACCACGTTCTTTTGCTAAATGCACAGATGCTCTATAAGCCTCAATTGCAATGGTTCTATGAACCTCTAATGAAAATTCATTCCCAGCTTCACTTCCATATTGAATACCTAATGCTGCTAGCATGTCACCTTCTGCTGTAATACCAATACCAGTTCTTCTTCCTTCTTCAGCTTTTTGTTTTATGTTTGTCCATAGGTTTTTTTCTACTGCTTTAACCTCATCAAGTTCTGGGTCTGAATTGATTTTTTCAAGAATTGCATCTATTTTCTCCAATTCTAAATCAATAATATCATCCATGATTCTTTGTGCATAGGCAACGTGCTCCTTGAACAAATCAAAATTGAAGGAGGCATTTTCTGTGAATGGATTATCAACATATGAAAAAAGGTTAATAGCTAGTAACCTACAGGAATCATATGGACACAAAGGAATTTCACCACAGGGATTTGTTGATACAGTTTTGTAACCTAAATCTGAATAACAATCAGGTACAGATTCATTTATTATGGTATCCCAAAACAAGATTCCTGGTTCTGCTGATTTCCATGCATTATGTACAATCTTAGACCATAAATCTCTAGCTTGAACTGTTTTAGACACCTTAGGATTAGTGCTAAATACAGGATACTTTTGAGTATATTCAGTTTCCTTTTTAACAGCGTTCATAAACGCGTCATCTATCCTTACCGAGACGTTAGCTCCTGTAACTTTTCCTTGTTCTAATTTTGCATTAATAAAATCTTCGGAATCTGGATGATTAATTGAAACTGAAAGCATTAAAGCTCCTCTTCTTCCATCTTGAGCTACCTCTCTTGTAGAATTTGAATAGCGCTCCATAAACGGTACTATTCCAGTAGATGTAAGTGCAGAATTCTTAACACCAGAACCTTTAGGACGTATATGTGATAAATCATGCCCCACACCACCTCTGCGTTTCATTAGCTGAACTTGTTCTTGATCAATCTTCATGATACCTCCATAGGAGTCCGAATCACCAGAATTTCCAATAACAAAACAATTTGATAGAGATGCTATTTGATATGGATTACCAATACCTGCCATTGGGCTTCCCTGAGGCACTATATATTTAAAATTTTTAATTAAATTAAATATTTCCTCTTCGCTTAAAGGGTTTGAGTATTTAAGCTCCACTCTTGCAATTTCTTTCGAAATTCTACGGTGCATATCATCTGGGGTAAGTTCAAAAATATTACCATCAGAATCTTTCAAAGCATATTTATTTAACCAAACACGAGCAGCTAAATCATCATTTTTAAAGTATTTTAATGACGCATTAAAAGCTTCGTCTTGGGTATAAATTTTAGGTAATGCTTTGGTAAGGTTTTCTTTCATGAGGTTTAGTATAGTTTAGTTCAAAAAGATTAATAAATTTGAACGTGAAGATACAAAAAAGCCAAGAATAAAAAACATGATAAAAATCATAAAGTTGACAAAGAAAACAACTTTAAATATTGATTTTCAGGCGTTTAAAAATTTATCAACAATAAAAAGTTAACAAATTTTTGAAAAATAAAATATAAAATAATTTTAAAAATCTACAGCAAAACCAACCCCTAAAAACTGTTTCCACTGCACTTTTGCACCTGCTTCATCAAACTCTCCTTCAACATCAGTTTCAGTAGAAGTTTTAACATCATCATCATATCTTATATGCGACCCTAAAGTAGCCCTAACAAAACTATTCACTTTGAAATCAAAATCTAGCCTCCAATCTAAATCTACATTTCCAAAATTATTAATATAGTCTGTATAAAGACTTACTTGATGTTGCATATTTATGTTTTCAGCTACCTCCATTTCATAACTATTGGTAATCAAAATCCCTAATTCCCTTCTAAACTTTTCACCAGGGATAAGAACATCTCCATCTTCATCAAAAACAGCCGGATCAACACCAAAAGCACCTGCATTAGCCAAATCTTCATCAAGAACAAAAGTTGCTTTTAAAGTTAATGGCGAGAAATAAACAGATAATTTGTCAATACGCTTACCATACTCCATTCCTCCTCCAAAGAACAAATAACCAGGAGCCATTAGCCTAGAAATTGGCACATCTTTATTAGGATATTTAAAACCATTAGCAAACTGTGTTCTAAAATTTAATCTAGCAGAGTAATACCAATTTGACAAACTATCTGGTTTATACCCTAAATTAGAATTAAGCTCTATTAAATCGTCCGTTTTTCTTAGCTCTCTTGATTGTTGTTTATTAAGTCCATAGCGCATATTAAGATTGTTACGCCAAGAGAAATATTTATCTGTATAATTCCTAGAAGATTGTATACCTAATAAGCCTGAAATTGAATTGGCACCACCAGAATTCCAGTTAACAAAAGCCACCTCACTAATATCAATAGTCGCTTTATTTTTATTTGTCCATTGAGGACCATCATATTTCTTTGGTTTTTCTTTTAAATATAAAGAATCAGGTTGTGCATTAGATAAGCTAAATGTAAGACAAACTAGGGCTATTAGAATGTTTCGCATGGTTATGTTAGGTTTTTATTAAATATGTTCTTTATCAAGAATCATTCCGTTTTTAACCTAAATAGGCCAAAACTCTAATATGTAAACTCACCAAACTCACTTTTTATTGTAAGTCTCTTTTCTTTTGAAGCTTCTACTCTACCAATTATTTTTGCATCAACATTAAAAGATTTTGAAATTTCAATAATCTCGCTTGAAATTTCAGGGCTCACATATATCTCCATTCTATGCCCACAATTAAAAACTTGATACATTTCTTTCCAATCTGTTTTAGACTGTTCCTGAATTAATTTAAAAAGCGGAGGTATTGGAAATAAATTGTCTTTAACTATATGATTTTCTTCAATAAAATGAAGGATTTTGGTTTGTGCTCCGCCGGAACAGTGAACCATTCCGTGAATGGAATCACTATTATATTTCGATAATATTTTCTTAATTATTGGCGCATATGTTCTTGTTGGAGACAATACTAATTTACCAGCATCAATGGGAGAATCTTCAACACTATCTGTTAATTTAACACCACCGGAATACACTAAATCTTCAGGTACTGAAGCATCAAAACTTTCAGGGTATTTCTTAGCTAAATACTTGTTAAAAACATCATGACGTGCAGATGTTAATCCATTACTTCCCATTCCTCCATTATATTCCTTTTCATAGGTTGCCTGCCCAAAAGATTCTAAACCAATAATAACATCACCTGGCTGAATATTAGCATTATCAATTACATCTGAACGCTTCATTCTTGCTGTTACCGTAGAATCTACAATTATAGTTCTAACTAAGTCACCAACATCTGCCGTTTCCCCCCCGGTAGAATGAATGGTTACTCCAAAAGATTTTAAATCTTCAAGCAATTCTTCTGTACCGTTTATTATAGCCGATAAAACCTCACCTGGTATTAAGTTTTTGTTTCTGCCTATAGTTGAAGACAACATAATATTATCTGTAGCACCCACACATAATAAATCGTCAATATTCATGATTAAAGCATCTTGAGCAATACCTTTCCAAACAGACACATCTCCAGTCTCTTTCCAATACATATACGCTAAAGATGATTTGGTTCCCGCCCCATCAGCGTGCATTATCAAACAATAATCCTCATCATTTGTTAAATAATCTGGAACTATTTTACAGAATGCTTTTGGAAATAATCCTTTATCAATATTTTTAATAGCATTGTGTACATCTTCTTTTGAAGCTGAAACTCCGCGTTGTGCATACCTTTTTGAAACTTCTTGACTCATAATATTATAATGTGCTGCAAAGGTAATTTTTTGAATTAAAAAATCCTGCTTTTTGAAAACAGGATTTAATAAGTTTTAAACACTATCGTGTAAATAACAATTCTCTATATTTTGTTAACGGCCAAATCTCATCATCAACCATCAATTCAAGCTTATCACAATGGTAACGAATATCATTAAATAATGGTTTTACATTTTCACAATAAGCCATTACTCTTTTTTCAATTTCTACAATTTTGTTAGCCTTCTTTCTTTCATCTATTAATTTAGTTACATTGGTATTAATTCCTTCAATGTGATTTGATATTTCTTCAATCAAACTAATTTGCTCTTTTGATACCGCTCTAAAATCTTTATCAAAAATTTCTTTTAATCCTTTTACATTCTCTACTAAAATATTCTGATATTTAACGGCAGTTGGCACAATATGATTTCTAGCAATATCTCCTAAAACGCGTCCTTCAATTTGAATATGTTTTATATAGGCTTCAATCTCTATTTCATAACGCGCTTCAACCTCAATCTTACTCATCACATTCATTTCTTCAAATAAATCAATAGTTTGTTTTGAAATTTTAGCTTTTAAGGCTTCAGGAGTAGATCTATTATTACTTAATCCACGTTTTTCGGCCTCCTTTTCCCAAACTTCACCATAGCCATTACCATCAAATAATATAGGTTTGCAAGATTTAATATACTCTCTTAAAATATTAAAAACAGCTTCATCTTTCTTTAAGCCTTTATCATCAATAAGCTTATCTACTTCAATCTTAAAATCTTTTAATTGTTTTGCAACAATTGTATTTAAAATAGTCATTGGATTTGCACAATTTGCGGTTGAACCAACGGCTCTAAACTCAAATTTATTTCCTGTAAAAGCAAATGGAGAAGTTCTATTTCTATCAGTATTATCTAAAAGCACATCTGGGATTTTACCAACTACATTAAGCTTTAATTCTGTTTTTTCTTTAGGAGACAACTTACCCTTTGTCACCCCTTCTAATTCCTCTAAAACTTTAGTTAATTGCTCACCAATAAATACAGATATAATTGCTGGAGGAGCCTCGTTTGCACCTAGTCTATGGTCATTCCCTGCAGAGGCCACTGATGCCCTTAAAAGCTCCTCATAAGAATGAACCGCCTTTATTGTATTAATAAAAAAGGTTAAAAACTGTAAATTACTCATTGGTGTTTTTCCAGGTGATAATAAGTTAATTCCTGTATCTGTAGAAAGTGACCAATTATTATGTTTACCAGAGCCATTCATTCCTTCAAATGGCTTTTCATGAAGTAAAACTTTGAAATTATGACGTGATGCTACACGACCAATAACATCCATTAATAAAGCATTATGATCTACAGCTAAATTAGCCTCTTCATAAATAGGCGCCAATTCAAATTGATTTGGTGCCACCTCATTATGTCTTGTCTTTGCCGGAATACCCAAAAGCATACATTCCTTCTCTAAATCACGCATAAAATTTAAAGCCCTATTTGGAATAGCTCCAAAATAATGATCATCCAATTGCTGACCTTTAGCAGAGGAATGCCCTAATAAAGTCCTACCAGTTAGAGTAATATCAGGTCTACTAGAAGCTAACATTTTATCTATTAAAAAATACTCTTGCTCCCAGCCTAGTGATGATGATACTTTTTTAACATTCTTATCAAAATATCTACACACAGCAGTAGCAGCGTCATCAACCGCGTGAAGCGCTCTTAATAATGGTGTTTTATAATCTAAGGCCTCTCCTGTATAAGCAACAAAAATAGTCGGTATACAAAGTGTTGTACCATAAATAAAGGCAGGTGATGTAGGGTCCCAAGCTGTATAGCCCCTTGCTTCAAAGGTGTTTCTAATACCTCCACTTGGAAAGCTTGAAGCATCCGGTTCTTGTTGCACTAATTGCGCACCATCAAATTTCTCAATAGCCACACCTTCACTAACCGTTTCAAAAAATGCATCGTGCTTTTCAGCCGTAGTTCCTGTTAATGGCTGAAACCAATGTGTATAATGAGTTACATTTTTAGATAATGCCCAATCCTTCATAGATGCAGCCACTTGGTCAGCAATATCACGTTTAATTTTAGTACCATGTTGTATTGCATTCATAACCCCTAAAAAAGCACCCTTAGTTAGGTATTGCCTCATAGTATTTTCATTAAACACATTTTCTCCAAATACTTCAGAGCGCCTTTTACTTTCATTAATTGAAATTGGTTTATGAGAAAGAGACTGTTTTATAGCATGGAATCGTAGTGTAGGCATTGACTTATTAATTTGATTTATTAGTAATTACAAAATTAACCATAGAGATTGAACCACAAAAGAACGCGTTAACAATTTTTCATTATTTATATAAAATACTATACTTTTTTTAATATATACCCTAAAAAAATAGGGTATAAATAAAAATAACACTACTATTTATTAAAACACCCCTTAATAATTTAAAGTATTTATATAAAAATATATATTTGTGCTGATAACGTTTAGATTACAAAAATTAAATATTCATTATGGCAAAAATTAAATTAGAATACCTTTGGTTAGATGGTTATAAGCCAACTCAAAATTTGAGAAGTAAAACTAAGGTAGAAGAGCACGAGAATTTTCAAGGTACCCTTGAAGAATTAGGTAACTGGTCTTTTGACGGGTCATCAACTAGACAAGCAGAAGGTGGATCTTCAGATTGTATATTAAAACCTGTTGCTATTTATCCAGATCCAGACAGAATCAACGGATACTTAGTAATGACTGAAGTTTTAAATGCAGATGGTACGCCTCATGAATCTAATGGAAGAGCTACTATTGATGATGATGATAACGATTTCTGGTTTGGTTTTGAGCAAGAATATTTCATAATGGATACAGAAACACAACTTCCTTTAGGATTCCCTATTGGTGGTTACCCTGCTCCTCAAGGAATGTACTACTGTTCTGTTGGTGGAAAAAACACTCATGGAAGAGATTTAGTTGAAGAACATGCTAACTTATGTATTGATGCTGGATTAAACTTTGAAGGTATTAACCAAGAGGTTGCTTGTGGACAATGGGAATTCCAATTATTTGCTAAAGGAGCTAAGAAAGCTGGAGATGAAATTTGGATTGCAAGATATTTATTAGACCGTTTAACTGAAAAGTATGGTTACTACATTGAGTACCACCCTAAGCCACTTGGTAAAGATTTAGATTGGAATGGTTCTGGTATGCACGCAAACTTCTCTAACACAACTTTAAGAACTTGTGGAGATAAAGCTACTTACGAAGCTATTTGTGAAGCATTCCGTCCAGTAGTAAAAGAGCACATTGAAGTTTACGGTGAGTTTAACGACCAACGTTTAACTGGTGAGCACGAAACTCAGTCTATAGATCAATTCTCTTATGGTATTTCAGACCGTGGAGCTTCAATCCGTATTCCAATTATCACTGTTGAGAAAGGTTGGAAAGGTTGGTTAGAAGATAGAAGACCAGCTTCTAACGGTGATCCATACAAGATTGCAGGAAGAATTATTAAAACTGTTAAATCTGCTAAAATATAATTTAGCAACAGATTTTGTTCATAATAAAAAAGCACTTACAATATGTAAGTGCTTTTTTAATTTATCACTTCGAGTGATTTTGATTTTAATGAGAATCGTATCGAGAAGTTGGGCGTTACCTTAGGTCGGGCTTTCCAATACAATCTTTTCTTCTGTCATTCCAATGGCAATTTCCAATTACCTGTGGCAATCTCTTATCAGTTATGAGATTACCACGTCGCTAGCTCCTTGTAATGACGCTCTTTTGCCAACAAAAAAAGGATTTCCTTTGCAATCCCTAACGCACTTACTTGCTTGCTTAAGTTTTAAAGACCAACTTTAATTGTTTTTGGAAAAGTTCGTTTAACGGTTTTGTGTATGATTTCGTTGCGTGTTTCAGCAATTAAATTAGAAAACAAAAACGAACCAGAGGAAATTCCTTCGGAATTTCCAAGTAGGCTAGTACTAGCAATGAATTATACACGGTGTTGTGCTTTCGTTATTTTTTACTCAATTCTTGGTTTATTAGTTCGTTAAGAGAATGCATCTCATTTTCAAAATTAGAATAGGTAGGTTCTTGTAGTGCAGTCCCAGATAAAAATAATTCGTAAAGCAAATTTTCAAATTCTTTTAATTTTATTAAATTTTTGTTGCTGCCTCTAGTAGTCGATAAATCTAATTCGAACTGTTTGGACAAGCCCAAGTCCTCGATGATAATTCGAATATCTCCAGATTTATTCATCAAATTCTTTATTTTTTCTATGACATTGTTTACTTGCTCTTCTTGTAATCTCACTACATTAATTTTACCTTCCCAAGATGCTAAAATTCCACGAATACTGTCATTCTCAATATCTTTTAAACCTCCTGAATATATTATTTGGTTCAAGGCTCCATTTTCATATTGAATAAATAAATCAGAACTAACATTTGTGGCTAAAAGCGTAGATATATTACTTTCGGTTAAATCATTTAATAGAACTTCAGAATTAATTACATTCAACATATCCCGAGTAGCATTTATTATTCGGGTCAATTCCGCTGTTTCTGCAGAAAGCGAGTTAATATTACTAGTCATCTCACGTTTAACCAACATTAGATGGTTTTCTTGCTGTTTCTGAATTGTATTTTGTTGGTTTAGATTATTTAGATATAGTGCAATCAAAATCCCTATAACAACAAGTATAATTTCGCCAATTGCGTATTTAAAATACTTTCCTGTTTTTCCCTCGGAAAGCAAATTTTGTCTAATTTTTCTAAAGAATTTTATCATTGGTTAGCGGTTTGTGGTAATGAAGCACAATGGTCTTATGGATATAAATTGTATTGCATATTGTTTATATCCAATGTTAAACGAAGTTAGCGAATTTTTCGTACAAAGTCAAGCTGCGACATTACTCTTATGATGCACTAAAACTTCCCTCTAGTAAAAATCAAAAACATAAATACCCCATAAGCAAACACCAAGAAGAAACCTTTGGCTCTACTAATTTGTAAACGCTTAGGCAAAAATATTAAGGGTATTAAAACAGCCGAAATACCAATCATCCAGAATATATCGTTCGATAAAATTTGAGGTTCAGTTACCGGAATTGGTTTTACCAAAGCCGTTAAGCCCAAAACAGATGCTATATTAAATATATTAGAGCCAATAAGATTACCTAATGAAATAGCCTTCTCTTGTTTTGCTGCTGCAATCACAGAAGCAGCTAATTCAGGCACACTAGTACCAATAGCTATTAAAGAAACTCCTATTACTGCCTCACTCACGCCAACAGCTCTGGCAATTTCTTTAGAACCAGTTACCAGCCATTCACTACCAAAATAAAGAGCAACAGCGCCAATTACTAACCAAAGTGTTATTTTAAAATTTGAAACCGTAGCTAAGGCATCATCCACCTCTTCTACAACGGTTTCTTTTTTTGCATTTCTAATTAAAATATATAAGAATAAGATTAACCCAATAAAAAGTGTTCCTCCTTCTAATGCAGACAATGTCCCATCATTTTTTAAAAAGAAATAAAGTACCATTGAAAAAACCATCATTACGGGCCAATTAAGCCTATAAAAAGATCTATCTACAGCAATGGCACCAACCATAGCTGTAACACCTAATACCAAACCAATATTAGCAATGTTAGAACCCACAACATTATTTATTGCTATGGCAGGAGACCCGGATAACGCAGCATTTAAACTCACCAACAGTTCTGGTGCAGAGGTAGCAAATGATACCACGGTCATACCTATAACCATTTTAGAAATGTTGAATTTAAAAGATAAAGCTACGGAAGACCTTACTAAATATTCACCGCCAACCACTAAAAGAATAAACCCAAGGATTACCCAAAGTACACTCATAAAAATATTTTTTGCGAAGATAAATTAAAGTTGGAAGTTAAATGTTAGTAGGCTGAGGTTATTTATTGTTTCATAATCATTTTACTAAAGACGAAATGCATATTTATATCGACTAATCGCATTTCTAGTATGACATTCATCGAAAAACAGATGAACAACCTCCCAATTTAAATATTATTCATAAAATTTGAAACACCAAATCTATAAAACATAAACACTATGAAAAAAATAACTTTTATCCTACTAGTCTTATTATTAGCCATAACCTCATGTTCTAAAGACAATATTGAAATAGTTGGAGTAGAAATATCTGGTACATACAGCTTAAATGGCACATATATGTTAGATAAAACCTATACAAAAGGACCAAAATATGTAAATACTTTAGATGAATCTAAACGTCTCATTACATACAATGATGAAGGAACTGAAATGTGGGGTTTGATGTATACAAATATTCTATATTATAAAATAGAGGCTAACGGAGAATATCCACCAAAGTCTGATTGGGAATGTGGTATAGGTGCAGATAAAGACGCTTTTAAATGTGAACTCATTATAGATTAAACCAATAATATTTCATCCATAAAATCCGACTTTATTTTTGAGTCGGATTTTTTATTTTATAATCTTTAAAAAGATGATTTGGCAAAAAAAACACTTTTTTACAATAAACTTCCCCTTGGTTTTAAAATTTCAACCTAAAATAGCCCTTCAAATATTACATTTTTAAACAAAAAAACAATCTTAAACTAACATAAATAAACTTTTACAAAGACAGTCACTAAAATACTGAAACTAATTTCATTTTTTTACTTACAATTACGCATTCAATTTCATCGATTTTTTAAAAAACACTTGGAGATCATATTAGTAAATATATATCTTAAAAAAACATTGATATAATAATACTATTTACTAACCCTTAAAACCTTTAAAATATGATGACACTTGCCAAAATTGTAGTTGATATAATTATTATAATCATATCAATTTTCTAATTCCTTAAAAAGTAAAACTTAGTTCTAGAATAAGTTTTATTATTTTTAACCTTTAAACTGGATTTATAAAATGCAAAAGCAAGTATTTAAGGCACTAGCAAAAATTAACAAAGCTGTTTTACCAAGCTACACCAAAAAAGGATTAGATATTGCAAAAGCAACAAAATTTCAATTAGCTATAATTGGCTGGAGATGGTATGTAACAAAAAACACATTGGATTAACAACTACACATTTGGTGCTGTTGCCTTATACAATATTGCTTTAGAACTTGTAACTATTGAGTAATCACAATTTGCCAATATTAAACCAGACTCTCCTTTAGCTAAATTTAAAGTAGTTCCTTTTTTATCAGACAACTCAACTTCCCCTTCAATTACAATTACAATTTGCGCACTACTAGAACAAGAATTATATACATTTGAATCTAATAGTTTTATTTGGCTTAATTCAAAATCAGGGGCAGGACTTTTATAAATCCTTTCTAATCCATCAGGTTGACTTTCCCCTCTTATGATATTTGGAACAGTAGCTTCAAAAGCCACATGCTTTAACAATTCTGGAACATCGACATGTTTAGGTGTTAAACCTCCTCTTAATACATTATCAGAATTAGCCATAAGTTCCATATTCTGTCCCTCTAAATAAGCATGAGGAATTCCAGCATCCTGAAAAACAGCTTCTCCTTTTTCTACTTTAACTATGTTGAAAAAATAAATAGAGTAAATACCTTTATCTATTGATGAATCATTGCTTGACTCAATAGCTTTTGCAGCCCAATATGCCGGGTCTGATTTACTAAGTTTACCTTTATTATATAGCGGCAAAATTCGTTCAATAAGAGGTTTTAAAACATTAATAGTTTCCTCTTCTGTTTGCTCCATAACGGCGCGATATAGCCCTAAATAGCCATCTTCTTTAAAGACAGGTAAGAGTTGCATAAATTCAGGCGTTGAACTTAGAACTTTACTAAGTTTCTCTTCGGTTAAAAATCCATGTAGTAACCAAAATTCACTTAAAGCAACCATAATTTCTGGTTTATGGTTATCGTCTTTATAATTCCTATGAGGTGCTGTTAAAGGAATACCTAATTCATTCTCAAGTTTAAATCCTTTTTCAGCTTCCACTTTAGTGGGATGTACTTGAATTGACAACATATCATTCACATCTAGCACTTTAAATAAAAAGGGAAGTCTTCCAAATGTATTGGTAACTTTAACTCCTAAACCTTCTTCTAAATTTTCATTTAAAAACTCATTTAAATTAACTGACCCATTTTCACTCGTTACAATAGATGGTGCATTTACATGTGCTCCTAACCAATATTCTGCATAAGGTTTGCTTTCAGGTGTTATTCCTAATAAATCTGGAATATATTGTTTACCACCCCAAGCATAATTTTGAATTTTTCCTTTTAGAGCAAAAATCTTTGTCATAATTGTTAATTATTTTCTTATTTAAATGTTATTAATTTTAAACTGTTGTAAGAAGTATCTACTTATCTACTGCAACTACTTCAAACTGTTTTTTAAGTTGAATATTTTCAGATGAACTTCCAATCAAAATTTCAAACTCACCAGCCTCAACAGTCCAGTTCATATTTTTGTCAAAAATAGCTAAATCGTCTGGGTGAATGGAAAAATTTATTGTTTTTGTTTCTCCTGGATTTAAAGGAACTCTTTCAAAACCTCTTAGTACAGAATCATAAGTAGTTACACTACTAACCTTATCTTTAATGTATAATTGCACTATTTCATCTCCGGCCCTATCTCCAGTATTTTTTACTTTAAATGACACATTAACATTGGCTTGAGCTCTAATTAAAGTTGGAGTTACCTCCAAATCACTATATTCAAAAGTTGTATAACTTAAACCATATCCAAAAGGATATAATGGCCCTAAAACACGTGTATTACCATAACCATTTGGTCCCGCTCCAGGTTGACCTGCCTGCGATCCTGGTTTAAACGGAAAATTTAAAGGAATCTGTCCTACAGCTTTTGGAAACGTAATTGATAGTTTACCCCCAGGATTATATTCTCCAAACAAGGTTTCTGCAATTACTTCTCCTGCTGCGGTACTAGGAAACCAAGCTTCTAAAATAGCTGGTAAAAATTTATTCTCCCAATTGATGGTTAATGGCTGACCATTAATTAATACCAAAACAACAGGTTTACCAGTGTTATATAAAGCTTGAACCAATTGAAACTGACGCCCTGGTAACCCTAAACTGGTTCTTGATTTAGTTTCTCCAACTCGTTTTTCATCTTCTCCTACAACTGCAATTATAACATCTGATTGTTTAGCCTTTGCAACTGCAGCATCAATATCGGCTTTTTCTTTTTCAGTTAATGGCGTTGGAATAATTTCACTACCAGGCCAATTTGCATCTATTATATCGCATCCCTTTTCAAAGATCACATTAGCCTTATTGCCGGCGTATTGCTTAATACCTTCAAAAACGGAAACTGACGGATTAAATGCTGGCCCGTAACGGCTGTAGGTAAAACTCACCTCATTTGCTAAAGGACCCGTAACTAAAATGTTATTTAGATTATCTACATTTAATGGCAACGTATTATTATCATTTTTCAGAAGCACTAAAGACTCCCTATTTATTTGTTTAGAAAGCGCTTCATCTTCATCAGTATGTACTAATTTGTCAGCAGCATCAGTATTTTCTACATAAGGATTATCAAAGAGTCCTAGCCTAAATTTCACCCTTAAAACATCAGCCACCCTAGCATTGATAGTTTTCATAGAAATATCGCCATCAGCTATTAGTTCTCGTAATGGTTCAATAAAAGATTCCGGGGTTCTAAATGTAGTACGTACATTAAGACCTGCTTCAATTACTTGACGAACGGCTTCCTTATAATCTTTAGCTACACGATGTTTTTCCGATACATATTCAACAGCTTCGCTATCAGAGACCACATACCCATTAAATCCATATTTTTCACGAAGAAGTTCCGTTAAGAAATATTTACTAGCTGAAATAGGTACACCGTCATAATCATTATAACTGCTCATAACTCCCATAGGAGCTGCTTCTTTAATTACTTTTTCAAACGGGTATAAATGCAACTGAAACATTTCCCTTGGTGCAACATGTGGATCTGTTCTAGCATCTCCATCTCTGGCTCCCTTAGGTATGCTATAAACTGCAAAATGCTTTAAGGTTGAAGCAACACCTTCAGATTGAATACCCAGAGTCATTTCTTTTCCCATTTCAGCAATATGAAAAGGTTCTTCTCCATAACATTCTAATACACGCCCCCAACGTTGGTCTCTAGCAACATCTAATATGGGCGCATACACATTAGTGTACCCCAAAGCTTTGGCCTCTCTACCAACCATTTCTCCTGCCTTTCTTACCAATTCCTTATTCCAAGTACTACCTATTCCAATAGGAGCTGGTAATGGGGTTGCCTTTTCATGACACAAACCATGAACACCCTCATTTGTAAAATCAACAGGTATACCTAACCTAGTTTCTTCAACAAACCACTTTTGAACCGTATTAATGGCTTCAGCATGGGTACTATAAGGATAAGCATACTTTGTATGTGTTTTTTTTTGATTCCAAATAGTGTTTAAATGTTCATCTATATTAGCAATACCGTCCTTCCAAACTCTACTTTTCCATTTTTCATTAGGCATTTCATCTTCTAAAACCCTTGAAAAACCATATAATGTTGTTAATTGACAGGTTTTCTCATTAACATTCATTAAAGAAATAAGGTTTTGAACCCTTGATTCCAGTGGTTCTTTAGAATCTTCATAAGTATCTTTTTCTCCGTTTTTATTAAAATCTATCCAATCTTTATGATATATAGATTTATCTGTGGTTTTCATTCCTAATAATAGAAAAACAACAAAAACTACTCCTACTACCTTATTAAACTTCATCCTAAAAACTTATGATTATAAAACAACTGAACTTGAGCTGTATCAGCTTACTCTGAAATTAATTTATATACTTTAAAATTATCAACAGTCATATGGTTATTTACTGTTCTGAAACCAAAATGACCAGATACGTAAGGATTTTTATCGTAAAAATCAGTTATCAACTGATCATTTCTGTAATACTGAATATGGCCATTATAAGAAATTATTTTTATATGATATGGCTGATTAGCAGTTAACAAATATTGTTGTTCAGATAGATCATGTTCTGGCAAAAGTGGACGTTCTCCATTACCAACGTACCGTCTAAAACGTGTTTTAGTGTTAAAGTGCCCTCCAACTCCCATATAATATAATCTTAGGCTGTCATAATTTGAAAATTTACCACCTCGTTCATCAGATCTTGCAAAAAGATCATTCATATTCTTTGGGTCTTTTGCCATCCAAAAACAATTTAAATCTGAAACACGATCTTGAGGACCTCCTTCATCAATAACAAATACGTCATACTCAATCATTATAGGCCCCTCAAACTCTTTCATTAACCAGATAGTACATCCTGAAACATCTGTAATCTCCAGTTTTCCTTTATTAATTACTGCCCTACCACCGTCCATCTGCTCTACTTTCCAATCCTCTAAATTATCATTGAAATCTTCTTCGTAAATCAAAGCAGCTTTAATCAATTCATCATTAATTGTAAACGTTTTTTCATCATTACAACTAAAAATAATTGTTATTGAAAACAATATAATTATTGATTTAAACCTGTAAAACATATTCTGCATCTTCATTTTAATAACTTTTTAATTTAATTGCTTAATTAACACCAAACTCCAAGGGGTAATCTCCTGATTAACCTTTAATTCTCCATTTTTATCTGCTTTAACGTAATCCGTTTTCATAGCATTAGCGTAAGCTTTCATTACCTTAATTTCTTCTCTTGTTGGAGGCTCTGGTTTTCCCATAGATTCCCAAAAATTATGAATATTACCATGGTCTTTATCTAAAATTTCAATTTTAAACATGGTATCAGCCTTTAATCCTTTCAGTGTGAAATGTAATTTTTTTGAAGTACCTGTTTCTCGTTTATTACTACCAGATGGTACTGCACCCTCATATTCCTTGGGGTAATTATAAGCCAAAGCCACAATTTTATTGTCTTTTGATTTTTTACTTATAAATAAGTAATCATCTTTATATAGTTTCTGATCACCCAATTGATGCAGCATTCTATAGGCATGATAAGATGGCTTTACCAACCCTTGAAAGTTAATCATTCCAAAACCACCATGAAAAATACTTGAAGCTCCTCCTTTTTCTTCAAAAATATCAGTGAAAGTCCATAAGGCAAGAGAATTTGTTAATCCAATACAATCTAAATTAGATTTTACTATATAAGCAGCCGAAGGCAGGCGATCATGCATGGCATCTCTACTGCTTGGACTGGTATTCCATTCTGTTAAATGAATTTCAACATCAGGAAAATCACTTTTAGAAATGGTTTCGTTAAGCCATTCTAAGTCCTCTTTTACAGAATGCACATAACGTGTTAACCCTCTTCCCTTTCCAGTTTCCGGATTAAAAGCATAATCTGTTGGGTAAGGGTGAGTTGTTACAAAATCTACCGGCAAATTCTCTTTTTTACAATATTTTAAAAAGTCCTCAATCCATACACCATGCCATTTAAGCACATTAATATCTTTAGCATTAAATACAGCTTCTGAAACTTTATTATTAGTAAGTTCTCCATCAAAACGAGCATCTGGAACAAAGTTACTGGTTGAAGGTCCACCTATTTTTAAACGCCCATCAACAGATTTTACAGCCAATGCCGATTGCTTGTAAAGTTCAAAATATTGTGATTTAGTTCCGTCCCAAAAGAATGGATACAAATTAGGCTCATTCCAAACTTCAAAATACCATTTTAGCACCTCATCAATACCATATCGGTCTACACAATGTTGTGTAAAGGCCTTTACTAAATCGTGCCATTTTTCAAAAGTACTATCAGCGGGTGTAACATTAGCTTTCCACCAAAATACTGTTTTAGAGTTCTCTGCTGCCATGCTTTTTGGAAAAAAAGCTAATTCAACAAATGGCCGCACATTCAATTCTAGCAACCTATCAAATACATCATCAATATATTGCCAATTGTAAGACGTTTTTCCTCTTTCAGTAACTATTGGAAACATATCGTCATGGAACAGACCATGAAAACGCACGTACTCAAACCCGCAGTTTTGTTGTACTTGTTCCATTTGCTCTAACCATCCAGCACGTAAGGCTTCATTAGCTCTACCAGCCCCAACCATCTTACTCCAATAATGATCAAACTTCTCTCCATTTGGTTTAACATCTACTTGAATTTCACTTTGTGCATTTAAAGCAAATGCAGTGGTGAAACATAAAACATAAAACAAATTTCTTAAACCCCTAATTATTAACATTATACTATTTTAAATTTTACTAATTTCTTACTACAACAGAATTAATTGATTTTGGTTGTAGTTTTAAACTAATGGTTTTATCATCAATTTTGACATTTAAATCTTTCTCTATAGAATCTGGGTTATTCAAAAGCACCAAAATTCGCTCATCCTTTAACTTAAAAGCTAAATGATTTTTACCTGATGAAGATTTTAAATAATGGTCACCTGGTTGAACATAATGTGATAGGTGTTTAAATAAATAAAACTCATCTGTATATTTTATTGATTTTGATTCTTTATCAATAACTACCATAGAATTTTGTGGCCATCCCCATGCACTTTTCCCTGTTTCATCTAAAACCATGTTCCAATACATATAAGATCCAGCACCGTTGTTAATGTAATGCACCAAATCTTTCCAAGATCTTTCAACAGAAGTCCAATTGTTTTCATGCTCACCACATTTATTTTCTGTTTGCATTAATTTTAAATCTGGAAAATCTTTATGAATTGTTGGAATAGACTTTGCACCTCCCCATTGAAAACCAACACCATCAATATACTTAGCCGTTTCTTTATATTCTAAAACAGTTTTTACATAATTAGGATTGCCTGAGTTTACAGTTCCCAGCCAAATTTCAGTATCTAAACCGTCTGCCTCAAATTGCGGACCCAAAAACCCGTTTATAAAATAGGCCATATCTTCTGGCCTCCATGTACAACTAGGCCAATTTGGTTGATAGGCAATCTCATTTTGTGGTTGAATTGAAAATAATTCTACGCCTTCATTTTTGTAAGCTTGAACAAATTTTGAAAAATATAATGCATAAGCTTTTAGATATCGCTCTTGCATTTTAAACCCTGTAGCATTATTTAAAATTTTAGCTCCTGGTTCCATTTTGTTTCCTTTAATGGCATTTCCAAACTCGCCACTTCTCATGGCATAGTGTTCATTTACTTTCATCCAAGCGGGTGGTGACCAAGGTGATGCCCAAATTTGTAAATCAGGATTTACTTTTAAAGCTTCTTTTAAATACGGAATTAAAATATACCTATCTCTATCTATATTAAAATCACGCATTTCAAAATCTTCAGGAACATCGTTACTAGAATAATAACTCAGTGCGTAATCTGAAGCCCCTAATGGGATTCTACACATAGAAAAATTACAACCAACATCAGAAAATAAAGCCTTAAAAACTTCTTTAGAGGATTCTTCTGGTAATGCAGAAATAGCTTCCCAACCAATTTCATTAAAAGCGCCTCCAATACCATCAATTGTATGCAACAAACTATCTGAATAAATTGTTACATCTGCATTTTGGGGTTCACTTTTAACCTTTACCTTAGATTTTACCCATCTGTTTGTTGCTGTTGTAGATATTAAATCTATTTTTTGCGCATGAATTGAACTAGCAATAAAAAGAATTACTACTAAAAACATAGGGTTTGCTCTAGTCAATGTCATTTTCTGTTTTATGGTTTTATTATTATTTATAGTGTATTTATTCGGTGGTAAAAACTGCTGCTGGCAACCCTTCTTTATTGTATAAATTAGCACCGTCTGGGTTGCCAGACCATGCGTATCTTACATGTGTTGGGTTTGAAACTTCTGAATTCCAAACTTCAATTTTATTATCAGCGGTAATTTTTGCTTGTGCTGGTTGCCATATATTATTTTCACCCATTATTTCAAACCATTTTAATGGTTTATCAATTTCATATGTTTCATTTAAAAGCACCTTCTTTCCAACCATTAAACCTGAGCCTTCAGACTCAAATTCAATTTCTATCTTATCTCCTTTTATAGTTTTATGCTTATATAATGGCCCGCTTACTACAGGAATAACTAAATCATAATCATACTTTAAAGCCCATAATGCTAATCTTTTGCCAACATCTATTTTATTATGCGGATGTATATCTCTAGGTTCCCCTATATCATATAAAACAGCCATTCCTGTGTTAGGAAGTTTTAATGTTCTACGTAAATGATCATTTACTGTTGCCCAACCCAAATCGGCCTCTTTGCTACCTCTGTTACATGCAGCTAGTTGTACCCAATAAAAAGGGAAATCGCCCTGATTCCATTCTGCACGCCAACTATTTATCATTTTAGTGAAAAAAGTTTCATACTGTTCCGGTAAATACACCGCATTACTTTCTCCTTGATACCAAATGGCGCCTTTAATTGCATAAGGTACTATAGCGGAAACCATAGCGTTATGCAAAGTAGCGGGTTCTTGCATATTAGTTCTTGGGTCACTTATAGTAGGTCTTGGTTTTCTACCTTTACCCCCTTTTTCATTCCAAACTTTTAGTTTTTTCTCATAATCAGTATCCACATAACTAGGGTTTGTTATTGTGGCAATGTCTTTTTTAGCATCACTCCTACAAGCCAAAAAATATTCTTTCAAATTTTCATCTTCCTTATAAGCCGCCTCAGAAATCCAAGGCTGTACTCGTGTTCCTCCCCATGAACATTCTAACAAACCAATAGGCACATTAAGTTTTTCTCTTAATTCTTTAGCGAAAAAATAACCCGTAGCAGTTATTTTACCGGTATGCTCTGGTTTTACACTAATCCAATTCCCTTTAAAATTTTCGTTCTTTTCATGTAAAGATGTGGCTCGAGGTACTTCTATATGGCGTAACCAATTGTCATTTGCTGTGGCAATTTCAGTTTTAATATATTCCACTAAAGGCTGATGAAAATAATCTTTAGAATTATTTACAAATTTATTCATGGCCCAATCCATATTAGATTGCCCTGTGCACAACCAAACTTCACCAGATAATATATCTTGTATTTCAATAGTGTTTTTTCCTGAAACTGTAATTTTATGAGGCCCTCCTGCATCTGGTGTTTTTATATTCACTTTCCATGTACCATCCTTAGCTGTTATAACCTCTGCTTTTTCTCCCCAACTAGTAACAACGATAACTTTCTCGTTAACGTCTGCCCATCCCCAAACAGGAATTTCAGCATTACGTTGAACCACCATATGATCTGAAAAAAGTGCGTTCAGTTTAATATTGGCTAAAACCAATTGCGGCAAAACCAATAATAGTAAAATAGAAACTAGCTGTTTTATATTCATGAATTTTAAAAAATTGAAATAGAGTATTAAGACTTTTAGTCCTACAATGCAATTTGAAAAAAAATAAAGATTTTAAGTATAACTAATTATTCATAGACTATAAATAATGGGTCATCCTATTAAATATTTTAAAGAAATACACTTTTTAACTATCAGATTTTCTCGTTATACAAATCCTTATTTCTAATACAAATAAAAAAGCCGCTTTAATAAATTAAAGCGGCTTTTACAGTCTATTAAAGACTTATTGTTTTATATAAGCTTATTGCTTAACAATACGCTTAACAAATTTTGTGTTTTCAGTTTCTACTTTTACTAAGTAAATACCTGAAGTTAAGTTAGAAACATTGATTTCAGATACTAAAGTATCTAAGCTTCTACTTAATAATGCTCTACCATTTAAATCATAAACTGTTGCAGCAGCACTTTTTAACTGGCTATTTCTAATAGTAACAACATCGCTAACTGGGTTAGGGTATACACTAAAGCTTAAATCTTGCTCAAACTTTCTAGTGCTTAATGCCGGCATAGTACCTTCTACAATGTTTGCAGGCATAAATCTACACCATGATAAATGTGCTAAATAATCAGTTTTTGTACCAACTGGCACATATATTGTTTTAGTAGACCCTTCAAAAATACCTGAAAGCTCTGTTACTGTCATAGCACCATAATTACCAGCAAAACCACTTGTATCAGCTCCACTACCTGGCTCATTTGGGTTAGTTGGGTGATTAGCCCACTCTCCTCTAAAGAATTTAGAATCATTTGCATGAGCAACAGCCGCTAATTGTGTAGCATCCCAGTTAAGTTGTACCTGTACTAAACCAGCATTTTGTCCAAAACAAAGATTACCTACCTGAGCAACTGTAGCAGGAACGTTATACTCTTGAACTGAATCATTGTTGTAATAATTACCCACCAACAAATCCTCAAGTACAGGAGTATTCACTGCAGTTATATTATTACAATCAAAAAACGTATAACCACCCATTGTAGTACAAACAGGTAAATCGATTTCTCCTGTTAACCCATTACACTTAACAAAAGAATTACTTCCTGTTTCAACTATATTTTCAAAGTTAATAGATAATAAATTGGCATTATCTCTAAAGGCATGTTGACCAATAACAGTAACCGACGCTGGTAAAGTAACGTTAGTAATATTTGTGTTCTCAGTAAATCCAGCACCTTTGTTTGCAGCAGTATTAGAGCTAAAAGCCCCATTACCAACAGAAGTTACTGTGTAATCAATAGGGAAAAGACCCGTATAAGTTGCAGTACCAGGTATTACAAGATCAAGAGGCGCTGCAGGTAAAGTAACCCAACCTGTAATAGCACACTCATCTGGCTCACCACCACCTACATCTGTACTTGTAATTTCATAAGTAAAAGTGCCATCATCAAATGCTTCTCCAACTGCTTGCGCATTAATTGTTGCTGTTACCACTAAAGCAACTAATAATAGTAATGTTTTTTTCATAATAGATTAATTTAGTTAATGAATTTAAAAAAGTTTAATTTTTCAGTTTATAAAACTAAGAAAACAAGCTTCTTTGTTCTGTAAACCATTATTCAAAGTGTATAAAATAATGCTCATTTTGAATGAGCTATAATTTTTGTAAACAATTTTTCTTACAATAATTTTATTTCATCTATATTATTGGTATTTCACTATTTTTTTTGTAAAAATTACATTATCAATATTAATTCTAACCAAATAAACACCATTAGAGAAACTACTTATATCAAAGTAATCTTTTTCTTCTGAAATTGTTTTACCTAAAAGTAGCTTTCCCATTAAATTATAAATTGAAACAGCCATTTTTTTACCATGATTATTACTTATTGAAATAATACCCTTAGTTGGATTGGGATAAAGACTAAGCTCTGATTCTAAAACTGCCACTTCTGTACTTAATACCCCTTCTTGTATATTAAAATCTGTCCAAACAGGTGCAGCCTCGTAATATGCACTTGTACCAGGTGGCACTAATAGGTTAATACTACTTAAAGTTAATCCACTAAAAAGGTTATTTACCGTAGCGTCCGGAATATCACCAGGGGCTGTCCAGTTTACCTGCATATCTGTAATACCTGTACACCCTCTAAAAGATGCCACTCCCATTGTGGTTATGGTATTTGGTATATTAATGGTTGTAACCGACTTACAGTCTCTTATCATTTGGTCTGGTAAAACAGTCCATTCACTTGGAATGGCAAATGATGTAATACCGGTTGCCCTTAGTGCACCTAAGCCTAAGTTTAAGTTACCAGGAACAACAACCGAAGTTATTTTGTTACAATTTAAAAAACAATAATCTCCAACGCTGGTAGTATTAGTAAAATCTAATGTTGCTAGGGTTAAAGTAGTGCAGCCATTAAAACTATGACTGCCATAGGTTACTATGTTATCTAAATTTATAATCCCTAAATTATTGCAAGTACGGAAAGCATCTGCCCCAATGTTAACTAAAGTATTAGGAAGCGTTACATTGGTAATTATAGTATTATTCAGAAAAGCCCCAACACCAACCGATACTACAGTAAAGGGAATAGTATTATTGATAGGTTGCTCTGGTATTACAGCATTTGCCAGGTCTTGCCCTGTAACAAACCCTGTTACTTCACATTGGTTTGGTGATGTACCCAATATTCTATAGGTGAAGGTGCCGTCATTAAAATCTAAATCTTCATTGCCCTCACAAGAATCTAAAATAATTGTGTTTCCTGTTCCGTTGTCGGTTACTGAACCTGTAGTGTTAACCACACATGAATTTGCATTTCCCAGCATTTCAACAGGCATTTCAGTACAATTATTAAGAGTAATGTCTGAAGTAGCTGTTGATCCTAAAGGTGAAAACGGATTAGTTCCTGTTGGCCTTGTAGCTCCCACTAAAATTTTATGGTCTTGAGTTCTAATTTCGTCATTCCATTTTGTTATTGTTACATTATGGTCATTACCAGCAATAGTGGCAACTGCATGTAATGTGGTTATAGGAAGCGTAGGCATTAATTCTAATTCTACATTGGAATTGTCTCCGGACAGATACAATAATGGACCATTTACAGCATCACCACGACTATTTTCAATAGTAACATCTTTTACGTTAAAACCAGCTTCGTTACCGGTAGCTTCACAATTTTGAACCAATACCGGCGCACCAACTTCTAAAGCAAATCCAACGCGTGTATTTCTAGCAATACAATTTATAAAAGTTACACCTTCTGTTGTATTTCCTGCTCCTGAACCGTATGTACGAAAGCCACATTCACTTAAAGACTTAGTATAACCTGGTGTTATTACTTTATCTCCTGCATAATTTGGATAAACCGCCTGAAAACCTAAATTGAAAGCTGGACCAGAAGTCTCAGCAAGCATATCATCTGTGGTTCTTGTTACGGCTTCTGCGTAACAATCCTGAAACAGCACATTTCTACCTCCTTGAATGAAAAATAAATGTCCAAATGAAGTTGAGTATATATTACACCCAATAATTGAAACGTTTAAACCACCTACTAATAAACCACTATGTTTTCTCATAGGAACCAAGGCTCCACCACCCTTTCCTAATAGATCACCATACCCGTATGGCGAAGAACCACTCATATTAAGCGTAACATTTTCAACTGTAATATTATCTCCAGACACTGTCATAGATTGTCCGCCTCCAGCAGTGGGGCTATTGCCTATATCTGTAACTGTTAAGCCTTTAAAGTTGATATAATTTCCTGTTAAATGGAATTCTATTACAGTGCCTCCCAAATCATTTAATAACTCAGTATCTATATTGATGGTTACACCCGTAAAATCAAAAGTATTATTACTGCCACTAAAACGAATCATGGCTCTTCTACCAAAGGCATCAGCTGGTGTTCTTGTGGCAATTACTGTAGGTGTTAAATAATCTGTCATATTGTAAACCCCTGGTGTCATGGTAACCGTTTGTCCAGATTGAGCAGCTGCATTTGCTAACTCAGAAATGCTTGAAACCGTAATTTGGGCTTGAGAAATAAATATTGATAATGCAAAAAACAAAATGATAAAAAGGTTATTGCCCCTGATATGCTTTTGTTTCCCTAAAATTTTTAATCTCATTTCTGTGCTCTTTTATTTTTTTACAATTTTTTTAGTTACAATCCTTTTTGAATCATTAATACTAACAAAATAAACTCCACTTCTTAAATGACCAATTTCTATTGAATGCTTATTATCTTCAATTTTTGTTTTTAAAACTTGACTACCAAATAGGTCATAAATAATAACTTCTGACACCTCATTATTACTAATTGTAAAACTATTTGAGACTGGATTTGGATAAATATTTATACTATTTAATTCTTCATTCTGGGAAACACTTAAAGTAAAATCTACCTTATTAATTACAAGTTCCGGAAAGTTATTAGCAGCTTCTTTACTATTGAATAAAACATTTACATTTGATGCTCCAAAATCTTCTATAGAAATGGAAATGATTTTATCACTATCAAATTGGTTCTTCACATAAGCTGTAACATCCCATTCATAAAAACCTATACTATTTGTAATATTTACTGAAGCTATTTCACTTCCGGAAGCAGGACCTGAATTCCAAGTAACATTTGATTCTGACCAACCATCTGTAATTTCTGATGCCGTTAAAGTACATGGGTTTGCCTGATTTGCATAAAGTTTAAGGACAGCTCTACCTATATCATCATTTGTTAAGTCTTCAGTACTCAAATTAAATTTTAATAACGTTTTTCTGAAAAAACTACTATTACTTCCTCTTTTTACAATAAGATTAGCATCTGTTCCAAAATTTAGACCAGCGTGATCACCGCCTCTAACATAGGCATCTTCATTGGTGTTAAAAATTAAGGTCTCATAATCTGTATTAAAAGTAGTTATAGGTACCTCAAACGAATAATTTGTACTAGCATCGGTATAAGAAGCCTTTACACGATAGGTATAAGCAGTTGCAGGACTAAGTCCTGAATCATTAAAGGCAAAAACATTTGAACCCAAATTTGCAATTACCTGGTAAGCCTCATTACCTTCTTTTCTTTCAACCGTGAATCCGGTTTCTACTTTCTCATCATCATCTGGCCAACTTAGATTAATTTCGGTATCAGAAATGGCAACACCATTTAAATCAAACTCCAAGTCTGTTGGAGTAGCTTCAACAGCTTCAGAATTAGTTACAGTAGTTGACACATCAATGGCTTCAACCCAATACCAATAGGTAGTTCCATTAATCACTGAATTATCAACATAACTAGTTCCAGGTACATTACCTGCTAATAAAGAACGTGTACCCATGTTTGAGCTTGTATTTCTATATATATTCTGACTGCCTAACTGAACATAATGAGTTGACCAATCTAAAGAAACAGACTCATCACCAGGAGTCACCATTAAACTTACAGAAGGTGGAATTGCTTCTAACATAATCCAATTTAGATTAAAAAGACTACCAGCATTCCCTGTAAACACCAGATATAAATCTTGCACACCACTCTCTCTATTAAAATCGAAAGTCTTTGTAGACCATGATTGCCAACCACCAGTATTACCAATAGATAGTTCTCCTATTAATGTTCCTGAAACACTTCCTGTACGCACTTCTATAGTGCCACCTGAGGTATTACTAGACACACGTGCACTAAATTTATTTAATCCTGTGCTAAAATCAATTGCATCAAATTTAATCCAATCGCCATTTTCTATGGATGTAACATTATCAGTCCCTTCAGTACTTGCTTCTGTTGTTACCCCTAACATGTCATCATAACATTCTGCTTCATATAAAGTAGTTTGTGGCAAACTACAAACATCTACGGTATCTTCGGTAACATCAAAAATATAGCAATTCATACTTTCTGCTTCCACAGTGGGGATAAAGGTATTTCCTGAAGCTATATAAGTGGTTTCAGTACCTTCTACTGGGGTATTGTCTGTCCAATAATGTGTAGCAACTGTACTTGTAATACTAGAGCTATCCAATGTTATAGGTAGGGTATATTTATTATTACCTTCATTTATAACCCAAAGCACCATTTTATCATCCTTCCTAAAGGTAATTGTATATACATTTGAAGCACTATTAACAGAAGATGTTATATAATTATAGTTTAGAATATTATTAGAAAAATGTTTCATTAAATAATACCCTCTTAGTCTAGTACCTGTTCCGTTAGCAGGAAAATAAATAGCACGTGTTTCTTTATCAATACCTCTAGACCAAATTTCAAAATAAACCTCTCCGCTTAAACCTGCTTCATAACGCTGCGCCTTTTCTTTATATTCATCAATTTGTTTCCACATGGGTCTTTCTTCACCATAAGTTGGAGACCCACTTCCCGTACTGGTTTCATCATCATACATAGGTTTGCCTAAAGCCATAGATTTGGCAGCAATTTCCGCCCACTTTTCTGGACCTAAATTTGAATAATTATGGCTACAAAAACCGGTATACAAATCTTTGGTTCCAAGAGCTTCAACATCATTTAAATAAGTTAAGCCCGCAGTGATACTCCAGAAACCTTGATCTATAATTACGGGTCTTACTATACCCCTATTATCTAACTCAGTATTTAAGGTATTTATAATATCATCAGCCTCATTCGCTCTAACATGCCACATCCATTCTTTAGCTGTTGAAAGTATATCAATAGGCACTCCTTGATTACTCATATATTCGCAATAGTCTGCTAAAAATATTCCATATTTCACCACATTGGTTGCCTTGGTGCTGTAGGTATGAATCCAATCTGGCATATTATTATCATCACCAAAACCATCATAATCTGACCGCATGGTTGCAAAAAACTTTATATCTGGGTTTATAGCCTTAATAGCCTGCATGGTTGTTACTTGCTTATTATAAAACGCCCAGTTTTTAACACCCTCAACTAATTCTTGGTTTTTATCATATTGAACTCTACAAACATTAAAATCAATATCACCAAAGCTCCATTGAAGAATATCTGCTTTGTTTTGAGCATTTTGAATAGCCTTAGAACTGCGTTCCATATCGCCACCAATCATATCAATTGTTTGCTTGTAATTGGTTGAGTTTACTGTTATAGATTGACCAAAAATCTCACTACTAAAACCAAATAACGCTATTACCAACAATACTTTATGGGTAATGGAAAATAAAGCTTTATTACCGAATGTATTTTTTATCATTTTTTAACTATTTTTTTAGTTAATTCATTCCTTTTATTACTAATTCTAACAAAATATAGTCCAGAATTTAAATGACTAACATCTATTAACTGTTTCTTTTGCAAAATGTTAGCCTGTAAAACCTGTTTCCCTAAGACATCATAAATAGATAATTTCGCCCCTATATTATTCTCTATTATAAAAGCATCAAAAACAGGGTTTGGATATAATTTTGCGGTTGGCTCTATTTTAGTACCATCTACACTTAACAATTCATCTGAATACTCTACAATAAGTTCTGGTGCAAGGTTAGGATCAAACTCTTTTGATCTAAAATCAATACCTTTTGCACTAGGCTCTGGGTCTATTGGATCTCTCACAACTACGGTTATTATTTTATCATTTTTATATTCTTGAGCGGTGTATGAAGAAATATCCCATTCATTCCAAGTTGAATTTGTTGTAATTCGGGCGCGTTCATTTTCAAAAGAAGGTTTGTTGTTCCAGGTAATTCCTGTTTCTGTCCAGGTATCATCCGTCACATCATAAACACTACGAAGGTACTTATGAGATGTTCTTTGATATATCCTTAATTTAGCGGAAACTATAGGACCTGGTACGGAACTTAAATCGAACTTAAAATACGCATAACGTCCAGTTGCGGCCGTCACCAAATTGTCGGACGAACCATAGTTAGTGGTAATGTTTCCTTCATGCACATAAGAATCAGCAATAGTAATTAGGTTAATTGATCCTTCTATTGCATCTACAACGCGAAATTCTTGCGTTGCATTTGGGGCTGCGTTATAATTTGAACCCCCAGCTTGAGTAGCCGTAATGATAGTAGTTCCTGTACCAATAATTTGAATATTCCCATTAACAATAGTTGCAACCGATGTATTAGAACTTGAAAAACTTACCGGCAAACCAGAACTTGCAGTTGCTTCTGGAGCAAAATCTGCCGTACCCACAACTTTGTTTGGAATTGTAAAAAAGGTTATGCCTTGATCCTGCTTGACAATTCCTGTTTGAGTTAGTGTAAAATTATCAAGTTTAAAAGCCCCTGAAACACCTCCAAAAGTTAGCTTTAAACTTTGAACACCTTTATTTAAAATGATGTCATTTGAAAAAACATATTCATTCCAATCTGCATCTCCTGTTGAATTTGGTGCACCAAAGGGAACTGCCAAATCAGAAGTTTTATCTTCTCCTTCTGCACTAATTTTAATCGTTCCACCAGCTTGAGAAGCCGCATAACGAATTGTAATACCATAAACAGCTGTTTCTGGAACCGAAACAGTATAGGTAAGCCATTCACCTGATTCTATAGAAGTAAGATGGTTACCGCCACCTGGGGTTACTTCAACATCTACATTATCCATAATACGGTAGGCCCCACCTGTATTACTTCCACTTAAGTCGTGGTAAATACGGCCCTCCCCATTATTTAAGGGATCATAATCAAAATTCTCAGCTTCAATGGTGTTTGGAATCACATTCATATCATAAACCGGCAAACTATTGGCATCGAAACCACTAATAGGGTCTCCATAACAAAATGCGGGTCTGCGTGCGGTGAGTGCACCCCAACCTATAGCATCATTAGTCCAACCTGCTTTTTCATAACCACCTAATTCTATAGATTTATCGCGTGCGCGTTGTGTCCACTTTAAATCTGCATCAGTTTTTAAACCCCTACCTAAAAAGTGTGCTACGGGCATTTCAAAAACCGGTCTACTATTAGGAAACTCTCCTCTGGCATTAGGACTAATGGCTTTTGAATACCAGCGTCCCGTTCTATCAAAACGCTGTAAAAATTCACCCGACCCCACTGTTGGTTCCCAAGGTGTAAGTTGGTCTGGATACGACTGAATTGCCGAAACGTTGTATCTCATATTGTATTCGAGGCCCAACAGCAACCTATCGTTAGCATGACTATATAAATCTACTCCCTGATTCCATGCCATCTCAGACATGGATGTAAGCAAACCAATTCCAAAAGCTGTGTGCGCCTGATCCCTTGAACTTTCTTGACATTGGCCATTTTCCCAAATATAATTAGTCATTACTTCATTAAAACCGTAATTAGGGATACTGTTTCCCTTGATGATATCATAATCGTCAGCATATTCATTAGACTTTTCAGGGTTTAGGGTTGTACTAGTATTAGGACCAGATGGATACGGAATATCATTTAAATGAGAAGCTAAATCTCCTTGAATATATTTAAGCGCACGATTGTACATTTTTTCATTATCCAAAAAAATTCCCATTGCCATTACGGTACGCCAACCTGATAGTCCTTGATTTCCATGACGTGCAGCGTCTCCCTGAAACGCCATCCAATAAAACGTTTTGTTTGGACCTGTTACTGGGGTTGTTGACGAATAACCCGGATATACCAGCATATCCTTAAAGGCCTGTAAATCTGTTGGTGCCCAACCTGAGTATGTACTTTTAATAATTTCGGCCGCTTCAATCATGATATAACCTATACCACCACTTAACGCATCAGTACCACCACTGGTAACTGAAGTAAGGTTACTCCAGGCCTTGAATATTTCTATAGACTTTTCGGCATGTCTAGTATCTCCAGTAACATACCATCTAATGGCATTATAATAGGCTGCTCTAATATCACTATTCCAAGCACCTTCATTTACTCCTGAATCTCTTCCTAACTCCGTAAAACTTGCATCTCCTCGCACTACATAATCATAACTCGACTTAGTATCAGCTACCATATCTTGATACGATGTGTACCAAGGATCCACTTGAGCCTCAACCATATATTTCACACGGTCTAAATCAGATTTTTTATGTGTAATTCCTGGATGTATAAACTGCGCGTTTAATGAATTTACCGCAATACATAGAAATACAAATAATTTAAAAAAGAAGTCTTTTTTCATATTTTAAATACCATTACTTTTTAATTATCTTTTTGGTTGTATAATTATTACCATTGCCTATTTTAACAAAATAAACCCCAGCTTTTAAATTATTGATATCAAGAGTTGCTTTGTTTTTCCTTAATTCTGTTATTAAAACTTCCTTACCTAAAATATTATAAATAGATACTTTTGAACCTTGTGCATTTGCTATGTTAAGGACGTTACTTACAGGATTTGGATATAGTTTAACTGTGTTTTTCAACTCAAATTGATCATTCGATAATGTAACCACCTGATCCACACCATAAACCTCAACTTCGGCTAATGCTAATGCTGTAGAAGAGGTTTTTGATATTCTAATTACACGACCAACAACATCTCCTGTGGTAACAGTAAATATATTACTAGGAGCTGTGGCGAAGAATTGACTAAAAGTTACATCACCTTCACTATCTATAACTTCTACAGTAAAATTGTTTAATCTCCCTGCACAACAGCCATCTGTTCTATTATAAATTTTTATAGTTTCTACATTATAATTATTTCCTAAATCTACCTGCCACCATGGTTCTGGATCTAAAGTAGCATTTCCCCCTGTATGTGTTACAGAACCACCACTCCATAATCCATTGGTGTCTCCATCTATAGCTTCATGAGCAAAACCATCACTAGGTCTATCTGTAGATTGCGTTGCTACCCCATGAGCAATTGCCAAATTTATAGGATCTGGATCTGCTTCTACCAAGGTTACGGTTATGTTATTAAGTTCAAATGCATTGTTTGCCCCACTAAACAGTACTTTCATGGCTTGCGCGCCTTTTGTTAAACGAACTTCACTAGTAACTTCGAAATCCTTCCAATCAGTTAATCCTGTTGAGTTTAACCCTCCAAATGGCACGGTAACTTCTGAGGTTACATCCGTTTCATCAAAATTAAATTTGATATTCCCATTGGCATTTACCGAAGCATAGCGGATATCTATGTTATAAGTTCCGTTTGCAGGCACATTCACGGTATAGGTTAACCATTCGCCATCTTCAATATTTGTAACACAGTATCCACCTTCACTACTTACTTTTAAATCAACACCTTCATCGGTTCTATATGCACCACCTTCATTAGTTAATGAGGTATCATTATAGGCTCTATCTTGACCGTCTAACACAAAATAATCGTAATTCTCGGCTTCAATTGCTATAGATAAATCGTTCATTTTAAATACAGGAAGTCCATTAGCGTCAAATCCACTTATGGGATCACCTGGGCTTACTCTATGAAATTTAAAGCCACCCCATCCATGATATTCATTATGAGAAACTATACCTTCAAAACCTATTTGATCCTGAAAGATTCCCTGACCTGCCAATGTCCACTGGAAATTATTCTCAGGTAATTTTAAACGATCTCTATAATGCCCAAGAGGTAATTCATAAAAGGGATCCAGTAAATCGTTTCCCCGACTATACCTTTCCGTATCACAAACTACATGTGGGTTAATTTTTTTTGCTAAAAAACGTCCACTACGGTCATAGGTTTCAATATACTCTCCGGAAGCTACTGTTGGATTCCAATCTGGATAACCATATGAAGTGAATTGAGTTGCCCCAACATTATATCTCATAAAAAACTCAATACCCTTTAACAAACGGTTATCAAGATGACCATACAAGTCATCTCCTTGATTCCAGGCCATTTCTGCTAAACAATTCATAATATGAATCCCTACAGCTGAATGCACCTGATCTCTGGAAGACTCCTGACATTGCCCATTCTCATATATATAATTACTCATCACCTCATTATAACCAAAATCTTCGATAGAAGTTCTTAATCCACCCGTATTTCGTTCCTCTATAAACTCACAATTATTATAAGTACTACTAGCATTAATATTTGGTGGACCGGACGGATAAGGTAAATCATCTGCCCTATGAGGAAGCCCCTGTATATAACGTAAAACTCTATCGTAGATAATCTCATTATCAAGAAAAATCCCCATTGCCATTAAAGATCTGAATCCAAACAAACCCTGATTTCCATAACGAACTGGGTCACCCTGATAAAGATTCCAATAAAAAGAAACATCTCTACTCGCAATGGCAGCTGTAGGCACTGTAGTTCCAGACCAACCAGGATATACCAGCATATCACCAAAAGCTTGTTGATCTACCACTGACCACCCGCTATAAGTATGCTTAATAATCTCAGCACCTTCACACATTTTCCATACATAACGACCATTTGATAAAGCAAATGTATTGGGTACCCTTTTCAGATTTGTCCAACTGTTAAAAATCTCAACAGCTTTTTGAGCATGACATTCATCACCTGTAATAAACCACATCAAAGCATTGTAGTAAGCTGCATAACCATCTGTTCCAAACTCTCCCATAGCCGTTAATTCTGTACGTCCATCACCTTTAATTTCATAATCACAGGACGCTAAAGAAGACGAACTAAATGAAGCAAATTCAGAGGCCCAAGGTTCTTCACCAGCTTCTATCATGGCTTTCATTCTTTCTAGATCTGATAATGAATGTGATATACCTGGATGTATCAACTGTGCATTAAGCGAGTTAACTACAAGAAAAAATAAAGTGGCCGGAACTAATATCTTTTTATTGATTTTTAACCTTAATAGTAATTTTAATTTCATGCTTAAACTAATTTATTTCTTAAGTATCTTTTTGGTAAAAGAACCTTGACTATCACAAATTTTCACGAAATAAAGCCCTGATTTTAAATGACTAACATCTATTAATTGCTTATTTTTTTCGATGCTATTTTGTAAAACCTGCTTTCCTAATACATTATAAACAATTACTTTTGAGCCACTTGCGTTAATAATATTTAGTGAATTACCAACTGGGTTAGGGAAAAGCTTTATTTTATTATTAAATTTAAAATCAGTATTTGATAATGTTACTACTGAGTTTACACCATATACTTCAACCTCAGCCAGAGTAATACCATAATTTGTTGTTTTGGATATTCTAACTACTTGACCAACAACCCCACCAGTTGATATACTTGCAGTTGGATTTGGATAACCTGCATAGAATTGTGAGAAATTCACATTCCCCTCAGAGTCAATAACCTCTATAGTTATATCATTTAACCTGTTTTCATAACCTGTTCTGTTATAAATATCTATGGTTTCTATATTATAATTATTTCCTAAATCTACTTTCCACCATTTTGGGTTAACATTATGATCTGAATGTGATACTGAGCCATTATTGAAATTGCCATCTGTATTACCATCTATTGCCAATTCTGCACACCCACCATAAGGACAAGGGTCTGAGGCTATAGATTGTGACGCTGTTCCATGTAAAACTGCCAGGTTTATGGGGTCTGGATCCGCCTCTACCAATGATATCGTAATATTATTTAATTCGAATACATTAGTTGCACCACTAAATTCAACTTTCATAGCTTGTACGCCTTGTGTTAAACGAACTTCTTTAGCTACATCAAAGCCTTGCCAATCTGTTAATCCTGTTGAGTTTGGAGCGCCAAAAGGCACAGTGACTTCTGAAGTTATGTCTTCACCTCCAAAATTAAATTTAATTTTTCCGTTTGAATTCAAAGACGCATAGCGTATCCCAATATCGTAAGTACCATCGGCAGGTACATTAACTGTATAGGTTAGCCATTCGCCATCTGCTATACCTGTAACATTATAACCACCCTCTGAGCAAACTTTTAAATCAACACCTTCATCAACCCTATATTCCCCTCCGGTATTACTAGTAGATGAATCGTTATAAGTTCTGCCTTGTCCATCTAATACAAAATAATCGTAATTCTCTGCCTCAATGGTCATAGGTAATTCATTCATGGCATAATTTGGAATTCCATCAACATTAAACCCACTTATAGGATCTCCATTGCAACCCTCTGGTCTTCTAAATGACAACCCGCCATATCCAACATAAGCTCCACCTGAAGGCCCCGTTTCATATCTACCATTTTCTAGTATACTAAAATCTCTAGCACGAATGGTCCATTTGGCTTCTTCTGGAGTTTTAAGTCCTCTACCAACATAATGGGCTATAGGCAGTTCCCATGTATCTTCAGCATAAAAGGTCCCTCTGGTTAATCGAGTTGGATCATTATCTATAACCGGACAAATTGATAAAGCATGTGTTCTCAAGGTTGCATCATCGCGTTGTACAAATTCACCTGACGCCACTGTTGGTTCCCAAGGTATCAATTGATCAGGATATGATTGCACATAGGACACATTATACTTTAAGGAATATTCTAAACCTAATAAAATTCTGCTATCTGTATTACCCCAAAGATCAAAACCTTGATTCCAAGCAATTTCACCTATGGAACATAATAAACCTAAACCAAATGATGTATGACCTTGGTCTCGAGCACTTTCTTGACATTGACCATTTTCATAAACATAATTTGTTAATGCTCCATTACCATAAAAATCCTTTTCTGTAGTTTGAACGGTCATATTGTATGAAATCCTGTATTCATTTCTGTTAATTTCCGAACCTCGAATATGGGGTCCTGTAGGAAACGGAATATCATCAACTCGTCCTGGTAATTTAGTTATATACCTTTTGGCACGATCATAAATTTTTTCGTTATCTAAAAAAATACCAAGAGCCATAGTGGTTCTAATACCACATAATTCTTGATTGCCAGCTCGAACTGGGTCAAATTTATAAGACCTCCAATACCATGTTCCTTGAATATTTTCATTTGGTAGAATTGTAGTATCTGAATAACCCGGGTAAACCAACATATCTTTAAAATCCTGAATCTCGGATGCTGACCAACCAGAATAGGTACTTTTTATAAGTTCTGCAGCCTCAAGCATAATAATTATCATATTTGAGGTTAATGCAGCAGTACCATTATGTTGTACATAAGTTAATCCTGTCCAAGCATTTAAACATTCCACAGCCTTTTCAGCATGTCTTACATCTCCTTCTATATACCACCGAAGGGCATTATAATAAGCTGCTCTACTATCAGCCTCAAAAATATTTTTGTTTGTTCTTGGTGCATCTCTATAAACTTCTGTAAGACTAGTGTTACCTTGAACAACATAATCATAACTTGCCGTGGATTTTGAACACATGTCCTGATAAGAAGAATACCAAGGCTCTATTTTAGCCTCAACCTGATATTTCATTCTATCTAAATCGGATAATTTATGAGATAATCCTGGGTGCACAAACTGAGCATGTAACACATTTCCGAGTAAGACAAAAAATATTATTTTATAGATCCCCAAACTTTTCATACCTCTAATTAATTCTTTACAATTTTCTTTGTGGTAACTACACCATTATTGTTTACCCTTACAATATAAATACCGGTGTTTAGGTGGCTAACATCTACAATTTGCTTATTTTGCTTAATATCTGTTGTTAAGACTTTTCTACCTAGTATACTATAAATAGTAATTTTTGAATCCATACCATTTCTTACCGTAAAAGCATTATTAACTGGGTTAGGGTAAAGCTCTATTTTGTTAGATAATTCAGGTTTTGAATTTGATAATACAGCGTCAACACCATACACTTCGACTTCCGCCAGAGAAAGTGCTGTAGATGATGTTTTTGATATTCTAACGATACGTCCTACTACTTTACCTAAATCTATAGTAAACACATTAGAGGGTGCCGTGGCAAAAAATTGAGTAAAAGTAATAGAGCCTTCCGCATCAATTACTTCAACAGTAAAATTATTGAGCCTAGCGCTACAACAATCAGTTCTGTTAAACACTTTTATAGTTTCAATATTATAATTAGCCCCTAAATCTACTTGCCACCATGGCTCTGGGTCTAATGAAGCATTTGCACTTGTATGTGTAACAGAGCCCTGATTCCATACCCCACTGGTATTACCATCTATAGCATTTGGAGCAAAACCATCACTTGGTCTATTAGTAGATTGTGTGGCTGTTCCATGAGCAAAAGCTAAATTTATCGGATCTGGTTCTTCTTCCACTAAGGATAATGCAATATTATTTAATTCGAATGTATTAGCTGCACCACTAAACAATACTTTCATTGCTTGAACCCCTTTTTCTAATCTTACTTCGCTTGCCACCTCAAAATCCTTCCAATCAGTCAATCCTATGGAATTAGATCCTCCGTGAGGAACCGTAACATCTGACGTAACATCTACACCACCAAAATTAAATTTAATTTTTCCGTTTGAATTCGATGAGGCATATCTAATATTTATGTCATAGGTACCTGTTGATGGCACATTTACTGTATATGTTAACCACTCCCCATCTTCTATATTAGTTACTGCATACCCTCCTTCTGAACATACTTTTATATCTACTCCTTCATCAATTCTATACTCTACTCCATCGTTTGTAGAAGAGGTATCATGGTATATTCTACCTTCTCCACCTACTGGTGAATAATCAAAATTTTCTGATTCAATGACGCCAACTACACTAGGTACAGAAAAAACAGGCAAATTTTCTGAGAATCCAACAACTGCATCTCCCATACAACCTGTAGGTAATCTATATGACAATCCACCCCATCCTGTTGAAGCATTTGCAAATCCAGTACCTTCAAAAGCACCATTCAATTGTACTTTTATATCACGAGCTCTTTTTGTCCAGAGGGCATCATTTTCACTTTTGAACCCCTTATCAATATAATGCCCCAACAACAATTCATAGTAAGCATGTTCTTCAAAACTACCACGTGTAAACCGATCAGTCACTCCATCTCCATAGTATGGACTAATAGATTTATGAAATATACGCCCTGTCCTATTCAACTTTTGAATGAACTCACCTGATTCTGCAGTAGGCTCCCAAGGCTCTGGTTGATCTGGATATGAAACATCCCATGAAACATTATAACGCAAAGTAAATTCTGCACCTAGTAAAATTCTATCATCTGCAAAACTAAACACATCATCTCCTTGATTCCATGCTATTTTTGCCATGGTTGCACATTCTCCTATTCCAACAAAACTATGATTTTGATCTCTTGAACTTTCTTGACATTGCCCGTTCTCATAAATATAATTTACCAATTGCCCATCATAACCATAATCTTCTTGTGCATCTCCATACGTGACATTATAACGAATCATAAATTGATCTTCATATTCCATTCCAGTTCTAATATTTGGACCAGGTTCATAAGGTAAATCATCACTTCTATGAGGCATGCCCTTAAAATACCTTAAGGCACGGTCATACATGATTTCGTTATCTAAAAATATGCCCATAGCCAACATTGCTCTCAAACCTGCCAGTTCTTGATTTCCAGCTCTAAACCTATCCCCATTATAGATTCTCCAATAATAAGAATCGTTTTGGCTTGATAATGCCAAAGGCACCGCCATATTTGAATACCCAGGATAAACTAACATGTCTTCAAAAGCCTCGCGATCCTCCATACTCCAACCAGAATAAGTACTTTTTATCAGTTCAGCTCCTTCAAGCATCATATATATCTTACCCGCATTTAAACAAAAATCGGAGACATTTGTAATATTAACCCATGCGTTAAAAATCTCAATTGCTTTTTCTGCATGCCTTGTGTCACCTGTTAAACACCACATTAGTGCATTTTGATATGCTGCTCTACCATCTGAAGTTACTTTACCTTTATCTCCAACTGTATTTAATGAGCTTCCTTGAACTGTATAATTATAACTTGATTTTGCATGTGAGGCAAACTCTACATAAGATGAATACCAAGGGTCAATCTTAGCTTCCACCATATACTTCATTCTATCTAGATCTGATTGATTGTGCGAAACTCCGGGGTGTATGAATTGCCCCTGCACCATACTTACTGATGCAACCAGCACTATGAAAAGAGTGAAGAATCTCTTCTTATTGTCACTCATAATTAAAACAATTTTTTTTAGTTTAGTTTATGGAAGTAAAACTATCTCAAAAAACCAATCGTCTTTGTAAACTATGATACTATGTATTACACTTATTACCCATATATTAACTTATTACCCATATACTCATAGAACACCCAAGAAATAAGATATGAATCAAAAAAAATGCGATGTTCATAATAATGAACACCGCATTTATTAAAATTGAAAAATTTTTAATTAGTTTACTTGAGGTTGATCCCATAAACGGTAAGGATCTTCATGTAATTTCATTTGCTCTAACAGCAGAGTTTCCATCTCAGCTAACTTTTGTGAATACTTAGGATTATTTGCTAAATTAGTTTGCATTTCGTCTTCTTTTTCATGTTCATCTATATACTCATTTGGATTTTTAGCTAAATTGAAAAGTTGTGTTTCCCTCACCTTACCATCCAACACATCATATTTAATAAGCTTCCAATCTCCCTTTTTAACAGTTCGCATACCTGGTTTTGTACCACCACAATAAACGCCGTACATAACATCTCTAACCGCCTCTTGTTCTCCATTTAAAACTGGAACAAAGCTTTTTCCTTCAACTGTTTTAGGAGCCTCAATACCGGCTAAATCACATAATGTTGGTAATATATCTAATAAATAAATATTACCATCAACACGTTTTCCAGCAGGCAAATTAGGGCCTTTTATTATAAATGGGACACGCCAAGTATGCTCATAAAGATTTTGTTTTCCTTGTAAACCATGACGCCCAATAGCCATTCCATGGTCTGCAGTGTAAATAATATAAGTATTATCTAATTCGCCCATAGCCTCCAATTTATTTAAAACCTTATTTAACTGAATATCTATATTTTCTGAACAAGCAAACTCTCTACCTAATTCATTTCTAATCGTGTTTTCATCTCTATTTTTCCAAACACCACTTACTCTTACCTCATCTCTTAAATCTGGATGCCCATGATGGAAAGGATGTTCTTCTAAATAATTTGGAGGTAACTGTGGTTGTTTATCATTTAGTTCAGGTATTGAATTTTTATCTTTATGATTTACCGCTCCATATTTTTCTAACAATTCCGGTGTTCCATCACGTTTATCATGTGGGTGAGAAAACCCAAAATAAATAAAGAAAGGGTCCTTTTCTTTAACCTGCTCTCTTTCATTCAAATAACTTAAAACTTGTTTAGAATGCCAAGCACTACCAGTTTCTTCTGTTCCACCCCGTTTTGTAGCATCTTTTACAATGCTAAACTGTTTGTTAGCACCTGGATAAGAATTTCCTTTTTTACAGGTACGCATGGTTTTATATCCTGCTCTGTTAAATACTGCACCAATGGTTTGTTGGTCTATTTCATGAGGATCTGTTTGCTTTTGAAATTCTGCACTAGGTGGTAAATGCCATAAGGTTTTACCGCTCATAATCATATGGCGAGAGGGTGTGCAAACCGCTCCATTCATAGACCCCATGTGGCGTGCTTGATCAAATACAATACCTTCTTCTGCCAACTTACTTATGGTTGGGGTTTCTAAAATAGAATTGGAATCATAGGTTTGTAAATCGAAAGGTGATTGATCATCCACCAAAACGAATAGAAAATTTGGACGTTTACTTTCTTTCTCTTCCTTTGGTTTTTCTTTACAACCAGATAATACCAGTAAAAGAATCAGTATTACAGCAAACTTTTTTGAATTGATTTTTAAGTTTTTCATTGTTGGAATTGGATATTTTATGTTTCTATTTATACTATAATTTATTTATGCTTTTATCATTTTATTTTGAGTTACTTTTAGGGGTCCCAATCAAAAGCAAACTCTCCTAGTTTATCTTGAAGTAGTCCTCTCAATTCTGTTACCAAATCAGGGTTTTCTTTTGCTATATTTTTTGTTTCTTTTTCTTTCGATTCATGATCATAAAGTTCAACAAGCCCATTTCCGTTAACAGTTAATCTATGCCTATCTGTTCGAATAGTAGAACTCGTTGAAAAATAACCCGCCACTGGGTGTCCTTCTGCATTAACATCTTTTATAATTGGTAAAAGAGAAGAACCATGCAAATAGTCCGGCTTAGGCTGATTAATTAAATCGCATAGCGTTGGAAATACATCTATAGTTTCCACCATAGCATTTGTTTTCTCTCCCTTTTTAATTATCTCAGGGTCATAAATTATTAAGGGCGCATGTAAAGATTCTTCATAAAGTGTATGCTTGCCCCATACTGCATGTTCTCCTAAATGCCAACCATGATCACCCCATAAAACAACTATGGTGTTTTTATCTGCACCCGTTTCCTTTAGTTTAGAAAGTATATCTCCAACATGCTTGTCGGCATAACTCACACATGCTGCGTAATACTTTTTAATTTCCATAGCAAAATCTTTATCATTTCTCGGATCTCTGCCTCCCCTATCATAATTCATAAACTCACCAGAACCACTCCAAGATGAGTTTTCAGATGGTTTTTCGGGATGAGGAACTGAAGGTATTTCTGTGTTTTCATATAAATCTAAATACTTTTTTGGAGCACCAAATGGTAGGTGAGGTTTAATTAGGCCTATTGCTAAAAAAAACGGTTTATCCTTAGCTGCCAATTCTTCCAATTGTTTAATACCTTCATGAACAATTAATCCATCAGGATAAATTTCATCTCCACCATCAATTGCCTCAACGACCTTTCTTTGGTTAGGGGTTCTTATTTTTCCATGAGCTAACCCATGCATGGCTCCTTTAGGGTGTTGCCAATCACCAACTGGCATTAAATGTTTATCCCAGGCTTCAGGCATTTCAGGTATAGAATCACTATTCCAAAGTTCACCTCCTCTTCCTCCTGGGTGGTGAGACACTTTACCAACTGATACTGTAGTGTAACCATTCTTGCGAAACCAAGCGGGCATACTAAAAGACATAATGTCTTGGTTTTCATTTAACGCTTTTGCTCTTGAAAATAATTGTTGATTATGATGTCTTCTATATTGAGTGCCATATTGCCCCGTTAGCAAAGTAAAACGTGATGGTCCGCAACTGGGAGAATTCACATAATGCTTTAGAAATGCACGCCCTCTTGAAGCTAATTCATCAATATTTGGTGACTTTATATAATTGGCACCAAATGAATTTAACTCTGGACGTAAATCGTCAATACATATAAGCAGTACATTTTTAGGTGATTTTGAATTTTTATTTTCTTTACAAGAAAACATTAAACTTAAAAACACAACTAAAACAAATTTATTGACGATAGGCATTATTACAGATTATTTGTTATTAACCAATTTTTAATCAAAATCATATTTTAGTCACCTTATTACTATTACCTAAATCGGTAACTTTTCCAGAAGACTTCACTTTTACTCCAAAACTTTTATTAGATAATTTAACCGGATAATTTGAGAAATTATTTAATTTAAAATTTGATCCCTCAAAATCGTTTTGATGGGGAAAATTTCCATATAAAAGGCGAATATTTCCTTTCTGACCACCAACTTTTATTACCAAACCTTTTTCTACAACTTCATCAGTACCATGAAACGTGATTTTATGTTCGCTCCCTCCAATGTAAGCAACAGAGCCTGATCCATTGCAATAAGGCTCACTTGGTGGTAAAATGGTAATTTCAGCATTATAATTTTTATCTCTCTCATAAGTAGTAGAATATACTGGGCCAAAAACACAATCTGCGCTACAATTAACTGCTTCACCCGAGCCCAGTGAAAACCCATTTTCACAGGCAATAGCTTTACATCCTTCAACATATTTTTTTCCAGTTGCATGAGCAATGGTTACTCCAGTTCTCATATATTTAATGGTACAATTTAAAACAGTTGGATTTGAAGTACCTCTTCTAAATTCTTTTCCGTCTATTATAGTCTCACCACCATTATAAGCTCTAATACCAGCTTCTCCAGTGCTTAACATATACCCCTTTGGAAGTTTATATCCCCATACCGTCATAAAACCAACATCATAAGCTGGCCCTGAGGTTTCCTTAAGCATATCATCTGTTTTACGAACTTCCCCAATAACATTACAACCTTCAATTATGGGATTATTCGCTCCTTGCATAAAAATGCAATGACCATAACTTTTATGTATAAATTTAGAATCTTTTAAATGATTTGACTCTCCCCTAATTAGGCAAGCACTATGTTTTCTATGCTTAATAACTGTTTTTCCTCCTTTACCAAAAGCATCTCCATAACCATAAGGAAAGGACCCCTTAGTTGTTACATGAAAACCTTCAATTCTGTTATGACTTCCATCCATTACAATATTTGTAGCTCTTCTACTAGGGGCATCATGAACAGATCCGTTATCTACCATGGTTAGGTTTTTAAGAACATTGTTGTTTCCAATTATTTGCAATTCATGAACTTGAATTTTACCATAGGCTTGTAAAACTTTTGTATCAATATTTAAGGTAACACCAGTAAAATCGTATGTGCTATTATTTCCTTCAAAGAGTAATAGAACTTTACTGAGATTTTTTAACTTTACTTCCTTTCTATAAAGGCCATTAGCAACATCTTCTGCTGTTATGGAATATGCCCCTGGCTTTAGTTTAACACTAACATTGTTATCATCAAGATATGGCATTAATTCACTTAAAGAATTCACTGTGATTTGAGAAAAAACCGAACTTGTAATACAAATGGTTAAAATCAAAAGAATTTTGGTTACTCTATTTTTCATTTACTCTATTTATTAATTATTTTATTATTGTTTCCATAATTTAGAACTTCTCCATTGGTAGTAATTTCACATGAAATTGTCTCCGAATTCAATTCCACAGGCATTCCTGTAAAATTATTTAAAATTACACCTAAGGAAGATGTCATCCCTAAAGGGGAAAAACCATTATTAGCAGGCGGACGTGTTGTTCCAATTTTTATTGGGAGTACTTGATTCTGTGTCTTATTTTTCCATTTTTTTATGGTAATTTTATGATTATTACCAGCAATACAAGCCAATGCATGCACTGTGGTTTTAGATTCCGTAGGAATCAAAGCCAATTCCACATTAGTAACTGTACCTTTATTTACATGCAACAGCGGGCCGTTTACGGCATCTCCTCGGCTATTTTCAACTGTAATCCCTCCAACATTGTATCCTACCTCACAACCTATAGCTTCACAGTTTTTAATTAAAACATCGTCTGTGATTTTAGCGAAAGCAAAACCAATACGGGTATTTTTTGCTTTACAGTTAACAGCTGTTACGGCTCCTGTTTTAATTCCGTTTACACCTCCTTTTCCGTACATACGAAAACCACATTCATTTAAAGACTTTGTGTAACCAGGTGTGATTTTATTTTCTCCTTCATAATTTTTATAAACTGAAGCAAAATTCACATCAAAAGCAGGTCCAGATGTTTCTGAAAGCATCTCATCTGTTGTTCTTGTTACACCTTCGGCATAACAATTTTCGAAAAGTACATTTCGTCCTCCTTGTACAAAAAAACAATGTCCAAAAGCTTTAGAGTAAATTGAACAGTCAACAATTGTATCGTTTAAACCTTCAATGCACATACCACTGTGTTTCCTTAAAGGAACCAACGCACCCTTACCTTTCCCTAATAAGTCACCATAACCATACGGAGAAGAACCACTAACATTCAATGTCACTTTCTCTATTTTAGCATAATCTCCTGCTACTGTAAAAGAATGCCCTCCTTTAAAGGTTGGATAATCACCTATATCATTAACTGTCAAACCTTTAATATGAACGTTATTTCCTGAAACATAAAACTCACTTACACGAGCTTTAAATACGCTTAACAGTTTTGTATTAACTTGTATAAGAACTCCTGTAAGGTCAAAAGTATTATTGTTTCCACTAAAGTTAATCATGGCATATCTGTTAACTCCATCTGGTTTTATATTGTGAATTACATCAGGTGTAAGGTAATCTTCCATTTTATAAATCCCAGACTCCATAATAATTGTGTTATTACTTTGAGAAGCATATTTAGCCAAATCATTTAGGGAATTTATTTTTATTTCTTTTGCCTGAATTGTACCGCTCAGAAAGAGGAAAGCAAATACTTTGACCACTTGTTTTTTCATACTAATTTTTTAAACTTTTATAAGTTTGATTTTATTTACTTTTCTACTATTTGGTTATTTCTTCCTTTATTTTCAAGAATCTTTCCATTGGTTTCAATACTACAATTTATTGCCATCTCCCCAATAGATATTGGCATTCCTGTTTCATTCTTTAAATGAAGTCCTACTACCTCTGCTTCACTATATGGAGACATAGATTCTCCGTGCATAGGGGGTGTATAGCCAATCAAAATAGGAAGGTCTTTTGTTCTCTTTTTTTCGTTTTCTGTTTTTAGAACTACTGTATTATTTTTTCCTAAAACAGTAATTAAAGAATGTACCAATCTATCTGATTCATCTGGACTGACAAATAACTCAACCTCTGTATTATCACCTTCTACAAACAATAAGGGTCCGTAATTAGCATCCCCTTTACAATTGATTAATTTGGTGTTATCTCCAATCCAATAAGCTCTTTCAGTTCCAATAGTTGTACAATTTTCTACATGTGCTTTGTTAAAACGAAGTTCAAATCCACCTCTGGTATTTTTAGCCGTACAATTTTTAAAGCTGATATTTTCACATTTTCCATAAGTTCTAAATCCATCTTCGCAAAGAGATTTCATGTAACCAGGAGTAACTACATATTCTCCATCACGATTTTGAGTCCAAGTTTTAAATTCTACATCATATGCTGGTCCCGATGTTTCTGCCAAAATATCGTCGGTTGAACGCACTTCACCTTCAGCGTAACACCCCTCGAAATACACATTTTTAGGATGTTGCTGAATAAAAAAACAGTGCCCAAAAGAACGGTTATACACCTTACATCCGTAAAGTTTAGTGTCGTTACCTGTAACCAAAAGCCCACTATGTTTTCTATGTTTTACAGTGGTTTCTTTTTGTTTTCCTTTACCAAATAAATCACCATAACCATACGGATAAGAACCTGCTACGTGCAAGGTTATTTGTTTAAGAATATTTGATTCACCAGCCACCTGAAGCACCGTTCCTCCTTTTGATGTTCCTTCTCCAATACATCTTATAGTTAGCCCAAGAAAAGTATTGTTTGAACCTGTTACTAAAAATTCATCTGAATGTATAGGTGGGTTTAGTTGAGTTCTAATCTCTGTATCTAACTCAATTTCAACACCATTTAAATTGAAGGTATTGTTGCTTCCAGTAAATGTGATATACTGAAACTCTTTGCGGATACGATGAGCATTTATAGAATCTAAATTGAAATAATCTATTAATCTATAGATTCCAGGTTCCATAACTATTTGATTACCACTTTCGGCTGCATATTTAGCCAATGATTTTAAAGAGTTTATTTTTATTTCTTTGGCATAAACAATTTGACTTAGGAATAGAACCCCAAATAATAATGTTCGTAATATTGTTTTCATTATAAATAATTTAAATCTATCTTATATTTTACTTTATCCATACCTCTATATAAATTCAAAACTCATTAGAGATCCCTCACTAAAAACTAAATTGGAATTAAAAGTAATAACATAACTATCTGCTTCGATAGTAAATGCTGCATCAATATGATTATCATCCAACTTTACTTTGACACCCATTACCGTTATGCCTCTCACTTTGTCTAAAGCAAATTCTTTCAACTCTAATTTGCCGTAACGCAACTCAATTCCGGCAACAAGTATACCTGTATCAACCTTTTGGGTAAACTGTCCCCATCCTTCAGCCGTAGTAAACGCTGCTTTAAAATTATCTTGTTGCATTCGTGGTCCGAAAGCCAATTTACCTTCTGGTCCGTTGTATCGGTAACCGCACATAGCCATAAAAGCACTGTAACTTGCCAATGCACGAGCATAGTGATCTCCACATTCTACCTCGTTATATGGGTTTCGTAAATTGGGTTGATAACGATCGCTAATAGCTTTACCAATTGCCAATCCTTTTTCTAACATTCCCTCCCAAATCATATGAGCTGATACTTGCCATTCAAAACCAGACATACACTCATTATAGTATTTGTGAAAATGTTTTTTTTGTGCATTCTCTTTTCCAAAAGGCCATGTACACATTACCAATCCAGCATCTCCTTCTGCTGCATACCAACGTCCTTTTGGGTGGTCTTTTCTAAAATCTCCAATATTTGGTGAGAAATTATACGTCCAAAGAGATTCTAATGCTTTTCTAACTTTATCTCTTGGTAAAACAGGGTCTAATCCTAAATTATACAACCAAAATTCTCCAAGTACTTGATCAATATGACATCCTGTGGTTGAACCACGTGTTTTTTCTGGTTCTAATTCTGGAATATGAATAAAGTATCCATATTCTTCTTTCCACATTAAGTCCATCATAGAACTAACCCCTTTACTGACAAGTGTTTCATAACGCTCCGCCACTGCTGGTTCTTTCATTTGTTTTGCCATTACAGCCGATGCTTTAAGGGCTGCATGATACATGTTTGTTAACCAATGTACTTTTCCAAACCAATTACCATCTAGTGTATTGTGTTGTGCTCCACTCATCACGCCATCTTCATCTTCGTCCCATCTTTTAATTACATAGTCCATAGACAATTTGGTACGTTCCCAAATACCTTCTAAAAAACTGTAATCTGTGGTCATTTGACTTTCACGAAGTACTCTAAGAATGGTTCCACATTGCCCATCAGGAGCTTCTCTAAAAGTCTTGGTAGAACAACGGAAATTCATGGCTCCCGAATCATCTTTAAAACTACGATCGAAGTCTACTTGTTCTCTACACTCTTTTTCTATTACAGGAAACAAACGTGCCAATCCTTGGGCATAATGCCATACATGGGTACAGTTACCTTCACAACAAGTAACTCCTTCATCTAAACTATATCGTGCATCTTGCATTCCCATACGACCTGCCAATTGCGTTTGCATACAATCCACAGGAATAAATGTACGCTCTAAAAACCAATAGGGTAAACTAGAATCGTACCAAGTATCTACCCATTTTTGGGTATTCTCTCTAAGTTCTTTTTCTTGTGAGGCAACTACGTTTGCAGACTCACTTGCACTAGGCCATTGTGTAGCATAGTAATTAATATCTCTTGTCCACACCGTCTTTCCAAAACCAGTTACGTGTCTAGCATTTGGAAAACGCCATGACAATGTAAAAGAAATGGTTGTACTTTCTCCTGGTTTTAGTTTAATACTACGACCTAATGATGCATATGCTTTATCACTAAAAGGTCGCTCTTGTATCTTTTCACTTTTTTTATTGGGTTTATCAGCATCAAACAATGCTTTTTCTCTAGGTTGAGAACGTATGGTGTCTACAAAGTCGGGTTTGTCACTTCCCAGTAAACCTAATGCTACTGCTCCAAAATCATTAGCATGATCAAAAGGAACGGTTTCACTATCTTCTGATTGAGTATCATTCAATGGTTTTGTCCAACATTCTACAACTGATAATTCATCAAATTCTTGATACTGGCTCAAACGAACTCCGTTGCTATTCTGTTTTCCTGTTCTATAATTAGAAAAATTCTCAATCCAACCTGCAATAACTGCCTCTTGTTCTTCATCAGAAGTATTTTCTATGGTATAACGCATTACCGTAACAGGGTAACTAGAGTCATCTCTATTTAAAGGTATAAACGGAGTATAGGCTTCTAATTGCACCTTTACTGGACAGTCTGTATCCGCATAGGTAACATCTCCCATAGGATACTTATTCTTGAATTGAATATCCTCAAAGCCACTAGAATCTAACCTAAATACACGTTTTTGTTTATCTGAACCAACCTGTAAAGCGAACCCCTGATCCATTGGACTATTTGCCGTAACTGGTTTCATATACTTATGCCCGGAACCCATTTCTTTCCATATATCATCTGGCTCACCATCAAGATTCCAACACCAGAGTCTTCCATCTCCTCCCAAATATACTTGACCTGTAGCTATGCCATTAATAGGCATTCCTATATATTTCAAATCTTCTCCAGATGCACTAAACGCTTCTCCTCTTGCATATAGACTATCAATCCACTCTTTGGTGAGCTTTTTATCTGCAGGAATAACATGATTAAAATCTTCTTTAGTAAAAGGTCCTGCCATTAGCTTTATTGGGTTTATGGCCAACATAGCTGCTGTTAAACTTGTAGTTTTTATAAAACTGCGACGTCCATTATCTATAGGCTTATCATTATCACAACATCCTGAAGTTGAACAACAACCACTTTCCATATTATTTTTTTCCATTACCTAAATTATTTTCTTTTGATCAAAAACTCTTGTACTTCACCTTGTCTTAAAACTTTTTCATTTTTAAATGATGTATTTCCAAATCCTTTAAGCTGAAGAGATTCTAATGAAACTTCCCCGTTAAGCACCGTTAATTTCACCAATCTATCATTTCCTTGATTCTCTATAACAACAGTTCCATACTGATTTCCATTTGACCAAAAATAGTTTCCTGATGCTGATGTAAACTGCATCCTTTTTTCCACTGCTGAATAATGAAACCCTGAAAGGGCAACCACTGCACCCCAACTAGCCATGGCTCTGGCATAATTGTTCCCACATTCTGCTTCGTTAAAAGGGTTACGTTTTAATCCGTTGTAACGATCTCTAATATTTTTAATGTTTGTTAACCCATTTTCTACTTGCCCTTCATACATCATACCTATGGCAGCTGTGTATTCAAAACCAGTCATCGCTTCTGTAAAATAAGGGAAAGGATACAAAGGTCTTTCTTTGGGGTAGCTCGCCATCACCAATGATTTTTCATCACCCAACACAAACGAACGCATGCTGTTAAAACCTGAGCTACTATCCTCTCTTAGATTGTATTTCATAATACTGTTTAACGTAGTTTTTATGTTTTCTTGATTGGTTAAATATCCCAAATCGCAAATATGAGCCATAAACTGACCTACTAATTGATCTACCAAACATCCTTTACCTAGTTGATAATCCAAACTTCCTAAATCTTTAGATTCCAACCCTTTTAATAAGGGAGCAGCAATATCATCTCTACTTTTTGGTGGTTCTATGTGATGCACATAATATTCTCCATTAAACAGATTTTCATCAATCCACTTACTTCCTTTTTTAAACAGTTTGGTACAAGTTTTTGCGAATTTCTTATCCCCAGAAAAATCAGCCATTTTTGAAGCAGCTTTTAACGCTCCTAAATACCAAATTCCCATTTGAGGATTGGGTCCAAAGTATTGTACATCCATGGTATTGTGCTGACATCCATCTATGATTCCATCCATATTAGGATCCCAACCTCCTTCTATCCAACAGAACTCCATAGCTTTTTTTACTTTAGGCCAGAGTTTTTCCAACAACTCATTGTCTCCACTCATTTGCCAATCTCTATACATTTTCATGATTGCTCCCAATTGTCCATCGGCAGCAGGTCTACTAAATTCATTGGCACGTTCCAACGGTAAATTCACACGAAAACTCATCATCCCTTTATCATCTGTAGCATGTGCAAATTCTATCTCTCTCATTGAACGCGATAACTCTCCAAACAGAAAAGGTGTTGCCTGATCATAATTCCATACATGGGTACAATTACCATGACAAACACCTTTGTTATCGCTAGTACCTTCCCATCCGTAAAAATTTCCATCAGCAGTTCTAAAACAAGTTTGGGTACGTAAAGTTGATGTGTTGTACAATGCGGCTTCTTTTACAACCTTTGGTAAATCACTATTCACAAAAGCGTTTACAAATTCCTTTGTTTTACTTTCAAGACTTGGTAGTTGCTGCATTGTTTTTTCAACAACATCCCAAGCATCTTTGTACTGGGTTGTGTAATAATTGGTTAACATATTACTAATTCCATCCTCTGCGGGTGTCCAAGTTTTTCTATTTGGAAAATGCCAAGTAATATAAAAAGTTACTTCACGACTGGTACTTGCTGGAACAGATAATTCTACAGCCATAGATGCCATAGGTCTATCTTCGCCGTTGTGCTCTCTGTTTTCTAAACGACCATCTATACTGTAATCATCCCAAAAATCAAGACGTGAATTTCCCCAAACCTCTTTTCCCCAAGACGTACGGTACGTCACATTTTCGTTACTTGATGTTGTCATAGCCATGGTTCCCCAAGCTTCAAAATCTTTAGCTACACCTTTAGAACTCATAAAAATACCTTGTGCATTTTTTTCTTTTCTAAAGACATTTTGATTTTCTTTTGCCCCAACAGGAATCAAAGCCTCTCCTCTTCCTTTAGGCTCTCTTACAGAACCATCTTCTCCAATAAAATTTGGCATGTTACCACAAACAGATGCAAATATTGCTTTATCTGTAGTATTTGTTAACTCATAAGTAATGGCTGCCATGGGAATTCCGCTGGCATTAACATCTCCAGGGATAAATGGATTGAATGCTTTAATACGAACCTCTAATGGTACTTTTTTATCTGAAAGTAACACCTGTCCAAAAGGATAGGCTGCCATAAAACTACAAGTTTCAAAACGAGGAAATCCATGATTTACTTTAGGACTTCCAAAAGCGCCTTCGTATAACGAAAAGTCTAAAGGCCCTTCTAATACTCGTGTGTCTTTTTTACCATCAGCAGTTTGCGTATGCAAAGCAAAAAACGGCCCAATGTATCTTAGTTTTTCACTGGTTGGAATGTAACCTTTGGCGGCAGTATTCATGATCTCCCAATCTCTAAGATCTCCTCTTCCTCCTAATGATACTGTACCTGTACCAATTCCTCCAATAGGCATGGCTATTTTAGCCAAATGATTCACATCATAAGTAGTTAAAACAGGCCAATCCTCTGACTGATAGCCTTTTGTTTTTTGTGCATTTATAGTAAACACTAGCATGACTGCAAACAAGAAGATTCTAAATTTTATTCCCATAAATATTGCTTTTATATTTTAACAACAAATATTCATATTGCTGAGTTCAATAATTAGTTTTACTTTATTAAAATTATTTTATCATTTTCAAAAACTACATTATACGCCTTACCAGAAATAGTCTCTATTTCCAAAGTTGTACTGTTATATAACAACTTACACAAACCGCCTTTCTTTGATTTAATAGTGGCTTTTATCAATTGTCCGTTTTCCCATTTTATATCTACTTCAAAACCTCCACGAGCCATAAGACCAGCTACCTCACCTTCTTCCCATGCCTCTGGAAGTGCTGGCAATAAGTGAACTACGTCTATATGAGATTGTAGCAACATTTCTGCCATTCCAGCTGTGGCTCCCAAATTACCATCAATCTGAAACCATTTTTTTGCACTAAATAAATTTGGTTTTGTATTATTTTCTATTTGAAAACCAATTTTTTCATATGCCGTTTCTCCATCAAACAAACGGGCATATTCATAGGTAAGCTGCCCCATATTCCATCCACTTCCAGACCCATTACCTCTAGCCTTAATAGCTACTTTTGCTGCTTCGGCAAGTTCTGGTGTAGTCAATGGAGAAATTTGTCTTCCTGGTGCTAAACCCAAAAGATGGTTGGTATGTCTGTGTTTCTCATTTGGATCGTCAACATCCTCATACCACTCTTGTAATTGCCCCCATTTACCAATTTTAGGTGGTACTATTTTATCTCTTATCTGTTTCCAAATTTTTCTTTCTTCGGTATCTAACTCTAGAATTTCACTAGCTTCAATAATGTTATTGAACAAATCCCAAGACACAGCATGATCTCCAGCAGCCCCAATACTTATAGGATCATGTTCAGCAGACCACGAAGGTGTTGAAGCCAATGTTCCCTCTGGAAGTTCATACAAATAGTCTTCTAAAAATTCCGCCTGACTTTTCATTATGGGGTAAGCTCGTTCTTTAAGATATGTTGTGTCTTGTGTAAATCTATAATGGTCATAGACGTGCTGACATAACCATGCTCCCGTTGTTGGATAGTAAGACCAATACATATGTTTATGACTATAAGGTGCCGCTCCGTTCCAAATATTAGACACATGACTTACACTCCACCCCCTTGCATTCCAATGATTTTTTGCACTAGCCACACCTGTTTTTGTAAACATTTCAACATAATCTATAAGAGGTAAGTGAGTTTCACTGAGGTTAGTAACTTCTGCTGGCCAATAGTTCATCTGAAAATTGATATTCATGTGATAGTCCGATTTCCATGGTGGTGACCATAACCCATTCCATACACCTTGAAGATTTCCCGGTAAATTCCCAGGTCTAGATGAAGCAATAAGCAAATAACGCCCATATTGAAAATTTAAAGTTTCCAAGCCAAAGTCCTTACCTCTTGAATAAGCAGCTACGCGCTCATCAGTTGGTTTATCTATGGAATTTGTATCGTTATTAATAGATAATTTAACTCTATCAAATAGCCCTTTGTAATCATTTAAATGATTTCTTTGAAGTTCTCTATAAGACTTCTCTTTAGCTTTATTAATAATATTTAATGTAGTTTTTTCTGGGTCTTCTCCAAGAAAATTGGGATACTCTTGTTTATAATCCGTATCAGCAGATAGTATAAACATAACAGAATCGGCTCCTGAAACTGTAATAGTATTATTGGCTGTAGCAACACTTCCTCCGATGTTTTCTACATGAACCCTTGAGGATAACTTCATTCTATTATTTTTCACAACACTATTCAATAACAATCCATTCTCTGAAGCCCTATAAACCAGAGACTCATGCTGAGAAGAAGAAAGTCTCAATGAAAGATTCTGTTTCCCCTTTTTATCTGCCGTAAAAAGCATCACCATTACCTGATCAGGGTAAGAGCAAAAATACTGTCGGGTATAATGTGTAGAATCTGCATCGAACTCTACTGAGGAAACTGCAGAATTAAGACTCAACGAACGTTTGTAATTACTGTATTCTTCAATGTCAGTCTTAACATATACATCTCCCAATGGTCTATAGCTACCAAAGTTATTATGATCATAAGAATATGTTCCCATTAAATGCTCTTTTGATAAGGCTTCGGCCCTTTCATAATCACCATCTAAAAGTGCTTTTCTCACTTTAGGAAGGTGCTTATAACTGTCCACTCTATTAGCATCTGCATACCCCGGAACATTAGGACCACCATCCCATACCGTTTTTTCATTCAACAAGATGCGCTCCTCATTTACAGTTCCAAAAACCATAGCTCCTATACTTCCGTTACCTAAAGGTAGAGCATCTATTGCCCAGTCAGTTCCTGGCTGTTGATACCAAAGCACTAAATTATCCTTGTCAAAAGAATTTATAAAATGTCTATTATTATTTGAATTACAGGAATTTAAAATCAAAAACAATTGCAGAACCGTACAAAGAAATAAAAATGCTTTAAATGTCTTTTTCATGGGTATAAATTTTTAATTATTATAATCCTTTCAATTGATAATTCTTCACGCAATTTTTTTATTGATATAAATCTTGAATTCAGTTTATCAGCTTACTAGTGAATTATTTTTTGAAACAACTCTTCAGTTTTCTTCCTCAGTTTTTTCAACACTTCTCTATTCTCTAGACTATTAACCAAGTTAATTTGTTCTAATGGGTCATTCTCTATATCATACAATTCTTCAATTTTTGGTGTGTGTTCGTAATACACAAAATACTTCCACTTATTTGTACGTACACCCCTTGCTCGATATGATTTATTATTATTAATTAATTCCTGATTTAAAGCATCCGGATTTGGGCTATTTCTTGCTTTAAACATATCTACTAAAAATAAATCTTCCATAAAAACTGCATCACGCCATTGGCTCATATCTTCTGTTTGATTTAAAACTGCGGTTAAGTCTTCCCCTTGCATACTTTTAGCAGGTTTTAAACCTGCAAGAGAAACAATAGTTGGTGCCATATCTACTGATGAAACAAGGGCATCTTCTCTTCTTTTGCGTTTAGATTCTTGCACGCGTCCATCATAAATAATAAGAGGAGCCTTCACAGATTCTTCATAAAGCAAACATTTATCAAACAAACCATGAGATCCTTGGAAACGGCCATTATCACTTGTATAAATAATGATGGTATTATCCAATATTCCTTTTTCCTTTAACCTTTCAACCAATAACCCAACTTGATCATCTACTGAATATCCCTGCGTTGCGAAACGACGTACTAAACGTTGATATTGTTCTGGCTTAGAGGACCTTTGTTTATGCAAATAATACCCTCTTGCATTTTCTTTTACCACTTTAGGTAATTTTTCATTGGTACCTTCTACCCAGTTATCAGGAACTGAAAAATCAAATTCCTTAAACTGTTCAAAATGGGGCATATACATGTCTTTATTAGAATCATGTTTTACTGCATAGAAACTTACAGAAAGACAAAAAGGTTGATCTTCTGGTTGTGTTTCCAAAAACCTTAACATGGCTTCTCCGGTGCGTAATGTTCTTCCAGAGTTTTCTCTTCCTTCTTTGTAAATTTGTTTTAATCCTTCATCATTTTCTGGCCACATTACAAAACCTTTGTCATCTCTAGTTTCACTACCTGCAAAAAAATCGAAAGTATCCGCCAAATTTTCTCTATAAAAATGTTCTTTAGGAATACTAGGCTGTTGGCCATTTTCTGTAACTGTAAAACCTACTTTACCAATAAAACCAGTGCGATATCCTGCCGTCTTTAACATAGCAGGGTAACTGTTGGAAAAATCTGCCTGTGATAGTGTGTAATTATCTGGAGCCACAAATCCCACACGATGATTTGAATTGTACCGTCCTGTCATCATAGTTACTCGACTTGGCATACAAATAGCCACCGCATAAAATGCATTGTCAAAAACAACACTCTCACCAGCTAATTTATCAATATTGGGAGTTGCAAACTCTGGTTTACCATAACACCCCATGTTATCCCAACGTTGGTCATCGGTCATTAAAAAAATAATATTAGGTTGTTTATTTTGTGCATTTGCCTTGTGTAAAACAAACACTGCACTAGCAAAACTGAATAAAATGATTAATTTCTTTTTCATTTTTAAAACTGAATAGTTAAATCATCCCCATAGAAAAACTCTTGTTCTTTACTTCTTTCTCCAACCATCTGAAAGATAAACTCCATAGGATTATCATTAAAGTTATAGTACACACCATCACCTGTTTTTACTGTTAGTTTTTTGGTTTCTTCTGAATAGGAAAATTTTATTTCAGAATAGGTTCCTTGTTCATAATTATAAGACTCTCCATCATCTAAATACAATGTATATTCTGCATCCTTACCTGGATATACCACAATAAAACTTGGTTTTTTGGTTCTTACATTAGCATGTTGCACCTTAGGACCAATAGGTAAAATAGTACCTGATTTCACAAAAACTGGTGTTTCATCTAACGGAGCATCCACAATGACATTTTGATTACCCTCAAATTTTTCATCATTCCAAAAGTTATACCAAGTACCTTCTGGCAAATACATTTCTTTACTTCTTTTCTTGTATTCTGTTACAATACCAACCATTATAGATTCTCCAAATAAAAATTGGTCTTTAATATTCCAGGTGTTTTTATCATTTGGATACTGATAAGATAATGGAGCCATTAATAACTTTCCGTCAGTTGTAACTTTCCAAGCTTCTGAATATATATATGGCATGAGTTGGTAGCGGATATCAATGAATTTTCGAGCTATATCCTCAAATTCTTGATTGTATCTCCATATTTCAGTCTCTGATTTGTATCCGTGAATTCTAAAAATAGGACTAAACGTACCAAACTGAAACCAACGTGTTAGTAACTCAATAAACTCTGGGTTTGTATATTGATTGTCAAAAATTGGGTTTATGGATTTGGCATCTCTAAAAAATCCACCGATATCGTGTGTCCAATATGGAATACCAGCCATAGTAAAATTAAGACCCGCAGGAATTTGTTCAGCTAATTGCTCCCATGTGCTTTGTACATCACCAGACCATGATGTTACGCCATAACGCTGTTGACCCGCATAAGCAGAACGTGTTAAATTAAACACGCGCTCTGTTGGAAACTCTTTTCTTCTACCTTCATACATAGATTTAGTAACTAAAAGTGAATATGCGTTATAAACCTCATCGTTTGGTCCCACTGCTGTTTGAATATCGCTTTTCGGGCTACCAGCAGACTCAGATCCATCTAGCCAAATATGACTAACACCATTATGAAACATAGAGTCGCTTAGCATTCTATAATAACGTTCTTGAACACCCTCATCATAAAAATCAAGCTTATTACTACCTTCTATCTTAGTTAAATTGTATTTTTTTTCTAATGATTTGTGCTTAACTTCAGGCCATACAGAAACCATTAGTTTAAGGTTTAAACTCCTAACCTCATCTGCCATAGCCTTGGGGTCTGGATATTTAGCTCTATCCCATTCTGGTCCTTTTGTACCATCTGGCCAATAAAACCAATCTTGTACAATATTATCAACAGGAATGTTACGTGCTCTCATTTCACGGGCATTCTCTAACAATTCTTCTTGATTATGATAACGCTCTCTACATTGCCAAAACCCATAAGCACTTTTAGGAAACATAGGCGCTTTACCGGTTAGATTCTGGTATCCTGTAACTACTTCTACTGGCGTATTCCCATGTATTAAATAATAATCTATGGCATTTCCTGCAGTACTACTAAAAACTGTTTTACTAAAATCTGGCTCGTTATAAAATATACGCCCAGGAATTTTAGCACCTATATTTTTAAAAACAACTTTATACGTTTTTCCCGCCACTAAATGTTTTTTTCCAGAGTATCTACGCGGTATCCAAATGGTTTCGTAATTAATCACATCATCACCATCTATACTTAAATTAATTGAACCCCGCATACGTCCTGAATTATCACTTAAAGCTAAAAAAGTATACTCCCCTGTTTTGGAAGGTGTAAATGTAGTTTCACGTATGTTATCGTTTTCAGTTTTGGACTTTTTGATATGAGAAGCCACATCTTCCTTTTCTCCATTAACTCCTTCATTCTTATTAATTTTTTCGGTTAAAGTAGCATCTGTAGAGGAAAACTTAATTTCATTTTCAGGCTGATTAAAATCAGTTAAACTGTAATTATGCCAATAAATACCGTAACCTTTAGTAGAAACTAAAAAAGGAATTGCTATTTCTTGATTATATTGTTGTAATCTAATCGGTACATTTTTCCAATTCATAATGCCGCTTTGAAACTGCCCTAAACCATACAAACCTTCATCTCCAGCAACAAATGCTTGAGAAACTGTGTGTTTACTTCCTTTTGGATTGATGAATGTAAGCTCATTAGTTTCTGAAACTATGCTTAAACCTCCTTTAGTTTCATACTCTATAACGCCATCAACATTTACAAATACATTTAATGAATCGGTACTAACGGTTAAGACCTCACCATCAATAACTTCCCAGGTTACCTCTTGAGGGTCTAATACGGTTACGTAATCTGGTATGCTTGTTGGTTCATCACCAAGTTTCATCTTATTAACATGGATAATAGATTCGTTAATCACTTCAAGTTTAATAATTATACTGTCCTTTTGAATGCTAACACCATGTTCGTCAGTTTCATATTGAAGCTTGAATTTTGAGTTGCAACTTGATAACACAACAAGACTTATCAGCAAATTAATTTTAACAATCTTTTTAATACTTAACATGAGTAATAGGTTTATTTAGTTCAGTTCTTTTTAATTATTAGGAAAGCCTTTTGGTAGTGGTGGAACATTCAACACCTCTTTTTCGTCTATTATTCTATTTGATTTGGTTTGCTTATCCCCATACCAATACATACCAACACCATAACCCATATCACAATCAGTCCAACTCCAAATTTCCATATCCAATTTTAAAGCACTTGAAAAAGGCATAACATCTAGAGCTCGTGTTCTGGTTTCCGTACTATACCCAGATGTATTCCTTTCCTTAGTAGTTTTTCTATTCAGTTTATTATATACATAGCATTTAGGTTGAGCATGAAATGGATGTTCGTAAAAATCGGTACTTCTACCTCCCCAAGAATAGGCGTAATAATCCTCTGTACCTGTTCCGAAAATAGATGGAAAATCTTCACCATCTACCCAAATTTTCTCATCGCCTTCACCCCACCATTTTGCTACGGGGTTCATAACAGTTAATGCATCACCAACATAAACACCTCTCCCCTTTAATGTAATGTAATTCCAATCTGAATACGGACGAGTTGAAACAGGGTACTGACCTCTCCAAGCTGCATTAAAATACATACTATCTTCATTCCAGCTCCATTTGTCCCAAGTTACTTTCAAATTAATTTTAACCGCACTATCTCCTAAATTAACAACGGAAACTTTCGCTGTGTCTTGGTAAGGCATTACCCACCTGCAGGTCATGGTTCCATTTTCACTTACTGTTCTGTACCAGCCATTAAATGGATTTAACCCTATGCCGCCACCAAAAAAATCACCAATCGGGCACCATACTGTTTGCTCGCCATCAAACTCAATTTTTAAAACCACATTACGAGTAACTTCAGCGTTCTTATAATTCCCTAATTTTAAATTAATTTCTCTAATAGCTCCATTACTTCCTGTTGGTAATTTTACTGAAACATCCTTTTTAGGTTTTAATTTAGTTGAAATTGAAGATTCTTTTCCGTTTAAATAAAAACCTGGGTTAAGCAATTTTTCACCAACTGTTTTAGTTAATTTCATTGCCTCATTAAAATCTTCTTTGGTTAAGGTTTTTATCGGTGTGTAATCATCATACTCTCTATAGGTAAACTGATAAAAGAAAGGCATCTTAGAAGTAGTAATTTTACAACTTTTTGCATAAGGTATCGGAAAAAATGAAACCGCTGAACGCAACGATTGATGTGCTAATGGATATGGTATTTCTCCTGTTCCATCTAATAGACCCAACATATTTCCCTCAAAAACAGGTTCAGTATTACCATCTAAATATATTTTAATTTGTATATCGGTATCTGGTTTATCTGGCTTTAAAAACGGCATCCAAGTACGAACAATGGCCCCTGGACCAATATGATCCATCAACACCCATTCTTTTTGTCCGTTTTTCTCTTCTATTCTGATAAAATTATGATCTGTTTCTTTTGAATTAAAATCATGATTAAAAAACCAACCTTTTGATTCTGTAGGTTTTTTGGAAACTCTATTATAACTACTTTCTTGCTTTAACCTAAAATTATTATTAGGAAATTGAGCTATTAGCTCTCTGTTTACCATATCATTTAACAGAGTTTTTACAGAAATTTGCTTGTTGTTTTGTGCAAATACACCAAGTGTAAAAGTTAAAAAAGCTACCAATATGGCGTTTGTTTTAGTTTTCATAATATTAAATTATTGTTTTCAATCTTAGTTTAAACTTTCAATGATAATACCATCATAAATATCCATTTCACATCTATTATTTTAAATAGCTAACTTTTAATTACCAGGGTAATTACGTCATCAGTTACTGTTTGTATATCATACAAATAAGATTTTTTTAATGATAATTCTCCTATATTGGATGTATTTGAAATTAATGGCTCTTTAATTTCTGGAACTTGATAAAATGGGTTTAAATTTTCATTTGAAGCTCCTTTTAATTCCTTACCGTTCTGAAGTTTTAATTCATTATATGAACGGATTCTTAGGTTTCCACCTAAATTAGACTTAATAGTAGCTTTTATCACATTACCACCTCTCCATTGTAAATCAACTATTTCAAAACCACCTCTAGCTCTCAATCCTTTGACTTTTCCATCTTTCCAAACATCAGGCAGTGCCGGAATTAAATGTATTGCCCCATCATGACTTTGAAGAAGCATTTCTGTTAAACCTGATGTAAATCCGAAGTTTCCATCTATCTGAAATGGTGGATGTGCATCCAACATATTTGCATAAGTACCGCCGCCTTTTGAACCTGGTCTTCCAACCAATTTAATTTGGTCTCCCATTAATTTATAAGCATGGTTTCCATCTAACAAACGTGCCCATAGGTTTATTTTCCAGTTCATAGACCAACCTGTTGATGGGTCTCCTCTTTGAATTAAGGTGTTTTCTGCTCCCTTAAACAATTCTGGATTTCTATAAGGTGAAATTTGATTTGAAGGGTATAACCCATATAAATGTGAAACATGGCGGTGGTCATCTTCAGGATTATCTAAATCTTCTAACCACTCTTGTAATTGATTATGCTTACCTATTTGCATAGGAGGCAATTTTGTTAAAGTCTCTTCCAATTGCTTCACCAAATCAGCATCTGTATTCAACAATTTAGCAGCCGCAATTGTTTTAGTGAGCATATCAAATACCAACTGATTATCCATGGTGGTGGCATCGGCAATATTTATACTTCTATCGCGACCTTTAGGACCATGTTCTGGTGATACTGACGGTGAAATAATTAACCACCCATTAGTTGGTTCTGGAGTTAATACACTCAAACAAAATTGCGCAGCACCTTTCATAGCAGGATAAACTGTTTTTAAATAATTCAGATCGCCATTAAACATATACTTATCCCAAACGTGCTGGGTTAACCATGTGCCTCCAGTTGGCCACATACCCCAAGTAGCACCATCAACGGGACCACAAATCCTCCATAAATCAGTGTTATGATGTGTTACCCACCCATCTGCACCATACATTACTTTAGCCGTTTCTTGTCCAGCAACAGAAAGTTCATTTACCATTTGAATTAGAGGCTCATGCATTTCAGTTAAGTTTGTTACCTCTGCTGGCCAATAATTCATTTCAGTATTAATATTAATAGTATAAGCACTTTTCCAAGGAGGGGTTAAATCTTTACACCAAAGACCTTGTAAATTTGCTGGCTGCCCTCCAGGTTGAGAAGAAGAAATCAACAAATATCTTCCGTATTGAAAATATAAAGCCGCCAACCCAGGGTCAAAACCATCTCTAAACCCTTTAATTCTAACATCAGTTGGGTTTTTTGATGCTTCTGAAGTACCTAAATCTATTGAAACTCTATTAAAGTATTGCTTATAGAAAGCTGCATGGTCTTTTATTAAAACTTTGTAATCTTTCTTCTCCGCTCGGTTTAAATAGTTAACAGCCCTTTTATGTGCATCAGCACTTATATTTTGATAGTTTTCAAAATTTGTGGCAATAGAAATGTATAATGTTACACTATCTGCATTTTCAACTACTATTTTATCATTAGCAGCGATTAGTTTGCCTCCTTCTGGAACTACTTTTACCCTAGAATCAAATTCAATTTCACCTTTAATCGCCGGCGCTTCCTTTGGTAAGCGTTTGTTTTTGTTATCGCTTCCAAAACCAGTCATTACCAATACGTTATCATTTTCGGTAAATACCGAAACTTTTGCTGGTTCTGGGCGGTCCATTGTAGCATTAAAACTGATTTTACCTGCTTTGTCTGCGGTTAATTTCATTACAATAACCTCATCTGTAAATGAGGTGAAAATCTCACGTTTATATTCAACACCATCCACAGTATATTTGGTGGTATTAATGGCATTTTCTATATCTAATTCCCTGTAATAATTTTTGAAATTTTCTTGATTTTCAAAATTCAATCTTAAATTCCCAACCGTTTCATAAGGCATGCCGTGTGCCACTTTTGAAATAAATTTAGAATTTGCTAAACGGTGTGCTTCGTTATACTTTTTCTGAAATAATAATTCTCTAATTTCTGAAAGCGCTTCTTTTGCTGCTGGATTATCGTTTCTATGAGGCCCCCCGGCCCAAAGTGTAATTTCGTTTAATTGAATATTTTCATGTACCGGATTACCAAAAACCATAGCCCCCAAACGACCATTACCCAATGGCAGAGCTTCGTTCCAATTTGCGGCTGGAGCATTATACCAAAGTTTTAAATCAGAACTTTTGGTGGTTTTGTTTTTCTCATTTTCATTACATGAAAAAATAAAAAGTAAACAAAGCGCGAATAATTTTAGGCGACCTAATTTTAAAATTTTAATTGATGTGCTTAATTGCATTTTATATAGCTTATTTTATTGGTGATATTGGTTTATTTATTTTAATTCCTTCATTTAAGGTGTATTCTATAGGCACTACGGTACCATCATCGTTAAATTCTAATTTTTCAAAGCAAGCCGATCTACGCCAAAAAGACCCATTGTTTACATCTCCCCTTTGATAGAAATAGTACCATTGTCCTTTAAATTCTATTGCTGACATATGAGTAGGGGCATCTATTTGCCGCTTCGTTATTATTCCTTTATATTCAGCATAAGGTTCAGTTGGTAATGGAGAATCTGCCATCCAATATGATGTACTCCAACCTTTACGTGCCATAAAATAGTATTTTTCATTACGCTTAAAACAATGAACTGCCTCAGCTACTGTTTCTTCGCTTAATCGCATCCACGGACCATCTAGTTCAAGCATATTGTCTTTAAGTTTTGCCCCCATAATATGACGACCTTTGTCGCCAATATCTTGCTTAGTATCACTTCCAAAAATATAAGCTTGACCATCATCATCTATAAATACAGTTGGATCGAAAATAGTGGTAATTTTATCAGTTACCGCTTCTTCCCAAGGTCCTACAGGAGTGCGACTTTTTGCAACACCTATATGTGTTTTATTATAAGGAAAATAGAAATAATACCATCCGTCTTTATAGGCTACGTCAGGGGCGTTCATTTGTCCATCTGCCCAATCATACTCACGGGGTTTTAGTACTACACCATGATTTTTCCAATTAACTAAATCATCAGATTCCAAGACTAAATAATCCTGCATAGTACTATAGTTTACTGCATTATCAACATCATGTGAACAATACACATACACCTTGCCATTATAAACTTCTGCAGCAGGATCTGCAGCATATAAAAAGCCCTCTTCTCCCTTCTTTAATATTGGGTTTTGCGTTAAACCTAATTGGCTCAACAATAAAAATAAGCTTAAAAACAAATATATTTTACTCATAACGTTATTCGCTTTTTATGAAATCTAAAGCAGTTCTATTAAATAAATTATTTGGTTTTTTTCTTTAACAAGCACTTTAATTTGTCTTTTCAGTTCTAATAATGTCTTTATCTTTCTTTTCCACTATTTCTATTTTAATATTGCTCGATTCAATATTACTTATAGAAATTTTTTGTTCTCTCCCATCAATTAATTTTACAATTAGCTCATTAGGGTTAGCCGATACTATTTTAAATATTTGACTCTTTCCTTTATAAGGCTCTAAAACATTTAAAAATTGAGCAGTTTTTGCATTAACCCTAACTCCATAGGTTTTCCTGTCTGGGTTGTTTTTCATACCCCTGGGTTTACCACCTATTGGATAATTAGCTAATAATACATCTGCTTTTTTTGGCCATAAAGTATGAACGTCAAGATTAACACCTTCATCTAAAAACTTAATTTCAGCTCCTTTTTTAGTTTTGTACCATTGCCCTTTTTTAAAATACTTATATGGAGAATCATATTTTTTACTTAAAGAGTCTAAAACTCCTCCTGTTTTTCTAACTCCATTAATAGATTTAAAACCTTTAGGGTGTAATAACCAATCATAAGTATGTTTTTGTGGTGCATTTATATAATCTGCAATAACTACATAATCATCGGTAACAATTGATACTCTTCTTTGTTGCACCGGTTTAAAAGCTTCATCAAACTCTTTATCATCCCATGGTGGAAATTTCTCTGCATTCCAAGTTGGTATTGTTCTCCAACGGGCATTGGTTTCTGTTACTGAAACTTGCATCATGTCTCCTTTATAAAATAATAATTGTTCCGATGGCACTGCTTCTTGTTGTAACTCATCTACAACCACCATATTATGAGTTGCAGAGGTTTGTACACACTCTTTATACCCAGGTTTCCCATAACCAAACCATACCATTTCGGTGCTAAAGAATTTATGTCCGTAACGATCTAAAGCCACCATTCCCGTTCTATCAAAATGTCCATGCCATCCCCCGTGAGTACCATATTTAAAATAGGCTTGTATTTGTTCTTCAGGAACGTGACTTTTTCCTTGGGAACGTAAAGCCACTAGACCTACGTTTGCTACAAAATCTGATGCAGTTCTTGGGTCTTCTACCACAGGTATTTCTGGTATACCATACATTAGTGATACCCAAGAATCTCTCTTACTTTTACTAAGCACCCATGCTAATTCTTTACTGCCGTACTCCCTATAAGCTAATTCATAAAACTCATTAGGTTCTTTTAAATTGGTATCATTACTTGCCACCACATTAGCATCTTCATCCATCATGCATATATAAGGTGAAACCATATCTTCAACACCTCTGGTATTTTTTCCAGTAGGCCCCCAATTATCGAACTTCATACCTGTATACCCCTCTTTGGCATTTTCAAAATCTTTGCTTTTAAATTCCGTTGGAAAACGTCTATGATATAAATCCAAACCGTGGTTCTCAAAAGCTTGAGCTACTAAAACATAACGTTGGGCCACTAAATAACAGTAATTTGCTGTTCCTTCAAACCACCAACCATCTGCCATAACCCCTTTAGCTATTTGATCTCCCATTCCTCCATCAGCATTAGTTAAATATTCAACTTCCGACATATCTTGAAGGAATAAGGCTGCTAAAATTGCTCCCGCATTAGCACTTGCTTGATGATTCATAATTCCTAAACCATCCATATGTTTTCTATTCAACTCTAAATAATATCGAAATGTAGCTTCAATATTCTCTTTATCAGAACTGGTTAAATCATCTTCTGCATACAAAATATCACAAGCTGCAGCTAAAAACATAAAAAAGTTACCTTCATGTACTTGCACTCCTGTAGTTGCTGCTCCAATAGAAAGGTAACCTTCTTCTTTATCGCAAACCTCTCTTAAAAATTCAACTACCTTCTTCTTATATATTTCGTTACCTGTTAATCTCCAAGCTAGGCACATTTTAAAGGCCTTTTCTCCATCACTTCTATCATATGCCAAACTAGACCATACTTTTACAGGTCTGGGCTTAGTCACAATTTTTCTCTTTGGAAACTCAAACTTATCTAGCTGTTTAAGCATAAGGTTAAGATTTTCTTTAGCCCATGAATAATTATTAATTTTTTCTTTGGCTTCGGCTATTACATCATTTGTTACTAGCACAAAAGGATGAGGCATTGAACGCACCGAAATAAATTCAAATTTTTCTAAAGAATTATCTGTTTTAACTGTTACAAAGCAAGACTCTTGTCCTCCAATAGGAATTCTATCACTAATGATTACAGATAAATTAGCTTTATATATACAACCAGGTTCTAGTGTAATTAAAGTATCTTTTAAAAAAGATATAGAAGCAATTTCTCTAGGTTTATGAATTTGTAAATGAAAGGTTTGCTTTGAATTATGAGTGTTTTGAATGTTGAAACCATAATTAATAGTATCATTGGCATTGGCCGATTTACATTGCACCTCCTTTTTTTTTGATGCATCTTTCTCTCCTTTTACATTAGCAAAAGAATTAACGCTTAACATTAAGGCAATTACTAATAAACTTTTATGTACTATAGATACTATTAAAGCAATCTTTCCCTTCATTTGATTTGTTTTAATTGGGATTATTTATTGAAATGTTATGTCTTTAACAAACTCATTAGCAATTACCTGTTTTGCCTCAACAGGTTTTCCATCCAGAATTACATTCTCAAACAATACCCCTTCAACAGTATGCGTTTCATCAAACCCAGTAAGCAGCATACTTGCATGGTCCTTTATTATGTATGGCTTCCAATCAGAACCATCCTGAAACCCAGTTAATGTTGTGTCAATTGGCGCCGATGTAGCTATAATATCTTTAAAGACCACATTTCTAATATTTCCTCGTTCTTCAGTTTTTGTCCATCGTGTTTTCCCTATCCAGCAAGAGATAAGCCTACGCGCTTCTTCAATTCTTATATTTTGAAAGGTTACATCTTTAATTACAGCATCATCACAGTGGTAAACACGTAAAGCTGTTTCGCGTCCTACATCATGAATAACATCACAATCTTCAAATAACACATTGGTCACATTTTCACGAACTTCGGCCCCTATACTCAACGAATGAGCCAGCTCATTCCAAACTACACATTTACGTGTATGAATGTTTTTTACCTCTCCACGACCATCAAATGACTTTACAACAACTGCATCATCTAAGGTTCTAAAAAAACAGTTTTCAACCAGTACATCACGACTATTAGAAATATCTACTCCGTCAGAATTTCCACGCCAACCTAATATTTTAATGTTATCAACATGAATATTGTCTGAAGCCTGTAATGGGACAGTCCAATGACTTGGATCGTAAAGAATTACTCCCTCGATATTAACATCATTTGAATGTTGAGCAAATATGGTATAACGTCTTTTAGGTCTTGGAATAGCCGATTGATCAATAATTCCTCTTCCTCGAATTGTAACATTGTTTCCTTGAAGGAAAAATGTAGGTGGATTTCTTTTTCTACCACGCAATTCAACCTCATCTTCCTCAGAATCTATTCCAGCTTTTAAATAAGCCCCTCCCGCAATATAAACCGTAGTACTATCACCAACTGCTACACTTTTTACATCGTGAACTCCTGGTCCAAAATAAATCACATTTGGATCATTCGGGTCTGGAACATCTACTTCAAAAGGATTTGCAAAAATATGCAAGGACTCGTACCAATCTCCATTCACCTCTATAGTTAAATGCATTGGTTTATCTACAGAAAAAGAAATTGTATTTCCTTCTATGGTAGATTCCACACCATAAGATGTTGGTAATATTTTTACCGAATTTACGGCTTCTGGGTAAGTAACTTTAACCTTAGCGGAGGCATTCATGTCAAACGATGCATACGATGCAAAACCAAATATTTGACGTGAATGGTTTAAACGCGGAATAGGTTCTTTTGGTGGTATTTTAGTCTTGTACACCGGTACACTTTGATTCTCAACTTCAACCACATAGGCTTTTGAAAGTTCAATCCCTTCTGGTGCAGGATATACTTTTACATGGTCCGTATTCCCATTTTCTTTCGGCTCTCCTTTACAAGATGCAAATAGCACCATTGCAGAAGTAAGAACAAAAATTAATCGTAGCTTTAAAATAGTTTTCATAATTATTCAAGTTTAACTTTGTTTATTATTCATTAGATTTTATGATATCCCTCCAATAATCATTGAGATTAAAATGTGAATGCTTGGATAATTCAGCTTGTTCTATAGGAATAAACTCTCGCAATCGATTAATTTCTTCTTTATAGAGGTCATTCTTTGACAAATTATGCCATTCATTAGGATCATTATTCAAATCATATAATTCTATTGAATTATCGGCATATTGAATTAACCTGAACCTTTCATCCGATACAGCAATATTATTTTTACCAAAAGAAGTAAGTGCTGCATAAGGCCAACTTGAAGAAGAATTTTCTAAAAGAGGTCTTAAAGAGTGACCTTGATTTTGTTTATTTGTGGGTAAACCACATAAATCTACTAAAGTAGGGTACATATCAAGTAATTGAACAGGCTTATTTGAAACTCTACCAGAAGTGGCATTTAGTTCTTTTATCATAAGAACTGTTTTAGTAGCTCTTTCCCATAGAGCTTGTTTAGCAAACCTGTTCTTTTCTCCTAAATGATAACCATGATCGGACCATAAAACAACTATGGTATTGTCTGCATACTCACTTCTCTTTAATGCGTCTAAAACTTTACCAACTTGAGCATCTACAAAACTAATGCATGCCAAATATGCTTGAACTGCTTGTTTCCACTGCTTTTTTTCAATGAGTAATTCTGTACTTGGCATCATTGGTACATAAGTTACTTTTTGTCCAAACTCTGGAATATCATCAAAATCGTTTTGTAAATAAGCTGGCGTTTCAATATCTTCTATAGGGAATTCATCAAACCATTTTTGAGGAACTGTCCAAGGTACATGAGGCCTCACAAAACCTACAGCTAGAAAAAAAGGTTTCTCATGAGTTTGATTAAGTTTTTCTACGGCCCATTTAGCAGATTTGTAATCTGGCATTAAACTATCTTCATCAGGATAAGCTCCCCAATCTGTTTGTGTACCTGCTGGTTTTCCATACCAGTCTGGATCATAATTTAAACGTTTTTCGGCCTTTGGTCCAAACATTTCAAATGCACTACCATATTCATCAAATGTTTGTGCTTTATCTCCTTGGTGATAAATTTTCCCTACGCCCATAGTTTTATAACCATGTTGTTCAAAATAATCTGGAAGAAAAATGGCTTTAGATGTCTCTTCATTAGATTTCTTAATGTCTTTATCACTTAATTGCAAATAGTTACCAGAAGTTGTTGGATATAAACCTGTCATTATAGATGCCCTAGAAGGCCCACATATTGGTGCTTGACAATGGGCATTGGTAAAAAGCATGCCACTATTAGCAAGGGCATCAATATTCGGTGTTTTTGCTTGGGGGTGGCCATTCATTACTCCAATCCAATCATTCAAATCATCTATGGATATAAATAACACATTCGGTCTGTCTTGAGAACAAGCCTGTAGGTGTATTAAAATTAAACCAAATATTAAATTTTTCATATTGAATTCAGTCTTCAATTATTATGAGTTATCTCCAAAATTGGTTATCTATTTTTTCTCTTTATGGTTATCTTCTGATAAGGTAGTGCTGGCACAGTAAAACTTATGGTTTTATTTCCCTTAGTTTTGTGTCGTTCTCCTTTAATTTCACCATCCCCATAAACAAGAAAAACATCTCCCTTTTTATAATTATCAGTAATTGTTATTACAGTAGGTGCATCTGCCGTGAAATAGATTTGGTCATCGCCATATTTTAAACTTGCAGAGGTTAAATTACCTTGTAATGTTCTTATTGAATAATTTCCATTTTTGATTTCACTCCCTGACCCAAGGAATAAGTTAGTACTACTTGAATCTTTTGTTACAACACCATAAGTACCGACAATAGACATTTCGTTATATGAACATGGTAAATCCATATCTGATGAGAAGATAATATCTGTACGATTGGATAAACTTTCAATTTTTAAACCGACAAAAGATTCTCCTGCATTGGTAGCCTTAAAACTTGAAATGTTTTTTATTGTTGATGGCTCACTTTCATTAGCTGGTTCAAATACGGCTACAAATGGGTTATTCCAAGCTTCTCCCTTGTTACGAATAATTGTAGTTAATAATGGCATGTCTCCAATATCATCTGGAACCATACCACCTCGTATAGCTTCTGAAGGTGGTGACTTAGCAGAAAAAACTTCTCTATTTGCTTCTCCTTTCATCCACATATTCATAGTAACCTTTTCTTCACCTGGTATACTTAATTCAAATTTAGCCTTAAAGTCTTGATCGGTTTCTATGGATTCCTTATCCGTGATATAGTCATAGGCTACCAAGTCTCCATCTTTAGAGGATAATTTTTCACTAGGATTTAAAGAGAAAAATTCATTATTAGTGTTTGTAAGTGTAAGTTCCTGACCTAAATTATGGTAGAAATAATCATGGTATTTATCATCTTCTCCTTTCGTTTTAGAGCGAAAAATATCAATGTAATATCCTGAGGTCTCCCCTGTTCTCACTATGCTCATGACGCGATTCTGATCAGAATTAGTTTTAGGTTCTAAGAAATAAAGATCTGAATAAGAAATGTCTGGAAAAAAACCAGTCTTGCGTTCAGATTCTGGATACACATGGTTTACTTTAAATGGATGCTCACTTCGCATTTCCTGATATTTAGAAATACCATTAACCGATACAGTATTATGCGCAGGAAACTGAGAGTAATATTCAAGATAATTAGCTGAATGATAACTATCTCCACGACCTCCTTCTACGCCCAAAACATAATTTTTGCCATACAGTTCCATAGCAATCCCGTTAGAATGCATATGATTACCTAATGAACCTGCTTGAGAAATCATTAAACCATTTTTAGGATCAAATCCATTACGCATTGCCAACCAACTTACATTTGGTGCATAAAAAGTGGAAGTGATATAATCATTGATATTGGCGGCTGGAACTTTTTCATCTAAATTCACATTATTCCCAGACAATAGAGACATAAATGCATTTCTTGACCTTCCACCATGTCCGTTGGAAGAACCACCGTTGATCTCATTAATCATATGAGCCATGGCCGTATATTCCTTTTCTTGCTCTGCTTTACCAAATTTCTTGGCATTATTTACCATATTTAACATGGATCTGTTACTAACTTTCCCATAATGAGTATCGCCAAAAGCAATCACATACTTATTTGGAAAAAGATATTGAGGCAAAACATTAACGGCTTTAGGAATAACTGGCATATAAGGCAAAATATCAACATCTATAGCATCTTGCATTGTGATTAAAAGATCTGCAAAATCATTAGTTACCAACATACTATATCCTGCACACTCATCCCATATACCCGTATTTTCATCATAACCGGCATTCAAAAGTTTTGTGATGGACCATTGCCGCTCTTCTGTTTTATTGAAAATACGGTCTAAATAATGTTGTGCCCCCCTGCCATCTTCATAATAGCTATCGTCTTCAAGAATAAATGCCATATGAATTACCTTATCTGCCTGTATTAGATTCCAGTTGTTATTGGGCACGCCATTTTTTATGATTTGTTCAGCCATCTTTTTGAAAGATGTAGCATAAACAGGCATCTTATCTACTGCATTTTCCTTTAAATAATAGTACAAATAATCATAGCAGCTCGCTAAATGTCCAACAGATAACTCTTTAATTACCTGAAAAGCCGTATAACCCCCAAGGGTTTGGAAGGCACCCTTTTTCTGATCATATGGAGGTTTTCTATAATAAATACCCTGCATGTACGTATCAAATAAATGAGCTGCGAATTTCGCGTAAGACTCATCTTCTTCAAGATAATAGATAAGAGCTGCATCTCGGGCATATCCCATAATGCGTTGGTTAATCTTACCTATAATCCTTCCAGATTCTATTGGTGTAACCCACTCCCAATTTTTCGTTTTTTTGTGTTGTAGCCATAAGCCTCGTTCATCTTCTGAGTATGGAATTATGTCTTCATCTTTGGGGATGTTGTAATCTGTGATATAATCTCTTTTCCCATTAAACCTCACCGTAGGAACTGGAGCCTTACCTTCTGCATGTGAATAAAAATCTCCGTCTACAATAACATCGGTAGCATGGCTTTTCCAATACATTTGCAACCTAGAGACCATCCATTCAGGATCTGTTTCATGCTGCTTCACAAAGCCAGCTATCTTACTTTTAAAATTCTCATAGGACGTTCTAACTTCCTCTGAATTTTTAATTTCATGAAGAATTTTTTCTCTTGTCACATCTGGAGACATCAATCTTGGGTGACTACGCTCAATAGTTTCAGGAAAAACAAATTGGGCATGAAGGTTTCCACACAAAATTAGTGAGCAACCTAATAGCAATAATAGTGTTCTACCTTTCATACTCTATTTTAATTGAGTTAATATAAATTGAGTTGCGTAATCGTTTAATTCGTGTATTGATGGTGAAATATTATCACCATGAAAACTATGTGCTGCATTCTTAATGGTTAACAACTTTACATCCGCCTTTTTTTCTTTGGCAACCTCAACCATATAAGTAGAATTAATGATTGGTAGCACCTTATCTTTATCACCATGAATTAATAAAACTGGTGGGCTTTTTTTGTTCAGCTGCTCTGTTGGACTTAGCAATTTGGCCAATACTGGCTTATTTTTTAAACTATCTCCTAAAATTCTATCATAAGAGTTTTGTTTTTCGAAAAGTGACCCAGGTACTAATTCTTTATTTACAAGTGAAGTTGCAGGAAAATAAGAAACCACACATTTAAACTTAGGAGCTATTCCTGAGAATTTATGGTCTCCCAAGAAATTTGAATCTTTCACTAAAGCAGTTAATAAACTTAGATGTCCACCAGCAGAACCGCCCCAAACACCATATTTCTTTTTATGCAGCTTAAACTGTTTTGCGTTTTTTAAAAGGAATCTGGCGGCATCTTTGGCATCTACCACAGCATCATAGGCATTGGACTTACCTCTAGCCAAACGGTACTCAATTGTTACGCAAATTACACCCTTATCTAAAAGTGATTTTAAAGTGCCTAAAAATGCCTTTTTTAATACATTATATTTACTTCCACCAGCCCATCCTCCACCATGAACATGCATCATCCATGGATTTTTAGATGTCATTTTTTTCGGATCTGGATAAAAAATAGTCATATCTAACTCCTGTCCATCAACGGTTTTATAAATAATCGTTTCTTTATTTGGGAATGTATCTAGTATTTTCTTTTCATGCGAATTTTGCCCAACAACTTCCATAACATTGCAAAGCATGATTAACAATAAGATTGCTATATTTTTAATATTCATTTCTTGTTACAGTTAAAATTCTTTCCTTTATTTCGCTTAATTTTTTTCTTAAAAAATGCGCTTATTCTTCCTTCCATTCATCAAGGCTTAATGCTTCCAAAATAGCATTACCAAAAAAGGATACGGTATAGGTTACTACCACATCAAACCAATGACGAAAATTGATACCCGATGGCCATGAGCGCCCAACAATTCCTCCGTAGGCAGCAGTATCATTGCCAAAATATTGATGGTCCATACACCACTCTATTGCTTTCATTCCTGCCTTATAAAATCTTTTATCCTTTGTTATTTTATATAAGCGCAAATACAATGTCGCCCATAATGCCGTAGCTTTATCTCCAATTCCAACATATTCTGGTGACCTATCAAAACGAACAGACAGAGAACCATCTGCTGCTTGTGTTTCCAAAATTCGATCGGCGATTATTAAAGCTCTTTTTAAATACCCCTTTTCAGGAGCCGCTTTGTGAGCCTCTATCAAACCGTCTGCAATATAGCCGAAGGCTTTGGTCCAATAATTTACCTTATCGGTTTTCATGGTCTTGCTTCTAAAAAACACCCCCCACATACCTTCCTCATTTTCAAAGGCTTTTATCAAAAGGTCAGCCATTCTTATTGTGGTTTTCTTAAAATACTCATCGCCTGTAGCTAAATAAAGTGCCGAAAGTCCCGGTAATCCCATAGAACTCTCAAAGCTCATAATGTCTTTCCATCTATCATCGGCAAATAGATAGGCTTGCGGAATCCAAATATCATTATGTTCATCCATCAAGCGATTAGCTGCGTCGGCTAGTTTTCTCCCTGCTTCAATATATTTTGAGTTCTTAGTTTCCTTGTATAAGGACATCCATCCCCAACCAACAAGAAACAAGCTATCAACCGTGCTAGCCTCATGTGCACTGGTTTGTATAATGCCATATGCAGGACTTGACTCATCAAGCACTTGTAGATCTAGAGTTACCTGCATTAAATCAGTAGCCCTTTGCTTGAGTTGTTTATTGCTTACACCGGCATCTAATCCCGGAACATTTGCCGCTTCAAACAGCATTTTTGCTGAAGGTCCCCAAGCCCAAGACCAAAACGGACGCATGCGAGTTCTAGCACTTAAATCATAAAGCAGGTATTCTCCACCATTGGCTTTGCTATTAGGATTTTTATTTTCACATTCTAAAAGAAATTTTGCGGCACCAGAAAGTGATTTAACCATGCGCTTTCTACTCACACCTGTTCCGGTAGAAACTAGGGGCAAATCTTCATTCCATAAAACTTTTGTGCTAGCTAACAATTCTTTAGAATCTGGATTATACACTGAAATTATACCTGACCAATCGTCACGAAGGGTTTCAAAATTGAAATTAATTTTTGAATCATTCACCTTGATTTTTGATTCTAAATAAAAGCTCTTAATAGCATTTGACTTAGGGCTTAAAATCATAGAATTTGCCCAATGATCAAGTTGGCTGCTAGGAATTCTAATTTCTTCAATTAAAGTATTTGATCCGGTTTCATTAAAATCATATATACCATGATCTTTTAAATCCATTTCTATAACAGCCTCCATATCCTGTTTTAACATAATATCGACTACCGGAAAACGTTGATCTTTATTGGATTTCTTTCTAGCAACCGTTGCCTCGTCAAAGTCCGTCATCCAAACTGCTTGGGTCTGTTCATTCTTATCCTTTGGTACATAAGGTGATTCATCATCGTATTCGAAAATATAATCATTAACCCTACTATAAACCCTCACCATAACATGATGTAATTCATGCCCAATTGGTAACGAAAATGAATAAGAACGTCCATTTCTGATGACTTTAAAAGTATCAATTGTCTCTAAATTATCCCTACAAGAAAGTCCTAATGTAGACACCCCTAATGAAACACCGGCTGTGGCAATGGCAGATTTTTTAATAAATCCTCTTCTTGATTCGTAATTAGACATATATTATGTTCGATATTAAAATAAAAACAACATCATTATCATTTCATAGAAAAAATTCAGCTTTTAAAATGGTCTATATTAAAATTTAACCTGTCTTAAATTACCCGGCTCAAATTGCTTTTCAGTTTCTCCATTAGAAATGGTCACTTTCACTTCATTGTGCAGAGAAATAATACCTTCCTCTTTCTTCAAAACAACATTTCCTTTTGTTTCCGATGATAATACCATCCCGTTAGCTGCAAGATTATTACCATTCCCCATAAACAGAACGAAATCTCCATTTTTCTCATTACCAATCAAGGCATAAGCAGCGTTGGTAGTCATATCATTATAACTTGCTGATTTTCCTCCATCTGATGAAAATATATAATCTTCCCTACCCGATTTGTGAGTTACATGTATTCCTGCAAAGGCTTTGCTTCCATTATCATCATCAAAGCCTTTAATAGAAGAAATACTTTTGCCTTCACTTGCAGTAAATGGCTCATAAATTGAGATGAATGGGTGCTCCCATGCTTCACCATGTTGGCGCGCGGTTAATGTCAAATAGGGACTTTTACTAACTTCATAAGGCAAACCTCCATTACCTCTAAAGGCCTTATTTGGAGGCGATTTTATTGAGAATACTTCGCGCCCTTCTGTTCCCTTCATCCACAAGTTCATAAATACATCATCTTCTTCTTTTGGCATGTCTATTTTCCATTCCGCTTGATAGTCCTCACTAGTTTTTATAGATTTTTTATCCCACATATAATCTAAAGCATATAAATGACCTCCTGCAAAGCCCATTTCTTCACTTGTGGTAAGATTTAGTGGTTTTCCTGAGGTATCCATAATCTGCATACTCTGACCTAAATTATGGTAATAATAATCATGAAATTTGTCTCCTTTTCGTTGTTTTTTAGAACGAAAAACATCTACATAGTAGCCTGTAGTTTCACCTGTTTTTACAATACTTACCAAACGGCTTTGATCACTACGAGTTTCTGGTTCTAAAAAGAACACATCAGAATAAGTAATATCAGTATAATAGCCTTCTTTTTGTTCAGACTTTGGATATTGCCCCATCAAATCAAATGCATGATAACTAAGCATTTCGGTATATGATGAAGCCCCATCAACCATCACTGTATTATGCGCAGGGAACTGCGAGTAATACTCCAGATAAATTGGTTGAAGATACCCAGCTCCCTTTCCTGGGTCTGCCCCTTGTACAACCCCTTTTCCATACAATTCCATATTAATTCCATTGGCGTGCATATGGTTTCCAAGAGAACCATTTAAAGACACCATCATACCATCTTTACCTTGCCCCATACGCTGTACATGCCAACTAACATTAGGGGCATAAAAGGTCTGGGTAATGTAATCCTCTATCTTTCCCTTTTCATATTTAGGATTAAGTTCTACAGGTTTACTAGCAAAAAAAGAAGATATATCAGCTCTTGGCTTTCTTGTTCTGTTTTGAGATTTAGAATTTTCAGCAAATACCCTGTACATCTGAGTAAATTCCTCCTCTAGCTTATCATCATCATTTTTTTGAGCCGTTCGAATCATATCACTAATGGCTTGAGTGCTTAAAGATGAATAATTACTATCTCCAAAAGCTACAGTTTGCCCATTTGGAAATAAATATTGAGGTAACACTTTTACCGCTTTTTGCATTACTGGCATATATGGTAAAAGATTATGATTGAAGGTATTATCAAAATCGTTTATGAAGTGCGTTAAGTCTTTAGTTACACCAAAGGAATACCCTGGGCATTCAGCCCAAACGCCATTATCATAATCATAACCATAATCCATAAATTTAGTTAAAGACCATTGTCTTGCCGAGGTTTTATTTAGAATGTAATCTATATAATACTCGCGCCCCTTTCCATCTTCATAAAACTTATCATCTCTTAAAACCATGGCGGCTTTTAGAATAACCTTTTGTTGATGTAGGTTCCAGTTATTTTGCGGCACTCCATTCTTAATTATTTGGTCGTTCCATTTCTTTATTGCCGCATCATAAATATCAATCTTACCTTCATTAGTCTTTTCAATATACCTATGTAGGAAATCATAAAGTTCTGAAGCAGATTTTAAACTACTTTCATGAATTACTTGAAAACACTCCATCCCAACTAGGGTTTGAATATGACCATTTAATAAGTCTATAGGCGCATTTCTATGGTACATACCCAACATATAGGTATCAAAAATATCGAAGGCAAATTTTGCAAAACGTTCATCTCCCTCAAGCCAATATATAAATGCTGCATCTCGAGCCAATCCAAGAATTCTTTGATTATGTCTGTGTATCTGACCTCCAGTTTTGGATTGGTCGACCCACTCTAAAGGTCTTCCTTCCTTGGTTTTATTACGTAGATAAAGGCCACGTTCATCATCCATATATGGAAGAATATCTTCCAAGTCTGGCATGGCATAATTAGTAGTATAATCTCTAGACCCTGTAAAACGAACTGTAGGCACAGGAGCTTCACCATCGGCATGTGAATAATATATTCCATTCACATAAACATTAGTAGATTTTGTTTTCCAATACATCATTAATCGGGAAACCATCCACTCTGGATCATTTACATGGCGCTCAACATGTGTGTCAATTCTTTTATGAATTCCAGCAAGTACCTCTTGCGCCCAATCTTCTTTTTTAATGGTTTTTTGTAACTCTTTCTTTTCAGATTGACTGATATATATTCTTGGGTATCCCTGTTCCAAATTTTCTGGAAGTGGAATAGTTTTAATTTCCTGAGCTATGGCAATGCCTTCAGCAAATAAAATAAAGGCAATTACCTTAATAAGATTTTTCATTTTGTATTTTTTTCTAATTAATTTGTTCAATTAAAACTAAACTCCAAGGTGATAATTCCCTTTGAATATTTAGGTTACCGTCTTTATCTGCAGAAACAACATGATTATCAAGCGTTTCAGCAAAGTTTTTCATCACTTTTATTTGCTCTCTTGAGGGTGGTTCTGGTTTACCCATTTTTTCCCAGTAATTGTAAATATTACCATGATCCTTATCTAAAACTTCAATCTTAAATTGTGCTCCGGGTTTTAAATCTGAAAACTTAAGGTTTAATTGTCTTGATGAGCCCTCTTCGTATTTTTCAATCTTCTTAATGCTAGAGGGCACAGCATTGTAATAGTCTTCTGGATAGTTATAAGCCAAAGCAACTACTTTCCCATTTCCAGATTTACGGCTTACAAATAAATAATCATTCTTAAACAATTTTTCATCTCCCAATTGATGTAACATTCTATAAGCATGGTAAGACGGTTTTACCAATCCTTGGTAATTAATCATTCCAAAACCACCATGAAATATACTTTCTCCACCTCCTTTTTCTTCAAAAATATCAGTAAACGTCCAAAATGCTAATGAATTTGTTAGTCCAATACAATCTAAATTTACTTTAGTTATATAAGCAGCAGGAGGTAAAAAATCGTGCATAGCATCCCTACTGTTTGGACTGGTATTCCATTCCGTTAAATGAATTTCAGCATTTGGATATGCACTTTTTTTAATTACTTCATTTAACCATCTAATATCATCTTGTGTAGAATTTACGTATCTAGAAAAATCCTTTCCCTTTCCCGTTCTTGGGTTAAAAGGATAATCCGTTGGGTAAGGGTGTGTTGAGACAAAATCTACCGGAAGTTTTTCCTTTTTACAATAGGCTAGAAAGTCCTCTATCCAAGAACCTTTCCATTCCAAATCATTAATATTATCTGCTGTAAACGTAATTAAATCTCCGCTCCTGCTTTCTACTTCTCCTTCATAACGGTTATCCGCCACAAAATTACTACTTGAAGGCCCTCCAACTTTTAAACGACTATCTACAGATCTAACGGCTAAAACAGATTGTTTATATAACTCAAAATACTGAGTCTTAGTACCATCAAAAAAACCATAATGCAGGTTTGGTTCGTTCCACACTTCAAAATACCAAGTAAGAACCTCGTCAATTCCGTAACGATCTACACAATGTTGAGTAAATGCTTTTACCAAATTATGCCATTCATCATATTTAGATTCATCTGGGGTAATATTGGCTTTCCACCAAAACTGAGTCTTACTATTTTCTGCAGCTAGAGCTTTTGGAAAAAATGCCAATTCTACAAACGGACGTACATTTAAATCCAACATCCTATCAAATAAATCATCTATATATTGCCAATTGTATGTGAATTTCCCATTCTTTTCGAATACAGGAAACATATCATCGTGAAAAATCCCATGGAACCTCACAAACTCAAACCCACAATTTTCTTGAACTTTTTCTAATTGTTCTAACCAACCTGCTCTTAAACCTTCGTTTGCGCGACCAGCACCTACCATTTTACTCCAAAAATGCTCAAACTTCTCTCCACTTGAGGAGGTGTTAACTGATACAGTTTCTTGAGAAAAACCTAATTGTACAAATAGTGCTAGTACAGCTAAAATTATTATTTTTTTCATTTTATATTTTAATGTTACTTAGTTTCTATAATTTGTTCTAGTTTAATGTAGTCTATGGCAAATACACCTTTTGATGGTTTCCAATTTCTTTTTAAGACTCTTATTAAATTATCCCCAGATTTTAATTCTACCTCACCAAAATCTATTTCACGAAAGGTTTCTGATTTAGGAAATTTAAATTCTCTGTATTGGTGACTATTTATTAACACATCATGATTAGAATCTCCATTTGGTGATGCATATCTTACAATAAAGCGGTAAGTGCCGGCTTTGGCTACCTGTACCAACATCGACACATGATCATAAGGATTATCAAAATTTGTGACATAGCCATTTCCGCTAAAATCTTTAATCCAATCATCTACAATTACATTGTATAAATTACCTCCTGCTGCAAATCCGCTTTCTGCTTCAACTTTAATAGTAGCCTTGGTATGTTTTGCTATTCCAAGTCCTTTTTTAGAAGGAATAATAGGAATGATATTTCCTTCTTTATCATAGTTTAAATAATCTGCCATTGTAGACCTAGTTTCACTTAATCCTCCAGATAACCAAGCACTATGATAAAACATGATGTCTTTACCTTTATAATTTACAACACCTCCATGATTGGTACCACTTTGCCCTTCAAAATCATCTATAAAACATCCTTTGAATTCATATGGTCCTAATGGTTTCTCTGCAACCGCATAAAACATTTTTTCTGGCCAACGTCTGGGTGTTAATCCCGGATAGGTTAAATAATACTTCCCGTTGCGTTTATGAACCCATGGTCCTTCAAATACATGAGTTAATTGTTTAGTTAAATCCACATAAGTTTCAGGCTTTATAGACATCAAATCTTCATTCAGTTCAGCCGCAAAACATTTTCTATCATGTCCCCAGTACAAATATGGCGTACCATCATCATCTATAAAAAGAGCTGGATCCTGACCAAACTCTACACCTTTAACATAACCTAAATCTGTAAAAGGTCCTTCTGGTTTATCGCTACGCGCAATTCCTGTTCTAAACAAACCAATTCCAGTTTCTTTCATACAGTAAATCAGATAATATTTACCTCTGTAAAAAGCAGCATCCATTGCCCAAGCATGACTTTCTGCCCAATCCACATTCTCTAAATGTAAAATACGCCCGTGGTCAGTCCAGTTTACCAAATCAGTTGTAGAAAATGCATGGTAGCCTGTCATTCCATAGTGATTATTAGAACCTGGTTCATCATGAGATGTATACACCCATAATCTATCATCATCTGGCCAGACATGCGGAGACGGATCAGCTGTAAATACATGGGTGAAAACAGGGTTTTGAGCCGCCATTGAGATAGTAAACAATATAAAAACGTAAAGTAGTTTTTTCATTTCAGCTTAAAGTCTAGTTGATTTTTAAAACTTTTTTTAATTCAACTCAATTTTTAGTACAGTGGCTACTGGATCTTGAGCTACGTCTGGCAAATAAAAAGTGGTTTTTAACCCCTCTTTTTCATATTTAATTTCATACTGTGGAAAAACTAGCATAGATAGGGCTTTAATGTCAAAATTCTCTTCAATTGTGAGTATTCCGTTTTTAGGCCATTTAAAAAGAGTTAAATAAATAGTATTTCCCTTTTTGGTGCTTTTGCCCCATTCAAAATCTTTTAAATGACTAACGTTAGTACCATAAACTGCTTCTCCATTTACACGTAACCAACCCCCCATTTGTTCAAGTCTATCTGCTGAAAGCTCAGGAATAACACCTTCACCTGTTGGGCCTACATTTAATAAAAAATTTCCTCCTTTACTGGCTATATCAACTAAATTATATATTAGTGTTTCAACACTTTTATATTCCTTATCTATTTTGTTATAGCCCCAAGTATGATTAAGCGTCATACAAGATTCCCAAGGATCAGGTTCTCCGTTTTCAGGTATTTTTTGCTCTCTAACAGCGTAATCTCCCAATCTATTGCCTACTCTTTGATTCACTATACAATCTGGATTAATCTCATGAATCAGTTTTAATATTTCTAAACTTTGTTCTTTGGTAACCATTTCAGGGGTATCAAACCAAATAATTGCAGGTTTGTATTGAGTTAATAACTCCGTAAGTTGTGGTTTTACTTTACTTTCTATGTATTTCTCAAGAACTTTTTCTTCTTCTTTTGGATAATCCCAAGTGTTACTTCTATTCCCATTGTTTGAATTACAATTTGGATCGTGCCAATCGCGTCCCAATGAATAATAAACACCAAATTTTAAGCCTTCATTTTCACAGGCTCTAGCAAGTGCCTTTATTGGATCTTTTCCCCATTTAGAATGGTCAACAATATTAAACGAATTACTTGGGCTATTGAACATGGCATAGCCATCATGATGTTTGGCGGTAATTACCATATACTTCATTCCTGCATTTTTGGCAATTTTCACCCACTCTTCAGCATCAAATTTTTTAGGATTGAAAGCATCGGCAATTTTTTCATATTCGGGAATTGGGATTTTGAGTTTTAACATCATGTGTTCTGAACGCCCATATTGTCCATTCCAATAACAACCATCATGCGCATATAAGCCCCAATGGATAAACATGCCAAAACGTGCCTCTTGCCACCAAGCCAAACGGTTAGATATTTTTTCTGGAGATTCATATTTCAACAAAGTTTTATCAGCAAACTTATCTCCAGTATCTATAGTTCCATCTTTAAGCTCTTGAGCATTACTAAAAATAGTAACACAAAGGATGGCGGCTATACAAAGAATTGATTTCATTTGGTTTTAAATGATTTTAAAAAATTAATGTTTCTCAATGTAGACATAGTACGCTGGATGTCTTCTACCTGCTTCATCTATAAGTTCGGCTTCCATATCGTATTTTCCAGCGGCCAACTTTCCTTTAAAAGTGACTTCATCTTGTCCTGCTTTTATCTCCTGAGATTTAGAAATAGAAGCAAGAAATAAATAGGCTTCCTTAAAATCTGACTTTTCACTTGCGGGAGAAGTTTTGTCATATTCAACAGCTTTATCTTGAGCTGGAAATATGGCATTAATACCTAAACCACTTTCACGTGGAAACCTTCTTAATGAAATAGTATATTCACCATCTTCAACAACTTCAATGCGCCATGAACCTCCAGATGGCATAGGTCTGATAGCACTATTTTGATGCCATGCATTTGCATAACGGCCAGTAATTAAATCATGTGCCGAAATTCTACTAGGGTTTTCATGCCTTGACCCTACTTTTATGTATGCATATTTTTGATCTACGCCTTCATCTATAAAAGATTGCCACCATTTATTATAGCCTACAGCTAAACGGCTTGCCACTTCTGGATAGCTCTTAATTACATTTTGTTCTTGCCCCCTATCTCCTGGCATTTTATATAACTCATCTCCATCAACCAAACGCCAATTCTCATCCATAACCGTATATTTTTTATACTTCACAAGGTTTTGTTCTCGTTGAGTATCCATATACAGAATTCTATTTTCCCAATTTGTAGTTTCACCAGTTAATAATGGTTCTAAACTTTTCCCATCTAAAGGTTTTTTGGTGTTAAAATTTAAACCTAGTAAATCAACAAAAGTTGGTAAAAGGTCATAATGAGCAACTAGCTTATCTATATCTTTTCCACCAGTAAGCTCTCCATTAGGCCAGCGTATAAAAAATGGCACCCTATGTCCGCCATCATATTGACTTCCTTTACCTCCCTTTAATCCTGCATTATATGTGCTGCGTCCTGCAGAAGTTCCATTATCTGTTGTAAAAATTACAATAGTATTATCTGCTATGTTAAGGTTTTTTAGCTTGTCTTCTAATTTTTTAAAATTATCATCAATATTGGTAATCATACCATAAAACCGTCTTAATCTAGGATGAAGTTTTTCAAACTTTTCTCCTTGGTACATATCATAATATTTCTTTGGAAGATTATATGGTGCATGTGGTGCATTTGTTGAAATATAGCAGAAAAAAGGCCCGTCTTTATTATCTTCAATAAAGTGCATGGCTTCAGAAAAAAACACATCAGTACAATAACCTGTATATTTTTGAGTTTGTCCGTTATGCCAATAGGTATCATCAAAATAATCATTTCCCCAATAATCTGGACCTTGACCAATGCCTCCTGCGCCATGTCTAACCACCTCGTGAAACCCTCTATCCATTGGTCTAAACGGATAGTTATCACCTAAATGCCATTTACCATACATAGCATTTGTATAACCGTTTTGGGCTAAAACTTGGGGTAAGGTAACTTCATCTTCAAATAATAAAGACCGACCTGCAATTGTATGATATACATTTACACGATTACAATGACGACCTGTCATTATTGATGCTCTTGTAGGCGCACAAGTTGTTGAAACATGATAATTTGTTAATCTAATTGATTGATTATATAATTTATCTAGATTTGGTGTTTTTATATATGGATTACCTGTACAAGCCAAATCCCCCATGCCCTGATCATCAGTTATAATAAAAATAATATTAGGAGGTTGCTTATCCTTATTTTGAGCTATTAAGGAATTGGTACAAACTAATATAAGTGCTAGGAGTTTTAAAATTTTCATTTGTTGTGTGTTATAAATTAACCCAATCTACTTGGGGCCAATTTTCTTTTATATAATCTTGTGGTTCCCCAATGGTTGATCTGCCAGTTTTAATAATCTGAGTAATTTCATTTTTTAGGGTTTCAACTATTTCTGGTTTTTCAAAATAAAGGTTAGTTGTTTCTCCCGGATCATTTTTGAGATTATATAGTTCATAAGGAGCATCACCCTCTTTCACATCTATAAACTGAGGTTTAAAGGAACCTCCTGAACCGCGCAACATATTTAACTTCCAATCACCTTTACGAATGGCAAAATGCCCTGATGCTGAATGATGAATTACAGATCTATCATAATTATACTCCTGTACATCTTCAGACAATAAAGGCCATAATGAAAAACTATCCTCCCCTGCATTATCTGGTATTTCAATTTCTAATATATCAGCTATTGTGGCCATATAGTCTGACTGACAAACTGGTGAATCAATTTTAGTACCAGATTTAATGGCCGCAGGCCAACGCATTAAAAAGGGTACACGGTGCCCGCCTTCATATATATCTCTCTTTCCTCCCTTAAAATTCATACAGCTATAATGGCTATAGGTTTCTCTTTGATACGTATAATTTGTTTCCGCTCCGTTATCCGATGAAAAAATAATTAAGGTATTATCTGCAACACCACTTTTTTCTAAAGCATCAAGAACTTGTCCTACCCTATAATCTGTTTCTTCCATGAAGTCTCCATAATTACCACATGACGTACGACCTTGAAAATCTGGATGCGTACAGTGCGGCAAATGCGGGCTTGTTAAGGGCATATACAAGAAAAAAGGTTTACCATTTTTTGCCTCTTCAGCCAAAATATTAATACGTTCAACTGCCTTTTCCGCAAAAGTTTTTAACACCAATTCATCGTTAAAAGAAGGGGCCACCTCTAGCCCTCGTATAGGGTTTTCTTGAAAGGGTTTTTCTTCAAAAGGTGGTGTCATCCTATAATCTGCCGGATTAGCATTTTTATAGGTACGTGGATTTTTATTCTTTTTCTTTTTTGTCCAAAGTATAGGAGGCTCTAACACCCTATCATTCTCTAAATATGTTAGTACTCCAAAATTCATTGATGCAGGAATACCGAAAAAATAATCAAAACCCTTATCAATAGGTCCATCTACAAAAGGTTGAGACCAATCTCTATTTATACCTAATTCACCAACAAAATCCATTTGTAAATGCCACTTACCTACCATGGCTGTATTATAACCATTATCCTTTAGCATTGATGCGATTGTCATTCTATCTTTCTCTACTAAACAAGGGCCATCAGCTCTTAAAACACCCTTTTTCAAAGAAGTTCTCCAACTGTACCTTCCTGTTAACAAAGAATAGCGCGAAGGTGTACAAACGGCGTCACTACTATGACCATCTGTAAAAACAACACCTTCATTAGCAATTTTATCTATGTTTGGTGTTTGAAATTTAGCTTGTGGATTTAAAGCACTTACATCTCCATAACCTTGATCATCAGTATAAATAATAACAATATTAGGTTTTGTTGCTTTTTCTTCACGTTTTTCTTTACATGAAACAAAACATAAAAAAGAGAAAAGGCTGAATATAAATAATTGTTTCACTCTAAATAATTTTCTAATTGTTATATTTTTAAAACATTTACATAGTAAGCCCCTAATTCTGTACCATTATCTAAAGTAAACCACGTTTGCAATGTAGTATTACCTTTTTCTAGTTCTACTTCAAATTCAACAAACTCTTGATTTGAGTCTACAGCCTTTGTTAGTTCATTACCTTGAATACTAATTTTAGCCATTTCAATATTTAAAGCCTTACTAGCCTTACTTTCGGAAACGCTTGTACCAGGAATTGCGGGACGCACAGGTGCCACCCCATTTAATGGCAACTTAATTTCTTCTGGCCACCTTCTTAATTGTAATTTATATTTTCCGCTATTAGCTACTTTTAATAACCAATACCCATTATCAACATAAGCCGTACGAATATGTCTTTGGTGCCAAGGACTTGCTTGTGCAGTTGTATGCCAATCATGAGCAAAAAGTTTAACAGGGTTCTCTGCTTCATGTCCTAAATAAATATAAGGTTGATCTTTATATGTTGGTGATATTTCATTCCACCATTCATCATAAGCCTTTTTAAACTCTTTTACCTTTTCTGGGTGTTGCTCAATAATATTATTACGTTGCTCTGGGTCTGCTTCTAAATTATAAAGCTCTTCACCATCAACTAACCTCCATTTACCTTGCATTAAAGACGTTCTTCTCCAAGGTTCTGGAACTTCAACCCGTTGAGAGTTTGTAATTACAATCCTGTCTTTAAAATTTGAATTGTCCCCATTAATCAACGGTATTAAACTTTGACCATCAAACTTATTATCATTAACATTTAGGTTACATAAATCAGCAAGTGTTGGTAATACATCATAATGTGCGGTTAGCTCATGTATATCTTTTCCTTTATTAATATCTCCACCTTCCCAATGAATAAATAATGGTACACGATGCCCTCCTTCATACTTACTAGCCTTTACACCTCTCATTCCAGCATTAAAACCTTTTCTAATAAACCCATCTAAACGATGCCCTTCAGTTTTTGCTCCTTGGGCAGTTCCGTTATCCGTGGTATAAACAATTATTGTATTTTCTAATTTTCCACTTTCTTTTAAATAACTCATTAATTTTCCTAGATTTTCATCTATATTATTTATCATTCCAAGAAATGGTGCATGAGGAATATCTTTATTATCTTTTAAATCATCATAATATTTATCTTCAACAAAATATGGCGAATGCGCTGTATTAGAAGGCAAATAACAGAAGAAAGGCTCGTTTTCTTCTTTAGAATCTATCCATTTAATTGCCTCATCAAACCAAATATCTGCACTATAGCCTTTATATCTTTTAAGCTTCCCATTGTGAATGTACATATCATTGAAATAGTCATTATCCCAATAATCCATAGTTTGTTCCATACCACCTCCACCATGAGTTAGCACCTCATCAAACCCCTTATCTTGAGGCCTGAAAGGATAGTTATCTCCTAAATGCCATTTACCAAAAATGGCAGTATTATAACCATTATCTTTAAAAATTTGAGCGGCCGTATTTTCCCTTTCTAGAATCATAGACCTACCATTTACCGTATGCCAAACACCTGTGCGGTTATTGTGATGACCCGTTAATAATGCCGCTCGTGTAGGAGAACAAGTTGGACTTACATGATAATCTGTAAAACGAGCACTACTATTATAAAGATTATCTATGTTAGTAGTTTTGATGAAAGGATTACCTAAAGCTGAAATATCTCCATAACCCTGATCATCTATTAAGATTAAAATGACATTTGGCTTCTCAACTTCTTTTACCTTTTCATTACATGATAGCATGCATAAAGCAATTACAACAGAAAATAAGGCAAAACAATTCTTAAATAATATATTTGAAATTAGAGTATTTTTCATAGGTTTTTAACAATGAATTAATTTGAAACCTAAAATTATGATTTATGAATGTTTCTAGGTATAAATCAACGTTCATTTTATATAAACTATGAACAGTTTTGGAAGACAAATGTTGGCATGAATCAATTTCAATATTGAAAACATATTTTGACTTGAAATTAGCCAGTATTCATTTTATTTTAAAGTGAAAAAACCTCTTCTCTTTCAATAAAATTTAATTACATAACTTGGACACTAATCAATTGTTAGCGTTTTTAATTAACACCACAAAAAACCTAATATAGGGATGGAAATTATATGTTAAAAACTTAAAACATAAATTGTTTTACCGCTTGACAACTTTTCTTATAACACTACTGGTGTTATCGCTAATTTTTAATATATACATCCCAATACTAAAATTAGTCAAATCTAAATCTACCTTTGTTTTGTTTTCCATATAAGTCTCAACTAGTTTTTTACCTGCCAAACTATATAACTCTAATTTAGCTTCGTTTATATTAAGATTAGATTTAATTATAGAAACATGTAAAATATTTGAAATTGGGTTTGGAAAAACCTTTACATCATTAACTAATGATTCTGTTTGAGTTGATAATGATTCTAAAGAAAAACTAAACCAATTTACATTAAATATAGACCCAGATCTAGTACCATTAAAAACAAAATACACATCATGAATATCACCTGTAAAACTTTGAATTTCAGAACCAATATCTGTTCCCCAATTTTGCCAAGAACCAGAATTTGTAACCGGTATAGTTGAAATTAAGGTTCCTGTAACACTATCTAATCTTACCTCTATCACACCCCCAGAATATTTAGAAGAGGTTCGAGCCTGAACACCAGAAATATTTGATAAATCAATATCACTAAATTTCACCCAGTCACCTATATCTATCCAACCAATATTTAACCCGCCTTCAGAACAACCTTCAGTTTGAATACCAAACATATCATCATTACATTCAGCTTCCATCATTTCAGCTGTTTTAGGACATAAATTATTAGGATCCACATCTTCACAATCTTCGAATAAGGTAACAGTATTATTAACTCCATTATCAATTACAGAGCTACATGACTGCACCTGAGAATCTTCACAGCGTTCTTCCAAAACCACGGGGTAACCACTAGCATTACTAAGTTTTACATTGCTGGAGGATTGATCATAATACTTAACATCTGTAGTCTCGCCAAAACGCATACCATCTCTTACTCCTGCAATCATAATTTTATGATTAACTTCGAGTGATGCCTCTTCACTTTTTAGAAAAAGTTCATGACCACTTCCTCCAAGGAAAATTAATGGATGTAAGCCATATAAATCATAATCACTATCTATTACCGTTAAGTCTATTTTTGCATTTTTATCATTTTGATATGCTGTGCCATATAAGGGTCCGTAAGCTCCATCTCCTCTAGAATTAACTATTTCACCTCCATTACCTACCCAAAAGCCATGTTCTGTTCCAATAGCTGTACAATTTTTCACATATTTTTCATCATCACAAAACCCAATAGTAACACCATTTCTAAGCTTATCGATTGTACAGTCAATCACCCTCATATTTTTGGTATTCGTTGTTTCTCCAGTAATATGATGCGCCCCAGTATTATACGCTCTAATACCATCTTCTTGTAAACTAAACATCCAGCCTGGTTCCAATCTATGTCCCCATACGGTCATAAAGTCCTCTAAATCTGCTGGAGAACCTGTACCTTCCTCTGCCAAAACATCATCTGTTGTTCTTACTTCTCCCTCTAAATGACAACCTTCAATTAAAGCATCTATAGAGCCTTGACAAAAAATTCCATGACCATAGGCCCTATGAATAATAGTACAATCTTTTAGATGGTTTCTTTCTCCACGTACCAAAATCGCAGAATGCTTAAAATGCTTAATCACATAACCAGATCCTTTTCCAAAAATATCTCCGTACCCGTAAGGATAAGATCCCCTAACAGTCATATGAAACCCTTCTATTCTATTATCCGTCCCATCAAACTTTATACCCAAAGCTGTACGCCAAGGAATAGTATTACCTATATCTTCCATGGTTAGGTTTTTCAAAACATTATTAGAGCCTGCTAGTCTTATTTCCACCACAGCCACATTACCGTAAGAACGAAAAATATTGGTATCAAAAGCAAAGGTTACCCCAGTAAAATCATATGTACAATTAGACCCCGTAAATTCAATAATATCAGGGTTTGGGAACAGCCCAGAAACAACATCAGCAGGACCAATTGAATAAGTTCCTGGTGTCATTTTTATATTTACATTGTCTTGATTAAGATATGCGGCTAAATCTGTTATTGAATTTACTATTGTTTGCGCTTGAATATTTTGAGTAAATGATATTACAAGCATTAAGGTAATTGCTTTAAAACAAAAGTAATTTCTTTTCATAATCTTATTAATTAAGTGGTAAAAACAAAATTAATTACTCAATAAACCACTTGTGATAAATTATGATGCAATCCATATAACATATTACTTCTTTAGTTTAATTTTAAAAGCTTTACAATTAAAAAAACCTATGAATACGTCTCCATAGGTTTTAATGATTTCATTATGAATAGCATAACAATATATCTTAATATGCTATAGGTTTTTTAAATCCTTATAATTTTACAATTTTCTTAGTTATACTATTTACCTTATCCGTAATATTTAAAAGATAAACACCACTATTTAATGATGATAAATTTAACCTTGTTGTTTTAAATTCTTTAGCCGTGAATTGCATGACTTTTTTACCTGTAATATTATAAATACTAAATACTGTTGAACCTATATTCATATTAGATTCTCCCAAGGAAACTGAAAGATAATCTTTAACAGGGTTAGGATATAAACTTACCTCATCTATAACGTTTTCTTTTACAGATAACGCGCTCTCAAAAACTTGAACTTCTGCCAAAGACAATGCAACAGCACTATTTAATTGAAGCACTTTTACAATTTTACCCATGGCCCCTCCAGCATCTATTGTAATAGATGGATTTGGACCACTAGCTTGATTATAAACATAAGAAAACGTTTCAACCCCCGCCGAATCAAATACCTTAACTTCAAAATTTGCCAACCTATCAATATAACTTTGACTTCCAGTTCTATTAAATATTTTAATATCTCCTAACGACTTTTCTTCATTTAAATTAACTTGCCACCAAGCAGCTGTATCAGATGGATTAGTATGAGTAACTGAATTCAACCCATATGTTCCACTAGTATTACCATCAATAGCTCTATTAGCTAATCCATCATAATCTGTTGAAGATTGAATAGCTGCACCAGTTAAAGCTAAATTAGGCGAATCACAATCTGAAGAATATATTAGATTATTAACCCCATTATTTGTAACATCTCCGGTATCACATTCGCGTAGTATAATACTACTACTACTTGGATCCATGACCACAGGAAAATTAGTAAGATTTCTTAGCGAAATATTTGAGGCTGTATGTGTTCTAGCTCTTGGACCAAGTAAATCTCCAGCAACCATAATTTTAAGATTACCAGGAATATCACTTTCGGGTATATCACTTCTAAATGTAAGGTTGTGACCACTGCCACCAACATATGCAACAATATTTTCGCCATTATAATATGGCGCTACAGGAGGTAAAACTTTAATATCAGCCATATAACCTCTATCAGTAGTATAGGTATTTCTGTAAACAGGACCGTAAGTAGCATCTGCAGCACAGTTTACAACTATACCAGAAGCTATAGAAAAGCCATTTTCACAACCTATAGCGGTACAACCTTCAACATACTTATCTCCTCTTGCATGAGCTATAGTTACTCCGGTTCTAGCATTCTTAATGGTACAATTTAAAATAGTTGGATTGTCTGTACCTCTTTCAATTTCCACACCATCAATATATGTAGTTCCGGCATTATATGCTCTAATCCCTGCTTCTTGTAAACTTAGCATATAACCAGGTGGAAGTCTATATCCCCAAACGGTCATAAAATCTATGTTATACGCTGGTCCAGAAGTTTCTGCTAACATATCATCTGTTGAGCGCATTTCTCCTTCTATATAACAACCTTCAATTAAAGGATAACTTGCCGCCTGCATGAAAACACAATGACCATAAGATCTTGAAATTAGCGTTGTATTTTTAAGGTGATTTCTTAAGCCTCTAATTAAAATACCAGAATGTTTTCTATGTGCAATGGTATAAGTACCTCCTTTTCCAAAAGCATCCCCGTAACCATAAGGGTAAGACCCTCGAATAGTAACGTGAAATCCTTCTATTCTATTATCTCTACCATCAATAACAATAGCCTGTGCCCTCTTAGTTGGTGCTAATGTACCAATGTCTTCCATAGTAAGATTCTTTAGTACATTATTATTTCCTAATATCTGTATTTCATTAACATCAACACTTCCAAAAGCCTGAAAAATATAGGTGTCAAAATTTATGGTAACCCCCGTAAAATCATAGGTACTATTAGAACCTTCAAAAAGTAATAAAGGGTTTTTACCGTTAAAAGCTCCAAAAACAACTTCATTAAACCCTATACTGTAAGTTCCAGGTGCTAACTTAATATTCACATTATCATCGTCTAGATAGGGTAATAATTCTTCAAGAGAGTTTACCTCTGTTTGCGCCCAAATATTTGGACTTAGTGATATTAAAAGCATTAGTACAATAGCTTTAAAACAAAAGTATTTTCTTTTCATAATCTTATTAGTTAAGTGGTAAGAACAAAATTAAATACTGAATAACCTTTTTGTGATAAATTATGATGCAATCCATATAACATATTACTTCTTTAAGTTATATCATAGAACACATACAATAAAAAAACCTATGAAGACAGCTCCATAGGTTTTAATTGATATTATTAGAATTCATACTAATGAACTCTTATAATTTCACAATTTTTTTGGTTATGCTATTTACCTTATCTGTGATATTTAAAAGGTAAACCCCACTATTTAATGATGATAAGTTTAATTTTGTTGTATTAGATTCTTCAGCTGTGAATTCCAACACCTTTTTTCCAGTAATATTATAAATACTCAATACTGCGGACCCTGAATTTAATTTTGACCCTGCTAAAGAAACCGAAAGATAATCGCTAACAGGATTAGGATATAAACTCACCTCATCTAACACGTTTTCTTTTACTGATAACGCGCTCTCAAAAACTTGAACCTCCGCTAAAGATAATGCAACGGCGTTATTTAATTGAATTACTCTTACCCTTTTACCCAAAGCACCTCCTGCATCAATAGTTACCGAGGGTAGTGGTCCATCAGACTCATTATATATATGTGAAAATGTTTCAGCTCCATTAGAATCAAACACCTTCACCTCAAAATTAGCAAGTCTATTAGTGTTGCTATCTGTTCTGTTCCAAACTATTATATCACCTATAGGTTTTTCTTCTGTTAAATTTACCTGCCACCAAGCATCGGTATCTGATGGATTAGTATGTGTAACTGAATTTAAATTAAATGTCCCACTAGTATTTCCATCTATAGCTCTATTTGCTAAACCATCAAAATCTGTGGAAGATTGAACAGCAGCTCCTAACAATGCTAAATTATCTGAAGCACAATTTAAGGCACTAATAAAATTACCTGAACCTCCATTGGCTATATTTCCTGTAAAACAATCCTGAACTCGGTTATTAGTAGCATCTGAATGAATAACCACTGGGAAATTGGTTAGGTTCTTTAAGAAAATATCATTAAGCGTATGGTTATTTTGAGAGGCATTATTACCATTAAGAACTCTTAGGCCTTGCATATCTCCAGCCATCATAATTTTCAAATCACTTGGAAAATCCGTCACCTCAGATCTAAATGTTAAGTTATGCCTCTTCCCCCCAATGTAGGCAATAGCCTGATGACCGTTATAATAACCATCTATTGGTTCTAATATTGTGATATCTGCATTATAACCAGAATCACTAGCGTAGGCATTTTTATAAACAGGACCGTAAGCTGCATCTGCCGAACAGTTTACAACAATTCCCGATCCTATTGAATAACCCTGCTCACAACCAATTGCCACACAATTTTCAACATATTTTGTTCCTGTTGCATGAGCAAGAACAACTCCGGTTCTAGCATTTTTAATAGTACAATTTAATACTGTAGGGTTATCAGTTCCTCTTTGAATTTCAACACCATCAATGTAAGTTGTACCCGCATTATATGCTCTAATGCCCGCTTCCTGCAAACTCATCATATAACCGGCAGGAAGCGTATAACCCCAATCAGTCATAAAATTAACATCAAACGCTGGACCAGAGGTTTCTGCCAACATATCATCAGTGGTTCGCATTTCACCTTCTATATAACAACCTTCAATAGTTGGGTAACTTGCAGCTTGCATAAAAACACAGTGCCCATATGAACGTGAAATAACCGTTGTATTCTTAAGGTGATTTCTTAATCCTCTAATTAGTATTCCTGAATGTTTTCTATGGGGAATAACTGCGCCTCCGCCCTTACCAAAAGCATCTCCATAACCATAAGGATAAGACCCTCTAACTGTTAAATGAAATCCTTCTATTCTGTTATCTCTCCCATCCATAACAATGGCCTGAGCTCTACTGGTAGGAGCTAATGTGCCAATATCCTCCATTGTTAAATTCTTAAGTACATTATTATTTCCTAATATCTGTATTTCATTAACATCAACACTTCCAAATGCCTGAAAAATATAAGTGTCAAAATTAATAGTAACCCCTGTAAAATCAAAGGTGCTATTAGAACCTTCAAAAAGAAACAAAGGATTTCTTCCATTAAAATCACCAAATATAACCTCATTAAACCCAATAGTATATGTTCCTGGTGCTAACTTAACATCTACATTATCATCATCTAGATATGGCAATAATTCAGAAAGTGAATTAACCGTAGTTTGCGCTTGTGAGAGTTGAACTAAAAGCCCAAAACAAGCAACAATACTTATTTTTAATAAATTGTAATATTTCTTCATAATCCTTTTTTTTTTACAAAAATAAAAAATAACACAACATTGGCGTATAACATATGTCCCCACATGTATAACTTACGTTCCAAAACCAAAAAGTCTTCCTGTTTTAGGAAGACCTTTTGTAGAAAACTTATATTTGCTTTTCTCTACTTTTTCACAATTTTATTAGTAAACACCTGATTATCAGAAGTTATTTTAGCAAAATACATACCAGATGCTAATTTTCCTAAATTAACTTGACTTTCACCCTTTTCCATCTTCTTGCTATATACAGTTTTTCCACTAAGGTCAATAATTTGAACAGTTGCTCCACTGTTATATGTGGTTTTAATATTTAAAACATCATGAAATGGTATAGGAAAAATGGCAATATCATCTTTAAGACTCTCATTTTCCAAACTTAAAGTACAAGCTTGAATACTGTTACTATTGCCGTTATTAGTTACCGATCCACAAGTATTTATTGTATTACCATTACTGCCTGATGCAATTTCAATTGGATGTGATGTCTGATTATCAACCGAATTGTTATTACCATTATGAGTACTTTGATTAGCTAAACTTCCATTTTGAAAACGAACACCATTTAGTGTTCCACCAACCTGAATTCTATAATCTGAAGGTAAATTAGGATCTCCTCCTGTTAGGGTCAAGTTTGAATTATCCATCCCAATAAAAGCAATGGTTTTCTGACCATTATAATATGGATCTACAGCCGGAATAATTTCAACATCTAAATCCCATCTATCATTATCATATGTGCTTTTAAATGCATGGCCATACGCCACATCCGTCTTACAATTAATAGCAGTTCCACTACCAAGCCCATAACCTTGCTCACAACCAATGGTAGTACAGTTTTCAGCCCTCACCGTGCCCGTGGCATGAGCTAAAGTCACCCCTCCTCTAGCATATTTTATTGTACAATTTATAACTGTAGGGTTATCAGTACCCCTTTGAATTTCTACACCATCAATGTAGGTTGTTCCTCCATTATATGCTCTTATGCCTTCTTCTTGTAAACTCATCATATAACCAGCAGGAAGCTTATACCCCCAAACGGTCATGAAATCAACATTATAAGCTGGTCCAGAGGTTTCTGCCAACATATCGTCTGTTGAACGCATTTCCCCTTCTATATAACAACCTTCAATAGTTGGATAACTTGCAGCTTGCATAAAAACTATATGCCCATAAGAACGCGATATGACTGTACAATCTTTCAAATGATTTCTTAGGCCACGAATTAAAATACCTGAATGCTTATAGTGCTTGATAACATAATTAGAACCTTTCCCAAAAGCATCTCCATATCCATAGGGATAAGAACCACGGATAGTTACATGAAACCCTTCTATTCTATTGTCTCTTCCATCCATTAGAATTGCTTGACCTCCTTTTGTTGGGGTTAATGTACCGATATCTTCCATGGTTAGGTTTTTTAGGACATTATTATTCCCTAATATTTGTATTTCATTAACATCCACATTTCCAAATGCTTGAAAAATATATGTATCAAAATTTATAGTAACCCCAGTAAAATCATAGGTGCTATTAGAACCTTCAAAAAGAAACAAAGGGTTTCTTCCATTAAAATCCCCAAATACAACCTCATTAAACCCTATAGTATATGTCCCTGGTGCTAACTTAATGTTTACATTATCATCGTCTAAGTATGGCAATAATTCAGCCAGTGAATTAACCGTAGTTTGAGCTTGTGAGAGTTGTACCAAAAGTCCAAAACAAGCAACAATACTTACTTTAAATAAATTGTAATATTTCTTCATAATCCTTTTTTTTTACAAAAATAGAGAACAACATGCTTTTAGTGTATAACATATGTCCCTAGCTGTATAACTTACCTCCCAAAACCAAAAAGTCTTCCTATTTTAGGAAGACTTTTAAAGAAAACTTATATCAACTTTTTACTTCTTTACAATTTTTTTAGTAAACACCTGATTATCAGAAGTTATTTTAGCAAAATACATACCAGATGCTAATTCTTCTAAATTAACTTGACTTTCACCTTTTTCAATTTGATTGACATATACAGTTTTACCGCTAAAATCAATGATTTGAACTTGTGCACCACTGTTAGAACGTGTTTTAATATTTAAAACATCATGAAATGGCATAGGAAAAAAGGCAATGTCATCTTTGAGACTCTCATTTTCCGAACTTAAGGTACAAGCTTGAATACTGTTACTATATCCGTTATTAGTTACCGAACCACAAGTGTTTATATAATTACCATTACTACCTGAAATAATTTCAATAGGATGTGATGTCTGATTATCAATGGTATTATTATTACCATTATGAGTACTTTGATGATCTAAATTTCCATTTTGAAAACGAACACCATTTAGTGTTCCTCCAACCTGAATTTTATAATCTGAGGGCATATTAGGATCTCCTCCTGTTAAGGTCAAGTTTGAATGGTCCATTCCTATAAAAGCAATAGCCTTCTGACCATTATAATACGGATCTTCAGCAGGAATAATTTCAACATCTAAATTCCAGCTATCATTATCATATGTACTTTTAAAAGCATGACCATGTGACACATCTGTCTTACAATTAATAGCAGTACCACTACCCAGCCCATAACCTTGTTCACAACCAATTGTAGTACAATTTTCAGCCCTTACCGTGCCAGAAGCATGTGCTAAAGTTACGCCTCCTCTTGCATATTTTACAGTACAATTTATAACTGTAGGGTTATCAGTTCCTCTTTGAATTTCTACACCATCAATATATGTTGTTCCTGCATTATAAGCCCTAATACCTTCTTCCTGTAAACTCATCATATAACCTGCAGGAAGCTTATAACCCCAAACGGTCATAAAATCTATATCATAGGCTGGTCCAGATGTTTCTGCTAACATATCATCAGTAGTACGTGTTTCTCCTTCAATATAACACCCTTCTACCGTTGGATAGCTTGCAGCTTGCATAAATACACAATGCCCATACGATCGAGAAATTAATGTAGTGTTTTTAAGGTGATTCCTTAAGCCACGTATTAAAATACCTGAATGTTTTTTATGAGGAATAGTATTAGTACCACCTTTTCCAAAAGCATCTCCATAACCATATGGATAAGACCCACGAATGGTTAAATGAAACCCTTCAATTCTATTGTCTCGCCCATCCATAACAATGGCCTGTGCTCTCTTAGTAGGAACTAATGTACCAATGTCTTCCATGGTTAGGTTTTTTAGTACATTATTATTTCCTAATATCTGTATTTCATTAACATCAACACTTCCAAAAGCTTGAAAAATATAGGTGTCAAAATTTATGGTAACTCCAGTAAAATCAAAAGTGTTATTAGACCCTTCAAAAAGAAGTAAAGGGTTTTTGCCATTAAATGCCCCAAAGATAACCTCATTAAATCCAATACTATAAGTTCCTGGTGCTAACTTAATATTTACATTATCATCGTCTAAATAAGGCAATAACTCTTCAAGAGAATTTACTGTTGTTTGTGCCTGAGTTTTATTTAAAAAAAAGATAAAACAGATAATCAAACAATATTTTAATGTAGGGTAATTTTTTTTCATTTTCCATTCAATTTTATAGAGACAAAGAAAGGTATAAAAAAAACTCTCCACTATAAATTATCGCCTAAACCATTTAAGTTATCGTTCATTAGTAGAAACCAAAAACCTTTCCATAACAAAATAAGCGATCTAACTTGTTTGAAGATAGATCGCTTATTTTAGAATGAAAGATTAACGAACTCTAAAAAGGTGTTTATTTTACTACCGGGTTTTCCATAATATCTTTAGCCATTTGTACACTAGTTTTTTCAATACCAGTTAGTAGGTATACTACCATACCAGCATCTGAAGCATCAATATCCCCTTTTTTAATACAAGTTTTCAAACGCTTATAGAGCCAATCCCAAGCACCTGGTTTATAAGCCTTACTATTTCGGGCTTCAGAAGTTTTTACCCAATCAAATTGCTCCATTGATGCCTTTAATCCATCATAATCTTTCCCACCATTTTGATCAGTAATTCTAATGGCTTTTAAATTACCTCCTTCATTATTTGAAAATGCGTCTTTTATCTCTTGAAAAGTCCACCCAGAATGTGTATCCCAAAACTCTTTGTATGGTTTATCACTATGATTGTTATTCCAATTAGAATGAGAAATAAGTGTTACATACTGACGTTTAGAAACCTCTGCTCTATGAATTGCTTCTCCAACAACCTGCATTGGGCCTGCAGCTATTATAATTAATGGATCATCAGCTGTTGAGGCATTAATGGCTCCACTTAAGCTATTATAAGCCACTTCAGCATTGTCAACAGCACAAATAAATTTAGTGTTGTCAAATCCAAACCATTTCTGTCCAGCCAATGCACTTTCTCGCATTTGCTCATATGCTGTTAAACCTAAAGGTGATGTTGGGTGCTCTTGATTACTACCCCAAACATGGTCGCTATAGGTATAAACTACTAATTCCTCCTGTAAATTTGCAGCAGAAAGTAAAGCTAAAGAAAGGGGTGTTGCAGCCCAATCATCATGATCGTGTTCATTACCGTCAGAGCTAATGGCTATACGCCCTTTTCCTTCCCATAAAGGAGTTTGAGCTACTATTCCATTAAAAGTTAATATGGTTAATACCATTCCTAAAATAATTGACTTCATATTTTTCATCATATTAGTTTTTTTTTAGAACACTTTTCTAAAAAAAATGTGCATTATTTATTCCTTTAAGCTCTTTACAATTCTATGAACTCTTTCATTGGAACAACTTCACCAAATTCCTTAACTTCTATGTTTTTATAAAAAATCTCTACGGTTTCTGATTGGAATCCAATTACACCTTCATTAACCGATAGATCGGTTCCCATATTAACTATTTCACCGTTTAATTTATGAATGGCATATTTATTTCCCATCACAATTATTTCGCATAAGTTCCATTCATTATTTAATGCGTTAAACTTTACATTAGGTTTAGCCAACATCATTTTGTTTTTGTACTGCCCTACATCAACCCCTCCATGTTTGGGTAACAAAAATGTTGTGCTGTCTTTGGTAGCATACCAGTTTACCGAAGTACCACCTGTAATAAAATCTCCAGTGTGGTTTTTATTTTTGGTATGATCATACCTTATTTGATATTCTATACCTTGCGGCCAAATTTTATCATCAACCACATGATAGTAGACCCCTGCATCATATTGCCATCTATCAAAATTGTTAGTGATTTTCTCTCCCCATTTATACTCAAACCTCAGAATGTATTTACTATATTTCTTTTTGGTATAAAAAAGACCATGTGTAGCATTTTCTCCTGTTCCTAAATTCAAGCTATCAGGCATATCTTTAAAAACATGAACCTTTTCATTATCTATGGCAAATACTTTATTTGCTAATTCTTCATCTCCGTTTCTTAACTTAAAATACCAACCATCCCAATTTTCACCATTAAATATTTTTACAAAACCCTCATTTGATAAATGGTTTTTTTTTGTGTTTGAACAAGAACATATTAAGACAATTGTTACTATTTTAATTACCGAGCGAAATATTATATTTTTCATAAATTCTTATTAAATGGTTATTTATTATCTCTAACTTTAATTGACTTTCACACCATAAAACATAAATGACTTAAAAGGTCATAACAGAAAAATATGGAACAGTCCAATCTATTTACCAACGTTTTTCTCTTCGCTTTTACTAAGAAACATTATAAGTAAAATCTAAACAGCTGAAAATTAGACTACGTATATTATTTCGCTCTAAAAATTATTGTTCTAGAGATTAAGTAGCTTAGTTTTAATTAGTTTTTTACAACATTTCGTGTATATACAAAAGAACCTGTTTGTATTTTTACAATATAAAATCCTGAACTAAGATTTGACAAATCCAATTGACTATCAATTCCTTCAATATTTTTCAAAACAATCGTATTTCCCGTTATATCTAGCAGTGAAATATTACCAGAAACTGACTCTTTAAACTTTATATTTAAAATATCTGATGTTGGAACTGGATAAATAGAAATATTCTCTTTTAAAACATCATTATTCACGCCAAGACTAGCACTACTTTCAGAAAAATGATAGCGCGTGTATGACCCATTTTGACTTGTATTAACAATATCAACATGATCATTCCACCCACGTAACATCCTTCCGTTTTTATTGCTTATCCAAAATAGAGCATCTTCTCCCAAGTCTTCGGACGTATAATCAAACTTCCATTTAGCCTCATCTCCTGTTACGGTATTTCCTACCATAATGGAGACCGTACCCGCATCTGCAGTAATTCTCGGTTTAGCACCTCCGCCAACACAATCAATATAATAAAAGCCTTCTTCTCCTGCTACTGGTGTAAATTTCCATTGTGCCGTAACTCCTTCTTCTGAAGGACTCAGTACTATTAGCTCATCTCCACCATTAGCCCCTAATCTTTTATCCCACCTAGGATTATAAACATTATATATTTTATTAGCATCTGGAGTAAATATTGTGGGATCGTCTTCTACAATAGGGTCAAATAAAGGATAACCAAATTTTTCTAAAAAATAGTTAGCCATACTAATATCTATATTTTCTAAGGATGGAGAAATATTACTTCCACCAAAACTATGCTCAGCATTAGCAACAGTAATGATTTCTACATCTGCATTTTCTGCATCACCTACCTCCTTCATATATGTTGCATTGATTACTGGCAATGTTGTATCATTTTCTCCATGAATCACCAAAACTGGTGTACTAGTGGGACTTAAAAATTCCGTTGGACTTAAATTAGTTGCCAATTCTAAATTATCCTCCACTGAGCCACCTAAAAGACGAGTAAAAAGACTTCCATCTGCAAAAATAGAATTAGGCCTCAACGGCTCGTGCAAACAAGAAGTAAAAGGATAATAAGCTACTACACCTTTGTAACTTGGGGATATACTAGACAAACCAGCATCTCCAGGAAATTTATTATCTGGAACTAAAGCCGTTACTAAAGAAAGATGACCTCCTGCAGATCCTCCCCAAATTGCATAATTATTTTCATCCAGCTTATGTGTAGTCGCATTTTGAAGTAGATATCTAGCAGCATCTTTACAATCTATTACAGATTCATAACTAGTTACTGGCGCTTTTGCCAAACGGTATTGTACGGTTGCTACAATAACACCAGCTTCTACCAATTTTTTCATTCCTCCTAAAAACGCAGTTTTATAGATGTTATCTCTATGTCCTCCTGCCCAACCTCCTCCATGAATAAATACAACCCATGGATTTTTATCTTTTAATATTTCTGCATCGGGATAAAACATATCCATTACTAGATTAGAACCTCCAACAGTTTTGTAAACTACACCGTCTTTATAATTTACGCCTTCTATAAATCCGTGTTCCGCTTGTCCATAAGAAAAAGATAAATTGAAGAGAAAGCATACGAAAAGCACTAATTTGAAAAAATGTAAAATTGTTTTCATTATAATTTTTTTAATTATGGCATTTAATGTTTAAAATAGTCGCATGCAAATTACCCTTTCCCATATAGAAAAAGTATTATTTAATATCCAATACCTATAAATTATGACCTAAATTAAAAGGACAACAGACTAGTAGAAGCAAAAAAGCCCTCGAAATTGAGAGCTTTTTTATAAATACATTCTTAGTTTGTTTTAATACTTTCCTATAGCTTGTTTTACCAAAGGTTCCATTACTAAATAACCATTTACATTAGGATGTACCGTGTCTCTTCCTAATTCTTTTTTGAGCCCTCCAATATCATTAACCATTGGTGAATAATAATCAAGATAAACTATTTTATTTTCTTCGGCATAGTCTTTAATAAGCTTATTAAGCTCAATAATTTTATCTGCAGGTTCAATTGAGGGGCTCCAAGAATAGCTGGTTGCCGGCAAAACCGACGCCAAAATTACTTGAATACCATTTTCTTTAGCCAATTCTGCCATTGAAAATATATTACCTGCAATACGGTCTATTGTAATTGGTCCAGTATTACCTGCAATATCATTGGTTCCTGCATGTATTATTACAATATCTGGATTTAAATCAATGACATCAGGCCTAAAACGAACAAGCATCTGTGGAGTGGTTTGCCCGCTTATACCTCTATTAATAAATGAGGGGTTCTCTTTAAAAAACACGCCGTGGTCTCTGATCCAATTTTGGGTAATAGAATTACCCATGAACACTACTGTTTTTTTCTTTTTCACCGAAATTTTCAATTCTTTATTAGCCTTGTTATATCTTTTTAGGTTTGCCCAATCTTCATTAGGAACCAATTTTATTTGAACAACTGAAACCTGAGCATTAGGAACTTTCTCAGGTAATAAAATAGTTAATTTATTATCAATTAATTTTATTTTTATTTTTTTATTTGGTTCAGAAAGCAACATAGCCTCTCTTGGTTTAATGTTTCTATCTATAACCAACTTACCATCTTCAGGCCAATTAAAAATATGTGCTAATAGAAAGCCTTCTTCCTCTATGGTATACGCTCCCCATTCTGGTTTTTGATAAAGAATTGTTTGAGAATAGCCAACGACAGCATTTAAAGCCAAAGCAACTGTAAAAATTATTAGTTTCTTGTAAAAACTCATTTTAGTTTTGATTTATTCTTTAATGCTATAAACAAACACACAAACATTCATTTAATATGTTTGTGTGTTTTTATTTAATATCCTTTACAAACTTCTTAATTAGTTTGCCAACTCAATCTTAACCACTGTAACAGGGTTATCTGGTGCAAACATTGGTACCTCAACTAAAAGCTCTCTAGATGTAGATAATGATTTTAATTCCTTATCTGGATTAGTTAATAAAGTAGCCTTTTTAACTTTAATATCTTTATTTAGCTTTAACATACCGCTTTTTGGCCAATTGAAAACATGTGCATATATAACACCATCTTTAGCCGTATAACGTCCCCATTTTGGCTTTTCAAAAGGACTTGCAGAAGCACCATAAATAGCTTCTCCGTTTTTGCTTGTCCATTCTCCCATAGCATTTAGACGACGAATACTCTGTGCAGGGAATCTACCAAATCCATCAGGACCAATATTTAATAAAAAGTTTCCTCCTTTAGATACAATATCTACCAATTTCTGAATTAAATCTTCGTTACTTTTCCATTTATTATCATCTGGTTTGTATCCCCAAGTTCCGTTCATAGTCATACAAGCTTCCCAATCTTCAGCAATTCCAGTATCTGGAATTTCTTGTTCAGGCGTACCAAAATCTCCGGCAAAATTCCCTTCTTCATCCATACCTTCCATTCCTTTCCTACCTTTATCAACTCTATTATTTACAATAGTATTAGGTTGAATATCACGAATAAAACTATAAAGCTCTTTACCCATTTCGGTGGTATAATCAGAAATCCAATCGCCATCAAACCACACAACACCAACATCTCCGTAGTTAGTTAGTAATTCTTTTATCTGTGGCTTCATATAGTTTTTAAAATACTTAGGAAATTTTGGATTTACAACAGATGGATCATCATGCTGTCCTATATTGTAATTTGGATATAAATTACCTTGTGCTTGCGGGTGATGCCAATCTACAATTGAGTAATAAAAACAAAACTTAATATCTTGCTTTTTACAAGCTTCTGCCAATTCCTTAATAATATCACGTTTAAATGGAGCGGTATCCATAATATCATAATCTGTTACTTTTGAATCCCATAAACAAAACCCTTCATGATGCTTTGAGGTGATTACAATATATTTCATACCAGCATTTTTAGCCATGGTTACCCAAGCATCAGCATCAAACATTACTGGATTAAACATTTGTGGGAATTTCTCATAATCCTCAACGGTATAATCTAATTTATCCATGGCCCATTCTGCGCCACCTCCGGCTATGTTTGTACCGCGTTCACCTCCAATTATAGAGTAGGCTCCCCAGTGAATAAACATTCCGAATTTAGAATCACGCCACCATTCCATACGCTCATCATCTGAGAGTTTTTTTTCGCTAGAGCTTTGTGCAAACCCTATATTAGAATTGATTGCAACAACCAAGGCTAATAGTACTATTCGTTTTAAAGTTTTCATTTTAATTTATTTAATATTAATTGTTAATTTGGTTTCTATTTGATTTCGCATGACAATAACATCAAGCTTATCTGTTTTGCTTTCTGAATTAATTTTGAAGAAATCTTTAACGGTTTTCACTTTTTGCCCGTTAGCTTGAAGAATTACATCACCTTTCTTTATACCACCATTTTTAACGGCTGGACTAGGTTTCCAGATACGCAACACAATTACACCTTCAGCAGTATTTAACCCATATGCAGATTGTTCTTGTTCTGACTCTACACTTTTTAACTGGTTACGTAACCAAGCAACTACAGGGCTTGCTTTACTCTTTGAAGGATCTTTTATTACAGGAACTTCAGGTGTTTTAGCCATTTGTTTTAACTCTGGTTTTTTAACCCCAAATTCATCCATTGCAAAGTTTTTGAAACCTAATTTTAACGCTGGTGAATTTTCAGCAACAGTAAAATCTAAATTAGCTGGGTCTTTAAATAACGGATCTCCAAAAGAACTGTTTTTATCTCTATCATAAATCTGTGACTTCATCATTGATTCCTCGGTAGGAAATAAATTAAAATCTAATTCCTTTCCCCAACTTAATAAACCAACATCTTGGTATGTATCGGCAACAATATTATATTTAAAAACGTCTTCGCAATTAGCAAACCAAACATGCGGGTGCAATGAATTATTTACCGTTATATTGTTTGTAACCACTCTATTAAAACCCTCACGTAGTTTAATACCGCTATTTAAACATAGGTTATTATATATATGGTAATTAGATGACCCATCGTCTAAATCAATATCCCAACCATGGTCACAACGGAAACGATTGTTTCTAATCACCGTTGTTTCAATAGCATCCCATTTTGGCATGTCAGGATTAGCCGTGGTTAAACTATCCATATATTTTCTATTAGGATGCCAAAAACGATCTCTTCCCCAGGAGTTAAATGAACCGTGATCGCTAGTTTCTAATACCGTATTAAATACATCATTATACTCAAGAATATGTCCACCCCAAGTACCATCTCCTATGTTGATTCCCGCTCTTGGAACATCATAAATACTGTTATGGCTTACCGTTATATCCATAGCCATAGATATTTGAACACCGGCAGTTTGTTTTTCTATTCTACCAATTCTATGTATTAAATTATCTTTTACCAGACATTCTCTAGGGTATAATTCATTCTTTGGACCAAGTTCAGTATCCATTTCAGCAACGTCAACAAACTTTCTGTAATTAAAGGAAGGAGAGCGAACAGCAGACGGATCTCCAACAAAAGAAACGGCACTTCCTCCACATTCATGAATGTGATTTCCAGTAACTTCAAAACCTTTATTATACTTACTTACCATAATAACGTTTCCTCCTAAATTGGTAAATTCACTGTCCTGAATTTTACAATTTTCTGTCCCCTCAAAAAACAGAACACCACCTCTATATATAGTCCAATCACTTCTTAATAAAGGCTCATAAGGTTCCATAAACGTTCTCTGCGTATTTTTAAAAGATATACCACTAATCGATACATCCTTTACTGGATTCTCCAAGGTACCTACCACTTGAATTAAATCTTTAAGTACAGGAACATCAAACGTAGAATTTTTTAAGTCCACATTTTTAGATGGCCAGTAATAAAGTTTATGCTCGTCTTTATCTAAATACCATTCTCCAGGACTATCTAGTTCTTCAAAAACATTCTCCACCATTTGATACTCTTTATGATATGCAGAACCTCGATTATTTTGATGACCTCCTTCTAAAATTGCTGTGCCATCTTCATTCACTCCCATGATTTGATAATGATAACCTCCCCATCTTCCTCTATGTAAGGCGTGAAAAAATGCACCTTCTGGTTTTTCCCATGTCGCTAAACGTTCTTTAGAAATCACATCTGCTGCATATCCTTGCCAATAATGACCATTTTCATCATAATTAGGATATCTAGCCAAAATTTGTGCGGCATCATTTACAACCAATTGATCGAAATCTAATTTTTCATCAACTTCAGTAACATAAATATCACCTTCATACTTTTCCCAATTTGGTTGTAATTTTGTAGACCCTGCTATAGTTACTTCAGAAGCATTAGTTCCTTTAATTACCAAGCCACTTAAATCTGGTGTGATTTTTAAAGCCTTTTCTAAATGATACTCTCCAGGTTGAATGTTTATAATTACACTTCTATTTGATTGCATAGATTTTATGGCTCCAGCAGTATTAATGGCATCTTCAAGCGTTGAAAAAGGTTTTTGAATTGATCCATCTGGGTTTGAAACCTCCTTTTTAGATACATATAATTTTTTGGTTTTATGAATAGTTGGAGCCCCGTTGATGTATCCTAAAGATTCCAGAAATATATCCGCTTCTATTGTTGTTTCTATCCAATATTCTCCATCCGCTTTCCATTTATTAAAAAATCCATGAGGTTGATTTTCATAAATAAAAAGATCACACCTACTACCAATAGCTTCCATTTTGGATTTATATTCTTCACCAGTAGAAACTGGTATTAATTTATCTTTTGATCCCAAAAAGAAAACAGTTGGAGGTGCTCCAATCTCAATATTATGGATAGGAGAAAACTCTAAATATCTTTCACCAATTCTTTCGTAACCATAACCTTCCTTGCTATTATCAATTACAGGGTTGTAAAGTACTAATGCACTTGCTTTTGGACTTATTGATAAATCATCTGTAGTCTCATTAATTTCTGAAAGTAGCGTTGTTGCAGCAGCTAAATGCCCACCAGCAGAACCTCCGGAAGCTACAATTTTATTAATATCAATTCCAAAATTATCCGCATTTGCTTTTAAATATCGCATTGCAGATTTTGCATCCTTTACAGATTCAAATGGTGTTGTTTTGTGCTTGTTCCTCACCCTGTAGTCCACCAAAACAGATATCATGCCTCTAGATGCAAAATATTTAGCCTGACCTTCAAACTGAGTAGTTGAACCTCCATTCCAACCACCACCAAAATAAAATACTATTGTCGGATATTTTTCATCATTTTCAAAATTAGGAGGATTTAATATTTGCAGTTTCAAAGTGTCATTATCAATCACTTTATAAACATGTTCATGAGCAAAATCTTTTGCAACTTCTTTCTTATTTTGACAATTTGCTAAGGTTATTGCTAGAAAAAATACTATTAAATATTTGGTCTCTTTTATCATTTTATCTATTTGGTAATTATTACTTTGTTGTATGCTTTTTCTAATTTAAAATATTGCATATGTGATTTATTTCTATTCAATACTGCATTTCTTGTTGATACTAATTCACCATTTTCATATAACATTAATTTTGCACGTTCACTCCCCTTTTTGTAAGGTAAATTAATAGTAACTGGCTTATCATTCTGAACTAAATAACCTTCTTCCGTATTTTCAATTGATAAAGTTAATGGATCCATAGAGGCAATAATTGTCCAGTCTTTATAATCTACCTTGCTAACCCCAGATAGAAACATAAATTCTAATTCTTCGGTGCTTTTTGATGTTCTAATTATGGACAACAATCCCTTTTGATAAAGCTCTTTTGTTTCTGCAATATCATTTTCAGTAGTATTTAGTACAATTCTATCTGAAGTTGTTTTATCTGAAAGCAACACCTCTATTATTTGTGTGTTTGGATTACTTTTTAAATTAGAATAAGAGACATTTTCAATAGAATTTTGTTCTCCTTCCATATAAGGATTAAACACTACTGCAAACGGATTATTCCATGCAGCTTCCTCTCTTTTAATTATTAAAGTTTGAAGTGAATCTTTTAGAATTTCTTTTGGTGCAGTTCCTTCACTTAAAGCATTGGAATTAGGAGATTTAACCTTGTATACACTTTGGTTATCACTTCCTTTAATCCATAATTTGGTTATGTTATTGGGTTTATTTACTTCTTTTAAAGTAAATAAAGCCTTTATATCTTTTGAATTAGTTGTTTTCACTTTACCTGAAAAGAAATCATAACCTTTTAAATCTCCTTTTTTTGAACTTAACTCATCTGTTTTAAGAAAATCTAAAGCAACAGAATTTTCATCGTAAACGTCTAAAGTCTGCCCAATGTTTCTATAAATGTATTCGTGTTTTTGAGCGCCTTCTTTTTGTTTTCTCGATCTAAAAACATCTACAACGTATCCTTTTCCTGAATTCGATTTTATAATAGCGGAAAAGCGCTGTTGGTTAGAAACCGTTTCTGGCTCTAAAAAAGAAACTTTAGAAAAGGTTACCTTATTAAATAAGGAGGACACGCCCGATTTTGGAAAACTATTATCTAATGTAAACGGATGATAGGTTCGCATGTTATTATAATTAGATTTCCCATCTACAATAACTGTATTGTGAGCAGGCATTCTTGCATAATAATTTCTAAAGGTTGGATGCCAATAACTAGGGCCCTTCCCTGAATCAGGACCAACCACATAATTATTTGCAAACAGTTCTATTGAAATACCATTAGCATGTGCATGATTTCCATAAGAACCAACGGTTGATAACATCAACGCATTATCACCCTCACCTAACCTTTGATTAAATAGACTTACATTGGGTGCATAAAATGTTGAAGTTGTTAGTGCTTCTAAATCTGCTTTACTTTCTACAATATCATCTACATAAAAGAATAGATTAAATAAATCTCTAGCTCTCCTTTTATACAATTTATTAGAAATGAATTCTGAAAGAAAACCAGAAATTAATTCTTCTTTTTCTTTTTGATTGTACTTTCTATAATTAGCTATTAAAAGTTCAAAATTTTCCGGAGGCAATGTTTTATGTCCGCCATCACCAAAACCTACCATGTATCCTGATGGGAATAAATATTGAAACGATGCCAAAACTGCTTTTTCCAAAATAGGGTATTTAGCAATTTCATTTGCATTTGTTCCATTATCTAATAGCGTGAATATTTTTAAAAGTGTTGTTATAACATGAACCGAATAATTTGGGCTTTCTGGCCAAATACCAGTTTCTTGATCGTAAACATTTAAGGATTCACTTACCGAAATTTGCCTATCAGTAGAAATATTAAAAGTATAATCTAAGTAATATTCTCTACCCTTTCCGTTCTTATAGGAATCATTACTTTCTAAAACTAAGGCAATGTAAGTTAAAAATCGAGCTTGGAATAAATTCCAATTATTATCTGGAATTCCATATTTTATAATTTGATCTCCCCATTTTTGAAAAACTGCCTCGGTATTAGATAAATCTCTACTTTCAGATTCAAAATAATTATATAAAAAATCGTAAGCTGTTACCAAAGAAATAACAATACCTTCATGGATTACCTCAAAAGTTGCTAACCCAGAAATGAATTGCTGGTTTGAGTTATTTAAATCGATTGGAGCATCTCTATGATGCATCCCATCTATATAAGTAAAAAACACTGGCGATGCAAATTCGACATATTTTTGTTCACCTGTTAACCAATATAAAAATGCAGCATCTTCAACCAACTGCATGATTTCCTGATTTATTTTCTCAATAGCAAAACCACCTTCAGACGGATGAATCCATTCCTTTTTCTTAGTTTCTTTATGCTCTAAGTAAAGTCCGCGAGGGTCATCAAAATAAGGTTCTACATCCTCTAATTTTGGTCTCTTATAGTCAGTTGCCCAATCTCGAGTACCAGAATATCTAACTGTTGGCACAGGAGCTGAACCTTCGGAATGCGAAAAATCACCTCCTTTTAAATATACTTTATCATGTTTGGTGTTCCAGTTCATTTGTAAACGAGATACCAACCATGTTGGGTCTTCTTCACAATAAGCTAGATACTTTTCTAAGTTTTTAATTTTCTTTTCTACTAATTCCTTCTTCCAAGCTACATCTTTAATAGTTTGTAAAAACTTACTCTTATTCTTATCTGAAACGTAAATTCTAGGATGCTCCAACTCTTGCCCTATTAACAAAGAGGTCATTAATAAACTTAGTATAAAAACTATATGCAATTTTGTATTTCTCATTCTATTTAATTTCTACATGATATCCAGCTGGATATATTTTTGCATTTCCATTTTTGGTCTGAATTGAAACTGGCTTATCTGAAGAATAATAACATTTACCATCTTCAAATTTTAACTCTGCAGAAACCGTTCCATTGACTGCTTCAATTTTATATTTTCCTTTCTGAAACAGTTTCCCGTTACCCAAATAGAAATAATCAAACTCATTATTTTTTTCAGAAATAACAGCTAAATTGGCGTTAATCATCCAGCGGTCTGTAGTTCTATGAACTTGGTCACTAGTTGAGTTAATAATATATTGTGTACTATTTTTTGAAACTATTTTTAAGGATACAAAGCCTGGACCAGTACCAAAATTAGAAATATTGGTTATTGATTTGTTTCCTTTTTCATAGGATTCAAAAACGGATACAAAGGGATTTGTACTTCCATTAATTCCGTTTTGTCTTACAATTAAAGTTGGTGTAGTTTCAGGGCTTCTATTTACTTGCCCCGGAGTAACATCTCCTCTAATAGTTGTAGGTGGCGCGTCAACAGTATAGATTTCTCTATTTTCTTGTCCCATCATCCACATATCTGTTATCATATTAGGGCTAGTGTTATTTACAACCCAAGACGCATTAAAATCATTTGTATAACTAACCTTATTTTGATTTTTGAAAAACGAATAGTTCTTATCATATTCAGTACCCAAATCGTCTACAGATTTTAATTCTAAAGCTCGATGATCTTTTCCTTTTAAAACAACAGAATTCCCAACATTATGATGGATATAATCGTTGTTATTTTGGTCTGACCTAAAAATATCGACATAATATCCAGTAGTATCAGACGTACGAATCATTGCCACCAACCTTCGTTTTTCTTCTGCAGACACATCAGCGAAAGATACATTTTCTGAAATGCTTGTTGCATTATAAAAGCTCTGGGTTGTGTCTACCCAAGGATCCATGGCATTAATAGTAATTTCTCCTTTTTTATAACCTGGCACTATAGTATTTGAGCCAGTAATACCACGATGATAACCTGCATCTTTAGACCAGTATGATTCGTAAGCTGAGGCATCTGGTGACATAACCCAACCTTTACTATAAAACTGCATAGCCAAACCATTTTCTGCTAAATGTGACTGATATCTTCCACCATATAAGGTAAACATTAAGGCATTATTCTCATCATTGCCGTTTTTCATAATGAGATGCCTATGAAATGGGGAGTATGCTGCTTTATGAAATGGCAGTTCATCTCCCGAATCTGGAAGCGGTTGATTAAATACAATTCCTTTCCAATCAGATTTGGTTCTATCGTGATAACCAGAAGCTATATTTTTACGAATAACCGTGGCCATTTTCTCCGCAGTTTCATTGTCTCCTTCCCATGTAGCATAGGTTAACAAAGATTCAAAAGCTGACATATTTGGTGGTCCTCCTCGCATATCTCCAAAAAGAACTAAATTTCCTTGAGCATCTAACCAACCTAAATTAGCCAATGCCGCCTTATTTACAATTGGGTTTCCGGCAAGGGTATTTACACCAGATTTATATAGCTTTAAACCCATATCTAAAACAAAAGGAATCATTCCAGATGCATACCCAGGAGACTCTGGCCATAATCCTGTTGTAGGATTATAATTTGCCATAATTTCTGGTAAACCGGCAAAATGTTTACCTGACTTTTCTGTGTAATAAGGAATATAATGCTCGCGCCCTTTACCGTCTTTATAAAAATCATTTGATTCTAAAACGAGTATGCTACCAATGATGTTTTTATAACGGTTTACATTCCAATTACCTCTTTTTCCTCCTCTTACTAAACCAATTTCAATGAAACGTTTAAAAACAATTTCAGCAACATCAACTGGTTTTTTATTAATCATCTTTAAATGTTCATGAGGATGTTGATTTAAATAATCATAAAGAAAATCATAAGTTATTGCCATAGGCGTTTGTCTGTCATCATGAATTACTTCATAATCATAGTAGCCTAAAATCCCACCTGGTTCGTAACCTCCTGGTCCTTTACTAGATTCTTTAGGATCCAAAGGAGGATTCATATAATAAGTACCTAGCATCCAAGACCAAAAAATATCTGCTGAAAACTTAGCGTATTTTTCTTCTTGGGTTATGTAGTATGCGAAAGCAGATTTTTCAGCCAGCTTTAATATTTCCATATTATTAGCACGAATCATATGTCCTGATTCTTTATATGGAATTAAAACCGGTGTTTTATCTCCACTAGAACGGCTTATGCCCAACATATCACCCGTTTCATTGTAAGGAGTTCTATCTTCTAGAGGAACATTTAAATAGTCATTCCATCTTCGCATTCCTGGTAAACGAACCGTTGGTATAGGTGCATTACCCTCACCATAATCCCAATCTTGATTTTTTATATAGCATTGGGTATAGCGCTCACCATCTTTCCAATACATGGCAAGTCTGGAAGTAATCCATTTTGGGTCATCAATATGACGGTCTACATAAACATCAATATCTTTTAAAAGCGCTTTCCAAGACGCCTTAGCCCAGGATTCATTTTCTATTTTTTGCAATATGGCTTGCCTATCTTCTTTTGCCGCAAATAACCTCGGATGATCACCCGAGTTCTGAGCGCTCATGGTTATACCATTTGATATAGCCAGAATTAAAAGGATTGATGCAATAAATTTCATTAGATTATGGGCTTATAATCTTTATTTTTTGTTTAATCTATCTTAATGAAGTGGGACAGTTTCAATATCTGGATTGTCTTTAGCTTCCAAATATTTTCTTAATATTTCTTGATCTAATTCCGAACTATCTCCATACTGCTCTCTTAAATCGGCAAGTTGTTCTTTTAGTTTTATCACAACCTCAGCATATGCAGGATCATTAATAACATTGGTCATTTCTTGTGGATCTTTTTTACGATCGTATAATTCCCACTCATCTACGTCATAATAAAAATGTGCTAGCTTATATTCTTGCGTAATTATGGCATAATGTCTTTTTACCATATGAATACCAGGGTACTCGTAGTAATGGTAATAAACCGCATCTCTAGTCCACTCTTCTTGATTTCCTAATAATAAAGGCACCAAGCTTTCACCCTGCATATCTGAAGGCGCTTCAATATGTGCTGCTTCTAAAATGGTTTGTGCAAAATCTAAGTTTTGAACCATTTCTGTACTAGTTGTACCTGGAGTGATTACATTTGGCCACTTAACTAATAATGGCGTTTTAAATGATTCATCATAAACAAAACGTTTGTCAAACCACCCATGTTCACCTAAATAAAACCCTTGGTCTGAAGTGTATACAATGATTGTATTTTCATCTTGACCTGACTCTTTTAAATAATCTAATAAACGCCCAACATTTTCATCAACCGAAGCTATACAGCCTAAATAATCTTGCATATACCTTTGGTAACGCCATTTCATTAGTGCTTTATCATCCATTTCAGGATATTTTGCTTTGAAATCTTCCATTACAGGTCCGTAAACAGAATCCCAAACTGCACGTTGCTCTTCATTCATTGCTCCTACCTCACGCTCAAAAGCTTCTAAATCCCAACCAGACTCATCTTTTAAACCTAGTTCCTTCATAAGTTCTGGATATATTTTAGCATCTCCAGCCCAATTCATATGCTTTAACAAATTCATTTCTGCGGTTTTAGCAGCACTTCCTCTTCCTTCATAATCATCAAACAAAGTTTCGGGCTCAACAAATGTTTTCTTGGTGTATTCTTTAAAGTGCCGTGGAGCTGGCAACCACTCTCTATGAGGTGCTTTTTGCATGGAGAATAACATAAATGGTGTATCATCATTTTTATTTTCTTCCAACCACTCTAAAGTCATATCCATAATAATATCGGTCACATAACCTTCAACAGTAATTTGTCCGTCATTTGTGTTGAAAATAGGATTGTAATACCTTCCTTGACCCGGCAAAATTTTAAACTCATCTACCCCTTTAGGGTTATTTCCAAAATGTAATTTCCCAAACATGGCTGTTTTATAACCTGCTTTCTGCATGATTTGAGGGAAAGTTGTTTGAGACTCATCAAAAGGAAATACATTATCCACCTTTCCATGAACATGGCAATGCTTACCTGTTAATATGGTTGCCCTTGAAGGTGCACAAATGGAATTTGACACACAAGCGTTGGTGAATTTTATCCCTTCATCTGCAATACGGTCAATATTTGGTGTTTCTATCAAATGATTACTATAGGTACTAATAGCTTGATACGCATGGTCATCAGACATCATAAAGATAATGTTAGGCCGTTTAGCAGGTAATTCTTTTTTTACCACTTTCTCTTCTTTTGTTTTACAGGATACCAATCCTATTAAAAACAAAACAGATAATAATCTTAAAAGATATTTTTTATTCTTCATGTTAGTTTAAATTATAGTTTAGTGATTTGCATAACAAATCCATTGTTGCTTTTTATCTTTAAATTTAATTCTGAAGTATTTTTTACTTCAATCTCTTCAATTTTAACTTTAGTTCTTGTATTGACCGTGTCATCATCTACATACAATTTTACCTTATATAGTGCATTAGCATCTAAATAGGAAAAATCTAAGGCCACATTACGTGCAGTAGTTCCATTAATACCACCAACAAACCAATCATTGCCTTTTCTTCGAGCAATTACTCCTATTTCTCCTATTTCAGCTTCTAGCACTTTGGTCTCATCCCAAGTAGTTGGCACATTGTTAAAGAATTCCAATTCTGGCTCATTTCCAATAGTTTTAGTGTCACCCCAAAGGCCATCATCTTTTACTGGAGCCGCTGGCGCTTTATCATACCAGTACAAAAACTGTATAGGACTAAACAAACAAACTGTTTTTGCTAACTGAGACGCATGAGACCCCATTTTATCCACGCGTTTATTGTAGTAACAAACCGTATTGTCCGCTGCTCCTGCCAACATTCTTGTAAACATGGTAATTAATGTATGCTCATTAGGCACCGTTTCTTCATCACCACGAATTCCCTCCTGCGTTAAAAGGTTTGGATAGGTTCTAGAAAAACCTGTAGGTCTGTATTCATCATGAATATCAATAACCAAATTATATTCTGCAGCCTTTTTAACGGCATCGTGCATCCAAGTCGTAGCGCCTTCATCGCCAACTCTAACAAAACCATATTTCACACCAGAAACACCCCATTTTTTAAGCACCGGAAATACTTCATCAACTTTACCTTCTAAAGCCCTACGATTAATGTATAACATTACTTTTACACCCTTTTCTTTAGCATATTTACAAACAGCCTCAACATCAAAAGGTCCTTTAGATCGTTTTGGGTCTAAAGTAACAGTTGTGGCATCAGATGCATTATCCATTTCGTTGCCATACCAACCCGCATCAAAATGTACATATTGCATGTTATGACTTGCCACAAAATCTATAGCCGCAAAACCACCCTTTGTTGTTAGTGTAGTTTCCCTCAAAATTTTACCAGATTCAACCCAAGAATCGTCAAAAGCAGAGGGTGGGTTTAAGTTTTGAATGATATAATTTTTTTCCAATAAATCAGCATAGCTATTGCCCATCATTACAACCCTCCAAGGTGATACAATTGGTAGTTTTTGATGAATCCTAAACCCTTTTGTGTCTCTTTCGGAAATAGCTGCACCACTCACCAGGTCATGCTTGATTTTTTCCATTCTCCCATCTAGAGAAGAAAGTATACTAAAGTTTGATGATGTTCCTTTATTGTAGCTTAATCTTGCATAATCTACCAATCTTGCCTCTGCTAAAGCTATTTTCAAAGTATCAGCAACTTCAATTAATAATGGTCTTTCACAACCTTCTTGTAGTTTTGTTAATGGAATTTTCTTGTATTCACCCTGAGCCGTTAAAACGCCTTTTCCTCTTTTAGGTGTTGACCAAACAGCAAAGTCTTGAATAAAATTATAGTGAATGTTTTCACTTAGTTTAATTTCCTCAAGATTATTTTGTTCGGGGATTTCATATGCGAAAGCCACTCCTTCATTATAAGCTCTGGCTATAACATTGAGTTTTGCTTCCCCTTGTTTTAAATAGATTTTAACTTGATTATAATTATCAGGGATGGTACTTAATTCACTAAATCTAGATTCCCATGTAGAATTCTCTGAGGTCTTTTCGATTTTTTCAACCAAAATTTCTCCTGAAAAATCTAGTTCTTCTGATACTATTTCTAAAACAGAAGTTTCAATCACTTGTTGGTTACCATAGAAAACAGAAAAAGTAACATCACTTTTACTTTCACCATTTAAAAACACAATTTTTTTAGATGCATCTGGTGACAATAAATCTATAGGTTCTTGCTGCTTACAGCTTGTGAAAATTGAAATTATAATTAAGAAAACTACTTTATTTAACATTGAATAATCTATTTTAATTCTATTATTTATTCTTCTCTAATCCAAATATGACTTCCGTCTAAAAGCCTTTTATACTCTAATTCTATTAAGCCTTTCATATTTTTAAAAACCTCAGGTTTAGCTGATGAAAGGTCTTCAGACTCACTTATATCTTCCTTTAAATTAAACAAAACAAAATCTGTTAATTCAGCACGTTTCACCAATTCTATGTTGCTCTCTGCCAAATTGTGAATATGTGGTAGTTCTTCATTATCAGCCACTAAACGTCCCATAATTTTCCAATCTCCTTTTCTCAACGCTACTCTATGAGCATTAATAGCATCGTAAAACGCCCATATCAAGGGCTTTTCTCTATTGAATTCTCCTTGCTCTAAAAGCGAAACAAACGATTCACCATCTAATTCTCTATTAGGCAATTTAGCTCCAGAAAGTTCGGCAAAAGTTGGCATGTAATCTAAAGCTGAAACCACCTTATTGGTTGTTCCAGTAAAAGTTTTCTTTCCTATCCAATTAATGATCCCAGGCACTCTAAAACCAGCTTCATTAGTCCAAAGTTTCATTCCTTTTAACTCACCCGGTGAACCATAAGATTTTTTGGCCCTGTGATATCTCATAAAAGTTTCTGGTCCATTATCTGAACTAAAAACTACTAAGGTATTATCTATATTATTTTTTTCGAAATATTCAATCAACCTACCAACAGCTAAGTCAACATTTTCAACATTAGCAAAATACTCGGCCTCTTCTTTGTTTTTTGCTTTTGGTAAATATTTTTGAACCAAATCTTCGGGTGAAGCAACGGGTTCATGTGGTTCATGAAATGCTACCTCTAGAAAGAAGGGTTTATCATCGGTTCTATTATCTAACCAATTGATAGCTTCACTAACAATAATTTGACTGCTGAAACCTTCAATCTCACCTACTTTTTCTCTATTCCTAACAAAGTTTTTTGGGTTTTCATGACTTGGTGCCGCATTATTATGAGTAGCCATCCAATGGTCAAAGCCAAAATCATCAGGTTGTGGTTGTTTATCTGAATTAAACCTGGAACTACAATGCCATTTACCTACCAAGCAGGTGCTGTAACCAACAGATTTTAACATAGCAGGAATAGTTTGCTCATATGCTTGTAAATGAACTAAATCTCTGTTATCAGGACTCTTTTTAAGTCCCGGTATAAAATCATAAATACCAGCTTTATTTGGACTTCTTCCTGTAAGTAAACCTGCGCGGGACGGTGAACACACAGCTGCCGTGGAATAAAAATCTGTTAGTTTAATTCCTGTTTCTGCTAATTTATCTAAATTATTGGTTTCAATAATAGGGTGACCAAAAGACGATAAGTCTCCATATCCCAAATCATCGCACAATAACACAACAATGTTAGGTTGACTATTTGCAAGTGTTGTAGTATTTGATTCCTTCTCTTGATTGATTGAATTGGTATTGTTTTTACAAGAAAAACAAAAAACCATAATTAAAGAAAGAAGATAAACTGTTTTAAAGTTCATTATTAATTAGTTATTTGATTTATTAAAATATTCATTAAAAAACACCATATGATATTTTGTGGAATTTTTCCAATAAGGGTTGGTGTGTCCTCCCGGACGTTCAATATAGTCATGCGGAATATTACGTTCTATTAGCTTTTGATGTAGTCTTACATTAGCATCATAGAAAAAGTCATCTACCCCACAATCAAAAATAAATTTCAGGTTTTTACCATTCAATAAATGTACTAGGTTTATAACCGTATGCACCTCCCAATTTTTAGGGTTTTCTGCATATGAGCCTAATCGTTTTTCAATTTCCCATCGTAATGGAAATGGTCTAATATCAACACCACCACTCATACTACCAGCAACACCAAAGACATCTGAATGTTTAAAAGCTAAATACAAAGCTCCATGACCTCCCATACTTAAACCACTAATAGCTCTATGTGTTTTTTTAGCAATCGTTTTGTATGACTTGTCTATAACTTCTACTAATTCCTTTGAAACATAGGTTTCATATTTCATGCTAGCATCTATAGGGCTATCAAAATACCAACTGGTTTTCCCACCATCAGGACACACAATAATGACATCATAATCATCTGCATACGTTTTTATTTTTGGCACTTTTTTTAACCAATCTTTATAATTGCCACCAGCACCATGAAGTAAATACACCACTGAATATGATTTTTCAATTGTGCCATAGGTATCAGGAGTGATAACTACATTCTTAATCTCTTTATTCATGGACTTACTGTATACAACCAAAGTATCAACTTTGGAAGCGTAAAGTTGAGTTGAAACACAAAAGATTAATATCAGTAAGATGGCTTTCCTCATGAAAACGCGTTATTATTTCTTTAAAATGATATCTTCTAATTCTTCTAAGGTTTTTCCTTTTGTTTCTGGCATCATAAAAGCCACAAATAACAGTTGTAATACCATCATTCCAGTGAAAATTAAGAATACCACACCTGCACCAATTGCTGGATGATTAAATAGGAATGGTATTAAAGAAGGAATAATCGCCGCTAAAACCCAGTGCGTTGAACTCCCGAAAGCTTGCCCTGAAGCTCTTAAATGATTTGGGAATATTTCTGAAATAAATACCCAAATTACTGCTCCCTGTCCAATGGCATGTGCAGCAATAAATATGAATAAGAAAATTGGAACCGCCATACCTGTCCAACCTAAGAAAAAGGCTGCTGATACTAAACCTAGAGATATTATGTATCCTATAGAACCAAAATACATCAATGTTTTTCTTCCTAATTTATCAATTAGAAAAACACCTAATAAGGTAAATACTAAATTAGTAACTCCAATACCAACACTGCTTAATAATGCCGTACTTTCTCCTAATCCTGCTTCTTCAAAAATACGCGGTGCATAATATAAAAAGGCATTTATTCCGGAAAACTGATTAAAAAAGGCAATAAGAAATGCTAACATTAAAGGGAACCTATATTTCTTTATAAATATGGTTTCAGACGAATCTTTAGGTTCTGAATGACTTTGAAACTCTTGTAATTGAGCTTCAACATCACCATCCGGATTAATTATCTGCAAAACAGCTTTGGCTTCTTCAGTTCTACCTTTTGATGCCAACCATCTTGGGCTTTTAGGAACACCTAAGGCAAAAACAATATATAAAACTGCAGGAATGGCTTCTACACCTAACATCCATCTCCAAGCATTTTCTCCAATTCCGCTCAACAAATAATTAGACATAAAGGCCACAAGAATACCAAATACAATATTAAACTGATACATGGCTACTAAACGCCCTCTATCTTTTGCTGGAGCAATCTCAGAAATATAAGCTGGAGCAGCAATAGTAGAGGCTCCCACACCTACTCCTCCAATAAATCTAGCAAAAGCAAAAACGAATGGATCATTTGATAATGCCGATGCAATGGCTGATACTGCAAATAAAACACCAATAACAATTAAGGTTTTTTTACGACCGTATTTATTAGTTGGAAAGCCTCCAAAAATAGCTCCTAATACGGTACCCCAAAGTGCGGCTCCCATAACTACCCATCCGTGAAATGAATCTGAAGATTCCCAAAGGGCCTGTAATTTCTTATCGGCTCCCGAAATAACAACCACATCAAAACCGAATAGAAATCCAGCTAATGCTGCAGTAATAGACCATAATAATATTTTTTTGCTCATCTTATAAAAGTATTAGTTAGTTTGAATTGTTTTTAATTATTTTAAAGGAATCACCATGTTCCATGTTTTTGTACCGTTTCCAAATCCACCAGGACCATCCATAGTGGCAAAGAAAATATGTGTAGGCTGGCCATTTTCAACAAAAACAAACGGACGCTCTAATTGTCCTTGCTTTATTGTTTTACCATTCTCCCATTTTACTGTTTTCGTGTATGCTCTTGGGTTTTCATCAACCACCCAATTAATCCCATCTTTTGAATGTGCCAAAAGCCCATCGCCTTTTCCTCCTGTAATCAAACCACGTTGGTCTTTTGCTACTAAATGAAAACCTTCATTATCACTCCATAGATGCGGATCCTCAACTTCACCCAAATGCTCCATTGAAAATAATGGTTTAGTTCCAACAACAGTGTATTCTCCATCAAACGATGGTGCAGTAGCTACACCAATACTCATATCACTGTGTTTTATAGTATCTTCTTTATAACTTCTTCCTTTAAACAAAAGCACAACGGAACCATCTTCCTTAATTAAAGGTGAAGGATTGGAGGTTAAAAAACTGTAGTAACTATCTGGTTTTACTTCCAAAATTGGAGCATCTAATCGTTTCCATGGGCCATAAGGGCTTTTTGAAGTTGCAATACCAACACGCTTTCTCCATCGAGCTGCAATACACCACTTGCTGGATAAATTGAAATCATCAACATTATTATTATTCACTTCTTCAAAAGGATGCGTTGACCCCATATAATAAAGAATATAAGTGTCTTTATGTTTTACTATTTTAGGGTTATGGCATGAACGTCCGTCCCAAAATTGCGCTCCTCTACTACCCAAAGCAACATCTTCAAATTGATAAGGTCCTTCAGGAGTATTTGAAGTAGCGTGTACTATTTCAGAAGCCACCATCCACCCAGGATGGAACGGTAAAAATTTTGGCCACCTTGATGCATACATATGATATTTACCATCATCACCTTTAATTACTGAACTCCCCCAAACCCAATAATCTTCCATTTGCAAACCTCCATCAATCGGAGCTTCTTTCAAATTATCATAAATGGCATTTTGCGCATTACACGACATCAAAAAACCAATTAAAAAAAGAAAAACATACTTCATTGATTATATTCAATTAATTTTTAATGGGTTGAATTTTAAGTTCTTTTAGGTTCAAAGCATTCCATTTACCAGCTACAGGCATAAAGGAAACCTCATATTTACCTACTTTATCGACCTTAACTTTACCTAAGTCCAATTTCCTAAACCTTTTTGTATTTCCGCTAACGGGTACATTAACATCTGATGATACGCCGTTAAATGACATTGTTATTTCGGAGTCTTTTTTACCTGAAAACAGCGCTGTTAATTGAAAATCTCCGGGTTTATCTATATTAAACGTCCAATATACTCTTGCTGTTTCACTGTCCCAACTTCCCACACAATCTAGTCGTTCGTTATATTGAGCTCCCGGGCCTTGTAAGTTTTCATACTGTGCTCTTCCAGCTGGTAAAACAACTAATCCTTCTACATCCTGCCCTAATGGTTTTTGAGGTAATGCATTGGGCTTTTCTTTTAATTTTAAAACAATAACCGAAGCCACTGCGTCTGGAGCCTCTCCTGTTAACTCTACCTTTATACCATTACTATTTGATTCAGTTTTAAATGATCTTGATTTATCTGTAAGTAAATAACAAGAAGCGACTTGATTTATAAGACGCACAGGAAGCGACGTTCCATCTTCCCAATTATAAACATGTAAATACAAAAGTGCTTTACCCTCAACTGTCTTCATGGTGATTCTACCCCACTCAGGTTCTTCAGCCAATGGACTTGCTTGTGTACCGTAAATAGCTTCACTGTTTTTATTCATCCAAGTCCCCATAGCCTTTAATCGGTCTACTGCTTCAACTTTTAATGTGCCTTCATGAGTTGGACTCACATTTAGCAAATAGTTACCGCCTTTACTACTTTGATCAATTAAATTGCGAATTAATGTTGGGATTGGCTTAAAATTATCGTCATCACTTCGGTACCCCCAACTGCCACTAATTGGTTGACATAATTCCCAATATTTTGCTTCTGGTTGATATCTTGGTCCGTGTCTTTCAAATGTTTTGTGGTCTCCTGGATAATCATCTCCTAAGCGATCGTTAGTGATAATCTGTGGTTGTAATGCCGTTGTTATTTGATATAAACTATCTACAACAGATTTTGTCATTTTACGAGGTGTGTCCCACCAAAAAATAGCGATGGGGCCGTATTCGGTTAGCAATTGTTTTACTTCTGGTAATGCTTTTTCATAAACATATTCATCACTGCTTACACGTTTTATAGAATCATCCCAATTATTACCCATACCTCCAGGATGATGCCAATCTTGTGCTTGTGAATAATAGAACCCGAATTTAATGCCTTGTGCCTGACACTCCTTAGCTAATTCCTTTAAAATATCACGCTTAAAAGGTGTTGCTTCTACAATGTTATAATCACTAGCCTCAGAATCAAACATTGAAAAACCATCATGATGTTTTGCAGTTATAACCATATATTTCATTCCTGCTTCTTTTGCTAAACTCACAAACTCTTTAGCATTAAACTTAGTTGGATTAAAATCATCGGCTAATTTTTCATATTCCGCAATTGGGATTTTCCCCCGGTTCATAATCCATTCAGCACTATTGGGTTGGGCTTTACCATTATAAAACCCAGCAAGTTTTGTGTAGATACCCCAGTGAATAAACATACCGAATCTAGCCTCAGACCACCATTCCATACGTTCTTCATCTGTGATTTGCTGACTCTGTTCTATGGCTAATACTGTTTCTTTTGAATTACTTTTTCCGCAGCCAAAGTTTAACAGCAAGCACGTAACCACAAATACTAAGATTCTATTTTTCATGTTTATCATCTATTCGCTTTCTGATTTCATTTCTACCATTAATTGATACCAATATTGCCTTTAACTAATACTTTTACTACACTTGCTATAGTATCTGGAGCCGTTTTAGGTAATTTTAGAATTAGCCCTCCTTTTGAAGATTTAGTTTGTATAGTTTCGCTATTCGCCAATAAGCTAGATTGAAGTACTTTGTTTTTCAATTCTGGAATAAACAGCTCTCCATTTGTAGGCCAGTCAAAAACAGAAAAGTATAAAACCGTATTGCCATCTTCATTTTTTCTAGTACACCTACCCCAAGTAAATTTTTCAAATGGACTAAATGTTGTTCCGTAAACAGCTTCACCATTTACCTTCAACCAATCCCCCATCACTTTTAACCTTTCCATAGAGGCTTCAGGAAATACACCCTCACCCGTTGGGCCAACATTCAACAAAAAGTTCCCTCCCTTACTTGCTATATCAATAAGATGATGAACTAACTCTTCACTTGTTTTCCAATTATCATCAGCTTTATTATACCCCCAGTGTTTATTCATAGTCATACAACTTTCCCAAGGTTTTATTTCTGCTCCTTCAGGAATTTCTTGTTCATTAACCTTATAATCACCTAAACATGGACCTACACGACTATTAATTATACATTCAGGCTGTAGCTCCCTAATAATATCAACAATTTTTTGCCCTTGTTGCTTACTTACCAACTCATAAGTATCAAACCACATAATTCCTATCGGGCCATAATTTGTAAGTAGTTCTTTAACCTGAGGAATAGCTTTTCTATCTAAGTACCGTTGTAAGACTTTATTTTTTTCAATTGGGTAATCTATTAAGTTACTCCTCCAAGCAATATTACCAGCATACCCTGTTGGACAATCTGGATCTTCCCAATCCCTACCTAAAGAATAGTATGTACAGAATTTGAGCCCTTGCTTTTCACATTCTTCAGCCAACTCTTTTAAAGGATCTCTTTTAAATGCTGAACCTTCAACAATATTATGTGAACTAGTCTGAGAATTATACATTGCAAAACCATCATGATGTTTTGAAGTAATAACAATGTATTTCATTCCAGCATTTTTAGCAATGGAAACCCATTCTTTGGCATTAAACTTTACCGGGTTAAATGACTTAGCGTAATTCGTATATTCTTTTAAAGGAATTTTAGCGGTAAATTGTAGCCATTCTGCATGATTTGTTTCGCCATTCCATTCCCCACCAGCTTGTGAGTATACACCCCAATGAATAAACATACCAAATTTGGCATCTTTAAACCATTGCATTCGACCATCCTCACTTTTCTCATCAATTACGACCTTAACAGATTCTTTAGAAGAATTATCACAACCTAAATTTAATACCAAGGCTAATAGCGCAAATAGAATAATTTTTTCTTTCATCCTTCTTTTAAAACATCTTATGAATCCTAATTAAAAAAAGCCCGATTGACTCTAAAAGAAAGTTATTTACTTCCAGATTTAATCGGGCAACAACTAAAACTAACGATCAAATAATGAGTATTAAAAACAGTGTAAGTTTCTTTACTTATTGTTGCTCTAAGAACAACATACTAATTATTATTCACATACAATATTATCAATTACCTATGGTTTTATTTATAAATCATAGTCCATACAATGTAAAGCATAGTTCTTTTGTGGTTTTTTTTAAAATTTACCGGAAGCTTTGAATAATTTATCCATACCAAAATTTATAAACCACCACCATATTCACTAAATGAATCATTTATTTTGTGAAAAATAAAATCAAAAAAAAGGTATGATTTTTAACCATACCCTTTGCAATTTATTTTATTAGTGAAAATAATTATAGACCTATATTAATTTTAAGCCTTCCGTCATTTAGTTTTTCGCCAAAACCTTTTCGCTATCAATAGATTCTCCTAACTTTTTAAGTCTTAAAAGAGCCTCCATATAATAGTAATCAGCATAAATTATTGGTACATCAATTTCGGAGTTTTTTGGATAATGACCAGTAGAATGTAACAATAAAGCTTGATTTTCATCTCCGCTTAAATACTCAGAAGAACTCAATTCTTGTACTAACTTTTTACCGGCTTCAAAATATTTAGCCTTAAGCTCTTCATTTTCCAGTAAATTAACTAACTCAAATAACCCACATGCAACCACAGCCGCTGCTGAAGCATCTTTAGGCGCTTCAGGAATTTTAGGGTCATCAAAATCCCAATAAGGAACTCCATCTTCCGGTAAACGGTTTAAAAAATGATCTGCTAGTTTTTTAGAAGTCTCTAAAAATGCACTATCACCAGTTTCTCTATATGCCACAGCAAAACCATAAACACCCCATCCTTGACCTCTAGCCCACATAGACTCATGATCATAACCTTGATGCGTATAACCTCTTAAAAACTCCCCGGTTTCCTCATCAAAAGAACCTACGTGATATACTGCATTATCTTTACGTACGATATGATCCATTGTTTTAGTTGCATGACTTTTAGCTATATCATACAACTCTTTATTACCACCATTTTTTGCTGCCCAAAAAAGAAGCTCCAAATTCATCATGTTGTCAATAATAGTATTATACTTAAATTTATGTTTTTGACTTGGCCAAGATAAAATTGTACCCACTTTAGGATTATATAAAGTAGCTAAAGTATCAGCTGCTGATAGCAATACTTTTTTATACTCTTCATTACCAGTTAACCTATATCCATTACCATAACTACAATACACCATAAAACCAATGTCATGATTATCTGCTGGACTATATGCAATTGTATCTAAAGGTTTAGTAAATATCTCCGCATGTTTTTTTAAGTTCTCATCTTTAGAAAACTCATACGCATACCAAATAACCCCAGGCCAAAAACCACTACACCAATCTCTAACACCAACCGTATGCCAGTCCTTGGTATCTTTTTCAATATTTCTAGGAAACCCCTGATTTACGGACAAAGTCTCCAGTGTTTTTTGGGTTTTACGTACATTATTTTCTAAAACCTTATCCAAACTAAATGTTTCAGGCTGCTCCTCTTTTTTTGGCGACTTACAAGAAACAATTAAGAAAACAGATAAAAGCAAAAATATTCGTGTCATCTTTCTAAATTAAATTTAAGTATTGTGTTTATAATTTTAAAACATTAAAAATATCATCCATCAAAATTGTAATAATTACCTTAATCTTTAACACTTTTAATCATTATACAAGTTTAACAAGAAAGCTTTTTAACACTAATAAATTATAACTCAAATACTATAAACTATAGTTCTTTTTAACAAATTCCCGAGAATCATATTTTATCATCCAAGGCTAGTACCTTAATAATAATTTTGGGTGAAAAATAATTTTATATTCTTTTCACATATAAATACATCATACAAATTCAAACTAAACCTTAAACAAACCGAGCCTAATCAATAAACTAGCCCCATAAATACTCCACAACATATTTATTAGGGCAATAATTTATAGTTCTTGCCCTATAGTTTATCAAAACATATTTCACTTCTAATTAATATTGTATACTTCGAATTCGCATTATTTCATCCATGTGATTTAATCGGGTTCAAAAACTAAACAATTTATTAATATTTTAAACTAAACATTTATGACAAAACTTAGAAATTATCAGCTTAGACTGAAAAATTACGCAAGTTTGTATTGGGTAATGGCCTTTGTGCTATCAACCCTATCTACTCAGGTAAATGCAGTAAACCCAACCACAATTACTGCAGAGATCCAAAACTCCACTGTAACCGGAACGGTTGTTAGTTCAGATAACAGCGGTCCAGTTCCTGGGGTTAATGTTCTTGTTAAGGGAACATCAACTGGTACAGTTACCGATTTTGATGGTAACTATTCTATTAATGTTCCTTCTGGAGCTACATTAGTATTTTCTTATTTAGGTTTTGAAACTCAAGAAGTTGCTGTAGGTAATAACACTACCATAAATGTAACTTTACAACCAGACCTTGCACAATTAGACGAAGTTGTGGTAATTGGTTATGGAACCGCTAAGAAGGAAACTTTAACTGGTGCCATTGAGCAAGTAAAAGCTGAAGCCTTTGAAGATTTGGCACAAGGTAGTGCAGCTTTAGCACTTCAAGGTAGAACGCCTGGATTAACAGTTACACGTAACTCTTCAAGACCTGGAGACGAGGATATCAATTTTCTAATTAGGGGTGCATCTTCTATTAATGGAATTTCTCCTCTTATTGTAATTGATGGTGTTCCTGCAATTAATGCACAATCCTTTAATAACATGAACCCTAATGATATTGAAAGTATTAGTGTTTTAAAAGGTGGTTCTGCTTCGGTATATGGAGCTCGTGCTGCTGGTGGTGTTATTTTAGTTACAACTAAAAAAGGAAGAGGTGATGTTAAGGTAGATATTAGCTCTGTTGTAAGAATGGGTACTATTGGTATACGTCCTCCATCACCAACAATGTCTGAATATGGGCAACTTTACGCGGCAGCTGCTGACGAAGATATAGCCGCTGGGAAACCACCTCGTTATTTCTTTTGGAATAATAGAGACATCGTACAAAGAATTGCTAACGGTGAAGAGGGATGGTATGATTTACCTATTAATGGAAGAATTTGGATGGCTAATGGAAATAGGTTTGATGAAATGTTTGGAAATTCTACTTCTAGTCAACATAATGTTAGTATTTCTGGCGGTGATGAAAGAAGTAACTTCCGTATTTCTGCAGGTTATGATAAAAATGTTGGTGGTTTAAGAGTTGCTGACGACATTGCTGACAGATATAATGTTTCTTTTAATTATAATACTGAGATTAGCGATAGGTTAAGTTTAACAACAAATATTACTTTTTTCAACAATGAAGTTGATGGACCTCAAGGTGGTTTAGCTAGAGAAGCTGCTACATGGGATGCACCGTTGTTCCCAACTTATACTCCAGGTGGAAATTATTACTCTGTTTTTGGAGGTGTTAATATTGCAGGGCGTAGAAATGCTATCGGTGAAGTTGCAGACGGAGGACGTAGAAGCTTTATAGATGAACAACTTAAAATATTTGGACAGCTGACATATAAAATAACAGATGATTTGAATATTTCTGGTTCTTACTCTTATAGTAAACAAACTAGTGAAGACCAAACTTATGAGTTAATTGTTCCTCTATACGATTGGGATGATAATTTTGCTACCACAATACATAGTAACTCTTGGATTCAAGAACAAACTAGCAGTGTGGTTTATAGAAACTATAGAACAGCTTTAAATTATAACAAAAGCTTCGGTGACCATAATGTTTCTGGACTTCTTTCAATTGAGGCTGATAGAAATATAAGTAATAATCTAAGAGCTAGAAGAACTGGTGCAGGTGAGTCAGGTTTTACTGATTACGGAGTATATGATTTAAATCTTGGTGCAACTGATCAAAATGTTGCTACTGAAGGTGGAGGTTCTACTTGGGGCTTCTATGGTTACATTGGTCGTATTAATTATGATTACAAAAACAAATATTTATTTGAATTTCAAGGTAGACGAGATGGATCTTCTAGATTTGCCGAAGGTTCAAAATGGTCAAATTATTTTAGTGTATCTGGAGGATGGGTAATAAGTTCAGAAGATTTTCTTGCAGACAGTAACGTTATATCATTCTTAAAGTTAAGAGGTGGATATGGTGAGTTAGGTAGTACTTCAGGTATTGGTAATTTTGACAACTATTTATCCACTGTAGGATTTGGAACTACTGTTTTTGGTCAAACCACAGCAGCTCAACAAATTACATCTAGAGCAAGTAATTTATTTAGTGCCGATACATCATGGGAACGTGTAGTAAACTCAGAAATAGGTTTAGATTTCAGATTATTTGATAATAAAGTATTTGGTTCTGTAGACTTATTTAAAAAGAAAAATGTTGGTATGCTAGTTAGAGAAATTCTTCCTCAAGCAGTGGGAGCAAATGCGCCTTTTACCAATATTGGAACTTTAGAGAATAATGGTTGGGAAATATCATTAGGTTGGAGAGACCAAATTGGTGATTTCGATATATCTGTTAGCGCTAACATGAGTGACACCAGAAATGAAATTACTGAATATAGTGGGGCACAAACTATTTTTGAAAACTTAAATGATGCTGCCAGAGGTAGAAATATTTTAGGAAAACCTATCAACTCATTTTATTTATGGGAAACTGATGGGTATTTTGATTCTCAAGCAGAGGTTGATGCTTATTATGCTAGTTTAACACCTGGAGGTATATTACCTTCTCAAACATCAAATGATGCCTTACGTCCTGGTGATATGAGGGTAGTTGATTCAAATGGAGACGGTTCTCTTAATAATGATGATTTAACTTATCATGGAGACGCTAATCCTCATTATGTTTATGGATTAAATTTTGATATAAAATATAAGAATTGGGATTTAAGTGCATTTTTCCAAGGTACATTAGAACATCAAATTTATAGAACGGGTTACTTTGCACAACCTTTTCAAGCAGAATGGCAAAACCAATCTAATACTTGGTTAGGAAGAACTTGGACTGAAGATAACCGAAATGCAGAATTCCCTAGATTAACTACACAACGTGGTATTTCAAGATGGAATTATAGAAGTAAAGACCATATCTTACAAAACAATAGATATATTAGGTTAAAACAACTTATTATAGGTTATAATATTCCAGGTCTAAAAATAGGAAATACTGAAATTGATAATGCTCGTATTTATTTCTCTGGAAATGACTTATGGGAATCTAGTGCCGTAAAAGATGGGTATGATCCTGAATTTAGAGCTAGTACGAATGCAAGTGCATATCCATTTATGCGTACATGGGCATTCGGTGTGAAATTTTCTATTTAAAGATAAATAACATTAATTATAAATTTTATACAAATGAAAAAAATAATATATACAATATTACCCTTTATAATGATGTTCATGACATCTTGTGAAAAGGAATTTATTGATCTAACACCACCGGCACAAATTACTGATGCGGTGTATTATACAGAAGCTAGTCACTTCTTAACTGGATCTAACCATTTTTATACTAGACTTCCAAGATGGAATGACCAAGGGCGTTATTCTGATCATGGTTCAGATTTAATTGGATATGACGAGCAAAGTGATATGCAAGAATATAGTAGAGGAAATCTTCAGGCACCAGAATCTGACGCTATTTTTTCAAACGCTTATATAGGAATTAGAGATATTAACCTATTACTTGCTAGAGCAGAGGTTTATACTGGTGAAGGAAGCATTGCTGAATATGTGGCCGTTGCTCACTTTTTTAGAGCTTTTCACTACTTCCAATTAATGCAACGATTTGGTGGTGTTCCACTAGTACTAAAACCATTGGACGTGCCTGCTGACGAAGAAATTTATTATGGTCCTCGTAACAGTAGGTATGAAGTTACTGCTCAAGTATTAGCAGATTTAGATGCAGCAATAGCAGGTTTACCAAATGAAGCTAATATTGGAGGATCTGATAAAGGAAAAATCAGCAAAGAAGCTGCACAAGCTTATAAAGCCGATGTTTTATTACATGAAGCTACTTGGTTAAAATATGTTGGTACTTCAACTGATGGTGATGGTACTTCTTCTGGTGCTGGTAGCGCAGGATATGACGCTTCTAAAATCACGCCATATTTGCAAGAAGTGGTAACATTAACAAAATCTATAATGGATTCAGGAACTTTTGAGCTTTGGGATCATAATGATGTTCTTGATGATTTAAGTTCAAATTTCTTATTTAATTTAGAGGATGGTGGATCTAATCCTGGTGGATTAGATAAATCTTCTAATAAAGAGTTTATCTTTTATACCAAATATGATTTTGTACTTAGACAAGCGGGTACTTTAGTAAGTCATGTTTACGAAGGAAGAACTAAACCTAGTAGAAAAATGATTGATATGTTCTTGTGTACAGATGGTTTGCCAATTTCTGACTCTCCATTATTCCAAGGGTACGCAGAAACTCAAGATGAATTCGCAAATAGAGATTACAGAATGAGAGCATACTTTACTTATCATAGAGTACTAGGTGACATCCCTCAAACTGGAGACAACCCATTAACTGGAACGAACAACTTTGGCTATAGGAATTCAAAATTCATGAGTTGGTTATGGGGAACTAGTGAAGCTTACAGAGCAACAAGAACTGAAGCTTATGATATGCCTTTATTACGTTTAGCTGAAGTATATTTAATGTATGCAGAGGCATTGTATGAATTGAATGGTAGTTTAACAGACGGCCAAATGGCTGAGTCTATCAATTTAGTTAAAGCAAGAGCAGGTTTACCTAGTCTTACAAATGCTTTCTTAACTGCTAATAATATGGATATTGAAACAGAAATTAGAAGAGAGCGTACTATAGAACTTTATGCTGAAGGTTTTACTAGATTTAATGACTTAAAACGATGGGGTATTGCTGAGCAAGTTTTAGGAGAAGCAATATATGGTGCAGTTATAGAAGGTACCGCATATGATGGGGCTGCTCCTGAATTGTACAACCCTTCTGCCTATGGTTTCCCAGAAGAAAGCACTATGACTGGAGTTGGTATGAGAAGATGTCTTGTTGTACAGCCTTCTTCAATACGTAATTTTAGTTTGAATAATTACTTATTCCCATTACCTACATCTCAAACTAGTTTAAATACGGCTTTATTACAAAACCCAGGGTATTAATAATAGTTTGTAAATAATTATAATCATAATAATATGATTATTTGTTAAAGCCGCGGTTATAACCGCGGCTTTTCTTTTTAAAATATTTAAATCACTAACAAGTTTATTCTAAACTACAGTTTGACTAATAGTCATTTCCTCAATTCTATTTATTCTCTACAAAAAAAAGAACTTCTAAGATCTACCTAATCAGTAATACTTCTATAACCAAGAAAATAATATTTAGACTATTAAAAGTTAAATGTTAACCATTATATATACTAACAGGATTGCCCTAAAAGTCCTTTATAGTATCGAATTACTGTTTTATTTATTCTTAAGTTTTAACGCCTTAAACCTATACTATAATCATTTTTAAACATATAATGAGATATACTTATGCTCTTTCATGTATTAAATTTAAATAAAACTATTATTATAAATTTAACTTAAACGCTTTCTGGTAGACAAAAAAAGTCATACATGATTGCCTCAATCAATAAATTTTCTCTGTCAAAATCATATAAAACCTTAAGGCAATTGAGGTAAATCATTTGAAATATCAAACCATAATCTTCAATAAATTATATAAATAGCGTAGAAACAAAAAAAAGCTCCATGTATGTAATACATAGAGCTCTTTTTTAAACTAATTTAAACTTTCCTAATTCTTACAACATATACTTGAAAAGAAGAAAATTAAAGAATTAAGTTCTAATCTTCTGATGTTGATGAAAAATTACTAGGAATTGTTAAAGGTAAAAACCAATTATTAGGATTCATTAATTTTGCTCCTACTGTTGCAGCACCAGCCAAATCTCCAGACGTTTCAAATTTGTCTGCAACTGCATTTGCTATAATTGAAGCGTCATTTGCTCTTATGGCAAAACGTAGTAAATCTTCCCATCTGTTGCCTTCAAAAGCTAGTTCTAATGCTGCTTCATTTAAAATTAGAGCTCCTACTGCCTCAATTCTTTCTGCACCCTCCAATTCATCAGCAACAGAAACTGGAGCCATTCCTGCTCTACCTCTAACACCTAAATTTCCAGATGTTGGTTGATTACTAGAATTGGTACTATAATAATCATTAATATTAAAATTTAAAAATGATTCAGCGTTTCCAAAAATATTAGCACTTACTGGTGCTACATCAGGATTATTAAAAATACCATTAATAATTGTTAAAGCATGATCTGGATACCCTGCATAGTTAATAGCTTCAGCATATCTTAAGTAAACTTTTGGTATTCTATTCCATACAAAATATTCATTTTGATACTTAGTAATAACAGCAGAATCACCAGTTCCTCTATATGAACTATTCCCCAAAGTTCTTAGGTCTCCTGGTAAAACAGGAGCACCTTCAAATCCAATAAATTGACTACCCCAATTCAGTATTACTGATTCAGATGGTTTTAATTGTGTTGTTAATATTTCATAACTATCATTTGGTTGGCGAAATTGATCACTAAATGCAACATAATTAACCACTTCATTACCAACAATATTATCTTGAAATAGATTATTCCATCTACTAGTAATTGAATAACTAGTACCACTTTCTGCTACCGTATTTTGGTTAGAACTAAGGTTATAAACGTTACCCGATACATTATCATCTAAAAACTGCTTATATTGAGTAGCTGCTTGAATAAAATCTCCCTTCCATAAATGTAAATCTCCAAGAAGTAAGTTTTGGTCAGGAATCATTTTAAAAATATTAAACCCTAATGAGTTTTCATATTTTGTTACATTATCTATATCTGATATTTGCTGTAAATTAGCAATCAAAACATCTATAGCTTCTTCAATGGTTAATAAAGGGTAATCTTCTTCTAAATCATCATTTGTTCTTATAGGCGTTGTTATATAAGGCAATTTACCATAATTAATCATGATTTGCATTTGTGCCCATGTTCTAATTCTAAGAATAGAGGCATAATCATCTGCTAATAAGTTATCATAGGCTTCTGTATCTATACCCTCTAATGCAAAATTACAATTGTTGATTATAGAAAATAAAGTAGTAGGATCTGCAAAACTATTATCTTCATCTACACTATGATTACTTATCTGTCTAAGCTCATCTAAAGTGTTACTATTAACATCTACTAAATCTCCTCTTAATTCACCTAGAAAGACATATTGTCCTGCAACTTCTTGCATTTGTCCAAGTACCCCAAATAAAGCTGCTCTAGCATCTAATTCGTTGTCTCCTAAATAATCATCAGCCAGCAATACTTCTTCTGGAGAAACATCTAAAAGGTCTTCACAAGAAGTAAACATAGTTAAACCTAAGAGTATTCCTAATGTAATATTTATATATTGTTTCATTATATGTGTTTTTATATTTTGAATGATTATATCCCTACTCTAATTCCTATTAGTACAGAACTATACTGTGGTGTAAAACCAGCATCAATACCTTGTAAATAACTTACTTGAGAAGTACTTACTTCAGGATCATATCCAAGATAATCTGTAAAAGTTAGTATATTATTTGCTGTAATATAAAAGGTTGTGTTAAAGGCTTCTGGAGTGTATGATAATGAAATTGTTTTAAGGCGGAAATAAGAACCATCTTCAATCCATCTATCCGAAAATCTAGAATTACCACTAGGGTCTCCATAAACAGCACGCGGAATATCTGTGTTCTGGTTACTTACAGTCCAACGATTAGCAGCAGCTAAACTTTGATTAGAAAAATCATTCATTGCCTCATTTTTCCATCTAAGTGCATTATAAATATCGTTTCCTTGGCTAAAAGAGAATATAGCAGACAACTCAAGGTTTTTATATTTAAAAGTATTGAATATCATTCCAGTAAAATCAGGATTTGGATCACCAATAACAACTCTATCATCTTCATTAATAATATTATCAGAATCCTCTACATTAACAAACTTCACATCTCCAGCAACAAATGGCTGTTCAAATCCTTGAGCATCAATATAACTTAGCCTACTAGAATTAGCTTCTGTAACATTGTTATAAATTCCATCGGTTTTATATCCATAAAACAAACCTAAAGCACTTCCTTCTTGATTTAATATAGTAGCATTTACACTATTAACATTAATGATTTCACTTTGACCAGGTAATGAAACGATTTCATTTTTATATTTTGAAATATTACCACCAATATCCCAGCTAAAGTCACTTGTATTGATAACACGTGCATTAAAACCAAATTCAATACCTTGATTTCTAAGTTTTCCGTTATTATCTAAAAAACCTTCACTACCATAAATAGGACTTGACTCATTTAAATTTAATAAACCATCTGTAACATTATTGAAAAAATCAAAATTAAAAGACAATCTCTCATTAAATAAACCTAAATCAATACCTAAATTAGCTTTAGCCGTTTCTTCAGATCTTATAGAACTATTAGCAATATTACCATTAATTAAACCAGTTCCTTCTAAAAATCTGTTTGAAACAAAATAAGATTCGGCATTATAATTACCAATTCCATCATTACCCGTTAAACCGTAACTACCACGTATTTTTAGTTTATCAATGAAAGAATTATTAGCTAGGAAATTTTCAGATGAAACTAACCAAGCAGCCCCTAAACCAGGAAAAAACCTTGCTGAATAATCATCTCCAAATCTTGAAGAAGCATCAACAGACATATTAAAACTAATAAAAAATTTATTTATAAAGGAATAATCAACATTACCGTATAAAGAAGCATACTTCCAGTTACCAATACTACCTGAAGTTACAAATGTTAAACGGTCTCCACTATCTAATGAGGTAAATTGATCATCTCCGGCATTACCACTTGTAGAATAAGAGTTATCATAATTATTTTGATTATACCGGAAACCTAAATTAACGTCAAAATCATGAAGCGTATTTACATTAAATAAATAATTTAACCTTGTATCATTATAAATTGCAAATAAACTTTCGGCACTTACTTTAGATGTTCTAACCTGCTCATCTCCAAATTCATTAAACTCTGGAGAAAGCCCTAAATCTGGTAAAAACACATTTTGTCTATTCTTAATATAATTAGCTCCAGTTAAAGAACTTAAGGTTAATTTATCTGCTAACTTATACGAAACTTTTAAGTGCCCATATAAATTATAATCTTTAGCTGCAAAAATTGCATTATCTGTTATTGCTACAGGATTACTAAAACCTCCTATTTCATCTACATCTTCATAAATTCCTGTTACAACCCCATCTGCATTTGGTACAAAAGGTGCTAAGAAAGGAGATTTACTAAGTGCAGAAAAAATTGGAGAAGAACTTAATAAACCATCATCAAACACATCTCTATCTGTGTAACTTACACTTAAATTTGTATTCAAGAATAATCTTTCAGTAACACTAGTTTCTGCATTAAAACGTGTTGTAAATCTATCAAAACCAGAATTATTCACTACACCTTTATTGGTTGAGTAACCAACTGAAACCCCATACTTAGAAATTTCATCCCCACCAGTTACTCTCAAATAATAGTCATTCACATAATTATTGCTAAATATTTCATCTTGCCAGTTGGTTTCGTTATGATATTTTTGATAATCCTCAAATGCTTCATTTTCGTTAAAAAATGGCATTCTACCAATTTCATCAATGGTATACAATCCAGAACTGTTCATTTGATCTGACAAATACGTTCTATACTGATTGCTATTCATCAATGGCAAATTATTCGGCGAAAAATTTAAACCTCCTTGAACATATAAATCAATTTTAGTAGATATATTTTCTGCCTTATTAGTTTCAATTAGAATGACTCCATTTGCAGCTCTAGACCCATAAATTGATGCCGCATCCTTTATCACAGTAATATGAGCAATATCTTTTGGGTTAATATCTGATAAAGGATCATAACTATAACCCCCTATTAAATTATTATTACTAAATGTATTAGTTTCAATCATCATTCCATCAACAATAATCAATGGTTGCGTGTTTCCATTAATAGTGTTATACCCTCTAATAAAAATATTAGCACCTATTCCAGGAACACCTGAACGCATAATTGCTCTAACACCACTTAACTCTGTTCCATTTATAATATTGGCTAAAGATTCTTTAGGTGTTGCTATATTTCCATCTTTAGTGGAAATAGCATTAACAACAGTAGAATTAGGTTGATCTTTTACAAACATATGTACATGTTGATCGTAATAAGAGTCAAAACCATTTTCATACAATTTAATTTCTAAAGATTTTCGCATTTTAAGAGCTACTTCTTTAGCTTGAAAATTTGGATTAGTTACTATAAGTGTTACTCTACCATCGGGAACTTCAATAGAAAAATTTCCGGACTCATCAGTTAAAACTGAAGAGAACTCCCCAACTCTTACATTAGCACCTAAAATAGGTTGGTCATCGCTAGCACTTAAAACCGTACCTGTTACGGTTAAATTAGATTTTTCTTGTCCTCGCAATGCCAAAGTAATTCCGAAAAATAAAATGAAAAGCAGAGAATATTTATGTTTAATTTTCATCATGGTCAGATAATTCATATTTAATTTTTTGATAGTATTAATTATTCTGTTGGAACTAATTCTACATAGTCAAGACCAAAATGGCGGTCATATAATAATAGTTCTGGTTCACTAACATCTACATAAATTCTTAAATTCATAAAGAAATAATTTCCCTCTAAGCCGTTAACATAAAAGGAGTTATTTATAACGTCTCCAATAGTTACAACGCCATCTTCTAAATTACTAACCACAATAGCTGGTATTCTAACTAAAGTAGGACGGAAGTTAGGTGCAATAAGCCTTAGTTCAAACCTTAATTTTGTGTCTTGAGAAGCTCCTACAGGTGTAAACTTTAAATTTAGATTATAACTAGCTGCTAGGACATTGCTAAAGTTTAATTCAAAATAGTTATTACTTTCAGTAGCGTCTGGGTTTTCTAAAAGTCTAATTACGTTAGTAAACTGTCCAGAAGCAAAGGCGTCATACTTCTTTTGTATAGAAAAGTCTGTTAATGACCCTATAGTTCTTATATCATTATTTTCAACCTCAAACCTAATTGGCTTGTATATTAGTCCAACTGGATCAAAAGTTAAATCATTTAGTAATAATAAATTCCCATTACTTAAACTTACATCTTCTGCTATATCTGAAGGATCAATCACAACTTCACCTCCTGTAGTAGAAGTTATTGATGTCATACCTAAATCATTTGAATTTACAAATGGGTAATTTAAATTTCTAAAAATTGCCTTATCTGTATTGCTTTTAGTTGAATCTACAGGAAAAACTCTGTAGTAATCATCTAAATCATCATAAACTTCTGCATAAATATTCTCAGTTAAACCAATAAATGTAAAACGTTCTTCTTCAGAACTTAAATCACCAATAGTTTTGAAATAAGTATTGGTAGATTTAAAGACAGAATCGTAAACTGTTTGACCTAAAGTATTAGTACCAGTTTTAACACTATTTGCTTCATCAAAACCTGTTTCATTAAACTGGTTTAGAAAAGTCATTAAAGTTGGAAATTGGTCTTCATTCTCATTAAGGTAGCCCCAAATATTTGGACTAACCTCTAACACCTCATTCATAGTATGAATAATACCATTAGATGCCAAAATATCCTTTTCTAAAATATCTATACCTCCAAAACTAGAAGCCGTATTTGAATTTAAAAATTCAACATACTTATCGTTAAACATTTTAACAAAGGTTTGTTCATTATTAGCGGTATTGAAAGAAAAAAGGCTGATATGGTTACCTATAAGTGCTTTCAACAAATCCGGATCATTAACAATGTCACTAGAAACTTGACCAAAAGCAGCATTATTTGGTGCCCAAACCGTATATGCTTGTGCAGTTTCTAATGCCTCATTAAGCCCTGTTTGATATAAGTAATTAACAAATATTGAATAATCAGGGTCCTCTGAAAGGATTGACAGAATATTAGTCTCTAGCCTTGAATCTAGCTGCTCATAATGAGCATCCCAGGCATCATCCTTACAACTATAAGTTATAAGCAAACCTGCTATCATTAGAAGGCGGCCAAAGTTAAAAATGGTATTAGTTCTATTTTTCATTATGTGTTCTTTCATTAATCTATTATATATTAATCTACTGGTATCCATTCAACAAAGTCCATTGGGCTATTTCCAGATTTTAGAGTTTCAAATCTTATTACATGACTTTTTTGTTCTCCTATCAATAACTCTCTAGAAATGATAAATCTAGAATTACCAGCTTTTTCGGCTTGTGAAACACCATTATTGTCTACATATTCTTCATAGCCTAATCTCCAACCTCTACTTTCCATTAATACCTCATCAGGCCAACCTGTATCAGCTGCTCTACTAGTCATATCGTATACAGGTCCAATTGGTTCACCATCCCAATAAATTTGAAATATAGCACGTGCATTGTTACCAAAGTTACCCATACATAACATTTCATATTTACCTTTTGGTATTACCGGTGTATCAAACTCAAACCAAGCAACATTAGCTATGTCTAAAACGGTATGATCAATATTAGAATTTCTACTTTGCTTTAAATACCTAACATCTGATTCAGGGAACCAACGTATACGCTCCCAAGCAGTACTTGGCACTTTTTGATGCGAACGAATTAAACCAGATTGGTACTCAGGTTGGTCACTAATTAAATTATAAATAATATGTTTTGGTTTAGGCACAAATATGGTAAACAATTTGTCCACTGTATGATATACTCCATTTTTAGATGGGTAATTACTATCTTCACTTATTAAAGATGTCCAAGTATCATCAACTCCTGTTTCCGTTTCATTTAACCTTAATTCTTTATCAGTTCTAAAAGACTTGATGGCATTTCTAGGTAAAACTGTATTTATAAAATTATCTTCTGGAAAATCTGCAGTATACAAGAAATTTTTAGTAGCATGATATCCAATAAATCTATTTAAATCATTATTTGGATTTAAAAAATCAGAATCGTCTGGAGAAATTCTAGTAACTAAATCGTCAAAAGAAAAAATGCCCTCTTGAGCATAAATCTCATCTGATTCCGCCAATATGGTAAAATTATTCTTAGTTCCGAATTCATTAAATACTACAGAAAAGAACTCATAATAACCAGTTTGTTTTAATGCCTCAACAAAAATTGTATGCGTTCCTGCCTTTTCCATTGTTGCTGGAATGGCATCAATAAATGGCGATAATACCCCATCAATGGCATGAATAATTCCATTGTTTGTACGTATATCATATTGATCTAAAGTAACTTCTCTATTAATCTCTACATTAGCTATACCTCCACCTCTCAAAAATGAAGTAGTTAAATAATCTCCTGTATAAGTTGTATCTGGAAGCCTACCTTCAATAAAACTACTTGTAAGTCTACCACTTTTCATAGTATGAAATTTCACAAGTATTCTTAAATATTCAATATGTTCTTCTGATGAAAGGTCATCTAAAGAATTTACATTAAAATTTTCTTGAATAAAACTTTGTACCGCCTCATTTGTAGGTGCAAAACATGTATAGTTTCCGTAACTCTTTAAAGAGTTATAAAACCCAGCCTTTTTAAGAATTTCTACATACAACGAAAATTTCTCTGGATTTGACTCTAGAGTTCCAATAATCGTCATCTCATCCGTTGTAAAAAACGTAGTTCCGTCAAGATCGTCATTACATGCATTTAATAAGAACATAAACGCACAAAGACCTCCAATCCAAGTAATTAATTTGTTCGTTTTCATAATATAATTTTTAATTTTGATAATAAGGGTTCTGATCTAGATTCGGGTTTAAATCAACCTCATCTTGATAAATGGGTAAAAAATATGATTCTGGTTCTGAATAAAAACTCAAAATAAGTTCATAATTATCTGAACCACTTTTAATATCGGCCAAATCTAAAATTAGATTTTGTTCCTGAAAATTATTTCTACGTGCAAAACGTAATAAGTCATACCATCTTTTACCTTCAAAGGCAAATTCTTTTTGACGTTCTAACAATAAAACATTTAACAAAGACCCCTCATCGATATCAACTTCTAATGGTGCTCCTGTTGCACGTTGATGAACTTGTTCAATAAGACTAGCAGCTTTGTCCAAATCTTTATTCTCACTAGATAATATATATGCTTCTGCCTGCATCAATAACACTTCTGCATATCTATAAAAAATAAATGTATTAAAAAACTCCTGTTCTCCGCGGTATAATCCTGTGGCATCAACACCAGCAAATTTAAACACTCTATTTAATTCATGATCATACGTAGCATAATTTGTTCGTATATCATCTGGGTAATCAGCATATATTTGCCTAATATGTGCTATAGGAGCATATGTCGGGTTACCAATAAAAAATGAGTTCTTATAAGTATTATTAATATCACTAAATTGAAGTTCAAAAACACCTTCGCTTGAGTTCCCATTAAAAAAGATATCATCAAACCAATCAGCACCATCTACTAAACTATAGCGCCCAGAATCAATAATTTGCTGAGTAGCTGCTATACATTCATTATACTGCTCGCTCCATAAATAGGCATCAGCCAAAATAGCTAAAGCTGCGCCCTTAGTCATTCTACCTTTATCATGACCAGCAGATTGCGAATATCCTAGATTAAGATTTTGTACTGCAATTTTTAAATCTGAAATTATTTGAGCTAACACCTCAGCTTCTGTACTTTTTGGTGGATAAAAATCTACTTGACTAGTTGATGTAGCAGTTAAAACCAAAGGTATGTCTCTAAAGTTTTTGATTAAAGTTAAGTAAACTAAAGCGCGAATGGTTAACACTTCTGCCTCAAAATTAGCCAACTCCGCTTCTGTGAATGACAAATCTCTTTCCTGAGCTTGACCAGCAAACTCTAATACCAGATTACAATAATTAACGGTTTCATAGAAATCATTCCATCTTACTAAGGTATTAGTAGGAATAATATAATTCACCATCATACTGTTTTCATTACTACCTGCTCTTAATGAGGTTAACATTTCAGCTCTTAATTCACCCCACTTAAATATTCTATCTGTAAATCCAGACTGATTCATTGAGGCATAACAACCTGCAACGGCTGCAGAAACCTGCTCCTTATTTTGCCAAAATTCTTGTTGTATAAGATTATCTTGTGGCTCTAGTTCCAAATAATCACTACAAGATGTTAGTGTTACAAAAATAAGTGGAACAATAATTGCTAATATTTTTATTATGTTTCTTTTCATAATACTTAAAAGTTGTTACAGTTTTAAAATGTAAGATTTAAACCTACAGTTACTTGTTGCGATCTTGGTGTTTGATTTGTATCATAACCTAATCTCTTCCAATCACTACTATTTCCAGTTTCAGGATCTGCCCCAGAATACTCTGTAAAGGTTAAAAGGTTTGTTCCTGTAACAAAAATAGATGCTTTAGTGAAATTAATTTTGCTAACAAATTCTTTTGGAAAATTATATCTCAAGGTAACATATTTTAATCTTAAAAAAGAAGCATCTTCAAGAAAACGGTCAGAACCCAAAGTATTTACCCTTCCTCTACTATTCCAGTGTGCTCTAGGTATATCTGTCACATCCCCTTCAAACCTCCAACGTCTTAATGTAGCCGTGTTCTGGTTATCCAAATCATCCATACTTTCTGTTTGCATTCTTGCAATATTTATAAGTTTTTGGTTGTACCTATAGTTAAAAAATGCATTTAACTGGAAATTTTTGTACCTAATTGTTGGACCAAACCCACCGTATAATAATGGATTAGCATTACCTAAATACACAACATCTAACCTGTTAATATTACCATCTTTATTAATATCCTCGTAAATAGCATCTCCAGCGCTAAAGGCCGTTGTTCTATTAAATACCATGTTTTTTGGTAACCCGTCTAAATCATATATAATATCACCATTTTCGTCTCTTGCAACTAAATCATCAGAAGTACTATATACTCCTAAATAGCGGTACCCATAAAAAGACCCAATTGGGTTTCCCTCTTGAATTCTTTTCAAATAACCATCAGGACCGGTAGCAAGCGGATTTCCATCTTCCACATCTTGAGCTTCAGTTATTCTATCAATTAAGTTTTTATTACGCGCAATATTAAAATTAATATCTAAGCTAAAATCTTCCTTATCAATAACTTTAGTTCTCACACTAAGTTCAAAACCTTGATTACTTATATCTCCTAAATTAAGAAATGGTACACTTGAAAATCCAGAAGTTGATGGAATAGAAGTATTTTTTGTTAAAATATCTTCGGTAGTTTTCTTATAAAACTCTAAATCACCACTTATTCTTCTATCAAAAAACGAATATGTTAATCCAATATTTTGCTGAATTACTGTCTCCCATCTTAAATCAGTTAACTCCATATTATCAGGATAAACTGGTCTTTCTCCAAGGTAGTTATAATTAAAGGTAGAATATGTGTTGTATTGTCCATAATTAAAACTAGGTGAGTTACCGTTAACACCATAACTAGCTCTAATTCCTAATTCATCAATAAATTCTGCTTTTTCTAAAAATGGTTCACTTGAAACTATCCATTTACCAGCAATACTAGGAAAAGTACCATATCTGTAACTACTACCAAACTTTGAATTACCCTCAGAACGAATACCTCCACTTAAAATATATCTATCTAAATACTGGTAGTTAAACATAAAGTTATAAGCTACATTTCTATTTTGAGTAAAACTTGAACTTAAATTGTTTCCACTCCCTTCTATTCTTGTTAATGCAATTGGCGTTTGAATTAAGCTACTTGGTGAGTTACTAGATTGGGCCGAATATCCTTGACTGGTCTTTTCAAAAGTTTGAATAGCACCACTTGCAAAAAGCGAATGATCTTCTCCAAAATCGGGGCTCCACACTAATCTGTTTTCCGTTCTTATAACGAAAAACTCACCATCGGCAAATATGGCATTATTAGCACTTGAATTTGTCCAAGATGCTCCTATCGCTTCTTCTGGAGTAAAACGTGATGTTTTATCTACATTAATATCAAATGATATAATAGATTTAAAATCTAGCCATTTAGCCGGTTTATAATTGAACCTAAAAATTGGTGTAATTCTATTATTTTCAATATTCCATTCAGCTAAGTTTGCCATAGCTACAGGATTATAGTAAGCTGTACCAGATCCTTGAAAAGCATCAACTGGAGTAAAGTACTGATCTGTTAAATTACCTTCATCATCTACTTGGTAAATAGACTGATTTGGCATTTTAATCAATGCTAAATTTCTAATACCATTATAAGACTTATCTAAATCGCCATGTGTAAATGATAGCTCTGAAGAAATTGATATTTTATCAGATATATTATAATCTAGTATTGCTCTAGTAGTAAATAATTTAAAAGCACTCCCAACAGTAGTACCTACTTGATCTTTATAACTTGCAGACACACGATACGAAGATTTTTCTCCACCACCAGATACGCCTAGAAAATGTTCTTTAGTACTTGCTTTTCTAGTAATCTCATCTACCCAATTAATATTTTTATTATACAACTCATAAAGTTCATAATCTGGATCAAAATTCACCTGTGGCCAACTCAGTCTAGTAGTTTCAGCTGTAGTATTAAGCATGTCTTTAATCAACGTAGAATACTGCTCTCCGTTTAGCATAGGAATACCATCTGGTTGCCAACCAACACTACCTCTATAACTATATGAGAATTTTGCAGGCCCTTTAGTACCACGCTTAGTTGTTATTAAAAGTACTCCATTTGCAGCTCGAGATCCGAACTGTGCCGTAGCAGCAGCATCCTTTAAAACAGATATTTCTTCAATATCATCAGGAGAAACTCCAATCATAGCAGCATATTGTTCCTCATCTGCTGATCCAAAATCAAAAAGGTCATCAATTTCACTTTCAAAAGGCACACCATTAATAACAATTAATGGTTCAGAAGACGCATTTAATGAAGATGTACCACGAATACGAATAGACATACCTGCTCCAGGTTCTCCGGAATTTGCAACAATATCAACACCACTTAATCGTCCTTGTAATTGATCCATAATTCCAGAAGAAACTGTTTCACTAATTTCTTTTGTATTTATGGTTTGAACCGCCGTAGCAATTCGGCGCTCATCCATTTCAAATTCACCTGTAAATACTTTTTTCTTTCCTCTAATTAAAATAGCATCTAACTCTGATATGTCTTCAGTTAGACTAACATTAATTGTTGTTCTACTACCAGGAATTTCCTCTTTGGTAACAAAACCAACAAAAGAAAAAGTTAAAGTATTGTTAGGGTCTTTAACAGCAATAGAAAACCTACCGTTAAAATCAGTAACTACACCATTAATAATACGATTATCTTTATCCTTCTCAGCAACTGTTGCTCCAGCTAAAGGGAAATTATCTGCTTCTCCTAAAACAGTACCCGTTACAATGGTTTTTGACTGAGCAGACGCATTGAATACAGTTAGTAAAGCACATGCTAACACTAAGACATATGAATATGACCTATATTTATCCTTCATATTTTATAAACTTTAAGTTTTATTATTTTATATAATTATCTAATTCGTGAATTACAACTTTTCTAGATAGCAGGTTAGTTATACCTGAAGTTGTAACAGATTCACCTGAGGCTACATTCGTTAAAGTAAGCGATAATGCAGAATGACTATTCTCAACCGAGAATTGATCATAAACAGGTATAAAATCAACAACATCAGCAAAGTACAACGAAGCAAAAGTTCCCGTGGTCTGACCATCAGTAGGAATTGCTTGTTGTATAAAATGTTTTTTAGCAAAATTCAGAAGGTCTTGCTTAGCTATAGCCAAACCTAACTCATCTAAAGTGGCTAAATAATCTGGGTCTGGATCTGGTATAACACCATCTGTAATTGCTTGTAAAACCGCATTATTATTAGGAGCTAATAAAGTATATGTTTTTAATGGACTAAGAAAGTTGATTAATTTATCTTCTTCATAACTAGGAATGTCTATTAAAGCATCTGCACTTGATAGCACTTGATAGAACATACTAAAAGCACCTAAATTATCTAATAAAGTTCCTGCAGTAAAATGCTCTGGCCTTTCAATGAAGGTGCTCATTTCATAAAATTTACCATTATTTCCTTCCTGAATTTCAACAACATCTGCAGACACACCAGAACTAATATTTCCTCCACCTAAAACACTGTTACCACCAGTAGCATAAATAAACTCACCACTCTTTGTTTGGTAATAGTTATCTGAATTAAAATCTACAGCAGCTTCAACAATTTGGTTAAGCACAATATCTTTTAAAGTAGTTGTTACATAACTAATATCTGAAGCACTAGGGTTTGTAGCCAGTGGATCTGGATAAACACGGTTATTAGACACTACAGGATCTCCTTCCACCAACATATATATTACGGACAAATCTGGTTCGTACCCTAGAACCGTTATCTTTCTAAAAGCACTATTAGGATCTTGAACCTGTCTAAATTGATCATTTCTAATTCCAAAAATTGAAAAATCAATACCCTGACTCTGTAAAGCGTTGTCTATACCTAATTCTTGAATTGATTTAAGCATTATGGTATAGTTTGGATCAAATAATACTGGCCCCATAGCCGAACCAAAACTGCTATTTGTATAAACCTTATCAACACCAACAAAAAACCCGTTACTACACATCTTTCTATCAACAACATCTTCCGGCTGGAAATCAACAAGATTCAAACCAACATCATAGGTCTGACCAAAGTAAGACGGACAAAGCGACCAAAAATCAGGAATAAAAAACGGACTTAAGAACTTTCCTAAAACATCTAAAGGCATATCTTCATAAGAATCATAAAACTGCCCTATCACACTATCTCCATCCAAATAAGCCTGAAGCGCATCATTAGTTGGCACTATAAGTCCTGTACTATTGGCTAAAGTTCTATCAACAGCACTCTTTATAAATGGATAATTTTCATCATTTGGATTAAACGGTAAAAAGTTATTTACAATTCCAGTATGAAAGCTTAGGTAATGCAAAGGAAAAACCTCTCCAGTTTCTGGATCTTCTTGCTCTCCTCTATAATTAAAATAACCAAAACGTTCCAATAGTTTTTTAAACGTACTATACTTACCACCATACTCCTCAGAAGATAAATTTTGATATTGATTTACTCTAGGCTCAATCACCTTATCTAAAACATATATCATACCATTTTCAGCAACCACATTAGTCTGTTCAACATGAGACTCAAAAACCTTCATATCACCTTCTTCAAATGTTTTTCCAGGAAATATAAAATCATAATCTGAAGCTAAAGCCACAGGTTTAGCATCAAAATAAGCATCCAACCAATACGTAACAGGTTTAATTCTACCATTACTTGTGTCAATATAATATGTACCTGGTTCAGGAGGTGGTACTAAAGTTGATAAAGAGTAGTCCGCTGCATCAACCTCCACTATAGGGTCTTGATACTGTGTTCTACGCTTCAAAGAATTACCCTCATAAAAACCCCTATCATAATATGTTAATGTTGTTGTATTCCACGCACTTATAATTATAGAGTATTTAATAATATTTTCAACCCTCTCAGGTGGAATAGAAGCAAAAGAAGCATAACCTTCTTCAGCCATAAAACTCTCAAATGCTTCATCGGTTGGAGCAAAAAGTGTCCAAGACCCTCCTTTAGTTAAAGGCTCTTCATAACCATTTTGTTTTAACCCCTGCAAATAGTAATTGAATGTCCCTAACCCTTCTAATTGAGGAACAAGGGTTCCAACCAAATTATCTGGTCGAGCATATTCAAGCGGATCCGGTTTACAACCAAATGTTACTACAAATGCTAGCAACAATAATAAACACTTATTTTGTTTAATTTTTTTTACCATATTCATACAATTATTCATTTTGCTTAATCTTTTTCTTCTTTTTTTCAAAAAACAAATACTACTAAATAGTTAAGATTTCTTTATACTGGGACAAATATATTTTAACTACCCTTTAACATATATAAATTATTGCCCATAAACAATAATATAATGCTCATTTACACAGTAAGCCCATTATTTATGGCTATTTCCGTAAATTTAAAACAATATACTTTATTACCATTTTTATAAACTATTTTAACACAACATTTTATTAAAACTAAAATTTTCAAGATTCAAATCCTAGTAATTAATATCGAAAAAAAGATCATTAGATTAACTCCGATGATCTTTTTTAATTAATTCTAATTTTTTTATGTGCTAGCGAATTTATGACGCTTTATTAGCCTCTATATATTCTGAAGGTGTAAGTTCAAATAATTCGCGGAAGGTTTTACTAAAATAAGCTGTAGAATTAAAACCAGCCATATGTGTTACCTCTTTAATTGAATGATCACTTTTAAGTAATAATTCAGAAGCATATTTTAACCTAATTGTCCTAATAAATGCACTTGGGTTTTGCCCAGTTAAAGCATTTACTTTTCTGTAAAATTGAGATCTACCAATACCCAATTCCTTCAACAAATACTCTTGCTTAAAATCTATATTTTCTATATTATCAAGAACAATTTTAGTAGCTTTATCTAAAAATGCTTCATCTAAATTATTTGTTGTAATCTCATTAGCCAAAAATCCACCTCCAATTTCAGAAAAACGTTTTCTTAACCTTTTCTTTGCTTCTAATAAATTATCTATTCTTGCCTTTAACACGCTTGTTACAAAAGGTTTAGATATATAGCCGTCTGCACCATGCTTATAACCTTGAACCCTATCTTCTTCTAAAGTTTTAGCAGTTAAAAGAATAACAGGAATATGACAAGTTTCTAATTCCGTTTTTATTAGTTCACACATTTTAAAACCATCCATTTTAGGCATCATTACATCACTAACTACAAGATCTGGCATATGCTTTTTAACCATATTTAAACCCTGTTCACCATTCACAGCCTCTTTTACAATAAAATGTTCTTTCAAATCATTAGACAAATGCACTCTTAACTCTTTATTATCTTCTACCAACAATACCATTGGTAATTTGGAATCATCAATTTTCGCTTCAGTTTTCCGAGAAACAATAGAATCATCCGTAGTAAGAATATCATACTCTATAGCATTAAATGAATTAATTAAAAATTCATCCTTTATACCTTCTTTACTTTCTGTATTATTTTCCAATTCCAAAGGCAATTTCACAACGAACTTACTACCTTCATTGTATTCACTTTCCACTTCAATTTCTCCTTTATGCACTTCAACTAATGCTTTAGTAAAGTTTAAACCAATACCGGTACCCGTCTTATTATTATTTACATTATAAAACCGTGAAAAAATATGGTTTAATTGTTCCTTATCAAGTCCAACACCTGTATCCTGAACAACAATTTCTACATAATCATAGTTTTTACTATTTTTCAAGAAAAAATACTTTGAATTACCTTTACTATTTTCAACCTTATTGATAGAAACATTAATTTCTCCTCCTGAATTGGTAAACTTCAAAGCATTAGAAATTAAATTGGTAATTATTTTCTCAACCTTATCAAAATCAAAATTGGAATTAATATTATCCAACTTAGACTCAAATGTGTAACTAATTTGTTTTTGGACCGCTATATCCCTAAAGAGCGCAAAAATATCTCTACTAAACTTTACAATATCTCCTCTTTCTAAACGCAAAGGAACCATTCCTGCATCCATTTTTCTATAATCAAGTAATTGATTTACTAAATGCAATAATCTCCTAGCACTTCTTTGAATAGATTTAGCAGATTTATTAATAGTTTCAGGGTCATTATTAAAACTAGATAATATTTTATCTACAGGATTTAAAATAAGAGTTAATGGTGTTCTAAATTCATGTGAAACATTAACAAAAAACTTTAACTTCATTTGATCTAACTCATGTTGTTGCGCTTCTTGCACCTTTAGAGTATAGTAATGAATTATTACCCAAAAAATAGCAATACCTATAATTGTATAGATCATATATGCCCACCAAGTTTTCCATAATGGTGGTAATATTTCAATATTGACTGAGGAGGTGTGAGCATTATCCCATACACCATCAATAGATGCTCTAACCTCAAAGACATACTCTCCATGTTCTAAATTAGAAAGATTTACCGTTCTATTAACACCAACATTAATATACTCCTCATCCAAACCACTCATTTTATAAGCATACTGCACATGCTCTGGGTTTTGAAAGTTTAAAGCCACAAATTCAAATGAAATATAATTCTCATCGTGTTTTAGCACTAACTCCTTTGTTTCAGAAACATGTTTTCTTAATAATACACGACCATTAATTGAATCTCCCGCAATTACGTTTTTATTATTTAATTTAAAATTTACAATTTCAGGTTTAAGATTTAAAGACTTTGTTTTAATTATGTCATTTGGATTGAAAATATTAAACCCATTTACACCTCCAACAATAATTCTACCTTCCTGAGTCTTTTCTATAGATTTACTTTGAAATTCTAAACCTTGTAAACCATCATTGGAATTAAAATTTTTAAATTGTTTAGTTTTAGGATTAAAAACCGAAATACCACCTTTCGTACTAATCCATAAATCATGATTATTATCTTCCACAATTCCAACAACCAAGTTATTTGGCAACCCATTTTGAGAAGTATATGATTCTAATAGATTTAAATTCTTATCTAACATATGGACTCCCGTGTCAGCACCTAACCAAATGTTACCTAAATAATCTTCAGTAATATAATTAATACCTGATTCTTCTATACCATTACCTTTAATACTTGAAAAACTTATATTAGTTGGAATCTGACCTTCCAATTGATTAAGGTCAATATAATTTAAACCTAAAAAAGTACCTACTAATAATCTATTTTTTGAATCTATAAAAAGAGATAAAATATTATTACTTAGCAACCCGTTTTGGGCAGCATAGGTATCCTTAAAATTATGAAACGTATCAGATTGAGAATCATATAAACTAACCCCTTGAGTTCTTAGAGCAAACCACAACCTGTTGTTTGAATCTTCAACACCAGCCCATACAGAGTTTTGACCAATTGACATAGGGTTAGACGGATCATGCAAATACTTTTTAAAATAATTTGTATCAGGGTTAAATTTATTTAATCCACCGTCTAAAGTACATATCCAAATATCTCCGTCTGATCCTTCAAACGTATATAATATTTTATTTGAACTTAATGACCTATTACTTGATTGATCATTACCAAATGCCTTAAAAGTATTTGAATCTTCATCAAACAAATTAAGTCCTCCATTATAAGCGCTTATCCAAATTCGTCCTTTGGAATCTTGTAAAACAGACTGCACTGTTTTTTCACTCAATCCATCAAGTTCTCCAGGCTTATAATAATAATGACCAAATAAATTCTTAGAAGGATCTAATTTACTAACCCCAACATCATAACTCCCTATCCAATAAACACCATTTTTATCTACAAATACCTTAGACACCTTATTATTAGGTAAAGAAAAAGGATCAGCTACATTATTTACAATATGTTGTTTAATCTCAAACCCGTCTTTTTCAAATAAATAAATACCTTGCACATCCGTTGGAACCCAAAACAAGCCTTTTTCATCCTGGTACAAATCTAAAATTGGGGTCATAGTATTTACCAATGACACATGACTAAATTTATCTTCTGACCTATCCCATAATACCAAATTTGATAAATCATTACCAATCCAAAAATCATTATCGGCATCTATAAATACCTTTTTTGGAATATGATTTAACTCGTATGGTTTTTGGTTTTTTATTAATACACGTTCAAAATTATCTGTAATTGGGTTATAATGATTTAAATATTCTCCATTAGTGCCAACCCAAATACTATTCTTTTCATCCATTAAAATAACATTAACGTTATTATTATCTAATGAATTGGTATTATTAACATCATTCATATAATATGAAAACTTAAAGTTTCCATAATTAATATTATAGTCTTCCAACACTATTTTAATAACCCCATTATTAGTTGCTACCCATAGATGATTATTAATATCATCATACAATAAGTCATTAATAATTTTTTGAGGACTATTTGAAAGAGACAATTGTTTATACAAATCAATCCTTAAGAACTTATTAGTCCTCTTATTATAAAGATTAAGTCCATTATTCGTGCCTATCCATAAATTGCCTTCATTATCTTCCTTAATATCATTAATTCTATTATTACTTATAGAATGTGAATCGTTTAAAACAGATCTAAAAACCTCAAATTCATAACCATTGTACTTGTTAAGACCATCAATTGTACCAAACCAAAGATACCCCTCTTTATCTTGAAAAATATCAAGGCAAGTGCTACTAGAGAGCCCTTCAGCAGTATCAAAATTTTCAAACTTTAAATTAGGAAACTGAGCAATTAAACAATTACACAGTAAGCAAAAAAGAATAGTTAATAATCCCTTGTATCTCATTTCAAATTTTAGTTGGTAGGATGTAAATTTAGATAAAAATCCCTATTTAAAACACATCTATCCTTAGATAAAGACTTCTTAATGTTTAAAAATGGCAAATTATTATTATTCACCCATTAATACAACCTAAAATAACACTAATCCTGATACTTTTATTGCTCAAAAACATATTCTAACTAACTATATATTATTTTTAGCACTATATTTATACCATACTTATATAATTCATGAAACTACACCTTTTAGATAGAAGCAGCATTAGTAATAGCTCATTTACTACAAAGGTAAATGATTACCCATATTTTTTAAAAATTTGGCATTATCATCCAGAATTAGAACTTGTAATTATTTTAAAAAGCGAAGGCACTTGCTTTATAGGGGACTGTATTGAAAAATTTCAAATTGGCGATGTGGTTTTAATTGGTAAAGATTTACCTCATATGTGGTTAAATGATGATGAATATTTCAACAAAAACTCCAATCAGACCGCAAAGGCAATCGCTATTCATTTTAAACAAGACTACTTAGGTAATGCCTTTTTTGAAACTCCAGAAATGATTCATTTATTAGAGTTATTTAATAGAGCAAAATATGGTCTTAAATTCCTAAATATTGAAAAAAAACTAATAAAAGAAATTGAGAAAATGCTAGAACTAAAAGGATTCGACAAAACAATAGCATTTTTGACAATCCTTAATAAACTTTCCAAACACAAACAAACTAAAAAATTAGCAAGTCAGGGTTTTGTAAACTCATTTAAACCCTCTGACAACGATACGCAATACAAAATTCAATCCTATATTTTTAAAAATTTCAATAAGGATATTACCCTTGAAAAAGCGGCCAAAATTGCTCATATGAACACCTCTGCTTTTAGCAGATATTTTAAAAGGGTAAATCGAAAAACATTCTCAAAATATGTAACTGAAATTAGAATAGGATTTGCTTGCAAATTACTCATAGAAAACAAATATAATATTGCAGCCATTTGCTATGAATCTGGCTTCAAAAATATTTCAAATTTCAACAGGCAATTTAAACTTATAATGGATTGCACACCTTCTGAATACCAGAAAAATCGTAAGATACAAACCTAAAAGCAACATAATTTCTTTAACATAGATTACTTAAAAAAACATGTTATTTTTTGCTCTAAACAATACCATTTTACTATATAAGCAAAAATAGTATTACACTTAGTCAAAAATTAGTAAGACTTGCAATTATATGCATCGTAATATTGTATTTGCAAATATTTCGTTAATTTTTCTCATGAGTCATCAAAAAAAAATACTTCAAATACACACAAAAGATAACGTTTTAGTCGCGTTAACGGATTTAGAAAAAAATACGTCTTTAACTTTTAACAACGAAGAATATATCGTTCAAGATGACATTTCTGCTAAACATAAGTTTGCAACTGAAAATCTAACCATAGGAGACCCTGTTTACATGTATGGTGTATTGGTAGGACGAGCAAAAAGAAACATTGTTAAAGGAGGGCTTATTAGCACAACAAACTTAGCACATGACACTGAAAAATATAGTGCTGAAAACGCTGCTGATAAATTAAAATGGAACGCACCAGACATCTCTAAATTTATAACAAAAACATTTAATGGTTATCATAGAGCAGACGGTAAAGTAGGCACAGAAAACAACTGGCTTATCATTCCTTTGGTTTTCTGTCAAAATAGAAATGTAGAGGTTATAAAGCAGGCCCTTGTAGAAAAACTCGGTTTTGGCAAACAGCAACATTTAGGTTTAGATGTAGATGCCTTGGTTGAAGACTATAAAAATGGAGCATCTAATGAAACACTTTTAAAAAAAGATATCTTTAAACCACTTTCAGAAAAACATCAGAATCCATTATTTCCTAATGTTGATGGTATTCATTTTTTAACACATGAAGGCGGTTGTGGTGGAGCCACTTCAGACTCGGTAACGCTTTGTCATCTTCTTGCTGGCTATATAAACAACCCTAATGTGGCTGGAGCCACAGTATTAAGCTTAGGATGTCAACATGCTCAATCTAGTATTCTTCAAGATGCATTAAACAAAATATCTCCAGATCATAAAAAACCTATTTATGTTTTAGAACAACAACAAACGGGTTCAGAACAAGAATTATTAGCTGAGGCTATCAAAAAGACTTTTGTGGGTTTGATTGAAGCTAATAAAACAGAACGCAAACCGGCTCCACTAAGCAAACTTGTTTTAGGCTTGGAGTGTGGCGGATCAGATGGTTTTTCTGGTATATCTGCAAACCCAACCTTAGGTTATGTTTCAGACCTAATTGTTGGACTTGGGGGCGCAACCGTACTATCTGAATTTCCAGAATTAAACGGTGTAGAACAAGAATTAATTAATAGGTGTACAAGCCAAGAAAAGGCACAAAAATTCTCTAAAATAATGTCTACCTATAATGAAAAAGCAGATGCTTTAGGAGCAGGTTTTTATGCAAACCCTTCACCTGGAAACATAAAAGACGGACTTATTACAGATGCTATTAAATCTGCAGGAGCAGCTAAAAAAGGAGGAACTTCACCCGTTGAAGATGTTCTAGATTATACAGAACAAGTTGAAACTTCTGGTTTAAATTTGCTATGCACGCCAGGAAACGATGTTGAATCAACCACTGGTTTAGCAGGTTCAGGTTGTAATGTTATATTATTTACAACTGGTTTAGGCACTCCAACTGGAAACCCTATTACACCTGTAGTTAAAGTTTCAACCAACACTAAATTATACGAAAAAATGCCTGATATTATAGATTTTAATACAGGTACTATTATAGAAGGTACTTCAACTATTGAGGAAGCGGGAGAGAATTTATTAGATTTTGTGATTGAGGTAGCAAGTGGCAAACTTACAAAAGCAAAAAAATTACGTCAAGACGATTTCATTCCTTGGAAACGAGGCATGTCTTTATAAAATAATAAATCAACTAATAACATGACAAAATTTAGTTTAAAAAATAAAACTGCCATAATTACTGGGGGCGGGAGTGGTATTGGTAAAGCTATATCATTAACTTTTTCTTCCCAAGGTGCTAAAGTTCATATTTTAGATTTTAATTTGGAAGCAGCTCAAGAAACTGTCAAAGAAATAAATAATACTGGTGAACGGGCCGAAGCACATAAATGTGATGTTTCTAACCAAAAGAATGTAAACGAAATCATCAATAAAATCACTAAAAATGATAAGATTGATATTTTAGTTAATAATGCGGGTATTGCCCATGTTGGAAATATTGAAGCTGTTAATGAATCAGATTTAGATCGTCTTTATGATGTAAACATAAAAGGGGTATACAACTGTATAAAAGCCTCCATACCTTCTATGAAAAATGGTGGCGGTGTTATTTTAAATTTAGCTTCTATAGCCTCAGTCGTTGGTATAAGCGATCGCTTTGCTTATTCAATGACAAAAGGTGCGGTATTAACTATGACATATTCTATAGCTAAAGATTACATTAATGAAGATATTAGATGTAACTGTATTGCACCTGGTAGAGTCCACACACCTTTTGTAGATGGCTTTATTAAAAAGAACTACCCTGGAAAAGAAGAAGAAATGTTCGAAAAACTATCTAAAACACAACCAATTGGAAGAATGGGTAATACTCAAGAAATAGCTGATTTAGTTTTATTTTTATGTTCTGATGAAGCTAAATTCATAACAGGTTCTAACTACCCCATTGATGGCGGATTTATAACATTAAACGGATAAAACAATAACGATAAAAGTCAAACAAAATGAAATTAATAAGATTTGGAGCAGTAGGTGAAGAAAAACCAGGGGTTCAATTAGATAACGGAACCAAAATAGATGTATCTGCTTTTGGAAGCGATTACAACGAAGATTTTTTTGGAAATGATGGCATTGAAAAACTTGATAAATGGTTAGAAGCTAACCAAGATTCTTGTCCAGAAATAGATGATAGTGTCCGTTTAGGAGTACCTTTAACAAGGCCATCAAAAATTGTTTGTGTAGGTTTAAACTATGCTCAACATGCTGCAGAAGCTGGTATGGAAGTTCCTAAAGAGCCTGTGTTGTTTTTTAAATCTACAACTGCTTTAGTTGGACCAAATGATGATGTAATTATTCCTAAAGGAAGTACAAAATCAGATTGGGAAGTTGAACTATCAATTGTAATTGGTAAAAAAGCATCTTATGTTGAAGAAGCAGATGCTTTTGATCATATAGCTGGTTATGTATTACATAATGATGTGAGTGAGCGTGCTTTTCAAATTGAACGTTCCGGCCAATGGTGTAAAGGGAAAGGCTGTGACACATTTGCTCCTGTAGGCCCTTTCATTGCTACTAAAGATGAAATTAAAGACCCTAATAACTTAAATCTTTGGTTAAAGCTAAATGGTGAAGTTATGCAAAATAGCTCTACTTCAGATTTTATTTTTAACGTTCAAGAAGTGGTAAGTCATATTAGTCAATTCATGACACTTTTACCTGGTGATATTATTTCAACTGGGACACCTTTTGGAGTAGGCTTAGGTTTAAACCCGCCTGTTTACTTAAAAGAAGGTGATGTTATGGAGTTAGGCATTGAAGGCTTAGGTGTTTCAAAACAAAATGTAAAAGCTTATAAATAATGGTTATTGACGCTCATCAACACTTTTGGAATTATGATCCGGTTAGAGATAGCTGGATAGATGAATCTATGCAGGTTATTAGAAAAGATTTTTTACCTAAAGATTTAGAACCTATTCTTAAAGCTAATGGTGTTGATGGGTGTATAGCTGTACAAGCAGATCAATCTGAACAAGAAACAAAGTTTCTTTTGCAATGCGCAGAGAAAAATCCGTTTATAAAAGGCGTTGTAGGTTGGTTAGACTTAAGAGCAAACAATGTTGAGGAACGAATAGATTATTTTTCTAAAAACAAACTATTTAAAGGTGTAAGACATATAGTTCAGGCAGAATCAGATCCTGATTTTATGTTAAAACCAAATTTTTTAAATGGAATAAAAGCATTAGAGCAAACTGGGTTGGTTTACGATATTCTTATTCATCAAAATCAATTAGAACAAGCCATTGCTTTGGTAAATAAATGCCCTAAACAACAATTTATTTTAGACCATATTGCTAAACCACAAATATCTGAAGGTTTAAACCCTATTTGGGAGAAAAACATGAGGCTTTTAGCAGCTTATAACAATGTAGCTTGCAAAATTTCAGGAATGGTAACTGAAACTCAAGATTTTAAATTTCAAAAAAATGAGTTTACTGCATTTTTAGATGTTGTAGTAGATGCATTTGGAGTAGACAGACTACTTTATGGTTCCGATTGGCCTGTATGTTTGCTTGCTTCTCAATACAATGAAGTATTACAAATTATTGATAATTATTTTAAAAATTTTTCCGAGGAAGATAAGTTTAAAATAATGGGAGGAAATGCTACCAAGTTATACAAACTAAATAACAACAAAGAAAGAAATTAATGGATTTAAAACTTAAAGACAAAGTAATTATTGTAACTGGAGGCTCAAAGGGCATTGGCTTAGGAATAACAGAGTCACTAGTTAAAGAAGGAGCAATTCCTGTAATTTTAAGTAGAAACAAACCTAGTGCTAAGGAAGTTGTCGAAAAGTTATTGTCTGAGGGGCATGAAGCTTATTATGTAACTACCGAGTTAACAGAACCAGAACAAATTAGAATTGCAATTGAAAAAACTGTAGAAAAATACCAACGTATTGATGGAGTTGTTAATAATGCAGGAGTAAATGATGGTGTAAGTCTTGAAAATGGAAATTATAATGACTTTGTTTATTCATTAAAATGTAACCTAATTCATTATTACTTAATTGTGCATCATGCTTTACCAGAACTTAAAAAGAGTAAAGGAGCTATTGTAAATATAGGCTCTAAAACATCTGTTACAGGTCAAGGTGGAACTTCAGGATATGCTGCCGCCAACGGTGGGCGTAATGCACTAACAAGAGAATGGGCTGTTGAATTACTACCCTATTCAATAAGAGTAAATGCGGTGATGGTTGCTGAATGTTACACACCTTTATATGACCGCTGGATTAAAACATTTGATGATCCTGAAGCTCGTTTAAAGGAGATAACTGATAATATTCCATTAGAAAACAGAATGACTGAGGCACATGAAATAGGAGATGCTGTTGCTTTTCTTTTATCTGAAAAATCAAGTCATACCACTGGTCAACTAGTTTATGTTGATGGTGGTTATACGCACCTAGACAGAGCTTTGTAAACCATACCAACTAATTAAACTAAAAAACTTTAAATTAATACCATTATGAGCACTAAACCAGAAGTAGTTTCAAAAAAAGTACTAATCCCGTTTATTCTTGTTACCTCATTATTCGCACTTTGGGGTTTTGCTAATGCCGTAACAGACCCAATGGTTCAAGCATTTAAAAAGGTACTAGAACTAACTAATTCAGAAGCTGCTTGGGTTCAAATGGCTTTCTATGGCGGTTATTTTAGTATGGCATTACCCGCAGCTATGTTTATGCGTAAATACTCTTATAAAGTTGGTATTTTAATTGGTTTAGCTCTTTACGCCACTGGAGCGCTTTTATTTTACCCCGCTGCTCAAACAGAAAACTTTATGTTTTTCTGTCTAGGTTTATATATTTTAACTTTCGGATTAGCTTTTTTAGAAACAGCGGCAAACCCTTACATACTAGCAATGGGTTCAAAGGAAACAGCTACCCAACGTTTAAATTTAGCACAGGCATTTAATCCCCTTGGTCTAATAGCTGGTGTGGTAGTAGCACAACAGTTTGTTTTAAAAAACCTTCAATCAGATGATATTGCAGACTTCAGCCTTTTAGATGAGGCTTCTAAGATTGCTATTAAAACTGCTGACTTGATGGTGATTCGAAATCCATATGTTGGTTTAGGCTTAGTGTTGATAGCTATTTTTGTAATATTCTTAGTAAGCAAAATGCCCCAATCTAAGGAAGAAGGTGACATGCCTAGTATATTGGATACTTTTAAAACCTTAGGAAAAAACTCTAAATACATTTTAGGAGTTTTAGCACAAGTACTATATGTGGGTGGTCAAATTATGTGTTGGACATATATTTATCAATATGCCGAAGGTATTGGGGTAGACAGCGTAACGGCAGGCTATTACCAAATAGCTGTATTTATCATCTTTTTTATTGGAAGAGCTGTAGGAACTTATATGTTAAGATTTATGAGTTCAGGTAAACTATTAATGTATTTTGCAATATTAGCTTCAATATGTACTGTTGGAACAATATGGATAACCGGAATAGTTGGCTTATACTGTCTTGTAGCCATTTCATTTTTTATGTCTTCAATGTTCCCTACAATTTATGGTATTGCTTTGGGTGATTTAACTGAAGAACAGTCAAAAATAGGTTCTGCAGGACTTGTTATGGCAATTGTAGGTGGTGCCTTAATGCCAAAGTTTCAAGGAATGATAATAGATGCCGGTGGAAGTGGCGTTGCAGATACCCAAATTTTAGGAGTTTCTGAAGTTAATTTTTCATTTATTTTACCTCTGGCATGTTTCCTATACATTGCCTGGTATGGCCTTAAGGTATTCAAAAAACATGAAACTCAAATCGTATAATTTTCAATAATAACAGATTATGAAAAAGTATTGTTTGGCATTAGATTTAAAAGACGACCCTATTTTGATTTCAGAATATAAAAAGTATCATGAAAATGTTTGGCCAGAAATAGAACAAAGCATTACAGATTCTGGTATTACAAGTGCAGAAATTTACTGTTTAGGTAATAGGTTGTTTATGATTCTTGAGGTTGACAACTCTTTTTCTTTTGAAAAGAAAGGAAAAATGGATTCAAACAATGCAAAAGTACAAGAATGGGAAACGCTTATGTGGAAATACCAGCAAGCATTACCCATAGCAAAAAAAGGAGAAAAATGGTTACTTATGGATAAGATTTATGAGCTATAAATTGTTTGTGTTTGTTGAAGATGGAAATTCAACTTCAAACATACTATAGCTAAATAATTAATTTAAAAAACTTAAATATGAAACCTTTTATCAATGTAAAGTATCCTTCTGTAGATGATTTAAGAAATCGAGCTCAGAAAAAAATGCCAAAATTTGCCTTCGACTATTTAGACGGAGGCTGTAACGAAGATATAAATCTGCACATTAACCGTGCAGATTTACAAAAAATTCAACTGATGCCTCAGTATTTATCAGATTTTGAAAAATCTGAAATGAAAACTGAATTGTTTGGTCACACTTATGATGCGCCGTTTGGAATTGCGCCCGTGGGTTTGCAAGGATTAATGTGGCCAAATTCAACTGAGATTTTAGCCGAAGCCGCCTTTAAACATAATATTCCTTTTGTTTTAAGTACTGTTACCACATCTAGCATAGAACGTATAGCAGAAATAACTGAAGGAAAAGCTTGGTTTCAGCTCTATCACCCAGCCGAAGAAAGTGTAAAGGTTGATATTTTAAATAGAGCCGCAGCTGCTGGCAATGATGTTCTTGTAATCTTAGCTGATGTTCCTACTTTTGGTGTAAGACCAAGAGATACTAAAAATGGCTTAGGAATGCCTCCTAGGATGACTCTAAAAAATATTGTTGAAGTTTTTAAACACCCACATTGGGCAATGGAAACTTTAAAACATGGTATTCCAAATTTCCAAACTCTTGTACCTTACATGAAAAAAGGTATGAGTTTACAGCAATTAGCAAAGTTTATGGACGAAACCTTTTCCGGTAGATTAAGTGAAGAACGCATCGCCAAAATTAGAGACCAATGGAAGGGCAAAATTGTAATTAAGGGTGTTGTTAATGAAATAGATGCAGAACGCGCTATTAAATTAGGCCTTGATGGTATAATAGTTTCAAACCATGGTGGACGTCAATTAGATTGTGGTGAATCATCTATTGTGCCTATGACCCATTTGGCGAAAAAATATGGTGACAAAATAAAAATCATGGTAGATTCTGGTTTAAGAGGAGGACCCGATATAGCAAGAGCTATGGCTAGTGGAGCAGAGTTTACTTTTATGGGACGTAGTTTTATGTACGGTGTTGGTGCCTTAGGTAAAAAAGGTGGAAATCACACTATAACAATGCTAAAGAAAGAAGTACAACAGGTTATGGAACAAATTTGTTGTCAAGAAACCAACAGTTTTCCGGAACATTTAATTCAAAAATTATAAATTAGAGATAGATTTATCTTATGTATATAAAAACACCTGTGATGATAACATCACAGGTGTTTTTTTTTAAATGAAAATATTACAGAAGACTTACCTTGTTATATCTCTACTCTAATCTAATGGTACTTTTTCTACATTTCCTAAACTGTTCACTTGTAAATCCTTGGCGCCTTCATAAAGCAACACCTTAGAAAAGGTATTGTTTTCCAGTTTTATATTAGTAGCATACATCTTAGCTTTTGAGTTAAAATTTCCATATCCTTCCCATACTGAAAGCTTAATAGCCATGTTTTCGGGAATAAAATTATCATCTGTAGTTTTAATAGAAACATGGTGCTCTGAACCATTAATTTTAGCTAATAAATTATTCGCCATACCATTTCTACTATCCAAAATATTCATTTCCACATAGGCGTTTTTTGCATTTGTATAAGGCACTCCAAATGCTTCCGCAAACTTTGCATTAGCACTACAATTTACTATAGTATCATTGTTTCCCACGTTAAAACCAGTGGCAACACAATCTCTAACCACACAATCTATCACCTTATCTCCAGATCTATTTAACCCTGTACAAATACCACGTCGCATTTGGAAAACTGTACAATTTTTAATCGTTGTATTTTTAGTTTGATGCCCGTTGTATTCTGGATACATGCGTATACCGTCTTCACTCAACGAAATTATTTCTCCTGGTATGATTTTTCCATCTAAACCAATAATCGTTCCTTCAACATAACCTGGTTTGTGTTTATGTTTTGGCTTTTTAGCAAAAAAAGCCTTATCGAACATATAACCAGATGTTTCTGCTAAAATAGCATCTGTAGTTCTTAGTAAACCATCAACATGACAATCTTCAATTACCGTATCTTCAGCTCCTTGTAAGAAAATAGCATGCCCCATAGCACGCATATGGACACTACAACCAATAAGCTTTACATTTTTTGCAGGATAACCAATACGAATACCATTCATTTTTCTAACATCTCCTCCTCCTAAGCCAAATAAACTACCATATCCATATGGGTTAGAGCCTGCCGTTCGTACCTCAACATTTTTAAGAACTATATTCTCTCCTACTACATTAAAAATTTTGTTTTTACTCTGCATTCCTGGTTTATCTCCATAAGTCTCAATATATAAACCTTCAAATGTTGTGTCCTTTCCTGAAATTTCAATTACACAGTACATACTATTGCCATCATTGCTTTTTTCTAAATCTTTACGACTAAAAAGCTTAGTATCTACCATAATTCTAACTCCTGTTAGATCATAATGTGAATTATTTCCGGTTACCTCTATAAACCGTATTTTTTTTGCATCATCAATTTGGTAATTGCCAGATTCAAGCTTTACGTTAACATTATCCTTATCTAAATATTTTTTAAATTCTGTAAGGGTATTAACTGTAATAAATTCATTTGGAACATTTATATTTTCATTCTCTATACCTTTCGAAACCTCATTGCAAGACGTAGCCAATGTAATAATTGTAAAAACTGTGAAAACTAATTTGATATATTTCATTTATACTTTATTCGTTATTTATTATTTTAAACTCTTTATGTAAGCAATATTTTAGTCTTTAAAAACTGGCGTGAACTTTACTGTCAGTTTTCCCTTGATAAGCTTTTTGGCAAAATCAACACCAATTCTATATGCAGGTCCTCCTTCTCTTAAGTGCTTTACAGGGACTCGTTCGTCTTTAATAACTAAGGCACCATCATCACTAAACACCTCCGCTTTTAAGGTTTGACTCTCAGTTTTTAAAAGAACTGTATTAGCATTAATTATTTCATATTCTGATAAAGTCATAATAGCAACTCCAAAACTTCCAGGTTCAGAAAGTAAAAACTCATCTGTTATACTTATTACACCTTGACCAGACTTATCATTTTGCATGGTTCTTACTAAAGTATTTAAAGCTGGAATTTCATAGGCAGACTTAACATCTATGACTACTTCATCTTTGCTTTCAGTAAATTCAGTAGAGATTATATCTCCTTTAAACTCTTTACCTTTTGACTGAAGTGTATTGTTAATTCTAGGCACTGGATGCCCCCAAGAACTACGAGCTGGATTGTTATCTGAAAATGCTCCAGCCCTATAAGATGGTGCTCCAATATCTCCAGTTAAAATATCTTTACCCAACACAATTGTGTAAGTCCCAACATCCATATGATTATGATTTTCTCTATTATGGCCAGCCTTAATTGCTATAGATAGAGGTACTTCTTGATTTCCTCTTGAAATTACCATACCAAACTCATCAAAATAAGTATAACTTGGCAACCCTTCAATATCACCTGTTTCCTGTTCTTTATCTAACTTATTTTTCTGATGTTCCCATTCTATCAACTGATAGACAGCAGAAAAAGAGTCATGACGGACATTTTTTCTTTCCCGAGGCGGAGGCATAGTGGCACCGTACGTTCTCACAACCATCCGACTGGCAAACCCTCCATCGTCAAAAACTTTGGAAACGCCATCAGAAAAAGGCGCACAGACATTCTCTGTAATCTGATATCTGAATGGGAAATTTGCAATATTTTCTAATTTTTCCTTATTATCAAATTCAAATAAATCTATAGCCCCATTCGTATAATTATAAAGAATTTCTGCCAAGTATAAATAATGTCCAAATCCATAATTCCAATACCCTGCTCCCTCAGAACAATACCCATCATCACCAAACCCACTGAGATAGATTTTCATACTATTTAAAGCTGTTCCAATTGCGGCTAAACGTTCTTCATAATTATTAGACGTACTAATAGTTACAAATACTGAACCACTGGTACAAACAGAGTTCCAGTTACTTGTTGCTTTATACCAATTAAGATGTGTTTTTACTTCTCCACTTGTTGATTGCAAGTAAGCATCAATAATTCTTTTTCTTAATTTATCTTTTATTGAATTCCTTAATTCACGTGAAAGTTTATTACCTAAAAGAACCTCTGCCAAAGCCAGATCTGAACCAAACCTACGTGAACCTAAATCTATAGCCATACTTTTTCCTTCTAAAACATCGTTAGAATTATTATCATGGTTTGGATGCAACCAAGACTTCATGCTCATAATTGCATTAAGGTATTCTTCTATTTGAGGTAAAAACCGACCTTGATTCTCTATACATTCAGCTAACATAAAATGCTCCAAACGTGTCATTGTTCTATAGTATCGAGGTTTATAAATTCCTCGGTTACCCTCTTTATTAGCTAATCTGTATATAGAATCTGTAATGGGTACTTCTGGTTTAATTTCAATATCTGAAATAGCATCTTGCAAATATTTTTTCCCAGAATCAGTTGAAGCAATGTCTTCCCAATACTTTCTATTAGTTATAGGTGGAGCAGGTTGAAAAGTCTCTTTCGGAATAACCGCTTTTAACATTTCAACCTGAGTTGCATTAGGGCTATACTTTTTTGAACTTGCTTCTAATAAGTAAGTTTCAATATCTAGCTTAACAGTATCTTTTTCTTTGCCACAACTAACAACAAGAAAAAGCGTTAAAACAAAAGACGTACTAACTATTATTTTATTCATTTCTTTCAGATTAATGTTTTACAAATACATAAAAAAACTTATCATAAGTGCTTCCAGTGTAATAAGTTTTATTATACTTATTTCATGCTTGAAATTAGCTAAACGAGCTGTATTTCAATATAAATCAATATTCATTCTATATAAATCATGAACCTCAATTCAAAACTATTTTTGACACATCTACTTAAACTTACATTCTAAGGCTAGTTTCAAAAAAAAAAATAAAGTCAATAAAAAACCCCAATGCACAAATTACATGCATTAGGGTTTTAACTAATTACAAATATTTTATACTAAATAGTTTTATTGATACTGAGCATATATAACTTTGGTTTGCAAATATTCTTCCATACCGTGCTTACCATCAGCCCCTCCTATTCCAGATTTTTTCCAACCTGCATGAAAACCTTGAATAGCCTCAAAATGCTCTCTATTTACATATGTTTCTCCAAACTCTAACTGATCACAAGCATGCATTACCTTATTAAAATTCTCTGAAAAGATTGACGACGTTAAACCATACTCACAATCATTTGATAATGCTATGGCTTCATCTAAAGTACTAAACTTCATAACTGGCAAAACAGGACCAAAAACCTCTTCTTTAATAATTTGCATATCTTGTTTCACATTGGTAAGTAAGGTTGGTTGATAAAAATACCCCCTATCAAATTGGCTAGATTTACCCCCTCCTAGAACCACTTCAGCACCTTCCTTTTTAGCAAACTCCACCATTTCTTCAACTTTATTCACCTGATCTTTAGACACCATACTACTCATATCTGGGTTGTTAGTTGAAAAAGCATCTTCAACCTTAACTTCTGCCATTTTTTTAGTTACTTTATCCATAAACTGGTCATAAATCTTATCTTCAACGTACACGCGTTCTGCACAGTTGCAAACTTGACCACTAAAAATAACCCTAGAAGACACAACGGCATTAACAGCTAAATCAAGATTAGCATCTACACAAACAATGGCAGGTGCCTTACCACCCAATTCCAAAGATACTTTTGTAATGTTTTCAGCTGCGGCTTCCATAATTTTTTGACCAGCACCTACACTACCTGTTAAACTAATTATACCAGTTAATGGGCTTTTAGAAAGTGCATTACCTACAATACTTCCCTTACCGCAAACAAAATTTAACACCCCAGTAGGTACCTCTATATTCTCAATAAGTTTAGCAAACTCCATAACTGTATTTGGCGCTATTGAGCTAGGATTAATAACACAAGTATTACCCGTTACTAATGAAGGAGCAATTTTTCTTGCCATTACAAAAAATGGAAAATTCCATGGTAAAATACCTACCGCTACACCTATAGGTGCTTTATGTAAAAAAATATGTTCTTTTTTTCTATCACTTTGAATAATCTCTCCTTCAATTCTCCTTGCCCAGGCCGCGTTATAATCAAAATAGTCTGCAGTTACATCAATTTCCACCTGAGCCAATCCAAGAACTTTTGCCTGTTCTTTAGCCAATGTTTCAGCCAAAAACACCCTATTTTCTCGAATTACATCTGCCATTCTATGTATATAACCCGCTCTTTCAATGGCTGTTAAAGATTTCCAATTATGTTGAGCAGCTTTAGCCGACTCTAAGGATAAATTAGCATCCTCAACAGAACCTTTTGGTATAAGAGATAAAACTTCTTCTGTGCATGGGTTTAAAATTTCTATGGTATCTGTAGAAGTAGATTTTACGAATTTACCATTAATGTATTGCTTAAATTCTTTCATAATTAGTATGTATTAGTTTAGAAAACAACGAATACTTTTTAACAGTAATTTTAAGCAAGCATATATCTAAATTTTAAATTTACTGTGTGGTATAAAAAAGCATTATACAAATATGAAAATTAAAAACAGGGTTATATTTATCTATAACAAACCAGTTTATGTAAAAAACAAACATGAATGTATTTTACATAAACCAAACAAAAACAAAAAAAAAAAAAAAAAAAGAAACAAAATAAATCTATGAAGTATACTTTCCAGATTTGTAAAGCGCAGGAGAAATACCGGTTACTGATTTAAAAACTCTTGAAAAATGAAACCTATCAGAAAAACCAAGTTTAAAAGCAAGACTTTCAATAGACTCATTAGTATGCTCAAAAAGTTCGCAAGCTTTGGCTACTTTTCTGTTTTGAATAAAATTATGCAATGTTATATTCATTTCTTCCTTAAACAATCTTGCAAAAGAGTTGGGAGCCATATTAACAATTGAAGCTAATTCTGAATTACTCAACTTTTGCGTAATGTTTGCCTCAATGAACCGATGTACTGTTAAAACCCGATTATCAATATTAATAGTTTTCCATAGTTCGGGGCCAATATTAGAAACCGCCTCTTTTATAAAAGCCTGTAGCTTTAAATTAAAAGTTACCTTAAAGTCCTGATTTTCAATCTTTAACCTTTCTGTCAAATAAATTAACCTATCCTTAAGATGTACATTTAATTCTACTTTAAAAATTCCTGGAAACACATTATCAAACGGGGTTCCTAAATTAAAATGTGCAAAAAAATGAATTAAATAATTATTTCTATAATAAGTTTCATTGTGTTTCTCTGTTAAATTCTTCCCAGAAACATGTATTCCAGACTCAAACTCATGATGTTTCTGGTATCGTGTAGAGAACGATGTAAAAGGAGAAATAATATATAAATAATCTGGGTTCATTTCATAAACATCATCCTGTAAGACTAATGTTCCTCCTTCATTTTTATTCCAATATACCCTCCAAAATGGAAAAACCATATCATGGCAATCCCACAAATCTAAATACCAATACCTGCAACATAACACTTTCAAATTAAAGTCTATGAAGTTTTGATTTTTTGATGACGGATCGCCTAACTCAATTTTCTTTACAAATTCCACAAAAAAACAATATGTTTAAATTATACACAAATATACAAATTTTAAATACATCTTTTTTGAGAGTCCAAAATTAAATTTGTAACCAAATATTATTTAAAAACAAATCAGCATGAGCGATATAAAATTACCTATTGAGGCACAAAAAGAACTAGACAAAATCTCAAAGGTTGCTGGCTATTTATGGCAAAGAGAATGGGCAGAAAGAAACGCAGGAAACATTTCCATGAATTTAACTTCTTTTTTCAAAAGAGAGGAAATTCTTGAAAAAACCAAAAACAAATCATTTACGCCTTTTGATTTCCCTAAAGGAACCGAAGGTTATGTATTATTTATAACTGGTACAGGTTGCTACCTTAGAAGCTTGGTAGACAACATTGAAGAAGCATCCTGCATCTTATACATTAATGAAGATGCCACTAGTTACACAATTATTTGGGGAGGGAAAAGAGAAGGTTTTGCCCCTACTTGCGAATTAATTTCTCATTCAAGCATTCATCTTTTCAACACTATAAATAACCCAACTCATTTAGCAATTCTACATACACACCCTCTTGAATTAATTGTGATGAGTCATCACCCATTATTTAATGATGAAGAAGAACTAAACAGACAAATTTGGATGATGTGCCCAGAAGTACGTGTGTTCGTACCAAAAGGTATCCACTGCACACCATATGCACTTTCAAGTACAGAAGCTTTGGCAAAAGTAACAATGGAAGCCTTTAAAACTAGAAACGTATCACTATGGGAAAAACATGGTGCCACAGCAACCGGTGAAGATGTTGAAAAAGCTTGGGACTATTTAGACGTGGCAAACAAAGGCGCTAAGTTATTATTAATGTGTTGGGCTTCTGGATTTAAGCCTGCTGGATTATCTAATGAGCAATTAAAGGAATTAGAACAATTTACATAAACCACTAAACATAAAATAAATACCATGAATAAATTAATAGGAAGATTACCCAAAATAGGCATTCGCCCAGTAATTGATGGACGTGAACTTGGCGTAAGAGAGTCTTTAGAAGACCAATGTATGGATATGGCAAAAGCTGCCGCAAACCTAATTGAAAGTAACATATATTTTCCTAGTGGGGAAAAAGTGGAGTGTGTTATAGCAGACACTACCATAGGAGGAGTTGCAGATGCTGCCGCTTGTGCCGATAAATTTAAAAGAGAGGGCGTAGAGGTTTCTATAACCGTTACCCCATGTTGGTGCTATGGCACAGAAGTAATGGACACAGACCCCCTAATCCCAAAGGCTGTTTGGGGGTTTAACGGCACCGAAAGACCTGGAGCTGTATATTTAGCTGCGGCTTTAGCCGGATATTCTCAGAAAGGGCTTCCCGCTTTCGGAATCTACGGAAAAGAAGTTCAAGATGCAGGAGACCAAAGTATTCCTGAAGATGTATCAGAAAAATTATTACGGTTTTCAAGGGCTGCCTTAGCTGTTGCACAAATGAAAGGGAAATCATATTTATCAATAGGCTACAGCTCAATGGGAATTGCTGGTTCTATGGTTGATGTTAATTTTTTACAAGACTATTTTGGCATTAGAGCCGAATTTGTTGAGTCTGTTGAATTATTAAGAAGAATGGACGAAGGCATTTATGACAAAGATGAATATAAAAAGGCTTTAATTTGGACAAAAGAAAATTGTAAAGAAGGTAAAGATTATAATACTCCAGAAGCTCAAAAATCTGCTGAAGTAAAGGAAAAAGAATGGAAAAAAGTTGTTAAAATGACGCTTATTTGTCGCGATTTAATGGTTGGTAACCCTAAATTAAAAGAACTCGGTTTTGGTGAAGAATCTAAAGGACGTAACGCCATTATCGGAGGCTTTCAAGGACAAAGACAATGGACTGACTACCAGCCAAATGCCGATTTTACTGAATCTATATTAAATTCCTCTTTTGACTGGAATGGTATCCGTCAAGCTTTTGTGTTCGCAACAGAAAATGATTGCTTAAATGCAGTTTCAATGCTTTTCGGGCATTTATTAACAAATACAGCCCAAATGTTCTCTGATGTTAGAACATATTGGAGTCCAGAATCTGTAGAGCGTGTTACTGGTAAAAAATTATCAGGGATTGCTAAAGATGGTATTATTCATTTAATAAACTCGGGCTCTACAACCTTAGATGCTACTGCACAACAAAGTGACAAAGATGGTAACCCAACTATGAAACCGTTTTGGGAAATAACTGAAGATGAAGTTCAAGATTGCTTAGACAACACTAAATGGCCACCTGCTATTGGTGAATATTTTAGAGGCGGAGGATTCTCTTCACAATTTAAAACAAAAGGCACTATGCCTTTAACCATGTGTAGAATAAATTTAGTTAAAGGTATTGGACCTGTACTACAAATTGTTGAAGGATGGAGCGTAGAATTACCTGAAGACATCCATACTATTTTAGATGAAAGAACCAACCCTACATGGCCAACAACTTGGTTTGTTCCAAGATTAACTGGGAATGGATTCTTTAAGGACGTATACTCAGTAATGGCAAAATGGGGAGCAAATCACGGAGCTATATCTTACGGGCATATTGGAGCGGACCTAATTTCACTAGCATCAATTTTAAGAATCCCAGTAAATATGCATAATATTTCTGATGAAGATGTTTTCCGACCAAGCGCATGGTCTGCTTTTGGCGAAAATTTAGAATCTGCAGATTATAATGCTTGTGACACCTATGGTCCTTTATACGGATTTAAATAAAAACACATCATAGAATAAATTAAATCTTAAAACCTCTCCCATTATCAATTTTAAAAATTATTTGGGAGAGTTTACTCCTCATTTTAATCTTAAAACTAACTAAATGAAAAAGGTTATAGCAGTTTTTGACATTGGGAAAACCAACAAAAAAATACTTTTATTTGACAAAGACTTTAATGTTGTTTATTCTAATTCTATTCGATTTGAAGAATGTGTTGACGATGACAATTACCCATGCGATGATATTGAATCCATTGAGAATTGGATAAAATCTGAGGTTAAAACCATCCAAGAAAAAGGTGAATTTTTAATTAAAGCCATAAACTTTTCAACTCATGGCGCAACCTTGGTTTATTTAGATAAAAACGGAAAAAGAATCACTCCGCTTTACAATTACCTGAAACCTTTAGAAATTGATTTCAATCCACTTTATAATCTTAATGGAGGGATTGCAGAATTTTCAAGAAAAACAGCATCACCAGCCTACGGCATGCTTAATTCAGGGCTACAAATGTATTGGCTAAAAAAATCTAAACCTCATTTTTGGTCAAAGGTTAATAGCATTTTACATTATCCCCAGTACTTGAGTTATATTTTTTCAAATAAAATCACTTCAGACTTTACTTCTGTTGGAGCCCATACTGCTATTTGGGATTTTGACAATATGAAATATCATGGATGGCTAGAAAAAGAAAACATAAAACTACCCGAACCTAAACCTGGTAAAAACTCAGAATTAACAACCATAAACGGACAAGAAATTGCCATTGGTAAAGGTTTACATGATAGTTCTTCTTCTATTATTCCGCTACTAGAAAATCATAAAAATCCAGATGAAGAATTCATTTTATTATCTACAGGAACTTGGATAATTTGCATGAACCCTTTTAGTAAGGAAACCTTAACTTCTAAGCAATTAAAAAATGATTGTCTATGCTTCATGACACCTGATAAAAAGCAAGTTAAATCATCAATGCAGTTTTTAGGTCATGTACACGAAATTAACGCAAATGCCATAAGCGAACATTTTGAAGTTGACAAAGAACATTACATGAACATGGACTTAAATAAGCAATTATGCTTAAATATTTTCCATAAAGCCCAAAATGTATTTTTTACAGATGAAATACCAGAAGATTTTAGAGGAAATTTAGATCATCTGTCTCACTACTTCAGCTATGAAGTTGCTTATTATCAATTAATTTACGAGATAGCTCATCATGTCTACAAAGGAATTCAAAACATTCTAGATAAAGACAATAAACTTGAAGACATCTATATTACTGGTGGTTTTAATAAGAATAACATTTTTACTGAGTTCCTCTCGTTAATGATGCCTAATTACAATATTAAGTTACCACAAGAAAAAAACGCAAGCGCCTTAGGAGCAGCCGTTTTAATGAAGAGTTATTTAAACTAGATTTATGTTAAAAAACAAAACCTTGCAAATTTTAAAATTTGCAAGGTTTTTTATTAGTCTAGATTAATTTCTAGTGACCGCGGCAGGATTACATATCCCTAGCGGTCCGCACTGAAAACCAAAAACCTCCAAAATAAAAAAAGCAAGCATTATTATTTGCTTGCTTTTTGATTTATTCGTGACCGCGGCAGGATTCAAACCTGCAACCTCTTGAGCCGTAATCAAGTGCGCTATTCAGTTGCGCCACGCGGCCGATTTTGTGCGTGCAAATATACTATTTATTAAAACTATACCAAACAATTTATTTCAAATTTATAAATCCGTATTTTTGAATTATGACAGAAGAAATAGTAAGGCAAAAATTTGGTTATACATTAGACAGTCTCCTTATAGAGGAGATTTTATCAGTTGGTATGTTTAAGTCTTTCATAAAGGACGATATCATTATAGATATCAATCAACCTATTAAGTTTATCCCTTTACTATTAAGTGGAAACATTAAAATTCTAAGGGAAGACGATGAGGGTAACGATTTACTTATTTATTTCCTTGAGGCAGGTGAAACTTGCACCATGTCATTAACATGTTGCATGGGTACGTCAAAAAGTAAAATCAGGGCGGTTGCTGAACAAGACTCTGCATTAATTATGGTACCTGTAGAAAAAATGCAAGAGTGGTTTCACAGTAATGAAAGCTGGCGAAATTTCATCTTAGAAAGTTATCAAACCAGATTTGATGAAATGTTAGAAGCCATAGATAGTATTGCATTTTTAAAAATGGACAAACGTTTGATAAAATATTTAGCAAACAAAACTATCTTGAATGATTCTAATACTATTTCTATTAAGCATCAGGAAATAGCAGAAGATCTCCATACCAGTAGAGTGGTAATTTCAAGACTACTAAAACAACTGGAAAAAGAAAATAGAATTATTCTGGGAAGAAACAAAATTGAAGTTTTAAACACTAAGTAACCTAGGTTACATCCTTCTTTCTACTCTATATTTAATTTTACACTCAAACACACAAAAAATGGAAACTATTTTAAATCCATGGCCTTGGTATGTCTCAGGTCCATTAATAGCCTTAATTATGGCTCTTCTTCTTTACTTTGGTAAAACATTTGGAATGTCTTCAAACCTCAGAACATTGTGTTCTGCCTTTGGCGCAGATAAATTTGCAGATTTCTTCAGGTTTGATTGGAAAGCACAAATCTGGAATCTTACAGTTATTTTAGGAGGTTTAATTGGCGGGTTCATTGCTGTTAATTACCTCTCTAATGAATCTATAACAGTGTTGAACCCCAAAACAGTTGCAGAACTACAATCTATGGGATTTGAAAATGCCGGGACTAATCTAGTACCAAACGAAATGTACAATTTAGAAGCCTTAATGTCAGTAAAAGGCTTATTGCTATTAATTATTGGAGGATTGTTAGTAGGATTTGGAACCCGATATGCAGGCGGCTGTACTTCTGGTCATGCTATCACAGGATTAAGTAGTCTACAAAGGCCATCGTTAATAGCTGTAATTGGATTTTTTATTGGAGGCTTAATAATGACTAATATTCTTTTACCCTTAATTTTTTAATCATGTTGAAATTTTTAAAATTTTTATTTGTTGGCATAATCTTCGGAATAATATTAGTGAAATCTGAAGCTGTATCATGGTATAGAATATACGAAATGTTCAGATTTCAATCTTTCCATATGTATGGCATAATAGGAACAGCAATTGGAGCTGGAATTGTATTTCTACAGCTATCCAAAAAAGGTATAATAAAAAACTCTAAAGGCGAGAAAATCTTCGTTCCTAAAAAAGATAAGGGCCTACCTAGATATATTATTGGAGGCACCATATTTGGGTTGGGATGGGCCTTAGTAGGTGCTTGCCCAGGACCTATGTATATACTTTTAGGAACCGGAGTTTACAGCATGTTAATAGTTATAGCCGCAGCCTTAGTAGGCACTTTTATTTATGGTGTTTTAAAAGATAAACTACCGCACTAAATGGACAATATCCAAATCTTAGGTTATTTCGGAGCATTAGTTGTTGGTTTAGTTTTAGGACTTATTGGTGGAGGAGGTTCCATTTTAACTGTTCCGTTATTAGTTTACCTTTTAGGCTACAACCCAATTATTGCAACGGCTTACTCGCTTTTTGTTGTGGGCACAACCTCTTTGGTTGGGACCTTTCAGAAGTTCAAAAAAGGATTGGTTGATGTAAAAACTGGGTTAGCCTTTTCTTTCCCATCATTTGTTGCCGTTTATTTATCAAGGCGATACCTAGTTCCTAACATTCCAGACACACTTTTTGCCATTGAAAATTTTGCTTTGACCAAAGAAATGGGCATCATGATTTTCTTTTCTATTATCATGTTAATTTCTTCTGTTTCCATGATTAAGAACAAGAAAAATGGTGATATCCCAAATTATAAACAGGCCTACTACAAAACTTTCATTCAAGGCTTAATTATTGGAACAATAACTGGTATAATAGGTGCTGGTGGAGGTTTCCTTTATGTTCCTGCCCTAGTACTTTGGGCTAACATACCAATGAAAAGAGCCGTAGGAACATCATTAATCATTGTTACGATAAACTCATTAATTGGGTTTACCGGCGATATGCAAACCCTAGACATTGACTGGATATTCCTCCTTTCCTTCACATTAATATCAATCATAGGGATTTTAATAGGTGTTTACCTATCTAAATTTATTGGCAGTGATAGGTTAAAAAAAAGCTTTGGAGTGTTCACTTTGATTATGGCAATTTATATTGTTTACAGGGAAACAAGCCAATAATAGTTTGTGTTACTTATGTCACAAAGAAAGGCTTTGTTGTTTGGTAAATTTGAAAAACTAAAAGAAAAAAATTCATACAGATGAAAATAGAACAAATATATACAGGATGTCTGGCTCATGGAGCTTATTATATAGAATCTAAAGGTGAAGTGGCTATTATTGACCCACTTCGTGAAACCCAACAATATGTTGATAAAGCCGAAAGTAAAAATGCAAAAATCAAGTATATTTTTGAAACACATTTTCACGCTGATTTTGTTTCTGGTCATATAGATTTAGCAAAAAAAACTGGAGCTAAAATTATTTTCGGCCCAGGAGCGCAAACAAACTATGAAGCTCATTTTGCAACAGACGGTGAAGAGTTTAAACTTGGTGATGTTATTATTAAGGTGCTTCATACTCCAGGACATACTTTAGAGTCTTCAACATTTCTTTTAATTGATGAAAACGGAAAAGACCATGCTATATTTTCTGGCGACACCTTGTTCTTAGGTGATGTTGGAAGACCAGACCTTGCTATTAAGTCAGATTTAACAAAAGAAGATTTGGCAAGCATGTTATTTGATTCATTGAGAAATAAAATCATGACTTTAGCTGATGATGTTATAGTTTATCCGGCTCATGGTGCTGGTTCTGCTTGTGGAAAAAATTTGAGTAAAGAAACCGTTGGTCTTTTAGGTGAACAAAAGAAGACCAATTATGCTTTAAGAGCAGATATGACAAGGAATGAATTTGTTAAAGAAGTACTTGATGGTATTTTGCCTCCACCTCAATATTTTGCAAAAAATGCTATGATGAACAAATCGGGATATACCGATTTTGACACCGTACTTAAAAAAGGAGATGTCTCTTTAACACCAGAAGATTTTGAACAAGTTGCCAATCAAGAAGGCGCATTAGTTTTAGATGTGAGAACAGAACAAGAATTTGTAAAAGAACATATTCCTAATTCTATTTTCATTGGTGTTCACGGTAGTTTTGCTCCTTGGGTTGGCGCTCTTATAACAGATTTGCAACAACCCATACTACTAGTAGTTCCTGAAGGAAGAGAACAAGAAACCGTTACAAGATTATCAAGGGTTGGTTATGATAATACCTTAGGATATTTAGAAGGAGGTATAGAATCTTGGAAAAGTGCCGGTAAAGATATTGAGTCTATCGAGTCCATTTCTGCGGATGAGTTAGCGAATAGATTCAACAGCGATACTATTGAGATTTTAGATGTTAGGAAAGACGGCGAATATAAATCTGAACATTTGGAAGGTGATAACGTACATCATTTTGCATTAGATTATATAAATGACAACATGAACACCGTAGACCAAAAACAAACTTATTATCTGCACTGTGCCGGAGGTTATAGGTCTGTTATTGCTGCGTCTATTTTAAAAGCGAGAGGTTTCAATGTTATTGATATTGCTGGTGGTTATGCTGCATTAAAAAAGACCAATTTATCAAAAACAGATTATGTTTGCCCTTCAACATTATAAAGACTAAATTCCCTAAGCTGTAGTATTAAGTTTAGGGAATTCTTTTCTATTATAAGTAATATCAAATCTGGGGTCAGATACGTAAGACATACGTTCTTGTTTTATAACTTCAACACTTAAAAAATCAAATTCCTCAACTACTTTTCCTGTAATACGATAAATCCCCTTACCTCTAAAAGGATAACGTTTTGCTACTGGCGGAAAATGTACCGTATCTAACCATTGCCCATCCTGATCTAAAAAAGTTCCAAAGTGCATACGGTCTCCTTTATGGGTATTGGTGTTTTTAGCTGTAATTAAATAACCATAAATAGTAATCACTTTATTTTTGTATTGCTCTAAATGAGTTACCAAAGTGGTATTGGTTGGTGGTGTTTCCAGTAACAAAAACACATTGTACATGGTAAAGTTTAATAACTCTAATTGGTCAAAAGCATTTTCTAAATCTGTGATTGTAAACTGAGGCAATGCAAATTCTTTAGCTCCAATTCTAAATAACTGTGGTTGTAATTCATCAATAGCTAAATGATTATGTTTATAATAGGCTTCCCATAATAACGTACGTTTATCCTTTCCTAAGCTTCTAAAAGCATCTATTCTTATTAAAATATCCAATTGCTCAATAGACATAGGCACGCGCTCCATAAAATCATCCAAAGATTTAAAGTTTCCATGCATCCTAGCTTGCAATAAATTAATCATATTGCGTTTTTCAAATCCCTGTAAATGTTGAAACCCTAGATAAATATTAACACCACGAATAATAGTTTGAACACTACTTTGATTTATACATGGCGGATGCACAATACCGCCTAACTTTTTGGCTTCATGTAAATAAAGTTCTGCCCTATAAAAACCACCACCATTATTTACGGTAGCCACCATATATTCTAAAGGGTGATAACACTTTAAAAACAAGCTCTGATAAGATTCTACAGCATAGGATGCCGAATGTCCTTTTGCAAAAGCATAACCCGCAAAACTTTCAATTTGGCGCCATACTTCAAATATTACAGCATCAGGTTCTCCGCGCTCCCTGCAATTGGAAATAAATTTTTCCTTGACCACCAAAAACTCTTCCCTAGATCGATATTTTCCACTCATACCCCTACGTAATACATCGGCTTCTCCTAAACTCAATCCCGCGTAGTGATGTGCTACTTTAATAACATCTTCCTGATAAACCATAACCCCATAGGTGTCTGGCATAATATCCCATAAAACAGGATGCGCTCGCTTTCTTCGTTCTGGATTTTTATGGCGCAAAATATACTCGCGCATCATACCGCTTTTTGCTACCCCTGGTCTAATAATAGAGCTTGCAGCTACCAAAGTTAAATAATCCCTTACTCCTATTTTCTTAAGTAACATACGCATAGCCGGAGACTCTACATAAAAGCAGCCAATACACTCCGCTCGTTCTATCATGGCATTAATATGCTCATCAGTAAAAAAAGGTTTTGCGTTGTGAATATTCGGTAAAACAACCTCTGGTTTATTTTCTTTGATTATAGCAATAGCATCCTTTATTTTTCCTAGCCCCCGCTGCCCCAAAATATCAAATTTATACAGACCTACATCTTCGGCAATATGCATATCAAACTGCACCGTAGGAAATCCTTTAGGAGGCATATTGGTAGCAGAAAAATAATGTATGGGTTTTTCAGAAATTAAAACTCCCGCAGCATGAATGCTGATATAGTTGGGACACCCTTCTAAATACTTAGCGTAGCGCAAAACCAGTTTAGACAATTCATCAAGCTGATTGTAACCAAACTTGCCAGAACATAATTTATCAATCTCGTATTTAGGTAGTCCAAATACTTTACCCAATTCACGTACCGCTCCCTTATACTGAAATGTTACATAAGCACCTAATAGTGCCGCTTGTTCATCGGCTCCAAATGCTTCAAAAATAAACCGAGTAACATCCTCCCGATCCCAGGTTGAAAAATCAATATCAAAATCAGGAGGTGTGGTACGATATAAATTCATAAACCGCTCAAAATACAAATCCAGCTCAATAGGGTCTACATCTGTAATCTGCAACAGGTAAGCCACAATACTATTAGCACCACTACCCCTACCTACATAATAATACCCTTTTGATTTTGCATATTGAATAATCTTCCAATTAATTAAAAAGAAGCTTACATAATCCTGTTTTTTTATAAGATTTAATTCCTTTTTCAATCGTTGTTTTATAGTTCCGGAAACTTCATCATAACGCTCAGGTAATCCTTTGTAACATAAATTCTCTAAAGCTTCAAAATCCTTTTCTTTACAACCATAAAGTGTTGATAGGTTTTGATTTTTTCTATTGTTGGAGAAATCGAATTGAATGCTACAGCCTTCTAATAGCCGTTCTGTATTTTTTAAAATATACGGGAAGTCCCAAAAGTATTTTTCCAATTCAGAAGCTAGCATTATTTGATGCTTTAAATCCCCTTGCTGAGTATGAGGAAGCTTACTTAAAAGCACATTATTATCAATAGCCCTTAACAATCGGTGTACATTATAATCGCGCTTATTTCTAAAGCTTACCGTGTGTAGTAATACCAATTTATCTTTAAACTGATTATATTTTGAAAATGAAAGTTTATTTATATCATTAATGCACACCCCTATGAATTCATGCTCTGTAAAATCATCTTTCTCTATTTCCAATAGCCTTTTAAACGGATAGACAGTTATAGCATTTTTAAATTGGGGAGCTATATCAGGAAACGGATTTTCATGATGTAAGTGATATGATAAGAAATCATTTAGCTCTAAAAACCCTTCATTATTTATAGCTAAACACACATAACACTGTTGGGCTTTATTTCTAAAATCTATACCAACAATGGGTTTTATGTCATACTCAGGTGCACGCCTAATAAAGTTTAAACATCCAGAGGTATTATTAATATCGGTAAGCGGAAGCACACTGCAACCATAAGCTTGCGCCAAGGCCAACAACTCTTTTTCAGACATGGCACCATAACGTAAGCTATAATATGTATGGTTATTTAAAAACATAATCTATTGTGTACGATGCGCCAATACAATAGGCGGTTCCCCATTAAAAGGATTAGTAAAATTCCCAACCGACCTAGCACCTTCCCCTAGAGCCGAAGCTCTCACAACACTTCTGGAACCGTACCTAAGACGAATTTTATCCATAGCATCATAGAGGTTTACTGTTCTTTTTTCATCATCAAATAAGTTAATCTGATAGGTACCAGAGGTAATACCACCAAACCTTACCCCAACCAATCTAATAAGAACACGCCTATCATAAAGCTTATCAAACAACTCCTGAACCAAAGGAATTAAATGATGGTCTGCCGATGTGTACGATATTTTTCTTTGTTTGGAATAGGTTTGAAAATCGGAATAGCGAATCTTCACAGTCACCACCGATGCCAACTTACCTCCACGGCGCAACTGAAACGCCAGATCTTCAGCCATAGCAGCTAATGTGGTTTTTATTTTTAAAACATCAATGGTATCTCGCCCATAAGTACGTTCACTAGAAATAGATTTTCGTTCATGATACTCTATTATGGGCGTATTATCAATACCATTAGAACGTTGCCAGATAACACGTCCGTTTTTACCAAACACGGAAGTCATCATTTCCACAGGCATTTGCTGTACCGTATGCACTGTTTTTATTCCCATATTACAAAAAGCTCGGAAAGTTTTCTCTCCCACCATCGGAATTTTTTTTATAGAAAGTGGAGCCAAAAATTGTTTTTCCTTTCCAAATTCAATCTTTAACTGATTATTAGGTTTAGCCTCATTAGTAGCTACCTTGGAAACTGTTTTATTTTCTGAAAGCCCAAATGATATGGGCAAACCAGATTCTCTAATAATTTTATGCCGTAATTCAATGGCATATTTATAACACCCAAAAAAGCGGTCCATTCCTGAAAGATCTGCATAAAACTCATCTACACTCGCTTTTTCTAAAACCGGTACTTCACCCTGTATAATCTCTGTGACCAACTTAGAATATTTTGTGTATGTACCAGCGTTCCCTTTTATAAAAATAGCATGCGGACATAATTGTCTTGCCATTTTTGCCGGCATTCCAGAATGCACACCATAAGCCCGAGTTTCATAACTAGCAGCACTTACCACTCCACGATCGCCAGTTCCTCCAACTATAACAGGCTTATTATTTAGTCTGCTATCTAAAAGACGCTCACAGGAGACAAAAAATGTATCCAAATCGAAATGTAAAATGGTTCGCTTCATGAAAATGTTATTACATACTTTGTTCTACAAAAATATAGAACAAAAACAAATATTCTATATTTGTATATATATAAATTATCAACAAACTGGTTTCTATCTTAAACTACATTGAAGATGAACGACTTACATGAAAATCAAGTAGCTCTATTAGAATTGCTCAATGAGCAGATTGACAACCCACTTACCATAAGACAAATTCAGGAAGCACTGAATTTTTCTTCCTCCAGTGTTGTTGCGCATCACATTCAAAAACTAGAACAAAAAGGCTATTTAAAACGTAACCCACATAACCCAAGGGACTACCAAATTTTTCTTAATCCGGAAAAACCAATCATTTATTTAAATCTCTATGGAAACGCACAATGCGGTAAAAATGGTACTATATTAGATGGCAACCCTCAAGATAAAATCCCTATCGCATCCAGACTATTGAAATTCCCTGCTAACGATGGGTTTATAGTTACAGCAAAAGGCAACTCTATGGAGCCTTTTATTAAAGAAGGCGATTTAGTAATTGCACAAAAGAAAAACAATGCTGAAAATGGAGAAAAGATTGTTTGTGTTTATGGTGAAAAAGTACTGATTAAAAAGTTCTTTAAACATAACGACACTATCACCTTAACATCCCTAAACAGTGAGCATCATCCACCAATTATTGTTGATGATTATTTTAAAATTGAAGGGATTGTAAAAAACGTTTTAAAATACAGTTAGGCTGACAATTATCATCTTAAAAAAGAGTTAATTACGGTAATTTTGCATAAAATATCCTGTTATGAAAGTCTCTTTAGAAATACAAAATTTAAAATGTGGCGGGTGTGCCAATACAATCAGAACAAAATTATCTGAATTAGAATATATTGAGAATGTTGAAGTTAACAATGAGAATGATACCGTAACATTTTCATATCAAAACGAAGATACTTTAAACATCGCTAAAAATTTACTTAGTAAGTTGGGTTACCCAGAAGTTGGAGATAAAAACGCCTTAACCACAAAAGCCAAATCTTTCGTTAGTTGTGCTATTGGCAGAATGAACAAATAAGCCTAAACAATCTCAGCACTCAAACCAGCATTTAACAACATGGTGCAGCGTGGTTCTAAATCTTTATATTCACCTGTTTTAACAGTACACTTTCCTTTGTAATGCACAATAATAGAACATTGTTCTGCTTGTTCTACAGTATGGTCACAAGCATAGATTAATGTTTCAATAACGTGATCAAAAGTATTTACGTCATCATTAAACAACACTATTTCGTTTAAATTAGCCTCTTTTTCAAGAACTTCTAATTCTTCTTGTAATTTTTCTTGAGAGCTCATAGTAAAATTTTACACTAATTTATAAATTTTAGTGAAACCCAATTATTGCGTTCTAACTTTTCTTCTAATTTTAACATAAATTTATTGCACTCAGCCTCAATTATGGTGATATCATCATAATAAAAACCACTTAAAAACAGTTTTCCTCCTGTGTTTAAGCAGGTTACATATTTTTCAATATCAGCTAAAAGAATATTTCTGTTAATATTAGCTATAATTATATCGTAATTTTTACCTATTAACAAACTAGCATCACCTTCATAAACAGTAATGTTTTTGCAATTATTTCGCTCTACATTTTCTAAACTGTTTAAATAACACCAATTATCAATATCTATTGCATCTAGTTTAGTAGCACCACATTTTTCAGCCAAAATTGCTAAAACGCCAGTACCACAACCCATATCTAAAACTGATTTATCTCTAAAATCGTTTTTCAAAATGTGCTGAATCATCATATGCGTAGTTTCATGATGTCCCGTACCAAAGCTCATTTTAGGCTCTATAACAATATCGTATTCAGTATTAAACTTCTCATGAAAAGGTGCCCTAACAGCACAAACATCATCTACAATAATAGGATTGAAATTCTTTTCCCATTCTGCATTCCAATTGGTTTGCTCAATTTCAGAAAAAGTAAAGGAAATTTGGAATTCATCAGAATTTAGAATTTGAACCTCATCCAAAATAGCATCATGCCACTCATCTTTTTGAATGTAAGCTGTAACACCTGTTTCGTTTTCCACAAAACTCTCAAAACCTGCGTAACCTAATTCTGCAATGAGAATTTCTACTGCCGGTTGAAGTGGTGATACTTTAAACTCGTAACCTATATAAATAACGTTTGACATAGTCGATTTTTAATTCGACCACAAAGATAGAAGTAAATTCTACAACAATTCTTTTTCTATGGCTATTTTAATAATGCCTACACTGTTTTTTGCACCTAGTTTACTCATGATATTCATGCGGTGTGTTTCAACTGTTTTTGGACTAATGAACAATTTTTCTGAAATTTCTTGAGTTGTTAATTCTTCAGAAATAGCTACCAAAACATCATGTTCTCTTCTGGTTAGATTCGGTTTTAAACCACTATCGGTTGTTTTGGAAGTATCTTGATTAATCAATCGTTTTTGAATATCTCTTTGCAAAAACAAATCTCCAGAAAGCACCGTTGTAATAGCTGTTATGAGTTCTAATTTATCAGTGTTTTTTAGCAAATAACCATGAACCCCATTTTTTAGCATGCGCTTTACAAATGATATGTCCTCAAAATTAGTAAGCGCAATAATCTTTAAATATGGGTGCCTTTTTAAAAGTTGTTTGCTTAAATCAATACCGTTAATATCAGGTAAATTAATATCTAACAATAACACATCTGGAGCATCATTAGGTATGTTTTCAATGGTTTCCGCGGCATTTTTATAAGCACCAACTATGTTTACTTCTGGAGTATTCTCTAACATTGAAACAATGCCTTGAAGCACCATAACATGGTCATCTGTAATTGCAATTTTAGTTACCATTTAGTGTGTCTTTATCAATTTCAATAGTATAAGATGTGCCTTCATTATTAGAAATAAAATCAATTTCAGCATTCAAATAATCTGCTCTAGATTGTACGTTACTTAATCCAATGCCATCAGATTCTATATTGTCTTTATCAAAACCTTTACCATTGTCTTCAACTGTAACTTGTATAGTATTGTCTCTACAACTTATTTGTACATTAATTTTTTCAGCTTCGGCATGTCGAATGGCATTTGTTACCAATTCTTGAATAATTCTAAAGATATTTACCTCAGCTTTTTTTGGTAATTGAATTGTTACTCCTAAATGTTGGAATGTTATTTCTAAACCTTCTGTTACATCATTTAAATTACTACAATATACTTGAGCGGCTTCTAATAAATCGAAATTTTCTAATGATGGCGGAATTAAATTATGTGAAATTGCTCTAACTTGTTTACAAGAATCATCTATCATAGTTATAGCTTCTTTTATCACTTTATTATTCATTTCTAATAAAGAAGACAATTTGTATTTAATAGCAGCCAAATCACCATTAACACCATCGTGCAGTTCTTTGGCAACACGGTGACGTTCCTTTTCCTCACCTTCAATTAAAGACTCTAAGGTTTTTATTTGAAACTCGCGTTTTAAGGTTAATAATTCTTGATTTTTTCTTTTTTGACGCTGCTTAAATAAGAATACTAATAATGTAGTAGCGATTGCTAAAAACACTATGGCACCCAGCATATAATTGTTTTGGGTTTTCTCTTTCTGAATTTCAACTTCCTTTTCTTTTAGTTCCAATTGTTGAGTAACAATTTCCTTGTCTTTTTTTTCGGTTTGATACTTCGCTTCAGCATTAGCAAGAGATCTCTTATTCTTTTCAGAATTTAAAGAATCCATTATTTTAACATGCTTAAGGAGATACTCATTTGAGCTCTTATAGTTACCTAGCTTGCTTTCAGCACGAGACCAGCTCATATAAGAAAATGGACTCATTATACGTTCGGAATTTATAGGGTCTTGCTCTTGGGCTTTTTTAAAATTCTGTATAGCTTTTTGGGGATTTCCTGACAACTCATAGTGTTTCCCCAGATAAGTATAAGCTAGCAATATATCTTGAGGCACGTTTCTTATTTTAGCATTTTCTAAAGCGGTTAGAAAAGCTTCTTCAGCTTCATCTGTTTTTTTTAACTCCTCTAAATACCTTCCTTTTTGTAAAAAAGTACGAAAACATAATAATTGTGATCCTGTTGCTTTGCATACTTTTTCAGCTTCTTTCAAATAGGTATTTGCCTTTTCTAAATCATTATTTTTTAAAGCAAAAATCGTCAAATTATTCATTATATGTGCTTTTAATGAGCTTAGGCCACTAACCTCAGCATTTACCAAAGCCCGTTTTAAATAATCTATAGCAAGAGTATCTATACCTGCATGTCTATAAACATTTGAAATATTATATTGGGTAAAAGCAACCTTAGATTTGTCGCCTATACTTTCCATAATTTTAAGAGCTCTGGTATAATAAGATATCTGCTCATCTAATTCATTTGTTCCACTTAGTAGATTAGCATAAGCCGATAAAATTTGTGCAAATTTTTTCTTATTAGAAATACTATCAACTAGTGGTAAGGCTTTTTTGTATGACGCCTTTGCTTTATTAATTTCGCCTTTATCACTATAATATATACCCATAAAATAATAACCTCCATCAAGCAGATAATCATTGTTTTTCTTAGATAAATCTATAGCAATTAAGGTGTATTTTTTTAGGCTATCTAAACTATAGTTACCATATTTTCCAGCTAAATTTAAACAGGTTTTTATCTTTATTGTATCATGTATTTTAGCATTAGTAAGAGACGATTTTAGGCTATCAATTTCTTGACTTTGAGAAAACCCACAATAGAAAGAAAGGCAAATTATTACAAGAAGTAATTTTTTCTTCATTTGTAATACCATGTAATTCAAGTAAATATTTTTTTTCTTCAAAAGCCTGATTTTATGTATTTAAAAATAGTAAATTATCTACTACTAGCGCTTAACCAATTTACCAGATTTTAATACCAAATTTTGATCTTTGATATGGTAGAAATAAAGCCCGCTTTTAAGAGCACTAACATTTATTTCAGTCTTATAAGAACTTAAGTTATTAACTTTTACTAGCTTACCTAATGAATCATATAATTCGAAAATGCCATTATCGCTCTCATTATTTAACTTTAGTGTTAACACATCTGAAACTGGATTAGGATATAGTATCAACTCATTTTCTGAAATAAAGACCTCTTCATTACTTAAAGTTAAGCTGCATTTTCCATCAGAACCTGTATTATAAATATCTTGGATTTCAATTTCAGATAATGCTCGATTATAAACTGATACCTCGTCTATTTGTCCACCAAAAAAATTCACATAGTTATCGTTTTGGTTATCATATTGTGCACCAATGGTTAATGGCAATCCAGCACTACTTGCGGGAGGGTTAGTAAATGGCTCCCAACCAAAATTGAAACCATCAGCATAAATAGCATGTTGATTACCTTGACGCACATAAACATAATGATGCCATTGCCAATCCTCAAATGATGGTCCAGTTAATTCAACATTGGTTCCAGTGGTGTCTTGAAAAGCACAGTTTAATGTAGCTCCAGAAAGACGCATAGAAAAAACGGTTGGCTTTCCAAGTGCACCTTTACAGACTATAATATTTTCTAGATTAAACACTGTTTGCAATACCCAAATCTCCACAGTAATATCGCCTGTAATATCTAATACATTACTATGTGGTACCACAACCGCATCATCTACCCCATCAAATAAAAAAGCATTATTAACTACTCCAGAAGAATACGAAGTTCCACCTAGTGCTGCTCCATGGTTATTACTAGCGGAGTCATCGGCATTGTCTTCTGCTTTCCACCAACCTACTAAATTACTAGGAGGCTCGATACAATTTGAATTCTGAGAAAACAGACTCTTACCAATAAAACCTTCAGATATACTAAGCAAGTTAACAGTATAGTCATTAATCGCCACTTCTCCAACTGTAGAAACCACAGATAGTCCACCGGAATTAAAGCTCCCTCCTCCACTATCTAAACTAGATATTTTTATATTTACTTGTGAAAATGACAGATGACAAACCGTAATCACTAAAACAAAAACTAAATTTTTCATCACCTTATTTTTTATAGACAACAAAGCTGAATTCTTGGTCTGACAATATACCTGAAGTATTGTATGTACTTACAGTTAGATAATTCTGGCTTCTTACTGTTCTAATAAAACCAATATTGGTTAAAGACGCCACCGCTATGTAAGAAGAACTGCTTGAAGGGGGGTTGATAAAATTAAGCCTATAAGTACCAATGGCTATTTTTTGAACTGTAAACCCTCCTGATGAGGCAACGGATTTAGTACCTGCAGAGGAGACCAAACCGTAAATGTAAGCCTTCATATCCGCATCGCCAGAATCTGCAGCTTGAATTTCTTCAACTTCTAATGCTCCATTTATTTTTGTATCTCCATTTTTCAACATTACCAAAGCATCACTCCTATTAGAATTTCCTGTACCATTACCTATTACAAAAAGCCTATCGTCCTCATCAATTTCCTTGACCCTATTTGCAGTTACCTCTGTATTATATAATCCTACAGAGGTTTGCCCATAAGATTCTGCTATTGTTCCAACTCCAAAAGTTGAAGATATGTCTCCTGATGCAACAGTACCTTCTCCAAATGCTGCTGACTTAAACCCTTTCGCTTCAGTTTCATAACCAAATGCTACTGCTCCATCTCCTTCTGTCTTAGAAAATTGACCAAAAGTTGATGAATAATCTCCAATAGCTTCTGTTTGGTTTCCTGTTGAAAAAGAAGCATATCCTGATGCTAAGGTATTCTGCCCAAAAGCAGTGGACTCATCACCTGTGGCTTCGCTTTCATAGCCAAACACTGTACTATAATCTCCCGTTGCCCAAGTGGCATAGCCAAACGCTGTAGCATTTACACCAGAAGCCAAAGTACTTACTCCGAATGCTACTGCATCATCACCTGTAGCGCCATTAGAATCATTTCTAGAATCAAAATCATTACTAAAATCGATAGCATTGTTACCTATAGGCCCATAATCTTCTGGATGTGCTCCCAATAAACGATATCCTGTATTGCCACCTTCTGTTATTCTCTCTAAATGCCCTGAACCTGAAACAAATGACCAACTCGTTTCTGAGTTGTCTGATCCTACGGTAAGGACCTGACCTGATGTTCCTTTTGTGGTAGGGAGTGTATAACCTGTTTCATTATTTGAAGGATCAATAGTAAAAGTACCATTAAGTTCTGTGTTTCCATTCTTCAACATCACAAGCGCATCACTTTTATGGCTATTACTAGTACCGTTACCTATAACAAATAAGCGGTCTGTAGCAACAAATGTATCTGGAGAACCAGAAACTTCTGTATTATTAATTCCTAAAGATGTTTCCAAAAAGGATTCCGCTGTAGAAAAACCAATAGCAACAGACCTCTCACCATTCGCCTCGGCATTATACCCTAATGCTATAGCAAAATCTTCAATAGCTCTTGCACCATAACCTATTGCTGCAGAAAAATCCCCTGAAGCAGAACCATTTCCCAAAGCTGTAGATTCCCAACCTGTTGCACTTGAATGCGAACCTAAAGCGGTCGAAGCATACCCGCTTGCTTTAGTATTTAAACCTGTGGCAAAAGAATAAGTACCAACATTAGTGTCATCCCAAACATCTGTAAAAAATGTACTTCCGTTTACATGTCCAGCTCTAAAAGCCCCTTTATTCTTGTTGAAAAACATTCTGGACACTGAACTTCCATCTAATTGTGTGGCTCCAAAAACGAAATTATCATTATCTATATCACCATTGGAATTACTTGTTACATTATTTACCGTTGAGAAAACTTTATCTCCAGAAGTTTTAGCGTAAAGTGCATATGGTACATTTTGGAAAGCGGTGGTTCCCAAATCCACCAAACCACTACCTATATTTACACCAACATTCAAATATTGTTCTTTAGTCCAATCTATAGTGTCAAAACTCCCTAAAGTGGGTGTTCCTTCTCCAATGTTTGTTACCACCATTCCATTTGCATTAGTGGTTATAACACGCGTTTCTTTATAAACATCGGTCGTTCCATTTTCTTTTACGGTGAAGTATAAAACTATTGGTGTATTAGCTACTATTTGATCACCATCTTGAATTATTGCTTTGTAGTTAATTCCTTGTTGACTAAACCCAATTGTGGAAACTAACAGACATAATATGAGAAGATTTTTCATAGTTAATTAAATTGAAATTGAAACCTTTTTAGTTACCAAACTGATACGCGATACCAATTTGAATGTTATTTATTTTTAAATAGTTATCGCTATCGCCGCCTTCTAATAAATTGGTTTGTCCCCAATCATACCTTGCTGCTATAGAAAAGTCTCCTGAAATATCATAAGACAACCCAAAATCTATTGCCAAATTGGTTGACTTTACAGTATCTCCCGCATCTAATAAAAACCCTAAACTTGGACCTACTTGTGCACTAAATTTATCTGAAATATTATATGCAACTAAAACCGGTATTTGAATTTGATTAAAATCTTTTACAGCAACAAACCTAACTTCTGGTTGCAACTCAAGTTTATCTGACAAATTAATATCGGCTAATGCTAACCCCAAATAAAACCCTGTTTCATTAGATGTTTCACTAAAATCTATTGCGGAAACCGTTGTAGTATTATATAAACTGGTAGATTTAGAATTGGTGAATTTTGTAGGCAAATCTGTATCTGTGGGTTGTTCATCTGTGGGTGTTTCAGTATTTGGTGCACTTACGGCATAATCAATATTCATTATATTTACTCCTCCTGTTACTTTTAATTTTTGTGAAAAAGCTAATGATGTTACAAAAAGCATTAGTATTATAATTGGTTTAAGATTTTTCATGGTTTTATTATTTTGGATTAATTATTTATTTTTTAGCAGCTTCTTCCCCCTCGTCATCAAAAGCCTCGTAACTAGTAACATTTCTTGTTTCAGTACCAATATTACCGTTTATGTCTTCAAACTCGAATACAATCTTGTAATCACCAACTAAATCTACTGCCAAAGAAGTATAAACTTCAACAGGGATATTTTGTGTTGCTGACAACTCTTCATATGTATCACCATATTGCTTATTATCACTATCATATACTGTAGCAGTAGCTCTAATTATTTTAAATTCATCGGTAGCTTTTGCCTCTAAAATCAAGGAAAGTGGAGAAGCCCCTCCTAAACTGGTTTTGGTATAAAATATTGCACCTTCGTTTGGTGAAAGAACTTCTATAACAGGAGCTGTTTTATCTCTTTCGTCTACAGCAGGTGATATAGAACAGCTTGACCCAATAATAGTTATGGCCAAAGCGCCAAATAATGTTGGTAAAATAAATTTTGAAATTAAATTTTTCATAATATTAATTTTGAGTTAATGGTTTTCTTTTTTTTATAATATGCAATTGCTGAGAGTATGATTAAAACTATCGCTATACCTTGGGAATGAGACAAAACACCTTCTACAAACTGCCCTCTTACATCTCCTCTAAAAATCTCTATTATAATTCTACTTACTCCATAAAAACTTATATAGATCAAGAACAGTTGACCGTTAAAGTGCTTATAATTTTTGAAAAGGAATAGGAATATTAAAAACAGAAGTAAAATTGAAGATTCATAAAGTTGAGTAGGATGTACAGCTAAACTAGGTGTTGCGGGGAAAGAAACTCCAAAAAAGTGATTAGTTGGTTCTCCGTAACAACACCCTGCAAAAAAGCATCCTAACCTTCCTAATACTTGTACTATCACAACAGATACGGCAGCTACATCTAATAAAGGAAGTACTGGTAATTGATACTTCTTTAAATACCAAAATATAGTTGGTACAATAAAGAGGAAAGAACCATAAAAAACAAAACCGCCAGAAAAAGTATTTAAAATTTCATCAGGATTGTTTAAATAAAACAAAGGCTTTTCTAAGTATAAAAATACTTTCCCTCCAGCATACCCAGCTATAAAAATTAAATACACCAAGTTGTTAGACAAACTAACACCTAACTCTTTTTTAGCTGTTATTTTAGCATATTTTGTTGCTATTAGCGCACCTAAAACAATACAAACAGCATATGTAGAGATGGTTATAGTTTCTATACCTAAAAACCCATTAAAGTCTATGTTAAAAAGTTCTGGAAACATACTTAATTGCCATTATTATTTGCAATTGCAAGTTAGTTTCAGTCTTCAATAAAAACCTCAGGGCATTCAACCAAAAGCAAAAAATCAGGGAATACCCTTAGTTTAATAATTAGTTGATTTTGGGATATAAAAAAACCTGCTAACTTAAAATAGTTAACAGGCTTAGACGTTTGGTTTTATTACTATTCTTTAAAGGTACACCCGCGTTAGCGATTGCAGCGACATCCTTTCTAGAGGAATGAAATAAAGATATAGTGTAAAGCGCGACCCTACCTTTAGCGGGGTAACGCCAAAAATATTATTTAATTAAAATGCGTTTACTATAGCAAAGAAATCTTCGGCATTAAGTGCTGCACCTCCAATTAATCCACCATCTACATCTGGCTTAGAGAAAATCTCTTGAGCATTTGCCGGCTTCACACTACCTCCGTAAAGAATAGATACAGAATCTGCTACCTCTACACCATAAGTATCAGCTAATGTCTTTCTTATAAAGGCATGCATATCTTGTGCTTGTTCTGGTGACGCTGTTTCACCAGTACCAATAGCCCATACTGGCTCATATGCTAATATGATATTTTTAAAAGCCGAAGCCTCTAAATGAAATAGGGCATTTTTTATTTGACTTTCAACAACAGTTTCTTCATTACCTGATTTTCTATCAGCTAATTCTTCACCAAAACAAAAAATAACACGCATTTCATTTGCTAAAGCAGCATCTACCTTTTTAGCTAACAACTCATCCGTTTCATTGAAATATTCTCTACGTTCACTATGTCCCAATATAACAGTTTCAACACCCACACTGTTTAACATACTTGCACTTACCTCTCCTGTATAAGCCCCGTTTTCTGCAAAGTGCATGTTTTGTGCAACAACCTCAATATCTGCTCCTTTTAATACATTAAAAGCTTGATATAAATTTGGATATGTTGGTGCTACCATTACCTCAGCATTAGAGGTTTTTACTTGTTGTGTTAAATCTGCCAATAACGCTTCGGTTTGCGATAAATCGTTATTCATTTTCCAGTTTCCGGCTACGATATTTTTTCTCATAATTCCAGTCCTAACCTTCCTAAAAAGAAGGGTTTATTTTATTTAATTTAATTACTTTTTTTTCTCTGGAATGCTAAAGTACTTATTTTTTTAGAGCTGCAATAAGTTTTTTGTCATTAGCTTCAATAACTTTAAATACAACGATTTCGCTGGCTTCATTTACAACCATATATCTAGGAATCCAGTCTAATTTTATAAACTTTCCAAAGGCTCCTTTCCATCCAGATTTCATAAAATAATGTTCGCCTTCAACATTATATTTTTCAATACCTTTTTTCCAAGGGTCTAACCCTCTATCTAATGATAAAAACAGATATACAACGTCTTTATTATTGGCTTGCAATTCTTTCACCTTAGGCATACCACGCAAACAGTCACCACACCAAGATGCCCAAACATCAATTACAATAGTCTTACCTTTATACTTATCTAGAATGGATTGAAATGAAACCTCTTCTCCTTCCAAAGTAATAAAAGTATCATTAAGGGCTTTCTCATTAAACTGTGTTGGCTTTTCTATATTACAACTAAAAAAGCTAATTAATAATATTATTAGGTAGTTCATTTTGCTATTCATTTTATCATTTTAATATTTTGATTTCCATAGTGGAAAAACTAATTAAGTTTGACTTTTGGGTCTAACCAAGCATAAATTAAGTCGACAAAAATATTAATCATTACAAACATAGTTGCTATAACCAATACGGCACCCATAATTACAGGCAAATCTAGCGTATTTAAAGAATTTACAATTTCTTTACCTAATCCATTCCAACCAAAAATATACTCCACAAATACAGCACCTGCTAACATTGAGGCAAACCAACCAGAAATAGCCGTAACAACTGGGTTCATAGCATTTTTAATTGCATGTTTTTTTATGATTTGAACCTCGCTCAACCCTTTTGCCCGGGCTGTTCTAATATAATCTTGATTGAATACTTCTAACAACGAATTGCGCATTAGTTGGATAACCACCGCTAACGGACGTATACCTAATACAATAGCTGGCAGTATTAAATTCTTCCACTTAATGTGCATGGCTTCACCAAAATCATCTAACTCATACAGGCTTCCGGTCATTTCTAAATTGGTGTATTTATGCAATACAAAACCAAATAACCAAGCGAACAAAATAGCACTAAAAAATGATGGTATACTCATTCCCAATGTACTTACTACCTGAATAAGTTTATCTAACCAAGTATCTTTGTACAAAGCAGACACAATGCCTAAAATAACTCCTAAAAACATGGCAATCAGTATTGCTGAAATAGCGAGCACAAAAGTATTAGGCAAGGTTTCTCCTAAGACTTGAGTTACCCGTTTCCCTTGTTTAGTAAAAGATTCTCTTAAATAAGGAAACTTTAAAACCGTTGTGACTTCTCCAATAGTGAATAGTTTAGTTGCAGAATACTTTCCACTATCTAAAGAAGTATAGTCTAATTCAGAATTAGAATGAAATGATAAAGGTGATAAATCATTTAAATAATATAAATATTGTGTTGAAATGGGTTTATCAAATCCGTATTTCTGCTTTACCAAAGCCAATTGTTCGGTATCCTCATTTTGCCCTAACATCATTTGAGCAGGGTCTCCTGGAAGGATGTTAAATAAAAAGAAAATAACCGTGATTACTCCAAATAATGTGAGTAATGCGTAAGAGATTTTATTTAGTAAATAGCTAATCAATAATTCTTATTCCTCCTTTAACTTAATATCAATTATTCCAGTGTAAAATGTATTATTTAAAGTATTTATCTCTTTTAATTTCACAGAGTCTTTTATTACATTAATACTCTCAATCTTGGATGTATCTATGGCATCCAATTCCTCTTTTGAAGATGTACTATCATTAATCAAATACAAGATTAAATCTTCCTTTTTTAGATTTGAATTAGGTTTCTTTTCAACTTTAGGTAACTCTAAATTATCTATATCATTCCAATGCACTTTTTGCATCACAGTACCTTTGTCTAATTCTAAAATACCTGGGTTAGCGCGTACAATAGTCTTAAGTGCTTTTTCATCGCATAAATACCAATCAAAACTCAAACCATAAGTTTCATTTATCTTTTGTTTGGTTTCTTCACCTGAAGCCGTTAACCCAATAACTTCATATCCCTTTTCAATGGCTAGTTTAGATAAGGATTTTAGTTTTTCAGCACCATCTCTTTCAATCTTTTCTAAACTATAGGATACTATAACTATAAGATTATCTACATTCAAAAAATGTGCTGTTAAATCTTCTTCATTGCTTTCAATAGAAAAATCATAAATAGGTGGTTCATAACCTTTTTCAATCTCCTTAGTTTCAACACCAATAAAATCGCCTTCAACAGAAGGGTAAGAACCATTAGTTTTAATTATTTTCTCCTCACCATTAACATTAAATTTCCAGGAATACTCTATGACTGGTTTAGGTGCATCTTCAGGAATTGACATGCCTTCAGTGATATTTTTACCAATAGCATAACCCCTAAAATCTATTGCTGGTAAATGCAATAATACATGATACCCAAACCATAAACTAATTATAAAACCTAATAAGGCCAATACGGTAGTTGGTAATTTACCAAAAACTGGTTTTATATATTTTAATCCGGCTAACAGAATTAAAATAAAGAATAATAAAATAACATCTTTTGTGAAACTCTCCCAAGGTGTTAACTTTAAAGCATCTCCAAAACAACCACAATCTTTTACCTTATCAAAATACGCTGAATAAAAGGTTAAAAAGGTGAAGAACACTATCATGAGCAACAAACTCCAAACAGTAAACTTAGGTTTATACCCAATTAATAGAAACACCCCTAAAACCACTTCAAAGACTACTACAAAAATGGAAATCCCCAAAGCGTAAGGGTCTAAAAACGGTATATTTAAAACATCAGCACCAAAATACTCTTGCAGCTTATATGAAAAGCCAAGTGGGTCATTTAGTTTTATAAAGCCTGAGATTATAAATAATACCCCAACAAATATTCTAGATAAACTTACAACCGCCCTCATATTATTGTTCGTTTAGATGAATCATTGCAAAAACTGCATAATTTATCATATCCTGATAATTAGCATCAATACCCTCACTTACCAAAGTCTTGCCCGCATTATCTTCTATTTGCTTAACACGAAGTAACTTTTGCAAAATCAAATCTGTTAAACTACTCACCCTCATATCTCGCCATGCTTCACCATAATCATGGTTTTTATCTTCCATTAATTTTTTAGTAATACTAATATGCTGTTCGTACAATTCAACGGCTTCACCTGTTGATAAATCTGGTTGTTCTGCTATACCTTTTTCAATTTGAATTAATGCCATTATACAATAATTTATAATACCAATAAACTCACTCTCTTGCCCTTCATCTACCTTTTGAACATCATTCTCTTGTAAGCCTCTAATACGTTGTGCCTTTATAAATATTTGGTCTGTAAGAGAAGGCAAACGTAATATTCTCCATGCGCTGCCATAATCCGTCATTTTCTTTTTAAATAAATTTTTACAGGTATCAATTACGGCATTGTATTGTTTTGAAGTATTTTGCATGTATTAAATTGTATTTTGCGTAAATTTCGCATAAAATTGTTTAATCTTCAAGGTTTCTGGTTTAAAGTTTTAAACCATATACAAACACCTTACAAAACGGTATAAATGACCATTAATTGCAAAGGAAAACTCATTGATTTATCATCGCCAAAAGTGATGGGTATTTTGAATATTACACCCGACTCTTTTTATGACGGCGGAAAGTTTAATGATGAAAAAGATATTTTAGAACAGGTTGGGTGTATGCTAAATGAAGGCGCAACTTTCATTGATGTTGGAGCTTATAGTTCTCGTCCAGGAGCTAATTTTGTTAGTGAAGGTGATGAATTAAAAAGAATTGTGCCTATTATAAATTTAATTATTAAAAACTTTCCTGAGACTTTAATTTCTGTTGATACCTTCAGAGCAGAAGTAGCCAAACAATGTATTGAAACCGGGGCCGCATTAATTAACGATATTTCTGGTGGAAAACAATATGAAAACATGTTACAAACTGTAGCAGATTTGCAAGTACCTTACATTATGATGCATATGCGTGGAAACCCACAAAACATGCAACAACTAACTGATTATAAGAATATAGTCAATGACATCCTTTTTTATTTTTCAGAACGTATTACAGCGGCTAAATCTCTTGGTATTAAGGATGTAATTGTTGATCCTGGTTTTGGTTTTGCAAAAACCTTAGAACAGAATTACAAACTTTTAAACAATCTTCAATTGTTTAATATGATTGACAAACCTATACTAGTTGGAATTTCTAGAAAATCAATGATTTATAAATTATTAGAAACCACACCTAAAAATGCTTTAAATGGCACTTCGGCTTTAAACACCATAGCATTGCAAAAAGGCGCTTCTATTTTACGAGTTCATGATGTAAAAGAAGCTATAGAATGTGTAAAATTGGTTAAGATGCTAAGTCGTTAAATTATTATGAAAAAAATCACTTTATTAATTACTCTGGTTGTAATTTTTTCTTGTAACAAGAAAGTAGTTGAATTACCCGAAATAAGCCATTCAGAAATCACAGAAATTGAAGATGTTTCTGCTGCCTATTTGTTTTATGTTGAAACCCAACCTGATAGTGTTGCGTTAAACCGAAAAAATTTAATTAGTACAACCAATTGGTTGGTAAACGTTGATAAACGACTCACTTTAAAACAAGCCATTCCACACATCAAATATTTACAAGACAAAAAGGCGAATGCAGGTCATAAAAACGAAAACGCTAAAAACTATTTTACTTGTCATGACACCAGTATAAATAATTTAGGGTTTATGGAGTTTACGGATGTGGTATATTCCGAATCAAGTTTTTCAAAATTTACTGAAAATATTTTACCTAAAAAGCCCGTTTTAATACTTCAAATTGAACAAGACGGTAAAATCCATGTTTTTGATTTATTTGCTCACAAAATTTCGAATATTGGAATCATAGATATAGAAAACTCTGATGAATTCAAAAATATAAATTCAGTGATTAAAACTTATAGTGAGGTAATTCTTAAATTTAATTCTAAGTTAAATTTTCAAAATTATATTTCTATTAAATCAAAACTTTTGGGATTAGATATAGAAAACGTGATCATCTCAGAAAACGAATTCATTTATTAACTCTAATTTCTTAAATTTACCAAAACCTATTTCCTGTTGGATATATTTAAAGACATTTTAAATCTTCGTTTTATAGATTATCTAGATGTTGTTCTAGTTGCACTACTTCTCTACTACATGTACAAATTGGTTAAAGGTACGGTAGCAATTAATATTTTTCTTGGAATCATTATTATTTACGGAGCTTGGAAACTTACTGAGTTTCTGAACATGGAGTTGCTTTCCGGAATTTTTGGCGGGTTCATGAAGGTGGGTATTATCGCCTTAATAGTAGTATTTCAGCCCGAAATAAGAAAGTTCTTGCTTATGGTAGGTTCTACTAATTTTGGAAAAAGAGCTACGTTTTTACAACGTTTTAAACCTGAAACTGCTAATACTACTGATATCAATGCAGTTGTTTCTGCTTGTAATAAAATGTCAATGTCTAAAACAGGGGCGCTAATAGTTTTTGAGCGAAATAATAACTTAGACTTTTTATTATCATCTGGTGATGAAATGAATATAAAAGTAACACAACCTATTATTGAAAGTATTTTTTTTAAAAATAGCCCGCTTCATGATGGGGCCATAATTGTTAGCGACAATATTGTTAAAGCTACCAGAGTAATATTACCAGTTAACAATGAGAAAAACATCCCTAAGCGTTTTGGCTTAAGGCATAGAGCAGCTATTGGCATTACTGAGAAAACTGATGCTTTGGCACTTGCTGTAAGCGAAGAAACTGGTCATATATCTTATTTCAAAGATGGTGAATTTATAGCCTTTGAAGATTCTAATCAATTAATTAATTTAATTAAGGAAGATTTGGTGTAATGAATTGCAAAAATTGCCATACCGAACTAAAAGCAGAAAGTGATTTCTGCCATAATTGTGGTGGCAAGGTAATTAGAAATAGGCTAACTATTAAAAACTTGTTATCGCATTTTGGTGAGACCTTTTTGAATTACGACAATAAATTTCTTCAAACCTTTATAACCCTTTTTAAAAAACCCGAAGAAGTCATTGAAACTTACATTACCGGAACTCGAAAAAAGTACGTGAATGTAATTAGTTATTTTGCTATAGCCATAACTATTTCAGGATTATATCTATTTATCTTAAAAAAGTTTTTCCCTGAAACCATTGACTACTCTTTCATGGTTGCACCTGGTCAAGAAGAATTTCAAAAAGATTATATGAGTTTTATACAGGAGTACATGTCCTTGGTAATGATGTTATATGTACCTGTTTATGCCCTAATGGCTAGATTATCATTTATAGGCATTAATAAATTTAATTATACTGAGTTGTTGGTTATTTTCCTTTACCTTCAAGGTCAAATGAGTATTACCACTGCCATTCTAGGTACTATTCTTGCTTTTTTTGGAATTAGCCAAGGTATTGCAAGTTTTATTTTCATACCGTTAATGATAATTTTTTGTGCTTTTTGCTTAAAGCGTCTCTATAAAATAAACTTGGCAAATTTATTACTTAGAACCCTATTGTTTTTTGCAATACTTGGAGTTGTCTTTGTTATAACAAGTATTCTAATGGCAATAAAAATGTATTTCGATGGAACATTTGAACAAATGATGGAAGCAAAAAAAGCAGCTTCAGGAGGTTAAACTACCTCTTCTTCTTGTAAAAACTGAACCTCATAAAGGTTTTTATAATACCCTTCCTTCTTTTTAAGTAATTGATTATGGGTACCTTGCTCAACAATATTTCCTGCATCCATAACTATTATTTTATCAGCCTTTTTAACAGTTGCTAAACGGTGTGCAATTACAATAGACGTTCTATCTTTTGTTATTTTATCAGTAGCATTTTGAATTAATTGTTCAGAATACGAATCAACAGAAGATGTTGCTTCATCTAATACTAAAATACTCGGGTTAGTAACATAGGCCCTTAAAAACGAAATTAACTGTCTTTGACCAGAGGATAGCATTACACCGCGCTCTTTAACATTGTAATGATAACCATTAGGAAGACTCATAATAAAATCGTGAATTCCAATTTCTTTAGCTGCCTTATGCACTTGATCTTCAGTAATCTCTGGATTATTTAAAGTAATATTATTCAGAATGGTATCAGCAAATAAAAACACATCTTGCAATACTACTGCAATTTGCTTTCTTAAAGATGATAAAGTAACCTCTCTAATATCTGTATCATCAACCAAAATAGATCCGTCTTTAATTTCGTAGAATCGATTTAATAAATTAATGATAGTAGACTTGCCAGCACCTGTAGCACCAACAATAGCAACCGTTTCTCCGGAATTAACATTAAATGATATACCCTTTAAAACATCCTCATCCTCTACATAATTAAAATGCACCTTGTCAAACTTAATATTACCTTTAAAATGTTCTGCAATCATAGTTCCCCTATCATCAATTTGTGAGGTAGTATCTAGCACCTTGAAAACCCTATTTGCTGCAACCATACCCATTTGAAGCGTATTAAACTTATCAGCTATCTGTCTTAGTGGTCTAAAAAGCATAGGTATATACATAATAAAAGCAATTAACACCCCTTGTGTTACGGTATTCTCAATAACGTTTAAACCTCCATACCATGCTACTAAACCAACAGTGATTGATGAAGCTAAATCTGCAATTGGAAAGAAAAACGAGTTATACCAAACCGTCTTCAACCAACCCTTTTTATGGCGTTCATTTATTGCCTTAAAATTTTCATGCTCAATTTTTTCACGTGTGAAAAGTTGCAGAATTTTCATCCCAGTGATACGCTCTTGAACAAAAGAATTTAAGTTAGAAACCTCGGTTCTTACTTCTTCAAAAGCAACTTTCATATATTTTTGAAAAAGTCTAGTAGCATATAATAAAATAGGCAGCATTATAAAAACAATAAGGCTCAATCTCCAATTTGTAGATAACATAAACCCAAACACTACTAACATGGTAAGAACATCTCTAAAAATCATGAAAAGGCCTTGACCAAAAATATCTGCAATACGCTCCATATCTGTTACAGATCTGGTAATTAAAACCCCAACTGAAGAATTATCATAATACTTCATTTTAAATTGAAGTAAATGATTGAATAACTTGACACGAACATCTTTTACCAAATTTTGCCCTAACCAAGCTGCGTAATAAATAAAAGTAAGTTGAAACATGGTCTGAAACACCAATATTCCAAACATAACAAGTACGTAATTAAAAAAAACATCTGGTTTATTAGCACCAATACCTTTATCTATAGCACCTTGGGTTAAATAAGGAGTAATAGCACTAAGTAAGGCTAGAAGAACCACTAAAACACATAAACTTATAAAAATAACTTTATAAGGTTTTATATGCTGAAAAAGCCTTTTAAACAGCACAAAATCAAATATGTTTTCTTTCTTTTTAGTCATCTAGTTTTATACTATTTGGGTATTCAACATGGGTTAAATATAAGGCATGTGCCGGAACTGAATAACCAGCCTCACTTCTGTTTTTAGATTTTATAATGGTATGCAAATCATCTGCAGTAATTTTCCCTAAACCAATATTAATCATTGTACCAACAATGGCTCTAACCATATTACGCAAAAACCTATCGGCTTTCACCACAAAATGCAACTCATTATCTTTAAAAAACCACTCGGCTTTCATAATTGTACAATTATACGTTTTTACATCGGTATTACTTTTTGAGAAGCATTGAAAATCTTTATACTGAAATAAAATTTCTGTAGCCTCCTTCATTTTATCAACATCTAAACCTTGCTTCATGTACAGGGCTTGGTTAAATGAAAACACATTCTTTTTCAATGTCATCCTATATAAATAGGTTCTACTTAACGCATCAAAACGTGCATGAGCATCATCTTTTACCTTAAAGATTTTATGAATTGCCACATCTTTAGGTAAAAATGAATTCAATTTATAGGTTAGCTGTTTTTTATCAAAACTAACCTCGGTATTAAAATGAGCAAACATTTGTGAAGCATGTACACCCGTATCAGTTCTTCCGGCACCAACAATAGCAATAGGTTCTTTTAAAAGGGTAGACAATGCTTTCTCTATAATTTCTTGAACAGAAATAGCAGTGGGCTGGTTTTGCCATCCATGATACGCTCCTCCATTATAAGATAGCTCTATAAAATATCTCAAACTATATTAATACTTTTATTGAAAAAGCAAAGATATACAGTTTTGGTTTTCCAACTAAGGTTCAAATCTTAATTAATTACTAAATAATATGGGTTTTACCTTCATACTTAATTAAGTTTCAAGAACTCAGGTTGAGCTTTATTGTTGTTTATTATTTTAAATTTTTGGAACTTATTAATATAAATATTTCACTATGTACTCCCTCATACCCCCGTGAGCTCAATCATTCGTTCAGCCACTTACGTATCCATTTACTAACTTATAGAATTAATTAATGAGGTTATTTTTTGAGAAGGTTCGTTTAACGTCTCGGCTATGGTTAGTACGGGAATTAAAAGTAGTGAACTTTTGATTTAGCACTTAGCCAAAACTTTTTATTTTGTTTTATCTTTTTTGTTTTAAAGCCAAATCAAAAGATTTGGCGGACTTATTTAAAAGCTCTAAACTTTGGGTTAAGCACCAAAACCCTTATTAACTATAGCCATTGTTGTATGCTGGCTTTTTTTATTTTTATTTCATTTCGATTTCAGCTTAAATCTTGCGCCTTTTCTCCATTTTTCTTTTCGTCGATACAAGTAAATCAGCTTATTTTCGGTCAGCTTATAATAATCATTCACAAAGTCATTCGGACTTTTTTGGTCAAATAGATAATATTTTCCGCTTTTGGAGTATGTTCCGTTTGATTCTAATTCAGGTGTCGAATTTTCATAACTATCAATTCCGTTTTTGTCACTAAATTCATAATACTTTTGAATGAAAGTCGAGTCAGAACTCAGAATAATTACATTCACGAAATACTTTTTGTCAATTTTAAAAGTCTTACCTGAATTCCGAAATATTTTTTCTTGCGCAGATGAAATTGCAGTTGTTAATAGTAAAATCCAAATTAAATATTCTTTCATTCGGCAGTTTTTTCAGCTTGCATACAACTAATTGATATGAAATCGTTTCAATGTTTTATATCTACTGTTAAACGAAGGTAGCCGAAAATTTTTACAATGTCAATAAAAAACGATGCTGCATATAAAAACATTTATCTATAAATTTACATTTAGAAACCGTCAGTAATGAAACACTGTAACTAATTCGGCACAAGTGACAAAAATACTCCTACTCTCTGACACCCATGGGTATATAGACAAAGACATTCTTAAATATGTAAAACAAGCCGATGAGGTTTGGCATGCTGGCGATATAGGTAACCTTGAAGTTACTGATGCCATTAAAGCTATAAAACCACTAAAGGGTGTTTATGGTAATATTGACAATGCCATGGTAAGGGTTGAATTTCCAGAACATAACCGTTTTATGTGTGAAGATATTGATGTTTGGATAACGCATATTGGCGGTTACCCACCAAAATATAATACCCGTGTTTCTGAAACCATAAAACAAAATCCACCAAGGTTATTTATTTGCGGTCATTCTCATATTTTAAAGGTAATGCCTGATAAAAAACTAAACCTCATTCACATGAATCCCGGTGCAGCAGGTAAGCACGGGTTTCATAAAACACGCACCATGTTACGGTTTACTATTGATGGTAAAAAAATTGAAAATTTAGAGGTAATTGAATTTCCTTTAAGACACCCAAAATCATAAGTCAAAATTCCACAATGTATTTATTGAGTAAAAAGATTGTTTTTACCTGATAATGTGTAGTTTTGCACCGATTTTAAAAAACATAATTATTTATGAGTCAAGTAAAAGAAAATGATACAGTAAAAGTACATTACACAGGAAAGCTAACCAATGGTCAGGTTTTTGACAGTTCATTAGAAAGAGAACCATTAGAGTTTCAGTTAGGTCAAGGCATGCTTATTCCTGGTTTTGAAAAAGGTGTTATTGGTATGGAAGCTAATGAAAAAAAGACGGTTAACATTCCTGTATCTGAAGCATATGGTGAGATTAGACAAGAGTTATTTTATGAGGTAAAGAAAGACCAATTACCGCCGGAGATGACTCCTGAAGTTGGTATGGGATTAGCTTCAAAAGGACCTGATGGCAATGAGGTTCAATTTCGTGTGTCTGAAGTAAAGGAAGATTATATTGTTGTTGATGCTAATCACCCTTTAGCAGGACAAGATTTAATTTTTGATTTAGAACTTATTGAAATAAAATAAGTAGCATTAAAATACAAAACTAAAAGTCTGGACTAGGTCCAGACTTTTTTTTGGCGTTATTTACACTAATTTATATATTGGAATTTCAATAAAAAAGCCCAAGATCTTCACCTTGGGCCTACGCACTAATACTACTAAGATATTAGGTTTTATCGTAATCGATCTACAGATTTTACAAGATCTTCATCCTTCTTAATGGCCTTATTGGCTAATGCCAACAACACGATAGAAATAATAGGAATGAACATCCCAATACCTTTCTCAGAAACGTTAGTTTCTCCAGATATGTTTAGAGATTGAAATACAAAAAATCCTAGTAAAATAAAGTTTAATATTATGTTAAGACGCCCCAACATAAACTGAGACTTCCTATTTTTATATCTAAAAATTGTTACAACAGAGAAAAAAGCAGAAGTTAAAAATGCTGCAAATACATAATTAATATCTTTTGCCCATACTTGAGTACCATCCTGTAAACTCCATAAATGAAATACATATATTAATCCGCCAGAAACTCCAACTGCAATTAAAAGATATATAGTTTGTATTCTTTGTAACATGTAATTTTTAAAAACTGGACAGCAAAAATAATAGTTTCTTGCAGAAATTAGTACTAAAACTTAAAATAAAGTTGTATAATTGCATTAATATTTCTCAACAATCGCTGTTACAAGCGATTAAATTCTCCAGATTAAAATCATTTTTTTCTCAGAATTACTCAAAATTTATATTCAAAAAAAATATATTCAATAAACATACATGTTTGAAATTTCTCAACTAAAAGAAAAGAAGCTCTCAGAATTACAAGAGATTGCAAAAGAATTAAGTATCCCAAAGTACCGTTCTTTAAAAAAATTAGATTTAGTATACCAAATCCTAGATTATCAAGCTGCAAACCCAAAAGCTATTACTAAAGCTCAACCTGCAACTGAAGAAAAGAAACCTAGACCAAAAAGACCTAGACAACGCATACAGAAGCCTTCTGGAAATGCACCTAAAGAAGCTAACAAACCTGCGTCATTAAGTTCTGAAACAAAAGAAGCTACTCCACAACCAAAGAAGGAATCAGCTCCTCAACCAAAGAAAGAAACAGCTTCACAACCAAAGAAAGAGCCCGCTCCACAACAAAAAAAGGCTGAACCTGAACAAAGACAAGATAAGCCTAAAGCTCAAAACAATAATCAACAGAGACATCACCAACATAAAAATCAACATAAAAATCAGCATAAAAACCAAAAGGGAAATGTTGATACTGGTAATAAAGACAATAGAAACCGTTACCGTGAACCTGATTTTGAATTTGATGCCATTATTGAAAGTGAAGGTGTTTTAGATATCATGCAAGATGGATACGGGTTTTTACGTTCATCAGACTATAATTATTTATCATCACCTGATGATATCTATGTATCTCAATCTCAAATAAGATTATTCGGACTTAAAAAAGGAGACACAGTTCTTGGAAATGTTAGACCACCAAAAGAAGGTGAAAAATATTTCCCGTTGATAAAAGTCACTAAAATTAATGGACAAAAACCAGAGGTTGTTAGAGATCGTGTTTCTTTTGAACATTTAACACCTTTATTTCCTAAAGAGAAATTTAATTTAGCCGATAAACAAAATACTATTTCTACCAGAATTATGGATTTGTTTGCTCCTATTGGAAAAGGGCAACGTGGTATGATTGTATCACAACCAAAAACTGGTAAAACCATGTTACTTAAAGATGTGGCTAACGCAATTGCGGCAAATCACCCAGAAGTTTATCAAATGATTTTACTTATTGATGAACGCCCTGAAGAGGTTACAGATATGCAGCGCAATGTTAGAGGAGAAGTAATTGCTTCTACTTTTGATAAAGAAGCGCATGAGCATGTTAAAATTGCTGATATAGTTTTAGAAAAAGCCAAAAGATTAGTAGAATGTGGGCATGACGTTGTAATACTTTTAGACTCTATCACTAGATTAGCCAGAGCATATAATACTGTACAGCCTGCATCTGGTAAAATATTAAGTGGTGGTGTTGATGCCAACGCCTTACACAGACCAAAACGTTTCTTTGGTGCTGCAAGAAATATTGAAAATGGTGGTTCTTTAACTATTATTGCAACTGCACTTACAGAAACAGGTTCTAAAATGGATGAGGTTATTTTTGAAGAATTTAAAGGAACTGGTAATATGGAACTTCAGTTAGATAGAAAAATATCTAATCGTAGAATTTTCCCTGCTATTGATTTAACATCGTCTAGTACACGTAGAGATGATTTACTTCTTGATGAAAACACAATTCAACGTATGTGGGTAATGCGTAAATACCTTGCAGATATGAACCCAGTTGAAGCTATGGAATTTATTAACGATAGATTTAAACAAACAAGAAATAACGAAGAATTTTTAATATCCATGAATGGATAACCTTTACTAACTAAGCTAACCAGAAAAAGCCTTAACATTTATTGTTAGGGCTTTTTTAATTTACCTAAGAATTTTAAAAATGCTTTTTTCTATAATTCTAAATATAAGTTATAAAGTTTCAAAAAACAAAAAGCCACTCAATTGAGTGGCTCCTAATATATTTTATAACTAAATTCTAAAGCTTATAAAGCAGCAACGTGCTTAGCTAAACCAGATTTTAAGTTAGCTGCTTTGTTAGCATGAATAACATTTTTCTTAGCTAATTTATCTAACATAGAAACAACTTGAGAAAATAAAGCCTCTGCCTCCTTCTTATCAGTTAACTCACGTAATTTCTTAATAGCATTACGCGTAGTTCTATGTTGGTATCTGTTTAAAACTCGCTTAGCTTCGTTACTTCTAATTCTTTTTAACGCTGACTTATGATTTGCCATTTTGTTTTTTTCTTATTAAAAAATTGTAGCCCGTAGGGGAATCGAACCCCTCTTACCAGGATGAAAACCTGGCGTCCTAGCCGATAGACGAACGGGCCATTTTTGTTATTTCATTATTTAATGAACATGCAATTCGTGATTGCGGATGCAAAAATACAACTATTTTTAAATGATGCAATATTAATTTAATTTTTTTTAAAAAAAATTAAATTAATATGCTTTAGCAAACAACACCCTACCCTTAGAAGGATTTCCTGAATACACACAAACACCTGTTTCTTCCTTCATTTCTAAAGGAATACACCTTATGGTAGCCTTAGTAAGTTCTTTTATCTTTTCTTCTGTTTCATTAGTCCCATCCCAATGTGCAGAAATAAATCCGCCTTTATTTTCTAAAACGTTTTTAAATTCATCAAAATTTTCTACCTCAGTAATATGACTATCTCTATAATCTAAAGCCTTTTTAAATAAACTCTCTTGAATATCTTCTAGTAAATCTTCAACAACTACATTAATTCTATCAATAATAACAGTTTCCTTACTAAATGTATCTCTTCTTGCCACTTCTACTGTACCATCTTCTAAATCCTTTGGTCCAATAGCTATTCTTAAAGGTACTCCTTGTAATTCATGTTGTGCAAATTTAGCTCCAGGCCTTAAAGTATCTCGCTTATCAAATTTAACAGATATGTTTCTTTCCCTAAGATCATCAATAATTCCATCTGCTACCTTACTTATAGCTTCAAATTGCTCTTCATTTCTATAAATAGGAACAATAACCACTTGGTAAGGTGCTAAGTTTGGAGGTAATACCAACCCACTATCATCACTATGCGTCATTATTAAGGCCCCCATTAAACGTGTAGAAACACCCCAAGATGTAGCCCAAACATAATCTTGTTTACCTTCCTTATTAGCAAATTTAACATCAAAAGCCTTCGCAAAATTCTGCCCTAAAAAGTGAGATGTACCAGCCTGCAATGCTTTTCCATCTTGCATTAAAGCCTCAATACAATAAGTATCTTCGGCACCGGCAAATCTTTCGCTTTCAGTTTTCACTCCTTGCACTACTGGAATAGCCATAAAATTCTCAACAAAAGTGGCATAGACATTATTCATTTGCTTTGTTTCCTCAATAGCTTCAGCCTTTGTTGCGTGAGCCGTATGACCTTCCTGCCATAAAAACTCAGCAGTACGCAAAAATAAACGCGTACGCATTTCCCAACGCACAACATTTGCCCATTGATTTACAAGAATTGGTAAATCTCGATATGATTGAATCCAGTTTCTATAAGTATTCCATATAATAGCTTCACTAGTTGGCCTAACAACCAACTCTTCTTCTAACCTTGCCTCTGGATCTACTCTTAACTTACCAGGTTTATCAGGGTCATTTTGCAACCTATAATGTGTTACAACTGCACATTCTTTTGCAAAACCTTCAGCATTTTTCTCTTCAGCTTCAAACAAACTTTTAGGTACAAAAAGTGGAAAATACGCATTTTGATGACCTGTTTCTTTAAACATTCTATCTAATTCTGCTTGCATTTTCTCCCAAATTGCATATCCATAAGGCTTAATTACCATACATCCTCTAACTGCTGAATTCTCCGCTAGGTCTGCCTTTACAACCAATTCATTATACCATTTGGAATAATCTTCTGCTCTACTAGTAAGTTTTTTACTCATATAATTGTTTTGGCACAAATATTGTGACTATGTTAAATAAAAAAATAGTTCAGCAAAACTAACTATTTTTGTTATGTCCAACAATAAAATCTTATAGATATGTACTTAAACAACTACTCTAAAAGAAAAGTGTCATTCATTGCCTTACTAGGTTTAATGTTTGGTTTAGTATCCTGTGGATCTTATCAATACGTTGGTGTTGATAACGATGGTATTTATGGCGAACCCGATGTTGTGGTTACCACTACACCTACTCAAACTGTTGTTGACGTACCAAATAAATCTAATAGCGACTATTACAAAAACTACTTTAGAAACAAATCTTTGGAATATGATAACCTTTTAGAGGACGAAGCTATTTTTACAGATATTGATTCTTATGAATCTGAAAATTATGTAGAAAATGATTCTATCTCTAATGATTATCAAGGGTATGCTGGCTGGGGTCAGCATAGTAATAATGTTACCATAAACTATATTGACAACGGATGGAATAACTGGGGTTGGAATGCTGGATTTGGCTGGGGCTGGAACGACTGGCGTTGGAACCGTTGGAATAGATGGAATGGCTGGAACTCTTGGGGTTGGAATGATTGGGGCTGGAACTCTTGGGGTTGGGGCTACAATGATCCTTTCTGGTGCCCTTCATATTACGGAGGTTGGGCTTATAATAGATGGGGGTATAATGGCTTTTATGGAAACAGATTTTACAACAACGGCTATTATAATAACCGAGGTATTGCCTATACCTCTAGTAGACGAGGCAGTAGTTATTCAGGCAGCTCAAGAAACTTAGGCACTTCTAATTACAGTACATCTAGAAGAAGTAGTGTTACAAACAGAGCTACAACATCTAAATATAATACAGCAAGAAGAAGTAGCGTTACTAGTACATCAAGTAGAGCAACAGCGTACAACACAAATACATCTCGTATTAGTAGTGTAAACAGAAACTCTAATACTAATTCTAATTATACTAGCAGAAGATCCAGCGGTACCAATACAGGAAACACAAGAAACTACACAAGTTCTCAAACAAGAACAACTACTACTTCTAGAACTCCTACTACAAATTCTAATGCAAGGTCATCGTCATCAACTGCCAGAAGAAGCTCTAGTAGTGTATATAGACAACCTTCTAGAAACTACAATAGTGGCTCTTCAGGAAGATCTTATTCACCTCGATCTTCATCTTCTTCTAGAAGCTCTTCTTACGGAACTACCAGCAGAAGTTCAAGCTCTTCAAGTGGCTCAGTATCTAGATCTTCAAGTAGCAGTAGAAGTTCTTCAGGAAGCTCAAGATCTTCAAGTAGTGGTGGAAGACGTAGATAATATTTAAACAATTAAAAAACAAAAAATCTATTATATGAAAAAGTTAAGTTTACTATTCATAGGCTTGTTATCTATGTCCTTAGTTTACGGACAAGACATAACAGATGCCTTAAGGTATTCTCAAGACCACATTCAAGGAACCGCACGTTTTAGAGCCTTAAGTGGTGCCTTTGGAGCATTAGGTGGCGACATGAGTGCCGTAAGCTTAAACCCGGCAGGATCAGCAGTTTTTAGCAGAAGTCATGCTTCCTTTTCGGGTTTAAAAATTGATACAGAAAACAACTCAACTTATTTTAATGGAACAGGTACTACAAACAATTCTGATTTTGATATAAATCAAGCAGGTGCTGCTTTTGTGTTTGCATCTAACACAAATTCTCCATGGCGCAAATTTACTTTGGCCGTAGCCTATGAAAGAACAAATAACCATAGAGATAATTGGTTTGCTTTTGGAACTAACACCAGTAATGATCCAGATTTCAGCAACTCTGTTGCTAGTTACTTCTATGACTTTGCAGACGGAAAAAGACTTGATGAAATTTCTGCTTTACCAGACGAGTCTTTAGGTGATGCTTATCAAGATATAGGTAGCGCATATGGGTTTGGTCACCAACAAGCGTTTTTAGGTTTTGAATCTTTTATTTTAGAACCAGATGATATTGATAATGATGCAAACACATTATACACCTCAAACATTTCAGCTGGAACTTTTATGCATGACTACACTTATACCGCAACAGGATATAACGGAAAAGTATCTTTTAATGTAGCAACTCAATATGAAGACAACTTATATTTAGGTTTAAATTTAAACTCTCATTTTATAGATTACACGCGTAACACACTACTATATGAAGATAATAATAGTACAGATTCAACGGTCAATTATGTAGAATTTGAAAATTCATTATCAACCCTGGGTAACGGTTTTTCATTTCAAGTTGGAGGTATCATGAAATTGAGCAAAGAACTAAGAATTGGTATAACTTATGATTCCCCTACTTGGTATACTATAGAAGAAGAAACATCACAATATTTGGCAACCAATGGAGATAATGGATTAATAGAAATTAATCCGCAGGTAATAAATGTTTACCCACAGTACAAATTACAAACTCCCGCAAAAATTACCGGTAGTTTAGCTTATGTTTTTGGTAAACAAGGTTTAATAAGCTTTGATTATTCTAGAAAAGACTACGGTAGCACTAAATTTAAACCAGAAGATGATACTTATTATCAGGATTTAAACGCTTCGATAAGCAACCTTTTTACTGAAGCTTCTACGTACAGATTTGGTGGCGAATACAAACATGAGCAATTTAGTTTTAGAGGAGGATACCGTTTTGAAGAAAGCCCTTATACCGATAGCGTTACTGTTGGAGACTTAACCGGATACTCTTTAGGCATAGGCTATAACTTTGGAAATACTAGGCTAGATGTAACTTATGATCAATCTGAAAGATCATATAATAATGAATTTTATCATTTAGATTTTGGAAATGCACCACAGGCAACTGTAGATAGAAATATTTCAAATATTACCTTGTCTTTAAGTTTTAATATTTAATAAGCTGCTTTTAAAAATAAAAAGAGCCTTTATAAAATCTTTATGAAGGCTTTTGTTTTTTATGTAATTATCAGAATACTAATGAGACTAATGCACAAATACTAAATATTTATTTAGTTAAAGCATTGCAAAAGTATAATGCTTATCTTTGCAAATTATTTGTATCAAACATTTTTTAATATGAAATTTGATAAGGATTTTGAAGATTTTGATGCTCTTGGAAATGAGCATATAGGCACATCGCAAGATACACCAATGCGCAGTGATGCTTTTAAGTTAACAAATGATGAAAAGATTGACATCATTAAGGATGATGTACGTCATATTATGGAAACCCTTGGTTTAGATTTAAGCGATGATAGCTTAAAGGGTACACCTAACCGAGTGGCGAAAATGTTTGTAAAAGAAATTTTTGGAGGATTAGATCCTGACAAAAAGCCAAACGCTTCTACTTTTGAAAACAAATACAAGTATGGCGAAATGCTTGTTGAAAAAAATATAACGGTCTATTCTACCTGTGAGCACCACTTGCTACCTATTGTTGGTAGAGCTCATGTTGCTTATATTTCTAATGGTACTGTAGTAGGATTATCTAAAATGAATAGAATTGTAGATTATTTTGCTAAAAGACCACAAGTACAAGAACGCTTAACTATACAAATAGTAAAAGAACTTCAGGAAGTTTTAGACACCAAAGACGTAGCCTGTGTTATTGACGCTAAACACCTTTGTGTAAATTCTAGGGGTATTAGAGATATTGAAAGCAGCACCGTTACATCTGAATTTGGAGGTAAATTTAAAGATAGAGCAACAAGAAGAGAGTTTTTAGACTATATTAAGTTAGATACCCAATTTTAGTTAATTATTTCTAAAAGATTCTATATTAATATCCCAAACTATAAGAAAAGCATTAGTTTTGATACTATATTTTTTATTGTAAATTTATTTCTAACCATCTTCAATTACATTCTAGTTTTCAATGCAACTTTACGAAACGCAGCAAATTAAAATATATAATTCGCTAACAGGAGAAAAAGAAGTTTTTAAACCTATAACCGAGGGCTATGTTGGTATGTATGTCTGTGGCCCAACAGTTTATAGTAATGTGCACTTGGGCAACGTAAGAACCTTTATGTCTTTTGATGTTATTTTTAGGTACCTTAAGTATTTAGGATATAAAGTGCGTTATGTTAGAAATATTACTGATGCAGGGCATTTGGAAAATGATGCTGATGTTGGCGAAGATAAGATTGCTAAAAAAGCTAGATTAGAGCAAATTGAACCTATGGAGGTTGTACAACGATACACTTTAGATTTTCATAGTGTTTTAAATACTTTAAACTTTTTACCTCCTAGCATAGAACCAACAGCTACAGGGCATATTATTGAACAAATTGAACTTATTACTTCAATAATTGATAATGGTTTTGCTTATGAAATAAATGGTTCCGTATATTTTGATGTTCATAAATTTGATGAATCTAATGAGTACGGAAAATTAAGCAAGCGTAAATTAGAAGACTTAATTCATAACACTCGTGAACTTGATGGACAGAGCGATAAAAAGAATCCTCAAGATTTTGCACTTTGGAAAAAAGCAGAACCACAGCACATTATGCGTTGGCCTTCTCCCTGGGGTGATGGCTTCCCAGGTTGGCATTTAGAGTGTACAGCAATGAGCACCAAATATTTAGGAGAGACGTTTGATATTCATGGTGGTGGTATGGATTTAAAGTTCCCACATCACGAATGTGAAATTGCTCAAAATGAAGCAGCTTTAGGAAAATCACCAGTAAATTATTGGATGCATGCTAACATGCTCGAAATGAATGGGCAGCGTATGGCAAAGTCTACAGGCAACACCATTAATCCTCATGAGTTACTATCTGGAGAAAACAGTAAAATGAGTAAAGCTTACTCACCAAGTGTTATTCGTTTCTTTATGGCACAATCGTCTTACAGAAGTGTGTTAGATTTAACAGATGCTGGTTTATTAGCCAGTGAAAAGGGTTATAATCGCTTGATGGAGGCAATGGGCTTAATCTCTAAACTAAAACCTTCAAACACATCTTCAATTAATATTAAAGAATGGCTTCAAAAATGTTATGATGCCATGAATGATGATTTTAACACACCTATCTTAATAGCTAATTTATTTGAAGGTGCTAAATATATAAATCAAGTTAAAGATGGCAGTGAAACGTTAACATCTGAAGACATTACTTTACTAGAAAATAACCTAAATGCCTTTGTTTTTGATGTTCTCGGGCTTTTAAAAGATGTAGAAATGCAATCTGGAGGTGATAAACTTTCAGGTGCTGTTGATATACTTATTAAGCTAAGACAAGAAGCCAGAGCTAATAAAGATTTTGCTTTGTCTGATAAAATTAGAGATGAACTCGCAGAAGCTGGTATTATTTTAAAAGATGGGAAAGACGGCACTACGTTCACAGTTAATTAACTTAACTTGTGCTGTCAACCTGAACTAGTTACAGGTTTTTATATTAAAAGCCATAAAACCTATTTTAAATTCTGAAATAAATTCAGAGTGACAAGACTGTGTTAAAAAAAATCATCATAGCGCCGTTTATTTTCTTGATAAAAGTGTACCAAATCTTTATATCTCCTATAACCCCTGCTACATGCAGATATTCTCCAACTTGCTCACATTATAGTAAAAAAGCATTACAAAAACATGGCTTATTTAAAGGTAGTTGGTTAGCGCTAAAACGCATTTTTAGTTGCCATCCTTGGGGTGGCTCAGGGTATGACCCGGTACCTTAACCTTAAAGGTTTGTTTTTAGTTTATAAAAATTTTCCACTACCTTCGTTTAAAGTCAGTTCTATTTATAATCTGGCTAATTTTAAATTGGTTCGGAGCCAACCGCTACTATTTCATGATAAAATTCTTTCGGAAAATTCGCCAAAAACTGCTGTCTGAAAATAAATTCAGTAAATATATATTATATGCCATTGGAGAAATTGTTCTTGTTGTTATTGGAATAATGATAGCCCTACAGATTGATAATTGGAATCAAGAACGCCAACAAGAAAAAGAACTTGATGGCTTAAAACAAAGTATCTCTAGTGCCATTCAATCGGATATTAAGTTTCTAAAACTAATTAAAAAAGGAAGAAAAAACATTGGGTCTAATGCAGATTCTATCTTTAATTATTTAATTCACCGTACAAAATCTAAATTAGTATTTAATGACTACGCATACGTAACAAATACATTTCAAAATTTAAAAAACGTTATATATTACCAACCCAATAAAAGTGCCTTTGAATCTTTAAAAAACTCCATTTACTTAAGCAAATTACAAGGAACAGACATAGAATTATTACTTAATTCTTATTATGCATCGGCCGAAAGAATTGTGAAAAAGGAAGAAAATTATAATAAATCTTTAAATATAGATTTTCAAGAATGGTATAACAAATATAGGTACAACAGTGCTTATATAATGAATTCGTGGGATTATGACACTGAATCTCCAGAATTTCAAAATGAGTTTATAAATATATTACTGGATGAAAAGACTCAAAAACTTCTTTCTAACAGTTTTGAAGAAGAAGATATGCTTGATTTATATAATCAACAAATAAAACTAGGAAACAAGTATGTTGAAATGGTTGAAAATAATGAGGTAAATTTTGATGATGAGACTAAAATAGAATTTAGCGGCACTTTTTATACATATGATGAGGTTGATGTTTTAAACATATTGGTTAATGGTAAAGTACCTTCAGATTTCAATGTGTTATATGCTAATTCAAGTAATAAAGTATTTAGAGGAATTGAATACTCAGACAAGGATATGATTATAACCTATCCGGAAAACAAGTTTGATTGGTGTTCCCCATATTTTTCAATTCAAGCCTTAAATGGTCGGGTAACCGAAATGGATTTTACAAAATATAAAAAACTCTCATTAGTCATGAAAGGTGCCGTTGGTGGGGAACAGTTTAATATAACAATGAAAGATAAATATGACCCTACTGACGGAACAGAATCTAGGGTTGAAATTACGTTAACCAATACTTGGGAAACCTATGAAATTCCTTTGAGTAATTTTATAACGGCAGACATGAATATAATTAATACTCCTATGGCATTTATTTTTGTAGACAATAAAGGAATAACAATTCACGTCAAATCAATCCAATTCAATTAGGGTATTTAATTTAAAATCTATTTACCAGGAATATGCTTTAAAATCTCCAATACAAACTTCCAGTATTTCTGGGTAGAAGAAATTTGAGCCCGTTCATCTGGAGAGTGCGCTCCTTTAATATTTGGCCCAAAACTAATCATATCCATATCTGGGTAATTTGTTCCTAAAATACCACACTCTAAGCCAGCATGACAAGCAGCAACATGTGGTTTTTCTCCATTCAAATCCTCATAAAGTTTAGTCATTACTTTTAAAATATTAGAATCCATATTAGGCGTCCAACCGGGGTAATCACCAGAGAAATCAACCTCACAACCCGTTAATTCAAAAGTAGCCCTTAAAGTATTGGCCAAATCCATTTTAGCACTTTCTACTGATGAACGTGTTAAACATGCAATTTTAATACGCCCCTCTTTAATTAATACACGAGCTAAGTTATTTGAAGTTTCCACCAAATCTGGAATATCTGCACTCATCCTATATACACCATTTTGGGCTGCATACAACGCTCTAGTTACCCCTTCTTGCACTCCTAAATCCATGATTTTTGCAGGAGTATTACATTTTGAAATAACCACATCTAAATCAGGTTCAGTGGTTTTAAACTCTTTTTTAATTGCGTTAGAAATTAAAGCCATTTCAAGCAAAAAAGCATCTTCATGAATAGCATCAATTGCAACCACAGCACTACTTTCTCTAGGAATGGCATTACGTAACCCACCACCATTAACTTCTGAAATCCTTAACCCAAAATTCTCAAAACCATCAAACAATAAACGATTCATAATTTTATTGGCATTTCCCAAACCTTCATGAATTTGCATACCAGAATGCCCACCTTGTAATCCTTTAACCTCTAATATAAACCCAATTTTAAATTCTGGTGTTTCTTCTTCATCATAGGTTCTGGTTGCAGTAACATCAATTCCCCCGGCACACCCTACTCCTATTTCATCATCCTCTTCAGTATCTAAATTCAATAAAATACCTCCTTCTAACAATCCGCCCTTTAATCCCATGGCACCAGTCATACCCGTTTCTTCATCTATGGTAAATAAGGCTTCAATTGCGGGGTGTTCAATAGTTTTACTTTCCAAAATGGCCATAATAGTGGCAACACCTAAGCCGTTATCAGCACCCAATGTTGTACCTTTTGCCTTTACCCAATCACCTTCTATAAACATTTCAATACCCTGAGTATCGAAATCAAAAACCGTATCACTGTTTTTTTGATGCACCATATCTAAATGTGATTGCATAACCACCGTTGTCCGATTTTCCATTCCTATACTAGCAGCCTTTTTTATTATGACGTTACCTACGTCATCCACAAAAGTTTCCAAGCCTAAATTTTCACCAAATCCTTTCATGAATGCAATAACACGTTCTTCTTTTTTTGATGCTCTTGGTACAGCATTTAGGTCTGCAAATTTATTCCAAAGAGCCTGTGGCTCTAATTGTCTTATTTCTGTGCTCATAATTTTAAAATCAGGTCTTACAAAGATACATTTTACTACTTACTGTTAATAATCATTTGCTTATTTTTGACTTATGCTGAAACAAAAAAAACTTTTCATAGCACTAAGTATAATTCCACAATATTTGGTGGTTTTATGGCTATCTAAAAATCCAGATTTTGTTGAAAGGTTTTACAGTAATGGACTGTACATTTATATCTCTAAACTTTTTAGATATATGTTAGGATGGTTACCGTTTTCATTCGGTGATTTTGTTTACACCATAAGTATAATTTATATATTACGTTGGATATATAAAAACCGAAAGCGCGTAATTAAAGACACCAGAAGATGGCTAATTGATGTAATATCTACCTTCGCCATTTTATATTTTGCATTTCACTTATTTTGGGGCCTAAACTATTATAGATTACCGCTACATAAAAGCCTTAATTTAAAACACGATTACACTACAGAACAACTAGTGGAAATTACGAAAGCGTTAATAAAAAAATCAAATTCTATTCATGGCCAGCTAGTTAAAGCTGATACTTTGAAAGTAGAATTCCCGTATTCTAAAAAAGATATTTTTAACAAAACACTTGATGGATATAATAACTTAAAAACGATATTTCCAAATTTGGAATACCACCCTAAAAGCATAAAAAAATCATTGTTCAGTTATCCATTAACCTATATGGGCTTTAGCGGTTATTTAAACCCATTAACTAACGAGGCTCAAGTTGATGCTTTAATTCCAACAATTAAATTCCCAACTACTTCTGCTCACGAAATAGCGCACCAACTAGGGTATGCTGCTGAAAACGAAGCCAATTTTATTGGATGCTTAGCTTCTATGAATAATGACGATATATATTTTAAATACTGCGGCTACACCTTTGGATTACGTTACTGCCTAAATGAAATCTACAAAAGAGATGAAGTACTTTTTAATGAAATAGCTAAGACAGTAAATAAGGGAATACTTAAACATTACGAAGAAGTAAGACTGTTTTGGGAAGCCCATGAAAACCCCATAGAACCAATGTTTAAAATATTCTACAGTGGTTATTTAAAAGCAAACAATCAAAATAAAGGTATGGAGAGTTATAGCTATGTGGTAGCACTTTTAGTCAATTATTTTGAAACTAACAACTTATGATTAAGCAAATTACAAGTCCGCAAAACTCATTAATAAAACAACTAGCACAATTAAAAGACAAATCGCGTGAGCGAAAAAAAACTAGCACGTTTTTAATTGAGGGTAAACGCGAAATTTCTTTAGCTTTAAACGGTGGTTATAAGTTAGAAACCATTTTAATCTATCCTGAATTATTTTCAATTCAGCAATTAAAGGATTTGACTAATCAACAAATAAACACCATAGAAATTTCTAAAGAGGTGTATCAAAAATTAGCATACCGTGAAACTACCGAAGGGATTTTGGCAGTAGCAAAATCTAAAAGTTTAATGCTTGATAATTTAACTTTTGAAACAAACGCCCCCTTAATTTTAATAGCAGAAGCACCTGAAAAGCCAGGTAATATTGGAGCCCTTTTAAGAACAGCTGATGCCGCTAATGCTGATGCAGTTATTATTGCCAACCCAAAAACAGACATTTACAACCCAAATATTGTACGTTCTAGTGTAGGATGTGTTTTTACCAATCAAATTGCAACTGGTACCACTTCGGAAATTGTTTCCTTTTTAAAGTCTAAAAACATTAATATATTTTGTGCGGCATTGCAAGCATCTACTACATATACCACACAAGATTACACCACACCATCGGCCATTGTAGTTGGCACTGAAGCAACTGGCTTAAGCACTGAATGGTTAGAAAATGCCACACAGAATATTATTATCCCCATGCAGGGAGAAATAGATTCTATGAACGTGTCTGTTGCAGCAGGAATTCTTATTTTTGAAGCAGTAAGACAACGAAAATTTAAATAAAAAATCATTCAGAGTACAGCGAAGAATCTGCTAAAACATGCCAGATAGCCACTTTGTTAAGAATGACTCTCAATGAAAAAAAATTAAAAATGACAGCAAATACCCTTTTCTATATCATCATTGGAATAATTATTTTAAACTTTTTAAAAGATAAAATAGTTGACGCTTTAAATGCTAAACATTTTAATGATAAACTTTCTGAAGAATTACAAGATGTTTATGATGATTCTGAATATAAAAAATCTCAGAATTATAAAGCTACAAATTATAAATTCAGCCTTTTAACATCAACGTTTTCAATAGCATTAACTTTAGGGTTTTTATTTTTAGACGGTTTTGAATTTGTAGATAATTTGGCTAGGAGCTATAGTACCAACCCAATTATTATTGCTTTAATTTTCTTTGGTATTATAATGATTGCAAGTGACATTCTTACCACTCCGTTTTCATATTACAGCACCTTTGTAATTGAAGAAAAATTTGGATTTAATAAAACCACTAAGAAAACCTTCCTATTAGATAAAATAAAAGGTTGGTTCATGATGATTATTTTAGGGGGCGGTATTTTAAGTTTAATTATATGGTTTTACCAAGCTACTGGAAAGTATTTTTGGATATACGCTTGGGGCTTAGTAACTATTTTTACGGTTTTCATGAATATGTTCTACTCTAAACTTATTGTACCTCTATTTAATAAACAAACACCTTTAGAAGAAGGTACTTTGCGTGATAAAATATCTGCTTATGCCAAAACCGTTGGTTTTAAATTAAATAAGATTTTTGTAATTGATGGCTCTAAACGAAGCACTAAGGCTAATGCCTATTTCTCTGGTTTTGGTAGTGAAAAACGCGTAACACTTTATGATACTTTGATTAACGATTTAGATGATGAAGAAATAGTAGCAGTTTTAGCCCATGAAGTTGGCCATTATAAAAAGAAGCATATTATTTTTAATCTGTTTGCATCCATTTTACTTACTGGGTTAACGCTTTATATTCTATCATTGTTTATTTCAAATCCGGTATTATCTCATGCTTTGGGTGTTGATAACGCTAGTTTCCATATTGGGCTTATTGCTTTTATGTTACTCTACTCCCCTATTTCTGAAATTACCGGGTTAATCATGAATGTATTCTCTAGAAAATTTGAATATCAAGCTGATGACTACGCTAAAAGCACCTATAAGGGCGAGCCTCTAATTACAAGCCTTAAAAAGCTATCTAAAAACAGCTTAAGCAATTTAACACCGCACCCGGCTTATGTGTTTATGCATTACTCTCATCCTACCTTATTGCAACGGATTAAGAATTTGAGAAAGTAACTGCTTTGGACAGTTTAAAAACTTGATTTTGTAATAAAATTCAGCTATCTTCGTTTAACAAAAGATATAAAACATTGAAACGATTTCATATCAAGTCGTTGTAGGTAATTAAAGCCCCCTAAAAACAAATAACTCATGAAAAAATTATTAATTATGCTATTGATTACAACAGCAGGAAACCTATTTGCTCAATCAAGTCCACAAAATTTAATTGATAACTTTTTTGCTACTTATGAAAAAGATGCTGGAAAAGCTGTAAAGGAATTATATGCGACTAATAAATGGACTGAAAGAATTAAAGATAATATTGACAAAATTATTGGAACGGTAAATGGATTTACTGATAGCTTTATGGGAGAATATTATGGATACGAGCTTATCACCAAGAAAAAGTTCGCTGAAAGCTTTGAATTATATTCTTATCTGGTAAAATATGACCGACAACCAATTCGTTTTATTTTTAAATTTTATAAACCAAAAGACAAATGGGTATTATATTCTTATGCGCTTGACGATGATTTGGATGACGAAATTCAGGAAGCCGCAAAACTTTACTATTTAGAGTTAGACATAGAATAAAACTACCTACAACAATGTATAAAAATAATATATAAGTTTATTCCTAAACCAAAGGTTAGAGCTCGTTTGCTTGCATCTGATTTTCCGTCGGAAAATCCTCGTTCTCAAACTACGCACTATTCTTTTACCAACACGTTAATCGAACCTTCCCAAAAAACAACCAACTTTAATCAAAGTAATATCCTTAGCAAAAAAATGCGTTAACGATTGAGCAACTGTTGGAGCTCTTTTTGTTTATAGATTCCTACCTTCGCGGGAATGACAGAAATAAAAAAGCAGCTTGCGAAAACGTGTTAAAACGCCAAAAAATAAAAGTGTATCTTTGCGGCTTTAAATGCCTCAGCGTGAGGCTGTGTTACTAGAAGTTTTAGGTTTAAGTATGTCGATTCGCTTCTTTATGTAACACTACATAACATAATCGAATACTTATTCAAGTAATGAACACATTCCAAGATTTAGGTTTGCAAGACAACCTATTACAGGCTATTAATGACTTAGGTTTTACCAAACCTAGTGAAGTACAAGAGAAAGCCATTCCTATTTTATTAAATTCTGAAACAGATTTGGTGGCCTTGGCGCAAACCGGAACAGGAAAAACAGCTGCTTTTGGCTTCCCTATGCTTCAGAAAATAAACGTTGATAGCAGAACCACACAAGGTTTAATTTTATCACCTACCCGCGAACTTTGTTTGCAGATAACTAATGAGTTAAAACTTTACGGCAAGTACTGTAAAGGACTAAACGTGGTTGCTATTTACGGAGGCGCAAGCATTACAGAGCAAGCTAGAGATGTAAAACGTGGTGCTCAAATTATTGTGGCTACTCCTGGTAGAATGAAGGACATGATTAAAAGACGCTTGGTTGATATTTCTAAAATAGAATATAGCGTTTTAGATGAAGCAGATGAGATGCTTAATATGGGCTTTAAGGAAGATATAACTGATATTTTATCTCATACACCTACCGATAAAAGCACTTGGTTGTTTTCTGCTACCATGCCAAAAGAGGTTGCCGCTATTGCTAAAAACTTTATGTATAAGCCACAGGAAATTACTGTTGGTCATAAGAATGAGGGTAGCAAGAATGTCTCGCATGAGTATTACTTAGTAAACTCAAGAGATAGGTACCAAGCTTTAAAACGATTGGCAGATGCCAATCCTGATATATTTTCAGTAATCTTTTGTAGAACTAAACGAGATACCCAGAAAGTTGCAGAAAAACTAATTGAAGATGGTTACAGTGCTGGAGCATTGCATGGTGATTTGAGCCAAAACCAACGTGATTTGGTAATGAAATCGTTTAGAAATAAACAAATTCAAATGCTAGTAGCTACTGATGTTGCTGCAAGAGGTATTGATGTTGATGATATTACGCATGTAATAAACTACCAGTTACCTGATGAAATTGAAACTTACACACACCGTTCTGGACGTACAGGGCGTGCTGGTAAAACTGGAGTTTCTATGGTTATTGTTTCTAAAAGTGAAATTAGAAAAATAAAGAGCATTGAGCGTATTATTAAAAAGCAGTTCACAAAGAAAGATATTCCAGATGGCTCCATAATATGTGAGGTACAGTTAATGTCTCTTGCTAATAAAATTCATAATACTGAAATTAACCATGAAATTGATAAACATTTAGACAGCATCAATGAATTGTTTGAAGACACAAGTAAAGATGAGTTAATCAAGAAATTTTTCTCTGTAGAGTTTACGCGTTTTTATAACTATTACCAAAAATCTAAAAACCTTAATATTTCTGACTCTGGTGACAAAGGACGTGATTTTGAAAGTGATTCAAAATCTACACGTTACTTTATTAATGTTGGAAAGAAGGATGGTTATGACTGGATGAGTTTGAAAGACTTCTTGAAAGAAGTTTTAGAACTTGGACAAGATGATGTATTTAAGGTAGAAGTAAAAGATAGCTTTTCATTCTTTAATACTGAAAATGACCAGAAAGAGAAAGTTCTGGCTTTCTTTACCGACTTTAAAAACAATGGGCGCTTTGTAAATGTTGAAGTTTCTGAAAACCGTGGTGGTAGAGGAAGACGTGATGGAAGAAGAAGTGGCGGAAGACGCGACGGACGTTCTGGAGGCGGAAGACGTGATGATAGACGAGGTGGTGGTGAAAAACGTTCTTCAAGACGAAGTGACTCTGATGGAAACAGAGGTGACAGACGTCGTAACGAAGGTAACTCTAAACCAAGACGATCAGATTCTGGCTCAAAGTCAAAAGATTTTGGAGCTTCAAGACCAAGACGTTCTAGGCGCTAATTAAACCGTTTTGTTAATTTTAAGTCAAAATACTACGCAAAACATACTATTACTTTTTTGTTTAGTACTTTTATGGAATAATTAGAGTTATATTTAAACACTATGAAGCACTACCTACTTGTTATCTGTTTTCTTTTTTCATCAGTGGTATTATTTGCCCAAGATGGTAAAACTGCTATTGGCGTAGTTTTAAATTCTGAAAACAACAAGCCTTTAGAGAGTGTGAACATTGTTAACCTAAATAAAGTTACAGGAACCACTACTAATAACAACGGAGAATTTAAAATAGCGGCAGAAGTTAATGATACTTTGCATTTTTCATTTTTAGGGTTTAAATCTATTAAGGTTAGAGTTACTAATGACTGGTTAAAATTTGGGCACTCTGAAATTAAACTAACAGAATTAGCCTTGGCACTTGAAGAAGTAGTGGTAAATCAACTTAGACTAACCGGTTACCTTGAAGTAGACATAGAACAGGTACAATTGCCTAATGACAATTATCGCTATAGTATTTCTGGTTTAACCAGTGGTTATGAAGCTTCAAAACCCAAAACTATTAATAAAATAATTGGTTCTATTTTTAACCCTGCAGATTTTTTACATAGAATGTTTGGTAAAAAACCCAATGAGCTAAGGAAATTAAAAAAAATGAAGCAGGATGATGAAATAAGAAATTTATTAGCTGCCAGATTTGATAGAGAAATGTTAACCGCTTTACTAAATGTTGAACGTGTTGATTTAGATGAAATTGTAAGCCAATGCAACTACTCAAAAGGGTTTATTCAAACAGCTAATGATCTTCAAATTCTTGATGCAATAAGTGAATGTTATGAAGAATACAAGCTATTAAGCAGAGGAAGAAATAACAGGCTTTAAACTTATTATATATAGTTAAATAAAAAAAGAGAAGCTAAAAAGCTTCTCTTTTTTATTTTGTTGAAACACCAAATCCTTTCTTTTTCCTTGGTATTGCTTATTTTTCAAGAAGATATTTTAATGATGTTAATCCTTCTTCAAAGTCTTTACCTACCGCTTTATCCATATTAAAAAACAACATAAAAATACTGAAAGGAAACCTGTTATTTCCAGAAAAACCCCAAGTAACTTTAGACCTTTTATCACCTAAATATTCCACCTTTAAAAAGGCATCAGACTGAGATTTCCAAGGTTTAAAAAATCTTAATTCAGATTCTATGATATCATTTTCTACAATACGCATAATTTCTTGTTCTCCAGAACCAACATCTTTATTACCGTCCCATTTTGAAATGAATCCTACCTCACCATCTGTTCCAATATATTCCTGATTCATATCTGGATCTTTTTTCTTCCATGGCGACCAGTCATTCTGGTTTTTAATATGTTTTAAATACTGAAAAACTTCAGATAAAGGTTTAGCAATTTCAATACTTCTTGAAACATTATATTTCTTAGGCGCTATTAAAACCAAGAAAAAAAACATGACTATTAATGCCAATAAAATATATAGGAGAACATACATATTTGAAATGTATTTAGAATAAACTAAAAATACAAAATTTAAATGTTATTATAAAATCGTGAAACAATTTCATCATAACTCTTGATGGTTTTAGAAATCCAATCTAATTTTTTAGTTTGTATTTCTTCATCCGTCAACTTCCAATTAATTTCCGTTTTTTTTAGCTTGTCAGTAACATGTTGTAAAATAATTGCAGCAGAAACAGATATGTTTAAACTCTCTGTAAACCCAACCATAGGAATCTTTAAAAAGCAATCTGCTTGCTCTAAAACCTCATCTGAAAGACCTTCTGTTTCTCTTCCAAAGAAGAAGCAGGACTTTTGGGTTATATCAAAATCATATAATTCACAGTTATTAGTATGAGGAGTGGTTGCTACAATTTGATAACCCTTTTGTTTTAAAATTGAAATACAATCTTTAACCGAATGAAATCTATTTAAGTCAACCCATTTTTGAGCACCCATTGCTATTTCTCGATCTATTTGTTTGGTGTTTTGCTCTTCTATAATGTTTACTTCTTGAATACCAAAAACATCACAACTTCTAATCACCGCACTGGTATTATGAAGCTGATAAACATCTTCTGTTGCAACCGTAAAATGCTTTGTGCGTTGAGACAACACCTTATCAAAACGTTTTTTTCTATTTTCTGTTAAGTAAGTTTCTAAATGTTGTAATAAATCTAAATCTATCATAACTCAAATGTAATAAAGTTGTATGAGAATTTAAGGTTAATAGTAATCCTACCCACTTTGTTTAGAAAATACAGAATAACTATTTTTATAATATGAAAAAACATATTGTTGTACTTACAGGTGCAGGCATGAGCGCTGAAAGTGGTGTAAAAACATTTAGGGATGCTGGAGGTCTTTGGGAAGGTCATGACGTTATGGAAGTGGCTTCATCTCAAGGTTACAAAGCAAACCCTGAGTTGGTTCTAGATTTTTATAACCAAAGACGCCGTCAATTATTTGAAGTAGAGCCCAATAGTGCTCATATTGATTTAGCCAAACTTGAAGTGAATTATAATGTTACTATTGTTACCCAAAACGTTGATGATTTACATGAACGCGCAGGAAGTTCTAATATACTTCATTTACATGGTGAACTTTTAAAAGTAAGAAGTACTTACGATGAAAATGATATTCTAGAATGGAAAAAAGATTTGGTTTTAGGTGATTTATGTAATAAAGGATACCAATTAAGACCTCATATTGTTTGGTTTGGGGAAGACCTTCCTTTAATTTCCAAAGCCATGGAAATTTGCGAAACTGCTGATATTTTATTAATCATTGGTACATCTATGCAAGTATATCCTGCTGCAGGTTTAATGTATTATGTTAATGAAGAAACACCTATATATTATATAGATCCCAATCCTGCGCTTTCAAATAAAAGTAATGTAACGGTAATCTCTAAACCAGCCACAATTGGGATGAAGGAGATGATAAATCTTTTAGACTAATTGGGGCATTGTATTAACTCATTTTGGCATTTAATAAAGCCTTCCCTACTCCTGTCTGTAAACTATAATCAAAATATGGTACTACTGAATCAATCTTTCCTAAAATGCTCTCAATTTCTCTATAGGTTTTATTTAAAGATTTATAATAATCCAGCCATTTAATAATAGTGTCATCTATAACCTGTTCTCTACACCATACTAAAAAGTCATCACTCGCTTTATAAATTTCTAAAGCAACCAAGGTCAGGTAAAGATTTATTAATGGTTTTTCATTATTAAAATGTTGGTATTCATCATCTATAAAAATATTCCATGAATTACCGCTTATTGTAATAGTCACCCAGAAAGCATCGGGTTTATTATCTATACTGTCAACCTTCTCAAAATAGATTTCAAAATCTTTGAAGTATTGTTTTAATATTTCTATTTCAGGATAAATACTCAATCTTATTTAACTTAATCTTTTGTTTTTACTGTTACTGGTAAGCCTTCCTCTCCTGCGTAAAACACTATTATTTCGGCTGGTTTATTTTTTTCATTAACACCATAATGAATTTTGTTTACTAACTCTACAATAACATCACCCTCTTTTAAAATTAAAATATTTTTATCTATATCAACCACTTTTAACTCTCCTTTTAATAAAACCCCGGTATTAATAACGGTGTGATAATGTTTATCCAATTTAGTATTTGGTGGTATGGTAATTTTTAAAACAGTAATTTCAGGTTTCCCTTTAGGATAATTAGGTAGTAAATCACCATTCCAACTTTGCGTTGTTTCTACTAATTTTACCACCTCTATTCCTGCTTCTTTTTTAACTCTACAAGATGCCAATAACATTAAAAACACTCCTATACCAAATAGTTTATATCTCATCTTTAATGATTCTGAATGTTAAATTAATTCTTGAATTTATCTTTTTAGTAGTCTTTGGTATTTTATGTTTCCAAAGGTGCTGTGTTGTGCCTTTCATAAGTAAAAAACTACCATGGGTTAAAGGAACATCTACCTTTTTTAAATCTTTTCTTTTTATATGTTTAAGTTGAAATGGGCGCGTTTCACCAAAAGACACTGAACCGATTACCGGATTTTTGCCCAACTCCTTTTCATTATCTTGATGCCAATCGTTACTGTCATTTCCATCTCTATAATAATTGAGTAAACAAGTTGAAAACTTAACTTTTGAAACCATTTCAATACGTTTCTTAATAAATAATAAATCTGTAGTCCAATTGTGAGGGTTCATGGTTATACCAGAATACGAATAAGATTTATTTTTATCACCATATAAAGCAGATAGCCTAGGAACATTAAATACTTTTCCGTAAAATTTAATTTGATCTTGTTGCCATTGAATAGAGTCTTTCAATCTTTTGAATAATCTATCAGATTCTTCTTTTGAAAAACAATTATCGTAAAGCTCTATTTCAGCATCTGGTAAATCAAAAGCCACTTTCTGATTATCATTATCAAATAAAAGTATTTGGTTACTCATAATTATAACTTGAAACAACCCTATTATCTTACCAAACTAAAGTGACCTTTGTAAATTTTCGAATTTCCTGAATTATCAATCAAATTAGCAACAAACCAATAATCATCTCCACTTAGAGATTCACCATTAAATGTGCCGTTCCAACCTGAAACCCCAGGAATTAGTTGTTTTATTAACTTTCCGTATCTATCATAAATATGGATTGTAGAACTGGATGTATAATCATTACCCAACCCCTGTATATTCCAAGTATCATTAAAGGCATCTCCATTGGGGGTAAAAAACTTAGGAAACCCTAAAACAAATATTGACAACTCCTTCGTTCCACAACCATTTTTATCTCTTACATATAACAATCTATTTCCAGAATGAACATGATCAAAAAACGGAGTGTCTTGGAAAGGTCCAAATTCATTATCTAAAGAATACTCATAGTCTCCAATACCAATATTGGAAGTATCAATTGTAATAGTATTGTTATCCGACAATTCTTCAATTGTTACGTTTTCAATTTCAATATCCGAAATTCCAGATTCAACCACATTGAAAGTTTCTGGAAAAGAATCACAATTAAAAACGGAAGTTGCAATTACTGAATATTCACCACCTTCATTTACTTGAACCGTTGATGAATTTCCTATTACAGTTCCATTTCCATCCCTCCATTCATAGGAGTAATTTCCATTAGGATTATAGGTACTCAAAGTTATTGGGCTGCCATTTAAACAAAAAATATTGTCTTGATCTACCTGAAATTCTGGTCTTGGATGAACCGTTAACAACAAATGCGGACCTATACCAAAACATTCCCCATTATCGTCACTTTCAACCCTTACATATAGCGTTTCTAAAAAAGATGTTTGGTTTTCGTAATTTAAAACATTTGTTATCTCATTCTCTTCTAATTGTGCATCAGATAAATTATGAAAATAATGAACACTTAAATTCTGTCCCGTTGGAAAAACGTTTATAAATGTAGATGAGGCAGAAGTTAAATTAAATTCAGTAATACCATCAGCAGTATCATCGGCATCACACAAATCTAACTCATGAGTATACCCTAATGGAAACGACGTTGTAGATACTTCCAAATTAATAGTTGACACCTTATAACATCCAGTATTTGCAAACTCTACCTTAGCGTAAATAGTATTCGCTGTTTGATTATTAAAAGGAGATGCCGCAACCTGATTAACATGTTGTTCTGCATCAAGCGCCGATAAATAAAAAGTAATGTTTACTCCAGTCAAATCTTCACTTGTTAAAATAGAATTGACTTCATTTAAATTAAAGCCTGTAAAGCCATCGGGGGTTCCATCTTCATCACAATTTTTAAACACTATTGATGCCAAAACATTGGGTAACGGATTAACTTGAATATTAAAAAATGTGTCAGTAAAACAACTTGAATCTGCATTATTAGACATTCTAACATAAATAGTCTGACCTCCCGCTATTGTGTTTTGAAAAGTTAGTGGGTTAGTAATTTGATTGCTATAAGCTATATCAGTGAAATATGTAAAGTTAAAATCTGTACTAGACATCCCGTTTAATAAAATGGACTCATGATTTGTTAAATTAAACACAGTAATTCCATTAGTATCATCGCCATCCAAATCATCATCACAGGTTTCTAAAGCAGGAATATCAGAAGCAGCTAATGGAACGATAGTTTCGTAAATAATAACGTCAACGGCTAATCTTGACAAACTCTCACATGTGTTTTCGGTTTGAGAAGCATAGTAAGTTGCGCTTGTTAATATATCAGTTGAGTTTAACGGTGTTGAATCTGTATTGGTAGCGTACCACAAAATATCTGTTCCTGCTACCGTTAAATCACCTATGGTAGCATTATCTAAATCACAAAAAGTTTGCGATGAATTACCTGTTGGAGTCTGTGTTTGCTGAACAGCTAACGTTACTGGAGTTCTTGTAGTTGAGGTACACCCATTTTCTGTAGCATCAACATAAAAAACAGTTGTAGTTGTTAGAACTGGAGTTGTATAGGACGGTCCTGTAGCAATAGCGGTCCCCCCAGTTGAAACATCAAACCAACTAATAGTTCCAGCGGAAGCAGTTGCCGATAGTGTAGCAGAACCTTGATCACAAACTAATTCATCGGTTACAGATGTAATATTTGGAATTTGGTTAACTATAGCTGTAACTTGAGTTCTCTCTCCTTCTAAACACCCATTAACCGATGCTATCACATAATAATTTGTAGTTGCCGTTAAAATTGGGGTTGTAAATGTTGTTCCTGTATAAACCTGATTCCCTCCTATTAAAGCATCAAACCAAATAACATCTCCATTAGTAGCTGTTGCCTCTAATATGGCATTTCCTTGACTGCAAATTTCTGCCTCAACTATATTTGAAATTGAAGGCATTGTAATTCTTGTACTAGCAGATAGATTTATAATTGGATCCCCAGGCATCCCACCATATTCAACAATATATCCTTGAGGATGATAATTTCCATCTGAACCTTCATTAGGTAAATCGTTCCAGGTTCCTAATTCAGCCTCATTAGGCACTAAATTAGGAGAGACAATATGAGCATAATCCTCACCTCCAGAATTATTAGGCTCGTTACCTAAGGTATTATTCCAATTCTCATAAGGAATATCTGTGCCTGCCGTAGTGCCATTTCCTAAACCAAACCAAAACGTGCTTCCAGCTTCAGGCCCAGTCATCCATTTCCATGTTCCTTCAGTATCTTCATCGCTTGCTCCAATCCAACCTGTTCCCTTTGCTTGCTCTCCTGCTAATTGCGCCTCTTCATCAGATGTTATTGTAACCAAATAACCTTGTAAGCCAAAGTAAGTTCTAGCAGAAGCCGCAGCTCTTGCATCTGTCCATGTAATGCCCACATCCGACACATATTCATAATAATGATCCGTTGAAGGTAAATAGTTGGCATCACCAACAGTAAATGAGAAAAACTTATCTCCTGAAACACTTGATGAATTACTTTGAAAAACCACATCGTAAACTGCAGCTATTAAATCTGTATAACTTACATTAACACCTCCAACTCCTAATAAGGATAGTTTACCTTCTAAACTGTCCCAAGAAGCAACAATATTAGGATGACTACCCGTTAAGACTAAAGTATCTTCTCCGTTAATATATCCTGTAGATATTTGAATATACAATGCTTCTATTTCCGTATCATCAGGATCTATAATATTAAAATCTGAAACAATATTAACTTGACTTAACGGGCAATACGATTGATCTCCTGTTGCTATAATATTTGGTGGCACATTAACTTGAGACCAACCTAAAGCATTATAGCACAAAGCAAATAGAATTAATAAAACTTTATTTTTCTGAACCATTAAATAATATTTAGGCTTTAAAAAAGTAAACATAGTAAATTGACCATAATTACATTAACACATTTCACTTCAAGACTATCACAAATGGTTCATTTTAGCTTAAATTATTAAAACACCTAGAGTATTTGAAGTATTTATTCAAAACTCGCTTACTTTAGAAATATGTTGACAAAACTTTCAATAAAAAAACTAGCCTAGTCAAGAATAAAAATTGAACTCATGTTATAAACCTTATCTAACTAAACTAAAATGACCTTTATACTGACTAATATTTCCGTTTTCATCTTTCAAATTAGCAACATACCAATAGTCATCTTTTGCAAGAAGTTTCCCGTTTAAAAAACCATTCCATCCATTATTTAAGGGGCTTAGAGTTTTTATTAATTTTCCGTATCTTGTATAAATATATATTTCAGAATCCTGCGCGTAGTCATTATTAAACCCAATAATGTTCCATAAATCATTAAAACCATCACCATTAGGTGTAAAAAATTTAGGAAAACCTATAACAGACACTTCTATTGAAGAAGGCGAACAATCATGTTCGTTCTTAACATAAATTGTATGAATTCCAGCAGGAACATCTTCAAAAAATGGCTCATCTTGATACATCGTATTGTTTATAGCATATTCATAGCTACCGGTTCCTAATTGAGACTCATTTATAGTAATTTTATTATTATTATTAGAATTTTCAATTACACTAAGCATTTCTTTTGTTAATATAGGTGATACAACTTCAGTTACATGCACTTTATACTTAGCTGATTCACATATACTAAAACCATAATCATAAGTAGCTATTACGCAATAGGTTCCGCCCTCAGTCACTTCCAAATAACTATCTACACCTATAACTTCATTGGAATTTTTCTCATTTACCCATTCATAATTATAAGTATTTAAAGCATTAGTGGTACTAATGGTAATACTAGAACTATCAGTTGTGCATAAAATTATTTCTTCATCAACATTAAATTGGGGTTGTTCTAATACTTCTAGCCTAATATGGGGTCCAAGTCCTAAACAACTATTATCAATTCTACTATCTACCCTTACATAAATATCTTGACCATATTCATAACCAATATTTTCATAAGAAGAAGGATTTATAGGAGCTACCTCTGCCAATGCATCTTCTAAATTTCTATAATATTTGATATCTATTTGTTGACCAATGGGAAATAAACCTTCTATATCTGTTGCCACATCCTTAAAATTAAACAATGTTATACCATCAGCATCACCATTATCACACTCATAAATTACTCTATTAAAAACAGCAGGGATTTGAGTTGTTGAAACAATTAAATTAATTTCCCCAACTTTAAAGCAACCGCTATCATTTTCTACTCTTGCCCATACAGTATCAGCACTTTGCACTTCATTTATGAAAGAAATTGGTGCATTTATAGCGTTTATGTTATCAATAGCTTCTTGTTGTGTTTTAAAAAAAGTGAAGTTTAAAATTGAAGAATTGTTAGAGAACTTCTCTTTAGCTTCATTTAAATTGAAACTACTAAAACCATCTATATCATCATCACATTGTACTAATTCAACAATAGGGGCTATTTCTGGTAAAGGAAAAATTTCAACTTCTGAAGTAACAAAAGGCTCTGGACCACATCCTGTAGGTATTGTAGTTGTTACAGTATAAATTCCTGGAGCGGAAAAAATATGTGTTGGCTCTAATTCTGTAGAAGTATTTTCAATCCCAGAAGCTGGATCTCCAAAATCCCAAATTACGGCACCTACTTCTTCTTTCAATTTAAAACTTGTGGCATCCTGATAACAAAAATTTTCTGACTCAATTTCATTATGAAAAAAGGGATGCATATAAGTTGGTAAAGTTGTACCTGCCCATTTATTAAAGGAAATTATACGCCTTACGTAATCACAACTAGAACCTAAATTATTAGGAATATTAATAACCGATAACCCCCCAGGTGATAATGTGTAAATTTTTCTATTTGGAGCTAATTGTAATGCAAATACTTGATTTAGACCAGTTACACCATCATCATATAATAATATTTCCGAACTAGGTATATCTGTGGCATTTAAATTATATTGAAGCAAAGCTTCTCCATTACAAGCATAAAGTATATCATTTGAAGGAGAAAATTCAACATCCATTAAACCGCTCCTTCTTGTAACAAAATCCACATTACTAAATCTACCCGTATTATTGTCAAAATCTATTATAGAAAGACCTGAGGCATAATTGCATATTGCCAACTTCTCACCATTAGGTGAAAACTTCATTCCTCCGGCATATAAATCGCTTGCCTTAAAAATGTTAGTCATTGCACTCACAACAGGAGTTGAATTAACACCAGCTGCTGTTACCAAAAAAGAATAAAAATTGGTATTATCATAACCATAAACCGTTAACCATATACCTTCACCATTTTTATGTCGTGTTGCATGTATTTGTTCTGCTAAGGGGGATAGGAGAAATGTGTTTTTTGTTTTAACAGTTCCTAGCCCTCCATTTGCACTCATATCTATAACGGAATATGTTAAACCAGCACTACTACCTTGTTCTGCCAAGGTAAATACATAGTACTCACTTAAACTATTAGGACGTTTAACAACCATTACCGTTTGTTTTGAAGTAACACTTTCAACTCCCCTTAACACAGAATTACCTCCAAGTCCAGTTCCATTATCCATTATTCTATTGTCTTTATCCCAAATAGTTATTCCATTTGTATAAAACAATAAATTACCTTGACTATCAGATATTGAACCAAAACCATTAGAAACTGTTGTTGTTGATGCTCCATTTATAGCAGTGGGTTCACAAGAATTAAAATCTATCCCTGAGACAACACCAAAATGCCAAATATTAGCTTCTCTTTGAGAGTAGCTTAGTTGCATGAATAAGGTCACAATTAAAATTAAAAGTCTTTTCAATAGTAAGTTCATGATTAACAAAAATATGTTTTTTTTGGTCTACTAAATTGAGGAACAAAAAATTAATCAAAAATGCTAAGACCTGTTCTTCTCCTCAATCCATTTACTCATAAACTTAGTACTTTGAAGCGTATGATGATACAACATTTGCCCTGTAAAATTGTTAATACGTTTTTTATAAAGATTCTTAATTACTAGTTCTACTCGCTCTAAAAATACATTTTGATAATACGACTTTCTAAATCGAGAATTTATAACATCAAACCCATTTCGCTGTTTTTCTTCCCAAAGATTTTCATCTTGATACAGAGCTATTGCCTTTTTAGAAAACTCTTCTGGCTTATCTTCAATAAAACCATTAGATTTTAACTCCCCAAACATCCCCTCAGAACCAATGGTGGTAGTAACGCATGGTGTACCATTTTGCATGGCATCAATTAATTTACCTTTTAAGCCAGCACCAAATTGTAATGGCGCCAAACATAATCTAGCTTGTTTTAAAATAGTAGAAGCACTTTCTGCAAATCCGTTAATGATAAACCCTTCTTTTGAATTATGAAGCTGATTAACTTTTAATGAGGCATATGCTCCATATACATGCATTTGCACATCAGACACCTGACTCCTAATAAAAGGCCAAATATTCTGTTTTAAATATAAAACAGCATTGTAATTAGGCTCATGTAAAAAATTTCCAATAGTTACAAAATGTCTCCTACTTTGAAATTTAGGCAAATTATCAATTTCATGGTCCTTTAGTTCATCAAGCATAAAAGGCAAATACAACAAAAGTGATTCATCAACTTTAAAATCATTTTTTAAAAATTCCATTTCTGCCTCAGAAATGATTAAACTAATATCACACCTATAAATACTTGCTATTTCCCGTTTAGCTACATCATTAAACAGGTAAGTTTTGTTAAATTCAGCATTATCCTTTAAAGCTTGATACCTTCCTTTTCTCAAACAATGTAAATCTTCAGTATCTAAAATCCTTAAGGCATCAGGACATTGTTCAGAAACGCGCCATCCAAATTGTTCTTCGGTCATAAACCTATCAAACAGTACCACATCAGGATTCATTTCTTTAACAAAAGCATCAAAACTAGAGCTATTCAATTCTATTGCTACTTGAGAAACGCCAATAGCCTCTAAATTAAAAGCTTTATCTGATTTAGCGCAGGCCGTAGCAAAAGTAATATCATAATCATTTAACTGAAAGGCTTCAATTAACTGCATCATTCTACTACCGGCTGCTGAGCTTCTAGGCTCTGGCCAAACAAAACCAATTACTAATAATTTTTTACCCATAAAAAGCATGCTTAAAATTTATAAAAATATAGCCCCAAAATGAGGTCTCATTTATAAATTAGAATTTGAAGTTTTAGACTATTCAGGCTCTGGTTCTAGGGCATACTTTAAACGTACGTTTTTTGCCCAATCTACAATAGCCTTTATTTGTTCATCAGATAATTTAGCTTCTGAATGTGTCCAAGTATAAGATTCTAATGGCATTTTTTTCTCTTCAACTTCCTCAATTAATTCTTCAATTTTATGATCTTTTCGCTTTACTGAATTGCCTTTCCATTTTGACACATTGAAATCCTTTTTCCCATGGTCAACATGTCGTTTTAGCCAGTAATTTACTGGTGTAATATTATTATACCATGGATACCTGGTTACATCACTATGGCAATCAAAACAAGCTTCCTTTAATATTAACTTCACATCTGCAGGCGGATTGGTTTCTAATAAAAAAGGTTCTATACTAGCAATTTCTCCTTGATTTTTATCTGGTCTAAAAAACTGGGCAATTATAAATACAATTAAAAGAAACAAAAGCACTTTTTTGACTATCTTCATTTTAAATATTTCTTATAAATTTACTTTTTAAAAGTAATAAAATTCCTTTTGACAACTGAGCAACTTTACAACGAATTAAATTACGTAAATCATTCACGTGAAAAACGCACCTATTATTCTAATCTGGTAATTGATAACCCTAAGCTAGTTTCTAAACTTTTAGAAATACTTTTTAAGGTAGATGATAAAATTTCACCTCGTGCTGCATGGGTTTTTGAGTTTATGTGTACAAACAACATTAATTTTATAATACCTCACTTAGATACATTTACACAGAACATCCACAAAGTTCATCTTGATTCTGCGGTAAGGCCTGTTGCAAAAATTTGTGAGCTTATTGCCAAGGCTTACATTTCTAAAGATGATAACCAAATTAAAACAAATTTAAACACTGCTCATAAAGAACGTATTATTGAAACCTGCTTTGATTATATGATTAATGACGAAAAAGTTGCACCTAAAGCCTACAGCATGTCTACACTATATATGTTTGGAAAAGAATATGATTGGATTTACCCTGAATTAACTACTATTCTTGAGCGTGACTTTTCTAGCCAAAGTGCAGCCTTTAAGGCTAGGGCAAAACATATTCTCAAAAAGATTAAAAAGTAAAATAAAGAAGTTGTGAAATTCAAAAAACTTCACCAATCTAGTTTCTAGCTTCCATCTAAAAATCATATCTTTGCAACTTCTTAAAATTCACATTAAATATGTCATTATCTGTATTAAATGCCATCTCTCCAATTGATGGACGTTATAGAAGTAAAGTCAACGAATTAGCACCATTCTTTTCTGAAGAAGCTCTTATAAAATATCGCGTTTTAGTTGAAATAGAATATTTTATTGCTCTTTGTGAATTACCTTTACCTCAACTTACAGATGTTGACAATAGCCTTTTTGAAGATTTAAGAGCTATTTATAAAGATTTTTCAACGGAAGATGCTTTAGCTATCAAAAAAATTGAAAGTGTAACCAACCACGATGTTAAGGCTGTTGAATATTTTATTAAAGAAAAATTTGATGCTTTAGGGTTATCACAATATAAGGAGTTTATTCACTTTGGATTAACCTCCCAAGACATTAACAATACAGCTATTCCCTTAAGTATTAAGGAAGCTATGAACGATGTTTACGTTCCTGAGTATTTTACTGTTTTAAACAAATTAAAAGAATTAGTTGTAGAATGGGCTAATGTACCCATGTTAGCTAGAACTCATGGACAACCAGCATCTCCAACTCGCTTAGGTAAAGAAATTGCCGTTTTTGTAACCCGTTTAGAGGAACAATTTAATTTATTAAACGATATCCCAAGCGCTGCTAAATTTGGTGGTGCCACAGGTAATTTTAACGCGCATCATGTTGCTTATCCCAATATTGACTGGAAGGCTTTTGGAGATTCCTTTGTTCAGGAAAAATTAGGATTACACCACTCGTTCCCAACTACTCAAATTGAGCATTATGACCACATGGCCGCTTTATTTGATTGTTTAAAACGTATCAATACTATTTTAATTGATTTAGACCGTGACGTTTGGACTTACGTTTCTATGGATTATTTCAAACAAAAAATTAAAAAAGGAGAAGTTGGTAGTTCTGCAATGCCTCATAAAGTAAATCCAATTGATTTTGAAAACAGTGAAGGTAACTTGGGTATTGCTAATGCTATTTTTGAACACCTTTCAGCTAAATTACCTATCTCAAGATTACAACGTGATTTGACTGACAGTACTGTATTACGTAACGCAGGGGTTCCATTTGGACATACCATAATTGGTTTTAAAGCCACTTTAAAAGGTCTTAATAAATTACTTTTAAATGAAAGTAAGTTTGCTCTAGATCTTGAAAATAATTGGGCTGTGGTTGCTGAAGCCATTCAAACCATATTACGTAGAGAGGGATACCCTAACCCTTATGAAGCTTTAAAAGGCTTAACAAGAACTAACGAAAAAATAAATCAAGACTCTATTTCAAATTTTATTGATACTTTAGAGGTATCTGATACAATAAAAAATGAATTAAAACGTATTACTCCTAGTAACTATACAGGGATTTAACAATTATTATGCTCTCAGACAAACAGTCTTTAATACTTTGTGGTTTAATGGTTGGTGGAATTTTCACCACAGGCCTCTTAGATATATTAGATAATTTTTTGATCTTAACATTACTTACTATTATTTTTTTAGCTATTATTCTTAATCTAATATCTACCAAAACATTTATTCCCAAAGAAGAAGAATTGGAAGAATAAATTATAATACTATTCTTGAATTATAATTTCATTTGCGCTCCTTCTTTTATTTAAATCTGTGGAGTCTATTTTCATAAAACTTTTGTGAACCCAGTTTTTCTGATGCAAGTCTATGGTAGTAAAAACTACGTTTCCGGTTTCGTTTTCAATAGTTTCAAAATTAGTTACTTCATTTATGTTTTTAACTTCTTTCTTACCCTGAGCCTTTACCACATTCATAAAAGCCAATATATCCTTTTGCCCTTTTTTAGAGGCTAACTTTTCTCCTTCATTAGTAACGGCTTCAATGATTACTGATTCAAGTATTTTATCCCATAAATCCTGAAAAAGCTGTTTATTATTGTATACCTCTACACCAAAAATTTCCCCATTTATAGTATAAGCATAACCAATTACATCCTTTTGTTTTATTAAATCTTTCAGTTTTTCGAAATAATCATCTCTTACTTTTATCAGCTCATCACTTTCCAAAGCTAATTGCAAACTTGATTTAGATTCATTATCCGATACATCTACGGCATATCCTTTTTTTAAAGAAAGTTTTTCGTTTAGATTTTCCTTTTGCTCAGAAACTTTATCCCATACCTTACTTTGATTTCTTTCATGCTTTGCTGCCAGCTTTAAATCCTTGGAAGAAATCATTTTTGTATTAGAACTAAATGCAATCACCTCCTCTTCAGCACGTTGTTCCCATCTCCCTTGTTCCACACAAAAACTTTCAAGTGAAACATTATTAGTCATAGGAGCAACAATCACATCAAAACTAATTGTTCTATCCTGTTTACCTCCTTTAACTATATCTCCAGAATGTATAAACACATATTCGTTGCTATTATTGTTAACGGAAAGCTGGTTAACATTACCTGTTTCAAATACAGTCACTTCCTTATTTTTCATTGATTCAGACAAAATATTATATCTATCTCCAACTATCTGCTCCTTTCCTGAAAGCATAAATATGCTTAAGTTTTCAATTGATTTAGGGCTGTTAATCTTAATACCATCAAGAATATATGTGGTTTCTTGAGTGTTAATGGCAACTTTGGCACTCGAATCTTTTTTATTACACGCTGTGAATAAAATAAAAAAAACGAAGAGTAAATTAATTGTGACGTTTGTTTTCATGATTTTGTTTTTTTTAAATGTAGTTTGATTGAAGATTAAATTAAATTAACATTTAGGCAAGCCTACATTGTCCTGAGTAAAACCCAATATTCATTTAGTTAAAGCGTTTCCTTAACTGCTTAATTTCCTACAAAAATGATTCCAAAAAAAATCCTCTAAAAAAATTTAGAGGATTTCATCATTATAACATTACTATAATTTACTTAAAGAAATTCATAATATCCTGAACTTGGTTTTCATTTACGTTAGCATTTTGTAAACTATGAAGTAGTACAGCCATTTTCTCTGGATTCATGTCATCACCTAAAACCCTAACAATAGCAAACCCCATATCTTTAGCGCTTCCAAAAACAACAACTTCATCAGCCTCTTCATCTGTTCCTATATATTTTACAACAATTTTTCTGCCTTGATCACTTACCTCTAGTAAATCTTGATATTTATCATCACTTAAAATAGTTTTAACCTTGGCTATTTCAGTGTTATAGGTTTCTAAATTAGAGTCTGTAGTTTTATAACCTAAAAAGTTAAGCCTTTTTACAGAATTATAGGCTTCATTTTCTTCTTCGGAGAAATTAGACTTATCAATTTCTATCATAGATATAGGAAAATCCTGTGAAATAAAATTGGTAGATTCCTGGCTATCTACATAATAACGCTGTAAAGTAACACCATTATCGCAGCCTATTAATAAGACTGCGATTAAAAAGGTGCAAAAAATATTTAAGATTGTTCGTTGCATGATTGATGATTAGTTAATTATTTCTTATTTAAATGCTCTCCTGCTGGAATGTTCATTTTTTCAGTAAGCTTAGATATTTCATTTAAATCAATATCCCCTGTAAATGATACTACCACAGTTTCAATTTTTCTTTCCTTGCCGTTAATTTCAATTTTATCTTCAATATGTTTGTCTATACCGTTTACAAAAATTAAAAGTTCTTTTACATGGTCTTCATCTTTACCTTCTTGAACATAAAATTTCACCTCACTGCCTTCGTCTCTAACTTCCATTAATTCTTCTAATGAGCTAGAACGTGATTTTACCCATTTTGAAATATCAGACGAAATATCAGCATTATCTGTTACTATAGTTTTAAAACTTGTTATACTTTTAACCATATCCATAAACGCCTTTGCATCAGGATCACTAGTATCAACACCTACCTTTGCAATCATTTGAAACATTTTAGGCTTTATATTTACATAAGTTACATTTGGGTTATCACTATACTTTTCAAAAATATTTTTTTGAGCCATTCCTGTTAATGGCATCAACATTACGGCCATTATAAATATTATTAATCTTTTATTCATTATTACTTTATTTAAATTTATTGTTTTCATTTCTTTAATTTTTAATTGTTATTATTTAAAAATAATACTAGTTGTATTCTCTACTTCATTTAAGTAACCTAAGGCAGCTGTTCCTTTATCAACTTCGTTTAGATACCCAACAGCTTGAGTTCCTTTATTAAAGTGATTTGAAATCATTGCTAATTGTTTTGTTACTTCTTCTAAAGCCTGCTCGGGTTCACAATAAGTACCTAAATCATTGCAATTCTCTTCAATAATGTTACTATTAAAGTAAAACCCTAGCATAAGAACCGCTACTGCTGCAACAGAAATCCATTTGTAATTAAATTTTCTCTTAGTTTTTAATGGAACGTCTTTAGTAAACTGTTCTTTCTGGTTTCCCAAAAAATACTGAAACATAGGTTTATACATTTCTAAATGTGGCGCTACAGTTTCTTGAGAAAAATAGTTTTTTAACTGCTGCTCTTCTTTTAGCGTTGTTTCTCCGTTCTCGTACTTTTCAAGTAACTTTTCTATATTATCTAACACCATAATCATGTGTTTTTGTTAATTTTTCTCGTATTGTTTTTCTTGCTCTTGAAAGGGTAACACGAACTGCCGTGTTATTCATATCAAGCATTTTTGCTATCTCATCATAATCGTACTCCTCAATATCTCTCAACTGTATTATCATACGTTGTTGCTCTGGCAATTCCTGAATAATACGCCCAACCCAATCAACACTATCATTTAATTCAACTTGCTTTTGTAAAGGGGTATTCTTTTCTTCATAATTACTATGAACAATCTTTAAGTTTTGAGCTTGTTTAGACTTTAATTTGTCATAACAAAAATTTTTAGTCATGGTCATAGAAAAAGCTTCAACATTTTTATACTCTTTTATTTTTGCCTTATTCCTCCATAATTTTAACAGAACCTCTTGAGTTGCATCTTCAGCCTCTTCAGTAGATACCAGTAATCGTTTTGCTAAACGAAATACTTTATCTTTAAATGGCATTACAATATTTAAAAACTCTGCTTGAGTCATTTTTGGTTTGGTTTGGTTTTTTAGCTTTTCTGCTATTTGATATTACGACGACACACTTCCTTATTTGTTACAAAAATTTTTTATTACACAATAATGTAAGTAAATTTAAAGTTTTAAAGACTACTTATAAAAAATGCAAAATGAAAAAGTTTAAAGCCCTATTACTAATTCTTTTGACCCTGAGTATTGTTAGTTGCTTTGAAGATAGCGATGATAATATCATTCAAGCAAGTGAAATAAATGATTTTGTTTGGAAAGGTATGAATGCCTTTTATCTATATAAAGACAACATCCCTAATTTGGCAAATGACCGTTTTACAACTAATGAAGAATATGCAGATTATTTAAATGGTTTTTCCACTCCAGAAGAGTTATTTGAAAGTTTAATTCACGAACCGCTTGACGAATTTAGTTGGATTACAGATAATTATTTCGCAAATGAAGATCTTTTAAACGGTAAAACGTTAACTAACGGTATGCAATTTACTACTATTAGACGCTCTGATACCGACCCTGTAAGATATGGTATTATTCTATATGTATTACCAGGAAGCAGTGCCGATTTACAAGGTTTAAAAAGGGGGGATGTTTTTTATGCAGTTAACGGTACTGAATTATACTATAATTCGGCAAGCGATAACAATTATTCCTTATTTAGTTCGGACACTTACAGCATAGATTTAGGAACCTATAATACAAATAATACTCCAGAAACAAATGACGACTCTGTAACACCTCTAGGACAAACTATATCACTTACCAAAGAGGATTTTACAGAAAACCCTATACATGTTACTAAAACCATTGATGCTGGAAGTAAAAAAATAGGGTATCTGATGTATACTGGCTTTAACGGAAGTTCTTCTGAATTAAACGACGTTTTTGCTAACTTTAAAAGTGAAGGCATTACTGATTTGGTCTTAGATTTAAGGTACAATTCAGGTGGGGCTAGCAGTAAAGCTATATTGATGTCAAGCCTAATTACGGGTCAATTTACCGGAGATATTCTAATAAAAAGGTTTTATAATAATGATTTGCAGTCCTTATTTGAGGAAGAAGACGCTGAACTTTTGTTGGGCAGATTTATTAACAATGAAAATGGTATGTCTTTAAATAGTCTTAACTTTAATGAAGTTTACATTCTAACCTCTGGATGGAGTGCATCAGCAAGTGAACTTGTAATTAGTTGTTTAAACCCATATATTAACGTAAAACAAATTGGTACTAACACAAGAGGTAAATATCAAGGATCTATAACCTTATATGATTCACCTGGTTTTCTTAGTAAGGAAGGAATTAATCAAAACCACACATATGCCCTTCAGCCTCTAATATTTAAATATGCGAATATTAATGATTTCACTGACTTTGTTGATGGTTTAGTTCCAGAAATCACCTTAGCGGAAACTAGAACAAATCTTGGCGTTCTTGGAGATGAGAATGAACCTTTACTAGCTGAAGCCATTGGTGAAATAACTGGATCAGGAAAATTCATTAAACAAAAAGACCAAGCCATTTTTGAGCAAGATAAATTAGAACCCATAAACGCCATTGAACGCAGACTGATTGATGATAGAGAATTACCTAAACATATTTTAAACAAACTCATTTTTGAATAAACACATTACCTACTTTAACTGGAGTTCAGGAAAAGATTCAGCTCTAGCTTTGTATCATTTATTACAAGATAAAAACTACACTGTTAAGGAATTAATTACCACAGTAAATAGTCATTACAATCGTGTTTCTATGCATGGACTTAGAAATGAACTTTTAGTTGCACAAACTGATGCTTTAGGCATTAAATCCAGTTTTATTGAGTTGCCCGAAATGCCAGATATGGCAACCTATGAAACTATTATGAGTGCTACCGTTTCGAGGTTAAAATCTGAGGGATTTACACATACCGCATTCGGCGATATATTTTTGGAAGACCTAAGACAATACCGTGAAAACCAATTAGCTAAACAAGGTTTTAAAGCAGTCTTTCCTATATGGAAGCGTGACACCAAAGCACTTTTAAACGAATTTTTAGATCTAGGGTTTAGAACAATTGTTGTTTGTGCTAATTCTAAATACTTTGATGAAGATTTTGTTGGCACTGTTATAGATAAAACTTTTATTGAAAATTTACCTGAAGGCGTTGATCCATGTGGGGAAAACGGGGAGTTTCACACCTTTTGTTTTGACGGGCCTCTTTTTAAAAACCCTATAGATTTTACTATTGGCGAAAAGGTTTATCGTGAATATAACAACCCTAATACAGATGATAATGTTTGTAAAAGTGATTCAGATAAATATGGAGTTTGGTATTGCGATTTAATACCAAAATAAAAAACCTGTTAGATCAAAAGACCTAACAAGTTTTTAAAGGTTAAGTGGCAGATAACTACTTTAACTAGGTTTATCTAATCAAACCCACATTTAACTTACCCGTCTCTCTAAGGCAATAAAATGAGTTTTATTATCATTACTATATAGAGGAAAAATCTTCACTTCACATTCATAAGATTCACCATTCTTCTTGTAGTTAGTAATAACATCTTTAAATGGCAAATCACCTTTCAATTGAGATTTTATATTTTGCTTTACTTCAATTGAAGTTTCCGCTCCTTGTAGCAAATTTGGCTTTTTAGTTAGCACTTCAAACTTTGAATAACCAGTCATTTTTGAAAAACCAGAATTAACCCAAACTATCCTTTGGCATAAATCTGTAATAATGATAGCTTCAAATACTTCCTTATCAAAAATGTCATCTATATTACCTTGCCAATTTAATTTTTTGGCATAAGATTTCACTTTAACAATATCCTGCGCTCTGTCGGCAGCCATTAATCCTTTAAAATATCCTTCGCTATGGATATCCCAACTCATAAGAGGTGTTATTACATGTGATGGATATGTGATTTTCGAAGATATAGCATCATAGTCATCTTTACTTAATGATGATAGGTAGATATCTAATCCCTTCATATTATTCAGGTTGTGCTTCATAACTAAAAGTTTACAAACCTAACTGAAATCCAAGTCTTAAATTTCTTCCCTTTGTTACATAACCAGGTACGTCCTCATAGTCTTCATTTAATATATTATCAATACCAGCAAAGAATGTCATTTTGCCTTTTAAGGCTTTGTGGCTTGCATAAAAATTAACTAGACTAAAGCTTTCTAATATTGGTGAAAAACTACTTTCAAACCTATCATGAACATATTGATATGACAATGATGCAAAAGTACTATCTGAGAAATCATAACCTAAAAGAAAGTTTCCTTTATGCTTCGGAATTCTTCTTGCTTCACTTTCTTTATATTCAGTAAAGGCATAATTAGCCGTAATAGAAAACCCTTTAGTAGGTGAGGCATAAAGTTCAATTTCAGCACCTCTTGCATTTAAATCTTCTGTTGCGTTTTGATAGCCTCCGTTAATCCATAACACGGTATTTGATTCTTCTCTACTAAAGAAAAGACCACTAATTCTAAAGCCCTTATTTAATTTAAATTCAGCACCAGCCTCAATAGTCCTATTGTCTTCAGGCTCTAAATCTGGATTTGCTCCCCAATTTCCAAATAATTGAGATAAAGACGGCGCAATGAATGACGTGCTATAAGATCCAAATATTTTAGTATAGCTTTCTTCTTGATGCTTGATGGTATAAGACGGGTTAAAATTATAAGTAAAATGAGAACCGTATTCGCTGTGATTATTTAATCGTGCTCCAGCATTAATATTCAAACCAAAATCTGAAACATACACAAAATTAGCATATGGGTCTATAACACTAAATTCTTGCTCTCCTGAAAAAATTGCTTTATTATTGGCTAAATTTAAACCAACAATGGTATAAAAAGCATTATTAAAGTTATACTTATTATAGGCATCTAAAACATAATTCTTTGATTCAAACAAGGAAGGATATTGAGAAACAAACTCCCTTTCATATTCACTATAAGCTGCATTTATATTAACACTACCATTCTGGTATTTCAATTTAGAAGAAAGCCCAACTCTTTGCTGTGTATTATTAAACTCATCAGAAGTGTCAACTAAATTGAAATTGGAATCATAACCATCAATATCAGAATTCGTGTCTGTGAAATTACCATAAACATTTAATGAAAATGAGTTGCAAAACTTATAACCAAGGTTAACATCAACACCATATTGTGAAAACACATCCTTTTCGTTAGAATCGGTAGTGGCAGCTGAAAGGCCATCAGTAAAGCGATTGTTAAAAGCTGCACGATAAGTGAACTTATCTAAAGTTCCAGAAATAGCCACATTATTACTAAAATCTGCTATATTATAATTTTGGTCAGATTCAGACTGGTTTGTTCCAAAACTTGAAGAAAACACACCTTCAATTTTCTTAATACCTGCCTTTTTAGTTGTTATATTTACAACAGCAGAAGCTGCTCCACTTCCATACAAGGTACTAGCCGCACCTTTAATAATTTCAATAGACTCAATCTGAGCCAAGTTCAACAACCTAAAATCATACTCTCCATTAATTTGAGAAGGGTCATTTACTTGAATCCCATCAATTAAGACAAGTACTTGACGGTTTCTTCCACCTCGAACATAAACGCCTAGATTTTGCCCAGCATTACTTCGACTACCGTTAATTTCTATTCCAGACTGTGCACTAATTAGTTCTGAAACCGTTCTTCCCTGGTTTCTTTCAATGTCTAATTTGGTTATCTTAATAACCGTTTTACCAGAATTTTCACGTTTTAAAGCAAAACGTGAATCTGTTAACACAACTTCATCAAGTTGTTCAACTTTTGTTGAATCTGCTACCTTTTCTTGTGCAAACCCAAATACTGATATACCTAAACACAGTATACCAAAAACACTTGTTTTTTTGTTCATTTTAATAATAATTAATCGAGAATCGCATGGATTATCATACGTAAACTTTTATCCCGAAAGTTCAACTTATCTGTTTGAAATTGGCAGGTCTCCTGACTTGCGTCTTCATGTTGGTCTTCCCAGATTATCATCCAGTGACATTGAAGTGTAACATGAAGCTTTATAGCTTACAGTTGCGGGAACAGTTCTGGATTTTCACCAGATTCCCTTTTAATTAACATCCTTGTTTACTAGAACCAATTCTAGCACTCATAAAACAATTTTGCTAAACCAAAATTCGTTGCAAATGTACTATCTATTTTTATAATCAAAACTATTTTATTTAATAATTCTTAAAAAAAGGTTTCATATTTGTAATCTTAAACAAGATCAAAAATTCATGATATATTATATAACCGGAGGAGAAAGGTCTGGCAAAAGTAGTTACGCTCAAAATCTTGCATTATCATTTTCCCAAACACCAAAATATGTGGCAACATCGCGCATTTGGGGAGAAGATCATAGAAAACGAATTGACAGACATATTGCTGATAGAGATGAAAGGTGGACTTCTATAGAAGAGGAAAAAGAACTAGCATCTGTAATAAACAAAAATGATGTGGTAGTTATAGACTGTGTTACGCTTTGGCTTACAAATTTTTATGTTGACACCAAAAATGATGTTGAAAAATCTTTAGACCTAGCAAAATATGAATTTGAAAAATTACTAGAAATAAATGCCACAATTATTATAATTTCTAATGAAATAGGTATGGGAGTTCATGCACAAACAGAAATAGGAAGAAAATTCACTGAATTACAAGGGTGGATGAATCAATACATAGCCAAAAATGCTGATAGAGCTACCTTAATGGTTTCAGGAATCCCACTAAAATTAAAATAAATGAGTATTAAAACCAATTTAAAACAGGCATTGCAACATAAAATAGATTTAAAAACTAAACCTGTTGGTGCTTTGGGTGACCTGGAAACTTTAGCTTTTAAAATTGGCTGCATACAAAACACGGAAAATCCCAAAATTTCAAAACCAACTATAGTGGTATTTGCCGCTGATCATGGAATAGCCCAAAAAGGAGAAGTTAACCCCTTTCCTCAAGAAGTAACTGCCCAAATGGTTTATAATTTTGTAAACGGCGGAGCTGCCATTAACGTTTTTAGCACAACCAATACCATTGATTTAAAAATAGTAGATGCCGGAGTAAACCATAATTTTGATAGTAACTTACCTATAATAGATGCTAAAATTGACTTTGGAACCAAAAACTACCAAGTAGAGCCTGCTATGACCTTAGATCAGTGTCATGAAGCTTTAGAAAAATCTGGGGACATCATTTCAAAAATTCAAACAGAGGGCTGTAATACTATTGGCTTTGGAGAAATGGGTATCAGTAATACTTCATCCGCTGCCCTTTTAATGGCATACTTCATGAACCTTCCCGTAAAAGAATGTGTTGGTTCAGGTACAGGTTTAGATTCTGAAGGCATTAGTAAAAAATGCCAAATACTTTCAAAAGTTTTCAATACATACCATCCGCAAACACCTTATGAAGCTTTGGCAACCTTTGGAGGTTTTGAAATAGCCATGATATGTGGAGCCATTTTAAAAGCCACCGAACTAAAAATGACCATAATAATAGACGGTTTTATTGTTACCGCTGCCCTTTTAGTTGCAAAAGCTATAAATAAAAATGTTTTAGAGCACTGCGTATTTGCGCATAATTCTAATGAACAAGGACACAAAAAAATGCTTAAACACCTAAATGCAAAACCCCTATTATCTTTAGGACTACGTTTAGGAGAAGGCACTGGCGCAGCTCTAGCCATGCCTTTACTTAAGGCTGCTGTTAACTTTTTGAATGATATGGCCAGTTTTGAAAGTGCGGGTATAAGTGGCGAGTCTGAAAATAATTAATTATGAAAAAAGAACTGCAAATATTCCTTACAGCAATAATGTTTTTCACTAGAATACCTTGTCCTAAATGGGTAAATCATGACACTGATTTTTTACGACAAAGTTCAAAATATTTTTCGCTAGTAGGTATTATTGTTGGTAGCATTGGAGCACTAATTTTTTACGGATCAACTTTTATTTTCCCCAAGGAAATAGCTATTTTATTGAGTATGGTTTCAACCATTTACATAACTGGGGCTTTTCATGAAGATGGATTTGCAGATGTTTGTGATGGCTTAGGTGGTGGGTGGACAAAGGAAAAGATTCTTTTAATTATGAAAGATTCGCGTTTAGGTACATATGGAGCCGCTGGTTTAATATTAATTTTAGGGCTTAAATTTTCTAGTCTAAGAGAGTTACCAACATATAATATTCCATTGGTTTTAATTTCGGGGCACAGTTTGAGCAGATTCATTGCCACAACATTAATCTATACTCATCCTTATGTAAGAGACTCAGATGACAGTAAGGCGAAACCAGCAGCCAAAAATATGACCTTAAAAATGCTAATTGTTTGTGGTGTTTTTGGAATGGCACCTTTATTCTTTTTTAAAACTCCATTAGTGTTTTTAACTTTAATCACTACCTATTTAGCTAAAATGTATTTAGCCGCTAAATTTAAAAAATGGATAGGAGGACAAACAGGTGATTGTGCGGGTGCCGTTCAACAATTATGTGAAGTTGTTTTCTACCTAAGCCTTATAATTCTATGGAAATTTATCTAGTTAGACATACAACACCTAAAATTGAAAAAGGAATTTGTTATGGTCAAGCTGATTTAGATTTAACCCATACCTGGAAAACTGAATTTAAAGAAGTAAAAACAAAGCTACCTTCAAGTAATGATATTAAAATTATTTCGAGTCCCTTAAGGCGTTGTGCCTTATTAGCTCAAAATCTTGGAAAAGACCTTACCTTAGATGACCGTTTAAAGGAATTAAATTTTGGTGACTGGGAACTTAAAGAATGGAATTTCATACCCGAAAAGGAAATTAACCCTTGGATGAAAGATTTTGTAAATGTTCAGACTCCCAATGGAGAATCTTACACTCAATTAGCTTCCAGGGTATTTTCATTAGCTGAAGAAGTAATAGCTTCAAAAGAATTTAAAAAAGTCATTATTGTTTCACACGCAGGCCCCATTAGAGCAATACTTGCAAAAATATTAAACATTCCTTTAAAAAATTCTTTTAAAATAAAAATTGAATATGGCGATGTTTTCTTCATAACAAAAGAGGACAACCAGCTTAAGTTAATAACGGATATTAATCTATAAGTTGCAAATTTGCAAAATTGTAATTACTTGAAACAACCTTCTCCTTTATTTTAACAGGTATTCGGTTCTTAAAAAATGGCGCATTCACAACTAAGGTATGAAATTCACCGTTTTCCCCACAAGCATCTACACCCATAGACTCAAATTCAGAAATAATTGAAGCATCAATAGTTTTTCCTAAAAATTCGGATCCTAAATCCTGATTACATGATACAATTATAGCCTCTATACCTACATCTATCATTTCTAAAACTAATTGTTTTCGGTCTCCTTGCCACAAAGGTAAAACAGCCACTAAATTGGCAGCATCGGATACTTTCTCTTCCCAAGCTTTGTGACTTTCAATATCTATATCTCCAAAAACTGTATGAGATATGGGATAATCCATTGCAACCTTTTTCAGATTTTCAATATATTTTTCTTCATAATCTTCCCAAGTACTACTAAAAAAATGAATTGGTAAACTAAGAGCATCTGCCTGAGCCTGCAAAACTTCTTTTGTTATACCATGAGAGCGCGACCTATCTCCAAATTCGTTCATTACATTTAAAAGAACACTAGGTTTAAAACCGCTTTCAATTGCCTTATAAAATGCATAACAACTATCTTTACCACCACTCCAAGAACATAAGAATTTCATCTAAACCAGTTTTATTCCTCAAAAGTAATTCTAAGTATACGGTATTACAAAAAAATTAGTGACCTTTGAATTTCAAATTTACACCATGCGTTTTTTATCTCTTTTTTCTATTTGTTTTCTAATATTAGTCTCTTGTAAGGAAAGTAAAGGCTCCAAGCCAATCACGACTAAACTTAAGGCGAAAAAAGAAGTTTTAAAATATGCAAATGGGTTTTCAATAACGGATTATGGTACTTATAAAGAAATTATTGTTACGTCGCCTTGGCCAAAAAGTAATGATACGTTTCGTTATATTATTGTAAAAGAAGGGAATGAAAACCCAAAAAATATTAAGGCTAATGCCATTATTCAATTACCCATTGAAAAAGTAATTGTAATGTCAACAACAAATATTCCATCTTTGGAATATTTAAATATTGATAGCAAACTTGTTGGTTTTCCTTCCACAAAATTTATTTCATCAGAAAAGACAAGAGCAAGAATTGACAAAGGAGAAATTAAAGACCTTAACAATGATCTAGATTTAAACATGGAACTATTAATAGATCTGCAACCAAATTTGGTGATAGGCTTTTCTGTAAATGGAAATAACAAAACTTTAAATCAAATAGAAAAATTTAATATTCCTGTAGTTTTAGATGGAGCATGGACTGAACAACATCCACTTGGTCGTGCAGAATGGATAAAATTTGTTGCTGCACTTTTTAATAAAGAAAAAGAAGGTGATAGTATTTTTAACACAATAGAATCTAATTATCAAAAAGCAAAAAAACTAGCTGCTAATATTAAAAACAGACCAATTGTTTTTTCAGGATCTATGTTTAAAGATGTATGGAATGTACCTGGAGGCAAGAGTTTTGTTGCTAAATATTTAGAAGATGCTAATGTTAACTATCTTTGGAAAGACAATAACGCTAATGGAAGTTTGCAGTTAAATTTTGAAAATGTTCTCGATAAAGCTCAAAATGCGGAATTTTGGATTGGAGCTGGATCATTTAAAACAAAAGAACAAATGATTGACCAACATAAAGGATATAGTTACTTTAATGCTTTTAAAGCAAATAACATTTACACATATACAAATAAGATTGGACCTGGTGGCGGGTTGTTGTATTATGAATTGGGCCCTTTAAGACCTGATTTAATACTAAAAGATATTATTAATATAACGCACCCAACAGTTTTAGAAGATTATAAAAACTTCTTTTTTAAACGTTTAGAATAATTGGCAGAAACTAAAACCTTTCATATTCAATTTATAGTACTATCTGTACTTCTATTACTGTGCTTCTTTATAAATATAAGTTTAGGGTCGCTTTCTATTCCCAATAAAGATATTTTAAACATACTTCTGGGGAATAGCCCTAATATTCCCTGGCAACATATTATTTTAGATTATAGGTTACCCAAGGCATTTACTGCTATTATTGTTGGTTCTGGTTTAGGCATTTCTGGACTTTTAATGCAAACCCTTTTTAGAAACCCTTTAGCGGGACCTTTTGTTCTTGGTATAACCTCTGGAGCCAGTTTAGGGGTAGCCATTGTTACCATGGGAGCTTCCTTATTTGGAGGTGTTTTATTTGGAATTTTAGCTTCTAAATGGAGTTTAGTTGTATCTGCTACTTTGGGTAGTTTTTTAGTTCTTCTTATTGTTTTAATTGTCTCTACAAAAGTTAGAGACACCATGGCCATTTTAATTATTGGTCTCATGTTTGGAAGTATTACTGCCGCCGTAGTTAACATTCTGTCATATTTTAGCTCTGCTGAAGAATTACAGCAATATTTCTTTTGGGGTTTTGGTAGTCTTGGAAATCTAGACTGGAAGGAACTATTTATCCTATTCCTTATTTATTTTATTGGTATAGTCATTAGCACTACATCTATTAAAACTTTGAATACCCTTTTGTTAGGCGAAAATTACGCCAAAAGTTTAGGTATTAACATTCAGAAAAGCAGATTAATTATTATAATTTCCACCAGCCTGCTGGCAGGTACTATAACAGCCTTTACGGGACCTATTGCATTTGTAGGATTAGCCATACCACATATTACCAGACAAGTATTTGGCACTTCAAACCATAAAATACTTTTACCAGCAGTATTTTTAATGGGTGCTTTAATTTTGCTTATTTGCGATAGTATTTCACAGTTACCAAATAGCGATTATACTTTGCCTATTAATGCTATTACATCCTTAGTTGGTGCTCCTGTTGTCATTTGGTTATTAGTTAGAAAACGAAAAATGATATTTTAATGGAAGATAAAAACCAACATATCGTTTTAAGGACAGAAAACCTTTCAATTGGGTACACATCCAAAAAGAATAATAATATTGTGTCTTCCAACATTAATATTGAACTACTTAAAGGTGAGTTAATAGGTTTAATTGGAGCCAATGGTATTGGTAAATCTACCCTTTTAAGAACCTTAACCGCAGTTCAACCAAAGCTTGAAGGAAACATTTTCATTAATGCCAAAGAATTAAATGCATACTCAAATATTGATTTGGCAAAGTCTCTTAGTTTGGTACTCACGGAATCCTTACCATCTAAGAATTTTACAGTTTTTGAATTGGTAGCCTTAGGGAGACAGCCATACACCAATTGGCTTGGAAACTTATCTGATACAGACCTCGAAATTGTAAACAATTCCTTAACTCAAATAAACATTGAAGACTTAAAAAATAAAAAATGTTTTGAGTTAAGTGACGGACAGCTTCAAAAAGTAATGATTGCCAGAGCCTTAGCTCAGGATACCGATATAATTATTCTGGATGAGCCAACTACACATCTTGACATGTATCATAAAGCTTATATTCTTAATCTTCTTCAAAAGTTAGCTAAAGATACTAATAAAACAATTTTATTTTCATCCCATGAAATTGACTTGGCTATTCAATTGAGTGATAAATTAATAGTAATGGATAATAACAAAGTAGTTTCAGACCAACCATGCAACTTAATTTCTAACGGTACTTTTAACGAGCTATTCCCTAAAGATTTAATCACTTTTGATGAAAAAACAGGAAGTTTCAGGATTAAGAAATAACCTTTTATTTCTGCTTAATTTTCACTAAATTCACGTGCCTGAATTTGAGCACTATATGAAGTTCAACTACTTATGGGGTGTTTTATTAACCTAAAACCTTCCTACAATGAAAACTAAATTAAGTATCATTCTCTCAGGAACAATTATAGCAACCTTAGTATTTTTTGTACTTAATAAACCTAATAACAATTTAAAGGTTAAACCTAAACTTGTTGTAAGCAAAATTAAATGCACCCCGCCTACCTTTTTGTTGGAAGATGTAGACACCACCCAACAGATTTCTCCTTTGTTTGAAAACTTAGGCAATCACACCTATAAAATTTCTACAATTAATGAAAGAGCGCAACAATTCTTTAATCAAGGAATAAGGTTGGCTTATGCTTTTAATCATGCCGAGGCTCACCGTTCTTTCATGGAGGCCTCTAGGTTAGATCCAAATGCGGCAATGACCTATTGGGGGCAGGCTTATGTTTTAGGCCCTAATATAAATGACCCATTCCCGGATGATGAAAGAAAAGAAAAATGCAATGAAGCTATTGAAAAAGCAAAAAAATTGATTTCAAAAGCCTCCACTAAAGAACAAGCTTTGATTAATGCTTTAAGTCATAGGTATTCAAAAAACTTATCAAAAGGAATTGATACACTTAACTTAGAGTACATGACTGCAATGGAAAAAGTTGTAAAACTATTTCCTGAGGACACTAACATACAAACGTTATATGCGGCTTCAGTAATGAATACCACTCCATGGAATTATTGGGATGTAGAAGGTAATGCTCAACCTAATATTAAAGAGGCCAAAGCAGCACTTGAAAAAGCAATAGAATTAGACCCTGACAATCCGGGAGCACATCATTACTATATTCATATGGTTGAACTTCCAAAGCCTGATTTAGGCGTACCCTCAGCAGACAAGCTTGGAAAACTTATGCCTGCAGCGGGTCATATAGTACATATGCCGTCACATATATACATTAGGGTTGGAAGATATAAAGATGCTGTTAAGGCAAACCAAAAAGCTATTTTAGCCGATGAAGATTATATTTCGCAATGTTACGCTCAGGGTATGTATCCCTTAGGTTACTACCCTCACAATATTCATTTTTTATGGTCGGCTTCTAGTTTATTAGGCGCTAGTGATATTGCCATTGATGCAGCAAAAAAAACAGCTGAAAAAGTTCCTGTTGGAGAAATGGAAGAACTCCATTTTCTACAAAACTTTGCAGCTACTCCCTTATTAGCATATACTCGATTTGGAAAATGGAATGATATTTTGACCTATCCAAAACCAAACGACAGTATAAAACATTTAAATTTGATATGGCATTACTCTAGAGGTATTGCATTTATCAAAAAGAATAATTTAAAAGAAGCTGAAGAAGAACTAGGGTTTATCAAAAACTATATATCAGATACTGATTTTGAAAATAACATGGCAACAGGCTTTGATTCTGGAACCACCATTGCAGAATTAGCCTTTGAAATTGTTTCGGGAGAAATGGAATCAGCTAATGGAAATTTTGATGCAGCCATTAAACACCTAAAAAAAGCCGTTGAAATTGAGGATGGGTTAACTTATAACGAACCTTCTGCATGGCATATACCACCTAGGCAAAATTTAGGAGCCGTTTTAATGAAGGCAAAACAATATGAGACTGCCGAGAAAATTTATAAGGAAGATCTAGAAATTCTGAGACAAAATGGGTGGTCTTTAATAGGGCTTTACAATGCCTTAAAGGCACAAAATAAAATGGACGAAGCTCTTAATATAAAACAAGAATTTAACAAAGCTTGGAAAGATGCCGATATTGAAATAGACACATCTGTTTTGTAATTTTTATCAACATAAATTTATTAGTTCAACTATTTCCTCTTAAAAAAATTATCTTTGGTTAAACTTTAATTTTTAAATGAACGAAAGTATAATTTTAATTCTTGCCATACTTATTTCTGGCGGTATTGGTGTATATATTGGTAAAACAATTTCTAAACTTAAAAGCAAAGGTGAACAGAGTACCTTAGAGGAACGCAACTCAAACTTGCAACAACAATTGAATGATTTTAAGTTGCATTCTGAATCTGAAAAGGAACAACAAGACAAAGCATTCAACAATCAAATCACTGAACTAAAAGAAAACCTTTCTAAAATTGAATCAGAGAGAGAGGAGATTCGTCGTGAAAAAGAATTTCTTAATTCTGAATTGACTAGAAAAAATACGGAGTTCGAAAATCTTCAACAACAAAACTTAAAACGTGATAAAGAATTAGAGGAGCGCCAAGAACAATTGCGTAAAGACTTTGAACTGTTAGCAAATAAAATCCTAGAAGAAAAGTCTAATAAATTCACTGAGCAAAATAAAGAAAATATCAAGAATATTTTAAATCCTTTACAAGAGAAAATCCAAGGATTTGAGAAAAAGGTTGAGGATTCTCAAAAAGAAAGCATTAGTATGCATTCGGCTTTAAAAGAACAACTTTTAGGTCTAAAAGACCTCAACCAACAAATGACAAAAGAGGCAACCAATTTAACCAGAGCTCTTAAAGGTGATAGCAAAATGCAAGGAAATTGGGGTGAATTAGTTTTAGAACGTGTGCTAGAAAAATCTGGTTTAGAAAAAGACCGCGAGTATTTTGTACAACAAAATTTTACAACAGAAGATGGCTCTCGTGTATTACCAGATGTGGTTTTACATCTACCAGATAGTAAAAAAATGATTATTGACAGTAAAGTATCTTTAACAGATTATGAGCGTTTGGTAAATGCAGAGGACGATGATAAAGACAAATTTTTAAAAGCGCATACTAACTCTGTTAAAAAGCATGTTGAACAATTATCGGCTAAAAACTACCAAGATCTATATGATATAGAATCACCAGATTTCGTGTTAATGTTTATTCCTATAGAACCTGCATTTGCTGTAGTTGTAAATGAAGATAACAGTATTTATAACAAGGCCTTTGAAAGAAATATTGTTATTGTAACACCTTCTACTTTGTTGGCTACATTACGCACCATAGACTCTATGTGGAATAATGAAAAGCAACAACGCAACGCTATGGAAATTGCGAGACAAGCAGGAGCACTTTACGATAAATTTGAAGGTTTAGTAAAAGATTTAACTGGTGTTGGCAAAAGAATAGATGACGCAAAAAAAGACTATTCTGCTGCTATGAATAAGTTAGTAGACGGGCGTGGAAACCTTATAACAAGTGTTGAAAAGCTCAAAAAAATGGGTGCTAAAGCTAAAAAATCGCTCCCTGAAGCTATAATAAAACGTGCCGAAGAAGACTAATATTATTCCATAAAAAAGGAATACACTTGATTATTCCACAAAAAAGGCATATATTTGATTATTCCACAAAAAAGGAATAATATTAATTATATATGACAAGTGTTATAACAGGAGATATTATTAAATCCAGAGAAACAATCCCTTCCATATGGATTGATGCCCTAAAAACATCATTATCCTCATTAAACCCAGACAACAGATTTTGGGAAATATATAGAGGTGATAGCTTTCAAATTGAAATAGCAAACCCTTCAGAAAGTTTTTTAGCAGCAGTCTATATTAAAGCATGCATAAAAACCATTAAAGGCTTAGATGTTAGATTAGCTATAGGTATTGGAGACAAAACCCATGAAGGTAAAGATGTAACAGAATCTAACGGCGATGCTTTTATTTTTTCTGGAGAAACCTTAGAGACTTTAAAAAAAATAAAGCAAAACCTTCAAATTAAAACTCAAAATATTGAACTAAATAAGGAACTCAATCTATATTTTAAGTTACTATTAGTAAATATTGATAATTGGACAATTAATTCTGCAGAAATTGTTAAACTTAGTATAGATAACCCAAATGCATTACAACATGATTTAGCCAAAATGATAAATACTAAACAAGATGCCGTAAGTAAACGTCAAAAGCGCGCTGGTTTAGAAAATATATTAGAACTAAACCAACTATACCAAAAAAAAGTTAGTGTACTATGATTCTCTTTTTAAAATTATTTTTAGCCCATATTTTGGGCGATTTTTTTCTTCAACCTACAAAATGGGTTAAAGAAAATGAAAAGAAAAAACTAAAATCACCGAAGATATACATCCATGTGCTTCTTCATATTGTAGTTACGGCTCTAATTCTTTGGGATATAACATTATGGCCAATTGTTGTAATTATCGGGGTTTCACATTTTATAATAGACGCTCTCAAACTCAGCCTTCAAACTAAAAAAACAAGGAGGCGCTGGTTTTTTATAGATCAGTTATTACATATTTTGGTTATTGCTATTTGCTGTTTCATTTTTTCAGAAACGTCTTTAGACTTAAAATCTCTTTTTACTGAAAAGGTTATTTTGCTCATTTCTTGTTTATTGTTTTTAACATTACCCGTATCTATTATTATGAAAACCATTTTTTTAAAGTGGAATATTTCAGAACTCACTAAAAATAATGAATCGTTAGAGGATGCAGGTAAATATATTGGTATTTTAGAGCGCATTTTAGTGTTCTTATTCATAATATTAGGACATTGGGAAGCTGTTGGTTTTCTAATTACTGCCAAATCCGTTTTTCGATTTGGAGATTTAAGAGATTCTAAAGACAGGCAACTCACGGAATATATTTTAATAGGTACACTAATAAGTTTTGGTATTTCCATTGCAACAGGAATAGTTTATAATTTAATTATATAAGGCATGTTTAAAAGCGCAAAAGAATCTCAAGTCACAATTACAGAGTTAATGCTTCCGGCAAATTCAAACTTTAGCGGAAAAATACACGGTGGATATATTTTAAATTTAATGGATCAGATTGCATTTGCCTGTGCCTCTAAGCATTCTAGACATTATTGTGTAACCGCTTCTGTTAATCGTGTTGATTTTCTAAACCCAATAGACGTTGGTGAATTAGTTACTTTAAAAGCTTCAGTAAACTATACAGGAAGAACATCTATGGTAATTGGAGTTAGAATTGAGGCAGAAAATATTCAAACAGGTGTAAAGAAACACTGCAACTCATCATATTTCACTATGGTAGCTAAAGATGAAAAAGGAAACAATGTTCCAGTTCCTGGATTAATTTTGGATAACGAACAAAGTGTTAGACGCTTTTCAAGGAGTATTGCTAGACAGGAACAAGCTAAAAAAAGAACTACACTTTTTAAATCTTCAGAATTTAAAATTGAAGAACATATTGACGCCTTAAAACATCATAATGTGAAAATTACGCTATAATTAAAAGTGAAGATATATTAATCAATAAAAAAGCCGCTTTAAAGCGGCTTTTTTATTGAGATACTTAATACTTATTTACTTAAGTACATTTTTCGTCTTGAATATAAGTCATAGAATTCATCATCCTTTAAACTATCAATAAACAAAATACTTTCTCCTGTACTCTTCATTTCTGGACCTAAGTTTTTATTCACATTAGGAAATTTATTAAATGAGAACACCGGCTGTTTTATAGCATAACCTTCTAATTGAGGGTTGAAATTAAAGTCTTTAACTTTCTTTTCTCCTAACATTAACTTTGTAGCATAATTTACATAAGGTTCTCCGTAAGCCTTTGCAATAAATGGTACCGTTCTAGATGCTCTTGGGTTAGCTTCAATAATATAAACCACATCATCTTTTACAGCAAACTGAATATTGATTAGACCTACCGTATTTAGAGCTAAAGCAATTTTCTTAGTGTGATCTTTTATCTGCTGCATTACAAATTCACCTAAATTAAAAGGAGGTAAGGTAGAGTTACTATCACCTGAATGGATACCACAAGGCTCTATATGTTCCATAATACCAATAATATAAACCTCTTCTCCATCACAAATAGCATCGGCTTCTGCTTCAATTGCCCCTTCTAAATAATGGTCTAATAATAGTTTATTATTAGGAATACTTTGCAATAAACTAACAACGTGTTTTTCTAATTCCTTTTCATTAATAACAATCTTCATTCCTTGACCACCTAAAACATAAGATGGTCTAACAAGAATAGGAAAATCTAATTCTTTTGCAACCTCTAAAGCTTCATCAGCAGTTTCAGCCGTATCAAATTGTGGATAAGGAATATTATTCTCTTTTAATAATGTAGAGAAGCTTCCTCTATCTTCAGCTAAATCTAAAGATTCAAAACTTGTTCCAATAATTTTAATACCGTATCTATCTAACTTTTCAGCTAGTTTTAAAGCTGTTTGTCCTCCTAATTGAACAATAACACCTTCTGGTTTTTCATGCTTAATAATATCATAAATATGCTCCCAAAAAACAGGCTCAAAATATAACTTATCAGCTGTATCAAAATCTGTAGAAACAGTTTCTGGGTTACAGTTAATCATAATAGTTTCATAACCACACTCAGCTGCTGCCAACACACCATGCACACAACAATAATCAAACTCAATTCCTTGTCCAATTCGGTTTGGTCCAGAACCAAGAACTATTACCTTCTTTTTATCTGACACTATGCTCTCATTATGAGAATAACGTTCTCCTCCTGCTACTTCCATTTCACTTTCAAATGTAGAATAGTAGTAAGGCGTTTTAGCTTCAAACTCTGCCGCACAAGTATCAACCAACTTATAAACTCTATTTATGTTAAGAGCTTCACGCTTATTATAAACCTCACTTTCTAAACAACCAAGCATATGGGCAATTTGTCTATCACCGTAACCTTTTTGCTTAGCTTCTAATAAAAGTGGTTTTTCTATAGAATCTATATTAAACGTTGAGATTTCTTTCTCTAAGAAATAAAGTTCTTCATATTGTCTTAAGAACCACATATCTATTCTAGTAATCTCGTGAATTCTACTTAATGGAATTCCCATTTTAATAGCATCATAGATAATAAAAACTCTATCCCAAGATGCAAATCTTAACTTCTCAATAATCTCATCATAATTGGTATTTTCTTTACCATCTGCACCTAAACCATTACGCTTAATTTCTAAAGACTGCGTAGCTTTATGTAATGCTTCTTGGAAAGAACGCCCAATACCCATCACCTCACCTACAGCTTTCATTTGAAGCCCTAAAGTTCTATCAGACCCTTCAAATTTATCAAAATTCCAACGTGGTATTTTTACAATCACATAATCTAATGTTGGCTCAAATAAAGCCGAAGTTGACTTAGTTATTTGATTGCTTAACTCATCTAAATGATAACCCATTGCTAATTTAGCTGCAATTTTTGCAATTGGATATCCTGTTGCTTTACTTGCTAATGCAGAAGAACGAGATACCCGTGGGTTAATTTCTATGGCAATAATTTCTTCTTGGTCATCTGGACTAACTGCAAATTGCACATTACATCCGCCAGCAAAATCACCAATGCTTCGCATCATATGAATAGCCATATCACGCATTTTTTGGTACGTGGTATCACTTAAAGTCATTGCCGGTGCAACAGTTATGGAATCTCCAGTATGGATTCCCATAGGGTCCATATTTTCAATAGAACAGATGATTACTACATTACCATTAGAGTCTCTTAACAACTCTAACTCATACTCTTTCCACCCCAATAATGCTTTATCTATCATTACCTCATGAATTGGAGATATTTCTAGTCCTCTTCTTAGTAATTCATCAAAATCTTTTTCTTCATATACTATTGAAGCTCCAGCACCACCCAAAGTAAACGAAGAACGTATACATAATGGGAAACCAAACTCTTGAGCTATTTCTTTTCCTTTTAAGAAAGATGTAGCCGTTGCTTGTGGTGCCATTCCAACACCAATTTTACCCATTAATTCTCTAAACTGCTCTCTATCTTCTGTAATGTTAATAGCATCAATATTAACACCTATAAGCTCTACATTAAAATCTTTCCAAATACCTTTTTCATCTGCTTCAATAGCTAAGTTTAATGCTGTTTGCCCTCCCATTGTAGGTAAAACAGCATCTATTTGAGGATGCTCTTTAAGAATTTTTATTATTGATTTGGTGTTTAAAGGCAACAAATAAACATGATCCGCCATTGACGGGTCTGTCATAATTGTTGCTGGATTGGAATTAATTAAGATTGTTTCAATTCCATCTTCTCGTAATGATCGTAATGCCTGTGAACCAGAATAATCAAACTCACACGCTTGCCCAATAATAATGGGACCCGAACCAATAATTAGTATAGATTTTAAATTTGGATTTTTTGGCATTTTAATATAGTATTCTTGTTTTAATAAATTATTTGCAAAAGTAGTAATTACGAAACATAAAAAAAGGCGCTACACTTAAGCAACACCTTTAATTTATAAACAATTGTTAATCATTATTTTTTATGTCTTGTTTCAGATGATACAGACAACTTCTTTCTTCCCTTAGCTCTTCTACGTGCAAGTACTTTTCTTCCATTAGCAGAAGCCATTCTTTCTCTGAAACCATGTTTGTTTCTTCTCTTTCTTTTTGATGGTTGAAACGTTCTTTTACTCATTGTCTTATATCTTTAAATACTGAATTGTAATTTTTAAAATCTGATTTTGACCTTTTCTCAAAACTGCGTGCAAATATACAACAGTTTTTTATTTCACAAACTCATTTTAATAATATTTTTTATAGAAAAATTTAGTTTCTTTGCAATTCAAAACAATATTGCTCAAAACGGAGGCTTTTTAGCCTTTAGTAATACTCAAAATAGAGATATGTACAACAAAATTATAAAATTAATAATAGCCGCTGGAATTATTGCTTATGCGGTATATCAATTTACTGAGGGATATATTGGAAATGGTATTTCATTAATATTATTATCAGGAATTTTTATTTTCCTGTATTTTAAAAACGAATTTATTCTACTTGCTTTTTTAAGGTTACGTAAGCAAGATTTTGAGGGTGCAAAAAGGTGGTTAAACAAAATTAAAAACCCGGAAAGTGCCTTGGTAAAAAAACAACAAGGGTATTACAATTATTTGCATGGGTTAATGATTATGCAAGACAATATGAATGAATCTGAAAAATACTTCAAGAAGGCCATTAGTTTAGGACTATCTATGAAACATGATTTGGCAATGGCTAAATTAAACCTTGCAGGTATAGCATTTTCAAAACGTAGAAAGCAAGAAGCTCAAAAATTATTAACTGAAGCACAACAACTAGATAAACATGGCATGCTAACAGATCAGATTAAAATGATGAAGCAAAACATGAAACGTGCTGTAGGACCAAACCAACATTACGGTACGGGTGGATCATTAAGATCTCAAAAAAGAAGGAGTAGATAATTTAATTATAGTTTAACTTCTACTTCTGGGTTTATTTTTTGAATAGCTTTTACAAAGCCCTCTCTATTCTTTGGTGAAATAATTATAGAGTCAAACTTACCAAACTTAAGCTCAATTCTTTTAGTTAAAGAAGCAGCAGGAGAAGATAATAGACTTTTTGTTTTTGTGATGGACTTTATAGAAACAATAGGTATCTGTTTTCTATAAACAAAGCCACAAGTTAATTTTAAAATCTTATTCGATTCAATAGTATAATTTATACTATGGAAAATATACCAAATAAAAAATAATGTGAAAATTTGAACTCCTGTTACAATAAATATTTCACTCTTCGATTCATTTCCTATAACAGAGAAAGCACAAACAACCAGAATAAAAAGTGTTATTACAGCTAAAAACTTATAACTTATCTCTGATTTAAAGGTCATACTTAATTTAAATCATAATACCCTTCTTTAGGTATTTCAATTTCGTAAAGTTTTCTAGATTTATTATTAAGATGTCTTTCTCTTAACCAAGGATTATGTAGCTTTAATATTTTGTAGTTAATTCCAAATTTTAGTGCGAACTTAGAAAAATCAGTTACAGCTGTATCAACCTCAACCTTAAACGTAGGGATATTGCTATACAAATCTTTTTCTCTAAAATTAAATCCATATTTATTCGGATGAGATAATATCTCTTTTAATGCCACAATTCTAAAAAGGTAACGCCCAGTTTCTTCCCCCAAAAGCAAACTATAATAATCCGTTACATTTTGTTCCTTTAACCTTCTAGAAACACCAGCTTTACCTGCATTATAAGCAGCTGCAGCAAGTGTCCATGAACCTAAACTTTCTTTTGCTTCAATTAAATATTTACACGCTACTTCAGTGGCCTTTTCTAAATGATAACGCTCATCAACATTACTATTTACTTCTAAACCATTTTCTCTTCCTGTAGCCTTCATTATTTGCCAAACACCTCTGGCACCAGCAGGTGACACCGCATTTGTTAAACCACTTTCTATAACTGCTAAATATTTAAAATCGTCTGGCACACCATGTTTGGCTAAAATTGGCTCAATAATAGGAAAGTACTTTTTAGACCGTTTAAACATCAATAATCCATTAGATTGCCAATAGGTGTTTACTAATAACTCCCTATCCATTCGTTCAAGAATATCAGGATTATTTAATGGAAGTGCTTCTCCTGCAAAATCTAAATTTTCAGGAACCTGAAGCGCATAAACGTTATAATCGTTTATTAATTTTTTTTCAAAGTTTTCATCGGTTGGGGCATCTTGTAGGGCAAAAATAAATAATATACATAAACTTAGCAATCCTACACACGCCAAAATGCGTTCTACTGTCTTCATCATAAAAGTTTTTCTAAAATTAACAAAAAAGCACTAATACTCAAGAATAATATCAGCCAAATGTGCATTAAACCACCTATATTTATTGATAATCATAATATGAGTTCCGTTTGGAATGATAATACAATTACTTATATTTTTAATTGGAAAGACTGCATCATTATCACCATGAATATGTACAATATCATTATCAAACTCTTTTTGCCCCCAACTTACCATTTGTTTAATAGCCCAACTTAAATATAGATTATCATTAACTGAAAGGTATCTTTTATAAAGCTTTAAGCGCTTCGTAAAATTCTTTCCGAAGGCATACTTTTCCAATATATCAATTTTGGCAGCTAGTTGTGTTGGTAACAATTTGTACACACCTGTAGATCCTGCTAATTGCATGTGCATTGGTATTTCTTGTTTAGATTTTACACTAGAAACAATGATTAACTTCTTAACATTTAAATGTTTACTCATCTCTTGAACTAATACACCTCCAAATGAAACCCCCAATAAAACTGGGCTATCATGATGAATGTTTTCACTCATTCTTAATGCGTAGCTTGTTAGGGTTTCTTCTTCAAGAGGAAGTATCCATTCTAAATAATGCAATCTAAATTTATCTTCAGGAAGATTAATATGCTCAAAAATTAATGGGCTTGCTGCCATACCAGGCATTAGATAAACATGTATTAACTCTTGACTCATAAGCTATTAACACTCATTTTACTTTATGTTAACATTTTTTTTTCGTACTTTTGCAAAACAAAGTTAAATAAATAGCACTTACTATTTAACTCATTCCTAAAAGAAACAAAAAATAAACATTATGGTTGATGCAGCTGAACTAATAGACAATGATTTTTTACGTCAATATGAGATTAAAATTGATAATCATTTAGCTAAAATTGAATATTCTTTACAGGAACGAAAAATATTCTTAACTAAATTAATTATTCCAGAAGAAATTCAAGATGAAGACTTTAGCAAAGAATTTTTAGCTGCTGTTTTTGAACAGATTCAAGAACGCAACTTAAGCGTTGTTCCTACTAGTCCTGAAATTGCAAAATTTGTAAGAAGGAACAGAAAATATAAGCGCATGCTTCCTGTTGGAGTAAGAATATAAGTTTATAAAAGTAAAAACATAAAAAAGCCGAAACTTTAAGTTTCGGCTTTTTTAATTAGTAGTTCTCTACTACATCTGATATTTTATTATAGATTAAATCTTGTTGACCATCATTTATAACAAATTGTTTTTCTGAATTAATCACATAAACCCATTTATGCTCATCATCTTCAATAGTTATTGCATCTCCTTCAATACTCCAACTGTATATTGCAACACTTGAGCCTACCCCTTCAGATAGTCCATCGGTTCTAAAAACACTTTTAACAGTTTTATTTGACGCAAAAGTTAATTCGTGTATTGTATTGAATTCTTCTCCAATTTCAATGTTTTCCCATACTCCAACAATATCATTATAATTATCAACTCCTTCCACGGAACATGATAAAAATGACAAGGTAAATAATAATACTAGGAATAATTTATTATAAGTTTTCATAAGTAGGTTTTTGGGGGCGAAATAAATTTCACATCTAAATTACATTTAAGCCACCCTTACATCAAATAAAATCGTTTAACCTTTAATAAAAACAGACAAAACCAACTATTTATCTACAAATAAAGCATTTATGAATTCAAAACGCACTATTCCATCTTTATCTATTTTAGTTAATTCTACCTCATGTAAAGTATTAACCAACTCAGGATTCCAAGGTGTTTTAACTTTCACGTAGTTCTCGGTAAACCCATGAATAAAACCCTCTTTATTTTCGCTTTCAAACAAAACAGTTCTTTTTGAACCTATCTGACCTTCATAAAAAGCACGTCGTTTTTTAACAGATAAACCGCGCAGCATCTTACTACGCTTACTTCTTACATTATTAGGTACAACACCATCCATTTCAGCAGCCTCGGTATTGTCTCGTTCTGAATAAGTAAACACATGTAAATATGAAATGTCTAACCCATTCAAAAAATTATAGGTTTCTAAAAAGTGTTCATCTGTTTCTCCTGGAAAGCCAACAATAACATCAACACCTATACAGGCATGAGGCATAACCTCTTTTATTTTAGCAACCCTATCTATATACAACTCTTTCATATAACGACGTTTCATCTTTTTCAAAACTTCATTACTACCACTTTGCAATGGCACATGAAAATGAGGCACAAATGCTCTTGATTTAGATACTAAGTCTATAGTTTTATTCTTTAACAAATTTGGTTCTATTGATGAAATTCTTAAACGCTCTATACCTTCAACTTTATCAAGTTCTGTTACTAAATCTAAAAAGGTATGTTCATGTTTTTTGTTACCAAATTCGCCCTTTCCATAATCACCAATATTAACACCTGTAAGTACAATTTCTTTAATGTTTTGAGCTGAAATCTCTCTGGCATTATTCAGAACATTTTCCATAGTATCACTTCTAGAAATACCTCTGGCTAATGGAATAGTACAGTAGGTACATTTGTAATCACAACCGTCTTGAACTTTTAAAAATGCTCTGGTTCTATCTCCTATAGAATACGATCCTACATAAAAGTCGGCATCCTCAATCTCGCAAGAATGTACTTCTCCGAAATCATTTTTGGTAAGGTCATTTAAGTAATCTGTAATTTTAAACTTTTCAGTAGCACCCAGCACTAAATCAACCCCATTTACATCGGCTAAGGCCTCTGGTTTTAATTGTGCATAGCAACCAACTGCGGCAATGAATGCCTCATTATTTGCTTTTTGAGCTTGCTTTACAATGGTTTTAAAACGTTTATCCGCATTTTCAGTAACCGAACACGTATTAATCACATATATATCAGCCTTTTCAGAAAAATCTACCCTATCAAAACCCTCATTTATGAAGCTCCTTGCAATTGTTGATGTTTCAGAAAAATTAAGCTTACAACCTAAGGTATAAAATGCAACTTTTTTGTTCATTATATTTTGTTATCCTGAACTTGTTTCAGGATTTTATAAAATTTATCTTTACCATTAAAAGACTGCAAATTTACAACTAATTAGTTACATGATAAAACCAACCACAAACCAATTAACAATCTATTTATCAGTAAGTTGTATAATTATTTTACTTTTTTCTTGCAAAGAAGATTCTTATTCTAACAAAGACCACCTAGTCTTTAGATATAATGAATACGCCAATATAAACACCTTAGACCCAGCATTTTCTAGAACGCTTCAAGACAACTCTATAAATAATCAACTTTATAATGGTTTAGTTCAATTAGATGATGCATTAAATATTGAACCCTGTATTGCCAAAAACTGGACTATTTCTGAGAACGCCATTACCTACACTTTTAATCTTAGAAGCGACGTGTATTTTCATAAACATCAATTATTTGGCAAAGACTCCACCAGAAATGTTGTTGCCAAAGATTTTGAATACAGCTTAAACCGTTTAAGAGATAAAAAAGTTGCTGCTCCTGGTAGTTGGGTTTTAAATAAGGTGAAAGATTTTAGGGCTGTAAATGACAGTATATTCCAAATTGAATTAAAGCAACCATTCCCTGCTTTTATTGGGTTACTTACCATGAAATACTGTTCTGTAGTACCAAAAGAAATAGTTGAACATTATGGTATTGATTTTAGATCAAATCCTATAGGAACAGGGCCTTTTAAATTGAAACGATGGGAAGAAAACATTAAATTGGTTCTTAGAAAAAACAAGCTTTATTTTGAGAAAGACAACAAGGGAAATCAGCTTCCCTATTTAGAAGCTGTAGCTCTCACATTTTTACCAGATAAGCAAAGTGAATTTTTACAATTTGCTCAAGGGAATATTGATTTCCTAAATAGCCTAGATGCATCTTATAAAGATGAACTTTTAACTGCTAATGGAAAGCTTAGAAAAAAATATCATGAGTCTGTTAACATGATTCGTGGCCCTTATTTAAACACGGAATATTTGGGATTTTATCTAGATTCTAAAACCCCTGAAATACAGTCTAAACTTATAAGAAAGGCTATTAACTATGGTTTTGACAGAAAAAAAATGATGACTTATTTGCGCAATGGCATAGGCAATCCTGCAAATGGTGGTTTTATTCCTATTGGTCTTGCTGGTTTTAATAAATCTAACGGTTTTTCATATCAACCAGAAAAAGCCAAACAATTAATTAATCAATTTAGAAAAAAAACTGGAATTACTAACCCAGAAATAACTCTGGTTACTACCAGTAATTATCTTGATTTCTGCGAATTTATTCAACGTGAACTTGAAAAAGCGGGCTTAACTATTAATGTTGATGTTATGCCAGAAGCGTCTTTAAGAAGCGCCAGATCAAATGGAAAAGTAGATATGTTTAGAAGCTCATGGATAGCCGATTATTTAGATGCAGAAAATTATTTATCAATTTTTTACAGCAAAAATTTTGCACCTAATGGCTCAAACTATTTTCATTATAAAAATGAAACCGTAGACAGTTTGTACAATAAAGCCTTTACTATAACTAATATTGACGAGCGTAAACATATATATAAAACCATAGATTCTTTAGCCATGGATCATGCCATTATGGTACCTTTATATTATGATGAAGTCATAAGATTCACGGGCAAAAATGTAAATGGGTTAGGTATTAACCCTATTAATCTATTAGATTTAAGACGAGTTAAAAAAGATTAAACTTCATCATATTTTTTACCAATATCCTGAATTTCATCTTTAATTACTACAACAGATTTTTTCCATTTGTTTTCCAATAGCGTATAGAAACCCCAAACAGCTAATAAGCCTATTGGAATACCTAATAAATTCCAACCATAACTTGTATCCCAATCTATCCCCCAATCAAACAACATATCTAAAATTCCAATAATAAAACCAAAAGCAAACTGTACTCCATAATAAACTACAATACTTAAAATAGCATATAACCACTTTTTTTGATTGTATTCAATTGATAGATCATAAAATCGCTTTCCTATAAAATAAACAAGTAATATTGCTAACATATGTTTTTAGTTCTTTTTAAAATAATAAATATCATCATCGCCTTTTCCTTTAGGCCTTTTAGAGCTTAAATATCCTGAATTTCCACCATCAAAAGTAATTAAAGAAAAGTCATCTTTAATACTATTTAAAGGTTTTGGTAACTTTTCTGCTTTCATATAATTTCCATCTTTATCTAAGTCACTTTTATAAATATCATATCCGCCAAAACCACCAGGTCTGTTTGATGCAAAATACAAAGTGCTATTTTCATCTAAAAAAGGGAACATTTCTCTACTATAAGAGTTTACTTTACTACCTAAATTTTTTGGCTCACTATAAGAGTCATCATCCAAAATATCTACTTTAAAAATATCTGAACCTCCTCTTGTTGTATCTCTACCTCCTTTAATATTAGCAATAAAATATAGTGTTTTTCCATCTTTACTTAATGCCGGATGTGCATAGGAATATTTTGGTATACAAAAAGGTAATACTTTAAAGTTTGTCCACCCTACTCCTTCTTTATACTGCCCCACTTCAATATGAAAATTTTCCATATTGAAATTACCTTTTGGCTTATTTTTATAATGATACCTTGTGGTTATATAAAGTTTTTTTCCATTTGAAGATATAGTAGCACTAGTAATGTTCACTAAATATTGTTCTTCATTAAAAAGTAAAGGCACCAAATTGGTTAGATTTCCTTTATTTGAAATTGCTCCTTGATAAATGGTTAAAACAGGCATACCCTGAACTTTTTTTGGACGCCCTTTTTTATCTAACTTATATGAGGTGAGAAGCAATTTATCTTGCCCAATTTTCATTAAACCGAAGTGCGGGTATTCTGTATTTAAATCTAAGTTTGTAACAGAATATTTTTGAGTCTGAGAAAAACCAGTAAATGCAACAATTAAGACTAAGAAGTATAATATTTTCAAAATAAAACCCGCTGTTATGAGTAAATATACAAATAATAGTCAGTTTAATAATTTGTTGTTTGTGGTTTCTTCAACGTTAGGCTTTGAAGCATGTTACTAAGAAGCGCATAAAGTCCAACCCGAAAGGGTAACGTCATAAAACTACTCTCGTCTGTACTTTTTGGTTTCCTCAAAAACGTGTTCTAAAATTTGTTTATCTTGATCTGTAAATTCTTCGTTACGACGTGCCATAACCACATTGGCAACCTCAAAGGCTTTTTTGGTTAAATAGGTTGTAAAACCAGCACTTCCTCCCCAACTGAAACTTGGCACAAAATTTCTTGGAAAGCCACTACCAAAAATATTAGCACTTACACCAACTATTGTTGCTGTATTAAACATGGTATTTATACCAGCTTTACTGTGATCTCCCATTAGAAGTCCACAAAACTGCAAGCCGGTTCTTGCAAAACCTTCAGAATGGTAATCCCAAAGACGCACTTCTGCATAATTATTTTTTAAATTAGAAGTGTTAGTATCTGCCCCTAGGTTGCACCATTCTCCTAAAACCGAATTACCTAAAAATCCATCATGCCCTTTACTTGAATATCCAAAAATGACACTATTATCTACTTCTCCGCCAATTTTGGAATGCGGACCAATAGTAGTTGGTCCATATATTTTAGCTCCCATTTTAACAATAGAATTATCACATAAGGCGAAAGGCCCTCTAATCATAGATCCTTCCATAATCTCAGAATTTTTCCCAATATAAATTGGTCCTTTTTCAGCATTTAAAGAGCATAAAGGTAATTTTGCACCCTTTTCAATAAAAATGTTTTCTGAATGAAATGCTACAGTGGTTTCAGGAATAGATTGTGATTTTCTACCCTTTGTTATCAGATTGAAATCCTCTTGAAGGGCTTCTCCGTTCTTTGAAAAAATATCCCAAGTATTTTCAACCTTTAAGCAGCTATCTTCAAATTCTATAGCATCAAAAGTATCAAAATCAATATCTTCTTGTCCTTCTTTAGAATAAAAGGCAATAATGTCTTCACCATTAAAAACAGCTTGATTCTCTTGAAGATTTCTAATCATTTCCACCAACTCCAGACTAGGCAGATAAGAGGCATTTATCATGACGTTTTCATCCATTTCAACCATTGGATATTTATCAGACAAATAATCTTCTGTTACGGTAGTTGTAGTGGTATCTAGATAAGTTTCCCACTTTTCTCTAATGGTTAATATCCCAATTCTAATATCTGCTACCGGACGAGTATACGTAAATGGTAATAAATTATTTCTTGAGGGGCCGTCAAAAAGTATATAATTCATAAGTAGTTAAGAGTTGAAAGCAAAAGCTAAAAGTTTACTTTTCTTTAACTTAAACTTTAAATTCGCCATCAAAAGTAGCTTAAATGCATAAAATAAAAAAGCCTTTCTGCAATAGAAAGGCTTAACTGTATTATATAATCGTTAAGTTTACTTTTTAAACTTGGCGTATTTAGTTTTAAACTTATCAATACGTCCAGCAGTATCAACTAATTTAGATTTACCTGTATAGTATGGGTGCGATGTTCTTGAAATCTCCATTTTCACAAGTGGATACTCAACACCATCAACCTCAAGAGTTTCATTAGTAACTGCAGTAGACTTTGTTAAAAACACATCATCATTAGACATATCTTTAAATGCTACTAATCTATAATTTTCTGGATGTATACCTTTTTTCATCGCTTTACGCTTTAAATCTTAATTTTTCGAGGTGCAAATTTAAGTATTTTTTACAAATCTACAATACTTTTTTATTAATTTTTATTTCAACTTTTTGTGTAACTAATTGGTATCTTTGAATACTAACCTTTCAACTAACTTAATAAACAAAATTTTATGGAAAAAACTTTAAAATCTATCGCAATAAACTATGGGTTGTATTTGGGGTTAATTTTATCAGGAGCTACAGCCATAGCCTATGCCGTTAACGTTGGGCTATTTGCCAACATGTGGTTTGGCATAACACTTTTAATTGTAATAATTATCATGGGAATTATTTCAGTTGCAAAAGTTAAACAAGCGCAAAATGGTTATGCAACTTTTAAGGAAGCATTTACTGCATTTTTTATTACATCCTTAATTGCCATAATTATTAGTTCTGCTGTATCATTTTTAATATTTAATGTTATTGACCCTGATGCTGCAGACACTTTAAAAGAAATTACTATAGAAAAAACCGTAGAAATGTTGGAAAAATTTAATGCTCCGGCGGACTCTATAGCTAAATCAGTTGAACAAATTGAAACACAAAATCAATTTTCAATCCTTAACGTCCTTAAAAGTTTATTTTTTAATTTAATATTTTACATCATAATTGGTTTAATAGTTGCAGCTGCAATGAAAAAAAGTAAACCAGAGACAGAATAAATTCTTTATTTTTGAAATTATTAAATTTTGAGAATTTGTAAATGAATATATCCGTAGTTATACCATTACTTAACGAACAGGACTCTTTAAAAGAACTACATGATTGGATTGCAAAAGTTATGCAATCCAATCATTTTTCTTATGAGCTTATTTTTATTGATGATGGAAGCACTGACGAATCTTGGGAGGTTATTAACGATTTATCCAATAAAAACAAAGCTGTAAAAGGCATTAGATTTCACAAAAACTTTGGTAAATCACAAGCGCTTCATGCCGGTTTTGAAAAGGCTCAAGGAGACGTAGTGATTACTATGGATGCAGATTTACAGGACAGTCCAGAAGAAATCCCTGAACTTTATAACATGATTATAAAAGATAAGTTGGATTTAGTTTCTGGGTGGAAGAAAAAACGATATGATTCTGTACTATCTAAAAACTTACCTTCAAAGTTATTTAATTGGGCTGCAAGAAAAACTTCAGGAGTAAAACTACATGATTTTAACTGTGGTTTAAAAGCCTATAATATTAATGTAGTTAAAAATATTGATGTAAACGGAGAAATGCATCGTTACATCCCTGTACTTTCAAAAAATGCCGGATTTATAAACATTGGCGAAAAAATTGTAAAGCATCAAGCTAGAAAATATGGTGTTACCAAGTTTGGAATGAATCGTTTTATTCATGGATTTTTAGACCTAATTACTATTTGGTTTATTTCTAGGTTTGGTAAACGTCCAATGCATTTATTTGGGGCATTAGGAGCATTAATGTTTTTTATTGGTTTTACAGCTGCCGGATATATTGGCTTTATGAAGTTATACAAGTTAGCCAATAACCTAAAAACAATTTTAGTTACAGATAATCCTTGGTTTTATATTTCATTAGTAACAATGATTATTGGTACACAGTTTTTTGTTGCTGGTTTTTTAGGCGAAATTATTTTACGCACAAAACAAGATAAAAAACGATATTCTATTAAGGATGAATTGAATTTTTAATAATTAAAATTGTTAATCCTAATAAATATTTAATTAATTTTAAAATCACCTTTTTTAAAACTCAAGTTTTTAATCAATTAATTACTTTTGCAGTATACTTATTTTATTTTTTATTATGATACACATAGAACCAAAGATTTTAGACAGAATAAACACTTGGCTAACTCCAACTTTTGATGATGAAACTCAAACTTTCATAAAGGAAAGTATTGCAAACAATCCAAAAGACATACAAGAAAGTTTTTATAAGGATTTAGAGTTTGGTACTGGGGGTATGAGAGGTGTTATGGGTGTTGGTACTAACCGTATTAATAAGTATACTCTTGGAAAAAGTACTCAAGGTTTAAGCAATTATTTACATGAGCAATTTCCTAACGAAACTCCGAAAGCAGTTATAGCGTATGATTGTAGACATAACAGTAAAACATTAGCTAAAGTAGTTGCTGATGTATTTTCGGCTAACGGCATAGAAGTGTTTTTATTTGAAGATTTAAGAGCAACACCAGAATTGTCTTTTGCAGTAAAACACTTAAGCTGTCATTGTGGTATTGTATTAACAGCTTCACATAATCCGCCAGAATACAATGGGTACAAAGTGTATTGGCAAGATGGTGGACAAATGGTACCTCCTCATGATGGTGCAGTAATTAATATGATTAATGATTTGGATTATGCAGATATCAAATTTGAAGCTAACAATGACTTAATTACTTTTATAGGAAAAGATATTGATGATGTATTTATTGATGCTTCTGTTGAAAATGGAACTGTGGGAGCCTCTCAAGACGCCAAAGACAATTTAAGTATTGTATTTACATCATTACATGGAACTTCTATAACTGCTGTTCCAGAAACCCTAAAACGTGCAGGCTACAAGAATGTTCATATAGTTGAAGAGCAGCGTAAACCAGATGGTGGATTTCCAACCGTAGAATCTCCAAATCCCGAAGAACCTGCTGCTTTAAAAATGGCTTTAGAATTAGCCGATAAAGTTGGAGCCGATATTGTGATAGGAACAGACCCTGATTGTGATAGATTAGGTGTAGCCGTGAGAAACTCACAAAATGAACTACAGCTACTTAATGGTAATCAGACCATGGTAATGATGGTTGATTTTCTACTAAAAAAGTGGAAGGCTGAAGGAAAAATTAAAGGAAAAGAGTTCATTGCAACTACCATTGTTTCTACTCCTATGCTTAATAAACTTGCCAATGCTTATGGCGTTGATAATAAAATTGTTTTAACAGGATTTAAATGGATTGCAAAATTAATAAAAGACCATACCGAACTTGATTTTATTGGTGGTGGAGAAGAAAGTTTTGGCTTTATGGTAGGTGACTTTGTAAGAGATAAGGATGCTGTGACTTCAACACTATTGGCTTGTGAAATAGCAGCCATTACTAAAGCTGAAGGCAGCTCTTTCTTTGAGGAATTACTTAAACTTTACGTAGAACACGGTTTCTTTAAAGAAAAATTAATATCACTTACTAAAAAAGGTATTGAAGGTGCTGAAGAAATTAAACAAATGATGATTGATGCACGCCAAAATCCACTTACCGATGTAAACGGTACTAAGGTTGTAAAAATTGAGGATTATGAATCTGCAACCTCTAAAAACTTAATAACTGGAGAAACTAGCTCAATTGATATTCCAAAATCTAACGTTATTATTTATTATACTGAAGATGGCAGTCAAATTGCGCTTCGCCCAAGTGGTACAGAACCTAAGATTAAGTTTTATGTTAGTGTAAATTCAGAATTGGATTCCACAGAAAACTTTAAGGCTACAGAAACAGAATTAGACAATAAAGCAGAAACAATTCTTAAGGATATGAACCTTATTTAATGAATCAGTTTTTTAAAATACTACAGTATGCTAAGCCATACAAACGTTTTGCAATAGGACACATTATTTCTAATGTGTTTTTTGCTTTATTTGGCACACTTTCTTTTGTAGCACTTATGCCAATGTTAGATGTTATTTTTGAAAAAAACATTGACCCCTGCACAAAAGAAGTTATACAATCTACTCCTCAAAAGCCAATATACACTGGCTTTATGGAAATAGGAAAGTATGGTGAAGAGTTTTTAGCTTATCAAATGGATGCGTTTACCGGAGGTGATAAATCTAAGGCATTAATTTTTGTTATAATCTTAATTGTTGTTACTTTTTTACTTAAAAACATTTCTGGTTATTTAGCTAATTACTTTATGGTGTTTTTAAGAAATGGTGTTATAAGAGATATAAGAAATACTGTTTATAAAAAAACGCTTGAATTACCTCTAGCCTATTTTTCAGAAAAACGAAAAGGTGATATTATTGCTAGAGTTACAGGTGATGTTAATGATTTACAATACTCCATGTTACCCGTTTTAGAATTAATAGTAAGAGAACCTTTAACTATTCTGTTTACCTTAATTGCCATGTTAATTATAAGCACAAAACTCACCTTATTTGTATTTATTTTTATACCGATAATGGGGTTTGTTATTTCTAAAATTGGCAAAAGTTTAAAGCGAAAATCTGATAGAGTTCAAAAAGAACAAGGTTTATTTTTATCAACATTAGAAGAAACTCTTAGTGGATTAAGAATTATAAAGGGATTTAATGTTGAAAAAATATTTAATGAAAAATTTCAATTTTCAACCGATAGGTTTTATAATTTTTCTAATAAATTATTGATACGTCAAAGTTTAGCATCTCCTACCAGTGAATTTTTAGGTATTTGTATGATTTCAGTTATTCTATGGTATGGAGGCAACTTAATTCTTAATAGTGATAGTGATACTTTGTTAGACGGTAGTAAGTTTTTAGTTTACATAGGGCTTGCCTATAATATACTTACACCTGCTAAAGCTATTTCAAGAGGTTTGGTTAACATAAAAAAAGGGGGAGCTGCCGCAGAACGTATACAAGAAATATTAGAAGCTGAAAACCCGTTAAAAGATAAAGAAAAAGCTATTACAAAAGTTAAGTTTGATTCTAAAATAGAATTCAAAAACATTTGGTTTAAGTATAAGGATGAATATGTTTTAAAAAACTTTTCCTTAACCATTCCCAAGGGAAAAACCGTGGCTTTAGTAGGAAAATCTGGCAGTGGCAAATCCACCATAGCTAACTTAATAACACGTTTTTATGATGTTAATAAAGGACAAATTTTAATTGATGGTGTTAACATAACTGATTTATCAACTAGTTCTTTAAGAAATCAATTAGGAATTGTAACCCAAGACGCCATTCTATTCAATGAAAGCATTAAAGAAAACCTTATTTTAGGAAAAGAAGATGCTACAGATGAGGATATCATTGAAGCTTTAAAAGTTGCTAACGCATGGGAATTTGTGAAGAACCTAGAAAATGGGAAGGGTATTAACACCAATATTGGTGATGCAGGAAATAAGCTTTCTGGTGGACAAAAACAACGTTTAAGTATTGCAAGAGCAATTATTAAAGATCCTCCTATTATGGTCTTGGATGAAGCCACATCGGCCCTAGACACCGAAAGTGAACGTGTTGTGCAAGTGGCTTTAGAAAACATGATGAAAAACAGAACCTCTATTGTTATAGCTCACAGGCTATCTACAATACAAAATGCAGATGAAATTGTTGTTTTAAAGAAAGGTGAAATTGTAGAACAAGGAAAGCATAATGAACTTATTGAAAAGAATGGCACCTATAAAAAACTAGTAGAAATGCAAAGCTTAGACTAAGCTAATTTTTACATTAAAAATAAAAAAGGATAGATGTTTGTGCATCTATCCTTTTTTTAGTTCATTGGTAGACTTGGGGACGACTATCAACATAAGTAGGTTTCTGATACAAACATATAACAAATAAGTTTAGTCACCAAGAAAAAAATGCATTTTATCGTATTATATTGCATTTAATCGGTATTTATTTATTTAACTGTCACAAAATCAATTTTTTAATTTTTGAATAAAATTAAAATTTTTTCCATTTAAACTTTTAGTATATTTATTTAGTCTAATGACTAAATATTGTTTGTGACAGACGAAGAAGAATTATTAAAACAACTAAAATCTGATAGCCATAAAGAGCAAGCTTTTAGAGCACTAATATCGCTTTATAAAGAGCGCTTATATTGGCATATAAGAAACATAGTTAAATCTCATGATGATGCTGATGATGTTCTTCAAAATACATTTATTAAAGTTTTTAAAAATATTAATAACTTTAAGGGAGACAGCAAACTGTATTCTTGGATGTATAGAATAGCAACAAATGAATCTATTACATTCATTAATAAGAATGCAAAACGTTTACAAATTTCTAGTGAGGAAACTCAACAACTAGCTATAAATAATTTAACATCAGATACGTATTTTGAAGGTGATGACATCCAATTTAAATTACAACAAGCTATTGCAACCTTGCCAGAAAAACAGCAATTGGTATTTAATATGAAATACTTTCAAGACTTGAAATACAAGGATATTTCTGATATTTTAGAAACTAGTGAAGGCGCATTGAAAGCATCATATCATATTGCTGTAAAAAAAATTGAAGCATATTTAACTCAAGATTAAACCTTTAAGCAAAATATTAGTCTTATAAATAAGATGAAAAAAAATAAATTACATAATATAGAAGAAAGCGGTTTTAAAGTTCCTGACGGGTATTTTGATACTCTTGAAGATAATATTATGAGCGAGTTAAAACTTAAAGAACTTACAAACAGCTCTGGGTTTAAAGCTCCCAATAATTATTTTGACACTTTAGAAGATGTTATTATAAATAATATTTCTAAAGAAACTGAACCTAAAGTTATTCAACTATTTAGCAAGAAACGATTAATTTATTTTTCTGGAATAGCTGCTACAATTCTTTTATTGTTAACCCTAAACTTTAACACTAAAACGGAGGAAGAATTAGATTATCAAACTGTAGAAAATTACATTTTAGATGAAAACATTAGTTCTTATGAAATTGCTTCTCTTCTAGATGAAAATGATTTAGCTGAAGAGCTGTTTATTGAAAATGGCATTGATGAAGATGTTATTGAAGATTATATCTTAAACAATTTAGACGTTGAAGATTTATATTAAACTATTATAATATGAAGAAACAAATTATCGCAATAATTATACTTTTAATTTCATTAAACGTATTGGCTCAATCTAATCGAGGTGAAAAAATTCGTACAATGAAAGTTACTTTTATAACCGATCAATTAGATTTAACTGAACAAGAAGCTCAAGCATTTTGGCCTGTTTATAATGAATATGAAAAAAACAACAGAACTAAATTTAGAGAGCTCAGAAATTTAAGAAAAGAAATTAAAGATAATTTAGATGCTTTATCCGACGACAAAGCCTTAGAGATTATAAACAAAATAGATTCTAATGAATCTATGCTTTACAAACATAGGGTTGAGTTTTTCAAAAAAATAAAAGACATTCTTCCTCCCAAAAAAATAATTAAACTAAAAATTGCAGAAGAAGATTTTAAAAGAAAAATTCTAGATCGTTTTAAAAAAAATAAAGGAGATAGTTCTAATAAGAAATAAACAAAAGGAGAAGCTAAAAGCTTCTCCTTTTTATTCTCTAAAAGTCAATTTTGAAATCCTTCCAGCTCCTGCAGCATAGGCAACAGAATCATTTAAAAACCTGATTGTATAAAAACCTTCATTACTTAAATGTTTCCAAGTCTCACCAGCATCGTTGCTATAATCAATACCTTTGAAACCAATTGCAACTAACTCCTTCCCTTCTCTGTTAGGCATATATTGCACACAACTTCTGTATCCCGGATTTTTATTTTCAGCAACCAATTTCCAAGTTTTACCACCATCAGTAGTTTTAATTTTATTAGCACTATTATCTTCAGGTTTTGTATAATCACCCCCAATAGCAAAACCGTTTAATTCATCATAAAAATCTATGGAATAGATCCCTTCCGTTTCTTTTTCATTAATTATTGGTGTATCAAAAACCTCCCAATTTTGCCCTTTATCCGGTGAATAATAAACACGTCCAGTAGTTGTAGCTACCCATGTCTTATCACCAAAAATAGCAATATTGGTATCACTAGCTGCAAATGCCCCTTCGTCTTTAGCTCCCTTTGGTAATTCATCACAGGACATTTTCGTCCAAGTATTTCCTCCATCTCTGGTAATAATAACACTTAAACAACCATCGGTAGAATCGCCTATGGCAATACCTTCTTTATCATTCCAAAACTCCATAGAATCATAAAAAGCTTTGGGGTGGTTTTCTTGGTAAACTAATTTACCTTTGATATAGACATTCACTTTTTCTTCTTTTTCAATCTTGTAAACTAAAGCAGGACTTTCTATACTTAAAATAAATAAGTCCTTACCATTATAAGCAGATGACCGAAATGAAATTAGTTTATTATTCTTAGAATATTTATCTATAACCCTTGAGCCTTCATTTAATGATATTCCAAAATTTCCATCATTCGCGGCATAATAGACATCCTTATCTATAAGCTCAATAGCCCTGATACTTAATGTAGAATCTTTAATAATATCTTTTACCCAAATTCTCGAAACATCTCTTTTCTGAAACCCAATTTTCTTTTCACAAGAAATACAACAAACAACTACATACAAAAGCAGCAATAATTTCTTCATAACCTTCAATTTCTATAAAAGTAAAAAAGCCTCGTAAAAATCACGAAGCTTTTTAGAAAAATAGAAATATTACCAAAGATTAAGATTCCTTCCTTAAAATTTCTATATGCCTATATAAGCGTTCTACATCAACAGGCAGCGTTCCATTATAAACTCCCCGTATATGACCCTTTTTATCTACCAAAATAAAATTCTCGGTATGAATAAAATCACTTTCATCTTGAGTTTTTGTAAAATCTTCATCGGCAAAATAACCACTTCTAGCTATTTTATATAATTCATCTTTATTGCCAGTAACCAAATGCCATTTATTTACATCTACATTATTCCTTGCTGCATATTCTTTTAGTATTGGCAACGAATCTCTCCAGGGCATTACTGTATGTGATAATAACATGATGCCATTATCATTTTTATAGTTTTTCTGAATTTCTCCCATATTTTTAGTCAATTTGGGGCAAATACCTGGACAGCTAGTAAAAAAAAAATCAGCTATATATATTTTTCCTTCAAAAGTTTGATTATTAACAACCTCACCATTTTGATTGGTAAATGAAAACTCAGGAATTTTATGAGTACCCCTATCCCAAGTAGGAGTAAAATCTGCAGTATTAAAAAAAGGTAATTTAAAAACTGGATTTGTAGCCTTAACCTCCTTTTTACATGAAAAAAGCATTAAAACGGATATGAATAGAATAATGTGTTTCATATTATAATTATTTATTATGCCGTTTAGGTTTCAATCTAAACCGTTCAAAATGATAAATATTTTTACTTTATCTCATCACTGTCAGTTGTTACCGTATAGCACTTTTTCAAACCTATCAAACCAAAACGCTCTCCATTCACAACTTCATAGTTAGATTTTATATTGCCATCTGGTTTCCATAATCGTTGCCCCCCCTTTTCTTTACCATTTTCATAATTAAAATCTTTAAATAAAATACCATCGGCATACCATTCCTTGACATTACCATGATACTCTCCCTTTTCATTAAAATGATATAAAAATTTGGGTGTTCCATTTTGCCACCAGGCTTTATGAATACCTACCTTTATCCCTTTATAGTAATTACGTTCAACTTCTAACTCACCATTGGCATACCAAATCTTTTCTATACCTTGCTTCTTTCCTTTAAGGTAAATAACTTCTGATTTTAGTTGTCCATTAGAGAAAGAACTTTGAATTTTTCCATTAAAAGGTTTGTTAATAAACTCTAACACTCCATTGTTTAAATATAAATTCTCATTTAAAACATCTAACACAATAATCTCTTGTTTTTTACAAGATGAGAACAAACAAAGAATTAAACCTATATGGATTATAACTATCCTCAATTACTGAGAAATATTACCTGGTGTTCCAAAATAGCCATTTCCATTTAAATAAGGATCCTGATTAGTAATATGGTAATGGTAAATACCATCCGGAAAATCAGCAGTTTCATGGGTATGCCCATGATAATTATCCAAGTCTGCATTAGTAACGGTTTCCCCATTTTCAACAGGGCCATAAACTGGAAAACCATCTGCCAGCAACCCTAAAAAAGCATCCTCACCAAATTGCTCAGTTAAATACGCAGGCTCAATATGATAATGATAATAGCCTTGACCTGTTGGGTGCCCTAAATATTGATCAAATGAATTTATTTCATTTGTTAAAGGAGAGCCACCGGCTGCATATTGATTAAAGAAAACTACACCATTTCTTGAAATTCCAATAGGACCCATAGGAGTAGCTTGTTTATTTGTAGCTTCTTTTGGGTTTAATGTAATTGTAAACACAATATTTTGAGCAGAAATGGTATTGGGGTTTAATCTAAAATCAGCATTTGTTCCATTATAGTCCGCGTGAAGCGGATTAGCTTCAGGCCAATATGGACTAGTATGATTTGGTAAATCTTGGGTGGTAAATGTAACCGTATTGCCATTTACTGCATAAGATAACCCTGTTCCCGAAAATTTACTTAAAACCCCACTTATATCATAATCTGTCTCATTTACCTCTTCTTCTTGATCTACGGGTTCATCCGCATTAGAACAAGAAATAAACATCAAAACACATAAAATGGGGAGCACTAATAATAATTGAAATATCTTTTTCATATATCGTTTTTTTAGTTTAGACCTATTTTTTTTTGAAAGGTTTAATTCACCCTCCATTATCTAGTTAATCAAATTATAGGAATACCATTATCATCTAATTAATTTAAATTTAACATGATTTATTTATTATAAAAATATTTAAAAGAAGTATAATAACCACTATAATTAATGCAGTTATTACAATTGGTTGCTTTTTTATTTTCATGAATTTAATGTATAGCTTTATATTTATGATGCGGTTAATTTCAAAAACTTGCGTTTCTTCAAAACATTAGTAAAAACAAAGAAGGCTTCATATTTCTATGAAGCCTTCAACAGATCTAAAAAAAAAGCTATTATTTGCCATTAATCAACCAAAATTAATGAAGACCTGTTTCTTTCTTTAATGCAGTAATATCAGTGATTAATTGAGCTATAGACGCTCTATTTAAACCGTTATATATGCCTCTAATATGTTTTTTTTTATCAATTAGCAAAAAGTTTTCTGTATGTAAAAAATCATCAACACTTTTAATTTCACCTAAATCATTTTCTACAAAATAAAAATCTCTACCTAAACTGTAAATTTCATATTTATCTCCAGTAACCAAATGCCATTTTTCATTTATAACATTATTGCTTTTAGCATATCTACTTAAAACAGATACAGAATCCACACTCGGCATTACTGAATGAGATAATAATAATATTTCTGGATCATCTTTAAACGCTTCCTGTATTTTAAACATGTTACCTGTCATTTTAGGACAAATACCTGGGCAAGTTGTAAAAAAGAAATCTGTTATATATATCTTATTTTCAAAAGTCTTTTGAGTAACAGTATCTCCTAATTGGTTTACAAACCTAAAATCAGGAATTTTATGAAACCTCTCTTCCTCTTCTGTATTTGGGGTTAACCAATTAGGAGTAAAAGATTCATCTTCATAATAAGGCAAATAATCTACCCTACTTGTTTCTTCTACTTTAATAATTTCATTTTTCGCCTTTTCCTTACAATTAAAAGCAAGTAATAATAATATTAATATAATTAGTTGTTTCATTTTGACCTAACCACCTTTTCGTCTTCCAATCTATAACATGAATTTGCTCTTAACATTCCGAAAATACGTCCGTTTTTAGCTTCATAATTCACGTACATTTTTCCATTTTTTAACCAGGCTTGTTGCAAACCTACCTCTACTCCATTTTCTAACCTTCTCAATTTTGCCAATTGACCTGATTTATACCAGCTCCTTTCTTCTCCATCAATTTTCCCATCAATATAATTGCAAGAAAATGCTAACTCACCGTTATTCCACCATGATTTGTATTCCCCTACTACTTTATTTTGATTATAAGCGTATTCTGTTTTAAGTACTCCGTCAGAAAACCAAACTTTAGCAATTCCGTGTTTTTTACCATAATAAAAACCAACTTTCTCCATTAAAGAGTCATTACTATGGTATCTTAGAGCATACCCATTAAAAAGAGAATCTTTATAATACCAATTACCTTCATTGGCATTTAAAATAAGATCACTTTTTAGAACCTCGTAATTATTTATTACAACCTCATCTTTTATAGTTTTAACGCTTGAAGAATCTTTCTTTTCTTCCTGAGCACAACTAAGTACAATAAATAATATAACTAAAATGATGTAATTGGTTGTTTTCATTTTTAATAACCTTGATATGGTCCTTCAAAAACCACATAAGACCCTGTTGTTGAATAAACTTCGTTTATAATGTGATAATGATATTCTCCATCTGGATTATGAGGGGTTGGTCCAAAATGCCCTCCGGAGGCATCTAAATCTGTTGGGTATTCATTTGAAGGATAATCTCTTCTTCCATAAATAAACACGCCATCTAATAATATCCCAACCAAATTATCATCATCATTTGAAAAAGCCACAGGCTCTAAATGATAATGATATACACCAGGACCTATATGAGCACCTGTCCAGTCTAAACTCGCTGCAGCTTGATCTAATGCACCATTACCTTCTTGGTCGTTAAAAATTGATGCCCCACTTACGGCTATACCAATAGTGTTTAATTGTGTTGACACAGTGCTACCATCCAAATCTGGAGTAGCATCAACTGTAATAGTTACAGCATTATTATTGCTGGACATAATTGAAGGTGTTGTTGCAACTCCTGGTTCATCAATATATAAATCATTACCTTCACCCCAATAAACCGTTTCATGGTCTGGCAAACCAGTAGTTTCAATAGTAACTGTTGTACCATTATTTGATAAATAGATGTCCGTAGCAACAGAATTAAATTCTGAAAAAGCAGCATGCAATTCTGTAACAACCTCATCATTTATACTTTCATCATCTTCTGCTTCTGAACCTTCATTTGAAGAACAAGCAAAAATCATAAATACTACTAAAAATAAATAACATTCTAATAGTGTTCTTTTTTTTAATAAATTTCTCATAATCATTTTTTTCTTTAAACTTTAGATGTCTTTTTTCAAATAAACTTGCGCTTTATATATTTAATTTGCGTTTTCCGAAAAACATTATTAAAACCAAACAAAGAAGGCTTCATATTTCTATGAAGCCTTCAACAGATCTAAAAAAAGCTATATACATTAATCAACCAAAATTAATGAAGACCTGTACTGTTTTTAATAAACTTTGATTTTAATCTAAATAGTTACTAACGGCAGATGCACGACTACTTACATGAGATTTTAAAGTACTAACAGCACTATAAAAATCTGAGCTAGCACTTAAAAAAGAATACCCAGAAACCTCAGTTGTAGCATAAGATTCTACTAAACTAGAGTATGTTGTGTATAAGGCTTGCATTGTGCTTACATTAAATGCTCCATCTACTACTTCTTGAACATAGGTATCATATCTTGCTTTATAAACTTCATCCTGATATATATATCCTATAATTGGCCATGAAGAGGAACTTAATCCTGAAAAATCTAGAGATAATGAACCTCCCATTTTACCATACTGTAATGATTCATTATTATCCCATGGAATCCAAGTTAATTTTCCAGTATCAGGATTGTTGTATAAGTAATAATTATGTGTCATTCTACCATAAGTATCCCAATTTTGAATAACCGTATTCACAGCTAAATATTTTAAAAACACATCTGTATCAAAAATGGCGTCTAGATTATTTCTCCAAGATTCTGGATCTGAAGTTCTAGAACCATCGTGTAAAATTGACAATAAACTTGCTACATCTGAAAAGTCTGCTTCGTCTTCATTAGTTTTCTTTTCAAACTCATCTTCATCATAGGTTCCGCTTGCAAAACTAGCAGCATCCCCATCTGGTTTGTATAAATTACCTTCATCACTTGAGAATTGAGTCTCAATTACCGTATCATCAACCTCTTCAACTAATGTGTATAATCCAAAATATTCCGGACCGTCTCCATTATCGACATAAACTTGATAGAATGCCGTATGCGATACTGCTAACCCAGCATTCCTAAATACTTCGGCTGCAGCTTTTTCACGTAGCTGTGAGTCATCATCATAATTATTTTTAAGACTTAACTTTTTAAACCCGTAAAAACGTTGATTATCTATCTGTGGATAATTATCTTCAAATTCATCAAAATCCAATTTAAATGATAATTTCATAATTCCTGACCTCCATGAACTTGCTAAACTAGAGTTGCCCTTAAAACGAACTCCTACTTTATACCATTCAATGTTATTATGAAAAACAGAGGCTGGTACAAAAACAGGATTTTCATCAGAAAAGTTATTGCTACCACTTCTGCTTCCAAAAGCACCATACAAACTGGTCATATCATCAATCATTACATCCCAATTATCTTCAGAAATAACAATATCTAACCTCTGTACTTCATCATCAGGAAATATTTTATCAAAGTTTGGTTCTGCATCTTTACTATGAGTATCTGCAGTCCAGTCTGTGGGAACAAAGTCTGTATCATCAATCAGAACCTCATCATCATCATCATCATCATTATTATCATCGCCGTCTTCATTAACAACTTCAGAAATTACAGTATCTCCACTACAGTCGTAAAAGGTTAAAGTTGAAATACAGAAAAATAGTATAGTTAAAATTAGTAGGCTTTTTTGTTTAGTTTTTTTCATAATATCTTTTTTTGGTTAAACAACATCTTATCTTGTATATAATTTTGTTTTATTTTGAACTCTAAAATTTCCAATAGACTCACAACAGATTCATTATTTTAAGGTGTAGGTATATTTTAAACCAATAATGTTTGTTGTTTCTGGAAATTCTTCATTTAGTTCTTTCTCCATCCTATAGAATACACCTATAGTTCCCATTTTTTTTAATTTGTATTCGGTCCCAAAGGTCAACCGATATTTACTGAATCCGTTAACGGCGTCCTCTCCAAATCGATTAAAAATTTCAGCAGAAAATTTTGGATCAAGCTTCCAATTGTTAAAGTTGTAGCCTAAGGCCGTTTTAAACCGAATATTTTGTTTTGCATAATCGCCCTCATCAGTACCTATCCCAATCTCATTTTTGTTTTGATAGCGCAATCTATATTTAAGAGAAAAGTCTTTGATTTTATGCTTATATGAAGCATCAATATTATATCTAAAATGATTTTCATAACCTTGAATATTTCCCACATTATCATTTTCTCTTATATATCTTAGCCCTGTTCCTATTTTAAATCCATTAAAAAGGGAATAAGATGCTCCAAACTCCGAAAAGTATTCATCTACTTCTGAGATATCTTCTTTCAACCTAAGTTGTCCTTCAAGGTTAAAAGTCCATTTCTTATTCAACTTATACCTTAAATTAATTGCTGTCCAACTCGCTAAATCGTCAGTGTCATCTTGCGCAAAACCATACGAAGTCATAAATAAAAGAGTCAAAGACACAAAAACTTTAATAAAATTCTTTTTCATAATTAATGTTTCTTGGGGTTTATTAATTTGCCCTGAAGTAAAATATGGTTACCTCCGCAGTATCTTTTAAAAAATCTATATTTCCTATGGTAACTTTATTAATAGACAAACCTGTTCTGTCTTCTAAATCTTGTTTTAAAAGCGGGTAATTCTCAGGCTTAATATTTTCAATATTTTCATAAACAATAGATTTTGATTCCTCCTGTTTTAAAGCCCAATACCTTTCTATAACTATGAGTACAAAAATGACTAGGGCATTAGCTCCTACAATTTCGGCATAACTCATTTTTTTATTTGCCAAAGAGTTGATTACAGATACACCTATAACCACAAATAAATAGGTCATTTCTTTTATAGGAATGGCATCTGTTCTATATCGAATAATTCCAAAAATGGCAAATAAACCAAGAGCCATACCTATGTCTAACTCATATTTTTTAAGGGTGAAACATAGAAAAAACACAATGGCACTTATTAAGTAATATGTAAAAACATAATCTTTACGCTTTGCCATTGGATAGTAGATAAACCTAATGATAAGGGTTAAAAATGTAAAGTTGATGAAGAACCTAAACATCATTTTAAAAAAGTCATCATCAAATACTGGTATCTCTAAAAACTCCATAAATATTAAGCTATTAATTTATTTACTTTAATTAGTTTACTTTTAAATCTATTGTATTTCAAATCGTTATAAACGCTTATCATTCCAATACAATATTTACTAATTTTATAAGGGTTGATTTGTATTAATTTCAATTGTTTCACAACAGGAGAGGTTCTTGTGAAACGCTCTTGTTTTACTTCAATGATTACTAAATTATTATAAGCTTTAAAGGCGTCATTAATTTTAAAAGACAGGTTTAAATCAATTGTTATACGTTCTTTACCTTCTATATTAACCAAAGTAATCCGGTTAAACTCATTCCAAATTATAGGTTCTAAATCAAATGATTCTTGTGTGGTATTTTTAATAAACTCAATTGAATTATCAGATAATTCAGTTTCAAAATCATCAATTGGAATTCTTGATTTTGTGGTTTTACCTCTACCATCCTTTTGTTTTATTTCTAAAAAACATAAGTCTGACTCTACGTATTTACGCATTCTAACTTTAGTTCTATTTATCTTTCTATTGTGATGATCGTGATAAAACTTTTTAGTAGGCGTATCAAAATATAATGATGAATATGTTAGAACTCTATTACCTTCAATTTCAAGAATCCTATACTTGTCTTTAATGTTTTTTAAAACGGCAATTAAATCTTTTTCATCAATAATAAATTTGGTATCTGTTCTTTTCATCAAAGAGACACTATCCATTTCACCTAAGGAAATTGATTTTAATTCTTTAATAAGTTTGGGGATATTTGGATTCATTTATAAGCAGATTAGGTTAAAAGGTTAAGACTATTCTCTCTCTCTTCTTTTAGGCTTAGGTGCTTTTTTAAATTCTTCCTCCGTAATAAACCCGTCTTCGTCTAAATCTACTTTGTCGAAATCTTTGCTTAATGGTCCTTTAACTTCTTTTGCTGATAATTTCCCATCTTCATTGCTATCCATTTCTTCTAACAGCATTTTATAAGTTGGAGGTCCTTTTCTTTCAGGTCTGTCTTCTGATTGTGCAAAAGAAATATTAGACATTAAAAATGCCATAGAAAACACAAATGCTGTTGATATAATTGAACTACTTTTCATAATCTAAAATTTGTTGTTATGTCTTTTTAGATGTAGAGAATGAAAAATACTTGTGCTGTTAACTAAATTTTAACAGATTGCTAAGCAGATGAAAACAAAAAACCCTAATAACAAGTGTATTAGGGTTTTGAAAGTTTTATGGTCTTGTTGGCGGTGGTCCGCCAAAATCCTCGCCTCTTGTTGGAGGTGGCCCTCCACCATCCTCACCTCTAGGAGGTGGTCCGTTTCTTCTATCTTGAGGACGCTCTCCCATTCCTGGTCCGGGTCTTCTTCCTCGTTTTGCTTCTTTAATTATTTGGTCAAATTTTAGCTTTTGCCCTTCATTACAAAGCATTCTTATACGTCTTAAATGATAAAACATCTTTTTTTCGTGGTCTATTAGAGTATTCCCCAAATCCTTAAAAAGAAAATCTACCTCATCATCTGAAACCTCTTCTTTACTTATAAGCTCATGCAATTCTTCCTTTAGGACTAATTCCCGCCTGGTAATACCGCGCATAGACATATGATGCTCTTCATTAATTATTTCTAATTTATCCATTTGTTCATCAGAAAACTCAAGTGCATTTACAATAAAACTTATAGGCCCTTTACCTTTTGGCATCTGAGTAGATGCAGAACTAGATTTTCCCAAATAATTAAAAAGAAAAAAACCATTAACTACAATTAAAAAAATCAGCAATATATATAAGAGTAAATTTTTCTTCATTACAATTTATTCTAAATTAAAAATTGAAGACTCGGTACTAGATAATAAACCATATGTTTCTGCAAACTCGTTTAATTCACTATCATAAGAATTTGTACTTGCATCTAATTTAGTAAATGCATAAACATTTAAAAACACTACACACACTAATGTTGCCAACTGTATTTTAGGAGTAAACCAACTCCATGCATTCTGTTCTATCTGCTTCTCAGCAAATAAAACATTCATAGTTTTATCCTTAAAAAATGGAGAAACCTTTATGGGATCCAAACTATCCATAGCCCCTATGGTATCATTAATTTTATGATCTATTGTAGTTTTTGTTTCCATCGCTTTAAACGTTTTATATGAATTTAGATGCAATATTTTTTAAAAACTTGCGTTAAGACTCATTTTTGTAATAATTTTTTAAAATATTTTGAAGGCTCTTTTTAGACCTAAATAAAACAGATTCTACAGATGACAAACTCTTACCTGTAATTTCTGCAATTTCCTTATAACTTAAACCATCTACCTTACTAAGCGTAAACATAACACGCTGGTTTTCTGGCAATTTATTAATAGCTTTAAATAGCACTTCACTCTTTTCTTTATTTTCAAGAACAATACCAGGATGATTAATCTCTGTGAAATATTTAGTTTTATCTAAAGGTAATTCATTTCCAGAAATAGACTGTAAAAATGCAAAACGCTTTTTAGTGTTCCGCTTTCTAATAAACTCCAAACATTTGTTGGTTGTTATTCTATAAATCCAAGTAGACAATTTTGACTCTCCTTTAAATTTATTTATAGAATTATAAACCTCTACAAAAACATCTTGAGCAATATCTTCGGCATCTTCTTTATTTGGAATAAATGAAATACAAGTTGCAAAAACCTTTTGCTGAAAAAGATCAATAAGTTTAGCATAGGCAAACTGTTTTCCAGCCTTTAAATCATTTATAAAATCTTTATCCTCCAATTAGCGCTATTAATACGTGCAAATTAAAGAAATTTTATTAATGAATTAACGTACCTTTGCGCCTCAAATAGTTAACATGCGCTTACACAGAAACTTATGCTTTGCGGTTATTGATGGATTAACCGAAATTTTTAATGACGAGAACTACGCTGATAAGGTTATTCAGAAATTATTAAAAAGAGACAAACGTTGGGGAAGTAGAGACCGTGGTTTTGTAGCTGAAACCACCTATGATATCGTACGTTGGAAACGATTATATTCAGAAATTGCAGAAGTTAAAGAACCTTTTAACAGAGACAACTTATGGCGTATGTTTGCGGTTTGGGCTACTTTAAAAGGTATAAAACTTCCAGACTGGAAATACTTTGATGGTACACCTACTCGAAAAATTAAAGGAAAGTTTGATGAGCTTTCAAAAAATAGGGTGTACAGAGAGTCTATTCCAGATTGGATTGATAATTTAGGGGTTGAAGAATTAGGTGAGGCTAAGTGGACCAAAGAGATAGCTGCTCAAAACCAACAGGCTGAAGTTATTTTAAGAGTAAACACCCTTAAAACCTCAAAAGAGCAATTACAGAATGAATTATTTGACCATAATATTGAAACCGAATTTTTAAAAGGCTATCCATCGGCATTAAAACTAACAGAACGCGCCAATGTATTTGTAACAGAGGCATTTAAAAAAGGATTCTTTGAAGTTCAAGACGCATCATCTCAATTAGTTGCAGAAATGTTAGATGTAAAACCAGGTATGAAAGTAGTTGATACTTGTGCAGGTGCTGGTGGTAAAACATTGCACATAGCATCTTTAATGCAAAATAAAGGGCAAATTGTGGCTATGGATATTTACGAAAGTAAGCTTAAAAAACTTAAAATTAGAGCTAGACGCAACGGGGTACATAACATAGATTTAAAAGTTCTTGATTCTACTAAACCTATTAAAAAATTATACAACAAAGCAGACCGTGTTTTAATTGATGCTCCATGTTCTGGATTAGGCGTGTTGCGCAGAAACCCTGATGCCAAATGGAAATTAGAGCCTGAATTTGTTGATAGAATTAGAGGAGTTCAAAAGGATGTTTTACAACGCTATTCTAAAATGGTAAAACCTGGAGGTAAATTGGTTTATGCTACATGTTCTGTATTACCTTCTGAAAATCAAAATCAAGTACAAACCTTTTTGAAGTCTGAAGCTGGAGCTGATTTCACTTTTGTTAAAGACAAAAAAGTATTGGCTCATGAGTCTGGTTTTGATGGGTTTTATATGGCACTTTTAGAGAGAAAGGGTTAATTTAACCCTATGAATAAAATCCTAGTTCAATACTTTGAAAACTTTTTAAATCAAAACATTGAAACTATTCAATCTGTTTCTGGTGGTGATATTTCGGAAGCCATTGTTATTAAAACCGATAAACAAAAATACTTTGTAAAGACCAATACCTTAGAAAAGTATCACATGTTTAAGACAGAGGCTTTAGGACTTCAAGCCATTGCCGCTACCAAGACCATAGACACTCCCATAGTTTATGCCTTTAACACCATTGAAAACGTTTCATTTATTTTAATGGAATGGATTGAAACTAAACAACCTTCTAGTAAAGACTTTGAAGTTCTTGGAAACCAATTGGCGCAATTACATCAAAGTACTAGTAAAAACTTTGGATTTAATACAGATAATCACATTGGTAGTTTGCCACAAAAAAACACGGTGCACAATACTTGGGCATCTTTTTATACGCATGAGCGCTTGCTACCGCAACTGGAAATGGCAAAACAAAAAGGTTTACTGTCTGATTCTGAATGTCCACTAGAAAAACAAATTATAAATCAAACTGAATCATTGTTTCATAATATTAAACCCTCATTACTTCATGGCGATTTATGGAGCGGTAATTATCTAATTTCAAAAGATGGAAAGCCCTATTTAATTGATCCTGCGGTTTATTACGGTCACAACGAAGTTGATATTGCTATGACCAAACTGTTTGGTGGTTTTGGTGAGCATTTCTATGAATCTTATTTTTCTCATTACCCTTCTAATGCTGACACCTCAGCACGTATAGATCTTTATCAATTGTATTATTTATTGGTGCATTTAAACCTATTTGGGTCTAGCTATTATGGTTCAGTAAAATCTATACTTCAAAAATACCTTTAACATCTCCCTGTCATACCTACGTAGGCGAGAATCCACACAATTTAACCAAAATATATCCCGGCATTCATAGTAATAACAAACACTTGATTTTGTAATAATTTTCAACTACCTTCGTTTAACGTTGGATATAAATCATTAAAACGACTCATATCCTTGAAGTTAAACGACAACCTCAAATAATTACGCTTTTACTTAAAACAACACTTTGTTAAAAACCCTGTTAACATCAAGCTGTGCTTTCCTTAAAAAATAAGTAATGAATCGTTAAAAAAGTGTATTTTTGCATTTTCAATTTTATCTTATAAATATCATATAATGATTCATTTCTTTGGAAACACAAACAGCCATATTTTTGCTGTTCAAACTACAGAAGAATTATCAACTGAAACCATTTCTAAACTTACATGGTTATTTGGCAACCAGCCAAAAATAGAGCAAGCATCATTAGATGCTTTTTTTGTTGGCCCACGTGCTGCTATGATTACACCCTGGAGTACTAATGCTGTAGAAATCACCCAAAACATGGGTATTCAAGACATTATTAGAATTGAGGAATTTAATGCCGTTTCAGAAGATTTTAAAGATTATGACCCCATGATTTCTGAAAAATTTAACGGGTTAAATCAAGAATCTTTTACCATTGATATTGAACCAGAACCTATTCTAGCCATTGAAGATATTGCAGCCTACAATGTACAAGAAGGTTTGTCTTTAAGTGATGAAGAGGTAACCTATTTAGAAGGCGTTTCAGAAAAAATTGGCAGACCATTAACGGACTCTGAAGTGTTTGGATTTTCACAGGTAAATAGTGAACACTGTCGTCATAAAATCTTTAACGGCACTTTTGTAATTGATGGTGAAGAAAAACCAACATCGTTATTCAAGTTAATTAAAGAAACATCGAAACAAAATCCTAACGATATTGTTTCTGCATATAAAGATAATGTGGCTTTTATTAAGGGTCCAAAAGTGGAACAGTTTGCACCAAAACGTGCAGATATTCCTGATTATTATACTACTGAAGATTTTGAATCGGTTATTTCGCTTAAAGCGGAAACCCACAATTTCCCAACAACCGTAGAGCCTTTTAACGGAGCTGCAACAGGTTCGGGTGGTGAAATTAGAGATAGATTAGCTGGTGGAAAAGGATCTTTACCATTAGCAGGAACTGCGGTTTACATGACTTCCTATTCTAGATTAGAAGAAAACCGTCCTTGGGAAAAAGGAGTTGAAGAACGTGATTGGTTGTACCAAACACCAATGGATATTTTAATAAAAGCATCAAACGGAGCGTCTGACTTTGGAAACAAATTTGGACAACCTCTTATTTGTGGTTCGGTTTTAACTTTTGAACATGAAGAGGAGGCTCGTAAATTAGGTTTTGATAAAGTTATTATGCAAGCTGGTGGTATTGGTTATGGTAAAACAGACCAGGCACTAAAAGATACACCTAAAACTGGTGATAAAATAGTTATTCTTGGTGGTGAAAATTACCGTATTGGTATGGGTGGTGCTGCGGTATCTAGTGCGGATACGGGTGAATTTGCATCGGGTATTGAGTTAAACGCGGTACAACGTTCTAACCCAGAAATGCAAAAACGTGCTGCTAATGCCGTACGTGGTATGGTTGAAAGTGAAGAAAACTTTATTGTTTCTATACATGATCATGGTGCTGGTGGACACTTAAACTGTCTGTCAGAGTTAGTTGAAGATACTGGCGGAAAAATTGATTTAGATGCCTTACCTGTAGGAGACCCTACCCTTTCAGACAAAGAGATTATTGGTAACGAATCTCAAGAACGTATGGGATTGGTTATTGGTGAAGACCATTTAGAAACACTACATAAAATTGCAGACCGTGAGCGCTCGCCAATGTACACCGTTGGTGATGTTACTGGTGATGATAGATTTACATTCCAGTCTAAAACCAAAGGTAATAAGCCTATGGATTTGGCAATGGAAGATATGTTTGGTAGCTCACCAAAAACTATCATGACTGATAATACAGTTATACGACAGTATGCTGATGTTACATATAACTCTGATAATTTTTACAAATATTTAGACCAAGTACTGCAACTTGAAGCGGTTGCTTGTAAAGATTGGTTAACTAATAAAGTAGACCGTTGTGTTGGTGGTAAAGTAGTTAAACAGCAATGTGCAGGTTCATTACAGTTACCTTTAAATAACGTTGGTGTTATGGCTCTTGATTACAAAGGAAAAGAGGGTATCGCCACTTCTATTGGGCACTCTCCTATTTCTGGATTAATTAATCCGGTAGCCGGAAGCAGAAACTCTATAACTGAGGCTCTAACCAATATTATTTGGGCACCTTTAAAAGACGGCTTAAAGAATGTGTCTTTATCTGCCAACTGGATGTGGCCCTGTAAAAATGAAGGCGAAGATGCGCGCTTATACGAAGCCGTTGAAGCTATTTCTGAATTTGCCATTGATTTAGGTATTAATGTGCCAACTGGAAAAGATTCGCTTTCAATGAAACAGAAATATCCTAATGAAGATGTGATTTCTCCAGGTACGGTTATTATTTCGGCAGCAGCAAATTGTAATGATATATCTCAAGTTGTTGAGCCTGTTTTAAAGAAAAATAGTGGTGATATTTATTATATTAACCTATCCCAAGACAACTTTAAATTAGGTGGAAGTTCATTTGCTCAGGTTTTAAATAAAATTGGAAATGACGCTCCTAACGTAAAGGATGCTGGGTATGTTAAAACAGTTTTCAACGCCGTTCAAAATTTAATAAGAAACGGACAAATTGTTGCAGGGCATGATGTGGCCTCTGGTGGTTTGATTACCACGCTATTAGAACTTTGTTTTGCGGATAACAACATTGGGGCAGAATTAGATTTATCTAACCTAAATGAAAATGATTCGTTAAAAATTCTATTTGCCGAAAATGCGGGTATAGTTATTCAATCTAAAGATTCCTCAATTGAAACTGTATTATCTGCGGCTAATATTGATTTCCATAATATTGGAAAAGTTACTGAAGGTGACTCCTTAAGCGTAATTAACGGCGCTGAGGTATTTACCATGACTATTTCGCGTTTACGTGATGTATGGTACAAGACCTCTTATCTTTTAGATCAAAAACAAACCGCTAATAATTTAGCTGAAGATAGATTCAACAATTATAAAAATCAACCTTTACAATATACATTTCCAGCGCATTTTACTGGTAAACTTCCTGAAATAGGAAACACCAGACCAAAAGCAGCTATTCTACGTGAGAAAGGAAGTAATTCTGAGCGTGAAATGGCTAACGCTATGTTCTTAGCTGGTTTTGATGTAAAAGATGTACATATGACCGACTTAATTTCTGGTAGAGAAACTCTTGAAGATATCCAGTTTTTAGGTGCTGTAGGTGGTTTTAGTAATTCTGATGTTTTAGGTTCTGCAAAAGGTTGGGCGGGTGCCATTAAATACAATGAAAAAGCAAGACAGGTTATTAAAAATTTCTTTGCCAGACAAGACACCCTTTCAGTAGGAATCTGTAATGGTTGTCAGCTTTGGATGGAGTTAGACCTTATTAATCCAGACCATGAGGTTCATGGTAAAATGCACCATAATGATTCTCATAAACACGAGAGTTCATTTACCTCTGTAAAAATTCAAGATAATAATTCGGTAATGCTTTCAACGCTTGCCGGCACTACTTTAGGTGTTTGGATTTCTCATGGCGAAGGTAAATTCAATTTACCATACAGTGAAGACCAATATAACATTGTTGCTAAGTATGGTTATGCTGAATATCCACATAATCCAAACGGTTCAGACTTTAACACAGCTATGATGACTGACAAAACTGGACGTCATTTAGTAACCATGCCACATATAGAACGTTCTACATTCCAATGGAATTGGGCCAACTATCCTGATGGGCGTAAAGACGAAGTTTCACCTTGGTTAGAAGCTTTTGTGAATGCTAGAAAGTGGATTGAAAAGAATTAATTATCTTACAATTCTAATTTGAAAATGAATTGTGAAAAACAACTTATTTATTCTTTTTACCATTATTTCTACTTGGAGTTTCAATGTATTAGCCCAAGCAAGAAATTTACCCAGTGAAATAGTAACTAATACTAAAAAAACATTCTACTATAAGGATAAAGTTATATCTCAAATTAAATGGTATAACAATAACAAGCAGATTGATAGAATTAAAACTTTCTATAAATCTGGTGAATTAAATGAAGACTTTATTTTTAACAATGGAAGATTAAATGGTAAATCATACAAATTCAATAAAAAGGGTGAAAAGTTAACCACTTGGAATTTTAAAAACGGTAGACTTATAAACCGTAAAGACCATATAATAGAATTCAATAAGAAAACTGAAGAAAAGGTCAAAGATTACCATAAAAAGCTCAAAGAAATCAATCTTGCTATTAAAGAAAACCCCAATAGCACTAAACTAAGAGCTCAACGTGCTAGAATTAGGCATTACTTTGGCAACTACACCTTAGCAATAAGTGATTACAAAAAACTTGAGAAAAAAATACTAAAAATTCAGGAAACCAAAGAGTTACCTGAAAAACTTGTTGGAAGTGTTTATGATTATTTAGCCAATATCTATTCTTATTATGAAATGGAAAATCACGCCATTCATTATAAATTTAAAGCAATTTTAGCCTCTCCTAAAGAAAGTAGATTATATTACAACCTTGGGAACTATTTAGTAAAAATTAAAAACTATAGATTAGGTATTAATTTTTTAAACAGAGCCATAGAAATGGTTCCTGGACATTCATTCGCTCATTGGGGACTTTCAGCAGCATATACAGATTTAGAGGAATATGAGAAAGCTTTGACCTGTGTTAATATTGCCTTTAAAAATGAAGCAAACTTATATAAACGTGTCATGGGCAATCCAGAAAGAGATTTAAGAACAATTAGAGGACTTTTACATCATAAATTAGGAGCATCTGATAAAGGCATATTAGATTTAGAAGAAGCTTTAAAAATAAACCAAGAGAACAGTTTTGCTTTAAGAAATCTTGGGGTTATTTATCATGATATGGGAGCATTTAAAAACTCTTGTACATATCTTAAAAAGGCAAAGCTTTTAGGTTACGAAAAAACACACGACAGGCACGATTTACAAAGTTATCTGGATTCCTCTTGCAGTAACCTTAATAACGAAAACCAATCTGTTAAACGCTCTGAGTTACCTTATGTTTATCCTAACCCAGCTATAGATAAAATAAGTATTAAAAATTATAATACTAAGAATTTTAACTACAGTATCTATGATTTTGAATCAAAACTTGTGCATTCAGGTAAATCTAAAAATAAATCAATAGAAATTTCTAACCTACCATCTGGGTTTTATATTTTAAAAGTAGAGGCTAATGAAAAAGTTAGAACCTTTAAAATTGTAAAGGAGTAATAAAAAAACCCCAAAGCAAAACTTCGGGGTTAATTAAAAAAAGAAAAAATTTGAACACTATAAAGTTGTTTTTATAGCCGCTTGAGCAGATACTAATCTAGCTATAGGCACTCTGTAAGGCGAACAACTCACATAGTCCAACCCCGTATTATAACAGAATTCTATTGAGCTAGGTTCTCCACCGTGCTCACCACAAATACCAACTTTTAAGTTCGGTTTAGAGCTTCTACCACGTTGGGTTCCAATTTTAACTAATTGCCCTACGCCTTCTTGATCAAGAACTTCAAAAGGATCTTCTTTTAAAATACCTTTTTCAATATATATTGGTAAAAACTTACTAACATCGTCACGTGAATAACCAAAGGTCATTTGCGTTAAATCATTTGTTCCAAAAGAGAAGAAATCTGCTTTTTCAGCAATTAAATCAGCCATTAAGGTTGCTCTAGGAATCTCAATCATGGTTCCTACTAGATATTCTACTGAATCTTTTCGCTCTTCAAAAATAAGGCTAGCCGTATTTCTTATAATTTCCTCTTGAGCTTCATATTCTTTAACAGTTCCTACTAAAGGCACCATAATTTCTGGTTTACAGATAACACCTCTTTCTTTAAGATTTAAAGCAGCCTCAATTATAGCTCGCGTTTGCATTTCAGTGATTTCAGGATAGGTATTACCTAATCTACAACCTCTATGACCTAACATAGGATTGAATTCCTCTAACTCCGCAACTTTATTTTTTACGGCTTGCAATGGCACATGTAAATCTTCTGCCAACTCCTTTTGAGTGGCTAATTGATGTGGCACAAATTCATGTAATGGAGGGTCTAACAAACGAATGGTTACAGCCTCTCCTTCCATAGCTTCAAAAATACCTTCAAAATCTACCCGTTGCATTGGCAATAGTTCTTCTAAAGCTTGCTTTCTAACTTTAACAGTATCGGCTAGAATCATTTCACGCATAGCTTTAATTCTATCAACTTCAAAAAACATGTGTTCTGTTCTTGTTAAACCAATACCTCTAGCACCAAAACCTCTTGCTATTTTAGCATCTTTAGGCGAATCTGCATTAGTTCTAACCTTTATAACACCATATTTATCTGCCAATTCCATAATCTGAGCAAACTCACCACTTAATTCGGGCTCCATAGTAGCCACTTTGCCTTCAATAATATTACCTGTAGAACCGTTTAAGGATATCCAATCACCTTCATGATACTCATATTCTCCAACTGTTAAAGTTCTCTTTTTGTAATTGATTTTTAAGGCACCAGCTCCAGACACACAACATTTACCCATTCCTCTAGCTACAACCGCTGCATGTGATGTCATACCTCCGCGAGCAGTTAAAATACCTTTAGCTATATTCATACCCTCTAAGTCTTCAGGAGAGGTTTCAATACGCACTAAAATACTGCTCTTATATTTTGCAGCCTCATCTGCAAAAAACACAATTTTCCCTGTTGCTGCTCCTGGAGAAGCTGGTAAACCTTGAGCGATTACATTAGAGCGTTTTAATGCAGCTGGATCAAAAATAGGATGAAGTAATTCATCTAACTTATTAGGCTCAAGCATTAGTAGTGCCTCCTTTTCATCTATCATGCCTTCTTTGAGCAAATCCATAGCAATTTTAACCATGGCAGCCCCAGTACGCTTACCGTTTCTTGTTTGTAGTATCCAGAGTTTGCCATCTTGCATAGTAAACTCCATATCTTGCATATCCCGATAATGCTTTTCTAATATATCCTGATAGCCATTCAACTCTTCAAAAATCGATGGCATTAATTCTTCTAAAGAAGGGTACAATTCTTTGCGCTCTTCTTCTTCAATTTGAGCTAATTCTGCCCAACGCTGGGAACCCAATTTAGTAATTTGCTGGGGCGTTCTCACACCAGCTACCACATCTTCACCTTGAGCATTTATTAGATATTCACCATTAAAAACATTTTCACCCGTTCCAGCATCTCTGGTGAAACAAACTCCTGTTCCAGAATTATCTCCCATATTACCATATACCATGGCTTGTACATTTACAGCAGTTCCCCAATCAGCTGGGTAGCCGTTCATTGTTCTATAATAAATAGCTCTATCTCCATTCCAACTATTAAACACCGCCATAATAGCACCCCAAAGCTGTTCCCATGGGTCTGTTGGAAAGAGCAAACCTGTTCTTTTTCTAACTAAATCTTTAAAATCATAAACTAAATCTTGTAAGTCTTGTACTGAAAATTCAGTATCTAACTTTATACCTCGTTTATCTTTTAAACTTTCAATAATTTCTTCAAACGGATCTATATCTTCTTTTGATTCTGGTTTCATGCCCAAAACTACACCACCATACATTTGAATAAATCGACGGTATGAATCCCAGGCAAATTGCTCGTTATTTGTTTTTTTAACAAGTCCCAACACAACTTCATCATTCATACCAAGGTTTAGAACCGTGTCCATCATACCTGGCATCGAAACCCTTGCTCCTGAACGAACCGAAACCAATAAAGGGTTTTCTTTATTGCCATACTCCGTTCCCATTAGTTTTTCAATGTTAGCTATTGATGCCTCTACTTCATTTTTAATCAATTCAACAACCGCATCTCTACCTAGCTCATTGTATTCTGCACAAACTTCTGTAGTAATTGTGAAACCAGGAGGCACCGGCACACCAATAGAGCTCATTTCTGCTAAATTAGCACCTTTTCCTCCTAACAAATTTTTCATATCCCGGTTTCCATCGGCTTTTTTATTACCAAATTTATAAACCCGTGTCTTTACATTTTCTAGTAATTCCATAATTTATACTTTTTGATTATTCTTAGTTAAAAACTCTTTTAAATATACGTTTAAACCACAGTGTTTTTTATGACATAAATCATATAACCAACTTGTAATCAATAGTTTTACAAAAAAAATTAAAAACAGAGAAAACCCCGAAGCTTTTTAAAAATCGCTTCGGGGTTTTCAGTAAAAAAGAAAAAATGGAAATTGTTTAAACTTGCTTTTTATGCAAATTTTAAGTCTTTATTTATTTTTCTGTATGCTTGAGTTACCGTTCTTTTCATTAGTAATGACACTATTAACGCTACAACAAATAAACCTGCAAATACTAGAAGTGTAGCATCTAAAGATCCAGTTGCATTTTTAACAACATCATAAATTGTTGGCCCAACAACCCCTGCTAATCCCCAGGCTGCTAAAACCATACCGTGAATAGCACCTAGCTGCTTGGTACCAAATAGGTCTCCTAAAAATGCTGGTAAGGTAGCAAAGCCTCCACCGTACATGGTAATAACTGTAAATAACACTACCAAAAATGCCAATTCCATTGATATTTGAGGTAACAACCAAAATGCTAATATCTGGAATGCAAAGAAAACAATATAGGTATTGGCTCTTCCTAAATAATCTGATAAACTAGACCACATAATTCTACCCAAACCATTAAACACACCTATTAAACCAACAATAGCAGCAGCTTCCATTGGTGTATAATTAAGCTTTTCCTGCATCATTGGACTAGCAGCAGAAATTATTGCTATACCACAAGAAATATTAATAAACATCATAATCCAGATATAATAAAAGCGTGAAGTTTTTAATGCTTCGTTAGCCGTTATATTAGAAATATCTGCTTTAATTGTTTTACCTTCTCCTGGTTTAAACCCATCAGGTAAATAATCTTTAGGTGGTCTTTCAATATATCTAGCTGATGATAAGATTAGAATCATATAAATTGCTCCTAAAATATAAAAGGCTGTAGATACTCCAACAGCATCAAATAAAGATTGCATAACAGGACCGAAAATTAAGGCAGCAAAACCAAAGCCCATAATAGCCATTCCTGTTGCTAGACCACGTCTGTCTGGAAACCATTTCACCAATGTACTAACTGGAGTTATATAGCCTAAACCTAGACCTATACCACCAATTACACCATAGCATAAATAAAACAACCAAAGTGATTCTAGTTGTACAGCTAGACCGGAACCTAAAATTCCAAAACCATAAAACAAGCCTGCAGCAGTACCACTAACTTTTGGCCCCACTTTTTCTACCCAACGTCCTAAAAAGGCTGCTGATAACCCTAATAACAAAATAGCTATTTTAAATGCCCATTTAATAACACTACCGTCTACATCAAATATATCTTTTACTGGATTGGTCATAACTGAATAAGCATATACCGACCCAATTGAGATATGAATTCCAACAGCTGATGCCGCTATTAACCAACGATTTTTTAACTTTTGCCCACTCATAATTCTGTCTTTTTAGTTGGTTTATCGCCAACTCATATTAGTTTACTTTTACTTCTTTAAAATAATTTTCTAAAATTTTTACTGCCTCATCTATTTCTTCTTCAGTATTTTCTCGGGCATCTTTTAGCTGATATTCCCAACCTAATGATTCCCATTTATGAATACCTAGTTTGTGATAAGGCTGAATCTCTATTTTTTCAATAGTTTTATAATCTTTAAAATACGCTCCCATTTCGTTTAACAACTCTGGCGTATTTGTAATTCCTGGAATTAACACATAACGTAACCACATTGGTTTACCTGAGGCTTCTCTATATTTTGCAAAGTTGAATGTAGTTTCCTTATTTTTCTGACCTGTTAGCATTTGATAACCATCCTCATGCATATGTTTTATATCTAACATAACTAAGTCTGCATAGTTATCTAATAATTCTTCAGTAAAATGATTTAACACTCTTCCGTTAGTATCAATATTTGTGTGTATACCTTCTTCTTTAAGTCTTTGAAAAAAATGCACCAATTCTTTTGATTGCAACAACGGTTCTCCTCCTGAGACTGTAACACCACCAAATTCACCAAAGTAAGATTTCATATTTATAGCTCGCTTTACCAAGCTTTCAATAGGATATTCCTTACCTCCATGAGTATCTATAGTGTCAGGGTTATGGCAATACAAGCATTTTAATTTACAACCTTGCAAAAACACAACCATTCTAATACCAGGTCCGTCATGAGTTCCAAACGATTCAATAGAATGCACTCTTAATGTATAATCTGCTGTTTTGATAAGGCTCTTCTTTAAATTAGAACTTCCGAAAATTTTTGATTTTCGGAAGTTCTTATTTGACTAATTTATAATTACATTGAATCGTGGAATGACCTTGTAATCACTTCTAACTGCTGTTCTTTTGTCAATCTGATAAAGTTAACAGCATACCCCGAAACCCTAATGGTTAACTGTGGGTACTCTTCAGGGTTCTCCATAGCATCAAGCAATGTTTCTTTATTTAAAACATTTACATTCAAATGCTGTGCATTTCTAGAGAAATAACCATCTAATGTTGTAGATAAGTTTGATATTCTATCTTCTTCAGTTGACCCTAGAGATTTAGGTACTATAGAGAAGGTATTTGAAATACCATCTTGAGAATCTTCATAATCTATTTTAGCAACTGAGTTTAACGATGCAATAGCTCCGTGAGTATCACGTCCGTGCATTGGATTAGCCCCAGGAGCAAAAGGCACACCTTTAGCTCTACCATCTGGCGTTGCTCCAGTTTTCTTACCATAAACTACGTTAGATGTAATTGTTAAAACAGACATTGTTGGTTCTGCATCTTTATAAACAGGTAAAGCTTTTAATTCATTATTGAAATCTCTAACGGCATCATGTGCAAAAATATCTACTCTATCATCATCATTTCCATATTTAGGGAAGTCTCCTTCTATTTCGAAATCAACAGTTAAGCCTTCTTCATTTCTAACAGGTTTCACTTTAGCATATTTTATAGCTGATAATGAATCTGCTACAATAGAGAGACCTGCAGCACCATAAGCGATATTGATCTCAGGATTTGTATCAATTAATGCCATTTGTGCTTTTTCGTAGTAATATCTATCGTGCATGTAGTGAATAATATTCATAGAATCATTATACACACGTGCTACCTCTTTCATGGCAATTTTAAATTTAGCCATTACCTTATCGAAATCTAAAATTTCATCTTCCATTGGCTCAATACCTTCCACCATTTTTGTTCCAGTATTTTCACATCGTCCACCGTTAATAGCCAATAAAAGTGTTTTAGCTAAGTTTGTACGTGCTCCAAAGAATTGAATTTGTTTACCTAAAGCTTGGTAAGACACACAACATGCAATACCATAATCATCAGAACCTCTCATTTCTCTCATCATATCGTCATTTTCAAATTGTATTGAAGACGTATCAATAGCTACTTTAGAACAGTAGTTTTTAAAATTTTGAGGTAAATTATTAGACCAAAGAATCGTGATATTTGGTTCTGGTGATGGTCCTAAGTTATAAAGTGTATTTAAGAAACGGAAGGAAGTTTTTGTAACTTTAGTTCTTCCATCTGAAAACATACCACCAATAGCTTCTGTTACCCAAGTTGGGTCACCAGCGAAAATTTCATCATAAGCACTCATTCTTAAGTGACGAACCATACGTAATTTCATTACAAATTGATCTATGTACTCTTGAGCTTCAGTTTCAGTAATTAAACCTTTTTGTAAATCATTTTCTATATAAACATCTAAGAAAGAAGATACATTTCCTAAAGACATTGCAGCTCCGTCTTGTTCTTTTACGGCAGCTAAATACCCCATATAGGTCCACTGAACAGCTTCTTGAGCATTTTCAGCTGGTCTAGATAGATCTAGGTCATATTTCTTACCCATTTCTATCATATCTTTTAAGGCCTTAATTTGATCAGACACCTCTTCGCGTAAACGAATAACAGCATCAGTCATTGGACCCGTAACCTTATTATGGTCTTCTTTTTTAGATTCAATTAGTTTATCAATACCATATAATGCTATACGACGATAATCACCAATAATTCTACCGCGAGCATAGTTATCTGGTAAACCTGTTAAAAGACCTAATGAGCGGAACCTTCTAATCTCTTCATTATAAGCTGAAAACACACCATCATTATGTGACTTTACATACTTAGAAAATAATTCTGAAACTGTATCACTGGCTATTAAACCATGTTCACTTAATGCTTTTTGCACCACCTTAAAACCTCCAAAAGGTTTCATTGCTCGTTTTAATAATTCGTCTGTTTGTAGACCAACTATAACTTCATTCTCCTTATCTATATATCCAGCTCCAAAGTTATTTACACCAGAAATAGTTTCTGTATCAACAGAACGAACCCCATTGTTTTGTCTTTCCTCTTTAGAGGCTTCTAAACAAACATCCCAAAGCTTTTTAGTTTTTTCACTTGGTCCAACTAAAAATTCTTCATTACCGTAGTATGGTGTTACATTATTAATGACAAAATTTCTAACGTCAATTGTTTCATTCCAAACACCACTTTTAAATTCTTTTACTTCCATTTTATATAACTTTTTTATTAGTCAAAATTTCATACATCAAATTTACGGCTCATCACTAAGGAATAAACTGACTTTTATCATAAACTGATGGATTAACAGTTTCTTTATCAAGGGTTTTAATAATTTGAAGTTTTACTAAAGAAATGATAGATATTTTTTCACTTTGACAATTCTTGATGATTTTTTTTAACACATTATTATTAACAGCTTTATTGTATATCCTATTTATTTTTATATTTTGGTGCATTACATTGAATAAAACAATGAAAGAAATTAGCCGAATTTTTGATTTTCCTGATTATCAACTTGAAAAATTCAATTTAGAAAAAGCCTTTACATCTAAATATAATGGTGAATGGGTTAGTATTTCTACAAAAGAATATATTAACCAAGCCAATAAAATTAGTAGAGGATTGCTACGATTAGGTATAAAACCTAATGATAAAATAGCCGTTATTTCAACTACCAATCGTACAGAATGGAATGTTTTAGACATTGGTGTATTGCAGGTAGGTGCGCAAAATGTCCCTATTTACCCAACAATATCTAAGGAAGATTATGAATATGTTTTAAATCATTCTGAATCTATCTATTGTTTTGTTTCTGATGATACGATTTTAGAAAAATTAAATCAGATAAAGGGAAACACCAAACTTAAAGAAGTGTACACCTTTGATGATATAGAAGGAGAAAAAAATTGGAAAGAAGTTATTGAGTTAGGTGAAGATGATTCCAATCAAAAAGATGTTGAAGCTGTAAAGGATAATGTTAAACCTGAAGATTTAGCAACATTAATTTACACTTCCGGAACAACAGGTACCCCAAAAGGCGTAATGTTATCTCATAATAATTTGGTTTCAAACATATTAGACAGCTCTTCAAGAGTTCCAATGGAACATGGAAAGTCTTCTGCATTGAGTTTCTTACCAGTATGTCATGTTTTTGAACGTATGATACTTTATTTATATCAGTATTGTGGGATTGAAGTTTATTTTGCCGAAAGCATAGAAACAATAAGTGACAATTTAAAGGAGATTAAACCAAATATAATGACAGCGGTTCCTAGACTCTATGAAAAAGTCTATGACAAAATTATTGCTAAGGGAACCGAATTAAAAGGAATAAAAAAAATGCTCTTCTTTTGGGCGGTAAAATTAGGTTTGGAATTTGAACCCTACGGAAAAAATGGATGGTGGTATGAGTTTAAACTAAAAATTGCTAGAAAATTAATTTTTAGTAAATGGAAGGAAGGACTAGGGGGCAATCTTGATACTCTAGTCTCTGGCAGTGCTGCTTTACAACCTAGATTAATTAGAATATTTTCTGCAGCTGAAATGCCAATATTAGAAGGATATGGATTAACAGAAACCTCACCTGTAGTATCTGTAAATTGCCCATTTAACGGAGGTATAAACATTGGCACAGTTGGAAGAATAATTGATAATGTAGAGGTTAAAATTGCCGAAGATGGCGAAATATTAGTTAAAGGACCTAATGTAATGATGGGTTATTATAAGGACCCGGAGAGAACTGCCCAAGTTATGACCGGGAATTACTTTCATACCGGAGATATTGGAGAAGTTTGTGATGATAATTTCTTAAAAATTACTGACCGAAAGAAAGATATGTTTAAAACCTCTGGAGGTAAATATATTGTTCCTGCAATGTTAGAGAATAAATTTAAACAATCTAGATTCATAGAACAGATAATGGTAATTGGGGAAGGCCAAAAAATGCCTGCAGCCTTAGTTCAAATAAATTATGAATTTGTTGAGGAATGGGCAAGAAGACATGGTATAGCATTTGAGAGTAAAGAAACCATAATAACTAGCAAAAAACTTATTGAACGAATTCAAGAAGAAATTGATGAAGCCAATAGAGACTTTGGTAAATGGGAACAAATTAAAAAGTTTGAAATAACACCAGATGTTTGGACTATTGATGATGGTCACCTTACGCCTACAATGAAAATGAAACGAAAAGTCATTAAAGAAAAGTATAAGGGATTAATAGATAAAATTTACAAGGCTTAACTCCTTTTTGAAGCTAGTTTTTATCCTATTCACTAACAAAATTTGAAACTTTTTCACATATTTACTATGCATGCATAGTAAATTTTTTTATATTTGACTTCTAACCATCCGAAATGAAAGATAAAACTATAGATTATATTCTGAGAACGACTTGGCTCACAGTTCAAAAGATGTATAACGAAGAAGCCGCTAAATTTGATAGTACTATGGCAACAGGGTTTACTTTGCTAAGTATTGATCCAGAAAATGGTACCCCTTCAACAGCTTTAGGCCCTAAAATGGGTATGGAGGCCACCAGTTTATCCAGGATTTTAAAAACCATGGAAAAAAGAGGATTAATTGAAAGACATCCTAATCCAAATGATGGCAGAGGTGTTTTAATTCATTTGACCGAATTTGGAAAAGAAAAAAGGGAATATTCAAGGGAAAAAGTATTAACCTTTAATGAAGCTATTAGAAACAATATCTCTGATGAAAAAATGGCACATTTTTACGAGGTTTCAGAACTTATAATGGATATGGTCTCAAATAAAAAAATTTACAACAAAAAATAATTTTAGTTAAAATACAATAATGAGTAAACGAATCATAAAAAAAGTTGCAGTTATTGGTTCTGGAATTATGGGAAGCGGTATTGCTTGCCACTTTGCCAACATAGGAGTTGAGGTTTTATTGCTAGATATAGTTCCTAGAGAGCTAACTGACTTAGAACAAACTAAAGGATTAACCTTAAAAGATAATGCTGTTAGAAACAGGTTAGTAAATGATGCTTTCAAGAAAGCCTTAAAATCTAAACCCTCACCTATTTACCATCAAAATTTTTCTAATAGGATAACTACAGGGAATTTAGAAGATGACATTTCTAAAATTAAAGATGTTGACTGGATAATTGAAGTTGTAGTTGAAAGACTTGACATAAAAAAACAAGTATTTGAAAACCTTGAAAAACATAGAACTCCGGGAACCTTAATTACCTCAAACACATCGGGTATTCCTATTAACTTTATGAGTGAAGGTAGAAGTGAAGATTTTCAAAAACATTTTTGTGGTACTCATTTCTTTAATCCAGCAAGGTATTTAAAACTATTTGAAATTATTCCAGGACCAAAAACCTCTCAAGAAGTATTAAGTTTTCTAAATAATTATGGAGAGCAGTATCTAGGAAAAACTTCTGTTATAGCTAAGGACACGCCTGCTTTTATAGGTAATAGAATTGGTATTTTTGGCATACAATCTTTATTTCATCAGGTAAAAGAGTTAAACCTTACTATAGAAGAGGTTGACAAACTTACAGGACCTGTTATTGGCAGACCAAAATCTGCCACTTTTAGAACAGTGGATGTGGTTGGTTTAGACACCTTAGTTCATGTTGCTAATGGTATTTATGAAAACTGTTCTAATGATGAGGCACATGAATTATTCCAATTACCAGATTTCATCAGCACCATGATGGAAAACAAATGGTTAGGTAGTAAAACGGGGCAAGGTTTCTATAAAAAAGTAAAAGACGAAAAAGGTAAAAGTGAAATTCAGTCATTAGATTTAAACACTTTAGAGTATAGAAGTAAGAAAAGAGCAAAATTTCAAACCTTAGAACTTACTAAATCTGTTGATAAGGTTATAGACAGATTTAAAATATTAGTTTCGGGAAAAGACAAAGCTGGGGAGTTTTATAGAAAAAACTTTGCAGCAATGTTTGCCTATGTCTCCAATAGAATTCCAGAAATTACGGATGAATTATACAAAATTGATGATGCTATGAAGGCTGGGTTTGGATGGGAACATGGTCCGTTTCAAATTTGGGATGCTATTGGTGTTGAAAAAGGTATAGAAATCATGAAAGCTGAAGACCTTGAACCAGCTTTGTGGGTGATTGATATGTTAAAATCAGGTAGCTCATCTTTTTATTCTGTTAAAAATGGAGCTACCTTTTATTATGATATTCCATCTAAATCTCAAACAAAAAAACCGGGACAAGATGCATTTATCATTTTAGATAATATTAGAAAAAGCCACGAAGTATTTAAAAACACCGGAGTAGTTATTGAAGACTTAGGTGATGGTATTTTAAACTGTGAATTCCAGTCTAAAATGAATACCATTGGTGGTGATGTTTTAGCCGGATTGAATAAAGCAATAGATTTAGCTGAAAAAGATTTTGACGGCTTAGTAATAGGCAATCAAGGTGCCAACTTTTCTGTTGGTGCTAATATTGGAATGATTTTTATGATGGCCGTAGAACAGGAATATGATGAGCTTAACGGAGCAATCAAGTATTTTCAAGATACTATGATGCGTATGCGTTATTCATCAATCCCAACGGTTTCTGCTCCTCATGGATTATCGTTAGGTGGGGCATGTGAACTCTCTATGCATGCGGATAAAGTTGTGGCTGCAGCCGAAACTTACATAGGTTTAGTTGAATTTGGAGTTGGTGTTATTCCTGGTGGTGCTGGATCTAAAGAAATGGCACTTAGAGCCTCAGATTCATTTAGAAAAGGAGATGTAGAATTAAATGTTCTTCAGGAATATTTCCTAGCCATTGGTATGGCTAAAGTGGCAACTTCAGCCTATGAAGCCTTTGATTTAGGTTTACTGCAAAAAGGAAAAGATATCATTGTAGTTAATAAGGACAGACAAATTGCTTCAGCAAAAGCTCATGCCAGAATTATGGCTGATAACGGTTATACCCAACCTATTAAACGCAAGGACGTAAAAGTTCTTGGAAAACAAGCTTTAGGAATGTTCTTAGTAGGAACGGATTCTATGGAAGCGTCCAATTTTATAAGTGAACACGATCAGAAAATTGCAAACAAATTAGCGTATGTAATGGCAGGAGGAGATTTATCTGAACCTACTTTAGTAAATGAACAATATTTATTGGATTTAGAAAGAGAAGCTTTCTTAAGCCTTTGTACAGAACGTAAAACATTAGAGCGTATTCAGCACATGTTAAAAACTGGAAAACCCTTGCGTAATTAGAAGTCTATTAGTTTAAACTTCTAATTCTTAAAATTTAAAATTATGAAAACCGCATATATTGTTAAAGCATATAGAACAGCTGTTGGTAAAGCACCCAAAGGGTTATTTCGCTTTAAACGTACCGATGAGCTAGCTGCTGAAACTATTCAGCATATGATAAAAGAACTTCCTCAATTAGATAAATCAAGAATTGATGATGTTATAGTTGGAAACGCAATGCCCGAAGGTTCTCAAGGGTTAAATATGGCTCGATTAATTTCTTTAATGGGGTTAAATAGTGTTGATGTTCCTGGAGTTACCGTAAACAGATTCTGTTCTTCGGGAATTGAAACCATAGCAATTGCTACAGCCAAAATTCAATCGGGAATGGCAGATTGTATTATTGCAGGTGGTGCTGAAAGTATGAGTTCGGTACCGATGACAGGTTTTAAGCCAGAGCTTAATTATGACATCGTTAATGCAGGTCATGAAGATTATTATTGGGGCATGGGAAATACCGCAGAAGCGGTTGCAAATCAATTTAAAGTATCAAGAGAAGATCAGGATGAGTTTGCTTATAACTCGCACATGAAAGCTCTAAAAGCACAAGCGGAAGATAGGTTTCAAGATCAAATTGTTCCTATAAATGTAAATCAGACTTATATTGATTCCAATGGTAAAAAGGCTACTAAAAATTACACGGTTACCAAAGATGAAGGTCCAAGAAAAGGAACCAATTTAGAAGCCTTAGCTAAACTACGTCCTGTATTCGCTCAGGGTGGTAGTGTTACGGCTGGTAATTCTTCTCAAATGAGTGATGGTGCTGCTTTTGTATTAGTAATGAGTGAAGCCATGGTAAAAGAATTAAATCTTGAACCCATTGCAAGATTAGTTAATTATGCTGCTGCTGGTGTAGAACCTCGTATTATGGGTATCGGGCCTGTGAAAGCCATCCCAAAAGCTTTAAATCTAGCTGGACTAAAACAAAGCGATTTAGAACTCATTGAACTTAATGAAGCTTTTGCTTCCCAGTCATTAGCAGTTATCAGAGAATTAGATTTAAATCCGGATATCATTAATGTAAATGGTGGTGCAATAGCTTTAGGGCACCCATTGGGATGCACAGGCACTAAACTTTCAGTTCAACTCTTTGATGAAATGCGAAAACGAGAAATGAAAGGAAAGTATGGTGCAGTTACTATGTGTGTTGGAACAGGTCAAGGTGCCTGCGGAATTTTCGAATTCTTGAATTAAACTTCAAAAAATCTACTATTATTTATTATGGAAGAAAAAGACATTTTAAGAGGCGGACAGTTTCTAGTAAAAGAAACAAAATGCGAAGATATTTTTACGCCTGAAGACTTTAACGAAGATCAACTAATGATGAAAGAAGCTGTTTCAGAATTTGTTGATAGAGAAATTTGGGCCAAAAAACCTCAATTTGAACAAAAAGACTATGCATTAACTGAAGAGTGTATGCGTAAAGCTGGTGAATTAGGCTTTCTAAGTGTTTCTGTTCCGGAAAACTATGGAGGTATGGGCATGGGGTTTGTAGACACCATGCTGGTTTGTGATTATATTTCTGGTGCTACGGGATCTTTTAGCACGGCATTTGGTGCACATACTGGAATAGGCACAATGCCAATAACACTATATGGTTCTGAAGAACAAAAACAAAAATACGTGCCTAAATTAGCCAGTGGAGAATGGTTTGGCTCTTATTGTTTAACAGAACCAAGTGCAGGTAGTGATGCTAACTCTGGAAAAACAAAAGCAGTTCTTTCTGAAGACGGTAAATCGTATAAAATTACAGGGCAGAAAATGTGGATTTCCAATGCTGGCTTCTGTAATCTTATGATTGTTTTTGCAAGAATTGAAGACGATAAATATATTACTGGTTTTATTGTTGAATATGATTCGGAAAACCCTAATGGTATAACCATGGGTGAGGAAGAACATAAACTAGGAATTAGAGCGTCTTCAACCCGTCAAGTATTCTTTAACGAAACTGAAGTTCCTGCTGAAAATATGCTTTCTACAAGAGGTAATGGTTTTAAAATTGCCATGAATGCGCTTAATGTAGGTAGAATAAAATTAGCTGTGGCTTGTTTAGATGCTCAACGCAGAACCATTACGGAATCTATAAAATATGCTAACGAACGTATTCAGTTTAAAACACCTATTTCTAGTTTTGGGGCCATAAGGCAAAAAATTGCTGAAATGGCAACCAACTGCTGGGTAGGTGAAGCAGGATGTTATAGAGCTGCAAAGAATATTCAAGACCGCATTGAATTAAGACAAGACAACGGTAAAGACACACACCAAGAAGCTGAATTAAAAGGTGTTGAAGAATATGCCATAGAATGTTCTATTCTTAAAGTAGCAGTTTCAGAATTTGTTCAAAGATGTACAGATGAAGGCATTCAAATATTAGGAGGTATGGGATTCTCTGAAGAAACACCAATGGAATCTGCCTGGAGAGATGCCCGTATTTCAAGAATTTACGAAGGCACGAATGAAATTAACAGAATGCTAAGTATTGGTATGCTAATTAAAAAAGCTATGAAAGGTCATGTAGATGTTTTAACCCCTGCCATGGCTGTAAAAGAAGAATTGATGGGTATTCCATCTTTTGAAACACCAGATTTTTCAGAATTATTTTCTGAAGAAAAAAGCATTATCAATAACCTTAAGAAACTATTCTTAATGGTTTCTGGAGCTGCCTTAGAAAAATATGGCGAAAAAATTGAAGAACAGCAACAACTTATGTTGGCATCTTCAGATATTTTAATTCAAATTTATTTAGCTGAATCTGCCATTTTACGTGCTGAAAAAATGGCAAAGAAAGAGGGTGAAGATAATGTTAAAGAGCAAATAGCAATGGCAAAGTTAAACTTATTCCATGCTATTGATGTTATTGAAACTGCAGGAAAGCACTCTATCATTTCCTTTTCAACTGGAGATGAACAACGCATGATGCTTATGGGTTTAAAACGTTACATTAAATATGTTAATATGCCTAATATTATAGAACTAAGAAATATTATTGCGAATAAAGTAACCCAAAAAAACAAATATTGCTTTTAACCGAGCAAGGTGACTAATTCAATTTTAAAAACGCTTCAAGCTCTAAGTTTTGAAGCGTTTTTTATTTTCAGTATTTTTAATAAAAATTTCAAAATGAGATTATTCCTTTCCCTCCTGTTTTTCTGTTCAATCAGCTTTTTATTTAGTCAAACCACTTCCCAACTTTATGAAATCATTGAAGCTGTTTCAGCTAAAAGAATACAAAAAGACATTCAAACCCTAGCTGATTTTGGCACAAGAAACACATTTAGTGATACAGTGTCAAATACTAGAGGTATTGGAGCTGCAAGACGATGGATAAAACAAGAATTTGAAACCATCTCTAAGAAATGTAATAATTGCTTAGAAGTATTTTATCAAAAAGATTTTGTAACAAAAGAAGGAAACAATAGAGTACCTCATGATGCATGGGTTGTAAATGTTGTTGCTATTCAACGTGGTACAAAATATCCCAACAACTATATTATTATGAGCGGAGATATAGACTCCAGAGCTAGTGATACCATGGATTTTACTACCGATGCTCCAGGAGCTAACGATAATGCTTCTGGAATGGCAGGAACAATAGAAGCTGCAAGGGTTTTAAGTTCTTACAAATTTGAAAGCAGTATTGTTTATGTAGGATTATCGGGTGAAGAGCAAGGCTTGTTCGGAGGTGCGGGGTTAGCAAATTATGCTAAAGAAAATGATTGGAATATTATTGGGGTTCTAAATAATGATATGATTGGAAACATCAAAGGTATAGATGGAGTCATTGACAATAGAACATTTAGGATATTTTCTGAACCTGTTCCTCCCACAGAAACTGAACGCCAACGTAAAATGCGTCGTTTTTTTGGTGGGGAGGTAGATGGCATCTCTCGTCAGTTAGCTAGGTACGTTCACAAAACAACGCAAACTTTTATGCCAGAAATGAACCCTATGATGGTTTATAGGTTGGATAGATTTGGACGAGGTGGCCACCATCGTCCGTTTAATGATTTGGGTTATGCCGGAATAAGAATTATGGAGGCTCACGAAAATTACAATCAGCAACATCAAGACATTAGAGAAGAAAACGGCATTAAATATGGAGATGTTATTGAGCATGTAAATTTTGAATATGCAAAAAAACTAACTGCTGTAAATGCAATAAATTTAGCAAGTTTGGCTTGGGCTCCTCCTGCTCCAAAAAATGTTAGCATTGGTGGAATTGTAGAACCATCAGCTAAATTTAAATGGGAAAAAGCTGAAGATGCTGTTGGATATAAAATATATTGGAGAGACACTACTTCTCCAACTTGGGATTACAGCAGGTATGTGGGTGATATTTCAGAATTCACTTTAAATGGTATTGTTATTGATAATTTTTTCTTTGGAATATCGGCTATTGGTGAAAATGGTTTTGAAAGCTTAATCACCTTTCCTAATTCTGTATTTCAAGAATAAACAAATTCATCTTATGAAAACCTTTTACTTTTTGCTTTTATTTACATCACTTTCCTTAAACTCCATTAATGCCCAACTTTTAAACAAACAAGAAAGGTTCACAAGACAAGATACGCTGCGCGGTAGCATAACACCAGAACGTGAATGGTGGGATTTAACCTATTATCATCTGGACATTAAGGTAGACCCTGAAAAAAAATATATTTCAGGGAAGAATACAATTCAGTATAAAGTTTTGAATTCAAACAATGTTATGCAAATTGATTTACAACCACCCTTAAAGTTGACAAAAGTAATTCAAGGTGAAGAAGAGCTTGCCATTAAACATGATGGTAATGCCCATTTTATAACCTTAAATCAGCCTCAAAATATTAATTCCATTAATTCAATTGATGTATATTATGAAGGCCACCCCAAAGAAGCTATTAGAGCGCCTTGGGATGGCGGTATTTCTTGGAAGAAGGACACTAATGGTAATCATTTTATAGCGTCTTCCTGTCAAGGCTTGGGCGCTAGTGTTTGGTGGCCATGTAAAGACCATATGTATGATGAAGTTGACAGTATGCTTATAAGTGTAAATATACCTGATAAATTAACCAATGTTTCTAATGGAAGACTAAGATTGGTTGAACAAATTGGAGACTCAAAAACGTTTCATTGGATAGTAAAAAACCCAATCAATAATTATGGTGTAAACATTAATATTGGTGACTATGTAAACTTCACAGAGGTATACGATGGTATGGCAGGAAATCTTGACATGAACTACTACGTATTAAGAGATAATCTAGAAAAAGCGAAAGAACATTTTAAAGACGTTCCAAAAATGATGAAAGCCTTTGAACATTGGTTTGGTCAGTATCCATTTTACAGAGATAGTTATAAATTAGTTGAAGTACCTTATTTAGGAATGGAGCACCAAAGCTCTGTTACTTACGGCAATCAATACAAAAAAGGATATTTAGGCAATGATTTATCAGGAACAGGTTGGGGCTTAAAATTCGATTTTATAATCATTCATGAATCTGGACATGAATGGTTTGCCAACAACATTACCAATAAAGATGTTGCAGATATGTGGATACACGAAAGCTTTACATCTTATTCTGAAAATTTGTTTATAGAATATTACTATGGTAAAAAAGCTGGTTCAGAATACGTAATTGGAACCAGAAAAAACATTACTAACGACAGACCTATAATTGGTATTTACAATGTTAACAAAGAAGGCTCTATTGATATGTATTTTAAAGGCGCAAACATATTACATACTTTAAGGCAACTCATTGAAGATGATGAAAAATGGCGTCAAATTTTAAGGAAAATGAATATTACATTTTATCATCAAACGGTTTCCTCGGAACAGATTGAAAATTTCTTAAGCGAACAAACAGGTATCGATTTAACCGCATTTTTTAATCAATATTTAAGAACAATTAAAGTTCCAACTTTAGAATATCATATTGATGGTAAAAGTTTAGAATATCGTTGGAGGAACATTGTTGATAAATTTGATATGCCAATTCAAATTAAAGTAAATGAAACTGATCATTGGTTATTTCCGAAATCTGATTGGAATACGTTCACTTCTGAAAATAAAATTGAAACATTTGAAGTTGATCCTAATTTTTACGTTGAATCTAAAAAGATTTAAACCTTGAATAATTTACCTGAGCTTTATTTTGAACGAAACACAGATTGGTATGATTGGCTACTAAATAATCATGATAATCATGATGCTGTTTACCTCATTTTTTATAAGTTAGAAATGAATGTGCCTACAATGCGTTGGGAAGAAGCGGTTAAAGTAGCTCTTTGCTTTGGCTGGATTGATTCTACAGTTAAAAGTTTGGGTAATGGAAAACGTAAACAATATTTCTGTAAACGAAAACCTAAAAGTTCTTGGAGTGCCTTAAACAAACGCTATATTGATGAGTTACAACAATCTGGTTTAATACAAGAATCTGGTTATAAATCTATTGAAATTGCTAAGCAAAATGGCAGTTGGACGGCCGCCGATATCATAGAAAACCTAATTATTCCAGAAAAATTACAAAAAGCTTTTGATGAAAACCCCTTAGCTTTTAAAAACTATCAAAACTTCTCAAAAGGATACAAAAAATCATATTTATCTTGGTTATATAGCGCTAAACGAGAAATTACAATACAAAAGCGCATTTCTGAAATTGTAATACTCTGTGAAGCTAATATTAAAAGTAGAGACTCAAGATAAAACACCATTCTAAGACCTTATAAACGACTTAATATCCGACTTATTAAGCACAGGATTTGCACCCTCATTTTGTGCAACCATTGCACCTACAGCACATGCATAATCTATAGCATTTTGCGGTTCTAAATTACTTAACAGTTTGCTAATAAGTGTGCCCAAAAAAGAATCTCCAGCACCAACTGTATCTACCACTTTAATTTGGTAACCACTATTATAATACAATACCTCATTATATAATAACACTGCACCATGTTCCCCTTTTGTTACGCAAATAGTTTTGGTATCTGTTATCTCAGAAATAAAGTAAATGTTCTTTTCTAAATTTTTAGATTTGGACCCTAAAAAAGTACTAACCTCATATAACTCATCATCATTAAACTTAATAAAGTCTGCTTTATCCATTAAATAAGAAAGTATTCCTTTAGAATAATATGGCGGACGTAAATTAAGGTCGAATATTTTGTATTTTGCCAATTCCAATAGTTTATAAAGTGTATCCTTTGAAACCTCATCTCTAGTAACTAAACTCCCAAAAACAAATGCATCTGCACTGGCTACTTTTTGTATTAAATCATTATTAAGTCCTACTTTATCCCATGCCCTAGGATATTCTATACTATAGGTTGCAGAACCTTTCTCATTTAAAGAAACTTGAACATCTCCTGTTTTATAATCATCATGCACCTGAATACCGTCAATAGGCAACCCTTTTTCAAGTAAATAACACTTTAACTTATGCCCTAACTCATCATTGCCTATAGCACTAATAACACTAACATTATTGCCAAACAAATGAAGTCTTAACGCTACGTTTAAAGGTGCCCCACCAATTTTCTTTTTATCAGGATAAACATCCCAAAGTACTTCACCAAAACAAACAAAATTATTCATTATAATGTATTTTAAAAGAATATATTCGTTTCCATAGTTTGTTGGTTAATAGAACTTCTAAATACTTGCAACATACGCTTAGCAATTCCCGTCCACCCAAAGTTTCGTCTAGCAAAACGAGCTCCTTCAACAGAAAGTTCATTTCTCATATTAGGGTATAGCAACGGCATTGCCATCATTGCACCAAACTCTACGGGTCTATGCGGATCTGCAAACAAGGCTTGGTTACCAAAATCTATTAAATCATACAAACCACCATGAACAGTAATAACACTTGGGGTACCACATGCCATAGCTTCAATGGCTACCATACCAAAAGGTTCATATCTAGAAGGCATCGCAAAAATATTTGCTGCCCTGTAAACATTGGCCAAATCTTCATCATCTATATAGCTCTTCCATTTAATTTTATCCATTACTCCAAGTTCTGTGGCTAACTTTTTTAATGTAGCTACACCTTCATCATCCTGATTGGAATTATCACTACCAATTGCAGCTACCAAACGCGCTTCCGGACAAAGTTCAAAAACAGTTGGTAATGATTTAATTAAAAGATCATAACCTTTATTATGAGCCATTCTTCCTAAAGTTAAGATATCTGTAGGATGAATGTCATATTTTAATCTAATCTTATCGTTTTCTTTAGATGGTACTGGAAAAAATCTGTTTTCATCAATTCCTGGTGGAATCATTGTACAGTTTTTTGGTAGTACGTCATATTGTTTGGTAATTAAATCAACTTGAGGTAAGGTAGTTGCAATAACGTGATTACACATTTGATATACAAAATACTCCTTCCTAATACGTTCTTTAAAGCGATATGTCTTTTCCATTTCCTTTTCATTCATATCACTACCCATAGTATGTTGTTTCCACCAACCAACTGAATGTGGGGTATGCACATGAGAAATACCTAATTCTTCAGCAATTTTTTGTCCTGCCCAACCGGCATCCCAATAGTGAGAATAGACAACATCATATTTTTTATTTTGCTTCTTAATAGCTGCTAAACAATTAGTAACGAATTTCTTAAGATGGTCGTGCATATCTTCCTTTCGGATAAAATCTTTACCTCCAAAAGGTATACGCCATACACTATAATTATCATCCACATAATCATACTCAGGCTGATCTTCAAATTGCCGCGTTACTAAATCTACTTTTTTACCTAACCTACTAAAACGTTCTGCTAATTCCAAAACATACACTACTTGCCCACCTGTATCTGGTTTTCCTAGTTCTGCATGTGCTGCAACATATCCGTGAAGGGAGATCATTAAAATTGATTTCATAGTTATAAGTTTTAGTTATTTAATTATTTTTAAATCATGACATGCAGATATATATTGTGCTGCAGACCATGCCTGATACGCTTTACCCATGGGTTTACCAGTTGTTCCATGCGCCCACTCTGTAAACTCCCACTCCTCATTTATCCCTTCTTTATTTATCAATGCAAGCTTGTGCAACTCTGAAATTGCCACTTCCTTAAGCCCCAACTTATTAACAAACTTTACCCAAAAGCCACCAACAAAAGGCCAAATACCTCCATTATGATAATGATTAGGAAGATTTAAAAGGTTAACTGTATAATATGGTCTCCAATCTGGATCACCAGGACTAACAACTGGATACACATTAGCAACAGGGAAAGGATCATTTACTCCTACTCCTAACATAAATTTAAAAGTCTGATGTGCTTTTTCAGAATCTATAGTTCCGTGTAAAAAGGCCAAAATATTACCAAGTGTATCACAACGCCAACTAAAATCAAATGGCGTTGTTTGTGCAATTAAATATGATGTATCTCCTAGAGTAAACTGTTTTTCAGCAAAAGATACCGACTGAAATAACTGCTGCTGCGTTGAAGGCCAAAAATTCTGAAGAATCTCCTTTTTAATAACTTGAGACCAACGGATGTATTCACCAGCTTCTTCATGTTCACCCAACATTTCTAACATTCTGCCATAACACACATTAGAACGGTACCATAAAATCTCATCATATAGTATATTATAACTTCTTCCAAACAAATCGGTCCAATCTCCTGCTTCAGGAATCTCTAAAAGAGCATCATTATTACTATCATGAGCCCCTAACCAATTCATAGTTTGCTTTATATCTGAAATATATTCTCTTAAAAATTCAATATCCTTTGTTTCATTTACATATTCATAAAAGGCAATAACAACCCAAATTCCACTATCAATAGAACAAATGCCTCCTACTCCAGAATAGTCTGGAATATTATTTTTTATTCTAACATTTGATGGAATTTGTCCATTTCTTGAAACATGTTCAAACAAAGTGATTAAGGTTTGTCTTGCACATTTATGAATTTCTTTGTCCTTGTGAATTATTGGCAATGAACCTATTACAGTAATTGCTCCGTCTCTAGCCCATACACTATAATAATTCTCGTCTGTACCATGTGCAACATTATCCTCTATTGAACAAGCCGAAAAACCAAGAGGTGTAATATTCTTTTTTAAAGCTATTACGGCCTTTTTATATCCTTCTTTAATTAAGGCTACTTTTTCATCTTCGTCTTCTTGCGCAATACTATCAAGCTCTTTTTTTATAAAAAAGTCCTCACTATGATCTACTTCTACAGTAACTTTTGCAGCTTCTGGAAGAATATTAAAATACACAAGACCTTCTATAATACCATCACCCTTTTCTTGTTCAGAATGGTATACATCCCTGTGTTTTGTAAACTGATATAATTCTTCATGAGCATTAGCTACAACAATACCTCTAACATCTTTCATGTTAAACATTGCGGAGTCGTTACCACTGTCACCAGCTACTAAAACTTCTGAATGCTCTAAATTCAACTTTTTGAGTAGCCAATGCAACGCATTACCTTTGTTAGCAAACTTTGGCAAAACATCTAGAAACTTATCTTGGGAATACACAATATTAACGTCCATATTAGCACCAATAAAACTTTGCTCAATCTCATTAATTAAATCAGGACTTGCGTTATGAAAAAAGTAACTTCTCTTATAAGAATGCTGAAACCTTACAGGCTGTTCACTTATGGGATGATTAATATTGGTAACTATATCTTCAACAGTCTTTAAATCCCAACCATCATCCAAGACATCATTAAACTCCTTTATAACCTTTTTTTCTTTATAATTATATATATGAGTTCCTACTCCCGAAACAATATAATCTGGCTCTGGTAGCACCCCTTGTTCTATTATATTTAAAACATCGTCAATTAAACGTCCGGTATTATAAGTTAAAAGAACATCTTTAGGCTTATAATTATCCCAGGTTCTTTTAAAATTACTTTTGAAGGTGTGAAAATCTATTAATGTATTGTCAATATCGAAAGAAAGTAAGCGTATTTTTAATTTAAAATCAGTAGTATTTTTGTTCATAATCTGAATTTTAAAAATTGAGGTTTTTACTATTTTTTATCCATTTTTGATTAATTTAATGCTAAAAAGAGCTAAAAACAAGCAAAATTGAGCTGTTTTTAGCAATATTTAGAATGTGATAAATTGAACCTTTCAGATTAAGAATACAAGAAAATTCCCATATTGTTTTTGAGGATTTAACAAACTTTAAAAAAGACATGAAAATTGAAAATGTGCTTATTTAATAAATAAGTAAACACATTAAATGAGTGATTAAATACATGTAGAAGTTTGGAGTTTATTGTAAACCTACTTAGAGATGGTTGAAACTGGAAAATCTTGTCCAAATCCAAAACTAGAAGGGTATTGGGGACTACCTTTATATTCTTCAGAAATTTCAGGAACTCTTATTTCAATATATGCCTTTAATTCATTAACAGTAATACGAGAATCTCCATTATCTGCTTTACCTGATAAGGCTTCTAATAAAGCATATGTAAAAACGCCATGACCTAGTTTTGAAAACTCAATTGCATATTGATCACTCCCACTTGCAGTTAACCAATGTGTTCCTGTACTTCTTGCTAATTGGGCAATGGCTTTTTCTTCTGCTGCACCTCTTGCTACTAAAGTTCCTATTGCTCCCCCACTTTGGCAGGCATCTAAAACATACAGTTGTTTTTGAGCAGGAATAATGGCGGATAAATCTTTAATTTCTGTAGCTGATATTCCTTTGGTTATTAAAACATCGTCATTACCAAATAATTGAGTAACATCATGCGGTATTAGGAAAAAATCTTTATCACCACCTTCACTCATAACACCATGCCCTGCATAATAAAAAACAAACACATCTTGAGGTCTCGATTTTTCTGAAATTGTATTTAAGGTAGATATAATTTCAGCTTTATCAGCGTCTTTGTTCTTAATATCATATATATTAACCTTAGAACTAATTCGCTCTATTCCTTTTAATACGGACTCTTGAAACCCTATGGCATCTGCAACTGCATAATTCAAATTATACTTGGGGTTTTTATAAACATCAATACCTATTGTTAGTAAATGCACCTGAATATCATTTTCTTCAGGCTCAGTTTTTTTTGCTCTATACTTTGCAATGATTTTTCTAGGTGCGCTTTCTGTATTTTGAGAATTAATTGCAACCGCTGTTAAAGTATTTTCACCATCAATAAAATTAACCGTATAGCTAGAATCATTTCCATTAGAAATAATTCGTTTTCCATTATGATATAGTCTTAATTCTTTTATACTATCTCCAAATGCTTCGGCACTTAAAGTTATTTTATTAGATTTTACACTTGTTTCAATTTCTTTAACCCCCCCAACACTATCAGTTGTAAAGCTTCTTTTACCATCATTATAGCTTATAATAACTTCTGGTGCTTTATTAAGGTTATAAACAGACCGTTTTGATTCTACATTTTGACTTTTCAAAACCGTATTCACCAAATGTGGCGTATAAAAGTCATTAAAAATCTGATTTAGGGGTATTATATCTGTTCCTTTAGTAAACAAAACCCTATTCCAGGCTTTTTGAGAACCTTCAAATAAACCACTTGGAGTGTGAGCCACCCATTCGTTGTCTAAAAAAATATACAGCCTCAAAATTTCTTCATGAGAATGTACATTATAAAACCTAAAATGTCCATTGGTTAAAGTAACATATACCTCATCATTAATAAAATCACATGAAACAAACTCTTCATTAAATTTACTAGTTTCACTTACAAGTGCTCCACTTTTTATATCATATACCTGTAAAATTGATTTATAATCTGAAAAGAGAATTAAACTTTCAGATGAGTTTATGGCCATATCATAGGTATAATTTAAGATGGGAACAGCAAATGAACGGGAGATTGTTCCATCAGCAACATTTAAAATTTCTATTTGCTTTTTCTCAACATTTTTAGTTAATAGCTTGCTTTCATTTTCCATAAAAAAGAGACCTTCATACTCCCCTTCTTTTTGCCATAATAATTCCTTCTTCTCATAATCATAGTAATCAATTCTGCGCTTATAAACCGCCTCTGGAACCACCTCATCTAGAATTAAAAATGCAACCTCATTACCTTTATTTCTAATTAAAGGATTAAAACTTGAAACTGTTGTAACATTCTTAAAATCATCAGCAAATAAAGACTCTTTAGAATTTAAAGTAGAAATATTAAAACCATTTCCATTTTGTGTAACCACAATTTCTGCATCAGAATTAGCAACAGCGTTATTAAAATATTCTTGAGGTGAATAAACATGTTTAAAGCTTAACGGTTTACCAAGTGTAAATTGCTTCACTCCTTCCTCTTCACCCATACCATAATACACTTTTTTTGTAGTATTGCTTGGGTAAAACCCTCCCCATAGTCCAAATTTTTGATAATAAGTTGTATGGTAACTTGTTACAGTGGTGGCAGCATTATTAATTGTCACCGAACCTATACTACTATTCAAGTCTCTATATATCATACCTCTTTCATCACCAACTTTAAACACTTCAAAACTACTTATATTAAAAATTGGATAACCATAAGTTGTTAAAGGTATTTTAGAATAACGTCTATATTTATTAAAATAAGCTGGCGATCCATAGGTATCAGATAGAGGTTCTAAAGCGTAAACAAAATTATTATCGGCAGTTACTATTCTTTTATCAATGCTTGAGCTTATTTTCCCTACAAACTCACCATTTTCTGTATTAAGTTCATACATTGGTGCCTGTGACGGCGCCACCCATAACCTAGTTTTATCTGGAGTAAAAGAAAATGTTGGACGAAGCGGAGTAACACCTCTTTTTGTTCTTCCGGCCTCCAAAATGGTTTCCCATACCGATTTATTCTCTTTAAAACTATAACGAATTACTTTTATATGTTTATCATCAATTATATCAAAATACAATAAATCCAAATTATTAAAAAACCCTACGTGTTCACTGTTAAAGAATTGAAATTGATATGATTGAATATGGAAATAAATTTTTTCCATACGGTCTGTGTTAAACTCAATCATAGAGTTATCTCCAACAGAAATTAACTTAGCATTCATAGGAGAACCTAAACCAGGCCATGTAGTAGTAGACCTTTCAATACTGCCCGTTTTAGGATTTAAAGTGGAAAAAAAATGGTTACCATCAAATTCTGCATCTCCAGAAACAAAATAAATCAATTTGGTTTGAGAATCGTAAACAAAATTTTTCAGGAATTTTATGGGGTATTCCTTTATAATTTTTAATGTCTTATTATCTAGTACATCAACACCATTTTTATCACCAATATAGGTTCTATTATTTTCCTTATCGATAAAAATATTATTAACTAAGGCAGGATAGTCAATTGTTTTTAACAAAAATCCAGAGTGTAAATCCCAAACCTTTAGAGCCGCATTATCATAGCTACCATAGGTTAATAAAAGTCCATTTTCACTATCTATTCGCGGCATTCCCGCTCTAGATGTCTCCTGAACTTCTATTTTAGCTTCTTGTGTAAAACCAAAATGAAAACAAATAAAAAATAAAAGAAATAGTCTCTTCATTAAATATTGCGTTTTATTTTCAATAAATCAACAAAAAAAGATTTATGAATGACAATAAAACAAAAAACAAACCAAAATTTAGAACAGGGCTATTCTACTCTACTTAAACCATTAATATCTAAAATCTTAATCTGTTTACCAGTAGTAGAAATTAAACCATCCTTTTTAAACTGAGATAACACCCTAATAGCAGATTCTGTGGCTGTACCTACTATGTTGGCAAAATCTTCTCTAGATAATAAAACGCTTAAAGTCCCGTCTGGATTAACACCAAAACTATTATGAATGTATATTAAAGTTTCTGCCAAACGTTGTCTCACAGATTTTTGCGCCATATTTACAATAACATCATCGGCCTCCTTTAAGTCTTTTGCCATATCTTTCAAAACATCAAATGTAAAATCTGGATTCTTATGAAGGTCTGCTAAAATCTCACTTTTAGGTATAAAGCAAACTTCCATATCGTTTAAAGCAGTTGCCTGAAGGTTGGATCTTTCTTCACTAACTATAGAACGCTGACCTAACAAGTCTCCTTTAACAACCATTTTCACAATTTGATCCTTACCATTAGCACTTAATTTTGTGAGTTTACATATTCCATCTTTAACACAATAAACTCCATTAAGCACATCTCCTTCTTCAAAAATAACCTCTCCCTTTTTTACTTTCTTAGATGTTTTACAACCAGAAATTCGGACTAACTCGTCTTTGGTTAATGCCTTAAGAGAATTAAACTGTTTTATAATACATTGCTCACATTTGCTCATACTAAAATTATTGATCTTGTGTAAAAATACACAAAACATGACAAATATCATATTTAAACATAAGCCAATTTATGACTTTTGTCATAGGTAAAATTGAGCAAATATTATGGAGCATAAAACATGTTTCCACTGCGGATTAGATGCAACATCTTCCGAGATTCTTTATGACGATAAATCATTTTGTTGTAACGGTTGTAAAACTGTTTACGAGATTTTTACTGCAAATGATTTAACGTGTTATTATGATTTACAAAATACCCCTGGGGCTACCCCTAAAGAAGTTGCGGGCAAATACAATTTTTTAGAAAATGATAAAATTGTAGACCAGTTGCTAGAGTTTAATAATGAGGGTACACAAATTATAAGCTTATACATACCACATATACATTGTAGCTCTTGCATTTGGATTTTAGAAAATTTGAACAAACTACATCCTTCAGTAAGTTCGTCTATTGTGAACTTTGGAAAGAAATCTGTCAGAATCACTTATAACAATGAGCAGTTATCTCTTAAAAACCTTGTTGAGTTATTGAGTAGTATTGGCTACGAACCTTATATAAGTTTAGAAGATTATAGTGTTGGTAAAAAACGAATTGACAGGTCATTAATTTACAAATTAGGTGTAGCAGGTTTTTCTTTTGGGAATGTTATGTTTTTATCATTTCCAGAGTATTTTGAAGTTGGTGAATTTTGGCTTGAACAATATAAGCACCTGTTCCGCTGGCTTATGTTCGCTTTTAGTTTACCCGTAATTTTTTATTCGGCTCAAGACTATTTTATTTCAGCTTACAAAGGACTTCAGTCTAAAATTTTAAATATTGATGTCCCAATTGCGTTAGGTGCTTTCGTACTATTTATTAGAAGTACCACAGAAATAATTATTGATGCTGGTTCTGGCTTTTTTGACAGTTTAACTGGGTTAATTTTCTTTTTACTACTAGGTAAATTTTTTCAACAGAAGACTTATTCGTTTTTGTCATTTGAGCGCGATTATAAATCGTATTTCCCAATAGGTATTACCAAAATCAATCAAGAAGGAAAAGAGGAATCTGTTCAAGTTTATGATATTAAAAAAGGTGATCGATTGCTTATTAGAAATGAAGAATTGATTCCTGTTGATTGTATTTTAATTAATGGTAAAGCCCGAATTGACTATAGTTTTGTTACTGGTGAATCTAAAACCGTAACCAAAAAATCTGGAGACAAGCTTTTCGCTGGTGGAAAACAAATTGATGGAAATATTGAAGTTGATGTTTTAAACTCTGTAGAACAAAGTTACTTAACACAACTTTGGAGTAACGATGTGTTTAAAAAAGATAAAGAATTATCGTTCACTACACTTACAAATAGAATTAGCAAAAACTTTACCATTTCCATTTTATTAATAGCATTAATAGCCACCAGTTATTGGCTTATAAATGATTCTAGTAAAGCTTTAAATGTATTTACCGCAGTTTTAATTATAGCCTGTCCATGCGCCATTGCTTTGTCTGCCCCTTTTACATTTGGAAATATTTTACGCATTCTTGGTAAGAAAAAATTCTATCTTAAAAATGCCAGTGTTATAGAACAACTTGCAAAAATAAACACGATTATTTTTGATAAAACAGGAACCATAACATCTAATAAAGAAGCAACAATTAGTTATGAAGGCGAATCACTTTCTGAAATTGAAGAATCTTTGTTAAAAAGTACTTTAAGAGGTTCTAACCATCCATTAAGCAGATCATTATATAATCTTTTAGATGACCATGATATACTAACCTTAGATAGTTATGAAGAGCATATTGGAAAAGGCATTGAAGCAAAACATAATGAGAAAAACATAAAGGTAGGCTCTGCTCCTTTTGTTGGATATTCTGCTGAAACCTCAACATTAAACACAGCGGTTCATGTAAGTACAAATAACGAATACAAAGGGAAATTCACTTTTTACAATGCTTATAGAAGGGGACTATCTAAACTATTCAATGTTCTTAAAAGGGAATATGATTTAGTCATTTTATCTGGAGACAATGCTGGAGAAAAAGAGAACTTAACTAAGTTACTCCCAACAAAAGCTAAATTGTTATTCAATCAGAAGCCAGAAGATAAATTAGAATACATAAAATTTCATCAAAGTGAAGGTGCCAATGTTTTAATGATTGGTGATGGTTTAAATGATGCCGGTGCTTTGGCACAAAGTAATGTAGGCATAGCTATTTCTGAAAATGTAAATGTGTTTTCGCCAGCTTGTGATGCTATTTTAGATGCTTCTAAATTTAACGAGCTTGTTAATTATTTGAAGATTTCTAAATCGGCCATTAAAGTCATAAAATGGAGTTTTGCACTCTCATTTATCTATAATTTTATAGGTCTTTATTTTGCAGTTACCGGTCAGTTAGCACCTGTGGTTGCTGCCATTTTAATGCCTTTGAGTTCTATTAGCATTGTAGTATTTACCACCATTTGCACGAATTTTATTGGCAGGAAATTAAAATAGAAATGAAACTGGTTTTGGCAGGCAGTTGCGTTAGGGATTGCAAAGAAAAGCCCACAGCGAGGCACGAGTGAGGACTTGAAATGGAAAGCCCGACCCCCAAAGGGGTAACGCCCAAAAAACGAAACCAAACATGATAAATATCATGTTTTAAAAAAACATATGAAAGTATTTTTGACGCGTAACTTCAATTAGGTATGAGTGTTATATATATTTTACTAGCTATAAGCATTGTTGTAGCTGTTGGTTTCTTTGTAGCCTTTATAATTGCTGTAAAGAGTGGACAGTATGACGATAGCTATACGCCGTCTGTACGTATGCTTTTTGAAGACGAACTTGTTAAAGAAAAATCAGATAATTCAATACTAACCAAAAAAGATTAACAACAACTATTATGGAAATGCAACAATTTCATTACGATAACAAAATCGTTACAAAGTTCATTTATGCCACAATAATTTTTGGGGTTGTTGGGATGGCAGTAGGTTTACTGTTAGCATTTATGTTTTTATTCCCAAACCTTACTGATGGTATTTCGTGGCTTAGTTTTGGTAGGTTAAGACCATTGCATACCAACGCTGTTATTTTTGCCTTTGTTGGGAACGCTATGTTTGCTGGTGTTTACTACTCCTTACAGCGTTTGCTAAAAACAAGAATGGCAAGTGACTTGTTAAGTAACATTAACTTCTGGGGCTGGCAGCTTATTATTGTGGCCGCAGCTATTTCACTTCCTTTAGGGTATACCACTTCTAAGGAATATGCCGAATTAGAATGGCCTATAGATATAGCCATTGCACTAGTTTGGGTAGTGTTTGGAGTTAACATGATTTGGACTATTTTAAAACGAAGACAACGTCATTTATATGTTGCTGTCTGGTTTTATATAGCCACATTTATTACTGTTGCTGTACTACATATTTTTAATAGTTTAGAATTACCTGTAAGTGCTATGAAAAGTTACTCGGTTTACGCCGGTGTACAGGATGCTTTAGTACAATGGTGGTACGGACATAATGCGGTAGCATTCTTTTTAACAACGCCTTTCTTAGGATTGATGTACTACTTTGTTCCTAAAGCAGCTAACAGACCTGTGTATTCTTATAGACTTTCTATTGTTCACTTCTGGTCCTTAATCTTTATTTATATATGGGCAGGACCTCACCATTTATTATATACAGCTTTACCGGAATGGGCTCAAAACTTAGGTGTTGCTTTTTCTGTTATGTTATTAATGCCTTCTTGGGGTGGTATGATTAATGGTTTATTAACCTTAAGAGGTGCTTGGGATAAAGTTAGAACAGATCCTGTTTTAAAGTTTATGGTTGTAGCTATTACTGGTTATGGTATGGCAACTTTTGAAGGCCCAACATTATCATTGAAAAATGTAAACGCTATTGCTCACTTTACCGACTGGATTATTGCCCACGTACACGTTGGCGCTTTAGCTTGGAATGGTTTTATGGCATTTGGTATTATTTACTATTTGATTCCAAGGTTATTTAAAACAAAATTACACTCGTTGCCTTTAGCTAACCTGCATTTCTGGTTAGGAACTTTAGGTATTATTATATATGCATTACCAATGTATGTTGCTGGTTTCACACAAGCAAGTATGTGGAAACAGTTTAATCCTGATGGGACTTTAGTTTATGGTAACTTCCTAGAAACTGTTACTGAAATTATTCCTATGTATTGGATGCGTGCCATAGGTGGTACACTTTATATTGTAGGTATGTTAATATTAGTTTACAATATTATTGTAACTATTAAAAACGGTAGCAAAGTTGAAGATGAATTAGCCGAAGCTCCAGCATTGGAGCGCGTTACTAAAAAACGTACTGCTAGTGAAGGTTGGCATACTTGGTTAGAAAGAAGACCAATACAATTAACTTTATTAGCAACAGTAGCAATTTTAATTGGAGGTATTATTCAAATTGTACCAACCATAATGGTAAAATCTAACATCCCTACTATTGCTAGTGTTGAACCATATACACCATTAGAGCTTGAGGGTAGAGATATCTATATCCGTGAAGGTTGTGTGGGTTGCCACTCTCAAATGATTCGTCCGTTTAGAAGTGAAGTAGAGCGATATGGTGAATACTCTAAAGCTGGCGAGTTTGTTTATGATCATCCATTCTTATGGGGTAGTAAACGTACTGGACCAGACGTACATAGAATTGGAGGTAAATATTCAGATAACTGGCACTTTAATCACATGTATGACCCACAAAGTACATCATCTGGTTCAATCATGCCACGTTACCCATGGTTAATCACTGGTTCATCAAGTACGCTTGATAAATCTGACACAGAAGCTAAAATGAGAGCCATGGTGAGCTTAGGGGTACCTTATTCTGATGAGGATATTGCCAATGCACAACAAAGCATGTTAGATCAAGGTGCTCAAATTGAAGAGAACCTACATTCTGATCCTGACTTTGCTGAAACCTATGCGGCTGATAAGAAGTACGCAGCAGATAACGGTGAAGAATTTGTTGAGATGAAGAACAGAGAAATTGTTGCTCTAATTGCTTATTTACAAAGATTAGGAACTGACATAAGCAAGGGCACAGAATAATCATCAAAACTAGTAATCATGTTAAAATTTGTAAAAAATCATATGGAGAGTATTACGGGAATAGAGATTTATCCTATTATCTCGTTACTCATCTTTTTCATCTTTTTTGTAGCACTGTTTTGGTGGGTATTTACCGCAAAAAAAGACTACATAAACACTGTTAGTAATATTCCTTTAGACAACCAAAACGACGACACATTATGAGAAAATTAATTCCATCTTGGGTAAGAGTACCCATCGTATTCTTCATCATCTTCGGAGTTGTAGAATTCTTTATAGATTCAGGCGAAAAACCAGCATTTATAGAATATCCTGTAGTATTACTATTTCTGTTTTTAGTACTCTTAATTTTAATAGCTATTGAAGCAATAGTAGGAGCTTTAGAAAATGTAATGCTTCATAAATTAGATGAGGAAGCCAAAGCTAAATTTTTAGCTGAAAAAGAAAGTTCTTATAAGTTTACTTGGTTGAAAGAAACATACGCTAAACTTCTTGGTCAGAAACCAATAGAAGAAGAAGGTGAAATAATCTTAGACCATAATTATGATGGTATTAAAGAACTTGATAACAATTTACCACCTTGGTGGTTGTACGGGTTCTATATCACCATTGTTTTTGCTGCAGTTTATCTATTAAGGTATCATGTTTTTGATGCGGGAGGACAATTTGATGAATTGGAAACTGAATTAGCCGATGCAAAGGCGGCTATTGAAGAGTACAAAAAAACAGCCAAAGATTTAGTTGACATTAACACCGTTACATTATTAACCGATGCTAGTGATTTAACTGCTGGAAAATCTGTTTTTGACACCAATTGTGTGGCTTGCCACATGGCAGATGGAGGCGGCGGTATTGGGCCAAATCTTACTGATGAACACTGGATTATGGGTGGAGGTATTAAAAATGTATTTAAAACGGTATCTGAAGGTGGTCGTTCTGGTAAAGGTATGATTGCTTGGAAAGCACAATTAAAACCTTCACAAATAGCACAAGTATCAAGTTATGTACTAAGCTTACAAGGTACTACACCTGCTAATCCTAAAGCACCTGAAGGTGATATTTGGGTAGATGAAAGTATTGAAACAACTGAAATAGAAACGGTAGTCGACACAACGCAATCAACAACTAACTAATGTTTCAAACGGATTCCCTTTAACTCTAAAGGGTAAAGGGAATCTTAAAACACAAACCATTTGGAAACCCAGGATAAAGAAAACTTTAGAGATTCTATTGGGACGATTACTGAAGAAGGTAAACGTGCTTGGGTATATCCCAAAAAACCAAGTGGTAAGTATTATGATAAGCGTAAGCTTGTTAGTTATGGTTTATTGGCGTTTTTATTGGCATCACCATTTATAAAAATTGGCGGGAATCAATTTTTAATGTTCAACGTATTAGAACGTCGGTTTAACATTTTTGGATTTCCATTTTGGCCACAAGATTTTCATTTATTTGTAATCTCAATGATTATTGGGATTGTATTTATAACACTGTTTACAGTGGCTTTTGGACGAATTTTTTGTGGTTGGATTTGTCCACAAACCATATTTATGGAAATGGTTTTTAGACGTATTGAGTATTGGATTGAAGGTGACAGAAACAAACAACGTAAACTAGCAAGACAAAAGTGGGATGCTGAAAAAATTAGAAAAAAAGGATTAAAACTCGTTATATTTTTAGTCATATCATTTCTAATTGCAAATGTATTTTTAGCATACTTAATTGGAGGTGACGAATTGATACAATATATAATTGACGGTCCGTTTAGTCATTTTGGAACGCTCATACCTCTAGTAATTTTTACTGCTGTCTTCTACTTTGTTTTTGCATGGTTTAGAGAACAGGTTTGCGTAATAGCTTGTCCGTATGGCAGATTACAAGGTGTTCTTTTAGACACTAAATCGGTAGTTGTTGCTTATGATTATAAACGTGGTGAAGGCCCAAGTGGCAGAAAAAAATTTAGAAAAAATGAAGATAGAAATTCTTTGGGCCATGGTGATTGTATTGACTGTTTGCAGTGTGTACATGTTTGTCCGACTGGAATTGATATTAGAAATGGAACCCAGCTAGAATGTGTCAACTGTACTGCATGTATAGATGAATGTGATCATATTATGGAAAGTATTAATCTGCCAAAAGGATTAATTCGATATGCGAGTGAAGAAAACATAAAAAAGAAAGTACCCTTTAAGCTTTCGGCCAGAATGAAAGGTTACATAGCTGTACTTATTATATTAATAGGTATTCTAACTGGGATGTTATTTTTAAGAAATGAAGTAGAAGCAAATGTATTAAGATTACCAGGACAATTATATGAACATAAAGAAAATAACATCATTAGCAATGTCTTTACTTATAAACTGGTAAATAAAACAACTAAAGACATTGAAAATGTAACCTTGAAATTATTGTCACATAAAGGAATTTTAAAATTAGTTGCAACTAGTAATAACTTTATTGTGCCAAGTCAAGGAATAGCTGAAGGCACCCTATTTATAGAAATAAATAATTCAGCATTAACGGGAGATAGAAATAAAATTAAAATTGGGGTTTACATAAATGATAAATTAATAGAAACTTGTACGGCCAATTTTTTAGGACCTAGAAGTTATAAATAAATTTTGGTTGGTTGGCTGCAAGGTTTTTTATTGTAAGGGATTATGCAATCAATAACTGTAGCAGCCACAAAATCTTGAAATTCAAATAATAAAGACAGTAATTATGAAATTAAATTGGGGAACAGGAATTGTAATAGCCTTTATTGGGTTTATCTCTTTTATCATGTATTTTATTGTTACTATGAATGTGAACGATAAATACGATCATGATTTAGTTACTGAAGACTATTACGCCGAAGAATTGGCATACCAAAAAGATATTGACAAGCTAAAGAACGCAAAAAAATTAAGTGAAAATATCACATATAAAAAGAAGGGAAACGGGTTAATCATTTTGTTCCCTAGCAATATAGATTATAAAAAAATTACAGGAAAAATGTTCCTATATAGGCCATCTAACAAACAACTAGATTTTGAAAGTGACATTTCATTATCTAATCCACATTTGCTCATACCTGACTCTCGTTTGGTAGATGGCCGTTGGAACATTAAGATCGATTGGCAATATAATGGAATTTCCTATTTATATAAAAAATCTATAGATTATTAATTTATGTTACTTTCTGCATTTATTTTGGGTATAATGGGTAGTTTCCACTGTATTGGCATGTGCGGACCTATTGCTTTTATGCTTCCGGTAGACAGAACAAACACTTTTAAAAAAGCATCACAGACAACCGTATATCATATAGGCAGATTATTCTCTTATAGCCTTATTGGTTTAGTTTTTGGATTAATTGGTAAAAGTCTTTACATCTTTGGTTTTCAACAACAATTATCTATTGGCATTGGGGTTTTAATGATTTTACTTGTTTTAATTCCACAGCATAAACTTAATAAATACAATATTTCTCAACCAATTTATAAATTAATATCAAAAATTAAATCTTCCTTAGGAAGTGCTTTAAAGAGAAAATCCACAGACACTTTTTTAACTATAGGGTTTTTGAATGGTTTTTTGCCTTGTGGTCTTGTTTACATGGCAGTTTTTGGTGCAATTAACGGTGGAAGTGCTTTTCAAGGGAGTTTGTACATGGCCTTATTTGGCTTAGGAACTGTGCCTTTAATGACAATAACCATATATGCAAGTCATTTATTAAATGGTACAGTAAGACAAAAAATTCAGAAAGCCATTCCTGTTTTTGTTGTTATAATAGGTGGGTTATTTATTCTTAGAGGCCTTGGTCTTGGTATCCCTTATATATCCCCTGCTCCTGTTTATGATGTGGTTAACTCTGCTATTGACTGCCATTAATTTTTCAAATAAATAGGTTAATTCATTTTGAATGGACCAGTCAATTGGTTTTTCGTTTATCATTTAATATTAAACTTTATATTATAAAATTTTATTATACCCTCCATTAATAAAATCAATAGCTTTATTTTCATATTTAATAGTATTACTATTATTTTAGCATGTAAATAAATTAAATATGGATAGATTACTTTCAAATTTAAAAATTATTGTTCCAGAAAAGATATATGTAAAAGACCCAGAAACATCAGATTTAGGTAAACGTATTGTGCAACACAGTATTATACTAATAGATAAAATTGGTTTTGAAGCTTTTACTTTTAAAAAACTTGGAACTCTAATTGGATCAAACGAAAGCTCAATTTACAGATATTTTGAAAGCAAACATAAACTATTACTTTATTTATCCTCTTGGTATTGGGCATGGATAGAATATCAATTAGTGATAGAAACCCACAACTTAAACTCAAGTGACAAATTAGATAAAGCAATAAAAATTGTAACAAGAAAAACTAAACAAGACGCCAACTACAACCATATAAATGAGATAGTATTAAACCGAATAATTATTAATGAAAACTCAAAATCATTCTTAACCAAAGAAGTAGACCAAGAAAACAGAGATGGGTATTTTGTGATTTATAAGCGCATTGTTCATAGACTTAGTGAAATCATCAAGGGAATTAACCCAAATTATAAATTCCCATTAAGTCTAGCTAGCACAATTTTAGAAGGAAGCTTACATCAACACTTTTTAAAAGATCATTTTTCTTCAATTACAGATTGCAACAATAGCATTTCTCCGTCTGATTTTTATTTAAACTTAATATTTAACGCTTTAAACTATTCATATGGCAGTAACTCCAATGACCCCATGGCAACGATTACTTAACTTGCTTCAATTAGAAAAAAAGGACATCTTCCAAATTTTTTATTATGCAATTTTTGATGGGCTAGTTGCATTATCATTACCCCTTGGAATACAAGCTATTATCAATCTAATACAAGGCGCACAAATATCCACATCTTGGATTATTTTAATAGTGTTAGTTACCCTTGGTGTTGCTTTTTCTGGTGCACTTAAATTAATGCAGCTCCGAATTATTGAAACGATTCAGCAACGCATTTTTACGCGCTCTTCCTTTGAATTAAGTTACAGGTTCCCAAAAATAAAAATGAAGGAGTTGAGAAACTTTCACCCACCTGAACTTGCTAATCGATTTTTTGATACATTAACAATTCAAAAGGGTCTTTCCAAAATACTTATTGATGTACCATCTGCGATGTTACAAATTGCATTTGCATTGATTTTGTTATCTTTTTATCATCCTTTTTTTATAATCTTTGGTATTCTCTTATTACTCCTAATTTATATCGTGTTTAAATTCACAGCACAAAAAGGTTTAGAAACTAGTTTAAAAGAATCTAAGAACAAATATAGAGTAGCACACTGGATTCAAGAAATAGCCCGTACTGTAGTGAGTTTTAAACTTTCAGGAAGCACTAATCATGGTGTTAACAAAAATGACAACTTGGTCAATGAATACTTAAAATCTAGAGAAAGCCATTTTAAAATACTTATGCTTCAGTTTATACAAATGATTAGTTTCAAAGTTATTGTAACTGCAAGTTTGCTTTTAATTGGAGGAGCATTAGTTCTTAACCAAGAAATGAATATTGGTCAGTTTGTTGCTGCAGAAATCATTATACTTTTAGTAATAGCCTCAGTTGAAAAACTAATTTTAGGACTTGAATCATTTTATGACGTTTTAACATCTATAGAAAAAATAGGTCAAATCGTAGACAAAGACTTAGAAAACCAAGAAGGAGAAACTCCTATTTTTGAGAAAGGACTAAATATTGAATTAGACAATGTATCCTATAGTGTTCCTGATAGAGAAAAGCCCATCCTGTCTAATATAACTTTAAAAATTCATGAGAAAAGTAGAATTTTGGTAAATGGTGAAAGCGGATCTGGAAAATCGGTATTATTTCGTATTATCCTAGGCATTAATGAGGCAACCTCTGGAAATGTTTATATTAACAACCATTCTATTAACAACATTAACCCTAACTATTATAGATCACAATTAGGCATGTCTCTTTCAGAAGAAACCCCTTTTGAAGGTACTATTAGGGAAAACCTAACCTTTGGAAGTTCTGCTGTAAAAGATAAAAAATTATATAATGTTTTACATAAGGTTGGATTAACAGACTTCATTAAAGAACAACCCCAAGGACTTGAGACAACAATAAACGCTGAGGGAAATAAATTATCATATACAATTTCTAAAAAAATAATTCTTGCTAGAGCAATAATTAAAGAACCAAAAATTCTTCTGCTAGAAGATCCTCTAGATAGATTTAATCAAGTTGAAATGAAGAATATCATTAACTTTTTAACTGATGAAAACCAACCTTGGGCCCTAGTTGTTGTAAGTACAAGTAAAAATTGGAGGGAGAAATGCAATCAGCACATATTACTAAAGAAAGGTAAGGCAACTATTAAAAACGTATAAACTATGCTAAATATATCACATAATAGTTTAAATAAAAAAGTTGAAATAAGAAAGTTCAAATCTGCAAAAGCAATTTTTGATATTCCTTATTATAAAAAGCTCAATAAATTTTTACTAGCCCTTGCTATATTGGTTTTCATTGTTCTGTTTTTACCCTGGACCCAGAATATTACAGGGCAAGGTATTGTTACTACATTAAAACCCAATCAAAGGCCTCAGCATATCATGTCTCAAATTCCTGGGCGCATAGAGGAATGGTTTGTTCAAGAAGGTGATTTTGTAAAAGCCGGAGATACCATTTTAAGAATTTCCGAAGTAAAAAGTGATTACTTTGATGTTAAACTGGTTGAACGTACTAACGATCAGATTCTGGCAAAATCATCATCAGTAACTGCCTACGAAGCTAAAGTAGAAGCTTTAAACAGGCAGATTTCTGCATTACTGAAAGAACAAAGATTAAAATTAGAGCAAACTCGAAATAAATTGATGCAAACGGAACTTAAAGTTAAAAGCGACAGCATTGATTTAGAAGCATCAAAAACAAATTTAAAGATTGCCGAAACACAATTTATTAGGATTAAAACACTTCAAGAGGAAGGACTAAAAGCGGTAAAAGATGTTGAAGAAAAAAGGCTAAAGCTTCAAGAAACTCAAGCTAAGTTTATTTCACAACAGAATAAATATTTAGCAAGTAAGAATGAGATTATTAATGCAAAAATAGAGTTATCACGTACCAATGCTTCTTATACAGATAAAATTTCTAAAGCACAAAGCGATATGTTTACAGCTCAATCTGGTCAATTTGACACACAAGCTCAGGTAACCAAATTAGAGAATACATATACCAATTATAAAAAGCGTAATAGTTTACTTTATGTTACAGCTCCGCAAAGTGGCTTTATTAATAAAGCTTTAACCGGTGGTATTGGAGTTACCTTTAAAGAAGGTGAAGAATTAGTTGGCATCATGCCATCACAATACGACCTAGCCGTTGAAACCTATGTAAGGCCCATTGATTTACCACTCCTCCATATTGGCGAAAAAGTCCGTGTTCAATTTGATGGATGGCCTGCAATTGTATTTAGCGGGTGGCCTAATGTGTCTTATGGAACTTATGGCGCACAAGTTGTAGCTATAGAAAACTTTATCAGTGATAATGGAAAATATAGAGTTTTACTTGCTCCCGACAACAAAGATTATTCTTGGCCAGAGGCTATAAGAGTTGGATCAGGAGCTAAAACTATTGCTCTTTTAGAGGATGTTCCTATTTGGTTTGAATTATGGAGACAGATTAACAGTTTTCCTCCTAATTACTACCAACCTAATGACAATAAATCTATTAATAAGAAAGAAAAGACATGAAATCATTTATAGTTATTGCTATCTTATTTATTAGTAGCTTATCTACTGCACAAGATAACATCTCTAAATTGACTTTAGAGGAATATCTAGGATATGTAAAATCTTTTCACCCTATTGTAAAGCAGGCAAACCTGGTTATTAAAAAAAGTGAGGCCAAATTAATGAAAGCAAGAGGCGCTTTTGACCCTAGGCTTGAAGTAGACTATGATAGAAAAAAATTTAAAGGTTCTGAATACTTCGATAAGTTAAATGCTTCATTTAAGATTCCTGTATGGTTTGGTTTAGAATTCAAAGGAAATTTTGAAGAAAACAATGGCGATTTTTTAAATCCAGAAGCAAATATTCCCATTGATGGTTTGTATAGCGCCGGTGTCTCTGTTCCGTTGGCAAAGGGTTTATTAACCAATAAGCGTATGGCAACCCTAAGGCAATCAAGATTATATGTTAAACAAGCTGAAGCAGATAGACAATTGTTAATTAACGACATACTTTTTGAGGCTACTAAAACTTATTTCAATTGGCTTCGACAATATAATGAAAGAAAAGTATATGAAGATTTTCTTGATAATGCTGTTATGAGATTTGAGGGTATTAAGAAAAGTTATGAAGCTGGAGACAAACCGGCTATTGATACTTTAGAAGCTAGAATAACCTTGAACAATCGTAAACTTAATCTAGAAAAAGCTAGAATTAAGTATATAAAATCGTCATTGGAGCTATCTAATTATCTATGGTTAAATGATAATACACCAATTGAAATCAAAGAAGATATCATTCCAGACGAAAAAACTTTTAGCTTAATAGACAATATATTGAATACCTCAGCAATTGATGTACAAAGCTTCAACATTGAAACTCATCCTAAGCTAAGGTCCTTAGACTACAAAATCCAAGGTTTATTCATTGAAAAAAGACTCAAGCGAAACAATTTGTTACCGCAGATTGATCTTCAATACAATTTTTTATCACAGACTCCAGAGATTGTACGTTCCTTTAGCACTTCGGCTTATAAGAGTGGCCTGAATATCTATTTCCCATTATTCTTAAGAAAGGAAAGAGGGGATTTAAAATTGGCCAAAATCAAACTTCAAGACACAAAATTCGATTTCCAAAACACTAAATTAAGTTTAGGCAATAAGATTGACGCCGTAAATAAGGAGTTGGAATCCTTTGCTTTACAGAATGATTATACCAAAACCATAGTAAAAGACTACTCAACATTACTATCTGCCGAGGAGCGTAAATTCTTTTTGGGCGAAAGCTCCTTGTTTCTTGTTAACTCAAGAGAGTCTAAATTAATAGACTCAAAACTCAAGGCTATCGAATTAGAAAATAGTTTTTTGAACACCAAGGCTAGTTTATTTAATATTTTAGTCTTATCAGATATACAGTAAAAAAGAAAAGCGCCAAATCACTAAAAATAGGATTTAACGCCTTTCACGAAATTAATTAACCAAGCTTTAAATATTTTTAAATTTTAAATGTTATAACTGGTAAAGCAGAATGATTAGCCACATCTTCTCCAACACTACCTTGAAAGAAATGAGCAAGCCCCTTTCTTCCGTGCGTTGGCACAACAATTAAATCTGCTCCCAGTTTGTTGGCAGCATTTAAAATACCATCTTCAACACTATAATCAGATACATAATAAATATTTTTCATTTTATCTAAATTTCGTTCTGATTTTGTAAAGAAATTAACTGCTTCCTTTTCTATTTCAACGGAACTTTTAAACCTATCATTGGGTAAGTTCACATGAATCAAATACATTTTTGAGTTCATATTATCAAACATTTTAGAGGCCTTTAAATAAGCTTCTATGGAGTCTTCAGAAAAATCACATGCATAAGCAACGATATCAAAATCTACTTCTCCTATTTCATTTTTTATTACTAAAACTGGAACATCAGAGTTACGTACTACACGTTCAGTATTAGAGCCTATAAAAAATTCTTTGGCACCACTTACACCATGTGACCCCATTACAATTAAATCTGCGCTATATTTCTTTGCCACTTCATTAACCTCACTAAACACCTTGAAATGCTTAACAATAGGGGTTACGGTAACTCCTTCCAGATAATCCTTTTTTAAAAAATCTTCAAACTTTTGTTCAGCCAATTTTAAAAAGTATATCACTTTTTGAGGTTGTTCTCCCGCCCCAGTTAGCATTAAATCAGACATCTCTAACATGTGTAAAGCCAGCAATTCAGCATTATTCTTTTTAGCCATATTAGCTGCTACCTTTAAAGCATATTCTGAATGTTCTGAAAAATCAATTGGTACAATTATTTTTTTCATAATTTTTACATTTACTAATTAAACAGTCATCGAAAACAATTGAGTATTGGGTTGTTTTCGTTGTAACAATAAATCAAAAGCCATACAAATGTTTCTAACAAATGGTTGTCCTTTTTTAAGCACCTCAATACTGTTTGATTCTATATTGAGTAATCCGTCAACTTCCATTTCCTTTAATCGTATTAGAGTTTCAGGAAGCTCATTGAAATAAAGATTATTTTTATCCCAATTAGTTCTAAAATCACACATTAAATTAAGAATATGCTTTCTTATTATTAAGTCTTCTTCATTTAAAATGTGGCCTCTATATACAGGAATTAAATCATTTTCCAAAAGCTTGTAATACGCCTCAATTTGCTTTACATTCTGAGAAAAACCATACCAGCTATCACTTATAGATGACACCCCCAATCCAATCATTGCTTGAGTTTTAGAAGCTGTATATCCCATGAAATTTCTATGCAAATTTCCTTTCTTCATAGATTTATAAAGCGAATCTGTTTTCAGCGAAAAATGGTCCATACCTATTTCATCATATCCCACTTCAGCTAATAATTCTTTTCCTAACTCATATTGTAAACGCTTTAACTCTGCTGATGGTAAATCGGAATCACTAAATCCACGTTGCCCATTACCTTTAATCCAAGGTACATGAGCATAACTATAAAATGCTAATCTATCTGGAAGTAAAGTTTTAGTTTTTAAAATGGTCCTTTTTACATGCTCTAAATTTTGAAAGGGTAATCCGAAAATAATATCATGACCTACAGAAGTATAACCAACTTCTCTAGCTAACTCTGTAGCACGTTTTACATTTTCAAAAGGCTGTATTCTATTAATGGCTTTTTGAACAGTTTCATTATAATCTTGAACGCCATAACTTACTCGTCTAAAACCTAAGTCATATAAAGTTTTAAGATGTTCTTTAGTAGTGTTATTGGGGTGACCTTCAAAACTAAACTCATAGTTTTCAGCTAAAACTGAATCTTTCAGAATACCCTTAATCAACATACTTAAGTTTTCTGAACTAAAAAATGTTGGTGTACCTCCTCCTAAATGCAATTCTTTTATAACAGGTTTATCATCAAACAACTCCAAATACAAACGCCATTCTTTTAATACTGCTTTTATATATGGAGACTCTACACTATGCTGCTTCGTGATACGTTTATTACAACCACAAAACGTACACAGGCTTTCGCAAAAAGGCAAATGAATATAAAGACTTATGCCTTCAATTGCATTACTTTCATTAAAAGACTTTATTAAGGAATCTTTCCAGCCATTTAAAGAAAATGACGCTTCATTCCAATACGGAACCGTTGGATAACTCGTATAACGAGGACCAGCGATATTGTATTTATTTACTAACGCTCTTGACATACCTAACATTTACAAAACAAAATTAGCACCAATATGCTTTTAAAAATATGATATATGTCATACCATATATTTGCAATTCTATATTTATTGATTAACTTTCGCTTGAACAAAAGCCATTAAAAAAATGAAAAGAATTAGTTTTTTATTAATTGCATTAACGCTAAGTATTTCTGCTTGTAAAAACGAAAAAAAAGACACTAAAAATACTGATACTGAAGTCATAGAAACTGAAAAGTTTGTTGTTAAACCAGAAGCAACATCAGTAAAATGGACTGCATATAAAACTACCGACAAAGTTGGAGTTGGTGGTGAATTTACTACCGCTAATTTTGATATTAAATCTGGTGCTTCACCTCAAGAAGCGCTTAACAATTTAAAATTCGCCATTCCTGTAAGCAGTTTATTTACAAACGATGCTACTAATACCCGTGATGCTAAAATTAAAATGGCATTTTTTGGCGCTATGTTAAACACAGACCTCATCAAAGGTAACCTTAGCTATGTTGATAGTACTTGTATTGCCTCTTTAACCATGAATGGTGTTACTCATGATTTACCGTTAGAAGTAAGTATTGCAGATGAAAGACGTGTAACGCTAACTGGTGTTATGAATCTTAAAAACTGGAATGCTTTAGAAGCTTTAGAATCGCTTAATAAGGCTTGTTTTGATTTGCACAAAGGTGCTGATGGCGTTAGTAAAACATGGGAAGATGTAGCTATTGAAATTAGCACCTATCTAAGAAAAAATTAATATTACAATAGTGCTTATTACGCTCTAAATGACTTTACAAAACATTTTAGAAAAGTTAGTTTCATTTCCAGTTTTAGGCGGTGATAATAACTTAGAAATCATCAATTGGATAAAAGTATATGTTGAAGATTTTGGTGTTATTACTACTCTAGTTCCAAATAAAGAAAACACGAAAGCCTCTCTACATTGCAGGATAGGTCCGGCAGTTGACGGAGGCGTTATCCTATCTGGTCATACTGATGTTGTTCCTGTGAAAGGACAACCTTGGAACACAGACCCTTTTAAGCTTACTGATAACAGCGATGGAAATTTATATGCCAGAGGAAGTAGTGATATGAAAGGCTTTTTAGCCTGTTGCTTAGCTTCATTACCAGAAATGGTTAAAGCCAATTTAACAAAGCCTATTTATTTCGCCTTTAGTTATGATGAAGAAATTGGATGTTTAGCTGCTGAAGAACTAATAAATCACATTAAAACTACATATACTGAAACACCTAAATTTGCTATTATTGGCGAAGCCACGATGCTACAACCTGTTATTGGGCAAAAAAGTATTCATATTATAGACATTACGGTTAACGGTTCCCAAGGTCATAGTAGTAGGATTAAGCAAGAAGTGAGTGCTGTACATGAAGCTGCAAGAATTGTAATGTGGGCAGAACAAAAAATGAATACGCTCATTGATTCTGGGAGTATAGATGAGCGTTTTAATCCGCCGCACACTTCACTTCACACAGGCATGATACAAGGCGGTATTGCACCAAATATTATTGCTAATAAAGCAACACTTTCTCTAGATATAAGATGCCTTCCGCAAGATGATGCTAGCCAAATTTACCAAGATTTAAAAGATTACTGTAAATCAAGAGAAGAAGAACAGCAAGCTGTTTTTTCTGGTTTTAAAATTGACGTTGTTGAAAATCACCCTATAGTGCCTTCATTAAACACAAATGAAAATGCCGACGTTGTAGAATTAATTGGCAAAATTACAGGAAATAAAACATGGCAAACAGTGTCTTATGCTTCAGAAGCAGGTCATTTTTCTAATGCAGGGATAGAAAGTATAATTTGCGGCCCAGGATCAATAAAACAAGCTCATAGAGCTAATGAATTTATTTCTAAAGACCAGCTTAATAAAGGGGCCAGCATGATCTTAGAGTTGATTAGTTATTTAGAAACTACTATTTAATACAAGTTCTTTTTTATATTTTTAAATAAGGTGTAATTTTAACACAAACAATGTGCTATGAACCCATCGGCTCAAGGTTGGATAAAAAAACTGCTTCAGGATATTTCAGATAACAGTACTTTTTTGAGTACTGATAAGGCACTTTACTATGAAGCCCTTAGGGGATGCGGTTTTATTTATGGTAGTAATTTAGACATTGTTTTAGGAGTAATTGAAAAGAAAGACCTTACCGAGGAAGAGATTTCAAAAACCAATTTATTTTTATCGCTTCTTTATACGCACCACCATTCTAAATCTGATATTAATTTTACAGATAGTGCCATTGACTTCTATACTGTTATTAATGAATTGAAAACATCATTTTTTCAAGAACTATTAGGTGGTAAAAAATCTAGTGAACAACTAGAAAAAATAATTCATAAACGTATTCAAATTGATGCTAATGTGCTTACAAAAAACTTTAAGTACTTTATCATTAACGCTTTATTATATATTGATGTTTTAGCTTATCAAGAATATTTAAAAAACAATTCCATTTCTATTAATTATTTAAAAAACATTGAAGCTTCTATTGAAGCCATAATAATGGATGTTTTAAATTCTAAATTATCTATTAATGAATATGACAATAGTTTAATAAAACTGTTTGAATCTTCTTTACGGTATCACAACAGCAAACCATTAGAATACCAAACTGCCATTAACCATTTTAAAAGTGCTCAAGAAAAAAGTTATATTCTAGATTTAGCATGTATGGCCACCTGGACTGATAAAAAAATTGATAAAAATGAACAACGCTTTTTAATACAGTTAGGTACCGATTTAGAAATTGTTAAGGACAGAATTAAAGACTCTATTAGTTCTGTAAACCAATTTTATTCCGTTAACAAAAACAATATAGCATTACTAAGCTCTAAAAATATTGTGCAAAGTTTTTATAACAATTCTAGTAAAATGGTAACAAAACTCATTTCTAGAAATAGTAAACGTTTGTATAAAGAGCTAAAAGATAGTAAAGAACTTATGGTATTGCTTAGCCAATCTACCGTTAGAGATTTAAATGATGAAGAACAAAAAAAAGTGCAAGAACAATTATTAGATATTTTTAAATCTATACCAAGTTTGGCCATTTTTATGCTACCTGGTGGTGCACTATTATTACCTTTAGTTATTAAGTTTATACCTAAATTATTACCTTCTGCTTTTGATGAAAACAGGATTGAGGATTGATTTTAATCACTTGACTTTGTAGAAATTTTCTGCTATCTTCGTTTAACAGTAGATATAAAACATTGAAACGATTTCATATCAAGTCGTTACCCTTAATTACAAAAATTTATGGATGAAAAATTAGAAGCACTTACCAAAGCAATAAATTCAACAGAAAACTTATTTGGTGAGCAATTTAATAAACATCCTGATGCTTTATATGCTTATGAAATTGTATTCGGAAAAAAAGAGCTTGAAGAAACTTTAGCATCTAAAAATGACCTTGAATATAATGCATTCTACCATGCTTCTGGGTGTTTCGAAAGACAAATAAAGATTCGAGCAATTCCAACTGATATAGCTAAATTTTATATTGACAAAATAATTCATCCAACAAGGAAAAATCATATGCTACTAAGTCTTATGGAGACTGCTTTGGAAAGAGATGAAATAAATGAGGCTATTAGTTTCATTAATGAATTAGTGGAAGACAAATTCGAAATCAAACACCATGGATATAGAAATCTATTGAATTACTATGCCAAGACTGGTGAACTTGTTGAATTCAAAAAGTATTTAAAGTTATCTAAACCAGCGAAATCCCCGAGACAAAATGTTGTCACATCTAAATTCAAATTCATTTCGAATTACGCAGATAAAAACGGGACTGAAAAAGCAATTGAACTACTAAAAGATAAATCATTTGGTAATAAATTTTGTCTTGCAACAATTGAAAACCAAGCTCATAAATTTACATTATCAGAAATCACAGAGTTACTAAATAAATATCCTTTATTTATTGAACATGATGAATTTTGCAAATCATGGCTTTTAGTTCGCCATTTTGCAAATCAAAAACCAATACAAATTAATGAAGATGAATTTGAAATTACAATATCTGAAATTTTAAAAGTAGATAAGAATCTAAAAAGAGGAGATGGTAGATACAGAGACTACATGTTATTTGACTTAGGAAGTTCTGTTGAAAAAATAGAACAGATTAAAACATGTAAAAAACATACTATTGCACCTTTTTACAAAAGAGAATTGAATTACCACATAAGAAACGTGGAAGAAAAAACTAAGGGTAACAAGGTATAAAAAAACATAGGGCATTTGTGCTAAACCGAAAGGTCTGTGAATATTAACAAAGTCCGCTAAATATAAAATTTGGCGTTTATATAAAAAAAGATAAAAGCAAAATATTTATATTTAGCTAAGTAATAAACCGAAACGATAGTGCTTATCACCTGCCCTACGTTTCTTATACTGAACGTTAAACGAACCTCTCAAACCCTATTCCAACCAATCTTTAAAATCTTTTACACGTTCACGAGCAACAATAACCTCTTGTTCTTTATAAGAGTTTAACTTTATTTGTAAGCGTGAGTTTGTATAACTTACCATATCTTTTATAGCATTAATGTTAACAAAAAACTTCCTGCTAATACGGAAAAAAGTATGTGGTTCTAACTCCTCTTCCAATTGTTCTAAAGTTTTATCAAGTAAATAGTTTCTGCCTTCAATAGTATGCATATAGGTACCTTTATTTTCTGAATAAAAACACTCTATTTCATCTACATTAATAAGTTTTAAATGTTGTCCTACTTTTACTGAAAAGCGCTTTTTATACTCCCTATCAATAGGGTTTACCAATAGTTTTTTTATATCAGAAAAATCTAGTGTTACAGCTTGTTTTTCAGGCATAAGTGCTTGGTACTGTTTTACAGCCGTTTGTAATTCTGCAGAATCTATTGGTTTTAACAAATAATCTATACTATTAAGCTTAAATGCCTGTAAAGCATACTCGTCATAAGCCGTAGTAAAAATGATAGCAGAATTAATTTTAATATTCTCAAAAATTTCAAAAGATAATCCGTCACTTAACTGAATATCTAAAAAGATTAAATCTGGGTGTTCATTGTTTTGAAACCATTCAATAGACTCCTCTACAGAATGTAGCATGGTATTAGCCTCAATACCTAATTTATCTAACATGCGTTGTAAACGTCTTGCAGATGGTTTTTCGTCTTCTATTATTATTACTCTCATATTTTTTATTTGCGTTAGCGATGGAGCTATTGTTGAAGCTCCTTTTTTTAAGATGTTGAAACACATCTTAAACCCGTCATTCTGAGCTTTGAAAAAGCGTGAGAACCTCTCTGTTTAATGTTACAGATTGTCACGTCGCTATGCACCTCACAATGACATTTCTACTCCCAAAGGGTAGTTTCTTTTTCTTCTTCTTGTTTATCTAAATATTCTTTAATCTTTTTGTCTTCCCAACTTTTCTTAAAAAGCTTTTTACCCTTTAATGCCCACCTACCATGAAGGATAACAAGTATTGTCCAAACTACAATTATAATTGAGTTAAACAATATGAAAAATTCTGAGTACGGATTGTTCTCATCTAAATACAAAAAATTAATTGATAACAGTATTAACACCACAATAAATAGTGCTAAATGGTAGTAGAACATTTTAATATGCCTAACCTTCTCTTTGGCTTTAAAATAATCCCTGTTTTTATCTTGATCCATGGTTATTGAAATTTTTGTCTTCTATTCTCTTCTTCCATAAATTCTTTAACCTTACGGTCTTCCCAAGATTTGCTGAAAAACAAATTCTTACCAAATACACCTAAAGCATGAAACCCTAAACCTATACCCCAAAATAATGGTGTTGCAAAGGTGCCAAAGTGCCAAATATTCCAACCAGAGCCTCTGCCTATCATTATAATAATGAATATATTAACGGCTACATACCAGAAGGCATGCCAATAAAAGCCTTTAAGTTCTTTTATTCTTTTTTGAGCTCTGATATAAGCTTCTTCTTTTCTAAAATCTTCTTGTCCGGATTTATAATCTATTCGTTTCATAATACTTAGTTCCAGAGGTTACGTTCTTCTTCTTTACGCATAAAATCTTTTATCTTACGTTGCTCCCATTTTTTTCCGAATACCACACTTTTACCAAAAACCGCTATAGCATGAATACCTAAACCAATACCCCAGAAAAAAAGTGTGGCATAGGTATACCAAGCTGTAAAAGACAAATTGGTTATAAAGTATAGTACCGAAAGAATAAATATGTTAATAACTATATAAACTACGGCATGCCAACAAAAACCAATTAAATCATCTACTTTCTTTTTAGCATGAACATAAGCCTCTCTTTTTGAGAAATCTACTTCTTGGTTTTCTATACCTAGTTGGTTATTAGTTAATTTAAAATTGGCCTCTTCCTCATCTAAAAATTGCTGTAGTTTCTTCTCCTTCCATCGCCTAAAAGACAAAGTGCTTTCACTAATTACAGCAAAACCATGAAATGTAATACCTATACCCCAGGCCATCCAAACGGTAAATGTTGTAAAATCAAAGAAAGCCTCAGAAAAAGATTCTCCGCCTCTGATGTTAAATATAATTTTAATAGAAGATATGAATGTATTTATTAAAACGTAAACAACAAGATGCGTATAAAATGCTTTTATATTATCTACACGCTTTTTGGCGCTAATATATTTTTCTTCTTTATTAAAATTTTTCATGACACTAGTTGTTAGTTCCATCTTGTATCTTCCTCCTCTTGCTTCATAAATTCTTCAATCTTACGTTTTTCCCAGTTTCGTCCAAAAGCACCATTATTTACAAAAACTCTGAAAGCATGAATTGCTAACCCAATTCCCCAACCAAACATTGGGAACCAAAACCACTGGAAATGCCATGAAGTTTTATAATTTATAAAGGCTAAAAATGGAATAACGAATACGTATGAAATAAGACTATAATAAAAGCCTTTAAGTTCTTCTACATGATCTCTTGCACGTAAATAACTGTCGTCTATATCTTTTGATGATTGATGTTTCATAACTGAAATTTGTTTTGTAAGCATTGGTATAGCTACCGAAAACTTACTTTTTTCTTTTGTTATATCTATTTTTCTTGTCGTTAATAAGGCATAACGTTGCATGATATTGCTTAAGCCAACGCCACTACTCTTCTTTACTATTTGCTTAGGTTGCAAATTATTTTCTACTACCAAATAACCATCATCTTCATATATTTCTATATGTAAAGGTTTATTTGGTGTTACCATGTTGTGCTTAACTGCATTTTCTAATAGCAGTTGTAATGATAAAGGAACCACCTTACTTTCTGGGTTTCTAGCACTATCAGGTGAAGTAAAAACAATACTATCTTCAAACCTCATTTTTATTAAAGACATATAGGTTTTTGCAAATTGCAGCTCTTCATCTACTGATACTAGCTCTTTATTCTTTTGCTCTAAAACGTATCTATATACTTTAGATAGTGACGTAGTAAAATCTTGAGCATTTTCAGGATTCTCATCAATTAAACTGGTTAATACATTTAGACTATTAAAAAGAAAATGCGGATCTAATTGATTCTTTAAAGCATCAAACTTGGCGCTTGCAGTACCAGCAATTACTTTTTGCTCTTTTATTTTATTTTGCTGATACTTATTGTAAAAATAAATAACATGAAAAACAGTAAGAATTGATAATGTAATCCATATACCAAAACGATATTGTTTGAAAGATTGAGTAGCTATAAACTCTTTAAATGTTACTCCATTTAAAGTAAGTGCAACTAGCATATTTAATAAAAACAAACATAGTAATGTAATTAATGTTGCTCCTAAAATACCCAGAACCACTCGTTTAATAGTTTCACTTCGTTTCCATGAGCGAAGCTCCATATAATGAAAAAAGAATTCATTTGAAAAACCAATAACAAAAGAATATAATTGGTATAAAATAAAGCTGATTACAAGTTCTTCAGTACTTTTATACTGAAAACCATTAGACAAGAAGCTTCCTATAACAAATACAATAATACCTATTGCAAACGCTAAACCAATATTTTTTTTGAGACTTCTTGCCATGACTTAGTTTTATAACTTTAAATTACCTTCTATTCTTTACCACAAGATTCTAATAAAATCTCTACTCTATCTTTCCCCCAATTTGGGTGAAATTGGGTTTCTGGTTTAAAATTAGCAAAAAGATCTAAGGCTTTTTCTAAATCTTTACAAAATACTGAAGTATCCTGACCAAAAAACTTAGCTCCTCCAATGTTCCACTCGGCTTCACAATATATAACTCTTGGATTATTAGGAGCAATAGCCTTAGCCTTAGCATAAATCTCAACTACTTTAGGAGACAAACTCATACCATATGTAGCACCATCATAAGCTACCCAAGCCGTATATAATAATGCCTGTAAAACCATGATTTCAGGATTGTTTTTTGAAATTGCCATGGCATCATTAATATAATCTTGTCCCTTTTTTAATTGTGCCGTTAATTTTTCCTTGTCTTGCTCACCAAAACTATGTAGTATATTAACTTGAGCAGCGTAATACGGTGGCAACCAATTATCTATTTCTGCATTTGCAATTCGTTCAAATAAATTAGAGGCTTCAGTAGGATTACCTGTGCTCCATAGCTCAAAAGCTTTATGCATTCCTTTTTCATAATTTGTTTGAGATTGTGCAAATACTGAAACTAACAAAGTTAAGGTGATGATTAAATGTTTCATTTTTAAAATAATTTAGATTAATAACTGTTCGATTTTTAATTGTTAAGCAAATATCTACTATACATCTTGCTATATAAAAAGCGAATGACTGAACCGTTGTTTTTATAAGACGAATTGTAAAAAGGAGTTAAACAAAAAAACCAAGAGTTAATAAATAACTCTTGGTTCCCCACATTGATATAAAGAATCCTACTTACATCCCTTAACCTTCAAATTTGAAGAATATAGGTACCGCATAAGATACTTTAACTGGTTTACCGCGTTGTTTACCCGGTTTCATTTTTGGTAACAGGCCTATTATACGTTCTGCTTCATTTTCTAAGACCTTATCTGGGCCCCTTGATCGTATTCCTGTTATTAATCCTTTAGAATCTATGGTGAATATCACAGAAACTCTACCTTGCATACCTAATTCCAAAGCTATATCTGGATAGGTAAAGTGTTTAACTACATGCTGTTGCATTTTCTTTTGAAAACAAGCTTTAGTTTGCACCTTAGACAAGCCTTCACAACCTGGAAAAACAGGAACATCCTCGATTACAGCAAAGGCTACCTCTACCTCTTCTTCAATCGCATCAACTACAACATCGCTAACTTCTACTACTTCAGCTATAGCATCATCTTGATTAGTTTCTGTACTTTCTATAATTGTTTCTTCAACTTCTTCAACATCGTCTACAATTTGTAAATTTTCTTGAATAACAGCAGGAGGTGGCGGCGGAGGTGGTGGGGCTACCTGATCTACAATTGGAATTTCTTCTTCAAATTCACTTTCAACCGCTAAAACATCAATTGATACTACATCTTTATCATAAGTTTTAAATTCTAACATTTGCCACGAAAGAAGTAACATCAAGTTTAGCCCAATAGCAAAATACAAGCTACTATTGCGCCCTATTTCTAATTTTGGATTCTTTTTTGGTTTCATGACTTTAGTATTTAATATCTTCAAGGTATAATTTCACATCTGAAAAAACTATGACAAATATCATATTGATATAAAGACCATTAGCGCACATTTTAATAAAAAACAGAAAATGATACCTAAAAAAGCTGACTACCTAATAGCTTTTTATTGATAGTCTATTGAAGTTATAGAAAAGACTCTTTTAACCATAAATGAGATGAAGTTGTTCTTTATGATGTAAATAAATATTAAAGAAAACCTAATTATTGTTTTAATTTAACTAATAAAAAAATCGCCTTGCTTTTTAAACAAGGCGATTAAAACCAAAGTCTTTACTTATTTTATCTTATCTTTTTAATCTTCCAGAAATGTTACCATCTAAAATAGCTATTACATCTTTAACAGTTGCCAAATTAACATCACCTTCATAAGTATGTTTTAAAGCACAAGCTGCACTTCCAAACTCCATAGCCTTATAATCATCGTAATTTTGTAAGCCATAAATAAGACCTCCTGCAAAAGCATCACCTGTACCAATACGATCTACTACATGAGTAATATCTAAATCTTCTGTTTCTCTAAATTCTTTTCCATTCCACATTCTAGCTCGTATCTTATGCCATGAAGAATTTACCGAAGTTCTAATTTTATCAAAAACCTTTTCTATTGTAGGGAACTCCTCCATAAGCTGCTTTGAAGCTTCTATAAAATCATCATTTGAATAAGAAAAACTGGTACCTAACACCTCATTAATTTCATTAATACCACCAATAAAAACAGTGGATAAATGCAATAATTCAATTAAGGCTTCCTTAGGGTCTTTTCCATATTTCCAAAGCCCACTCCTATAAGTAGGGTCTGCAGAAACCGTCATACCTCTTTCTCTAGCAAGAGTTAAGCCTTCTTTTAAAATATTAAATGCTTCTTCTGATAAAGCTGGTGTAATTCCTGTCCAATGAAACCATTCGCCTTTACGCAACGCTTTTTCCCAATTTACCATATGAGGTTTAATCTCAGAAAAAGCAGAATGAGATCTATTATATGAAATGGCACTCGGGCGCATTACAGCTCCTATTTCTAAAAAATAAACACCTAAAGGGCGTTTAGATAATTCAATAGAAGATGTACTAACGCCAAACTTACTAATATAAGCTATGGCTGTTTCACCAATAAAGTCATCTGAAACTACACTTATATGTTTTACATCACCTCCAAAGTTTGCAATTGATATACCAACATTTAATTCTGTTCCCCCAAAAAAGAATTCAATAACATTAGATTGAATAAATTTCTTTTTACCTCTAGGTGAAATACGCATTAAAACCTCACCAAATGTAATTACTTGCCCCATCTCTTATTTTTTATTTCTGCTTAATACTTGCAATATAATCAATTTCATAAATTGGTTAACCAATTTTGTATTAATTTTTGCAGATTGATTTTCCGATAAATTTTGACTACATTGTTTATCAATATAACTTATTAAAATTAATTTATTACCAATCAACTTCAAAACTAATAATATGAAAAAAATATCGCTCCTTATTTTCTTCATATTAATTAATTGTAAAAACTCAGAACATATTGATCGCCCTTATTTCGAAAACCCAAAATTCATAATCCAATTGAATAATACAAGGTTGCTTGTTAGTGAGGTTTTAAGAGATTTAGATCAACCATGGGAAATTGCTTGGGGTTCAGACGAACATCTTTGGTTTACTCAAAGAAAAGGCAAAATCATGCGTATGGATGTCAACACTGGAAAAGTTAAGACAGTTTTAAATTTAAAAGACGTTTATTCAAAAGGGCGTACTATTGGGCTACTTGGAATGACCTTACATCCAGATTTTAATAATTCCCCACATATATACATGCATTACACCTATATTGACTCCACAAGCACTAGTGAGCTGGACTTTATTGGAAACATTAATTATTTCAGATCTAAGGTGATGCAATATGAATACTCCTTTAAGGAAGACACCCTAATTAATCCTAAATCTGTTTTAACAAATATTTCAGCTTATAAAGCTCATAATGGATCACGTTTATGTATAAGTAACGATAACAAAATTTTTTTAGCGCTGGGTGATGCCGCTTATTCGCGTAATGCACAAATAAAATCAAGTTTACCAGGAAAAATCCTTAGAATGAATCTTGATGGAAGTATCCCTGAAGACAACCCCATTGCTAATAGTTATTTATATTCTATGGGACATAGAAACCCTCAAGGGCTTGTGGTAGCAAATGGTAAAATTTATTCGTCTGAGCATGGTACAGATAACGATGATGAAATTAACTTAATAAAACCCATGGGAAATTATGGATGGCCCTTTGTTCAAGGATACTGTGATAAAGAAATTGAAATGGCGTTCTGTGACTCACTGGCTACCACGGAACCCCTTTACAACTGGACACCTACCATTGCCCCTGCTGGCTTAGACTATTACAACCATGAGGCCATTCCAGAATGGAAAAATCATTTAATGCTTACTACCTTAAAAGGATGTGCGCTGTGGTTATTTGAACTGAATAATGAAGGAGAAAAAATTGTAAACAAAAAAATATACTTGCAAAAGAAATTTGGTCGTCTTAGAGACCTCTGTGTTTCTTCTAAGGGAGATATTTATGTGGTTACTAGCAATTCAGACTGGCATATACCCAGGTATAAATGGATGTATGACAGTATCCCAAAAGAAGGTAATGATAGAATACTAAAAATTTCAATATTGCAAGAATCTGAAGAAGAAAAATTCAAGAATCTCTCTGTTTTTTATGAAGATAAAGAACCAGCTAAAATGTTTGTACAATCATCTCCAGAAAGTCTTCTTTTTAAAAACAACTGTGTGTCTTGCCATATGAGTAAAGGAGAAGGTATCCCAAACTTTGTACCACCAATACAAGGAACAAAAACCATTGCAAATAAGAAGAAACTTATAGAAACCGTACTTTTTGGAATGTCTGGAGAAATTGAAGTGAAAGGGAAAAAATATAATGATGTAATGCCCGGTTTTTCAGAAAGCTTAACAAACGAGGAGTTAAAAATTCTTTTAAACTATATACGTGAGTATAGTAATTATACGGATACCATTTCCATTAAAGAAATTGATGACATAAGAAAAAGTCGTAGATATTGATAATAGGTAGTCTGCTTTAAAGATTGTATTTTTAAAACAAACTTTAACAAATATCAAATTATTAATCCATGCCAAATAGCAAAACTATCTCCCTATTTTTAATCTTTATTTTACAAGCTTCAATTCTTATTGAACCAGTAAAAGCTCAAAACAAAGATTTAAAACTTGATGACCCTTCAGTTTCTAAATGGATTAAGATTGATGACTTTGAGTCTACTAACCCATTACAACAATGGATACTTGCTGATACAAGGAACGACACCAAACCCAAAATTGAAAACCCACAAGTAACTGAAGTTAGAAGTGAGAATGAAATACCTAACCACTATCTTATAAAAAAACCAGCAGCTGAAGGCATTGTGGGTAACCGCAAAGCATTGAGCTACAAAAAACTACCTATTACAGTCAATATAGGAGAAACCTACACGTTTTATACAAGGTTTAAAGTAGAATATTTTCCAAACAACCATATTTTTGGTTTAAGCAACCTTAACCCAGAGGGCATTAATCTTAATGATTACAATGCTCTTGAACCTAGCCTAAGGATAACCGATAAATACGAGTCTGATGGAACAAAAAATACGGGTACTTTAATGGTGAGAAAAGATGGTGAATATGCTTATATTTTTAATAAAAAAACAAACAAAACTGCTAATCCTTTACAATCAGGCAAATGGTATGAAGTCTGGTACGTTGTAAATAATGCTAAGGTTAATAATGGGGGTCAGAGTTATGATGTATTTATTCGTGGGGGTGATGAATTTCCTAAACAGCAATGTGTATTTACAGATGCTACTTTCAGAATGAAAAGGGAGCTTCCTCTTACATACTTTCTAACAAATTGCAACACAGGTCCTGTTTATAAGCCTTATGGTAATGGAGGTTTGTGCTATGATGATATTTATATGGCTCCTGGAAAGGTGTTAACGGTTCCTATTGATTAACAAATTGAATAAAATTTCTATTTTTAATAAAAACGTTTTAAAACATATAACATGAGTAAAAAAGTAATAACATTTGGTGAAGTTATGATGCGCTTGTCACCACCAGGGTACTCGAAATTTTCACAAGCAAATTCTCTTGAACTAGTTTATGGAGGAGGTGAAGCTAACGTGGGTATATCTTGTGCATACCTTGGAATGAAAGCGGCCCATGTAACTCGATTTCCTGATAATGCGTTAGGAAAAGCAGCTACCCAATTTTTACGAAAACATTGGTTAAGTACAGAGCATGTTATTTATGGTGATAAAATGATGGGAAAATATTTTCTAGAAAAAGGCGCAGTACATAGACCAAGTGAAGTTATTTACGAAAGAGAAGGGTCTGCTTTCTCCCTGATTGAGCCTTCAATGATAGACTGGGAAGATGTTTTAAAAGATGCCGATTGGTTTCATTGGACTGGAATTACACCAGCTATTTCAAACGGAGCAGCTATGTGTTTGCTTGATGCTATTAAAACTGCCAATAAAATGGGAATTACTGTTTCTGGAGATATTAATTCCAGAAAAAACATGTGGAATTATGGTAAAACAATGCAGGAAATTATTCCTGAATTAGCACAGAATTGCGATATTGTCATTACTAGTAGCAGAGGTATAAACGAAATGTTTGGACTTGGAGAACTTGGTAAAAAATTCCAATCTTCTGCTAAACTTCTTATGGAAAAATACCCAAGAATTAATAAAGTAGTAAGAAAAACACGAAGAACAATTAGTGCTTCTCATCATCAAATTCAAGGTAAAATATGGAATGGCAAAGAATATATTAAATCAGACATGTTAAACATTACTCATATTATAGACCGTGTTGGTACTGGTGATGCCTTCGCTTCAGGTTTAATTTACGGGCTTTTACATTATGACAATGATCAACAAGCCATAAGTTTTGCAACTGCTGCTTGTGCCCTAAAACATACAGTACCTGGTGATGTAAATATGGTTTCATTAGATAATGTTCTAAGTTTAATGGATGGAGACACATCTGGAGCCATAAAACGTTAGTCTTTCTAAAAACTAAAATCAAACTGGCTAATACTATAAATTATCTAACTGGTTACTTTTCTTATCATCACTTATTGTCCAGAAAAAACCAATAAAAAAGAATTGGTCAGCGGCTGGTTTTAAAGCCCGTCTATTAAAATCACCATTCATATTTGGAGAATTGGCATATTGATAACCGTTAATATTTTTAAAACCTAGCACATTATTGACAGAGGCATATAATATCTTTTGTTGTGAAATTAAATACGCCCAATTCAAACTTAAACTATTAAAAGACTTCGTTTTTTCATTTAAAAAACCTGGAATATTTGGATTGGTATACGTTCTACCTGAAGCATGACCATAACTAAAACCAACTTGACTTTTCCAATCAGTAATAAAATATTTCCCTACTACAGAAAGGTTATGTTTATTTGCAAAGTTTGGTTGGGCTTCCATTGTGTAATTATTATAATTTCGTTTAGTATCTAGAAGGGAATAACTTAACCAGTAATCGAAATTCTTTATAGAATAACTATCTCTCCAGAAAAAATCAATTCCTTTGGCAAACCCATTACCAGAATTTGTGAAATTACTATCAAAATTAGCAAAGTCAGTGTCATACTTTACTAGGCTGTCATATTTTTTATAATATGCTTCTGCTCTAAAAATTCGTCTATCTGCATTATATTGATAGTTCATTATATAGTGAGAAGTATTCTGAGGCTTTAAGCGCTGTTCAAATTTTAAAACTTCACTTGAGGGGTTTTGATAAAAATTTCCGTATGCCAATGACAATTGACTCTTGGCAGATATTTTATAGGCTATAGATAGTCTAGGAGCTACTACAAAATCCTTAAAAATCTCGGAATACTCTCCTCGTAACCCAGCTTTAAATGCCAGTTGTTTTGAAATAAAAATATCAGCTTCGGCAAAAGCGGCTGCAATGTTATTGTTGTAGCCATAATTATCATTATTGTTTGCTGTGTCATTAAAAGTCTCATCAAAATCAGTAGCAAAATATTCTGTACCAAAATAAAGTTTCAAACGGTTACTGATTCTATTCTTGAACTTCATCTTTGCATGAAACGAATTTTCGGTATTATCTATATCATTGATATCAAAATTAAAACCATTATTAGCATGTGTATAACTTAAGCCTCCAAACATGCTCCAAGTATCATTAAGTTTACCACTATAAGACCCATTTATGTATAAGTTATTATTATTAAGTTTAAAAAGTACACCATCCTCATAATTAATATCTTCTTGAATTAATTCAAAGTTTGAGGTATCAAAAGCGCCATATAACTTAAATAGTCCCGATTCAGTTTTTTGTCTAAAAACAGCTTCTCCAGAAGCTGTTTCAAATGGCTTAATCCATGTATTCCTATCAGGAAATAAAGCTATATAAGGTTCTAAATTAATATAAGATGCATTTACGCTTAATGAGCTCTTTTCCCATTTTTGTGTATTCCCAAGGGTAGCACCTACACTCATAATACCAATATCCGTTTTCTCCTGATCTGGTTCATCAATAGTATTTAATAACAATACACTGGAAAGAGCTTGACCAAATTCTGCTGAATAGCCTCCAGTTGAAAATGTAATTCCATCAAATAAAAATGGTGAGTAGCGCCCACGTGTAGGAGCATTATTAGTTGTTGGCGTATAAGGGGTAAAAACCCTGATACCATCAATAAAAATCTGAGTTTCATTAGCATCACCACCCCTAACAAATAAACGTCCGTCTTCAGAAACCGTTGATGTTCCTGGGAGTGTTTGCAAGGCGCCAACAAAATCACCTAAAGCACTTGCTGTTGTAACTACGTCTAAAGGTTTTAAAACATTTACCTTACTATTGTCACCAGCTGAAAATGTTCCTGCAGATAAAACTACCGCATCAAGTGTATTAACATCTTCGCGCAACTTAACAGTTAAATCTTTCATATACGATATGTCTCCTACCATGGTAAATGTTTCATATGACAAGTAGGAAACTACTAAAGTTTGAGTGCCGATTTCTGATGTTTCAAAAGAAAATACACCTTCTTTATTAGAAGTACTGCCATCGTAAGTTCCATCTAAATAAATATTAGCTCCAGCAATGGGTTCGTTTTTTGAATTTAACACGCTACCATTAATAGTAGTTTGGGCTTGAACTTGAAACCCAATTAGAGTAATTAAGATAATAGCTAACTGTTTCATGATTAAATAATTCTTTAGTTTTTGATTGATGCTACAAATATTAAACTGAGAATTAGAATTGAAAACAGAAAACTACCCAACTGTAAATTCTTAGGGATGAATTGAAATTTAAATATTATTTTAACACCGCTGTAACATTTTATGTTTTTAGGCTACTTATTATTGTAACCAAACCATCAAATTGAAAAACGAATTAGAACAAAACTTTGTAGAACTGCTTGAAAAGCATCAGAATATAATACATAAGGTATGTAGATTGTATACCAATAATTATGATGCTCATAATGATTTGTTTCAAGAAATTACCATACAACTTTGGAAGGCGTATCCAAAGTTTCGTGGTGATGCTAAATTCAGTACTTGGATGTATAGAATTGGTTTAAATACCGCCATAACTTTATATAGAAAATCTAAGCGAACTATTAACACCCAAGACTTTGATGGCGTAGCATTCAAGATGAAATCTGAAGCATATGATGATACTGAAGAACAGCAATTAAAAGTACTTTACAAAGCAGTACACCAATTAAATGACATTGAAAAAGCACTTGTTTTTTTGTATTTAGAAGACAAAGATTATAGGGAAATAAGCGAAACAATGGGAATTAGTGAAGTAAATGCCCGAGTGAAAATGAACCGTATTAAAAAGAAGCTAAGAACCATTTTAAATCCTTAGACTATGGATGAATTAGATTTATTAAAGAAAGACTGGAATAGAAAAGAGGAACAGGAAAAGTTATCTGCAAAAGATATTTTACCTATGTTACACAAAAAATCATCATCAATTGTTAAGCTATTATTTTATATAAGTATAGCTGAACTTTTCTTTTGGATTATTGTAAATACTATACCATTTTTTGTTTCAGATTCTTATAGAGAACGTTTAAATATGGTGTACTCAGATAATGCCTTAATAGTATTAAATATTTTCACATACTCAGTTATTTTTCTATTCATTTATCTACTCTATAATTCTTATAAATCAATATCAGTTACTGATAGCGCTAAGCAGTTAATGAAAAGTATTTTAAACACTAGAAAAATCATTAAGTATTATGTTCTTTACAATTTAATTATGGTCGGTATTTCAATGATTTTTGGACTTTATTTCTCTTTTCATAACGACCCCAATGCTGCCAAATTGTTAGAAGAAATGGACAGTAAGGGTATTTTCATTTTAGTTGCGGTAAGCATATTAGCTACAGCTGTTTTTATTGTAGTTATTTGGTTGTTTTATAAACTTATTTATGGTTTACTTTTAAAACGTTTAAATAAAAACTATAAAGAGATACAAAAACTGGAGGTTTAAAAGAATTTTGTTACCTTAATCACATCTCCAACCCCCATTTTATTTAAATGAATATTCCCTATTCTAACACGTACTAAACGCAAGGTTGGAAACCCAACCGCTGAAGTCATTTTTCGAACCTGCCTAAACTTTCCTTCATTTAAAGTAAGAGACACCCAACTTGTAGGACCATGTCTTTTATCTCTAATTTTTTTAGATCTTGTTGGTAATTCTGGAATATTCTTAAGCCTAAAAACTTCACATGGTTTTGTTATATATTTTTTCCCATTAAAACCAATTTCCACACCAGATTTCATTATTTCAATTGCTTTATCCGTTATATCTCCATCTACTTGGGCATAATACTCTTTATCTACTTTTTGGCTATTTATATAATCACTAATCTTACCATCAGTTGTAAGGAGCAACAATCCTTCCGATTTTTCATCTAATCTACCTATAGACATGATGTCTTCTGGAAAGTTATGTAACTCGCCTAAAAACCTCTTTTTTTGTTGCTTGGAATCGTTACTCTTAAACTGACTTAAAAACCCATAAGGTTTATAGATTATAAAATGTTTATGCATAAGATTCACTTAAAATGGAATACACCAATTCTTTTGTTAGTGTTTGCCCATTAACTTTGGCCTTGATAATATCAAAACTAACCTTAAAATCACAACCTGATTTATAGTTAGAACAACCATAAGCTGAATTTCCTTTCACAACAGTGCCTCTTTTACATTTTGGGCACAATAATTCTTCTGGCTTTGTATTGGTCTTAGTCTGCTTTGGCTCTAATTTTAATTCAAAATTATCATCAAATCTTAATAAACCTTCCGTTATTCCGGATGCTGTTTTAAAGCCTTTAAGGTTTACAGTACTACCCTTTTGAAGTAATCTAATGAACTGCTTTTCAGAAACCTTTTTACCTTTAACTTTAAAAGGTAATTTAAAATCACAACCAGATTTATAGTTGCCACACCCAAAGGCCGATTTCCCTTTTATAATAGAACCTTTTTTACATTTAGGACAGCTTTCTAATGTAATTCCTGAGCCTTTTTTTGCCTTAGTTTTAGCAACTTGTTTTTCTTTGTTGGCTTCATAAGAAATATTAGCACGCTTGGTTTCACTTCTAACTTCATAAACTAGAGCATCAACCATTCGTTTCATATTTTTAATAAAAGCCCCCGCACTAAAATCGCCTTTTTCTATATCTTTTAACTGCTTTTCCCAACGCCCAGTTAGTTCAGCAGATTTTAAAAGATTATTTTGAATGGTGTCTATTAATTGAATACCCGTTTCAGTTGGCAACACTTGTTTTTTATTACGTTTAATGTATTTTCTTCTAAAAAGTGTTTCAATAATATTGGCTCTTGTAGATGGGCGCCCAATACCATTCTCTTTCATTAAATCACGCATTTCATCATCATCTACTTGTTTACCAGCTGTTTCCATTGCTCTTAACAATGAAGCCTCTGTATATTGGTTGGGTGGTTTGGTTGCTTTTTCTAAAAATGTTGGCTCATGTACTCCTTTTTCTCCTTTGGCAAATGTTGGTAAAATATTAGGTTCTTTATCTTTTGTATTAGGAGATTCAAATACAACACGCCACCCTTTTTCTAAAATCTCCTTTCCAGTGGTTTTAAAACTAACCTCAGCCGCTTTACCAACAACACTAGTATTCGCAACTTGACAATCATCATAAAACACCGCAATAAACCGTCTAACAATGATGTCATATACTTGCTGATGTGATGTAGATAATTGATTTTGCATCCCCGTTGGGATAATAGCATGGTGATCTGTTACCTTTTTGTCATTAAAAACTTTAGTAGAATTTTTAATAGTTTTACCCAAAAGTGGTTGAACTAAATTTGAGTAATTAGTTAGTTTTCTCAGAATTCCTTCTACTTTTGGATAAATATCTGTTGGCAAAAAGGTGGTATCCACTCTTGGGTAAGTCACTACCTTTTGTTCATACAAACTTTGTACTATTTTTAAGGTTTCATCAGCTGAAAAACCAAACCTTGTATTACAATATACTTGTAGTCCCGTTAAATCAAAAAGTTTGGGTGCATATTCTTTACCCTTCTTTTTAGTGATAGATACAATTTCAAAATCGCTTTCTTTTACTTTTTCAGCTAAAGATTGACCTTCTTCCTTTTTAAAAAATCGTCCTTCTTCATAACTAAAAATTGTTTCTCTATATTTTGTTTGTAATTCCCAATACGGTGTAGGTTTGAAATTCTCAATTTCTCTAAACCTATTAACCACCATAGCTAAAGTAGGTGTTTGCACTCTACCAACCGATAAAACTTGCTTATAGCCACCATGTTTTACAGTATACAACCTGGTAGCATTTATACCCAAGAGCCAATCGCCTATGGCTCTAGAAAAACCTGCATAATACAAATTATCATATTCCGTGGATGATTTTAGATTTTCAAAACCTTCTTTAATGGCTTCTGTAGTAAGAGAAGAAATCCATAAACGTTTTACTTTGCCTTTATAATTTGCTTCATTCATTACCCAACGTTGAATAAGCTCCCCCTCTTGACCTGCATCGCCACAGTTTATAACAACGTCTGCCTTTTCAAACAAACTCCTTACAATTTTAAACTGTTTCTGTATACCTGAATTTGGAACCACTTTAACTTCAAACTTTTCGGGTAACATGGGCAAATTATTTAAATCCCAACTTTTCCAATAAGTTTTATAATCAACTGGCTCTTTTAAAGTACAAAGATGACCAAAAGTATAAGTTACTGCATAACCGTTACCCTCAAAATAGCCGTCACGTTTGGTTTTAGCACCCAAAACAGCCGCAATTTCTCTGGCAACACTTGGTTTTTCTGCAATACAGACTTTCATATACGTTTAAAATATAACAACGCAAAATATAAAAATTGAAGTCTTTTTTAAAGTGTAGTTATTAGTAGTTATTAACGAATTATGTAGTTACTCTTTATTATAAACTTGTCCGCGATGTGGTTTAAGAGCATCTCTTACTTTAGGCATGTCACTATTTTTAACTACTAAAAAAGCAATTGAATGAGCATCATGTACTTGTTCTACACCTGTAATATTAAGCTTTAATTTCTCAGAGGTAATATATTCTTTTAAATGAATTACATGATGTTCAGCTATTTTGAAGGCATCTGGACCTCTAAAATCCCAAATCAATTTTAATTGTCTCATAAAAACAAATTTCTGATTACAACCTTTACCACTCTCTAAGTTTGTTAAGCTCTTCCTGCTCTTTTATTTGCTGTGGTGTAAGTACTTTTAAAAATGAAGGATGTTGCTCTATTGCAAATTCAATTTTTTTTACAATGTCTTCGGTAGTCTCATTATCATAATCAATTTCTAATGGTTGTTTAATTTCCATAGATTGAAGGATGTTTTTCTTTTTTATTCGAAGTCCTTTTTTATCAAAAGACCTACGAAAACCATCAATAACAATTGGCACTACAATAGGTTTATAACGTTTTATAATATGGGCAGTACCTTTACGAATAGGTTTAAACGGCGTTGTAGTACCTTGCGGAAAAGTAATAACCCATCCATCATCAAGAGCCTTTCCTATATTAGAAATATCACTCATTCTAACCTGACGATTAACATCTTTACCTTCAGACCTCCAAGTTCTTTCAATACTAACAGAACCTGCATAAGCCAAAACTTTTGGTAAAAACCCAGCCTTCATGGTTTCTTTGGCAGCAACATAATAGATGTTTAACTTAGGATTCCATAAGTAGCCTACATTTTTAATAGAATCTACACGCCCACTTAAACTTGCATTAAAAACATGAAACATGGAAACTACATCAGCAAAATAGGTTTGATGATTTGAGATAAAAAGCACATTTTTATCTGGTAAGTCTTTTATAATTTCAGAACCCTCTATTTGCAACTCATTAAACCCACGAAAGCGTCTATGAGTCATAGTACCCAAAATTCTAATAAGCCACTTTTTTAAAAAAAGTATATGTCCGAAAGGATTTCGTTTAAACAATCCCATGTAATCTCTTGTTTCTAGTTGGTTAGCGGGTACAAATGTAATAGAAACCTTTTGAATAACTAGTTTAGTTGTTTTAAAATGTCTTTTATCTCACTTAACATCATAGCGGTGGCTCCCCAAACAGTATGACCATTTAATTGAAACGCTGGTACTTTCACATTAATATTATATGACGTAGTAACTTGCCTTGAGACTACAACTTTATCATCTAAAAAATGGTTTAAATCTACCTCAATAATAGATTCCACTTCATCTTCTTGCATAATAAACTTGGGTATTTGTGTTGTTATACCGATGAATGGTTGGACAAAAAAATTACTAGGTGGTATATAAACCTGAGTTAGTGTTTTAACAACTTTCATATGATTTACAGGCACTCCTATTTCTTCAAATGTTTCTCTAACAGCGGCATCCTGTATAGTGGAATCTTGACGCTCTAACTTGCCTCCAGGAAAACCAACTTGTGCTGAGTGCACGCCCTTATAGGTTTTTCTTAAAATAAGAACAAGCTTTGTTATTTTATTCTTATCAGGATAAAACAAAGCCAATACCCCAGCTTTTTTTGCAGCCTTAAAGTTTTTTTTCTGACGTTTCGCCAACTCACGCCGATATGGAGGCACCATTTTTAATTGGGATAACTCACCCGGAAGCTGTATAGTTTCAATATTTTTAATAGAAGTTAAGAAGTCGTCAAAATTCATTCTATAAATCTAACAGATATTTTATTCCCATTAAAATTTATATGACAATTATCCTAAGCTAGATAAACTGGCCTTTAAAGTTTCAATTTTAGCCAAAGCATCGGCCTCTTTTTTCTTTTCAGATGCTACAACCTGTTCTGGTGCATTATTTACAAAACGCTCATTAGATAATTTCTTTTGTACAGACTTTAAAAAACCTTCAGTATAATTTAACTCCTCAGTTAATTTTTTAATTTCAGCTTCAACATCAATAGATCCAGCCATTGGTATAAAATATTCATTAGATTTTACTCTATAGGTTAAAGCGCCTTCAACAGCTTCTTCCACATATTCTATACTTTCTAGGTTACCTAACTTTATAATAACTTCATCAAAAGCATTAGACACATTTTCGTTATTAATTACAGAAAAACCAATGGCATCTTTAAATGCAATATTCTTTTCTTTTCTAATAGTTCTAACCCCTGAAATAACTTCAGCAGCAAAATCAAATTCTGTAACTAATGTTTCGTTTACGGGTTTTAATTCTGGCCATTTTGCAACTATTAAAGCTTCTTCTGGCGTTCTTTCTGCTATTAATTGCCAAATCTCTTCAGTAATAAAAGGCATAAACGGGTGAAGAATTTTCAAATTATCTTCTAATAAACCAATAATAGTGTTGTAGGTTTTAGTATCAATAGGTTGTCCGTAAGCAGGCTTAACAGCTTCTAACAACCAACCACAATAATCGTCAAAAATCAACTTATAAATTACCATTATAGCATCGCTTAAACGATATTTACCAAAATGATCTTCTATTTCGGCTAAAGCTTTTTGAAATTTAGCCTCAAACCAATCTAAAGCCACCTTACTAGACTGTGGCTGTTCTATATCATTTGAAACTTCCCAAAGTGTAGTTAAATAAAAAGCACTCCAAATTTTATTACCTAAACCTTTTCCTTGTTGGCAAAGGGCTTCATCAAACAACAAATCATTTCCAGCAGCAGAACTTAATAATAAACCAACACGAACTCCTCCTGCTCCATAATCATTAATTAGTTTTAGAGCATCGGGAGAATTACCTAAAGATTTACTCATCTTACGACGTTGTTTATCTCTTACTAACCCTGTTAAATATACATTCTTAAATGGTGCTTCACCTTTATATTCATATCCCGAAATAATCATACGTGCTACCCAGAAGAATAAAATATCTGGTCCTGTAACTAAATCATTGGTTGGGTAATAATACTTTATATCGTCATTTTCAGGGTTTCTTATACCGTCAAACACACTCATTGGCCATAACCAAGATGAGAACCAAGTATCTAAAGCGTCTGTTTCCTGAGTTAAGTCTGAAGCTTGTAATTCTGAATTACCTGTTTTCTCCTGAGCTAATTTAAGAGCTTCTTCAACAGTTTCTGCAACCACAAAATCTTCTTTTCCATCGCCATAATAATAAGCTGGAATTTGTTGCCCCCAAAGTAGTTGTCGAGAAATATTCCAATCACGAATGTTCTCCATCCAGTGACGATAGGTGTTTTCAAATTTCTTAGGAAACAATTGAATATCTGTATCTTCTCCTAAAACCCCATTAATTGCTGGCTTTACAAGATCTTCCATTTTCAAAAACCACTGGTCACTTAATCTAGGTTCAATAATAGCTTTTGTACGCTCAGAAATACCAACACGATTACTATGATCTTCAATTTTGGCAATTAATCCCAAATCTTCAAGTTCCTTTACAATGGCTTTTCTAACTTCAAAACGGTCATTACCCTCATAATGCAACCCATAACTATTTAGTGTAGCATCTTCATTAAAAATGTCAATAATTTCTAACTTATGTTTATCACCTAAAACTTTATCATTTTCATCATGAGCCGGTGTTACCTTTAAACATCCAGTTCCAAATTCAACATCAACATACTCATCTTCAATAATAGGTATTACTCTATTACAAATAGGCACAACGGCCTTTTTTCCTTTTAAATTAAAATGACGCTTATCTGTTGGATTAATGCAAATTGCAGAGTCTCCTAAAATAGTTTCAGGACGCGTAGTAGCAATTGTTAACTCCTCATCAGACCCTTCAATTTTATACTTTATATGATATAATTTACCTTGCTTATCAATATATTCAACCTCTTCATCAGAAAGAGTTGTTTTTGCCTCAGGGTCCCAATTAACCATACGATAACCTCGATAAATAAGCCCCTTGTTAAACAAATCCACAAAAACTTTTATAACTGCTTCACTCATATCATCATCCATAGTGAACTTTGTACGAGCCCAATCACAAGAACACCCTAGCTTTTTAAGCTGTTCTAAAATCACACCTCCATATTCGTGCGTCCAATCCCAAGCGTGTTTTAAAAATTCATCTCTGCTTAAATCATTTTTATCAATACCTTGTTCCTTGAGTTTAGCAACCACTTTTGCCTCTGTTGCAATTGAAGCATGATCTGTACCTGGTACCCAACATGCATTTTTCCCTTGCAGACGTGCTCTTCTAATTAATACATCTTGAATTGTATTATTTAGCATATGCCCCATATGCAAAATCCCAGTTACATTTGGTGGCGGTATAACTATTGTATAGGGTTCTCTTTCGTCTGGTGTTGAATGAAAATAATCATGTTTCATCCAGTAATCATACCACTTACTTTCTACCTTACTAGCATCGTATTTAGACGGAATTTGCATACTTTGGAACAGTTTTTGACTTTTGATGTGCAAAAGTACTTATATTTCTTTATCTGTGAAAACTATTATGTCCTTTTGAAAAGCCAATATTTTAACGATTTTTTAAAATAAATACAGAAAAGCAATACGTACCTTTAACCAAGTTAAATATGTTAATATAGTTGTATTTCGTCTATTATTTTTGCTGATTGTAGAAAAAGTAGCTATGTTTACCAAGAATTACAAAAAGAAAAATTAATAATTCGCCCAAATTTACAGAGCGATAATATATGAAGATATGAAACAGATTATTACTATTTTATTTATCGGACTAATCAGCTTTTCTATTAATGCTCAAGAAAAGCAAGCTGAAATTAAATTTAAAGCTGAAACTATAGATTACGGTACCATTGAAAAAGGTTCTGATGGCGTACGTATATTTGAATTTACCAATACTGGAGATGCTCCACTTATAATCACAAGTGTAAAATCTTCTTGTGGATGTACTATTCCGTCTAAGCCAAAAGACCCTATTTTACCAGGTAAAACAGGAGAAATTAAGGTAAAATACGATACTAATCGTGTTAACCCAATTAGAAAAACTATTACTGTAATTTCTAACGCTAAAACACCAACAATTGCTCTTAAAATAAAAGGCTTAGTTGTTGATTCTAGTAAAGCTAGTATTATAGAAAAAAAGAATAAAAGTATTGTTCAGCAATAATTAAAACTATTTATAATTTTAAAGGCTTAAATTAAAAATTTAAGCCTTTTTTCATTCTAACAAGTTTTCTAACTTAAAACTAAAATTCAATTTTTTCGTATCCCTTTCAACTTTTAACTTTATTGATTTACCAGCATTACCATAAAACAAACCTATTATTTCCTGTAAAGGTTGATGATGGATTGAATTACCGTTTACTGCCAACACAACATCACCCTTCATTAATCCAGCTCGTTTAGCGGGAGAACCCTCTCTCAATTCTACTATGGCATAAGCTGGTTTCAGAACCATCTTATATTCACCATCAAATACAATTCTAGTTCCACTATTTACCCTATTTTGATATCTAGTATCAAATTTTCGTTTAACAGCCTGAAATTCTTTAACATATCTCACACCTTGATGTGCCAATTCAATACCGCTTTTGTTGTATTGAAATTTCTCATTAAAATTCTTATTCTTTTTTAACGTTAATAAGGCACCCTTATAATCTATTACTATGTTAAAACGCTTTAAAATATTACCAGACATACTACCATTTCTATTCTTAACCTTTTTTGCATAGACAATTGAAAGAGAGTCAGGATATGCTACATTAGGACTTTTAAGTTTAAAACTCTTTAAATAGAAGGCCTGTGCTTTTGCTCTTTTACCATAAACACTTCCGCTTAAACCATGACCCAAAAAATCATTAAAAAACTTTTCTCCAGAAACTATTCCTAAGGATTGGTCTTCAAACAACCACAAACTATCACTTCCTCCAGTATCTATCAACAATTTTAATGGTATGCGATTATCATTTAAACCTACTTCTGCATAAACGTATGGCTTATTGTTATGAAATTCCAGGTTAAACTGTTCACATTTTCTGCAACTTTTGTAACTATATTTTTCTGGCTCTGTTAACTTTATAACTTTAGTAGAATAATTTATCTCAACCACCAAGTCTTTAAATAAATCAAACCCAATGATACCATGAATAGGAACACCTAAACGTGGACCAAAATTTAGGTTTAAATCATAAACAGCATACAGATCTTGACTTAAGTTAAAGGTATCTCCAATTTTAAAAAAATTATTACTAGACCTAATGGCTTCAACAGGCTCATCTGTACCTAAGCCTCGTATAAAAATCCGCTCTGTGTTTTTTATTTTTAAAGTATCAGAAATATTTAAGAAATTAAAAATAATGGGTTTACTTACCCCAGTATCTAAAAGAAAGGATAACTCAACTCCATTAACTTCTATAGGTATAACTATTAAGTTATTAATTAGTTTAAAACTAATTTTATCTGTTCCCTTTTTATTTTGAATAATAAACTTATTCTGAGAATAACCTATTCTACTCAAACAAAAAAAGAATAAAAAAAGAATGAACAACTTTTTCATTGAAGAAGACCTATCTTTATATAAAATCAATTTACAAATCTTTTATATAGCCTAACTATTTAAGCTCATTTTTTAAAAAAACTTTAAGATAATTTTCTCAACTTTGCAGACAAAATTAAAATTAGATGCCTACAATATCTAAAAAAGGGCAATTAATGCCAGAATCTCCTATTAGGAAATTAGTGCCTTTTGCTGAAGAAGCAGTAAAAGATGGTAAACACATATATCATTTAAACATAGGGCAACCGGACATTAAAACACCTGAAATTGCGCTACAAGCCGTTAGAGAAAATGATGTTGAGATATTATCGTATTCACGTTCTGAAGGCTCAGAAACCTATAGAAAAAAATTAGCTGATTATTATGATTACCACGATATAAATGTTTCTCATAAAGATATTGTAGTTACTACAGGAGCAAGTGAAGCCATTGCATTCATATTTGGAAGTATTATGGATGTTAACGATGAAGTAATAATTTGCGAACCCTTTTACGCTAATTATATAGCTTTTGCAACTGCGGCTAGTGTAAAAGTAGTTCCTATAATTTCTAAAATTGACGATAATTTTGCATTACCAGCAATTGAGGAGTTTGAAAAGCTAATTACACCTAGAACAAAGGCTATCATGATTTGTAATCCTGGAAATCCAACGGGATGCTTATATTCTGAGAATGAAATAAGGCAATTGGCAGATATTGTAAAGCGTCATGATTTGTTTTTAATTTCTGATGAAGTTTACCGAGAATTTACTTATGACGGGCATTCTCACTATTCAATTTTAGAATTAGAAGGACTTGATGAACATACTATAATGATTGACTCAGTTTCTAAACGTTATAGTATGTGCGGTGCAAGGGTTGGCTGTTTGGTAACCAGAAATGAAACTATAAGACATACTGTTTTAAAATTTGCTCAAGCAAGATTAAGCCCACCTACATATGCTCAAATAGCAAGTGAGGCTGCTTTGGAAACACCACAAAGTTATTTTGAGGAGGTTAAGTACAAATATATTAACAGAAGGAATACATTAATTGCTGAATTAAACAAAATAGATGGTGTTAAGGTTGCTACTCCAAAAGGAGCTTTTTATTGCATTGCAGAATTACCAGTAAAAGATGCTGATCATTTTTCGCAATGGCTTTTAGAGTCTTTTGACATTGACAACGAAACTGTTATGGTTGCTCCAGCAAGTGGATTTTATTCTACCCTAGGTATTGGAAAAAACCAAATAAGGATTGCGTACGTACTTAACAGAAGGAGTTTAGTTAAAGCTGTTAACATTATAAAAGAAGCCTTAAAAGTTTATAAAGACTAGTGCATATTGAACAAAACATATCTTTAAAGCCTTATAATACTTTTGGTATTGAGACTAATGCGAAATATTTTATTTCTGTTTCAAATATTGAGGAATTAAAGGATGTTCTAAAACACAAAAATTACACGAATAAACTCATTTTAGGTGGAGGTAGCAATATGTTGCTTACCAAAGATATTGAAGGTCTTGTAGTTCATGTCAATATTAAGGGCATTTCTGTTATTGATGAAAGTGATGATCATGTTATTGTAAAAGCTAATTCAGGCGAAAACTGGCATGAATTTGTTCTTTGGTGTTTAAAAAATGATTATGGAGGCTTAGAAAACCTATCTCTAATTCCAGGCAATGTGGGGACTGCCCCTATTCAAAACATTGGAGCTTATGGTGTGGAATTAAAGGATACTTTTGTGTCTTGTGAAGCTATATCTTTAGAAGATCAATCACTAAAAACATTCAATAAAGAAGATTGTAATTTTGGGTATAGAAATTCTATTTTCAAAAACGAGGCAAAGGGTAAATATGTTATAACTAATGTAGCTTTTAAACTCACTAAACAAAATCATCAACTTAATACAGGTTACGGTGCTATAATTTCAGAATTAAAAACAATGGGTATAAAAGCTGCAACAATACAAGAAGTATCAAAAGCAGTTATAGCTATTCGCGAAAGCAAACTACCAAATCCAAAAGAGATTGGTAATAGTGGTAGTTTCTTTAAAAACCCAGTAATTTCTATTGAATTATTCCATGAGATTCGTAAAAACTTTGAAGACATCCCTAGTTACCCTATTTCCAAATCCGAAGTAAAAATTCCTGCTGGTTGGCTTATTGAAAAAGCAGGTTTTAAAGGCAAACGATTTGGTGATTATGGGGTTCATAAAAATCAAGCATTAGTATTGGTTAATTATGGAAATGCCAAAGGTGAGGACATTTTAAAACTTGCTAAACTAATTCAGAAAACAGTAAAGAGATTATTTAACATTTCTATTGAGGCTGAAGTTAATGTCTTATAATAAAAAAGAAATTTCTAACTTTGGTAACATAAAACATGCCTTAAACCAAAACTTATCTTGATAACACCCATTGAAAAAGAAATAGTTAGTCTTTTAGAATTAGGCGATAAAAAAGCCATTTCATTATTATATGAAAATTACTCAGATTCGCTCTATGGGGTTATTAAAAAAATAATAACAGACGATGAAATAGCTCAAGATGTTCTTCAAGAAAGTTTTGTTAAGATTTGGCGCTATTCAAAAAAATATGATGCCTCAAAAGCAAAATTATTCACGTGGTTATATAGAATTGCATATAATACGGCTATTGACAAAGTAAGATCTTTTAAAAACAAAAAAGGTAAAGAAGTCCAAATTGAAACATCTGTCGTATATACTTTTACAGCAGATAGTATTAATCAAGACGTGTTGGATATAAAAAAACATCTAAATACACTTGATGAAAAATATCAAATTGTTATTAATGCACTTTTTTTTGAGGGCATGACACAGCAAGAAGCTAGTGATGAATTAAACATTCCTTTAGGAACAATTAAATCAAGATTAAAAATTGGATTACGTGAATTAAAAAAAATTTACAATCCTTAACCAAATAAAGTCATGAATGAAAAGATAATTACTTTCTTAAATTCTGGCCTTTTAGAAAAATATCTAATAGGTGAAACTACTTCTGCTGAAACAGAAATGGTAGAAACTTATATTACCAAATATCCAGAAGTACAGAATACATACAACACATTACAGTTTAATTTAGAAGTTGTAGCAAAAAGCAATGCTATTGAAGCACCAAAACATATTTTAAATAATGTTTTAGATGAACTAGACGAAGCACCTGTTATAAAAATGGGAAGCTCTAACAAATACAAAAAATGGTATAAGCTTAGTATTGCAGCTAGCATTGCTGCTTTTATTTTTGCTGGAACATCCATATATTTCTATGATCAAGCTAGGAAGTTAGATAGTGACACGGTTGTATTTGATCAAGAAATTTGGGATTTACGTGGTGATATAGCAGAAAACAGAAAAGCATTAAATGAAGTAATGCATCAATTGTTAAAACTTAACAATCCGGAGACTGCAAAGTATATCATTAACGGAAATGAGAGGGCAAAAGAACTTAAAACAGTTGCATATATAAACCCAAAAGAAAGAACATCAATGATAGATGTGGTATCATTACCTAAATTACCAGAAGAACAATGTTACCAAATTTGGGCTGAATTACAAGGAAAAATGGTGAGTTTAGGCATTTTAAATGAGGCCGACAGAAAACTAATAAATATTCCATATGCCGAAAACGCCTTAGCTCTAAATATTACTATAGAACCTAAAGGAGGAAATAAAATTGCCTCTTTAGAAAATAAAGTTGCGGAAGTTAGTCTTCAGTAATTAGAAAGTTTATAAAAAATTAATAGCCTCGTTTCAAATAATGAAACGAGGCTTTTTAAATATACAATTTCAATTTTATTCTTTATCAAACAAAGCTTTGTGAATTAAGCCTGCTAAAATAGCACCCGCAATTGGTGCTACCCAAAACAACCACAATTGCGAGGTATATTCACCACCAGCAAATAACGCTTGACTTGTTGAACGAGCTGGGTTAACAGATGTATTAGTAATTGGAATACTAATTAAATGAATTAAAGTAAGCCCCAAACCAATGGCAATAGGTGCAAACCCTTTAGGCGCTCTTTCGTTAGTGCTTCCCAAGATAATTAATAAGAAAAAAGCTGTAAGCAAAAACTCTGCAATTAATGCTGCTATCATGGAATAACCTCCTGGAGATAATTCGCCATAGCCATTTGCTGCAAACCCACCAATGGAAACAAATTCTGTACTATTGGTTATTATTAAATATAAAGCCCCAGCAGCAACCATACCACCTATTAGTTGAGCTATTATATATCCTATTAAATCTTTAGCTTCAAACTTACCTCCAGCCCATAAACCAAAAGATACAGCCGGATTAAAATGTCCTCCTGAAATATGCCCAACAGCATAAGCCATAGTTAAAACGGTAAGACCAAATGCTAATGCTACCCCAGCAAATCCAATACCCAATTCTGGAAAAGCTGCGGCAAAAACCGCACTACCACAACCACCAAAGACAAGCCAAAATGTTCCGAAAAATTCTGCAAATAATTTTTTCATAATTCTAATTTAATTAGTTAGTATTTCAATGTACAAATTATTAATATGACTCTAAAACAAACTTTTAGTCACATCGTTATTGTTTTTTCAGTCAGCTAATAAAACTGATAAAAATGTTACCTTTGCAGAAAATACTTTTTAATGAAACTTTTTTTAATCACCGTAATAATCTTAGGTATTGCTATTGCTGGAATAGCCATTAAAATATGGGCAAAAAAAGACGGTAAGTTTGCTGGTACTTGCGCAAGCCAAAACCCAATGCTTAATAAGGATGGTGAAGCATGTGGGTTTTGCGGTAAAACACCAGACCAATTTTCAGATTGTAACGAACCTCAACACTCCTAACCCTGAATGAGTTTACTTGATTTTGTTTACAATACATTTATTGTAATAGTTTGTATTCAAGTTTTTTTTTATTTATTTCTATTTGGAAGGTTTTCATTCTCAAAACCAGAAAAGAAATCTTTAAAAAAAATTGGAGTCTCCATAATTGTTTGTGCTAAAAACGAGGCTGAAAATTTAAAATCGTTTTTACCTTCAATAATATCACAAAATTACCCAGACTTTGAAATAGTGCTCATTAATGACGCCTCCCAAGACAATTCGTTAGATGTGATGGAGGATTTTAAAAGAATATACAACAACATAAAAATTGTTGATGTAAAAAACGTGGAAGCCTTTTGGGGTAATAAAAAATATGCCTTAACCCTTGGTATTAAAGCCTCCAAGTATGATTATTTATTATTTACCGATGCAGATTGCAAACCTGTATCAAAGTATTGGATTCAAGAAATGATTTCCCATTTCAGTAATAAAAAACATATTGTTTTAGGTTATGGAGCTTATTCAAAAATTAAAAAATCTTTACTAAACAAATTAGTTAGGTTTGAAACCTTAGTTACTGCCATTCAATATTTTTCATTTGCAAAATTGGGCATTCCCTATATGGGGGTTGGAAGAAATTTAGCATATACTAAAAAAGAATTTTTCAATGCTAACGGATTTATAAACCACATTCAAGTGCGCTCCGGTGATGACGATTTGTTTATCAACCAAATAGCCACAAACAAAAATTCGTCTATATGTATTTCAAAGGAAAGTTTCACAGAATCTATACCAAAAAGCACTTTTAAAGAATGGTTTAAACAAAAAAGAAGGCATGTGTCAACAGCAAAACACTACAAATTAAAACACAAAGTTTTGTTGGCGTTAATTTACATTACACAGATTTGGTTTTGGGTATTGGCTATAACTTTATGTTTTTCAATTTATAATTTGCAAATTGTTTTATTACTATTCTTATTAAAGTTAATAGTACAATATATTGTTTATGGTTTTTCAGCAAAAAAATTAAATGAAACGGACCTACTAATTTTCCTCCCTTTTTTAGAAGTCTTTTTAATTATTACACAATTAACTATCTTTATAAATAATCTTATTTCAAAACCTAACCATTGGAAATAAAAGTTGCCATTAAACAGGCTAAAGAAAACAACCAAAAAGCGTTTAATTATTTACTTGATACATTCTGGGATGATGTTTACGGCTTTCAATTAAAACGAGTTGAGAATGAAAATGATGCCGAAGACATTACAATTCAAACCTTTTCTAGAGCTTTTGATAAAATTGACACTTTTAATGATTCTTATAAGTTTAAAACTTGGCTAATTACAATCTCTAAAAATATTCACATTGATTTATTAAGGAAAGAGAAAAAAATATTGTCTAATATGGTATCTAACGATGAAAAATCTGTACTTCAAATATTAGACGAATCTCCATCCGCTGAAGACAAGCTTATTACAGAACAACATTTAGTCAAATTACTAAAAGATATTAAAAAGCTAAAACCGCATTATCAAAAAGTAATAAACTTACGCTACTTTCAAGAGTTAAGCTATAAAGAAATTTCAAAAGAACTTGATGAGCCAATAAACAATGTAAAAGTGAAATTATTAAGAGCAAAAAAATTATTAGCAGAAATTATTCAAAATTCTAAATGATTGCTAAACTCAAAAATTTAGGACCAGGTTTGCTTTTTGCTGGTGCAGCTATTGGAGTATCTCATTTAGTTCAATCAACTAAAGCTGGTGCAGATTTTGGTTTGGGGCTATTATGGGCGTTACTATTAATAAATTTATTTAAATATCCATTTTTTCAATTTGGACCAAGGTACGCATCAGCTACTGGTGAAAGTCTTCTAGATGGTTACAAAAAATTAGGAAATGGAGTTTTAGTTATTTACTATGTTATAACTTTTGCAACAATGTTTACAATTCAAACTGCGGTAACCATTGTAACCGCAGGTTTAGCCTCTTCCCTATTTGGAGACTTTATTAGTATTGAACTATGGACAGTTATTATTATAATTATTTGTTTAACCCTGCTCATTGTTGGTAAATATAAATTACTAGATAACCTTATGAAGGTTATAATTATAGTATTAACCATTACTACAGTATTAGCAGTAATTTTAGCAGTAATTAATAATAAAGACCCCGTTAGATTTAACCAAATACTTCCAGATAATAGTATCGAAATCACCTTTTTAATTGCTTTTATGGGTTGGATGCCAGCTCCATTAGATATCTCTGTGATTAACTCTCTTTGGGTTGTAGAAAAGAAAAAAAACACTAAAGCATTTAATCCTAAAACTGCAATATTTGATTTTAATGTTGGCTATATTAGTACTATTGTATTAGGTATTGGCTTTTTACTATTGGGTGCTTTAGTCATGTTTAATAGCGGAGAATCTTTTAGTAGTTCAGCAGGTAAATTTTCTAATCAATTAATAAACATTTACAAAACTAGTTTAGGTAATTGGAGTTGGGCTTATATAATTATTGGTATTGCTGCTTTTACAACTATGTTTAGCACTACTTTAACAACTCTAGATGCTACACCTAGAGCCATGGCTAAAACAACAAAATTACTATTTAATAAGACCACCAAATTTAATTATACTTTTTGGATTGGATTATTATCAATTGGCACTATAGGTATTTTTATTTTTTTAGCTTCAGAAATGGGTTTGCTTATTAAAATTGCCACTATACTATCATTTTTAACAGCACCATTTTTTGCAATAGTAAATTATATTTTAGTTTCTAGTAAACACACTCCAAAAGAATGGCATCCTAATAAAAAAATGCATATTTTAAGTTGGTGTGGTATTATATTTTTAATAGGATTTAGCATCTGGTATCTCACCACCCTATAAAAGTATTTTTTATAGAATACTTTGTATCTTTGCATTTCATTTTTTTACAATGCAAAAAGAAACGACATCAAATATATTACCGGAGCGTAAACCTAAACCCAAATGGCTACGTGTAAAACTCCCAACAGGAAAAAAATACACAGAATTAAGAGGTTTAGTAGATAAATACAACCTTAATACAATTTGCACCTCAGGAAGCTGCCCAAACATGGGTGAATGTTGGGGTGAAGGTACAGCCACTTTTATGATTCTCGGAAATATATGCACGCGTTCTTGTGGGTTTTGCGGCGTTAAAACAGGGAGACCAGAATCTGTTGATTGGGATGAACCGGAGAAAGTAGCACGCTCTATTAAAATAATGAAAATAAAACATGCAGTTTTAACCAGTGTTGATAGAGACGATTTAAAAGATATGGGAAGCATAATGTGGGCAGAAACGGTTAAAGCTGTTAGAAGGATGAACCCAGAAACCACATTAGAAACCTTAATACCAGATTTTCAAGGTATTGAACAGCATATTGATAGAATTGTAGATGTTGCTCCAGAAGTAGTATCTCATAATATTGAAACTGTAAGACGTCTTACAAGAGAAGTTCGTATTCAAGCTCAATATGATAGAAGTATGGGCGTTTTAAAATATTTAAAACAAGCCGGACAAAGACGAACCAAATCTGGAATCATGCTTGGTCTGGGCGAAACCAGAGAAGAAGTTATTGAAACAATGCATGATTTAAAAGAAAATGACGTGGATGTTGTAACCATTGGGCAATACCTTCAACCAAGTAAAAAACATTTACCAGTGAAACAGTTTATTAACCCAGACCAATTTAAGGAATATGAAGAAATTGGTTTAGAACTTGGTTTCCGTCATGTAGAAAGTAGCGCATTGGTAAGATCTTCATATAGAGCACAAAAACATATAAACTAAAAATGATTACTGTTGCAATCAACGGTTTTGGTAGGATAGGTAGACGTGTTTTTAGGTTGCTTCAAAATTATGAAAACATTCATGTTGTTGCTATAAATGATTTAGCTGATTCTAAAACCTTAAGCCATCTTCTAAAATACGATAGCATACATGGTCTTTTTAATGGCATTGTTTCTTCAGATAACAATAACCTAATAGTTAACCATTCTAAAATTCCACTACTAAATAAAAAACACCCCAAAGATATTAATTGGTTGCCTTATAGTGTTGATTTTGTTATTGAGGCAACTGGTAAATTTAAAACTTCATCAGACTTAGAGTACCATTTAAATAATGGGGCTAAAAAAGTAATTTTAAGTGTTCCTCCTCTTGAGGATAATATAAAAACAATTGTACTTGGTGTAAATGATAATACAATAGATGGTTCTGAAAATATAATTTCAAATGCATCTTGCACAACAAATAATGCGGCACCAATGATTGATATAATCAATAAATTGTGTGGCATTGACCAAGCCTACATTACAACCGTACACTCGTATACTACCGATCAGAGTTTACATGATCAACCTCATAGAGATTTACGTCGTTCACGAGCAGCCGGACAATCAATCGTTCCAACCACTACTGGAGCAGCAAAAGCCTTAACAAAAATATTTCCACAACTCTCAAATGTTATAGGAGGTTGTGGTATAAGAGTACCTGTTATTAATGGTTCTTTAACTGATATTACTTTCAATGTTAAAGAAACTGTCACCATAGAAGATATAAATAATGCCTTTAAAAAAGCAGCATCTAGTAACTATAAAGGAGTAATTGAGTATACAGATGACCCAATTGTATCAATAGATATAATTGGTAACACTCACTCATGTGTTTTTGATTCTCTAATGACATCTGTTATTGGTAACATGGTTAAAATAATTGGTTGGTACGATAATGAAACTGGTTATTCTCAAAGAATTATTGACTTATTATGCAATTTGTCGGAAAAAAAGTGTGTTTTGTCGATAAAATAATTATATTTGTCTGTAATATTGAAATAATTATGTCCCAGATTAAACAATATATAACTGTACTAATAATGTTATTAGGGCTCTTTTCATGGTCTCAGAAGACCATTAATGAAGATCCAGAAATCATTCAAAATAACATTAACCATAGAATTGAGCAATCTCAAGTTCAACTAGAAAAATTCAACTATTACGAGGCCCAAAGAAATCTAGACGAGGCTTTAAAACTTGCTGTTAACACGGATAATAAAGAGAGTATTGCTATTATTTACACTATCAAAGGTAAACTTCAACTTATTATAAAAGAAGAAGATAATGCCTTAAAATCGTTAAACGAAGCTATTAAAATGCAACGTGAAACTAAAGACGATGGTAATTTAGCTCATTCTTACAAAACTTTAGGTGAGGTTTATGTTGCAAAAGGAGATTATTATCAGGCAACAGATTATTTTAGGTCGGCTAAAAACTTATTTGAACAAGAGGAATTAGATGCGGGAATTGCAGAAACTCTTCTTTTAGAAGGCAAAACTTTTATGTTGTTAAAAAACTACAGAAAAGCAAGATCTGTCTTAGAACAAGCCACAGCACAAGCCATTAAAACAAACTTATTAAAAGTTCAAAGTGAAGCCTTATTAAATCATGGGTTGGTTTATGACAAATTAGGTGATAATGAAAAAGCTATAGAATTAGCTAATAATGGTTTACAAATAGCTAAAGAAAACAAATTCACTGGCGTTTTAAACCAGGCTTATTCAATTGTAAGTGACTTATATAACAATACGGGTAACTACCAATTTTCAAGAAACTTTTTAAACAAACATATTAAGCTATCAGATTCTATTAGAAATTTAACCCGTATTAGTACAACAAAAGAACATGAAACTCAGTTCTTATTAAATGAAAGAAATGATAGAATTAAGGAATTGGAGGCACAAGCCAAGGCTGAAGAAGATGATGATGGCATAAGAACATTAATTTCAATTTTAAGTGTAGCCCTTATTACAATTTTATCGCTTTTAACCTTATCGTTATATAAGAACAATAACATTAGGTTAAAAACTAATAATATGCTTCATAAAAAAAATGGAGAACTTATTATAGCCAAAGAAAAAGCAGAATTAGCATCAAAAACTAAGGCTAATTTTTTATCTACAGTAACACATGAGTTGCGTACACCTCTTTATGCGGTTACAGGATTAAGCAATATGCTTCTTGAAGAAAACCCAAAGCCTACACAGATTCAACACCTAAAATCTTTAAAGTTTTCTGGAGATTATTTATTAACTTTTATTAATGACATTCTTCAAATAAATAAGATTGAAGCTAATAAGGTAGATTTAGAACCAGAACCATTTAACTTAAAGAAAAAGATTAATAACATTATTCTAGCTCTTAATAATTCTGCTGAAGACAATAACGTTAAAATTCATTTTGAATTCGATAAAAATTTACCTGAAAACTTTATTGCAGATCAAATTAAAATATCTCAAATTTTAATCAACCTAATTGGTAACTCTATTAAATTTACTAAAGATGGTGATATTTGGATAAGAGTTTATAAGCTAGAATCTAAAGACAAAATTTACACTTGCCGCTTTGAGGTTGAAGACAATGGAATTGGTATTAGCCAAGAGAAACAGGATAACATGTTTGAAAGTTTCTCTCAAGGTTCTATACAGATTAATCGCAAATATGGTGGTACAGGTTTAGGTCTTTCCATTGTTAAAGGTTTAATTGATATTTTAAAAGGAGAAATTCATGTAAAAAGTGAATTAGAAAAAGGTACTACTTTCTATTTTGAAATTCCCTTAGAATACACACCAGTTGAAGAAGTCAATGAAGTTAAAAAGTCTTATTTTGATAAAGACAGTAATGAATTAGACCTAACTAATGTTAAAATTTTGGTAGTTGAAGATAACAAGATTAATCAAATGATTACCAAAAAGATTCTAACTAAAATGGGACTTAACTGTGACATTATTGACAATGGAACTGATGCGGTAGATATGATTAAAACCAATGATTACAATGTTATATTAATGGATATTCATATGCCAGGGATTAGTGGTATTGAAGCCACAAAAATTGTAAGAACCTTTGATAAAGAACTTACTATTTTTGCGCTTACGGCTGTTACCATTGAAGATAAAATGCATGAGTTTGAGGAAGCCGGTTTTACAGATATTATTCCTAAACCTTTTAAGCAAGAAGAATTTGAGAAAAAACTATACAACGCTTTAGCTTCTAAAGAAGACAAACCTGCTACAGCTTAGTTTTTATAAAACCGTTAATCATACTATTAAAAGATTCTGAATTATCAATGGAAACCTCAATTGGCAAATAAAACAACTTGCCTTTTAATTCTTCATAATCTTTCAACCTCATAAAGTCTTTTTCTGTAGTTATTATAAGTGATTCAATTGCTAAATCATCAATTTCATTTTGGGTGAAATTATGATGATCCTTAAAATTTAAGTGATTAAATTTCAAATCTTTATCATTTAAAAAACTTACTAATGGTTTTGCATTAGCAATACCCGTAACCAAGGTGAAATTATTTAAATTAATTAACTCCTTTGTTAGCTCTTCAGAAAACACATTTTCAGAGTAGTTAATACTACTAAAAAAAACCTTTTGGCTTTCATCAGGCTTAATTCGTTTTAATAAATTATTCTTTTCATTATGAGTTAAATCACTTGGGCATTTTGTTACCACAATAGCATGTGCACGTTTTGCTCCGCTTCTAGGTTCTCGTAAATCACCTGTTGGTAATACATAATCATTAAAATAAGGATTACTATAGGTTGTTAGCAAAATATTAAAACCCGCTTTCACTTTTCGGTGTTGAAAGGCATCATCTAGTAAAACTATATCAGGAGAAAAATTACTAGCCCTTAACCTTTCTATACCGTTAGTTCTATCTGCATCAACGGCTACCTGAATATCATCTTTAAACTTATTATAAAACTGAAATGGTTCATCACCAAGAGTATCTGCATTACAATAAGCCTCAGCCAATTGAAAACCTTCTGTCTTTCTTTTATAACCTCTACTTAAAGTAGCTACATTGTAATCTTCTTTTAGTATGCGGATTAAATATTCAATCATAGGGGTTTTCCCAGTACCACCAACACTTAAATTCCCAACACAAATTACAGGAAACTTGTATGAAGTTGATTCCTTAATACCATTGTCATACAATTTATTTCGTAACCAAGTTACAGCATAGTAAACAGGAACAAAAGGAAAAAAGATGTAGCGAATTATTTTCATTACAGCAAAGTAAATATTTTATATTTGTTTAATAATCAATTCATGAAAATATTATGAATATTCAAGATGTTATTAATCATTTAGAGGTATTAGCACCCTTAGAATATGCTGAAGACTTTGATAATGTTGGGCTATTAGTTGGAGATAAAGACGAAAAACTAACTGGAGTATTAGTAACATTAGACACACTTGAAGAAGTTGTAGATGAAGCAATTACCAATAATTGTAACTTAATTGTTAGTTTCCACCCTATTATTTTTAAAGGACTTAAAAAAATAACCGGAAAAACTTATGTAGAGCGCGTAGTTTTAAAAGCTATTAAAAACAACATTGCAATTTACGCTATTCATACGGCTCTAGATAATGCTATACAAGGTGTAAATGATATTATTTGTAATAAACTAGGATTAAAAAACAAAAAAATACTCATTCCGCAAGCTGCTACAATTAAAAAGCTAACCACTTATGTTCCAATAGATGAGGCCGAAAACTTGAGAAATGCTTTATTTGAAGCTGGTGCAGGACATATTGGCAATTACAGTCATTGTAGTTTTAATACCAATGGTATAGGTACTTATCAGGGTAATGAAGATTCAAATCCAACATTAGGAGATAAAGGAAAGACACATAATGAAAAAGAAACGCAAGTTTCAGTAATTTTTGCAAAACACCTGGAGTCTAAAATTATAAAAGCCTTAACCGAAACTCATAGTTACGAAGAAGTTGCATTTGAAGTTGTAACTATAGAAAACAAGAACCAAAATATTGGTTTGGGTATGATAGGTGAACTTGAAAACCCAATGAATGAAGAAGATTTCTTAGCGTTTACAAAAACTCAAATGAACACTGGTTTTATTAAGCACTCGCAATTCTTAAATAAACCAATTAAAAAAATAGCCGTTTTAGGTGGTTCTGGTAGTTTTGCTATTAATGCTGCAAAATTCTCTGGAGCGGATGTTTTCATAACATCAGATTTAAAGTATCATGACTTTTTTATGGCAGAAAACACAATGCTTTTGGCAGATATTGGGCATTATGAAAGTGAACAGTTCACAAAAAACTTTTTAGTAACGTATCTTACAAAAAAAATTACTAATTTTGCAGTCGTTTTATCAAACACCAATACCAATCCTGTTAAGTATTTTTAAAGTATGGCTAAAAAGAAAGAAGTAACTGTAGAAGAGCGCTTAAGAGCTCTATACGATTTACAACTCATAGACTCACGTATAGACGAGATTAGAAATGTTAGAGGTGAACTTCCATTAGAAGTTCGTGATTTAGAAGATGAAGTAGCTGGACTGAACATTAGATTAGAAAAGCATGTTGCAAGCTTAGAAGTAATTGATAACGATATTAGTTCTAAGAAAAATCTTATTGAAGAATCTAAAGCTTTAATTAAGAAGTATGGTGAACAGCAAAAAAATGTTAGAAACAACAGAGAATATAACTCATTAACTAAGGAAATTGAATTTCAAGAATTAGAAATTGAATTGGCTGAAAAGCATATAAAAGAATTTAAAGTTCAAATAGAGCAAAAGAAAGAAGTTATTGGCGAAACTAAAGAGCGTTTAAAAGAACGTGAAAACCATTTAAAACACAAAAAAGGTGAGCTAGATGCTATCTTAGCCGAAACTGAAAAAGAAGAACAAGCATTAATTGATAAATCTGATAGCTATAAAGCTCAAATTGAAGATCGTTTGGTGAATGCTTATAATAGAATTAGAAATAGTGTAAAAAACGGGTTAGCAGTAGTACCAATTGAAAGAGGTGCATCTGGTGGTTCTTTCTTTACTATTCCACCACAAGTGCAAGTAGAAATTGCTTCACGTAAAAAAGTAATTACAGATGAGCACAGTGGTAGAATTTTGGTTGATGCTGCATTAGCTGAAGAACAAAAAGCAAAAATGGAAAAAATGTTTGCTAAACTTTAATCCATTTCAAGCATAAATTTAAAGAGCCTTCACATTGTGAGGGCTTTTTTTTTTGGGCGTTACCCTTCGGGTCGGGCTTTTCGCGTTACACGGTAACTAGCTACAATCCCTAACGCGGAAATACAAATCCGGCTAATTCAGAAAGTAAAGTCCCAAAATCAATTCGAAGAATTGAACACCAAGGCGCAGAATAGATGCAGAAAAGCTCTGGAAATAGGAGAACGACAGTTCGACGCAGAGTTTTCAAATCGGTTTTCTTTCCGATTTCTTGGAAAGAAAAATTCCTTGGCTTGGGAGCCCTTTTTTGATTCGTTTTTTGGGCAAGCAAAAAATGAATATAATTACTTATAATTTTAAGGTTTTGTATTTTTATACGTCTGAAGAAAGAAAAAAACATGAAAAACCTAATCACACTTTTAGCAGTTACAATATTGTTTAGTTGTCAAAACTCAGCACAATCAAAAAAAGCTCATGAAAGTATAATCAATGCAAAACCTATTGAGGTTCCGTTAGAAAACGGAAAAGCCAGAGCATATTTTGCCAGCGGTTGTTTTTGGTGTGTAGAGGCTGTTTATGAAAGTGTAAAAGGTGTTGAAGAATCCATATCAGGTTATTCTGGCGGACATTCAAACAACCCAACTTATGAAGCCAGTAATACCGGGCGCACAGGTCATGCAGAGGCTGTAGAAATTATTTACGATCCTAATGTAGTAAGTTTTGAAACCTTGGTTGATGTGTATTTTGCATCACAAAACCCAACTCAAGTTAATGGTCAAGGACCAGACAAGGGTTCACAATACCGGTCTATTCTTTTCTACCAAAACGAAACTCAAAAACAAATTATACTTAAAAAGAAAGTGGCTTTGGCTAAAAAACTGAATGCAACAATTGCCGCCGAAGTATATCCATTTCAAAAATTCTGGGTAGCAGAAGATTACCACCAAAACTATGAGCGGTTGCACCCAAATCACCCTTACATTCAGCGTATTTCTATTCCAAGATTAAATAGGTTTAAATCTCAATTCCCTAAAGAATTACTTAGGGAAGGGCACTAATATTACGCTTAACGTTGTACTAAACTTTGATAACCTAGTTTAACGTTAGACATAAAAATATACCAAAACTGTTTATATACATAAAACCATTGCATGTATTACGGAAAATAAATGTGCATTTTAAATTAAACTTATTTTTTGTTTTTTAATTGTACTTATTGAATGTTATAAGAAACTAAACGTCTAACAATAGGCGGAGTAGAACTACTAATATATGAGAACGTATGATAAATAAGCCCTAAACCACTTGCATAATAATAACGGTCTAAACCACGAGACTGTGTACCGTTTGAAAGTATAGCGTAACGCTCAGAATTTACACATTCAAATTCTCCTGCTTCAACATTAATGATAGTTGAACCTTCAACAAGAACTTCATAAACATTTCCCCAATTATTTTCTTTCACAAGTCGCTCTTCATAATTGTTATTGGTGAATAGTATAAAACCTTCTTCATTTATTAAATTTCCGTCTAACTCTCTAAAATACTCAAACTTTAGACCAGTAGGATTACTTTCTTCAGTTCTAAAATCACTACCTATAGTTTCGGTTCTAAACTTGTAATAGGTATTTCCTTCAATAACCTCAGTACCAACAATTGAAACATAATCTACAACACCATTATCTCTATACTCTTGTGTGCTTGCATCATATCTTTGGCTTTTATAAACCCAAGAATTACCAACTTCTAATGCGTAAAAATTAACTTCATTATTTTCATTATCAAAAACAGGTTCATTCTCACAGGAAAAAATAAAAGCAATAATGTAAATGCACCATAAAGAATGTCTCATATTTTTAATTTTTAATAATTTTCCCAGTTTCTCTTCTCCCATCGACAACTACCTCATAAATATACATTCCTGCAGAAATATTTATTAAAGAAACTATTGTGCTTTGGTTATTTAATGAATTATTTAAAACTTCTCTTCCATTTAGATCTCTTAAAATAAATCTACCATTATTATTTGTGGAGATCTTTAGCTTAATAGTTAATTCATCTTGAACCGGATTTGGAAATAATAAACCTAATGACGCAGTTTCCTCATTAGTAGATAAACTCTGTAGAGGTAAATTATTATTTATTTCACAAAACACATCTAAAAACAAGGCTCCCATTGTATTAGTTGCTGTAAAATCATTAGTTACAAGTACAATTGTTATATCCTCTTCTTGCCAATAATATGATAATGAATTATTTATTCCATTACCACCATGCCCATAAGCATAGAATGTGTCTTCTGAAGTGGTTATTTCAAAAATTGTAGTTTCATAACCATAATATGAATTTACAGAAGTCGCACAACCAATAGGTCCGAAATTTTGCAAGGATCCAGCCGCTGGTGTTCTTAGTTCATCCATTAAACTAAGGGTTAGTAAATCCCCTTGATAATAGGTGTTATAAAATTTAGCAACATCGGCTATTGGAGCAATAAGAGCACTATTCCCTCCACGAGAACTTAAGTAAGATGTATGACTCCATGTGCTTCTATTTTCGGTTCCAGACCAAACACCATTAAGCTCATTCATATCAAAAGTTTCGCAAGAACTTAAATAAGAATTAGTCATTGAAAGTGGATTAAATATCCTATTCTGAAATATAGTTTCAAGGTTGTCTCCTTCAATAGCTTCAGCTATAAACCCAAGCATATAGGAATTACTATCATTATAATTATGAGTAGTGTTTCCATTGTCTGGTAGTGGCATGTAACTTAAAACTTCCCAAGGACACCAAACTTGAGGACGATCACTCCAAACCGCATTCCATAATACTGTTTGACCTGGATCCCAAACATCTTGTAGTGGAGACGTGTGTTGTAGTAAATCTTTTACCAAGATATCACCAGAAACATTTGCGATAGTGTCCGTATCAATGTAATTACTTATTGGGTTATTTATGTCTAATAATCCTTCTTCGTACATGTCTAGAATTACGTAACCTGTTAGGGGTTTTGTACCACTTGCCCAATGCCACTTTTTATTTACATCTACAGGATTACTTACTGAAGTTGAATAGCCACTCGAAATAGTGTGAATATTATTGCTTGGAAAAACTAAAGTCACAGCAACACCTTCCATACCATAGATAGCAATTTTAGAGTCCAGTACTCCTTGAAGGTTTGTCATTAAATCTTCTTCTGTAATTTGAGCATAAACCGTCATTTGAAGAAAAAAGGAAAGAACTATTGTAAGAAGTAATTTTGTTTTCATAACTGTTTATTTAAAGATTCAAAACAAATGTCTCTCATAATATCCTACATCGCATTTAGTATTGTTCCAACAGCATGTATTATTGTTACAAGGCTTGAAAAACCCTATAAACATTAACCATATAAGCCACTAATAAAAATTCAAAATCGCTAACTCACTAAGCCTTTTAAACTTGGTATCTAAAAAAAAGTCTTAAATTGTAATATCATAATCATTAATCCAAACCAATACTTCTTGACTAAACTTTTATACAAGAATCACTTCCTAATAATTATAATCATTCTTGCATCTGTTAATATTAATATTGCACAGATAAAAAACACTGTTGCCAACGGTTGGGTTTTTGAAGATTTTGAAAAAGACCTTTCTCAAGTTCAAAAGATAATTTATACTCTAACTCAGGATTCTAACGGTTTTATTTGGATGGGAACCATGAACGGAATTAATGTATATGATGGTAAAAACTTCCAGTTTTACAAAGATTATCATGATGATATCCTAGGTTTTAAAGGGCAACGTGTACAACATATTCTTGAGGACTCAAAAGGAAGAATTCTTATTGCTACTGGAAGAAATGGAATTAATGTATTTATGCCAGAAACTGGTAAGTTTATAAATTATAAAGATGATTTATTTAAAAACACTAACACCGATTATATATCAACCATTTCAGAAAACAGCAAGGGAAAGCTTTTTGTTGCTAGTGATTTGGTTATTACTTTTCGATTAAATGAAAATGGAGAGCTCATAAATCGACAAGTTTATAAACCAGACCTTGAAAATGAGGAAATTATCCTTCATGGTTTTATATATAATGATGATTACTTTATTGTTACCAACAAACGTATTATTTCTTTTGAAACTAAATCAACTGTTTTTAAAACTAATAAAATTAGACTTTGTAAAGTTAGAAACGATAAAATCTGGATATTAGAAGATACTAGATTAGGAACTATAGACCTTAAGTCTGGTCATTTTGAACCCATTGGATATGATTTTCCAAAATCAGATGGTTTTCCGCATGATTTCGATTTTCTTTCTCCTGAGATTGCCTTTATTGGTACGGTTAAAGGTCTTCTTCAGGTTAACTTAAATGAAAGCTCTAAAGCCAATAATACCTCTAGGCTAATAGTAAAAGAATATAATAGGCATGGTGAGAAAATATCAGTAGGTGTCTCACGTATTTTTAAAGACAAAATGGGTAGCCTATATTTTAATTTTAGAGGAAATTATGGAGGCTTAATGAAGCTGAATAAAAATCAGCTAAACTATAAATATATCGGTCTTCCTGAGCCTTATAATAAAGAGCGTTATATTGCTAATGTTTTTCATGATAGTTTTGGGTTATATTGGTTAAACACACCTTACGGTTTATTTGCTTACAATTCAATTCAAAATGACTTCCATAGGTTTTCAAATGATTCTATAATGGCATTTAATGGTACGGATTCATCTGGAATACTTGAGGATAGTAAAAACCAACTTTGGTTGAACACAAATAAAGGAATAATTGGATTTAACAGACCTAGTAATAGTTTCAAGATATATGAAAAACCCGCTGGAAATAACTCTGCATATTATCCATCAGTGTTTTTCGACAATAAAGACCAGTTATGGTATCCTTCTAAAAAAGGTGTTTCTAAGTTTAATACTATAAATAAAACCCATACAGATTTTAATATTGGGGAACCTTCAGCTATATTTCTTGACAAGAAAAATACGCTATGGGTAAACATACAAAACGAGGCGCTATACGCTTACAATATTTCTAACGACAGTTTAGAGATAAAAGAAACCTACAAAGAGTTTTTTTCTACAATAAACACAAGACTCTTTCATTCTCCGGTGCGCCAAATACAATCTGACCATTTAGATAGATTATGGATTACAGGGTTTAATGGCATCTATGTATATGACTATAAAAACAGAGAAATTGTAAAACATTTTAATAAAAAAAATCTTTTAGCAGATGACAATATTTTTGCAACTCTAAAAGACGCTAATGGTAATTTCTGGGTAAAACAATATAGAACAGAGGCTTTTTGTATAGATTCTGAAAGCTTAGAAGTTATTGAGACTTTACCAAGATGGATGAACATTATTCCTACTCTAAGAGGAAATAGTGGCCTCATATATCAAGATAAAAACGGGCAAATGTTTACAAATGGAATAGATGGATGCTTTGTTTTTGATCCTACCAAAATAACAACAAATGCTCTTCCAATACGTGTTGTTTTAACAGGATTATCGATTAATGGAGAGGTATCCTACTCCAATTTTACTGGCACTCAAAATTTAAATCCGTATCATTTAAAATATGATAAAAACACTATTGAAATAGATATAAAAGAGGTTGGACAAAATAATTCACCTCAAAAAGAATTTGCATATAGAATGAAAGGCATTTCAGACGAATGGCAATTCAGTAAAAAATTACAGCCTTTAAATTACAACAACCTTCAACCTAATTCATATACTTTAGAAGTAAAATCAACTAGTGACGGAAAACATTGGAGTGAACCGCTAACATTAGCATCATTTGAAATTGTTCCACCTTGGTGGAAAACGGTTTATGCTTATTTAGCTTACACGATTCTTATAGCAATCCTATTATTTGCTTTCTACAGGCTACAATTAAACCGAAAGTTAGCAGAATCTGAGTCGCAAAAATTGAAGGAAGTAGATGATTTTAAGAATAAATTTTTTCAGAACATAACTCATGAATTTAGAACACCATTAACCGTTATAAATGGAATGGCTGAAAATGTAAATGACAAAGCTTCAAAAGTTATAAAGAGGAACTCCAAACAACTCTTGAGGTTAGTAAATGAACTATTAGAAATAGGAAAAATAGAGTCTAATACTTCAAAACTAAATATCAGCAATCAAGACATAGTTAAATTTATACGTTATTGTGTAGAGTCTCTTGAATCATTAACTATTAGAAAGGAAATAGATTTAAAGTTTATTTCGAACAAAGAAGAGCAATTTCTAGATTTCGATTCGGATAAAATTCAGTTAGTGATTAACAATTTAATTTCAAACGCCATTAAATTTACTCCGGAACACGGTAAAATTGAAGTAGAAATTGAAATAAACGATAGTTTTGTTGAAATACACGTAAAAGATACAGGCCCAGGAATTCCGTTAGAAGATTTAGACCTGATTTTTGACAGATATTTCCAATCCAAAAATAAAAGAACATCTGCAGGAACTGGCATAGGCTTAGCATTATCTAGAGAAATAATCAAGTTGATGAATGGTTCAATTTCTGCTACCAATAATGAAGATGTAGGTGCGTGTTTATCTTTAAAACTTCCACTGATTAATTCCGAGTCTGATGTGAACAATGGAACCGTTTCAATTAAAGGCAATTTAGGTAACAGCGAATCAGAAGAGATTATCCTAGTCATTGAAGACAATGAAGATGTATTGAATTACATTATTTCAATATTGCAAGATCAGTATCAGGTACACACCGCCCCAAATGGAAAGATTGGTTATCAAAAGGCCATAGATATTATTCCTGATTTAATTATCACCGATGTAATGATGCCTGTAATGGATGGTTTTGAAGCATGTTCATTAATTAAAACTGACTTTAAAACGAATCATATTCCCGTTATAATGCTTACAGCAAAAGCAGATATTGATTCTAAAATATCTGGTTTAAAAACTGGTGCAGATGTTTATTTAGGAAAACCTTTTAACCGCAAAGAGCTACTAACCCATATTAATAACCTAATTATTTTAAGAGAAAATCTTAAACAGAAGTATTCTCAAATGCTTTCTGAAGAAAATATAACACATCCCGAAAATACCGATCCATTTATAGATAAATTAACAGACCTACTTTTAAAGAATTTATCAGATGGTTCCTTTGGGATTGAAGATGTATGTAAAGAGTTAGGTGTAAGCAGAACGCAATTACATAGAAAGCTAAAAGCACTTACTGGATTATCAACTTCAATATTTATAAGAGATATAAGACTTAGAGAAGGGTACAAAATGCTTAAAAACACAAACCATAACGTATCGGAAGTAGCATATTCGGTAGGTTTCAATGATCCCTTTTATTTCTCAAAACTTTTTACTGAGAAGTTCGATATACCGCCATCTCGAATAGAAAAGTAGTTTATATCATAAAACAATATGCACAGTTCGTTCTACAGTTTTTATTTTTTAGAATTTAATACAATTTGCAATCTTTAGATTACAGCAGAAAATCAGATATGACTTTGTCCAACGAGCCATAGACTTTACCGTTAAACAAACTTCCTTAAATTAAATTTTTGTAGCCTTCAACTCAAAAATAAGCGGATACAATTTATCTTTTGTAACAAACATACCATTTTCTGTTTCAACTAAATCAGGCAAGACATTGTAAGGTGCTTCATTATGTTCTTTTAAGTATTCAATGTGTAAACCAGCTTCAGTTAGAGCAGATATTATTTCTCCCATGCCATGATTCCATCCGTATTCTTTACTTATCATCTTTGAATTTTCATTGGCATAGGTGCCTTCATATTCTTCATAAATAACAGCATCCTGCATATAGCCGTATTTCATAACGGGTTTTGCCTCTATGTAGTCAAACATCCAAACTATAGGATGAAATTCAACCATATAAAATGTGCCTCCTTTATTGAGTAGTTCAGCAATCATTTGTCCCCAAGGTTTTAAATCTGGCAGCCATCCAATTACACCATAACTGGTAAATACAATGTCAAAAGTATCTTTTATAAATTCCGAAGTATCTAAAACATTACAGCACACAAACTGAGCGTCAAGTTTCAATTCGTCGTTTAAAGTTTTAGCAAGTTCTATTCCTTCATCACTTAAATCTACACCGGTACACTTAGCTCCCATTCTACTCCAACTTAAAGTATCTTGTCCAAAATGACACTGTAAATGCAGCAAAGACTTATTTTTCACATCTCCTAAAGCTTCTAATTCATAAGGCATTAAAGATGTCTTCCCTTTTTTAAAAGCCTTTAAATCATACATATCACTTTTGGCATGCACCTTTACTTTTTCATTCCAAGTGGCTTTATTTGTTTTAAAATAGGTGTCGTTTTTACTCATTACAAGTTCTTTATATTTGTAAAAACTCCAATGTATGAAAAAATTAGTATTTGCTTTATGCTTCATTACCCTTTGTTTTTCCTGTAAACAAAAAGAAAATAAAGTCATCCAATCTCCTGAATTAACTATAGCAGAAAAAATAGCCAACGCTCACGGATTTCAAAATTGGGATAAGGTTAAAGAAATCCAATTTAAATTCGGTAAAAACCGCCTTTGGAATTGGAATCCTAAAACTCATGATATTAACTTAACTACAGATACAGACACCATAATCTATAACAGAAAATCTATAGACAGTATTTCTTTAAATGCAGACCGTGCTTTTATTAATGATAAATTCTGGTTATTAATTCCGTTTCAATTAGTTTGGGATGATATTGATTACACCGTTTACCCTATGGAAGCCGCTCCAATAAGTAAAAAACTCATGAGTAAAATGGTTGTAACTTATCCTAATGAGGGCGGATACACTCCTGGTGATGCCTACGATATTTTTTTTGACAACGAATTTATCATTAGAGAATGGGTCTTTAGAAAAGGAAATAGAAAAGAGCCTACTTTAACAAATACCTTTGAAAACTACCAAGAATTTAATGGCATCAAGATAGCTTTAGATCATACCAGAGACAATGGAAAACCTAGTGTTAAAATCTCTGAAGTTGTTGTAACAACAAAATAACTTTGGCATAGACTTTGAATTAAATTATTTGAGAAAAATATTTTGGTTTATCTGTAATTTTTCCATCCAGATTCCGACTAATACTCGTATATAAAGTATAATAGAATTTTCCGCATTTGCGCCTATATATATGAAAAGGGCTTCAACCAATGGTTGAAGCCCTTTTCCTTTTTTTTAGAACTTAAAATTAACCTTTAAATCCTGCTTTTAAATGGGCGCCATCACAATAAGGTTTATTGTTTGAAGCCCCACATCTACAAAATGCAGTAGTTTTATTTTTAACTTCGGCAGTTCCATCCTTATGGCTAACCGTTAGCGTTCCATAAACCAATAAAGGACCGTTTTCTAACACCTCAACCTTGGTTTCTAATACTTCTGATGCGTCATCACTAGCATCATTCATATAATAACTTAAAGCACCTGATGGACATTGCTTTACTTGTTCTACAATAGTATCAGTAGTTTCTTCATAAACCTTTACCCAAGGCTTTTCTTTTGGTTTAAATACTTTTGGTAATCCTTTAGCACATATAGCTGCATGTATACATATATCAGGTTCCCAAACTACAGTAACTTCTCCATTAGAGTATTCTTTAGTCTTAGACATAGTAAAATCATTTTACTAAAAATACAAAAAAATAAATGTTTCATTATACATAATTTAATGATTCATCTTAAATTTGTTATAAACCGAAAAACCATAGACATTGTCTGATTATAAATTAGGTCTTGAATACGCAAAACACCAAGACCAAAACGACAAATTAGCTTCATATAGAAATCAGTTTCATATTCCGAAAGACAAACAAGGAAATGATTTAATTTATATGACAGGAAACTCTCTTGGACTTCAGCCTAAAATCACAAAAACTTATGTAAATCAAGAGTTAGAAGATTGGGCAATTTTAGGTGTTGAAGGACATACTGAAGCCAAAAATCCATGGCTTCCATATCATGAGTTATTAACTGAAAGCATGGCTAAAGTTGTTGGAGCTAAACCTATTGAAGTAATAGTAATGAACACGCTTACTGCTAATTTGCATTTTATGATGGTTTCGTTTTATAAACCAACAAAAAAACGCTATAAAATTCTTATTGAAAGTGATGCCTTCCCTTCTGATAAATATGCTGTTGAGTCTCAATTGAGACATCATGGGTTTGACGATAAAGACGGATTAGTACTTTGGAAACCGAGAAAAGGGGAAGAATTACTACGACACGAAGATTTGGAGAGTATCCTAAAGGAGCAAGGCGAGGAAATTGCCTTAATTATGATTGGTGGTGTAAACTACTATACAGGTCAGTTTTTTGATTTAAAAAGAATAACAGAGCTAGGGCATAAACATGAATGTATTGTAGGTTTTGATTGCGCTCATGGGGCAGGTAATGTTCAACTCAACCTACACGATTCTGGAGCTGATTTTGCAGTTTGGTGCACTTATAAATATTTGAATTCGGGCCCTGGAAGTCTAGCGGGTTGTTTTGTACACGAACGTCATGCAAACCGAAAAGATTTAAACAGATTCACAGGTTGGTGGAGCCATAATAAACAAACACGATTTAATATGCGTGATGAGTTTGACCAACTTCCTGGAGCAGAGGGTTGGCAATTAAGCAATCCTCCTATTTTATCAATGGCAGCCATAAGAGCTTCTTTGGATATTTTTAATGACGTTGGCATTGACAAACTGGTAGAAAAATCTAAAAAACTTACTGGTTATTTTGAGTTTTTACTTAAAAAATTAGGGGAAGATGTTATTAGAATTATTACGCCTAAAAATGATGATGAACGAGGTTGTCAGCTATCCATTCAGGTCATTAACACTGATAAGGCATTGCATGATAAATTAACCAAATCTGGTATTATAAGTGACTGGAGAGAACCCGATGTAATACGTTGTGCTCCGGTTCCTTTATATAATTCGTTTGAAGATATTTATAATTTGGTGGAACGATTGAAAGCTATTTTGAATGGATAAACAACAAAACATACTCATCATTGGCGCAGGACTATGTGGTTCTCTCCTAGCCCTACGTTTAGGGCAACGCGGATACAATGTCACCGTTTATGAAAAACGTCCAGATTTAAGAAAAGTGGATATTAGCGCAGGCCGTTCCATAAATTTAGCATTTTCAAATAGAGGTATCAAAGCCATGAAACTGGTTGGGTTAGAAGAGCAAGTAAAAGCGCTTTGTATCCCAATGAATGGGCGCATGATTCATGACGTTAAAGGCAATACCTTTTTATCAAATTATAGCGGAAGAGAACATGAATATATAAATTCCATCTCCAGAGGAGGTTTAAATGCTCTTCTTTTAGATGAAGCCGAAAAGCATGATAATGTAACCATTCATTTCAACAAAAAATGTAAATCAGTAAACTTCGAAAAAACCACAGCACTATTTAAAGACTATGAATCCAAATCTGAATTCGTTGAAGATGCCGATGTTATTATTGGAACCGATGGTGCAGGTTCTTCTTTACGCAAAAGCTATTATTTAGGTAAAAAGTTTTTGTTTAGTTTCTCTCAAGACTATCTAAGTCATGGCTATAAAGAATTAAGTATTCTTCCAAAAAGAGGAGACGATTATAGAATATTCAAAAACGCCCTTCATATTTGGCCTCGTGGTAGTTTTATGCTCATTGCATTACCCAATCTTGATGGTAGTTTTACAGTGACGTTATTTTTAAGTTACGATGAAGGCGAATACAATTTCAACAATTTAAATACAGATAAAAAAGTACTGGAATTTTTCAAAAAAGAATTCCCAGATGCCTTAGCTCAAATGCCAAATCTACTGGAAGATTTTAACAACAATCCTACTTCGGCTTTAGGCACCGTAAAATGTTCACCTTGGCATTATAAAGGCAACACGCTATTAATGGGTGATGCAGCACATGCCATTGTTCCGTTTTACGGACAAGGTATGAATGCTTCTTTTGAAGATGTAGTTGAATTTGATAAGGTTTTAGATGCCAATTTGGGAAATTGGGAAGCCATTTTTAAAGCCTATGAAAATTCCAGAAAAAAAGACACCGATGCCATTGCAGACCTAGCTATCGACAATTTTTACGAAATGCGAGACCACGTAGCAAACCCTATATTTAAAGAAAAGCGTAAATTGGAAATGGCTTTAGAGAAACAGTTTCCAAATGAATATGCTTCAAAATATTCATTAGTAACCTTTAATGAAGATTTAGACTATCGTGAAGCCATGTTAAAGGGAAGAGCCCAAGACAAAGCCATTTTAAATATGCTTTCTGATGGTGACATTGATTTAAATGACGATTTAAAATTGATATTAGGAAAAGTACAAAAAGAAACCCAAGAAATTCTTGAAAAAGATAAAATTGCAGGTTTAAAATAAAATTTATGAGTGATAAAGTAACACCCAGAGGCGCTTACCCCCACACAAAACGTGTTGGTGATTTTATTTATGTTTCAGGAACCAGCTCCCGCAGACCAGATAATTCTATTGCAGGAGCAGACACTGTTGACGATATGGGAACCAAACAACTTGATATTCAAATTCAAACACGTGAGGTTTTAAAAAACATAGAAAAGAATTTAGCCAATGAAGGGGCTTCTTTAAAAGATTTGGTAGATGTTACAACCTTTTTGGTAAACATGAATGATTTTGGTGGTTATAACAAAGTCTATGCTGAGTTTTTTGATAATGAAACCGGACCAACAAGAACCACAGTAGCTGTTCACCAATTGCCGCACCCTGATTTATTGGTGGAGATTAAAGTTGTTGCTTATAAAAAGCTCTAATGGAAATCCAAAACTACATTAACGGTAAATTTGTAAAGCCCATCAGTAATGATTGGATAGATAACTATTGTCCCGCGGATGGAGAAATTTATGGGCAAATACCCAATTCATCAACAGCAGATGTAGAAAACGCTTATAAAGCTGCTGAGACTGCTTTTAACGATTGGTCTCAAACCTCAATTGAAGAACGCAGTAGAATATTAATAAAAATTTCAGAATTATTAGAAGCCAATTTAGACCGATTTGCAGAAGCAGAAAGTAAAGACAATGGCAAACCAATAGGCTTAGCAAAAACTATTGATATACCCAGAGCCGCAAGTAATTTTAGGTTTTTCGGAAATGCCATAACACAATTTAGTAGCGAGAGTCATGAAAGTGTTGGTCAAGATGCGGTGAATTTCACACTTCGCCAACCAATTGGTGTAGTTGGATGTATTTCACCATGGAATCTCCCTCTCTATTTATTCACCTGGAAAATTGCTCCTGCTATTGCCGCCGGAAATTGTGTTGTTGCCAAACCCAGCGAAATTACACCACTGACGGCATTTCTTTTAGGAGAAATTTGTACTGAAGCAGGTTTGCCAAACGGTGTTTTAAATATTGTACATGGTTTCGGAAAAACTACTGGGCACGCTATTATAGAACACCCTAATATTAAAGCCATTTCATTTACCGGAGGAACCTCAACGGGTGCTCAAATAGCCAAAATAGCTGCTCCTATGTTTAAAAAACTATCTTTAGAGTTAGGTGGCAAAAACCCAAATATCATTTTTGCTGATTGTGATTATGATGATATGCTGAGAACTACAGTACGCTCGTCATTTGCTAATCAAGGACAAATATGTTTATGCGGAAGCAGAATTTTTATTGAGAAGTCTATTTACAATAAATTCAAATCCGATTTTGTTGAAAAAGTAAAACAATTAAAAATCGGACATCCTTCAAACCCAGATACCGATATTGGAGCTTTAGTATCAATACCGCATCTTGAAAAAGTAAAAAGCTATATTAATTTTGAAAATGATGAAGGAGGAACCATTCTGTGTGGTGGAAAGCAGATAACCATTAATGGTTATGAAAACGGTTACTATTTTGAACCAACCATTTTTGAAGTTACAAATAATGAATGCAGATTAAACCAAGAAGAAATTTTCGGCCCAATAGTAACTATAATGCCTTTTGACGATGAAGACAATGCTTTACAAATGGCTAATGATATTAAATACGGGTTATCAGCTACAGTTTGGACTAACAACTTAAAGCGTACAATGAGAATGAGCAGTAAATTACAAGCGGGTATTGTTTGGATAAACACATGGATGCTTCGTGATTTACGAACACCTTTTGGTGGTGTAAAAGCAAGTGGCGTTGGAAGAGAAGGCGGCTTTGAAGCTTTACGCTTTTTTACAGAAACTAAAAATGTATGTATAAAATACTAACAATATGAACTTAAATTTAAATAATAAGTATGCACTGGTTTGTGGCAGCACGCAAGGCATTGGTAAAGCAACCGCCATGTTACTTGCTGCAGAAGGTGTTAACGTAACCTTGGTTGCCAGAAATAGAGAGAAACTAAAAGCGGTATTAGCAGAGTTACCCCAACATAGAAACCACAACTACATTGTAGCAGATTTTTCAAATCCAAGAGAGTTACAGGAACAAGTTATTAAATTTATTAATAACAACCATGGTTTTCATATTGTGGTGAACAATACCGGTGGCCCAAGAAGCGGTGATATTTTAACAGCAAGTTTAGACGAATTTGAAAACGCTTTTACCATGCATATTAAATGCAATCATGTGTTGGCACAGGCTACCATTCCGTTTATGAAAAAAGAAGGTTTTGGAAGAATTGTAAATATTATTTCAACCTCCGTTAAAGAGCCTATTCCAGGATTAGGTGTTAGTAATACTACAAGAGGTGCTGTTGGTAATTGGAGTAAAACTTTATCTACTGAAGTTGCTTCTTTTGGTATAACTGTGAACAATGTATTACCAGGATTTACAGATACAGAACGATTGAATGAAATAATTAATATAAAAGCGAATATTGAAGGCAGAACACCTGAAGATATGGCTGAAATAATGAAAAACTACGCACCAGCCAAACGTTTTGCTTCTCCGGAAGAAGTTGCAAACGCTGTAGTTTTTCTAACAAGTGATTGTGCTAGTTATATTACCGGAATTAACATTCCGGTTGATGGAGGTAGAACAAAAAGTTTGTAACTTTAAACATAGTAAATAAAAGCGTGAAGGATTGAGGTATTTGTTGGAGCTCCTTGAAAAGAGCGACTGCCGAAAGCCTGACCTGAAAGGGCACGCCCAAAACATTTAAAAAGATGGGTAAAAAGAAATTAGTATCGCCTTTAAACTTTAAAAATTGGATTGATGAAAACAGACACCTTTTAAAGCCACCTGTTGGAAATAAATGTGTTTGGAAAGATGGCGAGTATATTGTTATGGTTGTAGGCGGACCAAACAACAGAAAGGATTATCATTATAATGAAACACCAGAGTTTTTCTATCAGGTTGAGGGTGACATGGTGCTTAAAATAATTAACAACGGAAAACCCGAAGATGTACATATAAAAGAAGGAGATATATATTTGTTACCTGGCAAAATACCACATTCACCTCAAAGAAGTGCTAACACTGTTGGTTTGGTTATTGAATATCCCAGGTCCAAAAAGATGAAGGATGCTCTAGAGTGGTACTGCGAAAACTGTGATAATCTATTATATCAAAAAAAGTTTAAACTTGATAACATTGAAACAGATATGCCCGTTATTTTTGACAAGTTTTATAATAGCAAAAAAAAGCGAACTTGTGAAAAATGCGGCACAACAATGGAACCTCCAAAGAACGTCTAGGTTAAGCCAATGAAAAGAAAGTTAAGAATAAACGGCCATTCACATTTACTTCCTTACCCAGAGGAAATACCTAACTACATGCGCGAAAAAGGCATATTTTGGGTGGATAAAGACCGAAAATATATGCTTCAAAAAGATTGGAGCAGACCCGTTACTGATTCATCATTCTTTTTACATGAAAAATTAGAGTGGATGGAACGTAATAATATAGACCATGCAGTTGTTCTTAATCTTTCACAACTTTATGGCAATGGTTTGCGTGTTGAAGAAATGAAAAAAGCCTTGCGTTTTCAAAACGACTTTAACGCTAAAATACAATATGAGAATCCTAGTAAATTTACTTGTGGTTTTGTGGTTCATCCAGGTTTCGTGAGAAGTGCTTGTTGGGAAATAGAACGTTGCGTTGAAGAACACGGTTTACAATTACTTTGCTTACCAACACATTACATGGACACCATAGGGACTTGGCGTTGTATTTACGATGAAGAAAATGAACCAATTTTTGAATTAGCGAACAAATACAATTTGGCTGTAGAAATCCACCCGTATGATGGTGAAAAATTCATTAAACTTGAAAATACTTCATGGCGATTTCATTTAATTTGGATGCTTGCTCAATGTGCAGACGCATATCATTTTTTAACTTTGAATGGGTATCAAGAAAAATACCCCAATATGCGCACCTGCTTTGCTCATGGCGGACAATTAGCCCAAATAAACCTAGGAAGACGAATTCAAGGATTTGATGGTAGGCCTGATTTATTTGAAGGTAAACACCATCCCAGAAAAGCAGTAGGACACAATAACATTTTCTTTGACACTCTAGTACATGATACCGGTGGGTTAGAATTACTTATAAATAACCATGGTGCTAAACAGGTACTTATGGGATTAGACGACCCCTATCCATTAGGAGAAATGGAAAGTGATAAGCAATCATCTTATCCCGGGAAAATTTTAGATTTAGCTTTGAAAAGAAAAATAATAAACCAAAATGAATATAATGCAATTTGGGAAGACAACGTTATACGTTGGCTGTGTGGAGATGATGAAATGGCAACAAATAAACTAATAAATAGAATTTTAGCTTAATGCATTTTATACCAGAAGAATTAGACTCTTATGTTGTTCAGCACTCAGAAAATGAGCCAGAATTACTACAACAATTAACACGTGAAACCTACCAAAAAATATTACAACCGCGCATGTTAAGTGGGCATTATCAGGGAAGGTTACTGAGTATGATTTCCAAATTGGTAAACCCTAAAAATATTTTGGAAATTGGCACTTACACAGGATATTCTGCCTTGTGTTTAGCAGAGGGTATTCAAGCTTCTGGCGAATTACATACCATTGATATTAATGAAGAACTTATTAATTTTCAACGTAGGTATTTTGCCAAATCTGATTACGACAAACAAATCATTCAGCATTTAGGAAATGCCTTAGAAATCATTCCTAAACTTGACAAGACTTTTGATTTAATTTTTATTGACGCTGATAAAGAAAACTACCCTAATTATTTTAATGTGATTATAGACAAATTAAACTCGGGAGGAATTATTTTATCAGACAATGTACTTTGGAGTGGTAAAGTTCTAGATACTAAATTCAAAAAAGAAGACACTTCTACACCTGCTCTTATTGAATACAACAAATTGTTAAAAGATGACACAAGAGTAGAAACTGTATTACTACCTATTAGAGATGGTTTAACTATTAGCAGAAAGTTATAGCTAATTTAAAACTTGCGCTTAACAGAACCAGTAAAGTCCTCTAATTCGTCCTTTACTTTATCTAATTCTTTTTTTACGTCTTTAGTAATACTGGTATCAATACCTTGATTTTCCGCACTCTTAGTAATCTCGTGCTTTATATCATTAGTAGCATCTTTAAGTGTACGCATACCCTTACCTAAACCACGAGCGATTTCAGGAAGCTTATCTGCTCCAAAAACCATAATAGCAATAAACAGAATAAAAGCTATTTCTGCACCACTTATAAATAGAAATGTAGGTTTATATATCACAGTACAAATATAGTGAGTTGTTGCCTATTAATGAAACAAAAAGAGTCTGCATTAAACTGGCTCTTTTTATAATTATAGGTGTATTAACCTTTTAATTTATTCTTGAATTTTTCAAAATCACTTTCTTGTACAACTTTTGGCCAAGAATTATTTGAAGTATCAACATCTGCTGTTTCTAAATGAGGGTCTATCTCAATATTTACAATTTCTTTATCTGAAGCTATAGCTTTAGTAACTTCATAATCATTAAATCTCCATATTTGTGCTGGATATTTTTCTATTTTACTAGTACCATCAGCATAGGTATATTCTACAATTATTGGCATAACCAAACCACCAGGTTTATCAAAAGTAATTTGATAAAAAAAGTTGGGGGTTTTTATACTTTTTTGCTCTTCTGGAGTAAAATTATCCATAATATACTCCTTAAGAGACCATGAGTTTTCCAAAAGTGTTCCGTCTTTCATTTTTTCTTTGAAGTCGCTACTACCCTCTTCTACCAAATACACTAAAGGTTTTAATTGATTTTTTTTAACACCGTATTCCTTCATGTAGTCTTTTATATACTGATTTAACTCAGAAGTTACATAGCAACGCTTAACCTCTTTTATACCAATATCTACCCAGTCTGTTGTGTAAAACCATCCTCTCCAAAACCAATCCAAATCAAAAGCTGATGCATCTTCCATTGTTCGAAAGAAATCTTCGGGGGTTGGATGTTTAAACATCCATCGTCTAGAATATTCCTTAAATGCATAATCAAACAACTCTTTACCCATTACAGTTTCTCGTAAAATATTTAATGCCGTTGCAGGCTTTCCATAAGCATTATTACCAAGTTGATAAACATTTAAACCTTTAGTCATAATTGGTGCTATATAATCTTGGTCACCACCCATATAAGGAACAATTAAATCTGCAGGTCCTCTATCAGACGGGAAATTTTCGTGCTGCGGCGATAAGGCCTCTGGATGTTTTTTGCCAAAATCTTGTTGAGCTAAATACTCTAAAAAAGTATTTAATCCTTCATCCATCCATGCCCATTGACGCTCGTCACTATTAACAATCATTGGAAAAAAATTATGACCTATTTCATGAATAATAACTCCCATCATACCATATTTAACCCTATCACTATATGAACCATCTTCTTTTGGTCTACCATAGTTCCAACATATCATTGGATATTCCATACCTTGTTGTTTGGCATGAACGGAAATAGCTTTATGGTAAGGATAATCAAATGTCATTCTAGAATATGTATCCAATGTACTGGCTACTGCTTTTGTTGACCACTCTTCCCAAAGTGGATTTCCTTCCTTTGGATATAATGACACCGCCATAACATCTTTATTACCAATTTTAACAGCCATCATATCCAAAATAAACTTTCTAGATGTTGCAAAGCCAAAATCTCTAACATTTTTTGCTCTTAATTTCCAGGTTTTCGTCCCTTCAGAAAATCCTTTTTCGGCTTCCTCGGCATCTGTTTGACTTACTATAACAACAGGCTTATCAAAGGATTTTTTCGCAGCTTCATAGCGCTTTAACATGTCCTTTGTATAAACCTCTTTACGATTAATTAACACCCCTGTTCCATCTAAAATATGATCCGCTGGCACCGTAATATCCACCTCAAAATCTCCAAATGGTAATGCAAACTCATCACGCCCCCAAAACTGAGAATTTTGCCAACCCTCAACATCATTATAGACCGCCATTCTAGGATAAAACTGAGCAATAACATAGGCTCTATTACCATCTTTTGGAAAAAATTCATACCCCGATCGTCCGTTTCCATTAATTGGCTCATCTTCCGAAACATGATCATTAATATTATACCACCATTTTATTGAAAACGAAAACTTCTCTCCTGTCTTTAAAGTATTAGGCAATTCAATACGCATCATGGTTCTATTAATCATATGCTGTAAAGGTTTACCGTTAGATGTAGTCACACTTTCAATATTAAACCCTCGCTCTAGAGGTGCTTTCATATAATCTTTTACAAATGTTGAAGGTAAACTAACTTGGGGCAAATTACTTTTTTCTATTAACGCACTTTTAGAATCCTTTGCTCTTTTATTTTGATCTAGTTGGAGCCACAGATATCTTAACTCATCAGGAGAATTATTTGTATATGTTATAGTTTCAAAACCTGAAATTTTAGCATTTCTGTCATCTAAAACAATATTCATTTTATAATCTGCCTGCTGCTGATAATAAGCGCTTCCAGGAGCTCCAGACGCTGTTCTATACATATTGGGTGAGGCAAACTCATCATACAACTGCTTAAACTTATTGTTGTTAAAATGGCCATTTTTAAACTCTTGCTTTTCCTGAGCTTGTAAAAAAAATGCTGTAAAAGTAAAAACAGCTAAAAGGAAGAAATTTTTAACCTTTTTCATTTTTAGATTTTATACTTTATTAGATAAAAAGTTTTTAATTGAAATTAATTATGCATATTTAATTTAAAAACCAAACGAAAATAACAAATTTGACTATGTTTTAACTAGATTTTAATTAAAACTTAACATTGCCTTTTCATTTTGAGAGACAAGAATAAAACTCTTTTGTTTCGAGTTTATTTTAGTTTTAACAATATTCTGCTGATCATCAAACAAATCAAACAAAACATTATTTGCAATTTCAAATGAGTTTATGTTTTCTATGTTTTCTATTTCTAGATAGCACTTAAGCACATCAAGATCATACTCTTTCCCTATAAACATTAAGAGTTTTTCTTTGCCGTTTATCTTTATTTTAATTTTACTTTTTAAATATTTCTCTATATACTTATCCGTATCTAACGTTTGGTTCTTCTCATCTAGTATAATAGATTTATCGTATCTTTCTTTTAATAAATTTTCAAAATCATCAACAAAAATTCTAGTAATTATTTGTACCGATTGCTTTTCTTGTACAAATTCTATTTGAGTCACACTTATATAATATTTATGCACACCAATGAACGCAAACAATGGCATAATTAAAAAGATTATAAAAATTTTTAAATTTTTCATTTAAATTTTTGCACTAAAGTAACATTAATTAAAAACTCAAAAAGCATTCCAAAAAAGCTAACCCTCTGTAGTTTGAAAATTTTTCTTATACTGTTGAAGTTTTTCTATTAAAAACTGAAAAACTTCTAATTCTGATTTCCCTTCGCATTTGTTTTTGAAATCTGGGTCCTCTAGACAAAAAAAGAAAAAATCTGCTCTTAGGTCTTCATTTAAAGAGTAATTGCTAAAAAAATTATCTGGAAGATTAGATTTTATAGTTCTTAACAGATCCTCCTTCTTCTCTAATGACACCCTTTTTTTTAACATTTTGGTTCTTCCTGAAATACCGTTTATAATTGGATCTAATGAGGCTCCGCCTAGTAACATCCCTATCAACATTTTGGGCTTAAATTCTCCCGCTTGTGCTAATCTGCGTTCACTTTGTGTTGCAAGCTTTCCTTTATAACCAGGGATGCCAACATCATAAAAGTTAATTGGTGTGTCTGTTTCTGCATTTTCTATATCAGACAATAAATCACCAGTAAGAATTTTTCCAACAACCACCTCTCCTAAATAATTCACCTGCTCATCTAGTTGCACTAACATGGTTTTAGTTTTTATAACCTCATTTAAAACTATTACATTTTTTACTCCATGTTGAATAGATGTAAACTGCAGAGTATCATTAATCTTTGCGGTAATATAAAAAACACCCTCTTTATTAGTAACTGTAAAAACTTTGGCCGTTTTATTAATAACATGAATATTTTCAATATTATCTTCGCTAATAACTTTTCCAATAATAGAGACAGACTGAGAAGTGACAATACTTGAAAAAAACAGAAAAAAACAGAATAAGTAATTATTGCTTATGGTCATATTGTTCTTTTAAAAACTGCTGACTCTTCTCATATAAAAACTGCAAACATTTTAATTCATTTCCTTTTTTAAGTAATTCTTTATCTAAATCTTGAGTATCAACATAAGCAACAAAGGCATCTACATTTTCTAAAGGAATCTCAAAAACCTCGCTTATATATTTATGTGAATAAACATCAATTAGTTCTACTGGTTTTTCAACCATAAAAAACTCAGGTTTTTTGTATTCCTTATTATTTCCAAAAATTAATTTAGAAATTTTCTTTAAATCAAAGCCATTATATAACTCTCCCTTATTCGTTATTGATTTCAAGGCATCTTGAGTTACTTTTTCTTGAAAAATTTTGTCATCATTATATTCGTAATCCACATTCATACTCCCCATGTCCAATATTATGGGTTTCAAATAATTCACATTGGCAACATCCGTCTTTATGTTTCCTGACAGACCAGATAATAACAAAACCGCATCAAGTTTATGAATTTGCTCAACTAAATGAATTCTCATTTTTTTTGATTCAAACGCATCTTCATTAACTTTAATTGAAATAGTCTTAAATTGAATTGCTGAAATTTGTATAACGTCATTCACTGCTACTTTTAAAGTAAATTCTCCTTTTTCATTAGTAATGGTTCCTTCATTAGTAGACGCATTAAAAACTGTAACACTTTCTACGTCATTAACATCGGCATAAATTTTACCTTGAACATTTACCCTATTGAAAGTTTGTGCTTCCAAATTCAAAACAACCAATAAAATCCCTATTAATAAAACTGATTTTTTCATATAGCTTAATTTAGTACTTAAATTACAATTTTCTTGAATTAAATAAAATGAAATTTATTTTAAACTTTTGTTAAAACATGCATTTGACTAAATTTACTAATTAAGTAACATATAAATACCTAATTAAGAGAGTAAATATTTTAAATTAAATGAAAAAACTACTTATAGTTAGCACATCTACCATTCATGGAAGTAGCTACTTAGAATACCTTTTAGATGAACTTAGCTATTTCTTTAAAAACACAAAAGAAATTTTATTTATTCCTTATGCAAGACCTAGCGGTATATCTCATGATGAGTATACGACAATTGCTAAAAAAGCCTTTTCAAAAATTAACAAAGAAATAATTGGCATCCATACTTTTAGCAATCCTATTGAGGCTATAAAAACTTGTAAAGGTATTTTTGTTGGTGGTGGAAATACTTTTTTATTAACTAAAACTCTACATAAAAACTGTTTAATTGATACCTTAAAAAAGGTAGTAAATCAGGGAATCCCTTATTTAGGAACTAGCGCAGGCAGTAATATATGTGGTTTAACTATTGGAACCACTAATGATATGCCCATAGTGTACCCTCCAAGTTTTGATGGTTTAAAACTGGTTCCTTTTAATATAAACCCACATTATTTAGACCCCAATAAAAAGAGCAAACATATGGGTGAAACTAGAGAAACCAGAATAAGCGAATTTCATCACTTTAATAATCAACCTGTTATTGGTTTAAGAGAGGGAAGTTGGTTAAAGGTTAATGGAGACTCTATAACCCTTAATGGAAAGCTAACAGCAAGAGTTTTTGAGATAAACAAAAAACCTTATGAGATAGATTCTGGATCTGAGATAAACTATTTAAAATAAAAAACCTCACTTTTAAAAGTGAGGTTTTTGAGCGGGAGACCAGGTTCGAACTGGCGACATTCAGCTTGGAAGGCTGACGCTCTACCAACTGAGCTACTCCCGCCTTTGCGATTGCAAATATATAATCTATCTCTTTAAATGCAAGAAAAAATTACAACTTTTTTAAAAAATGAAAACCTAATATTTTGAAGTCTTCATTAAAATAAAACTTATGAGACTGAGGGTTACTAACATAGGTGTTTAATTCAACAACTTCATAACCTTTTCGTCTTACATATTCATAAATCCAACTAAAAAACTTTTTCCCTAAACCTTGCCCACGATAGGTTTCCTCTATATAAACATGATCTGGTTCTACACTTCTTCCAGAGTAATGCCTAGTACAAAACCAAAGACCACAAACACCAACTAAATTATCTCCATCTAAAATAACTGCACATTCATAATTCTGAGTAACCATTTCAGAAAAACGCTGTTCTAAAACCTCTTTTGGAATATTGCCTTTATTTAGTTCATAGACCAAGGGGATAACAGAATTAATCTTTTCCATTTCTAAAACTTTAAAGACTATTGCCATATAATTACCTTTTCTTTACTACAAAAATAAGTGACTTTTACATAAAAAATAGGTCTAATTTGTATTACAGATTAGATTTAACAGATACAACAACTTTATTTTGTAATTTTAAGTGCCTAATTTTTACAATAATGAGAGGAAGAAACCTTAAAGTCAGAATATTAATTGGTGCAGCTATAGCTATATTTTTTGTTTTAAAGCGATGCAGTCAACAGGAGGTAAACCCCTATACAGGTAGAACACAAACTATATCTATGACTCCAGACAAGGAAATAGCAATTGGACTACAAAGCGCGCCTCAAATGGCTCAACAACATGGTGGATTGCATCCAAATAATCAATATCAAGCCTTAGTTGATAATGTAGGTAGCAAACTAGTTAACAATAGTATAGCTAAAGACACCCCTTACAAATATGAATTTCATTTACTTGCCGACCCAAGAACTATCAATGCATTTGCATTACCTGGTGGTCAAATATTTATAACTCATGCTTTATTCTCAAAATTAGAAAATGAAGATCAACTAGCGGGAGTTTTGGGCCATGAAATTGGTCATGTTTTAGGTAGGCATAGTGCTGAACGTATTGCTGAAAGCGAATATTGGCAAGGCTTAGCAACTGCCGGTTCTGTAGGCGCCGACATGGGTGGTTTAGTAAGCGGTATAGGACAACAAACCTTACTAACAAATGGCAGAGATGATGAATTAGAAAGTGACGACCTTGGTGTTCTTTTTATGATTAAAGCTGGATATAACCCTGAAGAAATGATTGGTGTTATGCAAATTTTAAAAGCTGCTGCTGGCCCCAATAGAGTTCCTGAGTTTCAAAGTACTCATCCAGACCCAGACAATAGAATTGAAAAAATAAAAGAAGCTATTCATAAATATAAATCACAATAAATAAAAAAAGCCTTGCAGTAGCAAGGCTTTTTAGAGTGACTAACTCAAAATAATTATTTTTAACAATTATTTTTTCTTTTTTTGATTTAAAGTTTCCTTAATTATAAAAGCTGCTTCTTTTGCTCCATGAAGTTCTGCATATTTAACAGCTGTATACTTCTTGCCGGAACACTTTAGTTTTAAATTGGCTCCTTTATTAATTAAAAGTTTTAAAATATCAGTACGATTAAATTTAGCTGCGTACATTGCAGGAGTCATCCCATTTGATTTTTCGTTAACATCAGCTCCTCTTTCAATTAATTTTTTCACAGTTTCAAAATCGCCCTTAGCAATTGAAACACAAAAGGAATTTACTTTAAAGAAATACTCGTAAGAACTATTATCAATAGTTGAAGTGGCTGTTGAAGCATTAACCGTAACTACGGCAACACACAACGCTAGTGCAGTGGTAATGATTGTTTTTTTCATGATGAAAGATTTTAAGTTTGATTAAATGATTTGTTTTTTGATATACTAAAGAGACGATATATTTTTTTATCTGTTACATCAAAATTCATAAATAACACTTCTTTAACGTTTGTTTAATAAACTTTTAACGAAATCGTTTTCTTTAATAAACTCCCAAATAACCCTTAAAAATTAAGGTTTTTGAGAGCTTATTATACCCTGTGTTTTAACAAACTTATTTATCTTTGCTAAGTTTTAAATTTTAACATAAAATGAACAAAAAAGTTATTCTAATGATACTTGATGGATGGGGAAATTCTCCAGACCCAAAAGTATCAGCAATTGATAATGCCAACACTCCCTTTATAGATTCTCTTTATAAAAAATACCCTTATTCAACTTTAAGAACAGATGGGCTCCATGTAGGTTTACCCGAAGGCCAAATGGGTAATAGCGAGGTAGGCCATATGAATTTAGGTGCAGGTAGAATTGTTTATCAAGATTTAGCAAAAATTAACCTAGCCATTGAAAAAGACACTTTGAAAGATGAACAAGTTTTGGTTGATGCTCTTAAATATGCCTCAGATAATAATAAAAAGGTGCATTTTTTAGGACTATTAAGTGATGGTGGTGTTCATGCGCACACTAGTCATTTAAAAGGTTTTATTGATGCTGCAAATAAATCTGGTGTTAAATCTTTTGTTCATGCCTTTACAGATGGTAGAGATGTAGATCCTAAATCTGGAAAGGGCTACATTCAAGATTTGGAAAACTATATTGAAGGTACAAACACGAAACTTGCTACTGTTACAGGGCGTTATTATGCTATGGACAGGGACAAACGTTGGGAACGCGTGCAATTAGCTTATGACGCTATAGTTAATGGTGTTGGAACTAAAACTACGGACGCTGCGGAGTCTATTCAATCTAATTATGATAATGATATTACCGATGAATTTATTAAGCCGCTAATTATAACAGATGATAATGGAGAGCCTACGGCTAAGATTCAAAAGGATGATGTAATTATTTTTTACAATTTTAGAACGGACAGAGGTAGAGAATTAACAGAAATGTTATACCAAAAAGATTTTCCTGATTACAATACAGAAAAACTTGATTTATACTATGTAACTATTACAAACTATAGTGACGATTTTGAAGGCATAAAGGTTATTTTCAATAAAGACAATATCTCTGAAACATTGGGAGAAGTACTCGCTAAAAACGAAAAAAAACAAATTAGAATTGCCGAAACTGAAAAATATCCACATGTAACTTTTTTCTTTTCTGGTGGACAGGAGACACCTTTTGAAGGTGAATCAAGAATTTTAAAAAATTCACCAAAAGTAGCTACATATGATTTAAAACCAGAAATGAGTGCATATGAATTGCGTGATGCCTTAGTACCTGAATTACAAAAAGGGGAGGCAGATTTTGTTTGCTTAAATTTCGCTAATGGTGATATGGTAGGGCATACGGGTGTAATGGAAGCAGCTATAAAAGCTTGTGAAGCAGTTGACGTTTGTGCAAAAGATGTTATTACAGCTGGATTAGAAAATGGTTATACAACATTATTAATTGCTGACCATGGTAATTGTGAAACCATGATAAACCCAGACGGATCACCTCACACAGCACATACAACAAACCCTGTTCCTATTATTTTAATAGACAACGAATTAGAAAAAATAGAAAATGGAGTATTAGGAGATGTGGCACCTACAATATTAAAACTTATAGGTGTTGAGCAACCAGATGCCATGACACAACACTCCTTAGTTTAAAAATAAAACATCTTAATTATAGAAAAGCTTACTTTTAGTAAGCTTTTTTTTTTGAAAATGGTCTAAGAAAGCAACCAAATATCCCAGAACATTTTCAATTTAACAAAATATCACAAATACAATAGCCTCATATTTTTGATAGAGTTTACCATTCATTAATGTAAGAAAAGGGTTTCCATTAAATTTAATGTATTTTTGTAAAACACCCTAACACATTTAAAAATGAAATTTAATCAACAATTAACCATAGGTGTTGATTTTGACGGCACTATAGTTGAAGATACATACCCGAAAATTGGAAAGCCTAAGATGTTTGCTTTTGAAACGCTAAAAAAGCTTCAAGACAAAGGTCACAGGCTTATTTTATGGACTTATAGATCTGGTGTTAGATTAGAGGAAGCCGTTGATTTTTGTAAAAAAAACGGAATTAAATTTTACGCTGTTAATAATAGTTTCCCTGAAGAACAGTTTGAAAATGATGTAAGTCGAAAAATTAATGCCGACTTGTTTATTGATGATAGAAATTTTGGAGGATTCCCAGGTTGGGGTGAAATATACCAGGAATTAACAAATAACACACCTGCTAAACCTAAAAATAAAAAAGGTTTTTTCGGATTGTTCAAGTAGCGTAGTTTTACCATATTTAGTATTATCTTTGCCATTATTTTTTAGGCATGATTGAAATAAAAAGTAGAGAAGAAATTGAATTAATGCGTGAAAGCGCTCTAATTGTATCAAAAACCTTAGGTGTTCTTGCTAAAGAAATAAAGCCAGGAGTTACTACCTTACAGTTAGATAAAATTGCTGAAGAACATATTAGAGACCACGGAGCTATACCAGGTTTTTTGGGATTATATGATTTCCCTAACACTCTCTGCATGAGTCCAAATGAACAAGTAGTACATGGTATACCAAACGGTACTCCTTTAAAAAATGGGGATATTATTTCCATTGACTGTGGTGCTTTAAAAAATGATTTTTATGGAGACCACGCCTATACTTTTGCCGTTGGAGATATAGATTCTGAGACCGAGAAATTACTTCAAGTTACCAAGGAATCTCTTTATGTTGGGATAAGAGAATTTAAAGCCAATAACCGTGTTGGTGATGTAGGTTATGCAATTCAAAAATATTGTGAATCTCATGGTTATGGTGTAGTTAGAGAATTGGTTGGTCATGGTTTAGGAAAAAAAATGCATGAAGATCCTGAAATGCCAAACTATGGTAGACGTGGTAAAGGAAAAAAATTTGTTGATGGTATGGTGGTAGCTATAGAACCAATGATTAATATGGGAACTCACCGAATTAAACAGCATAGAGATGGCTGGACCATTACTACTTTAGATAAAAAACCAAGTGCTCACTTTGAGCATGATGTGGCACTTATTGATGGCAAACCTGAATTACTTTCAACCTTTGCATATATATATGAAGCATTAGGTATTAAAAGTGATGAAGAAGCAGAATTTCGTCAAGAGGCCCTTGTGCTTTAAATACAATGAAAAAACTTTTTAGGCTTGTTTTAAATCTAATCCCTAGACCTATATTAATTAGGCTAAGTTTTATTGCTAGACCCATTTTGGCATTCATTTTAAGAGGTAACAAGTTTACAGACCCTATTGATGGAAAAAGTTTTAAATCATTTTTACCATATGGTTATGAAACACAAAGAAATAATGTTTTATCACCATCTACACTTTCTTTAGAAAGGCATAGACTACTTTGGCTTTACCTAAAAGGTGAAACAGGTTTTTTTACTTCTCCCAAAAAAGTACTTCATTTTGCTCCGGAACAAGCTTTTTATAGTAGATTTAAAAAAATGTCTAATTTAGATTATACAACTACAGATTTACTTTCACCATTAGCTGATATAAAAGCTGATATTTGTAATCTTCCGTTTGATGATAATTCATTTGATGTAATTCTTTGTAATCACGTTCTAGAGCATATCCCTAACGATACAAAAGCTATGGAAGAACTATATAGAGTTTTAAAAATTGGAGGTATTGGTATTTTACAAATTCCTCAAGATTTATCAAGAGAAACAACATTTGAAGATGATAGTATTACAGATAAAAAGGAACGTGCAAAAATATTTGGACAATATGACCATGTTAGAGTTTATGGAGTAGATTACTTTGACAAACTAAGAAGTATTGGCTTTAAAGTTAAAGAAGTAGATTATACTTCTCATTTATCAGAACAAGATATAGAAAGATATTGCTTAGCTAAAGGAGAAATTATTCCAGTTGTTCAAAAATAATTATTTAAACCATGGCATCTAATATTGTTATTATTACTGGCGCTTTATTTGGAATGTTATCAGTAATTTTTGGAGCATTTGGCGCTCATGCTTTAAAGAAAATATTATCTGAAAATCAATTAAAAAGTTTTGAAACAGGCGTTAAATACCAAATGTATCATGCCATTGTCTTACTAGTGCTTGGGTTTAGTTCTAATGACACTACTAAAGCCATGTTTTGGAGCTTTACCTTGGGGATACTTTTATTTTCCTTTAGCATTTACGGATTAGTTTTAAGTGATGCCAAAGGAAAGAAAATGCGTTTTTTAGGTCCCGTTACACCAATTGGTGGTTTGCTTTTAATAACAGGCTGGGTTTTACTAATTATAAGTACAGTCTAGGATTATTCCTCAGGAAACCCGTTTAAAGAAAGGGTTTCAAATTCATTATTTTCATTTTCAAAAATTAAAAACACTTTAAGCTCGGGATGCGATTTAAGAAAGGTTTTTATCTTTTCAATTCCCATAGCCTTAAAAGCAGTTGCATAAGCATCTGCAATCATACAACTATTAGCTATTACAGAAACACTCAATAAATTGGTTTTACTAGAATACCCTGTTTTAGTATCTATAATATGTGAGTATTTATTGCCTTTTTCATCTATCTTAAACTTCCGGTAAGTTCCAGAGGTGGCCATGGCGGCATCTTTTAAAACGATAACTTTACTATAACTTTGAGAGCCATCAAAATTTGGATCTTCAACGGCAACTGTCCACCCCGCTTTTTTTTCTTTATTCTCTCCCCTAACACGAATTTCCCCACCAATATTAATCAAATAATTATTAACATTTCTTCCTTCTAAAAATTCACCTATAACATCTACTCCGTAACCTTTAGCTATTGCATTAAACTCCAAATAAATATTCGGATTCTCTTTTTCAACTTTGCCTTTTGATAAATTGGTTTTATGAAATCCCACAAATTGCATTAAACTGTCAATTTTCAAACTATCTAGCTCCTTAATTGCTTCATCTGCTCCAAAACTCCAAGCGTTTACAACATTTCCTATTGTAGGATCAAAAGATCCATCTGTAAGCTCAAATATCTCTTTAGAATTAAGATAAACTTTTTTAAAATGTTCATCCATTTCTACATATTCATTTCTGTTTAACTTTGAAATATCTGAACTAACTTGATAAGTAGACAATGATTTATTTAGGGCATAAAACAAACTATCAAACTGCTTTTGATAATCTACATCAGAATCATAAAAAGCGGAATATGACGTTCCAAAAACAACCCCAGAAAGCTTGGTGTTTTTGACTTCATTACTGCATCCAACAAGTAAAAGTGAAAAAAAACAACAGAAAACAATATTTTTCATTCTAATTCAAATTAGTTTCAACAACCTGAATACCATTATATTCTAAAAGATAATCCTGATCTAAATAAATTGGAAGTAGCTCACCATTGGGGTTTCCTAACCCAACACCTGCATATAGCACCTTGGCATCCTTTTCTCTGGCATGCTTTTTAAATGTCTCCATCCAAACTACATCATAATTATTCGGGTTATCTGGTAAAATTACTGCCTTAACTATCACAAAATAATACTGACTGTTTTTATCAATACAAACAAACTGTGGATGCCTTTTTAACTGACTGTTAATAGCCACAAACTCAAAACCACGCTTTTCTAAATCCTTCCCAACATGGTTCATTGCCAAATTATGAAGTTCTTGCTCTGTTAGTGCTTTACTCATGCTGCAAAAGTAGGCAACACTATTTAAACCTAACAAATTTAGAGTTATAAAATGTATAGTTTGAAACTGAAATAATAGTATCTTTTTCTAATTGATACCAAGGTGAGATATTGTAGTCTTCTAAATTCTTAACTAAATGAACACTTTGTGCAGGTGTATTTCCCTGAAACAGCAAAAACAACTTATTGCCATTTACGTTTACCACCTCATCACAAATCATAACAATATGCCCCGGAGAACCACCAATTATAAGCATATCACCAATTCTTAAGCTTTTAGAATTATTGATTTTAGGTAATTCATTATATAAAGACAAGGTTCCTGAATAAGTATAAATCAAATCTAAGTATTTATAAAAGTTTGCTTTGGAATGATTTGCTTCTGCTATTTTATGGAAACTAACATTATTACCTTTTATTTTTGGTCTGTAACCTTTAGCATAATATTTCCAAGAGCAATAATGTCCGCTAGTAAAATTAAAACCTATTTCATCTTTTCGGTTGTTTACCCATAAATACTCACTACGCACTCTAATTAAAGCATCGGCACATTGTTGCAAGCCATTTTTTGGTACAGGAATATCTAAAATTCCAATATGCCCCATTTGCCAAAAATATTCAGAACCATCATAATTAATAATCTTACTACCAAAAGGTTTTAATTTATAGTTGCGTAAATATTCTTGAAATGATCCTTGTGGATATTCTACACGTTTATACCCTTCAGGAACTTTCACTCTGTTTTTAATTGTTACGCCATCTTTATTTAACAAATCAACTAGTTTTATAGTTGTGATAATCGCATTAGCCGTTTGTTTTAGGGGTTTAATTTTAAATAAAACAAATGCTATTAAAGTAAGAATAAATAGTATTAAAATAAGTTTTCGCATATAAGCCAAACGAAACAGGTAAGTGGTTTCGTATTTAAGCATAAAATTATGTAACTTTAAAACGCATCTGTAACATTGTAATTAGATTTAATACAGATAATTAACCAACCAAACCTATCTATACTATACTTACTTTTACAGTAAAGTATATGATTAAATTCTTTAGGCGAATACGTCAAAAACTATTAGCTGAAAACCGCTTTAGCAAATACCTTTTATACGCAATTGGAGAAATTATTCTTGTTGTTATTGGTATACTTATAGCACTGCAAATAAATAACTGGAACGAAATTAAGAAACAACGCGAAAGAGAGCTACACTACCTTTCAAACATAAAAAAAGACCTAATTCTTAATTTAAATGACCTAGATAGTTATATCTCTAAAAGAGAAAGTCAGGTTAAATCCGCTAAAAATGTAATAGAATACCATGATGGTAAACCTTTAACTGACCTAGTAAATTTCAATATAGACTGTATTAATGTTTATACTTGGCAGAAATTTAATTTGAATAGTAATGCGTTTACTGAATTGGTGAGTTCTGGAAATCTAGCTTTAATTTCTAACGATTCTATTAAAAATTATTTGTTAGACCTTGAATCTATGAATCAAAAATTAAAATACACAGAAGAACATTTTAGGTACGACTCTGAGCAATTACTATACGGTCCAGTATATAGTAAATTAGACATGAACCCTACAGTAGAAAATTTTGTTTACCAAGTTTCTAACGGTAATGCAGGTAAAAATGTTGAAATGCCTAGAGAGAATTTTGAGTTACTTCTAAAAAGTTTAAAACATAAAAATGGCATGTCTATGGCGGTCTATGAACTAGGTGTAATGCAACAAAGATTTGAGGAAATGAAAAACATGTGTAACAGGCTTATACGTTTAATTGATAAAGAAGTTGTTACCAATGATTAAATTCTTCCGTAACATCCGTAAAAAGCTTTTAAATGAAGGTAATACCAGTAAATACTTAAAGTACGCCATTGGTGAAATTATTCTTGTAGTCATTGGAATTCTCATAGCATTACAAATAAACAACTGGAATGAACAAAGGTTAAAGAATCAAGAAATTAAATCTAATTTAAAAAGCCTAATAGATGATTTAAATTATGACAAAGAAATACTAACATGGTCGTATAATAGGCAAAGTTTTAAGTTCTATTCAATGCAATACCTTTTAAAAATAGAAGGTACGAACCCTTATAACCCAATAGATGATGATAAAAGTGAAATTCCTCCATATAAGCCAACAGATGATTGGGATAAAGAAATACCAAAAATTTATAATAAGGAGTTTATTCAATTAGCTTTTTTAAATACTCATAAAGAAGGGCAATTTCCTTTTGCCAAATCAGCATTAGAAGAATTAAAGAGTACTGGAATGTTTTCTAACATTAGCCCCAAATTAAAAGCTGAAATTAATACTTACTATGAAAATGAGAAAACAGCCTATAATGGTAAAATAGTGCAATTATCTATGGATTGGCAGGCATCATTAGCAGAAGATGGGTATATTACTGCAAACGTTAAAAGATTGCCTGACCCAATAGTTTTAATAAAAGACAATCCAAAACGAATTGGGTTAATGAATAGAATGGTAAAAGAGTCCGCTTGGGCTTTACTTTCTAATATTCTGTTGAAAACAAGAAATGCAGAATTAATTCAACTTATAGAAAAAGAAATAGAGACTTTTTAAACCTAATTAACCAATGATTAAATTCTATCGTAACATTCGTAAAAAACTTTTAAATGAAGGTAGTACTGGTAAATACCTCAAATATGCCATTGGAGAGATTGTTTTGGTAGTCATTGGAATCTTGATTGCACTTCAAATAAATAATTGGAACGAAAACAGGTTAAAAAACATTGAAGTTAAAACGTATTTAATGAATTTAATCGAGGATTTAAAAGATGATCAGGATAAGATGAATTCCATGTATGATTGGCATATTTTCAAATTTTATTCCATGCAATATCTTTTAAAAATTGAAGGTTCAAACCCCTATAACCCTTTTACTGATAATAAAAATGATATTCCTCCATATTCAAAAACCAGATTTTGGGATGCTGAAATACCAAATACATATAATAAAGATTTTATTCAACTAACATTCTCCAAAACCCATAATGAACAAATGATAGCATCAACAAATTCGACATTAGTTGAATTAAAAAGTACAGGAATATATTCCAATATCAGTACTGATCTAAAAGATGAAATAAATTACTATTATGACATTTACGCAAATAATTTTAATGGTAAAGTACAAATATTGGCAAGAAATTGGCAAGCATCTTTAGCTGAAGATGGCTATTTAACAACAGACACCTACAAGTTACAAGACCCCATTAGTCTGTTAAAAGACAACCCAAATCGAATTGGCTTAATGAAGCGAATGATTAGAGAGTCTGGTTGGACCTTACAAACCATAGTTATGTTGAAAAAATTGAATTCAGAATTAATAATGTCTTTAGAAAAAGAAATTAATTCTCTTTAACCAAGAATTTCAGTATCAATGATTAAGTTCTTCCGTAACATACGTAAAAAGCTTTTAAATGAAGGTAATACAAGTAAATACCTCAAGTATGCATTTGGTGAAATTATATTAGTTGTTATAGGGATATTAATTGCTTTACAGATTAACAATTGGAATGAAAACAGAAAACAAACCGCTGAAGAAATAAGGTTATTAGAAAATTTAAAAGTTAGTTTATTAAGAGATACCGGGCAATTAAGCAGGTTTATAGTTTTACAACGCAGAATACCAAAATCTGCAAACCTTATATTAGAGTATCTTGAAAAAGATCTTCCTTACCAAGACTCCTTAAAAACACATTTTGGCAACACTACAAATTTATTTATATGGAATCATGACAAATCAGGTTATGAAACAATTCAATCAAAAGGAATGCATGTTATTACTAACGAATATCTGAGGAGAAAAATTTCAAGTTATTACGCCATTGTTGAAGAATCTCATTCGAAATACATGGATATGTATCAAGATTTTCTTTTAACTTCCATTAATGAAATACTTAAAACAAGGTTTGACCAAATATGGGAAGGTAATGCTATGGAGTTCTACAAAAACTTCTCATATGAATCTCCAATATCAAAAATGACACCCTTAGATTTTGAAAGCTTAAAATCAGACCAAGAATATCTGTTTTTTTTGAAAACAATTAGCAACTTCTATGATTGGATTATTGAAGGTCAATATTTTATGCAATCTGACGCAATTGAAGAACTCATCCCCAAAATTGATGAAGAAATAGAACGATTAAAAAACAATTAAATTATTTCGTATCTTTTTAAGGTTAAATTTAAGTCATGAAAACTTCACAACGTTTTGAAGCAGCAATTAAAAAGCTTTATATAGCTTTTCATAATAACAGGTTAAACCCTGCATGTTGCAAGCAATGTGCTGTGGGTAATATTTTAGACAATACTGATAGCTGGAAACATTTATCAGACTATCATGGTACGTTAAAATTAAACTACGTTGGCAAGGTAAACCAGAACTTAAACCGAAAATTTAATGGCTATTCTCCATTAGAATTGCTCCAAATAGAAACTACATTTTTAAAAGCTTGTGGCTTTCAACTTCCACTTCATTATAAAAATGATAAACCTAAGAATCTAACTGACAAAGAAGTTCAATTTAAAGGGCTTTTTGAAACAATCTCTTTTTTATGCCATTTGGACAATATCCCAAATGTAATGGATTACCAAAAATTGTTTGAAAATGAAAAAGAACTACAAATTTTAAAATAAATTATATGATATAAACCATTTTAAACCAACCACATATGAAAACTATCCATTTAATTTTTGCACTTGTTTTAAGTGTAATCTTGATTTCTTGTAACTCTAAAAAAGAAGAAGAAACATCAAATAGCGGTGTTTATGAACCTATTAAAGAAGAACCTATTAACCCTATTGTACGCGGCCAATATCTTGTTGACACCAATGGATGTCATGATTGTCATACGCCTAAAAAGTTCACAGAAAAAGGAATAGCAGAAAACCATGAATTATCATTATCTGGACATCCAGCTGATGAGAAACTACCTCCATTTGATCCAGAAACAGCAAAAGCCTACGTGCTTTTTTCAATGGGACTAACGTCAACTACAGGCCCTTGGGGCACTTCATTTGCAGCGAATTTAACACCAGACGCTACCGGAATTGGCTCCTGGACGGAAGAACAATTTATTAATTGCATTAGAAAAGGACTTTATAAAGGTTTGGAAGGTAGCAGACCCTTATTACCACCAATGCCATGGAAACATTATGCAAATTTCACTGATGATGATTTAAAAGCCATTTTTGCCTATTTAAAAAGTCTTAAACCTATTAAAAATGTAGTGCCTGCACCTATTCCGCCTAAAGCAATGTAAATAACAAAAAAAGCCAACTCAATATGAGTTGGCTTTTTTTGTTTTAATAGTTTTGACTAACCACCAAAGTCATCAAACCTAATATTCTCATCGGCAAGACCGAAATCTTCACCCATTTTTTGAACTGCTTTGTTCATTAATGGAGGCCCACAGAAATATAACTCAATATCTTCAGGTGAATCATGATGTGCCAAATAATTATCTATAACACAGTTATGAATAAATCCAACAAAACCATCACCTTCAGAATCATTAATATCTTTTTTCACCTTCCAATTATCTTCTTCCATAGGTTCTGATAGAGCTAAGAAGAACTTAAAGTTAGGAAAATCTTTCTCTAATTTATAGAAGTGATCTAAATAGAACAATTCGCGTTTAGAACGTCCACCATACCAGTAGGTAACTTTTCTTCCTGTTTTTAAGGTTCTGAATAAATGATATAAATGAGAACGCATGGGTGCCATTCCTGCTCCACCACCTACATATAACATTTCTGCTTCAGATTCATTAATAAAGAACTCACCATAAGGTCCAGAAATAGTACATTTATCACCTTTCTTTAAATTAAAGATATATGATGAAGCTACACCAGGATTTACATCCATCCAACCGTTTTTAGCTCTATCCCATGGCGGAGTTGCAATACGCACATTAAGCATGATTTCACGCCCTTCAGCTGGGTAAGAAGCCATTGAATAAGCACGTTCTACCAACTCATCATTTTTCATTACTAATGGCCAAAGACCAAATTTATCCCATTCTGCTTTAAACTTATCTGGTGTTTCATGCTCTTCAGGGTGTGCTGTAATATCCATATCTGAATATTTCACTTCACATGGTGGAATCTCAATCTGAATATAACCACCCGCTTTGTACCCCATATCTTCAGGAATCTCAACAACAAACTCCTTAATAAAAGATGCTACATTATAATTACGTACAACAACTGCTTCCCATTTCTTAATTCCGAAAATTTCTTCAGGAATAGAAATATCCATATCCTGCTTAACCTTTACCTGACAAGCTAAACGTACACCATGCTGCAATTCTTTTCTACTAAAGTGCGGTGTCTCTGTAGGTAAAGCTTCACCACCACCAGAATTTACGTGACACTCACATTGTATACAAGTACCACCTCCACCACATGCTGATGGTAAGAAGATCTTTTGATTCCCCAAGGTAGATAACAATGTACCTCCTGAAGCTACTTCAATTTCTTTTTCACCATTAATAGTAATCTTTACTGGACCCGATGGTGATAATTTTTGTTTTACAAATAATAACAACCCCACTAACGCTAAAGTTAAAACTAAAAACGCAGCTACTGTTGCTATAATTGTTCCTATTGTACTAGCTAATAATATCATGTTATTCTACTACTTTTATTGTGTTATCAGCGATGTCTTTTGTAATCTCTTTACTTTCAACTTCTTCCTCTATTAAAGCCGTTTGCTCTTCTTTAGGTTCTTCATCTCCTCCAGTTAGCATACCTCCAAAGCTCATGAAACCAATTGCCATTAAACCAGTAATGATAAAAGTAATTCCCAGCCCTCTTAATGCTGGTGGCACGTTGGAATATCTTATCTTTTCACGAATAGCTGCAATAGCTAAAATGGCTAAGAACCAACCAATTCCAGAACCTAATCCGTATACCGTTGCTAAACCGATAGTAGGAATTTCACGAGATTGCATAAATAAAGAACCTCCCAAAATAGCACAGTTTACTGCTATAAGCGGCAAGAAAATACCAAGTGAATTATATAATGAAGGAGAGAATTTCTCTACTACTATTTCAACCAATTGTACCATGGTTGCAATAGTTGCAATAAACATAATAAATGATAAGAAACTTAAATCATAAGAAGCATAATCTTCACCCAACCATTTCCCTAAAGCTCCTGGTTGTAAAATATACTGATCTAATAACCAGTTTAAAGGTACAGTAACTAATAATACAAATATTACTGCAGCTCCAAGACCAACTGCCGTTGACACTTTTTTAGATACAGCAAGGTAAGAACACATTCCAAGGAATGTTGCAAATACCATGTTATCTATAAATATTGATTTGAAAAATAATTCTAAATATTCCATTGTATATATTCTTTCTAGTGGTCTTCTACTAATGCTTTATTTCTAGTACGTTGTACCCAAATAATTATTCCTACAACTATTAATGCCATTGGCGCTAATAACATAAAACCGTTATTCTCATATCCCGTAGCATATAAACCCGTTTTTGCAATAGGATCTCCTAATACTTTAAAACCTAATAAAGTTCCTGATCCGAGCAACTCTCTAAAAAATCCTACGATAATAAGAATAACCCCATAACCTAATGCATTTCCTACGCCATCAAGGAATGATTTCCAAGGTCCGTTTCCTAAAGCAAAGGCTTCAAAACGCCCCATAATAATACAGTTAGTAATAATTAACCCAATAAAAGCACCTAACTCCTTACTTAACTGATAAGAGAATGCTTTTAATACCTGATCTACAATAATTACCAAAGCAGCAACTACAGTTAGCTGTACTATAATTCTAATTTTTGATGGGATAATATTTCTAATTAAAGAAATTACCACATTACCCAATCCTAATACAAAGATTACAGATATAGTCATTACAATTGACGCTTTTAATTGCGCTGTAATTGCTAATGCTGAACAAATACCAAGTACCTGAATTGTAATTGGATTGTCATCTGCTAAAGGATCTAATATTAACTTTTGATCTTTTTTTGATAATAGTCCCATTGATTAGTTATTTAAAGTGTTAAAATAAGGTACGTACAACTTAAGTTCAGACTTAATCATAGCCGCAACACCATCACCAGTAATAGTTGCTCCCGCTATAGCATCTACCTCATTATCCGTTTTATCATTATTTAAGGGATCTCCATTACTTTTAGAAATTGCAATTCCTGCAAAATTTCCAGAAGCATCTTTTAAGTTTTCACCTATGAAGTCATCCATAAAGAAACGCTCTTTAATGTTTGCACCTAAACCAGCCGTTTCACCTTTATGGTCAAAATACGCACCTTGTACAACCATATTATCGTCCATTGCAACATATGCCCAAACGGCATCCCATAGTCCTTTACCTCTAATTGGTGCAACGTAATACGTTTTACCTTCTTTCTCACCAATAAATAATGGCAGTCTCCTTTCAATACCTTCTTTAGCGTTAGACTGCTCTTTCTTAACATCAATTAAGTAAGCTTGGTCATCTTCTACCGCCTTAGTTCCTTCAGTAATTACTAATTGTTTAGTAATATATTTTTTAAACTCATCTCCTACAATGGCATCAGCAACAAAAACGGCACTACTCTCGTCGTTTTCATTAACCCCCATTGCATAAAGGATATTTTGTTGCTTTTCAATTCGCTTATTTTCATCAATTTTCGGTCTTAATGATGAAGCCACAAACGCAAGTAAAGCACCTACTACTACCACCATCCCGATGGCAAATAGTACTGTATACACATTTGAATCTGTTTTATTACTCATGGCTTAAGCAGTTTTAGCTTTTAAACGTTTCATTCTTTTCTTAACATTTCCTTGTACCACATAGTGATCTATAGTTGGTGCAAATACATTCATTAATAGTATTGCTAACATTACACCTTCTGGATATGCTGGATTAAATACGCGTATCATAATTGAAATAAACCCTACTAAGAATCCGTAAATCCATTTTCCTTTATTAGTTTGTGATGCTGTAACAGGATCTGTTGCCATAAACACAGTACCAAAAGCAAATCCACCTATTAATAAATGATGCCAAAACTTTGTATTCATTAAGCCATAAAACTTACTACTTTCAGTAATAACACCAGCATCAACTACCCAGTTAAAGATTAGCCCCATAACTATAGCACCTAAACATGACGATAGCATGATTCTCCAACTTCCTATTTTGGTGAAGATTAAAAATAAACCTCCTAACAATATTAATAAGGTAGATGTTTCACCAACTGATCCAGGTATAAATCCTAAGAACATATCCATGACACTATGATCAACAACATTGTTCTGTGCTAAACTACCCAATATGGTTTCTCCAGAAATAGCATCAGGCGTACCCGCTCTTTCTACGGCTTCATGAACCCAAACTTTATCTCCAGACATCCAAGTAGGATAAGCAAAGAATAAAAATGCTCTAATAGTTAATGCAGGATTTAAAATATTCATTCCTGTACCTCCAAACACTTCTTTACCTATTACTACACCAAAGGCAACTGCCACTGCTAACATCCAAAGTGGAATATCAACTGGTACAATTAAAGGCACTAACATTCCTGTAACTAAATATCCTTCCTCAACTTCGTGCTTCTTGATTACGGCAAACAAAAATTCTATAGCTAAACCAACACCATATGATACTACTACTAAAGGTAATATCTTTACTAGACCAACTAAAAAATTATCAAGAGTCCAAAATTCAGCACTTAAAAAACCTGCTGAAACTGCTTCAATATCACCAATAGCTAAATAGTGCTGATACCCCGCATTGAACATTCCAAATATTAAACATGGTACCATGGCCATAATAACCGTATTCATGGTACGCTTCAGGTCATCAGCAGCTTTTATATGTGTTCCTCCATGCGTAGTCTCATCTGGTAAGAATAAAAAAGTATGAATGGCATTAAATGCTGGTGCCATTTTAGTACCTCTATACCTACGCTTTAAAATATGTAATTTTCTTTTTAAACCCATTATCCTATCTCTTTAAGCATTAAGTCTAAACCTTCTCTTATTATTTTTTGATGTGGCTGTTTAGACACGCAAACAAATTCTGTTAATGCAAAATCTTCTGGCGCAACTTCATACATCCCTAAAGCTTCCATTTCATCTAAATCCTTATACATACAAGCTTTTAATATTTGTAATGGATAAATATCTAAAGGAAATACTTCTTCATAACCACCTGTAACAACAAATGCTCGGTGTTCACCATTTGTATTAGTATTTAAATCGTACTCCTTTTTAGGATTTAACCAAGAAAAAGTTAAAGCTCTTGAAGTAGAAATTTTATTAAAAATTGGTTTATTCCAACCAAAAAGCTCATAATCATCCCCTTCAGGGATTACTGACACAACATTACTGTAATAGTCAAGTTCTCCATCTGGCCCTATTTCTTTACCACTCAAAACATTACCAGAAATAATTCTTGCATTTGCATCTTTTGGTATACCTTTATCATAAACCATAGTAGAAATTTCACTACCAATCTTAGTTGTAAAATATCTTGGAGCCTCTATTGATGACCCTACTAAAGCCACAATACGTTCTGCATTAAACTTTCCTGTTAATAATAATTCTCCAATAATAACCAAGTCTTGAGGACTAACTGTCCAAACAACTTCACCCTTATTAATAGGATCAACCTTGTTTATTAATGTACCTACATTACCTGATGGATGCGGACCAGAAACCTTATGTATAGTTACACCTGCAATTGAAGCCAATGGCGAATTAGATTTTTTGCCAACGGAAACATGAACAGCACCCTCAGTAAGTTTCCCTAAGGCACTTATAGCTGCTTGTAACTCTGCCTCTTTACCTTGAAGTGTAAAGTCTAAATCTGCTGCTAATGGTGCACTTGCATATCCAGAAACAAAAATGGCTTTTGGAGTTTTATCTGGGTTCGCAACAACATCATACGGACGTTGTTTTACAAACGGCCAACAACCTGAAGCTAGTAAATGTGCTTTAACATCTTCAGCTTTTGCCGTGTTTAAATCAAACTTACCATTGTCTTGGTAAGCTTGTGTCTTATCTGCAAGAATTTTAATAGCTAAAATTCTTCTTTTTTCACCACGTACAATTTCCGCTATTTCACCCGAAACAGGAGAAACATATTTTACATTTTCATCGGACTTATCATAAAAAACAGTTTCACCTGCTTTTACTTTAGCTCCAACTTTTAAAATCAATTTAGGAATAACGCCGTGGAAGTCTTCAGGTCTAATGGTACAAAAGTTGCTTACTATAGCCGTATCTAACGTTTTTTCAGCTGCACCCTTAAGGTTTATGTCTAGACCTTTTTTAATGCGAATGTCGTTTGACATATTTTTTTTATTGAAATTATTTGTCTAAAAATCGGGGCAAAAATACAAATTTAAAATGCAGTTTACACAAAAAAATACGTAGAAATTTGATTGAAATTACGGAAGTCTCATTTTAGGCATCAAATTTGTTTATATTTATCCAAAACAAGCAATTCTATGTCTAGAAAATTTATTCCATTTTTAATTTTAATGTTTTCTATATTTTATGGCTATTCTCAGTTAAATGAAATAAATCCGCCAAATTACATCAAAACCATAAATTTTAAAGGAAACACACCAGAAACACAATTGCCTGTACTAAGAATTAACGAGAATCTTGTTTTAGAATTTGATGCTTTGAATGGAAATGAAGATGATTACTACTACAAAATTCAACACTGCAATTTTGATTGGTCTCCTTCTGTTTTAGCTAAATCTGAATATTTAAACGGATTTGATAACCAACGCATCAGAACTTATGAAAACTCATATAATACGCTTCAAATCTATTCACATTATAAGCTAACCATTCCTAATCAATTTACAAGAGGTTTAAAAAAATCTGGCAACTATTTAATTAGTATTTACAATAGTTATGATGAGCTTGTTTTCTCTAGGAAATTTATGATTTACGAAGACAAAACAACCGTTGGTGTGAGTATAAAACGATCTAGGGATATTCAGTATATCCAAGAAAAACAGCGTGTAGACATTGTTATAGCACCTAACGGCATACAATTAAACAACCCTATGCAAACGGTAAAAACAGTAATAGTACAAAACAACAACCTAAACTCGGCTTTATCAAATTTAAAACCGCAATATACCACGGGTAATCAACTAATTTACAGATATGATACAGAGTCTAGTTTTTGGGGTGGTAATGAGTATTTGTATTTTGAAAACAAAGATATTAGAGCAGCCAGCAACGGCGTTCAACGCATTGACTTAAAAGACCTATATCACAACTATTTATTTACAAATATTCAGCGAAGCAATACCCCTTACACTTATAACCCAGATATTAACGGAAACTATCTAATCACAAATATTGATGCTAGTAACCCAAGTATAGAATCAGATTATGTTTGGGTACATTTCTCGTTTAAGCCTAATCCAGATTTTGATACAAACAAATCGGTATTTATTTATGGTAATTACAACAATTACAACCTAAACGAAAACAATAAAATGATTTATGATTCTGCAAGAGGAATTTATACCGGTGCTTTATTATTGAAGCAAGGATTCTACAACTACAAATATGTAACCGTAGATAATGATACTATTAACGAAGGTATTATTAGCGGAAACTTCTACCAAACCGAAAATAATTATAAAGTATTAGTGTATTATAGAGATTTGGGTGGGCGTTACGACAAAATTATTGGCTTAGGAGAGGCTAGTTCTGTTAATATCAGCAATTAAACTGGCATTTTAACTATTTTTTTTAAGGCAGCTATTAAAAAATGTTACTTTTGTCCTTTAAAAGTATTGTATATCAATATAAAACATGGTTGAACAAGTAACAAAAGGTATAAAGATTTCGGTTGAAACCTCTTTTGAAGGCTCATTTTATAAAAACTATAAAATACAGTATGCTTTTGGTTATAAGATAACCATAGAAAACCAAAGTAAGGATTCTGTACAATTGCAATCCCGCCATTGGGAAATTATGGACGCCCTAAACAACGAAGAAATTGTAGATGGCGAGGGTGTTATTGGCAAAAAACCGGTTTTAAAACCTGGTGAATCTCACACTTATACTTCTGGCTGCTTATTAACTTCGCCATTTGGAGCTATGCAAGGTTATTATAGTATGGTAAATTTCACTACAACCGAGAAGTTTAATGTGGATATTCCTCTATTTAAACTTAGCGCTACTTTTGCTGTGAATTAATTACCCGTTCAAACCTAAAAACAACCCCACTCTGTTTTACATGAAAGAATTTACAATTTGAGTAATGCACAAATTCATAGCTTTCTTGAAATACAAATCCATGATTCTGAACTTTATAAATGGCATCAACATCTATATTACCGTATGGAGAAATTCGTCTAAAACGGTAAACTAATTCGTTATCTGTTGGATGCAATTCAAACCAAGCTCCAGCAGCAATACCAGAAAGCCATTGTCCATTTTCATTTACTTCATCGTTGTGTTTTGGTTCTAAAGTCCCTACCAAATTAACTCTATGACCTCTTAGCTTATCTAAAAAACAACGAATATTTTCACTTTTCTGTGAACCTGTAAATTTTGATATTTCTCCAGTTTCAGAAACTTCGTATGAATAATTTCTAGCGTCAGCCAACAATACATTTCCAACAGTACTTGGAGTAAACCATTTAGATTTCACAAGACGTTCTTTAATTTCCTTATCAGTAACAGAAGCAATTAAACTGTCGGTTACAAAACGTGCACAGTTACACGCCTCTTTTATAAAAGCCGCATACCTTATAAAATGCTTTTCCTGCATTCCAGTTATATGTGTTCTTGCTTTTTTATAATCAATAGTATGACAAACTGAAGCTACTAACTTGCCATCACCATGAGTTAATTTTGGATGTGTAGCTAAAAATTCTAAAATATCATTTAAATTTTTTATTTCATCGTTTTCAATCTCGGCCTTTATTGGAAAATGAAGTTCATTATCGGTATCACGCCCACGAACACGCCCTGTAGGTTCGGGCGTAATATAACGTCCAAAATCATGATACTCTAAAACCCCCGTTTCTTTATCTATAAGTACTAGCGCTGCATGACCCGCACGTAAATAGTTTTTCTTACCTACGCCTAAAAATCGTAAATAAGGAGAAAACCACTCTTCAGAAACCATAACTATTGTTTCCGGATATGCAAGTGTTAAAATTATTCCTGTATTATCCATTAACTATTTGCTGTAAACTAAACCTTTTGTTAGCTAGGGTTCCGTCATGTAGATTTTCATATGACATACCTATAAAATCTCCTTGTTTTTCAACTTGGGTGATGCTAGTAGTTTTCACAAATCCTCTATTCATTACAACTCCGTAATCTTTATTATTACCGCCACCTTCTTTATGAAATGCCATTATAGACTTAGCATTCAATTCATTTTCTGTCTTAAACTCTTTAAACCATTGTTGGCGCTCCGCTTTCATATCTTCATTATATAATGTAGTTGACGACCATAATTTAGGTTCTAACGGTAATTCAGATACATGTTTTTCAATCCCATCCCAAACCAATTCAATGAATTGCAAATCTCTATCCCAATCGGCAATCACCATTGTAAAAGGTTCAATCCCCTCTAAATCATAAACCTTAATAGTAGAAAGTATACTAGTTGAAACCATGAAATCTTTGGCAACCACACCTCTACTTTTTCGGTATGCAGCTTTACGTTCATGAAGTTTGAAGCCTCCATTCAACACACAAATCAATCGGTTTTTTTCACTTACACCAATCCATGTACCTCCAGACTGTTCATCTTTAGGAAATAAAGTTTTTACATTGTCAACATTATAAAACTCAGGAACAACAGATACTCTATTAGGAGCCTCATCTCTGTTGGATGTTAATACAAAACCATTATTGTTTTTAGGAAAAATTGTTACAGTACACATGAAAGATGTAGTCTAATTACAAAGTGCCAACTTACAAAAAATTCATAATTAGAAGAAAATCCATTTCACAGATTCTAACTTCAAGACTACAAAACAACGAATTGTTCCTTATTTTTAATATTACATTCTATTTTAAAACCATATAGTCAGAATAAGATAAAATTTAATACCACTTTATAGATTTATAATACAAATAATAATTTTAATATTCTTAGATTTGTACCTTATTCACTGAATATTTTTTAACAAAAAGACACAAATCATGGGAAAAGGCTTTTTTAATGTACCCATTGCGGTCAATGAACCGGTTAAAAGTTATGCTCCAGGTTCTCCTGAAAGAGAAGCTGTTTTGCAAGCTTATAAGGACATGTTTAACAGTAAAATTGACGTGCCTTTATATATAAACGGAGTGGATGTTGAAACTGGGAACACCCGAACCATGTCACCACCACATGACCATCAACAAGTTGTTGGAACCTATCATTTAGCAGAACAATCTCATATTGATGATGCCATTGCAACCGCTTTAGAAGCCAGAAAAACTTGGTCTCAAATACCTTGGGAGCAACGCGCAGGCATCTTTTTGCGTGCGGCAGAATTAATTGCTGGACCTTATAGAGCAAAGATTAACGCTGCCACCATGATAGCACAGTCTAAAACTATTCATCAGGCTGAAATTGATTCAGCATGTGAATTAATAGATTTTTTACGTTTTAATGTTCAGTTTATGACGGATATTTATGCGGAACAACCAGAAAGCACCAGTGATGCATGGAACCGTATTGAATACAGGCCTTTAGAGGGTTTCACATATGCGGTAACACCATTTAACTTTACAGCTATTGCAGGTAATCTTCCTGCTTGTATGGCATTAATGGGTAATGTTGTGGTTTGGAAACCTAGTGATAGTCAGATATATTCTGCAAAGGTTATTATGGATGTATTTAAAGAAGCTGGTGTGCCTGCCGGTGTTATTAACGTTGTTTTTGGTGACCCTGTAATGATTACAAATACCGTTATGGCAAGTCCTGATTTTTCTGGACTACACTTTACAGGTTCAACGTTCATCTTTAAAGAACTTTGGAAACAAATAGGAAACAATATTCACAACTATAAAACCTACCCAAGAATTGTTGGTGAAACTGGTGGAAAAGATTTCATAGTTGCTCATAAATCGGCAAACGCTAAACAAGTAGGTACTGCTATTGTACGTGGTGCATTTGAATTCCAAGGACAAAAATGTAGTGCTGCATCTAGAGCTTATATTCCACAGAGTTTATGGGAAGATGTTAAGAATTATGTAATTGAAGATGTTAACTCATTTAAAATAGGATCTCCTGAAGATATGAGCAACTTCATTACAGCGGTTATTCACGAAGGGTCTTTTGATAAATTGGCGAAATATATTGACCAAGCTAAAATTGATGATGATGCTGAAATTATTGTAGGAGGAGGTTATGATAAGAGCAAAGGCTACTTTATTGAGCCAACTGTTATTGTAACTTCTAACCCAAAATACACCACTATGTGTACAGAATTGTTTGGTCCAATAATCACCATTTATGTGTATGACGAGGATTATTATGCTGAAACTTTAAAACTTGTGGATGAAACTAGCGAATACGCTTTAACAGGTGCTATACTTTCTACAGACAGATACGCAGCAACCCAAGCTACAGAAGCTTTACAAAATGCGGCAGGAAATTTCTATATTAATGATAAACCTACAGGAGCGGTTGTAGGACAACAACCATTTGGAGGAGCTAGAGCATCAGGAACTAATGATAAAGCAGGAAGTGCACAAAACTTATTACGTTGGGTTTCACCTAGAATGATAAAAGAAACATTTGTAACCCCAACAGATTATAGATATCCGTTTTTGGGAGAATAATAATATTTGAATATAATACAAGGCTCTATCTATTTTGATGGAGCTTTTTTAATTTTAAATCGGTTTAGACAAAGCTAAACTTCTTTATAAATCTTCTTACCTTAGTAATCAAACCACACCATAATTCTTATGAAAAGATTTACCATAATTACTGTTTTATTCTTTTTTTGTTACCACTTAGGTTATAGTCAATGGACTAATAGATACCCTAAAGTAGACGGTTTTGGTCATCATGTTTATTTAGAAGGTTATGAATTACCTATTTTAAATGCTGGTCCAACCTACCCATCACCATCACCTACTAATAACGAAGTTATTTTTTCAGCAAAAGGGTGGTTATGGTTAATGCCCCTAAATTCACTTAATGCCAAACAAATAACCTCATCACCAGGCGTGGACTCAAGTCCCAATTGGGCTCCTAGCGGCAATAAAATAGTATTTGTGAGAGATAACAGTAGTGATACCAAAATCATGGTTCTAGATTTAATTTCGAATGAAGAAACTGAAATTATTAACACTAAATCATTAGACCTTGACCCTATTTTTTCTCCAGATGGCAAATCAATTTATTATGCTTCAGCAGAAAACGGTTCTATTGATATTTGGCAATTTATATTATCAAGCAAAGAAAAAAAACTTATCACCAATTCTAAAACATTGGAGCGTCTGCCAATTTCATTTAATTCTGAACAAACTTTAATTTATCTTAAAAAAATGGGGTTTTCTTATGATTCTATTGAGTTATTGAATTTAAACGAAAACACCTCAAAACCTTTGGCAGAAGAAAATTTTACATCTCAAGCTTCATTTTCTCTTTCATCAGATAATAAAACCTTAGTTTACACATGGCCAAGAGATGATGATTATGAATTAAGACTTCTTGACGTGCAAATTCCAAAAAGCACTTTATTACTTACTAAAAGCAAAGGCTTACCATTAATGCCTAAATTTAGTTACAACGGCAAATGGGTATACTATTCTGAATTTAATAAAGAGGAAAGATCAGAATTAAAACGAATTAGTATTAACGGAGGAATACCTGAAACCTTAAACCCAAAAACTTGGGATTGGAAATTACCAACAGGAACCCTTAAAATATTAAGTCAGGTTGACAAATCTGAAGCCCCGGTAAGAATAAATATTACAGACTCTTCTGGACATCCAATTATTCCCGAATCAGGAATTGTTCATTCAGACGGACAAAATGGAATGGTTTTCTTTTATTCACCAGGACAAATCTCTGTTGAAGCACCACTTGGCGAGGTTACTATTACAGCTGTTCAAGGCTTTACAACTGTAAAAACACAAAAAAAAGTACAACTAAATCAAAATAATCAAACAGCGGTAATAGACTTATCAAGTATATGGAATGCAAACGCCAATGGTTGGTATTCTGGAGACAATCATTTCCACATTAATTATGGCGGTACTAGTCAACTTGACCCTGATGATATTGTATTAGATTTAAAGGCAGAAGATTTAGATGTAGCATTCCCCCTTTTAGCTAATCTTGGGCAAAGATTTTTACAGCAAAACCTTTGGAATTGGAATAGAAAAGAAGAGCCATTTATTCAATTTGGCCAAGAGGTGCGCTCTCATTTTCTAGGTCATCTAGGACTACTAGGCACCAAAGAACTCTATTGGCCGTGGGTTTGGGGACCTTACTATGATATTTATGGTAATGATGACCGCTTAAATGCAGAACCACTAAGGTTTGCTAGAAATCAAAATGCTTTGGGCGGATATGTGCACCCCGTAAGTATTAGAGACCCTTTTGATGAAAATGGAACAAGACGCGTTCCTGTTGAACTTATAGCAGATTGCGTATTAGGTGAGGCTGATATTATTGAAATTGGTTGTTTGTGGTCTGATGAAATTGGAACCGCTTCTGTTTGGCATAAAATATTAAATATTGGCGTGCCTTTAAAAATATCTGCCGGTAGTGATGTCATGAACGATTTATACAGAACCATGGCCATTGGATCTGCAAGAGTTTATGTAAAACCAGAATTACCCTTGTCTATTGAAAGTTATCTTGATGCCTTAAAAAAAGGAAGAAGTTTTGTTACCACTGGCCCGCTTATTGAGTTTACGGTGAATAATAAAATACCTGGTGAGATTGTCAACTCTAAAAAATCAAGGGCAAAATGGACATTAAACGTACATTCTCCCATAGCATATGATAAAGTAGAAATTTTTGTTAATGGAAATGTTGTTTGGACTAAAAAAGGAAATGACAAAGTTGGCAGTAAATTATTTAAAGGCTCTATAGATATTCCTTCTGGAGGCTGGGTTTCCGCTAGAGTATCTGGAGGAGCTGTTGAATGGCCTCTAATGGATAGCTACCCCTATGCTGAAACGAGCCCTATTTGGATTAATTACATTGGAAGCACTAACCCTGAAATAAAAAAACTAGCAGCTAAAGAATTACTAAAACTACTTAATCTTTCTGAAGAACGCTTAAAAGCGGGTTACAAAAGCAATCCTATTCCAAAACTATTATCTCATTTCAACAAAGCAAGAGAACACTTATTAAATATAATTGAAAATTAATATCAAAAAGTGTCTCCAAAAGTTAATTAGCAAACGTCTTAACAATATAAACCTTAAAACATACAATTATGAAAGAATTTATGATGATTTTTGTTGGAGCAGATTACGCAGATTTAGGCATATCTCCAGAAGAATTACAAACAAGAATGGGCAAATGGTTTGCTTGGAATGATAAAATGGAAAAAGCTGGTGTTTTACGTGGTGGCAATGCATTAACACCACAAATAAGACGTGTAGTTGGTGAAAACAGAACAGTTACAGATTTAACCTCAGCTGAGGTAAAGGAAATTGTTGGCGGCTATTATATTGTTGAATCTACAGATTTTGATGCCGTTCAGAAAATTGCCGAAGATTACCCAGATTACGATTTAGGAGGCACTGTAGAGATTCGTGAAATCATGGTATTTGAGCAATAAATGGATGCTAAACTTATTGACCATCTTTTCCGCCACCATAGCGGAAAGATGGTTTCTATTTTAACTCGTATTTTTGGTCTAAAACATCTTAATATTATTGAAGATGCAGTACAAGATACATTTATAAAAGCAACACAAAGCTGGAGAACTCAACAACCAGAAAACCCAGAAGCTTGGTTAACTAAAGCTGCAAAAAACAGAGTTCTAGATATTTTTAGAAAACTAAAAACAGAACAAAAACACCTCCCAAACATTAATCAGGGAACGAGCTCTATTGCTATAAACGACCTTTTTTTAGACTCTGAAATTGAAGACGCTCAACTTAGAATGATTTTCACAGCCTGTAACCCTAAATTAGATTCAAGAGATCAAATTGCATTCGCTTTAAAAACAGTTTCTGGTTTTAGTACTAAAGAAATATCATCCGCTTTACTTTCCAAAGAAGACACAATAAAAAAACGATTAACAAGAGCACGAAAAGCCATTCTAAAATCAAATTTGAAATTTGAAATCCCACACGGAAAAGCACTTCCAAAGAGACAAGAAATTGTGATGGAGGTACTTTATCTAATCTTTAATGAAGGATTTCATTCAAACAAAAAAGAAATATTAGTTAGAAAAGAACTTTGCGGAGAAGCTATAAGGTTAGCTCAGCTATTATTAAAAAACACTTTAACTAAAACACCTGACGTATACGCCTTATGTGCTTTAATGTATTTTCATTCTTCCAGACTTGAAAGTAAAACCAGTACAGAAAATGAGTTGCTAGATTTAAAAAATCAAGATAGAAGCAAATGGTATTTACCTCTAATTAAATTAGGTAATGCAATGATGAACATAGCCGTTGAAACTAACAGGTTTTCATTCTATCATTATGAAGCTGCTATTGCGGCAGAACATTTACGAGCTACCAAATTTGAAGATACCAATTGGGATAAAATCCTGTATTGGTACAAACAACTAAACGCTCTTCAACCAATGCCTACAACCCTTCTTACAATGGCGGTAGTTTGTTTACAAAATAAAGATTATAAAAAAGCAAAAAGCTATTTTGACAAATTAAAACCGCAAGATTTCGAAACTAGATCATACCTCTATTTTGGAGCCTTATCTGATTATTATGCCGCAACAAACAATTTAAAAAGCGCATTAACCCACATTGATTTGGCATTAAATTCCGTTAACAATTCACTTGAAAAAAAATATTTATTGAAAAAGAAAACAAAGTTATTTTACTCCAAAAACTCATAATTTCTTTTAACACCTTATTTCTTTCTTTTGAAAAAAAAATAATTATCTTTCCTATCCGTTATAACATAACGGCATATTATTTGTGGCTATAAATTGCATGAGAAAAAAATTACTTATTTTATTTATTGTTTTACCAATACTTACCTTTGGTCAAGCAAATAAACTTTACAGAAAAGCCTTAAGAACTGTTGATTTAAATGAAAAAATCGCTATTCTTAATCAAGCCATCACATTAGACCCATCTCATTTGGACGCTTATTTTCTTAGGGCTGTTTCTAAAAATGACTTAGGGGATTATAGTGGCGCTATAATAGATTATTCTAAAATAATCCTATCAAAACCAGATGCTGACACCTTTTTCAATAGAGGAAATTCTAGATTTAGCATGAAGGATTTTATTGGAGCTAGAAATGATTACGCCAAAGCCTTTGAACTTGACCCTGGTTTTATTGATGCACTTTATAGTTTAGCATGCGTGAAATATGATTTAGAAGATTTTAATGGAGCTATTAATGATTTTACTAAAATCTTAAAAATAGTTCCAAATTTCTCTAAAGTATATATGCACAGAGCCGCCTCCTATAAGGCTATTGAAAGTTACAAAAAAGCTTTAAATGATTATTCTTTAGCTATAATGATTGCACCAAATGCTAATTCTTATTACAACAGAGGAGCCTTCTATTTAGATATTAGGTATTACAAAAAAGCAAATAAGGATTTAACAAATTCATTACGTTTTAACGGCAATAATACCTTTGCTCATTTTTATCGAGGGGCCTCATTTTTACTTTTAGGTAAATATGAAAAAGCAATTATTGACTTCAATAATGCCCTAAAATTAGATCCGGTAGATTTTGATGCCCTTATAGGCTTAACCTTATGCTATTATAAACTTAACAACCTTAATAGTTCAAAGGGTTATTTGAATAAAACCAATGAAATTCTAAATCCAGACGGAAATTTAAAATCACCTGATTTATATGAGAACACCTATTGGTATCAAAATCATTATTATTTCTTCATAAACAACATAAAAGAACTAGAAAACAATTTAGATTAACCTTTAAATTTAAGAGGTAAATGAACTAGTTTTTTAGTTTCAAAGAAGTCTTCTGAATAATAATCAGACAAATTATAGATTTTTGCAGTAGTGTAAGTTTTAAGCTCTTCTTCTAAATCACCTCCTTTCAAATACAGGATACCATTTTTTAAATCATGGTGTTGTTTTTTAAGTATTTTCCCCTTTACCCAATGTACAAAAGTAGGCATAGCAGCAACTGCTCTACTTACAATAAAATCATAAGTATCATTAATTTCCTCCACCCTACTATGGGTTGTTTTCACATTGGTTAAACCAAGTCCCTCAACAACTTCGTTTACTACCTTTAATTTTTTAGCAATACTATCAACCAAATGAAATTGGCATTCAGGAAATAAAATAGCTAAAGGAATCCCTGGAAAGCCGCCACCGGTACCAACATCCATTATCTTCGTACCATCTTTAAAAGTAACCAATTTTGATATTGCCAAAGAATGTAAAACATGTCTTAAATATAGTTCGTCAATATCTTTACGTGACACCACATTTATCTTTAAATTCCAGTCTTGATACAATCTTTCTAACATTTCAAATTTCGAAATCTGATCTTCGGAAAGGTTTGGAAAATATTTTAAGATGAGATCCATTCTGTTAAATTTTCAACAAAAATATGCTTTTTATATGCATATTTTTACAAAAAAACGTTATTACTTAAGCTGGTTTATACCTATCTTTGCCCGTTGTAAAGTTTAAACCAGATTTTACGGCAAAAAATTAATAGCATGACAAAACAAGCACTTACATTTTCTAGGGTTGACTCTGCAAAGTTTTTTAAAACTTTAAACAAAAGAGTGAACAATTATTTCAAAGAAAATAACTTAAAGCGCACAGGAAATTGGAAATTATACACTAAAGCTATTGTAATGTTTAGTTTACTAATAGTCCCTGTAGTTTTAATCTTAACACTTAAAGAAGGCATACCTGGTTGGGCACAGGCCTTTCTTATGGTTATAGTAGGTATTGGGATGGCTGGAGTAGGAATGAACGTTATGCATGATGCTAACCACGGTTCTTTTTCTAGCAAGAAGTGGGTTAATAAGTTAATGGGGAGTAGTATCTATATTTTAGCTGGAAATGATTACAACTGGAAAGTACAACATAATGTATTGCATCATACTTATACAAACATTCAAGGTCATGATGAAGATATTGATGCTGGAAGAATTATCAGGTTTTCAAAACATGCCAAATGGTTTAGGTTCCATAAATACCAAAAATATTATGCATTCTTCTTGTATGGGCTTTTAACAGCAAATTGGGCTATTACAACAGATTTCATTCAAACCTATCAATATCTTAAAAGAAAATTGGCTTACGGAAAATTTCCAAACCCAGCTACACAATGGACAAAACTTGTTATTGGAAAAATAGTGTATTATGCTTTATGGGTTGTGTTACCACTTGCATTAGGATTTACTTGGTGGCAAGTGCTATTAGGGTTCTTTATTATGCATTATACAGCCGGAATTATTTTAAGTGTTATTTTTCAATTGGCACATGTAATGCCTAATACTGAAATGCCACTTCCAGACGAAAATGGTAATATGAAAAATACTTGGGCTATTCATCAATTATTTACCACCTCAAACTTTTCTCCTAAAAGTTGGATTGTTGGATTTTACACGGGTGGATTGAACAGACAGGTAGAACATCATTTATTTGCAAATATTAGTCACATACACTACAAAAAAATAGCAAAAATAGTTAAAGAAACAGCTCAAGAATTCAGCTTACCTTATAATGAGTATAATACTTTTTGGAAAGCTGTAGCTGAGCACTACAATCAACTAAAAGCACTTGGGCAAAAACCTAGTTTTGCCTAAAAACTTAATTTACCTTTTAAATAATAAAATAAAATGAGCTTACTATCTGACAGAATATTAAACATGTCAACGTCTGCAACTTTAGCTATGGCAGCTAAAGCCAGAGAACTTAGAGGGGAAGGAAAAGATATTATTGGATTAAGTCTTGGAGAACCAGATTTTAACACACCAGATTTTATTAAAGAAGCTGCTATTAAAGCTATTAATGATAATTATAATTCATACACCCCTGTTGATGGTTATGCTGAGTTAAAAGAAGCTATTATTACAAAGTTTCAACGTGATAATAACTTAACTTATAAGCCATCTCAAATAGTGGTATCTACAGGTGCTAAACAGGCTCTGTTTAATATTGCTGGTGTTATGATTAATGATGGCGACGAAGTGGTATTGCCATGTCCATATTGGGTAAGTTATTCTGATATTGTAAAACTATTTGGCGGTGTTCCAGTTGAGGTTAAAACTTCAATTGACACAAACTTTAAAATGACAGCTGACCAATTAGAAGCGGCCATCACGCCAAAAACCAAAATGATGTGGTTGAGTTCTCCTTGTAACCCTAGTGGTTCTGTTTACAGTAAAGAAGAATTACAAGCTTTAGTAAATGTATTAGAAAAGCACCCAGATATTTACGTGGTTTCAGATGAGATATATGAACACATCAATTACGGACAGGGACATACAAGTATTGCCGAATTTGAAGCTATGTATGATAGAACCATTACGGTAAATGGGGTATCTAAAGCATTTGCAATGACAGGGTGGCGTATTGGTTACATAGGTGCTCCTGAAAAAATTGCTCGTGCCTGTAATAAACTTCAAGGACAAGCAACAAGCGGGGCCAACTGTATTGCACAACGTGCCGTAATTACTGCATGTAATGAATCTCCTGAGCGTGTTGAATATATGATAAATGAGTTTAAAGAGCGTCGTGATTTAATATTAGGGTTATTGAATGATATTGAAGGATTTAAATCAAATGTGCCTGATGGTGCTTTTTATGTGTTCCCTAACGTATCCTATTTCTTTGGAAAAACATTAAGAGGAAAAACAATAAATAACGCTACTGACTTTTCTTTATATCTTTTAGAAGAAGCTCTTGTTGCAACAGTTACTGGTGAAGCTTTCGGAAATCCAGATTGTATAAGAATTTCTTATGCAGCTTCTCAAGAACAAATTATTGAAGCAATTAAAAGAATTAAAGAAGCAGTAAGCTAATAAGCTTCTAACATATTTTAAAAAAAGCCACTTTTATAGTGGCTTTTTTAGTGAATTAAATATATAAAGACCGCAAAGAGAATTATAAAAATAGATGAGAAGATTGCCCATTGTTTTATTCTAGATTTCCTATTTTCTTTCTGGATATGTTCTCTAATTTCGTCTAACTCATCTTTCGATGCTTTTGGCAGATTTTTAAGTTGATTTTTAGACCAATCGTAACTACCCTCAAATTTTCTAAATCGTCTGGATTTATCGAGCATAATATTCTTATTACTCCTCAACGCACTCATCATAGACTCGGCAAATGGCATAACCTAAAGATTTACTTAGTTAAATATAAAAATCCTAAAATGAGTGCAACCAATAGAATAATAAACAATATAACTTGCTTCCCTTTAGTCCTTCTATTTTGCTTCTGAAGCTTCTCTTTTATTTCTATCAATTGGTCTTCAGTTACATTAGGAAACTCTTTCAGTTCCACACCAGCATAGCTTACTCCTAAAGAAGATTTTCCTTTTCTCTTTTTCAACATACTTCTATTATTCTTTAACGAAGTATTGGCAGCCATTGCAGAACCCTCTCCACCCATAGTTTTGATTTTTATATGATTAAATAAACAAAAGTTGAAACTAAAATTACCCTAAACACAATCAAAACAACAATTTGTTTTCTCCTAATTATTTTATTCTCTAAAAACACCTTATTTTTAAGAACATTTAATTGATAAGATGTTGCATTAGACACTTTAAATCTTAGTTTGACCTTTTGCTTTCCATAAAGCCTGTTTTTTAGTCTATCTCTTTTAGATAATAAGCTTCTATTATACTTAAAAGATGTAATTGCATATTGAATTGAACCAAGTCCCATAATTTTAAAATTTGAACTGAAGCTTTGATATATAAGTAGCTAATAAGTCTGAAATGTTACACTATATCTACACGAAATGAGTACCTGCATTAGCGATTACAATGACACCCTTTTTGTACAAAATAAAATTTACGGTTAGAATTCTTAATAAAGTAAAGCCGAATAGTTTGATAGGGCACTAAAACAAGTTCAGTACAAAAAAAGATATAATGGAAAGCCTACCCTGTTTTACAGAACAGGGAACACCAAAAAAAATAGTTTTCTAAGAAAAAATAGTTATTAGAATTGCTGCAAACACACAAACTCTTAATACGTTAGCCATACCTGAAATTAATTGATATTGCCTAGTTTTAACACGATTCTTAATACCGAAAAGTGAACGAGAATTTATGTTGTTAAAGCTATGTTTTACAACTTTTTTGTAAGACGAATTTAAAATTCCTTCTGATTCTAAATCTAATTCTGTAAATACTGTTTCCATGATTGATGATTTTAATAGTTTATACATTTACGACGTACAACAACTAACTTTGTTACACTAACTAATTAAAAATCAAACTAAAACTACCTGTTTCGCCAAAAGAATGGTGTAAACAAAATAAGTACGGTAAAGAGTTCTAAACGTCCAATAAGCATTAAAAATGAAGCCCACCATTTTGCTAACGGCGGCAATGGTGCATAATTATTAACTGGTCCAAAATCACCTAAAGCAGGTCCTACATTGCCTAATGTTGATGCAGATAAACCTATGGCAGATTTGAAATCAATATCAAACATTGAGAATACTAAGCCACCAATAATAAAAGAAAGCATATAAAGAATAAAAAATGCCAAAACATTGAATACAATAAACCTGTTAATTGCTTTATTATTGTATCTAACTGGAACTATAGCATTGGGGTGTAGTGTACGTTTAAATTCTAAAAAACCATTTTTAATCAATATTAAATGCCGCACCACTTTAACTCCTCCAGAAGTACTTCCAGCAGAACCACCCAAAAACATGAGCCCAAAAAAGAAAACCATTAAAAAGGATGTCCACATAGTATAGTCTGCGGTTACAAAACCTGTAGTTGTAATAATTGCCAAGACCTGAAATAAAGCATGTCTAAAAGCACTTTCACCCTCTCCTAAAACCATTGGATGTGAAACAGAAGACGTACTTACATCTGCCCTAAAATAAATAATCACTGCAGCTATTATAGTAAAAACAGCTATAAACTTAAAGTAAAGTTTAAACTCTTCATCTTGAATTATTTTTTGAACTTTCCCCTTGAAGGCAAAATAACTCAACACAAAATTAGTTCCTGCTAGGAACATAAAAAATATAATAATGTATTGAATTAGGGGGTTATCATTCCAATAAGCAACACTGGCATTTTTTGTTGAAAAACCACCAGTTGACAAGGTACACAACGCATGATTAATTGCATCAAAAAACGACATACCAGCCACTTGTAGAAGTATAGTTTCTGCTGCGGTATAACCAAAGTATATTAACCACAATCTTTTAGCCGTATCTGTTATTCTTGGGTGCAACTTATCTCCACTAGGCCCGGGAGCTTCAGCTGCAAAAAGCTGCATTCCTCCAATTCCTAGTAAAGGTAATATGGCAATTGCCAAAACAATAATACCCATTCCTCCTATCCAATGTGTTAGACTGCGCCAAAACAAAACACCTTTGGGCACTATCTCTATATCATTTAAAATGGAGGCACCAGTAGTAGTATAACCAGACATGGTTTCAAAAAAAGCATTGGTAAAACCGGGAATACTCTGAGTTAATATATATGGCAAAGTTCCTGAGAGAGACATAATTATCCAACCAAAAGTAACAACTACATACCCCTCACGCTTATTGATTTCTTTTTTATGTTTTCGAGTAAAAACCATCCCTATCACACCTAAGACCAAGGTTATTATTCCAGCCAATAGCAATTGCGTGGTCACTCCATCTTTATACAAAAAGCTTACTAGAGCAGACAATAACATGAACCCGCCGTTAAACAAGAGCAATAGTCCTAAAAAATGAAAAATGATTTTATAATTAAGTTTCATTGAGCAGCTTTTCTAAAGAAATAATTTTTCAACTCGCTTAATAGATTTAAGCAAGCAACAAACCACAACCCTATCTCCTTTTTGTATTTCAAAACTTCCTAAGGCAATCATACCAACTCCATCTCTAATAACTCCACCAATAATGGCTGATCTAGGAAAATCTATTGACCTAATGGTTTTATTACAAACTGCAGAAGTTTCTTTAACCTCAAACTCCAATAACTCAGCATTTAAGTTACTTAGTTTAGTCATAGCAACAACCTCTCCTCTACGAATGTATCTAAAAATATTGTTTGCCGCCAACAACTTCTTATTAATCAAAGTATCAATTCCTATAGAATGAGATAAATCAAAATAATCCATGTTTTCAACCAGAGCAATTGTTTTCTTAACCTCTTTTGATTTAGCCACCAAACAAGACATGATATTAGTTTCTGAATTAGGTCCTACAGCAATAAATGCATCCATATCACTAATATTCTCTTCATCTAACATATCTACATTCCTACCGTCACTATTAATTACTAACACTTTGGTAAGTTCTTCTGCTATTTCAAAAGCTCTATCTCTATTTCCTTCAAGAAGCTTAACATTCAATCCTTTTTCGCTTAAATCTCGAGCAGTTTTATAGGCAATTCTAGTGCCACCTAGAATCATGACATTCTTTATTTCCATATTCGTCTTTCCTGTAAGACGACATAATTCATCGGCACCTCCTTCTGAAGTCACAAAAACAACATTGTCTCCTCTTTTAAATTTGGTATTTCCTCTAGGAATTATAGTGTATTGAGTACCAAACCTTTGAATAGCTATTGGAACAAAGTGAATCTCAGGAAAAATTTGAGCCGCTTCTTTAACCGTTTTCCCAACAAAGGAAGCTGTCCTAGACAACGTTAAACCAGCCATGGTTAAAGCACCATCTTCAAACTCATAGTTTTCGTTAAAAGAAGATTGTTTTAAAGACAATTCAATCTCAGAAGCCGCCAGGGCTTCCGGTGAAATTAATTCATCAACTCCTAAATTAACAAATCCTAACTCATCTTTATGGGTAATAAATTCAGTATTAGATATTCTAGCTATAGTTTTTTTTGCACCAAGCTGTTTTGCCAACACACTTACTGTGATATTAGTTGGTTCACTTGAAGTTACGGCAATAAATAAATCTGTATTATGAACCCTAGCCTCTTTTAACACTGCAATTGAAGTAGCATCTCCTTTAACTACTCTAATATCCAATTGTGAATCAGCATAAGATAAACTTTTTTTATTAGGATCAATAAGGGTAATTTCTTGAGATTCGTAAGACAATAATTTAGCCAAATGAAATCCAACTTCACCAGCTCCAGCAATAATTATTTTCATTTCTGATTAATCATAAAAAGTATAACAAATATACTATAAAATACATATTACCACATTAAATTAGAGTATTATAATATTTGATTAGGTATTCCTTTTTCATTTTTCAAAGTCGAAATAATTTATGTAGGTTTGCCAAAAATATTAGTTTGTCAAAAATAAAACCGTACAAAGACAGCGACTTAGGTAAAAAGGAACAAGTCACCAAAATGTTTGATAATATTTCAGGCGATTACGACGGATTAAACCGAGTAATTTCTTTTGGAATTGACGTTAAATGGAGAAAAAAAGTAGTGAATCTTGTTAAAGACACAAACCCTGAATCTATTTTAGATATTGCCACAGGCACAGGTGATTTAGCAATTAATTTGGCAGAAACAAAGGCTTCTAGAATTGTTGGGTTAGACATAAGTACTGGCATGTTGGAGGTTGGCAAAGAAAAAGTAAAAAAGAAAGGTTTAGATTCTAAAATTGAAATGGTTTGGGGCGATAGTGAAAATATACCATTTGACGACAATACTTTTGATGCCGTTACAGTAGCCTTTGGAGTGAGAAACTTTGAAACATTAGAAAATGGTTTAAAAGAAATTTACAGGGTACTTAAACCGAGTGGTACTTTTATTATTTTAGAAACCTCTATTCCCACAAAATCTCCGTTCAAACAAGGTTATAATTTTTATAGCAAAAATATTTTACCACTTATTGGTAAAGTATTTTCTAAGGACAGAAGTGCTTATAAATATTTAAGTGAATCAGCATCCGTTTTTCCATATGGTGAGGCTCTAAACAATATTTTGCGTAAAATTGGGTTTATTAATGTTGAAGATTTTCCGCAGACTTTTGGAGTTGCAACCATTTACAAATCGTCTAAGTAATAAAATGAAATACTTTTTCACATTAATATCGTTTTTATTTGTTTTACAAACATCTAATGCTCAGCTTTTTAAAAAGGAAAAGGTAAGCTATGACGCTAATCAAGGAAGAGGCTCTACTGATAACAATTTATTACGCTGGGGTTATTTTTTAGGGTTCAGCCAATATGATTTCAATTTTGATTACAATGAAAATTTAAGAGATATTTATGTAGAAAGATCTCCTGGTTTTAATGTTGGTTTAATTGGAAACTTAAGAATTAATAGTTTTTTGGATTTAAGGCTAGAACCAGGTTTACTAATAACTAACAGAAAACTGCATTATGGTGAATCAAACTTTTCTAATACTTCTGCATCTGAGAATGATTTACTTAGGGAAGTTAAATCCACATACATTCACCTCCCCATATTATTAAAAATTTCTACTAAAAGAATAAATAATTTCAAACCATTTATTGTAGGAGGGTTTTCCACAGCACTTAACCTTTCAAGTAACGAAACTAACCCTGAGGACAATAGCAGTGGACAATTTAGAACTACTAAAAATTCTATTTTTTACGAACTTGGATTCGGTATAGATTTGTACTTATACAATTTTAAGTTTACTCCCTCAATCAGAGGTTTATTTGGTATTAATGATGAGTTGATTAGAGATAAAGACCCCATAAGCCCTTGGACAAGTAATATCAATAGTATGAAAACCCGAGGTGTTTTTATAAATTTCACATTTCAGTAGAACTACCTCTAATCCTTTCTTACCTTCTTTTAAATTCGCTTAGTAAAATAGCCGTAGCGGTTGCCACGTTTAAACTTTCTGCATCTTGAAGATTTCCAAATCTAGGAATTGAAATCTTTTTGTTAATTAAAGCTTCAACCTCCTGTGAGACACCATTAGCTTCATTACCCAAAATTATCACTCCTTTTGTTGGAAGCCCTGTTTTGTAAACATTTTCACCCTCCATAAAAGCTCCAAAAGTAGTTAATGATGAATTATTTAAAAACTCCACCAAATCAACATAGGAAATATTCACTCTAGTTATAGAACCCATAGTTGCTTGAATTACCTTTGGATTATAACAATCTACCGTTTCTTTACTACAAACCAAATCATTAATTCCAAACCAATCACAAAGTCTGATAATGGTTCCTAAATTTCCAGGATCTCTAACATCATCTATAGCTATAATTAAACCAGACTCAGCTATAACCTTGGACTTTGGAATTTTAAAAATAGCCACGGCCTTATTGGGTGTTTTTAAAAAACTTATTCTTTTTAAATCTGAATTAGATACTATAACCTCCTCTTTGGCATCAATATTGAAGGTTTCAACCGTATATAAAGCATGAAGGTTTAGACTAGACTGGAGTAGTTCTTTTATTGTTTTAACACCTTCAACAACAAAAAGACCATGCTGTAACCTATATTTTTTTTGTTTTAAGCTCGTTATTAATTTTATCTGATTCTTAGACAACATAAATATACCGTAGTTCTCTTTTTTTGTATAAAGAAAAGAAATTATATGATTTAACAATCTAAGATTTAATTAATTTATTTTAAGAACTAGTAAAATCTTATATGTATTGCAAAATGAGTTCTTTTTAAAAAAAATCAGAATTCAAAAAATATTAAACAAATGAAATAGTGTATTTTTGAGCTGATTTCAAATAACACTAATTCTAAAAAATCCAAACTGTATAAATAGTAATTTCATTTGAAAAAGCTACGCTCCAAAATATTGGTTTTATTGTTAACTATAAAATGCTTAACAGGTTGTGAAGCCACAAAAAGAATTGCTGAAGATGAGCATTTACTAACAGACAATATTATTCTTGTAAATAATAAAAAAGAAAATACAGAAACCCATAATAATTTATTAGTTCAAAACCCGAATAGAAAAATTTTAGGGTTTCCTCTTAGATTACATCTGTATAATGTAGCTCGACCGAATGTGGATTCTATCATTTCAGCAAAATTAAATGACTCAACCAAACACCGGGTTAAAAAGTTTTTATCAAAAAAACAGTATTCTAGGTTACAAGAATCAAAATTAGGTATTAACAATTGGTGGAAAAGAACAGGTGAGCCACCGGTAATAGTAGACGAATCAAAAACAAAAAAATCAATAAAACGCCTTCAAGATTACTATATCAACAACGGCTGGTTTAATGTAAACACAACATATAACATTGAAAAAAACAATAATAAAAGAGCCAAAATAAAATACAATATAGAAACTGGAAAAGGCTTTATTATTGATTCCATAAGTGCAAGCATAAAATCACAAATTATTGATTCATTGTATCAGGGTATTAAGAAAAACACCTTAATTAAACCAAATGAACAATATAAGACAAACAATTTTACGCAAGAACGAGAAAGGATATCAAATGAATTAAGGAATTCAGGTATATACCATTTTAATCAGGACTATATCACCTTTGAAATAGATACTGTTGGAACGAATAAAAAAGTAAATGTAGGCATTAAAATTCAAGATAGAGCAATAAGAAATCACGACTCTATTACTAGGGCACCCTTTGAAGTTTACGACATTAGAGAGGTTAATATTATTACTGATTACACGTTTGAAAAACGAAACCAACCTTTTCAAGACTCTATTAGATTTGGGGGTTATAACTTATTCAGTTATGGCAAATTACGTTATAAACCTAGTGCTCTAACAGACGCTATTTTTATTACACCAGGAGACATATTTAGAGATAGCGACCGCACATTAACCTACCGGCAACTTAATCAGCTACGTACATTTAAATACCCAAATATTGAATATCAAGAAAATTTAGATAATTCGCTTTCAAGTACCATTAGATTATCTCCCTTAAAAAAGTTTAGTCTTAATTTAGGAACAGATGTTTCAACAAGTAATATTCAAAAACTTGGTTTTTCAATAAACCCTAGTCTACAAATTAGAAATATTTTTAGAGGTGCTGAAACTTTCCAAATTTCAGCCATTGGAGCCATTGGAGCTTCGGAAGACAAGAATGACCCAAACGATCCGTTTTTTGATATTATTGAGTTTGGTCTAGATTTAAATCTCACCATACCTAGGTTACTCTCTCCATTTTACACAGAGCGTATTATACCTAAACATATGTCTCCAAATACTAAAATTAGTTTAGCTGCCACAAGTCAAACTAATATTGGTCTTGATAAACAAACTTTGAGTGGCACCATAAATTATAATTGGTTTCCAAATACTAAGAAAACAAACGGACTAGATTTATTTAATGTACAATATGTAAGAAACCTTAATATTGATAATTACTTTGATGTTTATCAAAACTCATACACTTTATTAAATGAAATTGCCCAAGATGTAAATTACACTGCAGATAATTTAGTAGCCCCAGAAGAAACAGATGCTTTTTTAGATTATGTTTTAAATACTCCTACACCTTCTGAAATCTCAGCCGATCAATTAACCACTATAAATAGTATAGATGAAAGAAAAGAAAGATTAACAGAAGATAACCTTATTTTATCCTCTAGTTTTAGTTTTACCAATGACGGTAGAACCAATTTATTTGATGAAAATTTTTCAATATTTCGTTTTAAGGTTGAATTTGCCGGAAATTTACTGGCAAATACTTCAAAACTTCTAGGCCTTGAAAAAGATGAAACCAATAGGTACAAACTTTTTAACGTCGCTTTTTCGCAATATGCAAAAACCGAAATAGAGTATACAAAACATTGGGATTTAGGAAACAAAAACGTATTGGCTTTTAGAAGCTTTTTCGGAATTGCTATTCCATATGGAAATTCTACCAATATTCCATTTTCAAAAAGTTTTTTTGCTGGTGGCCCCAATGATAATAGGGCATGGTCTGCTTATCGTTTAGGTCCTGGAAGCCTTGAATCTTCTAATGAATTTAACGAAGCTAACTTAAAACTGGCTTTCAATCTTGAGCAACGTTTTAACATTTTTGGAAGATTTAATGGAGCCCTCTTTATAGACGCCGGAAATATTTGGAATGTTTTAGATGATGTGGAAGATGAAAAAGCCATTTTCACTAATCTTAATTCTCTAAAAAATATTGCTATTGGTTCTGGTTTCGGGATAAGATTTGATGCTAGTTTCTTTGTCTTCCGCTTTGATATTGGTTTTAAAACCTACAATCCAGTTTATGAACAAAATAATAGATGGTTTAATGACTACAACTTTTCAAACGCCGTATATAATATCGGTATAAACTACCCATTTTAAGTTTTATATAGGCTATTTCAACTACATCGTTTTAGTATTGATTTATGGTTTTTTTACTTATAAACCTTGGGGTAATTACCTAAATTTTAACTATTTTTGAACTCAAAATTTACAAATTAAACAATTAAAAAATGGGACATAACATAAAACCTGGAGTAGCAACAGGACAAGAGGTTCAAGCTATTTTTAACCATGCAAAGGCAAATAATTATGCACTTCCTGCGGTAAACGTGATAGGCTCTGACACTATTAATGGTGTGTTAGAAACAGCAAGAGATTTAAATGCTCCTGTAATCATTCAATTTTCTAATGGTGGTGCTCAATTTAATGCTGGTAAAGGTTTAAGTAATGATGGGCAAAAAGGAGCTATTGCAGGTGCTGTTGCAGGTGCTAAACATGTACATACTTTGGCAGAAGAATATGGTGTTCCTGTTATTTTACACACAGACCATTGTGCTAAAAAACTTTTACCTTGGATTGATGGTTTATTAGATGCAAGTGAAAAACATTTTGCTGAAACTGGAAAATCACTTTTTAGTTCTCATATGATTGACTTATCTGAAGAACCAATTGAAGAGAATATTGAAATTTGCAAACAGTACCTTGAGCGTATGAGCAAAATGGGTATGACATTAGAAATAGAACTTGGTATTACTGGTGGTGAAGAAGATGGAGTTGACAACACAGATGTTGATGATTCTAAATTATATACTCAACCGGAAGAAGTTGCTTATGCTTATGAAGAATTAAGCAAAGTAAGTCCTCAATTTACAATTGCAGCTGCTTTTGGAAATGTTCACGGAGTATACAAACCAGGTAACGTAAAATTAACACCAAAAATCTTAAAGAATTCTCAAGAATATATTTCTGAAAAATACGGTGTTGAACACAACCACATTGATTTCGTATTCCATGGTGGTTCTGGTTCAACAGTAGAAGAAATTAGAGAAGGTATCAGCTACGGTGTTATAAAAATGAACATTGACACAGATTTACAATATGCTTTTATGAGCGGTATTCGCGACTATATGAGTGACAAATCAGGTTACCTACAGTCCCAAATTGGAAACCCAGATGGTGATGACGTTCCTAATAAAAAATTCTATGACCCTCGTGTTTGGTTACGTGAAGGTGAAAAGTCTTTTGTTGAGCGTTTAAAGAAAGCCTTTGAAGATTTAAACAACGTAAACACCTTATAATAAAGACAATACGTATAAAACATTAAAGGTTCCGCTTTCACGGAACCTTTTTTTATGGAAAAAAAGTAGTATGCGTGCATTATAATTAAATACTTAGGTAGGTACCAAAGAATTAAAAAAAGGCTTAATTTTGTAATCTGGCTTAACATAAAACAATGGTTATTTAATTAATTATTTTTATCATTGTAAAACTAAAACTAGCAAGTATGTCATCTTGGTTTAAAAGAAAAACAAAAGGAATAACAACCTCTACCGAGGAGAAAAAAGACACTCCTAAAGGGCTATGGTATAAATCACCAACTGGTAAAATTGTAGATACCGAAGAGTTAGAACAAAACTTTTATGTAAGTCCGGAAGATGGTTATCATGTTCGTATTGGAAGTAAAGAGTATTTTGAAATACTATTTGATGATAATAAGTTTAAAGAGTTAGATGCGAGCTTAGAGTCTAAAGACCCACTAAAATTTGAAGATACTAAAAAGTATCCAGAACGTTTAAAAGCAGCTCAAAGTAAAACTAAACTTAAAGATGCCGTTAGAACTGCTGTTGGCAAATCTAAAGGAAAAGAATTAGTTGTTGCCTGTATGGATTTTAGCTTTATTGGCGGCTCTATGGGTAGTGTTGTTGGAGAAAAAATAGCAAGAGCGGCTGATTATGCCTTAGAAAACAAGTTACCTTTAATGGTTATTTCTAAATCTGGTGGCGCAAGAATGATGGAAGCGGCATTATCTTTAATGCAATTAGCTAAAACATCTGTCAAATTAGCACAATTAGCAGAGGCTAAACTACCTTACATATCTTTATGTACAGACCCTACAACAGGAGGAACTACAGCTTCATTTGCTATGTTAGGTGATATCAATATTAGCGAACCTGGTGCTTTAATAGGGTTTGCAGGACCTCGAGTAGTTAAAGATACTACAGGGCAAGATTTACCTGAAGGTTTCCAAACTGCAGAATTCTTATTAGAACACGGATTCTTAGATTTTATAACATTACGTAGAAATTTAAAAGACAAGGTAAATCAGTATTTAGATTTAATTCTAAATCAGCCTTTAAGAGCATAATAAAAAAGCGACCTAATTAGGTCGCTTTTTCTTTTCTTTTTATTCACTTGCAAATCAATAAAAAAACGTATATTTGCCGCTCGAAAGAAAAGCTTTCGAATACATAAAAATCATTTACAATAATATTAGCATGTATTTAACAAAAGACAAGAAAGAAGAAATCTTCGCAAAACACGGAAAAGGAAAAAACGATTCTGGTACTGCGGAGGCGCAAATTGCGTTGTTTACTCACAGAATTAACCATTTAACTGAACATTTAAAAAAGAATCGTAAAGATTATAACACTGAGCGTTCGTTAGTAAAATTAGTAGGTAAACGCAGAGCGTTATTAGATTACTTAACTAAGAAAGATATTTTAAGATATCGTGCGATAGTTAAAGAATTAGGATTAAGAAAATAATCACAATAAGTAAAGACCACGCATTTAGCGTGGTTTTTTCTTTTGCGTTAGGGATTGAAGCGGCATCCTTTTTTGAAGTATGACAAAAAGATATAGCTGAAAGCCCGACCCCTTGTGGGTAACGTCCAAAACATAAATACTCTATTCGGGAGAGTTTAAACACCGGAAATTATAAGAAGCTAATTATAGTTTTTCATTGGTCACAGACATTTTCATGTCTCACACAACAACTACAACAACACAACGACCATTGTTTAACATGATTCAAGCATAGATTTGCTTGAACAAGAAGAAAAAATTTATGATTCCAAAAACATTTAAAGAGGTTATAGACCTTGGTGACGGTAGAGAAATTTCTATTGAAACTGGAAAATTAGCAAAACAAGCGCATGGTAGCGTTGTTGTGCAATCTGGAAAATGTATGTTATTATGTACAGTTGTTTCCAACTACAAACAAGCAGATGTTGACTTTTTACCTTTAACGGTAGATTACCGCGAAAAATTTGCTGCTGCAGGACGTTATCCTGGTGGTTTCTTTAAAAGAGAGGCTAGACCAAGTGACGGTGAGGTATTAACTATGCGTTTAGTAGACCGTGTGTTACGCCCATTATTCCCAAAAGATTACCATTCTGAAACTCAGGTAATGATTCAACTAATGTCTCATGACCCTGAAGTTATGCCAGATGCTATGGCTGGTTTAGCTGCATCAGCTGCTATTCAATTATCTGATTTCCCTTTTGAATGCGCAATTTCTGAAGTAAGAGTTGGTAGAATTAATGGCGAATTAATCATCAACCCTTCTTTTGCTCAATTAGAAGAATCTGACATTGATATGGTAATTGGTGCGTCGGCTGATTCTGTGATGATGGTTGAAGGTGAAATGGATGAGATTTCTGAAGAAGAAATGACTGAAGCTATCAAGTTTGCACATGAAGCTATTAAAGTACAATGTGCTGCTCAAGTTGCATTAGCTGAAGCTTTTGGTAAAAAGGAAGTACGTGAGTACGAACCAGAAAGAGAAGATGCTGATTTAGCGCAAAAAATTCATGATATGGCATATGACAAGGTGTATGCTGTTGCTAAAGCAGGTTCTGCTAAACATGAAAGAAGTGCTGCTTTTGCTGAGATTAAAGAAGAAATTGTATCTAGTTTTTCTGAAGAAGAATTAGAAGACATTGGAGGTTTAGTTTCTAAATACTACTCTAAAGCTGAAAAAGCAGCCGTTAGAGATTTAACATTAAACGAAGGTTTACGTTTAGATGGACGTAAGACAACGGATATTAGACCTATTTGGTGTGAGGTTGATTATTTACCATCTACACATGGTTCATCTATCTTCACACGTGGAGAAACTCAAGCATTGGCAACGGTTACTTTAGGCACAAGTAGAGAGGCAAACCAAATAGATATGCCATCTTACGAAGGTGAAGAGCGTTTCTATTTACACTATAACTTCCCACCTTTTTCAACTGGTGAAGCTAGACCAATTCGTGGAACATCACGTCGTGAGGTAGGACATGGTAATTTAGCACAACGTGCTTTAAAAGGAATGGTTCCTGAAGATTGTCCATACACAGTACGTGTAGTTTCGGAGATTTTAGAATCTAACGGTTCTTCTTCTATGGCTACGGTTTGTGCTGGTACTATGGCTATGATGGATGCTGGTGTACAATTGAAAAAACCTGTTTCTGGTATTGCAATGGGATTAATTTCTGATGCTGATTCTGGAAACTACGCGGTTCTTTCTGATATTTTAGGTGATGAAGATCACTTAGGAGATATGGACTTTAAGGTGACAGGTACCGCTGATGGTATTACGGCTTGTCAGATGGATATTAAAGTAAAAGGATTATCGTACGAGATTCTAGTAAATGCTCTAAAACAAGCTCGTGATGGTCGTTTACATATCTTAGGTAAAATTACTGAAACTATTGAAACACCAAATGCAGAAGTTAAGGAACATGCGCCCACTATGGTTACTAGACGTATTCCTAACGAATTTATTGGTGCATTAATTGGTCCTGGTGGAAAAGTAATTCAAGAATTACAAAAAGAAACCGAGACTACTATTGTAATTAATGAAGATCCTGTTACTGAAGAAGGTATAGTTGAAGTTTTAGGTGTTGGAAGTAAAGGTATTGATGCTGTTTTAGCAAAAATAGACTCTTTATTATTTAAGCCAGAAGTTGGTAGCGTTTACGAAGTTAAAGTAATTAAGATGCTTGACTTTGGCGCCGTTGTAGAATATGTTGAAGCTCCTGGGAATGAGGTATTATTACACGTTAGTGAATTAGCTTGGGAACGTACTGAAAATGTATCTGATGTTGTAAACATGGGAGATGTATTTGATGTAAAATACTTTGGAATAGATTCTAGAACTAGAAAAGAGAAAGTATCAAGAAAAGCTATTTTACCAAAACCAGAAGGTTATGTAGCAAGACCGCCAAGAGATAATAAAGGTGGCGGACGTGATAACAGAGGAAGAGATAATCGAGGACGTGATAACAGAGGTAGAGATAATCGTAGAGACGATAGAAGACCTAGAGAAGATAAGAAAGAAGATTAATTTTTTTAATTTCTACAAGACAAGCCCAGTTTTAAAAAAGCTGGGCTTTTTATTTTTAAAAAGCTAACTTACAGCTGATATGATTAAAACCATAACACCTTTATTTATTTTCTTCACGGTATTTACCTTTTCTCAAAATCAATTTGAAAAGGGTGTTATTATTGACTCTATACCAGTAGGAAACAATGAAGGAGAAACCTTTGCCTTATATCTCCCCAATTCATTTAACCAAAAAAACATTTCATCAGCTATATATGTATTTGATCCTTCAGGAAAAGGTCGTAATGGATTAAAACCATTTATTAAGGCGTCAGAAAAATATGGTTATATCATTTTTTGTTCAAACAATTCCAAAAATGGACCATACGAAAAAAATTTCAAGATTTTCAATAATCTATTTTCCCATACCACCTCAGTTTTCAAAATTAGAAACAACAGCATATATTTAAGTGGATTTTCTGGAGGTTCTAGACTAGCTTGTGCTATTGCTACGCTTACAGAACAGTTTACCGGAGTTATTGCTTGTGGAGCAGGTTTTCCACAAGTACCGGAATACATGCCTTCAACCCAATCTTATGACTACGTGGGCATATGCGGTAATAGAGATTTCAATTATAGTGAAATGATTGAAAATAAAATATTCCTAAATCAAGCTAAATTTAATCACACCTTAATAACTAATAATAGTAAGCACAAATGGCCAAATGAAAATGAAATTTTAAAAGCATTTAATTGGTTAAATCTTCAAAAACAAAAAAAACAAGCTTCCATTAAAGATAAAGAACAAATCTTAAATTTATATCTTAATGATTTTAATGAAATTCTTAAAAACGAAGAAAATAATGAGTTAATTTTTGCTTCAGAAAATTATGAACGCCTATTAGATAATTACTCATCATTTATAACAATAGACAGTATCCAAAAAAAATTTGATAAACTAAAGCAATCTGGAGCATACCTTGAACAAACCAAACAACTTTCTGAGATATTTATGCGGGAAACTACGCTAAATCATAAATTACTAACAAGGTTTGATGAAGATTTAAAGAAACCTAATAACAAACGCCTTGCATGGTGGCGAAAGCAATTGAATAAATTAGATTTAATTGAAAAGTCTAGCAATTTAGCCATCAAGAACATGATTTTTAGAACTAAGTTTAAGGTTTTTGCCACAGTATATTCGGTAAAAAAATTATATTCAAAAGATAAAAACCAATTACAATTAGACTACATCACTGCCCTTTTAAAACTATTTAACAATGTGACGTGATATGTTTTTTTGGGTCTAAAAACTATAGATCCACAAAATAATTTGAAACTTTTTGTAATATAATATTTAATTAAGGCTATTTAAGTAAGTCACCACAATATTCATCCCCAACTTTATAAGCATCACTATCTATTCTATCAGCCTCTATCCAATCATGCCTAATTGAACCATCAGGCAACTTTACTGTCAATTTAAAAACATAACTACCATTAAACATACTAATAAAACGAAAGTTAAAATCTGTTACCGTACCACAAGTTATATCTGAATCTTTAGAGCATCCTATACATGTAACGAAACAACAAACTATAACTGTAATAAATTTTAATATAGTTTTCATTTTATGATTATTTATATCCGTATTTTATTCAGATTTCTTTACCATAGCATATCTATTGAGTTCTTCATATTTTGCTTTAAAAACGCTCTCATATCCATAGATTATAAATTTCTTTTTGCCTGTGCCAATTAATGCGCCTATTGGTGCACCAAAGATAACACCAGTTGCTGCTGCTGCCTCATTTGAAATCCAAGAGCCCTCACCACCTCCAGAAACCTGTATAAGCTCTACAACTACAGCAGTTCCTAACATTCCTGTTAAGGTCCTTCTCCAAACTTTTCCTCTCCTTTTAATATAAACCCCATAAATATCTTTAGCATTTATTGTTATAATCTCGTTTAAATCTTTTAAAAGATTTTCTTGAAACAATCTTTAGTGATGAATCATCTACCGCATACAAAAAACCCTTTTGTTTGGTTTTATCTGTAAGCTCTACCCATATTTTATAAATTCTTACTTTTTTAGTTTCATTTTGCAAATGCACATTAAAACATAACAAAAGTGTTAAGCATATTATTATTAAACTTAAATGAGTTTTATTGTTTTCATAATTACTAGTTTTAAAAAAATTATTTACTCAAATATGTTCCCATTAATCGATCCCAAAAAGTAAAATACAGACCGAAGTTATATTTGGAATTCCGATGATGCACATCGTGGTCCATAGGTGTATTTTGCCACTTAAAAACTTTTAACGCCTTAATATTATAACCCCAATGAATAAAAGTGTCATATAGTATAATACCAGAAATAAAAATGATTAAAGCTAAGTTGTGCCATGGTATTAAAAACATAACTACAGGAATAATTCCTAACGTTAGAATAGATTCGAAAGGATGAAATGCAAAGGCACACCAAGGAGACGGGTTACTAAATTTATGATGTAACAAATGCACATATTTAAAAATACTTTTATGGTGCATAAACCTATGTATCCAATACGAATAAGCATCATGGATAATTACCATTAAAAACATACTAACTATAAAATATGGAGTTCCAAATTCATGAATCTCTACGTAGTTTTTTGTGTACCCATGCTTCAACCAATACAAGAAAAGCCATATCCCAGAACTATAAATTATCATGGTAAATAATGAGAATTTGATTTCTTTAAATATCTGTGATTTTGAAGGATGTTCCGTTTGAAGTTTGACCTTCTGAAATTTCTTCTTCTTAATAGCATACAACCACAGATAAGGTATTCCTGCCACAAATACATATCTAGCAATCAAAATTCCTAATAAAAACAACCATAATTTAAAAGATGATATTTCTAATAAGCTTTCCATAAACCTTTTAATAAGAAGGACAACCGTTTTTGGACATACGTTTCAAAGCCTCTTCAAAATCGCCTTTTAATATGTTGCCTGAACTTGTATGACAAAATGTACATGCGTTAATGTTTCCATCGGTATCTACATACATACTTCTATTACCTCCAGCGTAGCATCCTACACGTCTTTGGTAGTAGCCATGATAATTTATTATAGGATAATCTAAAAAATCATTAGAAAAATTCATTTGCTCGTAAAAAACCTCCAAAAGCGCAATGTTTTCCTTTGTAATAGTCACTTCTTTTCCTTTAAAATGACCTACTGCTTTAGGCTCTAAAAACTGTACAAAATGAACCCCCAATTCTTTGGCAAGATTCATATAAGCCAATAAATTCACCCTACTAATAAAATCATTTGTAACACATACAGAAAGAGCTACAGCTAGGTTATTCTTAACTGCATTTTTTGCGCCAGTAGTAGCCCAATAGTAAGCGTCTTTATATTTTCTAAAGGAGTTGTGAGCTTCTTCTTCAAAATGATCTAAACTAATAAAAACTCCTGTTAAGCCAGAAACTTTTAATTCTTTTGCTCGCTCATTTGTTAATTGAAACCCTGAGGTATTTATCCAAAAATTTGTGGTCTCATTGGTATAATTAAGTAGGTTAATCAAAGTTTTATATTTAATCATTGGCTCTCCCCCTGTTAAATGAATTTGACAAGTCCCCATTCCTTGTAACTTATCTGCTATGGTTAGAAGATCTTCTTCATTTAAAGTACCCCTCTTGTTTAAAACATCCCAAGCGTAGCAGTGGTCGCATTGCAGCGCACATTTATTAGTAATAGCCAAATGTACATGGTTAAAACGTATGGTTTTTTGCTTTACTGGAATAAAATGGTTTAACTCAGAAACAATGAATCTTTTGTAGTTTAAATCATTCCATCCTGGAGTATAAAGCCCCATGTAATATTTATTATCTACTTCAACCAGTTTCTTCAACTTAAAACTCCCTAAGAATTTTTTTCGTAATTGAATCAAATATTTAAAAGCTAAAATCCAATTTTTCGGGTTTGAATAAAGATTAACAATGATTCTTATTAAACTAAAGCGCAATTTAAAATGAATCCATTCTTTTTTTAAACCACTTATTATCTGATTACTTTTTTCTGGAGTCTTTGTTTCTACTTCTTCAATAATTGAATTTGCTATCGAATCAGATTCTAACGTCATAGATCTTATACTACTACTCATGATATGCTATTACTTTAGGGTTATAATTCACAAAATCAAAGTAAGCCTCCTCAGAAAAATTTGTAAAAACACTAGGAGTTCTAAAGGTCTTAAGCTTTTCAAAATCAGGAATACCTTTATAGTTTCTTAAATAATTATAATAACCCCTATTTTTTAGAAAAGCCGATTGTTTCATTCGCTGTTTATTCTCTGTTGAAAGGAATTGAACTATAACCTCATCTCCAATATGAGGTTGAGTGAAATAATTGTTGTCGGCTTTGTTTAACAGGTGTGTAACATCAATTCCGTTTTGATCTGTTGCCTTTAATGGGTTAATATATTCTGGTTTCAAATCAATATTCTCAGAAAAATCCATACCAACATAATCTACCTCCCAAAACATAAAACCGGTTTCTAACTTAATCTTTAAAACATCCTCTCCATCATCAAAATTAAATGGAATCACTAAATCTCTCATGGCCATGGGGCCAACGGTTTTAACGCGCTCAATTAACGCCCAACCAGTTTTTGTTTTCTTGTAAACAGATAGCGGAATGTGCTGATTTTTAGTCCATGTTTTTATACTATCTCCATCTATTTGCTGTTGGTCTTTCTGAAACTTATTATAATATTGACCAAACTGTTCATTGAATTTTCCGAAGATATAATCCAACCATACCGAATTTTTAGCGGTTAGGTATAATTTTGCTTGACCAGACTTTTTAGGCTTTTCAAATTCAAAAACAACACTTCTGGTATTGTTTTTTGTAGCTATAGGCGTATTGAATGCATAAAAATCATTGTCCTTTTTTAATGCTGAATTCAAATTATCAAGATCATTATCTTGAGTCACCTTTACTGGTGACTCAAGATTGCTAATGGTTTGTAATCTACCATCATTATCCAAAAGAACTTCAACATTATTTTCATGATTTACAAGTATCAGTTGCACAAGATCTGTGTGCTGTACCTCTTTTAAATAATTGGCTACTTTTAACGTATAAATACCATTTTCAGATTTAAAATCTGGCAAGGGCAAATAATCATCATTCTGCATGTTTGGTGTAATTACACCCGGGTACAACTCTCCAACAAAATTATAGACTTCTCCATTTTTAATATAAACAAAGGGGCATGATGACTTTAGAGCAGCATAAATAAGTAATGCTGCAAAAACAGTTCCTACAGTTCCTAACATCACATTAGCAATAGCCCTTCCTGTGTTTTTATCATTAACAGAAATAGAGGCAATATCTGACATAGGTATATTAACTTTTTGATTATTCTGAAAACTTGAAGAAGTTTTTAAATAAAAATGAATTTCATTTAATGGATTGTTTTTTGAATGAGAATATCTATTAACACGCTTTTTTTCTCTGGGCTTCTTGTATTTATGTTGTTCATCTATTGGTAAAATACTCCCTGAAAGCATTTGGTTATCTTCATTAACAACCATATCGTTTAAATGCCACGATGAACTATCAGAATGAATAATCACATACTTTTTAGATTGATTGAAATCTTTTACAGTTTTAGTTATATTTTCTTTGGTTGTTTGTACATTTCTTGTTGAATAATAGGAGCAAGATATAATGGCCCATAACATGAGGAACGACAAAAAAACAGATATACATTTTTGTTTTTTTATTCTCAAATAAAGTGAAATAAATGATTTGTTTTTAGAGTTCATAATTTGTTTTTTAAATATTACCAATTAGCGTTAATCATTCTAAATAATGTCAAACACGAAGTTTAGTAATTAAACAAAGTGACATTATTGAAGAGTCAAAATTTATATTAGCATTGGGGTTCAAGCCCAAAGCAATATTGTTGGTTAAATAAAAGTTAGCCTTTATTCTTATAGGAAAACCTACGGTTCCGTATATTTCAATTTGTCCATCAGGCGCATAGCGTTCCTTTTGCTCAAAATACCCCATACCCACATGACCTTCAAAAGCAAATCTTCCCTTTTTAAAGAATTCTTTTCCAACAGTAAAATTATATTCTGAATAGCTATCTTGTTTATACGGAATAGGGTCAACTAAACCAAGAGTAAAGTAGAATGAGAATATATATTTATCTATTTCAAAAGCTAAATCGCCATTTAAACTCATGCTAGGTTCTTTGTTTGGCTCATCAACAAAAGACACACTTTCATAACCTATTCCAGGTGACATATGTCCAAAATAACCCAGACCTATACTAAAAGAAAAGCTAGACTCAGGTTTGTGATTTTCTTGACCGTTAATCAAACAGATATGCCCAAATAGACATATTGATAATAGCAGATATTTTACGTTTCTCATAATTTTTATAACTAAAACATATAAGCCACAAATAATTGAAAAACACTATTATGTGCTTTAAAATCATCTTCAGAAAAATAATCTAAAAGGTCATTATAAACATTAGCTAACCCTAAATTATACCTAAACCCTAGGTTTAAACCTTTATCTGCTTTAAAACCAATACCAAAATTAATCCCAAAGTCAAATTGATTCAAATCATCTTTTATATCTCCCTCATCATCAATTTCAGAATTTGCTGTTAATAAAAATCCAAATTGAGGACCAACTTCAATGCTTATTTCATTAGTAGCATAATATTTAGCCATTACAGGTATATTAAAATAGTTTAGTTTTAATTGGTCACTATCAGCTTTAGATCCCTGTGCAGCAAACAATAATTCTGGCTGAATGGCTAAAATGTCAGATAATGGAATTTCAGCCAATACTCCAAAATGAAAGGCAGTTTTTGAATTTAATCCGTAGGTATCTCCTGTAAGATTTGAAATATTTAATCCTCCTTTAACCCCAAACTGTGTTTGTTGAGATTGCATTGAAAAAATAACTAATAAAAAAGTAGCCAACATAATAAATACATTTCTCATGATTAATTAGTTTTAAATTATTAAATAACGATACTATTAAATTCCGGGAAAATTATTTTTATATTTTAAAGTCTGTTAAGTTTATAAAAGAGTTCATTTCAGTCCGCCAACCCATCATCGTCTATGACTTATCAAATAATTAATTATATAGATTAACTATATAAATTAGGGTTAAATATTTTCTTTATTTAGAGGGGAATGATGTTCATGCACTAGTTTCCAGCCACCATCTGTTTTTACAAAAAGCAAGGTGATTTGGTCATTTACAATTACTAAATCCTCTCCGAATTTTAAATGAAAATCTGAATGAAATGTCATATTAGCTACATCCCCATAAACAGCAACTTTTAAATCGTTTGCATCAAACTTTACTACTTCTGTTACAGACCCAAAAACACCACGCTCATGTGCTTCGTTAGCTTCACTCCCGCAACGAGGTTCTCCTTTTTTGAATTCGGTGAATTTTGGACCATAGGCATGAAAAGATATGAGCTTATCTACATCTCCATCTAATATACTTTGTCCAATTGCTCCAAAAGTTTTCATAACCTCTTCCTTAGCTTCCGAAAATTCATCGTTAATTAAATCAACTTTTTTTACTTCTTCTACAATTACCTCAGCAACCTCCTGTGGTTTTTCTTTACAATTGGTGAGAAATAATACTATACTAAGAGCTAATAAGGTTAAAATTGGCTTTGTTTTCATAATAAATGTTGTTATGGTTAATAAATATTTAAGTCATTTAAAAAATTGAAAAGAGGGCTTAAATTATTCCTCAAATGTAGATGTGATAAAATTAAATGTCTTTAACTATTTCGTCAAAGCATAGGAGTATTTATGCAAGTATGATGAATACGCTTAATTATTATTGCAATTAAAAACTTGAATTAATTAAGTCTTGGAGATGTCACTAGGAGGGTGACCGAATTCATCTTTAAAAACTCTACTGAACCAAGAGGGATCATTAAAACCTACCTCATAAGCCACTTGAGAAATGGTTTTATTGGTAGTTTGTAAAAGAAGCTTTGCTTTATTTAACCTAACTGACCTTATAAAAACTGCAGTAGATCTATTTGTAATTGCTTTAATTTTTCTGTAAACCTGAGATTCACTTAAATGTAATTTTGATGCTAATTGAGCTGCTCCAAATTCGGAATCATCTATAGCTTCGTTAACTTCTTCAATTACTTTTTTAATGAATATAGAGTCTGGGTTTTCATCTTTCCTTTCAATAAATTCTTTAAAATCTTCTTTACCAAATTTTTCAATCATCTTTTTACGAAGATTCACCAACTGATTAATTCTAGCAAATAATTCTTTTTTATTAAAAGGTTTAATTAGGTAAGCATCTGCTCCATATGTTAAGCCTTCAACTTTAGCTTCGTCAGAAGCTTTAGCGGTTAATAGAATAATAGGAATATGATTAGTTGCCATTTCTGTTTTTAAATAATTGCAGACCTCAAACCCATTCTTTTTTGGCATCATAACATCACTAATAATGATATCCGGTATATACTTGAATGCTTTCTTTATTCCATCTTCACCATCAGCGGCATGTATGACTTGGTACTTATCTTCTAAACAACTCTGCAAATAATAGGCAACATCTTTATTATCCTCTATTATTAATGCAATGGTTGACTTTTCTGTAATCTCGAAAACAGATTCATTTTTAACCTTCTGTTTAGAGTTACTTATAACAGTTTTAGTTTTATCAGAATCCTTAGATTTTACAACAATTTTAGAGCTATTGGTAATAGGAAGTGTAACTACAAACTCACTTCCTAAAAGCTCTTTACTTGCAACTTTAATCCTACCCTTCATAAGTTCAACAAGCTCTTTGGTAAGTGCAAGTCCAATTCCGGTACCTCTTGTGTCTGGAGAAGATGCTTTTTTTGATTGATAGAATTTCTCAAAAATGTTTGACAAGTCTTCCTTTGGTATACCAACACCAGTATCTACTATTTTTAAAAATAAATCACTCTCTCCTTTAGTATTTAAGTGACAGATAATTTCTCCATCAGAAGGGGTGAATTTAATAGCATTAATTAATAAGTTAGTGACAACAGTAGCCATTTTTTCCTTATCAAAATCCATTAACAAGTAATCAATCTCTGAATAAAAAGTATATTTAATTCGTTTCTCATTAGCCAAAGACTGGTAGCTTTCAAAAAGATATTTTATAAAACTGACTATATCTGATTGGGTCATATTCAGTTTTATTTCAGCACTTTCAAGCTTCGTTAAATCTAACATATCATTAACCATTTTCAATAAACTCTCACTATTGTTTTTAATAAGATGCAATGGCTTTTCCAAAGCTTTTGAAGGTTTACCAAAGTTGGTTTCCAAAGTATCAATCATACCTAAAATAACCGTTATAGGTGTTCTGAATTCGTGTGTAATATTTGTATATAAAGAATTTTTTAATTGGTCTATTTCTTTAAGCCTTTCGCTTTCAGCTAAAGCTAATTTTCTTGAAAGTAGAAACCTATAAAACCAATATGTTAATAAAACTAAAGTAAATATATACGCTATAATTGCAACCGTAGTTAACCACCAAGGTGGATTCACTTTTAATTTAATAGACAACGGAGGCTTACTCCATTCTTCTCCTCTTGAAAATCCATTAACCTCAAGATTATAATCGCCAACAGGTAAACTTAAAAACTGTATTTCAGTATCATTTAAGAAATTCCAGCCATCATCTAATGGTAATAATCTATAAGCATATTGGGCATTTTTATCAAAACGGAAATCGGTTGTTGAGAATTTTAAATAAAAAGGAAACTGGTCATGACTAAATTCAATTTCAGATGTTTTCTCAATGGCCTTATTTAGAATATTTGATCTGGGACTAACAATTTCATCTTTTATCCGTAATTGTGAAAAATATAAGATTTTTGGGTCATCTAAAAGTTTTAATTGATTTGGGTTAAAATACGTTACTCCATCAACACCTCCTAAATACACGTAACCTTGGTCATCTCTAAATCTAGCATGAGTATCAAATTCTCGCCCTTGTATATTGTCTAAAGAACTGTAGTGATAAAACTGATTATTTTCTACTGCAAACCTCACTAATCCATCATTTGTACCAAGCCATAGATTTCCTTCTAAATCGTCTTGAAGACTATATATTAAAGCATTAGGAAACTGCTTTTGAGCAGTCCAAGTCATAAAACTCCCATCTTCATTTAAAAGACATAATCCATTTCTAGTTCCAACCCAAACCTGATTACTATCATCTACCAAAATATCATTTACAGATTTATGAGGTAATGTAGACGTTAAGGCATTATTCTGGACATAGTTTTCGAAATGAAAGCCCTTATCATCATCAGTGTAGATTTTTGATATCCCATTTTGAGTTCCTACCCAAATATTATCTTGGTCATCAATCTCTATACAGTTTGTTGCATCATGAACTAATGTATTCTTATTGCCAACTTCCGAAGAAAACCGCGTAAACTTATAATTATTTTCAGCTCTATAGACCAACTTAAAAATTCCATGCTCATGAGTAGCTCCCCAAAGATTATTTTTACTATCTAATTCTAAATCCTTCAAAAAGTTTGAGTTAATAGAATTATTGTTAGTTGGATTAAAATAAAAATTCTTAAAAACAGGCCTATTGGGGTTAAAGTCATTCAAGTTTAACAAACTAAGTCCTCTCGTTGTTGCAAACCACATGCGATTATTTTCTTCATCATGAACTATTGCCCTAACAACAGAACCCGCAATTGTGTTTGGGTCATTTTGGTTATCAATAAAAAAATAAGTTTTGTTTTTTGTTATAAGGTTTAAACCACCATCAGAGGTTCCAACCCAAAGATTCTTATCCTTATAAATTGAAAAAATTACATTATCATTAAGAATGTTTTTTCCCTTTTTGTTTTTTGAAATATTATTAAAACCCGAGGCATTAAACTCTAAACAACTGAGTTCATTGGCTGTACCTACATATAACAAACTAGGAGAAACTTTCAGTAAAGATTGAACCGTATTATTACTTAATCCAGTTCCTGTTTTCTGTTGGTATTCAATTTTATATTCAACCTTAGAATTTAAATAATCATATAAATAAAGCCCTCTACTTGTAGCCACCCATATATGGGTATCATTTTCTTTTAGAAAATCAACCACATGCATGGTTTTAAAATCCCCAGAAGCTTCAAGTTCTATAGATTTTATTTCGGTGGTGTCAAAATTATATGAAAAAAAACCATCATAAGTTCCAACAAACAAATGATTGTATCCTCTAAAAAATGATTGAACATTTCCTCCTACCTTAAACTTTATTATGGGTTCATCAAAGTCATCTGTATACCCATAAACTTCTCCTTTTAAAGTACCTAACCATATAACACCCTTTCTATCTTTAAAAACATTAGTAATAGAAAGGTTGCTTAAATAGTACTTTTTATTAAATCTACCATCATCATTACTTAGAATAAATAGTCCATTATTAACTGTTGAAACCAAAACATCACCATCCGTATCTACAGCAATACCAGTAATAATTTCATTTTTCGCACTTGACTCAAGATTGATTTTTTTAAAGGAATCTGTCTCAGGATCAAAAATATTTAACCCATTACCACTAGTACCTATCAAAATTTCACCATTAATACCTTCAACAATTTTTGTTATATAATTTCCTGAAATTGATGTAGAATCATTAGGATTATGTTTAAACTGCTTAAAGACATTACCATCAAACCTATCTAAACCATCAGCTGTTCCTATCCAAACAAAACCATTACTGTCATGTATCATGTCATTAACCGATACTTGAGACATTCCATCCTTCATGGATAAATATTTAATTCTAGGATTTGTGGTTTGAGCAGAAGTAAAAAAAAAGCAAACAAATAAGCATGAGAAAATAAAGTAATTTATTATTGTTTTAGGAATTAATCTCATGCCTTTAAAGAATCTTATAATTCAATTTTCTAATTATAAGCCTCCTAAAAATAATAATTTTCTTATTAGCATTAGAACATTGAAGGTAAACTATTCAGGTTTCTGTCTATAATTAATAAATCACACCATGATATCTTAAAAACCTATATTTTTTCTTAACATATGTTAATAAAACTCAATAATAATGTGACTTTATCGAGTTTTTTGCGTCTAATTAAGACAAGAGAAAAATAATTTGAAACTTTTTGTAACATTATCCGACTTATATACGTATAACTACTGAATGCCCAATTTATTCATAATTAAATTACAGGAGATTTTTAAATGAGACAACTTAAAATTACGAAGCAGGTTACCAATAGAGAAACTGCATCGTTAGACAAATATTTACAGGAAATTGGTAAAGTAGATTTAATTACTGCCGATGAAGAAGTGGAGTTAGCACAACGTATTAAAGCTGGAGATCAGATAGCTTTAGAGAAGCTAACCAAAGCAAATTTACGTTTTGTGGTATCTGTGGCAAAACAATATCAAAATCAAGGTCTTACTTTACCAGATTTAATTAATGAGGGTAATTTAGGCTTGATTAAGGCTGCTCAACGTTTTGATGAAACGCGTGGTTTTAAATTTATTTCTTATGCTGTTTGGTGGATTCGTCAATCTATTTTACAGGCATTAGCAGAACAATCTAGAATTGTACGTTTACCATTAAATAAGATTGGTTCTATTAACAAAATCAATAAAACATTTGCATTTTTAGAGCAAAGTCATGAGCGCCCACCCTCTGCAGAAGAAATTGCAAAAGAATTAGACATGACTATTAACGATGTTAAGGAGTCTATGAAAAACTCTGGTCGTCACGTTAGTATGGATGCTCCTTTAGTTGAGGGTGAAGATTCTAACTTATATGATGTATTAAATAGTGGTGAATCTCCAAATCCAGATAAAGAATTATTACATGAATCTTTACGCACAGAAATTGAACGTGCTTTAGAAACATTAACACCTCGTGAAGCAGATGTTATTCGTTTGTATTTTGGTTTAGGGAATCAACACCCAATGACTTTAGAAGAAATTGGCGAAACATTTGATTTAACTCGTGAGCGTGTAAGACAAATTAAAGAAAAAGCTATTCGCAGATTAAAACATACATCTAGAAGTAAAATATTAAAAACATATTTAGGTTAATAATTAAATAACTCCTAAATTACGACAACAACAGTTACACATAACTGTTCGTTTTTTGATTGATGAAAGAACCCTCGGCTGATTACCGGGGGTTCACTTTTATATAATCTTAGTTCTACAAAAGTTTAACTTTTTTTCTTAAATTGGGTCGTCTCTCCTAGAAAATTAAAAAATCAAAAATATGATAAAAACCATCTGTTATATAAGTGATTCCATTGAGCATGAATCTTTAGATAAATTAAAAACCCTATATCTGAAAGCTAAAGCGAATAACCATAAATATAATATCACAGGTGTGTTAATCTATAAAAACCAAAATTTTCTACAAGTATTAGAAGGCGATGAAAAGGCTGTTAATACTACTTTTGAAAAAATAAGGTTTGACCGTAGACATAGAAATGTTTTTGAGGTCATAAACACCACTATTGATGAGCGAATTTTTCAAGATTATAATTTTGGTTTTACTATTATAGACAACCAAAGAGGAATAAAAAATTTATACGATTATTTAGAATGGTTGCGAACGGCTGAAAATAAATTAGCTAACAAAGTTATTACAATGGTTGAAAATTTTATTGATAAGAAATAAGAAACTCATTAACAAAACCACTATTTTTGCCGCAAATAAATTGTATCAATATGAGTTCTAAATTAATTGCTCCTTCAATTTTAGCCGCAGATTTTGCAAACCTTCAACGCGATGCAGAAATGCTAAATAACAGTGAAGCCGATTGGTTTCATATTGATATTATGGATGGTGTTTTTGTTCCTAACATCTCTTTTGGAATGCCTGTATTAGAAGCTATAGCTAAACATGCTAAAAAAACCATTGATGTTCATTTAATGATTACAGATCCTGATAGATATATTAAAACATTTGCTAATTTAGGTAGCGATATCTTAACGGTACACTATGAAGCTTGTACGCATTTACATAGAACACTTCAAGCCATTAAAGCTGAAGGCATGAAGGCTGGAGTTGCCTTAAACCCACATACAAATGTTAGTCTTTTAGAAGATATCATCAATGACATTGACTTGGTATGCATAATGAGTGTCAACCCCGGTTTTGGCGGTCAAAGTTTTATTGAAAACACTTACAATAAAGTGTCTCAACTTAAAACAATAATAAACAAAAAAAACGCTTCAACCTTAATTGAAATTGATGGCGGAGTTACAAATAAAAACGCTAAACAATTAATAGATTCTGGAGCTGATGTTTTAGTTGCGGGAAGTTATGTTTTTAAAAGTGATGATCAGCCTGAAACTATTAAAAATTTAAAAGCTCTAGCTAATTCTTAAATTTGTTTTATAAAATAATTTAATAAATCTGTAGTGGTTACTATACCCACAAGTATATTATCTTCTACAACAGGAAGGGCATGAAATTCTCCTTCTGCTAAAAGTCCAGCCACATGTTTTATTGAGGCATGGCTATTAACAGTTACTACATGTTTAGCCATAACTTGTTCTATTGTAAACATGTTATAAACTACAGACTCTATGCAATTATCATCTCCATCAGTTGTTTCTGCAACACTAATTCGCATTAAATCAGTATAACTGAGCATTCCTATAATCGCTTTATCTTCAACCACCGGAATATGCCTTATTTTGTGTTTTTTAAAAAGGGATTCTGCATGCTCTAAATAATCAGAGCGTGTTAGTGAAATTATATTTTTGGTCATAATAACTGAAACTTGAACGTGATGCCTCATGGTACAAATTTTTAAATTTCATAATAAACATCTCAAGACCTTTTAAAAACCTAAAACTGTTTCAAAAGGTATTTTATTAAATCTGTAGTAGTAACAATACCAACTAGCTCATTGTTATCTATAACAGGTAAGGCATGAAATTCTTTATTGGCTAATATTTCAGCTACTTCTTTAATTGAATTTGATGAAGAAACACTTGCTACTTTCTTCTTCATTATTTGATTAATAGTAAACATATTGTAAACCATTGCATCAGCATCACTATCATAATCATTAGTGATTTCAGCAAAACTTAAACGTTTTAAATCTGTATAACTTAACATGCCAATAACAACATTTTCTTCAACTACAGGAATATGTCTAATATTATATCTTTTAAATAAATTTTCTGCTGCTTCTAAACTATCTGTTTTCTTTAATGTGATGACATTTTCCGTCATTATCATTGAAATCGGTGCTTTACGTATCATAACATCATTATTTAACTTAGTTTCATAAAGCTAAAAAACTTTAAAACTAAAAAGTATGATAAAAATCATAATCATGTTGTAATACTAGAAAAAAGGAAGTGGTTTGGTAATCTTAATACAAAAAAAAGCAAGTTAAAAATAACTTGCTTTTTTTGTTTTAGTGACCGCGGAGGGATTCGAACCCCCAACCCTCAGAGCCGAAATCTGATATTCTATCCAGTTGAACTACGCAGCCTTTATTTTAATCTAAGAAAGTTTTGCTCTTACAATATTAGAAATAGTTTTTCCATCAGCTTGTCCTGCTAATTGCTTACTAACAATACCCATAACCTTACCCATATCCTTCATTCCTTCGGCCCCTACTTGATCAATGACAGCAACTACCACTTTTTCTATTTCTTCTTCAGACAATGCTTCTGGTAAAAATTTACTAATAACTTCTGCTTCTGCCAACTCAGGAGCTGCCAGATCTTCTCTTCCTTGCTCAACATATAGGGCTGCACTATCCTTGCGTTGTTTAACTTGTTTTTGAAGCAATTTTAGTTCTTGCTCTTCAGTTAATTCATCTCCTGCACCACTTTCGGTCTTAGCCAATAATATGGCAGATTTAACTGCACGCAGCGCAGTTAAAGCCGTTTGGTTCTTAGCTTTCATTGCTTCCTTTAAAGCCGTCATGACTTCTTGCTGTAAACTCATCATTTATAATTTATAATAGAATGCGAAGATAGAAAAAGAACCTACCTTATTGAAATTAAAAACCCGAAAAGCTGAGAGATACTTTTCGGGCGAATTAATATAATAGGTTAGGGTGTTTTAATCTACATTATCATGTAGAAAAGAATTATTACTTCTTAATTGAATGTCATCATTATCATCTAAACCTATACTTGTTCTAGACATATCTGTTTCTGATGAGGATTTATTATCACTTAAATCTACTCCCTGTCTTTTGTACGCAGGTACTTTCTCTATATCATCAATTTTAGCGTTGTTGAATTTATAGTTAAAGTCCTTCATTTTACGCCTTCTTTCAGCAGCTCTTTCTTTTAACAATTCTGAAATTGGACTATTCATAGGGTCAATTTCTTCTTCAAGCTCCTCTACAATATTCTCATGAACCACCTTTTTTTCAAAAACCACATCGTTATCTACTTCTTCCAATACTTCTTGTGACTGTTTTTGATTTATTGAAGATTCTACTTCAACATAATCATCTAAAGAATAATGAATTTCCTTGTCCTCATTAGTTTCGGTAACTGTTATTAACTCTGTATAATCATTAACATGAATTTCTTTAATATCCTCTTCTAAATTATAAGCTACTATATCCTCGTGCTCCGTTCTTTCTTCTTCATTATTAGAAAGGGGTAAATCAAATGTTAATGTAATTTGTTGCTCTTCCTCAATAGAATCTGAAACAACTTCAATATCCTTTAAATCCTCAAGATTAGAACTCATTTTTGTAACCGGCTTAATAACAAAGTCTTCCTCTTCTTCAAGATTATCACTTACCTCTTTATAAACCACATTTAAATTTTTAATAATTTCTGAGGTTGGAATTAAATCTATATTTTGTTCTGACCGCTCAGTCTTAGCTTCTTCTTTCTCATAAACTCTTGTTCTTTTTATTGGCTTTTCCTCCTCTTCATCAATTTCTAAGGTATGACGTACAACTGGGTCTTCCACTTTCTTTTCAAGCTCAATTAACGGAGCAATAATTACTGGTTCTTTTTCTTTAGGACTTAAATCTTGATCTTCTGCAGTTAAAGAATGAATTACTTTTTTAGTTTCGGTATTAGAAATTTCATCTTGTTGTTCTACATTAAAACCTGTTGCAATTATAGTGACAGCAATAGATTCTTCAAGAGCTTCATCTTCTCCAACTCCCATAATAATATTGGCCCCATGACCAGCTTCATCCTGAATATGATCATTAATTTCCCCTATTTCATCTATAGTGATTTCGTGAGAACCAGAAACAATTAGAAGCAATACATTCTTAGCTCCAGTAATTTTATTATCATTTAATAACGGAGAATCCAATGCTTTTCTAATAGCATCTTGCGCTCTGTTTTGACCTGATGCTACCGCAGAACCCATTATAGCAGTACCACTATCGCTTAATACAGTTTTAGCATCACGCAAGTCAATATTTTGAGTGTAATGATGTGTAATTACTTCGGCTATACCACGAGCAGCGGTGGACAGCACTTCATCAGCCTTTGAAAACCCTGCCTTAAAACCAAGATTCCCATATACTTCACGAAGTTTGTTATTATTTATTACAATTAAAGAATCAACAACATTTCTTAATTTTTCTATTCCTCTCTGAGATTGCTCAAGACGCATTCTTCCTTCAAACTGAAACGGCATGGTAACAATTCCTACTGTTAAAATATCTAAATCTTTAGCCATTTTAGCAATTATCGGAGCAGCTCCCGTACCAGTACCTCCCCCCATTCCAGCAGTAATGAATACCATTTTAGTATTAGAATCTAGCATTCTAGAGATTTCCTCAAAACTTTCAACGGCAGACTGCTCACCAATATCTGGGTTTGCTCCTGCCCCTAAGCCTTCAGTTAAATTAACTCCTAACTGAATTTTATTAGGAACTCCACTGTTTTGAAGTGCTTGAGAATCTGTATTACAGATATAAAAATCAACACCTTTGATTCCCTGCTGAAACATATGGTTAATTGCGTTACTACCACCACCACCAACACCAATAACCTTAATTACATTTGATTGATGCTTTGGTAAATCAAATGCGATACTTTCGAATTCTTTGTCGCTGCTCATAAATTCTTAATTTTCTGGGGTTTTGTATACTTTTATATTATTTTTATTGACTATCTAAATTATTTTACAAATAGTTTTATTTCACTTTTTCTATTCTGCATTATCAAGGAAATCTTTAACTCTTTCAGTTAACTTATCTAGAAATGATCTTCGTTCTTTTAATGGTTCTGGCTTAATCTCTTCTTGTGAGTTCTCTTCCTCCAAAACTTCAGTTTCAGATTCCACTTTTTTCCTATCCTGACGTTTTAAGCCGTCTAACACTAAGCCAACAGCTGTAGCATACAACGGGCTTGTAATATCTTCATCACTATCACCTGCAAGATGCTCGTTTGGATACCCTATTCTGGTATCCATTCCCGTTATATATTCAACGAGTTGTTTAAGATGTTTCAACTGACTTCCTCCACCTGTTAAAACAATTCCAGCTATTAATTTTTTCTTTTGCTCTTCGTGTCCGTAATTTTTAATCTCTACATAAACTTGCTCCACAATTTCAACTACACGAGCATGAATTATTTTTGAAAGATTCTTAAGTGTAATTTCTTTTGGCTCTCTACCTCTTAATCCAGGTATAGAGACAATTTCATTATCTTTATTTTCACCAGGCCACGCAGAACCAAATTTTATTTTTAACAACTCTGCTTGCTTTTCTATAATTGAACAACCTTCTTTTATATCTTCTGTAATGACATTGCCACCAAAAGGGATTACCGCTGTATGACGAATAATACCATCTCTAAATATGGCTAAATCTGTAGTTCCTCCACCTATATCAATTAAAGCAACACCTGCTTCCTTTTCTTCTTGACTTAATACTGCATTTGCAGATGCCAAAGGTTCTAAAGTGATACCTTCTAAACTTAATCCAGCACTCTGAACACACCTACCAATATTCCTAATTGAAGAAACCTGACCAACAACAACATGAAAATTAGCTTCTAACCTTCCTCCATACATTCCAATGGGTTCCTTAATTTCTGCCTGCCCATCAACTTTATATTCTTGGGGTAAAACATGTATAATTTCTTCCCCTGGAAGCATCACCAACTTATGAACCTGATTAATTAGTCTATCAATATCATCTTCATCAATAACATTTTCAGAGTTAGGTCTGGTGATATAGTCACTATGTTGTAAACTACGAATATGCTGACCAGCTATACCAACTGTTACGTCTTCAATCTTCATTTCTGCAGCAACCTCAGCTTCCTGAATAGCTTGTTGTATAGATTGTATGGTCTGTGTAATATTATTTACCACCCCACGGTGTACTCCCAAACTTTTAGATTTACCTATACCTAAAATTTCAAGTTTACCAAACTCATTTTTCCGACCTATCATGGCCACTATTTTGGTGGTTCCTATGTCTAATCCTACTGCTAAATTATGTTCCATAGTTTATTATTTACTACACACTACTTGGTTGTCAAATTGCAAGTTGACTTTTTTATAATTGTTAAGCGTACCTTCATTTAAACTTTTTAAATAAAATGCTTTTAAATTATTTATTTTTTTATCTAATAACTTTACTCCCCCTAACTGAACAATAAATTCACATTGCCTAAGCTTTATAGAAATTATTTTATCAATACTTTGATGTATCTCAATGACATGCTTTTTTAAAAACTCATCACTATCAATTTTTTGAGCAACTTTAAAAATGTTCCTTAAATTATTTTTTTCAACATAACCTGTAACCAGTGGCACTCTAGCCGAATAATTTTGTGACAAAGGCATAAACGAACCTTCATCATCAACATAATACGATGCATTTGTACTTACTCGAGCAATAGGCTTTTTTTGTTCAACTTTGGCATTAAGCACTCCATTTACAGTAACATACACCTCTGCTGATTTTATTAATGGATTAGCTATCAGGGCATTTTCCAATTCATTCAAAGCTAAAATTTCTTTTGGCACGTTTTTCAACCCTTCGTGATTTTGTATTAACAATTTACTAACATTATCACGAGTTATAAAAGGGGCATTTTCACCAACAAATTCAATATTCGGACTGGAGATTTCCCTCAAGCCATTTTTACTACTTGCAAAGGCATATAAAAAGGTAATAAGCCCAAACAAAACAATAATTTTAATATAGCTCCACTTAACTTTCAATACTTAATCCTTTTTTAATATTTTTTACTTCTTCTCCTATATCTCCAGCCCCAATTGTTAAAACAACTTGAGCTTCACTTTCTTGTATTTTTGACAATAACAATTCCTTACTAACTAGCTGCTTATTTTTATTATGTATTTTACCCAACAACCAATTTGAAGTTACTCCTTCTATCGGCTTTTCTCTAGCTGGATAAATATCTAACAAAACCACCTCATCAAATTTTGATAAACTTTCTGCAAACTCATCAACAAAATCTTTTGTTCTGCTGAATAAATGAGGTTGAAAAATAGCTAGCACTTTTTTTTCTGGATACATTTCTCGAACCGCTTGATATACAGCATTTATTTCTTCTGGATGATGTGCGTAATCATCAATAAAAACCAATTCATCTGTTTTTATATGATACGTAAATCTTCTTTTAACGCCCTTAAAAGATGCTAAAGCATTGGCGAGCTGCCGGTGAGGGCAACCATATTCAACAGCCATCGCCAAGGCTATTAACGCATTCAACAAATTATGTCTACCAGGTAGGTTAAATTGTATATTTTCAAGCACTTCTTTTGGTGTTTTCACATCAAAAACATAAGTACCATTTTCCACTTTTATGTTGCAAGCTGAATAATCAGAATCGTCTTCAATACCATAGGTAATCCCTTCTATTGGCAAACCGTTTTTAACAAACAATTTCCCTTTTGACTTAATGCGTTTGGTAAATTCAACAAAAGACTCTTTTAAGGCCTCAGCCTCACCGTAAACATCTAAGTGATCAGCATCCATAGACGTTATACATGCTAGATTAGGAGACAAGGTTAAAAACGACCTATCAAACTCATCGGCCTCAACCACAGACACTTTGGTACCTTTCAAAATTAAGTTTGAATTATAATTCTCTGTTACACCTCCCAAGAAAGCTGTTACCTCCACATCACATTCATGTAATAAATGTCCCAAAATACTAGATGTTGTTGTTTTACCATGTGTTCCCGCTACTGCCAAGCAAAACGTATTTTCCGTAATTAAACCTAAAACCTCTGAGCGTTTTAAGACATTAAACTGATTATTCCTAAAGTAACTCAACTCATAATGGCTTTTTGGAATAGCTGGTGTATAAACCACCAAGGTATTTTCGGGTTTTAAAAAATCAACTGGAATATTTTCCACTGCATCGTTAAAATGAACATCTATACCCAAATCCATTAAAGCATCCGTAATTTCTGTTGGCGTTTTATCATAACCAACCACCTGCTTTTTATTGGCTTTAAAATATCTAGCTAAAGCACTCATACCAATGCCTCCAATCCCTATAAAATAGATGTTATTTATATATTTTAAATTCATTTACTTCTTCAACAGTTTTTCAACTTCATCTACAATTTCTTTTGTAGCATTTACTAAAGCAAGTTTTTTAATGTTTTCACTTAATTGTAGTTGCCTATCCGATGATGCTAATAATTGTGAAAATTTATTTTCAAAATCCACTTCTAAATCTTCTTCTTTTATAATCATAGCCGCATCATTATTCACAATAGCCATGGCATTTTTGGTTTGGTGATCTTCAGCAACATTAGGAGATGGAATAAAAATAACAGGTTTACCAACAATACATAGCTCGGATACAGAACTAGCTCCAGCTCGTGATATAATAACATCTGCTGCCGCATATGCACTAGCCATGTCATTCAAAAACTCATAAACCTGAACGTTTTTTGTGTTATTATAAATTTTATATTGTTGATAATACAACTTACCACATTGCCATATAATTTGAACATTCTGGGTATCAAAAAAATCCAATTCAGTTTCAATCAATTGATTTATTCTTCTAGCCCCCAAACTACCACCTAAAACCAATAACGTATATTTTCCGTGCTTTAAATTAAAGTTGTTTTTAGCTTCGACCGTATTATCTTCTATATCTAACAAACCTTGTCTTACCGGATTACCGGTTTTAATAATCTTATCACTTGGAAAAAAACGTTCAAGATTATCATATGCCACACATATTTTTTGCGCTTTTTTAGCCAATAATTTATTAGTAATCCCAGGGTAAGAATTCTGCTCTTGAATTAAACTAGGTATATTTTTGGAAGCAGCCATATACAACAATGGCCCGCTCGCAAAACCACCTGTTCCTATTGCAACATGGGGCTTAAATGATTTTATAATCTTACGAGCTTTCCAAAGGCTACTAATTACTTTAAAAGGGAATGATAAATTCTTTAATGACAAACTACGTTGAATCCCAGAAATCCAAAGCCCCTTAATATCATAACCTGCTTGCGGAACCTTTTCCATCTCCATTCTATCTTTTGCTCCCACAAACAAAAATTCAGCATTAGGATAACGTGACTTCAATTCATTAGCAATGGCAATGGCAGGATATATATGACCTCCTGTTCCACCTCCTGATAATATGATTTTATAGCTACTCATTAAATAGTTTCTGACAAAATTTCTAACGGATTCTCTTCTATGTTTTCTTGTTCTTTTATTTCTTCTCTTTTTGCACTAACGCTTAATATTATCCCTACAGCTAAACAAGTCATCCAAATGGATGTTCCTCCACTACTAATTAATGGTAATGTCTGACCTGTTACTGGAAATAATTCTACGGCTACAGCCATATTAATTAATGCTTGAAACACTATAGGCAAACCCACTCCCAAAACCAACAACTTCCCAAAAACAGTTTCTGATTTTTGCGCAGCTATCACAATTCTAAATAACAACCACATATACAAAATCATGATGGTCATTCCTCCCAGTAAACCATACTCTTCTATTATTATTGCAAAAATAAAATCTGATGACGATTGCGGTAAAAAATTCTTCTGAATACTCTTCCCTGGACCTACACCATTAATACCACCAGAGGCTATAGCTATTTTAGCCTTTTCTATTTGGTAATCAGCCTCAGTATCCTCTCCATTAGAGAAGTTCTCCACTCTACTCATCCATGTATCTACCCTATTCGGCATAGCATCAGGAAATGCTTTTGCAACCAAAACAAACATGGTTAACATAACCAATCCTGAACCTATTATTAAAGCTAAATACCTTAAGGGGTACCCGCCTAAAAAACTTAGCACAATAACCATTAGGAAAATTATCGCTGCCGTAGAAAAGTTTGAAGGCAATATTAAACCTAAAACTAAAAATACTGGTAACCATAGCGGCAACATAGACTCTTTAAATGTTATTTCCCTATCTTTTACTTTAGACATATACCTTGCCACATAAACCATTAATACAACTGATGCCAAAGTTGATGTCTGAAAAGACATCCCCACAAAAGGTATTCGAATCCAGCGGCTTGCACTTGCCCCTTCAATAACAGTACCCTGCATCATGGTAACACCTAATAACACTAAAACCACTGGAATCATAACAAGCGATAACCCTCTAAAATATCTATACGGAATTTTATGCACACCATACATAATTGCAAACCCCAAAAACAAATGCATAAAGTGTTTAACAAAAAACGCAAAGGTATTACTACCTCCCCCTTTATATGCCAAATTACTAGCAGCACTATACACAGGCAAGAAGGACAATATTGCCAACAACGCTACTATTGCCCAAATTAACCGGTCTCCTTTTATGTTTTTAAATAGTGATTGCACTTACTTATAAATTACGTACTGCATTTTTAAATTGACGTCCTCTATCTTCATAATTTTCAAACAAATCAAAACTTGCACATGCCGGAGATAATAATACGTTATCACCAGAATCAGCAACCTTATAAGCTATCTTAACCGCTTCGCTCATATATTGCGTTTCAATTATAACGTCAACCATATTGCCAAACGTATTCATCAACTTTTCATTATCAACACCTAAGCAGATTACAGCTTTTACTTTTTCGTTCACAAACGGAAACAGCTCTTCATAATTATTCCCTTTATCAACTCCACCAACTATCCAAACCGTAGGAGCATCCATACTTTCTAAAGCAAAGTATGTTGCGTTAACATTTGTGGCCTTAGAATCATTTATATACTGCACCTTGTTTATTTTTAAAACGTGCTCTAAACGATGTTCCACCCCTTGAAAGTTTTCTAAACTCTCTCTAATAGTTTGCTTTCTTATTTTAAGTAAATGCGCTACTGTTGAAGCAGCCATAGCATTTTTAACGTTATGTTTCCCTTCTAATGTTAAACTTTTTGTTGGCATAATAAGTTGTTTATTATCTATTGTTAGTTTTATGTTATCGTTATCTAAATAGGCGCCATTTTCAATTTTTCTTTTTAAAGAAAATGGCAATAATTTTGACTGAACTGGATTGTTTTCAAGGTGATTTGTAATAACTTTATCATCGCCGTCATATATCAAATAATCATCCTTAGTTTGATTTTCAGCAATCCTGAATTTTGATTTGATATAATTTTCAAACTTATAATCATATCTATCCAAATGATCAGGTGTTATGTTTGTAATAACTGCTATATGCGGCTTAAAAGCTATGATATCATCCAACTGAAAACTGCTAATCTCCAGAACATAATTTGGATGATTCTCTTCCAATACCTGTTTTGCAAAACTGTCACCAATATTACCTGCTAAACCAACTTCCAATTCTTGTTTTAAAATGTAGTGAGTTAAACTTGCAGTTGTTGTCTTACCGTTGCTACCCGTAATCCCAACTATAGTTGCATTGGTAAACATATTAGCAAATTCAATTTCTGAAACCACAGATATCCCTTTTTCTCTTATCTCTTTCACCAAAGGTGTTTTATCAGGAATACCAGGACTTTTCATTACTACATTTGCCTTTAGAATTTTAGCTTTAGAATGCTGTTCATCTTCCCATTCAATCTCATTATGTATAAGAACCTCTTTATATTTATTTTTAATTATTCCTTTATCAGAAACAAACACCTCGTATCCTTCTTTCTTTCCTAAAAGTGCTGTACCAACACCACTTTCTCCACCACCAAGGATTACCAGCTTTTTCATCTATCTAATCTTCAATGTTACTATTGACAGAATAGCTAGCAATATTCCTACAATCCAAAATCGAGTAACAATTTTACTCTCGTGATAACCTAGTTTTTGGTAATGATGATGCAAAGGCGACATTTTGAAAATCCTACGTCCCTCTCCATATTTTTTCTTGGTGTATTTAAACCAACTCACTTGCATAATCACGGATAAGTTTTCTGCCAAAAAAATACCGCACAAAACAGGAATTAGCCATTCTTTACGAACGGCAATAGCTATTACCGCTATAATTCCGCCAATAGTCAAGCTTCCAGTATCACCCATAAATACTTGTGCGGGATAGGTGTTATACCATAGAAAACCAATGAGAGCACCGACAAAAGCAGTAATGTAAATAGTTATTTCTTCAACCCTTGGGATATACATAATATCTAGGTACTGCGAGAAAATAATATTGCTGGATACATATGCAAAAATGCCCAGTGTTAAAACAATTATAGCAGATGTTCCTGCTGCTAAACCGTCTATTCCGTCAGTAAGATTTGCTCCGTTAGACACAGCTGTTATAATAATTATTGCAATTAGAATGAATATTACCCAAGCGTATTTTTGCAAATCTGGATGAATCCAAGTGATTAAATCTGCATAATCAAACTCATTCTTCTTTACAAAAGGAATGGTGGTCTTAGTAGACTTTTCTTCGGGTTTAAAAAATGCTGATTCTTTAGCGTCAGGATTTGTTTCTATAATTTGTTGCTGTTCAGCAATTGGTAATTTCTCTTTTATCACTACATCTTGATGAAAATAGAGTGTTGCACCAACAATAATTCCTAAACCAACCTGCCCAAGCACTTTAAAACGCCCTTTTAATCCTTCCTTATTGTTCTTGAACTTTTTAATATAATCGTCAATAAAACCAATAACTCCCATCCAGAGGGTTGTAATAATTAAAAGGATGATGTATATATTCTCTAATTCAGATAGCAAGAACACCGGAATAAGCGTAGCCAGTATAATGATGATTCCACCCATGGTTGGTGTACCTGCTTTTTCAGCTTGACCAGCCAAACCTAAATCTCGAATAGTCTCACCCATTTGCTTTCTTTGAAGAAAACGAATGATACGCTTACCATAAATGGTTGAAATCAGTAACGAGAGAATCATTGCCAAAGCTGCTCTAAAGGTTATAAAACCAAATAGTGTGGCTCCTGGAAATTGAAATTGTTTTTCTAAATATTCAAATAGGTAATACAACATTATTTCTGTAACTGTTTTAAATATTCTTGAACGGTTTTATAATCATCAAAATCAAAACGCTCCCCTTTAATTTCTTGATAGGTTTCATGACCTTTTCCAGCTATTAAAATGATATCATTAGGTTGCGCCAACTGGCAGGCTGTTTTAATTGCCTGAGCCCTATCAGTTATGGTTAATGATTTTTTAAAATTTTGAGGCTCAACACCTTTTTCTATATCCCTGAGAATTTCTTCAGGATCTTCACTTCGCGGGTTATCACTTGTAAAAATTACTTTGGTACTTAGCTCTGTGGCTATATGACCCATTTTAGGGCGTTTTGTTTTATCTCTATCACCGCCACAACCTACAACCGTAATAAGCTCTTCGTTTTTAGTTCTAATACTATTAATGGTTTGTAACACGTTTTTGAGTGCATCAGGCGTATGCGCATAATCAACAATAGCTGTTATTTTTTCATCTGAAATTAAATACTGAAAACGCCCACTAACACTTTTCAATTCACTAACAAGCCTTAAAATCTCAACTTTTTCTAAGCCTAACAATTCAGCAGTAGCGTAAATTGCCAGTACATTATAAGCATTAAAACTTCCAATGAGTCTCGTCCAAACTTCACTATCATTTACTTTTAGAAGCAATCCTCCTAATTGATTTTCCAAAATCTGCGCTTTATAATCAGCATAACTTTTAAGAGCATAAGTAAACTTTTTGGCCTTGGTGTTCTGCAACATTATCGGGCCGTTTTTATCATCAGTATTCACAAGTGCAAATGCCTTTTTAGAAAGACTATCAAAAAACGATTTTTTAACATCTCTATATTCTGCAAAAGTGTTATGATAATCTAAATGATCATGTGATAAGTTGGTAAAAATACCACCCTTAAAACACAGTCCTTCTGTTCTACTTTGATGGATACCATGAGAGCTTACTTCCATAAAACAAAACTCCACACCCTCATCATTCATTTCATGCAAATACTTATTAATTGTTATAGAATCTGGCGTTGTATGGGTTGCTTTATACTCTTTATTATCAACCAATATTTTCACTGTTGATAACAACCCAACTTTATAACCTGCATTTTTAAAGAGCTGATACAACAAGCTAGCTACTGTAGTTTTTCCATTTGTTCCTGTAACTCCTACTAATTTTAAATTTTCTGAGGGAGACTCGTAATAATTGGATGCGATAATTGCTAAAGCCTTATTAGAATCGTCAACTTCCACATAGGTAACACCTTCAATGGGAATCACAGGTAATGCTTCACAAATTATAGCCACCGCTTGTTGCTCAATGGCCTTTTCTATAAAATTATGACCATCAACCAAAGTACCTCTTAGAGCTACAAAAACATCTTTTTCACCAATTTTTCTTGAATCAAAATCAACCGCATTCACAGAAATAGCCGTATCACCAACAACTGCATTTATAGAAACTTTGTATAATATGTCTTTTAATACTTTCATGAAGCGCTTAAGACTATGGTTTGATTGTTTTTCAACTTTACACTTTTACTTACCGATTGTTTTTTTATAGTACCACTACCAACAAGCCTAACTTTTATTTCCACCTCCATGTTTTCAAGAAGCGTTATAGCATCCATAGCTGGTAAGCCAACTAAATCTGGCATAATTGTTTTATAGGTTTGAGCCAAATCATAATAGCTCTCATACTCTTTTTCTATGGAAGCTTTTTTGATCTCTAAAACTTCAACTTCATCAACCAAAGGTGTATCTGTATGAATTTTTTGAGCAATTCTTTTGAAAACCGGTCCTGATACGTCTGCCCCGTAATACCCAACACTTTTATCAGGTTCATGGATAACTACGATACATGAATATTTAGGGTTTTCTGCTGGAAAATACCCAGCAAACGATGATATATAATTAAGCTTTTCTTTGTCTCTATAATCTTTTTGGCAGGTACCAGTTTTACCAGCCATGGAAAAGTTTTCAGAATATAATCTGTTACCTGTACCATGTTTCTTTTCAACAACATTTTTAAGAAGTCGCTGCACCTTCTCAATAGTTTCCTTAGAACAAACTTGTCTATTAATAACTTCCTTTTCAAAAGGAACAACAACTCTATCAAACTCTCTCACCTCCTTTAAAAATTGAGGCTTTACCATCTCACCATCATTGGCAATAGCATTATAAAACGTTAATGTTTGTAACGGCGTAAAAGACACGCCATACCCATATGCCATCCATTGTAAAGCAATGCCACTCCAACGTCCATTTTTAATTCTAGGATCTGGAATTATAGGCTTTCCTTCTCCAATGATTGGAATTTGAAGCGTGTCATCTAAATTCATATCATACAGCCTATCAATAAACTTTTCTGGTTTGGTTTTATACGCATTATAAATTGCTTTTACAATACCAGTATTTGAAGACACCTCAAACGCCTCTGACACAGAAATTTTACCATAACCTCCCCATTTGGAATCTCTAACTGGTTTTCCATAATACCAAATAATTCCTTTTTCTGTATCAACAACATCACTTGTATCAATTACCTTATCCTCAAGAGCTGCCGCAACAGCCATTAATTTAAAGGTTGACCCAGGCTCATGAGATTCCCAAACCGCATAGTTTCTTTTTTCATAATACAATCCTTTACTACTTCTTCCTAAATTAGAAATAGCCCTAACCTCTCCTGTTTTGGTCTCCATAACAACCACACATCCGTGGTCTGCCTTATATTTTTCTAACTGTTCTAAAAGTGCATGATGCGCTATATCCTGAATATTTACATCTATGGTAGTATACACATCATACCCATCTTTTGGCTCAATTTCATTAGCATCACTTAAAGGCTTCCACTGCCCCTTTCCTATACGTTGTTTTTTCCTTTTACCATCAACACCACGCAAATATTTTATTCCAAAAGCACCATCAATACCAGGACGTGTTACATTACCTTGTTCATCAACACGTTCATAACCTATGGTTCTTTGAGCAATACCACCCATAGGATGCTCTCGCCTTGTAGTCTGCTCAACAATTAAACCTCCCTTGAAAGCGCCAAGATTTAAAAGCGGAAAGTTCCGTAATCTTATATAATCTGAATAACCAATATTCCTAGCCAACAAAAAATATCTATTTTTATTAGACCTAGCCTTTCTTAATTCTTTTTGATAATACCCAGAAGATTTACCTGAAAATTTTGAAAGCGAATCTGATAAAGGCTTTAAGTATCTTGTAAAGTTTTTAGAAGACGACGTAACCGCATCAATTCTAATATCATATTTTGGTATAGAGGTAGCCAACAAATTTCCATTTACAGAATATACATTACCCCGATTAGCCGGAATAACAACATCTTTAACAACTCTTTTTTCGGCTAAAGCCTTATACTTTTCACCATCAATAAACTGAATACTAAAAAGCTTAAATACCACGGCAAGCCCAAAGACAAACATACATCCAGATATAAAGTACAAACGATTTAATATGCTTTTCTCTTTAACTGCCAACGACTTGCTTTAATTTTGAGATTTTACTTTTATTTTTTTTGGTGGAATTAAAGATGGCTCAACCCCTTTTTCTTTCATTTTGCCAATTACATTCGATTCCATTTTAAGCTTATTCAATTTGATACGCCCCTCTAAAAATGTTGACCGAATTTCTTTTACTTCATTTTTTAAACGCGCTATTTCATATACTTTTTTATCAGCGCTATGCGAACTAGCAATCATTACTATAGCTAACACAGAAATAAAAATGATAAACCTCCAGTTTTTAAATGAATCATCACTTACCAGAAAGGTTCCTTTCAATATGCTATAAATGTTTTTCTTCATTTACAATTTTTCAGCCACTCGAAGCTTTGCACTTCTTGCCCTGTTATTCATTTTTATTTCTTCCTGAGAAGGAACAATGAGCCCGTTCACTTTTTTTAAAGGCACTTCAAAATTCCCAAACATGTCACGCTCAGGCTCTCCTTCAAACAAGCCATTTCTTATAAAACGTTTTACCAACCTATCCTCTAAAGAGTGATACGAAATAAAACTCAACCTACCCCCTTGAACTAACACCTCTGGCATTTGTAACAAAAACTCCTTTAACACCTCAATCTCTTGATTTACTTCAATCCTAATAGCTTGATAAATCTGAGCCAACACTTTGTTTTCATGACGTGGTGGTAAAAATTTTCGCAAGACAGATTTTAATTGCTCACTAGTTAGTATAGACTCCACTTCCCTTTGCTCAACAATTAATCTTGCCATAGCAGCCGCAGGCCTTAATTCACCATATTGAGCAAAAACCTCTTTTAATTGCTTTTCCTCATATTCATTTATCACATGAAAAGCAGATAACTCACTCGCCTGATTCATTCTCATATCTAACTTAGCTTCAAACCTTGTGGAGAAACCGCGCTCTGGAACATCAAATTGATGAGATGACACACCAAAATCTGCCAAAACCCCATCAACCTTTTTAACCCCATAAAGCCTTAAAAAACGCTTCACATATCTAAAGTTTTCATTAATTAATGTAAACCTAGAATCATCTATAGCATTTTCAAGAGCATCTTCATCTTGATCAAAAGCGAACAACCTCCCTTTTTCACCAAGCCTTTTTAATATCTCCTCACTATGCCCACCACCACCAAAGGTCACATCAACATACACCCCATTCGGATTAATATTTAAACCGTCTACGGTTTCAGTCAACAAAACTGGATTATGATATTCCATGATCATCATCTTGTCCCATTACTTCTTCAGCTAAGTCGGCAAAGTCAAGTGCTGCGTCATCAATAGCCTGCTCATACAAATCTTTATCCCAAATTTCAATTATGTTTACAGCCGAAGCCACAACAATATTTTTTGAGATATTAGCAAAAACCGTTAAATCTTTAGGAATTAACAATCTACCACTAGCATCAACCTCAACCATTTTAACGCCAGCTGTAAATCTTCTAATAAAATCGTTATTCTTTTTCTTAAACCTGTTAAGCTTATTCATTTTCTGCATAAGCACCTGCCACTCTTCCATTGGATAAAGCTCTAAGCACTTTTGAAACACAGAACGGCGCAACACAAAGCCATCCGCCAATATAGCAGCCATTTGCTTTTTCAAAGGAGAGGGCATCATCAACCTTCCTTTAGCGTCTACCTTACACTCATATGTTCCAGTTAAAAAGCTCAATTGCGGTTTGTTAGTTATAGTATTTGAAATTCAAATATATTGAAAAATTTACCACATTTTACCACTTTATACCACTTTGTTAATAATTTTTCATTGAAACACCACTTTGAAAAATTTTTTAGAACAAAAAACACCAATAAACACTAGTAATCAATTAATTATAAGAACACCAACTAGTCCCAAAATATTATTAACATTATATTTTTCAGGATTGATTCTTAAGGTTAAATTAAAATGACTGAAATTTGAATGAAATAACTATATTTGTTTTTAACGAAAGTACTAACTGATTAATGACGCATCGTTTAAAAAAAGAAGACAAGTATAACTACATTGAAGCGGGTGAAGGCACTCCAATTATAGTTTTACATGGACTTATGGGAGGGCTGAGCAACTTTGACTCAGTAATTGATTTTTTTAGCACTATAGGCTACAAAGTAATTGTTCCTGAGTTACCTATTTACACCATGTCATTAATTAAAACTAACGTAAAGAGCTTTGCCAATTATCTACATGATTTTATTGAATACAAAGGGTTTGACAAGGTTGTTTTGTTAGGAAACTCTCTTGGTGGACATATTGGATTATACCATACAAAACTATTTCCTGAAAAAGTTAAAGCTCTAATAATTACAGGTAGTTCTGGACTTTACGAAAGTGCTATGGGAAGTGGTTACACCAAGCGAAGTGACTACGAGGTTATTAAAAAGAAGGCTCAAGAGGTTTTTTATGACCCCGAAGTTGCCACTAAAGAAATTGTAGATGATGTATACGAAACGGTAAATGACAGAAACAAACTTGTTAAAACCTTAGCCATTGCCAAAAGTGCAATTAGACACAACATGGCTAAAGACTTACCCAAAATGCAAACTCCTACTTGTATTATTTGGGGAAAAAATGACAATGTAACTCCTCCTGAAGTTGCCGAAGAATTTGACGCTCTTTTACCTGATTCTGAGTTATTTTGGATTGATAAATGTGGGCACGCTGCCATGATGGAACACCCAAATAAATTTAATGATATCATGGAAAATTGGCTTACCAAAAGAGGTTTTTAACCAATTTAACTAGTGCATATCACACCTAACCTCTGAAGTAATGAAAATTAAGTCTGCCGAATTTGTAATGAGTAATTCTGATGTTGACAAATGCCCAAAAAGCATGCTACCGGAATACGCATTTATTGGAAGAAGTAATGTTGGTAAATCTTCGCTTATAAATATGCTAACTAACAGAAAAAGTTTAGCAAAAACATCTGGCAGACCAGGAAAAACTCAACTAATAAACCATTTTTTAATTAACAAAAACTGGCACCTAGTAGATTTACCTGGTTATGGCTATGCTCGCGTTTCAAAATCTTCAAAAAAAGTATTTCAAAAGTTTATTACGCAATATTTCGGCATAAGAGAACAATTAGTTTCTGGTTTTGTTCTTGTAGATATTAGACACAAACCTCAACCAATTGATTTAGAATTTATGCAATGGCTAGGTGAAAATGGTATTCCATTTTCCATAATTTTCACAAAAGCAGATAAGCTCAAACCTAAAGCTATAGAAAGCCACATAGAAGACTATAAAACTATTCTCCTAGAAACATGGGAAGAAATCCCTAATTATTTTATAACCTCATCTTCTAATGGAATTGGAAAGGATAATCTCTTAGAATATATTGATGAGCTAAATAATGGCATTATCAAGTGAGATGAATATTGTTAATCAACTTTCAAACAGATTACAAGAAGTTTTACTTGACGGTAAGTGGGTTGCGGGCACCAACATTAAAGAACAGGTATCTGATTTAACTTGGAAAGAGGCGACAACTAAACTAAGTCAGTTAAACACTATTGCGGACCTCTTGTTTCACACCAATTATTATATTGAAGGCGTTTACCGTTTTTTTGAAACTGGCAACTTAGATATAAAAGACAAATATAGTTTTGATGGACCAGAAATTACTTCGGAAGCAGATTGGACAAATTTGATTAACAAATTTCTACATGATTCCCAAAAGCTTATCAATGTAGTGAACCGCTTTTCTAATGAAGATTTAAACCAAACTTTTGTTAAAGCTGACTATGGCACTTACCTAAGAAATATTAATGTTATAATTGAGCACTGTTATTACCATTTCGGCCAAATTGTTTTAATTAAAAAACTTTTGAAAGAAGAGAAAACTAACTCTTAACATCTAATGCATCACGCAAAGCATTACCAATTAACATAAACGCCATTACTAAACTCATTATACATAGCCCAGGAATTAAAGCTAGATATGGCTTACCAAGAATGATATAGTTGTAATGATCTTTTATCATAGCTCCCCAACTTGCCATAGGTGGTTGCGCCCCTATTCCTAAAAAACTTAACCCGCTTTCAATTAAGATTGCAGCTGCAAAATTAGCTGCCGAAATTACAATTACAGGAGCCATAATATTAGGTAATATATGTTTTGTAATAATTCTTAAATCTCCAAAACCTAAAGCTCTAGCCGCAATTACGTATTGCATTTCTTTCGCACTAATTATTTGTCCACGCACCACCCTTGCAACCTCAACCCACATTGTTAAACCCACAGCTATAAACACTTGCCAAAACCCTTTACCCAAAGCTAGGGTTATAGCAATTACCAATAATAATGTGGGGATTGACCAAGTTACATTAATTAACCACATAATAACAGTGTCTACTTTTCCTCCAAAATAACCCGCTAAACTCCCCATTAAAACACCTAATAGCAATGAAATAAAAACGGCTACAAAGCCAATAAAAAAGGATATTCTAGCCCCCACAAGCACTCTACTTAAAAGATCTCTACCATATTTATCAGTTCCGAAATAAAATGTTTTACTTTCTATAAAACGATTTATTTCTTTGTTTGGAAACACATTGATATTTAAAGTTTTTTCCACACCCTCAAGAGCATCTGATGCATATTCTTTATAGACCAACTTTTCGTTAGTAATTTCATATTCTGAAATTGGTATTTCCGTATTAGTATTTTTTTTACCAAAAAACACTCCACTTAAAAAATTTTGCTCATTTTCAAACTTAGATGGAATTGTAAGCATAGTTACAGTAAAACCAGGTTTTTTGGAATGAATTGATAGATGCATTTGGTTTGCATACCTAGAATCATCTGGTGCTATTGCATAGGCGAAAAAGGAAATTAGCGCAACTAACACTAAAAACCAAAAACTAAAAACGCCCCAAAAGTTCTTTTTAAACTTTTGGAGCGCCAATTGTTTTAATGAGTTTGATTTATAACTCATAAATCAATTATTTCTTTAAAGTAGGCTTTGTTGTTGAAGCTACTTTTTTTATTGGATAAGATGTTTTTAAATCTTCTAATACATTCAATGCCTCTTCTACATAGACATCTTTTGCTAAATTCTCATGCCAACGCTTACGTTTTTCCTGCAAATCTGTAGTATCTTGAGTGAAAAGAGACCTCTCAAAAGCATGAGATTTAAATGTTAAATTAGTCTTATAGCTAGATATAGCATCAAACCTTTCTCCTTCCTCGTTGTTTTTTTCAACATCTGCCTTATACTTGCTATAATTTAAAGAAACTGTGGTTTCATCTATCTTACTTTTAACCCACTTCGCATTTTCCTCAATAAGCTTAAGCTGCTCATTAGTACTCATTCGCTCTTTACTTTTCTTTATTGTAGTATCATAATCAAAATAATATTCCCAAGGTGTGAAATCGGCAGCAGTAATCTCATCATACGGCAACGGGTTATCTTTTTCTTTTTCACCTACTTCAATAAAACTAAAGCGGCCAGGAACTTTCACATCACTTTTAACTCCCTCTAATTGCACAGAACCTCCATCAATTCTATAATATTTTTGAGTTGTAAATGCCAAAGCACCTAAATCTCCACTAGAACTGTTTCTAATCAAATCGTTTAGATTATAAACATTTTGAACAGTACCTTTTCCGTAGGTTTGTTTACTACCAATAACTATGGCTCTCTTATAATCTTGCATTGCGGCAGCCATAATTTCTGATGCAGAGGCTGATAATTCATTAACTAAAATCACCAAAGGACCATCCCAAGCAATAGATTTATCAGTATCCTTTAATACTTCTTTACTTGATCCGGTTGAACGCACTTGAACTATTGGGCCATCTTTAATAAACAAACCAGCCATATCAACAACTGTTGGTAGAGAGCCACCTCCATTGTTTCTTAAATCAAGCACCAAACCTTCCATTCCTTCTGCCTTTAATCTCTCAATCTCCTTTTTTACATCTTGTGCTGCATTTATGTTTTTATAATCATTAAAATCTACATAGAACTTAGGTAAATTTATAATTCCAAAAGTCCTTCCTTCCTTTTCAACCACTGAAGATTTGGCATAGGTTTCTCCTAACTCTACAACATCTCTAACAATGTCAATATCTTTAATAGTACCATCAACTTTTTTAACAGTTAAAGTCACTTTAGTTCCCTTAGGCCCTTTTATATATTTTATGGCATCATTAATGCGCATTCCAACAATATCAATTGGAAATTCTTCATCCTCCTGTTTCACTTTAAGAATAATATCTTCTACCTCTAACTCTTTACTTCTCCAAGCTGGACCACCAGAAATAAGCTCTACAATTTTTATATAATCCATTCGTTTTTGAAGTCTTGCACCAATACCCTCAAGCTTACCAGACATATCCATATCAAAAGCTTCTTTATTTCTTGGTGGCAAATAATATGTGTGCGGATCAAATTCCGCAACAATAGTATTTACATAAATACCAAACCAATCTTCACGACGCAGGTCATCAATATTATCATTAAAATAAACCTCAATAGATTTTAGGGTTGCTTCTCTAGCTTCTTTTTCAATAACAGCTTCTGATTTTAATTCATAAGAAGCCTCTCTATCTTTATTTTGGTTTTCTTGAATATAAAGGTCGTCGTAGTTAGAAAGTGTTGAAAATTTCAACTGTTTTCTCCAACGCTCTTTTAGATCCTTTTTACTTTTAACAAATTCATCTTTATCATAATCTGTGTTGAAGGTTTCTTCAAGCGTATAGTCAAAAGGCGTGTTTAACACCCCCGTGTAAATTTCTTTTGCTTCAGCAATTCGTTTCAACAATCTTTCATAGGTCACATTAAAGAAAGTTACATCTGTAGCTTTTAATTGATCATCAAGCAACAATTTATATTTTTCAAAATCCTTTATATCAGACTCATAAAAATAACGCTTAAACGGATCTAGGGTTTCTATATAATCATTAAATAAATCTTCAGAAAAAGTATCATCCATTGCTATGGGGTCAAAATGACCTCGTTCTAGAACAAAGGATATAATTTGCACCAGTAATTTATCTTTATCTGGGTTATCAAAAGTTTTTGTTGTAAAACTGCAAGAGGCAAAAGCAAGTAGCAGCAATAATGATAGAACTTTATAATTCCTTTTCATAATTTTTCTCATCAGTTAATATTTTAGAGTCCTACTAAAATTTAGTAATTTTTCACTAAAATAAAGAAAAAACTATGCCAATACCCTTTTAACACCTCTAATTTTTTGTTAAACCGAATAAAATAGGGGTTTCATAACGATTTTATGTATTTTAGCGATGTTTATCATAGAAGCCTTATGACAGAAAAACCACTTATTTTAGTCACAAACGACGACGGTATAAATGCCCCAGGTATTAGAACTTTAATAAGCATTATGAACACCATAGGTGAGGTGGTGGTGGTTGCCCCAGATAGCCCACAAAGCGGTATGGGACATGCCATAACGGTTGATTCTACTCTTTATGTAAATAAAGTACAAATTGATGATGGACCACAGACGGAATATAGATGTTCTGGAACTCCAGCTGACTGTGTTAAATTAGCTATTAGGGAATTACTAGACAGGAAACCTGATATTTGTGTTTCAGGCATTAATCACGGTTCAAACTCATCTATTAGCGTTATTTATTCTGGCACCATGAGTGCCGCTGTTGAGGCGGGTATTGAAGGGATTCCAGCCATAGGGTTTTCGTTATTAAACTATTCTTGGAATGCTGATTTTGAGCCTTCAAAAAGCTTTATTAAGAAAATTACTAAGCAGGTACTAAAAAACAGATTACCAAAGGATATAGTTTTAAATGTAAATATTCCCAATTTACCTAAACCTGAAATTAAAGGTATAAAAGTTTGCAGACAGGCAAAAGGCAATTGGGTTGAATCTTTTGATAAACGCCAAAACCCATCTGGAAAGGATTATTACTGGCTCTCTGGTAAATTTGTTAATTTAGATGGTGGAGAAGACACAGATGAGTACGCTTTAGAAAACGGTTATATTTCAGTTGTACCAACTCAATTTGACTTAACTGCTCATTATGCATTAAAAGAGCTGAACACTTGGAATTTTAATGATAAAAAATAAATAATTATCAAAATTTGATTTTGTGAAAAAAGAAATTTTTATAGGTATGTTTGTTGGCTTAATTGCCAACAGTATAGGGTTAATAATAGCCGCTACTTTATTAGGAAATGGAGATGATTTTACTAATGTTATTAAAGCTGCTTTTAAAGAAGGTTTTTTAGGAAAACTGATTAGCCTTGGTGCCGTTTTAAACCTCATTGCATTTTTTCTATTTATTAAGAAAAAACAAGATTATAGAGCCAGGGGTGTTTTATTAATCACTGTTTTTATTGCTGTTTTTACTTTTGTTTTTAAACTCTTCTAAATGAAACCTAAATTATTAAATCAATCTTCAGTCATCTTCATAAATGATTGTTTTATTAGTCAAAGGTTACATGTGTCCATCATTAAAAATAACAAATAGCACATGAAATATTATATTCTTGCAGGAGAAGCCTCTGGAGATTTACATGGTTCTAACCTCATGAAGGCATTAATTAAAGAAGACGTAAATTCTGATATTCGTTTTTGGGGTGGAGATCTTATGCAAGGCGTTGGCGGCACTCTTGTAAAACACTATAAAGAGCGTGCCTTTATGGGTTTTATTGAAGTTATTATGAACATTTCTAAAATCTTTAAACTCATTGCTTTTTGCAAAGAGGATATAAAAAACTTTAATCCAGATGTCATTGTTTTTATTGATAATTCCGGATTTAATCTGCGCATAGCTAAGTGGGCTAAATCAGAAGGTTTTAGAACCAATTATTACATTTCTCCACAGGTTTGGGCTTCAAGAGCTAAAAGGGTTGAGTCTATAAAACGAGATATTGATGCTATGTACGTAATCTTGCCTTTTGTAAAACCATTTTATGAAAAGTATAATTACAAGGTGCATTTTGTAGGCCATCCATTAATTGATGCTATATCAAATAGAAACCAAGTAGATGATACTGAATTCAGAAAAGAATACAACCTAAGCAACAAACCTATCATCGCGCTTTTACCAGGTAGTAGAAAACAGGAGATAAAAAAAATGCTTTTGGTGATGTTGAGCTTGGTTGATGACTTTAGGGATTATCAATTTATAATTGCTGGTGCGCCCAGTCAGGAATTCAGTTTTTACAAACAGTTTATTAAAACCGATAACGTTAAGTTTATTTCAAACAAAACTTATGATTTATTAAGTATTTCTCATGCTGCCTTAGTAACATCTGGTACTGCTACCTTAGAAACCGCTTTGTTTAAAGTACCACAGGTAGTTTGCTATAAGGGAAGCTCTATCTCGTATCATATTGCAAAACGTATTATTACCTTAAAATTTATTTCTTTAGTAAATCTAGTAATGGATAAAGAAGTGGTAACAGAATTAATTCAGAATGATTTCAACAAAAAACAACTTAAAAAAGAACTTGAAGCCATTTTGAATAGTGAAAACCGAGAAAAAATGTTTGAAGATTATTACGAATTAGAAAAAACTTTAGGAGGTAAAGGTGCCAGCGAAAATACTGCTAAGTTGATTTTTGACAGTTTAGTTCAAAGGATTGAGTAATTTGTATAAAGGATTAAACATTAGCAATCCAACAAAAACAAATAAGACTATTTTAGTAATCAACGAAATTTTCTTTGAGTGAATTTCATTATTAGAATCATCTTCCAATTGGTTAAAATTGAAAATGTAATTACCCAAATTAGGTTCCTCGGATAACTTGAATGAAATCTGTCCTCTCCTTACAAACCAACTCAAAATTAAAATAAAACATAAAGCCGCCAGCATTATAATAGTACCCTCTAATGATATATACTCATAAGGATTATAATATGGCCACCCCAAAATATCTATTGCAATCATTTAAAAACTATTTTCCTAAATTTACGAATAATAAATTTATCATTACCTACTTTATCAATGCGAAAAACAATCGTTTTAATTGTTATTTTTTTAAGCCTTGTCAATTGCAGGTCCTCAAAAAAAGCCAAAAAAAAAATATCTGCTAAGGAAGTAACTACCGATACAGGTACAAAAGACAAAGTTGATAATATTTATAATTCGAACTCAAAACCTGAGAATGAGTTTTCAAAAGCACAGAATATTATAAATTTTGCTAATCAATTTAAAGGTGTTAGATATAAATGGGGAGGCACTACAAAATCTGGAATGGATTGTTCTGGATTAGTCTATGAATCTTTTAGAGCTTATGAGGTTTATTTACCTAGAATTTCTAGAGACATGGCTAAAAAAGGAAAAAAGATAAAACTTAAAGAGGTGCAAAAAGGTGATTTACTCTTTTTTAAAACTAAAAACCGAAGAAATGCAATTAACCATGTTGGGTTAATTGTTGATATAATAAACAACGATATTAAATTCATACATGCAACATCGAGCAAAGGAGTTATTATCTCTGGACTAAATGAAACATATTGGAACAAAGCTTTTGTTGAAGCACGGAGTATTTTATAAGATATTTTATATCTTACAACAGCATGCAACTACTTAATTTCACTATAATAAAGCTTACCATTTGTCTCATTATTGGTATTATAATTGGCTATTTAATAAGCATACCTTTAAATATTTCTCTTGGTCTAACTATTTTTCTCTGTTTAATTTTAACAATCTCCTTTTTAGTAGCTAGAAATCAATTTATAAAAACCATATGGTTTGGTTTATTTAGCTTTTTAACAATGACTTCTATAGGAGTTTTGACTACAAACCTTCATAGTGAAAAAAACTTTTCAAATCATTATTCACATTATATTTTAGAAGAAAAAGACAGTACAAAAACCATTTCTTTTAGAATAAGAGAAGTTTTAAAACCCGGTAATTATTATAGTAAATATGTTATTGATATTCTAAAAATTGATAATACGGCAGTAAACGGTAAATCATTATTAAATATTGAAAAAGATTCCCTAAAATCAGATTTAAAAGTTGATGAAATTTATATTACTAAAACAGAATTTAAGAGTTTAATACATCCGTTAAACCCAAACCAATTTGATTATAAAAATTACTTAGAGAAAAAATACATTTATCACCAATTATTTATTAAAAACGAATCACTTTTAAAAGTTAGCTCTAATACGTTAACGCTATTTGGTATTGCCAATAACATAAGATCCCATATAAATTCTAAATTAAAACGCTATAGTTTCAAACCTGATGAATTGGCTATTATTAACGCCTTGTTTTTAGGTCAAAGACAAGACATTAGTGAAGAAGTTTACTCAAGTTACACCAATGCAGGGGCTATACATATTTTGGCGGTTTCAGGATTGCATGTAGGCATCATTTTACTCATTTTAAATTTCATTTTTAAACCTCTTGAACGTTTAAAAAACGGTTATCTCTTTAAAACTATTTTATTAGTTAGTATACTATGGAGTTTTGCCTTAATAGCCGGCCTATCTGCTTCAGTAACTAGAGCGGTAACTATGTTTAGTATAGTTGCTATTGCTATGAATTTAAAAAGACCAACCAATGTTTTTAACACTTTGGCTATTTCAATGCTTGTAATATTGTTATTTAAACCTCTATTTATTTTTGATGTTGGTTTTCAATTAAGCTATTTAGCTGTTTTTGCTATTGTAATTATTGATCCGCTTATATATAAACTTTGGAAACCAAAAAACAAATTAATAGACATATACTGGCACACACTTACCATTACTATTGCAGCTCAATTTGGGATTATCCCGGTAAGCCTGTATTATTTCCACCAATTCCCCGGACTTTTTTTTATTTCAAATTTAGCAATCATTCCTCTTCTAGGCATCATTTTAGGTTTTGGAATAATAATCATTCTACTAGCCCTTTTAAACCTGCTACCACAATTTGTAGCCAATATTTTTGGTTATATCATTGGTTGGGTGAACAACGTTGTTGGTTGGATATCAAATCAGGAAGCTTTTCTTTTTAAAGATATTTCCTTTGGTATTTTATACGTTATTGTTTCCTACATTTTAATTATTTCTTTGATAAGACTATTTATTAAAAAGAATTATAACACTTTAAAATTTGTTTTAATAGCCATAATAATTTTTCAAGCATCAGTAATTTTTACTAAACATCAATCTTCAGAAAATCAGTTTATCATCTTTCACAAAAGCAGAAACACCTTAATAGGAACCATAACCAAAAACAAAATAGTAGTAGCTAACGATTTTGATAGTATAACACAAACAAAAAATAAAATCATAAAAGATTTCACTGTTGGAAACCACATAGAAAATATTGAAAATGAACCCATTAAATCAGCTTATTTACTTAAAAACAAAACTATATTGGTAGTTGACAGTCTTGGAATTTATAATGTAAAAACTATAAAACCAGATTACGTTTATTTAAGACAATCACCTAAAATAAACTTGAACAGGTTGATTGACTCCATTAAACCCACGCATATTATAGCTGATGGCAGTAACTATAAATCTTATTTAGAGCATTGGGAATCTATCTGCAAAAAAAGAAAACTCCCTTTTCACCAAACAAGCAAAAAAGGAGCCTTTATTATAGAATACTAAAGTGTTTTACCCCTGAAATTCAGGCTTAAATGCCTGATAATATGCATTAAACTTTTCCTGCGTATCCATTTCCTTATGCTTATCTGTTTTAAACATCTTTAAATACAGCTCAATCTGTGCAGGTGTTTTGTACCCTCTAAGAGGAAAAATCAACTTTCCGTTTTCATCTAAAAAAACAATAGTTGGATAAGCTTGTACCTGAAAATACCTAGATAATTCATGAGCCGAATTACGTCTATTTGCCAAGGCAGGATCATAATTAGGGTTTGAAAATGTTCTACCTTCATAATTAACAACCTCGTTACCTTCGGCATTAAATTTTACAGCATAATAATGCTCATTTACGTAATTAGCCACATCTTTATTATGAAACGTATTTCTATCAAGCATTTTACATGGTCCACACCAATTGGTGTAAACATCCATCATAATCTTTTTTGGGTTTTTCTTTTGAAGGGCAACTGCCTCTTCTAAAGACACCCAATTAATCTCTTGAGCTATACCAACAACAGAGATTAATAAAACTAATACTAGAATAATTTGTGCTTTTTTCATAAGTGATTTGTTGCAATTCTTGTGCCCAACTTACAAAAAATGCTCCTAACAAGGAGCATTTTGAATATTTTTTAACGTTTATTTCGATTAACGAACACCGTGCATAAGTTTTTTAAGCAATGGATGTAAAGCAAAAGAAATTAGACCTAATACTATAGGAACTATAGTAAATATTAGGAAAAAATAGGACAAACCATCTTCTCTAGTTATCTTTTCAATATCTCCACCAACGTAATGTGCCATTTTGTTCCCAATTGCTATGGCTAAGTAATAAACACCAAACATAAAGGCTACCATTCTTGCCGGAACAAGTTTACTTAAGTACGATAATCCCATTGGCGATAAACATAACTCTCCTAGTGTATGAAACAGATAAGCTAGCACCAACCATATCATACTCAATTTTGCTGTCTCAGCACCCAAAGGCACATTCCTAGCAGCAAATGCCAGTAAACCAAAACCAATAGCCATAATTACTAACCCCAAGCCGTATTTAACTGATGCTGGTGGATTGTATTTACTTTCCCATAATTTAGTAAACAATGGCGCAAAAATGATTATAAATAATGAATTTAGAATGGCAAACCAAGTTATTTCAACCTCTTTAGCTTCAGCACTAAAATTAACATATAACTTATAAATAACTAAAGCCCATATGAGCAGAAAGCTAAAGCCTAAAATAATGTTAGATAAACCTATTTTACTAAATGTCTTTTTAAACAAATCAATCAAGACATAAGTGATTATTCCCATTGGAACAACAGTCACTATTAAATCAATAATCTTGAAAGTTAGCGCAGCATTACCTTCTAAAACCCTATCTGTAAAATCTCTGGTATAAATTGGTAATGATCCTGCAGCTTGTTCAAAAGAAGCCCAAAAGAAAATGGTAAAAACACAGAAGATTGTAAAGGCAATCATTCTATCCCTAACTATTCTTTCATACCTAGGAATTCTTATTGCTAATATTACAATAAATATTACAGCTGCTAACAGCGCAAAAAACAAAGAATCGGTCATACCAGCAATCGTAAAATTTAAAACTTGTATATTTCCAATTTTACTTAGTGGGTCGTTAAAAATAAAAATCAAAGCAGAAACTATGAAAACTGATATAAGTACATAATCTATAGTCAAAAACTTATTTAATTTTCCTGTTACTTTTTCTTTACCAGATTCTGCATTTCCAGTTAAAGTATCAATTAAATCTTTCTTTTCATTCTTAGGTTTTGCTCCAATATCTCCAAAAAGTGGTTGTGCAAAATAAAATTGTAACATACCCAAGAGCATAAAAACCCCAGCCAAACCAAAACCATAACTCCACTTTACATTTTCACCTAACCATCCACAAAGTAAAATCCCAATAAACGCTCCTGCATTTACTCCCATATAAAAAATATTATAGGCTGCATCCTTTTTCTCACCTTTACCTTCGTACATTTTAGAAATAATTGAGGTCATATTAGGTTTAAAAAACCCATTACCGAGAACCAGCAATGTAATACCTATATACAAGAAAGTTGGTGTTTCAACAGCCATTGCAGCGTGCCCCAAAGTCATTAAGAGTGCTCCAATTACTACTGCCATTCTATAACCTATTTTATTATCAGCCAACCAACCTCCAACTATAGGCGTCAAATAAACGAACATAACATATGTACCTAGCAAAGATGTTGCAGCTGTAATGTCCCATCCCCATCCGGGTCTTTCGTCAGTTACTGCTCCTGTCAAAAAAAGCACCAAAATGGCGCGCATTCCATAATAAGAAAAGCGCTCCCACATCTCGGTAAAAAAGAGCACAAACAACCCTGATGGATGCCCTAAAACTGTATTCTTAAAAAATTGGTCGGTTGCCTTATTTTCCATATATCTATATTTTAATTATCAGCTAATTCAAAGCCTTCAGCTTCATCATACTTTATTTCAATCTCATCATCTTCCGCACCATGTGTCAATCGTTTTAAAGGCTTAAGTAATGCTATAACAAGCAAACCAAAAACTACAGTAAACACTACAATTCCAGCAAAAATTGTGTACTCCCCAAAATGTTCTGATTTTTCCCCAAGAATACCTGCTACTTTACCTCCTAATCCCGTAGCAGCAAAATACAATCCCATCATTAAGGATGCATATTTTACAGGTGCTAATTTCGTCACAAATGACAAAGAAACTGGAGATGAACACAACTCTCCTATGGTATGAAATAAATATGCCAAAACCAACCACTGCATTCCCGAACTTCCATTAGCTTCATATTCACTTACCGCAAAAATCATAAAAACAAAACCAAGCCCCATAATTATTGTTCCTGAAGCCATTTTAAACAATGAAGATGCTTCTTTGTTTTTAAGCTTTCTTTTTGCCCAAATATTCGCAATCCAAACAGCTAAGAGAATAATAAATCCAGCATTTAAACCTTGAAACATAGGCGTAGGGATTAAGTACCCAAATAAAACTCTATCAGTTTTTGTTTCGGTATAAACATTCATTAATCCACCTGCTTGTTCAAAAGCACCCCAAAAAACTATTACTAATAAAAAAGAAAGAAGCAGTACCAAAAACCTATCTCTCATAATGTTACTTTCTAAACTTTTATAAATCATCATCAATAATCCAACGACCAGAGATAGAAATATAAAAAGGGCACCGTAACCCCAGTTATCAACCCCTTCAAAAGTAAACCCAGCATATAGAGATAAGGCCAATAAGGCAATTAAAATTGTTAACTGAAACGGATGTTTAAAAATTTTTGAGAAAATCTTGATCAGGGAAATATCATTACCCTTTTCTTCAGCTGTAGGCCTATTTCCAACATGCCTAATATATTTCTGACCATAAACATAAACTAATAAACCAAAAAGCATTGCTATACCAGCTAAACCAAAACCAGCATGCCAACCCCATTTTGCAACAACCAGACCTATTACTGAGGTTGCTAACAATGAGCCCAAATTAATTCCTATATAAAATATGCTAAACCCTTTATCACGCCTAATATCTCCCTTTTTATAAAGCCCTCCAACCATAGTGGAGATGTTAGGCTTAAGGCACCCTACACCTAAAATGATAAGACCTAATCCCGTAAAGAACGCCCAATCAGTTTCTATTGCAAGGGTTCCATGACCAAGCACTAAGATTATGGCACCAAGCATTACTGTTTTCCTTTGTCCTAAGACTTTATCCGCCAAAATACCACCAGGAATTGAAATCACATAAACTAACATAACGTACCATCCATACAATTGATAAGCTTCAAGATTTGACCAACCTAAGCCAGGTCCATCTTTATGAGAAGCCTGAGCAATCATATAAATAACCAAAATTGCACGCATTCCATAATATGAAAAACGTTCCCACATTTCAGTGAAGAAAAGCACATAGAGTCCAATTGGATGCCCAAATAGTTCCTTTTGCTTTATTGTTGAATCTGCCATAATCTTATTAATTAGTTAGTGTTATTAGCCTTTAATCTTGCTATCTTCTGCCTTTTCTTCCTTTACTGCTTCTCGTTTATCCCCTAAGTTCTCATGGATGAAATTGGTCATTTTTTTATACAAATGCAGTCTGGTATTTCCGCCGTATATGCCGTGGTTATCATCTGGATAAACTGCCCAATCAAAAGGTTTATCGGCCTGAATTAATGCTTCTGCCAATCTCATGGTATTTTGTAAGTGCACATTATCATCGGCCGAACCATGTACCAAAAGAAAGTCTCCTTTTAGCTTGTCTACATGATTGATGGGCGAATTGTCATCATAACCACTTGCATTTTCTTGTGGAGTTGTCATATACCTTTCGGTATATATGGTATCATAAAAACGCCAACTTGTAACAGGTGCCACAGCTATAGCCATTTTAAACACATCATTTCCTTTAAATAGGCAATTACTACTCATGAACCCACCATAGCTCCAACCCCAAATTCCTATTCTATCAGCATCAATATACGAAAGCTCTCCTAATTTTTTAGCAGCGGCAATTTGATCTTCTACTTCATATTTACCTAATTCATTTTGGGTAAGCTTTTTAAAATCTGCACCTTTATACCCAGTACCTCTTCCATCTACACATACAACAACATACCCTTGTTGTGCTAAAGATTGAAACCAATAATCATTATAACTATTCCATTCATTACTAACAGATTGAGACCCTGGACCTGAATATTGCGTCATAAAAAGTGGATATTCTTTTGAGTCATCAAAATCTGCTGGTTTAATCATCCACATGTTAAGATCATACCCATTAACTGCAATAGTACTAAACTCTTTTATTGAGGTTTTGTAATTAGATAATTGTTGTGACAATTTATCATTATCCTTTATGCTTTGTATAAGGTTTCCTGAAGCAGCACTATTTAAAGAATATTCTGGTGGTAATGTTGCACTAGAAAATGTATTAATAAAATAAGAGAAGTCTGCACTAAAAGATGCACTGTTTGTTCCCGTACTTTTTGTTAATTGTTTTTTATCAAGTCCATTTAATTTAATAGAATATACATCTCTATTAATGGAACCATTTTCTACAGATTGATAAAAAATTCGTTTTGTCTTTTCATCGTAACCATAATAATCAGTAACCTCCCATTTCCCTTTAGTTACCTGATTAATTAACTTTCCTTTTTTATCGTAATGATAAATATGGTTATACCCATCTTTTTCACTCGTCCAGATAAAACTATTATCTTTTAAAAAAGTTAAATTATCAGTAACATCTATATAAGCCTTATCTTTTTCTGACAGAACAATTTCTGATGAACTAGTTTCTGCATTAATTAACCATAAATCTAATTCATTTTGATGCCTATTCATATAGTGTGCACTTAAAGTATTAGAATCATTAGTCCATTCTATTCTTGGAATATAAAAGTCTTTATACGGTTTATCAACTTTAACCTCAATTGAATTATTTGATTCTAAACTATAGATATAAAGTGAAACCACCGAATTAGCCTCTCCTGCTTTTGGATATTTAAAAACTTGTTGAGTTTGGTAAAGACCTGTTCCATAAATATCCATTGAAAACTCAGGTACATTGGTTTCATCAAATCTAATAAAGGCAATTTTATTGCTAGCAATATTCCATTCAAAAGCTCTTACAAATGAAAACTCTTCTTCATAAACCCAGTCTGTAATACCATTAATAATTTTGTTTTTTTCACCATCAAAAGTCACTTGAGTAGTCTCACCAGACAACAAATTTTTTACAAATAAATTATTATTATATCCATAAGCTACTTTATTCCCATCGGGCGAAAAAGTAGGCTCTTGAATTAGTTCTGTTGAAATTAAATCTAAGGATTTAGCACGTACATCATAAACAAAATAATTCCCAACAGCTGAATGACGGTAAATTTGTTCTTCATTAGTAGCCAAAATAATTTTTTGTTCATCCTTACTAAAACTATAATTAGAAAAATAGTTTAAAGGTTTTAAGTCTTTTGAACTAACTAAAGTCTTAATCTTTTTTAAGGTTTGATAATTGTAAACATCTATTGATGTAGACCGAGTGTTTCTATCAAAATTTAAAACAGAATACTGTTGCCCATTTGCCATTGAATGCAACACATCCATTCTTTCGGCTCTAAAATTACCGCCCCAAATTTCTTCTAATGTGATTTCTTGATTTTGAGCGTTTAAAAGTGCAGAAATGAAAAAACAAACGCCAAAATAGAATTTAAGATACCTCATATATTAATTTATATTCTTCAGAGTATTAATATACATTCCCAAAACAATACTTACAATTTATAATAGAAAATAGCATGTGTTTTGAGAAAAAAAATCATTTTCAAACAAAATAATGTCAATTTTACTAAAAATAATTCAATATACTGCAATTATTAACACTTAATTAAGCCTGAACAACCAAGCTACTCAATATTCATAGCAAGAGTAGTATCTTTGTATTACTAATTAAAATTTTATGAGCAAAACTATTGCTGGTTTTTCAAAACTTACAAAAGCTGAAAAGATTAATTGGATTGTAGACACCTACTTTTCAAATTCTGAAAATGCCAAAGGTATTTTAAAACAATATTGGAATACTGATGAGAAGCTACAACAGCTTCATGATGAATTTATTGAAAACACCATAACTAACTATTATTTACCATTAGGTGTTGCTCCTAATTTCTTAATAAATGATAAGCTATATACCATTCCAATGGCTATTGAAGAAAGTTCTGTAGTAGCCGCAGCAAGTAAAGCAGCTAAATTTTGGTTAGACCGCGGAGGTTTTAAAACAGAAGTTATTTCAACTAAAAAAATTGGGCAAGTTCATTTTATTTTCAATGGTGATTTTGAAAAGTTAACCCAGTTTTTTAACACCATTAAATCAAAACTTATTAAGGAAACCAAATCTATAACCGCCAACATGGAAAAACGCGGCGGGGGTATAATTGACATTGAATTACGGGATAAATCTCAAGATATAAATGGATATTATCAGCTTCATGCTTCATTTGAAACATTGGATGCCATGGGCGCCAATTTTATTAATTCATGCTTAGAGCAGTTTGCTAAAACGTTTAAAAGAGAAGCTCAAAACTTTGATTTGTTTTCTGATCTGGAAAAACAAATTGAAATTATTATGAGTATTTTGTCAAACTATGTTCCAGATTGCCTAGTTAGAGCAGAAGTAAGTTGTCATGTAGATAATTTAACAGAAAACAAGAACATTTCTAGCAGAGCATTTGCACAGAAATTTGTTCAAGCTGTTAATATTGCTGAAATTGAACCATATAGAGCTGTTACACATAACAAAGGCGTAATGAACGGAATTGACGCTGTAGTATTAGCAACCGGTAATGATTTTAGAGCTATTGAAGCCTGTGTTCATGCCTATGCAGCTAGAAATGGCAAATACAGTAGCTTAACTCATGCGAAAATTGAAGACGATACGTTTAAGTTTTGGATTGAAATTCCTTTAGCTTTAGGAACCGTTGGTGGCCTTACTAGCTTACACCCCTTGGTTAAACTAGCTTTAGAATTGCTTCATAAACCATCAGCTAAAGAACTTATGCAAATAATTGCGGTTGCAGGTTTGGCACAAAATTTTGCAGCTTTACGTTCACTTACTACAACGGGAATTCAGGAAGGACATATGAAAATGCATTTAAAGAATATTTTAAATCAGTTTGAAGCCACAGACAACGAAAAGAAAACCCTTACTGAACATTTTAAAAATAATACTGTAACCCATAGTGCAGTTGTTGATGCTATTCATCAATTAAGAGCAAAGAATTAAATGCAAAACTATTACAGTAACGGCAAACTTTTGCTTACAGGAGAATATGTTGTTCTTGACGGAGCAGTCTCATTAGCCATACCCACTAAATATGGTCAATCTCTTAAAATTGAATTAATTGATGAACCTGCCATTTATTGGAAGAGTTTAGATGAAAATGGAAGTATTTGGTTTGAAGACAAAATTGAAATGGGTGATAAAGGAACATTAAACCCTCTTCAAAAAAACGCAACCTCTATTAGAATTGTTCAAATATTTAGTGCCATAAAACAATTAAATTCAAAGTTTTTAAATACCTCTAAAGGATTTAATATTACCACCTCATTAGATTTTGCACAAAACTGGGGTCTAGGTTCTTCATCTACTCTAATAAACAACTTAGCTCAATGGACAAATATTGATGCATTTAAACTATTAGAACACACCTTTGGGGGTAGCGGATATGATATTGCATGTGCTCAAAATGACTCTTCTATTTTATACGAGTTAAAAAATGGTATCCCAAAAGTTAAGCCAGTTGATTTTGACCCACCTTTTAAAGAACATCTTTATTTTGTCCATCTTAATAAAAAGCAAAATAGCAGAGAAGGTATTGCTCATTATAAAGCCCAAAACAACACACGAATAAATGATGTAATTGAAGAAGTTAACGTTATTACTAATCAAATGATTTCTTGTGATTCTTTAGAAGCTTTTAAAGCGCTCATGAATCAACATGAAAGTGTCATCGCTAATATCACCAACCAAGAAACCGTAACACAACTTTATTTTAACGATTTTAAAGGCAGTATAAAAAGCCTTGGTGCTTGGGGTGGTGATTTTATATTAGTAGCCTTAAAAGAGAACCCTGCAGATTACTTTAAAAACAAAGGATATGAAACTATTATTCCTTACTCTAATATGATTCTTTAAAATGGATTACTGTAACACGTTATAAGGCAGAAATAAATAGAATAAAAAAGCCTCGTTTAAACGAGGCTTTTTTATTCTATTTGTTGTATCAATTATTGAACTTGAGACTCTATTCTATTATCTTCAATTTCAGACGCTTCTTTTAAAGCATTGAATAATTTACTATTTACAGTAAGAGATTTTTGTTGCTCTATTCTATTAGCTGCTGCTTGATAATTATCTAATTCTACAGCAGGAGTAACTTTAGTAACTTGAATCATATATACCCCTTTTTCACCATCAACCAAACTAGATGTTTCTCCTTCATTTAATCCAAATGCAGTCCCCACAACAAGCGGCTCTCTTCCGGCACCAGAAATTGTTGGGTTTTTCATGTTAATAGCAGAAGCTGTTCTTACCGTTGTACTTTCAGCGGTGGCTAAGTCTTCTAAAGTAGATACAGAAACTCTATCTCTAATTATTTCTGCCTTCTTCTCTTTCTTTAAAGTAGGCAACACTTGAGCGGTAGCATCATCAACTGACATTAATCCTGCTTTATGTTGAGCTACTAATTGAGCAACAACATAACCACCAGGTATATTAAAACGCTTTACATCTCCTATATTAGCATCATCCTCAAAAGCCCAACGAACTATTTGTCTTTGATTACCTACTCCAGGAATACTTTCATCTAAAGCTTTTATTCCATTTACTGGCCTAACAGTAAAATTACTTTCTTTAGCTAATTCTTCAAAGTCTGTATCGCCAGCACCTATTTCAAATTTAGATGCATCTCTAAATATCTTTGCTGTTGTTTCTTCAGAAGGCTCAATTTCTCTTGCTATAGTACCAACTTTAACAGCTCTCTTTTTACTCGTCTGACCTTCAATTTCAATTACATGGAAACCAAATATTGTTTTAACAACACCTAAATCTCCTACTTTACCTTCAAATTCAAAATCATTAAACTCTGGAACCATAGTGTTATATGGGTGCCAATCATAACGCCCTTCTTTATCTAAACTACCTCTATCTGAAGAAAATTCTTTTACCAATTCTGGAAACTTAGAACGATTTCTTTTTATTACAGCCAATAAACTATCAGCTCTTTCTTTCGCTTGATTTTCTGTTAAAGTAACATCTGGTGCTGCACTTTGAGCCCCTAAGAAAGGAACCAATATATGTCTAACCTTTGCTGAATCTGGCACTTGCTTCTCAGCAATTAATTTAGAAATTTTAAAATAACCACCTTCTTTGTAAGGACCATATGTTTCTCCTACTTTTAAACTATACAAACTATCTGCCTCCTGAGATGCTAAACCTAGTTTAAAAACAAAACGGTCATTAAATTTAACATCGGAATTTAAATTGATAAATTCTGCATCATTCTTAACCTCTGAAAAAGCAACTATAGTATCTTTTCTTCCTGTTTCATCAACCAATCTTCCTTCTAAGAATATTCCTAATTCATTCTTGATGTTACTTTCATCTTCCACAGAAGCAACCTCTTTGAACTGAACAAATTTGATATCTCTAGAAGCTTCTACTTCAAACTTATCTTTATGGTTGTTAATATAACTTGAAATATCCGACTTAGATACCTTAACAATACTATCTGGAATAGAAGTATATGGAACCTGTACAAATTTAATGTCTATTTTGTTTCCATCCAGTTTATGATCTAACTCACCTTCAGCCAAAGTACCTGTTAAACCTGCTTTAACCAAATTATAATAGTTTTGTTGCAATGCATTAGCCGCAAGACTATTTTCATAGTCTACCCAACTAGCATATTGTGCTGGTGAGTTGCTTTTTAAATTAGCAATATACTCGTTCATTTTACTTTCATCAAACAAACCTGCTTCATTTAAAAATTGAGGGTTGGTAGCTAAGGCCGTTTTAAGTAAATCTCTCATTTGGTCTTTCTCAACAGTAATCCCCAACTCTTCAAACTGGCTTTCTAATACAGCTTGTCTAACCTCTTGTTCCCATACTCTATTCATTACTTGAGTATTGGTAGCATTAGGCCCCATTTGTCTTTGAGTAAATTCTACTTTCTCAATAAAATCTTCACGAGAAATATCTTTCCCGTTTACAGAACCTACTGTACTTTGTTTATTTGAAAAGCTCGCGCTTCCGTCAAAAAGACCTGATAGTACAAAAGCAAATAATGCCATAGCAATTACTATTATTAATACTAAAGTCTTTTGCCTAATCTTATTTAAAATTGCCATTTTTTATATTCAATTTTTATAATCCTTTTGGGATTTTTTTATTTATTAGTTGGATATCAATCAAAATAACGTGATTGACAAAAATATCGTGCGCGAAAATACCATTTTCTATTTAATAATAAAAGTAGACACAGGCATTAATTACTATAAATACAGCCTATTTTAGTTTTCTTCTAATAGCTTAAGCTCAACTAAATCTATTTTCGTGTTTGATACTTCTACAATAGTAAATTGGAAGCTTTCTATTTTCACAACGTCACCTTGATCAGGAATCTCCTCAGTATGATTAACAATTAGCCCTCCCAAGGTCTCATAATTCTCACTTTCCGGAAGATTTATTTTATATGTTTCATTTATAAAATCCACTTCCATTCTTGCTGAAAACCTAAAAGTTACATCATTAATTTTTTCATCAATCAAATCAACTGTATCATGTTCATCTTCTATCTCACCAAACAACTCTTCAACAATATCCTCTACAGTCATAATTCCAGAAGTTCCGCCATATTCATCTAGAACAACCGCCATACTTCTACGCTTTTTTGTAAGAACGTTTAGAACATCTTTGATTAGAACAGTTTCTGGCACAAATTCTACAGGAAGCATCATAGATTTAATATCAGAATGCTTTTTAAAAAGCTCAAAGGAATGTACATATCCCAAAATATCATCAATAGTTTCGTTATAAACTAATATTTTAGTTCTTCCCGTGTCTGTAAAAAGACCACTGAGAGTTTTTATAGACTCATTAATTTCAACAGCTATAATTTCAGTTCGGGGTATCATAACTTCTCTTGCCTTAACTTCTGAAAATTCTAAAGCATTCTGAAAAATTTGAATTTCAGAATCTACTTCATCATGTTCTTCCACAGATTCCATTTGCTCACTTATATAGTTACCAAGTTCTACTTTAGTAAAGGCAAGCTGAATTTGGTCTCCATCAGTTTTAAAAAAAGTTTTTAAAACAAAATCTGAAATCCAAATAACAAAACCTGATATTACACTAAATAAAATATAAAAAATATATGCAGGAATAGCTAATACCTTTATTAGAGTATTGGCATATATTTGAAAAAAAACTTTTGGTAAAAATTCTGCCGTAAATAATATTATAAATGTTGAAATTATTGTTTGAGAAAGCAAACTTAAATCGGTTAACAAATAATTTATTAATCCGCTATCTGTTGGCAATAAAGTTTGAAACCAATTTACCAATAAGTCTCCCATAAAAAACCCATAAATAACCAAAGCAATATTGTTTCCAATAAGCATTGTTGTAATGAACTTTGAAGGTTTAGCTGTAAGCTTACTTAAAATTTTAGCTAGGATACCTTCTTGCTTTTTTTCTATTTCAATATGAATTTTGTTTGAAGATATATAAGCAATCTCCATACCAGAAAAAAATGCTGAAAGCATTAACGACACAACAATTATCACAACATATAATGTCATTTATTAATTGTTTCTATCTTGGAACTTTTTACTAAATCTTCTTCTAAAGAAAAACATGAATACGGCTAAAGCCGCTAGCCCTAAAGAAATATATGCCCCATTTGTACCATCTCCCCATTTAGAGATACCATCATATAAAAATAGTGCTGCAAATATTAAATAGGCATACTGAAAAACACTTAAATATTTCATTTTTTTTGTTTATGTAAAGATAACTAAATTAGGAAATACATAATTAAAAGGATTATTCCTGAACTGGCAAATGAGAATCATGTGCTTCATAAATACTTAAAAAAGTAAGCCCCTTACCTGATTCAAATTGAGCATCAAAAACACCTCCCTTTATTAAGGAGCCATCCTTCCCTGTAATTTCAACATGATTATTTGTAAATAACCATTGGTTTTTCTGAAAATAATATAGTTGTTCTGTTCTTAAAACATCACCATCATCACTTGTAATAACAACGTTACCCTGTAAATCAATAATACCAGTTTTTTTATAAGAAATAGCATAATCTGAAACTACTGTAGTTTTACTATCTTCATCATAAATATACAAGGTTATACCTTCTGGAAATTCCTCAAACGGGAAGCCTCTATTTGAATAATCTAACCTTTTGGGACTTATAAGGTTAATGGCTACTTTACCTGAATCTGTATATTTTAAATTAATATTTTCAGCTTCACCAATTGGTTCATTTTCAGAAATTCCTAAATTTTGAACCTCATTATAATTATTATTACATGAAAAAAACATAGTCACAGTAATTACTGTGACTATGTTTAGTATATAATATTTAATTAATTGTTTCATTTTTTGAGTACCAACTCAAATTAAAATGCTACTAGTTTTATATACCAGGAACTGTAACAGAACCTCCAATCCAACAACCAATTCTAATTACTTCACCAGAATTACCTTTACTAAAAATCTCTGATTTAGTAGGTGCTTTAGCTTTATAATTAGCTACTGATTTAGCAGCATTTTTCTTTTGCGTAGGATCTACTCTAGCGGCTTTATTAGCTTCTTGAGCTGCATACCAATAAACAGCCCTTTTAGTAAAGTTATCTGTTCCACAACTATTTGCACTTGCTGCATACATAGCGGCAATAGACAAGTGTGGACGGCCATTAGAAGGATTTAATTTTAATGCATTTCTAAAATACGTTCTAGCTTGCCCATATCTTCCTTTCTTTTTAAGAATTAAACCAATTCTATTTGCTAAACCAGCCTTTTTAAACGTATCTTCTTCTAAATCATAAGATTGCTTGAAGTAATTAATAGCTTCGTTTTCTTTACCATTTTTAAATAAAACTGTTCCAACAAAGTATTTTGTATCTGCAGATGGTGCAGTTTCATCATAAGCCTTTACAAGTTTTTCATACAATGGGTCATCTGTACATTCTTTATGATACATTCTACTTACTGCACGTTTTAACCAAATTCCATCTGCTTGATGCGCATCAAAATCTTTAGTGTATAAAGGAATTAAGTTATCACAGTTTGCACGTGGGCCTAATTTTCCGTCAATTCCAGATGCAATTTTATCATACGCACTTAAAACTTGACCGTAGTATTTCTTATACTTTCCCTCTTTTGAGGTTAATGTAGTTCCTCCTTCTTCTTTTGCCACTAAAGCATTTAATTTACCTGAAGCAAACTTAATTTCGTCTTCAATCTTTTCTACAATATCATCATATTTATTGAATAAATCTTTTGCAGGCCTTTTATTAGCATCATATAATTCTACCATTAAAGAGAAATAGGTATATAAACTTTTAGGGTTTTTAAAGTTTTTCTTGTCTGCTTGATAAACAGCATCAAAACCCTCATATAACTCCTCTGGAGATTTACCAAGTTCTTCTCTATTATCATACATCAATTGGCATGATAAGGCACCATATTTTCCTTTAGGTGTTTTACTAGCAAAATATTCCGCTCTTTGGTCATATAACTTAATTAAATCATTAATATAACCTACTTTATCTGCTCCTGCTGACTTTTTAATTTTATCTGTTAAAATTTTCTCGCCATCAACATAAATAGCATTATTGAATTTTGGACATTTGTTTCTTACTGCCATCCATGGTTCATAAGCTGCATCGTAGTTCTTAGCCTTTACATATTCGTGAAAAATAGATAGTTTGGTCATACACTCTTCATCCTGTTGTGCAAAACCAAAACTTAATCCTATTAATAACGCTAATAAAAAAGTAATTTTCGTCTTCATGATAATAATTTTAAACCTTTGTTAGTTATACTTTCGTTTCTGGAACCATCTGTCGCCCAAAGATAAGCTTAATTGTAAATTAATAAAATTCTCTTCTATTAAATTACTATTAGTTGTTCCTCTCTTACCTACTTCAATTCCTAGGTTGGCGCTAGATATACCTCCTTTTAATGGTAATCCTACTCCAAAAGATATGCCAAACTCATTAATTGATTCTGTATTTATAACAAGCCCAGTGTTTTCATACCTTAAACCAGCTCTATATACAGTTCTTTTTAAAAAGTTATCTATTGAGTTATAATCTGGAATATAAAAGCCCCCAAAAGAAATGGTAGATGCATCCTCATAAACTATGCTAGAACTACTATACAAAGGATTGGAAAAATCACTTGTTTTTTGAGTAGTATATTCTGCACCTAAAAACCATTGTCTAGGTTTACCAATTCCCAAACCAAAAGACGTTTTCGACGGTAATACTAAGTCTGTTTCTAACAAACCTAAAGCTTCTAAATCTATTTCAACAGTATTAGAAGCAAATTCTTGCCCTGTACTTGAAGTTGTTATAGTAGATACTGAGCGTTCATTTTTTGACACTATCTCACTTTCTGGTGTATATGTAATAGTTGTGGCTAATTCTAACTTATCAGATATTTTCGTGGTATAAGATGCTCCAATATTAAAACTTAATCCACTTAAATCAGATCGATTACTCTCTCTAGATTGGTTTTGTACTAAAAGACCGTTATCATAAATATACTCAACTACACTATTCTGTATGTTTCCAAAATTATAATGCGCATCTACTCCAATACTTAAGCCATCTACTATTCTATAACCCAAGCCAAAGAAAGCTTTGTTTAGCCCGCCTTCTCCTCTAAATCTATTCTGTAAATCTCCATCATCATTAAGCGACTCTAATTTATAACCAACAGAAGTGTATGGTAATAAACCAAATCCAAATCCAAACTTACCCATAGGAATTGAAATTGCCATATAATCAAAAGTAGTTGAGCTCGCATTTTCAGTTTCTGATTCTGTTTTTAATCCAGTACTAGTAAAGCTACCACCAACCGCAAATTTCACAGGCCTACTTTCACTATTCCAACCAGCAATATTTTTGGTTGCATAGGAAGCAGGATTACGCAAATTGACATGAACACTATCAATAAAAACACTAATACCTCCCATACTTCTATTTTCTACCGTTCCTTTAAATTTCAGGCTTCCAATACCATAAAAAGAATAAGGAGATGCAGTTCCTTCCTGTCCGTAACTAACTAAAGCAACTAAAGCAATAAAAACTAATACAAGTTTTTTAATCATTCGTTCAAATTAAATTGTAAAATAAAGTTCAACCCCTCCAAAAGAAAATTTGAATTGGCAAATATGCTACTTTTTAATTGTTTAGACAAGAAATTAGCATCACCTCCTGTTAAAATAACTGTTAAATCTGAATATTTACACTTATAGTCTTCAATAACCCCATCTATTTCTTTTAAAACACCATTTACTACACCTGAGTGAATAGACTCCTCAGTAGAGCAACCAATTATACTCCTTGGTAATTCTGTTTCTAGTAACGGTAAATTAGCGGTTAAATTATTTAAAGACTTATACCTTACCCTAATTCCGGGAGATATTGCTCCACCTAAATATTCATTTTTCTCATTAATAAAATCATACGTTATACATGTTCCCGCATCAATTATTAACACATTACTTTCAGAAAACTCATTTATGGATGCACAAACTAAAGCTATTCTGTCTACACCTAATGTTTTTGGAGTTTCATATGTATTTATAAATGGTAGTGCAGTTTTGGAATCTATAATTAATAAATCTAATAAATCCTTCAATTCTCTAAGTTGATTACTAGTTAATTTACCAACTGAAGAAAGTACACCTCTCTTTAATGAAGGTATCTCTTCAATTAACATAGTAACTTGTTCAACTAATTTATTATGTTCAACTATAAATCGATGCTTTAAACCATTTCTATTAAAAACAGCAAGCTTTACATAAGAATTCCCAACATCTATAATTAAATTCATACCCTTTATAAAATCATAAAATTACAAAACACTTCCTTTTATTATCTTAATTTTAATATAATATTATCTTGTAAATAGAGCATTATACTTTAAAATTTAATAAAGCTGTATTTTTTTGTATTTTTCTTTTGGCGAATACCAAAATTGAATTTATATTTGCAACCGCTTTGGCGAGGTACCTTAGCTCAGTTGGTAGAGCAAAGGACTGAAAATCCTTGTGTCCCTGGTTCGATTCCTGGAGGTACCACAAAAAAATCCCGAAACTTTAATGTTTACGGGATTTTTTGTTTTATTTATTTAGGAGTTTGAGCATTTCCTCAGCGTAACGCTCACCAATAAGTCTTTGGCTAGCACTATCAAAATGCGTTTGGTCTGTTGTTGATGTGTTTTCAGAGCTTACCACTCCAGTATTACTAACAGTTTTTGGCAAGTTCATCAGCATGTCATTAAATCCTTTGCGATTAGGTTTGTCTTCAGAAAGTTGCCCTGCAATAAATGGTAAACTAGGTTGATTTAAATCTAACCGTAAGGCTTCAATGAGTTCTACTAATTTGGGAAGGTATTTTTTATACCTAGAAACATTAGCTTCACCCTGATGCCAAATAACTCCATTTAAAACTGCACCAGTTTTTAATGCTTTTTTTGTTTGATTAATGGCTTCGTTATAAAGGGTCTCTCCAGGTTTCCATTCTTCAATTGAAGTACCGCCTTTTGCATTAACAATTAAACCTATTTTGGTGTTTGGTTTGGCATTACTCATTGTTTTTGCAAAACTATAACTTGGGCTTAACCGTTGCATACTCAACTTTTTTCTAACTGTAGAGTATCTATTAAATGGATTAACTGCTTTTTCCCAAAGGTTATTTTCTTTTCTAGTAAATAAGAAAACATTAACTAGGGTATCTTTATCAATATCTTCAACAGAGGCTCTTCCTGCCATATTAGATTGCCCAATACACAGGTATACCTCCATAGCTTTGTTTTCATTTTTTTTGACTAAGTTACCTGCTGATTTACATTGATAAAACAACAACAAAAGTAACAATACAAGTATATAATGATTTTTCATTTTAATATTCTACTATTTTCTGGAATAAAAAATAATCACAGCTCTCATAAATATTATCAAAAATATTTACAATAAACTATGATGTGAAAGTGTGCATATTAAATCTTACAAATAAATTCTTTTATTTCAACCACACGGGCAAATTATTATCTTTTTCCCAAGCTTCTATTCTTTTATCTAATTTATCACCTTTCCATTCCGCAGAACCAGCTGGAATAGCATTACTCTTTGGCAACCATTTTTTGTGTTCTTCTATGACATCTGCATATTCAGAGTTTTTGGCTAAATTAATGTACTCTCCAGGATCTATTTTATGGTTATAAAGTTCTTCGCTACCATCACGATATTGAATATATCTCCAATTGTTGCTTCTTACTGCATGATTTTTATAATACCATGTAGTTAAAACTGCTCTATCCTCTATTTTTTTTGGATTGATAATTAAGGGTATTAAACTTTGACCTTCAAGTTTCGATAATTTTGGGAGGTCACAAAGATCCGTTAATGTTGGGTATATATCTAATAGGCTAACCACTTGAGAACTTTTTTGCCCATTACCATTGTTATCTGGTACTTTGAAATATAGTGGTACTTTGGTAGACTCTTCCCAAAGAGCCTGTTTTCTAAAATGACGTTTTTCACCCAAATGTTGCCCATGGTCTGACCATAAAACAATTATGGTATTATTTGCATACGGACTCTCATTTAAGGCTTCTATCAGCTTGCCTATTTGCTCATCTATAAAGGTAACACAAGCCAAATACGATTGAATGAGTTCTGGTAAAATTTCTTTTTTTGCCGTTACATCTTCCCAACCACCTTTTGGTGTATAGCCATATGCAATAGCTTTCCCCATTATAGGTATATCCTCAAATTCATTTTCTGGTATCTCGGGTAAAACGATTTCTTCAATGGGATACATATCGAAATACTTTTTAGGCGCTGTATAGGGTACATGAGGACGAATAAAACCAACCGAAAGAAAGAATGGTTTGTTTTGAGGCTCTTTAAGTTTATTAATGGCCCATTCGGCAATTTGCTCATCATACATACCTTTTTCTGGAATATCAGCATCTTCTAACGGACCACCACATAACGAATAGAATCGGTTAGTATCTCTATAATTCTTATTTATATTCTCTTCTCCATATAATTGTACTAACTGCCCGCCACCTTTAGGAAAAGGGTAAAACATGGTTCCTCTATAACCATATCCATTTTTTTTGATGTGAGGTTCCATATTCTTCCAAAAATGAGGAGAATACTCTGTCCAGAAATCATTAGTTTTGTTTTTGTAATCAGATTCACCACTATGGAAAATTTTTCCAGTAGCAAAGGTGTTATAACCATTTTTCTTAAAATGTTCTGGTAACATATTGTGGTTAGCCATTACAGAATCGTAATTTTTTTTCATATTTTTTGTAGAACTATACCAACCAGACGTAGTAGGATGAATACCACTAAGTAAAGAGTTCCTTGATGCTGTGCAAACGGGTTGTGAACAATGTGCATTGGTAAATAAGACTCCTTCAGAAAAAAGTTTATCCATATTAGGTGTTTTGGCTTGAGGATGCCCCAAAAGCGAACCTTCCCAGTCATTTAAATCATCTACAGAAATAAAAAGTACATTAGGTTTTTCTTTTGTTTCTTGTTTAGATTTACCTATCTCATTACCATATTTACTAAGCTCAATTTCACTTTTTTTTGGTTTAAAACTTTGTAACTGACTTAATGTATTGGTTTTATGCAGATTATAATCACTAGAACTTCTAGTGTCGTCTTTATGGTCTTTACAGGCTATGATGAACAGACCTGTTACAAGCAATACATATATACTTCTCATTATTCTTTAATTACCATTGATAATCTTTACCTTCCCTACTATCCTTCCATGAATTCTTAACTTTTTCCAGTTCATCTTGCAGGGTTATTAATAATTCAGGTTTTTCAGAAGCTAGGTTCATAGTTTCTCCTGGGTCATTTTTTAAATCAAAAAGCATCATATCGTTACCTTTTTCAGGAATACAGATTTTATATTGCCCCATAATTAAAGCATATAATTCTGTCCCTCTATACAGACGTTGATAACCTGAAGCTATGGGTACTGGTCTAAATGAAGTTTTATTATTTAATATAACTGGCTTTAAACTTAAGCCATCTAATGGTATTTTTTTACTAGGAGACAATCCTACTATATCTAAAATAGTAGGTAAGTAGTCATTAGTGGAAGACTGGTAATCTGAAACTACACCAGATTTAATTTGCCCTGGCCAAAACACAAACGAAGGCACACGTAAACCACCTTCCCACATTTGATGTTTATGACCCCTATAGGGGCCTGCGGACGCATTGCCCTTTCTTACTTGTGGGTCTGCTGGTCCATTATCACTACAGAAGAAAATAATGGTGTTATCAATTACATTATGTTGTTTCAAAAAATTTCTTAATCTTCCTATTTGATCATCCATAGCAGTAATACAGCCATAATAATGTTGTTTACCTTTTGTTAAATTAGGGTACTTTGCCAAATAATCTGGACCAGCAACCACTGGTTCATGAGGTGAATGAAACCAAATAGTAGCAAAAAATGGTGTTTTATTATTTATAGATTGCTCAATAAAAGGGATCGCTCTATCCATTATAATTCTACTATCATCTCCTTCTAGATTATTAGTTACTTGCTTACCGTTTTGTACATAAACGGACCCACCCCATGATCCGTCTTCTTGAGCTCCCCAACTAGTCCATCCCTTTGGAGTTTTAGTAGGGTTCCAAGTAGGAACTGCACTTTTGGTAGCAAAAGTTTCGTCAAAACCATGGTGCCAAGGTGGAGAATACTTCCCTCTAGATTCTACTTTATCAGGCTCAACCCAACCTAAATGCCACTTTCCAAAAAAACCTGTTGAATAGCCTTTCTTTTTTATTAACTCCGGAATGGTTTTTTCAGCAGGCCGCATACCTTCTGTATGAGCTGCAAAAATACCTTGTCTAAAAGGAGCTCTACCAGTTAATACACTTGCCCGAGTTGGAGAACATAACGGTGCAGCAGCATAAAAATTTGTAAAGGTAACCCCATTAGTAGCCATATCATCCAGTTGTGGGGTTATAACTTCTTTATTTCCATTAAATCCAACATCTCCATAACCTAAATCATCCGCCATTATAAGAATAATATTTGGCTGATTCACTACTCCTGATTCTTGAGCGTTGCTATTAAAAAAAATAAAACTAAGAGTTAATAATAATTTGCAATGAAGAAGGTGTCTCATATATTTAAAGCTGGTAAATATTTGTAAAATTTCATCATTAAAAGATGAGATTTTAACCCACCTATTTTAATAAATAAAACTCATTAAATATAACAAAAAAAACACCTTATTATTAATATTCTCAATCATATATAAATAAACCATGATCTAATAAAAATTCGTTAAAACCGTTTATGAAAGAAAATGCTAATAATTCAAACTTTGAGAATAAAAAAATCCCGATTCTATAAATAAGAATCGGGATTCAAAAAAGGCAACGACCTACTCTCCCACAAATGTAGTACCATCGGCGCTAATGGGCTTAACTTCTCTGTTCGGAATGGTAAGAGGTGAGCCCCATCGCTATAACCACCTTAAGTCATAGCTGCTCGCTATCGGTATATAACCTTTAGCATTCAGCGTTTATCACTTGGATAAACAAATATCTTAACATATTGAAAAAAATGACATGAATAATAATTTGTACTCTTATAAAAAAACAGGCGTACAATAAGCCTATGGGTTATTAGTACTACTCGGCTATGACATTACTGCCTTTACACCTGTAGCCTATCAACGTGGTAATCTCCCACGACCCTTTAAAGAAATCTCATCTTGTGGTGGGTTTCGCGCTTATATGCTTTCAGCGCTTATCCCTTCCCAACGTAGCTACTCTGCAATGCCACTGGCGTGACAACAGATACACCAGAGGTTAGTCCAACTCGGTCCTCTCGTACTAGAGTCAGATCCACTCAAATTTCTAACGCCCACTGTAGATAGAGACCGAACTGTCTCACGACGTTCTGAACCCAGCTCGCGTGCCACTTTAATGGGCGAACAGCCCAACCCTTGGGACCTTCTCCAGCCCCAGGATGTGACGAGCCGACATCGAGGTGCCAAACCCCCCCGTCGATGTGAGCTCTTGGGGGAGATCAGCCTGTTATCCCCGGCGTACCTTTTATCCTTTGAGCGATGGCCCTTCCATGCGGAACCACCGGATCACTATGCTCTTGTTTCCAACCTGATCGACTTGTAGGTCTCTCAGTCAAGCACCCTTATGCCATTGCACTCTACGCACGGTTACCAAGCGTGCTGAGGGTACCTTTAGAAGCCTCCGTTACTCTTTTGGAGGCGACCACCCCAGTCAAACTACCCACCAAGCACTGTCCTCATTCCTGAGTTAGACTCTAGATAAGCAAAGGGTGGTATTTCAACAATGACTCCACAACGCCTGGCGACGCCGCTTCAAAGTCTCCCACCTATCCTACACATTACTTATCCAAAACCAATACTAAGCTATAGTAAAGGTGCACGGGGTCTTTTCGTCCCACAGCGGGTAAACGGCATCTTCACCGTTACTACAATTTCACCGAGCTCATGGCTGAGACAGTATCCAGATCGTTGCACCATTCGTGCAGGTCGGAACTTACCCGACAAGGAATTTCGCTACCTTAGGACCGTTATAGTTACGGCCGCCGTTTACTGGGGCTTCATTTCAGATCTTCGCCGAAGCTAAACCCTCCACTTAACCTTCCAGCACCGGGCAGGTGTCAGGCCATATACGTCATCTTTCAATTTAGCATAGCCCTGTGTTTTTGATAAACAGTCGCCTGGATCTTTTCACTGCGGCCACCCCGAAGGGTGGCGACTCTTCTCCCGAAGTTACGAGTCTATTTTGCCTAGTTCCTTAGCCATGAATCTCTCGAGCTCCTTAGAATTCTCATCCCAACTACCTGTGTCGGTTTAGGGTACGGGCTGCTTCACTCGCTTTTCTTGGAAGTCGCTTCTCTGGATTATCACCGCAACCGAAGTCTTAGTGTACTATCGCCGTGTTACCACTGGCTTCAACGTGCTATTCCGTCAGCACGCACCAAATATACGCCTCCGTCACTTTTAACGTGAGCAGGTACAGGAATATTAACCTGTTGGCCATCCACTACCCCTTTCGGGTTCGCGTTAGGTCCCGACTAACCCTCAGCTGATTAGCATAGCTGAGGAAACCTTAGTCTTTCGGAGTGCGGGTTTCTCGCCCGCATTATCGTTACTTATGCCTACATTTTCTTTTGTAGCTTCTCCAGCATGCCTCACAGCACACCTTCAACGACACTACAATGCTCCCCTACCAATATAAATATTCCATAGCTTCGGTAGTATGTTTATGCCCGATTATTATCCATGCCGAACCGCTCGACTAGTGAGCTGTTACGCACTCTTTAAATGAATGGCTGCTTCCAAGCCAACATCCTAGCTGTCTAAGCAGTTCAACCTCGTTTATTCAACTTAACATACATTTGGGGACCTTAGCTGATGGTCTGGGTTCTTTCCCTCTCGGACATGGACCTTAGCACCCATGCCCTCACTGCATTATATCATTTTATAGCATTCGGAGTTTGTCAGGAATTGGTAGGCGGTGAAGCCCCCGCATCCAATCAGTAGCTCTACCTCTATAAAACTAATAATACGCTGCACCTAAATGCATTTCGGGGAGTACGAGCTATTTCCGAGTTTGATTGGCCTTTCACCCCTACCCACAGGTCATCCGAAGACTTTTCAACGTCAACCGGTTCGGTCCTCCACTGTATGTTACTACAGCTTCAACCTGCCCATGGGTAGATCACACGGTTTCGCGTCTACCACTACTAACTAAAGCGCCCTATTCAGACTCGCTTTCGCTACGGATCCGTACCTTAAGTACTTAACCTTGCTAGCAACGGTAACTCGTAGGCTCATTATGCAAAAGGCACGCCGTCACACGTAAACGTGCTCCGACCGCTTGTAAGCGTATGGTTTCAGGTTCTATTTCACTCCCTTATTCAGGGTTCTTTTCACCTTTCCCTCACGGTACTAGTTCACTATCGGTCTCTCAGGAGTATTTAGCCTTAACGGATGGTCCCGCCAAATTCACACAGGGTTACACGTGCCCCGCGCTACTCAGGATACTACTATCTAAACTTCGCTTACCTTTACGAGACTATCACTCTCTATGGTTTGTCTTTCCAAACAATTCTAGTTCACTTAGTGTCGAATATTGTAGTCCTACAACCCCAACATTGCCGTAACAACATTGGTTTGGGCTAATCCGCGTTCGCTCGCCACTACTAACGGAATCACTTTTGTTTTCTTCTCCTCCGGGTACTTAGATGTTTCAGTTCTCCGGGTTCGCCCCTTTCGGTACTATATCTTCAATATAGTGGGTTGCCCCATTCGGATATTTACGGATCAATACGTATGTGCCATTCCCCGTAACTTTTCGCAGCTTATCACGTCCTTCTTCGCCTCTGAGAGCCTAGGCATTCCCCATACGCCCTTAATTAGCTTATTGTACTTTTTGCTTTTTTAATGAGTTATGATTAATTAGATTGTCGCTCGCGTGACTCTAATTAATCCAAATTACTTAGAATTAAACCTATGGCCTAATTCTATTTTCATGTATCTTTTTCAATATGTCAATGAACCTTAATCGCTTTTGCGATTCGTGGAGAATATCGGAGTCGAACCGATGACCTCTTGCGTGCAAGGCAAGCGCTCTAGCCAGCTGAGCTAATCCCCCGTTTTTAATGAAATTTCAAAAATCAATTCCCAAATCCCAATAAAATAAGATGGATCTCCCAACTTCTAAAATTTCCTTTCAATATTTAATGAACATTTTCAATTGTCAATTATTAATTTCCAATTGAAACTTGTAGTCTCAGGCAGACTCGAACTGCCGACCTCTACATTATCAGTGTAGCGCTCTAACCAGCTGAGCTATGAGACTGTACTTTTAGTCGTTAGCCTTTAGTTCTTAGCATTTGCTAATGCCTAATGACTATTTACTATATATTTTAAAATTAACAGCAAGAAGAATAAACTATTTCTTTCTTAAAAACTTTACCTACTAGTCGTCTTTCTCTAGAAAGGAGGTGTTCCAGCCGCACCTTCCGGTACGGCTACCTTGTTACGACTTAGCCCTAGTTACCGATTTTACCCTAGGCCGCTCCTTACGGTGACGGACTTCAGGCACTCCCAGCTTCCATGGCTTGACGGGCGGTGTGTACAAGGCCCGGGAACGTATTCACCGGATCATGGCTGATATCCGATTACTAGCGATTCCAGCTTCACGGAGTCGAGTTGCAGACTCCGATCCGAACTGAGATAGGGTTTATAGATTCGCTCCACCTCGCGGTGTGGCTGCTCTCTGTCCCTACCATTGTAGCACGTGTGTAGCCCAGGACGTAAGGGCCGTGATGATTTGACGTCATCCCCACCTTCCTCACAGTTTGCACTGGCAGTCTTGTTAGAGTTCCCATCTTTACATGCTGGCAACTAACAACAGGGGTTGCGCTCGTTATAGGACTTAACCTGACACCTCACGGCACGAGCTGACGACAACCATGCAGCACCTTGTAAGTAGTCCGAAGAAAGATCTATCTCTAAATCATGCAACTTACATTTAAGCCCTGGTAAGGTTCCTCGCGTATCATCGAATTAAACCACATGCTCCACCGCTTGTGCGGGCCCCCGTCAATTCCTTTGAGTTTCATTCTTGCGAACGTACTCCCCAGGTGGGATACTTATCACTTTCGCTTAGCCACTCAGCCGAAGCCGAACAGCTAGTATCCATCGTTTACGGCGTGGACTACCGGGGTATCTAATCCCGTTCGCTACCCACGCTTTCGTCCATCAGTGTCAGTACATTATTAGTAATCTGCCTTCGCAATTGGTATTCTATGTAATATCTATGCATTTCACCGCTACACTACATATTCTAACTACTTCATAATGACTCAAGACTAGCAGTATCAAAGGCAGTTCTACAGTTAAGCTGCAGGATTTCACCTCTGACTGACCAGTCCACCTACGGACCCTTTAAACCCAATGATTCCGGATAACGCTTGCATCCTCCGTATTACCGCGGCTGCTGGCACGGAGTTAGCCGATGCTTATTCTTACGGTACCGTCAAGCTCCTACACGTAGGAGTGTTTCTTCCCGTACAAAAGCAGTTTACAACCCATAGGGCAGTCTTCCTGCACGCGGCATGGCTGGATCAGAGTTGCCTCCATTGTCCAATATTCCTCACTGCTGCCTCCCGTAGGAGTCTGGTCCGTGTCTCAGTACCAGTGTGGGGGATCCCCCTCTCAGGGCCCCTACCTATCGTTGCCATGGTGTGCCGTTACCACACCATCTAGCTAATAGGACGCATACTCATCTTGTACCGTAACCTTTAATCAAAAATCCAGGAGGATAAATGATACTATGGGGTATTAATCTTCGTTTCCAAAGGCTATCCCCCAGTACAAGGCAGATTGTATACGCGTTACGCACCCGTGCGCCGGTCGTCAGCAAAGAGCAAGCTCTCTCTGTTACCCCTCGACTTGCATGTGTTAGGCCTGCCGCTAGCGTTCATCCTGAGCCAGGATCAAACTCTTCATCGTTAAATTTTTAAGTCTCTTACGACTTTTACTATTTAACAACTAATAGAATCTTCAGTACTCAAAATGGTTTATTCTCTTGTTAAAACTAATCGTTTCCAATTAGCTTCTTACGCTGTCAATTTCAATATGTTTATGAACTTTTTCTTAACTTCCTTAACTCGTTTCCTCGTTAAGCGGGTGCAAATATAAAACCCTTTTCTTTACTCACAAAACTTTTTAAATATTTTTTTGAAAAATTTTTTTCCAAACTTCAAATACCTAAATTATCCTTATGAACTTCGCCCAAACAAAAATTATATTCCCCGTTTTTGCGGGTGCAAACATACAACCCTTTTTTTATTACGCAACAACTTTTTTAAGCTTTTTTTTAATCTTTTTTAGACAAACTTTTTAACCCCTTAATACCAAAGGGTTACAATGCAAAAAAAATTACAACATAATAACTAATCATATATTCATACTAGAGCAAACCACAAACAAATAATGGATAATACTATAATAATACTCCGATCTTTCTATTATAACTAAGGCAAATTAAAACAGAAAAGATATCGTTTAAGGTTAGGTATACTTGATATAAATTTTAGAAAAGAAAAACAGAAACCTTAATATACAGTAATTATGCGTCAATTTAATTACACTTAAAAAAAGGTAAGGTATTAAGACAAAAAGAAGGCAATCTTTTCAATCTACTTAAAGAAGTTCCATACAACACCAAAACGTACAGAGAAGTCTCTATACGGATTGTTAGGTGATGAATAATAATTATAACCCGTAAAAGCAGCATTGAAGTGTTCTGCCTTTAAATAAAGTCTTGTTTGACGAATCTTTGCGTTAAGAAAAAAATCTAACCTAGGAAAACCGCCGTACTCTGTATTATTTTGCACATAAAATTCAGCAAGCACTGGATTATATCCATTCATATAATACTTAGTAAAATAATTGAGTGTTACACCTGTTTGCAAAAACAATGCTTTTTTAAACATATGACTAGAATAGTATATTGTATTACGTGTATTTAGGTCTGGTACGTTTAGAGTATTATCATTATCTTGAACATTTTGATACATTATTGTATTATTTATTGCAAACTTCCCAAACTTTACTTCGTTTTCTAATTTTGCTCTTAAATAGGTTATTGTATTACTGTTCTGATATGGTTTTATTGCCTGTAACACATCCGATGTTGGCACACTTTCATCTTGCTTAAAATATATATAATCTGTAATGGTATTAAAATCTACAGTGATATTAGCCAATTCCTTAAATCTTAAATTGAATGCCAACTGTTGGGTTTCTATATTATTAAAAATATTTTGCCAATTATAATTTTTATAATCACTTTGATACAAAAGCACATTATAATTTGGAGCCTTTGAACTGTGGTTTAGAGAAGCGGAAGCTGAAATATCTTCATTGAGATTGAATGTTGCTCTTGCTACTAAAAAATTACCATTAAATTCTCCCACAATATTTAAACCAAACTCTCCATTTAGTTGAAAACCTTTATATTGCTTTCTATACTTTCCGCCTACGGAATATATATCACCTTTTAACCTGTTACTTATTGTTTCGCCATCTAAAACAACCAACTTATCATAACCATAGTTATAGTTATTACTACTAATATTAAACTGCAAGTCACCTAACAAATTATTACTATAATTTACATAGACTTTATTATAAAAGTTTTCAATAGTTGCTTTATCTGACAAACTTGAACTTACAAAAGACTCACCAAAATAACCCGATGAACTAGATGATTGTGTATATTGGAAATACTTATCTTCAAAAGAAATAACATGACCTAGCTTTAATTTGTTGATTGAGAGAGAATCTTCTTCAATAACTTTATAATCATGCTCTAAATGAAAACGCTTACCTATTAAAATACTTTCAGCATTTTCAAAACCTACTTCAAATAAGGACCTATCTAGAAATTCTTCCTCTCCATTTTCAAATTTTAAAATTTCACCTTCATCAGCCAGCCCTCCATTTTCTTCATTCAATAAATCTTGGGTAACAACATGACCTCTAGCGTTATATCTATTATTTTTTGTCTGATAATTTGATGTAAACCTAAAATTACCTGAGCTAGTTAACGCATGCTGATACTTCCCTAATGAACGAAGCCCTTTATAAGCTATAGAAAAATTAAATTGTGGCGAAGTGTTAATTGTTATAAATGAATCTACTAACTGCCCTTGCTCAAAAGCAGTTCTAAAAAAAAGCTCTGTTAATGGTGTAGGAACTCTGTAATAATTAATATCCTCTATTTCCCAATAATTAAAGTGTCTTGCTCTAGCTCCAAAGCTTGGCATTAAACTGGTACTCTGAAAATTATAGGTTAAACTATTATATGTTTGCCCAAGATTAGCAAAGGGAATTAACCCAAAATTATCTTTACGCAAATAATTAAACTTATAGTCTTTCTGAATAGTTAAGGTGGTATCTACAAATGTAGTATCATTTTCTACAGATATAATTATGTAGTCTTGAATTCTAGCATTTATTTCATTAATACCCCCATCTTTTTCTTTTAACGAATTTTGACCTGAAGCCGTATCAATTGAATCTTGAACAGGGTTAAATTCTCTAGTTTCAATATCAGAACGTTGAAATGATCTCCTTGTTTTTTCCTGTCCATTAACCCGTACAAACAAACAAATAAATAAACACATTAAAACTGCTCTATTTATCTTTCGATTTCCTTTAAATTGAAATGATTTTAACATGTTATCCATATTGGGTAATAACGAAAATTTTATGCCCGTATTTTATACCTATTTTTAAAAAAGCAAAAGTAATTATTTGTATGCAAAGAGACTCTAATTATTTTAAATAAACAAAGCCAGCAATATCTGCTGGCTTTGTTTTTAAATATTAAACAAGAATATTTATTTTGAGTTAGTCAGTTGCAAACATCACTATATTATACCTAAAAAACAAAAAAATGGAGAAAAAACATATTAAAACAAGATTTTTAATAGCCTAACAACATTAACAAATCCTAAGCAAAACAACGTCTGTATTGAACAAAAGTTATAGTTTCAATAATAACCACAATAATACCTCAACCCAAATTGAAGAGTTGAAAAAAAACAACATCAAAAAATCATGTGTACATAATAATCTATTTAACAAATTACTATATTCCTTCGGTGTAAATTTAAATTTATTATCTCTAGAAAAAAGCCAAATTATGCCAGAGCTTACAATTGGCAAGTTGGTGTGTTTTTCTCTTTTAGTTTTCATGAATTTTTAAACAAAAAATTTCATGTACTTTTGATATATTAATAATATAAATGTTACTACACAATTATTCCAATTACACCTTAGAATGCGGTACAGATGAAGCTGGCCGTGGTTGTTTAGCAGGACCTGTTACCGCTGCAGCTATTATTCTACCAGAAGCATTTGAAAACACCATTTTAAATGATTCTAAACAACTAAGCGAAAAGAAAAGAGAGTTTTTAAAACCAATTATTGAGGAGAGCGCTTTGTTTTTTGGTGTTGCACATGTTTTTCAGAAAGAAATAGATAGTATTAATATTTTAAATGCTTCAATTTTGGCAATGCATAAATCCATTGACAAACTTCATCACACACCCGAATTTATTATTATTGATGGCAATAAGTTTAAGCCTTATAAAAACATTCCTTTTGAAACCATTATTAAAGGTGATGGCAAATATTTAAGCATTGCAGCTGCTTCGGTTTTAGCAAAAACCCATAGAGATTTATATATGAACAAAATTCATGAAGAATACCCTATGTACAATTGGAAAAAAAACAAAGGCTACCCAACCAAAGAACATAGAGAAGCTATTAAAAAATACGGTGTTACAAAATATCATAGAAAGTCGTTCAGATTATTACCAGAACAATTGAAATTAGATTTATAAGTTATTTATATTTACAAGCAAATTAATTTGTTCATGAAACCCTATTTCTTAACCCTCTTATTCATATTTACCCTATTCAACTGCTCTAACCGCAAATACAAACACACTGAATTAATTGATTTTGTTCCAAAAAACACCATATCTATTGTTAAAACGACAAATTTTGAAAGCCTAAAAATCAGTATTTCTAATAATGACCTTCTACAAAAATTATCAAAAAATCTATCTTATAAAAAATTAGAAAAATTATTACAAAACACCTCTTTAATAAAACCAAATGGAGATGCTTTAATTTGTTTTTCAAAAGACTGGAGTGATAGCCTGCAATATACTTTTATAACCAAAAACCACTCCAATCTTTTGGTAACGGATTCTTTAAAAAACTACTTGGAAGAAATACTAAAGTATGAAAATAAGACTGTAATAAAATCTACTTTAAACCATCAAACGATTTATAGCGCTATTTTTGATAGTACTTTTGTAGCATCGTCATCAAAAGATATTTTGGATGCTATTATTATTAAATCTGATGTGAATTCTGAATTGAAAAAAGCATACCATACTATTGGTAAAAACTCTACATGCTCATTAATTATAAAGGCAGATTCAACTCTTATAAAGCAGTTTTGTAATGAAGGTAAACTCAGCTTAAACAACTTCACAAATTATATTGCTTTAGATATTGAATCTAACCAAAATGAAATTATTTTAAATGGTATAACCAAGGGAACAGATTCTATTAATAGCACTATTAATATTTTTAAAAACACCATTCCTCAAGAAAACCAAACTCAAACTATTGCACCTTCAAATAGTGATGGGTTTATGAGTTTTACATTTGACAATTTTAAGGACTTTGAAACTAATTTAGTTGCCTATAACAAAAAAGACTCTACCTACAAAAGCTCCAAGTTATTTAATGACATTGTTGAAGTTGGAGTAATTTACCAGGGTAAAGAACAAGCTATTGCTCTTAATTCCATTGACAATATTGCTACTAAAGATGCTCTAATTGGAAATAATAACATTATTAGCTCTTATAGAGAAATAGATATTTTAGAATATAATAACCCATTAATTTTTTCAAAAACATTTACACCATTTGTTTCGTTTAATAATGCAAATATGTATTGTGTCATAGACCATTTTTTTGTGTTTGCAGATTCTTTAGAAATACTTCAAAATATTATAGCCAATTATCAAAATAAAACCACTTTTAGTGAAAGACAATATTTTAAAAACATTATAAAAAACCTCAGCGATGAGTCTTCACTTTTATTAGTTTATACGCCAACCACCCTGAAAGAAATCATCAATAGAATTTTTGAAGAGTCCTTAAATTACAATTTAAAACAATATCATGCCTCTGCTCTTCAGTTTATCTATGACAATAATTTTGCCCATATAAATGGCATTATTCAAAAGAGTAAGTCTAGTGCTTCTCTAAATTCGGTTTCAGAAGAATGGAATATAAAATTGGACGCAGCAATTTTAAATGAACCACAATTTGTTACCAATCATATCACAAACCAAAAAGAAACAGTTATTCAAGACATTAACAACAACCTATATTTAATTTCTAATAAAGGAAAAGTTCTTTGGAAAAAACAATTACATGGTCCTATTTTAGGAGCTATCAACCAAATTGATATTTATAAAAACGGCCGATTACAACTATGCTTCGCAACACCTAATAGGGTTTATGTTATTGACAGAAACGGTAATAATGTTGGCCCATTTCCCAGTAAATTCAATGACCAAATTACGCAGCCACTCTCTGTTTTTGATTATGACAAAAAGAAAAACTACAGACTATTGATAACTCAGGGAAAACATCTTTTAATGCATGATGTTAAAGCGAGAATGGTTAATGGATTTACCTTTAAATCTGCAAACCAAAATATTATTTCGCAACCAAAACATTTTAGAATTGGAAGCAAGGATTATTTAACTTTTAAAACCAAAGAAAAACTATATATATTAGATAGAACTGGACGCAACAGAGTAAACCCAAAGGCTAGTAATACATATTCAAATCAACCCATATTTTTATATAACAATCAATTTACAACTACTGCTAGTAATGGTAACTTAATCTCTGTTAAAACTAATGGCAATGTTGCTCTTAAAAACTTAGGGCTAACAGAAACTCATTATTTAGCCACCACAAGTAAAACTCTTGTGGCATTAACTGAAAACAAACTAACTATAAAAAGTAAAACCACAGAATTAGATTTTGGAGATTATACAGAACCCAAAATATTTTATATAAATGATAAAATTTATGTAACTGTAACAGACAAACAATCTCATAAAGTATACCTTTTTGATAGTCAATCTAAAGCCATTTCAAATTTCCCTATATATGGTAATTCATCTATAGCCTTAGATAATATTGATAGAGACAGTAACTTAGAGTTTATTACCAAAGGTGAAAGTAACTCCATTATTTTATACCAAATAAATTAAATTTCAGCCTACTAAGGCTTTTAATTTCCAGAATTAATTTGCTATTAAAAAACTAATTTATATATTTAAACAAGCTATTAATCAGATATTTACAATGAAATCACCAAAAAAATGCAATTTGCATTCCTTTTAAAAAAAAAAACCAGCTATCATACTACGAATCCTTGTTATATATTCAATAGATTAATAATTATTGGTCATAAAGCTTTGATAGTTATAATACTAATACTGAGCCAACACTGATAAGAACACAAAATTTTGCATGCAAAATTTGTATAATTTAATAATTGTTATATTTAATATTATATTTTTTACTAACCAGACAAACCATTAGGTTTTTAAGTTAAAGCTATCAAATTGTATGAAATTATTTGCTGTTAAAAAACTAATCTTTATCTTTAACCCAACTATTAATCTAGACTTTCACAATGCAAACCCCAAAAGAAATTGCAGTTTCAAGTTTAATTATCAAAAATAATAAAATAAGGGTATGATTTGGTATTACCCGAAGTCCTCAGATCTTAGGCGTCAAAGTTTTATACTTTGGCGCTTTTTTTATGGTTTACTCCTCTTAAAATTATTACTATTGTAATCTTAAATTAAGATTATGATATCACGCAAAAACGCCTCAATCTCAAAGTTTATCATTCATAAAGTAGGTAATAAATTTAACGATACCAAAAATGCATTTTCCCAAAAGACTATAGATTTTGATGAAGCTAGTTATGACTTAATGTTACCTTTTTTACTAAGACCCTTTAGCAGTGCCGTTCAAAGCTACCGGTTTAATCACCACGCCAATATCAACCTTAACGAAATAAACAGTTATAGTGCTCAAATTTTTAATGACGAAGACTTTATTGAAGTGTCAAAGCATGTAGTGATGCATTTATATGAACAATCAAACTCCGCCAACATTAAAACGGGCGATGTTTTAATAGCTCTTTTTGAAGGTATTGAGTTTAATGAAATTACCACAAATGCCCTAGGTATTTTTAAAATTGAAAACAAGACCAATTTCTTTCAAACATTCTTAGAAAACAACAGTTATGATGTTTTGGTACAAAAAGGAATCAATTCTAAAAAAGTTGACAAAGGCTGTTTAATACTTAATCAGACTGATGGAGAGGGCAACATCATTTTTAGTGCAGACAACAACAATTATGATGCGCAATATTGGATTAATCATTTCTTAAATATTAAATATGCAGATGATGCCAACAGCCATACACAACAGTATCTTGAATTATGTAAGGATTTTTCAGAAGAGGTAATAAAAACTAGCTATGGCATTCAAGAACAAAATGCCTTTTTGGCCAAAACCATAGATTTTTTTAAAGAAAACGAGGTTGCTAATATAGAACGTTTTAAAGAAGAGCTCTTTGAAGAAGACAAACATAAATCTCAATTTGACGGCTTTAAAAAAAGTTTTGAAAGTGAACAAAACCTAGTCATTAGAAACCAGTTTGATATTGCCGAACGTGTTGTAAACAAGGAGAAAAAGAAAATAAAAACTGATATCAAATTAGACACGAACATTCAAATTAAGCTAGATATTGATGCCCCAGATGCTTCTACGGAATATTTAGAACGTGGCTACGATGATGAGAAGAAAATGCACTATTACAAAGTGTTTTTTAATGCAGAAAATTAATTTAGTTATTTTTAACTTTAAATCTAACTTATCAGAATTATTGCCATTAAGACCAAATTTATAGCATGAAAAAACTTTTATCACTACCAAAAAACCTTGTAAAACATTTCCATAAAATAGAGAACAAAAGCCATGAATCATGGTTTTGTGGCTCTGACCCTGAAGGTACTCATGTTGGATCTGGCGGAGGCACCTCTTGGCTTCTAAAAGAAAGCTGGAGTGAATCCAAAATTAATTTTAATGAATGGATAAGTAAAGATAAACGAATTATCATCCATGCTGGGGGACAAAGCAGACGATTACCAGCCTATGCTCCATCAGGAAAAATTTTAACTCCAATCCCTATTTTTAGATGGGAAAGAGGGCAAAAAATTAATCAAAACCTGCTTGATTTACAAATTCCCCTGTATGAAAAAATCCTTCAAAAATCTCCAAAAACACTAAATACGCTAATTGCCAGTGGAGATGTTTACATACAATGCTCACCAAATATAAAACCGCTTCCCAACGTTGATATAGTTTGCTTTGGACTATGGGCAGAACCAGAGCTCGCTACCAATCACGGTGTTTTTGTTTGCGAAAAGAATCATCCAGAAAAGTTATTGGAAATGCTCCAAAAACCGTCGGTTTCTGAACTAAAAAACATTTCTGAAGATAAGGTTTGCTTAATGGACATTGGAGTGTGGGTTCTAAGTGATAAGGCTATTAAAATTCTTCTTGAAAAATCAGGTTACACAATTAATGAAGACGGAAACTTAATTGTTCCCGAACAATTAAATTTTTACGATTTATATAATGATTTTGGCTCAAGGCTTGGGAGCAATTCTAGAGATGAACATGACTTATCAGTTGCAATTCTTCCTTTACCTAATGGTAAATTCTATCATTTTGGAACTAGTAAGGAGTTAATTTCTTCAACATTGGCTATTCAGAATAAAGTTACAGACCAAACTTCTATTCTTCATAAAGATAACAAGCCTCACCCCTCAATGTTTACTCAGAATACCGAAATTGAATGCACGTTGAATTCTGACCAAAGAAATTTATGGATTGAAAACTCATATATTGGAAAAAATTGGAATCTACATTCAGAACACATTATAACCGGAATTCCCAAAAATGATTGGAAAATTGATTTACCTAATGAAACCTGCATTGATATCATTCCAATTGATGAAACCTCCTTTTGTGTTAGACCATATGGCTTTTATGATATTTTTAAAGGCCCACTAGGTTCTGATGAAACTTTATGGCAAGGCATACCATTTACACAATGGTTATCTGAACGCGAACTTAATTTGGCAGATTTAGGCTTAGATCAAAAAACCGATATTCAATCTGCTAAGATATTTCCATTATTAAAAATGGACGAATTAACAGAAGATTTAATATCATGGTTGATTAAACCCTTGAAACTTTCAGAAATTAGAGAAAAATGGCTGTCTTCCCATCGAATATCTGCAGGAGAAATTGCAGAAAGAGCCTCATTAAAACGTTTATATAATCAACGTCAATCTCTTAGGGTTAGTAATATTTCGGCACTACATAAAAATTACAAAAAAAGTATATTTTTTCAATCAGATTTAAACTATTTATCCAGACTTGTTGCCGAAAACAATATTTCCTTACCTCCGCTTTCCATCAAAGATCCCTATCAACAAATGCAAGAATACATGTTTAGGGCAAAGGTTAAAAAACAACTTAACCAACCTAACAAAGATGAAGAACAGAAAGCTTTCAATTTATTGCGTGATATTATAGTTGATAGTTTAGGTTATGACCAACCAGAACCAGAATTAAGTGTATATCAAGATCAAATAGTATGGGGCAGAAGCCCAGTAAGAATTGATGTTGCTGGTGGCTGGTCTGACACACCTCCTTATAGTTTAGCCCATGGAGGCGCAGTTGTAAACATGGCTATAAACCTAAATGGTCAACCTCCATTACAGGTTTATATTAAACCATGTAGTGAACCAAAAATAATTCTGCGTTCCATTGACATTGGGGTAAGAGAAGACATTACTTCCTACCAAGAACTGGAGTCTTACAATAAAGTAGGGTCTGCATTTTCAATTCCTAAAGCTGCCTTATATCTGGCCGGTTTCAATTCTAAAAGCAGATATAAAAACTTAACAGATCACTTAATGGCTTTTGGTTCTGGAATTGAAATTACCATGCTAGCTGCCATTCCAAAGGGATCAGGCCTTGGTACAAGTTCAATATTATCTGCCACTGTTTTAGGCGCACTATCAAACTTCTGTGGATTAAAATGGAGTCAAAATGATCAAATTCAAAGAACTTTGGTTTTAGAACAATTGCTAACCACTGGTGGAGGTTGGCAAGACCAATTTGGCGGAATTTTACCTGGGATTAAGTTAATTGAAACCCAACAGGGTGGTAATCAAACCCCAGAACTTAGTTGGGCTCCTGATTTTATATTTTCAAAACCCGAAAACAAAGCTTGCCAATTATTGTATTATACCGGAGTAACTAGAACTGCCAAAAACATACTTGCGGAAATAGTAGCGGGTATGTTTTTAAATGAAACTGGAATCAGTAAAATTCTTAAGGATATAAAACAACATGCTTTTGATACATTTAAGGTATTACAGAGCGACAATTTTAAGGATTATTGCGATTGTATTAACCTTACCTGGGAACAAAAAAAGCGCTTAGATGAAGGGATTAATCCTCCTCAAATTGAAACAATAATAAATATTATTAAGGATTATGCAGCTGCATACAAATTACCAGGAGCCGGAGGTGGCGGTTATTTGTACATTATAGCTAAAGACCCAAAGGCAGCTGGTATTATAAGAAAATTACTAAATGAAAACCCAATAAATAACAGAGCTAGATTTGTAGACATTGAATTATCCAATACAGGTTTCCAAGTAACTCGTTCCTAGATTTAAACTAAATAAACACAATCTCTAAAACATAAACTAATTAATAATTTCAGCCTCAAAAAGGGCAATAAAATGCTTAAGTAGCTTGTCTTTAATCTCAGCCTCATCAACTTTAGTTTTACCAAGTTCTACGTTTAAACTGGTAACCGCTTTTCCTCGAATACCACAGGGAACGATATTATCAAAATAACCTAAATCGGCATTTATATTTAGGGCAAATCCATGCATTGTTACCCAACGGCTAGCCCGCACACCCATGGCACAAATTTTTCGAGCAAATGGCGTACCTACATCTAACCAAACACCTGTTTCACCATCACTTCGTTCTGCTTTTAAACCATATTCAGCTAGGGTTAGAATAATCATTTCCTCAAGTAATCTTAAATACTTATGAATATCTGTAAAAAAATTTTCTAAATCGAGAATAGGGTAACCAACAATCTGTCCTGGTCCGTGGTAGGTTATATCACCTCCACGATTAATTTTATAGAAAGTTGCGCCTTTTTCGGTTAGCTGCTCCTCATTTAAAAGAAGATTAGACAAATCACCACTCTTACCCAAAGTATATACATGCGGGTGCTCAACAAATAAAAAGTAATTACTTGTTTCTAAACCAGCTTCCTCCCGCCTGTTTTTAACTTTAGTATCTACAATACCTTTAAACAATTCTTCTTGGTAGTCCCAAGTATCCTTGTAGTCTTTATGCCCTAGGTCTTGTATGTTAACGGTTTTATTCATTAGCAAAAGTTATATTAACATCTAAAAGTTTTGGATCTGTTAGAAAATCTAACCAACTCACTTTATAGATAATAGTTTTATTATCATTAGAAAGTTCGGCTCTTTCAATGGAATAAGATTTTATTTTTTTAGGAAAAGTATATTCCACTACATAGTACGCATTTTCAAAATAAGCCATAAACTCTTGGTCTGATTCGTCATTCTCATCAAACTTAGTTTCATCTGTATTCCAATCACCAGGAAGTGTTGTACTTCTGGTAAAACCTTCAACCGTTAAATCATATGTAGTATTGCTTTTTTCATAATCCATGAATTTACCTAGTGGAGAGCCCTTCATGGCATTTACTTGGTCATTTTGAGCATTTAGACTTTTGGCTTTTTGAATTTTTTCACCAATATCAGTCAACTCCTTTATTGATTTAAAATCTAGTCCAATTCCAAAATCAAAAACACCATTATCCTCATCCATGGTCATCTTCATATACATATCCTTAACAGTTTCCATAGCCTCGCGTTTTTCTTCAGGTAAAGCAGCTATACTATCTTTATAATTTTCCATGAGGTCTTTAAAAACAAAAGTGGTATCCATAACCTCCCCTTTCTTTTCTTCAGAACTGCTATCTTCACCCATTTGAGTCTTCATTTGTTTCATAAACTCTCCCATATCATAACTTACCAAAAAACTTCCTCCCCCATCATCATTAAAAACAATTCGTTCTTTAATTGTACAATTAGAGAAACAAATAGCTAAAACAATTAGAGCTAGAACTTTGACAAATTTCATGATTTTTAGGGTTTAAAATAAAGCCCCAAAGATACATTATTATCTGTTAGGATTATTTAGAATTACCAAGGCAGCAATAACCCCTGGCACCCAACCACATAACCATAGAAGAAAAACAATAACAATAGAGCCACACCCCTTATCAATAACGGCTAAGGGCGGACAAATAATAGATAGTAAAACTCTCCAAAAACTCATATAAATAATAATTTGATTGATGATTACTTGTGTGACGTCATCTTTATGATTTTGTTACACTAAATTTTATTTTAAAAGCTAGCTATTAATAGTATCTTTGTGCTCTTAAAATTTACACACTTTATTAAGATGTCGCAATTATCAGAGCAAGAGCTAGTAAGACGAGAAAAACTAGGAAAATTACGTGAGTTAGGCATAAACCCATATCCTGCGGATTTGTATCCTGTAGACCATACTTCAAAACAAATTAAAGCGAGTTTTGAGGAAGGCAAACAGGTGGTTATTGCTGGAAGATTGATGATGATTAAAGTGCAGGGGAAAGCTAGTTTTGCTCAATTACAAGATGGTGAAGGCAAAATACAAGTGTATTTTAACAGAGATGAAATTTGTCAAGGAGAAGACAAAACCAAATACAACGACATTTTCAAAAAACTGATTGATTTTGGTGATTTTATTGGTATTGAAGGCGAATTATTTGTCACTAAAGTTGGTGAACAAAGTGTTCGTGTAAAAGACTTCACATTATTAAGTAAGGCTTTAAAACCATTACCATTACCAAAGGAAAAAGACGGTGTAGTATATGATGCTTTCACAGATCCTGAACAACGTTACAGACAGCGTTATGCAGATTTGGCTGTAAACCCACATGTAAAAGATGTATTTGTTAAGCGCACCAAATTGTTCAATGCCATGCGTCAGTTTTTTAACGATGCTGGTTATTTTGAAGTTGAAACACCGGTTTTACAGCCAATTCCTGGAGGAGCAGCTGCGAGACCTTTTATAACGCACCACAACTCTTTGGACATTCCTTTATACATGCGTATTGCAAATGAACTTTATCTAAAAAGATTGATTGTAGGTGGTTTTGATGGTGTTTATGAGTTTTCTAAAAACTTTAGAAACGAAGGTATGGACAGAACTCATAATCCAGAATTTACAGCTATGGAAATTTATGTTTCATACAAGGATTACAATTGGATGATGGATTTCTGCGAGCAACTATTAGAGCATTGTGCCTTGGCCGTAAACGGAACTACAAAAGCTACTTTTGGAGAACATGAAGTAGATTTTAAAGCACCTTATGCCCGTGTGACTATGGCTGATTCTATCAGACATTTTACAGGGTTTGATATTACTGGAAAAAGTGAAGACGAGATTAGACAAGCTGCAGTAGGCCTAGGTATTGAGGTGGATTCAACTATGGGTAAAGGAAAATTGATAGATGAGATATTTGGTGAAAAATGTGAGGGCAATTACATTCAGCCAACCTTTATCACAGATTATCCAAAAGAGATGAGCCCATTATGTAAAGAGCATAGGGACAATCCTGAATTAACCGAACGTTTTGAATTAATGGTTTGCGGTAAAGAAATAGCTAATGCTTATTCTGAACTTAACGACCCCATTGATCAGCGTGAGCGTTTTGAACACCAATTAAAACTAGCTGAAAAAGGTGATGACGAAGCTACTGAGTTTATAGACCATGACTTTTTAAGAGCATTAGAATACGGAATGCCTCCAACTTCTGGTATGGGAATTGGTATGGACCGTTTAATTATGTTCTTAACTAACAACCAATCTATTCAAGAAGTATTGTTCTTCCCTCAAATGAAACCTGAGAAAAAAGCGGTGGCTTTAAGCGATGATGCCAAGGTCGTTTTTGAAGCCTTAAAAAAAGCTGAAAAATTATCATTAGGAGATTTAAAAACACAATCAGGTTTATCAAATAAAAAATGGGACAAATCAATTAAAGAGCTTACAAAAAACAGTCTAGCTAAAGTTGAAAAATCAGATGAAGGGTTATTTGTTAGCGTGATTTAGTTTAATACTAATAAACAATAAAAATCAAAAGCCCCGTAATGATAATTACGGGGCTTTTCTAACTAAACTAACTAACTTAACTAAATATAATACTAAAATAATTTAAGATTATTAATCAAAGATTATTTTAAGATATCATCTTCAAAAACTAAACTGGTACAAATAGACTATAAAAAACCTAAACTATCATTGCTATTTAGAAATGTTTAACAGCTATTTATTAATTCTTTAAGAAAAGAAAGTTAGATTGTTAAAATTTTTAAGAGAACTCCTTGGCAACCCCAATTATACTAATTAAATATTACCTGAATAAAGTCTCAATTTTTTGCTGATACTCATCATACCTTCTTAAGTTGTTATGACGCCCTCCTTTAATAGAAATAAATTCTGAAATTGTTTTAGGAGCTACTTCAAAAAGCTTTTCTCCCGAGGCATACGGCACAACATCATCATCAGTACCATGAAATATAGTTATTGGACAATTAACTTGTTGTATATATTTGTAAGATTGAAACTTATACTTTGCAAGCCATTCTAAAGGAAATATAGGAAACCTAGACCGCCCTACATCTGGAATACTATAATATGGCGTTTCTAAAACGAGTTGCTTAGGGTTATTATTTGAGGCTACATATGTAGCTATACCAGTACCAAGTGAGCGACCATAAACACTAATATTTCCCTCATCATATCGTTCTTTTAAAAAATTGTAACAATATTGAGCATCGCTATAAAATGCGGCCTCACTTCTTACTCCTTTACTCTTCCCAAACCCCCTATAATCAGACACTACAACATCATATTGTTTTTCTACAAGAAACTGAGCTCTTCTACCCCAACTGGCTAAATTTCTAGAATTACCATTAAAATACAAAACCACCCCTTTAGGTTCCTCAGTTTTAAAATGAATCATATTAATTTTACCTCCATCAGTTTTCAAAAAAACTTCTTCAAAAGGATAAGAAAACTCAAAGCTATAGTCATTGGGTAAAGGCCTGGGCAAAAACAAAATTTTCTCTTGGTAAAAATATAATGAAGCTCCCAATATCAAATAAACACCCACAAGAATAGCGATAGCTATTTTAAGCTTTTTCCTTATTCCTTTTCGACACATGATTAACTTTAATACTGGTGGTTGATAAATCTATCTTTTCGGGCGCACTATTTAATATATTATGAATCATTTCATGGTAGGATTCAAAGTTATTTAAATTTTTATGTCCGCCACCAATTACGGTATGTAATTTAGTGTTTTTTGGATTTACTTTTGATAATTTTACACTGGTTTTATAAGGAATCAACTTATCATTAGTACCATGTATAATATGGATTGGGCATTGAACGTACTTTAACCATTTATAAGTTGGAAGCGGATACTTTATTAGAAGAGATAAAGGCATAAAAGGCGCATACCTTGCGGCCACTTTAGTTAAACTATAATAGGGCGCATCTAGAATAAGCATTTTAGGATGATTCATAGACGCTAATTTTGCCGCAAAACCAGAACCTAATGACCTACCGTATAATACAATTCTATCTTCGGTTGTTTTCTCCTTTAGTTTATTATAAATTACTTGTAAATCTCTTTTAATAGCTTTTTGTGAACGACGCCCTGTACTTTTTCCAAAGCCTCTATAATCAATCATTAAAACATTATAACCATGCCTAGTAAAATCAACCGCAAACTTACCCCATCCTTTAATGCTTTTAGAGTTTCCCTTTAGATATAAAACTACACCTTTAGATTCACCTTTAGGTTTAAACAATAAACCATTTATAACCGCACCATCTCTAGTTTCTAAATTATATTCTTTAATGTTCTGATTTTCATAGTAGAACTCAAAATCATTCGGAAGTTTTTCCGGTTTAAACAACATATAATCTTGTAAGTAATACAAAGCAATACTTATTACCACATAGGCAACAAAAACTACTATACATATATGTATCCAATAAGGCATTTACAACCTGTTTGACACTAATATACAATAAAATAGACTAATTGGTTTTTGAGGTTTTTCAAATACCTTTTCAATATTAGCAACCATAACTTTTAACTGAAAATATTTAAGAATACTTCCTGAAAAGGATCTCTATCAACAACTGTGTAATAAAACAGTGCTCCCAACCAACCATGAAATACTCCCATAACATAAACATTTCTTTGCTTTAAAAACACATAACCATAAAATAATGCAAGAATAAAAGTCCCTATCATTAACCAAATTGAGGGATAATGAACTATAGAAAACAGGACCGCTGTAATTAAAATAATTAGAATATTATTCAATTTTTTGCTTTTTAAATCCTTTAAATTGCCAGCTATTAAACTAATAGTTAAATACTGCTGAACAACACCCCAAATTGGATAAGTGATTAGCAGTGGTATAACGTGCCATGTTAAATTGATACTATTATTAAAATACCCTATTATTAAAAACGTTATTATTGAAACCAGAGCAAAAGGCAACATCAATTTAAAAACCTTTTTAAAATTATCGGTTCTAAAACCCCAATATTTTAAAACACCTCTTTCCTTTTTATATCTATAGAAAATATAAACACCCCAAGAAATTATGGCAAAAACTACAAAGAGTAATCTCCAATTGAGATAATCCATAAAAACAAATTTCCCAACTGCTGTGAGTATAACACCAGAAATTTCAAAGATTCTAATTTTATCTGAAATTAATTTGTCTTTATAAAACTCCATTAAACAAGATGTTAATTTAGATTTCATATTAGCATGCTTTTAAACCCCGCAACCAGAGCTGCGGGGTTTGGGTTAACTAACCAATCATCAAAACAATATCTCAACTATTTTGTTTTGATTCATAAGTTTTATATCTCACTATTTTTCTACTTTATTATTTCGTTCTATATACTGAACATCTCTTGTGTTTTTCTGAACAGCAATGGCTGCAAACAAACTTAACAAGAAAGACATACCATAAAATCCTTTTTCACTTAAAAGTAAATCTGCATTCCAAAGGCCAACTACCAATAACACAATAGAAGCCACTGTTGTAAACCAACTAATACTATGATAAATATCGGTAACTGGAATATTCTCCAACTTATCTCTAACAGCTTTCTGAACAGAAATAACTGAAAACAACCCAAAAAGCAAAACTGTAAAATAGTAGCCTTTTTCGTTTAACATCATATCAGAATTCCATAAACCAATGCAGTAAGAAACCATTCCTATAAACAATGCAGACCACGAGGCGCTAATAAAAGCAGGTGTTGGTTTTTGGTCAAAAACTTTAGGTGTTTTTTTCAATTTTGTTTCTTTAGATTTTTCATCTATTGAAACTGTTGTTTGATAATTCATAATTTTTGTTTTAATGATTACATGACAAAACTGCAAAACAACTGTGATTAACCAAAAACAATATTATTATAAAACTGACGATTTAATTTTAAACTATAATATATTATACCTTATATTTAGTATAATATTATAATATTAACTGACGATTAAATGAATGATTTAAATAATATAATTTCCACTTTTTCTTCTGAAGAACAGCACCAATTTTTAAATCACTTAGAAAAAAACAACAAACGAGGTGATGTAAAAAATATCATGTTGTTCAAATTACTATCAAACAGCAATTTAGATTCTAAAGACATTTGCTTAAAACTATACGGAAGTCATAAAAAAAACGCCTACCACGCCTTAAGAAAACGCTTGTATCAATCTATTATAAATTTTACTGCTAACCACAATTTACAAGAAGAGAGTTCAGTGCAAATGGGAGTAATTAAATATCTCTTGGCAGCAAGATATTATCTGCAACAAAAAGAGTACAAAACTGCTTTTAAGATATTAAACAAAGCTGAAACTATTTCCAAAGAGCACCATTTATTCACTTTACTTAATGAGATTTATCACACCCAGATTCAGTTTGCCGACTCTAATTCTTCTATTAATCTTGATGAATTAATTTCAAAGTTCAACAGCAATCAGGAAAAACAAATTTTAGAAGACAAACTCAATATTGTTTATGCTAAACTAAAACATACTTTAAATGCCATTACTTATAAAGGTGAGATTATTGACTTTCAAACCATTTTAACCAATTTATTTAATCAGTACAACATTAACATTGATGAAAACTTATCTTTTAAATCGCTATATCAACTCATGAGCATTATAAGTTTTTCTGCCTTTGCCTCCAACGATTATTTAAGAGTTGAACCTTTTTTAATAAACTCGTACAACTCAATCATCTCTTATAAAAGTGAAGAAAAACAACCATTTTACCATATACAGATTTTGTATATGATTGCCAATACATTTTTTAGAAATAAACGATTTAAAGCCTCTTTAGAATACCTAAACCTAATGCACAATGAAATGTCCCTTCACCGTAAAAAATACTATAACACATTTAGCCCTAAGTATCACTTACTTTTATCACTTAACTTAAACTATACTAGTAATCAAGATGAAGCCATCAATCTATTAGAACCATTTTTAAACAAAAAACATACTGATATTGAATCATTACTAGATATACGTTTGAGCTTAATCATGTATTATTTTCAAAAAAATGAGTTTAAAAAAGCCCTGCACATATTTTCAAAGTTTTATCATACAGACAAATGGTATATTGAAAAGGGTGGTATTGATTGGGTTTTAAAAAAGAATCTTACTGAAATACTACTACACGTTGAACTTGAAAATTTTGATTTGGTTGAATCAAGACTATTAAGCTTTCAACGAAATCATTACAAATACCTAGAAGCCACCAATCAGAAACGCGTCATTACCTTTATAGAACTGGTGATACATTTTTATAATAATCCTAACGAAGTTACTTCAGACTCTTTCAAGGAAACCGTTAAAAACTCTTTTGAATGGACTAAAGCCGAACATGAAGACATTTTTGTTATGAGTTTTTATGCTTGGTTAAAGAGTAAAATAACGAAAAAATCAATTTACGAGACCACTTTAAAAGTTATTAAAGATGAATAATCAAAAATCAATTTATCCTATATTTGGTCCATGCTAAAAAAAGTATTTCAACTAATTTCTTTAGTCTTTACAATATCTATTTTTGCTCAAAAACAAGATAGTTTAGCTTTAAAAAATGGGATTGAAAATCCTTCATTAGTTAGCACCCATCATTTTGGCATTTTCAATTCGAGATTAAACACAAATTTTAAACAAAAACGCACTAGAAACAAAACGTTATCTTTTAATTACACTAGTGGCAATAATTTTCACCCATTTGTAGAAGCATACTTTCCAAAAGACCCGGCAGTTAGAGAGCAATTAAGTGAATTTATTTGGCATGATCGTCCTTTCCATTTTATAAACCAAACTACTACACCAGCAGACTATATGAATATTGTCATTGATGCTGTTATTAAGGAATTTAGAGCGGAACTTTTTTTACCACTCACAAAACAACAAGAAATCACTATTAATTTAAGGTCTTATTTTATAACTAAAGGCAAACACCCTTTTTCAATATTTACAAGTGATGAAACTATTGAATGGTTTCACAGCAATATTGCTGGTGGAGAGGACCCATTTGGCAGACGTTATTACGGATTAAATCAAGTAAACTTTGAATATTATGACCGAAATGGAAACACTTTAAAACTAGAAAATGGAGACTTTTTTATTGGTGGTATTGAGTTTTCCCATTATTATTACCCCAACTTATCAATTAATAACACCAAGAACATTTACATAAATTTTGGTAGTCACTTAGGAATAAATACTTCAAAATTCAATCCTTCTTTAGATTTTGGTATTTCCTTAAATGCCCTAAAACAATACTACTTTAAAAATCAAAATCAATTAAACCTTGCAATTGGAGCAAACATATTACGTAAAAACCTTATTAAACTAAGTAATGATGCTATTGATTTAGGAAATAACACTTATCTAGGAACCTTAGAAGGAAACATTGAGTTTACCACATTTACTAAAAAAAACAATTACAATTCATTTGGAATTAACTACCAAATACAAACTAGATATAACAAAAAAGCGGAATCAAATTATTATAGTTTAAGAGGGAAATGGCAAGAAATAAATGGTGGCTGGCATAATGGTGTTGCAACACTCTACAATACTTTTTCTTTTACGTCATTTATTTATACATATGGCAGACCTAAATACAAAATTTCTCTTTTTCTTAAACAAGATTTTGACGTAAACAACGCTCCAGATTTTCAAACGGGAATTCAATTAAAAGTCCCTATTCACAAGTAGAATTCAATATTCGCCATTATATTTTATTAGTTTTTTAATGTTAATTTCTAGTTAAATTAAAAAAGCAAATTAAACTTTTTTAATATTCAAAAGTCAAAAAAGCAACAATACGTTAAACATTAAAATTTATAATAACAATGAAAAAACTAGTATTAATTGCTTTAGCTTTTATTTCAGTTCAAGCTTTTGCTCAAGAGGAAAGAAAAGAAAAAACTAACAGAGGAGAACGAGGAAAAAGAATGATGAACCTTTCTGCTGAAGAAATGGCTTCTTTACAAACAAAAAAAATGACTTTACATTTAGATCTGACTGAAAAACAACAAGCAGATGTTAATGAAATTTTATTAGCTAATGCCATTGAACGCAAAGCACAAATGGAAGCCAGAAAAACTAAAAAAGAAAGTGGTGATCGTGAAAAACCAACAAAAGAACAACGTCTTGCAAGAGCTAATGAAAGACTAGACAAACAAATTGCCATGAAAGCTAAAATGAAAAATATTTTAGACGAGGAGCAATATGCTAAATGGGAAAAAATTCAGGCCAAAATGGCTCAAAGAGGTAAAGGGAATAAAAAGGGCAAAGGCAATAAAAAGAATGGATAAGAAAAACTAAATAGATTTAGTTTGTTGATTGATTATAGTTTGTTAATAAAAAGGCAATTCAAAATATTGAATTGCCTTTTTTAAGTTATAAACTTTTTGAAACCTTATTTATAGCTTCAATAGTATAGTCTAAATCATTATAGGATAAAGCATCTGTAATAAACCATGTTTCAAAGGCACTTGGCGCAATATAAACCCCTTCATTAAGCAACCCGTGAAAAAACTTTTTAAAGGTATCATTATTACCTTTTGCAGAAGTATCAAAATCTATTACTTCACCTTCATCAAAATGAACAGAAATCATTGATCCTACTCTGTTGATTGTATACACAACTCCATTTGCCTTTAAAACTTTATCAATACCTTCATGTAAATATTTTGTTTTCTCCTCTAACCGGTTAAAAATTGCGTCATCATTATTTAATTCATTCAACATTGCCAAACCTGCAGCCATTGCCAAAGGGTTTCCACTTAAAGTCCCTGCTTGATAAACCGGACCTACAGGTGCCAAATAATTCATTATTTCATCTCTTGAAGCAAATGCACCAACAGGTAAACCTCCTCCTATTACTTTACCAAAACAAACAATATCTGCTTTAATATTAAATAGTTCTTGAGCTCCTCCTTTTGACAATCTAAAACCAGTCATTACCTCATCAAAAATCAGTAAAATATCGTTAGAATCACATACTTCTCTTAGTGACTGTAAAAAACCATCTTTAGGTGGAATACACCCCATATTACCGGCCACAGGCTCAATAATAACACATGCTACATCTCCTTTATTAGCCTCAATTAACTCCTTTACATTGTTAATATCATTGTATTTAGCTAACAAAGTGTCTTTTGCTGTACCATGTGTAACTCCAGGACTATTGGGTGTACCAAAAGTACTAGCCCCACTTCCTGCTTGAATTAAAAATGAATCACTATGCCCATGATAGCATCCAGCAAATTTTATAATTTTATCTTTCCCGGTATAACCTCTTGCCAACCTAACTGCACTCATACAAGCTTCTGTTCCAGAATTCACAAACCTAATTTTATCAATATTAGGCACCATAGAAACAGCTAATTCAGCAATTTTAGTTTCAATTTCTGTTGGCATTCCAAATGAGGTTCCTTTTTGAGCCTTTTCAACTACTGCATCAACAACAGGTTTATGAGCATGACCCAAAATCATTGGCCCCCAAGAGTTGATATAATCTATCAATCGGTTTCCATCTTCATCATATAAATAAGCCCCTTTAGCTTCTTTAACAAAAATAGGCGTTCCTCCAACCCCTTTAAATGCTCTTACTGGGGAGTTCACACCTCCTGGAATTACTTTTTCTGCTTCGGCAAACAAAGCACTGCTTCTCTTATAAATCATTAAAATTAATTTTGTGACGCTGGTTTTACATGTAACTGTTGCCCTACACTCAAGGCATTATCCTTTAAACCATTTAAATTTTGAAGTTCTTTGACTGTGATATTATATTTTTTTGATATTGAATACAAAGTATCTCCCTTTACAACAATATAGGTTTCAAGTTCATTCTCAACCTCTTCAATAACCTCATAATTGTCACCCAATACTTCTCTATCATATTCATAAAGTTTGTAACGTTCAATTAATGATATTAATTTTTGCGGGTACTTTTTATCTGTTGCATAACCCGCAGCTTTTAAACCTTTTGCCCAAGCTTTATAATTTGTTTCTTTTAAATTAAATAAACCTGCGTAACGTTTTCTTTCTTTAAGGAATAATGAATGATCTCTAAAGGAATACTTAGCATCTTTATATTTTCTAAAACACTCTCCTTTTTTATCGTCATCATGATATATCTTACCACCTTTCCATCCATGGCATTTAATACCAAAATGATTATTTGCTTTAACAGATAATCTTCCTTTTCCAGAACCAGATTCTAAAATACCTTGAGCCAAGGTTATACTTGCAGGAATATTATAGAGCTTCATTTCATTTTGAGCTATAGCCTTATAAGTATCAATATATCTTTCAGTATCATTTGCGTAAACCTTTTTAGGTTTACTTTCTTTTACTACAACCACTTCTGGTTTTGGTTTAGCTTCTATATTCTTTCTAGTTTTACAACTAAATAAAAGGCAACCTAAACATATTAAAATTAGTATTCTATTCATTTATTCAATAATAGGTAAATTCTTCTTTTTTAAAACTGAATTCATACTTACTATCCCTTGTAAACCTCCGGTATGAATTGCCAAAATTTTGCTTCCTTTTTTAAAAAACCCTTTGTTTATTAAATTAAAAATACCAAACATCATTTTACCAGTATAAACAGGGTCTAATGGGATGCTGTTTTCCGCATTAAATTTATTAATAAACGCTATCAATTCTTGGTTTATTTTTGCATAACCTCCAAAATGATAATCCGTAATAAGCGTCCAATTTTTCTTGGTTACAAATTTACTAATATCTTCTTTTAAAAAATCACCTTTTAAAGCTGGGAATCCTAAAACTTGTTGACTAGGTTTTGAACAATTAATGAGCCCTGAAATGGTTCCTCCTGTTCCAACAGCACTACATATAAAATTAAATTCAGCATCTAAATCAGTTAAAATTTCTTCACAACCTTTAATAGCTAAGTCATTTGTACCTCCTTCAGGAATAAGATAAAAGTCCTCAAAAAAATCTTTCAAACCATTTATAAGCTCAGAGTTTGCTTTTTCTCTATAGACTTCTCTAGACACAAATTCAAATTGCATGCCATTAGATTTTGCAAAACTTAGGGTTTTATTATCTTTAATTCTTCCCTTTAGTTCTTCACCTCTAATTATACCCACAGTTTTAAACCCATACATTTTACCGGCATAAGCAACTGCTGCTATATGATTTGAAAAAGCACCCCCAAATGTTAAAAGAGTATCATGCCCTAATGATTTGGCCTTTAGTAAATTGTATTTAAGCTTTCTGTATTTATTGCCAGAAACAAATGGATGAATTTTATCTTCTCTCTTAATATATAATTTAACCCCAAAATGCTCTGATAAAACAACGGGCTCATTTATACTATTTTCCACCTGAAAATTCATGCTTACAAAAATACTTTAAAAAAGCCCAAAAAGGACGATTATTTAAATATTCTAAATCATTTTCCTTAAAATATGATTCCCTTTCAAAAGAAATATTTCTATAGGCCTCATTCCAATTTTTATATTTTAATAATCTTATAAAAAACTCCAAAATATACCACAGGTAAAAGGGAACTACCAGAAGTTCTAATTGCTGCCTTAAGTGTATTCGTTCATGGTTTAAAAGCCTTTTATTAACTTTTAAGTTAGATGATTTTAAAAACATAAAAGGAAAAAAAGTTAAACCTAAATAACCTTTTGGCACTAAATATTTAGAAACAATAATCATAACTTCAGCTATTCAAAAATCAATCCAAATTGCTTTATCTTTGCCTAAATTATGAAAAAGAACATTCCTCTTGAAGAGGGTGATTACTATATCACTCCAGAAGGCTATAAATGCTTTACAGAACAATATCATTTAAAACGGGGGTATTGTTGTGAAAGCGGATGCAGACACTGCCCATACGGTTATAACAAATCAACAAATTCTATTAGAAAGAGCAATTAAATTAATTAAACTCTTGGTATGGTTCTTGATGCAATAAATTTAAACTTTTATTTTCTAGAAAAGCTTATTTGCTTAAACACCTAACATAGTTAATAATAGTTTATTAAATTTACCTTAACCATAAAAATTTTGCATTATGAAAACATTATTTAGAACCCTACCACTACTAGCACTATTGTTTGTAATTACATCTTGCTCCTCTGTTCGGGTTGCAGCAGATTATGATAAAAATGCCCGTTTTGGAGAGTACAAAACCTTTGCATTTTTTAAAACAGGAATTGATAAAGCTGAAATAAGTGATTTAGATAAACGTAGAATACTTAGAGCCATTGAAGCAGAATTATTAGCTAAAGGATACGCAAAATCTGCAAACCCTGATATATTAGTTAGCATCTTTACAAAATCAAACCAACGTGTTAACGTATACAACAACGCCTGGGGAATGGGTGCCTGGGGTTGGGGCGGATGGGGTCGCGGTTGGGGTCCTGGATGGGGCTGGGGTTGGAATCAACCTTCAGTAAGCACTAGCACACAAGGCACTTTATATATTGACCTAGTTGATGCCACAAAAAAAGAGCTTATATGGCAAGGTATGGGAACGGGCTATTTAAGTAAAAACACAGAAAAGAAAGAAGAACGTATAAAGGAATTTGTTACCAAAATAATGGAAAAATATCCTCCAGGAGCAATGCAATAAATTTAAAAAGCGACTCAATTGAGTCGCTTTTTTTTACATTACAATATCATTTTCCCAAATATATGGATCTGGTATATCAGTATCATCTATAAGCTGTCTTATGTCTATTTCTATACCTCTACTCATGTCAGTAATAGGCACATCGTTTGGACCACCTTCAAACGGGTTTTCTGAATTTTCACCAATAGCCTCCATGGTATGAAATACCCATGAAATTAATGCACTAAATGGTACGGAAAACCACACAAAATGTTTTGCAATAGCTACTTGAGTTTGATGAATAAACGAATCTTGATCGGTGTGCATACTTAGATGTTCCAAAATTGTAGCTCCAAAAGCTTCAAATTCTTCCATAATACCGTAGGGAATGAGCAGAATAAAAATCCAAACAAAAATATAGTTTAAGGTAGCAAACTGTCTTGGGTATGGGAAGTTTTTAATACGCTCACTTTTACCTTGCAAGGTGTAAAACTCCGTTAACATACTCATCATTTCCATATGCCGAAAATCCTCTATCAACCCCTGCTCCATGAGCTCCTTTAATCGCCTCGATTGTATACCTAACAATTGTGAGGCTTGATTTCCTTTAGCAAATATTTCATTAAATTCTTTATCTGATATATATGGCTTCACAGCACCTTCAATAGGTTCTACATCTTCACAAACTCGATAATTCTTTGCTCTAAACTCTTTATTTGACCGTTGTGATTTTAAGTGCATTTCCCATGGCTTATCTTTTCTAAGTTGATACCTAAGTGCATTTAACCATGCTACGTGCCTATGTACCATTTCGCGTTTAATCAACTGTAATTCTTCTGGAGTTTTAGATTTGGCCGTATGATCATTAGTTATAAAGTCCTTAATCATAATTGTCCATGAGCGTGATGCATTAACAATGCCTCCCCAAATTTTCCTAGCTTCCCATAAACGATCATAAGACGCATTATTTTTAAAACTCACAATAAACGCCACGGCAGTACCTAATACCCCTAAGGGCAACCATGGCAAGTGCAGCCACTTCAATTCTAAAACATCAAATAGAATCACCGGGATAAAACCTAAAACAATAAATAAAATGATGTGACGGCGTGTCCAAATTAAAACGCCTTTAATTGGAAATATTCGTTTAGTATACATAGTGTTTTATAAGAATTATAAATATATAAAAATCCTTTCGATTGAATAAATACTATTATTTAACAATAATTAATATGTAAAATTCAAAATATAATCTTATTTCTAAGATTTTCGTATTTTTAATACGTTTATGTTTCCAAAATATATTATGAATAATTCAATTGAAACAAACCCGATTTTAAATAAGCTACCCAAGCATTTAAAACAGTTTATTAAACCTCAAAACTACAATGATTATTCGGCAATTGATCACGCGGTGTGGCGCTATGTAATGCGTAAAAATGTTACTTTTCTAAGTAAGGTTGCTCATAAATCATATATAGAAGGTTTGAAAGATACAGGTATTTCAATTGATAATATCCCGAACATGTATGGCATGAACCGAATTTTAAAAGACATAGGTTGGGCAGCTGTAGCTGTTGATGGTTTTATCCCACCAAATGCTTTTATGGAATTTCAAGCTTTTAATGTTCTTGTAATTGCCAGTGATATTCGTCAATTAGAACATATTGAATATACCCCCGCGCCCGATATTATTCATGAAGCCGCAGGACACGCTCCTATTATTGCAAATCCGGAATATGCGGAATATTTAAGACGCTTTGGAGAAATTGGCTGTAAAGCAATTTCCTCTGCTAAAGATTACGAATTATATGAAGCTGTAAGGCATTTATCTATCATAAAAGAGGCTCCCAATACACCTAAAAATGACATTGTTCTAGCAGAAAAACATATTGCAGAACTTCAGCGAAACATGACCGAACCAAGTGAAATGGCTCTTATTAGAAACTTACATTGGTGGACAGTTGAATACGGACTTATTGGAACTATTGAAAACCCAAAAATCTATGGAGCTGGCTTGTTATCATCCATTGGAGAAAGCGAATGGTGTATGACCGATGCTGTTAAAAAATTACCATACACTATTGAAGCAACGTATCAAAATTTTGATATTACTAAACCTCAGCCTCAACTTTATGTAACACCAGACTTTGCTCACTTAAGCTTGATTTTAGAAGAATTTGCTAACACAATGGCCCTTAGAACTGGTGGACTCTCAGGTGCCAATAGGCTCATTAATTCAAAAGCATTAGGCTCTATTGAATTGAGTACGGGCTTACAAATTTCGGGTATTTTCACTGATGTTATTGAGAACAACGATGCAGCCATTTATATTCAGACTACTGGAAAAACAGCATTGGCCTATAGAGAAAAGGAACTCGTTTCTCATAATGCAGAAATACACTCTAAAGGATTTGGTTCACCGATTGGCAAACTAAAAGGTATTAATCTTGCTATTGAAGATATGAGTCCACGAGATTTGGCTGCTTATAATATTTATGAGGAACAAATTGTGACTTTAGAATTTAATGGTGGCATTAAAGTTTCTGGTGAGATTATTACAGGAAAGCGTAATCTTCAAGGAAAAATAATTCTCATTAGTTTTAAAAATTGCACTGTAACTTATGGTGATACTATTTTATTTAAACCAGAATGGGGTGTTTATGATATGGCGGTTGGAAAAGACATTGTTTCTGCTTTTTCTGGTCCTGCAGATTTAAATAGTTTTGATTTAATAACACATGTTCCTTCAGAAAAAACCATTCAAATTAAAAAGTCTAAAAATAGATTAAAGTTAGAAGATTTATATCAACAAATACGAGATTATAGGGAAGGTAAAAACACAACCTTATCTAGAACAAAAATTCTTGAAGAGCTTATTGAAAACCATTCAAATGACTGGTTACTATCAGTTGAACTTTATGAATTAACTCATATTGAAAATGAAACCAAATTAAGTGAAAAGGTTCTTATTCATTTAGAAACTATAAAGAAAAACAGACCTGAGATTGCCAATTTAATAGACGCAGGCTTAGAGATTATTCAAAATAACTCAGCGGTTAAATAAATAGCAAAAATGAAAAACACACATTGTTTTTCATCTTTGCTTTTTATTTATTATGCAATGACATTCTTAGTTAATTCACCATCAACCAACCTCCAAATATTCAAAATATTCTCATCTCTAAGTGCTTCTGGAAGTAGTTCGCTTGGATAATTTTGAAAACATACTGGCCTTACAAATCTTTTAATGGCATTTGTTCCTACTGATGTAGATTGTGGAGCTGTAGTAGATGGATATGGTCCTCCATGAACCATGGCGTGACAAACTTCAACCCCAGTAGGATATCCATTAATAACTACCCTTCCAACTTTTGTTTCTAAAATTTTAAATAGTTCTTTATAATTTTCAAAATCTTCAGGAGTTCCAAAAACTGTGGCTGTTAAATGCCCTTTTAAATTTCTTGCAGCTTCAAGTGTAGCTTCTTTAGAATTTGATTCCACTAATACGCTAGATGGCCCAAAATTCTCTTCGGAAAGTGCTTCTTCATTCTTTTTAAAATCATCAATGTTTGTTTTAAAAATTCTTGGCAACCCTGAATTAGGGTTATCCCCAGCAATTCCATCTGCAAAATCTTCAACATGTTCCAAGCTAGAAATACTCTCAATACCTTTGTCATAGGCATTTTTAATTCCCGTTGTCAACATAATTCCGGCAGCTGCATTATTAATTTCACCTTTAATGCATGAAAAAAAGCTGGTATCTCCTTTTGTATTTTGAACAAATGATAACCCAGGGTTAGTACAAAACTGACCAACACCCATTGTTATTGAAGCAACCAAACCCGAAGCAATAGCCTCTCCATTTTCCTCTAAAGCATTTGGCAAAATAAACACTGGGTTTGTGCTACCCATTTCTGCAAATACAGGTATAGGTTCTGGTCGTGAATTTGCGTAATCAAAAATAGCTTTACCTCCTCTGTAAGACCCCGTAAATCCAACGGCTTTAACCCCAGAATGTCTAACTAAAGATTCTCCAACGGTTTTATCACCATATATTATTGAAAAAGTACCCTCTGGCATATTGCATTTTTCAATAGCCTTAAAAATAGCTTGGGCTACTAATTCTGAAGTTCCAGGGTGCGCCTCATGAGCCTTTACAATAACCGGACAACCTGCTGCCAAAGCCGAGGCTGTATCACCGCCTGCCGTTGAAAATGCTAATGGAAAATTACTTGCCCCAAAAACTGCAACGGGGCCTAATGGTTTTAGCATATGCCTAATATCTACCTTAGGCAGAGGTTCTCTATTAGGATCTGCAGTATCTATTCTAGCATCAACCCACGACCCCTCACGTACAACATTGGCAAATAATTTCAATTGACCCATTGTCCGTCCACGCTCACCAATCAACCTTGCATGTGGAAGCCCTGTTTCTAAATGACATCGTTCTATTAACTGATCTCCTAAAGCTAAAATTTCGTCTGCTATTTGGTCTAAAAAATCAGCAATACTTTCGTTATCCTTATTACTATAAATATTAAATATCTGTGAAGCTATAGTTACTACCTCATCAACTTCAGCAAATGTAGCTTCATTAAATTCCCCTTCTAAAAGCTCATTATTTGATGGGTTCGTAGCATAAAACACCTTGTTTGTATTCATTTTAATATCTGTTATTATATTAGTTAATCACTACCAAATCCTTACTTCTGCAGTCATTTATTTACAGTGCCAATTTCAATTCTGCTACCACTAAAAAACACCGCAAAAAAGTGTTACCAATTAAAAAACTTAATGAGATTTTCATTAGTAAAACATGGTTATACAAAGTAAATAATCTTTAACTTATTTACAGCACAAAGGTAACTTTTAATAAATTGCTGTATACTATATTTTTTTTGGTTAAATTTAAACCTCATCGAAAAATGTAGAACATGTTAGATTCATCAAAAGAACAATTAAAAAAAACAAGCACCCCTACAATAGCAACCATATTATTTAAAATGGGATTAAAGAACCAATTTATTCAAGGAGCCAAACCCCTAGCAAATCTTAAATCTAACATGGTTGGAAAAGCTTTTACATTACGATATATTCCGGCTAGGGAAGATTTAAACCCAATAACCGTTTTTAGAGATCCCAAACATCCCCAACGTGTAGCGGTTGAGACTTGCCCTGAGGGGTACGTAATGGTAATGGACAGCAGAAAAAGTGCTAAAGCAGCTTCAGCAGGCTCCATTCTAGTAACACGTTTAATGGTAAGAGGTGCAGCTGGCATTGTAACTGATGGCGGATTTAGAGATGCAGGAATTATAGCAAAATTACCTTTTCATTCATATCATAATACTCCAACTGCACCAACAAATCTTACCTTAAATCATGCCATAGATATTAATGTACCCATTGGTTGTGGAGATGTTGCCGTGTTTCCTAATGATGTTATAGTAGGAGATTCAGACGGAGTTATGGTTATCCCCGCTCATCTTGCTGACGATGTTGCAAAAGAAGCTGCTAAAATGGAACTTTACGAGCAATTTGTTACAGAAAAAGTGTTAGAAGGAAAAACTATTATAGGCATGTACCCTCTAACATCCGATGAAGTTAAGGATGACTTTGAAAAATGGAAAGCAAATAAATAAAATAAACTAATACGATACTTCCAAGTACTATAGCTTTCTTTGGAAGTATCTGATTGAATATTTATTAAGCGTTGTTTTATTTTAGATATATGGCAACTCATAACAAATCTACCGCTTCCTGATCTTGAATCTCAATAGCGTCTAAAATTCTTTGATGCTCTTCTAACACTTGATTATTTCTATTTGGAGACACTCGACTTAAAACACTTTCTCTTGAAAATTCATTTACAGAAATAGTTGACCCCTGACAATTGAAAGATAATAAAAACAGTAAATATTAAACTCAGCATTTATTGAATTTTCATAGAGATTCTTCTATGTATAAAATCCAGGTTAAGTTTTTAAACTTAAACTGGATCATATTTTTCAAAACTTACAATTGATATTAGTACTAACTAAACGCAAGCCCTCCATTAATATCGACATTATTACCAGTTAAAAAAGAGGACTCATCTGATGCCAAATATGACACTAAGTCTGCTACTTCATCAGCCCTACCCTCTCTCTGAAGTGGGGTTGAAGCCGCCACCTTTTCTCTAATTTCATCCTTTGTAAAATCATCATGAAACTTGGTTCCTATTAACCCAGGACATACAGCATTTATTCTAATACCCTGAGGTCCTAATTCTTTAGCCCAATTTCTGGTTAATGTCATAACCGCACCTTTTGAAGCGGCATAAATTACCGATCCCGCTCCTCCACCGTCACGACCTGCCTGAGATGCAAAGTTTACTATTGACGCACCTTTACCCATTAACGCTTTAAAAGCTTGAGTTACAAAAACAGTTCCTTTAAAATTAACATCCATAACAAGATTATAAAAATTCTCATCTAATTCTTCAACAGTTTTTCGCGCAAAAAGACCTCCGGCGCAATTGACTAAAACATCAACCTTATCTCCAAATGCTTCTTTAGTTTTAGTTACCATTTTATCAATATCTTCTTGTTTTGTAACATCTCCATAAACTGCAACAGCTTCACCTCCAACGGTTTTAATTGCTTCTAGAGTTGCATCCCTATCTGTTTCACTATCAAAATAGTTAACTACTACTTTTGCTCCTTCTTTAGCCAATTTCACACATACCGCACGACCTATATCTCTACCTCCACCCGTAACCACGGCAACTTTTCCTTTTAAATTATTCATTATAATATTATTTGTTTTTTTTTAATCAATTTCCCTTCAAAAAGTCAATAAATCCTACTTGAAATTAGTCAATTTCATAATCCTAAATAAACATTGAAATAGAGCTCCCAATCTTAATTATTTGTATTCACAAGATTATAAAAAAATGAAGATGCAAATTATATTAGGAATAGCTTTACAGTAAACCCTAAAAAATTCAATACCCTTTAATTAAGTATTAATTTCTCAATTTACATTATTCGAAAAGTGTTTTAAAATATTGAATAAATTAAAGAACGAGCCTGTAATAATATTCCTTTACTTTATTTTAAAAAGATTATCCGGCCTTGTCGGAAGGCCGAATAATCATAACTAAACTAATTCAAAATCAAATTTTAATCTACTAGACTTAACAATTTCAACTAAATTCGAACAAATTAGACTCTTTAATATCCTGTGTTTTGTGTTATTTCATCAAATGAGGTTACCTCAGTATTTGGAATAGGGAATATATAATAATTACTACTGATTGGTGATCCATAATCCATTTCAGCATCAAGTATTCCTGGTTGATTAGCTTCTGCTCTAACCAAATCAAACCATCTATGACCTTCCAGTGCAAGCTCTAATCTTCTTTCATCTAAAATAGCTTGTCTAACATCAGTTTGAGAAACAGCTGTGGTATTTGCTAAGCCTGCTCTAGATCTAATTCTATTCAATTCAGTAATGGCTTCCGTAGTTTTAGAATTTTCGTTTAAAGCTTCTGCATAAAGCAGAACAACATCTGCTATTCTCAATTCTATCCAATCCTGTTCTACTGAACCCAAGGATGAATATTTTACAGAAACAGGATCTCCATTATTGTTATTAACCGTTAAAGGACCTCTTACATCCGATGGGTCAGCAGCAAAAGCACTAACTAAATCTGGAGATACTGGCCCTCCCTCATCTGCTTTTGTATTTTGTCCTGCATACCAATTTGTAAAACTTTCTCCACTATAAGTCACAGATCCTGACATTTGAGTTGCAAACAGAATGGCATCATTTAAATCACTACTAAAAACATCGGCAAATGGCATTGAACTTAGAATACCAGCCGCTCCAGTTCCACTAACCACTGCAGCCAATTCGGTTTCTGCAACTGAATAATTACCCATTGTTGCATAGACTTTACCCAACAAACCTTGTGCTGCATATTTTGTAGCTCTACCATTTCTTGCAGCTGCCGTAGTTGCTGGTAAACCATCTCTTGCAGCTTCTAAATCTGGAATAATTACATTATTATAAATATTGTTTTTAGGCTGTCTTGATACATCAGCTTCGGCAATTTCTTCCACAGTTGGGTTAATTAAATTCACAGGAACATCTCCAAATACCTGAACCAGCTTAAAATAAGCCAACCCTCTTAAAAACCTAGCTTCAGCTACAAGAGTAGCATCTGTGGAGTTTATTATAACATTATTTGCACTTAAAATCGAGTTGTATAAAGCCGAATAAAAAGGCTGAAAAAATGTACTTGATGAAGTAGCAGCCAAGGGACTTGGCGCGGTGAATTCATCAAAATCCGTGAACTCCTCATCAAACAACCCGTTATCTGCTCTAAAGTCTCCAAATATTGCCATTGGTGCAGCAGCTTCGTTTTGGTAGTTATATGCAGCATACAATACTGGAGTATAATCTGTTATAGAACTTGCATCACCTAAATTACCGGGCACCTGCTCTAAATCCGTGGAACATGCTGTTATAAACAACATAGTAGCCACTAATACAAAAATATTTTTCATTATTTTTTAATTTAAAAGTTAATATTTAAACCAACTGTAAAGGTTCTTGCTACTGGATTTTCACCTGATTGATGTCCATAAGATACTGGACCATAATAATTACCGCCCGCTGGGTTTATATCCACACCTTCTGGGTTATATGACGTATAATCATCAGCCATGAAATACAATAAATTGGTAGCGGCAGCATATAATCTAACAGAACTTAAACCTACTTTTTTAGTTAAATTATCATTAAGGGTATAACCAATTGTTAAGTTTCTTAATGCAACAAAACTAGCGTTTTGTATAACTGCATCCGTTCTATCTCTTGCTCTAAGGTAATGTAAACCTGTTGCGTCTTCAACTCCATCACTATTAGCATCAAAACTACCACGTAATCTACCTCCCCAGTTAGAACCATTATAAAGTGGATCTACATTATAAACAATTCCACCATGACTTCCTTGCAACTGAAGACTCATATCAAAATTCTTATATGATAAATTATGTGTCATACCCCAGTAAAAATCTGGTGTATTTGTTCCTTGTTTTACTAAATCTCCACCTTCAGCAACGGTTTTTGTGGCATCAATAACTCCATCACCATTCTGATCAACCACATAAACTTCTCCACTACTATTTCCTATAGCATCTACTGGATTTATTAAGTGTCTCTCCTCAACCCATCCTGTAGTTTCTAATGTCCATAATTCACCTATTTCTCCTCCTACATAGTTTCTATAAACAGCAGCTCTACCAGAGGTACCATAATCTGTAATATCTGGTAACTGCGATAAATCACCTAAATCCGTAATTTCTGTTTTCACCGTTGAAAGGTTTGCGTTCATACTCCATGTGAAATCATCATTACTTACTAACCTTGCTCCTAGTTCAAACTCTAAACCACTACTTTTTACATCTCCTGAATTAAGTCGTATTGAATTTCTTCCAAAAATTTCAGAAACACTTTGATCAATTAAAATATCCTCAATATCAGACGTATAATAATCAACACCTACGGTAAAACGATTATTGACAAAACCTAAATCAAGACCAAAATTAGTCTCAGTATTGGTTTGCCAAGTTAAATCGGGGTTGGCTAAATCTCCTGGAATATTATATGCATTACCTAAAACTGAATCTCCAGCATTTATAAAACTTAAGGCATTATGAAACCCTAAATTACTAACGGTCCCTAAAGACCCATAACTGATTCTTGGTTTTAATTTACTTATAAACCCTTCGGAATTGAAAAAAGATTCGTTATGTACATTCCACCCTAAAGAAAATGCTGGAAACACCTCATGTCTGTTATTTGCTCCAAAACGAGAATCTCCATCTCGTCTAATAGAGGCTGATATTAAGTATCGATCATCATACGCATAAGCAAATCTTGCAAAAACACTTTCCCTATGATTAATTTCATCTCTTTCTGTTACCGTTGTATTAGCATTTCCTAGCAAGGCAAAACTTAAAGCATCTCCTAGAAGTTGTGTTACATTACTTCCTGCAACTGAAACTCCTTCAATATAATTTTTTTGAAATTCTATTCCAATTAATACAGAAATGTCATGTTTGTCATTAAGTACTGTAGAATAGTTTAATGTAGTTTCACTTAATACGGAAGTTCTTTTTAATTCCTGTTGATTCAAATAAGTATCTTCTAAATCTCCATTATTATCTCCACCAGCTAAATAATGTTGGTTTGCTCTAGTATCTCTAATATCTGCACCAAGAACAGTTTTTATATTCAACCCTTCTAAAATACTATACTCTAAATAAGCACTCACATTAGCAAAATACTCCTTTTGTGTATTTGACTTGTTATCAATTAACGAAGCTGTACCGGGATTACTAGAACTTCCAATACCATTACCGTTTCTTCCATAGTGCCAATCCCATGCAGGATCTCCTGGTTGTAGATCATAAATACTTCGGGCCCCATGAGTACCTTCAATATCCAGTCCTGGTCTTCTATCATCAAATGCTTGAAATCCATTTACATTACCTCTTCTATCAACTCTAAGACCTAAAGCTTGATGTCTTGCTTCCATTTCTTGTACAAAAGCAATAGACTCCGCTGTATGGTAAATTGGATGCACGCTACCAGCTCTTAATATATCTCTTAAATCATGTTCTAGAGCAGTACGCTCAGAAGTATACCCATTAAAACTCAATCCAGTCTTGAACTTATCACCTAGTTTGAAATCTGCATTTAAACGTGCGTTAACTCTTTCGAATTCTTGTGTTACTGTAACCCCATCAATATCTTGATAACCTACGGATGCAAAAAGATTTGAGTTTTCACCCCCTCCACTAGCACTAAAATTATGACTCTGAGTACTACCTCCTGAAAACACATAATCTTCAATAGCTACAACATCTGGCGCATTATTAAAAGCCCACAACTTATAATCAACATAACCTGGCGCTATTGATTCAAGCTCAGAAACATCCCAATTGCCATTTGCAATTTGTGCCTGAGCATGTTGCCCCCATTCTCCAGCGGTCATATTAATATTATCCCGATACTTCTCTGAAAAACTAGTAAAACCATCATAGGCAAACTGAATTTTTCCTGATTTACCTTTTTTAGAAGTTACTAGAATAACACCATTAGCTCCTCTTGAACCATAAATAGCAGCCGAAGCAGCATCCTTTAACACCTCTATACTTTCAATATCATTTGGATTTACTGTAGCCAATGTTCCAGAAATTGGATACCCATCTACAACTATTAATGGATTTGAATTCCCAGTAATAGATGAAGCGGCCCTAATAGCAATTTTTGGATCTGCACCCGGATTACCGCTTTGATTTTGAATAAGCACACCTGGTAATTTACCTGCCAAAGCATCATCTACACGGGCTGCTTGTATAGAGGCCACATCATCTCCTCCAACCTTTGCAACCGCACCAGTTAAATGTGATTTTTTACGAGTGCCATAACCAACAACGACAACCTCGTCAAGTTTAGCTGCATCTTCTATAAGTCCAATTTCTAAGTTTTCCTGATTTGTTATAGAAATTGATTGTGTTATGTAACCAATATAAGATACAACAAGAACATCCCCATTCACAACTTCAATAGTGAATTTCCCGTCAAAATCAGTTGCGGCTCCTTTTGTGGTATTTTCAATTGTTACATTAGCTCCAGGAATTGGGACTCCACCTTCATCCGAAACTACGCCGGATAATTGATAACTACTTTGCCCAAGAACGACAAAGTTAACCAGCAATAAAAACGCCAAGGTTAATTTAATTTTTAATTTCATCTGTCTTTTTGTTTTGTTAATTAGTTTTAATTCAACGTTTATTCACGCTTACTTCAAGGATAAAATTATCCTTATTTAATTCTTATAACAAAACATAATCTTCCTTCCCTTAAACTAACTTGTATTTAGTATTTTTGCAGAAAGTATAATTATATTAAGTTATAACATGCTTAGGTTAATAACTTCTCCTTGAGAAGTTTTATTAAGGATAGGTGCCGGCCTATCCTTTTTTTTTATTTATCTGGTATTTTTATTTTCATATAGTTTCAGTTTAGTTAATTAATAATTTAGTAAAAGCTTTGTGAAACACTAGTTTCAAACTGGTGCGACAGACTGGTGCGCCAGACTGGTGCGCCAAATATATATTAAAAAAATGTTATGACCAAATAAAATTTACCAATATTGTATTCTATGAACTAAACAGCCATAATCATATCATTCATAACACCTTACAAACCATTCATCTTAATAAATATTAAGGTAAATATTTGAAATTTTGTTTCTTAAGATAGTTTTGACTAATGCCAATTTTCAAAATTAGAAAACTAGAAAATTCCTTTTTCTTGTGGAATTAATTTTTGATTATTTACTTATTAATATGATTGGACAATAAATTTTCAAATCTGCTTTGTCCACATTATGGTAGTTAAATTTTTACCAGTTCCATAGCGTGCCATCTTCTAGCCTACTAACAGGAAGATAAGATCTTTTGTAAGGATAACTTTTGGCAGCTTCTTCGTTGAATTCTATTCCCAACCCAGGCTTATCTTTTATGTACAAAAGACCTTCCTTTAATTCAAATTCATACTTGAACACCTCATTAAGCTCTAAAGTACCAAACCCAACAAACTCCTGAATACCAAAATTTGGTGCCCACAAATTAAAATGCATATGTGCCATAAAACATGCAGGAGAAAGATCTGGAGCTCCATGAGGAGCCATCTGGGTGTGATACATTGCTGCAAAATCAGCAATTCTTCTTAATGGTGTAATTCCTCCTCCATGAGAAATCGCGGTTCGTAAATAATCAATTGATTGATTTTCAATTAGAACTTTAGCATCCCAAACTGTATTAAATATTTCACCTACCGCCAAGGGAACAACTGTATGTTCTCTAACGATTTGGTATCCCTGCGGATTTTCTGAAGTAACGGTATCTTCTAAAAATAGAAGATTATATGGCTCTAGCAATTTACCTAGTCTAGAAGCTTCTATTGGAGTAAGTCTACTATGTACATCATGGCATAATGCTATATCATATCCAAAACGTTCCCTCGCTTGTTTAAATAATTTTGGAATAAAATTCATGTATTTGGCAGTAGACCAACTTTGTTCTGGAGGCAAAGGTCTATCTCCTTGTAGTTCATAATAGTTTTTTTTTCCTTCTAGGGTTCCATAGGTACCTTTAAGATCCGGAATAGTACATTGTAACCTAACCGCCTTATAACCCTCATCTATCATTTCCCCAAGATTATTCAATACTTCGTCAATGGTTTCCCCATTTGCATGACCATAAACGGTAACCCCTTTTCTACTTTTACCTCCTAATAATTGATATACAGGTAAATTAGCCTGTTTACCTTTAATATCCCATAGAGCCATATCAATAGCCCCTATTGCAGTCATAGTCACCGGTCCTTTACGCCAATACGCCCCCTTATATAGGTATTGCCATATATCTTCTATTTGTTGAGCATCCTTACCTATTAAACAAGGCGCAATATGTTCCTGCAAATAGGAAACAACGGCCATTTCTCTTCCATTTAGGGTTCCATCTCCTATTCCATGGATACCACATTCGGTTACAATTTTGACAGTAACGAAATTACGACCAGGTCTACAAACAAAAACTTTAATTTCCTTAATTTTCATTGTCGTATCTTTTTATATTAATTATATCTCTAATTTGCTTTTTCTGTATTTTCTTTTAAAAATAAATCCTACTACGAACATTATTCCTCCAATAAAAACAAAACAGAGTCTTCCTATAAGGTCATTTGGAATCAATACTAATAAAGACAAAAAAGTACCATATACTAAACACATATTACCTAAAATCATAAACTGAGCTCCATCACTACCTTTATGCCCATGCTCCTTCTCATAATCTACTGGTGTATTTAATTTCACAAAAAACTCACCTACTTGCTCATGATAAATTTCTGGAGACATATTTCTAAATAAGCGCGTCCCTAAGAACCATGTACTGCATATTACGATAACAGCAAACACATTTGAAAAGAACATGACATCAATTAATTCACGGCTCGACCATGGCTTATCTACACCTATAAACTCTAACAAAGTTTCTGGACCAACATGATTTTGGATGATATATGAAATCAACATGCCTAATAACACCGTTGACCAACCAGCCCATCTAGGAGTATCTTGAAAAATAATTCCCCAAGTTAATGGTATCATAAAAGGGAGCGAAATCATTGCCCCTAGTCGCATATTAATATCGAACAAATTTATTCCTTCTAATTCACTAAAGAAGATAGCCGATAAAATAACCAACCCACCTAATACAACAGTCGTTACCAAAGAAACTCTAAATAATTCTTTATCAGTGGCTGATTTTCTAAGTATAGGTTTATAAAAATTACGCACAAATATACCGGCATTTCTATTTAACGTACTATCCATTGATGACATGGTTGCCGCAAAAATGGCACATATCATAACTCCAATCATCCCTACTGGCAATAATTCAATACCCATAGCTAAATAGATTCCGTCAATAGCTTTCTCTCCTAAAGGCTTTAGTGATTCAATAGCAGATATATCAGGAAACATAATAGATGCAGCCATAGGAGGTATAAACCAAATAATTGTAATTGTAAAAAACAAAATTGACGCCATTAAGGACGCTTTTCGAGCCTGAGATGAATCTTTAACAGCCAAAAACCTATATCCATCGTTTGTATTATTAACTGAAAAAAACTGTTTACAGAAAGAAGCTATAAACCATAGCCAAACAATTTTACTATCGGCCAATTCAGACCAATTGTATTGAGAAGTTGGTAATCTATTCATAAACTCTCCGAGCCCACCTAGCTCACGCAAGGATAAAAAAGCCATAACAATGGCCACAGGCACCATAATCATTAATTGCATAAAATCACTAGCTACTACCGCCCATGAACCACCTAATAGGGATATAACCAAAACGGTTATGCCAACTGATAGTACGGTCATTTCCATACTTACTCCGAAAACTGTTGAGATTATAATTCCCAAGCTGTATAACCATACCCCTCCATGAATCACTCCAAAAGGGACCACCATCCATGTAAAGAACTGTTCATTTGCCTTACCAAACCGTTCACGTACTACTTCAATTGCAGTAACTACTCTAGTTTGCCGAAAACGTTTTGAAAAATAGAGAAAGCTTATAAAGAAGCCAACCCCATTTGCCATATATACCACAAAAACAAATGTACCAGTTTCATAGGCTTTTCCAGCTGCTCCAGTATATGTTACTGCACTTATAAATGACATGAAAGTTGTGGCCCCAACTAACCACCATAACATACTACCTCCACCGCGAAAATAATCGCTTGTGTTTTTATTCATTCTTTTGAATACTACTCCTACAGCAATCATTAAAATAAAATATGCTATAACCACTAAATAATCATAATTCGAAATCATTCTCCTTTTAATTTTAAGTACTTAATACTAATAAATTATACCACATCTTTTCTATCCCCATTTATTCCATAAGCTCATCATTCTATTCAAAGAACAATTTCAAAAGCCTTCATTAATAAACACCAATATTTTTATTAAATATTACTAATCAAAACTGACGCGCCAGACTGACGCACCAGACTGGCGCACCAAAAGTACACATAATTATTTGTTGTGCAAATAATTATTGAAAAAAACATAATTTAAGTGTATAATAATTATAACACCTTGAAAGCATACAAGAAAACAGATTCCCTTTTGGGTAGTTTAGAAATTATTTATAGAGGATATTTTTCATAACGCTCCTAGCATAAATTTGACTCAGTATCATAATATAAAAAGTAATACCCAATAAATTACTTGAAGTTTAATAAAATAATGATTAAATATAATCTTGGATTTACCTCCCTATTCCATTTCCCTTTTTGTTCTAACTCTGACCTTGAGTTGACCGAAGGTTGTTATATATAAACGATGCAAAGCATATTTAAAAATCTTTCCCTAACTAGGTACTTTATAGAAGTTTATTTTAATGTATAAAAAGATGCCTTAGAATTTTTCAATAAAAACCATGTAAAATTGACTACCGTAACCATAAAATTGGTCTAAATTAACTAAGTTATGGTTAAATACATATTAAAATATTGAGAAGAAAAATTAATCATAAATGTTTAGGGTTTACTTATAGTCATGACAAAACTTAATTAACAAATCAAAGTGAATTTCCATTCTTCTAACGGCCTCCTTAGGGTTTTTATCACGTATAGCATCTAATATAGCTTGATGTCTTTCGACTTCAAAAATGAATCCTTCTTCATCAGCAACTCTGGTCTTACCAAAAAATGAAAGGATTTTTGGAGCAATCTGTAACATTAGAGCATTTATAGTAGGATTTTTGCTCGCTTTGAAAATAGCTAAATGAAATAATATATCCTCTTGCAAAGCATCTTCCCCTCCTAAAATTTTCTTTTTATAAATATTGAAAGCCGTTTCAATATTCTCTAAATCTTCTTCCGTTCTCCTTTTAGCTGCCAAATAAACGGCCTTTTCCTCCAACATTAGCCTAGTTTCAACCAGTGAAACAAAATCTTGTTCGTCCAAACCTACAATTTCATCAATAATACCCACCATAGCAATATGACCAATATCTGAAATAAATGTACCTGTTTGAGCAACGGATTTTACCAATCCGTAAAACTCTAATTTCTCAATAGCCTCTCTAACATTTCGTCTACTCACTTTAAATTGTTCTGACAAAACACGCTCTGAAGGCAACTTGTCACCAGACCTAAGGTTTCTCAAATTTATATAATTCTTAATTTGAGAAATCAACATATTATGAACCTCTATATTATCCTTAATTCTAACTGGTTTTGACTTCATTTGATAAGAATAAACTTTTAGTTTTACTAATTATTTTATAAATGTACAAAATTGAGAATTATTGAAATAATAGTTAATTCTTGAATTAAAATAATTTAACAGAAAAAGTTCTTACCTCCAATAGAAAACCGAAAGCAAAAAGATAAGATTACTCCTATTGTAAAAGCAGTATTATTTCAATTTGTTTTATAAAACAAAGTTGAATACTCATAAAAATTGGAGAAAGAGTCAATATGAACGAACTTTATTAATCGTTGTTATCTCTTAATTAGATTTAAACGATTAAGTCTACAGAGAAGTACTTCCTGTACTAAGAGTTCTACTTAATAAAACCTACTTCAAATTATACAATTGGCTTAATTAGTGTTTTTCCCATATTTCTAATCGGCTAAAAATTCATATAACCCAAATATCTATAAATAGATCCTTTAAAAACCTGTAATTTATAATTATAGTCCCGTCATAACATCAATCTCTCAAATTGTGCTTTTGCACCATCAATTACATATTATAAACTCCTCCATTAATATCAAGTGTAGCACCAGTAATGAAACCATCGTATTCAGACGCTAAAAATAATACAGCACGAGCTACATCAGATGCATTTCCAGCTCGTTGAATTGGAATTTCTGCAGTTGTTGCATCAGCTGATTCTTTTGTAGTATGTGTATTATGAAATGATGTTCCAAGAATAAGACCTGGAGCAACGGCATTAACCCTTATACCCTGAGTTCCTAGTTCTGCAGAGAGTGCTCTAGTAAATGTCAAGATAGCCCCTTTACTTGTAGAATAAGCCAGTGACCCTGGATGCCCGCCTTTACGTCCTGCAAGTGACGCTAAATTAACAATACTGCTATTTTCATTTTTTGCTAGATAAGGTGCTACAGCTCTTGTTACAAACATCATTGAAGTAAGATTTATATCCATAACCTTGTGCCAAAATTCTGCCTCCATTCCATTTAACATTTGACGAGCAACAAGAGATCCTGCGTTGTTAATCAATATATCTAAACTACCAAATACCTCTACAGCTTTCTCAACCATGGCATTCACATCTGATTCTTTCGTCAAGTCTCCTTTTATTGCAACTGCTTTTTGCCCTTTGCTAATCCCGTATTCTACCAATTCATTTGCAGTATCTGCACTTGAAAAATAATGAATCGCTACATTAGCTCCGTTCTCAATAAAGTGTCTGGTGATTGACTCGCCAATACCTTGAGCACCTGCAGTGATAATAACATTTTTTCCTGTTATTTTATTTAAATTTTTCATATTCTAATTCGTTACTAAAAAAATGTTAATCTTAAAATTTAAGATAATTCAATTCGTCTATTTTGATTTTAATTCTTTAATATCAATCCTGCATTAACGCAAAAAACATCGATATAACTTTACATTAAATTACTACTAATCAATAATTTGGCTTTACTTTATTTAGTCCTTATTTAAATCGCAATACTCGTACAACAATTTAAAATGCTTTTTCATCTTCTTTTTGGCCAACTTGGGGTCCTGATTTTCAATAGCCATATAAATCTCACGATGCTCTTCTATTCTTAATTCATCTAAATGATTATAATCTTTATGATACTTTCTAAAATCAACAATTATTTGAGGTGTAATAGCAATCATAATTTGATTCATTGTGACATTTCCACTGGCCTTTGCTATTGCTAAATGGAATAACAAATCTTCTTGAACCGCATCTTCACCACTTAATAATTTAACTTCATGAGCCTCTAAGGCATTCTTAATATTTTTTAAATCATTCTCCGATCTTTTCTTGGCTGCTGATTTAACGGCTTTTAATTCTAACAATATTCTGGTCTCAACTAATGATCTAAAATTAGGCAGACCAAGATTTAATATATCATTAATCATCCCATTCATAGCAATATTCCCAATATTTGCTATAAATGTTCCACTTTGTGGTATTGACTTTAAAATGCCATATGATTCTAATTTAAGAATGGCGGCTCTAACACTTCTTCTACTTACCACAAACTTTTCAGCTAAAATTCTTTCAGCTGGTAATTTATCACCAGGTTGTAAATGTTTACTGCTAATTAATTCACTTATCTGAGCAATTAACTTATTTACTCTTGCAGTAATTTCCTGATTTTCATTTTTAGAAATAACATCTAAATTCATATAAACAAACAAGTTAAAATTGGTACACCAGATTGGTGCGCTAATTTAATTAAATTTATTTCTTCAACAAAAGTAGGCTCCATTTAATTACTTATTCCTGTCAATTTTATTAATAATATTAAACAACGACTTTTTAAAACACCATGATAATATACTTTTAAAAGTATTCGAACAAAGCCAACACACCATTGTAAGAAATAATACAAGCAAATAGTAATGAAGCAAACAAACCAATATTTACAAAAACACTTGTTTTATACCCTTTCATTACTTTTTTGTTGTTTACCATTAGTATAATCCCAAGAATTACTAACGGTAAAACAAAAACATTAAATACTTGTGATAATATTTGCATTTCAATAGGATTAGCACCAAAAACAGGTACAATTAAAGCCACTAAACAAGCAATAAAAGTTATTACCTTGAACTGTTTAGAAGTGGTATCTAACTCCCCTGATTGATAGTCAGCTATCAATAAAGGCGCTATTAATAAACAAGGAAAAATAGATGATAAGCCTGCACTTAATGTTCCAAAAAAGAAAATACTTACTGCCAGATTACCAGCAACAGGTTCAAGAGTATTTGCCATATCAAGCACCTTCGTTACCGGGTTGCCTTGATGAAACAAAGCTCCGCAGGCCACTGCCATTACAACTCCACTTATAACAAATACTAAAATTGCAGCTGTTATAGCATCATTTTTTTGTCTTTTCAAATCTTTGATTGTCCACCCCTTACCTTTAACAAAAAGTGGTCTTGACAAAAACGTTGCTGCCGCCATAGTGGTTCCTACAAAGGCAGCCACCATCATTTTACCTCCGGGTACATCTGGAATTGATGGTATTAACCCCATTACAACATCAGCTGGTAAAGGACTTACAAAAAATAAGGATATAATAAATGAAAACGCCATAAATGTTACAAAAATGACCAGTATTTTTTCAAAAAATGTATATTTCCCAACTAGTAACAGACCATAAAAAACCACTATAATTACTATTGCTATTATAAGAACTGTTTGGTATTTATAATCTACCAGACCTTCAAAATTCATCGCAAAAATTTCATAGAGCATATTTGCAGATATCCCCAAAATACCCATTAAAGAATTCCACTGTCCAAAGGAAATCCCAATGATAATTAATATAGCTATTAACTTGCCTCCTTTTAAGTGTTTCTTAAAACCATAAAGAGCTGTTTCTCCCGTTATTAGCCCATAATTTCCGTAGGCAAACATGAGAACTCCAGAAAACAAACAACTTAATAAAAGCACCCATAACAATTGCATACCATAGGTACTCCCTGCCACAATCATAGAGGTAACACTCCCTGTTCCTATTGTATAACCTATGGCGAATATTCCAGGGCCAAAACCTAAAACTAAGGCTATAATTTTTTTTAAAAATGATTTCTTATTTTTTGATTCTGACATAATTTTGGTGTTTAGTTAGTTAGTTTGTTTTATTAGATTTCTATTACCAATCGGTATGATGAAATTTTCCTGAAGGATCATCGGTTCTTTGATAAGTATGTGCCCCAAAATAATCACGCTGTGCTTGTATTATGTTTGCAGATGAAATACCTGTGGTATAAGCATTTAAAAAGTTAACGGACTCGCTTAAACTAGAAATTGGCAATTCTTTTAAAACGCACTCTGCCACTACTCTATTTATTGACGGTTTTAATTCTTTTAACTTGCTAATAATTGAATGATTATTTAAAATATTATCATCTTCCCTTAGGATAGGAATCAGCGCTTCAGCAAAATCAGATTTTATAATACATCCGTTAGTCCAAATTCTTGCTATTTCACTTAAATTTAAGGTCCATTTATAAGCCTTTCCAGCTTCCGAAATTAATTTAAGCCCTTGATAATGATTAATAATTCTTGCAAATTGATAAGCATTTAAAATGTCCTCTGCTTTTAAATTTAGTTTTAATGGCATTATACCGAAATTCTCACCTGCATTAAGCCGTTCTTCTTTATAAAATGATGTATAACGAGCAAATAAGGCTGAGGCTATCATGGTACTAGGGGCTCCTAGTTGCGCGGTGGCAATAGTAGTCCAATTTCCAGTACCTTTATTACCTGCCTTATCTACTATTTTATTAACCAGCCAATCATCTCCGTCTTTCTTTCTAAGAATATCAACAGTAATTCCTAACAAATAACTATTAGCTGTTTTCTTCCAAGATTCCAATATTTTGGCAATTTCATCAGGATTCTTGTCCATATTCCTTAAAATGGTATAGACCTCTGCTAGCAACTGCATTTCCACATACTCAATACCATTATGAACCATTTTTACAAAATGACCACTACCCTCTTCACCTATATAGGTACAACAAGGTAATCCATTAGAGTCCTTAGCTGAAATACTTTCTAAATAAGGTTTTACCAAGTTATAAGTGTCTTTATTTCCACCTGGCATAATCGAAGGACCTTTTAATGCTCCTTCTTCACCTCCAGAAACCCCAACTCCTATAAAATGGATGTTTTTAGATTTAAGATAATCGTACCGCTCTTTAGTTTTTAAATAATTAGAATTTCCGCCATCAATTAAAACATCGCCATCAGATAAAAAAGGAATTAAATCTTCTATTACCATATCAGTTATCTTCCCCGCATTTACCATTAACATAATTCTCCTAGGAGTTTGTAATGATTCAACAAACGATCTAATATTTGAAAACGCTTGCGCCGTTTCAAGTTCTTTATGCGCATTCTTAAAATCAATTGCAACTCCTTCTTCAGAACCTTTTACCTCCCTATTGAAAACAGATATTTTAAAGCCTTTTTGAGCTAAGTTTCTACTTAAACTCTTGCCCATAACCCCTAAACCAAATAAACCAAATTCTGATTTATTATTATTTTCATTTAAAATACTATCAACTATATCCTTTGGACTTAAAGAAACATTTATTTCTAATGCATTTTTTGGCTGTTCTAAAGTATCAAATTGTGATTTCAATAAACTTGGCGGCATAAAATGATTTTCTCTTTTATTCAATCGCTCTAAAATCTGCTCAAAACTACCAATTAAATGAATCCATTTAACTTGGCCTTGAATACCTTCTTCTAAAATGTCTCTATATGATTTTTTTAAGGCAGAACAAACAATTACACAGCTGTTTTTTTGTAATTGTTCTTTAGCAAGTTCATTAATAGTATGCAACCAGCCATACCTATCTTCATCAGTTAATGGTATACCATTGCTCAGTTTTCTTATGTTTTTTTTTGGATGATAATCGTCACCATCAAAAAAAGGGATTTTTAAAGTTTCAGATAGTATATGTCCAATAGTGCTCTTTCCACATCCTGAAACTCCCATTAAAAAAATCACACTTGTTTTATTACCTTCCATTTTTGAATTTAAAATTTGAACGGGTTTTAAATAACTATCTATACATTACCAATACCCAAATATCTGTTATTATTGAATTGCTCCTTCCATTGCAGATGACACTGATCGTGTGAATCTAGCAAGTAGACCTCTCTTAAATTTATTTTCTGGTGCTGACCAATTCAACTTTCGCTCTGCAATTATAGCATTTATTTCACTTACTTTTTTTGCCTCACCTTTTACTCCAACTAAATCAAGTCTTCGTTCAGGAATATCTATTCTTATCAAATCATCTTCTTCAATGAAAGCAATTGGACCGCCTTCTACCGCCTCGGGAGAAACATGACCAATTGCCGGTCCTCTGGTGGCTCCAGAAAAACGTCCATCTGTAATCAATGCCGTTGATGAGATTAATTCGCTATCGCTGGCAATTGCCTCTGTAGTATAAAACATTTCAGGCATGCCACTTCCCTTTGGTCCTTCACAACGTATAATTACCGCATCACCAGGTTTTATTTTTTTGCTTAAAACCGCTTTCAAAGCATCTTCTTCACACTCAAAAACTCTAGCTCTTAAGGTAACTTGTTGCATCTCCTTTGCAATAGCAGAGTGCTTTGTAACGGAGCCTAAAGGTGCCAAATTTCCCTTTAAAATTGCAATAGCTCCTTCTTCATTTAATGGATTCTTAGCTGGACGAATAACATCTTCTGCTTTTACTCCATATGCTTCTAATCCTTTATTACATTCCGAGAAAAAGCCATTGTTTTCTAAATCATCTAGATTTTCACCTAATGTTTTTCCAGTTACAGTCATGACATCAAGATGAAGGTGTTCTTTAATTTCTTTCATTATTCCAGGAACGCCACCGGCATAGACAAATAATTCTGCAGGGTATTTTCCTGATGGTCTACAATTTAACAACCAAGGAATTTTTCTGTGAATTTGATCAAACAAATCAGCATTTAACTCAAAACCTAATTCGTGAGCAATTGCCGGCATATGTATAAGAGTATTAGATGATCCAGCAATAGCAGCATGTACCATAATGGCATTTTCAAAAGATTTTTGCGTAACTATTTTTGAAGGAACCAGATCTTTTTCAATCAGCGATATCAACTTTACAGCTGAATCTTTAGTAACCTGTTCTAATTCATCTGATACCGCAATGCGTATTGAAGCTCCTGGTAATGTTAACCCAAGTGCTTCTGCCATGACCTGCATTGTTGCTGCTGTTCCTATAAACGAGCATGACCCACAAGTAGGACATGCACTTTCCCTGAAAGAGTCAAATTCCTCCTTAGTTATTTTACCTTGTTCATAGTGGGCGCTATACATTCCAATTTGTTCCAAGGTCAACATTCCTGGTCCTGATTTCATAACTCCTCCTGGTAATATAATTGAAGGAATATTCAATCTGCAAGCTGCCATAAGGCGAGCTGGCATTGATTTATCACATGAAGTAATAAACATAGCGCCATCAAAAGGTGTAGCTGACAGTTGTGTTTCTATCATATCACACATAACGTTTCTTGAAGCAAGTGAGTAATTCATGCCATCATGCCCCTGTGCTTGACCATCACACATATCTGTACAATAATATCGAGAACCCTTTACCTTATTTTCATTAAACGTTTCTCGAGCAATTTCCACAAATTTATTTAGGTGAACACTTCCTGGATGACTATCTCCAAATGAACTTTCAATAGCAACTTGAGGTTGTGATAATTGCAATTTAGTCCAACCCGCACCCATACGCAAAGAATCCATCTCTGGAGCGCGCTCTCTTATTTCTTGACTTTTCAGCATGTAATTATTAGCTTTTAATTTTCAATATCCTCAATTAAAGAATGGCATTCAAGCTCCAAGGGAGCTTTTAATAAACCATCTCAACATCTAGAAACATTATTTATTTTTTCAGGATATCCCCCAAAATGAAATTACTCAATATTTGGCTCTGTGCCAGGACCTACGGTTCCGCTTTTAAACCACACTTCAGCATAACAGCCATTTTCATACTGCTTTGTAATGTCTCCTCCATAAGTTTCAGAACCTGTACTCCAAACAATATTATCCTCGGGAGATTTTCCATTTGTTTGGTTGTAAGCTCCTTGTTTAAAATATTGTATTTCACCTGCATATGCAGTATCGCGTTCAATACCATCACGCCCAATTGCGGCATATAATTTCAAAATTTGTTCTGGAATATCTGACTTTGTTGAAAAATCCGACTTCAATAAATTCTTTGTGAATTTAATAGTTTCATGACCTTCACTAGTAAAAGTTAAATACATGATTCCTTTATAAACATTTATTTCATAACTGAATTCTTCACCCAATTTAATACCATCTTGGGGTTCCTCAGGGTACGATGTAGAACTGGATCCAACCACTGACATGTCATCACCCCAAATAGCAGTAGAATAATCCCATCGACCAGAATTATCATCTCCAGCCGTATTTATTTCATAGTTCCAAAAAACAGATCCTTTAGTATGCCCTGGGAATTTCTTATAAAAGATTTTTATAGGTTCATTTTCATGCCCCTCATCACTGTGAATTTGACCGACTACTACGGAATAAGAAGCCGCAACACGAGCGTCGCCAGAAGTTGATACATGCATTACCTTTAAAGTACCAGTAAGCTTTCCACCCGTTTCAGGTATCCAATGTTTTTTCTGCCCAAGTTCAGTTCTTGTATTACTCGATGTTCGTGATGTAATACCGGAATTTGGCGTTTTATACACTACCCAATTAGTTTCCCCATCGTTTTCAACATAAAAAAACCCTTCCTTAGAAAAGTTAACCAAAGAATCGCTTCTTGTACCATCTCCTAAAAGAATTTTCCATTCATCCATAAAAGGTATAACGTCACTTGGATAAACAGAATCTTTAATTTTTGTTTCTGTTGTTTTCTTTACCGTTTGATTACAACCGAATATCACCAAAACAAAAGCCACACCTAATATGGTTTGCATTAGTATTTTTACATTATTAATTTTCATTTAGTTAGTTTTTATTTAGTAATTAAACAACCAATTTCAAAATTGGTACACCAGATTGGTGCACCAAATATAAGTATAAAAAACTGTTATTAAAAAAAAATTATGGTATAATTAAATAAACATGTAAGCTACCCAGTCTATAAATCTAATTTACATCCCTATATATCAATCACTTAACACTGGACTATATTCAGCAAGCTTATAACATTAATCTAAAAACTCATTTAAATAACTTGGATAGTTTTCACTTTTATCTCCACCTCTTGTAATGGAATCCCCAAAACAAATTATTTTTGATTTGGAATTCAATAAGTTGTTTTTCTTTAAAAAGCCATGTGTTTTTTCAGCAATAAAACGGTACCCTAAAGCTGTTGGATGCACGCCATCTTTTCTTCCACTATTTACTTCGTTTTTAATAAATATATCCTTATTGTGTTTTGGTAGGTTTAACCCTTTAAATTCTTGGTTTAAGTCGAAAAAAAACACGCCACATTCTTTTGCCAACTTTTCCATAATATTACCAGCCTTATCTATTTTTGTATTGGGAGTTTCATTAAACAGTGATTTTTGATGTCTTGTAAAAAGGTAAGCACTATCTACAGGAATAGGATTCAATAGCACTAAATTATTTGTTTTAGATTTAATCTTATCTATAATTGTTCTTAAGTTTGATGTGTAGGTTTTATAATCTATCATTTTTTTGGAATTCAACATATCATTGGTTCCAACCATCAAAATCACCAAATCTGGATTTTTAGCCAAAACATCTTTGTCTATTCGTTTTAACAAATCATTGGTATTATTACCTCCAACACCCGCATTGATAACTGTTTTATGTTCTTCTTTATTTGTCACCTTACAATTTATTGACAAATCATTTAACATAACAGGCATTCCAGTATAGTTGAACAACTGAATATTTTTAGCACCTGCAAATGAACCACGTGGGGCTTGGGGTTTTCTCCAACTATGAACGTCATTCCAAAAAGATTCTCCAAATACAATTGGAGACGCTATACTTCTTTGTTTTTCCTGGTAATTACGGATGGTAATATGATGACCTGAACCATTAATTTCTGCCAATCTAGGAACTTTATATTCACTTATAGTATCAACCAGTTTTAAATCAACCACACAGTTTTTTATGTTGTTTCCAACAAATGTAATTAGTGGACCATACAAAGCATCTCCTTTGCTGTTTTTTATCACCCCATCTGTACCAATTGAATATCCTTTTTCCTGACACCCAATTGCAGTTGAGCCTATTATTTTGGTTGGTGGTAAGTTGGCACTTAAATCAAAGCCCGAGCGCATATTTTTAACTGTACAATTAATTACTGTAACGCCTTGAGTTCGTCTTCTATTAAGACCTCCAAAAGGATAGGTTCTAATTCCATCTTCTGAAAGCGCTTTAATTTCATTGGGTAAAATTTTACCAGGAGGATAATCACTCTTAAAGCCAACAATAAAAGCAGGTCCTGAAGTTTCCGCTAGCATTTCATTGGTAGTTCTCATTTTTCCTTCCACATAACAATCTTTCACCAAAGTATTAACAGCACCTTGCATAACAATTCCGTGCCCAAATGCATGAGATACCACTTTACAGTAAATTAATTTGGTATTAATTCCTTCCACCAACAATACCGAATGCTTATGGTTAGCCACCAAAGCTTTTCCCCCTTTACCTAATAAATGACCATAACCATAAGGGTAAGAACCATGCACATATAAATCTGCCTTTTTAATAGTATTATCATCTCCCATAACACGTAGCATTTGTACACGATTACCTGGAACATGTTCTCCTACGTCCTTCCCTTTTAGCCCTTCTATATAATTATTATTCCCACTTACCAAAAACTCGCTAAACTCACTTTTAGGATAATTTTCATGTAGCTTTCCATCTATGCTAATGGTAACTCCTTTTAAAAAATATTGACTATTATCACCAGAAAAATGAATAAGTGACCCTATCCTAAAATCACCTTTTTTCTTACTATTCTTACCATATTCAAAAACATTTAACCTTCCAATTTTTATTGAATTGATAGAATAATCTCCCGGTTTCATTTTAACCAAAACATTACTCTTTTCAGCGTATTTAGCTAGCTCACTTATAGATTTTATAAAAATGGTATCTCTTGCTTGATTATGTGCTTGAACCAACAAGCAAACGTTTGAAAACAAAAATAAAAGAAAGGTCTTTCTCATTTATACATCTATTTTTAAACCCACTAATATTAAATTATTTTTTTAGTGGTAAGTTGTCTGTTATTCTTTATTTGAATAAAGTAAATTCCTTTAACCAAGTTGCCTGCATCTATTTCCTGTTTGTTGCTTTCAATTTTATTTAATGTCTTACTTAATTAATATTAATTAACCTAAATAAGCTCCATTATTTAAAAGCTCTTGTTTTATTTTATCATATCCCAAATTGTTAGGAGTTGTCTGATTCACAGCTGACAAACCAGCGATAGTTCCAGCTCCTTGACCAATAGCCATGGCTATGGGCGTAACGCGTAACCCCGCACTTGCAAAATGGTCTGCCCCAATAGCCCGACCTGAAAGAACAAGATTATTTACTTCATTTACCAACAATGAATCTTTAGGAATGCAATATGCACCTTCATCTCTTAAATGTGTAGTATCTGTTGTTCCTCCATCTGGTGAATGAATATCTAAGGGATAACCCCCAACAGCAATAGTTTCTTCAAACTTTACCTCATTTACCAAATCCTCTGCCGACAATACATATTTTGCATGTGGATGACGAGATTCTCTAATTCCAATGTGTGGTGCAGTACTAACAAAAGTGGCATTTTCAAATCCTGGAGCATATTTTCTTAAGAAATTATAAATCTCAACACATTGCCTTCTCCCCATAGTTTCAGCCTTACTAATATCAAAAGGGTTTAAAGGGTCGAAACCTAAAACCCGAGAGGTATTAAAAATAAATTCACCTTTTGTATTGGTTTCAAAAAACAGTACGTTATCCCTTGGCACAGTAACCTCTCCTTTTGCTTTGGCTTCATTCCATAAATCATAGAATCCCCAAGTAGAAATACGCTCGGTACGTTTTAGAACTTCAGCTTTATCATCAGAACGTTCTTCGGCATCAAACTGATCCCAATTATTAATCATATACTCACGAAGCTTTTCCCTATCTACATTGCCCACTTTTATATTTGTGGTCATTGGCTGTGATTTATTATCGGTTTTCCTACCTTCTGTAAAGGGTACTCCCGATAGTTTTACAATTTCACTATCCCCACTAGCATCAATGAAAACCTTAGCCGGAATTTCTTGAATACCTCCACGGTTATGAATGAAAACAGATGTAATTTTATCTGTTTCTTTTGAAATATCTATTAATCTGGTGTGATACAAAATTTCAGCTCCTGCTTCTAAAACCATGTCTTCTAAAGTCACCTTTAGCATTTCAGCATCAAAAGGTGTTACCGTAGAACAATAACCCGTACCGTCTAAAATATGCCCTGGGCTAGCACCCTTGGCAACTAACCTACTTACCATTTCATTTGGAGACCCAAACACTAATTGTCTTCCAGCACGGTTATGAAATGTCATCATAGGACCAACTCCCATTGCGGTTAAAGAACCGCCTAAAAAGCCAAACTGTTCGATGAGTAATGTTTTTGCTCCGGTTTTGGCTGCGGCTATAGCTGCGTGACTTCCAGACACACCACCTCCAACTACTATCACATCAAAACCTTCTATTAAAGTTGTTTTAAACTCTTGCACTTTTTATCTTTTTTTTATTGTTCTAATTCTTTTTTGTTTGTTAAACTCCAATGTAACAAAGCTGTAATCATAACTACTAGCGCACCAACTGGAAACCACCAAAAGAAACTAATTCCTTCTCTATGCATTAAAGCAATAACTATTATTGTTATCATAGCGCCTATTAAAACACCAACAAATTTTCCTTTTCTAATTAATGCTAAAAATGCTATACCAATTAAGGTTCCGTAGGCGTATCCAGGAACCTTAAAACCTAGCGCCAATAGACCTCCATCTTGAAAGAAACTAAAGGTAAAAGCGAGTAATGCTAAAATAAACCCCCATACAATGATGGCTCTTTTTGATATTTTCACAATCTTATTTTCTTCCATAGTCTTTAGTTTTGGAAAAACCAAAGTTCCTATCCCCATAACACTGGTTTGAGATAATGCGGTTAATGCCGAGTCTAAAGTTGAAATTCCAGCGGCAAACATAGCAGCTATTATAAGACCCGAAATACCATTTGGCAATTCGTTAACCACATAATAAGGAAAAATTCTATCGGGCTCTGAACTAATAGATTCACTAACTAAATCGGATAACGGGTTGATATCATAATAAGCCACCAAACCGATGCCTACAATTGCCATTAACCAGGTTGTAACAACTCCTATTACCGAAAAGGCAACGGCTTTTCTAGCCTCCTTTAGATTTTTACAACATAAGGCCCTTTGGGTTACAACTTGATCTACAGCATTAGAACCAAATTCAAAAAAGGTACACCCCAAAATACCAACCCATAGGGTATAAGTCTTATGAGGGTCTAGGGATAAATCCCAAAGCACTAACTTCGCTTTTTTATCTGCTATAGCCATCATTTCCCCAAATCCTCCCGGAATATCCCCTACAGCATAAAAGACTGCAAAGAGCGCCCCGAAAATAAAAATCACAAATTGAATGGCATCCGTCCACACAACGGTAGTAATACCACCAATGTATGACCAAATAACAGCAAACAATGCTATAATTACAATACAAACAACCGTACTTTGACCAGTTATTACACTAAGCACTAAAGCGGTCCCTAACAACCGTACCCCCTGACTCATAGTGGCACCAATCATAAAAAAAGTACGCGCTAACTGACTGATTTTTACCCCTAAACGATTTTGAATAAACTCATAAGGGCTAAAAATACCTTCCTCATAATATTCCTTCAATAACACAAAAACAAATAGAATGTTACCCAATGCAAACCCAATAGTCATTTGTACATAGGTTAAATTTCCGTTCATGGAAAAAATAAAAGCAGGTACAGCAATAAAAGTAGCTACACTGGTCTTTGTAGCAATCAGAGATAAAGAAACCGCCCACCACGGTAATTTATTTCCACCTTTAAAAAAGGCATCTAAACCCTTATCTTTATTTTTAACTAACTCTCCTATAAGCGTAGTGCCAAGTAAAAACACAATTAAAACACTCCAATTTAAAATGGAGAAACCGCTAGATGCTATTTCGGTTTCATTTTGTGCATAAAGTGCGAAACTGAAAAACAGAGCGATTAAGACAGTGAACCAATTTTTCATTAGGGTTTTGTTTCTAGATTTAAGATTTCCACTTTTTCAACCTTAATAAGGCCTCCATGAAATAATAATCAGCATAAATTATTGGCATATCAATTTCAGAATTTTTTGGATGATGGCCTGTTGAGTGCATAAGTAATGCTTGATTTTTATCATTGCTTAAATAAGCATTGGTAGATAAAATATCAATAAACCTTTTAGCGGCATTATAATATTTAATCTTCAAATCATCCTCTTTAACCAAACCTGCCAGCTCTAGCATCCCACAAGCAGCAATGGCGGCCGCAGATGCATCTTTTGGCGCATTTGGTATTTTGGGATCATCAAAATCCCAAAATGGAATACCATCTTCTGGCAACCGTTCTAAAAATTTATCTGCAAGCTTTATAGAAGTATTTAAAAAATCTTCTATTCCAGTTTCTCTGTATGAAAAAGCAAATCCATAAATACCCCAGGTTTGTCCACGCGCCCACATAGAATCATCAGCATAACCTTGATGAGCTACTCCTTTTATAAAATCTCCAGTTTTGTTATCAAATGAGCCTAAGTGATAAGTAGAATAATCGGGTCGCACCAAATTTTTCATAGTAACTTCCGCATGACTTACTGCAATATTATAAAGCTCTTTTGACCCTCCATTTTTTGATGCCCAAAATAGAAGTTCTAAATTCATCATATTATCAATTATCGTATTATGCGGATACTGTGGTTTTATTGGCCATGAATGAATTGAACCCACAACAGGATTATACAATGTTGCCAAAGTATCTGCTGCTGCTAACATAATTTCTTTATAAGCTTCATTATCAGTAAGTCTATAACCATTACCGAAACTGCAATATATTTGAAAACCAATATCGTGATCAGAAGCAGGTGAATATGCGATTGCTTTTAAAGGGGCCGTAAAATTCTCAGCGGCTTGTTTAAGTTCTTTATCTCCAGAGAATTCAAAGGCATACCATAACACCCCTGGCCAAAACCCACTACACCAATCTCTTACACCAACTAACTCCCATTTTCCTTCTTCATTTTCAATATTTCTGGGAAGACTATCATAAACCTTTAAAGGCTTTAAAGCCTCTTTAATTTTACCTGAACTAGATTTTAAAACTTCATCAACAGTTATTTCTTTTTTTGATGTGGATTCTTTTGATGAGTTTTTACAGTTTAAAAAAATGCTTGAAACAGCAATTAAAAAAATTAACTTTAAGTTATTCATAACTGACAATAATTTAGTTCTTCTATAATCCAACTTAACAATTTTACAAAAACTAAAATTTGGATAGTATAACCTATAGAGCTATGTATAGTAATTTATGACCAAACAACAAAGATTATCAACCTTTAAAACTTGAATAAACTAAAATTCTCAAATAAAAAAATGATGAAATGAGTATTTAAAAAATTAGACAGAATTGAGAATAATGCGTGTTTTTGAGATAGATATAAAGTAATTGTAAAAAGAAAACGGTTTAGGAAAACCTAAACCGTTTTTTAAAACTTAGTAGCGGGAACTGGACTCGAACCAGTGACCTTCGGGTTATGAGTTCAAGAAACCACCCGAATTTGACGCTTATATGCCTTATTTTAATAAAATCGTGTACGCAATCGTGTACCCTGATTTATAATTATTCTATATTTAAATTTATTCAAAAAAACTAAATCACTTTTAAATATTTATTTAATTAAACAGAACAATTCAAACTATATAGTTGGTACCATCGTAAATAATAAGTCCTTTATTTTTACAATTGAATAAATTACAGATAATACGAATAACCAAAATAAAATTTTATCAAAAATTGATAAAAGTTTATATCTAGCGGGGTGTAAATTTGTTGACCAGATATTTGAATTATTATTGATATACTCTTACATAATCAATTTCCATGGTAGATGTATCAAAATTAGGATCAATTGCACCTCCTAAATTACCTCCCATAGCAATATTCAGTATTATAAATTGATTGTTGTAAAATGGCCATGTAGCATCGTTTTTAGTTGATGGATTGTAAGTGAAATATTCAACGTCATCTAACAAAAAGCTAATACTATTTTCTGTCCAAATAGCCGAGTATAAATGAAACTCTGTAGTTTCATTAGTAATAGATGTAACTTTGTGATTAACTGTTGCGCCTGAGCTAGATGTTGTATGCAAAGCACTTGAAATTTGCCCAGGATTATTGCCAACATACTCCATAATATCAATTTCACCACATGCAGGCCAACCAACTGAACCAAAATTAGCTCCAAGCATCCAAATAGCAGGCCATACACCACCACCTGCTGGTAGTTTAGCACGAACATCAACTCTTCCATAGGTAAACTCGAATTTACCTGCAGTAAGAAGTCTTGCCGAAGTATACGCTGACCCCTGATAATCTTCCTTTTTAGCAGTAATTTTTAAGACTCCCCCTTCGACTTTTGCATTATCTAATCTATCTGTATAATATTGAGACTCATTATTTCCCCAACCATTATCACCAGTTCCTGTATTGTAACCCCAGTTAGAAGCATCAGGTGCACCATTGGTATCAAACTCATCTTGCCAAATTAAATTGAGTTCTGTTTCTACATAAACAGTTACTGAATAAGTAATACTAGTATTTCCCGCTGAATTATAGGCTGCTACTAAAATGTCATAGTCATTAGTACCACCTTGTGTAAAGGTATAACTAAATGTGTTTTGGGTAAGTTCTAAAGTCTCATTATTAATTAAAATCCTATAGGAAGTGGCATTTGTAGCTGTAATCGTGAAGTTAACAACGCCACTACCATCTCCATTAGGATTGCCACCATCTGCACCTAGTTTAACACTGGATATTGATAAGTTCGTTGGAATAATGGGCTCATTAACTTTACTGTCACTACTACACGCTTGAAACGATAATAAAATCACCGAAAGCGCTAAAAAGATTCTGTTTTTCATTTTTTTCAATTTATTTATAACTTATTTTTTTAAAAAGGGCATTATTCTAGGATGAATTCACCTGATAGTGTTGTGTTTGAACTCCCTCCTACGAACACATTAAATTCACCAGGCTCTATAACAAACTCCCCTTTATTTGTATAGAATCCCAACTCTTTTTCAGTGAGCGTAAACTCTATTGTTTTAGTTTCTTTGGACTCTAATTCCACCATTTCAAAACCTTTTAGTTCTCTTACTGGTCTTGCTAACGAAGCAACTTTATCTTGGATATAAAGTTGTGAAACTTCCTTGCCTTTTACTGTTCCTGTGTTAGTAACATCAAGAGAAACTATAATTTTTCTTTCTGCCAATGTGTTTATTTTTAAATTTTTATAGGAAAATGTGGTATAACTTAAGCCATGTCCAAATGGATATAATGGTCTGTTACTTTCATCGCTATAATGCGACCAGAACACAACATCACTATTTTCTCCATATGGTCGCCCCGTATTTTTATAATTATAGTAAATGGGGATTTGCCCAACACTTCTAGGAAATGTCATTGGAAGCTTACCACTTGGGTTATAGTCACCGTACAGAACTTGTGCAATTGCATTTCCGTTTTGCACACCTAATTGCCACACTTCTACTATAGCAGGAATATGTTTGTCTGCCCACGTAATTGCTAATGGTCTGCCATTGGTTAATACCAGAACAATGTTTTTATTTACTTTATAAATGGCTTCCAAAAGGTCTTGTTGCACCCCTGGAAGGTCTATATTGATTCTACTTCTAGCTTCACCACTTTGATAGCCATGTTCACCCAACACCATAATAACAACATCGGATGCTTTTGCGACTTTTACCGCTTCTGAAAACCCTGAAGTATCCCTTTCGTTTAATTTAAGTTCAAACACAAAATCTACCTTGGAGTCTTGAGTAACCACATCGGCCCCTTTTGCATATGTTAAGGTGTTTTCTTTATATTGCTGTAGTCCTTCTAAAACAGAAACAGCAGTGCCATCATCCCCTGCCAATCTCCAACTACCAAGTGGACTGGTTTTATCATTTGCCAATGCCCCTATCACTGCTATTTTTTGCTTTTCCTTTTGTAAAGGCAACAGATTATTTTCATTTTTAAGAAGAACAATTGATTTTTTAGCGATATCTAAAGCATCCTCATGAAATTCTTTTTTTCCTACAATGTTTTTTTCATTTTCTTCGTTACAATATCTATAGGGGTCGTCAAATAAACCTAACTCAAATTTCACTCCTAAAATTCGTTTCGCTGCATCATCAATTAGTTTCTCATCAACTTTTCCTTCCTTCACTAGATTTGCTAATTCTGCCACATAGGCACTGGATTCCATATCCATATCAGAACCTGCATTAGCAGCTAACTCCGCAGCATGCTTAATATCTTTCGCATAACCATGTGGAATCATTTCCGCAATAGACCCCCAATCTGAAACGATAAACCCATTAAAATTCCACTCTTTTTTCAATACGCCACGCTGTAAAAATTCATTGCCCGTGGCGGGAATATCATTTAGTAAATTAAAAGAATTCATAAAGGTTCGTACACCTGCTTCCGTAACAGCTTTAAACGGAGGAAACACAACATTATAGAGTGTTGAAGTACCTATATCTGCGGTGTTATAATCGCGTCCTGCTTCAGCAAACCCATAGGCTGCAAAATGTTTTGCACAAGCGGCTATGGTTTTTGGAGAAGCTAAATCATCCCCTTGAAACCCTTTTACTCTAGCAACACCAATTTTAGACCCTAAATACGGATCTTCTCCAGCGCCTTCCATAACTCGTCCCCAACGTGCATCTCGAGAAATATCAACCATAGGAGCAAATGTCCAGTTGATTCCAGAAGCGGCTGTTTCTTCGGCTGCATTCTGAGCTGCCTTTTTTATGACCTCTAAATCCCAACTTGCAGCCTCTGCCAATGGAATGGGACCTATGGTTTTATAGCCATGAATCACGTCAAAACCAAAAATTAATGGAATGCCCAACCTGGTTTCTTCTACAGCTATTTTTTGAAGTGCTTTAACTTGTTTAACACCTTTTATATTAAGCATGGAACCTACAAGGCCTTTTTTTAAATGCTCATATTTTAATGCGGCTAGTTCATCGGACTTTGGTACAGGTCCGGTTGCATCCCAAAACCCGTTGTATTGATTCATTTGACCAATTTTCTCCTCTAAGGTCATTAAATCAATTAAAGAATCTATTTCTGCTTCAAAAGTGTATTCAATTGTTGTTTTATTCGTTTCTTTTTTAGTTTCTGCATGACAACCGACTAAAATTATTATTAACAAATAAACATAACATTTTAATATTTTTTTCATAATCTAAAAACTGAAATTAATTGATGTTTAAAACAATTTGTTGAAATACTCTTAAATAATCCATCTCCAATAGGTTTGCCTGCAATGGCTCCTACAATTGAAGCTTCAAATTGTAAATTTACAGGTGCAGAATTGTTTGTCCATTTACATTTCCATCCCTATCACGACTAAATAAGAAAAACGTTATCAACATTAATACAAGTGCTAATAGATTCAATTTTTTACAGTTTAAATTTTTATTTTTTTAATAAATAAGTACCTTTTTGACACTATGTAAATTATTGTTCTCAATTTTAACAAAATATAATCCACTTAATCCATTTACATCTATCAGAGTTGAAGAACCGTCACCGATTGCACTCTTGCTTTTAATTAATTTACCAGAAATATCAAATATTTTAACTTTTGCATTCGGCATACCGTTATTTTGTGAAATAATTAATTGGGCTAATGGCTTATTGTAGATTACACTTGTTTCGTTAAAAACCTCATCTTTTATATTTAGGGTATAATTACAACCATTAAACACATCCAATAATTGTTCTCCAGAAGTTGAAACGGTAAGTATTCTATCTGTACCCGTTACTGTAGCACACGTTGCTTCTGGACCAGGTGTTTCATCAGTCCCCCAAGCGTCGCCATTAAGGTATTTATAGTGAAGACTTATGGCATAATCAGATGGTGTAGGTAATCTTAATGTTCTGCTATAAATATTACCTGAAACATCAGTTAATTGAAATTTATTTGGTTGCCAACCGGTTATGGAACCTGCTAAATGAACTCCATTTGCACTCACTGTTTCTGATGACATATCAACATTATATGTTAAGGTAAATCCTGTTCCATCTGCATTACAACCGTTAAAAGGAACTAACTCTAGGTCAACATCAACTCCAGAGTCATTTATATACAACAGCCTATTGTTATCCCAAAGTGCGCAAGCACCACTAGGAGCTTCTTCTGTACCCCAAGCATTTCCATTTAAAAATTTGTATTCATACCATCCTGGATTTAAAGCTAATACTACTGAATAAATACCTGACGAACCTTCTTGTGTTAGCAGAGTATCACTTGGAGACCAACCATTTAATGACCCAGCAACATGAACTCCATCAGCACTTACTGTTTCTGATGACATATCTACTTGAATTTTAACATTAACTTGCGAAAATACCTGAAAAGAGACAAGCATTATAAAAGTGATTACGATAAAGAATAGTTTTGTTTTCATGATTAAATTGTTTTAGATTAATAAATTTTTTAATGAATTATTTTAGTTAGGTTTTATCTTATTTCAAATAATAAAATCTTATCAGACGGTTAATATCATTATTTGCCCTACAAACTGTTGCTAGTAAACTAAAGTTTGAATTGAATGCGGTAAAATTTCTAAAGAAACCTTACTTTCATTTACCAATAAATTATACCATATTTTATCTTCCGTTTTATTCATAACTACTGTTACTATTGAACCATCTATATTTTTAAAAGATGTGCTTTCTAGTGTACTTCGGCTTGTAGTTGTACTTATTCTTACAGCTTTTGGGTTGATAAATTTTGAAAAATGACCTATATAGTAATAAGATGGCGTATATATCAGTTTATTGGTTTTTGTATCGGCATGAATAGGTGCAAAACAAAAATTCTGCACATGATTTGGACCGCCATTTTCGTTCAATAAAATATTCCAGTCTGTCCAACCTACAGTACCACTATTAAAATCGTTAATCATAGAGTTACCATAACGTTCTGCGTTAGACCAACGCTGGTATTGTGTTGGGTCGAACTTTTCTTGACAACCTTCGGTAAACAACAAGTTTTTCGTTGGAAAGGATTCTTTAATATTCTTTAGGTTGTCGTATTTGGGTTCACCACCTGTCCATGTTTCATACCAATGAAACCCAATTCCCCAGGCATATTTCATAGCTTCTGGGTCTTCAAAAATAGTATTTGCTCTGTGTGATATTAAATCTCTATTGTGATCCCAAACGACGATGTTCTTATCTCCCAACCCACTTTTTTCGAATGTTGGGCCCAAATAATTTTTTAAAAAATCACGTTCTTCTTCCGCCGTATAAATACAAGATTCCCAACGTTGAACCGCCATAGGTTCGTTTTGAATGGTTACGCCCCAAACCGGTATATTTTCGGCTTCATAGGCTTCAATAAATTTTACATAGTAGTTTGCCCATGCTTGATTAAATTCCGGCAACAACTTACCGCCTTGAAGCATATGGTTGTTGGTTTTCATAAATGCAGGCGGACTCCAAGGAGTTGCGTAAAACACCAAATCGTCTTTAATAAGTGCTTGTGCACGTTTAATCATAGGTATACGCTTTACCTTGTCTTTTTCTATGGAAAATGTTTTAAGTTCCTTATCGCCTTCTTCTATGTATGTATGGCTTCCTAATCCAAAATCGCTACTATGAATGCTCGTTCTTATGATATTGTAGTTTATGCCTTCATCAGAATAATAGGCTTTTAACAACTCTTCTTGTTTGTCTTGGCTTAAAGTTGAAAACACTTCGGCAGCAGCATCTGTAATCGCACCTCCTATTCCTAAAAACTCTTGGAATTGCTTTTCAGGATTAACAAAAACAGCTACTTCGGTTTCTAATTGTTGTTCTGCCTTTTTAAAAGTTGTTTTTAAGTCTAAAGTCAGTCTCTTATCGGTATCTTGTGCTGTTGTGTATACCATTACTTCTTTTTCTAGTAACGAAACTTGAATTTCAGATTTTTGGGTGTCTAAAACTGCTAAATCGTTACTTTCTTTCTTATTATTACAAGAAAATATTAGAAGTGTCATTGTAACTGTGTAAATTATTTTTTTTATCACCTTTAATTATTTTTTAGTTACCATACATAAGTACCAACAGCTCCTCCTTTCAAGGAAGTTGAAATAGATTCCCCAGGCGTTTTTATGTTAAATGATTTATCGATTTCGGTATTGTTAACAACAATTACTACTATTTTTCCAGTAGGTGTTTTAAATACTACATTTGGCAATTCATCTGAATAATTCGAAGAAATTCTTCGAGACCCTGGTCTCACAAATTTTGAAGCGTGAGCAATGATATAGTAACCTACATTTCTTTGTACATTATCCCCATCTATAGTTATCCCACCTAAACATTCTGTACAGCCACCTGGTGTATGTGGTTCTAATTTGGAATTTGAAACTAAATTCCACTCTAATACAGTTTTACACCAATTTCGAGTAGCTCCTACTATTAATTCTCGTGTATGCCATAGTAAATTATCTTCAAATTCACTATTTACACCTACCCATTGCTCTGTGAAATACAGGTTTTTATTTGGAAAGGTATTATGTACTATACTTAGGTTATTGATAGATCCGTTATATAAATGAAATGCAGAACCATCTATATATTTATTGGCATCAACATCATCTAAAATACTCGTTGCATACCAAGTATTATCAGCGTTGTGATCCCATATCACAATTTTTGTTTGAATGTTTTCCGCTTCAAAAGCGGGTCCTAAATGAGCTTTAACAAATAAAGCTTGGTCTATAGGTTCCATATACATACTAGGGTTATTCCCATCATGATATGGCTCATTTTGTACAGTAATAGCATCTATTGTAATACCCTCTGCCTTATATGCTTGAATATACTTTACAAAGTAATTAGCATATGTAGAAAAATATTCTGGTTTAAGACTTCCTCCTATAGAATTGTTATTGATTTTCATCCAAGTTGGTGCAGACCATGGAGACCCCATAATTTTAATATCTGGGTTAATTGCTATAATTTCCTTTAAAACAGGAATAAGATTTTCTTGGTCTTTTTCAATTGTAAATTGTGTTAAGTACTCATCGGTTTCACCATTTGGTAAATCGTTATATGAAAATACTTCTGCATCCAAATCAGATGAACCAATACTAACTCTTAAATAGCTAACACCTACATTATCCTTGTTGAAAAGTTCATTTAAAATATTAGCACGAGCTGAGGCAGACATGTTATTTAGATGCATTGCACTACCACCAGTTAAAGAAAACCCAAAACCATCCATTTCTTGATAGGTGATTTCTGGATTTACCGTGATTGAAAAATTAATATTCTCTTTAAATTGAGGCACTTTAGTTGGTTGTAATTTGAACAACTCTGATTCATCAGGGTTTGTAACATATAGGTCTACTTCACTATAAGATAAATTTTGATTAGGGCGCGTTTCATTAGTCCCGTTAGAAACAGAATCAGATGAAGAGCATTTTAGAAATAATAAACTCAGTAGTAAAATTTTAATATAATTCATTGAAAATATCTAATTGACTGTTAACTGATTAAGACTAAAAAGTTTACATAGTTCTTAAATCAAGATATTCTGATTTGCAAAGTCTTATTTTGTTGTAAAAAGGCCCATATCCATTCTGATACAGATATGGACCTAAACAACTAAACTAACTAAGTCGAGACTATGACTCAGTTCTAAATTATATCGTTCCTCTCATTTCTACATTTGAAATAGTAATTCCAGGAGTAGTATTTCCTCCACATTTAATTACCAAATAGATAGTTCCTGAAGTATCAAATGTTACGGTATTGCTTCTTGAACTTGAGTACGAATTATCAACGCATCCTACTGAAGAAAGTAAACCACTAAATGTTCCTGTACCACATCCTGCCCATGTATTAAGTCCCATTACAACGTTATTTCCATAGTCATTCCACTGTACAGGCTCTACTGTGCTAGCAAATACTTCAAACCAAGTTTCGTTGTTTCCATCTCCAGAAACAATCATATCAATTTTATATTCTTTTCCAGCAACCACTTCAATAGCTTGGTAAATGCCTTGTTGATTCCAACCACCAGCTACAATAGTTGCACTACCCGCATTAAAAGTCCAGCTGGCACCTCCACCACTAATGTTTAATACAGTCCATTCTGAATGATCACCTGCATCTTGAAATTTCCCACCTCTTACTAAGTTACCTGCTACTGGGTCTGAGGTTTCTACCTCAATAGTTTGGGTAAAAGTTTCAGAAGCTCCACCTATCCCCGTAACTTTATGCTGAACACTGTATGTTCCAGCATCTGGATAAAAAACCTCTTGACTTGTTCCGCCTGAAACAAAACCTGCACCATTATCGAGATCCCAACTTGAAGTGATGTAACTGTTATTGGCTGTTAGTAAATAAGTATTATTTGCTTCAGCAACATCGGTTACTGTGAATCCGGCATCCAAATCTGTTGCAGTAAGTCCATTACCACTACCAAGTTCATTCGGTTGACATGCTACTATAAGGACTGCTAAAGCAATAGTTATATACCTAAAACCTCTATTTAATTTTATATTTAGTTTCATTATAGTTTATTTTAATGATTAATAATTAGGGTTTTGAACGATAAGTGTATTTTCCAATTCAGACAATGGAATTGGAAAAATTTCATGCTTACCTGCAACAAATCCTCTATCTGAAAGTACCGAAGCAGCACTACCTGTCCTTACTAAATCATACCATCTATGCCCCTCACCAGCCAATTCTAAACGACGTTCATTCATTATGACATCCATTGATACAGGTACAGAAGGTAATCCAACTCTTGCTCTTACCGCATCTAATAGTGCTTGCGCGCGTGCACCCGCACCACCCAAAGCTTCTGCTTCTAATAAATAAGTATCAGCCAAACGCATCATATATGTATGCTGCTTATAATTAAGTACCGTAGCACCTCCTCCAGTTGATTCATCTGATTTTAAAGGCATAAACTTTTTAAGATAATAGCCTGTATATTGGTAACTTTCTTCTAATTGAACTTCACCTGCATCCACATAAGATTGTAAATCTTCAATTGTTGAATCAAACCTTGGATCGCCGTTCATAGCATCATAAAGACTTTGAGTTATAACATTAAAACCCCAGCCCGCCGCATAATCTGGCGCTGTTGATCCCGAATTGCGAACATATCCGCGCGGTCCTACCATTACATTTAGACTATTTCCTTCATCGGCACCGGAGCCCCAAAACCACCAATCAGCATTACTTTTATCTGTATGGGCAATTTCAATTATAGACTCACTGTGATAGTTATTACCAACTTCCCATAATTCTGAAAAATTGTCCAGTAATTTATATCCAAAAGAACTTGTAGACCCAGGTGTACCATTTACTTCTGCAAGTTGCGCAACAGCTTCACTATTTTTTCCTTGATATAAATACACCTTTCCTAAAAGGGCTTTGGCAGCACCTTGAGTTAAACGCCCTGCTTCGTTTGCTAAATCTAATGTAACAGGAAGGTCTGAAATGGCTTCAAGTAGGTCGGTTTCAATTTGCGAATAAATAGCACTTGGCTCTGCCTGTGTTACGCTATAAATTTCATCAGTCCCTAATGGCGATGTAATTAGAGGAATATTCTTAAAAAGTCTTACTAACTCAAAATAATAGATAGCTCTTAAAGCCTTAGTTTCGGCTGTAAATCTTGCTTTTGTAGCTTCAGACATATCAACACTTGGTAATTTTGTTAATAGTGTATTCGCTCTAAATATTCCTTGGTAAAAATCACTCCAATAACTAGTTGCAATGGTTGATTCACTAATTGTGTAATTAGAAAACGCCTGCAATTGAGAACCGTCAGAAGAGCTACCCCCGCCTGTAAAATGATCATCTGAACCAGAATTTAACAGGGCTATCATATTTTCAAATCCACGAGATTGCTTTCCTATAATATCATAAACTGCTACCAAACCAGAATATGCTTCGGCTTCATTTGAATAATAGTTTTCTTCAAGTGTAGTACCTTTTGGTTCTACTTCTAAAAAATCTTCGCTACAGGAAACTATAAGTATAAATATTGACAGAGCAATACCTAAACTCATTATGCTTTTTATTTTTTTCATGTCTTTTTTTTTAAAATTGTAAATTAATCCCGAGTTGGTTTGTGATAGCCTGTGGGTAATATCCACGATCAATACCAAAAATTCCTCCCCCAATTTCTGGGTCGTAACCACTATACTTAGTAAAGGTTAATAGGTTTTCTGAGGTTAAATAAATTCTTAATTTATCTATACCGAATTTGCCTAATGTATCTGAAGGAAGCGTATATCCAATTTGGATAGTTTTAAACCTTAAATAATCTCCATCTTCTAGATAAAAATCTGAAGGGTTGGAAAAATTATTATTTGTATCGTTTGTTGTTAATCTTGGATAACTGTTAGATGTACCTTCACCAACCCATCTACCCAAAGCAGCAGTTTGATAATTAGCGTTTTCTACATCAAGTCTTCTTAAACCTTGAAAGATTTTGTTACCACTCGCACCCTGACAGAACACTAATAAATCAAAGTTTTTGTAATCAAGGTTTAAGGTGAATCCAAAAGTAACTTTTGGAATAGAGCTCCCTAAAAACCCTCTGTCATCTGAATCGATATCGCCATCATCATCTAAATCTTGCCATTTAAAATCTCCTGGTTGAGCATTAGGTTGAATTACAGTACCCGCTGAATTAACATAATTATTAATTTCTTCTTGGTTTTGAAAAATACCATTGGTTTTAAAACCAAAGAAAGAATTAACCGGTTGCCCAACCTGAGTCCTAGTGATTGGGTAAGTACTAGATTGAATGGTAGCGCCACCTGATAAGAAATCAACGCCATTACCTAAAAATGTTACCGAGTTTTCTAAAAATGAAACGTTTCCGTTTAGTGATAAATTAAAATCATTAAAACTTTTATTGTATCCAATTTCTAAATCGATACCAGTATTTTCCATATCAGCTACATTTCCAGTTGGGCTTCCTACTGCACCAACATAACTCGGAATAGTAACACTTTGTAAAATACCTGTTGTTTCTTTTTTATACCAATCAAATGCTAGCGAAAAATCATTAAATAACTTGGTATCAAAACCAATGTTTAATTGACTTGTTTCTTCCCATTTTAAATCTGGGTTAGATGGTGCATCTGGACTGTTACCAATAACAACAGATCCAGAGGTTCCTACAGTATAGTTTCTTCCTCCACTTACAGTAGATAAATATCGGAAATCCCCAATGGCATCACTACCAGTTACACCATACCCTCCTCTAATTTTTAATTGGTTGATCACATCATTGTCTTTCCAGAAATCTTCTTTAGAAGGCACCCATCCCGCAGAAAACGACGGGAAAAAACCATATTTATTATTGGCTCCAAAACGAGAAGACCCATCGCGTCTTATAATTGCCGTTAGCAAATATTTTTCGTCATAATCATACGTTAACCTTGAAAACAATGAGTTTACCTTGTGCTCATTACCTGTATAAGCAGATGCATTAATTTGATCTGTAGGAACACTAAAATTAAATGATGCATCGCGATAGTTATCAACTGGAATATCAAAATAAGTTACGGTTTCTCCGGAGTTAATATTGTCAACATACGCACCTTGCCCAAGTAAAACACTAAAGTTATGACCTCCCAAAGTTTTGGTATAGGAAACGGTATTTTCTATATTCCAACCAAAACCTTTATTGGTACCTCTTGAAATGTTGTTTTGTGGGGTTATAGAAGCAGCATTCAAATAAGAAACTGGCGTATAACTCTGGTAGCCCCAATAAGCAAGCTTAGCTCCTATAGTACTTCTAAACTTTAAGCCTTCAACAGGTTCAAATTCCAGATAGGCATTTCCAACAAAATTCTCCGCCCAACCATAATTTCCTAATTGTGTTTGCTGAAATGCCAACGGGTTAGACATTTCTTGTGCTACTAAGCCTGAAATACCGTAAGGGTTACCGTTAACATCGCGCCATATACCATTGTTGGTATAAGGAGCTTGACCTGCTAAAATTGGATCCGATTCAACAGTAGGCGTTAAAGGGTCTAAATTTATAGCAGAAGATAGTGGCCCACCAAATTCAGTATTACTGGCTATACCCGTATTTTTTTCATTAGAATACCCAACCGTTTGTCCAAAACGCAGCTTATCTGTAATATTATGTGTAGAATTTAAACGTATGTTTTTTCTTATATAATTAGATACATCACTTAATACTATACCTTCTTGATCCGTATATCCAAATGATGCAAAAAACTTGGAAACATCGTTACCACCACTTAGACTAAACTCATGACTCTCTCTTCGAGCACTATCATTAAAAATAACAGATTGCCAATCAGTGCCTTCTCCATACGAAGCTGGATTGGAAAATAAAATATTACCTCCGCCATTAACAGATTTCTCATTTAATAGCGTCGTATATTCTGTAGCGTTCAATAAGTCCAATTTTCTGGCAGCAGATGATATTCCGGTATAACCATTATAGTTTACACTAAGTTTCCCTGATTTCCCTTTTTTGGTAGTAATAAGAATAACACCAGTTGCTGCTCTTGCACCATAAATTGCTTGAGAGGCTGCATCTTTTAACACCTCTACAGATTCAATATCAGATTGGTTTAAGAAACCAATACCTCCAGAATCTACAACAACACCATCTACAACCCATAAAGGTTCGTTATTACCTAAAGTAGTAATACCTCTAACCCTTACTGTAGAAGAAGACCCTGGTTGCCCAGAATTTGCAGCTATCGTTATACCGGAAACTCTACCTTGTAAAGTTTGCTCAACCCTAGTTATAGGCAAATCTTCCAACTCACTTTGTTTAACCCCAGAAATAGCACCTGTTACCACACTTTTTTTCTGAGTACCATAACCAATAACTACAACTTCATCTAGCTGTGCCAAATCTTGCACTAAGGTAACCGTTAAAGAACTGCTTGTTACAACAACATCTTGAGCCACATAACCCACATAACTAAATGACAATGTAGAGCCCATTTCCGCATTGATAGTAAAAGCCCCATCAAAATCTGTTACGGCCCCAGTTTGGGTTCCTTTTTTAATCACATTTACACCAGGAATAGGCATTCCTGTTTCGTCATTTACAACTCCATTTATAGTGGCTTGTTGGGCAAAAGAAATCCATGAAGACATAATAAATAAAATCGCTAATGATTTTAAAATCAAATTGTTTTTTTTCATATTTAGTTTAATTTATTTTTTAGCCATCAAATTAATGAACGCTATAACGCAAATTAAATCAAGAAGAAGACTGAGTACAATTGGAAGTACAGAATAAGTAGAATATATAGAAGATTAAAAAATATAAAACATTGATTTTAAATACTATAATGTTTTTAACACTTAAATAAAAAGTAGCAAAAACACAAATTTAAGGTAGAAGTATAGAGTTGTTTTTTTACGAAAACTTAGAATTTCGAAATCAAAACACTTAAACCATTAAGACTTTATTTTCTTTACCATATCCTCAAACGTGTCACGATTATTGGCACTATTTCTAACTTTAACCCGATAATTGTAGATAGTATTGACAGAATATCTTAATATTTTTGAAATGTTGGAACTATTAGAAATACCTAATCTGATAAGTGCAAAAATCCTCATTTCTACAGTAAGCGTATTTTCATCTTTAATCATGATTTTATGACCTTCTTTCAACAACGCATTAAAGTTCTCAATAAAGTTTGGATATATATGTAAAAAAGATTTATCAAAATTAGAATAGAAAATTTTCAATTCATCGTCCACTACTTTTTTAGATTTAGTTAACTCAAGTAAATCATTTACTTTGTTTGTAACTATATATTTTCTAACCGTTTTTCTATAAACATCTAACTTATCAATATAGTCTGAGTATAAGTTTAAAAACGCACCTATATATTGTTCTTTTATGGAATCAACTGCTGATAATTCTTCATATAATCGTTTTAAATCCTCGTTCGTAATACTCAACTTCTCATTTAAATCCTTTAATTTCGTATTGGCTTCTTTCAATTCATTTCTAGCCTCTCTTAGTTTTTTAAATTGTCTAAAAATATACAATAGGGCAATGACTAGAATTACAAATAAAAGACTTATAAAAACTAGGGATTTTTTAAGTTTTTCTTTTTGCATGAAACTTCTAGCTTCATAAGTTTCTGATATTACGTGTAAAATATTTGAAATATTTAAAAATCGTAATTTGGAATTATAGGTTTTTGCATCTTCAAAAGAAAAAGTTATATACTTATGGGCTTTATCTATGTCGCCTTCATCAAAAAGTATTTTAGCCAAATCTGTTAAAGAGGCATTATCTTTAACTGATGCTTGTATATCTGAAATTGCAGATAAGTATAGAAATTTTTTATGTTCAAAAGATCCATCACCAAGAAGTGCAGCATTCGTATATGATCTCTCATATGTAATCATAGAGTAATCACGCGTACCCATTTGTACACGAGCTAATCTTTTAGTATTTACACTTAAAGCTTTACTAAAATTAGTTGTTGATCTGTAGTTTTCTTCAACTACACCTAAGTAACTTAATGTATTTGGCTCTAGCTTAGACATTTCAATATCTAGAGAATCTTTATAGAGAGTGGATAACTGAAAATATTTTTCTTTTAAACTTTTTACTTTTGAATTAAATTCGAGTCCAGAAAAGCACTTTTGATAGCTAAAAAAGTAATCCAACAAAAAATCCTCATTCAAACTACTTCTATTTGTTTTTTTAAGAATATCAAGAGATTCTTTGTATCTTCCTGAGGTTGCTAATAATTTAGTAAGTCTAATTGTAGCTTTTTGCAAAAAATATGGATCATTTATTTTCAGTGCCAATTCTTTGCTTTTTTCCATATATTCCAAAGTAGCGTCGAAACTATAATATTCGTATTCTGATATAAGTTTATTTATGAGGAAATATTTGTTTTTTGGAGTAATAGTCTTATCAGACAAAAGTTCTTTTAAGTTTTTAATTCTTCCCTCTTTGATATTATCGTAGTATTCTCGTTTAGCCATTTCTTGTTCTAGACATGCTGATAATGAATCTATTTCACTTTGAGAATACAAAAGGGTAGTTGTAGCAAAAAAGATTAATATATGCGATAAAAACTTATACATTAATAATGGAATTTTTAAATAAAATGAACTTTCGAAAATAAAAACAATAGACTAATTTATTAAAAATAAAAATGCTTTTATTATTTAGCATTATTTTGGCTCTGTTGCATCTAAATAATTACTTTATTTTTATTTTGATGAGATATGCCTTAATAGTTTTAGGTTTTCAAAAACGAAGGTAAGTTTGTGATCTGAAAATAAAGGTTTTCGTTCTAAAGCAGGTTCATTTTCAACATCGAAGGTAACTAATTTGTAAATAGATTCCATAAAAAAACGGTTTAGAGTGAACTAAACCGTTTGTTTTAGAGGATTTTCTCTTCGTAGCGGGAACTGGACTCGAACCAGTGACCTTCGGGTTATGAGCCCGACGAGCTACCTACTGCTCTATCCCGCGATATTGGACTGCAAATATACAATCCTTTTTAGTTTTAACAACCATTATAACAAAAAAAATTATTGCTCTATGCTAGAAGCTTGAAAGTCTGTGATTTCTGATTCTAAAACTTCAAATGCAATACGAATTGGGTTACAACAAACTTCGCAATCTTCAATATAATTTTGTTCTTGTATAGAAAGATCTAATAATATTGATATAGATTGCCAACAGTATGGGCAACAAAAATAATATTCTAACATATTTAAAATTAAAAAAGTACCTCAAATTGAGGTACTTTACTAATTAATTTTATAAAAATTTATTATAATTATTCTTTTTCAATATCTAATACTGCTGTAGAAGTTGGACTAATTTCCATAATTCCAGGAGGTGTTCTACCAGAAACACTTATATATTCCTCGTTTAAGTTATTATCGCTAACCATTACTGTACTTAATTTGGTCAAACTCATGAACTCAATTGGCAAATCACCTGTTAAGTTATTTGATGACAATAATAATTCTTCTAAATCTGTTAATTGAGCAATTTCTACTGGAATCTCTCCTTCTAGTTTGTTATCCATTAAACTTAATTTTTGCAATTTAGATAATGCATAAATATCAGTAGGAATTGTTCCGGTTAAAAAGTTACTTCCTAATAAAAGCTCCTTTAAATTAGATAACTCCATTATAGAATCAGGAATGTTTCCAGATAATTTATTACTATATAATTTTAATGATTCTAATTTTTTTAAAGATCCAAGTTCAGAAGGTATTGTTCCTTCAAAAGCATTCATAAATAATTCTAATGAAGTCAACTCTTTTAAATTACTAATACTACTAGGAATTACTCCTGAAATTTTATTAAAACCTAAATTGATTTTTTTCAAATTAGAAAGGCTTCCAATTTCTTTTGGCAACTCACCTTGCAAATTATTAAATGGTAAATTAATTTCTACTACTACATTATTTTCAACAGTTACACCATACCAAGTATCAATGTCTGTATTTAAATTCCATCTGGTATTCCATTGATCTCCAGAAGTAGAATTATATAATGCAATTAGCGCGTCTTTCTCGGTAGAAGAAATATTAGCAAATGAATAAGCAGTTGTTAAAAAACAAATTGCTATTAGCTTTAAGGTTTTCATTTTAGAATAGATTTGGGGATTAATTCTTATACGAAAATAGCCTAAACACAGCTTAAAAACTATTTTAATCGATGAAATACATTTTTTTTTAACATTTACTAATCGACGAACTGCTCAATTTGCAGCTGAATTTCCTCCCATTTGGCCATCATTTTTTCTAAATCTGACTTTTTTTGATGATAATTATCAAAGAAGTTTGGTTGAGAAGTGACTTCTTCGTAGTTTATTTCAAGCTCTAAATCAATAGTCTTTATATCTTTTTCAAGCTGATTAATTTTAGCTTCGACATTACTCAATTTATTGTTTAAAGACTTTAGTTTTTTCTGTTCTTCATAAGATTGATGACTCTTTTTTTTAGGGGTTTCTTTTACAACTGTTCTTTTTTCAACCTCCCTCAAATTCTCAACCTTTCTTTGTTCTAAATAATAATCTATATCACCTAGATACTCTTTTATCTTATGGTCTTTAAACTCATAGACCTTATTAGTTAAACCTTGCAGAAAATCACGGTCATGAGATACTAAAATTAACGTTCCTTCATATCTATTAAGAGCTTCCTTCAATACGTTTTTAGATTTAATATCTAAATGATTTGTTGGCTCATCCATTATTAACACATTAAAAGGCTGCAACATTAATTTTGCTAAGGCTAAACGGTTGCGTTCGCCACCAGACAACACTCTAACATATTTATCAACCTCATCTCCCCTAAATAAAAAAGACCCTAAAATGTCTCTAACTTTACTTCTGTTTGTTTCATTTGCAGCATCAATCATGGTATCTAAAACGGTTTTATTCCCATCTAAATACTCTGCTTGGTTTTGCGCAAAATATCCTAATTGCACATTATGCCCTAATTTTAAACCTCCATCATACTTAATATCACCTACAACAATTTTTGCTAAAGTAGATTTACCCTGACCGTTTTGCCCAACAAAAGCCGTTTTACTATCGCGCTCAATTAATAAGTTAATATTCTTAAGAACTTCCTTTTCACCATAATTTTTTGAAACAGACTCAGCCTCTACTACCACTTTACCCGGAGTAACTGAAACAGGAAAATTAAGGGTCATTACACTGTTATCATCTTCATCAACCTCTATACGCTCAATTTTGCCTAACTTTTTAATAAGTGATTGAGCCATAGTAGCTTTTGAAGCCTTAGCGCGAAACTTTTCAATTAATTTCTCAGTCTGCTCAATCTGCTTTTGTTGATTTTTCTGAGATGCCAATTGTTGTGTTCTTAACTCCTCTCGCAGTACCAAATACTTTGAATATGGTTTTGGGTAATCATAAATCCGTCCTAAAGAAATTTCAATGGTCCTGTTAGTTACGTTATCCAAAAACATTTTATCATGTGATACAATTACCACTGCTCCAGAATAGTTTTTTAAAAAGTTTTCAAGCCAAATGATGGACTCTATATCTAAGTGATTAGTAGGCTCATCTAACAAAAGAATATCATTATTTTGAAGCAATAGTTTTGCCAATTCAATACGCATGCGCCAACCACCAGAAAACGTATCGGTTAACTTATTAAAATCATCACGCTGAAAACCCAGCCCTTGAAGTATTTTTTCAGTATCACCCTGATAATTATAACCGCCCAATATTTCGTATTGATGCTGAAGCTCATTAATATCAATCATTAACTGATTATAACCCTCGCTATCATAATCGGTTCGTTCAGCCAATTGATTATTAATGTTTTCCATTTTAGCCTCTAACTCTTTAATTTCAGTAAAAGCTTCATATGCCTCATCTAGTACGGTTCTCCCAAACACAAAGTCAATATCTTGCTTTAAAAAGCCTATTTTTAGCGCTTTATCGGTAGCTATTTGTCCAGAATCTGGTTCTAATTCTTTAGATAGAATTTTAAGCATTGTAGATTTTCCAGCTCCATTTTTTCCAATAAGCCCTACTCTATCCCCATTTCCTAGCTTAAATGTAATATCTTCAAAAAGGTATTCTCCTTGAAATGAAATAGATAAATTATGAATGTTAAGCATATAAATGTGACTTTTGTTACAGAATTTTAAGCTAATACAACTACTTTTGTCATATTAAAGCGCTTGCAAAAATACACTAAAATAAATGTTTAAAAAAGGAACTAAACTTTATAGTATGATAACTGGATGCTGTCCTAAGTGCCATCAGGAATCCATGTATAGCAACAAGAATGCCTATATTTTATCTGAAACTTTAAAAGTTAATGAACGTTGCTCTAAATGCAACACCAAATACCGTATAGAGCCCTCCTTTTTTTATGGTGCCATGTATGTAAGTTACGCTGTGGGTATTGCCTTTGCAGTGGCGGCTTATGTTATTAGCAATCTCATTTTTAAAGCCAATTTAAAAGTAACCTTTATTGCTATAGTGGGCACTTTAGTGTTATTTATGCCCGTTATCATGAGGCTTTCAAGAAATATTTGGATTAATTTTTTTATGCACTATGATGAGAGCTTAGTTAAGAAATAAGTTTTTTTGGGGTTTGTTCTCGCTATATAAAACATAAACTAAGATTCAAACCTCCTAATATCAATTTCCTTTTCCAACGGAATTTTATTTTCAATAAAATTATAAAGCTGTTTTGCAACATATGGTCCTATCATAACACCACGTGTACCCAAACCGTTTAAAACAAACATATTTTCATGTTTTGAATGTTTTCCCACCAATGGTCTTCTATCTTTAACTGTAGGTCTTACACCAGCTACTTGACTAACCACTTCAAAAGGACAAGTTATTAGTTTTTTAAGTTTTCCTAAAAGCTCTTCTCTTCCTTTTAAAGACACATTATTTGTTAAATCCTTCCACTCATAAGTAGCTCCTACAAGGTATAAATCATCTTTTAAAGGCACTAAAAATGCTGCCGATTTTAAAACAAAATCAATTTTAAGCTCTGGAGCATGAATTATAAGCAACTCTCCCTTTGCAGGAACCAGAGGTAATGCTTTAAAATAGGGGTTTTGAAGCACTCCAAAGCCTTCTGCGAATACTATTTTATTTGCCCTTATATTCTGATATTGAACGAAATTAGAATTAACCTCTAATTCATCATAACTAAAATGTAATTTTAAAAAACGACTATCCCTTTTTAAAAATTCTTTATACCTATTAATCAAAGTTTTAACATCAATTCTTCCAGTTTTAAATACTTCACCAAAACCAAAAGACGCGTTAATGTAATTGTTAGTGTTTTTAATGATTTTATCTGAAAGAAATTCAGATAGCATAGGTTTATCTGACGCCGCAAACCAATTATTTTGCTCTTCAGTTGATGCGAACTTTCTATAAACTGGAATCTTATAGTCTAAGGTTACATCTAGAAGTTTCTCTAACTGTTCATACACAGGTAGAGCCAACTCTAACTGCTCTTTACTCTTCCAAACGGATGTAAATCTTTTTAAAACAACTGGGTTATAAAGTCCGCCTGCAACAGCAGATGATAATTGAGAATCATTATCAAAAACAACAAAACTTTTCCCATTGATTCTAAGTTGTTCGCAAAAATTAATTCCCGCTAAACCAACACCAACTATTATATAATCTACTTGCATCAGGCGAAGATAAAAAAATGCTTTCTGGCTTGCATATAGGGATAACAAAAAAAAAACGCTCACTTAAAAGTGAGCGTTTTTTTAATAAATTATGGCTATTATTAGCAGACTAATACGTCCACATATCTAATTCAAAATCTCTAATTTTATCTTTTACTCTTTCAGATTCTAATAACTGCATTAAAGAGTTATCTGATACATACTCACTAATTTGCCTATCACCATGTACATTTTCTTCTTTGTAAATGAATCCATTAAACCTTCTTGAGTTTAACACATGATCATAAGAATATGGAAGCGAACTATTTTCACTATTAAACGATTTTGCTTCATGTAATATTTCTCTAGCATCTGGGAAAAACACCCAAAATAGTGGTACTAAATCTGGGCTGTCAGTGTCAATAAAGTTAACATCTGGTGCAACCGGTGCAATTCCTAACAATCTGTATTTTAATTCAGCCTGACGTTTATCGAAATACCAAAGACCTTTAATACGATATTCTACAATATCAGCAGCTGTAATATCTCTTCTATTGATATATTCTGCAGATACTTCTTCTCCGGCATTTAATTGTTCAATACCCAATTCTGTAGTATCAATTCTAACTAATGCTGCCTCTATATCTTTTAAAGTACGTTTAGTAGAAAAATATGAATCATCATAGATGTTTTTTATTTTACCGTTCTTAACATTTTTCATAAGAACATCATATAAACAACGTCTGTCTTTACCAATATTATTAGTGTCTATTGGATAGTACAATGGAAAATTAACACGTTCATCAAGTACTACGCGTTCCCAGGTCATTTTAGCATATAGAACATCTCTATCATCTACATAACCATATTCCAAAGGCTTATCGTTATCTACAGCTTTTTGCTCTGCTGTTCTTACCCCAATTTCATCAGGGCTTTTAGCGTTTAATATATTGGCTTGCCCAAACATACTTGACACTGTAAAAACAGTTGCTGCGGTTAATAAAAAACTTCTTAAATTCATTTTATTCTCTTTTTATTTATTAGGCAATACCTTATAATTCTAATTTGTAAGCTCTATAGATACAGGAGAAACTTTCTTGATTTTCACACTAACACCACTTGCCTTAGCTTGAATATCAAATACTTGTACTATTGATCCACGTTTTGCTTTACGTAAAGCCGCTTTTGCTCTTGTATCTAATTTATTTCCTTTTACAACTATAGTTGGTTGTCCTGGCACTTTAAACTTAAATTCTGCGACACGTAATGGTAATTCAAAATCAAAATCATCAAACTTAGCACCAATAGTAGAGATATCAAGGGCACTTTTTTGCATTTTGATTAAACCATCTTCCCCCCTAACAGTTCCTGTTGGTTTTGGTAAATCTTTGATTCTGAAAGTCGCTCTGTCTGGCACTCTTTGTCCATCTGGTAAGGTTCCAGTCACATTAATAGTAACCTCACGCCCTTTAACTTGACTAACATCCATCACATATTTACTTCCTGATACTCTTGAAAGACCTTGAGCATTGGCAACAACTTTGTTATCAGGAACTCCTGCAAAAGAAATAGTCATAGGGTTTTTAACCCCTCTATATACTACATTCATTTTATCTGCAGAAATAGTTGCTGAATTTGGTTTTGCTACTGTTGCAAAAGAAGATTTAACAGGTACTGGAATAAGCTCACCACCTTCTCCGAAATACAAGTTTCCTTCAATCACGTGTTCACCTACACCTCCAGCTCCAACTTTTAATTTAACTTTACCTCCTTCTAATGTAAAATCTTTCTCTGGTACAAGTTTTCGTCCATCTAAAGTTAATTCCACCTTAGCTGGTACTGTACTAGCATCAGTTCTACCTAAAACAATTTGCCCATCAAATGTTTCTCCATTAAAATAAGCAGATTTCGAGGTTTCCATCAAAGTACCATAATTATTCATTGAAACCTGTTTTCCAAGTTCCCCTGCTAACATTTGAGATAACACTTCAGATTCTGTAGTTTTAATATCAGCCTGTAGCTGTGTCATTTTAGTTAAAGAAGCAACTAAAGGAAATCCTTTATAGTGGTAATCTAACCAATCTACTTTGATACCATCTCGGTTGATTTCTTGATCAGTACTAAATTTCTCTTTAACTTCTTCAATTACTTGCTCCATTCCCTCTTCATCAGAAAGAACTGCAATAACACCATCTCTATAGTCATTTATATGTTTTAAAAACTTCTTTCCTTCGTCTTTAATAACATCTCCTTTAAAGAAGTTTTCATCTAGATAATCGCCTTTATCCATAATCTCATAATCTGTTGGATCATCAACAGTTGCAATCATTTTCCCTTTTAGCTCAACTAAATAATCATCAAAATCATGTGATAACTTATCAATTTGTTCAGCCTTAGCTTTTAAAGGTTCATATTTCTCTGGTTGATCAGCCGCTTTTTGACTTAGATTATCAACTAGGTTCTTATTCCTTGCCTCAGTAACTTCGTTAGTCTGAGTCAACTTTTTATTCATTAATCCGAAGGCTGATAGCACTTCTTTAGACATATTTAATGCTAACATCGCAATGAAGATTAAATACATCAGATTAATCATCTTCTGTCTTGGTGATAAATTATTTCCTGCCATTTCTAATTAGGTTTTTGGTTAATCAATATAAATTTGGGTAACCCCTAATTAGTCTTTGTTCATTGCAGATAACATTCCACCATATACACCATTTAATGAAGATAAGTTAGATGCTAATGATTGCATTTGCTCTTTCAATTTAGCTGCATTTTCTACAGACTCTTCATTAATACTTGTTTGTTTATTAATAGACTCCATTTGTACTTTGTACATGCTATTTAAAGACTCCATTTGAGCCGCTGCTAATGATAATTCTTCACCATACTTTTTAGTAGCTTCAATTGAATCTACTGTTGAAGACATATTTTTAGCTGCACCTTCAAAGTTCTTAATACTTTCTCCTAAGCTAGAAATTAATTCTCCATCAATTTTAGCTTCTTTTAATAAACTATCTAATTTTTTAGATAATAACCCTTGAGGATTTTCATCTTTAGCTTTGGCACTTTTTTGTCCTCCAGCTAATTCTGGATACACTAAAGACCAATCTAAATCACTTTCTACTGGTTCAAATGCTGAAATAGCAAATATAATAGCCTCTGTAACAAGACCAATTGTTAACATAACATTACCCGTTAAAGGTCCGATTTCAAAGTGAATGATTTTAAATAGTGCTCCAATAATTACAATTGATGCTCCTAGCCCGTAAGCTAAATTCATAAACTTTTTGTTTGCTTTTGACTGTGCCATAATTTTCGGTTTTTAATTTAAGTAGGTATTACTTAAGTAGGTTAATTAAAATTGTATTTAAATTTGATTTGATTAAAATTTTAGTTTTTTCCGCTTCCAGTAATTTTGGTTCCCATGTAATCTTGTACAGTTCTAAAACCAATATAACTTCTTGCAGAATCTGCATATTCGTAATCTCTAGAGCTTACTTGTAAGAAGTACGCAACATCTTTCCAAGAACCGCCTCTAATAACTTTACGTGTATTATCTTCATCATTAACATTTGGATTAATGGTAGAAGTATATTCATAAGAACCTGGATCATAAGATGCATTTACCCATTCTGAAACATTTCCAGCCATATTATACAAGTTATAATCATTAGGCTCATAAGATTTAGCCTCAACTGTATACAAGGCTTGGTCTGCGGCATAATCACCTCTTACAGGTTTAAAGTTTGCCATAAAGCATCCTCTATCACTTTTAGTATAAGGACCTCCCCATGGGTAAGTTGCTGCTTGAAGACCTCCTCTAGCGGCATATTCCCACTCTGCCTCTGATGGCAATCTAAATGTATTTACTAAGGCTGCTCCTTTTTTAGACTTTTGGTAAGAGTTTTTATTAATTGTTCTCCACTCACAAAAGGCCTTAGCTTGTTGCCATGTAACTCCAACAACAGGATAATCACCATAAGCATCATGCCAAAAATAATCATTATGCATTGGCTCATTATAAGAATAGGCAAAATCTCTAATCCAAACTGTTGTATCTGGATAGATTTCAACTTCTTCTTTTTTGATTACGTCTTTTCTAGCTACACCTCTATTTCTAGCTGCTTCCTTAATATCCATGTAGTTATACTGGAATTTGAATTTCTTCACATCCCAGGTACGTTGCCCGTTATAAGATTCTTCCATAGACAAATACATAGTATCCATAACTTCAGCATAGTATTCATCTAAATATTCTGAAGTATCATAAATTATATCAACATCTTTGTTAATCTTTCTTCCTTCATAACCTGTAGGTCCTAAACCCGTATAGTTATCAAACATATACTTTTCATATACGGTCATATTTTCTTCATCTGCATCTGTAAAAGCAAATTCTCCAATAGTTCCTTCATCTTCTGGAGTTAAACCAACCTCATCAGCTAAAATTGCTAATTTCATTCTAACAATTGAATCTCTAACCCAATGAACAAACTGACGATATTCACTATTAGTAATTTCAGTAGCATCCATATAAAACGCTCTTACTGTTACTGTTTTAGCCGGTGCATCATTTACTCCTGCTAAATCATCATCTGCTTTACCCATAATAAATGCCCCACCTGGAATAAGCTCCATCCCATAAGGCTTTTCTGGGTGCCATTTTTTACCTTGAACACCCACCAGTTCTCCTCTATCTTTAGAGCCACAACTAGCTAGCATTGTTATTACTGCGGTTAATAAAATAAACTTCTTCATATCTATAGTAAACTCGAGGTTAATTAATTAAGCTTCATTTTTCGATGGCGTAAACATATTTATAAATTTCCTTAAAAACAACTTTTTTTACAAAAAAAATACGTTTCATCGTGAAAATTTGGCATTTCACCGATTAAAAAGGTGTTTTGACCATACTTTGTCTATTGAATACAATTCTTCCTAAAAGCCCTATACCAGCGGTCTGGGACCTTATTATTACAGGCATCAAGATAATCTTGGTGCATGCAAGGTAATAACGTATGTCTTTTCAATTTATTATTGACTTCTGATAAAAAAGGAATCTCAATCCACCATCTACCAGTCTTATTACTTTTGTAAAATATTAATTCATCAGAATCAACCAATGTAATATACTTTTGATAATTGGCGTCATCTGTAAAATCATCATCATTAACTCTATAATTTACACCCTCTATAAAGTACCAAAGCATTTGAGATATTAACATAACTGTTAACTCATCATCATTTGATGGTTTGTATTCATAAACTCCGAATGACGATACCTTATTACTTATACCAGCATACCTTGCAATTGCGCAAATTTCTTTACCATCTAATCCATTTGGGGAAAACTTCTGATTTAAACTTACTTCTGAACTCCTAACGGAGGTTAAATCTACACTAACAATATTAGCATCTCTTAAAACAGGCTCAACAATGGAGATATCATTAGAAACTTCACCCAATCTATAAGATTCAAAATACAGGCTTTCCATTAAATCTATTTCTTCCTGAGAATTAAAATAGGTTTGGTACCCAATAGTGGCATAATTAAATAAGTTATATGGTTGATCTAAAATTATCTTCCCAACAAAACTATTGTTTTTTATAGGTCTTGTTGAATCTCCTAAATCAAACTTACTGTCTATGTTTACGATATTTACCATAGGAATTAAATTATCATAAGCCCTATAGTTTGCATATGTTAAATCTTGAGAACCTCCTAACACAATAGGAATAACACCCTTTTTTACCAATAAATTAATTGCTGTTTTTAAAGCGAAATAGGTATCTTCAACACTTTCTCCTTTATGTATATCGCCTAAATCAGCAATGGTTGTACTCCAACTTCCCGGAAAGAGGCTATAAAAAGATTTACGAATTTCATCTAATTGAAACTCTGCTCCAATAAAATTGATGTCATTTCTGTTTTCCAAAACACCAATAACCGCAATTTGAACATCATCTAAATCTGGTATACCATTTTGATCTGTATGTATCTTAATTTTTCTTCCTAGGGCTTGCGCAGACAATAACTCATTATGGGCTAAAACTAAATCTGAAACCGGAGACAGAAAACTAAAATTCATTTATTATTATTTCTTTTTTGCAGTTGCTTTTTTTCTTGTTGTTTTTTTCTTGGGTGCATTGGCTTCAATAATAGCTTTAGCTTCATCCAAAGTCATTTCTGAAACATCAACAGTTTTAGCTAATTCCACCTTAACTTTTCCTTTTATAACATTATGCCTTCCCCAACGTGCCTTTTCAACTCTAAGACCTTCTTCTTCCCAGTTGTGAATAACCTTATCAATCTCTTTTTGGATTTTTGTTTCAATTAACTCAACAATATCATCATCTGACAAGTTATCCCAATCGTACTTTTTATTCACATTTATAAACATGTTATTCCACTTTATAAATGGCCCAAAACGTCCTTTACCTTTTTGAACAGGTAAATCTTTATACATATATATTGGAGCGTCTGCTTTTTGTTTTTCTTTTATCAACTGAATGGCCTGATCAAGATCAACACTTAATGGATCTAATCCTTTTGGTAAAGAAACAAAGGATTTTCCAAATTTAACATATGGTCCAAAACGACCATTATTAACCTGAACCTCTTCATCTTCATAACTTCCTAAATCTTTTGGCAGCTGAAATAAATCTAAAGCCTCTTCAAAAGTAATACTGCTTAACTGCTGCTCTGGACTTAAACTTGCAAACAAAGGTTTTTCTTCATCATCTACTGTTCCTATTTGCACCATAGGTCCAAATCTACCTAAACGCACACTTACCTGCCTACCTGTTTTAGGATCTGTTCCTAAAATACGTTCTCCAGATTCTCTTTCAGCATTTTCTTTTACGTCTTCAACTTTTGGATGAAAGTTTTTCCAAAATGACTTCATCATTTTGGTCCAATCCTCTTCACCATCAGCAATACTATCAAAATCTTGTTCAACCTTAGCTGTAAAATTGTAATCTAAAATTTGATCAAAATGATTGACTAAAAAATCAGTAACAATCATACCTATATCTGTAGGCACTAATTTACCTTTATCAGACCCAACTTTTTCAGATAAAGTTTTATCTACTACCTTACCATCATTTAAAGTTAATTGAGAATAGTTTCTTTCCACACCATCAACACTCCCCTTTTCAACATAATTTCTATTTTGAATTGTTGAAATTGTTGGGGCATAAGTAGACGGGCGCCCAATACCCAATTCTTCTAATTTCTTAACTAAAGACGCCTCTGTAAATCTTGCCGGCGGCCTAGTATAACGTTCTGTAGCTGTTATATATTTATTAAGAAGAATCTCACCTGTTTTCATTGCAGGCAACATACCTTCTTGCTCTACATCTTCATCATCTGTACCTTCTAAATAAACTTTTAAAAATCCATCAAAAGTAATTACCTCTCCGTTTGCAGTAAAAGTTTCGTCGTGCGTAGAAGCACTTATTTTCACATTAGTACGCTCTAATTGTGCTTCACTCATTTGAGAAGCAATAGCACGTTTCCAAATTAATTCATATAAACGAGCCTGATCTCTATCTATACTAACAGTATGTTTAGCAAAATCTGTAGGTCTAATAGCCTCATGAGCTTCTTGCGCACCTTTTGATTTACCTGTATAATTTCTAGGATTACTATAGCTTGCCCCATAAGCATTTTCTATTTCTGCTTGCGCTCCTTCTCTAGCTTCATTAGATAAATTTGTACTATCTGTTCTCATATAGGTAATTAAACCAGCCTCATACAAGCGTTGCGCCATGGTCATGGTTTTACTTACTGAGAAATATAATTTACGTGATGCTTCTTGCTGTAAAGTAGATGTTGTAAATGGTGCTGCAGGTGATTTTTTTGCTGGCTTCTTTTGTAAATCGGCTACTTTAAAGTCTGCCAATGCATTTTGTTCTAAAAATTTCTGAGCCTCTTCTTTGGATGAGAAATTCTTAGGTAATTTAGCTTTGAAAGACTGCCCATTTTCATTTGAGAACTCTGCATCAATTCTATACGAGGCTTTTGGATTAAACGCTTCAATTTCCCTTTCTTTTTCAACAATTAGCCTTACAGAAACAGATTGCACCCTACCAGCGGATAAACCTCCTTTAACTTTTCGCCATAAAACAGGAGATAACTCATATCCTACTATTCTATCTAATACCCTTCTAGCTTGTTGCGCATCAACTAAATCATAATCAATCCCTCTAGGGTTTTCAATAGCTTTTTTAATAGCAGATTTTGTAATTTCATGAAAAACAATACGCTTTGTTTTTTCTTTATCTAGTTTTAAAGCCTCAGCTAAATGCCATGCAATTGCCTCTCCTTCACGGTCTTCATCACTAGCTAGCCAAACCATTTCTGCCTTTTTTGCCAGTTCTTTCAACTTTTTTACAACCGCCTTTTTATCTTTAGAAACTTCATATTTGGGTTTAAAATCACCATCTACATCAACCCCCAATTCTTTAGAAGGAAGATCTGAAATATGTCCAAAACTAGACTCTACTTTAAAATCTTTTCCTAAAAATTTTTCAATGGTTTTTGCTTTTGCAGGTGACTCTACTATCACTAAATTCTTCGCCATAAATCAATTTTTGAAGCTACAAATGTATATGAAAAAAAGTTTATCTGCCTCATTTTACAGATTATCTGTTTAATATTTTTATAAAAAATCCCATGTTTAACTCAATAAACACGGGAATTTTAAAATATTGTTAAAAATTCTATTCTACGGTAGTTCCTATTTCTTCAATAGCTGTAGTTTCATCAAAACCAATTACATTTTTATAAATCAAATAGATAGGATGAAACATAAAAGGTGTCAAGAATAGACCTCCTAAACCACAAGTGACAAATGTTAAAATAACAGTCAAAATATAGGAAACTACTAATAAACCAAAAGTTAATAACCATTTCTTATTACCAATTTTAAAACTTACTCTTACAATTTCACCGATACTAAAATCTGGATTAAAGGCAAATGAAACTAAAAAGAAAGACATTGGAACCATTACATATATCAACGGAATGTAACATAATAAGGCCGAAGGAATAGATATTAAAATTACAACTATCATTAAAAGAAGCATTTTACCTAAATATTTACCTTTTACAAAATAGAAAAAGTCTGACGTATGGACTAGCTCACCAAAGTCCAACTTTTTCATAATTCTAAAAAATGCTGCATTCAAAGCATATGATACAGCTCCAAGTACCAAAACCCCAACAATAACAAATAGCACGTATAATATAGACATACCAGCAAAAAAGTTCTCTAAGGCATCATTATTGCCATACCCACTTTCCTGTTGTGCTATTATAACCCCAATAAGAGGCATATAAAGAACTATTATTAATGGCAGCATAACAATTATAGTAAACAGTTGAAGCAAAAAGCCTTGAAGCCAAGTCTTTTTAAATAGCTCAATAGAATTATTAAAAACAGTTCCAAAATCTAAATCTTTGGCACCATTTATCTTTTCAATTAAAGTGTTAACAGCATTCATTTAAAAAAATTTTTGGTTAGAAAATACCCTATAAAGGTAAACGTTTTTAATGTTTTGCCACAAGAGCAAATACATTTTAATTAGTAAACATATTCAATAGCATTATTTAAACCATCAATATTTAATAATACTCTTGAACTTCCTTCAATCCTTAATGGGGTTAAATCAAAAGACAATGTTCTTTCAAAATAGGCATCACACAATTCTTCATTGCTTAATTGTAGTTTTAAAAAACGTTGTTCTGGAAAAGATTCCGCAATTGCACCAGAATCTATTAGTTGAAATTCCCATGTACTTCCATCACAACCGGAAGCTCCTATCTCTACCAACAAACAATCTCCTTCCACATCAGTACTTATAAACCCAAAATGGTCTGTCTCAAAATTATTGTATTCAGATTCACTAACTATAGTAAGGTAATCACAATTATTTATAATTATATCTTCTTCACATTGCATATTCAAAAAGCAAAGCATTATAATAGCAGCTAATAAAACCTTTTTCATTTTTTACTTATTTAATATATCAAAATAGGAAATCCATTAATACAATTCACGCTTTTAGGTTGTTGAGGCAAATCACATGTAGACACAACTCCCCATTTAATATTATATGCTTTTTCCGCATTTGTATATGCTTCAACTTTAACCAAAAAAGCTTCAACATCTATTTCATTTGAATAAGCTACAAAACCTTGTGGACCTCCACAAGCCTTAGCACCATAAGCCACAATGGTCCAATTGTTAGGATGTACACAAGACACACTAGTACTTAAGCTGTACATTTCATTAAACAAATCCATTAAATCTCTGTGATCCTGCTCTTGTTCGGTTATTTCTCTCTTAATAACCAAGGTCTCTTCAGAAATTGAAACTATTCTCCAAAAATAACTATTAGGATAATAATCTAGTGCTACCGATATCAATTCATCTTCTAATTTCCATACACCATTAGAATCAAAAAAAGTTAAAGGAGGCGTTCCACACCATCCAGAAGAACGCTCAACAAAATCGCTGTTTTGTTTAAATGAAATTCCATAAGACTCTGCTAAAAGACTTGCAGATCTTTTAAATGTGATTTCATCATTATTGTATATAGGCTCAATCCAATCACCTATTATTAAATTATCTTTATCTATAACAGGTTTTTCAGTTTCTGTGCATTTAGTATTTACTAAACAGAATACAAATACAATAATTAAATATGACTTTTTCATAAAAGCAAGTTTTTTGATTGTCTTCTATTTTCTAGATACTTAACTTTTAAATTGGTTGCGCAGTCGGAAATTCTATATTCAAAAAATAACTCAAAACAATCTGCCACTTTGTCATAAAACACAAATTAATTGTATCTTTGCACACTTATTGACCACAACTTGGTTCAAGCATATTATGGAAAAGATTATAGACGAAAACAAACAAGGGGAATCATTAGTTTTAGAACAAAAGAATAGTAACAAACGTAAACTATTCATTGAAAGCTATGGTTGTCAAATGAATTTTTCAGACAGCGAAATTGTAGCTTCTATTCTTAATGAACAAGGATACAATACAACCCAGAACTTAGAAGAAGCTGATTTGGTTCTTGTTAACACGTGTTCTATTAGAGATAAAGCCGAACAAACTGTTCGTAAACGACTTGAAAAATACAACGCCGTTAAAAAGGAGAGCAATCCAAACATGAAGGTTGGAGTTTTGGGCTGCATGGCAGAACGTTTGAAAAGCAAATTTCTTGAAGAAGAAAAAATTGTTGATTTAGTTGTTGGTCCAGATGCCTACAAGGATTTACCCAACTTATTAGCTGAAGTTGATGAAGGAAGAGACGCCATAAACGTTATTCTTTCAAAAGAAGAGACTTATGGAGATATTGCTCCCGTAAGATTAAATAGTAACGGTGTAACTGCTTTTGTTTCTATAACTAGAGGCTGCGACAATATGTGTACATTTTGTGTGGTTCCTTTTACCAGAGGCCGTGAACGTAGTAGAGACCCGCAAAGTATTTTAGAAGAGATTAATGATTTGTGGAATAAAGGCTTTAAAGAAGTTACACTGCTTGGGCAAAATGTAGATAGTTACCTTTGGTATGGTGGCGGGCTAAAAAAAGACTTTGACAAGGCTAGTGATTTGCAAAAAGCTACAGCTACTAACTTTTCAAAACTATTAGAACTATGTGCTGAAGCGCAACCAAAAATGCGTTTTCGTTTTTCTACTTCTAATCCTCAAGACATGACGTTAGATGTTATTGAAACTATGGCTAAATACCGTAATATTTGTAAATATATTCACTTACCAGTTCAGAGTGGCAGTAACCGCATTTTAAAAGCTATGAACAGGCTACACACCCGTGAAGAATATTTTGAATTGATTGATAATATAAAGCGTATTATTCCAGATTGTGCTATAAGTCAAGATATGATTGCTGGTTTCCCTACAGAAACTGAAGAAGACCATCAAGACACTCTAAGTTTAATGGAATATGTAAAGTATGACTTCGGGTTTATGTTTGCTTATTCTGAAAGACCAGGAACTTTAGCTGAACGAAAGTTAGAAGATGATATTCCCTTAGACACAAAAAAGCGTAGATTAAATGAAATTATAGCTTTACAACAAAAGCATGCCTTAAAACGTACACAAGAACATGTTGGTAAAGTTGAAGAAATACTCATTGAAAAAGCTTCCAAAAGATCAGACCAACATTGGGCTGGAAGAAACAGCCAAAATACCATGGTAATTTTCCCCAAAGGTGATTATAAAGTTGGTGATTTTGTAAATGTGAAAATTACAGATTGCACTAGTGCAACCCTTATTGGCGAAGCAGTTGGCCTTAGTGATAATAATTAATCGCCAATGCAAGAGTTTAACTTTAATAATAAGACTTTTTCATTAGTAGAGAATTCAGCAAAAGGACAAGTTAACACTGATACCTCTTTTAAATACAAACAAGATGGAAATTTGGTTACTGCTGATTATTATGGAGGCTCCGTTAGATACGGTAAAATAATTGGTCACTTAAAAAAAGACAAACTTATTATGCTATACCAATGCATTACCAATAAAGATGAATTAAAGGCTGGTAAAGCTACTGCTACCATAAGTTTAAATAAAGAAAATAAAATAAGGCTAACCCTTAATTGGGAGTGGCTTAATAACAATAAAGAAACAGGAGTTTCTGAATATATTGAGAATTAAAATTAAATGGAATCAATTCAAGCTATAAAACAGCGTTTTGGCATTATTGGTAATACATCGGCGTTAAATCGTGCCATTGAAAAAGCCATTCAAGTAGCACCAACAGACATTTCTGTTTTGGTTACTGGTGAAAGTGGTGTTGGTAAAGAAAGTATTCCAAAAATCATACATCAGCTATCACATAGAAAACACAACAAATATATTGCGGTAAACTGCGGTGCCATACCTGAAGGCACCATAGATAGTGAATTATTCGGACATGAAAAAGGTGCTTTTACCGGAGCTACACAAACCCGAAGCGGCTATTTTGAAGTAGCCGATGGTGGTACTATTTTCCTTGATGAAGTTGGCGAGTTACCACTAACAACTCAAGTACGCCTTCTTCGTGTTTTAGAAAATGGGGAGTTTATAAAAGTAGGTTCTAGTAAAGTTCAAAAAACCAATGTACGCATAGTAGCTGCCACTAATGTCAACATGTTTGAGGCTATAGAAAAAGAAAAATTTAGAGAAGACTTATACTATCGTTTAAGTACCGTAGATATTCATTTACCCCCTTTACGTGAAAGACAAGAAGACATTCACTTACTTTTTAGAAAATTTGCTAGTGATTTTGCTTTAAAATATAAAATGCCTACCATAAAATTAACTGATAATGCTGTACAAATTTTAACAAAACACCGTTGGAGTGGAAATGTACGTCAGTTAAGAAATATAGCTGAGCAACTTTCTGTCTTGGAACAAAATCGCACTATTTCAGCAGACACATTAAGAAGCTATTTACCAACTTCGGGAACTAACCTACCTGCCGTTGTTAAAACTTCAAAATCTGAAAGTGATTTTAGTAGTGAGCGTGAAATTCTTTATAAAGTTTTATTCGATATGAAAAGTGATTTAAACGATTTAAAGAAACTCACCATGGAGCTCATGAAAAGTGGCAACTCAAAAGATGTGGAAAAAGACCATGAGCAACTCATTCAAAAGATCTATGGTGAAGATGAAGCTGATAATACTGTTTACGAAGAACCGGTACAGGAAACGGAAGTTTTATCTATCCCAGAGCATACAGCAAACAGTGAAAGCGTGATTGACGTTCAGGATAAATATCATTTTGCAGAAGAGATTGAAGAAGAGGAAACATTATCATTACACGATAAAGAATTAGAATTAATAAAAAAATCACTTGAACGTCATAACGGAAAACGTAAATTAGCAGCTGCCGAATTAGGTATTAGTGAGCGTACTTTATATAGAAAGATTAAACAATACGACTTGTAGTCCAAACGTTATTAAATATATCTATAATCTAGGTATAAGTCTAATAAAAGACATGAACCCAATAAAATAAATGAAATATATTAAATACCTCTTTTTAGTTTTAGCTTTTTCACTTTTCACCAACTGTAAAATACATTATGGCTTTACACAGCCAAGTTCTATAGTTGCTGATACATTTCAGGTTAATAGATTTGAAAACACCTCACTTCTATTTGAACCTGGATTAGATTTACTTTTTCAAAACACCCTTCAAAATTTAATTCAAGACCAAACTAATTACACCCTAGTAACAACAAGTGCGGACCTAATCTATGAAGGAGAAATTACAGATTATAGAATTTCACCAACAAACGCAACAGCCGAAAATACAGCAGCTCAAAACAGATTAACCATTTCTGTTAAGATAAGGTTTTACAATGTAAATAATGAAGAAGACGATTTAGAACAATCTTTTTCATTCTTTTATGATTTTGCTGGAAGCGAACAGTTAGTAGGCACGCAAAAAGATACTGCACACGAAGAAATTCTAGACCGTTTAACTCAAGATATTTTTAATGCCACCCTAGCTAGGTGGTAATAATTGATTAAATTTGGCTAAAGCCAATGAATTCATCAGACTTAGTACATATTTTACAAAACCCTCAAGATATCACGCATCAGGAAACTGAGGCTATAAAATCTATTATTGAAGAATTCCCGTATTTTCAATCTGCACGTGCAGTTTATCTTAAAGGGCTAAAAAACCAAAGCAGTTTTAAATACAACCAAGAATTAAGAACCACAGCAGCCTACACAACAGACCGCAGCATTCTATTTGATTTTATAACGTCTGATGTGTTTATTCAAAATAAAATTTCAGAATTTATTAAACAAAATTCAGAGCATTTAAAAGACATTGATGTTTCTGCAGATGACCTGTCAATTAATAAAAGTGTTGCAATTGATGATGCACTAAAACATCAAATAAAAGAAACTGAAGGTGTTTTAGACCCTGCTTTATTTGAACCTAAAACACCACTACCTAAAAAAGAAACTAGTTTTACCTTAGATGAATCTGAAGCTATAGAAAGCTCTGATAAAAACGAAAATGCCATAGAATTATCTGCTAATGAAATACTCAACTTAGGGAAACCACTACAGTTTGATAAAAGTGAAAAACACTCCTTTAATGAATGGTTAAAACTAACAAGATTTAAACCAATTGACAGAAAAAAAGAAGCACCTCCAACAACAGATTCTACTACTAATAAGGAAACTGTCATTGGTTTAGAAAAAGTTAAAAAGTTTGAGCTTATTGACAAATTCATCAGTAAAAACCCTAAAATAAATCCAGCTGAAGGATCAAACAAAAAAGGCAATCTGGCAAAAGCTCAAATGATAAAACCTGAGGCTTTAATGACCGAGACTTTGGCCCGTATTTATGTAGAACAAAAAAACTACAAAAAAGCCATTCAATCTTATAAAATATTAAGTTTGAAATATCCAGAAAAAAGTAGTTTCTTTGCAAACCAAATTAAGGCAGTAGAACAATTACAAGAACAAAACAATAAATAATAATGAATTTCACAATATTTTTAGCATTAATTGTTGTAGTAGCATTTCTGTTAATAGTAGTTATCATGGTACAGAACCCAAAAGGTGGCGGTTTATCTTCTACTTTTGGTGGCGGTGGCTCTCAACAATTAGGTGGTGTAAAGAAAACCACTGATTTCTTAGATAAAAGCACATGGTATTTAGCAACCTTTTTATTAATATTAATATTAGCTTCAAATGTTGCTATAAACAACGGTGGAAATAATGCAGATTCTAAGGCTTTGGACCCAGACGCTGCAACTGAATTACCATTACCTTTACCATCTCAACCAGCAGACGACAATGCTGCTGCAGATGATTCTGCAACAACAGAATAACAACTAACTAAAACTAAAAAAAATGCCAACTCTAACAGTTGGCATTTTTTTTTAAATCAAATTAAGGTGTTTTCTGCAAGTTTGTCAGTCTAATAGTATTGGCACATTTTTAGTATAACGCTTTAGCGTTAATTTAATTAAGAAAAACATAAATCATATGAGCTTAAACATTAAACCATTAGCAGACAGAGTTGTTATAGAACCTGCTGCTGCTGAAACCAAAACAGCTTCTGGAATTATTATCCCAGACAATGCAAAAGAAAAACCTCAAAAAGGTACTGTAGTTGCCGCTGGACCTGGCACTAAAGACGAACCAATTACTGTTAAGGTTGGCGATACTGTTTTATATGGTAAATATGCTGGTACAGAGTTAAAATTAGAGGGGACAGATTATTTAATTATGCGCGAAAGTGACATATTAGCAATTGTATAAATTAAACTAGATAAAATAAAATGGCAAAAGATATAAAATTTGATATTGAAGCACGTGACGGTTTAAAACGCGGTGTGGATGCATTAGCAAATGCAGTAAAAGTAACTTTAGGACCTAAAGGAAGAAACGTAATCATCTCTAAAAGTTTTGGAGCGCCATCTGTAACTAAAGATGGAGTTTCTGTGGCTAAAGAAATTGAACTTGAAGATGCCCATGAAAATATGGGGGCTCAAATGGTAAAAGAAGTTGCTTCTAAAACTAATGATTTAGCAGGTGATGGTACTACCACCGCAACAGTTTTAGCACAAGCCATCGTAAAAGAAGGCTTAAAAAATGTAGCTTCTGGTGCAAACCCAATGGATTTAAAACGTGGTATAGACAAGGCTGTTGAAGCTATTACTGCTGACTTAGAAAGTCAATCTGAGGAAGTTGGTAATTCTTCTGAAAAAATAAAACAAGTAGCAGCTATTTCTGCTAACAATGATGACACAATTGGCGAGTTAATCTCTCAAGCTTTTGAAAAAGTTGGTAAAGAAGGTGTTATAACTGTTGAAGAAGCCAAAGGAATGGACACTTATGTTGATGTTGTTGAAGGTATGCAATTTGACAGAGGTTATTTATCGCCTTACTTTGTTACAGATTCAGATAAAATGATTGCGGATTTAGAAAATCCATACATTTTATTATTTGATAAAAAGATTTCTAACTTACAAGAAATTCTTCCAATATTGGAGCCTGTAGCACAATCTGGTCGTCCGTTATTAATCATAGCCGAAGATGTAGACGGACAAGCATTAGCTACATTGGTAGTTAACAAATTACGTGGAGGGTTAAAAATTGCTGCTGTAAAAGCTCCTGGATTTGGAGACAGACGTAAAGCCATGTTAGAAGACATAGCTATACTTACAGGAGGAACTGTAATTTCTGAAGAGAGAGGATTTACTTTAGAGAACGCCGATCTTTCTATGTTAGGAACTGCTGAGACTGCTACAATCGATAAAGACAATACAACCATAGTTAATGGTGCTGGAGATACTGAAGCGATTAAAGCAAGAGTAAATCAAATTAAAGCTCAAATAGAAACTACTACTTCTGACTACGATAAAGAAAAACTTCAAGAACGTTTAGCTAAATTAGCAGGTGGTGTTGCTGTACTTTATGTTGGTGCTGCTTCTGAAGTAGAGATGAAAGAGAAGAAAGACCGTGTTGATGATGCTTTACATGCTACAAGAGCTGCCGTAGAAGAAGGAATTGTTGCTGGTGGTGGTGTTGCTTTAGTTAGAGCTAAATCTGTTTTAGAAAAAATTACTACTGAGAACTTAGACGAAACTACTGGTGTTCAAATAGTAAATAAAGCCATTGAATCTCCTTTACGTACTATTGTTGAAAATGCTGGTGGTGAAGGTTCTGTAGTAATAAACAAAGTATTAGAAGGTAAAAAAGATTTTGGTTACGATGCTAAATCTGAAGAATATGTTGATATGCTTAAAGCAGGAATCATAGACCCTAAGAAAGTAACTCGTATTGCTTTAGAAAATGCTGCTTCTGTAGCTGGTATGATCTTAACTACAGAGTGTGCCTTAATAGATATTAAAGAAGATGCTCCTGCAATGCCTCCTATGGGTGGTGGCGGAATGCCAGGAATGATGTAGTAGCGAGTCGCTACAGACAAAGTATCTTACTCATGCTAAATAATTTTCATTAGAGAGTTTTGATATGTAAATTGTATTATAAAAAACGCTTCCATATTGTGGAAGCGTTTTTTATTTACTTTATATTATCTGTAATCTACTTTTTATAATTTCTCCCATACCATAATAAAACACCAGTAACAGGTAAGGTAGCAATTATCAGGCTAACTAAAAAAGCAATTATTTTTCCAGCAATTCCACCAATAGCACCTACGTGAATGTCATAATTCATACGGATTATCTTATCAGCTAATTTAGCATCTTTATATTTTCCGAAAACAGCTGGAGTTTCAATTTCTTCTAAAGTGTTTTGGTCAAAAAATCGATAATCGGAATCATAATACAAACCTTTACTATTAGAGACTTCTACATAAACACTCAAGGTGTCCGATTCTGGATAGTGTAATTCATAACTTTCAGCCTCAGGCGATTCTTTTTTTAACTTTTCTATTAAACCATCAATAGGTTTTACATAATATGCACTAGTAACTTCTTTACTATTGTTTTCAGGAATGATAAAGGCAGGAACCTTATCTCCTCCGGTAGATATATAAACTACATATTTTAACCAATCATAAGAAATAACGGAACCCGTGAACCCAATCACTATAGCCAGAGAACAAATGTAAAAGCCAACAATTGTATGTAAGTCAAAGTTTTTACGTTTCCAACGTGTGGTTGATTTCCAATCGAATGTAATACGTTGTTTTACATTTTTTCCTTTTTTTGGCCACCATAAAATGAAACCAGAAATAATCATGAAAATAAAAAGCAAAACAGATACACCAACCACTTGTTCACCAATATCTTTAGGAAGCCACAAGCGCAAATGCCCTTTTAAAATAAATGCAAAAAACCCAGATAAATGATTATCAACCTGTATGATTTCTCCTGAATACGGATTTAAAAACACACTTTGATAAAACTCCGGTTCTGCATCATAAAAAATAACCTCAACAGCATTACTCTTAGAATTCTTAAAAAGTGTTCCGTGAACCGTATTGTTGGGAAACACCTCCATGGCAATTTCCTTGGCTTTAGTAGGAGTAATGATTAACTTATCTTGTGGTGTAACAAACTTGTAATCATCATATAAACTTTCAATTTCATCCCTAAAGGCCCAACAGCAACCCGTTACAGCAACTATAAAAACAACTACTCCAGTAAGAAGACCAATAATTTTATGAAGCGTAAGTATCTTTTTTCTTAATGACATATTTTAAAAAGGTAATTATGCCTCTTGAAGTAAAGCTCAATTGTAAAGTCTCAACTTCATGAAGCATAATTTAAATTAAACTAAAAAACATTCTAAAACTTATAACTTAACGTACCTAGTATTACTCTTTTTTGTTGGGGCGTAACTGTACTCCAACCAGAATAATATGTTTTATCAGTTAGGTTATTTGCTTTAATACCAATTCTAAATTTATCTGTTTCGTAATAAGCTGAAGCATTAAAAATTGTGTAACCTGGTAAATAAAAACTACCTGTTGCAGCTTTATATCCAACCATAGTGTCGTATTCAGTTTGACCATTAAATCCAGCTCCCAAGCCAAACTTTTCTAAAAACTTATAATCTGCCCAAAAATTATAGGTTATTTCTGGACCAGACTCTCCATAACGACTACCTTCTAAATGAGTAGCTGAAGGTGAATTAGTGATTTCAGAATCGTTATAACTAAAGCCGGAATGGATGTTTAAACCATCTATAGGGCTAGCATTTACTTCAAGCTCTATACCTTTACTATTTATTTCTAAATCTTGTGTTTGCGTTGCCCAGTAATATTTATTATCAACATTTATATTGTAAAAGCTTAAAGTAGTTTCAAGTTTATTGTTGAATAAATTTGTTTTCACACCTAGTTCTAACTGATTTGCTTGCTCCACATCATAGGACTGCAAGAACATATCACCAGTTGAAAAGTCAGTCATGTACTGCGGATTTACATAAGAAAAACCGTTTTGGTAATTGGCAAAAATTGACATTTGATCCATTATAGGCTGAAATACAATTCCGAACTTAGGAGACAATGTAGACTCTGTATATTCAGTCTCATCATCGGCGTCAGTTTTTTGATCGCCTTGATAATCAAATCTATCATAACGAACACTTGCCATTACCGATAAAGAAGGAAGTATGTTTATAATATCTGAAATATAGGCTCCAAAAATGTTTTGACGTACGTCACTATCTACATAACCTAAACCAGATAAGGCGGAGCTTAAATTATCAGCGTTAATTTCTGGTTCACCATAAATTAAATCGCCCTGTAAATTTAGAGAATGTAAGTAACCCCAATTAGAGCTATTATCAATTATTTGAGAATCTAAATAATCTAAACCTACCAACAATTTATTCTCTAAATCTCCAAGTTTAAAAGCTCCTGTAAAGTTCTGTTGTAAATTAAGTGTTTTGGTTCTAGCGTTAGTGTCTTGCGCATAAAGACTAAAATTTTCAGTACCTATTGGAGCCGTTACATCTGACCAATCTGCAAAATTCCATAAGTACGTGTAATACCCTAAAGATTTTGCTACTCCACCAGCAATTAAAGTTTGAGAAGACCAGTTATCTGAAACTTTCCATGCAATTTCTCCCCGATAGTTTTGTGTGATATTTTCAATTGTTACATCATCACTTGTAAATGATAAATTAGTGTCATAATTCAATTCTTCAATTGAATTAAATGCTAATGGTCCATATCTATTTAAAAACAGAAATGTCTCATTAGTTTGTTCGTTACCAGAGGCCTCATAAGCAAAATTAAGAGTAAGACTATTGTTTAATTTATAGGAAATAGAAGGTGCCGCAAAAACTGACTTTTTAAATCCTGCATTTTGAAAACTATCATCTTGCTGAAAACCAGCATTCATTCGAATTGATAACTTATCGTTAGAAGCAACGTTAACGTCTACATTTAGTTTTTTAAAATTATTAGAACCACCAGATACTAAAATTTCACCACCAGTACTGTTATACGGTTTCTTTGTAATAATGTTAATTAAACCTCCATATGAAGTTACGGAACTACCAAATAAAGTTCCCGAAGGCCCCTTTAAAACCTCAACACGTTCTACATTTGAAGGGTTAATAAATCCATTTGTTATACCTGCAACACCATTTACTAACTGAGGTTGCACTGCAAAACCACGACTTGAATAATAACCTGCACCATCACCACTTCTACCTGTAGACGACCAAAGTTTTGTGATTCCTGTAGCGTTTTTTAGCGCATCTTCAAAAGAATTCACAGATTGAGAAATAAGTAATTGATTTGTTACAGTGTTATAAACTTGAGAATTCTCTAAATTCTTTAAAGGCATTTTAGATACATAAGCACTTTGCTTTCTAGAAAATTTATTTTTTCTATCAGTATCAATCACAACTGCTTGTAAAAGCTCGTTTCCTTCATACAATTCAATAGTGCCAAGATTAACTGACCCTCCGTTCAAGGAAACACTGATTTCTTTGGTTTTAAAACCTAAATAAGATATCACAAGCTTATAATCTCCACTATCAAGATTTTTAATTTCAAATGAACCATTTTCATCTGTTTGTGCACCTAAACTGGTGCTTTTAAGCATTGCGTTTACACCAATAAGACTATTACCTGTATTATCAGTAACCACTCCTTTTACAGAGTAAGTTTGAGAGAATACATAAAGATTAAGGGCAAAAAAAAGTATAAAAGTTAGTTGTCTTTTCATTTTATTTTTATTTAGACTAATTATAAATAATTATTTTGCCGCAAATGTAGTTGCTGTATTTTAATCTAGCAAGTTATTTATAATAATTCTAAATAAAAGTTTTTATTGTACTGAATTGGAAGGGATTGAAGACTATTTTTAAATAACAACAACCTCTATTTTAATGTGAATTTTAATTAAACCAAACGGCATAACGCTTTCTTCTTAACTCTAAAGCCAATATTCTTTCCATTTTAAGCGCTTCCTCTCTTGTTGCTAAGGGAGCAATATGATTGTATAAGCTGGGTCTTAAATACGAACCATACTTTTCAACAATACTTGAAGATAGCTTGTAACCCTTTTTGTTTCTATATCCTGTTTTGTGTTGAAGGAATCGTTCTTTTGGTGTTTTGCTTGTCATACCAACATATAAACATTCCAAAACGCCATTAAATTGAGGGTTTGCCGCTCTAAACTTAGCATTTTCGGTAAATACTCGCTTTGACAATTCAACAACATAAATCTGATATTGCCTCTTAGCCATAGTTATAACTGAACTAATATAGTTACTACAAGAATATTAATGCTCATGTTTATCATTCTCTTCTTCATGAGACTCTTTTATATCCTCATCTCTATACTTACAACAAGCATGCACTTTAGCATAGGCCTCATCTGTTGCTTTGACTTCCTTTACGTCATGACCAGCAGCTAAAACACTTGCTTCTATAGTTTTTAAATTGGTTTTTCGTTCATCAAAAATTAAACTTAACTGATGCGTTTTTACATCCCAAGTAGCAAACTTAACTCCTTTGGTATTTAAACATGCTTTTTCAATTCTGGCTTTACACATACCACAAACACCATCAACCTCTGTAGTAGCTTTGGCGTTTTTGTTTTGGGCGAATGTAATTGTCCCTGTTAGCAATAAAGCTATAATTAATATTTTTTTCATTATTTAATTTTGTTTGTTGTTAATTTTAAATCTTATCCCAGCATAATACATACTACCAAAAACAGGTCCGAAGACAAAAGTAGTATCAAAATTCACTCCAAAAGGTTCGTTAGTTCCTAAAATTGGATTATCCTGTCTAACATTAGTAATATTCTGGCCTCCTAAATATACTTCAAATTTAGAAGAAAATACCGTGGTTACTTGAGCATTCAAGGTTGAAATTGTTGGCGTATTCTCAGGTAATTGATATTGAATAGGGTTAGATGCTGTAGATGAAAATCGCTGTTCACCCAACCAATTAAAAGTGGCATCAAACTTCCATTGTAATCCATTTTCTTTTTTATTGGTTTTATAACCTGCATTAGCAAAAAATCTATGTTTGGGTACCAAAGGCTTATACAACTTACCCGTATTATACTGTGTTTTTACTTCATAAAATTTATAAGCTAATCGTAAATCTAAACGCTCAACCGGATTATAGTTTACCTCCGTTTGAAAACTGTTGGCATAACTTTCTCCTTCTAAATTATAAAAACTTACCTCTAACGGATTTTCATAATCTACAACCACTTGATTCTTAAAATCGGTTTTATAATAATCAAATGTTATGTCAGCCTTTCTTCCAAATAGATTAAACCCTTGCAGGTATGAAACACCATAATTCCAAGCAATTTCAGGATCTAAACCATAAATATTGCCGTCAACATCGTCAATAACGATGTTTCTTGATGTGGCAAACAATTTCTGGTTTTCGGCAAAAATATTAGCACTTCTTTTCCCTCTTCCAAAAGAAGCTCTAAAAGCCGATTTACTCCATGGCGAATAACGTGCATGAACCCGAGGTGTTATAAACGTTCCTAATAAGTTGTGATAATCAATACGAATACCAGCTGTCAAATTGAACAACTCTAAATTATCATGGGAGTACTCAAAAAAACCACCTACTGACGTTTCTGTACGTTCATAAATATTAGTATTAACTAATTCATCATAGTGATCATAAGTATAACTAACACCTGTTTTTACTTTATGGCGGGAGTCACTAATAATTGAGTTATAAATGGCATTAGCATACAAGCTATTATGTGTAATATCATAGGTATTTAATCCAAAATAGGATTCTTGCTTATGACTACTAAATGCCGTTTGCACACCTAAACTTTGCCATGGTACCTCTGGGTTAACATAACCTAACTTTGTTGAAATCTCATAACGTTTAGTATCAATTTCACTCCCCCAAGCATTGGTAGTCAACTTATCTGTATCTGGGTTAAAACCCAATTGCCCCATTTGCTTTTCATCATTTAACACCTTTAAATTAATAAAACTAACAAACCCTTTTTCTAGATTAGTGTACTGCCAACGGTTCATTATATTTATTTGATGATACTTTGGCATATCCATAAATCCATCATTATTTACATCATGCTCTTCCTGCTGTTTACTACCATGTAAATACAAACCTGTATCCCATTTATCGCTCACTTTTGCATTTAAATGGGTATTCAATTCCATACGTTCGCTACTGGCTCCGTATAAATTCACAAATAATCTGTCATCTGTAGTAGGTTTTACAAGTTCCGCATTAATTTGACCCGCAATACTTTCAAAGCCATTCACTACACTTCCGGCGCCTTTGGTTATTTGAATACTCTCAACCCACGTACCTGGAATAAAACTCAACCCAAAAGCCTGTGATGCTCCGCGAATAGAAGGAATATTCTCAGTAGCGATTAAAATATATGGACTAGTAAGCCCCAACATTTTAATTTGCCTTGTTCCTGTAACGGCATCTGCAAAATTCACATCAATAGATGGATTTGTTTCAAAGCTTTCAGACAAATTACAACAGGCAGCCTTTAGCAACTCATCACTACTCACGGTTATGACATTCTGTGCTTTTAAATAAGATTTGGCAGTAGCTTGTTTTCTAGACGTCACGGTAATGGCATCTAAATTATCTGTTGGTTGTAACCAATGGCGAATTTGTTTAAGGTTAGAAACTGTAATAGTATCTGTTTTAAAGCCCACATAACTAATTATAAGCTTGGTATATTCTTTTGAATTTTCTAATGCAAACTTACCATCAATGTCTGTCACAGTACCAATGGAAGTGTTCAACCAATACACATTGGCTCCTGCCAACGGAATGGTTTCATTTTTATCATTAGCCTCCATTATAACACCACTAATTGAATTTTGAGATGTGATTATAATTGGAAACATTATTAATATGTATAATATTTTTTTCATTTTACTTTTTACGTCATTATGAGACTTTGAAAAAGTCGTGAAAACCTATAGATTACGACATCCCTATTCTCAGTAATGACATATATTTTTAATTCAATTTAACTAACATTATAATTGCCATCACAATCATAATACTGTTTTCAATAAATGTAGCTTTGGTCATTGGTAATTTTAATGCTGTACCTAAGCAAGCACATTGAATAGATTTTTTATTCAACAATGTTCTAGTAACTCCTATAGTTGTTATGCCTAAAACAATAAGCGTTACCACCAAAGCCAAAGGGATTTCAATTCGCATTAAAAACATTATGCCAAGTACTACTTCAAGAAACGGATATATCCAACTATAGATTGGCATAACTTTAGCCAAAGGGTCATACATTCTAAAAGATTGCGGAAAGCCTTTTAAATCTAAAAGTTTAAAGAAGCTAAAAACAATGTAAAACAGACCCATAAAATCTAGCATAAAACTGTTGGTGTCCCATGGTTTAAAGTTTAAAATAATGCTCGTTACAATGATATAACCAAAGATTAAAAACAAAGGAAACAACTGTTTAAATTCTGATTTTTCATCAGACATAGCAGCACTTTTAATTTCCGAAATTGTATATTTATCTGGAAGTACTTCTTGTAACTTTTCAACAGAAATCTTGCCACTTAATTTTAAAACTACTTGAGAAGATGCCAAATCTGCCACTGCTTTTTCAACAGCACTAAGATTTTGTAAAGCCTCTTCAACAGAAGCTTTACAACCACCACAGGTCATACCTGTAACCGTATATATTTGTTTCATTTTGAAATAATTTTGATTTAATAATTCGTTCTATCTCTAAAAAGACATTTCGCTTCTATTTAGCCGAAAAACTTCAGCTAAAGCAACAGGAATTAAAAATCAAATCAAGAAAACTTGGTCTAAAACACAAATGTCTTTAACCAAATTGGGAGGTGAGTAATCTTTATGAGGAATTATTTTCTTAGGTTCACCTTCAAAAAGATTAGTGTATGAGTAAACAAACGATGTAACAAATTGTTGTTGATCAAAATCTAAATCATAAAATGATTTAATGAGCTCATCTTGCCCTTCAACAACATCAATTTCATCTTTACAACAAGGCTTTTTTGTGATTTTTTCTAAAGCTATTTCTTCTGCTTCCATGGCACATTTTTCAGCTTCCACAAATACAGCAACATCAACTAATACTTCACCACAATAATGCTTGCCAATAGTGAAAGATATTGTTGAAACTAACACCAATAATGCTAAAACAACAGCAGAAATTTTATTTAAAAATATCTTTATCACTTTACAAAGGTATAAAACCTATTACTTCAGCAATCTTTTTTATTAAATGATTAACATTTAATTCTTCAATTTATGGTAATAAAAAGCTGGTAATAATAGAATTAAAATAATAGGTTGAATTAAAAAACGTCTTACATTAAAAAACATGTAATAGTCTTCTTGTTTGGGATTTACAACAAAATAAGAATAGATTAAAAGCAAAACTACAAAGGCAATAACATATATAAACACCGAAAATTTAATGATGCTCTTATCTCTAAAAACCACTAATAAAATTGCTAAAGAAATAATGGTATTTAAAGCATAACGTAAAGTTGTAAATGCTAAAAGTTTTGCTATTTCTCTTCTAGGGCTATCTATATACAGAAAATCATTTTGAAAAAACACTAAATATGGATCGTAGAATAATTGATTTTCAAATACTCTAATACATATAAGCATTCCAAATAACACAATTAACAAGATGTATTTCAATGGTTTATTCACTACGTTTCAATTTAGAAAACCTATTAACCCAAAAAATCCAAAGCAGAAAAACCAAACCATAAATAATGGCTGGAAAGATCACAGTATGCAAAATATGTTCCTTTTCGGGATAATGATATAACCCTATAGACAGCAAAACTATCCTCAACAAATTAACAACATAAATTAGCACGCTACCAGAAAGAACATAAAGAACCGTAGTTTTATATGCTCCTGAAAATGCTATAATAAAAGACACAAACAAAATAACCACGCTTACAGAATTACAACCTTCTATAACACGCCCTAAATAATTACCATTTACAATTACTTTCATTGATGGTTCATTAGGGTGTGGTAAGACTTGACCATAATAACCAAAAGTATTAAGAACAGATTCCGTTTGAATAGCCACCAAATTGGTAATATAATCTGGATAAAACTTAGAGCCATCAGATAAATCTAAATACCAGCTATAAAGAAATGATAACCCAATATAAACCACTAAAAAAGTTAGGATAAATTTTAGAACAGTTTTATATTTTAGAAGAAGTGTTTTCAAAAAAACATTTTGTAAATCTGAATTTCGAATTTACACCTTTTTAAATACTTTTACCAAAAACATTTATTAATATGACTTTTGAGCAACTAAAACAACACGTTAAAACCATTATTAACACCAATATTAAAACTGTTGATGAACGACTTTTACAAATTTGTGAACTACTTGAAATGCATATTGATTATTATAATTGGGTGGGATTTTATTTTAGAAATGGGAATGAGGAAGAACTTATCCTAGGTCCTTATATAGGAGAAGCTACAGACCATACGGTCATTCCTTTTGGTAAAGGTATTTGCGGACAAGTAGCAGTTAGTAACCAAAATTTTGTAGTGCCAGATGTAACTGCTCAAGATAATTATATTGCTTGTAGCATTACAGTTAAGGCTGAAATTGTGATTCCTATTTTTGTTAATGGTGAAAATGTAGGTCAGATAGATATAGACTCTAATACACCAGATCCATTTACAGAAGCCGATGAGCAGTTTTTAGAATTTGTTTGTAATCAAGTATCAACAATACTTAAGTAAAAACCAAAATTCTCTTTTAGATTAAGATATTTCATTTTGGAATTATAAGAACCTTGTTAACAACTTAGGCTTTTAGTTGAAAAAACAACTTAAATTCAGGCCTTTGCTTGATTGATTTCTGACTTTAATTACTACTTTTGCGTTTTATTACAAATCTCATAAAATTTCAACAGAAATGAGCAACACAAAAACTATTAAATCTGCCCTAATTTCAGTATTCAGTAAAGACGGTTTAGAACCTATTGTAAAGAAATTAAATGAACAAGGAGTCACTATTTATTCAACCGGTGGTACTGAAAAGTTTATTAACGATTTAGGAGTGAATGTTGTTCCTGTTGAAGATGTTACCTCATACCCTTCAATTTTAGGAGGACGTGTAAAAACATTACACCCAAAAGTATTTGGAGGTATTTTAAATAGACAAAACCATGAAGGAGATGTTGCTGAATTAGCGGAATATGAGATTCCTCAAATTGATGTTGTTATTGTAGATTTATATCCATTTGAAAAAACAGTTGCCTCTGGTGCCAGTAATCAAGATATTATAGAAAAGATTGACATAGGTGGTATTTCATTAATTAGAGCTGCCGCTAAAAACTACGCCGATGTTATTTGTGTTTCTTCTGTTGATGATTATGCTGAATTTTTAGAGTTAATTACAGATAAAAACGGAGCGCTTTCTGAAGAAGACAGAAAACGTTTTGCAACTAAAGCTTTTAATGTATCATCACATTATGACTCTGCTATTTTTAATTATTTTAATGCAGATCATGAAGTAGCAGCTTTAAAAGTAAGTGAAACAAAAGGGAAAGTATTACGTTACGGAGAAAACCCACATCAAAAAGGATTCTTCTTTGGGAATTTTGATGAACTATTCACCAAGCTTCACGGTAAAGAACTAAGCTACAACAACCTTTTAGATGTTGATGCAGCCGTAAACTTGATGTTAGAATTTAAAAATGATGCTCCTACATTTGCCATTTTAAAACACAACAATGCTTGTGGTTTAGCACAACGAGACACTATAAAACAAGCTTATGTTGATGCTTTAGCTGGCGACCCTGTTTCTGCATTTGGAGGTGTTTTAATTAGTAATACAGAAATTGATTTAGCTACTGCCGAAGAGATTCACAAATTATTCTGTGAGGTTGTAATAGCACCCTCTTTTGCCGCTGAAGCCTTAGATGTATTAAAAGGTAAAAAGAATAGAATTTTATTAGAAATTCATGATGTTCAAATGCCAGCAATGAATGTAAGAAGCTGTTTAAACGGTGTTTTACTTCAAGACCGAAATAATATTACTGATAAAGCAGAAGACCTTAAAAGCGTTACCAACATTGCTCCTACTGATGCACAGGTTGAAGATTTACTATTTGCTTCCAAAATTTGCAAGCACACTAAATCTAACACTATTGTTTTAGCTAAAAACAAACAACTATGTGCTAGTGGAACTGGGCAAACAAGCCGTGTGGATGCCTTACAACAAGCCATACACAAAGCTAATTCGTTTAATTTTGATTTAAATGGTGCTGCCATGGCAAGTGATGCATTCTTCCCATTTCCTGATTGTGTGGAAATTGCGAAAAATGCAGGTATCTCATCTGTAATTCAACCAGGTGGTTCAATTAAAGACCAGTTAAGCATTGATTATTGTAATGATAATGATGTAGCCATGGTAATGACAGGAACGCGTCACTTTAAGCATTAAATAGTAAATCCTAAAGTCTAAAAACCGATAAAAGACGTATAAAAATAATAAGCTGAAAATTACACAGTATTTTAAGTGTGTCTAGGTGCATATTTTTATTAACTTTTATTACATTTACAAGATTTCGATTACTAACCCAATTAAACCACTAGAAATACATGGGCTTTTTTGACTTCCTAACCGAAGAAATTGCAATAGATTTAGGTACTGCAAACACTCTTATTATTCATAACGACAAAGTTGTTGTTGACGCCCCTTCTATAGTGGCTCGTGACAGAATTACCGGAAAAATAATAGCTGTTGGTCAGGAAGCAAATTTAATGCAAGGAAAAACTCATGAAAACATAAAAACCATTCGCCCATTAAAGGATGGTGTAATTGCAGATTTTGATGCATCAGAACAAATGATAAGTATGTTTATTAAAAACATACCAGCATTAAAAAAGAAGTTCTTTACACCTGCACTTAGAATGGTTATCTGTATTCCTTCAGGAATTACCGAGGTGGAAATGCGTGCGGTAAAAGAAAGCGCAGAGCGTGTAAACGGAAAAGAAGTTTACTTAATTCACGAACCAATGGCAGCTGCAATTGGTATTGGAGTTGATATTATGCAACCTAAAGGTAATATGGTGGTAGATATAGGTGGTGGTACTACTGAAATTGCTGTGATTGCTTTAGGGGGAATAGTTTGTGATAAGTCTGTAAAAATTGCAGGTGATGTATTCACCAACGATATTGTTTATTATATGCGCACGCAACACAACCTATATGTTGGAGAACGTACTGCAGAAAAAATAAAAATTCAAATAGGCTCTGCTACTGAAGATTTAGAGTTACCACCAGAAGACATGAGCGTACAAGGTCGTGACTTATTAACAGGTAAACCTAAACAAGTTTCTATATCGTATAGAGAGATTGCTAAGGCCTTAGACAAATCTATTTTACGTATTGAAGATGCGGTAATGGAAACATTATCTCAAACACCACCAGAATTAGCAGCCGATATTTATAATACTGGTATATATTTAGCAGGTGGTGGTTCTATGCTACGTGGTTTAGATAAACGTTTGTCTCAAAAAACAGACCTCCCTGTTTACATAGCAGAAGATCCACTACGAGCTGTAGTGAGAGGTACTGGTATTACACTTAAAAATTTACCTAAATACAAAAGTGTATTGATAAAATAGCATACCAATAAGGTTAGACTATGCAACAGATTATAAATTTTATAATACGGAATAAAAACTTTCTGTTGTTCTTATTGCTGTTTTTTATTGGTATAGTTTTTACAATTCAATCACATTCTTACCATAAAAGTAAGTTTATAAATTCTGCAAATTTCTTAAGTGGTGGTATTTATAATTCTGTAAATAACATTGGTGAATATTTAAACCTAAAATCTCAAAACCAACTTCTATCAGAAGAAAACAATAGGTTGAGAACACTATTATTTAATAACAATATTGAAATAGACACCTCATTTTTAGACACTGTTTCTTACAACAAGTCTTATAAATTTCACACCGCTAAAATTATTAAAAACAGTTATTCTAGAACCAATAATGTTCTTTTGATTAACAAAGGAAAACAAGATGGTATCAAGCAAGATTATGGTATCATTACTTCCAAGGGTATTGTAGGTATTGTAGATAAATCTAGTTCTAGATTCTCAACTGTTATTTCAATTTTAAATTCCACCAGTAGTATAAGTGCTGGGTTAAAAAAAACAAATCATTACGGATCTCTAAAATGGAATGGTAAAACGCCTGAGATTATTCAACTCATTGATGTTGCCATAAATGCTAAAGTAAATAAAGGAGACACCATTATTACCTCTGGTCAATCATCAATATTCCCAAAAGGTATTCCTATTGGTACAGTTCAAGATTTTAAAAATGACATTGCTGAAAATTTTTATGAAATAAATGTGAAGCTATTTAATGATATGACCAATTTAGAGCACGTTTATATTATTGAAAACGTAAATAGCGAAGAAATTAATAGCCTGCTTAATGAATAATGTAATTACTGGAAATATCATTAGGTTTTTAGCATTAGTATTAGTGCAAGTATTAATATTTAATCATGTAAACTTTTTAGGCTACTTGAACCCTTACATTTATATTCTCTTTATTGCATTTTTCCCAATTAAAAACAATAGAATAATACTTATAGCTTTAAGTTTTCTGTTAGGGTTAACAATTGATATGTTTATGGATTCTGGAGGTATTCATGCTTCGGCAAGTGTCTTTATAGCGTACATTAGGCCATTTCTTTTAAAATCTTCTTTTGGTATGCAGTATGAGCATCAAACAGTTAGATTTAGTGCCATAGACCTAGGATCAAAAATAACATATATTGCATTTCTGGTTTTAGCACATCATTTAATTTTATTTTCATTGGAAATATTTAGTATTTCCAAAATACTTTTAACACTTCAAAAAACGTTATTCTCTAGTATATTTACTATTTTAATAAGTGTTATAATATCTATTATTTTTAGTAGACAATCTAAATGAGGCAATTTTTACTTTTTGGGTCAATAATTCTTGTTGGTATAATATTCATCTCAAGATTGTTTTATCTGCAAATTGTTTCGTCTAGCGGAAATAATTTACTTGAAGATAATGCCATAAGAACAGTTTATGATTATCCTAAACGCGGCTTTGTATATGATAGAAACGGAGAACTCTTAGTTTCTAATCAGCCGTCATATGATGTTATGGTTATACCCCGTGAGGTGGAACCATTAGACACCCTTGAATTTTGTAACCTACTAAAAATCAACAAAACGCAATTTATTAAAACCTTTAACAGAGCTAAAAGATATTCTCCAAGACTGTCTTCTGTTTTCGTTTCACATTTATCAAAAGAAGATTATGCTTCTTTACAAGAAAAAATGCGCAAATTTAAAGGGTTCTATATTCAAAAGCGCTCGCTTCGTCATTACCAAAAATCTGTTGGTGCCAATGTACTTGGATATATTGCAGAAGTTAACCAAAGAGAAATAAAAAATGATGGTTATTATTTAAGTGGTGATATTATTGGTAAACAGGGTATTGAAAAATCTTATGAAAAAGAATTACGCGGATTAAAAGGTGTTAAGCGTTATCAAAGAGATAGATTTAATAGAAATATTGGTTCTTATAAAAACGGAACATTCGACACTTTACCCGTAGCTGGAAAAGACATTACAATTACAATAGATGCTGAACTTCAAGAATATGGTGAGTTTTTAATGAAAAACAAAGTTGGGGGCATTGTAGCAATTGAACCTAAAACTGGTGAAATTCTTAGTCTTGTTTCTGCACCATCTTACAACCCTAATCTTTTAGTTGGTAGAAAGCGTTCTAGAAACTATACTAAGCTACATAATGATTCTATACATCTTCCTTTAATTGATAAAGGACTCTTAAGAATGCATGAACCTGGTTCACCTTTTAAAACCCTAATAGCTTTAACTGCGTTACAAGAAGGCGTTATAGACGAACGCACCTCTGTTAGATGCTCTGGAGCATATCATTATGGAGGAAGCAGACCAATGGGATGCCATTGTGGTTCTGGCACCAGAGTTTTAAACAATGGTATTTCAAAATCCTGCAATTCATATTTTGCTAACGCCTATAGAAAAACCATTGATAAATATAATAATGCCACCGAAGGCATGAATCACTGGAGCAATCATATAAAAAGTTTTGGACTGGGAAATTATTTAGGCTATGATTTATCTATTGGAAAAAAGGGGAATATCCCAGATGGTCCTTACTATGATAATTGGTATCCAGATTTTAGATGGGGTGCAACAACCATTATTTCTAATTCTATTGGCCAGGGCGAAGTTCTAGTTACACCTATTCAATTAGCTAATATGATGGCTGCTATTGCTAATAGAGGACATTATTTCACACCACATATTATTAAACATATTGAGAATGACACCATTCCTTCTAAATACACTACCAAACACCAAACAACAATAGAAAAAAAACACTTTGAACCTGTTATTGAAGGCTTACATGATGTATATGGACCAAACGGAACCGCTTGGTTTTTAAATTCACCAGGAATAGAAATTTGCGGAAAAACAGGAACGGCAGAAAATTTTACCAAAATTGACGGCGAGAGAAAACAACTTACAGACCATTCTATTTTTGTAGCTTTTGCACCTAAAGAAAATCCCAAAATTGCCTTAGCTATTTTAGTTGAAAACGGTTACTATGGTGCTAGGTTTGCTGGAAGAATAGCTACTCTAATGATTGAAAAATATATTAATAGAACCATTACTAGAAAAGATCTTGAAAATTGGGTACTTACTTACACTTTAGAACACGAATATGAAAAACCATTTCTAGGTGAACCATTTGAAATAAATGCCAAATCTAGAATGATGACTGTAGACCAATATGAGGCTTTGAAAACTCAAAGAATAGAATAAATGAACGCCGATAGAACGCGATATTTTAAGTTTGATTGGATAACCATTATCCTATTTTTACTATTGGTTGGCTTTGGATGGCTAAATATTTTATCGGCTTCCCATACGGGAGATACCATTAACTATTTTGATTTTTCACAGCCTTATGGTAAACAACTTATTTTTATCTTTTTAACTTTTGGACTTATCATAATTCTGCTGGGTATTGATGCTAAGTTTTATGAACGATTTTCTAGTATTATATACATTGTTTCCATGCTTTCATTAGTAGGGCTTTTTATTTTTGGAAAAAACGTAAATGGCGCAACCTCATGGTATGCATTTGGTGGCATGACCTTACAGCCCAGTGAATTTGCAAAAACAGCAACTGCTTTAGCCGTTGCCAAACATATTAGTGACCTTAACACTAATATAAAATCAATTAAAGATCAAATAAAAACATTTATAATAATTACAATTCCTGCCTTATTAGTACTACTACAAAATGACACAGGTAGCACCATAGTTTATGGCGCATTCTTCTTTGTTTTGTATAGGGAAGGCTTACCTAAATATTATTTAACCATTGGCATTTCTACAGTTATACTTGCTGTTTTGGCTTTAAAATTTGGAGCTATAATTACCTCAATTTTAGCTTGTATTCTAGTGCTTACCTATAGATTTTTAAACAAGAAAAAGATTTCCTGGTTTCAATCTATTTCTATTATTCTTCTTTCAATTGGTTTATCATTTGGAGTAAAATTCTTTTATCAAAGTATTTTGAAACCCCACCAGCAAGATCGTATTAGTTTATGGCTACGCTTAGAAAAAGACCCTGTTAAACTAGAACAAATGAAAAAAACTTTTGCCTATAATTTAAATGAATCTGAAAAAGCCATTAGTTCTGGAGGTTTTACAGGAAGAGGTTTTATGGAAGGCACAAGAACCACTGGTAAGTTTGTACCTGAACAACATACAGATTATATTTTTAGTACCGTTGGCGAAGAATGGGGCTTTTTAGGCACCTCATTTGTAGTCATTTTATTTGTTTTGCTATTACTACGTATTCTTCATCTTGCCGAATTACAAAAGTCACAATTTAGTAGAGTTTATGGCTATGGTGTGGCATCCATTATCTTTATTCACTTCTTAATTAATATAGGTATGGTAATGGGCTTAATTCCTACCATTGGTATTCCGTTACCCATGTTTAGTTATGGTGGTTCGGGGCTTTGGGCCTTTACTATTTTAATATTTATCTTTATAAAGTTAGACTCTAACCGCATCAATGAATGGTAACCCTAAGGGGCTTTTAATTATCTTACTCAGATGAAAAAATACTTTCCATTAATTTTCCTAACATTCTTAATCATAGGATGTTCAGGCACAAGAAACGTTTCAAAAGGAAACTTCACTAAATTTGAAAAAAAATTGATTTCTAATGACAATGACAATAAACCCATGCGGGTTTATAAAATCACCAATAAAAGTGATTCGCTCTTACTAAGAACTAAAAGCAGCTATATAAAACCAAATCTAGCAGATACCCTTCAACAAAAATTTATAAAACGATTATATGCCACAGTACGAGACAGTATGTCTCTTGGTGTTGGTATTGCTGCACCACAAGTGGGTATTTTAAAAAATATTATTTGGGTACAACGTTTTGATAAAGAAAACTTTCCTTTTGAGGTGTATTTAAATCCAAAAATTATTGAATACTCAAATAAAAAACAAAGTGTTAGAGAAGGCTGCTTATCAATTCCTGATAGAACAGATACTTTAAACTCACGGTCACATAAAATTACAATTGAATACAACACACAGAAAGGAGAACACAAGACCGAAACTGTTGATAGTTTTACAGCCGTAATATTTCAACATGAAATAGACCACTTAAATGGTATTTTGTATTTAGATCATTTAGAGAAAGAAATGAAAAGGGCTAAAAAATAAATTCATTTTTATAAAGTACCCCATTTGATATTTTGTAAAACATCATTAAATTGCATAAGAATTTTCGTCCATAAAATCCTATTAGCTATAAGGAGTAATTATTATCAAAAGCTCCGTATAGCCGCCCAAAATTGAGGTATATACGGATAAAAGTTGTGCATATATACTAGTTGTGGTGCATTTAAGAAAATGAGTGAATTAATTGAAAAATCATCGGAAAAAGTAAAAGACCAAATGGAATTTTGGTTTTTTGGATTTTTCGGAAAAGAGAAATCTGATTTCAATGGAACTGAATTATTTACTCTTTTTGATTTAATTCCTGAATCGGAACAAAGTGTGTTTAGTGAAAAAATGGAATTGAAAAAAAATGAAATTCCTGTTTTGATTTTAAAAATATCTGAATCTGAATTTATTATAAACTCAACTCATAGATTTGTTATTTTGGACAGTTTAAAATCTGAATTCATTGAATACTCCGAATTTGAGTGGCACAACGGATTTAAAGCTTTTGTGACTAACAGAGAAGATGGAATAAGTGTTAAACAAAATGGACATTTCGCTGATTTTAGAATTCGAAAGACAAACGGAGAAATAATAACACGAAAAATACCGACAGGCGAATCTGGTTTTGCTTTTTGGAATGTGACTAAAAAATGTGAATTAATTGGTCGAAAATATATAATAACTGAATAAAAACGACACCACATCACCGTATATAATTAATTGCTATGGCAATTGCCTACTTAAGAAAATCCTTGCGGGTTTTCTTTTTGGTTTGTATTTGCTAAATTAGTTGCTCAAACACGCAACGAAATCATAGCCAAACCGTTGGTAATTAAAGCAAAAACATGAAGAAATCAATATTCTCTTTTATAGTTATTTTTTTATTATTTGGTTGTGAAAATAAATCAACAATTGAAGGATTATGGATTGTTAAATCGGTAAAGGTGGGAGAAGAAGAAATGACCCCAAATGCAAGATGGACTCGTTTTAATTCCGATTTAACACAAGAATCAGGCAATGGAAGGTTTCAACATTCATACGGGACTTGGAATTTGGATAAGAATTCAAATGAGTTATCTATAATAAACTCAAACGGATTAGAGGATTTAAATGATCCCTTTGTGATATCGATTAATGAAAATGAATTGATCTGGAAGAGAACTGAAGAAGGACAAAACATCCAAGTCACTTTAGAACGTTCATCTAAACTTCCAGAAACATACGGTGACAAAATACTTGGGCTTTGGAAATTAGAAAAAGCAATAAGTAATGGCAATTATTTTGAGGAATCGGATAAAAAAGAAATCAACGATTATATATTTTTTAGATGGGATAAACGCTTTGTTATAGGGTCTGAAAAAGGAAGGGTAAATGGGGTTTATAATGTTCACGGACATAAACCTGAGGTTGAATTAATTCCATATGGAGACCAAGTCAAAAGAGATTTTTGGGAGATCCAATTTGATGAGAATAAGATAACTTTAAGACTCTTGAATTCTGACACGACAGTAATAAGACAGTTTAGAAGAATTAATAAGTTTCCTAACTAAAAAAACAACCTAAAACAATGGCTATAAGTAATTGCTTGTTCTCGCCTACTTATGAAATTCCTTGCAGATTTTCTATTCGATTAGTATTTGCTAAATTAGGTACTTAAAACACGCAACAAACCATACACAAACACGCTGTGCTTCATTATAACCAACTGCTAACCTATGATAAAATTCTTTAGAAAAATTAGACAAAACTTAATGCTAGAAAATAGAACAGGAAAATATTTTAAATATGCCATTGGTGAAATTATTCTTGTTGTAATTGGAATTTTAATAGCTATTCAGCTTAACGATTTAAACGAAAACAGAAAAGAACACAAGAAGGAATTATCCTTTATTAAAAAACTGCAAGAAGATATCAATTTCGATATTCAACATTTAACTAAGCAAGATTCCATTTTGGCAGGTTATCTATCCAATCAAGAAAAAATACCAGAACTATTACTTAAAGCAACATCAGTAAAGGATATTGTGAATATTGATTTGGTAATGCACAAAAGTTGGAATAATATAGAGATAAATAGAAAGACCTATAATGAAATGCTCAATACTAGCGGAATTTATATTATTAAGAACAAACAATTACTAATTCATTTAAACGAGCATTATGCTTTAATAGAAAAGTATCAACAATTCATGAGAGAAATAACTGAGGACGGAAGAGAGTATATGAAAAATCCCGATTTAAATACCTTCCGATTTTTGAAAAAATACTTTGGAAATCCCGAATTCGATAGAAATAGAATTGACACGAGTTGGATAGGGAATTATAATTCACCTACCTATTTAGCTTTATACAGATATTATAACCATGTGATAGTTGGTGTTAATGGAAATAAAAGAAAATATATTAAAGAAATACTTACTAGTAGCAATGCATTGGCAAACGAAATTAAACAAGAGTTAACGAGAAGAAATTACAACAATTAAATAACAAACGCACAAAAATATCTGTAAGCAAACACCTATTCTCCCTTACTTTGGAAATTCCTGCGGAATTTCCAACTTGGTGTGTATTTGCAAAGTTAAGTTCTAAACCACACCAATACTAATAGCCAAGACCGTTAACAATAATCTAAATAATAAAACTCCAGAATGAATCAAATAAAAGAATATTTAGAGCGCATTGTTGAAGTAAGTGATAGTGATTGGGAAATATTTTCATCTAAACTTAAAAGAACTGAATACAAGAAAAAAACTACGCTACTAGAAATAGGAAAAGTAGAAAACCATCTTAGTTTTATAGAAAATGGTTCTATTAGATTATATATTCCTAAAATAGAAAACGATATCACATTTGGGTTTTGTTTTAAAGGACAATTCATGAGTGCTTACGATTCTTTTTTAACACAATCACCCAGTTCCTACCAAACAGAAACACTTACAGCAACCACATTATGGAGATTGAGTTTTAATGATTTGCAAGACATTTATAAGCGCACAGAAATTGGTCATATAGTTGGTAGAGTGACAGCCGAAAATCTTTTTTTAATGAAATCACAAAGAGAACAATCACTTCTTAATGATACTGCTGAAAAAAGATATTTAAACTTATTTACAGAAAGACCGCAACTAATTAAAGAAATACCTTTAAAATATTTGGCCTCTTACATTGGGGTAACTCCACAGGCTTTAAGCAGAATCAGAAAACGAATTTCTTAACTAAGGTTCATTGTTTTCATAAGTTCATCTTCTGACATTTGTCAAAAAAACAAAAAGATGAAACCACTTATTGTACTACTTGTAATATTTACAATTACATTATTTACTTTAAAATTTAAACAAGGCACATATAACATTGCCCTTTCTGCACGCATTGGAATGTCTGTTATGCTTTTATTTACTGCATTGGGACACTTTATGTTTACAAATGGAATGGTTATGATGGTTCCGGAATTTATTCCATTTAAAAAAGAAATGGTCTATTTTACGGCTATCATTGAAATCTTAGGAGCATTTGCGCTTCATATACCACCATTAAGAACTATTACGGCGTGGTTATTAATTCTATTTTTCATACTCCTTTTATCCGCAAATATTAATGCATCGATTAAATCGATAAACTATCAAAAAGGCACTTATGACGGAAATGGACTTTTTTATTTATGGTTTAGAATTCCTTTACAAATCCTTTTTATTATTTGGGTTTATATGAGCTCTATTAAATCTACGTAATTCTATAAAAACAAATATTTATGAAACATTTAATTCTAATAATAACAACCTTATTATTAATAGCCATTTCTTATTCTCAAGAGAAAACCATTTTATTTGTCATGAGTGCAGAAGACACCTTGGCTTTGAATAATAACACCAAACTACGTCAAACAGGTGTTTTTTTAAACGAGTTTTATCTCGCATATAAATCTGTAACGGAAGCAGGATATAAAGTTAAATTCGCAACTCCATCAGGGATTAAAGCTACAATAGACAAAGAAAGTAAAAACGATACATATTGGAAAAATAAACTAGAAACTAAAAAAGAAGCACTAAAGTTTATTAAGGCAAATGTTGAATTCCATACACCAATGACTCTTGAAAAAGCTATTGCAACTCGTGATCAATATCTAGGATTAATAATTCCTGGTGGGCAAGGACTGATGATAGACTTGCTGCATGATGAACATATTCCAATTTTATTGAAACACTTTGCAAAGAATCAAAAACCAACTGGTCTTATCTGTCATGCCCCAATATTAATTTCAACTATTCCTAAAGAAGAAAACCCTTATGTAGGCTATAAAATAAACTCTGTTTCCCCATTAGAAGAATTTGTGATAGAAAAGTTTATTATGAAAGGTAAACCAAAAAGCAGGAAAATAGCAAAAACACTAAAAAAATTAGGATTAAAATATAGAAACGGGTTTCCAAAAGCTAACTTTTCCATTAAAGACCGAAATCTAGTAACAAGTCAAAACCCATATTCAAATGATGCATTTAACGAATTATTTTTAAAAGCATTATTAGAATATAACCAAGTTATAGAAATTAAGTAGAAAAGTCATTTGCCAACACCCCAAATAATTTATGGCTTAGGAATTTTATTCCGAAAAATCCCTTCCTTTTCGCTAAGTTTGTTTTACGGCGGTAAATCCTATTAAATTTTAGAGTAACAAACCATAACTAGCCGCAATAAGTAATTAAAACTAATTGAATGAGATGGATTAGACTTATATTGGCTATGTTAAGCGCAAAGTTTAAGAAAAAACTCAATGGTACTGAAACAGTTATTAAAACCTTCAGAGTTTGGATTACTGATATAGATGTTTCAGTTATGAATCATGCTGCTATAATGACTGTTTTAGAAACAGGACGTTTAGATTTAATGGTTAGATCTAACTTTTTCAAAGTAGCAATAAAAAATAAATGTTTTTCCCAAGTCAGGCTATCAGTATTCAATTTTATAGACCATTAAAATTATTTCAAAAAGCTCAAATATATACTAGAATTTCATATGTTGACGAAAAGTGGATTTATGTTGAGCAAAAAATTGAAAGAAAAGGTAAAATTGTAGCTGCATGCATTGTCAAAAACACAATCAAAAAAGGAAGAACAACAATACCAACTTCTAAAATAATGAATGAGCTTAATATTGAGAAAGTGCCAACATATAAATATGATTTAATGGAAACTTATGAACAAGAAAATGCTCAAATGAATGAGAAGTTAGTTGATAATTGGGATAAATAAAAAACGACATTCCTAAACTGCAGAATCAATTACCCGTACTCATCTTATCACAAAAATCCTTCAAGAAATTCTTTGCAGTTTATACATGCTATATTAGTTACTTAATAACGCAACTAATTATATTTAAATTCAAAAGACGGTTTGTAACAAAACCATATTCTCTTCGTCTTTGATAAACAAACCAATTATTGATACCTAGTGTTAGAAAAATTAGCAGAAAGAAGAGAAACGTGGAAAACAATCTTTCTATTTATTACAATCGTTACAGTTATTACTTCTCCTTTCCATTATGCCATTGTAAATTTATATCCTTCAAGAATATATGTTGGAGCCATAATGTGGTGTCCTGCCATAGCCGCATTTATAACCTTAAAAATTAAAGGGCGCAAAATTTCATCTATAAACTGGAATTGGGGAAGTTGGAAATACATCAGGTTATCTTATTTTATACCTGCCGCTTATACTATAGTGACTTATGTTCTAATTTGGACTTTTGGGTTTGGAAGTATAGCGAATTCAGAAACAATATTAGATTGGGGAAAAGACCTTGGTTTGTTTGGAATAGGCACACTAAACCCAACAGCTATAACAATAATAGGCATTACTTTATTAGGTACAGTAGAAGTTATTAGAGCATCCGCAACCACTTTAGGAGAAGAAATTGGATGGAGAGGTTTCTTTATACATGAATTGAGAAAAGTACTTTCATTTACTAGTGTGTCAATTTTTAGCGGATTTATATGGGCTACTTGGCATTGGCCCTTGCTTGTTTATTATAGTAATAATGTGTTATTAGAGTTTATTACATTTTTTACAGTTATTATTTCTATGTCATTTATCATGAGTTACTATACTTTTAAATCTAAAAGTTTATTTCCTGCAGTAATTTTTCACGCAGTAAGTAATGTGTATATTCAAAAAATCTTACCACCTCTAACAATAACAACCAAAGGAGCAGAACACTGGCTTGGAGAAAATGGAATTATGTTGGCAATAGTAACTTCTGTTTTTGGTATTTATTTTTGGAGAAAAGCGATTAAAGAAAATTTATAATAAACACATTATCTTACGAAGTGTATAAGTAATTGCCAGTACAAAACTATGGTAACCCTTTTTGAAATATTTTTACAACTCATCCGTAATTTTAAACAATACAGCATTAAAAGATTTTTAGTTTTTAAATATTAATTGAGTTTTGTAAGAGATATGAATCTTTAAATCATTCTTCTCAAAGCAAATTTTATTATGAAAAAAAATATATTTAGAATAGTATTGCTTACAGGAACCGTAATCTCATTATTTTATGTTCCATGGATTTTAGTATGGGCTTGGATATTACCATTGCCTAATAATGTTCAGGAACAGGTAGATGAGGCCATTGCCCACGGGTTTGATGGCATGATTGTATATGTTGATGAAGGTGAAAAATCACCAGCATTTTACACTGGTGGTTGGAAAGACCGAGAAAACAAAATACCTGCAGACCACAAATCATTATTCAAAATAGCCAGTATTAGCAAGTTGTATACTGCTGTTGCCATCACCAAGATGGTCAAAGAAAAGCGTTTATCATTAGATGAAACACTGCTTACATACTTTCCAGAACTTATTGGAAGAATTGAATATGCAGACAAAATAACCTTGAGAATGATGGTTGAACACCGAAGTGGCATTCCAAATTTTACTGATAATCCAGCTTATTGGGAAAATGAACAGGAAAATGGTAGTAAAGCACTTGAATTTGCCCTTGATTTACCTGCCAGTTTCAAACCTGATAAAGGTTATGAATATTCAAATACTAACTATTTATTGCTTCGCAGAATTATGGATTCTGTATTGGGATATAATCACAATGAGTACATTAAGGAGAAAATTTTGGTACCCCTGGAATTAAAAAATACTTTTTTTTCAATTACCGAAGTCGATTTAGACGATGTTATGAGCGGATACTATGTGGGCTATGACAAAGATTTCAAAGCTAATGAATACGGAATGTTAGCCACCGCAGAAGACGTGGGTGATTTTTTACGTGCCATTAATGATGGTTCGGTATTTGAAGAAGGTGAAAAGGAAATCTATCCTTACGTATATGAACATGGAGGCTTGGTTATTGGTTATCAAAGCCTTGCAGAATACCACAAAGATATTGATACGGTTGTTGTACAATTTATAAACACCACAGATTTTAATGGATACGAATGGAATTTATCGGAGATAATTATTAATAGGATTGTGAAAATTGTGAAGAATAACAAAAGTACATCCTAAAATATTTTTCAATAAAACCATTTGATTTACATCTTGTAGGAATAGAAAAACAAGTCTTTTTAACTTAATCTAGACATTAATAATCATATCATACTCCATTGCAGTTGCCATAACTTTATTTATAATCTCTGGAGCTACAGATTTTTCAATGGCATTCTCTTCTGATTCTGGAATACCCATTTGTTCAAAAAAAGTTCTGAATCCTTTAGGACTATGAATATTAATCCATTTACATGGCTTATCACTTGTATTTCCAAAGGTGTGTAATGTTTTTGGGGGAATATCAACTGATTCACCCGCCTTTACCACCCTAGTTTTACCATTTACAAAAAACTCCATTTCACCTTCAATAATTAAAAATGATTCTTTAAAAGCATTATGTAAATGTGGTGGTGGACCTTGAACTTTAGGTGGCGTTTCCGCTACCATTAAATCATAATCGCCCGAAGTTTCGTGAGGTGTAACCTTGTGACCAAGCACCCATTTTGTATTATTTGCATTCATCTTATGAGATTTTTGTCTCACAAACATAAGAGTAAATTTTTTTCTTTCCAAATTTTATGAGATATTTGTCTCATGAATAAAAAATATGTTAGTACCGGAAGGACAAATCAAAAACTAGAAACTAGGAGTAAAATTCTTGATGGTGCGCAATATTTTCTGAGAAAGGGGTTGGAATTTAACTTAGAAGACATTGCAAAAAGAACAGGAATATCAAGAGCCACGGTTTATAGGTACTTTTCAAATGTTGATGTACTAGCTGCAGAAGCAGGACTAGACATAAGCACTAAAAGTCCAGAAACAATATGTCAAGAACTAGATAGCGCTAACTTAGAAGGTAAAGTTCTTGAAATACAAAACTACTTCAATACACTTGCTATAGATTACGAAAATTTATTTAGAAAATATATTAGTACTGTTTTAGACACTAATACTTCTACACCCAAAAGAGGCGCCAGAAGAAAAAAAGCACTAAAGATTGTACTTGAGGAAACTAATTTTTCTAATAATGAAAGAGAAAATCTTTCAAACCTCTTTACGATTCTAATGGGAATAGAACCTCTAATAGTAGCAAAGGATGTTTGTGGTTTAAACAATAAACAATCCATTGAACTTATGAAATGGGGAATGGAGTTACTCTTTAAAGGGCTCACCGTCTCTAAAAAATAAAAAGCCTATCAACTATAGTTGATAGGCTTTAAAGAAAAATAGTTAGTTAATTAGTCTTTCTTTTTTTTATCTTCTAACTTCTGTACTGTACCATACATAATTGGCGTTGCAATAAATAACGATGAGTAGGTACCTACAATTACACCTACTATTAATGCAAACATAAACCCTCTAATAGAGTCACCACCAAAAATAAAAATTGCCAATAATACTACTAATGTAGTTAAAGAAGTATTTAATGTTCTACTTAATGTACTGCTTAAAGATGAGTTTACTACTCTATCAAAATTCCAGCTTGTATGTTCATTGAAGAACTCACGAATTCTATCAAATACTACCACGGTATCATTTAATGAATATCCAATTACGGTTAACACTGCGGCAATAAATGCTTGATTTATTTCCATATTAAATGGCATAAACTTATAAGTTAATGAGAATATACCTAGCACTATTAATACATCATGAAACACAGCTGCTACAGCACCTAAAGAGTATTGCCAACGTTTAAAACGAATTAAAATATAAAGAAACACTACAATTAAAGACCCTAATACTGCCCAAACTGATGCTTGTTTAATATCATCCGCAATGGTTGGACTCACTTTATAAAATTCCATTAACCCAACTTGTTTGTTCTCATCGCTAAGGTCAATAAATTGCTCATAGCTTACGCCTTCTAAATAAGGTTGTAAACCACCAAATAGCTTTTCTTTTATTTCTTCATCAATCTCAATACCACTTTCGTTTACTTTGTATTTAGTGGTAACTTTTAATTGATTAGCTGCACCAAATGTTTTGGCATCTGCACTTCCAAATACATCTGGTTGAGATAAAGCACTGGTTATTTCTGATGCACTGGTATCATTAGCAAAACGGACCAAATAGGTTCTACCACCAACAAAATCTACACCCTCATCTAAACCATTAGTAAATAAGGACCCCAAACTTAAAGCTATAATAGCTCCAGAAACTATAAAGGCTACTTTACGTTTCTTTAAAAATTCAATATTAATATTTCTAAATAGGTTCTTAGTAATTGCTGTAGAGAAGTTTAAGATACCGCCTTTATTAGCATACCAATCAATTAACAATCTAGTAATAAAAATAGCAGTAAATAAAGAAGTACCAATACCTATTAATAAAGTAGTAGCAAATCCTTTTATTGGACCTGTACCAAATATAAATAAGATTAATGCTGTTAATCCAGTTGTGATGTTGGCATCTAAAATTGAAGAAAGGGCATTACTAAATCCATCTTTAATAGATTCTTTTTGTCCTTTACCTTTTGCCAACTCTTCTCTAATACGCTCAAAAATAAGCACGTTAGCATCAACCGACATACCAATTGTTAAAACTATACCAGCAATACCAGGTAATGTTAACACCGCTCCCAGACCAGACAAAATACCGAAAATTAACAGTATGTTTAATAACATGGCTACATCTGCAAAACCTCCTGCTTTACCGTAGTAGAAAATCATCCATAATAACACTACTATTAAAGCAATGATAAAAGACATTGTTCCACTATCAATAGCCTCTTGACCTAAAGAAGGTCCTACAACTTCACTAGAAATGATATCTGCTGTAGCTGGTAATTTACCAGCACGTAATACATTTGCCAATTCATCAGCTTCACCTAATGAAAAGTCTCCTGATATAGAAGAGTTTCCTCCTGCAATAGGCCCCGTAGTAACACCAGGTGCAGAATAAACAATATTATCTAAAACAATAGCTATTTGACTACCTTGGTTAAAGGCTTTACCTGTCATATCTTCCCAAATTTTTGCCCCTTTGGCATTCATTTGCATAGATACTTCGGGCTTACCAGTTGGCCCAAAATTAACACGTGCATCTGTAACAACGGCACCACTTAATTCAGGAATGTCCTCTCTATTACCTATTAACGCATATAAATCTACGAACTCTGAATTCTTTTTTGGCTTCCCGAATGCAAACTTAGCATAACGTTGTTGAACAGGCAGTAAAGCTCTTACTTCCTTTTTGTTTAAGTATTCAAGAACAGTTTCTTTATCCTTAAGCTCAAACTGCGCAATAACTGGTCCCCCTTGGTATCCAGGTCCTCTAATTAAATCTAATAAAGGGTTTACTGCTGTTGCCACTTCAGTAGAATCAGTAGTAGCAGCTCCTAATAAATCTTCAACAGCATCTTGTGCATCTGCTTCTTCAGAATCACTTGTCCCAGCATTTTCAGCAACTACTTCTACTTCATTTACCAACGGTTTTAACACCTCATTAGCTTGTGCTAAAAATTGAAAGAATTGCTCACCTTTGTATGCATCCCAAAACTGTAACTGAGCCATGGTTGTAAAAGTACGTTCTGCTCTTTCAATATCTTTTGCTCCTGGCAGTTCAATTAAAATTCTACCAGAATTTCCTAAACGTTGGATATTAGGAGAGGTAACCCCTAAACCATCAATACGTTTACGTAATACTTCAAAAGCTGATACTACAGACTCATCAATTTTTGTTTGAATAACTGTCTGAACTTCTTCATCAGTCATACTTCCATCAATCTCACCATCTAAATCTTTAGTATAAAATATATCAGGTGATGCCAATTTTGTATCACCTTTAATTTTATCAAATTCAATAAAGAAATCTTCTAAATACGTGTTTTGGCTATTCTTTTGAACTTCAGAAGCATTATCTAAAGCCTGGTTAAAAACTGGATCACTTGTATTATTAGCTAATCCTTTTAATATATCTTTTACAGATACTTGAAGAATAACATTAATACCTCCTTTTAAATCAAGTCCTAAATTCATTGCTTTCGACTTAACATCGTTATAAGTATACTTAGAAACAAGTATATCAAACACGGTATCTGTAGCTATAGATTCTAAATAGCTAGCTTCGTCTAAACTGCGCTTTGCACGGTAATCTTCATCAGTTTCTGCAATTTTCGCAATGGCTTGCTCTTCTGCATTACTTTCAATTTGATTTGCTTTAAACGTAAACGATAATTGGTAAATACTTACCAGTCCGAATAATAAAGCAAACAATTTTACTAATCCTTTGTTTTGCATTCTATTGTTATTTATGGTCAAATTTTAAAAACGAGCAAATGTAAAATTTTATCGTAAAATTTGACAATTATTTATAGTTTATAATTGATTTGAAAGCGTTTATAAAAACGCCTTATTATTTTAAATGATAGATTGGAAGGTGTACATTAAACACCTATACGGAGATACTAACAATAGGTCCAGCCCTAACTTCTGGTTCTTTATGCGAAGTATTATCTATTGCTATGGCAATATTTCTATTGGCTTTAAAAGCAATTTTTATTAAATGATCTGATTTATTAATGCCTACATTTTCTAATGGGAAATATACATTAGGGTTTGTAAACCTATCATAATCATATTTTATTTCTAATACATATTTACCTCCTAAACTTGATGATTCTGTACTTTTCTTAATCTCATAAACATCAAGATTGTAATTAGATGGTTCATCTGAAGAATGTGAATCATTTGAATTTTGATTGTTTGATGCATAACCAAAAACTAAATGATTATCTTTTGAAAGGATTTCTTTTATGTTAGCAGCCTTAACATTACTGTGATAAGTAAATTTCAAGGTTCCATTATCCGCTTCTTGAACTTCAATGTGTGTTGCACCAACATTTTGCAGTGTTTCTTTCACATCTGCAATAGCATTTTGAACGTCGTCTTCAGTAGTTTGAACATCAACAAATTCCATAACAATTTCCTGATTAGGTACAGGATCTTGTTTTTGGCATACACCAAGTAGTGTTAATGCTATTATTAATGTACTAAAGTACCATTTTGCGTTCATGCGCCAAATATAAAAAAATAAAGACTGTATTGCTACAGTCTTTATATAAATATCTATTTTAAGGTTTTGAATACTAAACCTATAACAATCCGTTAGTTTTTCTAACACCCTCTGCACTAGCTTGCATGTGCGCTTTCTCAGCATCACTTAAAGGAATATTAACTATTTCTTCTATACCATTTCTTCCTAAAACAACTGGAACACCAATGCAAATATCTTCTAATCCATACTCACCATCTAATAATGTTGAACAAGGGAAAATTTTCTTCTGGTCACAAGCAATAGCTTGAACTAAAGCACTAACAGCTGCTCCTGGAGCATACCATGCAGAAGTACCTAGTAACTTAGTTAATGTTGCACCACCTACTTTAGTATCGGCAGCAACCTGCTCTAATCTTTCTTCACTTAAAAACTCAGAAACTTTAATGCTATTTCTTGTAGCATGACTTGTTAATGGTACCATACCGGTATCACTATGACCACCAATTACCATTCCGTCCACATCACTTATAGGAGCTTCTAAAGCTTCTGCTAATCTATACTTAAATCTAGCAGAATCTAAAGCACCACCCATACCAATAATTCTATTCTTTGGTAAATCTGTTGATTGGTGTACTAAATAAGTCATAGTATCCATAGGGTTACTCACTACTATAATAATAGTATTTGGAGAATTCTCAATTAAACTAGATGATACGGTTTTTACAATTCCTGCATTAATACCAATCAATTCTTCACGAGTCATTCCTGGTTTACGCGGAATACCCGAAGTAATAACACAAATATCACTACCTGCAGTTTTACTGTAATCATTTGTTACACCTGTAATTTTAGTATCAAATCCATTTAATGATGCCGTTTGCATTAAATCCATTGCTTTACCTTCAGCATACCCTTCTTTAATGTCTAATAAAACTACTTCTGAAGCAAAATCTTTTATAGCAATATACTCTGCACAACTTGCACCTACTGCCCCTGCTCCTACAACTGTTACTTTCATGTTTTTATTTTTAGTTAAATTTTAGAATAAATTATATTAACGACTCCATTTTTTCAATTGAAACCAAGCAAAATTAAGAATTAAAATGCTCTAAATAAAAAAAGTACAAGAATAAATCTTGTACTTCCTTAAAACAAAAAATTAAATAGTAACTAACTAAAATTAAAACATATTTTTTACGAAGTATTCAATAACTACGTATTTATTTTATCTAAAACTAAATGCAATTCCTGCCGATACTGTATTATACTCTTGAATAGTATAGTCTCCAAAAATCTTGAAGAATCCAAGACTTAACCTAGCTCCTAGAGTTGCTCTAAACCCTCCTGCATTAAAGCTCATATCAATTGGATCGGTAACTGGCACTACTGCCTGTTGACCATCAAGCGGACCTCCTTCAACTGTATACTCTAAATTATACGTTCCAAGCATTTTTAAAGTGGAATTACCACCACTATAACCTACACCTCCATATACATTTATTATTGGAAAATTTAGTGATGCAATAGCTTGGGCCGTAAATGAACTTAAGTTAAATTCTGCCATTTGGTTGCTTCCAGCAATCACATCTCCATCCATGGCATAGCTAACATCCATGTTGGTGTAAGCTGCTAATAATGAAACATGCAAAGGCAACTTATCTAAAGGACCAAAAATCCCAGTTATTTCTTTTTTAAGTCCAATACCAAATAGATTTCCCTTAACATCATCTCCTCCAACTTCTGGAACTAATCTTAACATGGCATCAAATTTAAAAGGAAGACCAACGCTTAATTGTACAGCTGGTGTTGGAACTGCGCTTAATGGCAAATCATCTTGTATTCCTGATGGCATTTCTAATTCGGCAGTTACAGTTTGTGAATTCCCTTGATATTCAACATCAGCTGAAATATCAAATATAGCGCCATCACCTGAACCTGCTATAGTAGGAGATGTAACTGAGCCTCCAACAACTGATTCTAATCCTGTAAGTGTAAATATTTCATCCTTTGTAGGAACTACAGATGCATTTAAACCTAAAGTAAAATCAAAACCAAGCTTCTTATGAACTTTAGCAGTATGATACCAACCACTATTCATACCATATATTAATCCAGTCATGGCAGGACTAATATAAGCTTCAGTTAATTTGTTAGCATCATCTCTTGCTGCTAATAAAATACTTTCAAGTTCTTGAGCCTTTGATAATTGTGTAGCAAAACACAATAACATAAATAAAATTGTCTTTTTCATTTTTTTCATAATAGATTTGGAATAACAAACATAGTGATTTTTCTGCAAAAATTATCTTTTTATCGTTTTTTTTTGCCTTTTATCGATTATAAATATTTTTTTTGGTTGTTCTTACTACCCCAATGTTAAAGTCAAATCCAACTATTAAAATGAAAAATTAATTTATTCATTTAAGTAATATTTAATTAATCTTAAAAAAATAAAATTGTTTGTTAGTTTTGTTTACAGCACATTTAAGCCATAATTCATTGGGCCAAATGTGATAATAGAATTTATAGTAACCTTACTACATAATTATTTTGACTACAATAAAGGACATAGCAATAAAAGCAAATGTATCAACTGGTACAGTAGACAGGGTTATTCATAACAGACCTGGAGTTTCAGAAAAAACAAAATCTCACATTAAAAAAATTATAAAAGAGCATAATTTTAAAATTAACACTATTGCTAGCACCTTAGCTTTAAACAAAAATTACAAAATAGCTGTTTTAATACCTGAAGCTGGAGCGAAAAATGAATTTTGGTCTGAACCCAAAAAGGGCATAGAAAAAGCTACAGATGAAATTAAGAACTTTAGAATTTCTGCTAGTTTTTTCATGTTCAATCAATTTGATTCTCATTCATATAAAGAAGCTTTTCTTAAACTAACTAATGACGATTTTGATGCGGTTTTAATTGCTCCCGTTTTTCAAAAAGAAACAGATAAACTAGCAAAACTTCTTGATCAAAAAGAGACACCATACGTATTTATTAATACTGAAATAAAAGGTTTCAACGCCCTTTCATTTATTGGTCAAGATTCTTTTAAAAGTGGTTATTTGGCGGCTAAACTTATGAGTATTATGATTTCTAATAACGGTGAGGTTTTGATTCCCGTTTTTAGATTGAATAAGGGCAATTATTCATCTATTAATGATAGAATTAATGGATTCAAGGCCTTTTTTCAAGATAAAAAGTCTTCAATAAAAATTAAAGATATTGTAATTCCCAATTTCCAAAAACCAAAGATAATTAATGGTGTTTTAGATGAACTCTTTAGAGATAAAATGTTTGATGGCATTTTTGTTCCTTCAAGTAATTCATTTTTAATTGCTGAATATTTAGAAGTCTCTCAGTTTAAAAATATAAAACTGGTTGGTTATGACACTAACAAAAAAAATATTGAGTTTTTAAAGAAAGATTTTATTGATTTTCTAATTTGTCAGAATCCATACATGCAAGGCTACAATGGAATTAAACTGCTTAGCGATTATTTACTATTGAATAAACCTCCTAATCCTATTTATCCATCTCCAATGACAATTGTAACCAAGGAGAACGTTGATTCTATTTAAACATTAAACAGGAGGACTAAACAAATAAAAAATCTTACTAAATAAAAAACCTCATAGTAACAACTATGAGGTTTTTATTTGTGTTATTTAATTATTATTTACGCATCAATATTAGCATAAATAGCATTCTTCTCTATAAAATCTCTACGCGGTGGTACTTCATCACCCATTAGCATAGAAAAAATTCGGTCTGCCTCAGTTCCATTTTCAATTTGAACCTGACGCATTGTTCTAAATTCCGGATTCATGGTAGTATCCCAAAGTTGTTCAGCATTCATTTCCCCTAAACCTTTATAACGTTGTATTTTAGAACCATCTCCAAAATTACCCATTATCTCATCACGCTCAGCATCATTCCAAGCATACTGCTTTTTAGCACCTTTTTTAACCAAATATAAAGGCGGTGTTGCAATATATATATGCCCGTTTTCTATTAACTCTTTCATATACCTAAAGAAGAAAGTTAAAATTAAAGTAGCAATATGACTTCCATCAATATCGGCATCACACATAATTACAATTTTATGATAACGTAATTTTGAAAGGTTTAATGCTTTACTATCTTCTTCAGTTCCAATGGTTACTCCAAGTGCTGTAAAAATATTTTTTATTTCTTCATTTTCAAACACTTTATGTTGCATAGCTTTTTCAACATTCAATATTTTTCCACGCAACGGTAGAATAGCCTGAAAAGCTCTATCACGCCCTTGTTTAGCAGTTCCACCTGCAGAATCTCCCTCTACAAGAAATACTTCGCATTTAGCAGGATCTTGCTCAGAACAATCAGATAGTTTACCAGGTAAACCACCAATACTCATTACCGTTTTACGCTGTACCATTTCACGGGCTTTTTGAGCCGCATGACGCGCCTGAGCAGCCAAAATAACTTTTTGAACAATAATTTTAGCATCATCTGGATGTTCTTCTAAATAATCGGTCAGCATCTCTGACACTGCCTGACTTACTGATGCAGATACTTCTCTATTTCCTAATTTTGTTTTTGTTTGTCCTTCAAATTGAGGCTCTGCAACTTTTACAGAAATAATGGCGGTTAAACCTTCACGGAAATCATCACCGGAAATATCAAATTTTAATTTATCCAACATTCCTGAGCCGTCAGCATACTTTTTAAGCGTATGTGTTAAGCCACGACGAAAACCTGACAAATGCGTTCCACCTTCATGTGTATTAATATTATTTACATAAGAATGTAAATTCTCAGCATAAGAGGTATTATAAACCATAGCTACTTCAACGGGTACACCATTTTTTTCTCCCTCAAAAGAAATAACATCTTTCATCAAAGGCTCTCTTGTAGCATCTAAATACTTAACAAACTCTGTTAAACCTTCATCAGAATGAAACGTTTCTCCTTCATATTCTCCATCTTCCTTTTTATGACGTTTATCAATTAAATGAACCGTAATTCCTTTATTTAAGAATGCCAACTCACGTAATCTACTAGCCAGCGTATCATAATTATATTCTAAGGTTTGGGTGAAAATAGTAGAATCTGGCTTAAAAGTTACAATGGTACCATTTTTATCAGAATCACCTACGGTTTTTACAGGGTACAATGCTTTACCGCGTTCATATTCTTGTTCCCAAATTTTCCCTTCTCTATGAACACTAGCTTTTAAACTTTCAGAAAGTGCATTAACACAACTTACACCTACACCATGCAAACCACCCGAAACTTTATAAGAATCTTTATCGAATTTACCTCCAGCACCAATTTTCGTCATTACAACCTCTAACGCAGAAACACCTTCTTTTTTGTGCAACCCAACCGGAATACCTCTACCGTCATCCTCTGTGGTAATAGAGTTATCTTCATTTATGGTTACCGTTATATTATCACAATGTCCAGCAAGAGCCTCATCAATAGAATTATCAACTACCTCATACACTAAATGGTGCAAACCTCTCACCCCAACATCACCAATATACATTGAAGGACGCATACGTACATGCTCCATCCCCTCTAATGCCTGAATACTATCAGCAGAATAATTGTGCTTTTTAGCTTCTTCGCTCATATATTTTTTATTTAATTTATATTTAAGTATTACTCATAAAAAAATGATGCAAAAGCATCATTCTCCTATTAACAAAGATAAGAAATAAAGACACTTTTTTTAAGCATTTAAATGAGTTTATTTAAAAATTATCAACAATTGTTAATTAGACAAAAGTCTCTTAAATCACCTTAAAACAACCTTAAAATTGATTTTGATATAAATTTTCAATTTTTAAAAATCATAAATCATCAAAATGGATTATTCGTTCTTATTTTACCTTAAATTAATTACGGAAAACCGTTTTTTTATTTAGTAGAACCAACAAAACTAACCTAAAACCACCTAAGAGTTTTCACATTACACTAATCATATCAAATAAAACACATAAACGTTAGATAACTTACAAATTAGAACCTATATTTTTATTAATTTGATAATTCAAAAGGCATCCTCAAAAAAAACACATTTTGTTCGATAATTCTCTATATATTTGAACTCTTAAAATGAGAAATAACAACAACAATAATAATTTCAATAATCCTATTGCCTAGGATTGGAAGGTTATTGTTTAAAAATATTTAAAAGCCTTCCAATAACGGAAGGCTTTTTTTAATTAAAAATTAAGACCATGAGTAAAATTATGACAGTCGACGTATTGTCCAGTATTAAAGGTGCTCAACCCTCCGAAGCGGTAAGCCAATTATTTGATGTGATTAAAAACGCACATACTACTAATAATTCCCTTAATACTAACAACAATAATAATGCAGTGTCTGTTAATGATTTAAGAGAAGATGTTGTGATTGAAAGCCCTACTATTGAAAAGCAAATTATAAAAGAGAATTTCCCTAAAGAAAAAAATGGATTTTTAGTAGTTTCTAAAGTTATAGAAGAATAGTTATGGAATCTCAAATTCGCACACTACATAAAAAACTAGTAAGCAAAGAAATTTCTTGCTTAGATCTAGTTAAAGAAAAATTAGAAGCCCTTAAACAAAACACTAACAATACAGTTAATAGTTTATTAGAGGACTCTGCTTTGGCATCAGCTAAAAAAGTAGACCAAAAAATTGCCAACGGTGAATCTATTAACCTTTTGGAAGGCATTCCTTTTGGTATTAAAGATGTTTATATGGTTCAAGGAACTTATACCACCGCTAGTTCTGATTTATTAAAAAATTATAAATCGGCTTATACGGCAACAGCTATTCAAAAACTATTAGATGCTGGTGCCATTCCATTGGTAAAAGAAAACTGTGATAGTTTTGGACATGGTTCATCTAGTGAGAATACTATTTTTGGAGCAGTAAAAAATGCTATTAATCCAGAACTTGTTGGTGGTGGTTCCAGTGGTGGTTCTGCAGTTAATGTTGCAAAAGATTACACCACATTTTCAATAGGTGGTGATACTGGTGGTTCTGTACGTCAACCTGCTGGCTACAACAATGTTTATGGGTTAAAACCAACTTACGGACGTATTTCAAGATACGGATTGATGGCTTATGCGTCATCTACAGATTGTGTAGGACCTATCGCAAAGACCATTGAAGATATTCGTATTGTTTTAAATACCATGAGCGGTAGAGACGTAAAAGATCAAACCACTTATACATCGGAAGCTATTACCGAAGAATCTATTTTTTCAAACGGTTCTATTAAATCTGTTGGATACTTTAAAAACTTTGTTGAAAGCGAAGCTATTGACGAAAAAATTAAAGCTGATTTTTTTAGTGCTATTGAAAAAATCAAAGCTAAAGGAATTGAAGTAAAAGAATTAGACTTCTTTAAATCTGACACCCTTGTTTCTACATATTATACTTTAGCAATGGCCGAAACTGCTTCTAACCTATCAAGGTTAGATGGCACAAACTATGGAAACAGAATAGAGTCTGAAAATTTAAAAGAAACGTATTCAGTTACGCGTTCTGAGAATTTTTCAGTAGAAACAAAGCGAAGAATTGTTGGCGGAAACCAAGTATTATCTCAAGGTTTTAGTGATGAGATTTACCTTAAAGGTTTATCGTTAAGAGATCAGATATCTCAAAATTTTGAAGATGACTTTAACGAAGTTGATATTATCATTTCTCCTGTAACACCAATGTCTCCTCCTAAAATTGGAGACAGTTTAAAAGATCCACTGGCTATGTATTTATCGGATGCTTACACCGTAGGATTTAGTTTGGGGCAATTACCAACACTTACCGTACCGCAAGGAACCGAAACTGGCTTACAAATTACAGCCGCAAAAGACAACGACGAACTTGTTTTGAAGTTTGCTAACTTCTTAAAAGACACGATATAATGGAATTAGAGCAATTAAACGAGGCGCTTAAAGCCCACGAATTAGAATTGGTTATCGGGTTGGAAACACACATCCGATTAAATACAAAAACCAAACTATTCTGCTCTTGTCCTAATCAAGAGATAGAAACTCCTAATGAGAACATCTGTTCGGTTTGTACGGGGCAAATGGGCGTTCTGCCAGCTGTAAACAAAGAGGCTATCACAAAAGCTATTTACTTTGGAAAGGCCGTGAAGTCTACATTTAGTAACGATGTTATTTCATGGGACAGAAAACATTATGAATACCCTGATAACCCAAAAAACATTCAGATAACACAGTTTCACAACCCTGTTATTCCGGACGGACAAGTTTCTTGTTTTAGAAATGATGGAAGTGAATTCACGGTTAACCTTACCCAGGTTCATATTGAGGAAGACGCTGCTAAATTAATGCACGAGAAAACTGTGTCTTTGGTGGACTTCAACAAGGCCGGAGTACCTTTAATTGAGATTGTTACAGAGCCTTGTATTCATCATATTGAAGACGCTTCAACATACGCACAATACCTTCAGCGTATTGTTCAAAACTTAAAAATATCTGGAGCCAACCTTGAAAAAGGAGAGTTTAAATCCGATGTATCGGTTTCGCTTAGAAAAAAACGTAGTTACAACTTAAATCCACGTACAGAGATTAAAAACCTTAATTCATTTAAGTTTATCACCGAAGCTCTAATTGAAGAAGTTGAAAAACAACTTAACTACTACATAGAACACAAAGATTTTAGACCAGACCAAACAACCGTTTTGTTTGATGCCGATTTAAAGCAAACAAAAACCATGCGTAAAAAGGAGTTTGAAGCAGATTATCGTTTCATCTCTGAACCAGATTTACCATTTGTAAACATTAAAGAAGTTGTAGAGTCTATTGACGTAGATACTAGCACCCTTCCTTATGCAGTAGAGCGCATATTGATTAAAGGTGGTGTTTTACCTCAAGACGCAAAATTCTTTACAGCAGATTCATTACGTTCTGAAACTTTTATTGCTATAAATAATGTAATTAACGATCCGTCTTTTGTTGCTAAAACATTAGTAAACAACATTGGTGCAGATGATTATTCAGACATTTATAGAATTGATCATTTAATTGATATTTTCAAACTCTTCAAAGAGGAAAAAATCACATCAGTTTTAGTTCAAAATGCTATCACTTCTTATTTAAAAGATAGAACTTTTGACTACAACAAGTATTTTGAAGACAACACTATTTCAAAAGAAAAGATTGAGAATGCTATTGCAAAAGTGATCACCGAAAATGAAGCTATTGCAAACGACATTAAAGCAGGGAACCAAGGTAAGGCAGGTATTCTAGTTGGTAAAGTAATTGGTATTATAGGAAAAGGCGCTTCAGGAAAAGTGATTCGCCAGGGTATATTGAATGCCTTGGCTACAGTTGCTCCAGTAGTTTCAAAATCTAAAGATATAGTTTCAACTGTTGAAACAACTGACACCAAAGCTAACAAGGAAACGGAAGAAGAGGTATTACCCGAAATCCCAATGGTTATTAAGGAGGAGTACAGAACTCATATAGCTACAGATTTATCTGAAAATTCCATTTCAGAAAAAGTAACTTTAGCGGGTTGGGTATCTAGTGTTCGTGATCATGGTGAATTAATGTTTATTGATTTACGAGATTCAAGTAACGAGATTTTCCAGGTGAGATTAAGTAGAGAATCGTTTCCTAATTTAGATGAGTTGGTTAAGTTAAAACCAGAATCTGTAATTATGGTAACAGGTGAAATTGTAAAACGTAAGGAAGATGATTTTAACCCAAGTTTAAGAACAGGTACAATTGAAATGGAAACTTCGGAATTAGAAATTCTGAATCTATCAAAAACATTACCTTTTGAAATAAAACGTGCCACAAAAACAAATGAAACCACACGTTTCCAATACAAGTTTTTAGACCACAGAAATCAAGATGTGTATCGTGTAATTAAGAATCGCCATAGGGTAATTAAAATGATGCGTGACATTTTAGATGAACAAGATTTTTTAGAAATAGAAACTCCTATTTTAAGTGCAGGAACCGATGAAGGGGCAAGGGAATTTATTGTTCCTACGCGTAAAGAATCTGGTTCGTTTTACACGCTTCCACAAGCACCTCAGCAGTTTAAACAAATGTTAATGGTGAGTGGTTATGAAAAGTATTTCCAATTAGCACGTTGTTTTAGAGACGAAGATTCTCGTGGTGACCGTCAACCAGAATTCACTCAATTAGATATTGAAGTAGCGTACGCCAGTATGCAACAAATTATAGATTTGAACACCAACATGTTCAATGATATTGTTAAAAAAGTATATGGCAAGAAGTGGGTTTTAAAACCATTTGAGGTCTTAACTTATAAGGAGGCCATGGACAAATATGGCTGTGACCGACCAGATTTACGTTTCGGCCTGGAAATGCAGGACATTACGGATATAGTTAAAGACACTACCTTTCAAGTATTCAGCAAACCAATTGATGAAGGCGGTATTGTAAAGTGCATTAAGGTTTCTGCTGAAGATCAAGGAAACAAGCGAATGTCTAAAGGGCAAATTGAAAAATTAACAGGAATTGCTCAGGATCATGGATTAGGTGGTTTAGCTTATATCATCGTAAACGAAAATGACTTACAATCGCCAATCATTAAATTCTTAGGAGAAGATATTGCTGCCAACATTATTAAAGCAGCAGACGCTCAAATAGGAGATATTGTATTCTTTTCTGCCTCTGATTATGCAACTGCAAATAAAGCATTGGATGCTGTGCGTCAAGAAATGGGTAAAATGTTAAGATTAATTAACCCAAAAGAATTAAGACCTGCATGGGTAGTAGATTTCCCTATGTTTGAAAAAACAGATGATGGTAATTGGACATTCACTCACAACCCATTCTCAATGCCAGCAACCTATGACATTGTAAAACATATTAATGGTAAAGAGGAAGAAATTGGCTCAATCATAGCTCAACAATATGATTTAATATTGAACGGTTATGAAATTGGCGGTGGTTCAGTCCGTGCTCATAAACCAGAAATTTTAGAAGCCACCTACAAAAACATGGGGTACAATAAAGAGGAAATGATGAAGAGTGTTGGAACCATGTATAAAGCCTTCCATTACGGAGCACCTCCACATGGTGGTATTGCTTGGGGTGTAGATCGTTTAATGATGATTCTTGAAAAGAAAGCATCTATTAGAGAGGTTATGGCTTTCCCAAAAACCGGAACCAGTGAGGATTTGTTATTTGGAGCACCTTCTACATTATCAGACAAAAAAGTTGAAGAGATGAATGTTAAAGTCATAAGAAAATAACCAAATCCAAACTTAGTTTTGTTGAATTTAGCTAAGTTTATACATTATGAAATTAATAAAACTTGTTATCCTAATTTTTGGCTGGGTTGCTCATGGTCAACATTATTGGCAAGCTGTTCCAAATATTACTCCAAATGGTAGTAGCCAACGTTTTGATGACGTTTTCTTTTTAAACGAAAACACCGGTTGGGCAGCTAATGGTGCATTCGCAACAGTTTATAAAACAACAGACGGCGGGCTAACTTGGACTGAACAACTCAATGAATCAGATTTAACAGGTGATTTTTACTTTCGAAACATTCAATTTTTAAACGAAAACATTGGCTTTTTAGGAACTGTTTACAGTCCAAATGGTCTTTTTAAAACATCTGATGGTGGTGATAATTGGGTTGCTGTTAACAACATAACCCCAAGCCCAGGTGCCATTTGCGGTTTAGCTACTATAGGTAACTCAACAATTTATGGCTGTGGGGCGTTTAATGAACCTGCTTACATCATTAAATCTACAGACAGCGGTTCTTCATGGAGTTATACTGATATGTCATTACATGCAACAGCCTTAGTGGAGGTAACGTTTATTTCAGAACTTATTGGTTATGCTGCAGGCAAAAGCACAACTGGTGCCACTGTTTTAAAAACCATTGATGGTGGAACTACTTGGAATGAGGTTTATAATTCTAATATTTCTGGTGAATATGTATGGAAGCTTCAAGTATTAGACAGTGACAATGATGTTCTCTTTGGTGCGGTATACACTTCAGCTCCAAACCCTGGTAAATTAATTTCATCTAGTAACGCCGGTTTAAACTGGAATAGTTATGATGCTCCTGAAAGTGGTGTTCAAGCTGTAGGTTTCATAAATGAAAACACCGGTTGGATGGGTGGACATGACACTGGGTTTTATGAGACAACTAATGGCGGTCAATCTTGGACAAACCTAAATATAGGCAGTAACTTGAATAGAATATTTATTTTAAGTTCGGGTACAGCTTTTGGGTCTGGAACAACAATTTATAAATTTACATCAGAATCATTAAGTACACAGAATTTTGAGGACAATTACCAAGGGAATCCGCTCGCAATAAATTTAGCTAATAACCCAATAAGGAATACCTTAAGATTTACCATTGATTTTAATGGTGCAGATAATATTTTGATTAACCTTTATGATATCCAAGGTAAACTTCTAAGACGTTTAACCAGAGAAATTATAATGGATTCTACAAAAAAAGAATACGCTTTTGATGTTAAGGAGCTATCTGAAGGAACTTATATAATAGACTTTCACAACAACTTAGGAAGAATTTCAAAAAAATTCATCAAGCTTTAGTCATAATTTCACCCCTAAAGCTTTAACAGTTCAACATCCACTTTTACAATAACTTTAACATTAAAATTGGTAAGTTAGATGCTTTCTATTAGACCTAGTAAACTAATTTTAATCTAAAAACCTTATCATGAAAAAATCACCAATTCTTTCAACTCTCGTATTAGCCTTAGTAATGTTAGTTTCGGCTAACATGAATGCCCAAAAATTTAGAGGTCTTGACAAAAGCCCAATGGACGCCACTTTTTACAGAACATCTCGAAACGCTCCAGCTATTGCAAAAGTTGTCTATAGTAGACCTCAATTAAAAGGAAGAGATGTTTCTTCATTAGCAAAAAACGGGGAGGTATGGAGAACTGGAGCAAACGAAGCTGCTTCCATCACCTTGTATAACGATGTGAAAATTGGAGAAAAACCTTTAAGTGCAGGTGAATACTCGTTATTTACAATACCTGGTGAAAAAGAGTGGATTATTATAATCAGTAAAGATATTAATGTTTGGGGCGCATATTCATATAAAGAAGAAAATGACGTTCTTAGAGTTTCTGCCCCTGTTAGTTCTGGCGAATCTTTAGAAGTCTTTTCAATTACTTTTGCCCAAGGAAACTTATATTTAGGTTGGGGTACTACCAGAGTAACCCTTCCATTTTCTATATAGTTAATAAAAAACGTATTATAAAAGCCTTGATTAATTAAGTTAATCAAGGCTTTAATTGTATTACTCTATAGTAAAATCTATTTCAACATAATAAAGTCATCTTGAGACACAAAATATATCTCATCTGAAGTTGCAGTAATTGTTAATTCTGCTTTATTATTACCATCAACCAAAACAATAGGATTTCTTTTTGTTCCTGCTTCTGAAAATGACATACTGTGCAATGCACCATTAATAGTATATTCTATTTTTGAGACATCTGTAGTTCCATTACTATTTTTTGTTGTAGTTATTTGTATAGCATAAGCTTCATCTGGGGTAATACAATCAGTTGATGATATACTTGTACCGTCTTCATGAACAAACTCAATAGACACGGGATCAAAACTTTCCACAGTAACGGGTGGTGGAACAGGATCATCATCATTTTTTGAGCACCCGAAAACAATACATAGGATTACTATCATTTTAAAATAATATTTTGTTTGCATAACATTATTCTTTTAAATTAATATTTATCTGTTTTTCAAACCCGTTCACTTTAATGGAATAATCTCCTTCGCCTAAACTGGTAAAAACAACTTCGCCATTACTTATGGTTTGAACAGCTTGTACTACCTGATTTTTAAGCAAATGTACTTCACTACCATTTTCGGAAGACACCACCTTAATAGCGCCACCACTATAACACACGGCATCCTTTTTATAAAAAATTAAATTTCCAATTACAGCATTATAACTTACGGTTATTTCCCATTCGTTAAGTGTCGATTCATCTTCTGACAACACTTCAACCATGACTGGGTTGGTAAAGTCTAAAACGCTGCTATCTGAAATTAATTTTTGACCTTCAGTGAACATTTGCGCACCTGGGCTTAACTCAAAAATGGTAATTAAGGTCGATAAACTTATACCATTATCAACGTAAAGTGTCATTGCATTATCTTGTATATTACTATTGCTAATAGTAACATCTTTAAAATTAAAACTCATTAATTCTGCTTCATGATTTAAAAGGGGACTCGCAAAACTAAAGGCTTGTCCCAAATCTCCATAAATCCCATTAATTTCAAAATTTACTGTTTTAGCTATATCTACAACCCTATCGTTGGTAGAGTCATAAACTTTAAAACTCAATGTTTCTCCATTAATGTTTGAAAAAACATTAATGTAAGCATAATAACGGTCTTTATTAGACACATAAATTAGGTTAGCAACACCTCTACATTCACCACCTACAAATGCCGCCACTTTATCATTAGTGCTAGTTAATGTTATTCCATCTACATTTAAAAAGGCCACAAAAGACATGGTATATTCAAAATCGTTTTCGTTTACAGACCATGTGGGTTCTTGACCATAAACGGTTATTCCTACAAAAAAGAATACTATTATGTTTATTATTATACGTTTCATAGCTTCTAGTTTTTAATGATTCTATAGGTTGTAATTACATTGTTGAAATTCACCTTTAAAAAGTATACACCGTTACTGATTTTGGGAGTTAACTTAATGGTATTTTGTCCTTTACTTGTTTTATGCTGCTCTGAATATACAAGTTGTCCTACCACATTGAATAGTTTAAGCTCCATATCACTAACTTCATTAGAATTAAGCTGCAGCGTCAATTCACTTTTAAACGGATTTGGGTATACTTTAAGGCTTTCCAAAATATTAGATTCCAATACAAACGGATTTGATACCGTACCTAATACCACATTACTTTTAAAGGTGACAGTTTTTTGTGTTGGTCTTTGACTTTTGCCGTTTCCTATATGAAATGTTAATTTTTTAGGTTGTTCGCCATATATTGTAATAAAACTTAATTCTTTATCACCTACTAATTGGTTTACTGCCTCTCCTTTAAGCACACCATCTTCATCATAAATAAAGAGTTCATGATACCCATCAGGTAGTAAAACCACAGCATTCATGTTTTCAGAATATTTAGTAAACTCCGATGCTATTGGCTTGTGCACATGGGTTGTTCCTGTATTTCCAGAAGCCTTTGCGTTTGAAGTTTTTCCAAAGATATTAGCATATTTAAAGGTTTGTACTTTATCAGATTTTACCATATAACCTTTACCTACTTCAAGATAATCCAAGGTACCACTCCAACCATTTAACGGATCATAAATGGCAAATAGATTTTGAGATTTTATGATATCTCCATCTGTAGCATCAAAAGTGGATAAGGCCTCGTTAACTGACACATTCTTACCTAAAGGATAAGGTAACCAGTTCCAATTTTGTTGAATTGGGAAACTCCAACTGCTAATATCTACTTGACTTCCCTTAGCCTTTAATTGCTGACCATATGCAAAATTCATTTTATACATAAAATTAGTCGACAATCCTGAGTTGGTACTTATAGCTCCACTCCATGAACTGTTAGACGAATTATGTGCGTCCTTAAAATAGGTTTCTAATTGTGTTGGTGAATGGCTCAAAATGCGGTCAGAAGTTTCTAAGTTCATGCCCGATGTTAAAGCATTTAAATCTGAGAAATTAACGTCATTTACATTAAACGACACCCAGGTCCAACCTTGATTTAAATCTATATCTTGTTCAACAGTGCTCGTGTTTTCAAAAAGTGATGGATTACTTAGTTTGCCTAACACACTATTATCTGTAAAGGTAACTGATGCATTAGAATTAATAGTTGCCTGAATAATTTGTCCTTTTGAGGCATCCCAAATACTAAAGTTAATAGGGTCTCCAGACACCACATTACTATAAACCGTTAGAAATACAAAATACTCTTGATATGAATTATCATAAACCACATTCGTTACACCTCTAAGTTCTCCATTAGAAAACGCGGCCACTTTATCGTATAAATCATCAGAGAATACACCATCTATACTAATGCGCCCTACGATATTCATACTAAAATCAAAGTCATTAGGGTTTATTGCCCAGTCTGGCTCTTCGGCAAGTATTCTTACCTCTAATTGTAGTTTTTCATCCAAACCAAAATCGGTTTGCAAATACAGGTTTTCCAGATACTCTCCAGCAGATAACCCCGCATCAATAGTAGCTGTAATTGTAACCTTACTGTCTGGAGCCAAACTTCCTGATGTACTGCTTAATGATAACCAATTAGGAACTCCTGCAATATTATAAGGCTGAACTAAACCACCTTTATTGATAATGGTAATTTCAAACGAAGGCGATTCGCTACCTGTTTTAACAATATCAACAATTTCATTGAAGCCATCAACAAACCAACTCATCTCATTTTTCTGAACAAAGGCTGTCCACGTAATAGGAGATTGCTGCATGTTATTTGATGCATCAAACATACGGTGTACGGTAATATCAAGAATCTGACCTTCTAACGCTGCCCAGTCAGAAATAACAGGCTCCAATATCATATCATCTTCATTAATGACATGATTCACCTGGAATTTGATAAGCTTACGCTCTGGCTTAATAGCTGGCACATCGTCCGAATAATTCACAGCTCCTCCACTCAATATGGCATTTGATGATATCACACTTTGATTGCTAAAGGCATGGTAATATCTTGGACCATTTCCTGTTGTAGGATCTGGAACATTCATACGTGCATACAATAGCAATCCAATGCTTTCAACATCAACTTCGTTAAATCGATCTCTAGAGATTTGATCTATATTGCGTAATGTATTCCACAAACTAAACTCATCAATTTTACCGGTAAAGGGTCTGTCTGGGCTTCCATTGCCCGACTGATCTTTAAACCCTCTGGCTCCAATCCACGCTTGATTCCCCGAAAAACCGCCTATTTCAGAAATTGGATTTGACGATACTTGTTCGGCATCCACATAAGTTCTTAAGGATCCGTTTCGGTTAAATAGCAAGGTAATATGATGCCAATTATTATCCGCTACGCTTTCCGCCGTTAAGATATATTCGTTTTCTTCACTTGCGAAATATAAGGCTCCTGAACTATTCATATTAATGGCCCACTTATTAGCAAAACCATTAGACTGTACAGGATCTGTTCCTGTTGGTGTGCCATCACCTTTTCCACGCCCGTTTGAAAATATAGTCGCTTCCTGGGGGGAATCTGTTTTAATCCAAAAGGATATCGTAGCGTCCATGGTATTCGTCAATTGTACAAAACCAACATTATCCAACTCTAAATATTGTCCGCCAGCAAATTCATAAGCGGTGCCTTTGGGTTTTATATCCCAGTTGGTATTGACTGCGGCGTGTTTAAATCTTGCAAGGTCATTGGCAATAGTACCACGTCCTTCATTCATTGGCCAATACCCAACCAAATTGTTTTCATTTCCTAATAATTTGGTATAAATATTTGCAAAGGCCTCACTTAGGCTAATAGATTTTGTCCATAAACGCAAATCATGAATGTTTCCTATAAAGGTATTTCCGCCAACAACTAAAGGATTGTTATTTGTAAATTGAGTATTAGCTGTTCCGGAACCACCACCTATATCTCTATCGTCTTCATAAATACTTATGCTTCCCGTAGCATTATCATGCGTAATGGTATAATGATGAAACAACCCGTCTGAAGCTATAGTTCCATTAGTTGTTGTAATATCACCAAGGCTTGCAATCATATTACCATTCTCTATTCGAATGTTTAATCCGTCTTGTTGATTGATAATTGTTGCTGTTGTTACCGTTGTGGCATTATTCATCCAAAACTCAAGGGTTAAATCACCAGACACCAATCTTGGGCTTTCTATCGTTGCGTTATTATTAGCACCTTCAAAGCGTAAGGACACACTATGGTCTATAGGCAACTGATTGGTTTCTCCCTTAATCTCAATAGTACTTACTGCACTGTTATAGAATATATTTTCATTAAAACTAACGCGTAAATCTTCTCCAGGTCCTAAAATACCATCGGTAGGTAATGGTGTGCCGAATTGTTGTGGCGACCTTAAATCGACACTTCCTGAAATCACTTCAGATATAAATTCGGTATCATTGGTACAGGTACTACGCGCCCTAATCTCGTAATTACCATCTTGTAATTGCGGCCCTGCAATATCAAAAGCAAAGATAACCTCAGCATCCGTTATTAAAGAAATCTCAGTTTCGCTATTGGCTACCGCTTCATCATAAAATACTTGTGTATTATAGTAGGTATGCAAGCGCGTCCAGTTAGGCGACGTTGCTAAACGGTATTCTAAATCAATCTTTCTAAAATTATTAAAAGCTTGATTGTATTCAGACAGGTTGATTGATAAAGGGTTTGTTGAACCATCATTATTGTAAGCAGCATCTACATTATACACCCAATTATCTAATGGTGCTTTAACAGCAACTTCTGTACAGGATGGGACAAAACTTGCGGATATTTCCACAGTATCAAAAACATTAACTGGATCACATCGTGATTGGAGTATAATTTTAATATTCTCATAATCATTCACATCAGATACCGATTTACCCAACGTTAAAGTATAAGGCACTTTTTGGCCATAAGGCACAAATACCACAGTACCATTTTGCGATATGTTAATATCTGCATTATAAGGGTTGGTGGTATTATCTACAATAAGCTCGAAATAAGAATCTGTTTCTGTTATGGTATTATTCTCTAAAATTAATTTAAACTCGGCATTATTGCTTTCTGGAATATTGCTTATACTAGCAACTTCTACACTTATTGCTGGTACTTCTATGCTTTGTGTGGCAAAGCTTAAATCTACTTTTTCTGCTTCTGGTAATGGCATAACGGTATAATCTGGAACACCAAACGGACCTGCATCTACGACTGCCTGAAAATATGCTGCCCATACAGCATCATTATAAAAGTTAGATTTTTCAGCTCCTTCATATGGGCATGACGTACGCCCTCCAACAGTTGCGAAAATTGGACCGTTACCATCAAACAGGTTTACTATATCTACACTTAACACATTATTTAAATCGTTATCTTTTAACGTATAACTTATATTAAGCGTGGAGGTCTGCTCTTCACTTAAGTTAGCATCAATGGCTTGACTTGCAAAACCAGATGTTACCGACTGTACTCCAATACCACTATTTTCACCTCCTACAGTTACAGCAAAACTTTCATTAATTGCCAAATTAAAATCGAACGAGTTAGATTTTACAATAGAGGTTTCTACACTACGTGTTACTTCTCCAACGCCAGAATCGAAAGACACATTATCACTAAATTTTTCATCTACCAATACAGCTAAATTATTGGCTGCGGAGAAGTTAGTTTCTAGAGTTTCTAATTCTTCATCATCTGGTTGTGCATCTATGGCTTGTTGTACCTCATCTGAAAAATCACTAACGATAGCAAATACATCCGATTTTAAATTATCTCTATCCTTAAGCGCTCTATATTTACTACGCTCATTTTGTAAAATCACTTTTCGCCATAGATTAATTTGTTGGTCATAGAAATCTACAGAAATTCCTTTCTCTGGGTCAGGCGTTACATTACCAGATACAATTTCGGCTTTTAAGGCTTCCAGTTCTGGTATTAGTGTACCTATTATATGTTTTTGAGAGTACACATAAAATGTATCTGATGGGTCTTCAGAAAATGTAGTTTTACGCTGCTTACTTATAAATATGGATGCTGTTCCATTACTCAACTCTAAATGGTCTCCATTACCAATAGTTGCTGAAGATGCTCGTACATTAGCATTAACACCATAAAAATAGTTTTTAGATTGCCCAATATACAAGTCTCCATCAGCACCTACAAACCTTGGGTCTGAACTTGTGGATATGGTTTGACTAAAATTATAGGTTTTTGTTGTGCCTTGAGAAGCACTTGTAGACGATGTTACTTGTATACCTGCTTCTACATCAAACGTAATTTTAGTAAATGTAAATATTCCTACCACACCACCTCCTACACCAAATGAAGGGCCTGCGCTAACAGTAACATCTTGCGATAATCCTCCAGCAGCAGAAATACTTTGTTTGTTTGTAAACGAAATACTCTCGCCTGCCATGATAGAGGCTGAACTGTTAGACCCTGGCGGGTCTCTTAAAATAATGTCTGGAATATCTGGTCCTGCAGTTACAAAAGTCTGTCCGCCATCTGGTAAAATACCTAAAACAATACCTTCCTGATTATAATTTTCTGCTGGATTATCCTGATTATTAATACGGTATTGTATATCTATAGTTTTAGTAAATGGGGTAGATATAGACGGTAACCCTGCTTTAAATTCGTAAACAATTTTACTATCATCATTAGGGTCTTTAGCAATAATTTCGGTTCCCGGATAAGCTAAATTATTGGTAACATTCAATTCGCCATCTACAATTGGCACTATGTCTTCTACTACAGGACTTGCATCCATATTTTCGTAGCGCTCAAAGGTATTAAGAACAATTCTATAGTCTTCAAACTGGGTGTATACCGGATACTTTACATTTGAATCTGAAGCTAATGATAATCCTGCTGATATATCGATGTCATCTGAAGAATCTAACGGTGTTGCATTAACGTCTATAGTCTCATCCGAAGTTTGCTCAACTACTTTTAAAACAGGTGTTGAACGATATATAAAACTTTTTTCATGGTGATATGCAGTTCCATTGATTATTTGGTTATCCGGCAATGTAAATTCCGGAATGGTTTCTGTAGGAATGCTTGAAAAATTTATGGCTTCTTTGGTTCCGGAAGCTATAATACTTGTATTGATACTGGAGTTACTACTAATTTGTAAACCTGTTCCTCCAATAATTTCATAATTTAAAGGCAATACATCTATACGATACTCTCCCGAAGCATCATTAGTTTGAAAATTAAACTGCGTATAAGGAGTAACATTGGCTCCAACAGGTGCGTAATCTAAAATCATATTGGCGATTCCAATATTATTCTTAGAGCTCACTACAAATGTTTTGTTATTCCCATTTCCATCAATATATGGTGCTTCAAACAAACCATTTTCTCCAAACCCGATTGGTTTTTGAGCTTCTACCGAACCACCGGCAACACGCCCTACAGCTGTTACTCTGGTTTCGTCTATAAAAACAACCTGCTCTTGAGCATCTTCAAAAAACTCTTTAAAGGTGCCTGTTTCAGCAGGAAATCTACCATCATATGTGAAGTTATGTCCATTTTTGGTAACGCGGATAAAATGGTTTCCAATAGGCACGCTAATATCAAAATTACCTTCGTTATCAGATTCTATAGGAATATTGTTTTCATCTAAAACAATATTACCATCTATGTAAATATTGGCACCTGCTACCGGAATTATTGCATAACGTTCTAAACGGTCGTCTGTCGCATTATACCAATATTCACCTTTATTGTAAAAATTACCGTTCTTTTCGTATTGATTAAAGTTTTCATCTATAATACCAGGACCACTAATCATAGTATCGTCTTCAATACCAGAGCCATCTACATCAATAAAAGAAGGAAACACCCCTCTTGTATCATACAGTATCTTTCCTTTAAAAATAAAGGATGAGGTATCTAGAAAATCTATTTTATTGACCACTTCTGACCCTTCTCCTAAAAACACCAATTGCTGATTAGGCTCAAATTTATGCTGTCCGAAAATAGGTGTAATTTTAAATGATTCGCCCGTACCTGTGTAAGGAATGGCGTTAATTTCATAATTTCCATTGTCATCAGTAACCCCTAAAATTCCCAATTGATTAGATGATGGGATATTTCCCGAACCAGAGACAAAACTTATACCATTACCCAGGCTTCCGTTGTTTTTATTATAATTAAAACCATCTCTCGAAGCGTCATATACGCTATTACCCACAGCTTCGTTAAGACTTAAATATGAAATTAAATCTGGATCATTTCCGCTTATATAGCGTCTGTAATCTGTTCTAATATCTGAAGCTTGTTCAATGCTTTTCCATAAGCGAATTTCATCAAACACAGCATCATATCCGCCACCGACAAAAGCATTAACCCAATCTCCGGAACCGCTTGATAAATTAGCCGTTTGTGTTGGTACAGTTATTTCTAAATACGGCGATGTATCTGTATCATCAACAGCTGAACGAGCTTCATGAACAACGTTTCTATAATCACTGGTCATTTGTCGACCATTAATAAATAAATCTGGTGCTGAACCATCTTTTAATCGTACAGATATATGCGTAAATTGTGTATTGAAATTTGAAATCGCTATCATCTCATCATCCCCACGAGCATCTATACTTCCTGATGGTATTACGTTTTCAATAACATATAAACTTCCTCCAATATTAACTTCTAACTCTTGTGACGTTGCTTTTAGCCTTACACTTGTTTCTATTGAACTACCATCTCCTTTTTGAAGTTTAAACAGATTAATTGGAGTACCACCATCATCTAAATAAGGTGAATTTGGTTTTATCCAAGCCTCTAAAGTGGCTTCTGTAGCTATGGTTTTAGTTAAGTTACTTATGCCTAAATTATAATCTGCTGGTATACTTAGCGCACTACCATAGCTTACTTCGCTCCCATCAGATTCTGCAATTATGGTGACATCTTTTACTGGATTACCTCCTTTGTAACTTACATTACCCGTTACAATGGCTGTTGGGTTTCTAAACCCAATACCAGTAATAAAATTTGAATACAACTCTTCTTCAACACCTACACCTTCTGCTTTTACTTTATACTCGTAAAGCACGCCACCATCTACATAGTTATCTTCATATTCGGTATCATTAGGCGATACGCTACCTATAAATTGAAATGGCGATACACTACCTAATTCTCTACGAAATATTTTTATAGTAGAAATTAAATCGAAATTTGCTTTAATCTCCCACTGTATTAAGACTTTATCACCAAAATACCCTTTAGAGATATCGAAAGATTCTTCTGCAAAAGTCCTGGGAAGGTATAAAATATCCCAAGGAAAACGAATGTTATACACGTCATTATCTGGTCCAACAGGCGGAGATGTAGACAATAAATATGGCACACCAACTTGTATAGTATAATAATCGCCATTAGCCTCAACACCTTGTTGTGTTTCTGAAGCGGTAACCACTTTGGCGCCATTGCTGTTTTGTGCCCATAGCCCTGAAACCAGAAACCCAAAACACAGGGTTAGTATTAATTTTTTCATAACTATATAATTTTATAGTTTAATGATGTAGTTAACACCATAGTTTATTGGGCGAGACTCTGAACCTGCCCAATCTACCGCTCCTGTAATTGTATGATTATGAGCCCCTTCTGTAGATGTCCACATCCCTGATTGAAACACACCGTTAGCAGCAACAGAACGGTTCACTGCCGTTCTATGAACAGAGCCAAGATTGGAGTCATTTATACTATGGGCCACATTATGCCTATGTTCACCAGCTATAGACGTAGCTAAAGTTCCTGCAGCATGCTGATGTCTTAGGTTATCATCATCTTGTGTAGTATTTACCCCTAGTGTTCTTTCATTAGCATCATTATCGAATCGAGCTTCAGAATTTCTTCCTACACCTCTTATAAATAAACCTCTCAAATCTGGTGCTTTGGTAGCGCCACTTAACAATGCTTTTAAAGCTACTTCAGAACCATCGGTTGGCAAGTCCGAACCATCGCACATTACCCAACCTACAGGAGCTACTGTACCAATAAAAGGCATAATGGCTCCTGTTGGTACACCATTATTAGCCGATATGGCATATGGCACATGTTTTAAAGCTTCGTTAGAAATAATGTTTCCTTCGGCTTCAATTCTTAGAAATGCTTGTTGGTTTGCTATCAATGCAATTTTATCTGTCCCAACATTTAAGGTATGTGAAAACACACCAAAGGCATCTGTTTGTAAAGTAATGGCCTGCGTAAAAATGTTTTTAGGAGATAAGGCATCATAATATATAGTAAACGTAAAATTAACAGATTTACCTGCTAGAGCCGTATTGTTATCATCTCTTGCTATGCCTTGTACAGCTATATCTGCATTATTAAATGAGATTTGGGCAAAATTAATACTCGTTACAAAAAGCATTAATAGCGTTAAAAGTGTAAATTTTGTTTTCATGGTTATTTTTTATTGATTAGAAATCAGTTGTTATTGGCAATTTTAGTGCAAGTTACCCCCACACCTAATCTCTAACAATACGTAACCAATGCAAATACTACGTAGGGCTACGTAGTATAACATGAAAACAAAATCAAAATAGTTTTAAATAGACAGTATTAACTCTTTATGTTCTTGAGCCCAAGAACTTAAAGCATCCATTTCATGGGAAAGATCTAATTTTTGAATGATATTAGAACGGTGTTTTTCAACTGTTCTACTAGATATACATAAATGTTCGCCTATTTCCTTTGAAGACATACCTTGGGCAACTAAGCGTACTATAGTTCTCTCTGAAGGCGATAAGAATTTTATTTTTTCAATTTCAGGAGACACTTGATCTTCCAATATTTTGGTAAATTCTGAGCTAAAATAGTTACCACCCTTAACAACCTCTTGAATACATTTATGAAGTTCTACTGCTGGTTCATCTTTTAATATATAACCCTGAATATTTAATTTTTTTGCCTTTAACACAAAGCTCTTTTCTTTATGAGAAGTAAGTATAATAAATTTGGTTTTAAGGTCTTTTTCAGCACACTTTTGAATAACCTCAAAACCTGATAACAATGGCATTTCAATATCTAGCAGAGCCACTGTTGGTTGTAATTCTATAATTTCACTCAAGGCTAAGGCCCCGTTATTAACTGAAGCTACAACATTATAATTATAGTTATAAAGTTCTTCCACCAAGCCCTTTAATAACATAGGGTGGTCATCTGCTGCTACTATTGAAATATCTTTGTGCATTCTAAACCGGTATTTGAGCCAGTAATGTAGTACCTAACCCTTTTTTACTTTTGAAAGATAACGATCCTTTTAATATTTTAATTCGTTCTTCTATAGTTTTTAAGCCAAGACTATTATGTTTTAGAGCGTCTACATTATTAAAGCCAACGCCATTGTCTTTTATAAAGGCTTTTACTAAATTATTTTCTCTAATAATGTTTACAATTAGTGTTTTTGCCTGAGAATGTTTTAACACATTACTCACGGCCTCCTGAATAAATCTATAAAAATTGAGGGTTTCTTCTTCGTTTAAAACATCATCTATATAATCTATTTCTAATGAAAAAAACATATCAGTTTCTGCATCTAAATCATTTAACAATTGTTCAATACTCTCAGATAAACCCAACTGCTTTAAAGTAGCAGGATAAAGTCCTCTAGAAATGCTTCTAACTTCTTCTAAGGCGGTATTAGTCAATTCAGATAACTCTGTTTGCTCTAAATTTTGAGCTTTCTTCTTGATTAGTGTCAGTTGTTGTCCTACACTATCGTGCAAATCTTTAGAAATACGCGTACGTTCTTCCTCCTGAGCCTGAATTAGTTCATGAGAAAAATGCTCTTGAAGTTCTTGTCGTTTTTTAGCGGTGTTTCTAGAACGCCACAATATCACAGTTCCAAAAATACTTAAAAGCCCAAGGCCTCCGAAAAGCATCCATTGGTTTTTAACTTTGTTTTTCTCGTCTAACAAAGCAAGATCAGACTCCTGTGCTCGAATTTTTAAATCACGCTTTTCCGTTTCGTACAAGGTTTGATAATAGGTTAAAGATTTCACATTTTGAACTTTGGTTATAGAATCTTTAATTTTATAATAGTTTATCAAGTGTTTTTTGTGATTATTATTATCGTTAACTAATTTAAAGGCATCAGATAAAAATTTTTCCGCATTCATTATTTCAACATAACCTTGGTGCTGCCTTTTTAATGCCAAGTGCTGCAGACCATATTTAATTGCATTTTTATATTCTCCCTTTCCTAAAGCCATTTGTTTTAAAACCTCTATGTACATTTCTTTTTGAATGCCTTCTGAATAGGTGTCTGGATTATTTTCAATTTGCTTATAATAATATTCTGCTTTTTTTAAACTATCATTTTCGGCATAGGCAATAACTAAGTCACAAAGAAAAAAAGGACCATAAAATTGTTTATACTCAGAGTTATTGTGTTTTAAGGCCAGACCTAAATTTAATATTCGTTTTTTTTGATTACCCATAAGCCTATAGTCCGCCGCCGCATTATAATAAAGCAGAGAAACCGCAGTCTCCCTACTGTATAATTTGGACAAGGCAATAGCTTCATCACGCTCTTTCTTAGCGTCTTCATAAAACGTATTCTGGCTGTACAAGATCGATATATCACTTTTTGCGTTTATCAAATTAAATGTATCCCGCACTTTAGTAAATATCTTAATGGCCTCTTGAATAAGTTTTGAGGCTTCCACGGCATTACCAATTTCCATATTAATGCCACCGGTTTTTAACGCAATAGAACCTATTAACTGCTGATTGTCCGTTTTTAAAGCATAGGCTTTGGCGCGTTTATAATAGTTCAAAGCCTGATCGTAATCTACTATTCCCGCATAACTATCTGCACCAGCAATGAAGAAGCTCGCTTTAATCCTTTCTGATTTGGCCCTCTCTATTTCATTTAAAAAACCTTCAAATACAACCAATCCTTCTTTAGTATCTCCAAGAATGTTAGAATAATAATGAATTAGTTTTGCTGTTTGATTGGCAGCCATGTTTATAGAATCCAACTCCAGAGCATGACTAATAGTTTCTTTAGAAATTGAATCGAAGCCATATGTTTCTTGCATTTCGGTTAATGAACTCAGACTATCAAGAAGTATAAGTTTTTTTAAACCCTCTGAAATCGTAATTTCATTTTTAAGTGCTTCAATGTTCTCTACAATTTCATTCTGAGAATAGACACTAGATAAGTTTAAAATGAAGAATAGGAGCAATAACTTTTTCATAAAAAAGGGTAATTAAATGATCATGATTTGAGTCCCTAGCAAAACATTAAATATAATAAATAAAGCGTAAACCTTGTTTTGAACAAGAAGGTTTACGCTTTATTTATTATTCACGGTATTGAGAATAGCTTTTAAGGTATATTTAAATACTTATGTGTTTGAAGAGATACTTTCCACTTAGGATTTCCCATCACATAATCAACAATAAGAGGAACCACCTTATCCCGTTTGCTCCATTCTGGTTGAAGATACAAAATGCAATCATGATTTACTCTAGCAGCTTGTTCTTCAGCGAATTTTAAATCATCTCTATTATAAACAATAACCTTAAGCTCATCTGCTTTTTTACAAACCTCTTCAGTTGGCAGCTTCATCTTTTTGGGAGATAGACAAATCCAATCCCATTCCCCTGTTAATTTATAAGCTCCAGAAGTTTCAATATGTGTTTTTAACCCAAGACTCTTAAGCTCACTTGTTAAAACTGTCATATCCCAAGTTAATGGTTCGCCACCGGTAACCACAATTGTATCACTATACTTTTTAGCGTTTTCTACAATTTTTGAAGTTTCAGTTGGAGGATGTAGGTCTGCATTCCAACTTTCTTTAACATCACACCAATGACACCCAACATCACATCCTCCAATTCTAACAAAATAGGCCGCTGTACCTTTGTAATAGCCTTCTCCTTGAATTGTATAGAACTCTTCCATTAAAGGCAGCATCTCTCCTTTACTTACCAGATCTTGAATCTCTTTATTCATAAGTTTGCAAAGATACTACATGCAAAGTAATTGTTAATTGTTTTATTTATTGTTTATTGAATTTAATAAAGTAATAGCTATTTTTATACAAAATTAGAGTAGTATGACAACTAAGGAAACTTTTTTTAATTATATAACTGAAGGCAATAAAACTAAAGGCGATTTTATTCCAATTGGAGCAGCCATGTTAGATGGCGAAACTGTTACAGGAGCCCATGTAAAAATCCCTTTAAAAACAATGAACCGTCATGGTTTAATTGCAGGGGCTACAGGTACCGGAAAAACAAAATCATTACAAGTTTTAGCAGAAAACTTAAGTGAAAAAGGTATCCCAGTTATACTCATGGATATAAAAGGTGATTTAAGTGGTTTGGCACAACCAAGCCCAGGACACCCCAAGATAGATGAACGCCACGAAAAAATAGGCTTACCCTTTGAGGCTAAAGCATTTCCAGTTGAAGTTCTAACTTTATCTGAACAAGATGGAGTGCGACTTAGAGCAACTATTAGTGAATTCGGACCTGTTTTATTATCTAGAATATTAGATTTAACAGAAACACAAAGTGGCATTGTTTCAGTTATTTTCCAATATTGTGATGACAACAAATTACCCTTACTTGATTTAAAAGATTTTAAAAAGATACTTCAGTACGCCACCCAAGAAGGTAAAAAAGAATTCATGGAAGCTTACGGAAGAATTTCTACGGCGTCCACAGGTGCTATTTTACGAAAAATTGTCGCATTAGAACAACAAGGAGCTGACCTATTTTTTGGAGAAACTTCCTTTGAAGTAGATGACTTATTAAGAGTTGATGATGAAGGACGTGGATACATAAATATTATCAGGCTTACTGACATTCAAGACAGGCCAAAGCTATTCTCTACTTTTATGCTAAGTTTATTAGCTGAAATTTACTCAACCTTCCCAGAACAAGGGGATAGTGATAGACCAGAACTTATCATGTTTATTGATGAAGCTCATTTAATATTTAATGAAGCTTCTAAAGCCCTCTTAAATCAAATTGAAAGTATCGTAAAACTTATACGAAGTAAAGGAGTTGGCCTATATTTTGTTACTCAAAATCCTACTGATGTTCCAGAAGAGGTACTAGGTCAATTAGGATTAAAAGTGCAACATGCCTTAAGGGCATTTACAGCTAAAGACAGAAAAGCTATTAAACTAACGGCTGAAAATTATCCAGATTCAGATTACTACGATACTACGGAAGTTTTGACATCATTAGGTATTGGCGAAGCATTGGTTTCGGCCTTAGATGAAAAAGGGCGCCCTACACCATTGGCGGCAACTATGATGAGAGCACCCATGAGTAGGATGGATATTCTAACTGATGTCGAATTAACTACACTTCTCTCTAGGTCTAAACTTTCTAAAAAATATAATAAGGAAATTGACAGAGAAAGCGCCTATGAAATGCTTAATGACAAAATAGCTAAAGCAGAAGCTGATGAAGCAAAAGAAAAAGCCAGAAAAGAAAAAGAGGCCTTAAAGAAAGTAGAAGCAAAGAAAAAAACAAAAACATCTACTCGACGACGAAGCACTAGAATGAACCCCATTGTAAAAGTACTTACTAGTGCAACATTCATTAGAAGTGTATTTGGCATCCTAACTAAGGCAATGAAAAAATAAGTAGATAGTTCAACATATATCAATGAAAAAATAAATTCAACAATGCATAAAATCATTCTTAGTCTGATAGCTCTTGCCTTAGTTTTTACAAGTTGTAAAAAGGAACAAAACCCCTTTGAAATTTCAAAACATCATATAGGTTTACTTACAGACTCTACACAAGTTAAAGACCTTAAAAGTATTTATGTTAAGGACTCAATTTCTAAATTTATAAGTGGTGATGAATTTGCCGGAGGAATTAATGATATTGAGATTTTCAGTAAAGAGGGAGACAAACTTTTAATCTTAACTCCCAGAAACGTTTTGGATTCTACTTCTACAATTGGTAGTATTCAGATTATTGACTCAAAATTTAAAACAGTTAAAGGCATTTCTACCCAAAGTACTTTTAAAGAAATAAATAATACCTATAAAATTTCTAAAATAGATAACTTAATAAATTCTTTAGTAATTTCTGTAAAGGAAATAAACGGAAGTTTTGTTATTGACAAAAAAGAACTACCTTCTAATTTACAGTTTGATTTAAATTTGAAATTTGAAGAAACTCACATTCCAGACAATGCTAAAGTCAAGTACTTTTTCTTGATTTGGAATGATTAGAATCAACTAGAAATGAATCCTTTTTTATCCAAAATCATATTTGATATAGCTCGAAAAAAACTCGAGAAAAAAAATAATGATAAGAATGTAAGCAAGAAGAAAATAGTTCCGCTAGTAAGGCAATTACAAGTTGAATACTCTCATGCAATAAGTGAATATATATTCATTATCATAGGGGTTTTCTCTGCCGGTTTTGGGTTAAAAGGTTTTTTATTACCCAATAAATTTATTGATGGTGGCGCAACAGGTATTTCGTTATTATTGGAAAATATAACATCTATAGAATTAGGAATTCTTCTAATATTAGTTAATACGCCTTTTATAATTTTAGCATCCAAAACATTAAGTTTAAAATTTGCATTACGAAGCATTGGGGCTATTGCATTTCTTGCAATTGTAGTACACTATGTTGAATACCCTACTATCACTGAAGATAAATTGCTCATTGCTGTATTTGGAGGTTTCTTTTTAGGGCTAGGTATTGGTATGTCTATGCGTGGAAGAAGTGTTATTGATGGCACAGAAGTTCTTGCTATTTTTTTAAGCAGAAAACTATCATTAACTGTTGGCGATGTTTTACTCATTATAAACGTTATTATATTTTCATTTGGAGCTTACATACTTTCAATAGAAACTGCGCTTTATGCAATGCTAACCTATTTAGCCGCTGCAAGAACTGTAGACTTTGTAGTTGATGGCGTTGAAGAATATGTTGGGGTCACTATAATTTCACGTGAAAGCGAATCTATCCGAGTAATGCTTACGGAAAAACTGCAACGTTCTTGCACAATATATTCAGGAAAAGGTGGCGTTCAACTTCATGAAAAAGATATCATTTATATTGTTGTAACACGTTTGGAATTACCACGACTGAAAACTGAAATTGATAAAATAGACCGTAAAGCATTTTTAACAATGAGTCTTGTAAAAGATATTAAAGGAGGGATTATTAAACGAAAACCTTTTAAAGATTAAAATGAAAAAGTACACTGTTCAAAAAAATCCATTTATCGTCCCCACAAATGATGGAAAAGTCATAAAAGAGCACTTTGGAATTCCAACTACAGGAGACACACAAATAAGTATAGCCCATATGACAGCTCCTCCTGGATGGAGCGAACCATACCAAACACCGGAGTTTGATGAATACACATTTGTTATTAAGGGCAAAAAACAGTTTATTATTGAAGATGAAACCATTGTTTTAAACGCAGGTGAATCTATTAAAATTGAAAAGAATACTAGAGTTCAGTACTCAAATCCTTTCACTGAACCTTGTGAATATATTGCCATTTGCAAACCGGCATTTTCAATAGAAAAAGTTCATAGAGAAGACTAATTCATGGAAAAGTTTATTATTAAACTTATTGGCTCATACCTAAACGTTTTGAGTTATGTTTCTGGGGACTATGCTGCAAATAAAGCATTACATTTATTTTCTACCCCAAGAAAAGGTAAGCTCAAACCTCAGCAAATAAAGTTTTTAGATTCAGCCGAAAAGAAAATCCTTAATTATGAAGGATTAAATATTGCTACCTATCATTGGAAAGGAAACAAGGCAACAATTCTATTGGCTCATGGCTGGGAAAGCAATTCGGCCCGTTGGAAAAACAAAATAATTCGGTTTACAAAACAAGGATTTAATGTTATAGCATTAGATGCTCCAGGTCATGGAGCTTCTGGAAGCAAGCTATTCAATGCGCTTTTATATTCAGAATTCATCAATATTGTAGCTCAAAAACATCAACCAGAAGTGGTAATAGGACATTCTGTAGGTGGGATGTCTGTTATATTTTTTCAACAAAAATACCAGCTTCAATCTATTAAGAAAATGGTATTACTTGGAGCACCTTCAGAATTTGAATTTATTTTAAAAAGCTACATCAAGCTTTTAGGGTATAACAAAAAAATAGAAAAGCATCTAGATAAAATTATTCTAAAAAGATTTGGTGCTCTACCGGGCGACTTTTCAACCTCAAAATATTCTAAAAATATTGAAACCAAAGGATTGATTGTTCATGATGTAAAAGATGCGGTTATTCCCTATTCTGATGCCAAACTCATAAATAAAAGTTTAAAAAACAGCACCTTAATTTCAACAAAGGGACTAGGACATTCACTAAATGATAGTTCAGTAACAAATGATATTTTAGAGTTTTTAGAACAATAAGATGATTACTTTTGCAATATGAGCGAATCTTTAAAACGTATTAATAAATACCTTAGTGAGGCTGGATACTGTTCTCGTAGAGCGGCAGACAAACTAATAGACGAAGGCAGAGTAACAATCAACGGGGTTATACCAGAAATGGGAACAAAAGTGGCCCCAAATGATGTAGTAGCTATAGATGGAGAAGTTGTAGCTGCCAAAAAAGAAGAATTTGTTTATCTGGCTTTTAACAAACCTGTTGGTATTGTTTGCACCACAGATACACGAGTTGAAAAAAATAACATTATTGATTTTATTGGATATCACAAACGTATTTTTCCAATAGGAAGATTAGATAAACCTAGTGAAGGATTAATTCTTTTAACTGATGATGGAGATATTGTAAACAAAATCTTGAGAGCAAGCAACAACCACGAAAAAGAATACATTGTTACTGTAGACAAACCTATATCTCAAACTTTTATTGAGCGTATGTCTAAAGGCATTTATTTAGAAGAATTAAAACAAACTACCAAAACTTGCTTTGTTAAGAAGCTTAGCTCTTATAAATTTAAAATTATTCTTACTCAAGGATTGAATAGGCAAATCCGCAGAATGTGTGCACATTTAAGTTACGATGTACAAACACTTAAACGAGTTAGAATCATGAATATTAATCTTGATTTACCAGTTGGAGAACACAGAGAACTTACAAAAGACGAATACCGAGAACTCAGTAATCTCATAAGTCAATCAACCAAAGAATTTAATCCTAAAAATGTAAAAAGAAGGTAATGATTTTAAGCTTTTCTTTCTCTTGCTAAAAGTGTATTTTTTAGAAGCATAGCAATAGTCATAGGGCCAACACCACCTGGAACAGGAGTAATATAGCTTGCTTTTTTACTAACGCTTTCAAACTCTACGTCTCCAGCAAGTCTATAGCCATTCTTTTTAGTTTGATCTGGCACTCTTGTGATACCAACATCTATAACTACTACATCTTCTTTAACCATTTCACCAGTTAAAAATTCTGAAATACCAATAGCAGCAACGATAATATCTGCTTCTCTGGTAATATCTTTTAGGTTTTTAGAACGACTATGAACAACGGTAACAGTAGCATCACCAGCTTTACGCTTCTGACTCATTAATATACTCATAGGACGACCAACAATGTGACTTCTTCCCATAACCACTACATTTTTACCAGATGTTTCTACTTGATATCTTTCAAGTAATTCCATAATGCCATAAGGTGTAGCCGGCAAAAAGGTTGGCAAATCTAAAGCCATTCTTCCAACATTAGTTGGATGAAAGCCATCTACATCTTTATCTGGATCTACAGCCATTAAAACCTTTTGTTCATCTATTTGTTCCGGCAATGGTAATTGCACTATAAACCCATCAATATCATCGTTAGTATTTAACTCATGAATCTTTTCAAGCAATTCTTCTTCTGAGGTATATTCTGGCAATTCAATTAGCGTAGAATTAAAACCTATTTTTTCACACGCTTTCACTTTGGCATTTACATAAGTCATACTTGCTCCATCACTCCCTACCAAAATTGCAGCAAGATGAGGCACCTTTTCACCTTTAGAAACCATAGAAGCTACGTGTTCCGCAATTTCCTCTTTAATATCATTACTTACTTTTCTACCGTCTAAAATTGTCATATTTATATGGATGTTGACTTTTGGCTTTTGGCCGTTAACAAAACTTCTAACTTCTAAGTTCGAACAAGATTAACGCATATTTTTCATCATCTGCATCATCTTTTTACCGCCACCACCTTGCATCATCTTCATCATTTTACTCATTTGATTGAATTGTTTTAAAAGTTGATTTACTTCTTGTACAGATGTACCTGAACCTTTTCCAATTCTCTTTTTTCTACTGGCATTTATTAAAGAAGGATTTGCTCTTTCTTTAGGTGTCATAGAATGAATGATAGCTTCAATTCCTTTAAAAGCATCATCATCAATATCAACATCTTTCATCATTTTTCCAGCTCCAGGTATCATACCAACAAGGTCTTTCATGTTCCCCATTTTCTTAATCTGCTGAATCTGCTTTAAGAAATCATCAAACCCAAATTTATTTTTAGCAATCTTCTTTTGTAGCTTTCTAGCTTCCTCCTCATCAAATTGTTCTTGAGCTCTTTCAACCAGAGACACAACATCTCCCATCCCAAGAATACGATCTGCCATACGTGAAGGGTGAAATACATCAATAGCTTCCATCTTTTCACCTGTTCCAATAAACTTAATAGGCTTATTTACTACAGATTTAATAGAAATAGCAGCACCGCCACGAGTATCACCATCTAATTTGGTAAGTATAACACCGTCAAAATTCAATACATCATTAAAAGCCTTTGCTGTATTTACTGCATCCTGACCTGTCATAGAATCTACTACAAACAATGTTTCTTGTGGCTCTATAGCCTTATGTATGTTAGATATCTCGGTCATCATAGCTTCATCAACTGCTAAACGACCCGCGGTATCTATAATTACCACATTATGTCCGTTAGCTTTTGCATGTGCAATAGCAGCTTGTGAAATTGCCACCGGATCATTATTTCCTCTATCACTAAAAACTTCAACCCCAATTTGATCACCAACAACGTGTAACTGATCAATAGCCGCCGGACGATATACATCACAAGCCACTAATAATGGTTTTTTAGTTTTTTTGTTTTTTAAGAAATTAGCCAGTTTACCAGAAAAAGTAGTTTTACCAGAACCCTGTAAACCAGACATTAATATTATACTAGGAGTTGCAGACAAATTAATTCCAGCAGTGTCTCCACCCATAAGTTGGGTGAGTTCATCTTTAACAATCTTAACCATTAGTTGCCCAGGCTGCAAGGTTGTTAATACATCTTGCCCAAGCGCTTTTTCTTTTACTCTATTAGTAAAATCTTTAGCTATTTTAAAGTTAACATCGGCATCTAATAAAGCACGTCTTACTTCTTTTAAGGTTTCCGCAACGTTTACCTCGGTAATACTTCCGTGTCCTTTTAATACATGTAAGGCTTTATCTAATTTATCGCTTAAATTATTAAACATAATTTTCTTGAAATTTTAAGAACTGCAAATTTAATGAATTGAAGGAATTTTTGAGTAATAATCTGTAAAAAAGGCATATAAAAAAAGCTGTCAAATTTTTAAATCTGACAGCCTTAAAGGAAACTTAGCTAACTAACCTAACAAACCGAAAATCCAAGTTTCTCTTTTATATTAACCAATAATAACAATTTATTCTTTTCTTTCAAGGACTAATATACGCTCTATCTCTCCTGTAGATGAGTAATCTTTTAACTCAATACGGTTAGGAGAAATCTCTTTAATTCTCCATCTATTATTAAGTTGTCTAAACGGAGGCTCAATCCCAAAATGCATTCCTAAATACAAACCTTCATCTCTATAAGATAACCATGAACCATCAATTAATCCATTATTAGGGTCTGTTACTTTTATCCATCCACTTTCTAAGAAATTAATAGTATACATGGCAAACAACTCAGTTAAGTCCGCATCCAAATTCATATAAGAAGCTATTTCCCAAGTACCTGAAACTAGCACATCATCAATATAATTTAAATCTTCATCAATATTAGGACAACGTCTCTTTAAAACCATTTGATTGTTAGAATTAACCAACTTAATTTTATCCTCTCCTATGAAAGTTATTAACCAATGTAATTTCAAATTAGGTCTTCCTTCTAAATCTATACTTAAACCTATACGACCAGAGTTAAGAACAAATACTTCATAAGTACCATCAATCAATTCTCCATTAATTCTTATTTTAACAACGTTGTTCTCAAAGAATTTAAGTGGTGTTCCTATATAATCTTCTTCATTATCTACACCGTCTACATTTAGTCTCTTTACTCTCCATAAACACTCTTGTAAGTAATTTTCAACACGCTCTATAGTGTGATCTATAACTACATCACAGTTGCGTTTCATAATTATTCTGCTATCACCATCATAAACCTTAACTTTACCTTCATTAATTTCATAAATAAACCACTCCAACGTAAAGTCTGCTAGATTTTCAAACTCCATTTTTAATTTAGCTCCTCTATCAGTTACTTTAGTATCCCATGTACCTGTAAGAACATCGCCATTTCTAGCTCTCATTACAACAGTACCATTAGTTTTAAAATTGATGGCATACTCAAAATACTGATCCGTTAAGGCTACGGCATCCCTCTTAAACTCATGTACTAACCAAGGACATTGTACAAGGTAATTATCTAAACGCTCTTTAGTGAAGTCATCATCGTTATGATCATTATCATCATCTTCGTCACAAGCATCTTTAGCCTCTTTAATTGTAGTATGTAACTCCTCATTACTATTTACCTCTATTTCAGTACCATCGGCCAACAACATAGTTACGGGGTAATTAATACTTGCTATAACTTCTCTGTTTTTAACACGTTTCATAAAACGGTGTAATTGCCTATCATTTTCAATTTCAATAGTATCAATTATTAAAAAGTCTGCATTAAAAATCGAAAATGAAATTGGGTATTTAAAATCAATACACTCAATATCGTCATCCTCTTCATTTTCCCCTCCACATTCTTCAACGTAAGCTTCCAACTCATCGGCATTAGTAATAACAATTTCATCATGATCTGCATTGATAATAGTGATAGGAAAAATCATTTCCAGACTATCATCATCATTATCGAATTCATCTAAAATGGCTTCAACAACTGCAAAATCCTCATCAGAGTCAATAATAATTTCTAAACCGTTAACTATAACAGTAAGTGGTAATTTTACAGAAATACAACTAGCCTGGTCAATGATGTTATCCTTAGAACCATCCATTTTTGAAGTTGAACTAACAAAAGCTGTTAATTCTGAGTCCGCAACTAAAGTAGCTTCTTCCGAGGGTTCTGTTATGTCAATAACTTCTTCTTGACATGAAGTAAATATCAAAAGGGCAAAAAAAGGCAGTAATAATAATATTCTCCAATTAGTTTTCATGGTCTTTAATTTTGGGTTAAACATAGCTTTTATTGATAAAACAAGATAACTTTAAATATTCCTACCCAACACGTTAAAAAAAAAGTTAAATTATTGGCAAAAAGCCTTATTTTAGTTGCTCCAACTACCAAGACAACATGAGCAAACAATTACATGACAATATCTGCGCTGAGCATATTTTTTCATCTATATTTAAAAAACACTCAAAGGATTTACATAATTTTTTACATTACAAATTTGGCGATTTACTAAACCCTAAAGATAAGACTCAAGAAGCTTTTATTAAACTTTGGGAGAACTGCTCAAAAATATCCCCAGAAAAGGCTAAGAGTTTTCTTTTTACAACAGCAAATAACCTTATGTTGAATGAAGCGGCTCATCAAAAAGTGGTTTTAAAACATCAGAAAACTTCAAATCCAAAAATGAGCACTAATGAAAGCCCTGAATTTTTAATGCGTGAAAAAGAATATAACGACAAACTACAAAAAGCATTAGCAAATTTAACAGAACCTCAACGAGTAGCCTTTATGATGAATAGAGTTGAAGGAAAAAGATTTAAGGAGATTGCCGAAATTCTAGAAATATCTACTAAAGCGGTTGAAAAACGTATTTATGGTGCTTTGAAAAAGTTAAGGGAAGATATTAAAGAGTTATAATTTTTGGTTTTAGATTCTACACAAATTTTAATTTTTAAACTTTTTTAAATATTAAGGTAGGAAAAAATAAAAGTAACCTGTTATATAGTTGTATAAGGAATTATGGATAGAGAAACATTAATATTAAAATGGTTAGATAATGATCTAAGTGATCAAGAAATTCAGGCTTTTAAAAGTCTTGAAGACTATGATGATTTAGTGAAATTAAATAACAACTTACAAGCTTTTGAAGCACCTGAATATGATGCACAAAAAGAACTTGAGACTGTTTTATATACCATTAAAAATAGTAAAACACAAAAAACGCATTGGGTAAAACCATTTATGCGTGTAGCAGCAATTCTTGCTATTTGCTTTAGTCTTTATTATTATACAACCACAATTGATAGTACTATAACAACGGAAATGGCTCAAAAAACCACGGTAGATTTGCCAGACGATTCAAGCGTATCTTTAAATGCAAATTCCGTTTTAGTATTCAATAAAAATTCTTGGAAAAACAACAGAGAAGTAGAACTTAAAGGTGAAGCCTTTTTTAAGGTTGCTAAAGGCTCTACTTTTAATGTTAAAACAGAAACAGGAACCGTTACGGTTTATGGCACTCAATTTAATGTTAAACAAAGGGACAATTATTTTGAGGTTATTTGCTACGAAGGTTTGGTAGGCGTTACTTTTAATTCTCAAGAAACGAAATTAAAATCTGGAAACAGCTTTTTAATTATCGATGGGAAAATGATTGCTAAAGAAAAAGAAAACAGCTTAACACCTTCGTGGTTAAATAACGAAAGCCAATTTAAAAGTTTACCCTATAAAGAAGTTATAGCAGAATTTGAAAGACAATACAATGTAAATATTACTTTAATTGGAATAGACTCGGAAGAATTATTCACTGGTAATTTTACACATGACAGTATTGAAGTTGCATTAAAATCTATTACCTTGCCTTTACATTTAACTTATAGTCAATCAAAAGATACTATAATTTTAAAGCGTGAATAAAAAAGGCCTTATTTCTCTTTTTATTTTATTGTTTTTTTTGAATGTTACGTTTTTAAAGGCGCAAACTATTCAAGAAGAAAAGCAGCCTCTTGCCTCAGTTTTAAGCACTTTAGAAAAGCGATATGATATTAGTTTTTCCTATGCCGATAAAACAGTTAAAGACAAAAAGGTTTTTCTCCCAAACAAAAATTTATCGCTAAAAGATGTTCTAAGCTTATTAAAAAAAGAAACTAAGCTTGATTTTGAATTGCTAGACAACCGATTTGTTGCTATTAAGTTGCAAAAAAAAAAGCGAAACACATTTAGAGTTCAAAATTTAGAAGAAATCATTATTACTAATTTCCTTACCACAGGAATAACGAAATTAAATGACGGTTCTATAGCAATAAAACCAGAACGTTTTGGAATTCTTCCTGGATTAATAGAACCTGATGTTTTACAAACCATACAAGCACTACCTGGTGTTTTAAGTACAGACGAAACGGTTTCAAATATAAATGTTAGAGGTGGCACACATGACCAAAACCTTTTACTTTGGGATGGTATAAAAATGTATCAATCTGGGCATTTTTTTGGGCTCATTTCAGCCTTTAATCCTTATATCACACAAAATGTAAATGTTTACAAGAATGGAACTAGCGCAAAATATGGAGATGGAATTTCTAGTGTTATTGATATGCGACTTCCGAATGAAATTGACAACCAATTTAAAGCAGGCTTAGGCTTCAACCTAATCAATACCGATGGTTACGCAAAAATTCCACTTTCAGAAAACACTGAACTACAAATTTCATCGCGTAGATCAGTGACAGATTTAATAAAAACATCTACCTACGATCAGTACTTTAAACGTGTATTTCAAGATTCAGACTTTAATAGTACTAATGGCAATTCTATTTCTCAAAATGAATCATTCTATTTTTATGATATTACTGCTAAATTTCTATATGACATCTCTAAAAAAGATAAATTAAGGTTTCATTTTTTAAATGTAAATAATAGTTTTAATTATGACGAACAGTCTACAATTAATGATAGACCAGAAGCATTAAACAGCAAGCTAACTCAACAAAATCTGGCCTTGGGAGCAACCTATATTAGAGACTGGACAGAAAACCTCTCTACAACTGCACAAATTTATGCTTCAAATTATGATTTAGATGCCACTAATTTTGATATTTTAAATAATCAACGATTAATACAAGAAAACGAAGTTTATGATGGTGCAGCCAAAATAGACATTAATTATAATCATAATTACCAATTAAAGGTTAATGGGGGCTACCAATTTACCGAAGTTGGTATAAGTAATTTAGAAGATGTAAACAACCCTAGTTTTAGAAGTTATATTAAAGAAGTTATTAGAAGTCATGCACTGTATACAGAAACCGAACTATTGTCTTATGGAGCAAAAACAAAATTAATATTAGGAGCAAGACTTAACTACATAAATAAGTTTGATATGCTTTTTGCAGAACCACGGTTAAGTTTTAGTCAACGATTTTTAAATAATTTTAGGTTTGAGTTTTTAGGGGAATTTAAAAGTCAAACAACTTCACAAATCATTGATTTACAAAACGATTTTTTAGGTATTGAAAAACGTCGTTGGGTACTATCTAACAATCAAAATGTTCCTGTTCTCAAAAGCAAACAAGCCTCAGTTGGTGTACACTATAATAAAAACAAACTATTAATTAGTGCAGAAACTTATATAAAAAAAGTTGAGGGTATTACAACCAGGAGTCAAGGTTTTCAAAATCAATTTCAATTTACAAACAGTATTGGGAGTTATGAAATTAAAGGTATAGATGTATTATTAAACAAGCAGTTTGATGATGTTGCCAGCACTTGGATTTCTTACTCTTACAGTAAAAACAATTATCTTTTTCCAGAGTTAAATAATGGCGAAAAATTCCCGAATAATGTAGATATAAGACATGCTATTTCTTTTGCAGGAACTTATACTTTAAACCAACTAAAACTTGCTCTTGGATTAAATTGGAATTCGGGAAAACCCACCACATTCCCTGAAGATAATAGTAACTCTGGAAACATTACCTACCAAATGCCTAATGCTGAAAATTTAGATGATTATTTAAGAGCAGATTGTTCTGCAACCTACTCATTTGATATTTCCAGAACATCTCGAGCCACTGTTGGAGCCTCTGTATGGAATATTTTAAACAAAAAAAACATCATCAACACATATTACACATTGGATGATGAAAACATGATAAACAAAGTAGAAAATGAATCATTAGGCTTTACACCAAACATAAGTTTTAGATTACATTTTTAATAGCTCATGCACTTCACCGATATAACCTATTGAATTTCAAGGATTTTATATTTTGTCATTTTATAATAAGTTAAATTTTAAGTACATTGAAAAAAAACAAAAATGGCGTCCCTAAATCCTCTAAATTCAAATTTAGACTTAAGAAAAGCCAAACACCTTCTTAGAAGAGCCACCTTTAATTACACCAAAGAACAATTAGAGGCCTTTGTTGGTTTATCTGTATCTGAAGCGGTTAATATTTTAACCACAGATGCTTCCTATATTTTGCCAGAACCATATGATCCACTTCCAACAACCAATCCAGACGGCTTTTGGCTTTCCTCTGGTTTACACCCAAATACGTTTACTGGCAATGGACGTAAAAGAGCATACATTACTGGATGGTGGTGGTATAATGCTTTAAATCAAGTATCTTTAAAATATAAATTATCATTCTTTCTACACACTAGTTTTACTATAGGAAAAGATTCTGGAGCAGGGTTTCCTTCTAACACTTTTGACCATATTAGATTGTTAGATTATTATGCATTAGGAAACTTAAAAACATTAGCAAAAAAGATCACACTTGACAATGCCATGTTGGATTATTTAGACAACACTCAAAATAATGCCAACAACCCCAATGAAAATTATGCAAGAGAATATTTAGAGTTATTTACCATATTAAAAGGAGAGCAAATAGGTGAAGGTAATTACACAAATTATACAGAATTTGACATACAACAAGCCGCCAAGGTTTTTTCAGGATTTAAAACAAAAACAGACCGAACCATAATAGACATAGATACAAATATTCCAAGCGGATATGCCAATGCCAATCAGCATAATTCAGAAAACAAAACTTTTAGTAGTGCTTTTGGAGAACATACTATTACAGGTAGAGATACTGATACAGGAATGATTGATGAACTTCATGATTTTGTTGATATGATTTTTAACCAATCAGAAACAGCAAAAGCATATTGCAGAAAATTATATAGGTACTTTGTAAAAAGTCATTGGAACGAGACTGTTGAAACAGATATTATATTACCGTTATCAGAAATTTTAATAAATAATGATTATGAAATTTTACCTGTTATCACTAGACTTCTTTCAAGCGAACACTTCTATGATTCTGATGATAGTGATAACACTGACAATACTATTGGAGCTATAATAAAAAGTCCGTTGCAATTATTTACGGAAGTGATATCTTTCTTTGACCTCGATTTCCCTAACCCTAGTATCGATTCATATAGATTTTATAATAATTTTTTCAATAAGTTCATACATAATTCCTGTTTAAAGGCATCTGGTATGCCATTTTATGACCCAGATTCTGTAGCTGGCTACCCTGCTTATTATCAGGAACCAAATTTTGACCAAAATTGGTTTTCATCTAACACTATTATAGGTAGATACAAATTTATTGAAAGCTTAATTTTAGGAAAAAACACCATAACAAGTGGCAATATATATGCGCTATTAGACACGGTGCTATTCATTGAAAATAAAATTGATATAGATACTGCAAAAAACCCTAATACTTTAATTTCAAAAATTGCTAATTTACTATACCCAGAGAGTATAGATTCTGATAGAATTAATTATTTCAAAACTTATTTAATTGAAGACGCCAATGATTATTATTGGACTGGAGCTTGGTCTAAATATATAAGTACCCATAGTGATGAAGATAAAAACACGGTTAAATTAAGGCTAGATTCATTAATCTCTGCTATGATAAATGCTGCCGAATTTCAATTAATGTAGGATGTTATGAAAAGAAGAAATTTTATAAAACTCTCAGCTTCAGCTTCAGTTATAGGATTAACTCCCATTCAAATTCAAGCTGCATTAAAATCTTTTATTCCTTTTGAATGCCCTGATATTTCAGGAAGAAAACTAGTTCTTATTAATTTAGCAGGAGCAAATGATGGATTAAACACTTTAATCCCTCTTAATCAATACGATACTTATAGTAATTTAAGGCCAAACATAAAAGTACCTAATAGTGGTACTAACAAGTTTCTTAATTTAGACACCTCTTTACCTGAACAACAACAACTTGGATTAAACCCTGCATTAATTGGTTTTAAATCATTATATGATAAAGGGCTATTAAGAATTCTAAATGGAGTTGGATACCCTTCGCAAAACAAAAGCCATTTTAAATCAACCGATTTATACTTAACAGGAAATGACGGAAACAGCGTTTTAAATGGCGCGAATACTGGTTGGATGGGACGTTTTATGGAACAATTCTACTCAGATTTAATTTTAGAAACTTATCCTCTGGCAGTTGAGATAGGCTCTAATAAAACATCATTAGGTTTTCATGCAGAAGAAGCACATGGACTTTCATTGAATATTACTGGACAAGACCCTGCTGGTTTTTATAATATTATAAGTGGCTTAGGAGGTGAACCGCCATTAAACATTCCTAACTCTGATTATGGCAAGCAGTTAGATTTCATAAATAATACTGGGGCATTGTCAAACAAATATGCCGAATCTATTTCAACTGCATTTAATAAGGGCAGAAATGATATTACATATCCTGACACCGATTTAGCAGACCAACTAAAAACTGTTGCCAGATTAATAAGTGGTGATTTAGGTTCTAAAATATACATGGTAAGAATTTCTGGTTTTGACACACACAATGCTCAAGTACAATCTTCTGGCGAAGTATTAGGAAAACACCATGAATTATTAACCGAGCTTTCAGAAAGCATGGAGGCCTTTATGTCTGATTTAGAAAATCAAAACTTATCAAATGATGTTGTGGGAGTAACATTCTCTGAGTTTGGGAGAAAAGCTGCAGAAAACGGAAATTTAGGAACGGATCATGGCGAAATTGCCCCCATGTTTGTTTTTGGAAAACCTGTTGAGGGTGGAGTAACAGGAACAAACCCAAACTTAATAGAAGCTACTAGCGAAAATAATTGGCAATTAAAAACGGTTCAGTATGACTATCGACAGACCTTTGCAACTTTACTTCAGGATTTTCTAGGTGCTGATAATTCAATTATTGACAACACCTTCTTTAATCATTCTTTAAATGACAGTTTTAACAATTTAAAAATTACAGATATTTTAAAATCGGAATTTGATGTTTCAAAAGGCTGTGTAGCTTCCAACAACAACCCAGATAATGAAATTAAAAATTGGCTATTATACCCTAACCCGGTTAAGAGTATATTAAACTTCTCTAGTATTGATAATTACGAAACTGTTGATTTTAGAATATACAATGCTTCAGGTATCCAGCTATCAAAAGGTTCTGAAATTCTGGTTAATGCCAAAGCAAGCATTAACATTTCTAAATTTAATAGTGGTATTTACTTTTTTGAAATATTTTCAGGTAATAATAAAGAGATTCATAAAGTAATTAAGATTTAAATTATTCTTCTTTTTAAATACACTTTAACATTAAATATACCGATTGACAACACAAAACAGGATTAGCCTATTTCTTTCTATCAATAACGTAAGTCACCATTAATTTTAAGGAGTTTTTATATTCAGATTCTGGGTATATTTCAAGCATTTGAAGAGCTTCTTCTTGAAAATCTTTCATCTTGGTAACAGCATATTCTAACCCACCATTTTTCTTCACAAAAGCAATAACTTCTTTTACGCGTTTAGCGTCTTTATTATGGTTTTTAACAGAATTGATCAACCATTTTTTTTCTTTCTTTTCTGCATTATTAAGCACATGAATTAAGGGCAAAGTCATTTTTTGTTCCTTAATATCTATACCTGTTGGCTTACCTATTTTGGCTTCACCATAATCAAATAAATCATCTTTTATCTGAAATGCCATTCCTATAAGTTCACCAAACTTCCGCATGGCTTCAACATCTTTAGAGTCAGGTTTAACAGATGCTGCTCCCAAACTACAACAGGCCGCTATTAAAGTTGCTGTTTTCTGACGGATAATCTCGTAATACACATCTTCCGTAATATCTAGTTTTCTTGCTTTTTCAATCTGAAGCAGTTCTCCTTCACTCATTTCACGAACCGCCACAGAAATAATTTTCAGCAAATCAAAATCATTATTATCAATAGATAGCAATAATCCTTTTGAAAGTAAAAAATCACCAATTAAAACAGCTATTTTATTTTTCCATAAAGCATTAACCGAAAAGAATCCACGACGCCTATTACTATCATCAACAACATCATCATGAACTAAAGTTGCTGTATGTATTAACTCAATTACAGAAGCTCCTCTATAAGTCCGTTCTCTAACTTCTCCATTAGATACCATTTTAGCAACCAAAAACACAAACATTGGTCGCATTTGTTTACCTTTTCGGTTTACTATATAATGAGTAATTCTGTTTAACAACGCCACCTTACTAGACATTGAGAGTTGGAACTTTTGCTCAAAAAGATCCATTTCAAAAGCAATGGGCTGTTTTATCTGTTCTACTATTTTCATCGAGAGGTTAAATATAGTATTTCAAATGCACTTATACTTTATTTTTATTTGCTAATTGTCCGCAAGCAGCATCAATATCTTTACCTCTACTTCGCCTAATTGTAACGGTAATGTTATTTGATTCTAACACCTCTTGATACATATCAATTGCTGATGATTTGGCTTGTTGAAACTCGCCATCATCAATAGGATTATATTCAATAAGATTCACTTTACTTGGCGCAAACTTGCAAAACTTAACCAAAGCATCAACATCTCTCCGTTTATCATTTATACCATCCCAAACTACATATTCGTAAGTAATTCTGTTTTTCGTTTTTGCATACCAGTACTCTAAAGCTTCTCTTAAGTCTTTTAATGGAAAGGTTTTGTTAAATGGCATAATAGAATCTCTAACCTCATCTATAGCGGAATGTAATGATACAGCCAACTTGAATTTCACCTCATCATCAGCCATTTTTTTTATCATTTTTGGAACACCTGATGTAGAAACAACAATTCGCTTTGGAGACATTGCTAACCCATCTGATGATGTAATCTTATCAATAGCTTTAAGCACATTATTGTAATTCATAAGTGGCTCGCCCATACCCATAAATACAATATTACTCAACGGCCGATTATGATATAATCTGCTTTCCTTATCTATAGCCACAACTTGGTCATAAATCTCATCTGGATTTAGATTCCTCATTCGTTTTAAACGAGCTGTTGCACAGAATTTACAATCTAAGCTACACCCTACTTGACTGGAAACACAAGCGGTAGTTCTGGTTGCTGTTGGTATTAAAACCGACTCTACTATTAAACCATCATGCAACCTAACAGCATTCTTCACGGTACCATCACTACTACGTTGCATGGTATCAACTTCAACATGATTAATAACAAAATTATCCTCAAGCATTAGTCGAGTTTCTTTTGAAATATTGGTCATGTCTGAAAAATAATGAGCAGATTTTTGCCATAACCATTCATATACTTGATTACCACGAAATGCTTTGTCACCTTGATTTATAAAGAACTCCCTAAGCTGTTCTTTGGTTAATGCTCGAATATCTTTTTTATTTTCCATCATAGGTTTTGCAAAAGTAAGGAAACGATTTTTCGATTTGAAGTATATCAAAATAAAAAAGCCTCGAAAAACGAGGCTTTTTTTATTCAACTGAATGTTTTTTATATTATCAACATAGCATCTCCATAGCTATAAAAACGGTAACCTTCTTTTACCGCTTCATCATAAGCTTTCATTATAAAATCATGACCAGCAAAAGCTGAAACCATCATTAAAAGCGTAGATTTTGGGGTATGAAAATTAGTAATCATACAATTAGCAATACTAAAATCATATGGTGGAAAAATAAACTTATTGGTCCAACCATCCATTTCATTTAGTAAGCCGTTAGACGACACGGAACTTTCAATCGCTCTCATTGCTGTAGTACCTACTGCACAAATACGTTTTTTATTTTGTATCCCTTCATTAACACTGTTTACAGCAAATCTATCAATAGAAATTTCTTCACTATCCATTTTATGTTTAGAAAGATCTTCCACCTCTACTGGATTAAAAGTTCCTAACCCAACATGTAAAGTAACCTCTGCAAAATTAACACCTTTAATCTCTAAACGTTTTAAAAGATGCTTAGAAAAATGCAGCCCTGCAGTTGGTGCTGCAACGGCCCCCTCATTTTTAGCATATATAGTTTGATAACGGTCTTCATCTTCCGGCTCAACATCTCTTTTGATGTATTTAGGAAGTGGCGTTTCTCCTAATTCGTTTAACTTTCTTCTAAACTCTGAGTAAGAACCATCAAATAAAAAACGAAGTGTTCTACCTCTAGACGTTGTATTATCAATTACCTCAGCAACTAATGTTTCATCATCACCAAAGTATAATTTATTTCCAATTCTAATTTTTCTTGCTGGATCTACCAATACATCCCAAAGACGTTGCTCCTCGTTTAATTCTCTTAACAAGAAAACTTCTATTCTAGCACCTGTTTTCTCCTTATTACCAAATAATCTGGCGGGAAACACTTTTGTATTATTTAAAATTAAGACATCATCTTCATCAAAATAGTCTATAACATCTTTAAACAACTTATGTTCTATGGTTTGTTCTTTTCTATTAAGGACCATTAACCTAGATTCATCTCTGTTTTCTGATGGGTACTCCGCTAATAGTTCTTGGGGTAAATTAAAGCCAAAATTTGATAATTTCATCTAATAGTTTTGTTTTTAGTTTATTTTTTAGAAAGCAGCAAATATACAATCTGAGAATAGGGATTGTCAAGTATTTATCTAATTATTATTCAGATAATTTAAACCCAATAGATTTTAGGTCGTCCCAAAAGGCAGGGTATGATTTAGAAACCACCAAGGCGTCCTCAATTACAATAGGCACTTTTAACGCTAAAGGGGCAAACGCCATTGCCATTCTATGATCATTATAAGTGGCAATAGAAACAAATTCTTTAATATTGCTAGAGGTCTTTAAGTGTAATGATTTATCTGTAATATTAACTTCACCACCCAGTTTCTCTATTTCGGTTTTTAAAGCTACCAACCTATCAGTTTCTTTAATTTTCAAGGTATGAAGCCCAATTAAATCACATGAAACACCTAAAGCAAAACATGTTACTGCTATAGTCTGCGCAATATCTGGTGCATTCTTTAAATCTAGATTTAAATGTTCTACATCCGTAGCCTCCTTAGTTAATGTCACTGCATTTGAATTAAACGTAGTTCTTACTCCAAAATGTTTATATATTTCAACTAAAGCAGAGTCTCCTTGTAACGAGTTTTCCTTGTATGAAGTTAAAGTAATTTCCGTACCAACATCACTTAGAGCGGCAATACTGAAATAGTAAGATGCCGATGACCAATCTGACTCTACAACTAAAGCTTTCGGCTCTAAATTTTCAGAATTAGATTTTACTGTAATTACATTTTCATTAAATGATGTTTTTACACCTATTTCATCTAACAAACTTAAGGTCATCTTTATATAAGGCACAGAAGTAATCTCTCCTTCTAAAGTTAATTCAATTCCATTATCCAGCTTTGAAGCTATTAATAATAAGGCAGAAATATACTGGCTACTAACATTTGCCTTTAAGCTTACCTTATGTTTACTTAACTTTTTGCCTTTAATTCTTATAGGCGGATACCCTTCATTCTCAACATATGAAATATCTGCTCCAAGTTCCTTTAATGCGTCTACTAAAATTAGAATAGGGCGCTCTTTCATTCTTTTAGAGCCTGTAAGTACAGCCTCTCTACCTTCTTGAATAGAAAAGAAGGCTGTTAAAAAACGCATTGCTGTTCCGGCGTGGTGAATGTCTACTACTTCTGCATCTGTATTTAACGCATGAGTCATTAAATTGCTATCATCTGAATTTGAAACATTTTTAAGACTAAAAACAGGGTATAGTGCTTTTAAAAGCAATAGTCTATTTGATTCACTTTTAGAACCCGTTATTTGAACTGAAGACCTCTTAGCAACTTCAGATTTTTGAAGCGTTATTTGCATACCTTTTAGTAAAATTTATAAACAAAGGTGCAAATTTACTGGATAATAGAGATTAAAGCTATGAAACTTTAAGATTTTTTTGAAAGTGTTATTTCAACTTTTCATTATTATGATGTCTGTCATGATCACGTTTTGCTTTCTTATCCATTCTTTTATCAAAAGCTGCCTGTAAATCAGTACCTGTTTGGTTAGCTAAACAGAGCACCACAAACAGTACATCTGCTAATTCTTCGCCTAAATCTTTATGCTTATCACTTTCTTTTTCGCTCTGTTCACCATATCTACGGGCAATTATTCTAGCAACCTCACCAACTTCTTCAGTTAATTGTGCCATATTGGTAAGCTCATTAAAATAGCGTACGCCGTGTTCATTTATCCAATCATCTACAATTTTTTGAGCGTTTTTTATATCCATTATGCCTTAGTTAAAACTATCTGTTCTGCTTCTTTTGAAATCATTTCATTGAAAAACTGTTTCAAAAATAAGTAATTATCTGTCGAAATTCTTGCTTTTTTAATTTCAAAACTAACCTTAACTTGAACTTTATTACTAATTACATTAGTAACAAATCTAAATGACCCTAAGTTATTTGGAATTTTCATTAAAATTGGCTCTGGAATTGATTCTGTCTTATACCCTTCTGGAAGTGATATTGTTATGCTATATTTATCTTCAAACGGATAACCAAAATCTACCGGAAACTCTCTTTCCTCTGCTTTAAATGGGTTCTCTTCTAATTTTAAGAACATCATAGGGTTTAAATAAATTTTATCACCCGATACCAAAGCAGCATCTTCGTAAAGAAAACTGAATGATTCAGATACAAAGCCTTCATATTTGTCTGTATTTTTAACCTTATAGTCTGATATTTCAATATTACTTAAAGCCTCTTCCTTATTAGCTATAAAGGCATCCAAATCTTTATTTTTAAATCTTTCCCTAAACTTAAACGCATTGTGATTAGTATATCTAGACATAACCGTTCCTTCAATTGAGCCATCTATATCCAATTTCGTGTTTAACAAATATTGCTCAACCGCTTTCTCTGGCTCCCCCAAAGGAATGTTATTCCACTTCATGTTAAGATTATCTATTAAAATTCCCTTCCAATTATAATCTTTAACAGGTAATAAATTTATATCACTAAATTCATTTGTAGCATCTAAAAAATACCGCTTTTCATTAATAACAGCATATGCTATTACATAATTTAATCTATCAACTGTTGGAAAAACTGGTGTAACATTATCTTTGGTACTAATAACGACTGGATTAGCATTAATACCCGCATACCTTAACATGGCAACCAAAGTTAAGTTGATATCTCCCACATTTCCCTTTTTTTCTTTTAATGCTTTTTTTATACCATAAAAAAAGTATTTTCCATCCATACTATTCCATTTAATATGTTCTTTAACATACTTAAAAACCGTCTTCATCTTATCTATTGGATTTGTTTTTCCTACCAAAAGCTCATCTAAATATTCATCAAAATTTTTCGACTTATCGAGCTGTTTTTCGTAATCTTCAGTATTCCCAATAGTTTTAGCTACATCTCCCCAGGTACTTGAATAATGTTTATATACAACACCAGGTATTTCTATTGAAACTAACTCAAACATTACTCCTGCTCTATAATTATCTATATTATCAACATAGTTTTCATCTTTTAATGCCGGCACATCATTTAACTCATAATTAATAGCATTAGTATTATTGTATGATTTAGATTTTTTTCCATAAAACAAGATATTCCCTTTTCTAGTTTGATTAAAATTTAAACCATCTGGAGTTTTTAATTCAGCCACAATTTTCTTTATTGGAATATCATACTGAAACCTGAACTCATCTATATTCCATACAAATGGAGAAGTGATTTTATATTTAAATTCTAAAACTGAACCTTCTTTTACATTTGGCATGGTAAACTTAATTTCATTATAATTATAACTGATTTCAGTTTTGAATACATTGTTCTTTTCCAACTCAGTTTTTACTATTTGCCCTCCATCTAAATTATAAGTGTAAGCTTTAACTTTACCAATGGTTTCATTAGCACTTCTAGTTTTAAATAAATTAATTTGTTTAGTAGCATGTTCAAACCCATCTCTGTTATAAATTTTAACACGCTCGTGTATTTCTGTAACTAATTTCCAAGCTGTTAAATCGAAATAAGTACTCTGTTCCTTATACAAAATTACGGCATTTGCAGTTTCATCAAGATCATATGATTTCTCTTGTAATTCTTCCTTTGAAACCTTACCAAATTTATAATCTTGACCAAAAGAACATGTCATACTTAAAACATAAATCACTGACAGAAAAATATTTTTCATTTATTTTTATTTTTTTATTAGAACTATTTTAGAATTATCACATTTAGAAATTTGCTTTCGGAAATCACGATAATTCCCATATTCGGTTTTTGCAAATTCACCACTTAGAATAAGTAGTTTTCGCTTATACGTTAATTTGTTATCACTTAGTATATAATCCACTTTATACTCTCCAAATTTATTTTTAACATCAGTGTTTTTAGGTATTGATTCCACATTAAATCCCTCAGGAAGAGCTATTTCATAAACATCTTCATCTAAATATCCTCTTTGGATCTCTAAAGACATTTTTCGGTTTCTATACCTATCTGGAATAAAATTATTTTTATTAAAAACATTTGCCGAAAAAATTATCCTTTCTCCTGCTATTGAACCATATTTCTTAGCATCAACTTGAAGTTTTTCAATAAATTCTACTTTGTCTTTATCGTTTTCAAATACAAATTTTTCAATCTTTAAATTGTTGATTTCACCCCAAAATTCTTTGTAAAATTCAATAACCTCTGAATTAGGTTCTGTCTCCATAAAAAACCTATTATCATATTGAATTCCTCTTGTTTTTATGATTATTTCAGAACTAATACTGGCATCTGGATTTAAAGTGATTTTTGCCTCAGTATATTGATAATTTGATTCATTTAAGTATTTCTCCGTACGTATAATCTTGCTGAAATCCTTTTCTACAACTAAAACATTTCTATTATCCGTAAAATCTCCTATAAAACCAAAAGGGTGTATTTGACTGGTACAATCAACCCATATCATTTTTTCTTTATTTGGAATACCCAGAATAATGTGATTTCCTTGTTCTAATGAGGCAAAATCATTTTCAAAATCTACTATTTCATTCCCTGCTTGTACTACAGTATAATGAGATTTAACTCCTGCAATTTCAAGTAATGCATGTGTGTAATTAGTTAAACCTTTGCAATCTCCGTATTTTAATTCATCTACTACTAAAGCATCAATGGGTTGTACACCACCAATTCCTACTTGTACACTAATATAACGGGTATTATCTTGAACAAACTGGTATACTTTTTTGGCTTTTTCTATTGGATCATTAATTCCATTGGTTAATTCCAACACCTTGTTTTTAGTTTCTTCAGAAACTGAGTTTCTATCTGCCAACAGTTCATTATTTATCCAATTTCCAAATTCATTCCAATTACTTGCTATTCCATCAACCCCATAAAAATGAAACTTATCTACAGCCGATAATACCTTAGGAGAAAATTTTGACAATGACGGACTTAAATCTTCAGGTTTTAAGGCCGGTGTATTTTTAAGAATGTATTTTATATTACCTCCTTCGTTAATATTTTCAATATTAAATTGATCAAAATTAACCTCTTTAAATCTCAATCCTAAGCTCGCTTGATCTGAAATTGAATAAACATCCTTTTCTATACCTAAAAAGTAACTATCAATAGGTCTCCAAGAAGGAACCCCAGCTGTATTTGGAGTTTCTATCTCACAATTGAACATAACGGTATAAGGGTATTTAATTGGAAAATATGACATAAACAGCATTCGAGAATCTGAATAAAGCGTACCTCCATCAACGGCACTATGATCTATAAAATCTTTCTTTCTTATTTTCTTAATTTCATCCCCATGCTCATCATAAACAATTGCTTCAATTTTTTTTATTTTATTGTACCTATCGTAACCTGATATTGCTCCTACATTTCTATTCCCTTCTTCATTCAAAACAGTAATTATCCTCTTAAGGTGAATAGTCATCCTTTTTTGTGATTCAATAATAACTTCCATTTCATTCAACCTTACCACAGCATTAGCATTCTTGCTAAGGTTTTCTGGAATAGTTAAACTAGAGTATAAATTGTTTTGAGAAAAAATTAACGAGGTTGTGAATACAAGAAAAATACTCACTATATATTTCAAAATCATAAAGCAGGAAATTGTCTTATTAGGGTAAAAGTATTATAGTTAATTTTTAAATAGTATGAGAAAAGTCAGTTTCAATTGAAAAACTTATTCTTCGCATTTAAATATAAAAATCTTACGACTAAAATAAGAAAACATGGGATAAAAATATATTTAATTTCGCTAAAAATTACTCGAAGCCCCCATTCTGATAAAAACTTCTTAACACCTATTGGAGATACTTTAATCTCTCTAAACGGAAAGAAAAAGCGCTCATTATTAAGAGGAATAAAAAACCCAACACCTTTACCACCAGAGGTCATGGCATCAAAAACACCATGAGACGCGGTTGAAAGAAAAATAACCAAAAACCAAATGATTTTATTATTTCTACCTAAGGTAAACATTAAAAAAAGTGCCCAAAATACAGCAAAAACAATAGAATGGGTAAAACCTCTATGTCCAAAGGGATGCTCATAAGGTATTCCCAATTTAAAAGCAACAACATCAAAATCTGGAAATATTGCAGAAAATATTGCCGCAATAATAAGCCATTTTAAATTCTTGTTATCAATAACCTTTGAAAGTGTAAAACCCACTATGCCATGAGCAAATAATGACGCCATTACTCTTTGTTTTTAGAATCTATAATAATGGTTACTGGGCCATAGTTAACTAAACTAACATCCATCATGGCTCCAAACTCTCCGGTTTGAATTTTTTTACCTAAATCTAACTCTAATTGTTTCACAAAAGCTTCATAAACAGGAATAGCCACATCTGGTTTGGCAGCTTTAATATAACTAGGTCTATTACCTTTTTTGGTAAGTGCATGAAGTGTAAATTGACTAACAACAATAACTTCTCCTTCAGCATCAAGTACAGACTTGTTCATAACCCCTTTTTCATCACCAAAAACACGTAGATTAACTATTTTCTTTGACAACCAACTTATATCTTCAAGAGTATCCTCATTAACAATCCCCAAAAGGATTAAAAGCCCATGACTTATTTTTGCAACTTGTTCTTTTTCAATAGTCACAGAGGCATCAGACACTCTTTGAATTACAACTTTCATTTAATTAGCATCCCAATTATCAGTTCTATAATTCTCATCTTCACCTTCAAGAATTTGCAAATAGCTTCTGTATCTAGAATATGTTATTTCATCAGCATCTAAAGCCTCTTTTACAGCACATTTTGGTTCTTTTAAATGCAAGCAATTATTAAACTTACAATTTTGTTTTAAAGCAAATATTTCTGGAAAATAATCACCAACTTCTTCCCTATCCATATCAACCACTCCAAAGCCTTTTATACCTGGTGTATCTATGATTTTAGCATCAAAATTCATATCAAACATTTCTGCAAACGTTGTTGTATGTTGCCCTTGCATATGCAGATTAGAAATCTCTTTTGTTTTCAGGTTTAAATCTGGTTGAATTGCATTTACTAAAGTAGATTTACCAACTCCTGAATGACCAGAAAACATACTTATCTTTCCTTTCATAAGTGTTTTTACTTTGTCAACATTCTTACCAGTTTTCGCAGAAACACCAATACACTCATAACCTATTTTTCTATAAACAAATGCCAAATATTTTACCTCTAATAATGTTTCTTCATCATAAGCATCAATCTTATTAAAGAGTAAAATAGTTTTAATAGAATAAGCTTCAGCCGTTACTAAAAACCTATCTATAAAGCTTGTTAAAGTGGGAGGATTATTAATAGTTATCATTAAAAACACCTGATCTAAGTTAGCGGCAATAATATGAGTTTGCTTTGATAAATTTACAGACTTGCGTACTATAAAATTGGTTCTGTCATGAATTTTATAAATAACTCCAGACTCCTGATTATTTTTTGTTTCAACCTCAAAATCTACTACATCTCCAACAGCTATTGGATTAGTGCTTTTAATTCCTTTTATTCTAAATTTCCCCTTAATCCTGCACTCATACACTTTTCCTAACTCGGTTTTAACCGTGTACCAACTTCCTGTAGATTTATAAACGAGTCCTGTCATAGTTAATTCAAAAATAACCTAAAATTATTATTTTATAAGTACGAATTCTTTTATATTCGACATATTAAATTTTTAAACAAATTCAACAACATGAAAAAATTTATCTTAATTATTGCTATTGCAATATTTGGTTTAACTGAAGCTAATGCTCAATACGAGTATAAGGTTATTACAAGTGTAGAATCCATTGTTCCTAGTGGACTAGGTCGTTCTAGAATTATTAGTGCAAATGATGAGAAAGACTATAAGGAATATACTACTACTCAAACAGAAGAAGACAATACACGAAACAAATCTAAACGTGGAGACATTAGAGTTAAAGGGTTTGATGAAACTAAGTTATTAAACTTTTATAACCTAGGAGGAATTAGGTTTCAAAATATTGCAGCAAATGATGCTATAATCACTTCTAAAATAAACACGATGATTGAAGAAGGATGGGAGCTTGCTTTTGTAAATACTGGGGTTGAAAGTGAAGGCGGTAAAGGAGATGGTCAAGGTATTTTTATTACAAGATATTTTTTTAGAAGAAGTAAATAATAACTTCTATAAATAAAAAAAGCCTCACAAATAGTGAGGCTTTTTTTATTTAATTATTCCTATTATCCATTAATAACCTTTTCTTGGTGATTAATAGATTCTTGATGAACAGCTTTAAACATCTTCAAAATAAACTCTTCACTTAAACCATGCTCTTGTCCTTCAAGTACCATTCTACCTAAAATCTCATTCCAACGCTTGCTCTGTAAAACAGCAAGATTCTTTTCTTTTTTAAGTTTACCAATACCATCAGAAACCACCATACGTTTTCCTAATAATTCAATAATTTCATGATCCACAACATCAATCTGAGCTCTTAAATTATCAAGTTTACTGGTATATTCTGCATCAGGATCTATTTCTTTTTTTACTTTTAAATCACGCATTATTTGCACTAAAGTAGATGGCGTTACCTGTTGAGCCGCATCACTCCATGCATTATCCGGATCATAATGCGTTTCAATCATTAACCCATCAAAGTTTAAGTCTAAAGCTACCTGAGATACATCAAAAACCATATCTCTTTTACCTGTAATATGAGATGGATCATTAATTAAAGGAATATCTGGAAATTTATTTTGAAACTCAATTGCCATTTGCCAGTTAGGGTTGTTTCTGTATTTTGTTTTTTCATAAGTAGAAAATCCTCTATGTATAGCACCAATATTTTTAACACCTGAACTGTATATTCTTTCTATTCCTCCTAACCATAATGATAAATCTGGGTTAACAGGGTTTTTAATTAATACTGGTTTATCGGTTCCATCTAAAGCATCTGCAATTTCTTGCATTATAAAAGGAGAAACCGTAGAACGTGCTCCAATCCATAACATATCTATATCATACTCTAAAGCTAATTTTACATGAGCAGCATTTGCTACTTCAGTACAAACTTTCATTCCCGTTTCTTCTTTCACCTTTTGTAACCACTTTAACCCTAAAGCTCCAACACCTTCAAAATTACCTGGTCTAGTTCTAGGTTTCCAAATACCAGCTCTAAAATAAGTAACGTCAGTATCTTTTAGCTCATGCGCTATTTTTAAAACTTGCTCCTCTGTTTCAGCACTACAAGGTCCTGCAACTACCAATGGATGATCTAGTCCTAAATCATCTAACCAGGCTCTCATTTCTTTTTTGTTTTCCATAATTTTTACTCTTAACTAATTCCGTTTAATATGTCTTTTATATGATTTGTGTTTTTCATCTCATCAAAAATAGCTTCAAAATCATTCTGTTTCATTAACTCTTTAAAATGAGAGAGGTTATTTATGTACTCTTCTAATGTTTCAATTACATTATCTTTATTCTGTTTAAATATAGGTGTCCACATTTCTGGTGAACTTTTGGCAAGCCTTACTGTTGAAGCAAATCCACTACCCGCCATATCAAAAATATCACGTTCGTTCTTTTCTTTTTCTATTACAGTTTTACCCAACATAAATGAACTTATATGCGATAAATGCGACACATAAGCAATATGTTTATCATGAGCTTCAGGATTCATGTATCGAATACGCATCCCAATAGCTTTAAAAATATCTAGAGCTTTTTCCTGTAGCTTAAAGGCGGTTTTTTCAACTTCACAAATAATATTGGTTTTACCTTCAAACAAGCCACTTATAGCTGCACTAGGACCTGAATGCTCTGTACCTGCAATAGGGTGTGCTGCTAAAAAATTTCTCCTTTTTGGATGATTTTCTACTACTTTGCAAATTGCTTCTTTGGTTGAACCTGCATCTATAACCAACCCGTTATCTGAAACTTTATCTAAAATAGAAGGCAATAATTTTACAGTAGCATCTACCGGAATGGAAACAATAACCATATCTGCATGTTCAATATCATCTAAAGTAGCTTTTTTATCAATTAAACCTAGTGATAACGCTTGTTCTAAAGTGGCCTCCTTTCTACTAATACCATGAAGCACCACATTAGGATCATGCTTCTTGATATCTTTAGCAAGACTACCCCCTATTAAACCAACACCTATGAAATAAATATTCTTCATCCTACTTTACTCTTGCAATAGCTTCTTCTAAATCTTCTGTATTGGCGCAAAGTGAAAACCTAATATAACCTTCTCCTTGACTTCCAAAAATGGTCCCGGGAGTAATGAAAACATTATTCTCCACCAATATTTTATCTATAAACGCTTCCGATTTTAAATTTGACGATAATTTAGCCCACACAAACATACCTGTAGCCTCTCTATCATAAGTACAATTTAGCACATCTGCTAGTTGCCAGACTAAATCTCTCCTCCTTTTATAAACACTATTTAAAGTAACATACCACATCTTTGAGCACTTTAAAGCTTCAATAGCTCCCTTTTGAATGCCATAAAACATTCCTGAGTCCATATTACTTTTCACTTTCAGGACATTACTTATAAGCGCACTATTTCCCATAACCATTCCAACACGCCATCCTGCCATATTGAATGTTTTACTTAAAGAATTTAACTCTAAACAAACATCTTTAGCTCCATCAATATTTAAAATACTTGTTGGGTTATTGTTTAAAACAAAACTGTAAGGATTATCATTAACTATTAATATATCATGTCTTTTAGCAAAATCAATCAAACTTCTAAAAACTATTTCAGAAGGTTGTGCGCCAGTTGGCATGTGCGGATAATTAACCCACATCAATTTAACCTTACTTAAATCTAACTTTTCTAAAGCACTAATATCTGGTAACCAATTATTAGATGCATCTAACTTATAAAAAACAGGATTAGCTTCAACTAACCTTGTTACAGACTGATATGTTGGATAACCAGGGTTTGGAATCAGAACCTCATCACCTTTGTTCAGATATGCCATAGAAATATGCATGATTCCCTCCTTACTGCCCATTAATGGTAAAATCTCTGTTGCAGGATTTAAACGCACCGAGAAATGCTCTTTATAAAATGAAGCTATAGCTCCACGTAATTCAGGCAAACCTTGGTAACTTTGATATTTATGCGCATTAACATCATTCAAACTACTGCTAATTGCCTCAATTACTTTTTGAGGCGGCTGCATATCTGGACTACCAATACCTAAATTAATTACTGGCTTACCCTCAGCAATCATTGCATTTACCTCTCTTAACTTTCTAGAGAAGTAGTACTCTTCAACAGTATGCAATCTTTTAGCTACTTCAATCATAATTTTGCGTTTTTATATTCACCCAAAACCTTAAAACCTTCACCCATTATTTCTATAATGGATTTTGCCTTTTGAAAATTGCTGTAATCATCAAATGTAATATCAACAAAGAAGGCATACTTCCATGGTGTCTCAATAATTGGCAAGGATTGAATTTTGGTTAAATTCAACTTACAATCACTCATAACATTAAGTATAGTTGCTAAACTTCCTCTTTTATGGTTAGCCTCAAATTTAATAGACGCCTTATTAATTTCGTTTTGCGGAACTTCAGAATTAGTACGCTTAACTATTGCAAAACGAGTTTCATTATGCTTAATAGTTTGAATACTTCGCCCTAAAATTTCTAACTCAAATATTTCCGCAGCTAAGACACTAGCTATCGCTCCTATACCATTAAGTTGATTTTCATGAATACGCTGAGCTACTTCAGCCGTATCTTTATCTTCTACCAGCTTAATATGCGGGAATTCTTTAAAAAACTCTTTACATTGCAATAATGCCATTGGATGCGAATACACTTCCTTTATATCTTCAATACTTTGTCCCGGTAGGACCATTAAATTATGCTGAACATCAACATAATGTTCTCCAACTATATGCAAACCATACTTATCAATTAAAGCATAATTAGGAATAATAGAACCCGCAATTGAATTCTCTAACGCCATAATAGCAGCATCAGATTCCTCTGAAATTAAAGAATCTACCACCTCATCAAATGTTAAACATTCAATATTATGAACTGCCTTATCAAAATATTGCTGTGATACAATGTGATGAAAAGATCCTTTAACGCCTTGTATTGCTACCGTTTTAATCATAAAAAAAAGTCTCGATTTTCACCGAGACTTATATTTAAATTTATTGTTCTAATTTATACATATAATGCCTCGCCCCTTTAACTAAAAAAGAAGTAATAAAAGCTAAAATATCTATAAACCACTGTTGTTCTCATAATTACAGCGGCTAAAGTAGTTAATATTTTAAGAAATCAAAATTGTATAATTAGTTTTTTGAATTTTTTTTTAAAGTTTTAAAGATTTTACAGCAAAACTAAGATTACATTATATAATCATTTATTTTTGAATAAATTTTTTAAGCATGTCTTTAGAAGTAGATTCTATTTTAAAACTTTATGGTAGCCAGAAAGCCTTAAACAATGTTTCATTTAAGGTTGACAAACCTGAGGTTGTTGGTTTTTTAGGACCTAATGGTGCTGGTAAATCTACTATGATGAAAATTTTAACCACCTACTTAAAACCATCGAATGGAGCTGCCAAGGTTAATAATTTAAATATTAAAAGTGATAAACAAAAAGTTCAACAAAGTGTTGGTTATTTGCCCGAACATAACCCATTGTATCTAGACATGTTTGTTAAGGAATATTTAACCTTTAATGCCAATATTTATAAGGTATCTAAACAGCGTATTAATGAAGTTATTGAACTCACAGGATTAACTCCCGAGGTTAAAAAGAAAATAGGACAACTTTCAAAGGGTTATCGTCAAAGAGTAGGATTAGCCACAGCATTATTACATGATCCTGAAGTTTTAATTTTAGATGAACCTACTACTGGATTAGATCCTAATCAATTAGTTGATATTAGAAATCTCATAAAATCTATTGGCCAAACTAAAACAGTTTTTCTTTCTACTCATATAATGCAGGAGGTTGAAGCCATGTGTGACAGAGTTATTATAATCAATAAAGGTGAAATAGTTGCAGATAAAAAGCTATCTGAACTTAGGGATAAAAAGGAACAAACCGTAATAGTAGAATTTGATTATCGTATTGAGGATGCTTTTTTAAAAAAACTTCCTAATGTCAAATCTGTAATTAACACTCACGGATTTGTTTATGAAATAACATTTACTACTTCTGAAGACATGCGGTCTTACGTCTTTGATTTTGCACATGATAACCAACTTAAAATTCTTCAATTAAATCAAAAAAATGCAAGTTTAGAAAGTTTATTTATAGAACTAACCAAATTATAAATATGATTAAATAATACTCTTATTTTGCATATTTTATAAAAACTACTGTAAAAAAACTAATTTTGCTTAAATTGGTTAACCAACCTAACTCTTTATGACAAAAATCATCTTTACAACAATAATTGGGTGTTAATTTTGCCCATTATAATTTAACATGAAATGCTTGAAGAGATATAATTCTGTAGAAGTTTTATAGTATTTTAGCATTATAACAAACAGGTAAAATGAGCAAAGGAATTTATGTGGCTACTATAGAACCTAATAGTGGTAAATCTGTAGTAGTTCTAGGTTTAATGCGTATGCTTTTAGGTAAAACAGCCAAAGTAGGATACTTTAGACCAATTATTGAGGATGTTGAAGCAGGCGAAATGGATAACCATATCAATACCGTTATATCTTATTTCGATATTGATATCAACTACAAAAAAACATTCGCTTTCACTAGAAGTCAAGTTTTAGATTTGTACAATCAAGGTAAATCTGGTGATGTTATAGATGAAATCATCAAAAAGTATAAAGTTTTAGAAGAACGTTTCGATTTAGTTTTAGTTGAAGGCACAGACTTCTCACATGAAAACTCAAGCTTAGAACTAGATATCAACCTACTTATTTCTAAAAATTTAGGCCTTCCAGTTATCATTGTTCTACATGGTGATGGTAAAAAGAAAAAAGAAATTTTGGATAGCGCACAATTGGCTTACGATACTTTTAAAGAAGAAGTTGATGTTCTTTCTATGATGATTAATAAAGTTGATGAAGAACTTCTAGATTGCTTAAAACCAAAGTTAATCAAACGTATAACTTCTGCTCCAGACATTACTGTAATTCCAAAAATAAAAAGCTTAGCCAACCCAACCTTAAAGGAAATTGTTAAAGCTTTAGATGCTAAGGTTCTTTTTGGAAAAGATATGCTCAATAACCAAGTTTTAAATTCTGGGGTAGGCGCTATGCAACTTAGAAATTATATTACTAAGTTGAAAGACGGCTCCCTAGTCATTACTTCAGGAGACAGAGCAGACATCATTTTAGGCGCATTACAAGCACACATTTCTAAAAACTATCCAAAAATTTCGGGAATTGTACTTACCGCAGGATTACTTCCAGAAGACTCTATCTTAAAACTAATTGAAGGACTCTCTAGTGTGGTTCCTATTATAAGTGTAAACGATGGAACTTTTAATGTTACCAATGCTATTGGGAAAGTAAAATCTAGAATTTATGCGGAAAACTCGGAAAAAATAGCCACATCAATATCAACATTTGAAAAACATGTTGACACCGATAAGTTGGCAGACCGTTTAATTACTTTCCAATCGGATATTTTTACTCCAAGAATGTTCCAATATAATTTGTTGCAAAGTGCACTGAAAGATAAAAAGCATATTGTACTCCCGGAAGGCTATGATGAACGTGTATTGAGGGCCACAGCTAGATTAGTTAGCGCACATGTTGTTGACATCACTTTGATTGGTGAACGAGAAAAAATACAAGACCGAATAGAGCGTTATGACATCCCATTGAATTTAGATAATATTAATACAGTTTCTCCTGCTGAATCAGAACATTTTGAAGATTATGTAAATACATTTTACGAGTTAAGAAAACATAAAGGTGTGAATTTAGATATGGCAAGAGATGCCATGTCTGATGTGTCTTATTATGGAACCATGATGATTTACAAAGGTCATGCTGATGGTATGGTATCAGGGGCAGTACATACTACACAACACACATTACGCCCAGCACTTCAGTTCATAAAAACAAAACCGGGCTGCAATATTGTTTCCTCAGTTTTCTTTATGTGCTTAGAAGACCGTGTATCAATCTTTGGTGATTGTGCTATAAACCCAAATCCTAATGCCGAACAATTAGCAGAAATTGCTATTTCGTCTGCGCAAACAGCTAAGAATTTTGGTGTTGAACCTAAGGTAGCTATGTTATCTTATTCTTCAGGATCTTCAGGAAAAGGTGAAGATGTAGAAAAGGTTAGAAAAGCCACTGAATTAGCTAAAACCATAGCTCCAGAATTAAAAATTGAAGGACCTATTCAATATGATGCGGCTGTTGATAAACGCATTGGAAAAAGCAAATTACCAGATTCAGAAGTAGCAGGTCAAGCCAGCGTTTTAATTTTCCCAGATTTAAACACTGGAAATAACACCTACAAGGCTGTACAACGTGAAACCGGGGCATTAGCCATTGGACCAATGCTACAAGGTTTAAACAAACCTGTTAATGATTTAAGTAGAGGGTGTACATCTGATGATATTTACAGCACCGTAATAATAACTGCAATTCAAGCTCAAGAATTATAAACAATGCAAATACTAGTATTAAATTCAGGAAGTTCTTCATTAAAATTTCAACTTTTTTCTATGCCAGAAGAAACTATTATTTGCTCTGGACAAATAGAGCGAATAGGGTTTGAAGACGCAATATTTAAGTTTAATTCCAGCGGAGAAAACATAGAATACATAACACCAATTGCAGATCATAAGCAGGGGTTAGAATTAGTAGCCAAACAACTTTTAGATGAAAAAACAGGGGTTATTAAATCTCCTGACGACATTGCTGTTGTTGGGCACAGAGTTGTACATGGAGGGAAACACTTTAGTAACACTACTGTAATTAATAAAGAAGTAAAAGACAAAATAAAAGCATTATCATCATTAGCTCCTTTACACAACCCTCCTAATTTAGAAGGTATTGAAGTAGCCGAAGAGATATTTAAAAACGCAAAACAAGTAGCTGTTTTTGATACGGCTTTCCACCAATCTATTCCAGAACATGCCTACAAATATGCTATTCCTAATAAATATTTAGAGCAACATCATATTAGATTATACGGTTTTCATGGTACAAGCCATAAATATGTATCTGAAAAAGCCATTGAAGCTTTAGGTAAACCAGATTCTAAAATAATAACCATCCATTTAGGAAATGGTTGTAGTATGACTGCTGTAAAAAATGGTGAAAGTATAGACCATACGTTAGGGTTTTCACCTGTTAGTGGGTTAATAATGGGCACACGCTCTGGCGATGTTGACCCTGCTATTATTTTCCATTTAGCGGAACAACATGGTTTTAAGCTTGAAGACATTAATAATATGCTTCAAAAACAAAGCGGCATGCTTGGTTTAACTGGCTTTAGTGATTTACGTGAGATTCAAGAAGAAGCAAAAAAAGGAAATAAAAATTGCATTTTAGCCTTAGAAATGAATGCCTACCGAATTAAAAAATACATTGGTAGCTATGCGGCTATAATGAATGGGCTTGATGCTATAGTATTTACTGCTGGTATTGGAGAAAACTCAGATGTTATGCGTAAACGTGTTTGCTCAAATTTAGAATATCTTGGAATTAATTTAGACGATGCCAAAAATGCTGTAAGATCCAGTGGTATAAGAGAAATTAACACAAAAGAATCTGAAGTTAAGATATTTGTAATTCCAACTAATGAAGAATTGGAGATAGCAAAACAATCGGTAGCTTTATTTGAAAATTAATCGTCCTTTATAAAGTTCTTCTACATCTATAGAAGGAGGTTGATTTATTGAAATAACATTACCTGTGCTTCTTATTATCCCTTGAATGGATTGTTGCGGATTTACAATAATATCATTAGAACTACGATGCGATATGTTTACATTTTGAGCTATTAAACCTTCTCCTTCAAAACGACTATTACCAGCAAAAAAGGAAACATTTAAAGTGTTTGTATTACCACTTATATAACAATTAGATAAACTATTAAATGTAACCCAAAAAGATTGACAGTTTATATTTAGCCTAAAATCTCCAACAGTAAATGATTCTGAATCATTGAAATCTTCAGATAAAATAGTTAAGCTAGGATAGTTTAAAACGCCTTCAGAACTAATATCATACTGAGTAGAACTTCTAATTTCTTTAATATTAGGCGATGTTACATAAATTTTAGACACACCATAATCTCTAACAAAATTACAAGTATTGTCATTGGTTAATATTAATTGATTGTCTAGAACTTCTAGTGAAAATTCATCAATTAAATTAAGTCCAGTTTCAACAACAATCTTTTGCGTTTCTCCTTGTTTAAGAATTAATTCAATATCTCTATTAACCTTTATTTTATTAAAAGACTCAACCTGAAACTCTTGCCGGATTAAAGCCCCAGATGTTTTAAAACAATCTACAGCATTTTCATCATCACAATTGAAAAATAAAAAAACAATTATTAAAACCTTCAAGTTTTTCATAAGCCTATTCTTCTATAGTATTTCCACAATCATCTAAAGGCAAAAACGGATTAAATGCTATCTCCCAAAGATTATCATCCAAATCTGCCACATAACCGCTATAGCCTCCCCAGAAAACTTCTTCAGGTTTTTTAACAACCTTAACCCCTCTTCCTTCTAGAGCGTTAAACAGTTCATCTACTTCATGCTTTGTTTTAGTATTATAGGCTAAAGTAAACTTTTTAAACCCTTCCCCTTCAGCACTAACATGAGCGTCTTCAGCTAACTTATCACTAGGATATAATGACAACAACAAACCATTTAATTGAAAAAACACAATATCATTGTTACTTGATTTCATTTTCTTCCAGCCAAACTTATTTTCATAAAAATCAGAAGCTGCCTTTAAATCCTTAACTCCAAGTCCGATTATAGTAACTCTTTGCTCCATTTTTAACAGATTATAATCTAATACCTAAACCAAATTCAACAGCCTCAGCTTTAAAACCATGTGATTTAAGCGTAAGTGCACCAAACCATTTTTTGCCAAAATAACGTTTCATTCCAACGCGAACATAGGTTTGTCCTTCAAAATCATATGGATAATACACATAATACCCTAATTGAGCTATTAAACTAATTCTATTAACAAATAATTCATGACCAGCATATACTCCAATACGTTTATAATCTTCATCTCCGGAAACTCCTTCATCTGGAAAAGCAACCGATCTATATTTTATATATTCCTTTAAGAAATTTGAATAAAACATATCAACTCCAAGTTGTATTGCACTTTTTCTATTTATACGTTTATCAGCATAGGCAGAAATAGTATAAAAAGAAAATTGACCACTATTTATTATATCACTTTCATTAACACCGCTTCTAAAAACCAAATTGTATTTAAATGGCTCAGTGAATTTTTTATCATCTTCAGCAAGTGTTTTTTGATACTCTGGGCTAACCTCATCTAAACTATAGGTAATTCCAAAATTAAGAGTTAAAGAATTAATACTGGTATTTGGTGCTTTAACATTAGCATTAGAATAATGTATAAAAGAAAAACCACCTTGCAATCCAAACCTATTAAATACACGCTCCTTTTTATAATTAAGCATGGCATATGTACTACTCATAATACTTGAACCAAATGCAACGTTTCTAAAATTGTCTTCTTTATGATATGGGTTAGTAGTATAGGCTAAACCTTGCCCTATACGTAACATTAAATTTCTCTTTAAAAAATAAAAATTATAATGCGCATACAACGAATAATTGGCACCTAAAACATCATTTTTCAAGTCTTGATATGCAAATGAAACACCATAATCAGGATAATTAAAACGCTGTTCCCAATTTTCATACCCAAAAGTTTTCTTATTCCAACTTACAATGATGCCTTCTGGATGACCTTGAATTAAATGAAGTATATCATAATTATGTAGTACAACATTACCCCCAAAATAATTAACATCAAAGTAGGACGAATACTGCTTATCTTGAGCAAAAGAAAAACTATAAATTAAGCTAAAAAAGCAGGTTAAATAAAACTTCATTAAGGGTAAACTTATACCGCAAAAGTAAAACTAATTAAAATAAGGCCGAGGCAATTGCTTTTACATTATCACTTTTACCCATAGAATAATAATGTAACACTGGTACCCCAAATTCTTTCAATTCCTTAGATTGTTGAATGGCCCAATCAATTCCTACTTGCCTAACAGCTTTATTGTCTTTACATTTTTCAACCTCATTAATAAGTGTCTCAGGCAAATCTATACTAAACACATGTGGAAGAAGCTGTAAATGACGGTTTACAGCTAATGGCTTAATACCTGGAATAATTGGAATATTAATACCATTTTCTTTAGCCAATTTCACAAATTCAAAGTATTTAGAATTGTCAAAAAACATTTGTGTCACCACATAATCTGCACCAGCATCAACCTTTTCTTTTAAGCGTTTTAAATCAGTTTGTAAAGATGGTGCTTCCATATGCTTTTCAGGATATCCAGCAACCCCAATACAAAAATCTGTTCTAAATTGTGTTGGGTTTTCTTCGTGTAAAAACTTACCATTATTTAAATCAGAAATCTGAGTAACTAATTCAGAGGCATAGGTGTGACCACCTTTAGTAGGCTCAAAATACTTTTGGTGCTTCATGGCATCACCACGTAACGCCACTACATTGTCAATTTCTAAATAATGACAATCTACCAACATATATTCTGTTTCCTCCTTTGTGAAACCGCCGCATAACACATGCGGTACCGGATCTATATTGTATTTATGTTTTAAAGACACCGAAATTCCTAAAGTTCCTGGACGCTTTCGAATAGTTTTTCTATCTAACAACCCTTCTTTTTCCACATAAACATATTCCTCTCTGGAAGTTGTTACATCAATAAACGGCGGGTTAAATTCCATTAAAGGATCTATATTATTATACAAATCTTGAATGTTTTTGCCCTTTACAGGTGTTACAATTTCAAACGAAAACAAAGTCTTGCCGTTAGCTTCTTTAATATGGTCTGTTACTTTCATTTATTTCTTTTAGATTTGGTAAGGGTTTTCACAAATTTAACATTCTTATTTAAATGTTATGGTAGAAGTTTAACATTTATACATCTTATGCACTATATTCTATAATTATTGCTGAGTTAAAGCCATCTTTACTGTTTCATTATCTTCTTCATATTCCCAGTAAACCCATCTTCCATTTAAATAATCAATGAGAATATATTTCTCGCTAACAGATTTTATACGTGATATGGCTACTAGCTTTTTGGAAAATCCATCTACCTTAACATGCTCCGTGATTTCGTTATTACTTTCATCAAAACCATGACAAACCATATGGTTTCCAAGAGTTAATTCTACAAATTTCATCTCTTATCCTTCAGCTAAATTAGCGTGTAGCCATTTTCTAGCTTTATCTTTGGTTATACCTTTTCTATTGGCATAATCAACAACCTGATCATCGGTTATTTTCCCTAAACCAAAATATTTAGCTTCTGGATTGCCAAAATAATATCCTGACACAGCTGCTGCAGGCCACATGGCTAAACTTTCAGTTAAGGTTACACCAATAATCTTTTCAACATCTAATAGTTCCCAAATAGTTTCTTTTTCTAAATGGTCCGGACATGCTGGATAACCTGGTGCAGGACGAATACCCTTATAGGTTTCTTTAATTAATTCATCATTTGTTAAATCTTCATTTTCGGCATAGCCCCAATGTTTGGTTCTCACTTGTTTGTGCAAATATTCAGCAAAAGCTTCTGCAAAACGATCAGCAATAGCCTGAGCCATAATTGCATTATAATCATCATCTTTAGCTTTATAACTATCTGCTAATTCTTGAGCGCCAAATATACCAACACAAAACGCCCCAATATAATCTGTTTTACCAGAAGTTTCAGGCGCTATAAAATCTGCCAATGCATGATTTGGAACACCTTCACGCTTTTTTAACTGTTGGCGCAAAGTTCTAAACACTGCTATTTCTTTGCCTTTTTTCTTAACCGTAATATCATCATCATTAATGGTATTGGCTTCAAATAAGCCAAATACAGCTTTTGGTTTTAAAAGCTGCTTAGCAATTATCTCCTTCAGCATGTTTTGCGCATCATTAAACAATATTGTTGCTTGTTCACCAACAACATTATCATTTAAAATATTTGGGTATTTACCGTGCAAATCCCAACTTCTGAAAAACGGACTCCAATCTATAAAGGGCTCTAACGCTTTTAAACTTAATTGTTTTAAAACTTGTATGCCCAATTCTTTTGGTTTTACAATTTCAGAGACATCCCAATCTATACTATATTTACGTCGTCTTGCTTCTTCAATAGAAATATATGATTTCTCCTTACCTCGTTTTAAAAACTTCTCTCTAAATTCATCATAATCCTTCTTCATTTTAGCAACATACTCATTTGAAGTTTTCTTATTAAGCAAATCACCAACAACTGTTACCGCCCTAGAAGCATCATTTACATGAACTACTGCATTCTTATATTGCGTATCAATTTTTACAGCCGTATGTGCTTTAGAGGTTGTTGCACCGCCAATTAATAATGGCATTGAAAAATCTTGACGTTGCATTTCTTTAGCTAAATAAACCATTTCATCTAGTGAAGGCGTAATTAAACCAGACAAGCCAATGGCATCTACTCGCTCTTCTATTGCTGTTTCAATAATTTTTTCTGGTGGCACCATAACACCTAAATCTACAATTTCGTAGTTATTACATGCTAATACCACACTTACAATATTTTTACCAATATCGTGGACATCCCCTTTTACAGTTGCCATTAATATTTTTCCAACTGGCTCTGATTTATCTGATTTTTCCGCCTCAATAAAAGGATTTAAATAACCCACAGCTTTTTTCATCACCCTTGCTGATTTTACCACTTGGGGTAAAAACATCTTTCCTTCACCAAACAAATCACCAACCACATTCATTCCAATCATTAAATGACCTTCAATCACTTCAATAGGTTTAGAAGCTTCTATACGTGCTTGTTCTACATCTTCAATTATATAAGCATCAATTCCTTTCACCAAAGCATGTGTAATTCTGTCTTGTAATGGATTTTCTCTCCAAGACAGGTCTACAGTTTTCTCTTTTTTAGAACCTTTAACTGTTTCGGCAAAGTCTAACAAACGTTCTGTTGCATCATCACGTCTATCTAAAATAACATCTTCAATATGCTCTAATAAATCTTTTGGAATATCATCATAAACCTCTAGCATAGCAGGATTTACAATACCCATATTCATACCTGCCTGAATTGCATAATATAAAAACACAGAGTGCATAGCCTCACGAACCGTATTGTTTCCTCTAAACGAAAACGACACATTGCTCACACCTCCACTAACACTAACATTTTCCAGGTTTTCTCTAACCCAACGTGTTGCTTCAATAAAATCAATAGCATTTTTACGGTGCTCTTCCATTCCAGTAGCAACAGGAAATATATTCAAATCGAAAATAATGTCTTCAGAAGGAAAACCTACTTTATTAACCAAAACATCATAAGAGCGTTTCGCTATCTCAACTCTACGCTCATAATTATCGGCTTGCCCAACTTCATCAAAAGCCATAACAATAACCGCTGCACCATAACGTTTTATTTGTTTTGCTTCCCAAATAAATTTGTCTTCACCTTCTTTTAATGAAATTGAATTAACTACACATTTTCCTTGTACAACTTGAAGTCCAGCTTCAATGATTTCCCATTTTGAAGAATCTATCATTATAGGCACTCGACAAATATCTGGTTCTGCAGCTATAAGGTTTAAAAACCGCACCATAGCTTCTTTACCGTCAATAAGACCATCGTCCATATTGATATCAATAATCTGCGCACCTCCATCTACTTGATGTCTAGCAATATCTAAAGCCTCATCAAATTGTTCTTCCTTAATTAATCTTAAAAACTTTCTTGAACCAGCAACGTTAGTACGTTCACCAATATTTATGAAATTACTGTTCTCATTTAGGATTAGTGGTTCTAACCCAGAAAGCTTCATATACTTTGTTTGCTTAACTTTCATCTACTTTAACCTCTTATTGAGATACTGAAATTAGTTCAGCATATTGACGCGGTTTATACTTTGCTGCAATTTCAGCAATTACCTTAATATGCCCAGGACTTGTACCACAACATCCACCAATAATATTTATTAAATTCTTTTTTAAATACTCTTCAATTTGCACGCCCATTTCTTCTGGAGTTTCATCATACTCTCCAAATGCATTTGGTAAACCTGCATTAGGATGAGCCGAAATAGCAAAATCTGTTTTATTTGCTATGGCTTCTAGGTGTGGTTGTAATAAATTGGCACCTAAAGCACAATTAAATCCAATTGAAAGCAATGGAATATGAGATACAGAAACTAAAAATGCTTCAGCGGTTTGACCAGATAATGTTCTACCGGATGCATCTGTAATAGTACCACTTAACATTATTGGTATATCAATATCCCTTTCCTCTTTTATTTGTTCTATAGCAAATAATGCCGCCTTGGCATTTAAAGTATCAAAAACTGTTTCTACTAATAAAATATCTACTCCGCCATCAACCAACGCTTCAGCCTGTTGTTTATAGGCTATCCGTAATTCGTCAAATGTCACAGCTCTATAACCAGGATCATTTACATCTGGAGACATACTTGCGGTACGGTTCGTAGGCCCCATGGCCCCTGCTACAAACCTTGGCTTATTTGGCTCTTTTGCCGTAAATTCATCTGCTACTTCCCTGGCAATTTTAGCTGACTCATAATTTAGTTCATAAACTAAATCCTCCATTTCATAATCAGCCATCGCTATTGTTGTCCCAGAGAATGTATTAGTCTCTACAATATCTGCACCCGCTTCAAAATACTTTCCATGTATAGTTTTTATAGCTTTGGGTTGGGTAATTGACAACAAATCGTTATTACCCTGTAATGGTACAGAATAATCCTTAAAGCGCTCTCCTCTAAAGTCATCTTCCGTGAATTTATAAGCTTGTAACATAGTACCCATAGCACCATCTAGCACTAAAATTCTTTCCTTTAAAGCTTTATTTATATTTGACATTGATATTATTTTGTTTTTAAATTATTGTGAAAAATAGCAGCTCTATTTTTCCTAATAACGCTAATACATTAATGTACTTATTTTCAAAAATAGGAACTATATTTTTGTTATCCTATTTAATTTAAATCTCAATTAATCGAACAAATCTGAGGACAAATACCTATCGCCTCTATCACATATTACCGCAACTACAATACCTTCATTAATAGATTCCGCAACTTTTAACGCGCAAAAAACAGAACCTCCACTACTCATTCCTGCAAAAACACCTGCCTCCTTTGATAAACGTTGCGTAGTAATTTTAGCGTCATCTTGTGTTACCTCAATAACTTCATCAACCTTACTTCTATCAAAAAATTCAGGAAGATATGCTTTAGGCCATTTACGAATTCCTGGAATTCTTGAGTTATCATCAGGTTGTGCACCAACTATAATAACTTCTTTATTTTGTTCTTTTAAATAAGTTGACACCCCCATTATGGTTCCTGTGGTACCCATAGCTGACACAAAATGAGTTATTTTACCTTCTGTATCCTTCCAAATCTCCGGCCCCGTGGTTTTGTAATGCGCTTTCCAATTATCATCATTTCCAAATTGATTTAGAAGCACATAACCTTTTTCATCTCTAAGCTTAAAAGCCAAGTCTCTGGCACCTTCAATACCTACATCTGAAGATGTTAAAATAACCTCAGCCCCATATGCACGCATCGTTTTTACACGTTCTATTGTGGAATTTTCAGGCATTATTATTACCATATTTACCCCTAAAGCCTGAGCAAATAATGCCAAAGCAATTCCTGTATTTCCACTTGTAGCCTCAACTAAAGTATCTCCTTTCTTTAGATCTCCACGCTTAAGTGCTTCGTTAATCATATTAAAGGCAGGCCTGTCTTTAACACTTCCCCCTGGGTTATTACCTTCTAATTTAAGTAAGAGTTTCACACCTTTTTTAGACACTAAATGACTTGCATCTACTAATGGTGTGTTACCAATAAAATCTATAATTGTATTATTTAATGCCATTTTTTTTAGGTCTAATTTTTATTTCTGTTTTGTAGGTAACTAAGGAATTTTCTGGAACAGATTCTGTAATCCAAACATTAGCTCCAATAACACTATTGGCTCCTATTGTAATATCACCTCCTAATACCGTAGCATTGGCATAAATGCAAACATTATCTTCAATAGTTGGATGTCGTTTTACCTTTGCAAGACTTTTTGCAACAGATATACCTCCTAAAGTCACCCCTTGATAAATTTTCACACCTTTACCGATAATTGATGTTTCGCCAATAACAATACCTGTACCATGATCAATGTAAAATGAATCTCCTATTGTGGCTCCCGGATGAATATCTATTCCTGTGATACCATGAATATACTCACTCATCATTCTTGGTAGAATTGGCACTTTCAACTTATAAAGTGCATGACTTAAACGATATATTGAAATAGCATAAAACCCAGGATATGCCAAATAAATTTCTTCTAAACTATGAGATGCAGGATCATTGTTTTCAAAAGCAATGGCATCTAAATCTAACTTTCTTCTTATCTCTGGAAGATTAGTTTTAAAGGTAGACCAGATTTGTTCTGCATTTTCTACTTCTAACTTTTTAAGTACCTTAATAAAGGTTTTTTCTAAATACGCACCATGCTCTTCTTCTTGATCACAATCAAACAAAGAATAAAACAATCTTTTGGTAAATGTTTTAACGGTATCTTTTAAGCAAACATTATAACTTTTCATTTCTTTGGATTCTAAAGTGTTATAAGAATTTCAAGGTATAAAAATAGAACTTATACCAATAAAACCTATTGATTTAAAAAATAAATCCTGCTAAGATAAACTTAGCAGGATTTTATAATAGTGATTATTTAATCAAACTTTAGTTTATAGCTTGTACAACTGCTTTTGGCGCTTCCTTTCGTGTTCCATCAAACCCATCTACACCAGAAACTGTAGTATATTTTAAAACAAATTTCTTCCCTGGGTTTATAATTTTATACGCAGCTTGACACATTATTGTGGCTTCATGAAAACCGCAAAGTATTAGCTTTAATTTTCCTGGATAGTAATTACCATCTCCAATAGCAAATATGCCTGGTATATTAGTTTGATAATCTAATGCATTATTAACCTTAATTGCATTTTTCTCAATTTCTAAGCCCCAGTTTGCAATTGGCCCTAATTTAGGTGATAATCCAAATAAAGGTATAAAATGGTCTGTTTCTAAAACAACAGGTTCTTCGCCTTTCTTTGTTATTTCAATACCTTCTACCTTTCCATCTCCTAAAATATTTGTGACTTCAGCAGGAGTAATTAAATTAATTTTTCCATCATTCTTTAGCTCTTGCACTTTCTCTACAGAATCTAAATGCCCTCTAAACTCATTACGTCTATGTACCAATGTAACACTTTTTGCAACGTCTGCTAAAAAGATACTCCAGTCCAATGCAGAATCTCCACCACCAGCAATTACTACGTTTTTATCGCGATACATTTCCGGTTCCTTTATCATATACTCAACACCCTTATCTTCAAATAGAGAAAGATTCTCAAGTTGAGGCTTTCTAGGTTCAAAACTTCCTAACCCACTAGCTATGGCAACAACAGGCGCTTGATGCTTTGTCCCTTTATTGGTTGTAACTATAAAAGTACCATCTTCTTGTTTTTCAACTGTATCTGCACGCTCACCTAAAGTAAAACCAGGTTCGAATTGTTTCCCTTGCTCTAACAAATTTCTTGTTAAATCTCCAGCCAAAATCTCAGGAAATCCTGGAATATCGTAAATAGGTTTTTTAGGATATAACTCTGAACATTGACCACCTGGTTGTGGCAATGCATCTATTAAATGACACTTTAGTTTTAACAATCCTGCTTCAAATACTGCAAATAATCCTGTAGGTCCCGCTCCTATAATTATTATATCTGTCTTAATCATTTTTCTGATTCTTTATTTTCAATTATTCCTTTAGTGAATTCGTTTAGCTTTTCAACCTTTTCTTCAAAATCACCTTTTATAGTTTTTCTATATTCATTTAAATTTTTAACTAAATCATCAATATTTTCAGGAATAACTTCCTCAAAAAACTGCCTTAGTCTTTTTGCCATTGTAGGCGACTTACCGTTTGTACTAATTGCCACTTTTACATTTCCTTTTGTAACAATACCTCCCATATAAAAATCACATAAAGGAGGGTTATCAGCAACATTTACTAAAACGCTTTGTTTTCTACAATGTTTATATATTTTTTCGTTTACTTTAGGTTTATCTGTAGTTGCTACTACAATATGTCTACCTTTTAAAAAACGTTTTTTATACTTTGTTTTTACAAGCTTTACATTACCCTGTTTAGCCAAAGACACTGTACCTTCTCTAAACATTGGTGACACCATTGTTACACAAGCATCAGGACTCGACTTTAACAAAAATGTTAATTTCTCTTCAGCAACATAACCTCCACCAACTATTAACACCTTAAGCTGCTTTACCTTAAGAAATATAGGATATAAATTATTTCTCTCCATAATTTATTGTTCAGATACTTCTCTGTAAATTGAACTTAAAACAGCTCTTTCTTTTACTACCTCGCCAATAATAATTATTGCTGGGTTTGCTAATTGCTTTTCTTCAACAATAGATTGAATGGTCTTAATTGTACCAATACCTACATTTTCATTATCTCTTGTTCCATTTTGAATAATAGCAATTGGTGTGTCTTGTTTGTTTTCGTTTGAAAAAATCTTTACAATTTCACCAAGTTTGCTCATCCCCATTAAAATCACAACCGTAGCTGTTGATTTTGCGGCTAACGCAACATCTCCTGATAACTGGTGCTTTTTTGTTGTTCCTGTAATTACCCAAAAACTTTCTGAGGCACCACGTTTAGTTAACGGAATACCTTGATATGCTGGCACCGCAATAGACGATGATATCCCTGGCACTACAAATGTTTCTAAACCAAACTGTCTTACATAGTCTATCTCTTCTGCTCCTCTACCAAAAATAAACGGATCCCCTCCTTTTAATCTAACTACATGTCCCTTTTCATTGGCCTTAGTAACAATCAAGTCATTTATTTGTTCCTGCTGAAATGCATAACACCCCTTACGTTTACCAACAAAAATAAGCTCCACATTAGCTGAAGCATATTTAAGTAAGTTCTTGTTTATAAGCGCATCGTATAAAATAACACTGGCAGATTCAATAGCTTTAATTGCCTTAAGGGTAATTAAATCCTCATCACCAGGACCAGCACCTACAACAGTTAACTTTGGGGTTACTAAACTCATTTTATAATTCTATTAAGCTGTTTTAGCTTGCTCTAATTCTCTAAATTCTCTTACCGCTGCCAAGAACTTCTCTGAATTCGCTATATAACTTTCTGCAAATTCTTTAGTTGGCGCATTCTTATTGATTTCATAAATCAATTCTGAAAACGATGTTCCTAAATTAATTTTTCCTCCTTCAACAAAAATCTCATCAAATTGAGAAATGATTCCTGCGTGTGTATTTGTCTTTTTATTCTCAGCTAACAACAATGCTTTTGCAGAGTTTACTAAAGACTGATATGCTAAGTAAATAGCTCCAGAGTACACTTCATTTCCAAAAGATTCTTTAGCATTTTCAATTTTTTCTTCGCTTTCAAAGAATAATGTTGCAATTAAATCAATCACTACACCTGCACATTCACCAACACCTATAGCTTTAACATACTTTTCTTCTTCTCCCCAATCAATAAAGTCTAACTCTGTTAAATTGGTAGCATCTTGTAAATCCTGTAAGAAGTCGTAAAAATACTTTTCTCCTTTCTCTTGGTAATATTCTACAAACTGTTTTCCATCTGCATTAGCTTGGTAGTCATTCAAAATTCTACGTAAAGCTTCAGGCCCTCTTCTACTTGGAACCTTCACCACTTTATCAGCAAAGGTTGCATTTCCATTGCCTTGATTTCCGCCACCTAATAATACTTGTAAAGCAGGTGCCACTAATTTATCTGGTGTACGGACTGTCATTCCTTGGAAACCAATATTAGCCATATTGTGTTGTCCACAGGCATTCATACAACCACTAATTTTTATAACTAAATCTTCCTTTTTTAAATATTGTGGATATTCAGTTTTGATAACTCTTTCTAACTCTTCCGAAATACCAGTACTGCTAGCAATACCCAAATTACAAGTATCTGTACCAGGACAAGCTGTAATATCAACTGCTTTATTGTAACCAGCTTCTACAAAACCTAATTTTTCTAATTCAGTATAGAAAAACGGTACTAGCTCCTCTTTCACAAAAGGAATTACAATGTTTTGACGTAATGTTAAACGTACTTCACCAGCAGCATAGTTATCCACCAAATTTGCTAACAAACGTGCTTTATCTGTATAGAAATCACCCAGTAATACTTTGATACCTATTGCTACATAGCCATCTTGCTTTTGAGGAATCAAGTTTGTTGATTTCCATAAATCAAAAGCCTCTTGATCTTTAATCTCAACCTGTGGTGCTTCAACTGAAATAGGTTCTGAAGCAACATAAGTATCAGCATCAATTGCCACACTTTTAAATTCAATGGCCTCTTGTTCTTGCTCAATTAATTCTTTAAAAGCTTCTAATCCTATATCTTTTAATAAGAATTTCATTCTTGCCTTTGCACGACTTTTACGCTCTCCATGTCGGTCAAAAATTCTTAAAACACCTTCCATTATTGGAATGATTTTATCGGTCTCAACAAAATCATATAAAACATCTGCATGACGTGGTTGAGAACCCAATCCACCAGCTACCATTACTTTGAATCCGCGAACACCATCTTTTACTTTAGCAATATATCCTATATCATGCAAATAAGACAATCCCGTATCTTCATCTGAAGAAGAAAAAGACACCTTAAATTTACGTCCCATTTCCTGACAAATAGGGTTTCTTAAAAAGAACTTATATAAGGCATCAGCATAAGGTGATACATCAAATGGCTCATTAACATCTATACCAGCTGTTTCAGAAGCAGTTACGTTTCTAACAACATTACCACAAGCCTCTCGCAATGTAACCTCATCACGTTCTAACTCTGCCCATAATTCTGGTGTTCTGTTCAAATCTACGTAGTGAATTTGAATATCTTGACGTGTTGTAATATGTAAACGACCTCTTGAATATTCATCAGACACTTCAGAAATTCTACGTAATTGATTACTCTTTAATTTACCGTAAGGGATTTTGATACGAATCATTTGAACCCCTTCTTGTCTTTGACCGTAAACACCACGTGCTAAACGAAGACTTCTAAATTTCTCTTCATCAATTTTACCGTTGTGAAATAGCTCAATTTTATTAGCTAACTCAATAATGTCTTTTTCAACAACAGGATTTTCTATTTCTGTTCTAAAACTTTGCATTTTTCCTTTACCTTCTAAAAAAGAAGGATTTTTTAGTGTTTTCCTTTTTTCCTTTCCGCTTCTTTTATGTCTTTACGGCAGACATTATAACTTTTACTGAATAAATCCAGCACCAACTGTACTATTAGATTGAGCATCTATTATGATGAACGATCCATTTGTTCTATGGTTTTTAAATTGATCATAAAAAATTGGCTTATTAAGCCTAAAGCTTACCTTAGCTATATCATTCATACCTAAACCAGTAACACCTTCTTCTATTCCTGAGTAATCAGGATTAATTTTATGATGAATAGCATCTACCTTAGCTAGAACTTTATTAATTCCATGTTGCACCACATATTTGGCCCCAGGTGTTAATTGTTTAGAATCCATCCAACATACATTTGCTGTAAATTGTTTTTCTATAGTTGGCAAATCACCATCTTTAACAATCATATCTCCTCTACTAACATTAACATCATCTTCTAATGTAATGGTAACTGATGAACGCCTTGATGCTGTTTCATACTTTTCGTCATAGAAGTAAATCTCCTTAATCTTTGATTTAGTTTGAGATGGTAATACGACTACCTCATCACCAACACTTAAATTACCACCATACACTTTACCGGCATACCCTCTGTAATCGTGATATTCTTCTGTTTTTGGACGAATCACATACTGAACAGGGAAACGAGGTGTACCAACATTAAAGATATCAGACTTATCCAATTTCTCTAAGTGCTCTAATAAAGATTCTCCTTCATACCAAGACATTTTATCAGACTTATTAACTACGTTATCACCTTTCAATGCACTTACTGGAATAAAAGAAATAGTTTGACCTTGATAATCTCTTTTACTCATTAATTCAGAAAAATCAGCTTTGATTTTATTATAAACTTCTTCCGAATAATCCACCAAGTCCATCTTATTAATAGCCACAACCACATCTTTAATGCGTAATAGGTTATTTATAAAGAAATGACGATTGGTTTGCTCAATCACACCTTTTCTAGCATCAATTAAGATTATAGATGCTTGTGATGTTGAAGCACCAGTAACCATGTTTCTTGTGTACTCAACATGACCTGGAGTATCAGCGATGATGTAACTTTTATTTTTAGTTGAAAAATAAATATGTGCCACATCAATTGTTATACCTTGTTCTCTTTCAGCAACTAATCCGTCTGTAGCTAATGAAAAATCCAAGTAGTCATAACCACGTTGCTTACTTGTTTTTTCAATAGCTTCAAGTTTATCTGTAGTTAATGATTTTGTGTCATAAAGGATTCTACCTATCAACGTACTCTTACCGTCATCTACACTTCCTGCTGTTGCAATCTTTAATACTTCCATGTTATATTTTGGCTTTAAGCCTGTGTTTTTTGTTTAATGAATAATTTTAGAAATACCCTTGTTGTTTACGCTTCTCCATAGCTGCTTCTGAACGCTTATCGTCAATACGTGCTCCACGTTCTGAAATTGAAGAATCTCTAATTTCCTCAACTACTTTTGAAATAGAAACAGCATCAGATAATACCGCTGCTGTACAACTCATATCTCCTACAGTTCTAAAACGAACCATTTCTTCAATTACTTCTTCGTCTTCATCTCTATAAACAACACCATCTTCAGCAGACCAAATCATACCGTCTCTTAAAAACACTTTACGCTTATGAGCAAAATAAATTGAAGGAATCTCAATATTTTCTTTTTCTATATAAGACCAAACATCTAATTCTGTCCAGTTTGAAATAGGAAACACACGAACATTTTGACCCAATTCAATCTCACCATTTAACATATCAAATAGTTCTGGTCTTTGGTTTTTCTCATCCCATTGTCCAAAATCATCACGCACTGAAAATATACGCTCCTTAGCTCTTGCTTTTTCCTCATCACGACGAGCCCCACCAATACATGCATCGAACTTAAATTCTTCAATAGCATCTAAAAGTGTTGTAGTTTGCAACATATTTCTACTTGCATACCTACCAGACTCTTCTTTTACTTTTCCTTGATCTATTGAATCCTGTACATTACGCACAATTAATTCTAAACCAAGCTCTTCAACCAATCTGTCTCTAAACTCGATAGTTTCAGGAAAGTTATGCCCTGTGTCAATATGCATTAATGGAAAAGGTATTTTTGCTGGATAAAACGCCTTTTGCGCTAATCTAACAAGGGTAATTGAATCTTTTCCTCCAGAAAATAATAGCACTGGTTTTTCAAACTGAGCCGCTACTTCTCTCATAATATAAATCGCCTCGTTTTCAAGGGAGTTAATATATGCTGTATCTTTCTTCATAATCATTATTAATTTATGCGTGTAACCCACACTCTCTGTTAGATAATGCTTTTGTTGGGTCGAAATATTTAAATTCGTTAGGTAAATTATTCTCTTCTAAATAGGTATCTAGTTTCTCATCAGACCAATAGTAAAACGGACTCACTTTTAAAACACCATCTGCACTTAAACTAAAAATATCAATGCTGTTTCTAAATGCCGTTTGCCCTTGACGCAAGTTTGTAAACCACACTTTTGGCTTATGTTCTTCCATTGCACGTCTAAAAGGTTCTAATTTCACTTGCTCTGTAAACAAAGCGTGATTTGGATCATCTACAGAAGGAATCCCTAAAACTACATCCCTGTGAGAAGAAGTTTGTTTAGGCACATATAAAAAGACATTTAAATTTAGTTCCTTTATTACTTGTTCTGCATGGCGATAAGTTTGTGGTGTATTATAACCTGTATCACACCATACTACCGGCACATCATTAAATTCTGCATTAACCAAATGCAAAATAGCCGCTTCATATGGTCTAAAATTAGTTGTCACTACAGCTTCATTATTAAGCTCAAATGCTTTCTTTACAATATCAGTAGGTGCTGCATTAGCAAACTCCTTATTCAATTGTTGTATTTGTTCTTCTGTAAACATATTCTTTATTATTTACCCCATTTAATGATATTCCACGCTCTTTCGTGAAAAAAGTATAAAATCAATTTTGTCACAAAATCTACAGAAGCAATTGATGCTGCAAGCGATATTTCACCCGTTAAGATGTATGAGACCAATAATGTATCTAATGTACCTACAACTCTCCAACTAAGTGCTTTTGCTACACTTCTAATTGGTTTTTCGCCGGCACTATCTTCTTTATAAGTAGATTTCTCTTTACCTTTTAATAACATCTGCGCTATCATTTGTCGTTATATTACATTAATCCTATCAATTTAATAGGAAATACAAAAGTAATACTTTTTATTATACTACAAACCTTATTAACAACTTTTTAGAATAATTGAAGATTTTCAAGATGAATTACGTAAAACATTTACTAAAAAGGCAGTTTTTTATGAATCTTTCAAGGCCAAATCTTCTAAAGTAGTGTTTCTAAAAACCTTTAATGTACTATCTCTAACCTCAATCATCAATCTATGAACACTACACTTATGTTCATCAGGACAGTCATCACATTTTTCATAGTAATTTAAACTTACACAAGGCACCATAGCAATAGGTCCTTCTAAAACACGCATAACATCAGTCATTTTAACTTCAGAAGGCTCACTTCGTAAATAGTAACCACCATGCTTACCTTTTTTTGAACCTAAAATTCCCGATTTTCTTAAAGTTAGTAAAATGGTTTCTAAAAATTTTTGTGGAATATTTTCACTACTAGCAATTTCACCCACACGAACTGGCATATCACTTTCGCTTCTGGCTATAAATGTTAAAGCTTTTAGTCCGTATTTTGTTTTTTTGGATAGCATGGTGCTAATATATATAAATTATTACTCCCACTCAACCAACAACTCACTCATAACAACACAATCACCTCTAAGTAAGACGCGATTATTTTCAATAACTTCACATTCTACTAATCCACCTCGTTTAGATGCCTGATAACCAATTACCGTTTTCTTGTTAAGTTTTTGACTCCAATAATTTGCTAGATAACAGTGTGCTGAACCAGTAACAGGATCTTCATTAATACCATAATCTGGCGCAAAAAATCTAGACACAAAGTTGTTTGCGTTATCATTAGATTTAGCCGTAACTATAAATTTACTTTTAGAATGCTTAAGCAGTGCATTGAAATTTGGTTGAAGGCTTCTTAATTTCTCATCACTTTCTAACTCCGCTAAATACCAATCACCATCTTCAGAAATAGAAACAAGCTTTTCGTTTAAAGCAGATTCTAACAAGGCATCGTTTCCAGTAACTTCAGTTAATTTTCCAATTGGAAAATTCATCTCCAATAAATCCCCCTTCTGTTTCACAGTTAGAATACCACTCCTGGTATTAAACTCCAAGAGGTCTGATTCCACTTTATACTTATCGAATAAAATTTTAGCTGTTGCCAAAGTTGCATGTCCACATAAATCAATTTCAACTTCAGGGGTAAACCATCGCAACTGGTAAATACCATCATCTAAATACACAAAAGCGGTTTCTGAAAGATTCATCTCTTGTGCAATATTAATATATTGTTCTTCAGTAAGCGGTTCTTCTAAAACACAAACAGCCGCTGGATTTCCTCTAAATGGGGTATCCGTAAAAGAATCTACTGTAAAAAGTCTCATTTAATTTGTTGTATGTGATTTTTCTAATTTATAAAAAGTAGCCTGTACATAATCAGCTCCGTCTCCCGAATTATTCACATTATAGAGACCCGCCTTAAAATACATATATTGCCCTCCTACATTAAAGCCACTGTTAATCATGTTTACAGTTTTCACAACATCATCCTTACCTTCTCTAGATATTGTAACAGTGAGTAAATCTCCAACTACTTTAATTTTGTAACTAAACTTTTCATTTAAGGCTATACCGTCTTCAGGATTTGCCGCGGTATTACTCCTAGAACCAATCATATCATACCACTGTTCAGCCCCATTTCCGTCAGTTGGTTCATGCGCAAAATATATAGACCCTAAAGCATTATCTGGTAATTTTCTGTAATAAATTCTAATTGGCTCATCGCTATTAGCATGGATTTGACCAATTACCACACGACCAATATGACTACTACTACCTGTAGTTGTAACATGGTTCATTGCTAATGTGGCAGTCATTTCCCCATCATAACCAGCTGCTGCATTAATATCAGCAGTGGGAGCTGTTCCAAAAACCCAATTATTCTTATTTACACCACTAGTACTTATACTTGTATTTGTACCACGAAGCATCTCACGTAACTCAGACCTTGTATAACTGGTATTAGCAGATGTCTTAAATCCATCTATTGGACATTTAAAAACCATTCCTCCATCATCTCCTGTATAAAAATATTTATTGTTTTCATATTTATTGTTAAGCTCAGAAACTTTAATATCTAAAGACGTCCCATCTCCTTCATCTTCTGGGATCTGTAATTTCCATGTAGATAAATCAAAATTTTCTGAAGGTGCTTTATTTGCATCTAAAATTCCACTACTTTCTTCTTTAGCAGCTTGAGTAATCGTTACATTTTGCGAAATATCCCCTCCAATAACTGTTATAACTCCAGTACGGATGGTATTGCTTGTATTTGTAGATGCAGTAACATTTATAGTTCCATTATTTGTACCACTGGTAGGAGAAAGCGTAATCCAATCTGTATTATTAGCAGTATACCAATATAAATTAGCGGTTACTGTAATTGTTTTAGTTTCTTCAATTGCAGAAAACTCAGAAACCGAAGTTACCTCTAGGTTTTCAATCTTCTCTTCACTTCCAGAATCTGAAGAACTACAACTAAATAAAAATGCGCAAACAAGTAAAACAGGTGTTATTTTAATTTTCATTTTCATAGATAGGATGTTTATTTTAAATCCACATAAATTATACCAAAGCATTTAAACCAATGCTTGTTCTATATCTGCAATTATATCATCTATATGTTCTAAACCTAAGGAACAACGTACAGTACCGTCTGTAATCCCAACAGCAGCTTTTACTTCAGGTTCTACCTTAGCGTGCGTAGTACTTGCCGGATGCGTCACAATTGTTCTAGTATCTCCTAAATTAGCTGATAGTGAACACATTTTTATATTATCGAAGAAATTACGACCGCCTTCTATACCGCCTTCTACTTCAAAAGCTACTATACTTCCGCCTAACTTCATTTGCTTTTTAGCAACTTCATACTTAGGGTGCGACTTTAAAAACGGATATTTAACCCACTTTACTTTTGGATGCGCTTCTAAATATTCGGCTAGTTTCAATGCATTTTCGCAGTGTTTGTCTACTCTTACCGCCAAGGTTTCTAAAGACTTCGATAACACCCAAGCATTAAATGGGCTCATTGCTGGTCCCGTTAGTCTTGAAAACAAATAAATTTCACGAATCAATTCCTTTTTACCAACTGTAATACCTCCAAGTACACGCCCTTGTCCGTCCATTAATTTTGTAGCCGAATGAATCACTAAATCCGCACCAAATTTTATTGGATTTTGTAAATAAGGTGTTGCAAAGCAATTATCAATTACTAATAGCAAATTATGCTTTTTACAGATAGCACTCAAATACTCTAAGTCTAAAACATCAACACCAGGATTGGTAGGTGTTTCGGCATAAATGAATTTGGTATTAGGTTGAATTAAACTTTCAACTGTTTCAACTTCATTTATATTGAAGTATGAACACTCAATATTCCATTTTGGAAAATACTTTGTAAATAAGCCATGAGTAGCCCCAAAAACTGAGCTACAAGATACTACATGATCTCCAGCATCTAATAAGGTTGCAAAAGTTGAAAATACTGCCGCCATACCACTTGCAAAAGCAAAACCATCTTCTGCTCCTTCCATTTTGCACACTTTTTCTACGAATTCGTTTACATTAGGGTTACTATACCTACTGTATAAATCACGTTGTTTCTCCTCTGCAAAAGAAGCTCTCATTTCCTCTGCATCATCAAATACAAACCCTGAGGTTAAATATAATGGTACTGAGTGCTCTGAAAATTGTGTGGTTTCAGACTGAGTACGTACAGCTTCTGTTTCAAAATGTTTTTTCTTGCTCATAACTTTAATTAATATGTTTGGACAACCTCAAAATATCCCCAAAAACACCTCGGGCGGTAACCTCTGCTCCAGCTCCTGCTCCTTGGATTACTATAGGTTGTTTTCCATAACTCTCTGTAAATATTTCAAATATAGCATCACTTCCTTTTACATGACCTAAGGTACTGTCTTCTGGTATTGATACTAATTTAACTTCTAAATTTCCTTTGTCCTGTGATAAATCACCAGATAAATCACCCACATAGCGCAACACATGACCCGGCTCCTGGTTGTCTTTTATTTTTTGGTATTGCTCATCAAGAACATTCAATTGACTTAAAAACTCCTTAACCGTAATATCACGATATGCTTCTGGTATTAAATTCAACACCTCTACATCTTCAAATTCATTTTGTAAATCTAATTCACGAGCCAAAATTAATAGCTTTCTTGCCACATCATTTCCTGAGAAATCTTCTCTTGGATCTGGCTCTGTAAAACCTTTATCAATGGTTTCCTGAACAATAGTACTGAACGGTTTATCTTGTACTGAAAAATTATTGAATAAATAGCTCAAAGTTCCTGAAAACACACCTCTAATACGGGTTATATTCTCTCCAGATTCATGCAACAACTTAATGGTATCAATTAACGGTAAACCAGCACCAACTGTAGTTTCATAAAGATATTGCTTATTATGTTCTTCTAGCTGCTCTCTTAATTCTGTATAAAATGAATGTGAAATGGTATTGGCAATTTTGTTAGAAGACACCAAATCAAAACCAGCTTCAACTAAAGGCACATAGTTTTTATAAAACACTTCACTTGCCGTATTATCAACCGCTATTAAATTTTCTAAATGATGGTTCTTAGCATAGGTAATAACATCATCAATTGAACTACTCAATGAACTTGTAGCAATAGCCTCCTCCCAATCTGTACCTGCTCCATTTTTATCTAAAATCAATTTACTTGAATTAGCTATAGTAAAAACATTTAAGTTGATACCTCTTCTTTCTTCAATATCATCTTTAGACTTTAAAATCTGATTAATTAGTGCACCACCAACACCTCCATGACCAAAAATGGCAATGTTTATCTTTTTAGAAATACCGAATACTTCACCATGTATAACATTTAAAGCTTTATTCAGTTCGGTTTTCTTTACCACCAAACTCACATTCTTACCTGTAACCGTATTATTAAAAAGTAATGGCGTGATTTGATTCTTAATCAAAGCATTAAATGGTTTGTGGAACGAGCTTAATTCAATCCCAACAATTGATATTACAGCAACATCATCAACAACATCAATCTTATTTACATCTTGAGAATAAAAGTCGCTTTCAAACTCTCGCTCTAATGCAATAACTGCCTGTGTTGCTTGGTCAGCATCAATAATAAGTCCAATACCTCTTTCCGAAGAGCCTTGAGATACTATGCTAACACTAATACCATAACTACTTAAAGCCCCAAAAATCCTAGCATCAACACCAATTTTCCCTAGCAAGCCTCTTCCTTCTAAATTCAAAAGTGCCACATTATCTAATACAGATAAGGAGGTCACCTCCTTGGTACTAGGTTTGGCGGTAATTAATGTACCCTCATCATCGGCATTGAAAGTATTTAAGATTCGTAGATTTATATTTTTCTCAACTAATGGAATAATTGTTTTTGCATGCAAGACCGAGGTTCCAAAATTTGCCAACTCGTTTGCCTCACTAAACGACAACTCCCGAATCTGTTGTGCATCTGGCACCAAACTAGGATTAGCCGTATATATACCACTTACATGCGTGAAATTCTGTAATTCTTCGGCATCTAAAAAGTTTGCCAACAAGGCAGCTGTATAATTACTTCCATTTCTTCCTAAAGTAGTTGTTTCATTCTTTAAATTAGATGCTATAAAACCAGTTACTACATTTACAACGCCGTTATTTTTCTTGAAGTACTCTTTAATATTTTCCTTAGATATTTTTGAAAGTGGTTGTGCGTTTCCAAAAGATTCATCAGTCTTAATCAACTCACGTGAATCGGTTACTCGAGATTCAATACCTCTTTCATTTAATAAGTTAGCAATGAGTTTTACAGATAACAATTCGCCTTGTGCCAATATATTATCTTTGGTTTTCTTACTATAATCCCTAAGCAAACTTACACCTTCAAATAACTTATCTAAAGTTGAAAATTCTTCAGAATAATCAATAGTTTTTGATGGCTCAGATTGGTAAGCCTTAAAAGATTCTAAAGACTCTTGATAGTCCTCGCCTTTTATTGCCTTATTTAAAATAGCCTCCAACTCATCAGTAGCTGAACCTCTTGCTGAAACCACAACACTGATTCTCTCTCCTTCCTTAACCTTATTTTCTATAATGGATATTACTGTATCCAGTCCTTTTCCGTTAGCTAGAGACTTTCCTCCAAACTTTAATATTTTCATTCTTCTTCTTTTAGAATTTGGCACAAAAATGCCTTCTATGATTTCTTCAAGCTGATCATATTCCATTAAAAATGCATCATGACCATGAACCGAATTTATCTCACTATATGTAACATTAGGGTGTGTTAATGCCAACTGCTTATGTGTTTCTCTATTCTCTTCGGCTGTAAAGAACAAATCTGAATCTACACCTACAATATGTATTTTGGCCTCAATATTTTCCAACACATTAAAATTACTGGCCCTACCTTTTGTTACATCAATAGATTTTAATAATTGATTCATTAATTTATAAGCTGATAACTGAAAACGCTCTTGTAATTTCTTACCATGATGCAACAACCAACTCTCTACATTAAAAATCTCTAAATCTTCATTCTTGGTTCGTTGGAAACGTTCCTTAAAAGATTCTGGAGTACGGTAACATAGCATGGCATGCATTCTAGCATCATGCACAGGGTGTTTAGAGTTTAACAAGAACTGCTCTTGAATTTGACAGTTGGCAATGAGCCAATCGGTAGATTTCCAATCGGTAGCAACAACAATTAAATGCTCAGTAAAATCAGGTTGAACAACTGCCATTTCCCAGGCTATACCTCCACCAAGAGAACCTCCAATAGTAGCAAACACTTTCCCTGTTTTTAAACGCTGTAATCCTTTTAAAAAGATTTTAGCAACATCGCGCGCAACAAAATCTTTGTAATTATCTATTACAAATCCATCGTATCCATTTCCAGGAATATTAAAACCCAAAACCGAATACAATTTTGTATCAATAACCTTATTAGCCCCTATTAAATCTTTCCACCATCCCAATTCACCAGCTACATTACTATTACCCGTCAATGCATGATTTACCAATACAATGGGCGCAGTACCTAAAGGCTGCCCAAACACCTGATAACTTAGCTTTATTTCAGGGTAAAGAGCACCACTTTCGGTGGTATAATCTTTAATGATTATATGTTGCAATTCCTCTTTCACAAGATTTTATTCTATAAAATTAATACGTTCTTACTGCAAAAAAAGCGTACCTAAATATAAAAATGTTAAAAAGAAATATAAAATTACTGGACGTAATTCTCCTTTGTTATCTATCCAAACTTCCGATAAATGAATCGGTCATTTAAGTAGAATTTAGCACCTTCTTTAATAAGTTTAAAGGGTTGCTAAGGCTTCAACGGGTCCAATCCCTCCGCCTTTCTTGATAACATTTCAATATGTTCATTGAACTTTTGCAGTGCAAATATTCGTTCAGAAAAAGTTATTTTCCAAATTTTTAACAAGATATTTTACTTTTCAAGCAAATTTACCTCAAATTTTGCTCTAATTACTTCCCCAATTGGCATGCTTTTAATTTTGGACTCTAACCATGATATAATATCTAAATAAAGAAATGCTCTGCTCTGATATGGGTCGTCTTCAAATTCTTTTAATTTATCATGAAGTTTAATGAATTCATTTTTCACCTCATGTGGATAAATATCTCCTAACCCTCGTAAAAATTTAATAAATTCTTTTTGTACTTCATATAAGTCTTCCATCTTAATTAAAAACTTATACGTGCTTTTTATAAGTACATCTAGATTATAATCTAAACCAGCCTCATAGTGTGCCACCAAATTTAATATTCTAGAGAAACACAATAAGTCTTCACGCATTTGTAAAGATTTATTACTAATAATCTTATCTAAAAACTGAATGCACCCTTTATTATCGCCAGCACCAAAGTACATACTTGCTATCTTATAATAAAACACCATAATATGATGTTCATCTATTCTATTACTATATTTTTTTAATTGCTCTAAAACTTCATCTATTAGTGGTAAACCTTCTTGAAAACTACCTTCTATAAAGTGCAGATTAAACTTATTTGTATAAATATAAAGAAATGCTAAACCTTCAATATTATCATCTAATGGAAAACCCTTTTCTTCTGTAACACTTTCTAACCTAAAAAGGTATTCTTTAAATTTGTCATACTTCCGTAGATAGAATAAAGACTCTAATAAATAATGATTACCCCTAAGAAAGAACACAGGGTTTAGTACAATCATATCTTTATTCTCATAAAATAATGACACCCATTTCAAGGCATATTTATAACATGCTAAAAAATCTTGAGTCAAAAAACTATACCATAAGCGTGCCTTGTACAACCAAAGTTTTTCACGAAAACCAAGCGTATTTATATCATATTTTGGAAGATGCGCATTAAAATATTCTGTAATCCGTTTATTCTCTGCATCATTTTTAACATAGCCTGTTTTTAAGAATAAGCCATATAACTGAAGTGATAAATTAGAAAGTTTACTAGCCACTACATTTTGCTGACTCAACTCTTTAGCCTGAATAGTTAATTCATCAGCTCTGTTACTTAAACTTCGTGTAATGTATTGCGATTCAATAATTTTCTCTAGTTCAACAATTTCATAGGCTATGTTTTTTTCTTCATTGGCAATTGCCAAATTTTTTGCCTTATCTAAAATTTTTAAACTCTGTTTGTATAAACCTTTATGATATAAAATGGTGGCAAAATCTAATTGCTCACGAATCTGTACCCGTATATCTTGATGCGACGGATTTAATCTTAAACTAATTAAAATTTGTTTATACAAATGCGCCTTTAAATTAGAAAGTTGTTGTTTTTTTACAATTCCTTTTTTAAGTATAACGCGCTCATCATACCTTGGTAACTTATCTAAAATATTAAAAAGCAAAAGGAACTTTGAGTCTTCATTTACCCCCAATCTTCCAACATACAATTTAAATTGCCTTTTTTCAGATTTTGACAAAGACTTTATTAAAACAAACAAATTATCTTTTTGCTCTTTTGTCATAGTTACAAAAATACATTTAATACACTTATTTACAATACGTTAACATGCCTACAAAAGAGTTAAACGTCGTAAAAAAAAAATAAAAGTTTAGTGTTTTACGAAACCAAAATATACATTCGTAAAAGAATAAGAAAATATATTTTAGTAAATGTCTGATAATAAGGTACAAATTTTTGACACAACACTTCGAGATGGTGAGCAAGTTCCTGGCTGTAAGTTAAATACGGAACAGAAACTAATTATTGCTGAACAGCTTGATTTATTAGGTGTTGATATTATTGAAGCAGGGTTTCCCGTCTCTAGTCCTGGAGATTTCAAATCGGTTGAAGCCATTTCAAAAATTGTAAAAAACGCTACCGTTTGCGGGCTTACGCGTTCGGTTGAAAATGATATAAAAGTTGCTGCTGAAGCATTGCAATATGCTAAAACTCCAAGAATCCATACAGGAATTGGAACTTCAGATTCGCATATTAAATTTAAATTCAAATCTACTCAAGAGCAGATTATAGAGCGCGCAGTTAAAGCTGTAAGTTACGCTAAATCATTTGTTGAAGATGTTGAGTTTTATGCAGAAGATGCTGGTAGAACAGATAATGAATATTTAGCTAGAGTTTGTGAAGCTGTTATTAAAGCAGGAGCAACAGTATTAAACATTCCTGATACTACAGGTTATTGTTTACCGCATGAATACGGTGCTAAAATAAAGTACTTAAAAGAGAATGTAAAAGGCATAGATAAAGCTATTTTATCATGTCATTGTCATAATGATTTAGGTTTGGCTACTGCTAATTCTATTGAAGGTGTTATTAATGGTGCGCGTCAAATAGAATGTACTATTAATGGTATTGGTGAGCGCGCAGGAAACACTGCTTTAGAAGAAGTAGTTATGATTTTAAGGCAACACCCTTACTTAAACTTAGATACGGGAATTAATTCTGAAATGCTTTATGGTTTAAGCCAATTGGTATCAGACAGTATGGGTATTTACACCCAACCTAACAAAGCCATTGTAGGAGCAAATGCTTTTGCACATAGTTCAGGAATTCACCAAGATGGGGTTATCAAAAACCGTGAAACATACGAAATTATAGACCCTAAAGACGTAGGTGTAACAGAGTCTGCTATTGTATTAACTGCTAGAAGCGGTAGAGCTGCTTTAGCCTACAGAGCAAAAAATGTTGGTTATGAATTAACTAAACTGCAATTGGATGTTATTTACAGTAAATTCTTAGAGTTTGCTGATAAGAAGAAAGAAATTGATGATAATGATATTCATCAAATTATAGAGTCTAGTTCACTTTATAATGAAATTACTTCGGCTTAATTTAATTTTAAGAGGGATATGAAATTAAATATTGCTGTTTTACCTGGTGATGGAATAGGACCTGAAGTTACTGCTCAAGCAGTAAAAGTTTTGAAAGCAATTGCCATGGAGTTTAACCATGTTTTTACTTTCAATAATGCTTTGGTTGGTGCCAGCGCTATGAATAAAACAGGTATTCCCTTGCCTGAAGAAACTATTAGCATTTGCGAACAAGCAGATGCTATTTTATTTGGTGCTATTGGAGACCCAAAGTATGATAACGATCCTTCTGCAACTATAAGACCAGAACAAGGACTATTAGGACTGAGAAAAACATTTGATTTATTTACTAATATTAGACCTGTAATTGCTTATGATGATTTACTTAATAAATCATCATTAAAAATTAAGCAAATAAGAGGTACAGATATACTTATTTATAGAGAACTTGCAAGTGGCATTTACTTTGGTGAAAAACATTTTAGCAATGATGAAGCCTCAGATATTTGCACCTATAGACGTTCTGAAATAGAACGCATTGCGCATTTAGCATTTAAGGCAGCTCAAGGAAGAAAACACAAATTAACTTTGGTAGACAAAGCTAATGTTCTTGCCAGTTCAAGATTATGGCGCACCATTGTAAATGAAATTGCTACAGAATACCCAGATGTAACTTTAGATTACATGTATATTGATAATGCAGCCATGGAGCTTATTATTAATCCAAGACAGTTTGATGTTATTTTAACAGAAAACATGTTTGGCGATATATTATCAGAAGAAGCAAGTGTTATAGTAGGTTCTATTGGCTTACTGGCATCAGCATCTATAGGTAACAAAAAAGCTATGTTTGAACCTATTCATGGTGCTTACACCAAGGCTACAAATAAAGGTATAGCAAACCCTATTGCTTCTATTTTAAGCGCTGCTATGCTACTAGACCATTTTGGCTTATATGATGAAGCTGCTTTAATAAGAGAAGGTGTAGATAAATCTCTAAAGCTTCATATAACAACACCAGATTTAAACACTAAATATGACAATATTAGCACCAGTAAAGTAGGTGATTTTATTGAAGATTTTATTAATAACCCAGACGAAACAAATTTAAATTTTACAAACATACATTTAGGACAGTCAACTATAATTTAATTAATTGAGTTAGTCATCGATATACAATTAAACTACAGATGTCCATTTTAAAGAGAGCACTACCAAAGTGCTCTTTTTTTGTTTTGACTTTACCCTCATTTAGTAACACCCTCAATCATATCTTTTTTAAAGCTGCGCATCGATATTTTCTACCAAAAGATATTTTGCGTTCCACAGATTCAAAAAAGAATAAGGTTTGAATCTCTAACGCGGAAAGGGAGTTTCGTTTAACGGTCTCGGCTATGAGTAGTTGCTTGGTTTAACACTAAACTTTGTAAGTACACACCAAACTGAAAATCCTTGCGGATTTTCAGAAGTAGGCGAGAACAAGCAATTACTTATAGCCATTGTTAGGTGCAGTTTTTTATAACTCTCCATTCATTTTCCTTTCATAATACTCTTCCACTTCCTCTAAATAATTTGAAAACTCCTCAATTGTCCCCATATGTTCTTTTAATCTATTAACATCTACTTTAGATTTAGGAATATTAAAATCATATTGTAGATATAACCAATAGAAGCTGAATGGTTCAGTTTTGCTTAAATAGTCGAAAAAGTTTTCTAATCTCTCGACATACTCTACCGATTTTTCAATCGAAATTATTTTGCTGGTAAAATGTGGCTTATTGCTTAAAAACTCATAAGATATAGGAACAATTCCTTCATCTTCAATTGGAATTAATAGGTTAGCTTCATTATTCAATCCGTGAGTTAAAGGATTTCTATAAACATCCTTAATTTCTACAATTGTGTCATATAGTCTCTTTAAGTCTTTGTCCTCGAGATTAAAAACAGCTTTAAATCTTTCTTTCCAGTTTAGTGCCCTAAAATCAACATAGTCAACATCTGGGTCATCTAAACATTTAAAAATATCGAGTAGAAATTCGAGAATAGAATAGTAAATACTAATCAATGGAAAGAAATAGTATGATGATTCAACTTCTTTTGCTCTTTTATGGTCAATAAACTTTTTAGAAGTTATTTTCCCCATTCCTGTTTCTATCTCTTCTTCAACTACCTCTGTTTCCGCAACGTCCCATTCTTTTTTTATCTCTTTTAATTTTGTTAGATAAAAATTATAAACTGGTTTTAATTTTTTATATGCGTTATTGAAATAGAACTCATTCTTTTTTAATTGTTCCCTTAATGATAATGAGAGTTTTTTGTCAAGATATTTTGAGCCTTTATTCAGAATCTTTACTATTTCTTCAACCAAACTATTCGTTAAATCTTTGTCCGATTCTAAATCTTTAAGATTAACAGCTAAAGACCAAGTATTGAATTTATAATCGTGTATTTCGAAAATTTTACCTTTATACTTGAAATATATAATCCAATTCATTTTTTCAATGTAAACTGGCTTTTTTTCAAATCCTAGGTTCTTAAAAAGTAGACTAATTATATATTTTGGCGGATTGCCATTCCAAGGATAAACAGTTCTGGAAGAAAAATCTTTTAAGTCCTCTTTCGTAACTTTTTCAAAGTCTTGAAAGAATAATTCTAACGGTTTTTTATCTTTTTCTTCAATATTCATATTGTTAGGTGCAGTTATTTACTAAACATATCTTTATTGGACTCTTTATCTGTTGGTAATATATCCATATAAGCAATTCGAGGTCGTTTTTCAATATAAACACCATTCTTGTCCATTCTATTCACATATCCACGAATTATGCAATCTCCGAAAAAGTAAGTCCTATCTTCTACAATTTTCCCAGAAATTGGGTAACAAGTCAAAATATGATTTTGATAAGCAAATCCAATTGTATTTGAGTTCTCGTTTCCCCTTGTAATATGCCCTTCAAGTTCTACATATTGATTATGAACTAATTCAGGAAATAAAACATCATCTTCATCTTTACCTTTGTAAAAAATTCCTTTTTCATTAATTGATATAGAAACTTCTTTTTGAGTATCATCATTGTCAATCTTTTCACTTGGACTAAAACCAATTTTTAATTTTCTTTCCTCTTCAACAAGTTGAGTCAATCGATTGAAAATTGTTTCTGGTATTTCTGTAAAAAGCTCTAGATAAATTTTAGGGACGTAAAGTATTTCTCCTTCATCATTATAGATTCCAACAAATTGTACTCCTTTTGTTTCTTTGAATTCTACTTTATCGAATTTTCTTTTCTTAAGTGTTTTGAGATGCTTTCCAATTTGAACAACCCATTTAATACCTTTAACTATCCCCTTAAACAAGTCCTTAAATCCACTGTCTCCAATATCATTTTGAGCCATCTTTTTTAAAGCTGAACCAGCATAATATGCTCCTCCTGTGGTCATAGCTAATTGTATCCACTCTCCGATATTCTCGGGAATTAACGTTTCCCAACTTCCTTTTCTTGTTCTGACAGGTAAGTCGAATTCCAATGAATTTAATTCTGGCGATTTTTTATATAAGAAATACCTGAATATTTCATCTATTCCGATTAGTGCTTCGGCTGATTTTCTGGCATCCAAATATCCATCCTTCACGAGTTCCCCTTCGAATTTGAAATGTGCTAAATATTTTTCTTCTTCCATTGAATTTATTTTAGTAGCATCATATCGTTATAATAGTCCTCATAAGATTGCCAGTTTAATATCTGATCTATTACTTTGGTTGATAGGTTAGCAGTTGGGTTAGCATTTAAATCAAAGTCATTGCCAAAATCATTTTGTAAATCAATGAAACAGTTTTTTACATTATTATGGTAATTTCCATCTTCGTGATGAATTGATTGATTCCTTGATTGCCATATAACGTTTTTAAGACTTTGAGTAATCAATGTTCTTCCATTTGGACAATGCGCGAGACTGCCGTGAACCTTGGAAATCCCTTGCTTTGCAATTTGTAATATTGACATTCCAATTGCTTGATAAGACAACTCTTTGTTAGCAATTGATTGTTCTGTATCAGCTATGTCTTTTTCTAATTTTGGAATATTTGCATCTTGAGCAAATTTGGCCATTGTAATAAACTTATGCTGTAACTGAAGTTCATTATAATCTTCCATTTGGTCATAAGTCGTGAAATCAAATTGTAAATGTTTGAGTCTATCTTTTTTAGCAAGTAGTTCCGCTTTTAGATTCTCGAGTCTATTAAATTCAGACCTCAAAGCATCGAATAGAGTTTTGGTAGCGTACTCGGTATCATTAAGATAGTTAGTCATTTACTGATGTGTTGATTTTAATTGCACCTAACGTGGAGATAGACTTCCGTTTTAATGAAGTTTATCGATTGTTAAACGAAGGTAGCTGAAAATTTTTACAAAGTCAAGCAAACTATTCTGGTTATTTCCGACAGATAATAAAATTAAAAAAGAGATTCACGCCTTCGCGGGAGTGACAAATACATTAATACTATATTTGGTCTATGCAACTCAATCTAGCTTTATTAAAACTTTACAAAACCCCTGTGCTAATAGCACTTATTAGTTGTGTTCTATTCTTAGTATTTGCTTATGATTTAGAACGCACTCAATACCTTAAGCTAGTTACCTTATATACCGTGCTTTTTGGGTTATTCTATTGGTTAGTAAAAAAACAAAATTGCAACCAAAAGCTTTTAAGCGCTATAGCTTTTTTGTTTAGGGCTATATTTATTTTATCCATCCCCAATTTATCTCAAGATTTTTACCGTTTTATTTGGGATGGCAGCATGATTTTAAAAGGTTTCAACCCTTATTTAAATACTGTACAAAGTTTTATTGATAGTGGTAATATACCCATTGTTAACGGACAAGAATTGTATCATGGTATGGGTTTATTAAACGCCAGTCATTATAGCAACTACCCGCCCATAAATCAGATTTGCTTTGTACTAGCTAATTTATTTCCTGGCACAAGTATTTTAAGTTCAGTTATTGGTTTACGCTTAATTATTATTGCTGCAGATTTTGGAACCCTTTACTTTGGCAAAAAACTATTAACTAAACTAAACTTGCCCGTACAAAATATCTTTTGGTATGTGTTAAACCCATTTATTATTATAGAACTAACGGGCAACCTACATTTTGAAGGCGTCATGATTTTCTTTTTAATTTGGAGTTTGTATTTATTAATCTCCGGAAGATGGCAGTGGGCGGCAGTGGTATTTGCCTTATCTGTTTCAACAAAATTAATTCCTTTAATATTTCTGCCTTTGGTGTTTCAATGGTTTTTTAAGACAAACACTTCGTTATTACTTAAAATGACAAAGCTGATTGGTTTTTATGCTATTGTACTAGGTGTTACATTTCTACTTTTTACACCTTTTATTTCCGTGCAATTCATTTCAAATTACAGTAAAACTGTTGGTTTATGGTTTCAAAATTTTGAGTTCAATGCTAGTTTATACTATTTAGCTAGGGCTATTGGTTATACCTTTAGAGGCTATAATGAAATTGGAATTATTGGTAAAATTATTCCCGTAATAGTTGTTTTGTTCATCATGATTATAACCTTTTTTAGAAACAACAAAACACCAATTCAACTTATTACTGCTATGTTACTTGCATTAAGTTTTTATTACTTTACAGCTACCACTGTGCATCCTTGGTATGTAGCTACACTTTTAATGCTATCTGTTTTTACAACCTATAAATTTCCGTTGGTGTGGAGCTTTGTAATTATTTTAAGCTACCTAGCTTATATACATATTGGTACGGCCAGTAAGTCTGAAAACCTCTGGATAATAAGTTTAGAATATCTTGCTGTTTATGGTGTTTTGGTATGGGAATTATGGTTTAAACCTAAACCAACTCTAACCGATCAATCCTATAAATAACATCATCAAAATCTCTACTACTGGGCACTTCAGAATACGAGAGCTTAAAGGTTTTATCAACGAAAGAATCGTCTTTATTTAAATTGTATTTATATAGGGCTTTGGGGTGTATTTCTTCAAATTCCATTTGCAAACCGTCCTCAAATAGAAATGAATAAAAGCCGTCTTTGAAGTACTGAAAAACTGCAATTTCCATTAAAAATTAACTCTAATTTGTAACATCTCCATCATTTAAATTCTCAAGCGGTGCTGTTTCATTAGCCTCGGGTGTATTATCTTCATCTGCAAAATCTATCATAGCATTTGCCAAATGTGTACCCACTTTCACCAAATAAATGGTATCGTCGGTTTTCACCTCTACAGCTTCAATTAAATCGTTATGGGCATTTCGGAAAGAAATAATATCTCTATCGCCATAACCATCAGGAAACCGCTCAATTAAAAGATTTAAGATATTTGTATTTAACTTATTATAATCAACTATTATTCTTTTCATAACTATAAATTTAGGTTAGGTAAACAAATAGGAATAACAACAATTACATATTTTAAATTTATTAAATAATTCTTTTTCTGTGAAAAAAAAACATAAAAATATTGTTGCACTAAACTAATAGCGCTACAAATGAACTGTAATACGGTGAAGATTATATTATGTGAGTGTTAACAAACTTTGAAGAAAAACTTAAATCATTTTAAGCATTGTGAGTTCTTCATTAGATAGATGTTTCCAATGTCCGCGCGGAATATCTTTTTTGGTAAGATGCCCAATAGCAACACAATCTATACTAATAATATCATAATTAAAATGCTCAAAAATATTACGGATAATAGTGTTACCTGTATTCTTTATTTTTAAGCCAATTTCTTTTTTTGAAGCGCCATCTATATAACTAATTTCTTCTACAGTTATAAGTTTTCCTTCTATTTTAAATCCGTTTTGAATCTTCTTTAAGTCTTCTAGCTTTAAATTTTTATCAAGCTCTATATGAAACAAACGTGGCACTCCTGTTTTAGAACTTTTGAATTTATCTTCAATATCCTTGTCGTTAGTAAAAAGTAATAACCCTTTAGAGTTTCTTCCTAAACGACCTATAGGTTTAATGCGTGAAGAAGTGGCATTAGCAACCAAATCCATAACTGTACGCCCCTTTCCTTCGCTAGTAGTTGTTGCAAAGCCTTTTGGTTTATTTAGCAGTACATAAGCTTTTTTCTCAGGATTTATTCTTGAACCATCATAACGTACTTCATCACCTGGTTTTACCTTATAACCCATCTCTACTATTACTTTGCCGTTAACAGACACCAAACCGGTTGCAATATGAACATCGGCTTCTCTTCGTGAACAGATTCCAGAATTAGCAATATACTTGTTTAATCTAATTTCATCAGGATTAGATTTTTTAGCAGCCTGCTTTTTATTAGAAACACTTGGTGCTGTTATTTTATTAAAACGCTTTCCCGATGGTTTTCCTTTTCCTTTATTTCCTTTATGCCTGTTCATTTAACATTAATTTTTTGCAAAGATATGCTTTAATTTAGGATTGTTAATTCTTTAGCTATGGATATTATTGGGTTAGGGATTGAAGTGACATCCTTTTTTGAAACTATCGAACCTAAAATATATTTTAGTTGAAGATACCGAAGCGTAGCTTTAAAAAAGATATAGCGGAAAGCCCAACCCAACAGGGTAACGCCCAAGTAGTTTAAATTCGGTTTAAAATAACTCCCACATCTATTAACAAAATACTAAAAACACCAACCAGAATTATAAATTTTAATATGTTATGAAGTATTAAATAATGGTTTTTAGTTTTTGATTTCCATAGAACACCAAGGAATATAATAAGCAATAAAGTACTTAAATAAAAGAACAAATACATATGCCCTATTTGAAACTTAAACAACAATAAATAAGTTGGTATTAAGGTTAAACCTGAAAGTACTGTAAGCATGCCTTTTGACATCTTTTCGCCATATCTAATAGGCACAGTATGGTAGTTTTGGGCAAGGTCTCCCTTTATATTTTCTAAATCTTTGGTTAACTCTCTCATAGAAATAACTAAAAACAAGTATATGGCATGAACAAAAATGACTGTTCCAAAATTTTTGTAATACATAAAAATGGCAAAAAAAGGAGTGATGGTTAATATTGCCGAAGTAAGATTACCTATAAAGGGTAGTTTCTTTAGTTTATGAGAATAAAACCAAATACCAAAAATATAAATTGAAAAGAATACTACTGCTCTAAAAGACACATAGCTTGCCATAAACACCGCAAGAAAATTAAGTACGAAATAAAATGACAACTTAGTATTTTGACTCACCAACCTGTCTAATTTAGATTTAATGGGACGATTAATGAGGTCCTTTTCTGAATCGTAAAAATTATTAATAATATAGCCACCTGCAATAGTTGCTGCTGAAGCCAAAACCAGCATTAATAAATTAAGATCAAAAACAACTTCGCGTATAGCTTTTTCTGGCGCAAGTATATAAATAGATGCTAAATACTGGGCAAAAACTATTACTAGTATATTATAACCTCTAATTACAGAAAACATACTAAAAAACTTAAGTAGTATATATTTCTGCCTTCTTGATAACATAGAAAAAAATTGATGAGTTCTTCTACTGGTGGTCAATGCCCCCGTTTAAGATAACATAGAAATTAGAAGTTATAAACCACTTCTAACTTATATTCTGAAAGTGCGCTTTCGGCCTTTTTTATATCCTCTGTAAACCCAAGAATATAACCACCTCCACCAGAACCACAGAGTTTTAAGTAATAATCATTGGTTTCAATACCCTTTTTCCAAAGTTCATGAAACTGTTTTGGTATCATAGGTTTAAAATGACTTAAAACAACTTTAGATAATTGCTTAGTATTACTAAATAAGGACTTAATATCTCCTTTTAGAAAATCATCAACACAGGCATCTGTATGTTTTATGAACTGATCTTTTAACATACTACGAAAACCTTCTTGCTTCATGTTTTCCATAAATATGCTAATCATAGGAGCGGTTTCTCCAATAATTCCACTGTCTAATAAAAACACAGCACCTTTACCTTCTGTTTTTTGAGAAGGAATTCCTGTTGCTTCAATATTATCTTTTGAGTTTATAAGAATTGGAATACTTAGATAACTATTAAGTGGGTCTAAACCTGAAGATTTTCCATGAAAAAAGGATTCCATTGCCGAAAAAATAGTTTTCAACTTTAATAACTTTTCACGCGTTAAATTTTCAAGTACTGTAATTTTATCATGAGCATATTTGTCATAAATGGCAGCCACTAAAGCTCCACTACTTCCAACCCCATAACCCTGAGGAATTGAAGAATCAAAATACATACCAGCTTCAATATGACTTTTTAAAGAGACAACATCAAAAGTTACAACGCCATCATCTAAATTTTCAAGGTAATTTGCAAATCTACTAAGGCTTTCATTAGACTTGATAGCCTCGTCAGATGGGTTATCACTGGTTTTTAAAGCACCATTATAAAAATTATAGGGAATAGATAAACCTTTGGAATCTTTTATTATACCGTATTCTCCAAAGAGTAAAATTTTTGAATAAAAAAGTGGTCCTTTCATAAAATAATTTAAGATTAAGGGGCTTAAACAAATTGATTTTGTTTAACTAAATTAATCTTTTTATAAACAAAATCAAAGCTTTATACTATTTTATTAGCACCAAAGCCAATTTGATCACAAATATACTGTCCATTTTGACAATGTGCAACTAATTCATTCTTAATGAATTCAGAAACCAAAACGGTTTCTTTTTCTGGATATAACAAATGTACATTAGCACCAGCATCTAAGGTAAAACATAATTTAGAATCTGTTTCTTTTCTAAATGCCCATATTTTATTAATAATTTCCAAAGTATTGGGCTTCATTAAAACAAAATAAGGCATGCTAGTCATCATCATGGCATGAAGTGTTAAGGCTTCACTTTCAACTATATCTATAAATGCCTCTAAATTACCTGTTTTAAAAATATTTATTAACGCAGCAAGATTTTCATGAGCCTGTTTAAAACGCTCTCCAGCAAAAGGATGATTGTGCATTAACCCGTGACCAACAGTACTACTTACCTGTTTTTCACCTTTATCAACTAGTAAAATAGTATCTTGGTAATTCTTGAAATTATTATGCACTTCAAAGGGGTACTTTACCCCAAATAAATCTGAACTATTCTCAATTTCTTGGTGCGTTCCCCAAACCACTAAATCGCCTTCAATACTTCTGCAGGCACTACCAGAACCTAAACGCGCTAAAAAAGAGGCCTTTTGGGTAAAACATGTTTCAAATTTATCGCCTTTTAACTCCTTTTCAACACTCATTAGACATAAGGCCAAAGCACTCATTCCTGATGCTGATGAAGCTATTCCAGAACTATGAGGGAATGTATTAGATGTTTCAATTTTAAAATGATAGTCTTTTATAAAAGGTACATACTGTACAATACGCTTAAAAAAGGTTTCTATCTTAGGTTTAAAATCTGGTTTGATCTCTCCTTCCAAAAACACTTCAAAAGAGAAATCATCCGGACTCTCTTTTGGTGAATAACTCAACCTTGTGATAGTTTTACAACCACTAAGCGTAAAACTAATTGAAGGATTAGCTGGTATTTGATTCTCCTTTTTTCCCCAATACTTTACCAAAGCAATATTACTTGGAGATTCCCAAGTTACGCTTCCAGATTCAATTGTTTTTTTGTAAGGTTTAGGAATAAATTCTTGTTCTGTCATCTAATTTAATTGAGATGTCAAAGATAACAACTTTAGCATTGTTTTATAGTTTCTAGCTGTTGCAGTTACTTTTAATTTTCTTTCAAAAAAATTATTGCTGCATTTTGCTTTTCCATAGCCCGTAGAACAATAAAAATAAATACTATTATCTGTAATTTTAAATGCTTCATTGGGATAATTAAGTTGAGATACTTCTTTTATCAAATTCTCCTCTGGTTTTTCATAAAGAAACATAAAATAACTTTTTTCTTTTTCGCTTTGCAAAAAAGGGGACCCATTAAAAATTTGCTTTAATTCTAATGGAGTTAAAACCAAAACAGGTACATCAAACCCAAAATGAGACCGAATAGCATCATGAATTATAGTTTCTAATGCACTTTTATCTTCATCAAAAGATTGAAAAATTACATTTTCACTTTGAATATAAGTCTGCACGTTTTTTAAACGATTTTCAGTAAGCAACTTACGTAACTCTGCCATTGGAACTTTTTTCTGGCCGCTAACATTTATTCCTCTGAGTAATGCAATATATGTAATCATTTATTGGCAATATTTTGAGCAGCTATATAAGCCCCTGTCCATGCGTTTTGAAAGTTAAAGCCTCCGGTAACCGCATCAATATTTAAAACTTCTCCAGCAAAATACAAGTTTTTATGTAGTTTGCTTTCATAGGTCTTAAAATTAACCTCCTTTAAGTCTACACCACCAGCTGTTACAAATTCTTCTTTAAACGTACTTTTGCCATTTACATCAAAAATAGCTTTTGTTAATTGAGATGCTAATGTTTCTAATTGATTTTTATTTATCTCAGCCCACCTAATATGCTCATTAATACCAGAAGCCAACACCAACTGTTGCCATAAGCGCTTAGGTAATTCAAACTGTGAAAACTTGAACACCGTTTTTTTTGCCAAATCATTTTTAATAGATTTCAAGGTATCTAAGCATTCTTTGAACTCTTGCTTAATAAAGTTGATTTGAATCTGAAACTTGTAATCCATTTTTGCCAATTTCAAAGCACCATAAGCTGATAATTTTAATATAGCTGGTGCACTAAAACCAACATGGGTAACTAACAAAGGTCCTTCTGTAACTAAGTTGGTTTTCAAAACTTTCACCTCCACATTTTGCGCTACAACTCCAGGAATTCTTTTTATACGTTTATCCGCAACATTAAATGTAAAAAGTGAAGGTACTGGAGGAATGATAACATGATTTAATTCCTCTAATATTTTCCAAATCTTGATATTACTTCCTGTTGCTATTAATACTTGTTCTGCTAAAAATGTGGTATCCTGAGTTTTTAACTTCCAATTAGAGTTTGTAAATTGAATAGATTTTAATGTTTGCCCGTATAGAATTTCTATACCTAAACGATTAGTCTCATTTAAAAAACAATCAATAATAGTTTGAGAAGAATTAGTAACAGGAAACATGCGTCCGTCATCCTCAATTTTAAGTTCAACACCCCGTTTCTCAAACCATTCAATGGTATCTCCAGTCATAAACTTATGAAATGGCCCCAATAATTCTTTTTCTCCCCTAGGATAGTTTCCAATCAATTCTTTAGGAATAAATTCAGCATGCGTTACATTACACCTGCCGCCACCAGAAACCTTAACTTTTTGCAGCCCTTCTCTTCCTTTTTCTAAAATGGCTACTTTTAAATCAGGGCTTAATTCAGCAATATTTATGGCAGCAAAAAAACCTGCCGCTCCACCTCCAACTATAATAACATCAAATTGATTCATATATAAAAAAATCGCTGTAAATTTAGCACTTAAATATTGTTTCATGATTAAACATGCCTACTTATTTCTATTTGTTTTAACAGCAACTTGTCAAAAAAAAGATGTGCCCTTTGGAACTGATTTGCCTAATGCGCTTAATGAGGTCTCAGGTAATGAAATAATTGTAAACTCAAACGAAATTTGGATGCATAATGATGGTGGTAATAAACCTGACATTTACTGTTTAAATGAAAAAGGAGAACTGCTTAGAAAAATAACTCTAGACGCTAAAAATGAAGACTGGGAAGACATAACGTCAGACTCTGATGGCAATTTATATATTGGTGATTTTGGAAACAATAACAACAAAAGAAAAAATTTAAAAATATTAAGAGTCCCTTTTAATTCTTTAAAAAAAGAAGGAGATATTGCTGTAGAAAAAATTTCTTTTAAATATAGCGACCAAAAACAATTTCCGCCAAAAAAGAAAAAATTACTTTTTGATTGTGAAGCTTTTTTCTACTTTAATAATAGCCTATACTTATTTACAAAAAGCCGTGTAGAAAACAAATCTGGAAAAACAAACCTTTATAAATTACCTGCAAAAAAAGGTAAACACAAAGCAAAATTAATAGGCTCTTATAATTTTGGGAGTTCAAATTATAATTGGGTTACAGGAGCAGATATTAGAGATGATGGCAAACAAATAGCTATACTAACTCAAAAAGACATTTGGCTATTTTCAAATTTTAAAGATGATGATTTCTTTAATGGATCTGTTAAACAAATACCATTTAAACACCTAAGTCAGAAAGAAGGCATTTGCTACAAAAATGACAATACACTTATTTTAACAGATGAAAATGACCACGGAAGAGGTGGTAACATGTATGAGTTTAAAACCGATTAAACGGTAACGCCCGTATGAGTTTGAATAACATGTAAAATATCATTTTTTTGTAAAACACCAGATTGCCTCCATTTAGGTTCTCCATCAACAAATAAAATCATAGTTGGAACACTTCTAACTTGATACTTTATTGCCAACTCATTATTCTTATCAATATCAATCTTTACAATTTTAACAGCATCTCCCACAGCATCTTTAACATCCTTTAATATTGGCATAAGTGCTTGACATGGGCCACACCAAGTACCAAAAAAGTCTACAAGTACAACTTTTTCCGAATTAATTATATCCCTAAAACTACTTTTCATTTCTATACATATTTGTCTTTATATAGACGAAGAAAACACCCTAAAATTACAGTTAAGGAAATAGACCAAGAAATAAAATCAAGGTAACAACTTGTATTAAAACCCAAAACCTATCTTAAAAGCTAACCGCAAACCATCGTCACTATTAAAAGCCGATAAATTTAAGGTCATAATATCGGCAGCATTAGCAAAAACTCCTCCTCCAATTGAATTATTCCAAGAATCAGAATCTTCATCATCATACCAAACGCGTCCATAATCAACACCTGCATAAACACCTACATGAAACGGTAACAACCCTGTTTTTAATTTTCTAAGGTTTAATCTCAAATCTGTACTCTGTACAAAAGAACTCATGCCCGTAAAGCGTTCATTTCTATAACCTCTTAGACCATTATTTGCCCCTATACTAGCACCTTGATAAAACTCTATATCATCATCGTCTCCAATATTAATATGTCCTCTTAATTTGGTAGCCAATACCAATTGTCCATTAGAAACAACCTTATAATCAAAGCTTAAAGCAGGAATAAAATATCCAAATCCTTTGGAATTATCAATATTAGTGGTATACCCCAATTGAAAACTAGACTCCATACCTAATGTTGGAAACGCATCATTATCTCTATTTTCGTAACCATACTCTATCTTAGCTCCAATAAATGTATTGCTTACGTCTGCATTATCACCAATAAACTGGTTAATAAAGCGACTTTCAGTTTCTTCTACTTCAATAGATTCATAATTAAAACCTATTTTAAAACTAGCACCTTGTTCACCCCGCCACACCAATGCTGGGGCAAATTTTAAAGTTTGTAATTTTACCCTGTTATAATCCAAATCCACATCCAATCCATCAGTTTCATCTGCTTCAGGGTTGCTTGTTTCATTTCCAAAACCAAAGAAATTGATGGCATAATTAGGACTTGTAAACTTTACGTTTAACTCTAAATTCATTCTTCCTAAAACATTAGCAAATTCTCCATTATACCCTAAATCATAACCATTTGTAGCAAAATAATAGGCTCCAGAAAATGTATGCTGTGAGGTAAAAGGGTTTCTTGCAAAACCGTAATTGGTTAAAGTATTAACAAAACCAATTTTAAATCCATCATCGGGGTTTGCCCCAAGAGTTGGCACAAATTGATTGGTATTATTCTTCGGTTTTGTATGGTCATATATATTGGTTTTGTAATCGTCAATTAGTTTCCTTACCCCTTTATTAGTTGTAAATGTGTTCCTTTTCGTTTTGTAATCGTAAATCTTTACTTTTTTTCCAATCTCTACATTATAAATATCGTTATTCTGACCACCAACCAATCTTATTCTAATGAGATTACCAGTATCATCTCCAATAACTTTAAAAGTATCTTCATCATCTAAACCGTAAATCCAAATTTCTTTGGTTTTCTCCATATTAAAAGACTTCTCATAAAGTATATCATCCTTTTTTCCGTTTTTTATTCTATATGCAGAAACTTTAGTTTTTCCATTTTGCAATCTTTCAATTTCAAAAAAATCATCTTTATCAGTACCCTTAATAAGTACATATTTGTTTAACACCTGATAATAATCGTTTGCTATTTTAGGAAGGTTCTTAAGTCTTTCCTTTAAAATTCGTTTGATTTCAGAAACTGTTTCTGTTTGAACTTCTATAGGGAATTCTTTGAATGCTTCATCAATGACATTGTCAGTAAGGTTTTTTTGAATAAAATTTACTTGCTCTTGCCATTGTTTTAAAGTTGTTTTATTCAATATAATCATATCTAAAGAAAAAGGACTGAAATTAAATCCTTTTACGTCCCTAACATCTTCAAGAAACCCTTCCATTAATTTTAAAGGCGGTATTACCTTAGTAGCAACCCCCATTAAAGCACCATCTCCCATTATTGAAAAGGCCTGATCTCTATCTCTTGGAATGGGTTTATATATAACTTTACCCTTTTCCTTAAACTCTGCCCATCTCCATTGGTCTGTGTGTCTATCCCAATCTCCAATAGCCATGTCAAATAATCGAGCTCTAAGAAACATTTCTTCATCTACAACATACTTTTCATCTTTTCGCAGGTTTTTTATTAAATCATCTGTACTCGCAATTTTATCTGAATACCCAAAGCTCTCAAGGTTTCCATGACCATTGGAAACATGCTCTTCTATCATATACAATTCATCTCCAAAACTGTTATTAAATTGACCCAAAACTTCTTGCTTTGGCACATAATACAATACCGGATTTGTATGAAACAAGGCTACAGCATCAGATAATTTACCCGTAACAAATGGCGCATATGGGTGAGAACCGGTATAAAAATCTAGTAATAAACGCTCTGTTGAGGTACCATCAAATTGCCCCTCAATATACTGATCTTTAAACGCCATGGCCTGCAGATAAACAACTGCACTCTTTCTTATGGCCCTCATAACATAACGCTTGCCATCATCATTTTTTAAATGTAAAGATTTAGACTGATGACCACCACCTTTTCTAAATGGTTTTAAACCACCAAACAAGGTATCTAAATTTACGGTTAATGCATTAACCTTGGTTCCGTAATATTTTCTATAGCGATCTCCCCAAATAGTTTTATAAAAATTACTTTTAGCTACCTCTTCTTCTGTATAAACAGATGCTTTTACATTACTTGGAAATGATTCATTATAATTCACAATGTGTTCTTCCACATCTTCAGCAAACACTTGATTTTGATAAATTAGCTCATTGTTTATAGCCGAATAAAATCGTACGTAAGAAGACCCATCTTTCAATACATCAAAACGTGAGTAACCCAAGTCACTGGAAGAAAACTCTCCTGATATATTTTTAGTTGCTGTTGACTTAGATCCTGAACCACTTATTATTTGTGGCAAGTTATCCTGCACTATATATTGTAAACCATGTTCATGACCAGATACAAAAATCACTTTATCATTTTCTTGAGCTAAAGTAACAATGCGTTTTTTTAAAGTATTATATTTTTTGTTTTGAAGATCTGCTGGAGAAACTCCACTGGTTTTTCTTAACAAATTTTTTAAAGTTCCTAAAACAGGAAGTGGTGTAAGGTGCGAGCCAAAAGAATATTGCCCTCCATGAGGCCCATTAGTAAACATAGGATGATGTAAAGCCAAAACAGTAGTTTTACCCCTTGCTTTTTTTATTAAACCTTCTAATTCTTCAAAAAACTTAGCTCTTGTTTTAATTTCACAGTCATCATTTATGGTTGGATGTTTATCCCAATTTGTTATATACCACTCAGAGTCTATAATAATCAAAACAATATCTTCAGAGACATCAACTTTTTCAATGGGGCAACCATTTTCCGGTAAAAATGTGTTTTTTCCTAATTTATCTTCAATATAATTTTCTTGTCGTTTAAGCCCTTTTAAGCCGTCACTATACCAGTCATGATTTCCAGGAATAAAAATCGCATCCCCTTTAAAATTCTTAACAATTTCTGTTTGAGCATTTAATTGATGTTCTGCAAAGGTTCTGCTTTCTGATTTTTTTTTGGGCATACCCTTAGGGTAAATATTATCTCCCAAAAAAAGAACCGTACTATGCTTAGAAGCCTGTTCTAATTCTTTTTCTAAAGTTTGTAAAGCTTTTGATTTGGTACCTATTGGAGAGTTACCAGCATCTCCAATTAGGTAAAAAGAATGTATAATATCTTCTTCTTCAAAATTACCCGAAATTACTGCATCTTTATATTGAGTTTTAAAAGTAGCACAGGCATTAAAAAAAACAAGTATACCAAAAACTGCAATAGTTCTTAAACAAATTTTCATTGAGGGTTGGATTAATTTTTAATTATAAAAATAGTAATTAAACTTTACTACTCCTTCAATTTTTCAGCGTAAAGCTTTCTGAACTTAGCCAGCTTAGGTGAAATTACGGCATTACAATATCCTTGCTGTGTATTATTTCGGTAATAATCTTGATGATAATCTTCGGCATCATAAAAAATATTTAAAGCCGTAATTTCCGTAACAATAGGATTATCAAAATACTCAGCAATATCCTTAACCACTGCTTCTGCAACTTCCTTTTGGTTGTTGTTGTGGTAATAAATCACAGAGCGGTATTGAGTTCCCGTATCTGCTCCCTGTCTATTTAATGTAGTAGGGTCATGCGTAGTCATAAAAATAATAAGGAGCTCTTCATAAGATATAATACTACCATCAAAAGCTACTTGCACTACCTCAGCGTGACCGGTTAACCCAGAACAAACCTCCCTATATGTTGGTTTTCCCGGTACACTACCTCCTGAATAACCAGACACTACCTTTTCTACACCTTTTAATTCTCTAAAAATAGCTTCTGTACACCAAAAACATCCACCTCCAAAAGTGGCTAACTCAAATATTTTATCGTTCATCTATTGCCTTTTTTTCTAGTTGAAGTGATTCTGAATTTATACAATAACGCAAACCACTTGGTTCAGGTCCGTCAGGAAACACATGCCCTAAATGAGCATCACAGGTATTGCACATAACCTCAACCCTAATCATACCATAAGAGTCATCCCTTTCATATTTAATGGCATTATCTTTTAAGGGTTGCGTAAAACTAGGCCAACCAGTTCCTGAGTTAAATTTAATTGTAGAATCAAACAAAGATGTATCACAGCAAACACAATTATACTTACCCGCTTCATAAATACTACATAGTTCACCACTATGAGGCCTTTCGGTTCCCTTTAGTCTAGTAATTCTAAATTGTTCTGGAGTTAATTTTACTTGCCACTCCTGCTCAGTTTTTTCAACACGAATGTCTGGTTCTAAATTTCCGTTTACGGAGAAATCAATAACGTTTTTCCAAGTTAGCATACCAAATAGTTCTTTTCCTTTTTTTTAATTAGCAAATATGCTTTTTATCCTATAATATGTCGGTACTTCTTTCGTTTTCTTACGGAGTACATTTATCCGAAACGATTGAAAGTAAAATTGAAATTTACGACAAAATATATCGTTTATAAACTTTAATTTAAAGTTTAGTATTTTTACCAATAAACCCTTTGTGTTATGAGTAACCTAGTTGTTGAAGCTGAAAAATTTACCACCAAGCTTCTGAATGAAAAGTTAGATACTTCTTTTCTCTATCATAATTTAACACACACACAACGTGTTGCTGAAAAAACTAATGAGTTGGCTGAACTTTGTGAGTTGTCTGAAGATGATAAAGAAGCTTTGTTTTTAAGTAGTTGGTTACATGACACTGGTTATACTGAGGGAATTAAAAATCATGAAGAAAAAAGTGTTGCTATTGCCAAAGATTTTTTGAATTCTAAAAAATACTCTACTGATAAAATTGAAAAGGTTTGCCAATTGATAATGGCCACCAAAATGGAACACGAGCCAAAAACGCAATTAGAAAAAATAATACGTGATGCTGACTGTTCTCACATAGGAAGCAAAAGCTATTTGGAAGTATCTGAGCTCTTAAGAAAAGAATGGGAGTTATTATGCGATAAGACTTATACTGAAAGTGAATGGCTTGATGAAAATATTAGTTTCTTATCAACAAAACATAAATTCCACACCCCAGAAGCTGCTTCTGTTTGGGATAAACGCAAAGGTAAAAACCTATCGGAATTACTTAAAATGAAGAAAAAATTGAATTCCGAAAATAAAAAACTATCCCAAAAGAAAGAGGAGTTAAAATTTAAAAAAGATAAAGTTGAAATGCCGGAACGCGGAATTGAAACTATGTTTCGGGTAACACTAAAAAACCATATGCATTTAAGCAATATTGCTGACACAAAGGCCAATATTTTACTTTCTGTAAATGCTATTATTGTGTCATTGGTTCTAGCTAATTTAATTCCGAAACTAGATAATTCTTCAAATCAACACCTAATCATTCCTACAATAATTTTTGTTTTAGTAACTGTGGTGTCAATTATTCTTTCAGTTCTTGCTACACGCCCAAATGTTACTCGTGGTAAATTCACTAAAGACGATGTTGCAAACAAAAAAGTGAACCTATTGTTTTTTGGTAATTTTCATAAAATGAGCCTTAATGACTTTGAATGGGCCATGGGAGAAATGATGCAAGATAGAGAATACCTTTACTCATCTATGAAAAAAGACCTCTATTTTTTAGGTCTTGTTTTAGATAAAAAATATAAGATTCTCAGACTGACTTATAGCGTATTTATGGTAGGGATTATTGTTAGCGTAATTGCCTTTGCTATTGCTTTTAAAATGTCTGGCGCAGCTTCTTAAGCTTTTATTTCCTTCATTAAATCATCATATGTGTAAAAAGACTTGTCATTTTCATGTTTATGATATAACACACTTACACGTAAAGCCTTAAGTCCGGTCACAGCCTGTAAATCCTGAAGCTCCACAACCTCTACATCATTGTCTAGATAATTTTTAGCCTGCAAGAATTTAATATATCTCATATACTCTATCTCATCTTGTTTTTGAGAATAGACTATGCTAATTTTTCCTTTTTGAGTAACGCGCTCATTAGTTCCCTTAACAAAAGCTTTATCCACTCTCTTTTTCACAATCTCATATCGTGCATTATATGTTCCATCTACATCAAATTGCTTTTCATCCATTCTAAAACTTATAGATAATGGCTGATTAAAAACTAAAATCATGGAAGCTACATCTAACGAAATTGGAAACTCAGACTGCATTTGATAATACGTGTTCTCCATTTCACACATTACCTGTAATTGCCATAATCGCAAATTATACAGGTACAACGGATTGAAACTTTCTTCTTTAGTGATTGATTCACCAATGTACATGTTATGCTCTACACCATCAGTTTTAAAACGTTCAAAGAAATGCGGATACATTGCTTGAGCCTCTTCCTGTTTTTTATCTAAAAGAGAAGCCATTTCTTGATTAATAGTAGCAATAGTTTCATCATAATGCTTTCTATATTTATAAAGCACTTCAACTTTATTATCAATACTATTATGATAAGATTCAATATGTTCTCTTAAACCTTCAATATGTTTTAAATGTTCAAAAACTGGCTCTACCTCTTGTTTGAAAAAATCAGAAATTTGTTGTTCACTATCTACTTGAAAATGCTCTTGAAGTCCTTTTAAATAATCATCTACTTGATAAACAAACTGCTCATAAATAGGCAAAGACTCTATTTCTAACACTTTTTTAAATATACTTTTTACAGCATTTAATTGAAGTGTCAAATCCTCTTTAGTTGCTTTATTTCTTGCTTCTGAAGACCCCTTAATATCAATTTGACCATAAAGTGGGTAAACACCATCAAACGCTATTTTTCTAAATCGAGCTTCTTTTCCGCTTATTTCATCTTTTATAAACTCTTTGGCTTCTTTAGCAAACCGCCAATGAACACTAGGATGAATAGAAGTACACTCTTTTTGAATAATTGCTTCAATGAGATTTTCCTCTTCAGATTTTGAGCGTTCAACTGCCGATACAATATATGGCATTATATCTACCAATTTATTAGCATTAATACTATTAAGCACCTTAGGTCTATTAGAAACAATCTCTAAAATCCCCATGAGACCATTTTCATTGGCAATTGGTGCAAAAATTGCACTTTTAATACCTTGTTGATGCAGTACTTTAATCTGGGGTACCTTTCCTTCTGTTTTCTCATATACTCTTTCTACATCAGAAATTGAGAAGTATTTATGCTCTTTTAATAGTCTATTGTGAGACCAATTGCACAAGGCTTTACAACAATCTTCCTTTTCCTCGCCTCCCAATAAAAAACTGCTAACACCGGCACCATAAACATGCTCAAAAGTATTCTCCTCGTCATTATAAATTGAAAAACCAACTTTAATATCATTAATACCTAAAAGGGAACGAAAGATATCATAAAAACCTTCCATAAAGGTTTCATCTTTTCTTTTGTCCTCCCCAATAAGAGTTGATTTTATGTTAGATATGGACTGGTCCTCGGTTACATCAAAAATATTTGATATTACAAATCCTTTAAACTGGTAACTATTAGGTGGAAATTTTTCTTTCCAAAGTTCTAAATTCTCAAAATTATCCAACAATTCATCATAATCTTCCTGGGTAATTTTAGGTGCTTTTTCTGTGGGAACAATTTCACAAAAATCTGCGTTATACATTATTTTATAATAACGCATAATGCCGTTAGCATCCGGTATTTCATAATAAAACGGTCGCTTAAAACTTATGTTATGCCCATAACAGAAATTTAAAATAATGGTACAGGCAATTATATACCTGTAATCTTCAGGCATGTTTTTTATTTGAAGTTCAAACCCGTCACCAGCCGTCTTTATAATGTTTTTAAAACGCTCAGATTTATTAAAAATCAATTCATGGAAGGGTACAGAAGCTGTTTTAATCTCATTTTTAGTAAGTATAGGGCTAAATGAATCTTGCAGAATTATTCCTATTTCCTTCTTTCTATCTTTTAAGGTTTGTGTTTTGGTAAAGCCGTCTCTTAATTCAGGATAGGCCTTTGCCGTTTCTAAAACACGCTCCGCCCTGGCCGCAAGAAACTCATCTTGGTTATCAGCTAAATCTTCGTAATACTCCAACAGCTTATTAAAGCTAACCTTTAGAATTAAAGGTGATTCTATATTCTCATTTATGTCGGTCATCTGAGTAGTCTTGTAATACAAATTTACAAATAATTGAGTTAGTCGTTAAAAACAAGACTTCATAACAGCTAAAATGTTACAAGAATTTATGTTAAAATTTATGCAAAAAAAAAGAGAAGAAATTTACTTATGAACCAAAATTAATTCAAGTTCAATTTATAAGGTGAAACAAGAATTTCACTGGAATTGATAATGTTCTATATTTTATTTTAAAACAACTCCTTATTCCTCCAAAAGAACGACATCAAACTCAGACTCTAATACTACTTTTCCGTTTTTAACCTTTAGGTTTTGATTAGAATAGACTTCGTGAAGTTTTTGACCATTTACAAAAACCTCTGATACTTCAATTTCTTTCTTGCCCTTTGGTAATTCTAATCCAACCACAACAACATCTTTATAATCTTCTTTATTGTAACTTCTACTAAAAACGAAAGGTTCTTTTGAAATTACATTGTGAACTCCAGCACCAACCGCTGGATGATTTTTTCTGAATTGCCCCAATTTTTGCCAATGCTCTAAAATGGCTTTTTTTGCTTCTAAATCATCCCAATTCATAAGGGACCTTAAATGGGCATCGCCATTAGCACCTTCAATATGTAAAATTCTAGCTAACTCATCTCCATAATACACCTGTGATGTTCCTGGGGAAAGCAACAACTTATTAGCAGTCTCAAATGGTTTTCCACGCATGTTGTCAAATGGGTCATGATCATCATGTGAACTTAAATAATTTAATACTCCGAAACCTTTTAACTCATTTTGCAAAGCATTATTATACTTTTCAAACATATTTTGAATAGACATTTGTTTGGCATTCCATTTGAATTCAAAATTGATTTGACTTGTAAATCTATTATCGTAATAATTCACTTTCTTATCACCAAAATCAAAATATTTACCTCCGCTAATACCATAATTATAGACTTCACCAACCAAATAGAAATCATTATCATCTAAAACCTTAGTGGGGTTGGTCTTTTTATACTCCGCAAAGGCAAAATCACATTCGGTTTTAAATTCTTGCCAAACATATTCCTCAGTGTGCTTTACTGTATCACACCTGTATCCGTCTATTCCAAACTCAGTAATATAATCTGTCAACCATTTAATAATGTAAAACCTTGGGGCTCTTGGATACCCTGTTCTTTCAAAAAACGCATCCAATTCAACAACCTCTTGTTCATACCGGCCCTCTTGTTTCCATTTCTCCACTAAATGGGGCGGTAACTCCACAGCTTCATTTGATTCTGTTTTTATATCAGGCAAATTATCTACCAAGGTACAAGTGATTGTAGATTCATAGGAATTATGTTTACATGTTGGGCCAGTTCTCACCCACCCTTCAGGCCATGCAGGGTCTTTTTCCGTTACTGGCCCCGTATGATTAATAACTGCATCTAATAAAATTCTAATTCCATTTTTATGAGCCGCTTCAACCAATTGGTGTAAATCTTCTTTTGTTCCGTAGTTAGGGTCTATGGCAGTCCAGTCTTTTGCCCAATAGCCATGAAAACCATAGGTTACTCCAGTGCCTTCATCTGTACTCCCATGAATTTGTTCAACAATTGGAGTCATCCAAATAGCATTGATTCCCAAATCTGCAAAATAACCTTCATTTATTTTTTCGGATACGCCTTTTAAATCTCCACCTTTAAAACCGCGAAGTACAGCTGTTTCATTTGTTCTTTGAAAATTAATGTCATTTGAGAGGTCTGCATTATTAAACCTATCTGTTAATAAAAAATATACATTAGCTGCTTCCCAAACAAATGGGGATTCTTGCTTAGTCTGTATTTCTTCTTCTTTGCAATTAATAAAAAATAGAAATACTAATAACGGCGTATAGACAAGCGCTAAAATTAAATTCTTTTTCATCTTAATGAATTTTTAAAACAAATGATTGCAAGGGTACAATTTCAACATTAATAGTCCCTTTACCATTTTCAACCTTCAAGCTTGCAGAAATCTCATTATAAAGCATATCTATTGCTTCATAATTTCCAGTTTCCAACTCCCATGTTTCAATAACATTTTTAGGAATTTTTAGATTAAAGCTTTGTGTGTTTACATCATCAAAATTTGAAACGACAATTAGTTTTTCTTCATCACTCCATCTTACAAACGATAAAACTTTATCTGAATAATTTGGGGTTTTCTCTCTGTTATACAAATGAATATCTTGATATTCTCCAGCTAATGCAGAACTATTAATTGTAAAGTTCAATAAACGCTTATAAAAATCACGTAAGTTCTTTTCTTTTATGGTTGACTGACCCCCATCAAACTGTTTATCATTTACCCAACGTTGTAGATGTGGAACCCCTACATAATCAAAAATAGAGGTTCTTGAAGGATCTCCAAAACCTCCATCTTCTGCTCCTGGCTCACCAAGTTCTTGCCCAAAGTAAACCATAGTTGGCGATGTACTTATAGTTGCCGAAACCACCATGGCAGGCTTCCCTTTTTCTGCATTTCCAGCAAATTCAGGGCTAGCAATACGTTGCTCATCATGATTTTCTAAAAAATGAAGCATATGATGTTCTATATCTTTTAACCCATCTTGAATTGGTGGAATGTTATCTGTTTTTCCATGACCTTGCATCACATGTTTAAGAGTATCATAAAGCTCTACTTTATCATATAGGTAATCCATTTTTCCTTTTTTGATATAATCTCTATAAAGACTAGGGTTATAAACTTCTGCAAGCAAAAAAGTCTCTGGGTTTTTAGTTTTAATACTTGAATTCATATAACTCCAAAACTCTACTGGTACCATTTCCGCCATATCAAACCGGAAACCGTCAACCCCCATATCCAACCAATACAATGCAATATCTTTAAACTTATCCCAAGAGTTAGGAATAGTTCTATCTTGCCAAAATTCGAAATGATTTTGGTAATCTTTATCATCAAATCCTTCTGGAAGCTGATCAAAATCTTTGGTCCCATCTGGAGCTATACCGTAATTCACTTTAACGGTTTCATACCAATCATACATATTGGGTTGTGATAAACGAGAACCATTTCCTGTCCACTTTGCAGGGTTCTCATTAAAAACACCATCTTCTAATGGGTGCGTCTCAACTCCCAACGGAGAATATTCATTTTCCCATTTAGGCAATTTAAAGGTTTCACCTGGGTTATAGTAAAAGTTATTATTCACATCATAAGTCTTAGACTTATTATCTGAAACTCCAAAATCTACAACACCTTCAGGGTTAGTTAGCCCCTGATAGTTTCTTGCCACATGATTAGGCACAATATCAATAATTACTTTTAACCCTGCATTATGAGAACGCTCAATTAAAGCCTTAAATTCTTCTAATCGGTTTTCTACATTAACAGCTAAATCTGGATTTACATTATAATAATCTTTTACAGCGTAAGGTGAACCTGCTCTTCCTTTAACCACATCTGGGTCATCATTGGAGATACCATATTTAGTATAATCTGTAATTATATCATGATGCGGTACTCCTGTATACCAAATATGCGTAACACCTAAATTCTTTATTTCATTCAGTGCTTTATCCGTAAAATCATTAAACTTACCTACCCCATTTTCTTCAATAGTCCCCCATGGCTTGTTGGTGGTATTTGTATTCCCGAAAAGGCGCGTAAAAACCTGATAAACTACCTGCTTTTTCTTTAATACAGTTTTTACTTGCGGTGGTGTTTTTTTCAATTCCTTTTTACAGCTAAACATTATGGTAAATGCCATAAAACAAGTTATAAAAATTGTTTTGTTCATAATGCTATTTTTTTAATTTTATTCTTATTTCAGTTTCTTCCAATGTATTCCATATCACCGGAACACTTAATGTTTTTGTTTCTTCATTCCAATTAACAATTTTCTTTTTTCCATCAATTTTAACTCGCTTAGGCTGCTTATTAATATTATGAATTACCAAATTGATGCCTTTAATTTGAGCCTTGAAGTTACTTCCTTTTTCTGCTTCAAATTCTATTTCCAAACAAGACTTTTCATATTCCGATTTGAACTCTAAAATCTCATACATACCTCTTTCAAAAGCCTCGGCTGTTTGACCATTGTCATTATAAAATTCTTGTATATTTACTTTATTTGAAGCTTCAAAATAGTAATGAATATCTAAATTATTTGGATTGTATCCCTTAGTTGATTGCACTGGTTTTGCTAAAGGAATAAATGCGCCAGAGCGCACATAAGTTGGAATGTTATTTTCATTTAAAGTAATGGTTTGAGTTTGTCCTCCCTTTATATATTCATCAGTATAAAAATTGAACCAATTGGAGGTTTTTGGAAAATAAACTTCTTGTTCTTTTTGTGCCCGATATAAAACTGGTGATACCAAAAAATCATTCCCCCATAAATAGGCCTTTGAATAATTCAACAACTCTGGATTATCGGATTCATCAAAAAACAACGGACGCATTAATGGCTTGCCAAACTGATTATTTTCATAAACTAAATTGTAATTGTATGGTAACAATTGGTAACGAAGCTCTATAGCTTCTTTAGCTAAACTTTTGGCCTTATCACTTCTAAATACCGGTTCACTAGGAACTTCCTCCTGAGCATGTGGTCTATAAACAGGTTGAAAAACCCCATATTGTAACCAACGCACATAAAGTTCATCATCTAAATTGGCTCCTGCAAAACCACCCAAATCAGAATGCATATATGCAAGCCCCTGCATACCCATTTGTAAGGCAATTTTGGGCTGACTTTGAAGTCCGCCCCAAGTTCTATTCACATCACCAGACCACGGAATCATTCCAAATCGCTGAGACCCCGAATATCCTGCACGCATCAATATAAATGGTCTTTCATTTGGGTTTACTTCTTTATTGGCTTCATATACTAATTCAGCCCAATTATGTCCATAAATATTATGCATTTCATTGGCCGTTCCTGTGGCATGTAGTAATCCATCTGGATGCACTTCTGGTTCGCCCAAGTCTCCCCAAAACCCTCTTACTCCCATGTTGGCTAAATCTTTGTAAATATTTTTAAACCAATTTTTTCCTTTCGGATTATAGATATCTATTAATCCCGTATTCCCAAAAAAGAAATCGAATGTAAAAGGGTTTCCAATAGAATCTTTTGCCAAAACATCTTTGTTTACGGTTTCATCCCATCTATTTGAAGTGGTTAAAACAAAGGGTTCTGTAATTAAAATAGTCTCTACATTTTTATCCTGTAAATTCTTGATCATTTGCTTTGGATTAGGGAACGAATCTTTTAAAAACTCTAAATTACCCATGGTTCCTTGAACATCCTTACCAAACCAATACAAATCAAGAATAATGGCATCAACAGGGATTTCTTCTTCATGAAATTTTGCAATTGTGGCTTCTGTTTCGGCTTGTGAATGATACCCAAACCTACTTGAGAAATTACCAAGAGCCCAACGCGGTGGCATGGGTTGCCTTCCAGTTAAATGGGTATAATTACCTAGCAATTCATACCAGGAGTTACCAGCAATAACCTGATAGGTTTTTCTTCCTGAAATAGTTTCATAAATCAAACTATTATCGCCTTTGCTATCAAGATCTAGATACCCAATAGGTGCATTATCAAAATGAACCATGTACTTTTTTGAGGACAGTACAATAGGCAAGGTAAAATTCATTAATTCACTATTGGTTTCATAACCATAATGCGCCCTGTTATAAAGAGGCAACCTGTTTCCTCTCCGGTTCATTTCTAGTGCCCTAGCCCCTCCTCCATAAAGCACCTCATCTCCAGACAAATTGAATTCAATTTTTTCTGTGGTTTCTGCAGTAATATTACCACTAACCAAGTCCATTGGTACATGAGCAGATTTATAATAACCTCTTTTTTCTGAAATGACGGGTTTTCCTTTATAGAAATACGAAATTTGAAATGGATACTTTTGAATATTAACAGATATACCTCCTTTGGCTTTGAAAAAGATATTATCATTCTTAGGACTATAACTAAAAGTAATATCAATATTTTCAGGTTTTAAAATAACAGCATGCGATTCCTGTTCAAACTCTTCTCCTCTGGGGATAAAGGTGGTTTCAACAATATCTTTTGTATAAAACTGGATTAGATAAATTCCGTCATTTACTTTTATAGTTAAATAATCTCCCTTTAGATATTTCAAACTTTGAAATTCTCTGTTTTCAGATTGTGAAAAAGAAAGAATTCCAGTAAAAATTAATATGAAAGCTATTCGAAATCTATTAATCATCACTACCTAATAAAAAAGTTAATGGAACATCTAACCTAGCTCCCCATGAGATTTCAGAATGATCTGTTCCTGGAAATTTCATGTTCTTTGTATGCCCCTTTCCTTTAATAACCTTATCTGCTTTATCTTGATAGGGCAAATACTTTTTATCTAAAGTTTTATCTCCATAGTCAAAATACAACTTATGATTCTTGTTATCCGGGAGGTACAACTTCATATAATTAAAAAAGGCATTGGGAATATTATTACCTATATTGTTATAAGTACCAATCCAATGAGTTGATAGGCAGGCTGCTCCTCCAAAAATTTCTGGATATTCACTAATGGCGTACATAGATATCAAACCTCCCCTACTTGACCCCATCACAAAAGTGTTGTCCTTATCTGTTTTCACAGAGTAATTAGCATCAATAAATGGCTTTAGTTCTTTTACTAAAAATTTAAGATAGCTATCTGAGTTTATTGATGATTTGGCGTTTTGTTTATCTGTCATTGATTTTAAAGAATCCTTCTCTTTTTGCAATAAAGCTTCATAAACCTTTTGCGGAAAATAGTTTGAATTTCTTAACTCCTTAATGTTATGCACACCAACAACAATAAAATCTTTAACCTTATCTTCTTTCATAAGTTTTGATGCCCATTCATCAACCTTCCATTCTTGCTTATTCCATGTGCTTGTACTATCAAATAACATTTGACCATCATGCATATACAAAACTGCGTATTTTTTATCTTTTGAATATTTTTCTGGTAGCCAAATATCAACCGGACGTGTTTTAATGTATTTTGAATTAAGACTATCCATTCTATACAATGTACCACTTGACAAATTTGCGCTATCAAGTTTATTAATTTCCACATCATGCGCAGAATTTACAATTTCAAAACTTGTTTTTTTATCTGTTTTACATGACAAAAAAAGCAAAAGGAAGCATACTGCTAGTAATGGGTTCATAACTAAAATTTAGTTGTTAAAATCACACTTCCCTTTTCCTTAAATTCCAAAAGACCATTCCAAACTAAACTTTCACCAGTTATAATATTCTTTAAGGTTTTTTCGTTAAGACCTATTTCATCAAACCTGGATAAATCCAAAGTTGTAGGATTTTCATTCTTATTGATAATATGCACAACCGTCTCCTCACCAAGAGTTCTAAAGAGCATATAAATGCCATTTTGTGGAGCAAAATGAACCGTTTCTCCTTCATGAATAGCCTTACTGTTTTTTCTATAGTTAAGCACCTTTGTTACAAATGCTTGCATATCTTTTTGATCTGCAGTTAAACCTTCACCTGTAAACGCATTAACTGTATCTCCTCTCCAACCACCAGGAAAATCTGTTCTAACAAGTCCGTGGTCTCCTGGTTTATCAAAATCATCCATCAAAATTTCCGTACCATAATAAACTTGTGGTATTCTTGGTAAAGTGAGTAGATAACTCAACGCCATTTTGGTATTGGTAACATCTCCTTTTAACTGGGTAAAAATGCGACTCATATCATGGTTATCTGGAAAAATCATAATGTCTTTTGGTTTTACATAATGAAAATCATTAGCTAAACCTTCATAGATTTTCACCAATCCTTTATCCCAAGACTCCTCCTCATTTAACGCGCTTACAATATTTTGCTGCATAGCAAAATCCATTGGTGATTTTAAATTAGAATCGTAACCATCGTTATTTTTTACACCATCTTGCCAATAGGCAATAAGCAACGGATTATAACTCCACTCCTCTCCAACAATACTGAAATTAGGATATTCTGTCATGATGGCTCCGGCCCAGTTACTCATAAAATCTTTATCAGGATACGGATAAGTATCCTGACGAATACCTCCTAAATTAGCAGTTTCAATCCACCATATACTGTTTTGAATAATGTATTTGGCCATAAAGGAATTACGTTGATTTAAGTCTGGCATGCCAGAAACAAACCAACCATCTGTCATACCTACTTTATCTGATTTGGAAGCATATATATCTTGATTGGAAGTTCTTCTATGGTTAGACCTCTTAACGGCTTTATGAGACCAATTTTCTTGGTTACCCTCAAAATGTTCTTGATGGTTCACCCAATCTTTAAATGGTAAATCATTCATCCACCAATGTTCCAATCCACAATGGTTTGCCACCTGATCCATGACTAGTTTCATTCCCTTTTTAGCCATTTTAGAAGAAAGCTCCAAGTACTCTTCTAAAGTTCCAAAACGTGGATCTATCTCATAATAATCGGTCATAGCATAACCATGATATGAACCTCTAGGCATATCATTAGTCAATAACGGACAAGGCCAAATGGCAGTGAAGCCAAGATTATATATATAATCTAAATGATTAATAATTCCCTGAATATCTCCACCATGACGGCTATAGCCATCGGTTCTATCAATGGTTGTTTCGTTCATAGAATCAACTATGTCATTATCTGGGTTACCGTTTGAAAAACGGTCTGGAGTGATTAAGAAAATAGCGTCAGAACTATCAAAGCCAATGAATTCTTCACCTGATTTCTGTCTAGCCTTAAGCTCATAAGTATGAGTCAAATTTCCTCCGTTTTCAAAAGCAAACTCAATATTGAATTTTCCAGGTTTCGCAGATTCAGAAATACTTAAATCTATAAATAAATAGTTAGGGCTATCGGCAATGTGTACCTTATCAATTATGACTCCTGCATAATTAATTTCTGGAGTTGCCTTTGAAATATTGGGGTTTTTCACCAATAATTGTAACTCTTTATTTTTAAAACCAACCCACCAATTTAACGGCTCTATACGTTCTAAATGATAAGCTTCAACAACAGGATCAGTAGATTTATAATCACTAACTTGGTCATTAGCCTGTTTACAGGAAACTCCAATAAACAATATTATTAAAGGTAATAGCTTAACTACCAATTTCATCTCTTTTAATTTTTGATTATACGGTCACCAAATTATTAGGCGTAATTGTTACAGGATTATCATTCACCAATATTTGTAATTCGTGCTCACCTTCTAATTCAAAGTTTGTTTCGCTTTGCGTTACATTTACTTTTATGATGGCATCTCTAAAGTTAACTTTAAAAGAATATCCTTTCCATTGTTTAGGAATTTGAGGTGTAAAAGATAAAGTATTGTTCTTTACACGCATTCCTCCAAAACCTTCTACAATACTCATCCAAGTTCCGGCCATGGAAGTAATATGTAAACCTTCATGCACTTCATGATTGTAATCATCTAAATCTAACCTAGAGGTACGTAAATAGAACATATAAGCTTGTTCCATTCTGCCTAATTTAGCAGCCTGAATACTGTGAACACAAGGAGACAAGGAACTTTCATGAACTGTAAATGGCTCATAAAAATCAAAATGACTTGCTAACTCTTCATCTGTAAATTGGTCTTCAAAGAAGTAGAAACCTTGAAGTATATCGGCTTGTTTTATATATGGCGAACGTAATATTCTATCCCAAGACCAATGCTGATTAATTGGACGATTTGATTTATCTAATTCATCAACTGTAATCAATTCTTTATCTAAGAATCCATCCTGCTGCAAGTACACATTGTGCTTTTGTGAATATGGGAAATACATATTATCAGCAACCGCTTTCCAAAGGGCCATTTCTGTTTTAGTTAATTTCACCTTTTTGGCAATTCTTATAAAATCATCTTGGTATTCATTATCTACTTTCTCAATATTCTCTAGTGCATAATTAATACACCATTGTGCTAAGTAGTTTGTATACCAGTTGTTATCTACATTATTTTCATATTCATTAGGCCCTGTTACACCAAGAATTACGTATTTGTTTTTATCTTTTGAAAAATTAGCACGTTGCTGCCAGAATCTGGCAATTCCAATCAACACTTCTAATCCTTTTTCGGGTATATAACTATAGTCTCCGGTATAGCGGTAATAGTTATAAATGGCAAATGCTATGGCACCATTTCTATGAATCTCTTCAAAAGTAATCTCCCACTCATTATGACACTCTTCACCATTCATGGTTACCATTGGGTATAAAGCAGCACCGTTTTTAAACCCCAGTTTTTCAGCATTTTCTATTGCTTTATCTAAATGGTTATAACGATACTCCAAAAGTGTTTTTGCTACACTTTGATCTTTAGTAGCCATATAAAATGGAATACAATAAGCTTCTGTGTCCCAATAAGTACTACCACCGTATTTCTCGCCGGTAAATCCTTTTGGACCAATGTTTAATCTGGAATCTTTACCAAGATAAGTTTGATTCAATTGAAATATATTAAAACGGATACCTTGTTGAGCACTAACATCTCCTTCAATAGTAATATCAGCACGTTCCCAAATACTAGCCCAAGCTTCTTTTTGTTTTTTCAACAATTGATCAAACCCTAATTCAAAAGCTGTTTCTAAAACTTTTTTAGCAACATTAACCAATTGAATTTTATCATGGTTTCGATCAACCGTATAACCACCCATCTTAGTTATTGTATAGGTTTCTCCATTTTTTATGTTTTGCTTATATTCTAATGAAATGTAATCCTCCTGAGAGTATAGCGCTGGCTCAATATTAACCGTTTTTCCATTTAACGAAATCTTAGATTCCATGTATGTACATACATGAAAATCTGTTTTCATTGTTTTAGCTTCTATAAAGGCTTGTTGACCTTTATAACTCACATTCAGAACATCCCAGAACTTATCATCCCAGTTAGTATCTTTATTTGTTATACCAATATCCAAATACGGTTGAAACAATATTTCAACATCATCACCAATTGGAGTTACACTATATTGAATGGCTCCAAGTTCATCCATATCCAAGCTTAAGAAACGTTTGGTTTCCACTTGAACTTCAATTCCATTAGAAAGGGTAGCTATAAAACTTCTTGAAAGCCAACCTTCTTGCATATTTAATTCGCGCTTAAATCCTTCAATTTTTTTACAGGTACCAAGATCTAATTGCTCTTCGTTAACAGAAACATTTATCCCAATCCAATTGGGCGCATTTAACACCTTAGCAAAATATTCTGGATAGCCATTTTTCCACCAGCCTACACGAGTTTTGTCTGGATAATAAACGCCAGCAATATAGCTCCCTTGAAAAGTTTCCCCTGTGTAAGTTTCTTCAAAATTGGCGCGTTGTCCCATGGCCCCATTGCCTATGCTAAATAAACTCTCTGAAGATTCAACTCTGCTTGGGTCGAACCCCTCTTCTATGATAGACCAGTTATCTGGTTTGATATAATCTTGATTCATTGTTCTCTCAATTTAATGTCATTAACCTTTCAAAGAAATTCTCTGGAACTTCAGTCAGGTTGTTGAAATTGTAATCTGCTTTTTTTAGGGTGTTTTCATCCCCTATTCCTACTGAAACCATTTTTGCGTTTTTTGCCGCCTCAATACCAGCAATAGCATCCTCAAAAACCACACATTGCCCAGGTTCTAATTCAAGTTTCTTGGCTCCAATTAAAAACACTTCTGGATCAGGCTTTGCCTTAGAAACACTGTTACCATCAACAATACCTGCAAACCTATCATACAAACCAATTTGCTTTAATATTAGTGGTGCATTTTTACTTGCTGAACCTAATACATACTTAATACCAGTTTCATCTAAATGGTCTAATAACTCTGATGCTCCTGGAAGAATTTCATCTGCTTCCATCTTGGTAATAAAACCCAAATAATCTTCGTTTTTGCTTACCAAATATTCTTGTTTTTTTTCTTCGGAAATCTCAATATTCCCAATGTCCAATAAGATTTCTAATGAGCGTACACGGCTTACTCCTTTTAGAAGTTCATTATGTTCTTCTGTAAATTCGAATCCTAACGCATCGGCTATTTTTTTCCAAGCCAAATAATGATATTTGGCCGTGTCTACTATAACACCATCTAAATCGAATATAACTCCTATCTTGTTCATTTTTTTACTGAATTACATCATCTACATCTTTCACCTTAGAGACTAAGACGGCAGCTATTAAAAAGCTTACGCCACTCATCACTAAAGCAAGTATTGCTTGATCGTTATAAACATACTTTACTAATGGACCTCCAATGAGTGCATTAATTATCTGTGGTATTACAATAAAAAAATTGAAAATACCCATGTAAACACCCATTTTTTTTGAAGAAATTGAACCTGCAAGAATAGCATATGGCATTGCTAAAATACTTGCCCAGGCAACCCCAACACCAATCATTGAAAGAATTAACCAATTTTTATCTGGCATAACGTAGATGGAAAGCATTCCTAAACCTCCAATAATTAGCGACAATGAATGCGTTTTCTTTCTTCCTATTTTTTTGGCAATTCTTGGTAAAGCAAAGGCATAAAAAGCAGAAATTAAGTTATAAACTCCAAAAAGAATTCCTACCCAATCTCCAGCATCTTGAAAAGCAGCACTACTACTATCAGTATGGGATAATCCATACACATGCTGTGCTATGGCTGGGGTTGCAAAAACCCACATACCAAACAAGCCAAACCAAGAAAAGAACTGTACCCAACTTAATTGCCTCATAGTTTCAGGCATTTTTTTGAAGTCCTCAAAAATATCAAGTAAGCTAGATTGTTCTTCACTAGATGCATCTAAAGATTCATTGTCAAAACTAGCAAGTTCTTCAGGCGAATACTCCTGGGTTGTAGTAACTGTAACCAAAATGGAAACAATTAAAACAATAGCTCCAATTATAAAAGATAGAATTAAATTAAATGGCACTGTTCCTTCAGCAGCTTCATTAGTAACACCAAACCAATTGGTAAGCACATAAGGTAGCCATGAGCCTATAACAGCCCCAAAGCCAATAAGTGCGGTTTGTACACTAAAACCTAATGTTCTTTGATCTGTTCTTAAGTTATCACCAACTAAAGCTCTAAATGGCTCCATGGCAATATTGAATGAAGCATCCATAATCATTAACATTCCGGCACCAACCCAAAGGGCTGGTAGAAATGCAATAAAAATATCGGCCTGCGGCATTAGAATTAAACCTATTGATGCTAAAATGGCACCAACCAAAAAGTACGGTTTACGCCTGCCAAAGCGCCCCCATGTTTTGTCGCTATAATGTCCTATAACAGGCTGCACGATAAGCCCCATTAAAGGCGCAATTATCCAAAACCAAGATAACTCGTGAACGTCTGCCCCGAAAATTAAAAGAACCTTACTTGCATTGGCATTTTGAAGGGCGAAACCCATTTGAATTCCTAAAAAACCGAAACTCATGTTCCAGATTTCCCAGAAACTTAATCTACGCTTTTCCATTAAATAGTATGTTAAAATTAATACTATTTGATAAGCGAAATATACTTATCAAAACTTACGTGAGAAGTGAAAATATAAGTTTTGATTTCGAGGTCAAAGATATAGAAAAGATTTTTATACTTCCAAATATTTTTTTATTTAGTTGATTCTCGTTCAATAATTTCGGTCTCAATAACCATCTTTATGAAGTCTTTTTTTCGGTCTGTATTTACTATATAAGAGTCCTGTTCTGCGTCTTCTGCCTCTAACCTGTCAATTAACAAATTTGCTGACTGTTCGCCAATTTTTTGACCATGCTGACTTACCGTTGTTAGGCTAGGTGTAGCGTGTTTAGAAAGCACACCATCTGTAAATCCAATTACCTGAACATCATCTGGAATACTTAACCCCAATTTTCTTGCAACTTTCATTGCTGTTACCGCATAAAGCTCATTTACAGCAAATACCCCATCAATAGTTTTATTCATTCTAAAAAAAGTTTCAATCTCATTTTCAAGAATTTCTAAATGATTTTCAACATCTAAGCTATCATCAATCTTTAAAATTAAATTAGAATCAGCTTCTATTTCGTGGTCTTGCAAGGCTTCTAAATACCCCTGGGTTCTTAGTCTCCCTACACTCACATAATCCATTGTGGTTATAAGCGCAATGTTTTTACATTCATTATTAATGAGTTTTTTAACTGCTTTTATAGCACCTTTCATATCATCTACAATTACCTTATCACAGTTTACATCAGGCACTACACGATCAAACATAACAATAGGCATTCCTTGATCTATGGTAGCATTAAAGTGGTGGTAATCTTGTTTTAGCAAAGTTTCCTTAGAAATAGACAGAATAAACCCATCTATACTTCCGCCAGCAAGAAGTTCCATATTAATAACTTCCTTTGTAAATGATTCATTGGAAAGGCCAACTATTACATTATATCCCCTTCTATTGGCTACTCTTTCAATACCTCTAATAACCGTAGAAAAAAAGTGATGTACAATTTCGGGTATTAAAATACCAATAGTCTTAGTTTTCCTATTCTTTAAACTAAGGGCTATATTGTTTGGACGGTAGTTATAAAGTTTAGCAAAAGCTTGTATTTTCTGTGTAGTATCTTCACTAATTTCTTTGCTTCCACTTAGTGCTTTTGAAACTGTTGAAATAGATACATCTAATTCTTTAGCTATTTGTTTTAAGGTGATTTTTCGCTTCATGCGCTAGTAATCAGTTTAATAGGTAAAATGAGTTTACAATATTAAATATAAAGATATTAAATGAACCTTTAAAATATTAAGTTTTCTTAAAATTTGCGCCTAAAATTAAAAAGTTGTTAACACGAAAACGTTTTCGCTAAGAATTTCGTAATCTAAAATTCTTTGTTAACAATTTCTTTACATAGTTTTATCCTCGAGAAGTGAAAATATATTTAGACTAAACTAAGACATAATTTTAAATGTTATTGTATGAAAACAACAATGAATAAGTTATTGTTTCTATTATTTTTTGTGCCAATAGGCTTATTAGCACAAACTGAAGTAAAAGGAACAGTGACAGAAAAAATAACTTCTATTCCGCTTCCCGGAGTAAATGTTGTTATTAAAAACTCAACAACAGGAACTGCTACAGATTTTGATGGCAATTACCAAATTGAAGCTAACAACGGAGATATTATAGTATTCTCTTATGTTGGTTATCAACCTGTTGAAATTATATTTACTGGACAAACAACTTTAAATATTGAACTATTAGAAGATGCAGCTCAATTAGATGAAATTGTTATAATTGGATATGGTAGTGTTAAAAAGGAAGATTTAACTGGATCTGTAGACGTTATATCTTCTAAAGACTTTAACAGAGGCGCAGTAGTATCTCCAGACCAATTACTACAAGGTAAAGCGGCTGGTGTAAGAATTACTAGTGCAGGCGGACAACCTGACGCTGCACCAAATATTAGAATTAGAGGCGGGTCTTCGCTTTCTGGAAACAATGCACCATTAATAGTTATTGATGGTGTGCCATTAGATAATGGCGGTGTAGCCGGTGTTGGAAACCCCTTAAGTTTAATTAACCCTAATGACATTGAAAGCTTTAGTGTTTTAAAAGATGCTTCGGCAACCGCTATTTATGGGTCTAGAGCATCAAATGGAGTACTTATTATTACCACTAAAAAGGGAACTTCGGGTGAAGCAAAATTCAATCTTTCATCTAGAACTTCTATGAGTAGTATAAGCTCTAGAAACCAAATTCAAGTCATGAATGGAAATGATTTTTTAAGATTCGCCAATCTTTATTTTCCAGATGACATAGGTTCTATTGGCGTACCTGTTGGCACAGTTGATTCTGATGAACCTTTTACAATATATAATACAGCTGCAGGAGATAGAGCTATTTACAACACAGATTGGCAAGACGCCATTTATAGAACTGCAGTAACACAAGATTACAACTTTAGTGTTAGAGCAAACATGTTTAACAAAGTGCCTTTAAGAGCCTCATTAGGTTATAACGAAACTGAAGGTGTAGTAAAAACTAATGATTACCAAAGAATAACAGCTTCTGTTAGGTTAAGCCCAAAGTTTTTTGATGATCATTTAAAAATAGATTTTAATGCAAAAGGAACTTTGGTAGACAAAAATGCCATTGATGAAGGAGCTGCTTTAGGAGGTGCTATATCTATGGACCCAACCAAACCCATATATGATAGCAATTCTATTTTTGGTGGGTTTTACCAGCAATTACAATCTCCAAGTAATCCTAACGACCCAAATGCTAAGGCAGGATCAGGAAATCCTTTAGGCGTATTATTACAAAGACAACGTCCTGAAAAAGTAAAACGATTATTAGGAAATATTGAATTAGATTATAAATTCCATTTCCTACCAGAGCTTAGAGCCGTAGTAAATTTAGGTTTAGAAGCTTCCAGAGCTGATATAGAAGAAACATTTTCTGATAATGCAATCAATGCCTATACTTTAGTACCAGACCCTAATGTTCCCGCGGGCACATACATTTTTAATCCTGGTAAAAGCTATGGCGAAAGACAACATATTACTAATGTCACTGCTGAATCTTATCTTGCCTTTCGCAAAGAATTTGATGATTTCTTCATCAATAATTTTGATGTTCAAGCGGGTTACTCTTATCAAAACTTTAAAAATGACGGTAATAAAGATGAATTTGAAAATGACCCCGTTACCGGAGTAAGAATACCAAATATTGACCCTTTAAACCCTAATAATAGATTCTTTAATGAGTTGAATTTACAATCATTTTTTGGTAGAGCTAATATTAATCTAGGAAATAGATATTTATTAACTGCCTCTTTTAGGGCAGATGGCTCATCATTCTTTACTGAAGAGAACCGTTGGGGGTACTTCCCATCGGCCGCTTTAGCATGGAAAGTTAAAGAAGAATCTTTCTTAAAAGATGTAAATTTTGTAAATGATTTTAAAATACGAATGGGCTGGGGAGAAACAGGTCAGCAAGACATATCTAGTCAAGTAGGTTTTTATCCTTCTATTCCGTTATTTGAAATAGGGTCTCCAGAAAGTCAATACATTTCAGGTGTAAACTTATATAATGCTAAAGAATTTAACCCAGATTTAACCTGGGAAAAAACAACCACCTACAATTTAGGTGTTGATTTTGATTTCTTTAACAATAGTTTCTTATCGGGATCTTTTGATATATATAAAAGAGAAACCACTGATTTATTAGTATTAACTGGTGTACCACCAGGACAAGCGTTAAGTGATCAGGTGATACAAAATGTAGGATCTACTGAAAGTAAAGGTTTTGAATTAAACTTAAATTTAAACCCAATAAAAAATGATGATTTCGAGCTATCTCTAAACGGAAATCTTTCATATAATTTCACTGAAGTTACAGACCTGAAAGGTGTTGAACAAATCAATGCTCCAGATGGAGGTTTAGCCATAGGAACAGGAAACATTCTATTAAGGCATGCTTTAGGAGAACAAGCAGGTTCTGCATGGGTACTTAAACAAGTATACGACACCAATGGGGACCCAATCCTTGGTTCGTTTGTAGATTTAAATGATGATGGTAGAATTACTGAAGATGATAGATATTATAGAGCTATTCAACCTAATTGGACTTTTGGTTTTGGAATTAATGTGAACTATAAAAACTGGGATTTAAGCGCAAGCTTTAGAGGTCAATTAGATGGAGAAATATACAACTCTAGACGATTAACACATGGGGCTATTGATAATGCAAAATCTTTAGATGGAACGTTCTTTGTAAACTCCCTTAACTTTTTTACAGGAGAAGCAAACCCTGTATTTACAGATATTTTAGACCCTGTACAATACTCTGATTATTTCCTTGAAGGGTCTTCTTTTTTAAGATGTGAAAATATTGTTTTGGGGCACACCTTAACAAACCTATTGAAAAATGCAACGGTAAAAATTTATGGGGCTGTAAACAATCCATTCTTAATTACCAATTATTCTGGGCAAGACCCTGAGAATTTCATAGGAATTGATAATGACTTTTACCCAAGAGCAACAGTATATAATTTAGGTGTAAATATTGATTTTTAAACTATGGAAACTATGAAAAATAACATATTCAAACTTCTATTAGGTCTGGTTCTTGTTTGCTCTATAACAGTTAGCTGTACAGACGACCTAAATACAGAACCTTTAATAGAACTATCATTAGATGAACTTTTAGATCAAGACCCTCAAGCTGTTGAAGGAATTCTATCTAGACTTTATGGTTCCTTCGCACTCTCTGGTGCTGATGGTCCTGGCAGCTCAGATATTAGTGATGACGCTGGTGAATCTCCTTTCTTAAGAGGTATTGTAAACCTGCAAGATTTTGCCGCTGATGCAATGAAAAATCGCTGGGGAGATAATGGATTAGACCAATTAACAACAACCTCAGATTGGACTCCAGAAAACAAATTCTTTAGATATTTATATAACAGAATTTTCTTTACCATACCACAGTGTAATAACTTACTGTCTATATTGCCTAATGTAGATGTAGACAACAAAGATGCCATTATTTCTGAGGTTAGATTTATTAGAGCTTTAGCAAACTTTTACTTAATTGATGTTTTTGGTAAAGGTGTGCTTGCCACAGAAGATAATTTTGGACAATCAGAGTCTCTGCCAGAAGCTTCTAGACAAGAATTATTTGATTTTGTTGAATCAGAACTTCTTGATATTGAACCATTATTATTTGACACAAATACTTATGGTAGAGCTACTAAGGGTGCTGCACAAATGCTCTTAGCAAAACTATACTTAAATGCTGAGGTATACACTGGTACTGCAAGATATAATGACGCTGCAACTTATGCTAACCGCGTTATAAATGAAGGCACATATAGTTTAGCAACAAACTTTGTGAGTATATTTTCAGCTGATAACGACACCTCTACCGAAATAATTTTACCATTAATTGCAGATGCACAAGTAAGCCAAAGCTATGGTAATACAACATATATTGTTAATGGTGGTTTAAATGCAGACACAACTCCCTTAGCACAATTTGGAGCAACCGAAGGTTGGGGAGGTCATAGGTCATCAAAAGCTTGGTATGGTTTATTTGGAGATTTAGGAACTTCAACAGATGTTAGAGCTAGCTTGTTTTGGACGGAAGGACATAACTATGAAATGAATGACTATAAAGAATGGACAGACGGATACCCTTCCGTAAAGTTTAGAAATACCAATTTTTCTGGTTCTTCATTACCCTCCAGCTTCTCAAGTACAGACTTCCCTCTGTTTAGATTAGCAGATGCCTATTTAATGTATGCTGAATGTGCTGTTAGAGGTGCTGCCGGAACAGACATGAATACAGCAGTTCAATATGTAAATGCGGTTAGAACTCGTTCTAACGCCAGCTCAATTTCTCAGGGAGATCTTACGCTACAATTTATAATTGATGAAAGAGGAAGAGAATTAAACCTAGAAGGTCACCGTAGAACTGATTTAATTAGGTTTGGAATGTTTACGGGTAACTCGTACTTATGGCCTTGGAAAGGTGGTGTTGTAGACGGAACATCAATTCCAGATCACTACAACTTATACCCAATTCCATCATCCGCTTTACAAGCAAACCCTAATCTAACACAAAACCCAGGATTTTAATTAACTAAATAAAACCATTATGAAAAATTATATAAAACTTTTTTCACTTTTAATTATCGCTATTGTCGGCTTTAATTCGTGTGATCAAGACGATGACTTAGTATTCACAGCCCAAGAACCTGCAGAAGGAATTAGTTTTTCTAACTCTTTTTTAGATGAATATATATTAACAGTTGCTGCTTCAAATAATTTGGGTGAACGCTTTACTTGGAATGATGCCGACTTTGGTGTTCCTACAAATATTACTTATGAGCTAGAGAATTCTATACTAGGAGATTTCACAGATGCTACAACAATAAGCTCTACAGATGGAAATGAATTGGCTGTGACTATTGGTCAAATGTTAGGATTTGCAGAGGCTGCTGGTTTAGATAATGATCCAGATACTGAAAACCCAAATACAGGAACGCTCTATTTTAGAGTAAAAGCCATTGTTGGTACAGAAGGGCTTCCTACTTACTCGGCAACTCAAGAACTTACTGTTGTATTACCAGAAATAGTTGTTGGTGGCGGTGCTTTTGAAATAGCCTCTTGGGGTGTAGTTGGTTCTGGTTATAATAACTGGGGTGGTTTTGCAGATGGTAAATTCTACACCACAGCAGTTCCTGGTGTAATAGTATCTTATGTAAACCTTGTGGATGGAGAAATTAAATTCCGTGAAAACAACCAATGGGGAGGCGATTTAGGAGATGCTAATTTAGATGGTGTTCTAGATGCTGATCCAGACAACAACATTGCCGTAACAGCAGGAGATTATAAAATTACTATTAACACCAATGATAACTCTTATACAATTGAACCTTACTCATGGGGTGTTGTTGGTTCTGGTTTCAATGATTGGGGAGCCACTCCCGATGCTAAATTTTATTATGATTATACAACAGATACATTTAAAGCTGGAGTAAGATTAATAGATGGAGAAATTAAATTTAGAATGAACAATGCTTGGGATGTAAACTTGGGTGATGCAGATTTAGATGGTGTATTAGATACAGATTCTGATAACAACATTGCTGTAACAGAAGGGCACTATTTAATCACAATTAACCTAAATGATAATTCATATACTATTGAAGCGTCAACTGTTTGGGGTGTTGTTGGTTCAGGGTTCAATGACTGGGGAGCTACTCCTGATGCTAGTTTAACCGAGATTCAACCTGGAGTATTTTTTGCAGAAAACGTTACACTTGTTGACGGTGAAGTTAAATTCAGACCCAACAATGAATGGAATGGTGATTATGGTGACGCTAATGATGATGGTATCTTAGATCAAGATTCCGACAATAATATTACTGTAACTGCCGGAAACCATGTGATTTCTATAGATTTTAACGACCCCTCTGGTCCTGTATATTATTTAGGATCAAGATAATAACAATTTTATCTTACACATAAATATTCAAAGAGGAGGTTGTATTTTGAAATAACACAATCTCCTTTTTTTAATTAAGTACTCTCATGAAAAAAACTATATTATCCTTTATATTCTTTATAGCTTTAAATAGTTTTGCCCAACAACAAAACGTAACATATTCTGTAAATCCTTCGGTTTTTGAAGAAGATGATTCTATCACCTTATCTTTTGAGGGTAGTAGTATTAATGAAGCTACTTGGGGAGTTACTGGTAATGAACTTTATTTATGGTCATGGTCTTATGACCTAAATTTAACCAATCAAGAAGACTGTCCTACAAATGGAGATTGGACTAACTCAAATGAGTTAAACAAGCTAACATATAATGGAGGCACAGACACTTATTCTATAACTTTTATACCATCAGCCTTTTATAATAGATCTAGTATTGGCCGTATTGGCTTCCTTATAAAAGCTAAAGATGGTTCTGGCGATAAAAAATCCCAAGATATTTTAGTTGATGTAGGGGCTTTTCAAGTCTCACTTACAGCACCAACCGTTTCTACATCAATTTTAAACTCAGGAGATGATCTTACTATTTCTGCTACAAATACTGGTGGAAATGCAGATTATGTATTAAAAGCAAATGGACTAACCATAAACACACAATTAAATACCACTTCATATTCTTATACAGACACTAATTTAACTTCAAATAAAAATTACAGCTTAGAGATAACCATTGGCGGAGATACCAAAACAAAAGAGTTTTCTATATTAATTGATCCGGGTAACAATTTTAGTGTTATGCCTCAAACATACTTAGATGGAATCACTTATGATGAAACAGATTCAACTAAAGCAACATTAGTTCTATATGCAACGGGCAAAGACTTTGTATATGTTGCAGGAAGTTTTAATAATTGGGAACCTGACACCAACTATGCTATGAAACGTGACCCCTCTAGAAATAATAAATTTTGGATCACTTTAACTGGGTTAACTCCAGGGCAAATTGAGACGTTTCAATATTGGGTTGTTGATAAATCACCAATAGCGAATTCACCAAGTTTAGTAAAAACAGCTGATCCTTATTCAACATTGGTTTTATCGCCTTTTGATGATTCTGGAATTCCATCAGGAAGCTATCCTAACTTGCCTGCTTATCCAATTGGACAGGAACGAGAAGTTACCGTTTTACAAACAAATCAAGCATCATATAACTGGCAAGTTACTAATTTTATGAAGCCTAAAAAAGAAGATTTAATAATCTACGAAGTGCTAGTAAGGGATTTTGATGCAGACAGAAATTTTCAAGATATCATTGATAAAATCAGTTATTTTAAAAATTTAAATATCAATGCCATTGAGCTTATGCCTATTATGGAGTTTGAAGGAAATGAAAGCTGGGGTTATAATACTGCCTTCCATATGGCACTTGACAAGTTTTATGGTACCGAAGATAAATTTAAAGAATTAGTAGACGTGTGTCATCAAAATGGCATTGCAGTCATTTTAGACATTGCTTTAAACCATGCCTTTGGACGAAACCCCATGGTTAGGATGTGGATGGATGATGCAGACGGCGATGGCTGGGGCGGACCAAGTTCAGAAAATCCCTATTTCAATACTACTGCCAAACATACATATAGTGTTGGTTATGATTTTAACCATTCCAATTCGTTTACTAAGGTGTATACTAAAAGAGTAGTTGAACATTGGATAGAAGAGTTTAAGATAGATGGGTTTCGTTGGGATTTAACCAAAGGGTTTACTCAAAATTGTTCTAGTGGTGATGAGAACTGTACAAATTCATACCAAGCCGATAGAGTGGCTGTTTTAAAAGAGTACGCAGACTACTCCTGGAGTTTAGATGAAACACATTATGTGATTTTTGAGCATTTGGGAACAAGTGGTGAAGAGCAAGAGTGGGCTAATTACAGACTTGGAGATGCAACACCCAAAGGGGTAATGATGTGGGGAAAAATGACAAACCCTTATACGGTAATCTCAAGAGGGTATTCTGTTGACCCTGATGCAAATTTCCCAACCTACAACTGCAATTTTGGAAATGGAGATATTAGCGGTGTAGGGCATAAAAGTCGTGGGTTTACAGAAAAAAGATTAATTGGCTATGCTGAAAGTCATGATGAAGAACGACTCATGTATTATACCATGATTAATGGAAATTCAAATGGGAATGATGCCACCTTGTTTGAATCAAGAACAAAAAGAATGTCTGCAATCGGTGCTGTATTATTTACAATTCCCGGACCAAAAATGATGTGGCATTTTGGAGAACTAGCCATGGAAAACTCCATTTTCACTAGAAATGATGGCATCGTGAATCTACCTGACAACCCTTGTAATTATGGCGATGATGGTAGTATTTCTGGTGAAAACAAATTAGACACCAAACCGCAACCTCAGTGGATAAATAATTGGACCAGTGATCTTAATAGAAATCAGGTATATACTGATTGGTCTCGTATAAATGAACTAAAAATAAATGAAGAGGTGTTTGAGGGCGACTATACAATAAGTCCGGAAGGGGGTGATTACACAAAACAAAGAATCTATATTTTTAATGATGACCTTCCTGTTTCAAACCTTAAAAATGTTGTGATTTTAGCAAACTTTGATATTGTTGGGCAAAATATATCTCCTAATTTCCCTTTTGAAGGAACTTGGTATGACTTAATGGATGAATCTGGAGGCTCTACAATTGACGGAAACACAACATCTATTAACATAGAATCAGGTGGTTTTAGAATATATGGGAACCAAATAGCTACATTGAGCACTAAGAATATTGATTTCTCAACTAATATTTCGCTCTACCCAAACCCATCAACAAATTCGTTCAAAATAAATAAAGCTGTAGAAACAGTATCAATCTATAGCATTACGGGAAAAGCGGTAAAATTGTTTAAAGGAGGTTTTGATAAAGGCTATTCTTTTAACATTTCTAACTTACCTCAAAGTTTATACTTAGTAAAAATAAAAAGTGATTCAGGAGCCCAACAAACTCTCAAAATGATAAAACTGTAGTTTAGTTTTTCAAAGTTGTTTAGTTAAAATTAAAAGCCTCTCTAAATTGAGAGGCTTTTAAATCTATATAAAAAACTAGTTATTAGTTTCCTTTTTTATAATCTGCTAAAAACTTAGCTAATCCAATATCTGTTAATGGATGTTTTAATAAACCAGTAATTGATGATAATGGTCCTGTCATAACATCACTTCCTATTTTTGCACAATCAATAACATGCATAGTGTGACGAATAGATGCTGCTAAAATTTGCGTTTCAAAACCATAGTTATCATAAATCTGTCTGATTTCAGCAATGAGATTTAATCCATCGGTAGAAATATCATCTAATCTCCCTAAGAATGGTGACACATAAGTAGCTCCTGCCTTTGCCGCCAATAACGCTTGACCAGCAGAGAAAACTAAAGTAACATTAGTTCTAATACCCTTATCCGAAAAATACTTACAAGCCTTAATTCCATCAGCTATTAATGGTAATTTAACTACTATTTGTGGGTGTAAAGTAGCCAAGGCTTCACCTTCCTTAACCATACCTTCAAAATCTGTTGATATAACCTCTGCACTTACATCGCCTTCAACTATATCACATATCTTCTTATAATGATTTAATATGTTTTCTTCACCAGTTATTCCTTCTTTTGCCATTAATGATGGATTTGTAGTAACTCCATCTAAAACACCCAGGGCTTGCGCCTCTGCTATATCCTCTAAATTTGCTGTATCTATAAAAAATTTCATTGTAAAATTCTTATCTAATTAATTAAAACTGTTTTTAAATAATCCATTATATTTTTACTTGCTTGCTCTCCTGTAAAACCAAATTTTTCATCAAGAACACCTGCCGGTGCTGAATATCCAAAATGGTCTAAACCAAAAACTTTTCCATTATCACCTACAAGCCCTTCTAGGTTTACAGGTAACCCTGCCGTTAAACCAAACAATGGTTTGTTTTTTGGTATGATACTATCTTGATAAGCTTTAGATTGATTTCTAAATACGCCTTCTGAAATAATAGAAGCTATATTTACTTTCAAACCTTCCCTTTCTTCAAGAATTTGAGCTGCAGCAACTAAAGTTGACACCTCTGAACCGTTGGCTATTAAAACAACATCAGGATTCTCAACTTCCTTTACTAAATACCCTCCTTTTTCAGCACCTAAGGCTTCTTCGTATCTAGACACACCAACTGCTGGAATATCTTTAATACCCTGTCTAGACAAGATTAAACCTGATGGGGTACTAGTATTTTCTAAAGCCATTTTCCACGCAACACTTGTTTCTGCTGAATCTGCAGGGCGCATAGCTAAGAAACTATTTTTACCACTATGGTTTTTAAGCTTTTCTAATAAACGTATTTGGGCTTCTTGCTCAATTGGCTGATGGGTTGGCCCATCTTCACCTACTCTAAAGGCATCATGAGTCCAAACATATTTTACAGGTAATTCTTGTATACCACTTAAACGAATAGCTGGCTTCATATAATCTGAAAACACGAAGAACGTAGCTACTACTGGTATAATACCACCGTGTAATGCAATACCATTGGCAATACAAGCCATTGTTAATTCTGCAACACCTGCTTGTAGAAATGAACCACTAAAATCTCCTTTTTGTAATGCTGATGATTTTTTTAAGAAACCATCGGTTTTATCACTGTTAGATAAATCTGCTGAAGAAACTATCATATTCTCAACATTATCTGCTAAATAGCCTAATACATTTGATGAAGCAGCTCTAGTTGCTAATCCTGCTTTATGTTCTATTGATTCAAAATCTAATTCTGGTAATTGCCCAGATAGGAAGAAATCTAATTTATTGGCTAAATCAGTATTTTCATGTCTCCAAGCGTTAATTTCAGCTTTCTTTTCTGTTGCTTTTGCAGTTTTTTCAGCTACCAAATTTTTATAAAACTCACTTACATCACCATAAATATCAAATGGGTTCTCTACGTCAGCTCCTAAATTAACTAAAGTCTTTTCGTAATCCGCACCAGTATTACCAATAGGCTGACCGTGTAATTCACAATACCCTTCAAACATACTTCCATCTGCCGCTACACACCCTTTACCCATAATAGTTTTACCTATAATTAGTGTTGGCTTTTCAGTTTCATTATTGGCATCACTTAATGCTTTTCTAATCTCGTCATGATTATGTGCATCAATTGTAACAACTTTCCAACCCCAAGCTTCATACTTAGCTGCCGTATCTTCACTAGTTACCTCATCTGTTGATGTTGATAACTGGATATCATTAGAATCAAAGAACATAATAAAGTTACTCAATCCTAAATGCCCAGCAATTCTACCAGCTCCTTGTGAAATCTCTTCTTGAATACCTCCATCAGAAATAAATCCATAAATTTTATGATTCATCCAATCTCCAAAACGAGCTTGTAAAAACTTAGCCGCTATGGCAGCCCCAACACCCATTGTATGTCCTTGACCTAATGGACCAGAAGTATTTTCTATACCTCTTGCCACATCAACTTCTGGATGACCTGGCGTTATAGAACCCCATTGTCTAAAATTTGAAACATCCTCTTTCGAATAATTTCCTAAAAGATAATATTGTGCATACATTAAAGTAGATAAATGACCTGCATCCATGAAAAAACGATCTCTAAATGGCCATGTCATATCGGTAGGATCGTAGTTAAAAAACTCTGAATAAAGAATATGCATAAAGTCTGCCCCTCCCATTGGACCACCAGGATGACCTGATTTAGCCTTTTCTACCATTGCTACAGCTAAAGCTCTAATATTATCTGCCGCTTGCTGATCTACTTGTTTGTTCATTTTTAATGTAATTAAGTCAGTTTATCGCTTATCTAATTGTCTTAAAAAAAGACTTTTGCAAATATATACAACCTTTAATGTTTTAGTGAATAAAAACATTACATTTTTATTAAAATAAACGAAAGCGTTTAAGTTGTATAAAAAAACACCCATAAACCCCTCTGTTTTATGTTAAACATTCACTAATTTTCATTAATTAAACAAAGATTTAAATAGAAACTTGGATTGTTACTTTTATTTAGATTCTGAACTTTATTATCTTTCTATCTCACAAATTTATGTCTAAGTTCACTTACTTTGTAGCAATGTATATTTCTTCTAAAACTAAATACAACATAAAACGCATATTACCTTTTGGGGTTATCTGGCTTTTGCTTGGGTGGCTACTTATGTGGAGTGAATACGCTGCTATAGGAGGTTCTACTAACACTCCAGACTCTGCTATTTCTTTAACACCAACTATTGTTTTATTTTCCAGTGTAAGTGTCTTTTTCGTTGGTTGCTTTATTGGCTTACTTGAAGTATTTTATGTCAATAAATTATTTTCGAAAAAAAGTTTTCCAATTAAAATTTTAGGGAAACTTATTTTTTATGGTGTTATAATGTTCATAATCATCTTTTTCCTATTTATGATTGCAGCCAGCATTGAATTAAGAACTTCAATTTTTAGTAAAGTGACCTGGAACAAGTACATGTTGTTCTTTTTTAGCATTACGCATATAAGCACTTGGATTCAACTATTTTTCTCATTATTACTTTCTCTACTTTTTACAGAAATAAGTGATAATATTGGGCAAAATGTATTAATAAACTTTTTTACTGGGAAGTATCATAGACCTGTTTCTGAAAATAGAATTTTTATGTTTGTTGATATGAAAGATTCTACAGCTATTGCAGAGTCTTTAGAAAACGAGCAATACTTTAGACTGCTGCGTACTTTTTATGATAGTTTTTCTGATGCCATTATAAACAACCAAGGAGAAATTTATCAGTATGTAGGGGATGAAATAGTAATTACGTGGAAATTAAAAAACGGGCTTTATAAAAACCAATGTTTAAATTGTTTTTATGATATGCGAACCTCTCTTAAAAAGAGAGATTCATATTTTGAACAAAACTTTAAAATCACTCCAGCTTTTAAAGCATCCTTGCACTGTGGAGAAGTAACCACGGGTGAAATTGGCGCTCTTAAAAAAGATATTTTTTTTACGGGAGATGTTTTAAACACCACAGCTAGAATTTTAAGCCTTTGTTCCGCTTATAAAAAGGATTTACTGATTTCAAAAACCTTAATTAGTCAGCTAAATACTAAAAACTTGTTTGATGTAACTTCTTTAGGTATGGTTAACCTAAAGGGTAAAAAACAAGATGTTGAAATAGTAAGCGCCGAAAAAAACAACCGCTAGTTTGACAATCATTTCTCAGTATTACAACTTGTGCCTTTTAAAAGTGTGGGTATAAAAAACTGTTTTTAAGAAAAACTACTACAAAAACTTAAACCAAGCTAAGTAATTTAGGTTTAATTATTTTGAACTGGAAATTGGAGTGATTGAAAATCATAAAGTTTTTGAAAAAAAAAGCTTCTCAATTTTGAGAAGCTTTTTTTGTTTTTCAGTGCGGGCGGAGAGACTCGAACTCTCACACCTCGCGGCACTAGATCCTAAGTCTAGCGTGTCTACCAATTCCACCACGCCCGCAAAAGGACTGCAAATATAATCAATAGTTTTAAATAGCAAACTTCTACTTTAAAAAAACATTATTTTTTACACAATTCATAAGTAAAATATCAAATTTTGTTTTCATAAATACCATAAAACTTAGTCTAATGTCAGGAGACTACAGTTTAACGCTCTTTTTTCTTTTCATTTAGTTTCAATCAATTTCAGAATGAAAAAAATCATGTACTTTTGATAGATTAAACCATGCAATATGAATACCATAAAATCGTATATAACAGCCCATAAGGAACGTTTTTTGAACGAGTTAATTGAACTTATTAAAATCCCATCTATAAGTGCAGATTCAACATATAAAAACGATGTTATAAAAACTGCCAAAGCTGTTAAAACAAGTTTAGAAAAAGCCGGTTGTGATACCGTTGAAGTTTGTCAAACACAAGGCTACCCCATTGTTTATGGTGAAAAAATCATAGATAAAAGCTTGCCAACCGTTTTAGTTTATGGGCATTATGACGTACAACCTCCAGACCCATTAGAGCTTTGGGATTCACCGCCATTTGAGCCCGTTATTAAGAAAACCCAAAAACATCCTGAGGGTGCCATTTTTGCAAGGGGAGCTTGTGATGATAAAGGGCAAATGTTTATGCATGTTAAGGCATTGGAGTATATGACCACTACCAACCAACTTCCTTGTAATGTAAAATTTATGATTGAAGGCGAAGAAGAAGTTGGCAGTAAAAGTTTAGGAACCTTCGTAAAAAACAATCAGGAAAAACTTAAAAATGATGTTATTTTAATTTCAGATACAGGTATGATTGCCAATGACACGCCATCAATTACTACAGGAATTAGAGGATTAAGCTATGTTGAAGTTGAAGTCACTGGACCAAACCGTGATTTACACTCTGGTTTATATGGCGGTGCCGTGGCTAACCCCATCAATATTTTAAGCAAAATGATAGCCTCACTTCATGATGAAAACAATCATATAACTATTCCTGGGTTTTATGATAATGTTGAAGAACTTTCACAAGAAGAACGCCAGGAGATGGCTAAGGCTCCTTTTTCGTTAGAAGGGTATCAAAAAGCATTAGATATTGAATCGGTATACGGTGAAAAAGGTTTTACTACTAATGAGCGCAACTCTATAAGGCCTACTTTAGACGTTAACGGCATATGGGGCGGATACACTGGTGAAGGTGCAAAAACAGTTATACCAAGTAAAGCATTTGCTAAAATCTCTATGCGTTTAGTACCCAATCAAGACTGGAATAATATCACACAACTATTTAAAACCCATTTTGAAAATATAGCTCCAAAAGGTGTAAAAGTTAAGGTTAAACCTCATCATGGTGGTAATGGTTATGTTACACCATTAAACAGCATAGGTTATCAAGCCGCTTCAAAAGCATATACCGAAACTTTTGGTAAAATACCCATTCCCCAACGTAGCGGTGGTAGTATACCAATTGTAGCACTATTTGAAGAAGAACTCAAAAGTAAAACCATTTTAATGGGCTTTGGATTAGATAGTGATGCTATACACTCGCCAAATGAACATTTTGGAGTATGGAACTATTTAAAAGGCATTGAAACCATTCCCTACTTTTATAAATATTTTACAAAATTATCAAAATAACCTTTTGCACTAAACCCATAAAAATTAAATAAAATTGTGTGTTTTAGCAGTTTAACAAACACCTATTTAATTTACTAGGTCACAACTTATTATTTTATAATGTATTAAAGTGTAACATTTTACTTGTTTTAACGTTCTAATAGTCAACCTGTGCTAAGCACAATTTAGGCATCAATCAAAATCAATCACATTATGTTAAAGCAATTTTTTATAATCTGCTCGGGTGCAGATTCAGATATTTTAAAGGGCTGTTCTAACGGCGAACAAAATAAATATGCTGGAATTGGCGCTACAGTTTTCTTCACAGCTCTAATGGCATTTATAGCTGCAAGTTATGCCCTATATACCGTTTTTGACAATCTATTTACCGCCATTACTTTTGGGATTATTTGGGGTTTGCTAATTTTTAATCTAGACAGGTATATTGTATCCACAATTAAAAAAACAGACCATAAAATAGATGAACTTATTCAAGCATTACCAAGAATAGTTTTAGCAATTATTATTGCAATAGTTATTTCTAAACCCCTGGAGTTAAAAATATTTGAAAAAGAAATAAACCAAGTAATATTAGAAGAAAAAAACCAACTAACACTTGATAACAAAACTCAAATTGCGGAACAATATACCCCGTCTATTGAAGCGTTGAATAGCAACATTGGTGATTTACAACATCAAATTGACACTAAAGAGGCTGAAGTAAATGAACTTTATGATACTTATATTGCCGAGGCAGAAGGTCGAGAAGGAACAATGCTTTTAGGCAAAGGTCCTGTTTATAAAGAAAAACGTGAAAAGCACGATGCACTTTTAGCTGAATTACAACAACTAAAAACAGAAAATAAAACTAAAATTAACTTAGCTGAATCTGAAATTGTCAAATTGCAATCTGATTTTGAAACACAATTAACAAATACACAACCAATCATTAATAATTTTGATGGTTTGATGGCTCGTGTTAACGCGTTAAACAAACTTCCATGGCTTCCTTCTTTATTTATTTTTCTATTGTTTCTAGCCATAGAAACATCTCCAATTTTCGCAAAACTTTTATCGCCAAAAGGAACGTATGACTATAAACTTGAAGACCAAGAATCAGTGGTTAAAACAATTGTTCTTCAAAATAAAAATCAAAGAGCATTACAGTTACAAACGGATAATGTAATTAACGACAGGATTTATACTGACCTAGAACAAGAGGAAGAGCTTTATAATTATAAGCGCCTAAAAATAAGAGAACTTATGCAGTTAGAAACTGAAGCATTCCTAAAAAAACAAAAAATACGTTGTAACTATTAAGCTGCTTCAGATTTAAAATGATTATATAAATCTTTGCAGCCGTAACCAATAATTGAAAAGCTTTTATTATCACTTACAGCCTGATGGTGTATTTCTGATAATATATCTACTCCAAAACGATCCATACTTTCTACATCTTCTATACTAATAATTAACTTATCAAACTTCTTAAGTCCTTTAGTTAAAACTTTTTTTAATTTATCAGCATTGGTTTCATTAAGAACACCCGCTAATTGAAAAAAATTATTTGAATGGTTGATTAATAAACTCATAAGCGTTAAAATTTGTTATACAATAAATTAGGGCAATCAATAAATGATTTGATTTCCAATATATATAAAAATAATCAAAAAATCCTACGAAAAAATTAGAAATTGATAATTTTCAACGTTTAAAAGACTAATAATATCGATGAAATGCACATTATGCTGCGCACTCTGTTTTGAAGTGGTTATATAAATCCTTACAACCATAACCTAAAACTGATAATCTTTTATCTCTTATTAGGGCCTCCTTATGCAATTTGGCTATGGCGTTAACTCCGTAACGATCCATACTTTCAACATCTTCAATACTTATAGTTAAATTCTCTACTTTATCAAAAACGTTATTGAATACATTTTGGAATAATCCTAGAGTATCCTTATTCAGTATACCTCTAATCTTAAAAAAGTTGTTGCAGTTAGTGATTTTTAAATCCATAGTTAAGTTTTTAATATTAATAATAAATTTGAGGGAGATTGTTTATTTACCGTAAATTTATATCACCAAAAGTCAATACCAATAATTAATCGATGAATTCATAATAACTTTAGATTAAAAAAAAACAGGTGTCAATTTAATCGATGAGCAACACTTTTAAACTAAGATTCTTTATTTTTACCTCAATTGTATTTATTTACCTATGAAGAAAATCATTATTGTTACATTACTATTTATAGCTCCAATAGCTGTATGTTTCGCTCAAAACTCTGAGGAAAAAGACAAAAAGGAAATTCAAAAAGTTTTAAAAAAACAAAGAATTGCTTGGTCTAAAAACAACATTGAAGAATTTATGGATGGTTATTGGAAAAGCGACTCTCTTAAGTTTTATGGAGCTAATGGTATAACCTATGGTTGGGAAAACACATTAGAGCGTTACCAAAAAGCGTATCCTACCAAAGACCACACGGGTATACTCAGTTTCAGAATAAATGACATCTCTAAAATCAGTAATGAAGCTTACTATGTATTAGGTGAATACCATATAAAAAGAGAAGTAGGAAATGCAGATGGTATTTTCATGCTTGTACTTAAAAAGATTGATGGTGAATGGAAAATAATTGCTGATACGTCTAGTTAAAAACTTAGAAATATGAAATTGTTCCGTTTAATTTGCTTTCTATTTGTTTTATCAATCGTTAGTTGTAAATCTACTGCACCAGTTGCCAATATTGAAAAGTCTAACTTCGAAAAATTAGCATCCATAAAAAATGTTGTTAAGATTGAAAAACGAGAAACCCTAAGTCATTTTGATGAGAATTATGAAATATGGTTTGAACAACCAATAGACCATAATAACCCAGAAAGAGGAACTTTTAGACAACGTGTGTTTTTAGGGTTTGAAAACCCATTAAAACCAGTAATAGTTGAATTACATGGATATGGAATCTATAGTGGAAAAGCTGGAGAATTAGCCCAATATTATCAGGCAAATCAATTAAATATAGAACATAGATATTTCAATAATTCAAAGCCTGATGAGATTGACTGGAATACCCTTACTATAGAAAATGCCGCTAAAGATCAGACTGCAATTATTAATGCTATTAGAAATGTTTTGTATCCCAACTCTAAATTTATCACTACGGGTATTTCTAAAGGGTGTCAAACTACTATGGCTCATAGGAGATTCTTTCCAAAAAATGTAGATGCCAGTGTTTGTTATGTTGGGCCATTAAACTTTAAAAGAGAAGACCCTAGAGTGTATTCATTCCTGGATAATGTAGGTACCCAAGAAGAACGAAACAAAATAAAAGCATTTCAAGGATTATGTTTTGAAAACAGAGAAGCTCTACTTAAATTAATGAAAAATGCAGCCAAAAAAGAAAACATGTCTTGGGAGTTCGGAATTAAAAATGCACTTGACTACTCCATTTTAGAATATTCATTTGCCTTTTGGCAATGGGGAACAGATGTAAAATCTATTCCTTCAAATACTGCATCTACTGCAGACATTTATAAACATTTAATTGATGTTGTAGGCTATGGTTTTTTTGAAGATTCTTCAGTAAAATCATTACAACCATATTTTTGGGCCGCTTTAACAGAGCAAGGCATCTATGGTTATGAAACTAAACCTTTTGAAAAGTATTTTAATTCTGATGAAGTACTTAAATTTGATTGGGCATTTCCTGAAGGTGTTTCTAAAGCTTACAGCCCAAAACCAATGCAGGAAATCAAATCATTCTTAGATAATTCTGCCGAAAAAATGATTTTCATTTATGGCGAATATGATGCGTGGAGTGCAACTGCTGTTGATATATCAGAGAGCGCATCTAAAAGAGGTCTCTACAAATTTATTAAACTAAAAGGAGACCATAAAACTCGTATTAAAAGTTTTGAAAAAGAAAAGCAAAATGAAATTTATAATATTATTGATAGTTGGTTGAAATAAAATTTTATCAAAACTTTCTATCAATATGAAAGAGGCGTAAATCTAAAGATGATTGTTTATTTGATATAATCTCTGAAACTAATTTACCTGTAGCTGTACCCATACTCCAGCCCATCATGGCATGTCCTGTTGCTATGGTTAAATTATGACATTTTGATGATTTCCCAATGTATGGTAATCCGTCAGGAGAAAGTGGTCTTAAACCTGAAGCTGCATCCAGTTTTTCTTCTTGATTCAACTCAACTTCAGGATAATATTCATTCACTGCTTTTGCTATGGCATTAACTCTAACTTTATTGATGCTATTACTGATTCCTGTAATTTCCATAGTTCCTGCAAATCGAGTAAATCCGTTCATTGGGGTTACAGCAACCTTAGCTTCCGATAAAATAGCCGGAACTGTTATTTTAGTTTCTCTATTAGTATTTATACGATATCCTTTTCCTGCTTGTAGCAATAGTTTCAATCCTATTTTTTTACTTAAAAAAGCACTCCATGAACCTGCAGCCATCACAAATTCATTGGCACTTAAAACTTGGTTTTGAGTTTTAACTTTAGAAATAGTTCCATTCTGAATTTCTAAATCAACTACTTCCTCATTTGTAAAAAAAGAAACGCCAACCTTTTTTAAATAGGCCTTCATTTCAATCATAAATTCATGCGGTGTAGAATGATGGTCACATTCAAAATACGTTCCTCCTATACTTTCGATAGTGACATTAGGTTCAATCTGCAATATATCATACAAGTTAACTTCCCTTGCTGATAACCCTAGACTGCTGGCTATTTTAGCCATATGAATTTCTTCCTCCATAGCTTCTTCGGTTCTACATAGCATCAGTAAGCCTTTCTTGGCATAATGAGATTTGAAATTTTCGGTTTTAATTATATCCTGAAATAGTTCCTGACTCAAAACTGAAATATCTCGAATAGCCTTTCCAGACCTTTTCACATGTTCGGTATTGCAAGACTTACTAAACGCCAAAGCCCACTTTAAAAATTCTGGATTTAAACGTGGTTTAATATATAAGGGACTTAAAGGATTAAACATCCACTTCAGCCCTTTTTTCATAACCCCTGGAGCCGACAAAGGAATAATATGACTAGGAGACAAATAACCGGCATTGACATAAGATGCTCCTACATCCATGTTTGATTTATCTATTATCGTTACCTGATGTCCTTCTTTATGAAGGTAATAGGCTGAACACAGCCCGATAATTCCACCACCTATAATTACAACTTCTTTTCCCATAATTATATCACTTGAAATCCAAAAGCATATGGGTCATCATCCGAATCAATAGTAATGGTATTGTATCCATACACCTTTGCCCAACCTTGAACGCTAGGAATAATAGCCTTTTTGCCATTTATATAGGTTTCTTCTTCAACTCTTCCAATGAATTTTGAACCGATAAAACTCTCATGAATGAATGCTTTTCCCTTTTTAAGTTTTCCTTTGGCAAATAATTGAGCCATACGTGCCGAAGTACCTGTTCCACACGGACTTCTATCTATAGCTTTATCACCATAAAAAACAGCGTTTCTACCTGATGAAGCTGAATCAATTGGCTTACCTGTCCAAAGCATGTGGGATACATCTTTTATGGTTTCATTTTCTGGATGGACAAACATATCTGGGTATTTGTTATTTATTTTTTTTCTTGCTTCTTGCGAAAATCGAACTAAGTCTGAGGCCGTATGTTTGTGAACACCTTTAAAATTCTTTTGCGCGTCTACAATCGCATAAAAATTACCACCATAAGACACATCGAAAGTGATTTCGCCCAAATAATTCAACTTCACGGTTAATCCTTCGGCTGCCAAATAACTTTTAACATTGGTAAGTTTTACCCAATCTACTTTTTTCCCAGTTTGCTGGTATTCAATTTCCACCAATCCAGCGGGTGCTTCCATTCTAATTTTTCCTGGAGTTTTAGGTTTTACTAAACCTTCTTCGATAGCAATTGTAACTGTTCCAATAGTTCCGTGTCCGCACATAGGTAAACAACCAGAAGTTTCAATAAAAAGTATGGCAAAATCGTTGTTTGGGTTATGAGGCGGATACAATAGGCTTCCGCTCATCATATCATGACCACGTGGTTCAAACATCAAACCTTTTCTAATCCAATCATACTCTTTTAAAAAGTGTTGTCGTTTTTCACTCATAGTGTTACCTATAAGTTCTGGACCACCTTTTTTAATAAGCCTTACTGGGTTACCGCAAGTATGAGCATCAATACAATGAAATACACTTTTCATAGACCTTTAAAGTAAACCTAAAGAACACCAAAAAAGGCATTCTTCAGGTATTTTAGAGTTAGTCTCTCAAGGTTAAATTACTATTAATCTATATTTTATCTTTAGTTTGAACATTATCAATAAGTCTTGAAATATTCAACGGGTTTTCATTTTTTAGTTCTTCTGGTAATAGGGCATCCGGCCAGTTTTGAAAACTAAATGGTCTTACCCAACGTTTTATAGAATGAATTCCCACTGCCGTAAAACGACTATCTGTTGATGACGGATACGGACCGCCATGAACCATTGAAGAACAAACCTCGACACCTGTTGGCACACCATTATAAATTAAGCGTCCAACTCTGTTTTGTAATGCTGATATTAACTCTGGATAATTCGATATTTCTTTATCGTTTGAAATAAGTGTGCCTGTTAACTGCCCTTCTAACTGCCAAATAATTTGCTCTAATTGTTTTTCATCATTACATTGCACAACCATTGAAAATGGACCAAACACTTCTTGATGAAGTTTAGTATTACTCAAAAAAGTATCTCCCTTCACTGTTACTACAGCTTGTTTTGCGTAATTGGGTGGCGCATCATTATCATAATCCGCAACCACTTGTAATTCCTGCTGAGACACTGCTACTTCCTTATTTCTGTTATACGCCCCGTAGATGTTTGGGTGCAGCATACAGGAAGGTTCAATCTTAACTATTTCGGTTGAAAGATTTTCTATAAATATGTCTAGTTGCTCGCTCTTAATTCCTAAAATTAATCCTGGATTGGTACAAAACTGACCAGTTCCTAAAGTAATAGAGCCTGCATAAGTTTTGGCCAAGGCCTCGCCTTTTTCTTTTAAAGCTTCGGGTAAAATGACCACCGGATTAATACTTCCCATTTCTGCAAATACAGGAATAGGTTCTTCTCTTTGAGATGACATATCATACAATGCTCTTCCGCCTTTTATGCTTCCGGTGAAACCAACTGCTTTTACTTTAGGATGTTTTACCAACTGTTCACCTACTTCAATACCGCTAGAATTTAAATTAGAAAACACCCCATTTGGCATGTTTGTTTTTTCGGCAGCTTTAATAATTGCAGATGCCACCAATTCACCCGTTCCAGCATGCATTGGGTGTGATTTAACAATAACCGGACAGCCAGATGCCAAAGCCGCTGCCGTATCTCCACCGGCTGTTGAATATGCCAAGGGAAAATTGCTTGCGCCGAAAACAACCACTGGCCCTAACGGAATTAACATTTTTCTTAAATCTGGCTTTGGTAAAGGTTCACTGTTTGGCACCGCTGTATCAATACTAGCTTCCACCCAAGAACCTTCTAAAACTAAATCTGCAAATGAGCGCAATTGAAAAACGGTCCTTCCGCGTTCTCCTTTGGCACGTCCTTCTAGCAAACCGGTTTCTGAACAATAGGTCCTTATTAATTCATCATCTAATGCTAAAATTTCATCGACAATGGCGTTTAAAAAATCTGATTTTTGTTTACCAGAAACCGATTTGAAGGTTTTAAAAGCGGTCGCTGCTAAAGAAACGGCTTCATCAATTTCTTCGGGAGTGGCTTCTGTGAAAACGTTTTCATTTTCAATATTTAATTCCGGATTAAAGGTTTTATAGGTCTTATTTCCTTTTGATGATAATTGATTGCCAATATAGTTTCTTCCTGTTATCATGAATTTTTTATTCTTTTTAAATGTGCTTCAACATCTACAGGTTTATGAATTATTTTAGTTGAAACAGGATATTTATTTAATAGATTTTGAGGTCTTATTGGTCTTTTTTCAAAACCACCTCCGCAGTTAGGACATACTTGTTGCAACACATTTTCTACACATTCTAAACAATATGTACACTCAAACGTACAAATCATTGCCTCACTAGAATCGTTTGGCAATGATTTGTTGCAGTTTTCGCATGTAGGACGTATATCTAACATATTTACATAACTAATTTAGTGTTTATATCTAACTCTAACAATCGTAAAAACAAAGTTATCTCTTTTCGAATATTTGAAAAGCTTAACCCATTAAGTCCAGAACTTCAAGTCTTTCTTTTGCCAAAATATATCTTGCACGGACATCATCAATTTGCTTTTGAGTTAATTTCTTACCATAGGTACGAAGCCCTCCGTCGGCATCATTATGATGAATTCCAAAAGCAAACTTAAGGTATTCTAAAAGTAATGGCTGAGCATCCAGATACGATATGGAATTTAAAGCTCGAGAAATTTTGTTTGCCTCAGCCCATTCTCCATTTGTAACGTACTCCTGCATCGTAACACTAGCTTTTGGAAAGATACAACCTACACCTGTAATTCCTCCTGATGCTCCAGCAAGTCCTGCATGAACAGTTACGGTGTCAACACCTGCTAAAACTTTTAAATCTTCATTCTCTAACGTTAGAGTTTCAATAATAGAAACATCCATAGTCGATATTTTAAGAGCGGTTATTCTAGGGAGAATAGATAGTCTTTTAAGAAGATTAATTGAGAGCTTATGATAGCCAGCAGCCTCTGGATTGTTATAGGGCATAATTGTAACGTCTGCATCTTTTGCAGTTGTTTCAGAAAGGGCATAGTAGGCATACATTTCTTCCTCAGAAGGAATAGCTTCAGTTTTTGGCGGCATAACCATTACTGTATCCACCCCAACTTTAGCAAGCTCTTCAACGATTTTGGCAAGCTCTTCTTTTGTTTCTGCCGCAGCTCCACTAATCAATGGGACGTTGTATTCTTTAGCAACCTCAGAAAGGGCTTTAAGTAAGGAAAGACGCTGCTTAGTGCTCAGGTAGCTATTCTCACCTAGAGTTCCAGAACCGACAAGTCCGCTCATTCTACTTCCGCCCTTTCCTTGAACTTTTAAAATACCTGCAGCGTATTTTTGCGTTGCATCAAGGTCAATTTCAAGAGCGCCAGATTTTGACTCTTTCAACCATGTAAACACAGCTGGCATTACGCCATTCCATTGCAAATTCATATCTTAAGTATTACATCACAAAATTAAGGGCTATTTGAAAATAATTTTAATAGCTTGTTATTCAATACACATACTATTTTATCCTATTTAATATTTAAATGTATATTTTTGAGTATTATTTATGTAAACAATCAATTAATTGAAAGTTTTACCATTTAAAATACCAAAACCTGAACAAGATGCTTTGGTCTTTCAAATAGACCATGCAGATGCTTTTTACGACAAGCTACATCAGCATGAAGAAATTCAAATAAGTCTAATTGTATCTGGGGAAGGTACGCTAGTAGTTGGTGACTCAGTGAACTACTATTCTGAAGGAGATGTTTTGGTTTTAGGAAGCAATATTCCGCATGTGTTTAAAAGTGATACCCAAATATCAAAAACATCACAAATGCTTAGCTTATTTTTTACTGAGGCCTCTTTTGGCAAACAGTTTTTTGACTTGGAAGAACTTAAGGAGTTACAACCATTTTTTAAACGCGCTAAACATGGTTTTAAAGTATCTTCTGAAACCGAACCAATAAAAGACCTATTTTTCAAACTTGATAAATCAAGCAAACTAGATAAGTTTATTACTTTGTTTCAGCTTTTGAAAATAACGTTAAAGGCAGATTACAAAAGTTTGTCCTCATTCATTTACGACAAGAAATACAGCATTAATGAAGGAAATAGGATGCGAGATGTTTTTGAGCATACCATGAATAATTATGAAAACGATATTAGTTTAGAAACCATTGCCAATGTGGCTCATATGACAAAAAATGCATTTTGCAAATATTTTAAAAAGCGCACCAACAAGACCTTCATTCATTTTTTGAATGAATTACGTATAGAACATGCTTGTAAAAAATTAATTTCAGACAAAGATGTTTCGGTAAAGGAAATTGCGGAACAGGTTGGTTTTAATAATATGTCTAATTTTAACAGACAGTTTAAGAGTCTTAAATTTGTGAGTCCCTCAGAATTCAGAAAGAACCACCTGTAAATATGAAAGAGAAATACGTTTATATCATTCTAACAATTGCCCTAATTATCACCGCTTATGGAGTGATTACCGGAAGATACTTTTTCCTGTTTTTAATGATTCCGTTAGGATTTAGATGGTTTAAAAAAGGAGGTGAAAAAGACTAAATCTTCTTTACAAAATCAGTGATAATTACAATTTGTTGCGCACCCACTTTTCCTTCAATATATTTTGCGTTTTCATGGTCTAAACGAATATTTCTCACAGCTGTTCCTTGTTTAGCAACCAAACTAGAACCCTTTACTTTTAAGTCTTTTATTAAAACTACAGAGTCTCCCACTTTCAACTCTACACCGTTAGAATCTCTATGAATAATCTTTTCACTTGAGTCTTTATCTTCGCCTGTTGCTCTTGCCAATGCTAGAGCCTCATCATCTAAAAACATCATTTCTAAAAGGTCTTTAGGCCATCCTTCATTTCTAAGGCGCTGCAACATTCTCCAAGCCATTATTTGAACCGCCACATGTTCACTCCACATACTTTCATTTAAACAGCGCCAATGATTTGGATTCATTTCTTCATCACCATCTATCTGACTTTTACATGTATTACAAACCAACACATCATTATCTACATTTTCATTTAAAGAAGGCGGAATAGTGTACTGTTTTAAATCTTCTGTGGCGCCACATAATTCGCATGTATTATTGCTTCTTTCTTTTAGGGTTTGTAATACGCTCATCTTAATTTGTTTTTGCAATAATACATCAAATAGAAAGAATTTCAAGCTAAGTTTAGATACAAAAAAAGGTGCCCTAAGACACCTTTTCCTATCAACTATAGCAATCTACAATTTTATAGCTGTATATAAATAATCTTTATTCATCATTAAGTTTGGGACACTGAAAAAGATTCAAGGAAAATCCTTAAACTATTAATTAACCTCTTGGGGAAGACCGAATATAAATATACAAAAAAATATTAAGAAATCACTGACTTTCAAGATATTAAAGACCTGATAAGGTTTCACGCATTTTCTTAGTCATACCTTTTACAACCATATTATAAGAATGATCTATTAGACTACGAATAAAAGGTGGTTGTAATTCTCCTTTATAAATATCAATAGTATTCCAATGCTTATTACTAACATACGGACCCGCATAAATAATTTCATATTGCTCGCGTAATTCTTCGGTATACTCTGGGTCACATTTTAAAGTAATGGTTGCTTCTCCTCCCTCCCATTTTTTTAATGGCGCCATTAAAAACATTTTACCCAAGACTTTAAAAACAAGTGTGTTTTCATCAAAAGGAAATTCTTCAGTGGTTGCTTTTTTACTTATGCAATAGTTGCGAATTTGTTCAATGTTCATTCTATCAACTTTTGATCTTTACCATCAATTTTTAAAGCCGAATAATCTAAACTCCACCCAATAGTTTCCACAATAGTTTCAATTAATTGAATGGTTTCTCTGGCTTCGCCTTGCGCAATTTGAATGAGGCCACTTTCAGGAATTTTTTCTTCAATATGATGTTTTGCTTCCTGATGTAAATCTGTTAAATCTGTGGCTTCAAATTTGTTGAATAGTCCATCCGATTTGTCATAGTAATTCAAGTTAGTTTCAATTGACAATACTTCCGGTTGCGGAAAATGTTCTAAAACAATTGTTTTACTTTCAGTATCAGATTTTAACTGGATTTTAGACAAATCATAACCCACATGTGCTTTGGCATTAATAACTACCAAAGCTTTCTTTTTGCTGGAAATGAGTTTTAAAAACTTCTGCTTTACGTCTTCATAATGGTAAATTTCAGCAAAATCGCCTTCAACAGTAATAAACTTACAGACCTTCTTAATCTTATCTAAAAGAATAACGGACTGCGCATTTGTTAATTGTTTCCTTTTATAAGACTTAAAAAAAGTAACAACTCCCAAAGTAACTAAAGCACCAATAATAATAGCTAAAAACGTTTCCATCTATTCTTTTCCTATTTTACCCAAATGAGTATTATTAAATGCATCAAAATACTTAAGTCCGTAACCAAACATCCGATCAAAAGAGGCATGAGAAAATAAAATAATTCCAACAAGTTGAATTGTCTGGTTACTAAAATAAACACCAATAAAATAAATTAGGATAGCAAGTCCTTTATGATGAAACAGATTATATATAACGGCACCAATTCTAGAATTAACCAAATACCCCAACATGCCAATATCTGGAGTTAATATTAATGCTACAAACCACCACCACTTAAAATCTAGGGCGTTAAACATAAAAACACCCAAACTAAACATGAACAATTCTTCTAGCTTAATAGACTTTTCCATTACTGAATTATTTTATATAAAACTGGTTTACTTGGAGTAGCGTCATTTTCAAAAGGTGCAATCATGAGATTTAGTAAATATTCTCCATCCGTAATAGAATTAGGTACATATATAAATTCTGTTATGGTAGCATCCATTCTTATTTCGCCAGAAGTATTCCAAAAGGCATTATGTGCTAACAATTTACCTTCATCTCTTTCCTTATCAACAGATGGTAAATCAATTAGTAAATGTTTAATTCCCTTTTCCTTCAAATATTCGGCTGCTTCCTCAAGCAAAAAAGGCGGATTGGTATTTGAGTAGCGCTTACTCTTTTTTTCTAACAAATTAGGAAGCGTTCTAATAACAATGGCATCTCTCTTTTTATTTCTTAAAGCTGTTTTTAATTGTTTTGCAGATACATAAAAATCATCTCCATCGTTTTCCGGAGCAACCGTAACCACTTCGGCAACAAAAAAATAATGTTTCAAATTTTTATTTACAGAATGTACTTCTTTAGTTATGTGTCCAACGCATTCAGTGTGTGTAATATGTGAATGCGGATTAAAATGAATATTGTTAAAATTAACAACAGCGCCTTCTGAGACTTTAATAGTTTCACCATCGAAACTTTCAGGAAAAATCTTGGGATCATCAATATACCAAGCATTTATATTTTTTTTTGACATGTCTATTGCAATAGAAATATCTAAAGGTTTAGAAACATCTATTTGTATTTTTCTTGAGTTGTATTGTATAGTTGCTATCATACTCAAATATAGTTAAATCATAAATAGTTCTGAAGCTATTCCGTCAACTAAAAACTTTCCCTTTACTGTTACTAATAGCTTATTCTGATCTGAAAGTAATAATTCTTGGTGAATGTAATTTTCTGAAGCTTTTTTTAAATGTTGTAAAGACTCCACACCAAAATCAGTTTTAACCTTATCAAAAGACACTCCCCAAACGGTTCTTAAACCAGTCATTAAATACTCATTAAACGCATCCTTCTTGGAAAGATATTCTACTGTAATTGGTAATTCTTTAGCCTCAATTGCATTAATATACTTTGAATTATTAGACACGTTCCAACAACGTTGGTCACCAAAAAACGAATGTGCCGAAGGCCCAACACCTAAATACCATTTCCCTTGCCAATAACTTGTATTGTGCTTTGAAAAATAGTTGGGTTTCCCAAAGTTTGAAATTTCATATTGAATAAACCCTTCTTGCTTTGTTCTTTCCACGAGATGATTAAAATGTTCTAGCGCCAAAGTTTCGTCTGTTGGAGGGTAAATACCTTTTTTAATAAAATTCTCTAAAGCCGTTTTAGGTTCTACTGTAAGTGCATAACTTGAAATATGATTTATTCCGAAACCAAAAGCCATTTCCAAATTTTGATTCCATTTTTCTAAAGACATATTTGGTACGCCGTAAATTAAATCAATGGTTATATTATCAAAATGGTGAGAGGCTACAGAAAGACATTCTTTAGATTCTACCGCATTATGTGCGCGATTCATACTTTTTAAATCATCATCAAAAAATGATTGAACACCAATGCTCAAACGATTAATAGGTGTAGAACTCAAACTAATAATCCTTTCAGAAGTTAAATCGTCTGGATTTGCCTCTAAAGTAATTTCAGGGTAGCTAATGACTTTGAAATTTTTATAAACCGAATCAATAAGTAATGACAATTCATTATTAGCTAGTATACTTGGAGTGCCTCCGCCAAAATAAATAGTTTCAACAGTCTCTCCTTGCAGTTCATCTTTTCGTAACTCAATTTCTTTTAATAAAGCTTGAATTAATTCATCCTTCTTTTTTAACGATGTTGAAAAATGAAAATCGCAATAATAACATGCTTGTTTGCAAAACGGAATATGTATGTAGATACCGGCCATTAAGCAGTTAATATATATCTATTTTTTAACTCTATCTTCGTTTTGTTTAACAAAAGCATCCCACCCCGAATAACTCTTGCCAACCTCAACACGTCCGGAATTATAAAAATGACAAACAGCCGCCGCTAAACCATCAGTAGCATCCAAATTTTTTGGTAAAGTTTTTAAACCCAATAAGCTTTGAAGCATTTTAGCCACCTGTTCTTTACTAGCATTTCCGTTACCAGTTATAGCCATCTTTATTTTTTTAGGCAAGTATTCTGTAATTGGAATTTCTCTACTTAAACCTGCAGCCATAGCAACACCTTGAGCCCTGCCCAACTTGAGCATACTTTGTACATTCTTACCAAAAAAGGGAGCCTCAATAGCAATTTCATCTGGCTTATGCGTATCAATAAGTTCTATAGTACGCTCAAAAATCAACTTTAATTTTAAATAGTGATCACTGTATTTCTTTAAATCCAATTCATTCAATTGCATAAATTGCATTTTTTTTCCAACCACCTTTATAAGTCCAAAACCCATTATTGTTGTTCCTGGGTCTATTCCTAAAATAATTTTTTCTTCCATAATTCTTATTGATCACAAAAATAACAGCCACTTAAAGAAATAGAGGCCCCAAAAGTAATTGTTAAAATGTTACCATTAAACGACCCTAATCCATCGGATAGAGGGTTAAACGCTTTCCCAAATCCATTAACATAAGACACATCTGTATAAATTGAGAGTTTGTCAGAAATTCCATAATGAAATTCTGCACCGCCCATAATATTCAGAAAAGAGACTTTATTTTGCGTATAGTTACCTAATGGTTTAACAAAGGTAAATCCAGGACCCACATGAAAAAACACTCCTGCCCTAGGTGGTAAAAAGTTTAAAATATTATTAGCATCATATACCAACAATGTATTTATTCTAGAATAATTTAATTTGAAACTTGGTGTATTTTCTTCATTAGATATTCTACTAAAATTATAATCTAACTTCCCTCCTAATTGAGGCTTGAACATATATTGCAATGCTAAATTAACCGACGGAAAGTTAACCGATTTACCTTCAAAACTTTGAACAAAACCATCTTTAGCTAGATTACAAATACCTAAACCAAATTGAGCTTTTATTAAACTGGTTCCCTCTTGAGAAAACACATGAATACTTAACATCACACAACTTACCAAACAAAAAACTGTTTTATAAATTCTAAGATATGAAATCATAATATAAATAATGGCTTAATTTGTAGCATGAATAATTTGCTCACATACAAAACTAAACAATTCTTTTTTGTACTCATTAAATTAAGCATTATAGCTGGAGCTTTTTATTTTATATATAAAAAACTAACAAATAATACCGAATTAGATTTTATAATTTTTATTGAATTTTTAAGTAAAAACAATGTTTTTTCATTAAAAAGCATTGTTTTATTACTCATTTTAACTGTTTTTAATTGGCTTCTTGAAATTGTTAAATGGCAGAAATTAGTTAGCACCTTTAAAAAAATATCGTTTAAAAATGCTCTAGAACAAAGTTTAGGAGCCCTAACAGCCTCGCTTCTTACTCCAAACAGAATTGGAGAATATGGTGCCAAAGCATTTTATTTTTCTTCTAACGACAGAAAACGTGTTGTATTTGTGAATTTGCTAGGAAACATGATGCAAATGCTTGCTACTATTATATTTGGTACTATTGGCCTTTTGGTTTTCATAAGCAAGTACAATATCATTATTGATTTTTACAGACTAAGTAGAATATTACTTATAGTGATATTAGCTTTTACTATAATTGGGTTAAGCATAAAAAAAAGCAGATTTACAATTAAAGGCTATTCTACTAAAAATTTAAAAGACTTAATTACAAACTTCTCTAAAAAATCACTAGCACAAATTTTCCTATTATCTATATTACGCTATGTGATTTTTTCATTTCAATTCTATTTTTTATTACATATTTTTAAAGCCGAAATAAACTATCAAAATGCTATGATGTGCATTACATCAATGTATTTTTTATCATCTATTGTACCTTCTATTTTTATCTTTGATGTGGTTATAAAAGGAAGTATAGCAATATATTTATTTGGTTTTATTCAAATTAATGAGCTTACTATTTTAAGCATAACTACCATCATGTGGCTGTTAAATTTTGTTCTGCCCAGCCTGTTTGGAAGTTACTATGTACTTAACTTTAATTTGCCTAAACACGAAGATTGATAATGGTGATATTAAGTATTTTAATCATTTTTTCTTACTTACTTTTAATAGGAAGTTTTGCTTTTGGCTTTGATAAGGTCAAGACATTCCATTTGGAAAACAAACCTGCAAAAAACACATTTTCAATATTAATTCCATTTAGAAATGAAGCAGAACATCTACCAGAATTACTCAAGTCAATTTCACAATTAGAATATCCACAATACCTATTTGAAATTATTTTTATAGATGATGATTCTGATGATGAATCAGTAGAAATTATAAAGCAAGTTCTCGATACATTATCGCAAAGAGAAAACACTCAAACTGACGTTAAAATTATAAAGAATGAAAGACATTCAAACTCGCCAAAAAAAGACGCTCTTACTTCAGCAATAAAGCAAACCAAACATGAATGGATTATAACAACAGATGCCGATTGTATTTTACCAAAATATTGGCTTAGTAGCTATGATGAGTTTATCCAACAAAATAACTCAAAATGTATTGTCGCCCCAGTAACATATAACAGTACAAACACTTTTTTGAACAGATTTCAATTACTTGATTTTTTAAGTTTACAGGGAGCCACTATTGGTGGTTTTGGTATTAACAAACCGTTTATGTGTAATGGCGCTAATTTTGCTTATAAAAAAAGTGCATTTAATGAGGTAGGTGGCTTTGAAGGCAACTCCAATATAGCGAGTGGTGATGACATTTTCTTATTGGAAAAAATAGTTAAGGCATACCCAAAAAGTATTCACTATCTAAAAAGTGAACCAGCTATTATCATCACTAAACCTCAGCCTACATGGAAATTACTTTTTGAACAACGCTTGCGTTGGGCCTCTAAAACAAGTGCTTACAGCAATTGGTTTGGTAAACTTACCGGGGTAATTGTTTTATTAGCAAATGCCTTAGTTTTAGTTCTGGCCCTTCTTTCTGTTTTGGGTGTTTTCAAACTTAAAATCTTCACTTATTTACTTTTTATCAAGTTTAATCTAGATTTCATTTTAATTTATAAAACAGCTTCATTTTTCAATCAAAAAGATGCACTTCTTAGTTATATTTTTGCTTTTATACTATATCCTTTTTTTAGTGTTTACATAGCTTTCTTATCAACATTTAAAACCTATAAATGGAAGAATAGAACCTTTAGGAAATAATTTTTCATTAGTTTTAGATTCATGAAACTTTTAGACAAAACTTCCAATCCGGCTTTTACAAATTATTTCTTTGGAGATGATAGTGATGATTCTAAAACCATGACTGTTTTCGGCATTTTTAAAAAGTCCATACTTTCCATACTAATTATCATAATTATTTCAATAGGCGTTTGGAAGCTATACAGTGACGGAACAAATATTAAATGGTATTCTATTGGAGGCATGTTGGCTGCCATCATTATTAGTATAATAATTTCGGTGCGTCAACATTGGGCTCACATCCTGGTACCTCTTTATGCGATTGCAAAAGGATTTTTTTTAGGCGGTATGAGTGCTTACGCTCACAAACATTTTCCAAATTTACCTTATCAAGCCATTGGAATTACTATGATAACGTTTTTGATTATGCTCATTCTATATCAGACCAGAATTATAGTTGTTACAAAAAAACTTAAGAGTGTTATTATTACCGCTGCTACCAGTATTTTTGTTATCTATATAATTTCTTGGGTTTTAAGCTTCTTCGGGATAAAAGTGTTTATTTGGGGAACCTCATGGCCTGCTATTATTTTTAATATTCTTGCCGCTATATTTGCCTCTTTATCATTGCTATTAGATTTTGATTATATTGAAAGGCACAAGAACAAATCGGCTAAATACAAAGAATGGTTAGCAACTTGGGGGCTATTGGTAACTCTTGTTTGGTTATACGCTGAAATATTAAGATTAATGCGAAAATTGGCTATTCGGTTTTAGCTATTCAACATTTATAGCAATAGGCAGATTAAACTGTGTTTTTACTTGCTGACCTCGTTTTATAGCCGGATATATTTCAGGCAGAGAATCGAGGCTTTTTACAATTAAATCTTCAATATTCGGTATTTCTTCTATGGTGAGGCTATCCATTTCTGTTTCAAGTAAGTTTAAAGCCCCTGCTTCTGTAATTTGAAACTTTAGCTGTATAGTATCATTAATATCTTGGGTTACAACAATAACTTCTTGCTCTAAGGATTCAATAATTTGTTTTTTTATAAAATACTGAAAACAATACATTTTTTCATGCTTTTCACTTAATGAATCGCACATAGAAAATGACGGATAAACATCAACTTCTTTCCAATTAAAGGTTTTTAATTCTTCATTTAAAATTGCTTCAGATGAAGTTTTTTTTACGTCGAAATAATTGCAAGAAGCAAGCAATAACATTAGCAAAAAAACGAGAGGGTACTTCATGGATTAAAACTGTACCCGAAAAGTACGATTTTTTTGGTTTTTATATTCACTTAAACCATAAAAACCGAAGTTAGAGCTTCGGTTTTTAGTTGACACTAAGGTATTGTTGCAAAATTATTTATCAACTTCTGACTTATTTTCAACCACATCAAAAATAATGGGCAAAATATATGGCACATTTACCACTTTACCTTTATGTTTACCAGGAACCATTTTTGGCAATAGAGATATAACTCTTTTAGCCTCTTCTTCCAAAGCAGGGTGAGGTGCTCTAGCCTTTATTCCTGTCACGTTACCTTCCATATCAATTTTAAAGATTACACTAATACGTTGTCTGCCAGTTAAATTATACTCATTTGCTAGTTTAGTATTAAAGTTTTTGTTTACAAAACTGCTTATTCCTTTAACCATACATGCTTTGCGCTCATCATTGTTTGATAAATCTTCACACCCTGTAAAGGCAGGAACTTCTTCAATAACCGCGAATGGCACTTCAAACTCATTAGCACTTCCGTTCATTCCAACTGAAACTTTCCATGGGCTTGAATTATCTTTAGAAAAATTTACGTTTTCCAATAATTTCAACAAACTATTTTTTTCCTCATCAGTGAGTTTACCTTCCTTGGCATTCATTGACACTTTTAATGATTCAATCTGTTCTGAAATTGATAATTCTTCTGTTGAATTTTTCTCTTGACTATTAGCGCATGACGTGTAAATAAGCATAGTCATTACCATAGGAACTAATAGCACATACTTTAATAAATTAATTTGTTTTGATCTTGATTTTGTTAACATAACGATTCGTTTTTTGATTAATGATTGTTTAAAAAATGGATTGATGAATGATATTTTTTTTGTTTCAAAAACCTGTGATAACAAGTTTTGGTAATAGGCTTCTTTATTCTTAGGATTAACAGCATGGGCATCAGCTATAAACTCATGAAGCTCTATAATCCTTTTCTGATACATATAGATTAATGGATTGAACCAAAAGACAATTTTTAGTATTTCAAACAGTAATAAATCTGCAGAATGGTACTGTTTTACATGTACCATTTCATGTTTTAAAATGGTTTTTTTATCATCCTTATCTATCAATTCTCCTAAAAAAATATATTTAAAAAATGAAAAAGCTGCACCACTATTTAGGAGATTAACTATATAAAGATTTTCAACTTTTCGCTTAGGGCTTTTCCTAACCAACACATTCATTTTAAGTATATTATATACAAATAAAGCAATGGCGGCTGTGGCACCTAAAAAGAAAAACATTTCCAAAGTCCAAAACGATTTTTGAGAAATAACAACTGGATCTAAAGCCATAGCGTTTGTATTATATTGCTGATCATTTCCTAAAAAAACTTCGGGTAAAGCAATAATATAATCTGTTGGCAATACATTTTTTAGACCTTCGATCTTTATTAAAGGAATTAATAATGATAATACTATAGTTCCCAACAAATAAGCTCTGTTCCAATTAAAAAAGGTTTCTTTCTTTAAAAAGAAATCATAAACCATTAAAAAGAACAGCTGAAAAGCAATGGTCTGAATTATATATTGGAACATGTTTACGAGTCTTTTTTATTTATTTCATTTAGCACGGATTCTAAGTCTTTCATACTCATATCGTTTTTCTTCATAAAAAAGGACACCATACTTTTAAAGGAACCCTGAAAATAATTGTCTACCAATTTATTGATAGATTGATTACTATAATCTTGTTTTTCTACAATAGGAAAATAAACGTGGCCCTTACCTTGTTTTTCATAACCAACAAAACCCTTACTTTCTAATATTCTAACTATTGTAGACACCGTATTATAAGCTGGCTTAGGCGCTACAATTTCATTAATAATTGCTTTAACATTGGCCCTTTTTAATTGCCAAAGTATTTGCATAATGTCTTCCTCTGCCTTTGTAAGTTGTTTCATTTTATTAACTATTTTAGTTTTCAACTAAAAACTTAGTTTCAACAAATATAACTAAATATTTAGTTTTAACTAATTTTTTAGTTATAAATGTAACATTTGTTTGTATATTTCGTCAAACCCATACATATAAAACTTATTTATGGATATTATCTTATTGCTTATTGCCTCCCTATTTATGATTTTAGGTCTTATCGGCAGCTTTTTACCTGTACTCCCAGGTCCTTTAACTAGTTGGGTTGGTTTACTTATTCTTCATTTAGCCAACACAGTACCAATGAATAAATCTTTTCTAATAATTACCTTAATTATTGCTATTCTAATTTGGGTATTAGATTATATTATTCCAGCCATTGGCACTAAACGTTTTGGCGGTACTAAATATGGCATGGTTGGTACTTCCATCGGCCTTATTGTAGGACTCATTGCTCCTATTCCATTTGGAGTTATAATTGGACCATTTGTTGGCGCCTATCTTGGTGAATTACTTAACAAAACCGAATCTAAAACTGCTATGAAAGCCGCTTTTGGATCTTTTATTGGTTTTTTAACTTCGGCTTTTATAAAGTTTATTGTAGCTATAATATACCTAGGATTATTTTGTGGTATAGTATGGGATAACAAAGACGCTATCTTTTCATTTACTTAAATTTAGAGCACTTTACTACCCTTATAAAAGAAGTGACCCTGTGGGTCTCTCACCTCCACAGGGTCTGTAAATTGCTATTATCAACAAAAAAAATTGAGGGATTATTAATTTTTTTGAAGTGTTGACTATCAAATTTAATTCTTTTTACCGACTTTAAGATGCGGAAAAACCGTAACTGAGTTACGGTTTAATAGTAGTTCTTAGATATCATAACGGTTAACCAATTTTAAAAAACAAGAAAAAAACTTAAACTAATTCTTAATTTGTAAATGAAGAAAGACTCTGGCTACACAAAACCTTTTTTCCTTGCTTCACTCAGTAAAGTTTCATCCTGCCCATCTTCAACAGAAAACAACTCCTTTAACTGTTTTTTACGTTTCTCAACAGCACTTAGAGAAATGTCTAAATGAGTAGCCAAATTTTTAGTTTTAATTCCTTGAGACAAAAGGTGTAAAATTTTTCTGTTTTTTTCATCTATTACAATATCACTAGTAATAGATTTTCTAATATGGCTATTTACAGTACCACTATAAAAAGGCGGGTTATTTAAAACAGCTTGAAATGCACTGGCAAGTTCATTAGAAGTTAGATCACTCTTAATCAAAAAACCTTCAGGATCAATATTCTTTATTATATTATGTATTCTAAATGATTCATTAAACATAGTTAGAATAATAATTTTTGCATCAGGCAAAACTTTCCTAGCATATTCAGCCAAATCTTCACCGGAACTCATTGACCCATCTGATGATGGTGGTAAACTAATATCAACAAATAATAAATCATAGAGCCATTCATTACTAATAGCCTTATTCATATATGAAATAGCCTCATCACAATTGTTGGCAATATCAATAAACAACTCTTGGTGCTCCTTTTTTGTGAATTGTAATGTGTTTTGATAACCTTCAATAATCATTGGGTGGTCATCAATCATTAAAATTTTAATCTTTTCAGTCATTTAAATATGTCGTTAGGGTATTGGGACTTCAATAATAACCGCAGTTCCTTCTTCTTTTTTTGAGTTAATATTTAAGGTTCCGCTAATTTCATTAATTCTTGAATTCATGTTTTTCAGGCCAATTCCAGACTTAGCTTTGTTAACATCGAATCCAGAACCATCATCTGTAATTGTTAAGCAAATTACATTATTTTTTAATTTAAAGCTAATAACAACATAGGTTGCCTTGGCATGTTTATAAATGTTATGAAGTATTTCTTGTGTTATTCTATAAATATGAATTTTCTTTTTATTTGAAACACTATCCCAATTAATATCATCATCATGCTCTAGTTTATATTGAAGTTTATAGGCTATGGTTTGAGTTTCAACAAGTGTTTTAATGATATCTATAAACCCAGAACCCGAAACAAAATCAGTATTTAATTCATGAGATACTTTTCTAATATCTTCTTCAATAGATTTTAATTGTTCAATATACTGACCTCTTGTACGTATAGCCTCTGTTGTATTATTAAAATTTAAACTATCTAAACTCAATCGTGTACCAAATAAACGTCCTAAAACACCATCATGTAATTCCTCAGAAATTCGCTTTTTCTCAAGTGTTCTTGCCTCTTCAACACTTTCATTTTGAGATAACATCAGGTTGTAAATTTCCTCGTTAGTTTCTTGTTGTTTTTGTACAAACTGAAGTTCTTTATTCTTGTTTCTTTGCGCTATTACCAAATACAACAGGAATGACGCTATAATGACAACTACAGAGATTATCAATAGCCACATGCGCTCTTTAGCTATTTGTATGTTTTCTTGTTCTATTTGGTCTGTTTCAAATCGAATTCTGGCAAATTTATTTCTAATAGCTCTTTCATGTTTTAACAAACTATCGTTTATCCTTACATAATCTTTTAAATGTTGTGCAGATTTCTCACCTTCTTCTATTCTTGACAGTAATAAAAGGGAAGTCAAGTAATCTTCGTTATGATAGTTTTCCGATATATCCTTAGCCCTGTAACCATAAAATTTAGCAGAATCTTTAATATTAAGATCATTATAATATTCCGCTATATGCTGATTAATAATAATAGAATTGTAACCCCCAGGGCTTGCATTCTCCGCTATATTTAAGGCCTTAAAATATAGCCTAGGTAGTTGTTTTCTATTATTAGATAAATATAAAGTATGTGCATAATTATCTAAAATTAAAGCATAGGCCTGCGGCCGTTCATATAATAAGCTATCATCATCCAAAATCTCCTTATATTTCTCCATAGCCATGTCATAGTCTCCAGATTTTTTATAAGATAATGCTAAATTATTACTAGAATTTTGAAGGGTTGCCTTATTATTACCTTTTAATCGTTTCTTTAATTCAATAGCTTTATTATAATAAGAAATAGATTCTTCGTACTGTTCTAATTGTCCAAAAGCCAATCCAAGACTATTATAAATATAAGATTTATATCTTATGACTTTATCTGTCTGCTTTAATGATTCTAATAATGATATAGCTTCAAACGAAGTTACCTCCGAACCTGTAAAATCCTTCTCATCCCTCTGAATATCGGCAATTCCATATAAAGTTATTGCAGTTCTATACTTGTCCTTTTTACTTTTATAAATTTTTTCAGCTTTCTGATAATGATAATAGGCACTATCTCCTAAAGAATTATATCTATAAAGTTCTCCAATTTGGTAATGTGCATTGGCAATTAGTAAGGAGTCAGTAGTTTTAGAATTAAGAATTACTTTTTGAATAGAATCAATATTACTTAAATCTCTAGCACTTTGACTATAAATAGAACAGAAGAAGAATAAAACTACTAAGGAAGAAAAATTAAATTTCAAAAAAATACAGATTAACTATTTACTCAAAAGTATTTATAATTATTTAAACAAAAAACTCATTACAAATTGTAATGAGTTTTTTAACAATAAATATTTTGGTTTAGTTGTTTTAGTCCGATAAACCTCCACCTGTATAAGGTCTAAATTGAGCTTGTGAGTCTATTAAAATATCATCCTCATTTAAATCTTGCTTAGTACAAGATGTAAAAGATGCAAAAATAACAGCAATAATTAAAGTAATTTTTAGGGCTTTCATATTATTTCGATTTAAGGTTAAATTATATTTTCTCTATATTAAATTTTAAAAAAAAAATCTTCATACTAAGATTCTGAAAAAATCAAAATCTCTGTTGAGGGAAAATGGATAATTAACTTGAACCGAACGCATAAAAGCGTACAGATTATAACTTTATTTTTTTGAGGGAATAGACCAGTTAAACAGCCTAACTAAATGGATTAATTTACTTAATGCGCTGAGGGGAAAATATTATGCTCATTAAGCTTTGACTAAAGTAGATGTAAGAACCAATGCAAAAACAAAATAATCGACAAAAAGCATTTTTTAACGTTGAAATACATCGTTAAACGGTAATTTCACCAAAACACAATAAATCAGCTATCAATACATGTGTAAAGGACTACAATTAAAATTTACCAAAAATTAGAGTTATTTATTTCAACGTAGATTTAGCTTGTACCAAACTAGTCTTTACAATCTTTGTTTTAACATCTTCATTTAAATGCATATTCTCTAATCTATGAATAAGCATTTTTGCCGCATTAGCCCCAATAACCTTTGCATGTTGCCTAATGGTAGTCAATCTTGGCAGGGCATGATCAGCATCAGATTTACTAGCAAACCCAATTACAGACATTTCTTTAGGTACTTTTACCCCTAAATTAACTGCTGCATTTATTGCTATGATTCCAGATGAGCTATCTGCTGCTATAACAGCATCTATATTTTTATTTTTTTTAAGAAACGATTTTATTTTCTTTTGATGATCGTCCTTCTTTTTAATCTTTAAGATTAATAATTCTTGCTTCTGGTTTTCTAAAATGGCTTTAGCATAACCTCTCTCTCTTAATTTCCCAACACTAATACCCTGAATATTACTTACAAAAGCTATTTGCTTTCTGTTTTCCGTAATTAAATCTTTTGTGGCATTATAGGTTGCATTAAAATCATCAACAATAACTTTATCACATAATACATCATGAGCTACCCTATCAAACATTACTATTGGCAATCCTTGACTAATAGTTCTTCTAAAATGCTCAACCTCATTTTTCATTTGGGTTTCTTCAGCAACACATAAAATAAAACCATCAACACTACCGTTAGCCAAAATTTGCAAACTTTCTTTCTCCTTCTCTAAGGATTCATTTGATATACATGTAATTATATTGTAGCCTAATTTAGTAGCCTCTCTTTCTATACCAAAAAGCACTTTAGCTAAGAAATGATTCAATATATTAGGTATAATTACACCAATGGTTTTGGTCTTATTCTGTTTTAAGCTTAAAGCTACCTTATTTGGTTTATAGTTATATAGTGCTGCTAATTCTTTAACACGTCTAACAGTATCCTCTCCTATTTCCTCACTATTATTTAAGGCCTTAGAAACCGTAGAAATTGAAACATTTAACTCTTTTGCCAGTTGTTTTAAAGTAACCATACTTATAATCCCAAATTTTTCTGAAACGCAATTTACAAAATTAGTTTATGAAGCGTCTTATTATTTATATCTATAGTGTTAAATCTCTTTAGCTAACCCTAAATATAACTATCTTTGGGTTCTTTATAAAACAAGCTTCTTAAAACATGAAACACCTTGCCATAATTGTTCTTATAACAATTATTACTAGTCAAAATTTATTTAGTCAGGTTACCGGAAAAGTTATAGACAAAAATTCTAATGCCCCCTTAGAGTATGCTACTGCAGCTTTATATTCTCAAAACACTAACACTTTAGTAACTGGCGTAATTACCAACCAAAAAGGAATTTTTAATATTGAAACTGATAAAAAGGGCGAGTTTTATCTAGAAGTATCATTTATAGGTTATGAAACTTTAACTATTGAATCTATTAAAATTAAAGACCAACCCGTTTCTTTAGGCACCATAGCTCTTGATATTGGTAAAAATGAACTAAATGAAGTTGTAATTACTGGTGAAAAAGCTACCGTAGTTAATAAAATTGATCGTCAAGTTTTTAACACCAAAACATTTCAAAATACAAAAGGCGGATCCGCTACAGATGTTATTAAAAACTTACCATCAGTTAGTGTAAATGCTCTAGGAGATATAAGCGTTAGAGGTAGTTCTGGTTTTGTAATGTTACTTGATGGTAAACCCATTCAAGGCAATGCTTCTACATTTTTAAATCAACTTCCTGCAAATACTGTTGAACGTATTGAGGTTATTACAGCTCCTTCTGCAAAATATGACCCAGAAGGGAAAGCAGGTATTTTAAATATCATTACAAAAAAAGGGAGTGCTAATGGCAATTTTGCCCAAATAAACATTAACTCAGGTTTTCCTTCCATAGAAGATTATAACAATAAAGAAAATACTAAACGCTATGGAATTGATGCTACGTATAACATAAGAAAAGATAAATGGAATATTTCCATAGGAGCAAATTATCAACGCAAGGACATTAGTGGACGACGCGAAGGTGATGTATGGACTATTGTTGATGATGTTTATACAAGTTTTCCTTCTGATGGAGAACGTAGCTTTGATGAAGAAAACTACTCTGGTAGGTTTACTGTAGACTACATTCCTAATACTAACAATGAATTTTCATTAGGGTTTTATGCCGGTAAACGTGAAAAAGCCAGAACTGCAGATATACTTTACAACAATATGGCTTACCCTGTAGATGACGAAGACAATACTATTTTTGAACTCACTTATTTCAATGAAAACTTAAGAATACGCAAAGGAGACTTTGTTTTAGGTAGTATAGATTATAGGCATACTTTCAATAACAAATCTAAATTTTCTACATCTCTTTTATATGAATACACCTTACTAGGCGGACCAACAACAAACCGTAATTTAGAATACCCTAATACCGAAGTTTTAATCCAAGATGAATATAATACTAACGATAATCCATTAAATGGATTTAGAGCACAATTAGACTATACTATAAAACCACTTTCATTTGGTACTCTTGAAACAGGTTATCAATTCAGAACCCTTGACAATAGAGGTGATTTTTATTATGGAAGACGTACAGATTATAATGATGCGTTTACTCAAGTAGATGACTTTTCAAATGATATTGATTTAATTAGAACAATCCACTCAGGTTATTTACAATTGAACGGACAAAAAAGTAAATGGGAATATGCCTTAGGCTTAAGGCTTGAAATTTTAGACAGAGAATTAATACTTTCTGACAAAGCAGGAACTTATGCTGAAACATTAAACTACAATTACGAAAAATTATTTCCTTCAGGTACTTTACAATACAACTTTAATGATAAAACTACACTAAAAACGGCTTATAGTAAACGTGTTGAAAGACCATCAGCTTTTAAGTTAAACCCATTTAGAGAGCGTGAGCATTCTGAGACTCTGGAACAAGGAGACAAAATTTTACTACCAGAGTTCATAGATTTGGTAGAATTGGGTATTACCAAAAAGCTCAACAAAGGCAACTCCATTTTTGCTACCGCATATTTTAGAAATGTAGAAAACTTAGTAAATAGAGTAAATCAAATTTATGATGGTCCTGTTATAGATCCAGAAGACCCTAGGTTTAATAATGTAGTTTTAGATCGTATTTATTCTAATGTAGGTACGGGGCGCTCAATTGGTTTAGAACTTGGTTTACAACTAAAACCAACTACTAAATGGAACAATTTTATTGGTGCAAATATTTACAACTTTAACATTGATGGTTTTTATGATGGAGAAGTTATTGATAGCAATGCTACTCAATATTCCCTGAATGCTAATAGCACCTATAACTTCTCTAATACCAGTTCACTACAGTTTACATTTAATTACCTATCTGAAAGGGAAACGGCACAAGGAAAAGATTCAAGATTTTATTCACCTAATTTAAGTTTTAAAAAGAGCTTTTTAAATAATCAATTAGTAGCTACACTTCAATGGCAAAATATTGATATGGGAATTCTAGATACTAACGAACAACGTATTACAACCTCCAGACCTAACGCCTTTTTCACTACAACAAACTATGTGTACGAAGTTGATATGGTAATGTTAAACCTTTCTTATTCATTTAACAGCAATAAAAGTAAGGCTAATTTTATTGATAGTGAGTTTGGTAAAAAAGAGTTTTAAAGTGATTTAAAACAAAAAAGCATCCCAATTTTCTTCACAGAAAAAAGGAAAGCTTTCCATTGGTTTAACTACTTAAACCTTTGATAAACACAAGGTTTATCAAACAACACAACTTCTTTAAAGTGCCAAAAAAAGCCTTAAGGTTGTTAAGGCTTTTAGCAATTCTTGCGGTCTGGACGGGACTCGAACCCGCGACCCCCTGCGTGACAGGCAGATATTCTAACCAACTGAACTACCAGACCGTTGCATGATTGCGGATGCAAATATACACGCCTTTTTTAATATGTCAAATCTTTTTTAAAGTTTTTTAATATTAGTTTTTAGTTTTAACCACTTCTTTAATTAGAGGTTTGAAAAACTAACTATGCAAACTTCTGACGCTCTACCATATAAGTGGTTAATATATGATTAAAACTATCATTAATATCCGCTTCAACATATTTAATTTTATATTGAACACACTTTAATTTAAGTGCAGAAAAATAAGCCTCAACTCTTTTACTATAATTGTGCTTTACACTATCTGCATACAAATTAATATACTCTCCTGTTTCAACATCAATAAAACGCTTTGGCGTGTTATCAAAATTAAAAGCATATTCCTTTTGCTTGTCAAAAACATGAAACAAAATCACTTCATGCTTATTGTACTTTAAATGACGTAAAGCCTCAAACAGCCTTATTTCATCTTCACTAGTTTGAAACATATCTGTAAACAAGAAAATCATGGAGCGCTTATGTATTTTCTCTGCTATCTCATGTAAATATGTATACGTTTCAGTTTCTTTATTTAAATTTTTACTTATTACCGTTTCACTAAGCTGATTTAAAAGCATTTGATGATGACGTTCACTACCCTTTTCTTGAGCATAAAAATCGTAACTATCGCTATAAATACTTAAGCCTACAGCATCTCTTTGTTTCTTCAGCATTTGCATTAATGCCGCTGCAGCTAAGGCTGAAAAAGCAATTTTATTCAGATTATCTATTGAAAAATTAGACATCTCAGGGTAATGCATAGAACTACTATTATCAATAATAATATGACACCTTAAATTGGTTTCATCATCATACCGTTTAGTATATAATTTATCTGTTTTAGCATATAGCTTCCAATCAATATGTCTTGTACTTTCTCCTCTATTATAAATTTTATGTTCTGCAAACTCTGAAGAAAACCCATGAAAAGGGCTTTTATGCATACCAGCAATAAAACCTTCAACTACTTGTTTTGCAAGTAAGCCTAATCCATTAAAACCTTCGGCCTTATTTAATTCCTGACGTAAATTCATTTACAGATTATTTATCTTTTAAAACAGCAATTTGCTCTATGCAATTTTCTCATCAACTAAAATAAAAAAAGGTTTGCCATTACAGCAAACCTTCCTCATTTTCTTTTTTTATAAAAATACTACAAAAGTGATTCTATAGCTTCAGTATAAGAGTTTTTAGGTGCTACACCTACTTTTCTATCAACAACTTCACCATCTTTAAACACTAATACAGTAGGTATATTTCTAACGCCATATTTAGCTGCAAACTCCTGATTATTATCAACATCTACCTTTCCAACTACAGCTTTTCCTTCGTATTCACCACTTATTTCTTCAATAATAGGCCCAACCATTCTACATGGCCCACACCAAGCCGCCCAAAAATCCACCAATACTGGTTTATCACTTTTCAAAACCGTTTCTTCAAACGTTGCATCTGTTATCTCTAATGCCATAATATATCTTTTTAATATTCTTAATTAATTTAATAACACAAAATTAGTCAAAAAAAATACGAATACTTACAAACTAACAATTTGTTTTATTTATAACGTCATTATCTCGTTTTATATTCATAAAAATGACTCATTACCTTAATAATTACCCCTAATATAATGTGATAAAATTAATCTTTATATTTTTCTTTAGGGCGCATTTACTTGGTAGTTGGGCTATCCGTTAAATCTTTTTTTAACCTCAAAAAAGGATACCACTGCTATCCCTTGCACGAAGAAATTTCAAACAAGCAACCAAAAAGTTGCTTGTTTAAGATATTTGATTTAATTTAGCAACCATTAAGTTGCATATAAATCAAAAAAACGAATAATTATGAATGATGTTATTAAAAAAGAAGTGGTATTTAACCATCCTATAGACCAAGTATGGAACGCAATAACCAAAGCAGAAGAAATCTCTACTTGGTTTATTCCAGCCGATTTTAAGGCTGAAAAAGGATACAAATACCTATTCACTTCTCCGCCAAACGAAAAAGGCTGCACCACAATAGGTGGTGAAATATTAGAAGCTAAGCCTTATGTGTTAGTTTATACATGGGTAGTTGGTGGCACTGAAACCGAAACCACTGTTAAATGGGAATTAAAATCTACTTCAGAGGGAACAAAGCTTACATTAGAGCATTCGGGCATCACAAATTACGCAGGTGAAACAGCCATTGCCATGTTTGAAAGTTTTAATGGAGGCTGGAACAATTGCATTAATGATTTAACCAGCTACCTAAAAAAAGAAGTAAATGCAGGATAAAATAAATAAACTATTTAAAGCAATAGCAGACCCTACAAGACGTGATATTTTTCATGCCTTGGTAATTGCTACATCAGCACTATCAATCACTCAAATATCTAATCAATTTGAAATGACTCGCCAAGGGGTCACAAAGCATATTAAAACCCTTCAAGAAGCTGGCCTGGTGCATATTATACCTCAAGGACGTGAACGCTTTTGTAACGCCAACCCCAAAGAATTACAGGAAGTTAATAAATGGTTGAAGTTCTATGAGCAATTCTGGAACAATAAACTTAACGCTCTTGAAGATTATCTAAATAACAGCTCTACTAATGAAAATTCTTAAAGACTATTCCATTAAAATAATTGTTAATACAAGCTCCCAAAGCGTTTTTAACGCTCTAAACGAGGGTATGAATAGTTGGTGGGGAGAGATTAGTAATGCAAATTTTAATCAAGACGGACAATTTACTATCACTTTTGAAAATGGTTATTGGTGGACGTTTAAGATTATAGAATACTCACCAAACTCAGAACTCATTTGGAAATGTATAGACGGTGAACCCGAATTTAATAAAGAATGGATTGGACATGTATTGCATTGGAAAATATTTGAACAAGACACTAAAACTATAATAGATTTTCAGCAAATTGGTTTAACACCAAAACTAGAATGCTATGATATTTGTTCATCTACCTGGAATATGTTTTTAACAGAAAAGCTTAGAGAAAACCTAAACCAACAAAAAGAGCCGTCTTAAGGCAGGACGACTCTTTTATCAATTAGGGCTTAATTAATCAGTTATTTTTTTCTCTTTTTTCTTAACTCAACCTCAGTTACAGTACCATCCGTTGCTGTTTTAATAGCAACATTATCACAGGTACCATCTCCATAATCTAAAGTAGATGTTCCTTCAGGGGTTGTATAAGTTTTAATACCAGAAGCAATATATCTACATTCTGCTGGCTTTACTAAAGCTGTTGTAATTTCCATACTATATGTATTTCCTGCTGCATCAGTATAAGTTGATGCTCCTGTAATGGTTTTTTCATCATCATAACATGTATCTGTATCTCCTCCTGCAGTAATTTCAACAGTTCTATTGCCTACTTTAGTATAGGTTCCTTCATCGGTTTCAACTGTAATATTTGTTGTACCATCCATTTGAGGGTTACCATTTGAATTTTCTTCTACAAAAGTATATTGTTTAGTACCGTTTACTAAGTAACCATTAACGCTAACATCTGTAAAGGTTACTGTTTTAGTTTTGGTAGCATCACCAATCTCTCTTACTTTGGTAATAGTTCCAGTAATTACATTACCATCACTATCCTCACATTCACCATTAAAAGTAATTGTAACGGTGGCTAGTGAATCTGTAACTTCAACTACAATGTCTGCACAATTCTTAAAAAATCTAGAACGACCATATTTGTCACCACTTTTAGAAGTTATTGTAGAACTACTTTTTGAAGTAGAAACACCATAAACACTCTCAGAATAAAGTGCTATATCATCTAACACAACTTCAGTTTCCTCAATAGCAGCTTCAGAAGCAGCAGATAGGGTAATTGTTTCGTTTAAATTGTCTTGGGCTCCTTCATTATCACATGCTACAAATAATAATGAAAGTAAAAAAGTTAAACTTAAAATCTTTTTCATAATATAAAATAGGTTTTTAATTAATTCAATAATAGAACAAGTGAGTTTTGAAAATTCCTACCCTAAAAACGAAAAAAAATTAATTTAGTTTAAAATGAATATGTTGTGCTTCTAATTCTGAGATTAATTCTTGAGAAACTTTCACCTTTTGTTTTCTACTAGGCATATTTAATTTCATCTTCTCTTTTGCATCATAAACCAAAAAATTCAAAGCCTGATTTCCTGGATGCAAACTCAATAAATCTTTAATCTTAATGATTTTTTCTTCTTTAAGATCATTTATATCTAACTGAAGTGATAATTTTTTTGCATAATTTTCCATGACGTCTTGCAATAACTGAAAATTATTGAACTGCAATCTTGGGTCACTCTTCTTTCCTGTATCCTTATTAACCCATCCTTCACGTACAAATGCTTTTACAAAAACAAAGTTATTTACCATTAAAAAGTGCCTGAATTTTAAATACTCTTCACCAAAAATTCTAAATTCATAACTATCGGTATAATCTTCAACTGTAAATAACCCCCAACCTTTTCCTTGTTTACTAACTCTATGCTGCACATCGGTCACCACTCCTCCAAAAACCAATTCTCTATTTACATAAGGATGCAAATCATTAAACACGCCTACAGCTGCATTACAAAAGGTTTTCATTTCTGTTTTAAAATCATCTAATGGATGGCCAGAAATATAAATTCCAACTACCTCGCGTTCTTTAGATAATTTTTCCATTGTTCCCCAATCTTCACATGGAGGAATAGTTGGTTCTGCAATTTGTACTTCACTAGATTCGCCAAACAAGCTCACCTGAGCAGAATTTTCATTTTCCTTATGCTTATGCGCATATTTAATTACCATTTCTAAAAAAGTAGCATCATTTTCTTTATGAAAATATTGTGCTCTATGAGTATTTCCAAACCCATCAAAACCACCTGCCAAAGCCAAATTTTCAAACGCCTTTTTATTTGCTGCCCGTAAATCTATGCGTTTAGCAAAATCAAAAATAGATCTATATGGTCCGTCCTCTCTATTTTCTACAATAGTCATGACCGCTCCATGACCAACTCCTTTTATGGCTCCCATTCCAAAACGAACTGCACCATCTTTATTTACAGAAAACTTATAATAGCTTTCATTAACATCCGGTCCTAGTACATTTAATTTCATACGCTTACATTCCTCCATAAAAAATGTAACCGATTTTATATCATTCATATTATTAGAAAGTACTGCCGCCATATACTCTGCAGGATAATGCGCTTTTAAATACGCAGTTTGGTAGGCAATCCACGCATAACAGGTAGAGTGCGATTTATTAAACGCATAACTAGCAAAGGCTTCCCAGTCTTTCCATACTTTTTCTAGTATTTTGGCATCATGTCCATTTGCACTGGCCTGTTCAATGAACTTAGGTTTCATTTTATCAAGTACCGCAATCTGCTTTTTACCCATAGCCTTACGGAGTACATCTGCTTCACCTTTGGTGAAATCTGCCAAACTTTGAGACAACAACATTACCTGCTCTTGGTATACTGTAATACCATAAGTTTCCTTTAGGTATTCTTCCATAGCGGGTAAATCATAGGTAATCTCTTCATCACCATGCTTTCGCCGAACAAAACTTGGAATATATTCCATTGGTCCTGGACGATACAAGGCATTCATTGCTATTAAATCTTCAAACACCGTTGGTTTTAAATCACGAAGGTGTTTCTGCATACCTGGAGATTCGTACTGGAATACCCCAACTGTTTCACCTCTTTGAAAAAGCGCATAGGTTACTTCGTCATCTAAAGGAAAACTTTCAGGGTCTAATTGAATATCGTGCTTAGCTTTTACAATTTTTACGGTATCCTTTATAAGAGTTAAGGTTTTTAATCCTAAGAAATCCATTTTTAATAATCCGGCATCTTCAACAACCGAGTTATCAAACTGAGTAACATATAAATCGGAGTCTTTTGCTACTGAAACCGGAACGAATTTGGTAATATCGTCTGGTGTGATAATCACTCCACAGGCATGAATCCCTGTATTACGCACAGAGCCCTCTAAAGCCCTAGCCGTATTCACAGTTTTTGCTTCTAAATCAACTCCTTCTGAAATATTTAAAAGCTGATTAACCTTTTCTAATTCTTCTGCTCTAAACTTACTAGCTAACCCTTTTTCATCTAAACCAAAAATCTTATTAAGCTTAGACATATTAGGAATCAGCTTCGCAATTCGATCAGCGTCAAATAAGGGTAAATCCAATACACGTGCAGTATCACGAATTGACGATTTGGCTGCCATAGTACCATAAGTAATAATTTGTGCTACCTGGTTGGCACCATATTTTTCAATAACATAGTCCATAACACGGCTTCTTCCCTCATCATCAAAATCAATATCAATATCGGGCATACTAATACGGTCTGGATTTAAGAATCTCTCAAAAAGCAAATCATACTTCATGGGGTCAATATTGGTTATCCATAAACAATACGCCGCAACTGACCCTGCTGCTGAACCCCGCCCAGGACCTACCGATACATCCATATTTCGAGCTTCACGAATAAAGTCTTCTACAATTAGAAAATACCCAGGGTACCCAGTATTTTCAATAACACTAAGCTCGAAATCTAATCGTTCCGTAATATCTTCTGTAAGTGGTTCTCCATAACGTTTTTTTGCACCTTCATAAACCAAATGTTTTAAATAGGCATTTTCTCCACGCTTACCTCCATCAGCTAAATCTTCTTCATGTTTAAATTCATCCGGAATATCAAAGGCAGGTAATAATACATCTCGAGCTAATTGGAAAGCTTCAATTTTATCGGTGACTTCTTGAGTATTTAAAATGGCTTCGGGTAAATCTTTAAAGAGTTTCTTCATGTCATCAGAAGACTTAAAGTAATACTCCTGATTTGGTAGTCCGTAACGGTAACCGCGACCTCTTCCTATTGGTGTGGCTTGCTTCTCACCATCTTTTACACATAATAAAATATCATGCGCATTAGCATCTTCTTGATTTTGATAATATGTGTTATTGGACGCAATTAGTTTAACCTCGTGTTTTCTTGCCAATTTCACCAATGTTGTATTAACCCGATTTTCATCTTCTTGGTTATGACGCATCAGCTCCATATACAAATCTTCTCCAAACTCATTTTTCCACCAAACCAAAGCCTCTTCCGCTTGATTTTCTCCTATGTTCAACACCTTGCTTGGCACCTCTCCATATAAATTACCTGTTAAGACAATAACATCTTCTTTATACTGCTGAATGAGTTTTTTATCTATTCTAGGCACATAATAAAAGCCATCAACAAAGGCATGAGATGATAATTTTGCCAAATTATGATAGCCGTTTTTGTTTTTGGCTAATAACACAATTTGATAACCATTATCTTTTCGAGATTTGTCTTTATGATCTTCACATACAAAAAATTCACAACCAATAATTGGCTTTATTAATTTCTTATCTGTTGACTCTCCTTTTTCTTTGGCATCAGCAATTGCAGCTTCAATACCTTTGTTTTGTTTATTTACCGCATTTATAAAATGAAATGCCCCCATCATGTTTCCATGATCTGTTAGAGCAACGGCTGGCATATTGTGAGATTCGGCAGCGGCCACCACATCTCCAATACTCATAGTAGATTGTAGCACAGAGAATTGAGAGTGATTATGCAAATGCACAAAATTAACGTCTGTTAAATCTACATCTAAAGAAACATCATCTCCAATATTTTGAGATTGTTCTAACTTTTCAAGACGCTTTTGAATCTTACCACTTTCTTGTTTTAGGTTAATATGCTTTAACCCTATTAGCTGAATAACATTAGGATTAGCCTCTCTAAACCTAGTCTGATAATCATCTTCTACATCAAGCTGTTCTTTAGTATATTCACCCAAACGTACTAACTCTAAAAAACAACGTGTTGTTGCTTCAACATCCGCAGTTGCATTATGTGCTTCAGCAAAAGGCGCATTGAACAAATGCTCATGTAACTCTGTAAGAGTAGGTAACTTGAACCGCCCCCCTCTACCGCCAGGAATTTGACAAAGATTAGCTGTGTGTTCAGTACATGTATCTAAAATTGGGAGTTCTTGTAATTTATTGGCAATATCACCGCGTACAAATTCTGCACCCATAATGTTCAAATCGAACTTAACATTCTGCCCAACAATAAATTTGGATTTTTCTAAAACAGCATTGAATTTTTCAAGAACCTCACTTAAGGGCACACCTTGTTCTGTTGCCAATTCAGTAGAAATACCATGAATTTTTTCGGCATCATACGGAATATTAAACCCCTCAGGTTGCACCAAATAATCTTGATGTTCAATACAATTCCCCATGGCGTCATGAAGCTGCCATGCAATTTGAATACACCTTGGCCAGTTATCTGTATCAGTTATGGGCGCATCCCAACGTTTTGGTAATCCGGTAGTTTCAGTATCGAAAATTAAATACATGCTCTAAATTTATGTGTTGATTTGTATAATCGTTCTAAGAAAAAACGAAGTGTATAAAAATACATATCAATATTGATATTATAACCTCAAGTTATCATGAGTTGTAAACAAAAAACTCTACTTTAGAGTTTCAAATTACACCTTTATGAAACTTAAACTATTAATAATTATATTTTCTATTCCTTTTCTTAAAACCAAAGCTCAAAATATAGATTTATATGTAGGCACTTTTAGCACTGAAGGTATTTATAAATACACTTTCAACACTACAACTGGTAATTTATCAAATAAAACATTAGCTATTAAAACTGACAATCCAACTTTCATCACATATTCTAAAGACAGAAAATATATTTATTCTGTTAATCGGTCTTCCGACACAACAAATCACGATTTTGTATCTGCCCTTAAAATTAATAATGATGGTAAACTAACCTTATTAAATTCTGTGGATAGCCACGGAAAAGGTCCGTGTCACATCTCTATTAATACAGCTGGAAACAAAATTGTCATTAGCACTTATTTTGGCGGTACTGCCTCTATACTCAATATTAACAATGATGGTACTTTAAATGAGGCTTCACAAACGTTTAATCACAACTCTAAAACAGAAAAATCACATGCGCATTCTGCTCAATTTTATAATGACAATTTATTTGTTTCTGATTTGGGAAGAAATGCTATTTATCAATACAAATTAAAAAGTAATAACTATATTCTGAAATCTGAAACCATTGTTAAAATGAAAGGCAACCCCGGACCTCGTCATTTTTCTTTAACTAAAGATGGACAATATATCTATATAATCAATGAATATGGTAATTCAATTACTTCCGTTAAAAAAACCGATTCTGGATTCAAAACTATAGATGAAGATTCTACTTTAGATAAGAATTATAATGGCGAAAGCTATTGTGCGGATATTCATTTATCAAATGACGAACGATTCTTATATGGTTCTAACCGAGGTGAAAATTCTATTGCTGTTTTCAAACGAAATCTTAAAACAGGCACCATTGTCAAAATACAAAACATAAGTGTACAAGGAAACTGGCCAAGAAACTTTACAATAGACCCAACAGGTAAATTTTTACTTGTAGCCAACCGAAAAAGCAACAATATAGCTGTTTTTAAAATACATCCAAAAAACGGAACATTAACCTTCTTACATAAGGAAAAAGCCTGTACTCCAGTATGTCTATTATTTTAGCTAATTACTTGAAAATTAAAAATATTAGAGTATCTTTGCGCCCTCATTAATAACCGAGGTCGGGAACCTCAAATAATTAATTACTATGCCAGTAAAGATTAGATTACAAAGACACGGTAAAAAAGGGAAACCTTTTTACTGGATTGTTGCCGCGGATTCGCGCTCAAAAAGAGATGGTAGATACTTAGAAAAACTAGGTGCTTACAATCCAAACACTAACCCTGCAACTGTTGAACTAGATGTTGACGGTGCTGTAAAATGGTTACAAAATGGTGCACAACCTACTGATACTGCAAAAGCATTGTTATCATACAAGGGTGCTTTATTGAAGAATCATTTAGCAGGTGGTGTAACAAAAGGAGCTTTAACTGAAGAGCAAGCTGAAGAAAAATTCAAAGCTTGGGTAGAAGAAAAAGCTGCTAAAATTCAAGCTAAAGCAGACGGATTATCTGATGCTGATGCTAAAGCTAAAGCGGATGCATTAGCTGCTGAAAAAGCAGTTAATGAAGCAAGAATTGCTGCTGCTGCTCCTGTAGTTGAAGAAGAAGAGGCCACTGAAGAGGTTGCCGCTGAAGCTGATGCTGCAAAAGAAGAAGAGTAAAAAATTAAATTTTTTATACTTTTAAACTCCGATAATTCGTTATCGGAGTTTTTTATTTAGTTAAACCTTAATACTATTTGTAAAACCCTAAATCTTGTTCAGGATTACAAACCAAGATATTTGTCATGAAAAAGGATGATTGTTTTTATTTAGGAAAAATTGTAAAAAAATATAGTTTTAAAGGTGAACTATTAGCTAAACTTGATACAGATCAACCCAATCTTTATGAAAATTTAGATGCTATTTTTGTAGAACTTCGCAATAACTTAGTTCCTTTTTTCATTGAAAAATCTCAACTTCATAAATCTAATTTATTACGTATTAAATTTGAAGACGTGAATTCTGAAGAAGATGCAGACGCTTTAATGAAAAGCGAGCTGTATTTACCGTTAGAATTTTTACCGAAACTTGAAGGCAATAAATTTTATTTTCATGAAGTTATTGGATTTAATATAACCGATAAGAAACATGGTGATATTGGTATAATAAAAGCCATTAACGACTCTACAGCTCAAGCTCTTTTTGAAATTGACAAAAACGGTGTAGAAATTCTTATTCCAATGAATGACGAATTCATCATAGAGGTTGACCGGAACTCTAAAACAATACTAGTAGAAACCCCAGAAGGTTTAATAGATTTATACTTATAAATCTAATCTTAATCTAAGTTAACTGGAGCAAGCGCTTCTATTTCACCTCTTTCAATAATATGCAATCTAGCCTGTAGGCTATCTCTTTGTTTTAATAATAACCTGCAAAGAGACAAGGGTAAATTTATTTGAGAAAGTAATTCATCATACTTATTAATACTTAAAATTTCAATTTCATACACCTTAACATAAAAACCAGGATCATTTTCTATTTTAAAGTATTTCCTAAAATTCAAACGCATTAAATGAAACTTTCTTTTTATTGCTAATGCGTTAGCCTCACTTTTTTCAATCTTAGATAATTCAATTTTTAAAAGGTTGACTATCTTTTCTCGTTCTTGTCCTCTTTCTGTGGCATAGGTTTTATTATGACTATTTACTAAGCTTTTACTAGCTCTAACATAGGCATTTTCTACCTCTTCATTCAATATTATTAATTCATTTAGTCTCTCAAGAATATGATTTATCTGTTTCAAAACTTTAATTTTTTACTGTAACAATATACGTAAATACAACTCTTAAAAGATTTTATAATTATTAAGTTTTAAAATAACTTTTCAACAATTAACAATATTTTTTTACTATTGCTAATTCTTAAAGCAAAAAATGTCTAATAACCCTTTCCAATTCAAACAATTTAGTATTAAACAAGATAAATGCGCCATGAAAATAGGAACCGATGGTGTTTTATTGGGAGCTTGGGCGTCATTGGATAAAAACCCGTTTTCTGTTTTAGATATTGGAGCAGGAACCGGAGTAATAGCCCTAATGCTTGCTCAACGTAGTTCGGCAGAAATTATTGATGCCATTGAAATTGATGATAAGGCTTATGAGCAATGTGTAGACAACTTTGAACAATCTAACTGGGGAGACAGACTGTTTTGTTATCATGCTTCTTTAGAGGAATTTGCAGATGAAATTGATGATAAATATGATTTAATAATTTCAAATCCGCCTTTCTATTCCGAAGATTATAAATCTGAAAACAACTCTAGAGACTTGGCGCGTTTTCAAGATGCCATGCCCTTTGACCATTTAATTGAAAGCGGCGCTAAACTACTTTCCAAAGAAGGAAGCTTTTGCGTGGTTATCCCCTTTAAAGAAGAGGAGGGTTTTATTCAATTAGCCTTAGAATATAATTTCTTCCCGATTAAAATATTACATGTAAAAGGAAATCCGTCATCTGAAATAAAGAGAAGTTTTATGGAGTTTTCATTTCATAAGAGCGAAATAAAAAAGGAAGCATTAATTATTGAAACAGGACGCCACAAATACACTCAAAACTATATAAATTTGACTAAAGATTTTTACTTAAAAATGTAATTATTTTCTTTTATTCCATTGCATTAGAACATAAACGGGGATTCCTAATAGCAATAATAACAACCCAAATAAGGCACTTTCTTCTCCAGCGCCATAAATAGCCCAAAGCGAATAAGTAATCCCTAGCAAACTTAATGTTAGTACTTTAATCCAGTTTTTAACTGGAATCTTTCTTTCAATTAAAACAAGAACATAGGCCGCCGATACAAACAAATACGGAATAAGGTTTGCAAAAACAACAATGTTTGCAATAAATTTAAACTGATCTACAAGCCCATCAGACAAATTCATTAGCATAATAGCAGTAGTAAGTAAACTTCCAATAATTAATCCAAATACAGGTGCACCATTTTTATTTAGTTTCCCAAATATTCTTGGATACAGTTGATCTTGGGATGCAGCCATTGGTATTTGACCGGTAAACAGAACCCCAACATTGAGGCATCCTATTGCTGAAATCGCAACTCCTCCGGCAACAAAATATCCTCCTAAATCTCCGCCAATAAGCCTTGCTGCATCGGCAAATGGCGATGCGGATGAAGCCAATTCATCCATAGGCAAAACACCGAAAAGGACGAATGTGCTTAAAACGTAAACCATTGCTACAATTATAGTTCCAATTAAGGTCGCCTTAGGAATTGTCTTTTCAGGGTTTTTTATGTCTGCGGCAGGAACAGAAGCACATTCCAAGCCTAAAAAAGCATATAATGTTGCAGCCGCAACAATTGGCAATACTGAAAAATCATTTTTACCTGTTAAATTAAATGCTGGAAAATTATCAATATCAAATAAAAATAGCCCCATTATAATTACAAAAAATAGAGGCAATAATTTTAGAACTGTTGTAATAACTTGAAATTTTCCTGAATCTTTAATTCCCCTAGCGTTAAGACCTGTCAGAAACCAAATTAATGACAGCCCTATTAGCACCCTTATAACACTATCGCTTTCAAGCACTGGGAAAAAAAAGCTCAAGGCACCAACAACAGTTATTGCCAGCGCTGCATTGCTAACCCAGATTGCTATCCAATATCCCCAAGCTACCAAAAAACCTATAAAGTCACCAAAACCTGCTTTAGAATAGGCATAAGGGCCTCCACTTTTATCTTTAATTATTTTACTAAAATTACCGAAAATCTTTGCCAAAATTAATGCTCCACATGCCGTAAACAACCAACCCAAAAAACTTATGCTACCATATGGAGCAAGAATAGCAGGTATAACAAATATTCCTGCTCCAATCATACCTCCAATTACGTATGATGTAGCAGTTATCAATCCTATTTTTTGTGACTTTTGATTCATTTGGTTGGGTTAAAAGCAGCAAAATTTAAATGAGTAAATTTAAGAGCGAAAAGCGAATGTACAATTAAATAAGTTATGACGAAGAAATATATTATTGATTCAGATATTAGAAAAGCTGAAACACTTCCTGCCAATTTTTATAAAGATGAAAATACATTCGAAGCGATAAAATCCAATGTATTTCTAAAATCATGGCAATTTATTGGTGATGAAAGTTTATTAGAAGAAAGGCTTTCTGTACATCCATTTTCATTACTAGAAAACTACCTTTCCGAACCTTTATTACTTACAAAAGATGATGACAATAAGATACACTGCTTATCCAATGTATGCACACATCGTGGCAACCTTGTAGTTTTAAAGTCTGGAAAATCTAAAAAACTAACTTGTGGTTATCACGGTAGAAGATTTAACCTTAAGGGCAAATTTGAGTATATGCCAGAGTTCAAAAGGGTCATCGATTTCCCCAAACCATGCGATAATTTACACGAACTTCCTTTATTGAAATGGGGAAGCTTATTGTTTGTTGGTTTAAACCCTCTGTTTAATTTTCAACAAGTTATTGATAAAATGAATGAACGCATTGGATTTCTTCCTTTTGATAAATTTGTACTAACAGAATCTTTAAATAAAGATTTTATTGTAAAAGCACATTGGGCATTATATTGCGATAATTTTTTAGAAGGGTTTCATGTGCCTTTTGTTCATAAGGATTTGGATGCTGTGCTAGATTATGGTAGTTATAAAACTGAAACCTACCAATATTGTAATCTTCAAATTGGATACACAGACGAACCCAAAAATACTTTTGATTTACCAGAGAATCATATGGATTATGGCAAACATGTAGCTGCCTATTATTACTGGGTTTTTCCTAACATGATGTTTAATTTTTATCCATGGGGATTATCACTAAATATTATCCAGCCATTAACTAGGGATAAAACAAAAGTTTCTTTTATATCTTATGTTCTTGATGCATCCAAATTAGAAAAAGGAGCTGGCAGTGGCTTAGAAAAAGTAGAAAAAGAAGACGAAGCCATTGTTGAGAATGTTCAAAAGGGAGTTAATTCTTCATTCTATAAATCTGGCAGATATTCTCCAAACAGAGAACAAGGTGTTCATCATTTTCATAGTTTACTTACTCGATTTTTAAATATGTAAAATTCTTTAATAAATTGCTTAAGGATTCAGTTGCTTTACTTAAATTTGAGTAGTAAATAATATTGAATTATTAAAAATACAGTGTTTTTATTAATAATACTATTTAAAAACCTATTAAATTCTACTCTTTATGAAACCAGATTTGTTTGAGGCTCCAGACTATTACAACTTAGACGAACTTCTTTCTGAAGAACATAAATTAGTTAGAAATACCTGTAGAAAATGGGTAAAACGCGATGTTTCCCCTATCATTGAGGAGTACGCCCAAAAAGCAGAATTTCCCACTCAAATTATAAAAGGTTTAGCAGAAATTGGAGCCTTTGGCCCTTATATCCCCGAAAAATATGGTGGCGCTGGTTTAGATCAAATTAGTTACGGCCTAATAATGCAAGAAATTGAAAGAGGCGATTCTGGTGTACGCTCTACTGCATCGGTGCAATCTTCTTTGGTTATGTACCCCATTTGGAAATATGGTAACGAAGTACAAAGGCAAAAATACCTACCCAAATTAGCTTCAGGCGAATGGATGGGATGTTTTGGATTAACTGAACCCGACCACGGAAGCAACCCTGGAGGCATGGTTACTAACTTTAAAGATGTGGGTGACCACTATGTTTTAAACGGTGCAAAAATGTGGATTAGCAACGCCCCCTTTGCTCAAGTGGCTATAGTTTGGGCAAAAAATGAAGAAGGGCGCATACATGGTTTAATTGTAGAACGGGGAATGGAAGGCTTTTCAACACCAGAAACCCATAATAAATGGTCTTTACGTGCATCTGCTACTGGTGAACTCATTTTTGATAATGTAAAAGTGCCTAAAGAAAACTTATTGCCTAATAAATCTGGTTTGGGAGCTCCTTTAGGTTGTTTAGACTCTGCAAGATATGGCATTGCCTGGGGTGCTATTGGAGCAGCTATGGACTGTTATGATACAGCACTTAGATATAGTAAAGAACGTATTCAATTTGACAAACCTATTGGTCAATTTCAATTACAACAGAAAAAATTAGCTGAAATGATTACCGAAATAACCAAAGCACAACTGCTCACATGGCGCTTAGGGGTTCTTAGAAATGAAGGTAATGCTACTTCGGCTCAAATATCAATGGCTAAACGCAACAATGTAGATATGGCTCTAAATATAGCCAGAGAAGCCCGTCAAATACTAGGAGGCATGGGTATCACAGGCGAATACTCCATAATGAGACACATGATGAATCTAGAAAGTGTTATTACATATGAAGGCACACACGATATTCATTTATTAATAACCGGATTAGATATTACCGGGCTGAATGCTTTTAAATAATATCTTCCAACCAACTTTTTCCACTAAAACGTTATCGTAAAAATATAATGATAACATGACTTTTGACAGGTTTTTTAAATAATACTGGTTCTAACTTTGTAGCAAATATTCGTAAGGTTACGAGCAAAAATCAAAGTTAGAAAATCATGGAAGAATCAAGAAAAGACATCATCCAATTTATCAATTTGCAATTAGCAGCAATTGGACAACCTGTTTTTAAAGACAAAGAAGGAAGTAAGAAAAAATTTTGTGACCCTGAATTTGAAAAAACAACGCGGCCACTTATCATGAGTCTTAGAGAAAAATCAAGACTTTTAGCAGACCACTTAAGTCCTGCAGACTCCAGAATACAAGCTTTTATTGACAGTTATTTAAAAGATGTAAAGGTTAACAAATCTTATAAGTTACCAAATAACACACTAATACTTTCTAAAAAAGGACAAGCAAGAGAAGCAAGTTTACCACCTGATGGCAACTCATTTGAAAGTAATTTGGTAAATTCTAAACGGTTAAAACAAGGTATTCTCAACAACCCATTACACGATAAAAGAACAACTAAAGGAACGTTTCATATTGTTGAAGGACCACTACCTGTTCCTTTAGATAAAAAAGAAGTTCCTAGAGTGGTATTAGCCCATTTCTTAAATGAAGCTTTCAAACCATCTGAAGACTTAAATACGCTTCCTTTTACATCAAATCAAAAAGAGAAAGCAAAAACCATGGTTTCTATGCTTTTAAGACCTGTGGTATGTCCAGAGGTAAAAGGTGTTATTTCTGAAAAAAGGTTAGAAGTTCGCTTTTTCGCACCAGGTTCTCTAGTAAGTAATTTAGATTTTGTTGAGAACATTTTTGGAAATGCTGGCAACCCTAATTTAGCACATAATGACGCTGCATTAGACCCAGAACACTGGACAGGTCATTCTGGGTGTATAATTCTGGCACCTCAATTATTAAAACTTAAAAAGAAAGACGTAGGTCTTCCTCACTTTGATGCTGCTACAGACCGCCAGAAAAAAGATGGTATGTGCTGGCAAAAAGAGAATGAACTTTATAATGATGGTGGCGCTTTTAAAATTACCTGTAGAGATGAAAGTGGTGTTGTTGTTACTTTAATTGCAGATAACTATTACGGTTATTCTAAAAAGGAAATCAAAACACAAATTAGCTACTCTGCCAACTTATATGGTGTATTAGAAGAAGAACATGCTGGTGGAGCCATTGCCTATGCGAGAAGGGTTATGGGAGACTCTGTTAATTGTAATGACTACAGTGAATATTATGGTTTAGACCATACATTTGAGGATGTAAAAACCTTATTAGGGGACCGAATTACAGTTAAACCGGAAAATTATGCCATTGACAATACCTACCCTAATATAGTTTACATACCAGAATCGTCATATTTCAACACAAATACCAATAGCATCTCATGGAACTACAAGGGCAAAGAACAAAAGCTAAAGTTATCGCCTTTTAAAACCTATGTACATCCTTCTGGAAATAAGCTAAGGTTAGAAAAGCATAAATCTATTGATTTATGGCGCATGGTAGAGACCTACCCAGAAGGTGTATTCTGTCATAAACCTTGTACAGTATCTGGTGGTGGAAAATCAGAGATTTCTAAATCCATGCAGAACGCCATTACCTATGGCAGATTTAACATTCACAACATAGAAGAGGATTTCAAAAAAGCTGATGAGATTATTGAATTTAATTATTCTACAAGATGGAAAGTCAATGATCCTAACAGACCAAAATCTAGATCATTCTTAAGTGAAAAAAGAACTTTAGGCTCTGTTGTAAAGCTATTAACCCCTTCAGAAGAAAACTCCGATGAGTTCAATGAATGGTTAGAAAACATTCCTGTACATATTCGTTCGTTAGTACTATTTGTAAAAAGATTATTTAGACAAGCCCATGGTGCTAACCTTAATTGGAAAGACATGATGTCTGTGGACATAATCAATGGCGTTAAGGGAACTACTTTATTATACAATAATAACCCAGTTGTAGGTAGCTATGTACGTATAGGTTTTAATCAACAAGGTAATTGGATGCTTAACAAGTTGCGTTCTGATTTTTCTGCTAGTGAAAAAATTCAGACTGAAGATGATATTTCTGCATCAATAACGCTTCCAAGAAATAGGTTTAAAGATTTAAATCCTGAATACACAAATAAAAGTGTAAAAGTATTGGTAAACTGTGAAGCGCATTTGTTCCAAAGACCAGATGAAGCTATAGTTAGAGGTTACGATAAAGGTGCCGAGTTAGATATCATTTCAGATGGTAGATTCCTAACCAACTATGAAATGTTGACAAAAAAGGATGCCATTGAGATTTATGAAGACACAATTAATTATGACAAATACACGCAACCTGTACAAGATTTCATAAAAGAAATAATTAATAGCGATGACGAGGATATACAATTTGTATTACCATCCCACCCAAGAATCATAGAAGATGGTTTACCTACTAAAAACCCTCGTTATTTAGAGCCAAATAGATTTTATAAGGAAACCGAAGCCTCTTACATCTCAGATATGGGGGTTCGTTTAAAACGAAAAATCAAGCTTGAAGATCCAGTAATTCATACAGTAAATGCTGTTTTACCTGGTAGAAGAAATAATCCTGTGGATAAGGCAAATGGAATTAGACCCTTAGCGGTTTACAACCCTATCCACTACCAAGAAACGCCAGAGTTGTTTATGGATTTTGTTTGTAGTTTAACAGGTAAATCACCATCAACTACAGGAGCTGGTTCTGAAGGTGCATTAACCAAGGCTCCGTTTAACATGCTAACACCAACAACAGACCTAAATAATGCTTTATTATCTCATATATTAACAGAATCTAACGGATTTAGTACAGCAGCTGGTTATGTTGGTGCAGAAAACAAAATAGACCACGATGTAAGTTTATTGATTCCTGAAATTTGGGCAAGAATGGCACCAGAAGACAGAGACCCTAACAACTTAATTGCTAATGGATCTTTAGAGAAAATTGAAGATTTTGAGTATAACGGACAAAAAGTGTTAGCAAGTCGATTAGGTTACAGGATTACTAAAACATTCTCTTTATTATGCCTAAACAGAATATTTGATGAACCTACTGCAGTGTTTGACAAAAGAATGTTAAAGCCAGAGCTACAAGGAATGGAAGACTATGTTGATGGCATTAACAATATTGTAGAGGCACAACAAAAAGTAGCAATAAACTACTTTGAAGATGGTAGTGTTGAAGCAGCAATACCTCCTTTAAAAATATTGTTACACATTATGGCTTATGGCAATTATGAAGGTAAAGACATTAATGACCCAGAATTGCGACAATATTTTGACAGAAACTATGTTTTAAATTCGGACTGGTACAAAGAAAGATTAGCTTTAAAACAGCAAAAGGACATTAAATACTATGGCTCTCAAATAGATTATTTAGAAGCATTTATTCAAGACGCTAATAATGAAGTTTTAGCAAAAGAACTGAACATTGCCCAACGTTTAGAAACCGTTAAAGAATTATTCAATAGAGTAAGCTCTAAAGATTACCTTGACAATTTAGTAGGAACCATTGGTTCAGACCCATTGTTTAAAAAGTAACAAAAATTGTAATTCACCTAAAACTAATTACCTGCAAAAAGCTTTAAATTCACAAAGTTTCTTTTGCAGGTAATTTTGCTTTTATACTTTTGTGCAAAATTTAAAAAGGCTTGCATAAAACTACTGCTATATTTTTAGTTTTCTTGTATTTGGTTGCAATGTTAAGACCTATTCAACCTTGCCTTGAATATGTGCTTAACCAAGACTATATTGCAGAGTTTTTATGTATTAATAAAGATAAACCTGAACTTCAATGTAACGGGAAATGTCATCTGGTAAAAGAAATTGAAAAGCAACAACAGCAAGAACCACTATCTGCCTTATCAATTTCAATGGAAAATTACCCAATTGGTTTTGTATCCATTTATAAGCTCAAAAGTCTGTTGATTTTCTATAAAAACAACAAAACACACTATTCTTATAATCAATTATATCATTTTGATTACCTAGAAGCATGTTTTCAACCTCCCGATGTTGTATAATTACTTTGTAATTATTCTTTATTTCTAAGGTGAGTCATCCATAGAAATCATTACTTATTATTTCAAACTTAAAATTATACAATGAAAATACAATTATTCATTGCAATACTGTGTGTTGCAAATACATTAACTTTTGCTCAAGAAGAAAAACATAATCACGATGAAAATCACTGGACATCTGGGAGACCAGATGGACACGCGCCAATATCTGTAATGGGAGACCATGTTCACCACAAAGGAGAACTTATGTTCTCTTACCGTTATATGACTATGGATATGCGCCAACTTAGACAAGGCACTGATGATGCTACAAACATGAATGCTTTTGCTAATTATATGGTTGCACCACAAACTATGACTATGAGCATGCATATGCTTGGTGGTATGTATGCGCCTTCAGATAAGTTAACATTTATGGTCATGGCTAATTATATTGAAAATGAAATGAGCCTACAAATGATGTCTGGAATGTCTTTTAACACAAACTCTAGTGGGTTAGGTGATGTGAAATTTAGTGGACTTTACAGTTTCTTTAATAAGAATAGAAAGTCATTACACGCTGAAGTTGGCGTTACCATTCCTACAGGAAGTATTGAATCTAAAGATGTAACGCCTATGTCTATGAGCAATGACATACAGTTGCCTTACCCAATGCAGCTGGGAACAGGTTCTTTTGGTTCTATTTTAGGATTAACCTATCTAGGACAATGTGACAAATTCTCATGGGGTCATCAATTAAGAGCTCAAATTAATTATTTAGATAATGATCAAGATTATAAATTTGGCAACCAGTATAAATTAAATAACTGGGTAGCTGTAAAAGCTGGAGATAACATTAGTGTTTCTTTAAGGTTAGAAGGAGCCTTAGTTGATGAGATTGATGGCGTTAGTAATTTATTAAATCCTATGATGGTAACAACTGCTGACACCACTAATTCTGGGGCTACTTTTATTAATTCTGGTTTCGGATTAAATTACATTATTAATAAAGGTGCTTTTAGAGGCTTACGTTTTGCTGGAGAAATTAGCACACCGCTTTACCAAGATTTAAATGGTATTCAATTAAAACAGAACTACAATTTAACTTTTGGATTACAGTACGCAGCTCACTAAACCTTTTATCTAAACCAATAATTAAAAGCGTTTCTTTCTAGAAACGCTTTTTTGTTTACATTTACTTTATGTTTTCATCTAGAAAAAGATTAGATCACGCTTATAATAATGCTAAAACTGTTGAATTTAATGATGACAGTAAATTCATTTTGTTTAGTGATTGTCACCGTGGCGATAATAGTTTTGCTGATGATTTTGCTAATAATAGAAACATATACTTTCATGCACTAAAGCATTATTATAATGAAGGTTTTCAGTATTTCGAATTAGGTGATGGCGATGAACTTTGGGAAAACCTAACCTTTACTTCAATTTTAAATGCTCATAAGAATGTTTATATGCTCATGAAAAAATTTCATAAGGATAACAAACTTCATTTGATTTGGGGAAACCATGATATGGTTTACCGAAACCCTAATTATGTAAAAAAGCATTTATCTACTTATTTTGACCCTAAAATTGGAAAAGAAGTTGAACTTTTTGGAGATATAACCTATAACGAGGCTATTATTTTAAAACATTCTGAAACTGAGCAAGAACTTTTTTTAACTCATGGTCATCAAGCAGATTGGTGGAATTTTTTATTCTGGAAATGGAGTAGGTTTTTAGTTAGAATTCTATGGAAGCCTTTAAATGTTATGGGAATTGCAGACCCAACAAGTCCTGCAAAAAACTATAAAGAATTAATTAAAGTTGAAAGACGTGCCAAAAAATGGATTGCTGAAAACAATAACCTTTTAACCATTTTTGGACACACGCACAGACCCCGCTTTCCAGAACCTGGAGACATAGCTTTTTTTAATGATGGTAGTTGTGTTCACCCACGCAGCATTACAGGTTTAGAAATAGAAAACGGAGCCATCTCATTAATTAAATGGCATATAGCTACCAAAGATAATGGTACTCTACAAATTGTTAGAACTTTATTGGAAGGTCCTGTAAAATTGATTAATTATAGAACTGAATAAATTTAAGAATGCTCCAAAAAAGGTACGAAGGCTTTTTAAATACTCCTTTCATATGGCAAAACAATGCTGTTTTTAATTTAACGCAATTCAATATTGAAACCCTTGCTACTAAAGTTGATTTTCAAATTGATGAAAAGCTAAGATTAGGAAAGTATATAGAACGATTAGTGTCTTTTGAGCTTAGTCAACATCAAAACATTTCTATTCTAGCAGAAAACATTCAGGTCCAAAAAGACAAAATCACTTTAGGAGAATTAGATAGTTTATTACTTAAAGACACCCAACCCATCCATTTAGAAATCATTTATAAATTCTACCTGTATGATGCCGCTGTTGGAACTACAGAAATTGACCATTTTATTGGACCCAATAGAAAAGACTCCTTAATTGAAAAGCTGGTAAAGTTAAAAGACAAACAACTGCCTCTGTTGCATTTTGATGCATGTAAACCCTATTTAGAAGCTTTAGGGTTAAATGCTAAAAACATAACTCAACAAGTTTATTTTAAAGCACAATTATTTTTACCATTTACAAACCAAAATATTCAACTTAAAGAACTAAATAACGAATGTGTTGTTGGTTGCTACATTACCAAAAACGAGTTAGACCATTTCAAAGACCACAAGTTTTATATTCCTGAAAAGAAAGACTGGTTAGTAACACCTTACTCTAACATTAATTGGGTAACCTTTGAAAGCTTTAAAACCACTGCCCGAAATTATTGCTCAGAAAAATACTCAACACTTTTTTGGATTAAATTTAAAAATGGGGTGTTAAAAAAAATGTTCCTAGTTTGGTGGTAAACTAGGAACATTTAATATCTAAATAACTTGAAATTTATTCAGTAGGTAACCTTTCATCTATCATCTTTAATGGCATACCTTCCATTAAATCAAAAACATCTAAAATACTTCTAAATTTATCTTCTTCCTCAGATTGTTCTTCAATAAACCATTGTAAAAAGATTTCGGTAGTGAAATCACTTTCTTTTCTGGCAGATTTAAAAATATTAAAAATAGATTCTGTAACCGCTATTTCTTGATCTAAAGATGTTTCATAAAGCCCTCTTAAACTTTCAAAGTCATTATTTACATTTTCAACACTTGGTGATATGGCACCACCACCGTTATCATTAATAAACGTAAATATTTTCATGGCGTGTTCACGCTCTTCTTCGGCTTGTTTATAAAACTGGGCTTTGCTATTTAAAAGTTCGCGCTGATCGCACCAAGATGCCATTGCTAAGTATGAAGCAGATGCTTTCATTTCCATAGCAATTTGATTATTTAATAAATCCATTATTACTGGACTTATTGTCATTTGTTTTCTGATTGCTGTATTCATTTATTTCCTTTTTATCAAAGTTACGACAAAAAAGAAGGCTCTATTAGGGGTGCTTAAAATTTAAAGCAAGTCTAAATAAATATAACCTAAATTAATACTCTGGTAGGAGCAAGGAAAAATAGTTCAATTTCTTCTTTTAACTGAAGTAGCTGAGGAATCTCTAAAAAAACAAGATGTTGCTTATCTGCAACAAAAAGCAAAACAAAATTTTCGTTATCAATAATTCTATTAAGAGAAGTAAAGCTTGTTAAATTATTTATTTTACGCCTTAACTCAAGCATTTGTGGAAAACTTAAGCTAATGGTTTTATTCGGCGTAATTAAAACATATTTACAAAAAGTAGATTGTTTTATTTGATAACTATCTTGTATACTATTTTCGCAACTCATGACGCAAAGTTAATTTTTATTTAGAACAAATAAAAATTAACTTTCAGGAGCTAATTCAACTTCAAGACCTTCCATTTCAGGCGTCATTTGTATTTGGCAACCTAGCCTAGAATTATCTTGAACATCAAACGCTTCAGACAACATAGCCTCTTCATCATCACTCATTGGAGGCAAATCATTATTACTATTCACATAACACTGACAAGAAGCACACATAGCCATACCTCCACAAACACCAATGGTACCTTCTGGAGCAAGTTCATAAGAACGAACTACTTCCATTAAATTCATTGCCATATCTGTAGGTGCTACAACATCATGTGTTACACCATCTCTATCTGTTATTTTTATATTTATGTCTTGCATGATAATCTATTTACTGCCTTAGGCATATCACAATTCGTGCCGCAAATTTAAGTGAAGAATTTGAATTAACTAAATCTTTTCCCTACTAATTTAATAGGAATTAAAAAAAATAAGTATTTGTTAAAATAAAAAAGCTTTTTCTGAAAAAAGACAACATTTTTAAACGGATTTATAGTAAAACCCTAAGCATCTATATTAACAACCTCTTCTATTTGAGGCGCATGTTTTTTGATGGTCATTTCAACACCAGACTTAAGTGTCATTTGATTAACACTACAACCAACACAAGCACCTTGAAGCTGTACTTTTACTAGTTTATCATCTTCAATTGATAGCAATGAAATATCACCGCCATCACTTTGTAAAAACGGACGAATTTCGTCTAACGCTTTTAAAACATTTTCTTTTAATTCCTCTGAAGTCATACTCTTATTTTTTAACCGCTGAACAACCGGCCATAGTTGTTATTTTAATTGCCTCTGTTGGGGGTAAATCATCATTTCTTCGCACTACCTCCTGCACTACACTTTGGGTAAGCTTTTCAAAAGCCAGTTCTAATAGTGTTCCTGTTTGCAATGCAGCCGGACGCCCAACATCTCCTGCTTCTCTTATACTTTGTACTAGAGGTATTTCTCCTAAGAAAGGCACTTTTAAATCTTCTGCCAAATTCTTAGCACCCTCTTTTCCAAAAATATAATATTTATTATTTGGCAATTCTTCAGGAGTAAAATACGCCATATTTTCTATAATTCCCAAAACGGGCACCTTAATACTGTCTTGTTGAAACATTGCAACGCCTTTCTTGGCATCAGCCAATGCTACATTTTGAGGCGTACTAACCACTACTGCTCCAGTTATTGGTAATGATTGCATGATACTTAAGTGAATATCACCCGTTCCTGGTGGCAGATCTAATAACAAAAAGTCCAACTCTCCCCAATGTGCATCAAAAATCATTTGGTTCAATGCCTTGGCAGCCATAGGGCCACGCCATACAACAGCCTGATTTGGTTGAGTAAAAAATCCTATTGATAATACTTTAACTCCATAATTTTCAATTGGCTTCATTTTAGATTTTCCATCAATATTAACTGCCAAGGGTTTTTCGGCTTCAACATCAAACATAATTGGAATAGATGGCCCATAAATATCGGCATCTAAAACACCAACCTTAAAACCCATTTTAGCTAATGACACAGCTAAATTAGCGGTAACAGTAGATTTACCAACACCACCTTTACCCGAAGCTACTGCAACAATATTTTGAATTCCAGGAATTGGCTTTCCCTTAATTACATTTGCTTTAGGTGTAACAGGTGCATCTACCTTTACATTTACTTTTATTTTTGCCTTTTCATAAACCTTTTCATGAATAGTTTTTAAAATATCAACTTCGGTACGTTTTTTTGCTTGTAAACTTGGGTTAGTAATTGTAATATCTACAATTACCTCATCACCAAAAGTCACTACGTTTTTTACCGCACCACTCTCTACCATATTTTGTCCTTCTCCCGGAACAGTAATGTTCTCTAGAGCCTTTAATATATCTTGCTTGTTAAGCTTCATTTAATTCAGATTAATTCTAAACAGCAAAGATAATTAATAAAGACGGAAGACGGAAGACACAGGCTAGAAGTTTTACTTATTGTGTTATATACAACATCTACTACAAATAGGAAAATGGTACGATTTGTGTGCAGTCAAAACCATACTTATAAACCCTTGCCAATGCTACAAAAATTACTTTTACTTTTATTCTTCCTTATTTCTTTTGCTAGTTTATCTCAAAGCAAGATTCAAAAATCAGAAGAAAGTCTTAAAAAAGATTCTAGCAGTTCTTATACTACGGCTCAAAGCAGCTGTAGTAATAGTGATGATGATGAAAGTTTTGGTAGGGTACTTTTTGCCGAAACCATAGGCAGAGTCTTTATTTCTATTTTCGCCCACACAGCTTACGGCATATTAGTTGAGACTCCTTTTGAAAAAAACAATCCAAGCAGTTCTGCTATATTGACTAAACAACCTTATTTTAAATCTAATATTGGAAATTATAATTACGAATGGAACAATAGTTCTGCAGTAGGAAGAACCACCATTTCATCAAGATATGTTTTTGAAAATTCAACACTTAATGGCAACCATTTGAACGCTGATTTAAGATTTTACAATAAGCTAGCTTTAGAACTTAATTACCTTCAACTTTGGGAAAACCATCCTAATTTTGGACACCACACCTTGGCTATTTATACCGCTTTGGCAAAATACCATAGAGTTAGAACCAAACAATTTGATGCATGGTGGGGAATAGGAACATCTTACGTTGATGGAAATGTTGACAGCCTAGGTTTTACGATTGGTCTAGGTGCTGAAATTTTCTTTGGAAAACCCATAAGCCTTGAATGTAATTTCAATCACACGCTTTTAAACGACAACTCCTTTAATAAATTTAATGCTTTAATTAATTATCACATTAATCAGTATAAATTAAATACTGGCTATGAGTCTTTAAAAATTGGAAATCAAAAATTTTCGACGGTTAGTTTAGGTATAAGTTTGTCCTTTTGATTTGTAATTATTTGAAAAAATAGGAAATAATTAAATTTAGATTCTGAGATAAATTCAACATGACAATCAGAGTTCTTTAGAAGGGTCCCAAAAAACTTTATCAAAATCTTGAATTTGACTATCAATTACTTTAACACCTTCATTCTCTAAAAGCTGTTGCATAAGATTGGTGCCATCAAAATGATGTTTACCCGTTAGTAATCCTTTTCTATTTACAACTCTATGGGCAGGAACGTCTTTATCATGTGACCCGTTCATTGCATAACCTACCATACGTGAACTTCTGGCAGCTCCTAAATGTTTCGCAATAGCACCGTAACTTGTTACTCTTCCATAAGGTATTAACCTAGCAACCTTATAAACTTTATCAAAGAAACTTAAAGTCTCAGGTTTCATAAATTATATTTCTTTTAGAATATTTATTAAAGTTACTATAGAGATTATGCCCGTAATTCCACCAATAATATAATTCATATTCTTTTGAGAGGTAAATGCTTTACTTTTAATCTTATCAAAAAAGAAAATATACATATATAGCATCACAAAGGTTCCGGAAGTCGAACCTGCAACATAAGAAATGATATTTATTTGTTCAAAACTTAACCAACCAAAAGATGCTAAAGTTATTGTCATATAAGCCTGATAAGGAATAGGAAATACATTTATTGATGACAATAGTAGTCCTTGAAAAAACCTACTATGTTTACTCCTTATTTTTGGTTCAATTTGTTGTTTTGAGGTTGATTTAGCAATAAATAAGAAATAAATTGTGATAAGAACAAATATTACAAAGGCTACCCGCTGAAGTACATCTATAACCTCTGGATGATTACTTAAATAACGTGCAAAAATAGAAGCTATATAAGTTTGAATTGCAACAATTACACAAACACCTATTGAAAATATTATGCCTCTGCCATACCCTTCTTTAAGACTAATTTTAGCGGCTGTCATGTTTAAAAGTCCTGGAGGAATAACGCCAACTAAAGCAATAAACAATCCAATAAAAAAAATAAAAGTAATATTCAAACCTACTTAATTTTAAATCTAATATACGTAATTGGTTTGTTTTGCTCTAAATAATGTGATTCATAAAAAGTTTGAACTGCAGTAACATCTTCCGGACTCCCCTCTTGTTTATAAACATCATGATTAGCATATAGCACTTCATGACCCGCCCCATGCAATAACCCTAATGTGTAGCCATGCATAAACTCACTATCTGTTTTTAAATTCATAACCCCATCTGGTTTAAGCACCTGTTTATATTTTTTTAAAAACTCAGCATTTGTCATTCGGTGTTTAGTGCGTTTATATTTAATTTGAGGGTCTGGAAACGTTATCCAAATTTCATCTACTTCATCTTCTGCAAAGGCATATTCAATAAGCTCTATTTGAGTTCTTAAAAAGACTACATTATGAATATTTTCTTCTATTGCCGTTTTTGCTCCTCTCCAAAACCTTGCTCCCTTAATGTCAATTCCTATAAAATTCTTATTTGGATACTTTTTTGCTAAAGCCACTGAATATTCTCCTTTACCACAACCTAGCTCTAAGACAATAGGATTACTATTATTAAAAACTGTTTCTCGCCAATTACCTTTTAACTCATAATCAACACTAACCAAATCATCTCTTGTTGGCTGATAAACGTTAGAAAATGTTTCGTTTTCCTTAAACCGCTTTAATTTATTTTTGCTTCCCACTTCTAGTTAACTATTTCTTATTATTCAAGAATTTTTGGTAAAATTACGGAAATATACAACAGCGTTTATATCTTTATTTTTGCTTTTACTCATTAACCTGAGAAAACAAAACATTATTCGATTGAGGTTTTCAGGCAATTATTGAAACTGTATTTATTTTGAAGAATAAAAAAAGAATTTTAGTTGCACCTTTAAATTGGGGGCTAGGACATGCTACTAGGTGCATTCCTATAATTTATGCCTTGATTGAGTATAACTTTGAGCCTATTATTGCCAGTGATGGGGTTGCCTTATCACTCTTACAAAAAGAGTTCCCCTCACTATCATCAATAGAGTTACCTTCATATAATGTAACCTATGCAAAAAAAGGCAAAAACTTTAAATTAAAACTTATAAAAGATACTCCAAAGCTTATAAACGCAATTAAAGCTGAAAAAAAAGCAACCAAAGCCATTGTTGAGATGCAAAACATATCAGGAATTATTTCTGACAATAGACTGGGGGTTTATAGCAAAAAAGTACCTTCGGTTTTTATAACACATCAGCTTAATGTTTTAAGTGGAAACACTACCTGGTTAAGCACTAAAATGCATGGGAAATTCATTAAGAAATTTACGGTTTGCTGGGTACCCGATGCCAAAGGAGAGATAAATTTAAGTGGAAAACTAGGTCATACCAATTCTTTTGAAATTCCAACTAAATATATTGGACCTTTAAGCAGGTTTAAAAGAAGTATGGTTGAACCTACAAATAAGATTTTAATTCTTCTCTCTGGTCCAGAACCACAACGTACATTACTTGAAGAAAAACTCTTTTCTGAACTAAAAAACTATCAAGAAAAAGTTGTTTTTGTAAAAGGTATAATGCAAAAAGAGCAAACTATTCAGGTACTTGGAAATATGACCATTTACAATTTTATGACTTCTCAATTATTAGAAAAAACCATAAATGAAAGTGAATTGGTTATTTCTAGATCTGGCTATACTACCGTTATGGATCTGGCCAAATTGAATAAGAAAGCTTATTTTATTCCTACACCAGGACAATTTGAACAAGAATATTTGGCCAAAAGGTTAACTAAGCTAAACTTTGTTCCAAGCTGTAATCAAGATGAATTTACTTTAGATAAAATTAAAGAAGCCAGTAGATTTGAAGGACTCAAGGCTTTTGATATTGAAATTAATTACAAGAAGCTATTTAACCTTTTCTAGGGTAAATGAAAACTCACTACCAACACCATATTCACTTTCTACATATATTTTTTCATCATGAGCTTCAATAATATGTTTTACTATGGAAAGCCCTAAACCTGAGCCACCTTCTTTTCTTGAACCACTTTTATCTACTCTATAAAAACGCTCAAACAAACGTTCTAAATGCTCACTCTCTATTCCTTCACCATTATCAGTTACCCTAATTATGACTTTATTTTTTATTAGGTTTTCAATACTAATTTCTGTGGTTCCCTTTTCCCTTCCATACTTTAAAGAATTAACAACTAAGTTGGCTAACACTTGTTGAATCCGTTCTTTATCAGCATTTACCATTATGGGGTAATTATAATCAGTATCAAACGTAAGAGTTATTTTTTTCTTACTGGCTTTCATCTCAAACATATCAAATACGCTTTCAACCAATTCTACAATATTAAACTTTTCATAATTAAGACTTAAATCACCAACTTCTAATTTAGTAATCATATCTAAATCATTAACTATATAACCTAACCTTTCAATACCCTTACTTGCTCTTGTTAAATATTTTGTTCTAAGTTTCTCATCATTCATAGCCCCATCAAGAAGGGTTAAGATATAGCCTTGAACGGTGAATAATGGTGTTTTAAGTTCATGAGATACGTTACCTAAAAACTCCTTTCTATATTGTTCTCTTACTCTTAAAGTTTCAATTTCTATTTTCTTATCTCGGGCATATTTGTCAATCTCATGGGTAAGAGTTCTCATATCTGTTGTAATTGACCCCTTTGTTAAGCTTGCCGATTCAAGAAGTGTTAAATCGTCATATATTTTTTTAACCCTTTTATAAATAAAACGTTCAATTCTAAACTGAGTAATTACAAACGAAAATATATACACACCAATTGATAAAATCAAAGGGTGGTACCATTTAAGATTAAAAAAATAATATAAAAAGAGACTGGTAAAGAGCGTAACATAGATAGTTATTAACAGTGCTGTCTTTAACGCAAACTTGTACGACTTTTTAAACTTGGTATGTTGCATTTGGCATTAATCTACAAACTTGTATCCAACGCCTTTGACCGTTTTAAAGCTATCGTCTCCTAATTTTTCACGAAGTTTACGAATATGAACGTCTATGGTTCTTCCACCAACAACCACCTCATTACCCCAAACAGAATCTAGAATTTCGTCACGCTTAAAAACCTTCCCCGGCTTTGATGCCAATAAAGATAATAATTCAAATTCTTTTCTTGGTAATATGACTTCTTTTCCTTTTGAAGTAACTTTATATTCGTCTCTATTAATTATTAAACTACCTATTTTTACAGTATCTGCAACGTCTTCTTCTTTAAAACGTCTTAAAAGTGCTTTTACTTTGCTAACTAAAACCTTTGGTTTAATTGGTTTAGTTATATAATCGTCTGCACCTGCATCAAAACCTGCAACCTGAGAATAATCTTCTCCTCTAGCAGTTAAAAATGTAATTATTGAATTTTTTAAATCAGGGTTTTTTCTAATTAACTCACAAGCTTCAATACCATCCATTTCAGGCATCATTACATCTAAAATAATCAATTGAGGCAACTCTTTTTTAGCTTTTTTCACACCTTCAAAACCATTTTCTGCAGTAATTACCTGATAGCCTTCACTAGATAAATTATATCCAACTATTTCCAAAATATCTGGCTCATCATCAACTAATAATATTTTAATATCCTTTTTCTTCATTTTGAAATTAAAGTTTGTAGTAAGTAAAGATAAAACTTAATGTACAAAATAATCAATATTGAATAATTAATAACATTAATATAACAAACCTCTTACTAAAAATTAACTTTCGACTAAAAACAATAACCTTTAACACTTTTTTGGTATAACTTTTGCTATTATTTTGTAACTTAGAACAAGTAATTAAAGCCTATGAAAAAAAGCTACTTTTTAATTTTATTTTTCTTTTTGGCATTTTCATTCACCTCAATAAATGCAGGTGCTCAAAATTTTGCTTCAGATACTTCTGTACAAAAAAATATAGAAGGTTTATCTATATTCCCAAACCCTGTTAATATTGGAAGAACCTTTATTACAGTATCCTCAGCCAACAACTCACTAAAATATATTGAGTTTTTTAATGTATTAGGAAAACGGATTTACAACACTAAATTAATTGGTAAAGAATTAAATATTTCTAACTTAAACAAGGGAGTTTATATTATGAAAATCACTGAAAATGAAATCAGTGAAACCCGAAAATTGATAATCAAATAATTTATATAAATATTATATTTTAAAAGCGTTGCCTAAAGCAACGCTTTTTATTTTTACATACTTTTGCTTAGGATAAAAGTTATGATAGACCCAAATACAATTTTCAATATTAAAACAGAGCAAGAGTTTAACTCAAAAGCTCTTGATGTTTTTAAGTTTCAGTTTGAAAACAATAAAGTCTACCGTTCTTTTTGTGATTTATTATATAAATCTCCAAGTGATGTAGCTTCAATAAAAGACATACCTTTTTTGCCAATCCAATTTTTTAAATCACATGAAATTTTAAGTTCAAAAAACAACATTCAATCTACATTTAAAAGCTCAGGAACAACGGGAAGTTCACCTAGTAAGCATCATGTTACAGACTTGAAAATTTACAACCAAAGTTTTAGTTTTGGTTTTAAACAGTTTTATGGAAATATTGAAGATTATGTGGTTTTGGCACTTTTACCATCATATTTAGAACGCGAGGGGTCTTCTTTAATATATATGGTAAACTCATTGATTAAACAATCTAATCAAATTGAAAGTGGATTTTATTTAAACAATTTTTCTGAGTTAAAAGACATATTAATTAAGGTAGAGTCTAAAGGAAAAAAAGTACTTCTTATTGGAGTATCCTTTGCTCTTTTAGATTTGGTTGAAACCTATCAGTTTAATTTAAAAAACACCATAATCATGGAAACTGGTGGTATGAAAGGCAGAAGAAAAGAATTGATTAGAGAAGAATTACACCATATTTTAAAATCAGGGTTTGGAGTAAACACTATACATAGTGAATATGGCATGACAGAACTACTAAGTCAAGGTTATTCCAAAGGTAATGGCTTATTTAATTGCCCAGACTGGATGCGTGTTTTTACTAGAGATACTGAAGACCCGCTTTCAACTTTAAAATCAGGAAAAACTGGTGGGCTTAATATTATTGATTTAGCAAATATTAATTCTTGTTCATTTATAGCTACTCAAGATTTAGGCAGAATAAATACTGATGGTACTTTTGAAGTTATAGGACGGTTTGACCATTCAGACATTAGGGGTTGTAACCTTATGGCTATGTAAAAACTGTTTAAAAAAAATTGAATTATTATGTAAGCTTTTGAATTAAATAACGACCAATACTAAAAGCTAAGAAAAAGAAAGATTAGTTTTTAATTGGTTGGTTAGTTGTTAAGCCTGATTCTCTCAAATCAGGCTTAACTGTTTTTATATGGTTCTTAATACGAAATAATTTTTCTTACCGCGTTGTAAAAGCACGAATTTATCGTTAACTAAATCTTCTTTTGTGATTTTGTAATCTTCTTTTACTTTTTGCTTATTTACCGAAATTGAATTCTCTTTTAAAGCACGTCTAGCCTCTCCATTAGATTTTAGAAAACCTCCTTTTTCTGCTAAAGCAGCAATCATGTCTAAACCATTTTCTACCTCAGCAAAAGCAATTTCTTTTTGTGGCACACCATCAAATACATCTAAAAAGGTTTGCTCATCTAATTCTTTTAAATCTTCGCTTGTAGACTTTCCAAAAAGAATATTACTAGCCTTAATAGCATTATCTAAATCCGCTTCAGAATGCACCATTTTAGTAATTTCTTCTGCTAAACGTTTTTGTAACACTCTAACATGGGGTGCCTTCTTATGTTCTTCTACTAAAGCTGTTATTTCTTCTTCTCTTAAAAATGTAAAAATCTTTATGTACTTCTCAGCATCTTCATCAGATGAGTTTAACCAATATTGATAAAATTTATATGGCGAAGTTCTTTTTGAATCTAGCCAAACATTGCCTCCCTCAGATTTTCCAAATTTAGAACCATCAGATTTTGTGATTAACGGGCAAGTTATGGCATAGCCTTTTCCTCCTGCAATTCGTCTAATCAATTCTGTTCCCGTTGTAATATTCCCCCATTGGTCACTTCCTCCCATTTGTAAGCTGCAATTATTCTCTCTATACAAATGCAAAAAGTCATAGCCCTGTACCAATTGATAGGTGAATTCTGTAAAACTCATCCCTTCTGAGGAGTCAGACGAAATTCTATTCTTAACAGAATCTTTTGCCATCATATAATTTACAGTAATATGTTTACCAACATCACGAATAAATTCTAAAAACGAAAACTCTTTCATCCAATCGTAATTATTCACTAAAACAGCAGCATTATCAGCATCACTTTCAAAATCTAAAAAGTGTGATAATTGACCCTTTATAGCTTCCTGGTTATGACGAAGTGTTTTTTCATCTAACAAATTACGTTCATTTGATTTTCCAGACGGGTCACCTATCATACCCGTTGCTCCACCAACCAATGCCACTGGTTTGTGCCCACAACGTTGATAATGAGCTAAAATCATAATTGGCACCAAATTACCAATATGTAAAGAATCAGCTGTCGGATCAAACCCTATATAGGCACTTTTCATACCTTCCATTAAATGTTCTTCGGCTCCTGGCATTACCGTATGAATCATTCCTCTCCAAGTTAACTCTTCAACAAAATTCTTTATCATTTTAATAGGTTTAGGTTTAAATTTATAAATACCCTGGCGTACGCTTTTTAAAAAACTATGCAAAGATAAAAATCAATGTATAATTACTTAGGTATTATGAATAATTCTTTACTTTAGTCGCATGATTTTAGTAACCGGTGGTACAGGGTTAGTAGGGGCACATTTGCTTTATAAACTTGTTAGTAATAATAAAAAAGTGAGAGCCATTTACAGAAATGAGCGCAAACTTAATAATGTTAAAAACGTATTTTCTACTTATACCGACGATTATAAAACCTGCTACAATAATATAGAATGGGTAAAAGCAGATATTTTAGACATTCCTTCTTTAACCAAAGGACTTATTGGCATTGACTATGTGTATCATTGTGCTGCTTTTGTTTCTTTTGACCCAGGCAAATATCATCTTTTACGAAAAACTAATATTGAAGGAACAGCTAATGTTGTTAACATTAGTAATTCTTTAAATATTAAAAAGCTTTGTTATGTAAGTTCAATTGCTACACTTGGAAATACACTAAACAATACCCCAATTACAGAAGAATCTGTTTGGAACCCTGAAGATGACAATAGCGTTTATGGGATTACTAAATACGGTGCTGAAATGGAAGTTTGGCGTGCTACTCAAGAAGGATTAAATGCCGTTATTGTTAACCCAGGTGTTATATTAGGAGCAGGAATTTGGAGATACGGCACTGGAAGTTTTTTTAAAAAAGCCGCTAAAGGTCTAAAATACTATACTTCTGGAACTGTTGGTTTGATTTCTGTAGAAGACGTTACCAACATTATGATTAATTTAATGGAAAGTAATATTAAAAATGAACGCTACGTTCTTGTTGCTGAAAACTGGAGTTATAAAGATTTTTTACAAGCCCTTGCAAAATCTGTAAATGCAAAACCGCCAAAAAAGCTAGCTGATTTATTCTTGCTAAAATTAGCATGGAAACTAGATTGGTTAAAAACCAAACTAACTGGTAAAAACAGGCATTTAACCAAACATATAGTTAAATCATTAACTACAGAGAAAAATTATAAAAGTGAAAAAATTAAAGACATTTTAAAGTATAGCTTTAAACCAATTAATGAAAGTATTAGTGAAATTGGTTCTAATTTTCTGAAATAGGATCAATTAAATTAATCTCCAATTCTTCATCAACCTCTTTTGGTAATATAATTTTAGATAAGGAATCCTTAATTCTAATAATTTCTAAAGAATCTTTCCCTTTAAAAAGGGTTATAGAGTCTCTTTTCTTTATAACCGCATCTAATGAATCTTTACTCCTTTGCTCTCTTTCAACCCGCTCTTTCTCTTCTAATTCTTTAAATTTTCCTTTTAAAAGCTCTAAACTATCTTTTACCCTTTGGTAAATTTCTTCATAATCTTTTATGCGTTCTGTATAATAGGTATTACTTTCGGCAAATTGTAAGCTATCAATATTGTACTTATTTAAAACATAAGTGTTAGCATTGGTATAAATTCCTTTTTCTTCTAAAATTCTCTTGTTAGATGCATTTGCTGAAGCTAATAAGCTTGCATCAATTAATATATTAACCATTTTGTCCTTAGAAATTAAATTCTTAGGTTTTTTGGGTCCACCACAAGAAACAGCAACAAACAAAAAAAGAATAAAAATTAGAATTCGTTTTAAAATCATCTATTAAAGGTTAATCTTTTAGCATATTTTACTTTACTAAATTTTGCGTTCTGATATGCTAAATTACCATTTATAAAAGTATGTGTTATCCTAGATTTAAATGTGGCACCTTCAAAAGGAGACCATCCACATTTATACAAAGTGTTTTCCTTAGTTACAGTCCAAGGGTTATTTAAATCTACTAATACTAAATCTGCAAAATAACCTTCCTTAATATAACCACGTCTATCAACATCAAATAAAATAGCTGGATTATGGCACATTTTTTCAACTATTTTTTCCAAAGAAATTTTTTCTTTATGGTACATTTCTAACATAGCTGGTAAGGCATGTTGAACTAATGGCCCACCAGAAGGTGCTTTAGTATAAACGTTATTTTTCTCTTCTAAAGTATGTGGTGCATGGTCTGTAGCAATTACATCTATTCTATCATCAAGCAATGCCTGCCATAATTGTTCTCTATCTTTAGCCGTTTTTACCGCAGGGTTCCATTTAATAAATGTTCCTTTTTTATCATAATCTTCATCAGAAAACCAAAGGTGATGAATACAAACTTCTGCTGTAATCTTTTTATCCTTTAATGGAATATCATTATCAAAAAGACCTGTTTCTTTACCTGTTGAAAGATGAAATACATGTAACCTTGCACCTGTTTCTTTAGCCAGCTCTATAGCTTTTGAAGATGACAAATAACAAGCCTCTTCACTTCTAATTATTGGATGCTGACTTATTGGAATATCATCACCATACTTTGCAATATGCTCTTTTAGATTACTTTTAATGGTTCCTTCATCTTCACAATGCACAGAAATTCTAAGGTTTGTACTTTCGAAAATCTTTTTTAACACTTTAGGGTCATCAACAAGCATGTTTCCAGTTGAAGAACCTAAAAATAACTTTAAGCCTGCTACCTGATTTACATCTAGTTTTAAAATCTCGTCTAAATTATCATTCGTACCACCAAACATAAATGAATAATTGGCTGATGATGTTTTAGAAGCAATATCAAATTTTTCCTCTAATTTCTCAACAGTTGTTGTCTGGGGACTAGTATTAGGCATTTCAATAAAAGAAGTAATACCTCCCGCAATAGCGGCCTTAGATTCTGTTTCAATATTGGCTTTATGGGTTAACCCTGGTTCTCTAAAATGTACCTGATCATCAATAGCTCCTGGCAATAAATATTTCCCCTCGGCATCTAGAACCAAAACATCTGCAGATTTTGGGGTTAAAGATTCACCTATCTTCTTAATATATTCTCCCTCAAGTAAAATGTCTCCGCTAAAAACAATTCCTTCATTTACTATGTTGGCATTTTTTATAAGTGTTTTTTTCATTCTTCAGTAAAATTTTAGTCTTATAAAGACATTATTTTTTAAAAAGGCTCTTTAGTTTCATTGATATAACCCCAAAAACAGCTTCCGAAATAATTCCACCACTTAACTTAGATACGCCTTTTGTTCTATCTGTAAAAATCACAGGAACTTCAATAATTTTAAACTTCTTCAAATAAGCTTTAAACTTCATTTCTATTTGAAATGCATAACCTATAAATTTAATAGCATCAAGGTTTATTGCTTCCAAAACTGCTCTTTTATAACAGACATAACCCGCCGTAGTATCGCTAATCTTCATACCCGTAATAAACCTCACATATTTTGAAGCACAATAAGACATCAACACTCTTCCCATTGGCCAATTAACAACATTTACCCCAGTAATATATCTGGATCCAATAGATAAATCAGCACCTTCAATAGCACAGGTATTATATAATCGTTGCAAATCATTTGGATCGTGAGAAAAATCAGCATCCATTTCAAAAATAAATAGATAATCTTTGGCAAGGCACCACTTAAATCCGTGAATATAAGCAGTTCCTAGGCCCGACTTCTCTTGTCGTTCTTCAAGAAAAAGTCTATTAGGAAAATCTTTTTGTAGTCGCTTGACTTCTTGGGCAGTTAAATCTGGTGAATTATCATCAACAACAAGAATATGAACAACATCAGATTGAGAAAAAACAGCTTTAATGATAGCCTCAATATTCTCAATTTCATTATAGGTTGGAATTATAACAATGGCTCCTATCATTCGTATTCAGTTGAGCTTTTTATTTTTAACAAATGTACATTAATAAGCCTTTATTTTTTTTAAATATTCCTTAATAATTTAGGCATCTTGTTAATTATTTGTGATAATTTTACATCATGTTTAGGGAAATTGCATCAAATGAAATATTTACAATTTTATTGGTAATTGCACTTGCCATTATTGCTATTGCAAAATTAACTGCTCCTAAAAGGTTTGAAGATTTTATTTTTGTAATTGGCAACTCTAAATACCTGAAAATCTATTCAAAAGACCAAAAATTCTTAGATAAATTTGACGCTTTACTTTTTACTAATTTAATAATTAGTGCTTCAATTTTTGCTTATATAATTTACCAGTTTCAATTTCAAATTAAGTCTATTTCAATAAACACTCTATTTAAATTTGCAATTGGCATTGGTGCCTTTATACTAGTTAAAGTACTATTGGAAAGGCTTATTGGCAGTCTTTTTGAATTAGACAAAATATTAGACCAATACATTTTTCAAAAAATAAGTTATAAAAACTATTTAGGAATTTTATTGCTTCCTATTAATGCCATTATGCTATACAGTTTTAATTTAACGTTAACTTTGATTTATATAATGATAACAATCTTGTTAATTGTTAATATTATTGGACTTATAACCTCTTTTAAAACTCATCAAAGTTTAATAAAACAGCATTTTTTCTATTTTATTTTATATCTTTGCGCTCTTGAAATTGCACCATATGTGATATTATATAAGGTGTTTATTATCTAGAAAAGAACAAACTACCTGCGCTTATGAAAGTGAAAACAATTTTAGTATCTCAACCAGAACCTAAAATAGAGAACTCGCCGTACTTTGATTTACAAGAAAAACAAAAAGTAAAAATAGACTTCCGACCTTTTATTCATGTTGAAGGGGTTCCTGCCAAAGATATTAGACACCAGAAAGTTGACTTAAACAACTATACAGCAATTATTTTAACCAGTAGAAATGCCGTAGACCACTTTTTTAGAGTAGCTGAAGAAATGCGTTTTAAGGTTCCTGACTCCATGAAATATTTCTGCCAATCTGAGGCAGTGGCTTACTACCTACAAAAATATGTTGTTTATAGAAAACGAAAAATATATGTAGGCAAACGTACTTTTGCAGAATTATCTCCTTTGATTAAAAAATACAAGGATGAAAAGTTCTTACTACCAAACACAGATAAGGTAAAACCTTTGGTACCTGAAACATTAAATGCTTTAGGTGTTGATTGGAAACAGGCAACATTTTTCAAAACTGTTGTAAGTGATTTATCTGATTTAGCCAATGTATATTATGATGTATTGGTGTTTTTTAGTCCATCTGGAATTGAATCATTGTTCAAGAATTTCCCAGATTTCCAACAAAATGACACACGAATTGCAGTATTTGGAAACACCACAATTAAAGCCGTAAAAGAAAAAGGCTTGCGTGTTGATATAGCTGCTCCTACCCCAGAAACACCTTCAATGACTATGGCTTTAGAAAAATATATAGAAAAGGCCAATAAAGGGAAATAACTATTTATAAAATAAAACTAAAGCCCAATTTTAAAAAATTGGGCTTTTTTTTGCAATTAACTTAAGTTAATTTTCTAGTATTTAACATACTATATTTGTAATATTGAAATAAAAACAATTTTTACCAGATTTCAGCTTCACCAATAATGTTACGCAACAAGTATTTACCAATATTCATTGTTTTTCTATTAATTATTAATCCTGTTAATGGTTATGAATTACTAGATACTACTTGTTCAAAAAATGAGCATATTAATAAGATAAAACATTATAATTATGCGCCTCCTTTATGCACCGGACTAACAATGCCTTTAGACGGTGATACCAATATAGCGGTTAGCACTGGTTTATCTTGGACAAGAGTAAGCAACGCTACTGGATATAAGCTTAATATTGGAACTGCTCCAGGGGCCAATAATATCTTAAACGGATTTGATGTCGGCAATACTGCTAATTACCAGAACTCAAACAAATTACCAGAAAACACCATTGTATTTGTTGTAATTACTCCTTATAATGCAGATGGAGATGCTTTAAATTGCAATGAGGAAAGTTTTACAACTGGCCCAGATATACCTCCTCCAAACTGTACAACACTACTAACTCCAACTCCAGGAGCTATTGATATAGGAATAAACCCTCTTTTCTCATGGCAACCGACTAATACGGCATCAGGCTATCTAATTTCTATGGGAACCAACCCCGGAAATACTGATATTTTGAATAATGAGGATGTTGGTGATGTAACAAATTTCACACATATGAATGATTTACCCAACGGCACAACCATTTATGTAGAAATTATACCATATAATTTAGCTGGAAATGCCTTTGGGTGCCAGGATTTTTCATTTACTACTGGAGCAGTTGATTTAAGACCAGAATGCACAACTTTAACAACACCAATTCCAGATTCTCAGGATGTACCTGTTGACACTAACTTAACATGGGAGAAAATTCCTGAAGCTGTTGGATATATTATTACCTTAGAAACACTAACAGACAATATAGATATACTCAATAGATTTGATGTTGGGGACACCGATATTTACCATCCGCCCGGAGATTTACCTGGAAGCACAACCATGTATGTGACTATTACTCCTTATAATATTTATGGAGAAACAGAAAATTGTTTAGTGCAAACTTTTTCAACCGGATTAGAAGATGTGTACCCTCCTCCAAAATTCTTTACACCAAATGGTGATGGCATTAATGATATTTGGATAGTTCCCAATCCAATAAATCGCATTAAATATGTTTGCATTTTTAACCGTTATGGCAAATTATTAAAACAACTTAATGATCTTTCAGAAGGTTGGAATGGAACGTTTAACGGAATACCATTAGCAAAAGATGACTACTGGTATAATATAGTTTACAACGATGGTAAAAATACCACAGGGTATTTTAGTTTAGTTAGATAAAGGCCTTACTTATCTACTTATCACAAACTTTTTTTAAAATGCATATCGTTGAGGACCACCGCGTCTTATCTCTTCACTGCAATGTGCTTCAAATTTTTTAAAATTATGTCTAAAAGCATTCGTCAATTTAAACGCCATGGTATAATAGGCCTTATCATCATTCCAAGTTTTCCTAGGGCTTAAAACACTTGTTGGTACACCTGGACAAGTTCTTGGTTGAGCTACGCCAAACACAGAATGAATATGATAATCATCATAATTATATAATCCTAATTCTCCATTTAATACTGCACTAATCATAGCCCTGGTGTACTTCAATTCCATACGCTTACCAACTCCATATGGTCCACCAGTCCATCCGGTATTAACAAGCCAAACATTAACTCCTGCTTCAATCATTTTTTTACTCAGCATTTCAGCATACTTTGCAGGGTGCAAAGGCATAAATGGTGCGCCAAAGCAAGCAGAAAATGAAGGAACTGGCTCAACAACGCCAGCTTCAGTGCCAGCAACTTTAGCAGTATACCCTGAAATAAAATGATAGGCCGCCTGACTAGGAGTTAGTTTAGAAATAGGTGGAATTACACCAAAAGCATCAGCGGTTAAAAAGAAAATATTCTTTGGGTTTTTACCTATTGACGGTATCTTAATATTTTCAATATGATGAATTGGATAACTTACTCTAGTATTTTGGGTAATACTTGTATCCGCAAAATCTACGATACCATTTTCATCTAGAATAACATTCTCTAAAATAGCTCCTTTTTTAATAGCACCATAAATATCTGGTTCTTGTTCTTTAGACAGATTTATAACCTTAGCATAACATCCCCCTTCAAAATTAAAAACGGTATTCTCATTTGTCCAACCGTGTTCATCATCCCCAATTAAACTTCTATTAGGATCTGTTGAAAGTGTTGTTTTTCCAGTTCCTGAAAGCCCAAAGAAAATAGCAGTATCACCATCTTTACCAATATTAGCACTACAATGCATAGGTAGCGTATTTTTAAATACAGGAAGTATAAAATTTAAAGCTGAAAAAATACCTTTTTTAATTTCACCTGTATAACCGGTTCCCCCAATAAGTGCTATCTTTTTTGAAAAATCAAGAATTGCAAAATTATGTTGTCTTGTACCATCTTCATCTGGGATTGCCATAAAGCCAGGAGCATTTACAACTGTCCACTGCGGATTAAAATTATTTAACTCCTCAGAAGTTGGTCTTAAAAACATATTATTTGCAAACTGGTTGCTCCAAGGATATTCATTAATTACCCTTATACTTAACTTATAATTTTCATCAGCACAAGCATAACAATCTCTAACAAATATTTCTTTATCTGATAAATAGTTAACTACTTTACTATATAGTCTGTCAAACTTATCAGCATCAAAAGGAATATTAATATCTCCCCACCAAATTCTGTTTTTTGTAATATCATCCTTAACAATAAATCTATCTTGAGGCGACCTACCGGTAAATTCACCAGTATTTACAGCCAGAGCTCCTGAAGAAGCCTCCTGTCCTAGCCCTTTATCAATAGAAATTTTATGAAGTTCATCTGACGATAATTGATAATTTAATTTTGCATTTTTAATGCCATAACGTTCAAGAGAAATAGTTTTTGGAGAATTTGCGCCGCTATTCATAAATTATGATAAATTATTTTATACGCAAAATTAATGGTTTTTATTTGAATTTTACACAATAAAAATACTGGTTATTTTGTTTTTCTTAAAAATTTAAAAATTAACAGCCCCCAAGATAGAATAAAAAAGAAGCCTCCTATAGGTGTGATAAACCCTATATTTCTAAAATCAAATGACGTTAACTCATTAGTTGCCAAACCATAAATAGAGCCAGAAAAAAAGATCACCCCAAAAACTACTAAATAATAAATCGTTCTTTTCATTCTTATACTTATTAAGGAATTGCTACCTACAAATAATAATAAGATAGCATGATACATTTGATAGCGCACGCCAGTTTCAAAAGTTCTTTGAGATTCAACCGAAATTACCTCTTTTAACCCATGAGCACCAAAGGCACCTAAAACAATTGCTATAAGACCTAAAGCTGATGCCATAATTAAAATTTTTCTATTCATTTTTATTGTTTTTGAGTACCTAGTTACAAATTTATAGAACTATTCTTTATCATAACCAAAACACCATTAATATATTATTTTGTTTATCTGAACAATCAATTGTAAATTTTTAGTTTTAAATTGAAATCAAATGAATATATTTGTCTTATAAAAAGAAACCAACTAAATGAAATCAAAAGACAAAGCTTTAACCATTGATGGAATAGATAAAAAGATTTTGCGTGCTCTAATGGTAGATGCAAGAACACCAATCTTAGAAATTGCTCGTAATGTAGGTATTTCGGGTGCAGCTATCCATCAACGTTTACGTAAATTAGAGAAATCTGGTTTAATTACTGGTTCAAAATTTGTAATCAACCCAAGAGTTTTAGGCTATACTACTGTTGCTTTTATTGGCGTTTACTTAGACAAAGCTATTCATAACCCAGAAGCTATAAAACAGCTTAAAAAAGTTCCTGAAGTATTAGAATGTCATTACACCACTGGTAATTGGAATGTATTAATTAAGATTATTTGTAAAAATAATGCCCATTTGATGCATTTACTTAATGACGAAATTCAAACTATTTCTGGTGTTTCTAGAACCGAGACCTTTATTTCTTTAGATCAGCAGATTGATAGACAGATGAAGATCTAATATCTTGAATATGATTTAAAAACAAAACCCCGAACAAATTGTTCGGGGTTTTGTTTTCAAACTTATACTTTTATAGAAAAGCCCTACATCTTCATTAACCAAGATCGCACATCTACTTCTTTTTTAATGATGTCTCTTAAATCGTCTATTTTTACTCGCTCTTGAGCCATCGTATCTCTATGACGAATAGTAACGGTATTATCATCTAAAGTATCATGATCTACAGTTATACAGAATGGCGTACCATTGGCATCCTGACGCCTATAACGTCTACCTACCGCATCTTTTTCATCATAAATAACGTTAAAATCCCATTTTAATTCGTCAACAATTTTACGTGCCACATCTGGCAAGCCATCCTTCTTAACCAATGGTAAAACAGCAGCTTTAACAGGCGCCAAAACACTAGGTAATTTTAACACCGTTCTTGTGGTTCCATTTTCCAGCTCTTCCTCCTGTAAAGAATTTGAGAAAACTGCTAAAAACATTCTATCTAAACCAATAGAAGTTTCTAAAACATAAGGTACATAGCTTTTATTTTCTTCATGATCAAAATACTGAAGTTTCTTCCCTGAGTATTCTTCATGCTGACTTAAATCGAAATCTGTTCTTGAATGAATACCTTCTAACTCCTTAAACCCAAACGGAAATTTAAACTCTATATCTGCTGCTGCATCGGCATAATGTGCTAATTTTTCATGGTCATGAAAACGGTATAAATCTTCACCCATACCCAAAGAAAGGTGCCATTTTAACCTAGTTTCTTTCCAGTGTTCATACCATTCTTTTTGCGTACCTGGTTTAATAAAGAATTGCATTTCCATTTGTTCAAACTCACGCATTCTAAAAATAAATTGTCTTGCTACAATTTCATTTCTAAAAGCTTTACCGGTTTGAGCAATTCCAAAAGGAATTTTTAAACGGCTTGTTTTCTGGACATTCAAGAAATTTACAAAAATTCCTTGTGCCGTTTCTGGGCGTAAATATAAATCCATGGCACTATCGGCCGAAGCTCCCAACTTAGTACCAAACATTAAGTTAAATTGCTTAACATCCGTCCAGTTTTTAGAACCTGTTAATGGATCAGCAATTTCAAGTTCCTCTATCAATGCTTTTACATCGGCTAAATCTTCATTTTCTAAAGATTTAGCCATTCTAGTTAAAATAGCATTAATCTTTTCTTGATATCCGAGAACACGCCCATTTGTAGAAACAAATTCATCTTTATTAAAAGCATCACCAAAACGTTTAGCTGCTTTCTTTACTTCTTTATCAATTTTAGCCTCTAGTTTTGCACAATAGTCTTCAATTAAAACATCTGCTCTATAACGCTTTTTAGAGTCTTTATTATCAATAAGAGGGTCATTAAAAGCATCAACGTGCCCTGAAGCTTTCCATGTGGTTGGATGCATAAAAATAGCAGCATCTATACCCACAATATTTTCATTCATCTGTACCATGGCTTTCCACCAGTAGTCACGTATGTTTTTCTTTAATTCTGCACCGTTTTGAGCATAGTCATAAACTGCGCTTAATCCATCATAAATTTCACTACTTTGAAATACATATCCGTACTCCTTTGCATGTGAAATAACCTTCTTAAATTTATCATCTTGATTTGCCATAGGTGCAAAAATAAAAAACCCCTTGAAACTGAAAGCTTTCGAGCATAAAAATTAAACCAAAATTGATATATTTTTTGATTAAGTTTACAACAACATGTCATTTAAATGTTTAAATCCTTAGTAAATTTATTTTTTCCAAAAGTTTGTTACGCTTGTCTAAACCCATTAAACGACAACGAGGATACTATTTGTATTGATTGCAGGCATGATTTACCAATTACTAATTTTCATATTGACCATAATGATGCTGTTAAAAAAGTGTTTTACGGGCGTATCAAAATTGAAAACGGTACCGCGCTTTTTAGGTTTGAAAAACAAGGTATTGTGCAAAAACTTATTCATGGACTTAAATACAAAGGCTATGAAAACATAGGTAACACTTTAGGAATTTGGCTTGGTGGCGAATTAAAAAACATTGAATCTTACCAAAATATTGATGCCGTTATTCCGGTGCCTTTGCATAAAAAGAAGCTGCAAAAAAGAGGCTATAATCAGGTGGCGAAATTTGGTCAACAAATTGCGCTGGCTCTAAATGTAGATTATCTAGAAGACACCTTGGTTAAAATAACCAATACCAAATCTCAAACCCAAAAAACCAGATTCTCTCGTTGGAAAAACAGTAATGAACTTTTTGCATTAAAAAATATTGAATCAATAGAAAATAAACACATTCTAATAGTAGATGATATTATTACAACAGGCGCTACTTTAGAAGCTTGTGCAACTGTATTAAACCAAGCACCAAACGTTAAAATAAGTATTGCTACTATGGCAATAGTACCTTGATTTATCCGTTATTTTTCTAAAATTGCTTAGGTTTGTGCAAAATTTAAAATTGGTAATGAATAAAACCCTTTCAAATTTTATTTTAATAGTTTTTTTGAGTTTCATTTTTATTAATTGTGCTAATCGTGGTACCCCACAAGGAGGACCCAAGGATGAAACTCCTCCTGCAATAACAAAGTCAGTTCCGGAAAACTACACCACTAATTTTGAAGACACTGAAATAAAAATTTATTTTGACGAATTTATTAAGATTAAAGACTTACAAAAGCAGCTTATTATTTCGCCACCAATGATAACCCAACCAGAGGTTAGGCCTTTAGGTAGTTCTAGCAAAAACATTACAATTAAAATTTTTGATACGCTTCAACCAAATACTACTTATGCCTTTAACTTTGGAAATAGCATTACTGATAACAATGAAGGCAATCCATACCCTTATTACAGATATGTATTTTCAACCGGAGATTATATAGATTCACTAACCGTAAAAGGGAATATTGTTGACGCTTATCAAAAAGAACCTGAAACCTTTGTTTCTGTGGCATTATACGAAGTTGATTCTGCTTTTACAGATTCTATTGTTTACAAAGAAGTACCTAAATATATAACCAACACTCTAGATAGTCTTACAACATTTTCAATTGAAAATGTTAAAGAAGGTAAATATTTATTAATGGCATTAAAAGACAATAATGGTGACAATAAATTTCAACAAAAATCTGATCAAATAGCATTTCATAAAGAATTTATTAATGTACCAACAGATTCATTATATACCATGAAACTGTTTCATGAAGATTTAGATTTTAAAGCTATTAAACCACGTTTAATTTCTGGTGAAAAATTAGCTTTTGGCTATGAGGGTGATTATACCAATATGAAAATTAACCTTCTTTCTGAAACGCCTAATGATTTTAAATATAAAATAACAAAAGACGAAAAAACAGACACACTATATTATTGGTATAAACCTAGATTAGAAGTAGATTCTTTAGATTTTGAGGTAACTAATAAAGATTATCTGGAAGAGTTTACAGCTAGAATTTCTGTTCAAGAAAGAGACTCTCTAATTATTAAAGAATTATCATCTGGAAAAGATTTTGAACAACCATTTAAGTTAACCAGCAGTACACCTTTTGTTGCTTTTGATGATTCTAAAATCATATTTATTGATAAAGATTCTACAAATGTAGATTTCACAACAAGGTTTGATACATTAAACAACGCCTATATTTTTAACTTCAAGAAAAAATATGAAAACAGGTATAACATTAAGGTATTACCAGAGGCATTTAAAGGGTTTTTTGAAGGAACCAACACAGACACTTTAAACTATTCCATTTCAACAAAAAAAGAATCGGATTATGGTTTTGCTCGTCTTACTCTAGTAGACGCCCAATATCCAATTATCATTCAGTTAACTGATAATAATGGAGAAGTTAAAGCTGAAAAATACTCAACTGAGATTGAGCAAGTAGACTTTCTAAATTTAACTCCTGGAAAATATAACATCAGAATTATTCATGATGCGAACGGAAATAAAAAGTTTGATACTGGAAACTATCTAAAGAAGATTCAACCCGAGCATGTGAGTCATTTTGAGTTAGGCGAAGATGTTCGTGCCAATTGGGGGCTTTCTCCAACATTAAACTTTATTCAAGAGTAAAATCATCTCTATCATCTAAAAATTTTAGTGCATTCCGGTACTTCTTAATGTGCTGCTTTTCTAAGGTTACAATATCTATTTGTTCTTTATTGGATTGAAAGTTAGTCATTTCACTACCTAATACGTCATAAACTGCTGAATGACCGGAATATTCAATATTCACACCGTCAAGACCAACTCTATTTACACCTATACAATAACTCATATTTTCAATTGCCCTAGCTTTTAATAGGGCATCCCAAGCATTTATCCTTAGTTTTGGCCAGTTAGCCACGTACAAAAGCAGATCATATCCAACTGTATTTCTCGCCCAAACCGGAAAACGTAAATCATAACAAATTAACGGACATAACTTCCAACCCTTAAAATTAATTATTACTCTTTCACTACCACTTGCATATGTTTTATCTTCATTAGCCAAAGTAAAAGTGTGCTTTTTATCATACGTAGTAATTCTTCCTGAGGCTTCAACAAACAATAATCTGTTATAATAGCTCTCTCCTTCTAAAATCACAGCACTCCCAACTAGGGCTATATTAAATTTTGATGCCATTTCTTTCATCCAAACCACGGTAAACCCACCCATATTTTCAGCAACTTGTTCAGCATTCATAGTAAATCCTGTTGTAAACATTTCTGGTAGCACTACAAGATCTACAGCTTCATTAATAGATTCTATTTTTTTTGAAAATGCTATACAATTTTGATCAGGGTTTTCCCAAACTATATCTGATTGTATTAAAGCTATTTTTAAATAATCTTGCATTTTAAATAGTGTTTAAAATATCAGCAGCTCGTTTTAAAGTATCATCCTTTTTAGCAAAACAAAAACGAAGCACTTTATCATCCAATCCATTTGAATTAAAAACAGACAATGGAATAGAAGCTATTTTTTTGTTAATAGTCCATCGTTTGGCTAAATCTACATCATATTCGTTAGTTATTTCAGAATAATCTAGCAATTGAAAATACGTGCCCCCTGCAGGTGTAAATTTAAACCTTGAGTCTTTAATTAACTCTAAAAACAAATCTCTTTTCTCTTGATAAAATTCAGGTAATTGCAAATAATGATCTGGGGTTTTCATATAGTCTGCAATTCCTTTTTGAGTGGGGTGATGTATACAAAACACATTAAACTGATGTACTTTAATAAATTCTTTCATTAATTCTTTAGGCGCACAACAATACCCAATTCTCCAACCTGTATTATGAAAGGTTTTACAAAAAGAAGCTACCATAAAGCTTCTTGTTTTTAAATCTGAAAACATGCATACACTTTGATGTTTCTTACCATCAAAAACCATATGCTCATAAACCTCATCACTTAATACAATAATGTTAGTACCTTGTGTTAACTCTTGTAGTTTAAGTAAATCTGAGCTAGAAAAAACAGAACCAGTTGGGTTATGAGGAGAATTAATAATTATCATTTTTGTTTTATTATTAATCTTCTCTTTTACTAATTCCCAATTAACTTTAAAGTTTTCTGAGGCTTTCATTTGAATTGGCACAACACAACCACCATTAAGCTCCACCATAGGTTGGTAACTATCGTAAGCAGGCTGAAATACAATAACCTCATCATCTTTACTCACAAAAGCTGTTATAATTGTAGCAATTGCCTGAGTTGCTCCAGCAGTAACGGTAATCTCTGTCTCTGGATGATAACTTGTATTATAAAGTAAGTTAATTTTTTTACCAATAGCATCTCTCAATTCAAAATTCCCTCTCATAGGCGCATAATGATTATACCCCGAATTCATGGCTTGACTTACTAAATCAATAAGTTTTTTATCACTATCAAAATCAGGAAAGCCTTGAGACAAATTAATGGCGTTATGCTTTTTTGACAAAGCACTCATAACGGTGAAAATTGTAGTACCTACATCTGGAAGCTTAGAAACATATTGCATGGTTTAAAGATAAGGACTTAAATACAAATCTTAAATACCTAATACTTTTAATAAATTTGATTTATACGTTCTTCCTATTGGAATTTTATTTCCACCTAAGAACAAGGTATTTCCAGCAATCTTATCCACCAATTCCGTATTAATTAAGTAAGATTTATGAACCTGAACAAACTGCTTTCCTTGTAGTTTTTCCACCCAATTCTTTAGCGAATCAATAAATGAAAACTTTTGCGTTTGCGTAACCAACGTGATATAGTTTCGTTCAGATTCAATGTAAAGAATAGAATCTAGCACAATTTTGTGCATTGTTTTATCTACATTTAAAAAGATAGCTTCTCCTTTACTTTCCTCCAAAGGTTGCACAACTTCCATTCTATCCTTTGCCTTATTAATGGCTTTTAAAAACCTATCAAACGAAAAGGGTTTCACCAAATAATCAACAATAGTTTGTAATTCAAAACTACTCACGGCATGCTCTGGATAAGCGGTTGTCATGATAACTGCAGGCGGGTTTTTAACGGTTTTTATAAAATCTAAACCCGACATGTCAGGTAAATTTATATCAAGAAAAACAACATCAACCGTGTTTGAATTTAAAAACGAATTAGCTTCTATAGCGGCCTTATAGGTATTCACTAATTCTAAACTTGGGATTTTACCTATAAAGTTTTGTAATATTTTTTGAGCCGGTATTTCGTCTTCAATAATAATGCAGGTCATTATAATTCTATTTTTAAATATACTTTAAAAGCCTCTCCCTTTTCAATATTAAACTCATAAGCATCTTTATAAATCAACTCCAACCTTTTTTCAAGATTTTGAAGTCCAATTTTAAAACTATCAACTTCATTTACATCTTTAAATCCATTTTCACATAAACATTCTAAAACACTGCCTTCAACTTTAATAAAAATAGAAATATCACTATTTAAAGCACTATGTTTAAAGGCATTTTCAATAATAGTAATTAAAAGCAGTGGTGCTATTTGATACTCATAAGAATCTATCTCCTTCTTATATAAAATCTCTTTAACACCCTCAACACGAATCTTCTGAAACTTAATATAATTATCAATAAACTGAACCTCTTTTTCTAAGGAAACCTTTTTAGAATTGCTTTCATATAACACATGTTTTAAATTATCTGAAAGCATCAAAATCATATCAGGAACTTCATTTGGTTTCTCTAAAGCATACGAATAAATTGTGTTCAAATTATTGAATAACACATGCGGGTTTATCTGAGATTTTAAAAACTTTAATTCCATTTCTACATGCTCTTTTTTAATAGCTTCAACCTTTTCTTGTTCATCTAAAAAACGGTATAACATCCAGACAAACGAGAAGAATATTAAGGGCACCAAAGACTGCCATAAATAGTCGCTCAAGCATTTAAAAACAGAACATCCGCATTGGGCAAATGTGTAACAATATAGTTGTGTGGCTAAAAATGAAATGATGGCGAATACAAAAATATACATCACATACATTTTCTTCTTTACAAAAAAAGGTAGCAGCCATAAATTGTTGGCATAAACTATTATTACCAAAAGGAATAAATATTGAAGAAACGGATTTTCTTTCCAATAGAAATCTGAAAAAACAAAAAGTGACACAAACACAAACAACATCCAAAAAAGGATATGTACTAAAACCTGAGAAAAATTTTTGTTAAGTATTTTCATTAGCTAATGAAAATACTAAGAAAATTAATAAGCTTCAAAAATTATGTACAAAATGACAGCATGTAGTTACCAATGTCATTTTATGCCCATTCTATTGAACTACAACAGTTTAAAATATTTGGCAGCTATTTCACAAATGCTATCTCCAATAGCTAAACATGCGGTAGCAGCGGGCGATGGTGCATTTAATACATGAATACTTTTGTCTTTATATTCAATTCTAAAATCGTCTTGCATAGAACCATCTTCTTTTAATAACATAGCTCTTACGCCGGCTCTACCAGGTTCAATATCCTCCATAATTAGTGATGGAATTATACGTTGCAATGTTTTTAAGAATTTCCTTTTTGAAAAGGCTCTTCTGTATTCATTTATTGCGAAACCGGTATGATTTATAAGCAAGTTCCATGTTCCTGAATAAGTTAAAGCATCAACCGTATCTTTTAAACTGAAATCTGTTTTACCGTAGCCTTCTCGTTTAAAGGTTAAAACCGCATTGGGTCCACACTCAACATCCCCATTAACCATTCTGGTAAAATGCACACCCAAAAAAGGAAATGCGGGGTTAGGCACTGGATAGATTAAATTCCTCACTTTACTTTTGGCTGCATCGGTTAGGTTATAATAATCTCCACGAAAACCAACAACCCGTTCTTTGAGTTTTACCCTATCCTTTTTTGCCAGTCGGTCTGCCTGCAAACCACCACAGAAAATCATGTGTTTAGTGGTATACTTGTTTTTTGAAGTAACTACTTCAGTGGTATCTGTTCCATGTGAATAATCAACAACTTTTTCTCCCAAAACAACCTTGCTTTCTGGTTGTTTTGCAACAACAATATTGGTAAAGGTTTCGGTTGCTCCTTTAAAATCAATAATTCCTGTACAAGGCACCCAAATACCGCCTATGCTTTCTACATAAGGCTCAATATCTTTTAATTGGTGGGCATCAATTTTTTCAATACCCTCGGTATTATTAGCTAATCCGTTATTGAAGATTTTATCTAAAAAAGGTAATTCACTTTCATCAACTGCGGCTACCACCTTTCCGCAAACATCATGTTTTACATTATGCTTTTTTGCGAAATCAACCAATTGCTTTCTTCCATCAACACAGTTTTTTGCTTTAGCAGAACCAGGTTTATAGTACAAACCTGAATGTATAACACCAGAGTTGTTTCCAGTTTGATGTGCTGCCAAACTGTTTTCTTTTTCAATAAGAAGAATTTTTAGAGAAGGAAAACTAATCTGTAATTTATAAGCCGATGCAGCTCCTACAATGCCACCGCCTACAATAATAATATCATATGTTTTCTGAGTATTCAAAACTTAGATTTTACACAATATCCATTTGCTTTAACAAAAAAGACGCATTCATATTTTGACATACACCTTTTTTTAATTTATAGTCAAAATGCAATTCATCATCAATTATTTCGGCATCAAAATAGTAGTTTTTCACATCTTCCAATTCTTCTTCAATCTCGCATAAACTCAAATCATGGGTAGCAATAATTCCAGTAGCATTAGAAGCCACTAGTTTCTCAACAAACTTTTTTGAGCCAATAGCTTTGTCTGTACTATTGGTTCCTTTTAATATTTCGTCTAAAACAATAAAATAAGGTTCTTTTGCTATGGTATCAACAATAAATTTAAGTCTAGTTAACTCTGAAAAGAAATACGAACTATCATCAGTAAGCGAATCTGTAGTACGCATACTGGTAATTAATTTTACCGGAGAATACTGACTTGTTTTAGCGCAAATAGGCAGACCTATATTAGCCATTACAATATGTAAGGACACGGTTCTTAAAAAGGTGCTTTTCCCAGCCATATTTGCCCCTGTAACAATAAAGAATTGCTCGTTATCTATAGTTAAATCACTATCAACTCTTTTGGTTTTATCTAAAAGGGGATGCCCTAAATTTTCAGCTTTTATAACCGCTTTATTTTCAAGTATTTCTGGGAAAATGAAATCAGGGTGATTGTAAACATAATTTCCTAAGGAATTGTAGGCATCAAAAAAAGACACTACTTCAAACCAATCTTCCACTTTATGGGCATACTTTTTAATCCATGCTTCAATACGAAATGCATTTTTAATATCGGTTAAAAAGAATCCGTTCCCAAAAATAGCCCCTATGATATTGTTCCTATTATCTAGAGCATCCAAACCTCTTGATAATTCGTTAAAAATAGCTGATGCTTTTTTCGTTTCTGACCTAATTTTATCTTGCTTTTGTTTCAAAAGAACCGAAGCAAATTCTTCTTCCTCTATATGTTTAAGTAATTGCGAATACTGCCTAAAAGTATCCTTAACTTTATCTGTATATAAAGACAATACATTGGTTTTCTTCACATATCGCCCAGTAATTCCAAGCCCTAAAAACAACCAATATCCTAATAAGGAAACATCAACTATATTAAGCAATATGAATCCAAATAAAACAACCGTAGCCAAACTAAACACTATAGGTAACCACTTCATCATATTTGGAAGAAATGCTTTATAATGCTTTAGCCAATGTATAATCTCTTTTGCCGGGGTTTCTACTGTAACCAAGCTAGATGTTGCTGAATAATGCTGGCGCCATTTTGGTTTACTAGAAAGCTCTTTTATAGTTTCTTGTCTTATAGGAATCTCTTTTACATTATTCGCTTTTAACAAAGAAGCTAAAGTCTCTGTTCCTTCATTTATATGTGTTCTATTCATAAATTGAAAAAACGACCCACGACCAAATAAATCGATATCTAAACTGTAAAAGTGTGTTGGGTCTTGAAACTGTAATCCTTTATCCCTATCATGATAATTTCCGGAAGCTATTTCTATTTCATCTTTATTAATTTCAACCAAAGCTTCATTAAAAGCCTTTTCTTGTTTTACATCAGTATATTTTGAAAGGAGTTTTACAAACACTATAGCACCAACTATACCAATAGACACTGCCAATTGCCAAACATTGAACGCCAAATAAATACCAAAAACAGTCAAACTAAAAACTACCAAGCGTAATAAACTTAAAGTCACCATTCTTTTTTGGCATGCCTTAGCTTTAGCTTGATATTTTATTTGGTGGTCTTTATAATATTCTATTGGTTTATTCATTAAGTTTCATTTGTGGATTAAAGGAACAAAAAAGCTCTGAAAAATCAGAGCCATTTATAAGTTATAATTTGAAAATATTAGTCTCTACCAAAAACTTGTAGTGCCCAATATAACAAGTTAGCCAATGCTCCAATAGCAGCTACTAAATAGGTCCTTGCAGCCCACTTAAGTGCATCTTCAGATCCTTTATATTCTTCTTGTGATACCATATTTTTGTTCTTTAACCATGCTAAAGCACGGTTACTAGCATCATATTCAACAGGGAGCGTGATAAAACTAAAAGCGGTTGCAAAAGCCATCAGCACTAAACCTGCAACAGCAACCCACCAGCCTAAACCTAATCCAGCAGCCCCACCTAAAATAAGACCTCCAATAATTAACCATTGAGACATACCTGAACTTACACTAACCACAGGCACTAATGTGGAACGCATTTGCAGCCAACTATAAGCTTGTGCGTGTTGCACAGCGTGACCACATTCATGCGCCGCTACAGCTGCTGCTGCTGCATTACGTTCATGATAAACAGCTTCACTTAAGTTAACCGTTTTGTTTTTTGGATTATAATGATCTGTTAATTTTCCTGGAGTAGATATAACTTCTACATCATAAATACCATGATCTGATAGCATTTTTTGAGCAATTTCTGCTCCACTCATACCATTACGCAACTGAGTTTTAGAATACTTCTCAAACTTTCGCTTTAAAGTATTACTTACCAACCAACTTGCCAACATAATAGCTCCAATTAATATATAATATCCAAACATAATTTTATTTTTAATTTATATAGTAAAGATAGCAATAATTGCACCACTAAATGGCTACTGAAACTTTGTCAGATTCTAAAACGGATCATTTAACAAATTTTAACAGCAACCCTTCTTTTAGAATCAAAAAAACTCCGACAAACAAATTATCAGAGTTTTTCACTATTAATCAGCTCAAATATCCCTAAGCCATTTCAAATTCTAAATCGAAAGCTTCAGCAATTTCTTTATATACAATTTTACCATTAACCACATTTAATCCTTTTGCTAAAGGTGCACTATTTTCACAGGCTTTTTCCCAGCCTTCATTTGCCAATTTAATTACGTAGGGTAAAGTTACATTTGTCAATGCCATAGTAGAAGTATAAGGCACTGCTCCTGGCATATTAGCAACACTATAATGCACCACACCATCAATAATATATGTTGGTTCTTCATGTGTAGTTGGTTTGGTAGTTTCAAAACATCCGCCTTGATCAACTGCTACATCCACGATCACTGTTCCAGGGCGCATCTCTTTAAGCATATCTCTAGTAATTAATTTAGGCGCTTTAGCTCCTTTTATTAATACACCTCCAATTATTAAATCGGCATCTTTTATATGTTTTCTAATATTATATTCACTTGAAAATTCGCTAATTACGTTATTAGGCATAGAATCACTTACATAACGTAATGCTTTCATATTTATATCCATTATTATAACATAAGCTCCTAACCCCGCAGCCATTTTAGCGGCCTGATACCCGACAACACCAGCACCTAAAACAACAACTTTTGCCGGGGGCACTCCAGGAACACCTCCCAATAAAATACCACGACCTTTAATTGGTTTTTCTAAATATTTAGCACCTTGTTGAATTGACATTCTACCTGCTACTTCAGACATTGGGATTAATAATGGCAAAGAACCATCTTCACCCTCAACCGTTTCATAAGCTATACAAACGGCTCCACTGTCAATCATAGCCCTAGTCAAAACCTCACTAGACGCAAAATGAAAATAGGTAAAAACCATATGATGTGATTTAATTAAGGAATACTCCCTTTCAATAGGTTCTTTCACCTTTACAATCATTTCAGCAGCAGCATACACCTCCTCTATGGAATCAAGAATAGTTGCCCCAGCATTAATATAATCTTCATTAAAAAATCCGCTATTAAAACCTGCGTCCTTTTGTATAAAAACGGTATGGTTTCTTTTAGTTAATTCAAACACGCCAGAGGGTGTCATTCCAACGCGATTCTCGTTGTTTTTAATTTCAATAGGAATACCAATTTTCATAAGTTATAACGATTTTATAGTTATTTATTAAAAATGGTTACAAATTTAAAATTAATATTGAATAATTATTTGAATATTTTTGTTTTAATGAAAAAAAAATAACAAATTTAACCTTTTGTTAAGAATAAAATAAAACATACCGGATTACTAGAGTTTAATTGCGTTTTCTTTAATTGAAAAAGCTAACCAGATAAAAAACCCTTAAATAGAAAGAAATTTATTTATTCCTACCATACTTAACTTTAAAATAGAGTAGTAAAAACGAAGAAATTATAGTAATAGAATTGGCTAAAATCATAGCAACACTTTTAGTTAACATCCCGTAGATAAGCCAAAATAAAATACCAATAAAAAATATCACAAACATAGGTAATGACAAGGAAGAAACATCTTTAGTTTTCCAAGTTTTATAAACCTGTGGCAAAAAAGCTGATGTTGTTAACACTGCAGCTATTAAACCAATAATTTCAATGTAGTCTATATTGAAACCTTCCATATATTAGTATAAAAAAATAAAAACCCCAAACTAATTAGCCTGGGGTTTATTCTATTTAAAAATAAGCTTTCTTTTTAAGGAATCTTAATATCTGTAATGTTCTGGTTTGTATGGACCTGCAACAGTAACACCAATATACTCTGCTTGGTCTTCACGAAGCTCTGTTAACTCAACACCAATTTTTGCCAAGTGTAATTTCGCTACTTTTTCATCTAAATGTTTAGGTAACATGTAAACATCATTTTTATAAGCCTCAGAATTATTCCAAAGTTCAATTTGAGCCAATGTTTGATTTGTGAATGAATTACTCATCACAAAACTTGGGTGACCAGTAGCACAGCCTAAGTTTACCAAACGACCTTCGGCTAAAATAATAACATCTTTCCCGTTTAAAGTATATTTATCTACCTGGGGTTTGATTTCTACTTTAGTATCTCCATAATTGGCATTTAACCAAGCCATGTCAATTTCATTGTCAAAATGACCAATGTTACAAACAATTGCCTTGTCTTTTAAAGCCTCAAAATGCTGTCCCTGTACTATGTCTTTATTTCCTGTTGTTGTAATAACAATATCAGCATTACCAATAACAGTTTCTAATTTTTTAACTTCAAAACCATCCATTGCAGCTTGTAGTGCACATATAGGATCAATTTCTGTAATGGTTACAATACTTCCAGCTCCTTTAAACGAGGCAGCAGAACCTTTACCAACATCACCGTAACCGCAAACAACAACACGTTTTCCGGCAAGCATAATATCTGTTGCACGACGAATAGCATCTACTGCACTTTCTTTACAACCGTATTTATTATCAAACTTACTTTTTGTAACAGAGTCGTTTATATTTATTGCCGGTATAGGTAAAGTACCATTCTTTACACGTTCATATAAACGGTGAACACCCGTTGTGGTTTCTTCACTTAAACCTTTAATACCAGAAACTAATTCTGGATATTTATCTAAAACCATATTGGTTAAATCACCACCATCATCAAGAATCATGTTAAGTGGTTGTCTATCTTCCCCAAAGAATAAGGTTTGCTCTATACACCAATCAAACTCCTCTTCATTCATATCTTTCCAAGCATAAACAGCAGTACCAGCATCAGCAATGGCAGCAGCAGCATGATCTTGTGTTGAAAAAATATTACATGAACTCCAGGTTACTTCAGCTCCTAAAGCTTGAAGGGTTTCAATCAATACTGCAGTTTGAATAGTCATATGCAAACAACCGGCAATACGTGAACCTTTAAGCGGTTGAGTATCTTTATACTCTTCACGTAAACTCATCAATCCAGGCATTTCAGCCTCAGCTAATTCAATTTCTTTTCTTCCCCAGGCAGCTAAAGAGATATCTTTAACCTTATTAGGAACATAGGTAAGTGTTTTTGTACTCATATTATTATATTTGTGGGTCTTAATTTACACGACAAATATAACGAATAACTTTCATAAAAGTAAATGCCTCTATATAAATCCATTATCCATAACCCAAAAACCAGTATTAAAATCTGGAAGATTACTGAATCTTACAAAGATTTAATAGCTCCTTTAAATTTAACTAGTTCAAGTATTAAGCGCGTTGAAGGCATGAAGAGTGAAATGCACCAACGTGGCTTTTTAAGTGTACGTCATTTGCTTAGAGAATTTGGATATCAGGATGCTGATTTGTTTTATGACAAACTTGGAAAACCCCATTTAAAAGATGGAAAACAAATCTCGATAACACATTCTTTTATTTTTTCTGCAGTCATTATTAGCGATGATTTGGTTGGAATAGATATTGAAAAACAACGAGAAAAAATAAAAATAATTGCCCATAAATTTATTGGCTATGAGTATGGTTATTTAAATGAAGACGAAACTGATTATGTGAAAAAACTAACGGTAACTTGGTGTATTAAAGAATCGCTCTATAAGCTTTTTGCAACACCAGGATTGAGTTTTAAAGAACATTGTTTAACTATTCCTTTTTCTGATAATGATTTTACATCAAGTGCATGGATTGACTACAAAGAAAAGAAACATAAATACACGGCAACCTATTTAGAGTTTGAAGGCTTTACTTGCGCATACGTTTTATAATGAAAGTTGTTTACCAAAACATAATAAACTCCGTAACATCAGGAAAAAAGCTTTTAGCAGTTTTAATTGATCCTGATAAAATGACTTTAAAAAACGTTCCAAGTTTTATTTCAAAACTAAATCAATCTGTAGCATCTCATATTTTTATTGGTGGGAGTACTGTAGGTGAAAATGCAACTGGCATTTTGGTTGAAGCGATTAAAACACACACACAACTTCCAGTGATATTATTTCCTGGAGATGTTAATCAAATCACAAATACCGCTGATGGACTCTTGTTTTTATCCCTAATTTCTGGCAGAAACCCAGAATATTTAATTGGGAAACATGTGGAATCTATTTCTAAATTATCAAAAACAAACCTAGAGGTGATTTCTACCGGATATGTTTTAATTGAGAGCGGAAAAGAAACCGCTGTTGAAAGAGTGACTAAAACAAAACCCTTAAATAACATTCAAGAAATAGCAGATACTGTTAAAGCTGGCGAACTTTTAGGAATGAAACTCATGTATTTAGAAGCAGGAAGCGGTGCCATTAACCCTATTTCAAGTGAAATTATTATAAAAGTAAAAGCAGGCATAAAAATTCCACTTATTGTTGGTGGAGGAATTAGAACAAAACTACAATTAGAGTTAGCATATAAAAGCGGCGCAGATCTTGTAGTTATTGGCACTGCCTTTGAAGAAGACGAATCATTTTTTGACGATTTAAAAAAGTAAATTATCATGCTGAACTTGTTTCAGCATCTCATTAAGAATTATACATTTATGAAAATATCAGTAGAATTAACATTAACACCATTACAAGATAATTTTGAACCAGCAATTATTCATTTCATTAAAAAATTAAGGGCTTCAAATTTAAAAGTTTTAGAAAATCCATTAAGCACACAAGTTTATGGAGATTATAATGAGGTAATGCAAGTGTTAACTATAGAAATAAAGGAAGCATTTGATTTGATTGAACGTGGCTTGTTATATATGAAAATTGTAAAATCAGACAGACACGATTATGAGCCCCATTTTTGATTTTTTATTTGGGCAATATACAGAATATGAAACAGTAGATATTGTTTTAGAATCTATTGCCATTATATTTGGTTTCTTATCAGTTTGGTTTTCAAAACAAAATAATGTTTTGGTATTCCCTACAGGCATGATTAGTACTGCAATTTTTGTTTACTTACTTCTTAAGTGGGAACTTTTAGGAGACATGATGATAAACGGTTATTACTTTATTATGAGTGTTTACGGTTGGTACATTTGGACTAGAAAAGTAAATGATTCTTACGTTACACCAATTTCTAGAACTACAAAAAAAGAGAAAACAACAAGTATTTATATTTTTATTGCAACACTCTTGTTTGTGTTTTTAGTTTACAAAACTTTTGACAAATGGACTAGTTGGGTAGCTTATATAGATACCATAACAACGGCCATATTCTTTGTAGGCATGTGGTTAATGGCAAGACGCAAAATTGAAAACTGGATTTTTTGGATAATTGGTGATATAATATCTACACCACTTTATTTTTATAAAGGTTTCACCCTTACCAGTTTACAATATTTATTATTTACTTTTATAGCAATATTCGGGTATTTAGCATGGAAAAAAATCTTAAACAACAACCTTCAAACTGCTTAAAAGTAGTTTTGTTTGGACCAGAATCTACTGGAAAAACTACTTTATCTAGGCAGTTGGCCAGATATTATAATTCTATTTGGGTTCCAGAATATGCCAGAGCGTATCTACAAAACAAATGGAATAACGAACGTAAAACATGCGAACCAGAAGACTTATTACCCATTGCGAAAGGACAAATACGTTTAGAGAATGAATTGGCTCAAAAAACAGATACTGTTTTAATTTGTGATACTGATCTTTTGGAAACTAAAGTATATTCTGAAGCCTATTATAAAGGCAATTGCGACCCAATTCTAGAAAAATACGCTATAGAAAATACTTACGATTTGTATTTTTTAACTTATATTGACGTCCCTTGGGAGGCAGATGATTTAAGAGATAAACCCCAAGAACGCGAAGAAATGTTTAACACATTTGAAGCAGCACTAAAAAAATACAACAAACCATATGTTCTTTTAAAAGGAAGTAAACAAGAACGACTTAAATTAGCAACCAAACATATTGATAACCTACTACTAAAAAAATGAATTTTTCAGACAAAGATTTACAACAAATCATTAACAATGGTTTAACTCTAGAAAAAGTTAATGCCCAAATAGAGTTAATTAAAACAGGAATGGCTTTTAGCAACTTAAAAAAAGCCGCAACAATTGGAGACGGAATTCTTAAAATAGAAAATGAGAAAACGTATCTGGATATTTTTAACACAAAAAGTAAAACCAAAAATTTACTAAAGTTTGTCCCTGCATCAGGTGCAGCGAGTAGAATGTTTAAATTCTTATTTGAATTTGTTAAAGATTTTAATCCTGAGAATGAGAGTTTAGAAGCTTTTATTTCTAGAACAGATAATAAAATGATTGCTAAATTTTCTTCTCATTTAGAGGATTTACCATTTCTAAGGGATGTGTCTGCAAATGCCTCATCCAATTTTAAAAATTTATCGGACGACAGAAAATGTTTTGTATTTGTAAAAACAATGTTAGATGAAGATAAATTAAACTACGGCTTTTTCCCAAAGGGCTTATTACCATTTCATAAATACGAAAACAATATAGCTACAGCTTTCGAAGAGCATTTTTACGAAGGCGCTTTATACGCTTCTTCAAACGGAGAAGCAAATTTGCATTTCACCATTTCTGAGGCTCATGAGGAAAAGTTTAATACAATTTTAGAAGAAATAAAAGAGCCCATAGAAACCAAAACAAATTCTAAGTTTAATGTATCTTTTTCGTTTCAAAAAAGTTCAACAGAAACTATTGCTATAAAAGCAGATGACACCTTGTATAGAGAAAATGATGGCAGTTTATTGTTTAGGCCTTCTGGTCATGGTGCGTTATTAGAAAACCTTAACGATTTAGATAGTGATATTGTTTTTATAAAAAACATAGATAATGTTGTTGTGCAGGAACAGCATGATGCCATTTCAAACTCTAAAAAGATTTTAGCTGGTGTTTTAATAGCAGTACAAGAACAAGCTTTCAACTATTTAAATTTAATGGAAAGCGGAGCAATCACGGAAGCGGTAATGTTAGAAATTGCCTCATTCTTGGCTCAAAAACTAAATGTAGTCTTAACTGAAGATTTTGATGATTTATCAGCTTCAGATAAGCAAGCCTATTTAAAATCGCAACTAGACAAACCTATCAGAGTTTGTGGAATGGTGAAAAATGAGGGAGAGCCAGGTGGTGGACCATTTTGGGTAGAAGACCAAAACGGAACGGTGTCTTTACAAATTGTTGAATCTGCTCAAATAAACACAAACAATAAAGTACAATCAGACATTCTAAGTAATGCAACTCATTTTAACCCAGTAGATTTAGTCTGCGGTATTAAAAACTTTAAAGGCCAAAAATTCAACCTTTTAGACTTTGTAGACCATAACACATCATTCATAACCATGAAATCTAAAAATGGCATAGATATTAAAGCGCTTGAATTACCTGGTTTATGGAATGGTAGCATGGCATTTTGGAATACCATTTTTGTTGAAGTGCCTTTAACAACATTTAATCCGGTAAAAACAGCAATCGATTTATTAAAACCTGCGCATCAGGCATCTTAATGTATAATAAAGAAGCGCTTTTAAAAGAATTACAATTTAAAGCTATTAGGAGTTCTGGTAGCGGTGGTCAGCATGTAAATAAAGTGGCTTCTAAAATAGAACTAAGTTTTAATTTAGACCAATCCTTAGTTTTTTCAGAAGATCAAAAACAACGGTTAGCATTAAAACTTCAGTCTAGACTTACAAAGCATGGTGTTTTGATTTTACACTGCGATGAAAGCAGGAGTCAGCACAAAAATAAAAGCATTGTAATTAGAAGGTTTTTAGAGCTAATACGTAATGCTTTATTAATTAGAAGAAGGCGGGTACCTACCAAAATCCCTAAATCGGTTATAAGAAAGCGCTTAAGAAATAAACGAAAACTTGCTGAGAAAAAGGCAAACAGGAGGAGACCAAACCTTGATTGACAAAATAATTCTTAAAAAGTTAACACTTTTTTAAGAATTGGTTGTACATTTGCGCCGTTCTCAAAAAGGGGTGCCTAAAATTGGCTGAGATCATACCCATTGAACCTAGAACAGGTAATGCTGTTTAGGAAAGGAACGTAAAAAAATGTCTAGTAGACATTTTAGTAACTACAATTAGTTTATCCGGTTTGATACTAATTGCTAAACTAAATTTTAACTAGATATTTATAGCGTTCATAATTAATTATTAACAATAAAGAATAATTACCTCTTTTTATTCGATTTAAATTTTATTTATTTCGTAATGAAAAACCTATTTCTTTTTTTAACACTTTTAGTGTTATCAGTCGGCGCCAATGCGCAACAAAATCAAGTAAAGCAAGATTCTACCAAAACAGAAAAACTAGACGAAGTTTTAGTTAAGGCCGTAAGAGTAGATGCAGATTCTCCTATCACCCACTCTAATGTGAGTAAAGAGGAATTAGCCAAACGTAATTTAGGACAAGATTTACCTATTTTATTAAACTATTTACCATCAGTAGTAACAACAAGTGATGCTGGAGCTGGGGTTGGTTACACAGGTATCCGTGTACGTGGTACAGACGCTACTCGTGTTAATGTTACAATTAACGGTATTCCTTATAACGACCCTGAAAGTCAAGGCACTTTTTGGGTGAATCTAGGTGATTTTGCATCTTCAACAGAAAGTTTACAATTACAACGTGGTGTAGGAACTTCAACTAACGGTTCTGGTGCTTTTGGAGCAAGTTTAAACTTATTAACTGATGCTTATTCTGATGAAGCTTTTGCTGAAATCTCAAATAGTTTTGGTAGTTATAACACCAGAAAACATACTGTTAAATTAAGTACTGGTTTAATAAATGATCATTTTGAGGTATCTGGACGTTTCTCTAAAATTGATTCTGATGGTTATGTAGATAGAGCATTTTCAGATTTAAAAGCCTACTTTTTACAAGGAGTTTATAAAAATGAAAACACCTTAATAAAAGCTTTAACTTTTGGAGGAGCTGAATACACTTATCAATCTTGGTATGGATTAGACGCTACTCAGTTACAGGAAAATCGTCGTCAAAACCCGTACACTTACAATAATGAAACTGACAATTATTGGCAAGATCACTACCAATTGCACTGGAACCAAAGGTTTGACAATAATTGGTCTACAAACATTGGTTTAAACTACACTAAAGGAAAAGGGTATTTTGAGCAATACAAACCTGAAGAATCTGCTTCAGATTTTGCCAACCTAATTGAAGATGATTCTGATGTTATTGTTAGAAGATGGTTAGACAATAATTTTTATGTAGCCAATGCTAACGTAACTTATAAAAATGAGGCTATTGAAATTATTTCTGGTTTGTCTTATAGTGTGTATACAGGAGATCATTTTGGAGAAGTGATTTGGGGAAGTGATTTAGCAGCAAACACAAATATCCGTGACCGTTACTACCAAGGGGACGCCACCAAAAATGATTTTAGTGTGTTCTCTAAAGCCTCTTTTAAATTATCTGATGAATTAACAGGGTTTGCAGATTTACAAGGTCGTTTTGTAAGTTATAAAACCAACGGATTGAATTCTGATAGAGATGAATTCATTACAGACGCAGATTTTAGCTTTTTTAATCCAAAATTTGGTTTAACCTATGCTTCTGGTGAGAATAATAGTTTCTATGCATCCTATGCAAGAGCCAATAGAGAACCTAATAGAGATGATTTTGAAAATGGAATAACAGAAAATGAGACCCTTAATGACATTGAATTAGGATGGAGATATAACACTGAAAAGGTAGCTTTAAGTTCAAACCTTTATTACATGTTCTATCAAAACCAATTAGTATTAACTGGAGGGTTAGATGATGTTGGTAGCCCTATAAGAGCAACTAGCGGAGAAAGTTACAGATTAGGTTTAGAGATAGATGCGAATATTCAGTTTTGCAAATCATTCAGCACATCTACTAATGTAGCAATAAGTAGTAATAAAAATAAGGACTTCACATCTTCTATTGATGGAGCACTTGTAAATTTAGGTGATACCAATATTTCTTTTTCACCTGACTTAGTTATAGGTAATGCTCTTAACTTTTTCCCGGTGGAAAATTTACAGTTATCTCTTTTAAGTAAATATGTGGGAGAACAATATATGGGTAATGTAGATTCGGAGTTTTCTATGTTGGATAGCTATTTCGTAAACGACATAAATGTTAATTATGAAATTAAGCCCAAAAAGTTGTTTAAGTCAATAATATTGTCTGCTTTAGTAAATAACATCTTTAATAAAGAATATGTTTCTAATGGATATTATTACACATATGATGATGATTGGTCAGACCCGAATGCCATTACAACAATAGAGGGAACAGGTTACTATCCGCAGGCTACAACAAATTTCTTGCTAGGAGTAACATTAAGGTTTTAGAATTTAGATATGTCCTTAAATGCTTTTCATTTATTAAAAACAGAAGAACCTAAAAGTTCTGATGTAACATTAAAAAAAGCATTTAAGTCGTTTCTTAATAAACCTAATGACTATAAGAAAGGGTATCTTCAAGCACAATTTAATTATGCGTTTGATGGGTACTCTTTTTTAGGTCAAAAAGATAGCCTTAACCAATACGATACAGATTTATTAAACTCCTTTGTACTGTCTAAATTTTCTAAGACAGATAAGTTTCCCAATGAGTTTCATTATTTTTTAAACAATGAATGGGATAAATTGACGGAAAAGATTAGGCGTATTGAAAGGAAAATAATTAAAAAACTGAACCTTCCACATTTAACCAATTTCTATGAAGAAAACATTGGGCATATGGTATCATGTAATTATTATCCGCCTGTTTCCAGTGATGCAATATCGGAGTTAAGGTTATCTAAGCATATTGACGTTTCTTTATTTACGGTTTTTGTTTTCGGGATTTCAGATGGTTTTGCTTATCAAAATCTTCGCAATCATAAAGAAGTATTAGGAGCATCAGATAATATTGTGATATTCCCTGGGTATCTTTTAGAATATTTAACTCATGGAGAATATACAGCTTTAAAACATCAGGTGGAGTTTTCTAATGTAAATCATGAACGGTTTTCTTTTGCTTTTTTCTCAATCCCTAAACCGTTTCAGGAAATGGAATTCAATGGAAAAAAATTCACAAGCGAAAAGTACTATGAAAATTATTTAAACCTTTTTTAGTGGATTTATATTTAGAAATAATTGCAGTTATTTTCGGATTAGTTTATTTAATTTTCCTAATTAAGGAACAAATTATTTGTTGGCTTTTTGGAATAATTGGCTCATTACTAAGTATTTTTCTATTCTATAGAACTCAATTATATTCTGAAGCAATATTATATTGCTATTATGTTGTGATTGGAATTTACGGCTGGGTACATTGGCAGAAATCTACCCAAAATGAGCAAATCTTTAAAGTAACCGATTTATCTGCCACTAAGTATTTATATATTATTTTCATAGGCGAGATACTAGCCTTATCATTAGGCTATTTCTTTGAAAATTACACAGACGCTTCAGCCCCATATTTAGATACTCATACTACTGTTTTTAGTTTTATTGCTAGTTACATGGAAGTAAAAAAATGGCTAGCTTCTTGGAAATTCTGGATAATCATTAATGGCGCAACCATAATTCTGTATTTTGGAAAAGACTTGAATTGGTATAGCGCCTTAACAGTTATTTATTTAGTTTTCTCTTTTGTGGGCTACTTCAGATGGAAACGACTATCAGAATCTTTCCTAATTATAAATTAGTAAATTATCACCGTTTTGTTCTACTCTATATGGTTTTAACGAACATCTTAAAGCAGGATTTTCAGTGGGAGCTCCTGTAATTAAACTATACTCATTTTCATCATTACATCCTCCAGTTGCTTCTAACCCTGAAGGTACCAAAATAGAACAAGCACTTGGCACTTGGTTTGGATCACTAGCATCCCAAGCATAAAAATCAAAACCTGTGCTTGCAACTATAATACCACCATTACCTACATTCTCAATATATACTGAATTTCCAGCAAAAGGAAGTTGACTATATTTTGGTAAACTTAAATTTACTGTTTCCTGTACGTTAATATCTAACAAGAACTGGCAGTTTTCATCTACTACTGTATTACCAGCACAGGAACTCAAAAAAAGTAGACTTACAAAATAAAAAAGTAACTTCATATACATTTTAAAAAATTGCAATTTACAACAAAAACCAAATCCACTTAAATATTTTGTATATTTGCATTTATAATCTCGTGCAAGCGGGATTTTTTTGATGCTGAATTTGTTCAGCATCTTTCATTCAATAAACTGCCTCTAATTAAATTATTAGTGAATAAACGATGAAGTTATGAGTAAAGTATCCTACTATACACCAGAAGGGTTAAAAAAGTTGAGAGACGAATTAAATCAACTAAAAGATGTAGAGCGCCCAAAAGCATCTCAGGCAATAGCTGAAGCAAGAGACAAGGGTGATTTAAGTGAAAATGCTGAATATGATGCCGCTAAAGAAGCACAAGGAATGTTAGAAATGAAAATTTCTAAAATGGAAGAAACTTTAGCTAACGCCAGGGTTATAGATGAGTCTCAATTAGACACTTCAAAGGTATTAGCCTTATCAACAGTTAAAATAAAAAATCAAACTAACGGTATGGAAATGACCTATACCTTGGTAGCAGAAAGTGAAGCCGATTTAAAAAGTGGTAAAATTTCTGTAAACTCTCCTATCGGTCAAGGCTTGTTAGGGAAATCAGTTGGTGACATAGCTGAAATTAAAGTACCAAATGGTGTTATGAAATTTGATATTATTGAAATAACCAGATAACACAAACTAATGGCTTCTATTTTTACCAAAATTATAAATGGTGATATTCCCTGTTATAAAATAGCGGAAACAGAAGATTTTTTTGCATTTCTAGACATTAACCCAAATAGCAAAGGACATACACTTTGTATTCCGAAAAAAGAGATTGATAAAATTTTCGATTTAGATGAATCCTCCTATAATGGATTGATGCGTTTTTCTAGAACTGTAGCCATGGCTATTGAAAAAGCCATTCCTTGTAAAAGAGTAGGAGTTTCTGTAATTGGATTAGAAGTACCGCATGCACATGTGCATTTAATTCCTTTACACACTATGGAAGATGCTCGGTTTATTCAAAAAACACAATTAACTTCAGAAGAATTTCAGGAAATAGCTAGTGCCATAAAAGCACATTTATAAATTTGGGTATATTGCTAAAAAAGCAATAACAGCCATCACTAAGACAAACAACAATATACCAATCCAGGAGGTTTGTTTTAAATATCTTGAAGCTTTTTTAGGCTTAATAGCTTTTTGTTGGTATTCAAACACACGTTCTATATCATCTGTCCATTGAACAGGATATATAATAGTATTACACACCTTACACTCTAATGAATGAATAACTTGTGAAGTTATAGATTTATAAAATTTAGTTTCTTTTATTTTTTGTTGAAAAGTAAGCCTTAACCCTTCTACACTATAACACTCAGGACAGTTATTTTTTAAAACAACTTCCTTTAATTTAATAAAAGATTCACTCATAACTTAAGCGTGTTTTAAACTAATTTGAATTGTTGTACCCTTATCTTTTTCAGAATTAAGCACCTTTATTTTACCATCATGAAAATCTTCAATAATTCGTTTTGTTAAAGATAGTCCCAGGCCCCAACCTCTTTTTTTTGTGGTGAAACCGGGTTCAAAAATTTTATTAAAGTGTTTTTTAGAAATACCCTTACCAGTATCAGTCACACTTACTTTTACATTATTTTCAAGTTGCGAAATTTCAACTGTTAATTCTCCCCTACCCTTCATTGCATCTATAGCATTCTTAACCAAATTCTCAATGGTCCAGCTAAACAATTGTTTATTTAGATTTACGGGAATATATTCATTAGGTGTAATAAGCTTAAACTCTATTAAATCTGAGGCTCTAGCCTTTAAATAATCATAAGAGTTAATGGTTTCTTCAATAATATTAGCAGTTTCTAACACAGGCAATGATCCTATTTTACTAAAGCGTTCAGCTATTATTTTTAATCTATCAACATCTTTTTCAATTTCTGCAATGTAATCAGGATTAACATTTTCGCTTTTTAAAATTTCAGTCCAACCTATTAATGATGATAACGGTGTTCCAATTTGATGCGCCGTTTCTTTAGCCATACCCGACCAAAGTTTGTTTTGGGTTGCATTCTTATTACTACTATAAAAAAAGAAAATCACAGCGCCAAATAAGACTACAATAAGGATTAAGGCTAATGGATAATATTTCAATCTATTTAGTAATGGAGAATTTCCATAGTAAATAGTACTTAAAACCTTTCCATCTAAAATTACCTTAATAGGTTTATTCTCCTTTTCAAATTTTGAAATTAGGCTTTTTAAATATGTTGTATCATTTGCCTTTCTTGGATTTATATTGTTATGACTAATCACTCCTTCTTTACTAACAAGAATGGTAGGTGTTGTTTTATTGCTTGAAATAATCTGTAAAGGTAAATTACTAATATTTTGATTTAGGTTATTAGGATCTATATCTGCTAACTCGGTTTGAGAAGAAGCCCAAATCTCCATTTTGTTTCTTTCTTCATATTTAAAATGATTAAAAAACTCATAGGTTTTCCACATAATTACAGAAACAATAATAAACGAAGCAACTATAATAACCCAACGAAAGGTGTTTTGATGTTTAGTAAATAGCATTAAACTTAATTTAACATGTAATATAATGTAAATCTATAAATATTATTGCCCTAGTTGTTAGTAAATCTAATTCTAACAATATTGAAAATCAACCATATTCCCTCTAAAAATCAAGCCTAACAAGTTATAGACTTAGCTAAATCATTGTTGAAAACTAGTTTAAGTTTTACGCTTTTTTTTGATTAGTTTTGTTAAAACTAAAAGTGTTTAATGGCATCATTTGAACCAAAAGATTTATCAACGGTTAAGTTACATAGTTATTTATTAAATGCTATTGCCCCAAGACCAATTGCTTTGGCAAGTACAGTAGATAAAAACGGCAACCCTAACCTATCTCCTTTTAGTTTTTTTAACGTGTTTAGTGCTAACCCTCCTATTTTGGTTTTTTCACCATCACGTAGAGTTAGAGACAATACAACAAAGCATACACTACAAAATGTTCAAGCTACAAATGAAGTAGTAATTAATGTAGTGAATTATGATATGATTTACCAAACATCTTTAAGTAGTACGGAATACTCTCAAGGTATTAATGAGTTTGAAAAATCTGGGTTAACCATGTTAGATTCAGATTTGGTAAAACCATTTAGGGTAGGTGAATCACCTGTTCAATTTGAATGTAAAGTAAATGAAATAATAGCTTTAGGAACAGAAGGAGGCGCAGGTAATTTGGTAATATGCCAAGTAATTAAGTTGCATATTGATGATGAGGCTTTAAATGAAGATAGCACCATAAATCAAAGCAAATTAGATTTAGTGGCACGTGCAGGAGGAAGTTTTTATAGTAGAGCAAAAAAAGGCTTTTTTGAAATACCAAAACCAATATCAAGCTTAGGAATAGGAATTGATAGTTTTCCAGATCATGTTAAAAATAGTATGATTCTAACTGGAAATGATTTAGGAATGTTAGGAAACATTGAAATTCTACCTAATGAAGAACAAGTACAATTGTTTGTTGAGGAAGTAGGAAAACACTATCCTAATATAAAAACAGCCACTCATAGAGAAAAACACAAATTAGCACGTAATTATTTAAGTTTTGGTGATATTGAAAGTGCTTGGAAAATATTGTTAAGTAAATAAGTAATAATTTAGATATAAATAAAAGTTAATGGAAGTTCAAGGAAGAATTAAAGTTATTGGAGAAACTCAAACTTTTGGAGCAAATGGGTTTAGAAAGAGAGAAATAGTTGTAACAACAGAGGAACAATACCCTCAACATATTATGGTTGAGTTTGTACAAGATAAGACTGACTTATTGAACAACTATCAAGTTGGTCAACAAGTAAAAATAAATATTAATTTAAGAGGTAGAGAATGGGTAAACCCTCAAGGAGAAACTAAATATTTCAACTCTATTCAAGGTTGGAGAATTGAGGCATTGCAACAAGAACCTGCCGATGGTAATGTACCTCCTGTTCCGCCTATGGATGCCTTTGAACCTGCCGGAGAATTAAACAAGGAAGATCATGATGATTTACCATTCTAATTATTCTTTCTTTTTTTAGTAAGAATCTAAAACAAACCTCAACAAATTACTGTTGAGGTTTGTTATTTTATGCTATGTATTACCTAAATCAAGATTTATGGTTTCCTAATGTAAATGAAGCTTCAGATGATGGACTTTTAGCCATTGGAGGAGACCTTTCTGTAGATCGCTTAATTTTGGCTTATAATTCTGGTATCTTTCCTTGGTTTGAATCTGAAGAACCATTATTATGGTGGAGTCCAGATCCTCGTTTTGTATTATTTCCTGAAAAACTAAAAATATCAAAAAGCATGAAAAAAATTTTGCGTAACAAAACTTTCACGGTAACCATAAATCATGCTTTTAGAGAAGTTGTAGAAGCATGCGCTGAAGTAAAACGTAACGGACAAGCTGGCACATGGATTACACAAAATATGATAGTAGCTTATACTGAGCTGCATAAAAAAGGATACGCAAAATCCGTTGAAGTATGGAAAAATTCAGAACTTGTTGGTGGTCTTTATGGTGTAGATTTAAATAATGGTGTATTCTGTGGTGAAAGTATGTTTGCTAAAGAAAGTAATGCCAGTAAAGTAGCATTAATTAATTTTATACAAAACACCAATTACCAACTTATAGATTGTCAAATTTACACTAATCACTTAGAAAGTTTGGGAGCTGAGGATATTTCAAGAGATGTTTTTCTAGAATATTTAACGCCTTGAATTTGTACATTTTTTTAACCTAAATTCCTTTGATGTCAGGTGTAGGTGATTAAAGGAATATGACCTATTATTGATAAATCACTAAATACAACCTTAATAACATGGAAATACAAAAAATATCTATCGCTGATAAAATGTCTCTTTTTAGTGATCATTGGAATCCACGAATTGTTGGAGAACTAAACGGACAACATATAAAGCTTGTTAAGGCTCAAGGCGAATTTGAATGGCACAAACACGATAAAGAAGATGAAATGTTTTTGGTTATTGATGGCGAATTTGATATGGAATTAAGAAATAAAACAATTACTATTAAAAAAGGGGAGTTTATTATAATACCTAGAGGTGTTGAACACAGACCTGTTGTGAAAAACGAGGTTCAAGTAATGTTGTTTGAGCCTGCCAACACAATAAATACTGGAGAAAATGAAATTTCAGATTTAACTCAAAAAAAGACTGAATGGATTTAAAGCACACTTTTAGTTAATGCAAATTTATGGAACCCAACCATTACAGTTTATAAATTGCAGTAGTCAATAAAAACAAATAGTTTTTTGTAGAGGTGTTATACCCCTCTAATCTGTATTCTAGTCCACCCTGAAGTTTTAAATCCTGATTTACTTGCCAACCAAATTGAGTTGTAAATCTATGGTCAAAAAAAGGAGCATGTTTTTCACTCAAGCTTAACAAAGCCTCTGTACTCCCTACAAAAAAGACACCACCAACATCCCATATCTTGCCATTTATCGGCAAGTTCATTATAAACCTATACCTTGGTCTAAAATCCGTAAAGTTGTTGAATATACGCTCTTCTAACCTAAATCTGTGTCCATAACGCACACCAGCCTTTTGCTTAGAATAGACAAACTCTTGCATAAACCGCAACTCATCACTCCCAGAATCAAACCAATCTCTGTTTCTATAATAAAACCCAAAACTGAGTTTGTGAATAGCATTCAATTTAAAAGTTGAAAAATGAAAAAAATCAATCTGTTGTTGTTTATACTGTAAAGCATCTTTATGTAAAAAATAACGACTTCTAAAGGTAAAATTAATAGCATAATCTTTAGAAACTTGATGATTTAAAGACAATGCTGACTCCCCCAAAGCTTCAAAAACATTTTGGGTAAAAGATTTTGTGGTAATACTAAATACTAAAAGAAATAACGTGGTATTAATACTAAGTATATTTATAGGACGAAGAAGCAACAATCCTCCCTTTTTTTCCATGTTTCAGAATCTATTAAAAGTTATGTATTTAATTGTTTGGGGTTTTTGTTTTAGGTTAGAATATCTAAACAAATTTAGACTTCATTATATCTAAAACAGTCCCTAATGTGATCGTTCACCATTCCTGTTGCTTGCATATGCGCATAAACCACTGTAGTACCCACAAACTTAAATCCTCTTTTTTTTAAATCTTTACTTATAGTATTACTAAGAGGTGAATTAGCAGGTATATCTTCTAAACTATTAAATGTATTTTTAATTGGCTTACCATTTACAAAACCCCAAATATATTTACTAAAACTCCCAAACTCTTCTTGTATTTTAATAAAAGCTTGTGCATTAGTAACTGTAGCATTTATCTTTAATTTATTTCTAATAATCCCTGCATCTTGCAATAGTAAATCAATTTTCGATTGCTTATAATTAGCTATTTTTTTATAGTTAAATTGATCAAAGGCCTTTCTAAAATTTTCACGTTTTCGTAAAACAGTTATCCAACTTAAACCCGCTTGAAAAGTTTCTAAAATTAAAAATTCAAAAAGCTTATCATCACCATAAACAGGCACACCCCATTCCTTGTCATGGTAATACTCGTAAAGTTCATCTCCTTCACACCAACCGCATCTCTTTTTATCAGGCATAGCTTTCTAAGTTTTATGGTTTACGCATGACAAATGTCATCTTATAAAGAAGCACAAGATACTACTTTTGTATCATCATAAAAAGAAATTGTAATGAACACAATTATAAGATCAAGTATAGAAAACAGCATGTCTTATGAGATATATCGGAGCTTAGTTTTAACCTTAGCAGAGGAGAAAGACACTACAGGAAGTGAGAAAAGTAAAACCAGAATTCACTTTACCAAATTAAACAACAGGCGCATGAAACGCTGGGATAAAACCCTAAAAATACTTGAAAAATCTAAAATACAATTAAGTCTTTTCAATACAGAAGTTACTTGGTTAATTATTACTGAGAGTTGGTGCGGAGATGCCGCTCATGTGATTCCTGTATTAAATAAAATAACTGAAATAAACCCGAAAATAAACCTTAGAATTGTATTAAGAGATGAAAACCTTGAGTTAATGAATCTATTCTTAACCGATGGTAACCAAGCCATACCAAAGTTAATAATGATTGACAATGAAACTGGAGCTATACTTGATACTTATGGCCCTAGACCAAGTGAAGCTGCAGGTTATGTTTCTAGATTTAAAGCTGCTAACGGCAACTTAACTGAAGAGTTTAAAGAAGACTTGCAACATTGGTATAATAATGACAAAGGTAGAACTACCGTTGAAGATATTACTGTAATGTTAAGCAAATTTCAACCTAGTTTTTCCCAATAAAATTAAAAGTAATAGTACCTATTTGACTGTTTTTAGATGTATCGGGGCTAAAAACAGATTCTTTGGCATAATCTAAAGCATGTTCAACTAAACATTCATTATCTGAATTTGAGGAAGAGTTGATGTAAGCATCAATTACACTTCCTTTAGCATTAACAGTAATAGTAACTATAATTTTTCCATTTACTTCGCATAAATAAACTGGTATAGGAATATGAACCCTTTTCCGTCCTTTAAGCGAAAAACCAATAGTGCTATTTGCATTATTTGCTTCTGTATTTTGTTTTTTTAGTACATCATTAGCTTTATCAAACTTAGAAAGTGCATCTTCATTTAATTTGGATTCATGAGTGTTTTTATACTTCTCTTTATAGTTACTAATAGCTTCATCACTATTTATACTGTTTTTTTGAGGTATATAGTCTTCAGGAGGAGCAATTGTTTTATAGGCTTGTGCAAACTTATTAGCATTTTGTGTTTGGTTAAAAGCACTATTAGTTTCAGCTTTAGTATTATTTAATTTATCAAGCGCATCTAAAATTTTAAGTTCTTCTTCAGTTAGCTCTTCTTCAGGTTCAATTTCGTAAAAACTTTCAGCTATTCCGTTATCCAGTTGCTTTAGGCTAAAACTAAATACAGAAAGCACAACAGTTCCTGCTATAAGAAGTGTGATAATTAAGGCTTTATGTTGATCTGAGAGCTGCAATTTCTTAGCAAATGTTTACCTAATATACGTAAAAATATATTTTTTAGTCTTTCAAACTGGCAATAAAGCCTTCAACAGAGAGACCTTTTTCAACATCAAAATCACCAATTTTTGTGCGTCTTAAAACAGATAAGTGAGCTCCAGAATTTAAAGCCTTTCCAAAGTCATTGGCTAATGAACGTATATATGTTCCTTTACTACAAACCACTCTAAAATCCACATTAAATCCACTTATACTAGTGATTTCAAATTCTGAAATAGAAATAATTCTAGATTTTATTTCAACAGTTTTACCCTCTCTTGCAAATTCATACAAACGTTTCCCGTCTTTCTTTATAGCTGAAAATACTGGAGGACATTGCTCTATATTACCAATAAATTTCTTGGTAGTTCCATGTATTAAATCTTCAGTAATATGTTCTGTTGGATAATGCTTATCAATCTCGGTTTCTAAATCGAAAGATGGTGTTGAACTCCCTAGTACAAAAGTGCCGGTGTATTCTTTCACCTGCCCTTGATAAGTGTTTATTTCTTTAGTTTTTTTTCCTGTACAAATAACCAACAAACCCGTAGCAAGAGGATCTAAAGTTCCTGCATGCCCTACCTTAATTTTTTTAATATTGAATGCACGTCTTATTTCCCAACGTAGTTTATTAACTACTTGAAAGGATGTCCAATTTAAAGGTTTATCTATTAATAAAACTTGACCAGATAAGTAATCGTCGGCAGTCATAAATTAGTTTAAAAAAGAAACAATAATTGCAGTAATACCTACAATTACACAATAAATAGCAAAATACGATAACTTACTCTTTTTAACTAAAGCTATCATCCAAGTACAAGCAAATAAACCAGCAATAAAAGCCGCTACAAAACCAATTGATAATGCCGTAAAATTTTGACTTTCAGTTGAAATTTCTCCACTAATAATGTCTTTAGCTATTTTTCCAAATATTAATGGCACAACCATTAAAAATGAAAACCTAGCTGCCTTAGTTTTATCGTTACCAAGTAAAACTGAAGTTGAAATTGTAGCCCCAGAACGTGAAATCCCAGGTAACATAGCAATAGCTTGAGAAACTCCTATTACAAGAGCATTACTAAAACTCACCTTTTTATTAGTGTTTTTTGCTTTATCAGCTAAATAAAGAAGTAAGGCGGTTATTATAAGCATAAACCCTACCAATTTTATATTTCCTCCAAATAACTCCGCAAATTGAGATTCGTATGTAAATCCGATAATTGCTGCCGGAATCATAGACACCGCAATTTTAGAAACAAATTGCAGATCTTCATTCCATTTAAATTTTAATACCCCTCTAATAATATCTATAATATCTTTTCTAAAAACAACAATAGTACTTAAGGCCGTAGCAAAATGTAAAACAACAGTAAACAACAAGCTTTCTTCTGGAACCGAATTATCCCCAAGTATAGCTTTACCTAACTCCAAATGTCCGCTTGAAGAAACTGGTAAAAACTCAGTAAGCCCTTGAATAATACCTAAAATAATTGCATCTAAAATATCCATAAGGCAAAAATATTAAAATAGGAATACAAATAACATTTATATTCATTAATGCTGCATTAATTATTATTTTAGTTTTCATGAAAATAGTTATAGCACCAGATAAGTTTAAAAACTCATTAACTGGAATGGCGTTCTGTAATGCTATTGAGGAGGCCGTTTTATCTGTTTTGAATGATGCGGAAATCATTAAACTTCCGTTGGCTGACGGAGGTGATGGTACAATTGAAGTTGTAAATTATTATCTTAAAGGTAAAGAAATTCAAGTAACAGCGAAGAATCCCTTTTTTAAATCTATTCAAGCCTCATATTTATATTCTGAGAAAACTAAAACTGCCTTTATTGAAATGGCAGAGGCTTCTGGTGTAAAATTATTAAGGCCAGAACACTTTGATTGTAAAAACGCTACTACTCTAGGAACAGGTGAAATGATAGCTGATGCTATTGAAAAAGGAGCTGAAAAAATTATTCTGGGTATAGGTGGAAGTGCCACAAATGATTGTGGTATTGGTATGGCAACTGCATTAGGATACAAATTTTTAGATAAAAATGACAATGAAGTAATGCCAATTGGAGCTAATCTTTCAATTATAAAAACTGTTGACATCTCAAACGTGAACCAAAAATTACTTGATATAGATTTTCAAGTGGCTTGTGATGTTTCAAATCCATTATACGGAAAAAACGGTGCTGCTTATGTCTACGCTGCTCAAAAAGGAGCCACGTCGCAAGAAATTAGAATGCTTGATAAGGGTCTTGCTGATTTTTCAAAAATTATTGAAAAAACCTTTGGAGTAAATCCTCAAACTATAAAAGGTTCTGGTGCTGCAGGTGGTATGGGCATTGCTTCAAAAATATTTTTGAACGGCACATTAAAACTAGGTGTTGAATTAATAAAAAAACTAGCGAAATTTGACGAAAAGATTAATGGCGTTGAATGGATAATTACTGGTGAAGGAAAGCTTGATTTTCAAACCATGTCTGGAAAAACTATTCAAGGCATATTATCTTCCGCGAAAACTAAAAACATAAAAGTGGCTGCTTTTTGTGGCATGATAGATTTGTCAGAAGAAGAAATGACTAAAATGGGAATTAATTATTACGATTCGGTTATTGAAAAAGCTGAGTCTATGGAAGATGCTATGGAAAATGGTTATCAATACCTAAAGCAAATGGCCAAGGAATTTGCTAAAAAATTAGATAAGAGATAAATCAAAACTGAATGTCATAACTGTGTAGTCAGGAATCCATATTTAACTGTATTTTCTGGGTAATAAATTCCAGCCTTCAAGGGTATGACAAAAGCTACTTCTTATCAGGATTTAAAAGAATAGCATAAATCTGAATACCAAAACCAATAAGTACTAATGCTGGAGCTAACCTTATACGTCTCCAACTAAAAATTTCGGGATTAAAAACATTAGGATCATCACTACCGCCTCCAGACATTAATATAAATCCTAATGCAATACACGCTAAACCAATAAACATGAATTTATAGTTTTTCTTTCCAAAGATAAAGATTGGCTTTGCGTTTTCTTTTCGTTTTTTCTCTCCCATGGTTTTGTAGAATAGATTAATGCAAATTAAAGGATTTATTTAAAACTAAAGTGTTAATGATTTTTTAATTTCAGGTCTGTTATTCTAATAGTACAACTCATCTGTACGTAAATTAAGAAAACGTTGTGTAGCAAAATGTGTGCTTATCCAAGTAATAATAATACCAAGTGCAAAAATGAAAGTGAACAATAAAACCACTGGTACTGGTTGATTCATTAACTCTAACTCTGAAAATGTCTGATTTAAATAATACAAAACAATAGCCATTCCTATTAGTGCTAATGTAGCACCAATAATTCCTAAACGTACACTTTTAAAAATAAACGGACGCCTAATAAACTGTTTTGTTGCTCCAACCATTTGCATAGTTTTAATGGTGAAGCGTTTTGAGTATACTGAAAGTCGTAACGAACTATTTATAAGCAATACGGCAATAACAGTAAATAGTGCACTAATAACCAAAACCCAAAAACTGATTTTCTTTACGTTATCATTCATAAGATTTACAAGGTCATTATCATAACTTACCTCATCAACAAACTTTTTATTTAAAGCTTCAGCGGAAACTGTTTCTAAATGTTCAGAAGTTACATAGTCTGCTTTTAAATGCACATCTATAGAGTTTTGCAACGGATTATACCCTACAAAATCCATAAAATCCTCCCCTGTTTCAGCCTTCATAAACTCAGCAGCCTTTTCCTTGCTAACATATTCTGTAGACTTCACATAATCACTCATGGCTAAACTCTTTTCAAGCTGCTTAATCTCAATGTCTTTAGCACTTTCTTTTAGGTAAATGGTAACTACAACTTGTTCTTTAAAATGATCAGAAACTTTGTTTGCATTTAAAAGTATAATACCTAACATACCTAGCAAGAATAACACTAAGGCAATACTCAATACTACGGAAAAATAAGAAGATATAAGACGTCTTTTTTGTTGCTTTTCGTAGTATGAGCTCATAAAAATTGAATTGATGCAGTAAATGTACTAAACAAAAAATAATTTGTATTTACTTAAACTAAAACATATTAACATTGTTGTATTTTACTAGTTTTTTTTCAAGGGAATACTAGTGATATAGACTCCTGCAACAACAACCAAACAACTTAATATTTTAACAAGATCTATATCTTGAGCATATTCACTTTTCATTAAAATATGAGCATAAACACTTACCATAATGAAGCTTATAACTGGCTGTAAATAAATATAGCTACTTGTAACAGAAGGGGACACATAGTTAAGTGCATAAATATTAAATATGTAAGTTAGGAATGTGGTAAATAAAACCACGAAACCTATCACCAAATACGTATTCAAAGTAAAGGCTTCAAAATTAGTAGAAATTAAATCGTTTATAGAAAACGGTATTACCATAATAAACCCAAACAAAAACATCCAACTTACCACAGTAATGGCATTATATTTTTTCATTAAAGTTTTAACTATTACCAAATAAAGGCCATAGAAAGAAGCGTTAAGAAACACAAAAAAATTACCCAATGCTGAACTTGTTCCAGAAGCCTTATTTCCATATAAAATTAAAAATACAGCGCCAGCGCCTCCAATTAAAATCCCCAAAACTCTATTTTTGGTAATACGCTCTTTAAGAATCAAATAACTAAAAATCAACACAATTACTGGTGTAATTGTCATAATGATTGATGCATCTATGGGAGATGTTAAATTTATTCCATGAAAAAAAAACATCATATTAGCAGCTGCACCAAAAAACCCACAAAGTATAAGCCTTATAAAATCTTTTTGCTTAATTTTTTCTTTTACTGTAAGCTTCTTAACGCCCCAGAATAAAGCCGTACAACAGGCAAGCCTTATGAAAACAAACGCTGCTGGCCCAATTTTATCTGGCATAATTCCTTTTGCAATAATATAATTTGCCCCATAAATAACATTGGCGCCTAAGATGGCTGCATGTGCTTTAAATGTATTTTTCAAAACTTAATGTTTTAAGCGCTCAAAAGTAAATTTATAATTTCATTTTATATTAATTAAAAGTGAATTATTAATTTAAAACTAAAGGTTTTGCAGTTGGTTTATAAAGCGTAAATTTGCGCTTTTAAAAGCAGAAATTAAGCAGGATGAAATACAATTTCAACGATATAGAAGCCAAATGGCAAAAATATTGGGCAGAAAACCAAACGTTTAAAGCTGAAAATAACAGCGAAAAGCCAAAATATTATGTGTTAGACATGTTTCCTTACCCTAGTGGAGCCGGGTTACATGTTGGCCACCCTTTAGGATATATTGCTTCTGATATTTATGCGCGTTACAAGCGACATAAAGGGTTTAACGTGTTGCATCCGCAAGGTTATGATTCTTTTGGTTTACCCGCTGAACAATATGCTATTCAAACGGGACAGCATCCTGCTATTACAACCAAGGAGAACATTGCAACCTATCGTCGTCAATTAGACCAAATTGGATTTTCTTTCGATTGGTCTCGTGAGGTTAGAACATCCGATCCTAAATATTACAAGTGGACGCAATGGGTGTTTATCCAATTATTTGAATCTTGGTTTAATTACGATTCTTCTAAAGCTGAAGATATTTCGGAATTAGTAAAAGTTTTTGCTTCAGAAGGAAATACGAATGTAAATGCCGCTTGCGATGATGATGTGGAAGTGTTTACTGCTGAAGTATGGAATGGTTTGTCTTCAGTAGAACAACAAAACATCCTATTACAATATAGATTAACATATTTAGCCGAAACTGAAGTAAACTGGTGTCCTGCCTTGGGAACGGTATTGGCTAATGATGAAATAGTAAATGGGGTTTCTGAACGTGGAGGGCATCCTGTGGTTAGAAAGAAAATGACACAATGGAGTATGCGTATTTCGGCCTATGCTGAACGGTTACTTCAAGGGTTAGATAATATTGACTGGACAGATTCATTAAAAGAAAGTCAGCGTAACTGGATTGGAAAATCTGTTGGAGCTTCTGCAGTCTTCAATGTTAATGGGCATGACGAAACTATTGAAGTTTTCACAACGCGCCCTGATACTATTTTTGGTGTTAGTTTTATGACTTTAGCTCCAGAGCATGACTTGGTTTCTAAAATAACTACACCAGAGCAGAAAGCCGAGGTGGAAGCTTATATTGAAGCTACGTCTAAACGTAGTGAACGCGATAGAATGTCTGACGTAAAGACTATTTCAGGAGTATTTACAGGGGCTTATGCAGAACATCCGTTTACTAAAGAACCTATTCAAATATGGATTGGTGATTACGTGTTAGCTAGCTACGGAACAGGAGCTGTAATGGCGGTACCATGTGGCGACCAACGTGATTATGATTTTGCAAAGCATTTCGATATTGAAATTCCAAATATTTTTGAAGGTGTCGATATTTCTGAAGAAGCTTTTGCAGATAAAGACAAAACCATTATTGCCAATAGTGATTTCATCAACGGCATGAACTATAAAAAGGCTACCAAACGTGTTATTTACGAATTGGAGCAAATTGGTCAAGGTCAAGGAAAAACCAATTACCGTTTGCGTGATGCGGTGTTTAGTCGCCAACGCTATTGGGGAGAGCCATTTCCAGTGTATTATGTAAATGGATTGCCTCAAATGATTGATGTAAAACATCTACCAATTGAATTACCCGAGGTTGAAAAATATCTACCAACCGAAACTGGTGAACCACCATTAGGAAATGCTACGGTTTGGGCTTGGTGTACGGAAACTAATTCGGTAGTTGATAATGAAAAGATAAATCACACTAGTGTATTCCCGTTAGAGTTAAATACCATGCCTGGGTGGGCAGGAAGCTCGCAGTATTTTAACCGATACATGGATCCAAATAATGACGATGCTATCTTCTCAAAAGAGGCTATTGATTATTGGCAACAAGTAGATTTATACATAGGTGGTTCAGAACACGCTACAGGCCACTTATTGTACTCACGTTTTTGGCAAAAATTTATGTTTGACAAAGGCTATGTAAACCATGATGAATTTGCTAAAAAGTTGATAAACCAAGGGATGATACTTGGCACAAGTGCGTTTGCATATAGGGTTGAAGGAGAAAATAAGTTTTTATCTAAAGGATTGATTGGAGATTCAAAAGTACAACCTATTCATGCTGATGTCTCTTTTGTAAATTCTTCGGATGAATTGGATATTGAAGCCTTTAAAAACTGGCGTACTGAATTTAAGGATGCCCAATTTGTTTTAGAAGATGGTCTTTATAAGGTTGGTAGAGACGTTGAAAAAATGTCCAAATCCAAATACAACGTAGTAAACCCTGACAACATTTGTGAAGATTACGGCGCAGATAGTTTACGTTTATATGAAATGTTCTTGGGACCATTAGAACAGTATAAGCCTTGGAATACGGCTGGTATTACTGGAGTTCATGGATTCTTAAAGAAATTATGGAAACTATATGTGCCTTTTATGGATGGGTCACTGAGCGGAGCCGAAGTGAAACCTTCAAAAGACAGCTTAAAAACACTTCATAAAACCATAAAAAAGGTAGAAGAAGATATCGAGAATTTCTCGTTCAATACATCAGTATCTACCTTTATGATTGCTGTTAATGAGTTAACAGCTCAAAAGTGTACATCAAGAGATATTCTAGAACCACTATTGGTTTTAATATCTCCTTATGCACCACATATTGCAGAAGAATTATGGAGTGCTTTAGGTAATGAAGGCTCGATTTCAACAGCATCATTCCCTGAGTTTGATGAAAGTCATTTAGTAGAAAGCTCTAAAAATTATCCAATCTCTTTTAATGGAAAAATGCGTTTCACTATGGAACTGCCTTTAGATATGAGTAAAGAAGATATTGAAACTGCAGTTTTAGCAAACGAAAAAACTCAAGACCAGTTACAAGGGCGCACTCCTAAAAAAGTAATTGTGGTTCCTGGTAAGATTGTGAATATAGTTGGGTAAAATTACTTCTAGTATTTCCAAAACATAATAAATTGTATCGGTAAGTCTTTTTAAGACTTACCGATACATAATTCTTTTCACCATTATTGTTGTAAAATTAATTTCCGGTTACCAGTAAACGTCTAGCACCATTAATACCACATTTTTGGTATTTATGATAAGCCTGAGAAGCGCGTTCTTTAATTTGTAAATCGGTTTCATTTAATATCCAACCATCAATTGCTGATTTTAAAGTATAGGCCTCTGGAGACATTAATCCAGTTGACCAAAGCAACGGATTTGCTTTTGTTACAGCTAAGTAAGGTTTAAAATAGGTTTTACTTACACAAGCTAAAATAATGGCATCTCGTTTATTTTGGTTTAAAGGGTTAAAACTTCCTGAAACATCAAACTCCATAAGACCATCATGCCCTACATAAGCTAACAAACTTGATTGCCCTCCAAACATTAAATTATTATCTCCACTTAAAACAGTTTCCGAATTTCTTCCTGCAGTAGCTACTAAAAAATCTGTTATTGACTGTTTAATATACTTCCCATCATAAGCATCTGCCAACAAATAGGTGTTGCTTGAATTATGTTTAAATAAAATACGTTCTAAAACTTGTGATTTTGGGGCTTTCTTTACTGAAATTAACACCCAACCCTTACTTCTTTTTAAATAGCTTTTAACACCATATAAAGCGCCCCAATATAAATTATTCATTGGATTCTGACCATTACCCAATTTTTCGGGAACAGGCACAATACCTTGGTTTTTATTATCACAAAGCGCAACAAAAACATGAATAGTTTTTGGCTCAGAATTAGATTGGCTAAAACCTATTTTTACAAACAAAAATGCTACAAATAGTAATTTCTTCATTAAGTGTTTGGTACTTCTAATTTTTCATTTAAAATCCATTTCTTAACCAAAACTTTATTGGTTGTAATTTCGGCAAAAACATAAATATTAGACTCAAAACATGGTGAATATTCTGCTAATTCAATCATCACCTTATCGTCATAGTAACTAGAATGCAAAAAATAAATCTCCTTTCCTTTAATTAACACATACCCCACATGGTTATCTAAACCTACAAAGAATATACCATCATTATAACTTGTATTAAGCTTATTTTTTAAGCTCTTAAAACTAAGATTTGAAAAAACTTTTAGCTTGGAATTTTCCTGTAATGTTTTTGCCTCATTTAACCCAGCTTGTTGAGCCATTTTATATCTGTTTAAGTTAAAACCTAAATGTTTCAAAGTTGTTGATACAAAATAACCGCAGGCAATATCTCCCTCTTTAGGAATATTAGTATACCCATTAAAATCCCAAGTAGTATTATACCAATGCGGAACTAATTCATTTACTAATTTATGGTATAAATATTTTGATACTGAATCAATTGTTTTTTCAGGGTGCGTACTAAATTGATTTTTAAAATGTACTTTATCACTTAATATAGTGCGCTTTAAAGCTGAATAATTCTGATTAGGCTTGAAATTGATTCCTAACTTAACACTATCTAGCAAGTCTTCATTTGTTACAGTCTTATTTTTAGAATTTACCTGCTCAAATATCTGAGATGTTTTTTTTTCTTGATACTTACACCCACTTAAAATCAATAATAAAAAAATTGTCGTTAAAGATCTATTCATAAAACTTTAACGACAACTTGCAAAATATAGTGCATAATAGATTACAGCTTATTAAAGCCATAATCTGCTTAAAGGATTTTACACACCCTTTTCTTCGTATTCTCCTTCAAAATACCACCATAAACTAGAATCTATAGATGATTTCATTTTATTGAAATCGGCATCAGCCTTTAGAAAAATGGTAAGATTTTCATCTACCCTGTTTCGTTCTACACTCTTTCTGATTTCAATAGACTCAATCTCTTCAAAATGTTCTAAGTGTTTTTTTATTCGTGTGTCTAATGTCACATCACCTAAAAAAATCTTTATTGTAGGCTGCGTTGGGGAGTTTCTGATTTCTGATCTAAATGGTAACATACCTAAAGCCTTTTATATGTGAAAAAATAATGCCACTAATATAATTAGTCTAATTTAATAAATTCTTTAATTCAAGTCAATAGAAAAAATCTTATTAAATTTAATTTATGCCTAATGTTCAATGGAGGAATCTCAATTAAACCTAAACATCTTTAATAAGAGACTCCGTTTTTTTTAAACTGTCTATATAATAATCATCAATTTCAATTGATTCATCCCACTTCCATTTATAATATTGCTTTAAAGTTCTTACAAAGCTATCTCCTCCATTATCTATCCACTTCAAATGAGGAAAATGAGTTCCCGAGGCTGCTCTCAAATAAAAACTACTTAAAGCATAATCTTTCTCTCTTTTTCTTTCGTTAATATAAAAAGGATTTGCTAGCAAGTCATCATACAACCTAATATCTAACTTTCCCTTTCCTTTTATTTTCATAGAAATATTATGCAAATCAATAGTGAATCGTTTTAACTCTTCATTAAAAGCTTCTTCATATCTTCCTCCAATTTCTTTTGCTCTTAAATTACACAAGTCTTTATTCTGGGGGTTTAATACTAAAAAGTGGAATTTGACTCCATTATTTGCTTTACTTTCCAACAAAGACAACCATTGAACATAACCAGGAGCATAAGTATCCAACCAGTATACCTTATCTCCTTCTCTACATTCATTTAAGAAGTCCTCAAAACTTAATCTGTCTGTAATCCCAACAAACCCATACTTTACACTACTTTCTAAGGCATCATCAAAAAAACTTTCCAGCATATTCTCTGTATGATTCAGAAACTCTTTTTGGGATTTGTGAGATAGATATGAGGCGATTCCAAGAGTAGAAAACAATATGGATCCAAATGAGCTAATTAAATTGGAAAGTTCTTGGGTAATTTCATGTTTTTTAAATTCCATAAAAAACGGTAATACCATCAACATTAACCCAAGCACAGAACCTATAAAGAACAAAATACTTGCACTAAGTTGATTGGATTTCTCTGTTCTTAACCGCATTACTTTTTGGTGATAAAAGAAGCTGGAACACCTTCTTTCGTTTTTCTAGTTAAGGCCTCATTATCAAAAATACGCAATCCGATTTCCATAGTTATATGACATCTACAATCAATTAAATGCCCAGAAAGAGTTTCAAAATCAGGATGATTGGCTACAATATGGATATGCGGATGAGGATTTCCATTGAAAAGTGATATATTCCCAGAAATAGAGCTTAAATCATAAGTACCCGCAATAGTATATTTATCATAATCATTATTATTTACACAAAACCAGCCCATTTCAATTCCTTCTAGCATTCCCACGCCAGAACTAATTATAGCAAAATCGATATTTTCCAATTTCGCAAATTCCATCAAAGATTTCATCAAAAAGTCACCAGGTTCAAGTCTTATAAAAGCGTCACTTTCGTTTCTATAATATTCCATTAGTATATTTTCTAATTTATGTCACTAAAAATCATTTTAAACTCTTTCTAGTGACTTTAATTTATTCATGAGTGAACAAGTTAAGAATTATATTTATATCTACTTACAATCCTTAGTAAGAATAAATAAGCAAATTATATGAATATTTTCAATTAAAGTGTAATCCATCATTACCTAAAAAGCAAAAAAAGCCCTTATCTGTTACAGAAAAGGACTTCTCATCTTAATAAAATATAGAAATCACTCCATTAAACCAAGTTTTCCTAAATCGTGAAAAAAGAAAGTTTTATCATCATTCATACTCACAAACAAACCGTTAGGAAATTTATCTCCTAGACCAGAAGTTACCACCTCACAACCATCAGTTTCTGTTGTACCCAAATTAACTTCTTTTACAAATTCATTGGTTTTTACATCAAAAACATTAAAAGTACCAGCTTGTTGATTAGACACAATTAAAAATGATTGGTTGGGGTAATGTGCTATGGCTATACCTTCAATATCTTCCTTAAAATACTCGCCTCCAAAACAAAATATCTCATTATTCTCTTTTGAAGGTTCTGCATGATATTTTCTAATACAATGCCCTTCATCAGAATAATAAACAATCTCATTTTTATCATCAACCGCAATAGCTTCTATTTCTTTCTTTCCACTAAATTCACCAAACTTCCTAACCAAATTAGTATGAACTCCCAGACTATCTACTTCTAATTTATATTGATATAAATACCCCTCTTTTGGTCCTGTTTTTCTCCCTACTATAGCAAAAACATTATCTGTTTTAGGTGACTTATACAAAGCAATTCCCATAGGTAAATTGGCTTCTGGCATTGTTTCGTCTTCAAAAACAGGAAAGCCACCATTATCTAATGGTTTCATATCTGGAACAGAAAATAAGCGGATTTGTTGACGCTCTCTTTCCGTAAAGGCAATGATATCAACACTAGTAGAATCATTTAATTTAAAACCATATTCTAAATCTATATTATTAGGCCTTTTTAAGCCTCTAATGGTTTTCTCTTCTATGATTTTACCATCTAAATTAAAGGCGTAGATAGCACCTTCTGTCTCTTTATCTGTACCAAAAACGATGCTCTTAGAAGCATCGTTTTTGTTTATCCATATAGCAGGATCATCAGTATCATGCAAAGTCTTTTCTGTAATAATTTCAGGGGCAATTACAGGCAACATTTTACCACATGACACTAACAATAATCCAACTATAATAAAAATTCTATTCATCTATATTATTTGTTTCCTTTAAATAAATCATACTTCAGACCAAAAGTAATACGTCTTCCGTAGTACTCAGCCTGCATTGTTCTATTTTTGACACCTTGGTAATAACGTAATGGTTGGTCTGTAATATTATTTAAATCGAAATACACTCTTAAATTATCATTCAATGTCAATGATGCATTAAAATCTAAAAAGAATTGTTCATCATAATACCTATCTTCAAATGCATTACCACCTATTTCATCTATATAAGCGTCAGAAAAATTAGCTGATAAACGTAAATTTAATTTTTCACCACCATATGCTAACGACCCGTTAAACATATTTGGAGATGTACCTGGTAAATCTAATTCTGGTCGCTCATCACCATCTTCATTTCTTATGCCATCTGCACTAGAAGTTAAGTATGTGTAGTTTAAAAATATACTAAAGTTCTTAGCAAAACCTGGTAAAAAATCTAATTGACGTTGAAAAGACACCTCTGCACCTGTAATAGTGGCATCATCACCATTTTGCGGCTGAAAAGCATCAAAACCTGTTGCCGAATCTTCAAACTGAAAGGTATAAATAAAGTCTGTTATTTGTTTATGAAAAACCCCGCCCGAAATAATACCTACATTTTTAAAATAATGCTCAGCCATTAAATCAAAATTCATAGATTTTGTTGCACTTAAATCTGGGTTTCCTAAAAATATTTCCTCATCATCATTAACAACATCTATACTAGGAACAAGATCTTGATAGTTAGGTCTTGCCAAAGTATTTGTCCATGCTAAACGTAAAACGGTATTATCTGTTAAGTTGTATTTAAAATGTATACCAGGTAAAATATTAACATAATCTTTCTCTTCTGTAATAGTTCCTAATACATTTTCTTCATCTTCAATTTGATTACCTGTTGCTTGAGTTTTAGTACTTTCTACTCTAACACCTGCTAATACACTAAATTTATCTGATAATTTTTCATCAATCATAGCATAAGCAGCATAAACTTTTTCTTCAACATCAAAATTCGCTCTAAGGTATTCATCTGGAACATCTGATATATCAAATAAAGATTCGTTTGATAAATCTAACTCTCCTAAATACTCAGGATCTACAAAAAGACCAGCTGCATATTGGCTTCCTGCCAAATAATTACTGTCACTTTGATCTATAAATCTAACTGCTGATAAATCTCCTAAAGGCTCTAGTTCATAGAAATTATTATCTCTTGTTTTGTTCTTAAGCTTAGCTCTAACCCCAAATTTTAAGGAACCGTTATCACCCAAAAGGTTTACAGGTAATTTAAAGTTTGCAAAAAAGTTAAAATCTTCTTCTTCAGTATATTGATTTTCTTCTGTGATTTCACCAAGTTCGAAATCATTAATATTACCATCTCCAGCATTGGCCACAGTAAAATTTGGAAATTCACTATTAGAATTATCGTTATTTACAATGTATTCAGCTTCATACTCAATATAGCGCTCATTTAAACGCTCTTCAGAAGCCTTGGCATAAGATGCTAACCAATCGAACTCTAGTTTTCCTAATAAGTGTTCTCCACCTAAACTATAGTTCTGCATACGTTGATCTTCTAAACGGGTGTTTTTATTTCTATCATTGTCAATACCTCCTTTAGTTTGTCTTTTAGCTTCTGCAGGAAACATTGTTGGTACGCCATCAGTAATTGTAAAATCGTCAATTCCAATATCTTCACCATCTAAAATTTCGTACTCCAATCTATAACGGTTTTCACGATCATCTCTCCAGTTATACATTGTTTTTAAAAACACCTTATTGTTGGCGTTCAAAGCATAATCTAAATTAGCTGAAAAACTTCTTCTTATACGTTGCACTAAATAAGTACGTTGTTCAAATACATTTGTATACGGATTTACATCAATTTCTTCTAATATTGGCTCTCCCTCATTGTCTACTTCACCCGAATTATATTCAAATTCATCTGTCCATTCGGCTTCAATATTGTCAGATCCAAAATCATTATCATTAATAGAGGCTGATAACATCCAACCAAATTTCCCATCATTAGACTTATCTCCAACTAAAAAAGACCCGTTTAAAATTCTTGAATTAGTTATAGTGTTTGCTCCAGAACCTAAAGTTGCCGCAACTCTGAATCCATTTGGAGATGATCTTGTAACCAAGTTAACTGAACCACCTAAAGCATCAGCATCCATGTCTGGTGTTAAGGCTTTATTCACCTCAATTAACTGAATCATATCAGCTGGAATTAAATCCATCTGAACATTTCTATTATCACCTTCAGCAGATGGCACTCTACTCCCATTTAATGTTACAGAATTTAACTGAGGTGCTAAACCTCTTACAATAATATTTCGAGCTTCACCTTGGTCTACTTGCATAGTAATACCCGGAATTCTTTTAACAGCATCTCCTATATTTGCATCAGGAAACTTACCTATTTGGTCTGTAGACACAACATTAGTTATATTCTGTTTGTTTTTCTGAGCATTAAGTGCTTTTGCTTGCCCACTGTTATAACCGTTAATAACAACCCCATCAAGCTCAAGAGCTTTAGGTTCAATTATTATATTAGTAGAAACGGTTTCGCCTTCAGTTACGTCAACATTAGTTTCTGTGTCAGAATACCCTAAGTACATTACTTTAAGGGTTTGATTACCCGAAGGTACATTTACAAAAAGAAATTTTCCATCAGCATCAGAGATAACGCCTTTATTTATAGTTTCTATTAAAACATTTGCGAATGGAACCGCCAACCCCTTTTCATCAATAACTGTACCTTGAATATTCCCATTTTGTGCGAAACCCAAAACAGAAATTACCAAGGCAAAGAATAAAATTACATATTGTTTTTTCATGATTAATTAGTTAATTATATCAGCGAAATAACAAAACGAGTCTAGTAAGCTTATTAAATAAATTTTAAGATAATGTTATAATCATGAAAGAAAAAACCTATGGTTTATATTTATTTAACATTTAATATAAGTTTAGAAAACACTTAAAATTAGCCCTAAAAAAACCCTTTCTGTTTCCAGAAAGGGCTTATTTTTTTAATAAATCTTATTTCTTAAGCTTCAAATGGCTCTATAGATACATATGATTTATTGTCTTTTTTCTTAGTGAACTTTACAATACCATCAACTTGGGCATGTAATGTATGATCTTTAGAAGAGTAAACGTTTTCACCTGGGTGGTGCGTATTTCCTCTTTGTCTTACGATAATGTTTCCAGCTATTGCTGCTTGACCACCAAATATCTTAACACCTAAGCGTTTCGATTCTGATTCTCTACCGTTTTTCGAACTTCCGACTCCTTTTTTATGTGCCATTTTATTTCGATTTTATATTGTTATACTAACTTAACGCAGCAATTAGCTCAGCTTTCTTCATAGAAGAAATTCCTGAAACTCCTTTTGCCTTAGCTAATTCTTTTAATTCAGCAACAGTTAATTTACTTAAATCTTGAGTAGCCTCAGCTGGTTTAGCTTCTACCTTTGGTGCCTCAGCTTTAGGTGCTTCTTTTGAAGCCTTCGCTGGAGCAGCTTTTTTTGCTCCCGAAGCAGCAATGCTTTCAATTACTATTTCTGTTAAAGCTTGACGGTGACCATTTTTAACTCGGTAACCTTTACGTCTTTTCTTTTTAAAGACTATTACTTTATCACCTTTAAGGTGCTTAACGACTTTTGCTCCTACTTGAGCACCGTCTATAGCCGGGGCGCCTACAGTTACATTGTCACCATCTGCTACAAGAAGAACATTATCAAAAGCTACTTTCTTTCCTTCTTCTGTTTGTAAACGGTTAACAAAAACTTTTTGGTCTTTTTCAACTTTAAATTGATGCCCTGCTATCTCTACAATTGCGTACATAGCGTAACGTTTTTATTAATTAATTCTATTAAACAAACACCTTTGATTCTTCAAAGGCGGGTGCAAATATACTGCTAATTAATTAAACTACAAACGTTTTATTGATTTTGAGGAATATTTCTACTATTCTTGAAAAGCTGCATTACAGACAAGGTAGCAACTACTGAAGTTGCTAAACCCATAACTGCAACAATAAAGGTTACCATACCAATATCAACCGTAAACGTACCGTTAAAAGTTTCCAACAATTCCGGTAGAAAGTTGCTATGAACTTCTGTGGTATAAAGCAGAAAAAAAACTGTAAATAACAAAGTAGCAATGAACCCAGTTGTAATACCCGTTTTAAACCCTTCAGTATAAGAAAACGTATTAACAGACTGCAGTTTATTTAAACGTACAGCTTCATAAACACCAAAACCTGTAATTAGTGCATTAAAAAAACTAAATGCTGGATTTGTATGCTTATCAAATAGGGAAAGTATTAGAAAATATGCAATTAAAACTGCACAAGTAACCAGGCCAAATCTGATGGGGAGAGCTAGTTTTTTCATCTTTTTTTTGGTGTTAGGGTTTTCTTAAATTTCGGAAAAAAAAACGAGAATTAATAATTTAACTCCAATTATTTCAGTCTATTACGACTTTCTTTCATGTGACAAATAGACCCCGATAAGAATTATCACTGTTGCTATTCCTTGAAAAAAACCAAAGGTTTCACCATCTAAAAGTCCCCAAAAAACAGCCACAATGGGCATAAGATAAGCCACTGAAGAAGCAAATACCGGAGTGGCAATTTGGACTAATTTATTAAACAGCACCTTTGCAATGGCAGTCCCAAATAATGATAGTACTATCATATATAATAGTGCAGGTTTTAAGCTGGGACTAGTAAGAACTTCCTCTTTAAAAAAACCTGTACTTATTAGAACAATTATAGCCGGAATTATAATGGCAGTAAAATTTCCCACTGCTACTGTTAAAGCATTCATAGCTTGCAAATGGTGTTTTAAAATATTCACACTTGCGGCATACATAAACGTAGAAATAATTACTAAAAAAGCATACGAATAGTTTTGCGTTGGATTTAAAGAAACACCATTCATAATAAGCATAACAGTACCTAATAAGCCAATAAAAACACCCAGTACCTGACGCTTAGTAGAATTTATTTTAAATACTAAAAACCCTATAATAATAGTGTTTAGTGGCACCAAAGAATTTAGTATTGAAGCTATAGAACTATCTATTTCAGTTTCTGCATAAGCAAAAAGAAAGGACGGGAAAAATGTCCCTAATAAACCAGTTAAGACTACCCATTTCCAGTCTTTTAAAGAAATAGTTCTTATGCTCTTAAACCCAACTATAAAAAGAAAAAAACCTGTTAAAATAATTCTTACAGCTCCTAATTGCATTGGAGTTAAACCTATTAATCCCTTTTTAATAAGAATAAAAGAGCTACCCCAAATTAATGAAAGAACAATTAAATAAACCCATTTTATATTTCTTCCCATTCAAACATGTAGTTTCGGTTTTACAAAAGTGGTTATTTTTAATTCAATTAACTGCATTATTTTAGTAATTTGACTTTTTTAAAAACTTTATATGCCCTTAAATTTTAGAATATTTCTGAATTAAAAATAATTAGTTAACAATAAACCTGTTTTTGTAGTACTTTTCTTTTACGTATTTTTAATTTTTGATTGCCTGTAACATTTCAAAAATAAACCAGACAAACAACTAGTTGTTTAATAAATAAAACCCATTTAGGATGAAAAAACAAGTAATTATCTTCGCCTTTTTTCTACTAGCAAATTTTATTGCTAATGCACAAAATGTAGCGTTTGAAGAATTTGATTTAGATAACGGATTACATATTATAATGCATCAAGACAATACTGCTCCGGTTGTAACCGTTGGTTTTATGGTTGATGCTGGAGGAAAAGATGCAGGTGGGAACAACAATCCTGAACGCACAGGTTTTGCTCATTTTTTTGAACACCTTTTAGCTTCAGGAAGCACAAAAAACATTGCTAAAGGAGAATGGTATAAAATGCGTGCTGCAAGAGGTGGTCAAGGTAATGCTAATACTACTATTGACAGAACTTACTATTATCAAACCTTCCCTTCAAATAATCTTGAGTTTGCACTTTGGATGGACTCAGAACGATTATTACATCCAATTATTGACCAAGAGGCTGTTGACACTCAAAATGAAGTTGTTAAAGAAGAAAAAAGATCATCATATGATAACCGCCCATATGGTCAGTTTTTATTTGTTCTACAAGAAAACTTGTTTGATGTTCATCCGTATAAGTACAAAAATATTGGAGATATGAGTCACCTTGATGCAGCTTCGCTTGAAGAGTTTCAGAGTTATTTTAAAACCTATTATGTTCCTCAAAATATGGTAGTAGTTATAGCGGGCGACATAGATATTTCAAAAACTAAAAAATTAGTAACAGACTATTATTCTGCCATACCGAAAGGAGAGAAAATTACACGTAATTTTCCAAAAGAAGCACCAATATCAGAATCAAAAAAAGTTACGGCTTATGACCCAAATATTCAAATTCTAGGAACAGTTGTGGCATACAGAACCCCAGGTTTTAAAGAGCGTGATGCTTATATTTTTGATATGATTTCGGCATATTTAAGTGATGGTAAAACCTCTAAATTATATAAAAAATTAGTTGATGATAAAAAAATGGCGCTTCAGGTTGGTGCCATAAATATTGCACAGAAAGATTATAGCATGTATGCTGTTTTTGGTTTACCGTTAGGAGAGGTTACTCTTAACAATTTACTCCTAGAGATTGACGAAGAAATTATTAAAATGCAAAATGAATTAATCTCTGAAAATGATTATCAAAAACTTCAAAATAAGTTTGAAAATAGATTTGTAAATTCTAATGCAAGCGTAGAAGGAATTGCGAATTCATTGGCTAAATATTATCTTTTATATGATGATGTGAATTTGATAAACAATGAAATTAATATTTACAGATCTATAACTCGTGAAGAAATTCAGGCCACAGTAAAGAAATATCTAAACCCTAATCAAAGAGTTGTGATTGAGTATTTACCAGAATCAAAATAAAATTTAAAAAAACATATAAATGAAAACCAAATTAATTATTACAATAAGTGTATTATTTATTTCTGTTGGCCTTCATGCACAAATAGATAGAACCATACAACCAGAACCAGGACCAGCTCCAAAAATTCAACTGCAAACACCAGTTGAATACACGTTAAACAATGGATTAAAAGTTATGGTAGTTGAAAATCATAAACTACCCCGTGTATCATTTAATTTAACCATAGACAATATTCCATCTGTGCAAGCTGAAAAAAAGGGAGTTTCAGATTTACTAGCGACACTTCTTGGAAACGGTACTACCTCAATCTCTAAAGATTCATTTAATGAAGAAATAGATTTTCTTGGTGCAAATTTAAATTTTAACGCTTCAGGTGGATTTGCAAGTGGTCTATCTAAATATTCAGATCGTTTATTAAAACTAATGGCAGATGCTACCGTAAACCCATTATTTGAAGAAACAGAATTTGATAAAGAAAAAGACCGTCTAATTGAAAGTCTTAAAACTGGCGAAAAAAGTGTTGATGCTGTTGCTGGAAGGGTTGCCTTGGCTCTAGCATATGGGGCTCACCACCCTTATGGAGAGTATATTACTGAAGAAACTTTAAATAATATTTCTTTAGATGATGTTAAGGCGTTTTATCATAAAAATTTTAATCCTGAAAATGCCTATTTGGTTATAATTGGTGATATTGATTTTAAAACAATTAAAAAACAAGTTAAAAAATATTTTGGAGCTTGGGAGAAACCAATTAATCTCTTAGATAACACCGTTCCAAGTGAAAACCCAAATGTTGAGCATACTCAAATTAATTTTGTAGATATGCCTAATGCAGTTCAATCAAATGTAACTGTTATGAATACCACCAAATTAAAAAGGAATGATCCAGATTATCATTCAGTTTTAATAGCCAATAGTATTTTAGGTGGAGGAGCAACAGGCTACTTATTCAAGAACTTAAGAGTTAAACACGCCTATACTTATGGTTCATATTCGGGAATAAATCCTAGCAAATATGCATCACGTTTTAGAGCAAATGCTAAAGTTAGAAATATGGTTACCGACAGTTCTATTGTACAAATTTTAAAAGAATTAAAACGTATAAGAACTGAAGATGTAGATTCAACACTACTTGCAGATACAAAAGCGCAATATGCAGGAAACTTTGTTATGGCTTTAGAAAAACCTCAAACTATGGCTCAGTATGCATTAAACATAAAATTATATGATCTTCCCCAAGATTTCTATGCAACTTTTCTAGAGAAAGTAAACGCGGTTTCGGTAGAAGACATAAAACGCGCAGCTAATAAACATTTTAAAATTGATAACTCACGTATTCTTGTAGTAGGAAAAGGAAGTGATGTTATACCCAATCTTGAAAAAACAGGAATTCCTATTAAATATTTTGATAAATACGCAAACTCAATAGAAAAACCGGAATTCTCAAAACCTATTCCCGAGGGTATTAATGCACAAACGGTGATTGATAATTATTTTAAGGCAATTGGAGGAAAAGAAAAAGCAAAAAAAATCAATACTGTCTTTATGTCTGCAGACGTAACTATTGAGGGGGTGCCAATTCCTATAACAGCTGAATTGAAAATAATGACTCCCAATAAAGAGTCTTTAGAAATGAGCGCTCAGGGAATGGGTGTATTAATGAAGCAAAAGTTTAACGGAGCAACTGGATATGCAGAACAACAAGGAAAAAAAATAGACTTAACTGCAAATGAAATAGCTAAGAAGAAAAATGAAAAATCTTTGTTCCCAGAATTGTATTATGAAGCTTCAGCTTTAGCTTTAGAAAGCATCACAACAATTGATGGAGAAGATGTTTATAAAATAAAAGTAACCACAGAAGAGAAATCTTCTTTTAGATTTTACGGTGTTAAATCAGGACTGTTATTACTAACAGAAAGCACCGTTGAAGCTCAGGGGCAAACATTTAATTCTATAGTAAAATACTCAGAATATGCTGCGGTGAATGATATGCAAATACCATATTTACAATCTATAAAATCAGGACCTCAATCAATATTAATGAAAATGAAAGACATTAAGATTAATGAAGGGGTTACAGATGCTGATTTTGAATAATCAGTTAACAGATTATTTAGTAGTTTTGTATAAAATCTATTAAACTCTAATTCTATGAAAATCATTAAACATATTTTTACTCTGTTATTAATTACAACTATTGGTTTTAGTTGTAAAAACGAAGTGAAACCTGAAGTTAAAACAGTTGAAATTGCAACTGAATCTTCAAAAACTATTGATCCTAACGCAACTTTTGCTAAAGCAGAATTTACTATTGACGGTATGACTTGTGAAATTGGTTGTGCTAAAACCATTGAAAAAAAGATTTCTAAGATGGAAGGTGTGAAAACCGCTATAGTAGATTTTGAAAGAAAACTTGCTATGGTTGAATACAATGATGCCAAAGTTACTACAGCCAATTTAGAAGAAACTGTAACTAATGTAGCGGACTTGTATAAAGTTAGTGATATGAAGACAGTTGAAGCTTTTTCAACTAGTAAAACATGTGCTGCAGATTGTGAAAAAGCATGTTGTGCCAGTAAAACAGATGTGGAGAAAAAGGCTTGTGCTGCAGATTGCGAAAAAGCATGTTGCGCTAAACAGGCATAACAGTCATATAATAAAATATTATTAAAATAGGCTTCTCATCATTGGGAAGCCTTTTTATTTCCATGTTATGGATTCCATTATACGTCTCATATCTTTTTGCAAATAATTTGCAGCGGGTAAAATAGAATCATAATTGGGTTTAGCATAAAAATAAAGTGACCCGGTTAAAAAGTGATTAACGCTATCCGTTATATAAAACTGAGCAGGCGAAGCCACATTTCCTTTTACTTCAGATAGCATACCATAAGCTTTCTGGTTTCTATTTTCATACGGATATCGTGGAATTTCATCAGCTTTCTTTGTGTGCTCTAAAGTAAACTTTTGAGCATCGCGTAAAAAATCTTGTAAATTCTTTTTATCTCCGTCTATGGCCTTATACGTTAAAAAAATGATTCCTTTTAAATCAGGATATTCTATATTAATACCATAACTCTCTGTTGAAGCATTCATTTTTTTTAAAGAAACCTTTTCAGCTAAAACATTAGTCTCAAATGAAAATGGAACATCTATAAGAGCATTTTTGTACCTTGCCTCTGGATAATCTAACCTTAAAAAAGCTTTTGGTTTTGGCTTGTAATCTTCGCCACAGGAAACACAAACAATTATTATTAAAAGTAAAATATAACGACTCATTAGATAATAGTGAATTTTACAAGTTTTATTCTTTTTCGGTCTAAAGATTCTATAGTGAAAACGTAATTCTCAAAATTTATTTTACTATTTAGCTTAGGAAAACTTCCAGATATTTCTAAAACAAAACCTGCAATGGTTTCCGCTTCCCCTTTATTTTCTTCAAAAAGAGCTTCATTATCAATTTTAGTAATCTTGTAAATATCTTTTAAAGCCGTCTTACCTTCAAATACATAATTGTTCTCATCAAGTTTTGAGTATTGTAAGTCTTCGTCATCAAACTCATCACTAATGTCTCCTACAATTTCTTCAATAATATCTTCTAATGAAATTAAACCAGATGTTCCTCCATATTCATCAACCACAACAGCTAAATGTACTTTTTTCTCCTGAAACTCAGACATTAAATCATCTAACTTCTTATTCTCAGGGACAAAAAATGGTTCCTTAATTAAGTTCACCCAATTAAACTGCTTTTTATTTATGTGAGGTAATAAATCCTTCACGTATAGAATTCCCTTAATCTGATCTATATTATCTTCATAAACGGGAATTCTAGAATACCCTTTTTCAATAATTTCAGGCATAATTTCAGCGTATTTCTGCTCAATATTTAATGCAAAAATATCAATACGTGGCCTCATTACCTGTTTGGTATCAGTGTTACCAAAAGATACAATACCTTGAAGTATTTTTTGTTCTTCCTTAGTGGTATCATCTTCACTTGTAAGTTCTAATGCTTGAGATAATTGATCTACACTTAAATTAGACTTGCGTTTACCTAATTTATTATGAATAGCTAATGTTACACCTTGCATTGGCAAACTTATTGGTGAAAACAGCACATCTAAAATCTTTAAAGGATATGCCATAAATGAAGCAAACTTTACATTATTTCTACTGGCATAAATCTTAGGTAAAATCTCACCAAAAAGTAAAATTAAAAAGGTGATAACAATGACCTCAACTATAAACTTTACTTGGGGGTTTATAATATTACCAAACATAAAATCTCCCAAATAAGCAAACAAAATAACCGTAGCAATATTAATGAAGTTATTAGCTACTAAAATTGTGGCTAATAACTTTTTAGGGCGCTCTAAAAGCACAGAAACTAGCTGTAGTCGTTTTGAGTTTTCCTCTAAACCATCTTCAATATCGTTTTTGGTTAGAGAAAAAAGAGCAACTTCTGCACCAGAAATTAGTGCAGAACAAATTAAAAGTAAAAACAGTAATACAAATCCGGAAACAATTGAAAAATCAATTGTTAACACTAAACTTAAAAAACTCGTGGGATCAGGGTCCAATACTTTGGTTTTAGTTATACAAAAAGCCTAATAACAGACTTGTAAATATTAAAACGGTAAGTCATCATTATCTCCTCCAATAGAATCACTTGGTGTTGACTCTGCTTTATTAGCAATAGCCGATTTAGAACCTGCCGATGCTTGAGCATTTTGCTCACTTTCATTTTTAGTACTTAAAAACGTAAAGTCTGAACATTGAATTTCTGTAGAGTAACGTTCATTACCATTATCATCCTGCCATTTTCTTGTTTTTAAACGGCCTTCAATATAAACTTTATCACCTTTACTTAAATACTTTTCGCAGATTTCAGCACCTTTATTCCTAACCACAATATTGTGCCATTCTGTGTTTGTAACACGCTCATTTGTTTGTCTATTAGTATAAGTCTCATTGGTTGCCAAAGGAAATCTTCCAATACATCCTCCTCCTTCAAAATAATGCATTTTCACCTCATCACCTAAATGCCCTATTAGCATTACTTTATTTAATGTTCCTGACATAGTTTTAATTTATTTAAGTATGCAAAATTACTTAATTGTAACTCATTTTTAAAATTAATAAAAAAATATGATTGGTACTAAAAGTATTCTATTGAATTCTATGTTTTAACCCCTAACTAAAAGTTAAATGTTTCAATAAAATTACCAATTAAAATTGGTACAGCATATCCATGTATATTGTTAATTGAAACACCCGCTACCTTAAGTCTCTCAACATTTATAATCCAAAACTTGGTATATAAATGTTGGTGAGATAGTTTATGTACTATACTTTGCTCATTATAAAGGGTTAATTCAAAAGGTGTGTTTTCAATAAGCTTATGCTTTTGTATTTCACCTTTAAAGACCTCAAAATCTAAATCTGTTTTCGTTTCAACTAAAGGAAATTGATAGAGATTTTGCCAAATACCTTTTCCTTCACGTTTCTCCAATATGGTTTTACCATCCGCTGATATAAATACCAAAAAATTAAAGTACTTCTTTTTTGCTTTAGCTAATTTAATCTTAACAGGCAATTCATTTATTCTATCTTTATTCAGTGCAATACAAGAATTACTAATAGGACACGAGCTACAATCTGGATTTTTGGGTTTGCATTGAATAGCACCAAATTCCATAATAGCTTGATTAAAATTGGCAGGCTCCTTCTTATCTATTAACTCTTGTGCTAAAGCTTTAAATTCTTTACTTCCTTTTGATGAATTAATAGGTGTATCAATTCCAAAATACCTAGATAGCACTCTATACACATTACCATCAACAACCGCAGTTACTTCATTATAACAAATAGATGCTATGGCACTTGCGGTGTAATCACCTACCCCCTTTAAAGTTAATAAACCTTTATAAGTATTAGGGAATACTCCACTAAGCTCATTAACAATATATTTTGAAGTAGCATGCAAATTTCTAGCTCTAGAATAATACCCAAGTCCTTGCCAAAGTTTTAACACCTTACTCTCATTAGCTTCGGCCAATTTAAATACAGTTGGAAATTCTCTTAAAAAAGCTTCATAATAAGGTAACCCCTGCTTAACTTGTGTTTGTTGTAAAATAATTTCAGAAAGCCATACCGCATAGGGGTCTTTAGTTTGCCTCCAAGGAAGATTACGCTTATTAATTGAATACCAGCCTGTTAAAGATTTTGAAAATTGCATCAACTGTTTTTAGACAAAGCGCTAAAATAAACCTTTATAATCTTAAATTTTAATGAATTAGGTTTGAAATATTGAATATTTAATTCCTATATTTGCATCCCTTAAAAATATTATATAGTAATTAAAAAAATAAAATTTTAAAATGACGAAGGCTGATTTAGTAGCAAAAATTTCTGAGAAATTAGGAATTGAAAAAGGAGATGTTCAAGCAACAGTTGAATCTTTTATGGAAGAAGTAAAAACTTCATTAGAAAGTGGTGACAACGTATACTTAAGAGGTTTTGGAAGCTTTATTATTAAAACAAGAGCTGAAAAAACTGGTAGAAATATCTCTAAGAATACAACTATTAAAATTCCTGCTCACAATATCCCTGCATTTAAGCCTGCAAAAGTTTTTGTTGAGGGGGTTAAAACTAACGTAGACGTTAAGTAATTGACAGTACAATGCTGAATATAATTCGGCAATAAAAATAAATTATTAATTAAAAAAACACACTATTTATGCCAAGTGGTAAAAAACGTAAAAGACATAAGGTAGCGACGCACAAGCGTAAAAAACGTAGACGCGCTAATCGTCACAAAAAGAATAAATAATTCAAAAAAGTAGTTAGATTAACTACTTTTTTGTTTAAAAACAACAACGTTCTTTGAAATGAGTTCATAGAGTATGAACTCCACGGGTTAAAAATCCTGTGAAGATTACTTAAATAATTTTAGGTAATCTAAAAATATTGTTTAATCCATCTGTACAATTTCAGTTTGCAGTATTCACTTTTAGCTAGCAGTTTAATAACTGCAAGTTAACCGAAAGCCGCAACTATAGAGTATGGATAAAAATTAACTAAATGGATAAAGAATTGATTATTCGATCTAGTTCCGATGCTGTTGATTTTGCCTTATTAAAAGATGGAAAACTAATTGAATTACAAAAGGATGAAGACGAGAATAATTTTTCTGTTGGTGATGTGTTTATAGCCAAAATAAGAAAAACTGTTCCGGGTTTAAATGCCGCATTTGTTAATGTTGGTTATGAAAAAGATGCTTTTTTGCATTATCATGATTTAGGTCCAAAATTGCCTTCCCTTTTAAAATTCACAAAACGTGTAAGCACAGGTAAGCTTAAAGATTTTTCTTTAAAAAATTTCCCATTTGAAAAAGATATTGATAAAGACGGAAAAATTGTTGATGTCTTAAAATCAAATCAATCGCTATTAGTACAAATAGTAAAAGAACCAATATCAACTAAAGGCCCAAGAATAAGCTCAGAGCTTTCTATTGCTGGTAGATATATTGTTTTAGTACCTTTTTCTAGTCGAATTTCTATTTCACAAAAAATAGAAGACCGCGAAGAAAAAGACCGCTTAAAACGCCTTGTGAAAAGTATAACACCACAAGGATTTGGAATTATTGTACGTACCGTAGCACAAGGCAAAAAAGTAGCCGAACTAGATAAAGATTTACAAAATTTGCTTAGTCGTTGGACAGCAATGTGTAAAAAGTTACATAAAGCCCATCATCCAAGTAAAGTATTAGGAGAAATGAACAAAGCCTCGTCTATTTTACGAGACATTTTTAATGACTCCTTTACTGGAATAACGGTTAATGATGAAGCGCTTTATTATCAAGTAAAAGATTACTTGCAAGAAATTGCACCAAAGAAAGAATCAATAGTAAAATTGTATCAGTCTAAAGTTCCAATTTTTGAAAAATTCGGAATAGAAAGACAAATTAAAACCTCTTTTGGAAGAACCGTTTCCATGGCTAAAGGTGCCTATTTAGTAATAGAGCACACAGAAGCATTACATGTTATAGATGTAAATAGCGGAAACCGTTCTAATAAAGCCAATAATCAAGAGGAAACAGCATTAGAAGTTAACTTAATTGCGGCAACTGAAATGGCCCGCCAATTACGATTACGTGATATGGGAGGTATTATTGTTGTAGATTTTATTGACATGACTAATGCGGCCAATAGGCAAAAGTTGTTCAATCATCTTCGTGATGAAATGAAAGATGATAGAGCAAAACATAAAATATTGCCACCAAGTAAATTTGGTCTGATACAAATAACAAGACAGCGTGTACGGCCTGAAATGAACATTAAAACCCGCGAGGAAAATCCTAACGGAGTTAATGGTGCAGAAGTAGAAGCACCCATTGGTTTAGTACAAAAAATTACGCATGATCTTGAAGTATTGTTTCGCAAAGACTATAAAAAGGTAACCTTAAACACACATCCTTTTATAGCAGCCTTTTTAACTAAAGGTTTTCCATCTATACGTTCAAAATGGTTTTTTGAACACAAAAAATGGGTTAAAATTTTACCAAGAGATGCTTACACATATTTAGAGTACCACTTTTTCGATAAAGATGGTAATCAAATTAAATAACTTAAAAAGCCTTACTATTTGTTTAGTAAGGCTTTTTTGTTTTTGGGTTGGGCGTTACCTTTATCCTGAACTTGGTTCAGGACCTAAGGTCAGGCTTTCCTCTATATCTTTTTTAAAGCTTCGCTTCGATACCTTCAGCCAAAATATATTTTGGTTTCGCCAATCTCAAAAAAGGGATGCCGCTGCAATCCCTAACGCAGTTTTCTGTAAATAGCATATCAAAATAAAAATCAACTATTTATTTGCTATGGTTTGTTTAACGGTTTTTAATGTTTCTTTTCCTTTTTAATCTCACCATTGTGATTATAGGTTATCCAAAGCCCACTTTTTTTTCCGTTAACTCTTATTCCTTCTTTAAACAAATAACAAACACCCAACTTACCCGAACATTTGTATAATCGATTGTATCTATTAAATTTTATATACAAAGGGGAGTCAAAAAACTCTTTTAGATTTTCAGCGTCAGAATCAATTTTTGTGGTTACAGATTCTATGCTTTTGTTTCCATTTCTGTCAAAACCATTCCAAGATAAAATATTTCCGTATTTATCCATATAAGTTTCATTTGCTATTTGACCGTTTTTATAGTATTGAATCATTTTGCCTGTACCAATTGAGTATTCTTCTGAATTATACTTATAGGTTGTCCAGCACGTAATCCACCAAATATTACCGTTTTTGTAATAAGTTGTGTCAGTTTTACATCTAATTTTTTCTAAGTCCTTTACAAGTTCCAAAAATCGATCGGAATGTTGAGAACTAGACAAATTCCAAATTAGAACTAAAAAAATTACTAAGAAATTACGTTTCATTTAAATCTTGTATAATGCAAAGCTAAATTTACATTTCAATGAGCCCTATCAGTTGCAAAACGAAGTTAGCTAAATTTTTAGTACAAAGTCAATTAAATCAATTTCTAACACTCCATATTTCATGAATAGGACTTCCTTTACTAGACAAACCTGAATGATGCCAGTTGCCATCAATTAATTCATAGTTGAATTTTAGACTCAAACCTGCTTTAGAGTCGTCTCTAGAAAAGAACTGAATATTCTCGATATATTCGCCATCAATGGTAGTATAAGTACCGCCACCGGTTCCCATAAATTGTTTAGTTTCGGTATTGTACGCAATCCATTGAAACTGGGTTCCAGATAATATTTTCATAGTCTTTCTAGGTCTGTTGGTGTCTCTTGTTTGGGTTTGTCCATCTCTTATTCTACCAGACATTAACCAAGCGCCTTGAAGTTCTCCAGGTGAACCATCATCAATTCTTTTTAATATCATATCATGACCCACAATCTTAATGGTATTTTCTGTAATAACAACTTTAAAAGTAACTTCGGTGCCTACACTTTCGGCATCATCGGTATGGAACTCCACTTTTTCTGTCATCATATCTCCTTCTAATTTCCAAGTACCACCGTTTGTGTGAATAAACTTTCCGGTAGTTACATTATATTTAGAAAGTACTTGGTAACCATCTGCAAAAATTACCACATTTCTTATTTTATCTCCATTCTCTGAAGTTTCAAAAGCTTCCCAAGCGCCAATAATGTTTTGAGCATACATTCCTAATGATAGAAATGTGCATACGAATACTGCAATAATTGTTTTCATTGTATTAGGTTTTATCTACCTAATAAAAATAAGGTTTCTTTTTGATACTTCGCCTGCCCTCAGTATAAGACAAAAGAATTTGTTATGGTGCCGGATTAGGAATAGCATTATGCACTGCATTAATCTGCTCTAACACATCATCACTTAAATCTACATCAATACTACTTATATTCTCCTCAAGTTGTTCTAAATTAGTTGCTCCAATAATGTTGCTCGTTAAAAAAGGCTGTTGGTTTATAAAGGCCAATGACATTTGAGTAAGTGACAAACCATTGTCTTGAGCTATTTTAAAATATTGCTCTGTAGCTTCTAAAGCTTGCGGACTGTTATAACGTCCTGCAAACCTAGGGAACAAATCAAATCTGGAGTTTTTGGGTACTTTGCCTCCAATATATTTTCCTGAAAGCGTCCCCGATGCTAAAGGTGAATATGCTAAAAGACCAATATTTTCACGAATAGATAATTCTGCTAAATCACCTTCAAAGGTTCTGTTTAATAATGAATATGCATTCTGTTTGGTTCTAATTCTAGGTAAATTATTGGTTTTAGATTCTTCTAAATAGCGCATGGTTCCCCATGCCTTTTCGTTAGAAATCCCAATTTCTCTAATTTTACCGGCTTTTATAAAACCATCTAAAGTTTGTAGAATTTCATTAAAATTATCTTCCCAAGTATCATTGGGATTATGTTTATAATCTCTTGGACCAAAAAAATTGGTTTTTCGCTCTGGCCAATGTAATTGATATAAATCTATATAATCAGTCTTCAAGCGTTTTAAACTGTTTTCTAAAGCTTCATTAAGCGCATCTTTACTATATCCTGTTTTACGAACATGAGCCGTATAATCTCCAGGGCCACAAATTTTTGTTGCCAATACAACCTTATCTCTGTTCCCAGATTTTTTAAACCAGTTACCAATGATGCGTTCGGTTTCGGCATAGGTTTCTGCAGTGGCTGGTACCGGATATAATTCGGCTGTGTCAAAGAAATTCACTCCTTTATCTAAGGCATAATCCATTTGCTCAAAGCCTTCATCTTGGGTGTTCTGGTTTCCCCAGGTCATGGTGCCTAGGCATATTTTACTAACTTTTATATCGGTGTTGGGTAGTGTAGTGTATTTCATATTCTATTTTTAGTAAAAAGTAAATATAAAAAACCTCTCAAAGTTATTTTACTTTGAGAGGTTTTTTATGCGTTAGGGATTGAACGGTCTGTTTGAGCTCCCCGACAAAGGAGGGAGCGAGTAGTGAAAGCCCGACCCTTGTGGTAACGCCTACTAATTATCATTCAATAACCTAGAAAGCTCATCTAACTTTGGAGTTAAAATAACTTCTATACGTCTGTTTTTAGCTTTTCCTTCTGAGGTGTCATTGGTTGCAATTGGTGCGTATTCACCACGTCCCGCAGCAGTTAAATTCTCTGGAGCAATAGCAGTGTTCTCTCTAAGAATATTTACAATAGCCGTGGCGCGTTTGGTTGACAAATCCCAGTTGCCACTTAATTGTCCGCTACCTTTATAAGGTACATTATCTGTATGACCTTCTATTAAAACTGCAATATCTGGATTGTCTCCCAAGACAGAACCTAACTGCTGTACAGCTCTACGACCTTCTGAATTAACAGCCCAACTTCCCGAACTGAATAACAGCTTATTTTCCATAGAAACATATACTTTACCATCACGCTGTTCTACAGTTAATCCTTTACCCTCAAAGTCTGTTAAAGCCCTCGAAATAGCATCTTTTAGGGCGCTCATTGCTGCATCTTTGTCTGCTATTACTTTTTCTAATTCTGCTACTCTGTTGGAGCGGTCTTCCAGTTCTTTTTTAAGTTTTGCTAAACGTGCATTTTCAGCCGCTAAAGCTTGTTCTTTAGCTTCAAGTTGTGCTAAAAGTTCTCTGTTCTTTTGAGAGTTTTTGGCAATGGCTGCTGAACTATTTTTCTCTAGAGCCTCATATGATGCTTTTAAAGCATCGTAATTAGATTTCATAGCGTTATAATCTGATTGCAATTTATCACGGTCTGCTAAAGCTTCTTCGTATGCTGATTGAATTTGCTTTAACTCATTTGTTGCCGCGTTTTTTGCCTTTAAAAGCGCCTCATTTTCATCGGATAGTTTTCTATTCTCATTCTTCAAATTATTGTATTTCCCTTCTAGTTCTTTATAAACTTTAGGAGATACACAAGATGCAAAAACTGCTAAGGTTAGTACTAATACTGAAATTCTTTTAATCATTAGGTTAGGTTTTGTGATTTGACTGTATTTAATTATTTATCTATTTCAACTAGTATTGGACAATGGTCACTATGAACAGCATCCGAGAGTATAACGGCTCTTTTAATGTTTTCTTGTAATGGCTCTGAAACCATGGCATAATCTAATCGCCAACCTTTGTTGTTAGCACGCGCATTGGCTCTGTAGCTCCACCAACTATATTGTTGTGTTTCTGGGTTTATATGTCTGAAAGAATCAATGAATCCGCTTTCTATAAAAGCACCAATCCACTCACGTTCAACAGGTAAAAACCCTGAAACGTTTTTCATTTTAGGATTATGAATATCGATTGCTTCGTGACAGATGTTATAATCGCCACAAATGATAAGATTTGGAATGGTTTTTCTTAGCTCGTTTACGTAATCTTGAAACATAGCCATATACTCTAGTTTATGCTCCAATCTAGCAATATTTGTGCCAGAAGGTAAATACAAACTCATAATAGAACAATTATTGAAATCTACACGTAAATTACGACCTTCAAAATCCATAGATTCAATACCGGTACCGTATTCTATATGATTAGGTTGGTTTTTACATAAAATTGCAACACCACTATACCCCTTTTTCTGTGCACTAAACCAATAGTGATACTTGTAACCAACTTCTTCAAAAATGCTTAAATCTAATTGCTCTTTTAAAGCCTTAATTTCCTGTAAACAAATAACATCTGGATTAGCCGCTTTTAACCAATCTATAAATCCTTTATTTATTGCTGCTCTAATGCCGTTTACGTTATATGATATAATTTTCACTCTCTTATCTTTTGATTTCAGCTAAAATAAATAATACATTACTTTTACACTATAGCTTTAACAAGCATTTATACAGAAAACTATCAACATACTATTTTAAACTTATTGTAGTTTAAGTATTTAAATGAAATATCTTTTACGCTTTCTTTTTTTTACCATTAGCATTTGTGGCTTTGCACAACAGCAAAACTCTAACTACAAAGTGATAAAAGTAGCTGTACAAGATTCTATAAAAATTGATAGCGTAAGTATTAATTCGAATAGTTTTTCAATACGGAGAAAAGATCAAACTTTAATTGATTCATCTTATTACCAAGTAGATTTTACAAAAGCGCTTTTAACATTTAAAAAACCCGTTGCAACCGATTCTATCATCATAAATTATTTGAAGTTTCCTGAGTTTTTGACCAAAACTTACAAGCAGTTAGATGAGTCTATTATAGTTTCAGACAACAGTAACAACCAAATACTTTACAAATTATCGCAACCAAATACCAGCAATACATTTACGCCTTTTGATGGTTTAACAACGTCTGGAAGTATTTCTAGGGGTGTTACTATTGGAAATAATCAAAACTCAGTTTTAAATAGCGAGTTAGATTTACAAATTACGGGTAAATTGAATGATAAAGTGTCGTTACGAGCTTCTATTCAAGATGCCAATATTCCGTTACAGGAAAGTGGTTATAGTCAGCGTTTAGATGAGTTTGACCAAGTTTTTATTGAACTATTTAGTGATAATTGGAATATTAGAGCTGGTGATATTGACCTTCAGAACAATAACTCGTACTTCGCGAAGTTTTCAAAGCGGGTACAGGGGTTATCGGTAAATGCTAATTTAGGCAACGAGGATTCTCAAACTAATTTATTTGCAGCCGGGGCTATTGTTCGTGGGCAATTTACTCGAAGCCAATTTACAGCTCAGGAAGGTAATCAAGGACCATACAAATTACAAGGACCAAATGGTGAACTATTTGTACTCATAGTATCAGGTAGTGAAATGGTTTATGTAAATGGCGTTCCTGTAAAACGTGGTGAAGACCAAGATTATATTATTGATTATAACGCAGGTGAAATTATTTTCAATTCAACCTATCCCATAACATCCGAAATGCGTATCACGGTTGATTACCAATTTAGTGAACGTAATTATTCTAGATTTGTGGCTTATGGCGGTGGTAATTTAAATAGTGAAAAATTAAAAATAGGCGTTTCAGTGTATTCTGAAAATGATGCTAAAAATCAACCTTTACAACAAAATTTATCTGATACTCAAGTTCAAATCCTTGCAGATGCGGGCGATGATAGAACACAAATGGTAGCACCGTCTGAAGTTCAAGAGGTCTTAAATGAAAACCGCATCTTATATAGAAAAGAACTCATTGGCGGCGTAGAAGCTTTTGTGTTTTCAAACGACCCAAACGATGAATTATATCGGGTCAATTTTACTCAAGTTGGAGCAAACCAAGGTGATTACAACCTTAGTAATATTAACGCCATCAATAATATTTATGAGTATGCTGGAGTTGGTTTAGGTAATTATGCTCCTATTGTACAATTAGTTGCACCAACCAAACTTCAAATTGCAGTTGTTAATGGAGGCTATCAACCTAATGAAAACACTAATATTACTTTTGAATTAGCTGGAAGTAAAAACGACCTGAATTTGTTTTCTAATTTAGATGATGATGATAATGACGGATTCGCAGGCAAGCTAAATATTGAACAAAGTCTTATAAAAAAAGATAGTATCTGGTCTTTAAATGTTTTTGCTAATGCCGACCATATTCAAGATAATTTTAGAACTATTGAACGCTTGTACAACGCTGAATTTGCTCGAGATTGGAACTTATTAAATTCAAACGGCAACGTTTCAAACATTAATATTGGTGACCAAACATTAATGCATTCTGGTATACGCCTATTTCATCCTGAAAAAGGTTTAGTTAACTATCAATTTGAGCATTTAAATTATTCAGATGGATTTAACGGCAATAGACATGTGGCTAACATTGATTTACAATTGAATAAATTTAGAGTCAACTCATATTCCAGTTTTTTGAATGCCACATCTAATTTAAATGAGTCCTCATTCTTAAGGTCATATAGCAGGCTTACATATGGCATGAAAAAAAGTTGGCTTGGAACCAAACTAGCAATTGAAGATAATGAGCAAAAAGAAGTTTCAACCCAAACTTTAACTCCTTTAAGTCAAAAATTCAAATCCTATGAGCTATTCGTTGGTGTTGGAGACAGTACCAACGTTTTTGTTGAAATAGGGTATAAAAACAGAGTTAATGACAGTATTAGAAATAACGAATTGCAAAAGGTAAATACATCCAACACCTTTTATTTAGATTCTAAATTTATTCAAAACAAAAACACCAATTTATCGCTTTATGCAAACTACCGCATTTTAAAAAGTGAAGAAGTTGGAATAGATGATGAACAATCTATAAACTCAAGACTTCAGTTTAATCAGAAACTTTTTAAGAATATAGTGCAATGGAATACCATTTTTGAAACCAATTCTGGTACACTACCTCAACAGGATTTCACTTATGTTGAAGTTGAAGCAGGACAAGGCACCTATACTTGGATTGATTATAACGAAAACGGCATACAGGAATTGGAAGAATTTGAAATTGCTCAGTTTCAAGACCAAGGCCAATATATTAGGGTGCTTTTACCAAATAGGGTTTTTATAAAAACACATCAAAATAGGTTAAGTCAAACCTTAATCATTAATCCATCTCAATGGTCTGTAAGTGAAAAAAAAGGAAAGAAATTTTGGTCCCATTTTTACAATCAGACCAGCTACTTAATTGATAGAAAAATTAGGCGTGATGGCAACAGTTTTGATTTAAATCCTTTTAAAAGTGATATAGATAATCAATTAGGTTTACAACTCAATTTTAGAAATGTTTTGTTCTTTAATAGGGGAAAACAGAAATATACAACTTCTTACACCTATTTAGAAAATAAAACCCGAAACATACTTTCGGTTGGTTTTGTTGAAAATAGCTTAAAAAGTCATCAGCTTAATTTCAATCATAAACTTTCAGATAATTGGTTAATGACAATACTTACAGCCCTTGAAGACAATGAAAGTTTAAGTGAGAATTTTACCAGTAAGAATTATAACTTTGAAGAAACACGTTTTAATCCTAAACTATCTTATTTGTTTAATGACAATTCCAGTTTTGACATCTTTTATCAATATGCAAAAAAGGATAATACCATAGGTGGATTAGAATCTTTAAATCAACAAAAATATGGAGCGTCCTTTATGTTTGCTTCCAATGCTAAAAGTGCCATTAATGGCGAATTTAATTTCTTTTCAAATACTTTTAATGGAAATCCTAATACACCAGTTTCTTACCAAATGCTCGAAGGCTTACAACCCGGAAAAAACTATACATGGACTTTGTTGGCACAAAAGAAACTTACAAAATTTTTAGATTTAAACTTAAGTTATTTTGGAAGAAAAACTGAGACCAGTAAAACCATTCATACAGGTTCTATTCAATTGAAGGCTTATTTTTAATGTGAATCAATTTTATTGAAAACGGAGAATATGACATTTACCGCCTCAGCATAAAATTCTGGGTGAATATTTTCAAAATCATCAGTGGGTTCATGATAATCTTCATGGTCTTCAACACCAAAATACAAAAATGGAATACCATTTTTATGAAAATTGGCGTGATCAGAGGAATACACCCAACTATCTTTATTATCATAACCATCGTGACCAGCAATAAGCTTTACTTTATTTGATTTAATACAGCAGACGGCATTTCTAAACCTCTTGTTTAAGTTTGATCCTACAACATACAATTCATTTTTATCACTCCTACTTATCATATCAATGTTAAGGTTAACTATAACTTCTTTAGGGTAAGACGAAAGACTATTCACAAAATACGCAGAACCTTTCATACCCATTTCCTCGGCATCAAAAGCCGCTAAAATTACTGAATGTTTTGGCGGATATTTTCTAAAATATTCAGCAAAACTAAACAACGCACTTAACCCAGAAGCATTATCATCCGCACCATTATAAATTTCTCCATTTATAATACCTTCATGATCATAATGGGCACTTATTACTATAAATTTATGTGGATTACTTGTTCCTTTTATATAACCTAAAATATTAGCCCCTTTATATTCTTTTTTACCTTTTTTAAAAGTAAAAGGCTGTTCAAAAGTCTTCCCAAACGGTTTTACTTTTAAACTATAAAACTGATTTATAATGTAGTTCCTAGCTTTTAACGCTCCTTTTGTTCCTGTTTTTCTACCTTCAAAAGCATCAGAAGATAACGCTTCAACATGCCTTAATAATGTTACGGTATCAAACCAACTATTTGAAGTCACTTGAGCATTAGAATACGACAGGGCTAAAAAAAATACTATGAAAAAATATTTTAACATAAACTACAATTAGTGCCTAACAAAAAATTAATATACACCTTTTTGAGAAACCTTTACTTAAAGTTATTTTTAAAACTAAAAACCCCATACTAACAAGTATGGGATTTCAATTTTAACCTAAAAATGGTTTATTTTATTTAACCGAAGCTTTAATAAGCTCTCTATTCATTCTAGCAATATTATCTAAAGAAATTCCTTTAGGACATTCTACTTCACATGCACCAGTATTGGTACAATTACCAAAACCTTCCAAGTCCATTTGAGCCACCATGTTTTTAACACGATCTGCAGCTTCAACCTGCCCCTGTGGTAACAATGCATATTGAGAAACTTTAGCCCCAACAAATAACATAGCTGAAGAATTTTTACAAGTAGCAACGCATGCACCACAACCAATACAAGTTGCTGCATCCATAGCCTCATCAGCTGCATGTTTAGAAATTGGTGTTGCATTAGCATCCTGAGTGTTTCCAGAAGTATTTACAGAAATATAACCTCCTGCTTGCTGAATACGTTCAAAAGAAGTTCTGTCTACAACCAAATCTTTAATTACAGGGAAAGCAGCAGCTCTAAATGGTTCAATTGTAATAGTATCGCCATCCTTAAACATACGCATGTGTAATTGACAAGTGGTTACTCCTCTATCTGGTCCGTGAGCTTCTCCATTAATATACATTGAACACATTCCACAAATACCTTCACGACAATCATGATCAAAAGCTACAGGTTCGTCACCAGAAGCAACTAATTGTTCGTTTAGAACATCCATCATTTCTAAGAAAGACATATGCTCTGAAATATCATTCACCTTGTAAGTTTCCATCTTACCTTTAGATTGAGCATCTTTTTGACGCCAAATCTTTAATGTTAAATTCATTCCTTTTCCCGACATAACTTTCTTATTTATATGAACGTTGTTTTAATTCGATATCGTTAAATTCTAATTCCTCTTTATGAAGTACCGCATCTGCTGGTTCTCCTTTATATTCCCAAGCAGAAACAAATGCAAAATCTTTATCATTACGCTTTGCTTCTCCTTTTTGTTCACCGTCTAGCTCTACAGATTCTTCTCTAAAGTGACCTCCACAAGATTCTTCTCTTACTAAAGCATCTTTTGCAAATAACTCACCTAACTCAAGGAAATCAGCAACTCTTCCTGCTTTCTCTAATTCAGGATTCATTTCATTTGCAGAACCAGGAACTTTTACCTCTTTCCAGAACTCTTCACGAATAGCTTTAATTTCCGCCATAGCTTCTTTTAAACCTTTTTCGTTTCGTGCCATCCCAACTTTATCCCACATTACTTTACCCAATCGTTTGTGAAAATGATCAACAGATTTTGTTCCTTTATTATTGATAAAGAAATCTATTTTACTTCTAACCTCTTTTTCAGCTTCTTCAAACTCTGGTGTATCTGTTGGAATTGCTCCCGTTCTAATATCATCAGATAAATAATCTCCTATAGTGTATGGTAATACAAAATAACCATCTGCTAAACCTTGCATTAAGGCTGATGCACCAAGTCTATTTGCACCGTGATCTGAGAAATTAGCTTCACCAATACAGTATAAACCAGGTACGGTGGTCATTAAGTTGTAATCAACCCAAACCCCACCCATTGTATAGTGAGTTGCAGGGTAAATCATCATTGGTGTCTCATACGGGTTTTCATCTACAATTTTCTCATACATTTGAAAAAGGTTTCCATATTTAGCCTCAACAATAGCTTGACCTAATTCGTATATTTTTGCATCTGAAGGGTTATCTATACCATTAATTTTAGCTTGCTCTTTTCCATAACGACTAATTGCGGAAGCAAAGTCTAAGTAAACTGCTTCTCCAGTAGCATTTACACCGTAACCAGCATCACAGCGCTCTTTAGCGGCACGAGAAGCAACATCTCGTGGTACTAAGTTACCAAATGCTGGGTAACGTCTTTCTAAGTAATAATCTCTTTCTTCTTCAGACAAATCAGTAGGCTTTTTGCGCCCTTCTCTAATTGCCATTACATCGTCCATGTTCTTAGGCACCCAAATACGACCATCATTACGTAAAGACTCAGACATTAATGTTAATTTAGACTGATAATCTCCCGAACGTGGAATACAAGTTGGGTGAATTTGCGTGTAACAAGGGTTTGCGAAAAACGCTCCTTTTTTATGAATTTTCCATGCTGCTGTGGCATTAGAACCCATAGCATTGGTAGATAAGAAATAAACATTTCCGTAACCTCCAGAAGCCACAACTACTGCATGGGCAGAATGACGCTCAATTTCACCAGTTATTAAATTTCTAGCTATAATTCCTCTTGCTTTTCCGTCTACCTTAACAACGTCTAACATCTCATGACGGTTGTACATTTGAATTTTACCACGAGCTATCTGACGATTCATAGCAGAATAAGCTCCTAATAATAATTGTTGTCCCGTTTGACCTTTAGCATAAAACGTTCTTGAAACAAGAACTCCACCAAAAGAACGGTTATCTAACAATCCACCATAATCTCGTGCAAAAGGAACACCTTGGGCAACACATTGGTCAATAATATTTGCAGACACCTCTGCTAAACGGTAAACGTTAGCTTCTCTAGAACGATAATCGCCACCTTTTACAGTATCATAAAATAAACGATATGTAGAGTCACCATCACCTTGGTAATTTTTAGCAGCGTTAATTCCTCCTTGCGCAGCAATAGAGTGCGCACGCCTTGGAGAATCTTGATAAGCAAACGCTTTTACATTATACCCTAACTCTGCCAATGTTGCAGCGGCAGAACCACCTGCTAAACCAGTACCTACAACTATTACATCTATTAGACGTTTGTTAGCTGGATTTACTAAATCTATTTTATCTTTATAGGTAGTCCATTTATCTTTAATAGGACCCTTTGGTACTTTTGAATCTAAAACACTCATATTCTAAAAATTAATGGTGATTAAAATGATGAAAAACTGCCACAATGATAAACCCCAATGGTATGATGATAGAGTATATCTTTCCTAAGGTTTGTAAAGTTTTTTTCCTTCCTGCGGTAGATCCCATAGACTGGAATGCAGATGTGAATCCATGCATCAAGTGTAGAGCTAATAAAATAAATGATACTACATAAGCAGCAACCCTCCAAATTGGTTCAAACTTTTCAACCAATTCATGGAAATAACGTGTTGGATCTTCTGGTTGAACATTAACATATTTAACATTTATCTCATGTACCCAAAAATCAGCAAAATGCAATACTAAAAAAGCTAGTATTACCAATCCGCTATAAATCATATTTCTACTCATCCAAGTAGAATTTGCAGCTCCATTATTTTTAGCATAACTTACTCCTGTTGCTTTTTTGTTCTTTAGCTCTAGAATAAACCCCATAACAAAATGAAATACAACACCAAAAATTAAAACTGGTTGTAAAGCAAATTGCACCAAAGGATTAGTTCCCATAAAGTGAGATAACTCATTAAATAAGTCTTCGCTAAAAAGAGAAGTAATATTAACTGCTAAATGTATAATCAGAAAAAACATGAGGAAGAATGCAGAAAGTGCCATGGCAATTTTTCTTCCAATTGAAGATTTTATAAATCCACTCATTTTGTTTGTTTTTAGTTGAACTGCAAAGGTAATTTACTATATATTCATAGACAACAGGTATCTAGTTTTAAATTCTAATTTAGAATAATTATAAGTAATAATACTTAGTTTTAAAAAAATGATTTAAGTCATTGTTCAAATAAAAAAAGAGACGCTAAATACACGTCTCTTTATTATTTTGATACTTCTCCTTGAAAGAAATTAATCCACCATAATTTTCATAGTAACCATGGCCCTTTCAGAATAAATATTGACAAAATATAAACCCGAAGCAGCTCCTTCCATATTAATAGTTTTAATTCTTGATGTATTCGCTAAATCATGGGAAGATATTTGTCTACCGCTCACGTCATAAATCACAGCTCTATCTAAATTAAGTTGAGAGGCATTTCTTATTTGAAATTCACCTCTTGAAGGATTTGGATAAACACTAATCGCTTTTTCTAAATCATTTTCATCAATACTCAATGAACAAGAGCCACTTGTCATTAGAGGTTGAGCGCAGATTACAGAACCTTCACTTCTACTTTGAATATTATTTGCTGCTGTGCTATTATCTGAGCTAATAACTTTTTGAGACTCTCCATTTGAAATAGCATAATGCATAACATCATCTAAGTTGTCTCCATCAACGGTGGGATCAATTACATGAGCTAATTGGTGTCCGTGACCTAATTCATGAAGCGCCACGCTTTCAAAATCATATTCTGAAAAACCAGGCAAATCCGTTCCATAATGCCAATCTGTAGTATCATCAAAAACAATATCTAATTCACTAACCCACCAATTTAAACCATCACAACTTGTGTACCATGAATAACATTTTCCAAGAGTGGTTGCTCCCAATTCAGAACCATTATCAAATCTTATTACATTAGTACCATCAGAACTACTCCCAATAACGTCAACCGCGGTAGCAGACCCACTAATTGTCCAATTAATTCCAGTTTCACAAACCCATTTATCGAAGGCTCGTTCAAAAGCTGCTTTTGCAGCAGCATTGTTAAAAAAATCTGTCTGCATTTCCCAAGTATAACCGCCGCTTGCATTATCATTATAATGTTGTATTTGGAAGTCCTGAAGACCGGAACCTGGATCAAAAGACACATTTATTTCTGAATAAGAAACTGTTAAGGCTGCTCCCGGAGATTGCGCATTACTAGTATCTTCTACTACAACAGAACCTGTACCAGCTCTAGAAGGAACTTCAACGGTAATTGAAGTATCACTCCAAGAAGTTACCTGACTATCTAATGCAGCTATTAAAGTGGCACCTCCATCATCTGCATTGCTAAACCACACGTTACCTTGGCCTGCACCAAAACCACTTCCTGTAATAATCAATTCCTCTCCTGTACCAGCAGAAACAACTGATTTATTTAGGGTTAAACTACTTGGAGGTAATAGACCTTTACTAGTTTTGGTTTTATAGTCAGAGCCAAAATCTTTGATTTGCATATAACCTTGCCTAGTAAATGCTGTTATCTCATTATAGAAAGAACTTTTAATTCCTTTCATTTTTTTAAATGAGTTGGCAGCCAAATCATTTGTTAAATTATACCTGAAAAAACCTTGAGATAAAGCATAGGGTTTATATTCCTTATTTGCAGACTCTTTACCAGATAACCTGTTTAAAGTTTTACTATTCTGTAAAGTAAACACGCCCACATCTTCCTGGCTTAGTAATAAACTAGGGTGCACTATTAAGGCATCTAAACCTACAGTACCTCCTAATGTAATAACATCAACTGTTTCTATAGGGTCTCCTTTAAAAACTTTATAAACTTCAATAGTGTTTGCAGTATAAATTAAACCACCACTGGCATCCCAAAAAGATTCTTTAGCAATAACCTTTCCTTCTACAACTAAATTTGAATTTTCAATTTGTTCCTTTAGTGAAATTTCTCTTTGAAGTGATTGAGCATAAATTGTTTCCACACCAATTAAACAAAACAACAGTGTAAATATTAAAGTAATTTTTTTCATCTGATTAAATCTATTAAAGTTAATAAAACCTATTTAAGAATTTACGGCACAATATAATAAGATAAAACATATAGTACAATATAACCCGCTTTATCAAAAGGTTAAACCAGAGGGACTTTCAAATATAACAAATAATTACTAATGATTTATTAAGAATTACTACATTTAACCATCAAAATTCTATTAAAAATGAAATATTTTCGAATAAACAATAAACTCTTCATAAAAAACAGAAAGGATTTTACATTAAAAATGAATCCCAAGAGCTTAGCTGTATTTAACTCAAATGACATATATCCCATAAGTGCGGATAGTACTTTACCCTTTCAACAGCATAGAGATATTTTTTATTTAAGTGGTGTTGATCAAGAAGAAAGTATATTAGTATTATTCCCAGACTGCCCCAAAGAAAAGCATAGAGAAATTCTTTTCTTAAAAGAAACCAATGAACATATTGCAATTTGGGAGGGCGAAAAACTTACCAAGGAAAAAGCTCTTGAAATTAGCGGTATAAAAACAGTTTACTGGCTTCAAGATATGGAAAAAATCATGTTTGAAATTATGACTCAATGTGATACCATTTATATTAACACCAATGAGCATTACCGTTCTAATGTTGAGGTTGAAACTAGAGAAGATAGGTTTACAAAATGGTTAAAAGATAAATATCCTGCTCATGTAGTTGCTAAAAGCAACCCAATATTACAAAGACTTAGATCTGTTAAAAACCAAATAGAATTAGACCTAATACAAGAGGCCTGCAACATAACCGAAAAAGGATTTCGTAGAGTCTTAAATTTTGTAAAACCTGGTGTAATGGAATATGAAATTGAAGCGGAATATATTCATGAATTTATAAAAAACCGATCAAAAGGCTTTGCTTATACTCCTATTGTAGCATCAGGAAACAATGCAAATGTATTACACTATATTGAAAACAATCAACCTTGTCATGCTGGCGATTTAATTTTAATGGATGTTGGTTCTGAATACGCAAATTATTCAAGTGATATGACTAGAACCATTCCTGTTTCAGGAAAATTCACAAAAAGACAAAAAGAAGTCTATAACGCAGTTAACCGAGTAAAAAACGAAGCTACTAAAATGTTAGTTCCTGGCACGATTTGGGAGGATTACCATATTGAAGTTGGCAAAATAATGACTTCTGAATTGCTAGGTTTAGGTTTGCTAACCAAAATAGATATTCAAAATGAAAACCCTGAATGGCCTGCATATAAAAAATATTTTATGCACGGAACCAGTCACCATATGGGTTTAGACACACACGATTACGGCATTTTAACTGACCCTATGAAAGCTAATATGGTATTTACAGTTGAACCCGGAATTTACATTCCGGATGAAGGTTTTGGAATTCGAATTGAAGATGATGTTGTTGTTCAAGAAACAGGGGAACCAATAAATTTAATGAAGAACATTCCTATTGAGGTAGAAGAAATAGAGGATATTATGAATTCTTAAAAAAAAGGGTCGTTTTTCAACGACCCTTTATATCACAAAACACTAACACTTAATTTAAAGAGTGACTAATTCAAATAAATATTCATTTAGTTTTTGCAATGTTTCTATTTTATTTTGAGTATCTATTAACAACGAAATATTATTTCTACTTCCACCATAAGATATCATTCTAATCTTAACATCTTTTAATATCTGAAACAACTTAAAAGTTTCTTCATGATTCACTATAGAATGCCCTACCAAACAAACTATACTCTGCTTTCTATCTACTTCTATAGTTGCAATTGTTTGTAATTCTTCAACTATCTTATCAAGATTCTTATCATCATCAATAGTTAAAGAAACTGCCACCTCAGAAGTGGTAATCATATCAATTGGTGTTTCATAAACCTCAAATATTTCAAACACTTTTCTTAAGAATCCATGAGCTTGAAGCATTCTTCCAGACTTAATCTTAATTGCAGTAATGTTGTCTTTTGCCGCAATTGCTTTTATTCCATTTTCAACATGATTACTACTAATCAGTGTTCCTGATGCTGGCGGATTCATAGTATTTTTCAATCTTACTGGAATACCATCTGCCCTTACAGGTAATACCGTCTGAGGATGCAAGATTTTAGCACCAAAATAGGCTAACTCCGCAGCTTCATCAAAGGATAAATTTGATATGGGTTGTGTACCTTCAACAAATCTAGGATCGTTATTATGCATTCCATCAATATCTGTCCAGATTTGCACCTCTTCAGCTTGTATTACAGCACCAACAATTGTAGCTGTATAATCACTACCTCCACGTTGTAAATTTGAAATAGCCCCATTATCATCTAAACAAATAAAGCCTTGAGTAATGTAAATTTCAGCTTCTGGAGTAACTTCTAATGCTTTATTTAAATGTTCTTTTGTATAATCAACATCCGGCTCCTTAACGGCATCAATTTTCATGAAATCTAAAGCTGCCAACAACTGTGAGTTGACCCCTTCTTGTTGTAAAAAAGCATTAAACATAAAAGTAGAAAGCAATTCTCCTTGAGCCAAAATTTCATTCTCCACTTCAATTGAAAATACTTTCGAAGCACATTCTAGTAAAAAGTTAAAACGTTCAGATACGTAAGTAGCTACTTGCGCTTTTAAATCTTCATCAGTCAATAATTCGTTTACAACAATCACATATTTTTTATGCAAACTCTCAACTTCTTCAATTGCCTCTTTTATACTTTCAGTCTCAATCTTTGATGCAATACTCACTAAAGCATTTGTGGTACCAGACATTGCAGAAAGCACAACAATTTTTTTATCTCCGTCATTAATAATAGACTTAACATTATTCATGTTTTCTATTGAACCAACCGATGTACCTCCAAACTTTAATACCTTCATACTTTTTATTTTATATACAGAAGTAATTCCTGCTTTCCTAAATCTAAATTTGAGTTGCAAAATTAATGTTCGAATAATCATTGACCTTATTTTTGCAAAAAAAAGTTTACTTTTACACAAATTGTTAAATAATTAACATGAAGACCGTATCTAATTGTGTAGAAGACATTTTAATTACGCAACCGTATTTGGAAGAGGCGCTCTCTAGAAACATAATTAACTTTAGCGCATTAGCATTGGAACTTACAGAGCCAATAAGTAAGATGCTTAAAAAAGAGGTGAAACCAGGAGCGATAATGATGGCTTTAAGACGGTATAACCCACCTCCTACTTTGGGAAACACCATTAAAATGAGACGAGTTATTCAAAATTTAGGAGATATTACTGTTCGTTCTAATTTAACAGATTTTACGGTTAAAAACTCGGACACTCTAATTGAGAACCACTCCAAAATTCTTGAGAGAATAAACAACGAAGACAAACTTTTTTACACCTTTACTAGAGGTATTCATGAAAGTACCATTATAATTTCTAGTAGTTTAAATGACTTTGTAAAAGAAACCCTTAAAAACGAATTGTTTTTGGCAGTTCAAGAGGGGCTTTCGGCAATTAGTATAAACCTGCCACAAGACAACTCTAAAATTGCAGGTTTGTACTATCACTTTTTTAAACGTTTAGCTTGGGAGGGCATCGTTTTATATGAAGTACTTTCAACAACAAATGAATTTACCATTTTAGTTGAGGATGAATATGTAGATAAAGCGTTTACCGCAATAAAAAGAGTAAAATCTTAAAAAAGTTAAATCTCAATTGCAGTTTCCGGCATCTCAATTTGATCGCTATACATTTGCCAAACTTTAAATCCGCCTGCAACATTTAGAACTTTAGCTATATCATTATTCCTTAAAATCAATTCTGCTAAATAACCTCTTAACCCTTTTTGACAAAAAACAATTATGTCTTTATTAAGTGACTTAATGGATTCTACATTATCTCTTAATGAATCTAATGGATAATTCACCGCTCCAGGAATTGTACCTTTTTTATATTCTTCCTCAGTTCTAGCATCTATTAATAAATAATCTTTATTAAAATCATTTTCAAACCACGTTTCTAAAGCTTCAACTGAAATCTGATCACTTCTATTATTCAAAATATTTTCCGTGATATAACCAGTTACTACTATAGGGTCTTTAGCTGGCGAAAATGGCGGTGCATAAGCTAAATCAAGCTGTGCTAAATCAGTAATTTTTAGATTTGCGTAAATAGCTGTACTTAAAACATCTATACGCTTATCTACACCAACTTCACCAAAGAGTTCCGCTCCAAAAATTTCCTTGGTTTTAGGACAAAAATAAATCTCCGAAACTAAATCTTTTTGACCTGGATAATACCCTGGAGTAGATCCTACTACAGACAAAACCGTTTTATAGGGAATCTCTTTTTGTGCAAGCGTAGTAGCATTCATTCCTGTTCTTGCTAAAGTATAATCGAAAACCTTAATTATAGCCGTTTTATAAGCTCCGCCAAATTTCACATCTCTTCCCATTGCATTAGCCCCAGCAGTTCTTCCTCCCTTATTAGAATGTGTTCCCAAGGGGAAATAATCATAATCTTTACTTTGCAAATTTTTAATGGACACATTGTCCCCTGCAGCAAACACATCTGGAATAGACGTTTCCATGGCGTCATTTACTTTTAAGGCGCCATTATCAATAGCTTCGGCACCTTCAGCCAATAACAAATCTGTATTGGGCTTAATTCCTGTACTTAGTATTACAAAATCTGTAGGAACCGTTTTTCCATCTTTCGTTTGTAAAGAAAGAATTTTTCCTTCTTCATTTATATTGAATTTAGAAACCAACGTATTAGTCAAAACACTAATACCTTCATTGTTCAAAATATTTTCGCCAAAATTTGCAAACTTCTTTTGCCACATATTAAGAATATGGCTAGCCCCCTCTATTAAGGTTACATTTTTTCCAGCATGTTTTAGGTTTTCAGCTACTTCAACTCCTATCAAACCCGCACCAATTATTGTTATGTTTTTAGATGAACCTATAAGGCCTTCGTTGGTAATCTTATCAAAATCCTTCATTGACCTGCAAGTAGACCAATTGCTGGCCAATTTGATATTCTCAATTGGCGGCACAATAGAACGCGCCCCAGTTGCAAAAATTAAAACATCATAATCATAGCTACCCTTGTTTGAATATACCTTTTTAATATTAGAATCAATCTTGATGATTTCTTCATTTAAATGTACATCCACATTAAATCTGTTCTTTAACAATTCTGGTTTCACTACCATTAATCGTTCTCTCGTTTCAATAATTCCAGAAAAGGCATAAGGCATTCCGCAAGTAGCATAACTAATATTTGCTCCTTTCTCAAACAAAATAATTTCTGCTTGTTCGTTTTCTCTTCTTGCTTTGGCTGCTGCTGATGGACCCGCAGACAAACCTCCAATAACTATTATTTTTTTCATTTTAATTTCTATTTCTATTCAAATTTCAGAGAAACAATTTAATTGGAATGTAATATTTGTCACTTAAACGATTGCGTTAATATCTGGTTTTATAAGAACCTTACTAAGTTCTAATTCTGCCCTTTAAATTTAGTTTTATTCATAATCCAGATTTATCTTTGTAATAGAATCACATTACATGATACTTGAATATAAGGGGACGGATATTTTTTATACCGATAAAGGAAAAGGAAGGGCTATTGTTTTACTACATGGATTCCTAGAAAACTCTAAAATTTGGAAGCCTTTTATCTCTCATCTATCAAAAAAAAACCGAATTATTTGTATAGATCTTTTGGGACATGGAAAAACAGGGTGTTTAGGCTACATTCACTCAATGGAATTAATGGCTGAGGTTGTGGATGCGGTTTTAAAAAATCTAAGAATTAGAAAGTCTATTTTAATAGGCCATTCCATGGGTGGATACGTAGCTTTGGCCTACGCCGAAAGCAAACCTGATAATGTTAAAGGATTATGCTTATTGAATTCAACTGCCAGTGCCGACACCATTGAAAAGAAAAAAAACCGAGATCGAGGTATTCAAGCTGTAAAACAGAACCATAAAACATTTATTAGAATTGCCATTGCAAACCTTTTCAGTTCTAGTAATCAAACATTATTTGCTAAAGAAATTGAAGCATTAATCAATGAATGTTTACAAACTCCTTTGCAGGGAATTGTAGCGGCTTTAGAAGGAATGAAAATTAGAGAAGACAGAGAAGTGCTACTTCATTTTTCTCCTTACAAGAAAATGATGGTTATTGGAAAAAACGACCCAGCTTTAGACTATAACTCCTTAAAAACTCAAACGAAAAATACTGAAGTAAATGTAATCGAATTCGAAGGCGGACATATGAGTTTTATAGAAAATAAAAGTGATCTTTTAAAATCAATAATGTATTTCATCGATTTTATTTAATATTTTATCGTTTTTATATTAATTTTTTGTAGGTTTATATCTACCAAATCTTAATTGCCATGCAAAAAACTACTAGTAAACCTACTTTTATACCCAAAATGTACTGCTCAATATTTGGTCATGATTATCAAATAACTAAAAAAGTAACTTCCCACGTAAAAGAATATACTTGTTCACATTGTAAAAAACAGTTAACAACAAACAGCAACGGAAGTTTAATAGAACTTACACCAAAATTTAAAGAAATTAACGATATTTTGGAAAAGATTCATTCTTCAAGAATGAAACGTTTAAGGAGAAAAACAATCACTTCGTCGATTTGTTAACATACTGTTAATAACTTTAGTCGATTTTTTCTACCTTTAAAACCGTCTCTCTTAAAAGTAATCAGTTAATGGTAAGAGTTTTATGAAAAATATTCATTGCAAAGTGTTTGGGCACGACCTTGAAGTTAAAAAAAATATCACTTTACACGTAAAAGAATACGCCTGCAAAAATTGTAAAAAAGAATTCACAACTAACAGTTCTGGAAATCTAACCGAATTGACTCCAAAATTTAAAGAGATAAATGCTGTTTTAGAAAACATTCACAACAGACGCCTTTTAAGGAAAAAAGGTCTAAGTCCAAATTTATTAGTTTTTAGTCATTAAAATTTTTCCACCCTTGAGCCTTAAGCTTAATTTTAGTTTCTGCTCTTGTTACTAAATGTACCCCCGCGTCCTTTTCTCTTATATAACCAATTATAGTTAAACTTGGATTTGCCTTTATTTTAGGATAATCTTCTTGAGAAATTGTCATTAATAATTCATAGTCCTCTCCGCCATTCAAAGCCACTGTAGTGCTATCTATATTAAATTCTTCACAGGTTGATATGACTTGAGGATCTAAAGGAATTTTGTTCTCATATAAATCACATCCAACATTACTTTGTTTACAAATATGTAATATTTCTGAAGATAAGCCATCACTAACATCTATCAAGGCTGTAGGCGTCACATTTAAATCCTTTAATAATTTAATAACATCCTTTCTTGCCTCAGGTTTTAATTGGCGTTCAACTATATAAGAATAAGGTTCTAAATCAGGTTGACTATTAGGATTAACTTTATAAACTTCCTTTTCACGCTCTAAAACTTGTAAACCCATATAGGCACCTCCTAAATCTCCAGAAACAACCAATAGGTCATTTGGCTTGGCTCCATTTCTATAAACTTCATTATCCGTTTCAACTTCCCCAATAGCAGTTACAGAAATTAGCAATCCGGAATTTGAAGATGTAGTATCTCCACCAATAACATCAATATCATAAATTCTTGCAGCCGTTTCAATTCCAGAATATAACTCCTCCAAAGCCTCTAAAGAAAATCTATTAGAAACAGCGATTGAAACAGTAACCTGGGTGGCACTGGCATTCATTGCATAAACGTCGGATAAATTAACAACAACAGCCTTATACCCCAAATGCTTTAATGGCATATAACTTAAATCAAAATGAACACCCTCCACTAACAAATCAGTAGTAACTACAATTTTATTTTTTTTAAAATCTAAAACAGCAGCATCATCACCTATACCTTTAATTGTTGAGGTTTGTTCAACTTTAAAATTCTTGGTTAAATGATCAATCAATCCAAACTCACCTAAATCACTTAATTGAGTTCTTTGTTGGTTTTTATCTTCTATCATTTTGCAAAAATAAGAAGCTTCGGTTTATTATTCTATTTTAAAACCATAGTTTTATTCTGTTAATTTTGTTATTTTACATAAGGTTTTCATCAACAACTAATAATATAAGTGTTTGAAAATTCGTTTTAATAAAAATTGCTAGGTATGTTCTTACTAAAAAAGAAAAGACTATTCACTTTTGCTCTAATAATATTGTTAATTAGCTCTTGTGAAAAAGACAATAATATCCCTTTAAATATTGGCAGCAATAATGGAGATAATACTGTACAAGTTTTAGCTGAATGCTTAAATGGCTTTGCAGGCATATATCCCTGTAACAACTACGACTTAATGGCTCAACTACCTTTAAGCACTTTTGACGCTACAGCTGGTAATGACTCTTGGGGTTGGGTAGACCAAACTACTGGAAAAGAATATGCACTAATGTGTGTTGATAACGGTGTTGGGTTTGTTGATATTTCTGACGTTTTAAACCCTATGTATTTGGGGAAACTACCAACAGCTACTATTTCAAGCCCATGGAGAGATGTAAAAGTATATAATAACCATGCTTTTATTGTTGCCGATAATAATACTGGAGAAGATAGTCATGGTATGCAAGTTTTTGACCTCACCCGATTGAGGAATGTCACTGACCCTCCGGAAACATTTTCTGAAGATCTTCATTTCACTGGGTTTGGGAGAGCACACAATATTGTAATTAATGAAGAAAGCGGTTATGCGTATATTGTTGGAGGCAATAGAAGTAACACTTATTCTGGAGGACCTATTTTTATAAATATTCAGAACCCAACAAACCCAGTTATAGAAGGAGGCTTTAGTGCAGGTGGCTACTCTCATGATGCTCAGGTTGTTACTTATAGTGGTCCTGACACAGATTATACAGGGCGAGAAATTTTAATTGGCAGCAATGAAAATGAAGTAGTTATAGCAGATGTAACCGATAAAACTAATCCAATTGTAATCTCAACAATAACCTACAGTAATGTTAGATACACCCATCAAGGTTGGTTTACAACAGATATGAAGTATTTTATTTTAGGCGATGAATTAGATGAACTCAGAATTGGCATTAATACAAAAACAGTTGTTTTTGACTTTACGGATTTAGATAGCCCGCAATTTCATTTTGATTACTTTGGCCCTACAACTGCAATTGATCATAATGGTTATGTTTTAAATAGCCAATATTTCTTTGCAAATTATAACGCAGGAATGAGAGTTCTTGATATTTCTGATATTGACAACTCCTCATTTATTGAATCAGGTTACTTTGATACATACCCTGAAAACGACAATACTAACTTTGAAGGTGCATGGAATGTCTACCCCTATTTACCAAGTGGTAATATTATTGTTAGTGATGTTACTTATGGCCTTTTTATTGTTAGACACAATGGCAATTAACCAATTTTATGCGCCCTTGTATTAAAAAATATTACCCAACATCTTATTTAGTTACTATAATTTTATTGGTGTTAGCATGTTCAAAATCTGAAACTTCTACAACACCGGTGCTCCCTATAGAAAAAGATATTGACTTTGTAAAAACTCTTGGAGGCACAAAGAACGAAAGTGCGCAATCTATTATAAATACTAAAGATAATGGTTATGCCATTTTAGGATATACACAAAGTGCAGATGGAGACGTTACCAATAAAACAGATGAATCTTTTAACTACTGGTTATTAAAATTTGATGAAAACCACAACCAGCAGTGGCAAAAAAATTATGGTGGAAGTGCTGATGACAGAGGCAGCTGTGTTATTCAAACTTCAGATGGTGGATATGCTATTTTAGGTTCAAGTAAAAGTGCTAACGGTGATGTTTCAACTAATAATGGGTTCAATGATTTTTGGATGATAAAAACAGATAGTACAGGAAACATTATTTGGGAAACTTCTTTTGGTTATTCCGGAGCTGATGATGGTACATCAATTATTGAAACAAATGATAATGGGTTTTTAATTACTGGGGTACTAGATGTATCTGCTTCTGGCGGACAAGGAAACACAAAATCATCTTCAAAAAGACATGCTGGTGGAGATTATTGGGCAATAAAATTAAATTCTGTAGGAACACTTCAATGGAGCAAATATTTTGGAGGCTCTTTTACTGATACGCCATATGATGCTATTCAAACATCCGACGGTAATTATATTTTAGTAGGATCATCTGACAGTGAAGATGTTGACATTAAAGCAAATAAAGGTTCTTATGATTTTTGGGTTATTAAAATATCTCCCGAAGGAAATCTAATCTGGGAAAAATCTTTTGGGGGTACACAAACTGATGAAGCCAGAGCCATTACTAACACTAACGATGGCAATTATCTCATTGTTGGGGACACTAGAAGTAACGATACAGATATCACAAACAACAATGGAGCTGCAGATTTTTGGATTATTAAAATATCTCCCGAAGGAAATTTAATTTGGGAAAAGACTTTTGGCGGCAGTAGTTTTGATGCTGCTCGCTCTATCTCAAAAACTCAAGATGGTGGTTTTATAATTTGTGGTAGTTCAAGAAGTTCAGATACTGATCTTTCTACAAACAATGGTCAAAATGATGCTTGGGTAATCAAAATAGATAACTCGGCTAATATAGAATGGCAAAAAAGTGTTGGTGGAACTCAAGTTGATTTAGCATATGATGCTATAGAATTAAATGACAAATCTATTATTATAGTTGGTGAATCTAGCAGTTCTGACCTTGATATTAATGAAAATAAAGGATTTTCTGATGTTTTAATTTTTAAAACAAAGTAAGATGAATAAAGCTGCCTCAATAATATTAGCTGTGTTTTTTCTACTATCATGTAGTCCGGACAATGAAAACAAAGCAATAAACTTTACTTTTAATTTCATTCATAAATGGGACGGTACGTTGGTTACAAACGCTGATTTAAACATAATAAAATTCACCAATCAAATTGGTAATCAATTAAGCATTGAACGTTTACGTTATTTAATTTCTGACATAACTTTTTCAAAATCAAATGGTGATACCTTTGTAATTGAAGCATACAATTTAATTGATGTTACAAACAACAAAAATTTAAGTTTTTCTCCCTCAGCAACAATTCCCACGGGTAAGTACTCTGACGTTTCATTTACTTTTGGGTTTAAAAATGAAAAGAATGTTGACGCAGTTTATCAAGACTTAAACTCTGTATCGTTTGGAGTTCCTGCAATGCTTGGGGGCGGTTATCATTATATGCAAATGGACGGTAAATTTATAAATAGTTCTATTGAAGAACAGGGGTATAACTACCATGTCATAAGAGCTGCAGATAACCCTGGAGCGAACCCAACATTCCCACAAGACACCTTTTTTGAAGTTAGTTTAGGGAGTGTCATTATTTCTGAGGATATTACTTTTAATATTGAAATGAATATTGCTGAATGGTTTAAAAACCCTAACATTTGGGATTTGAACATATTAAACCAAGCACTCATGCCAAATTCAGCTGCCCAAATAATGATGTATGAAAATGGTAAAAACGTATTTAGTTTAGAATCTATAAATCAATAAAAATTGAAAAAAGGAGTGCTACATTGTTGCATTTTTTTTCTTTTCATTGGCATTTCTTGCACAATTGAAAAGATAGATAATCAGGCTTATACACCCATTTCAAGTGATTTAAAAATTCCACAACTTTTTGAAGATAGGATTTTAAATCCAGTCATTCCTTTTGACAACCCACAAACTGAAGAAGGTATTGTTTTAGGAAAAAAACTTTTTTTTGACTCAATTCTATCCGCTGACAATTCTCAATCTTGTGCAGATTGTCATATGCCTGAAAATGCATTTTCAGATCCCGATAAATTCAGTGATGGTATTGATGGTACTTTGGGCACTAGAAACTCCATGCCTCTTTTTAATTTAGCTTGGAATTATGATGAAAAATTCTTTTGGGATGGTAGTTCTTTCAGCCTAGAACATCAAGCTTTTAATCCAGTGGCAGACCCAACTGAAATGGCAAGTTCATGGACAGTTGTAGAACAAAAACTTCAAAATCATTCTGAATATCCAGAACTTTTCAATAAAGCCTTCGGTACTTCAAAAATAGATTCAACACTAGTTACTAAAGCTATAGCACAATTTGAACGTACATTAATTTCTGCAAATTCAAAATTTGACAAATATCTTTTAGGTGAAATAGAGTTAACTACAGAAGAATTGAATGGGTTTAATGTATTTATGGATGAAAACAGAGGCGACTGTTTTCATTGTCATGGCAGTGAAAACAATCCGCTATGGACAGACAATTTATTTCACAACAATGGTTTAGACCCAATATTCTCAGATTTAGGCTTAGGCGCTATTAGTGGAGATCCAGCTGATAACGGTAAATTTAAATCACCATCAATACGTAATTTAGCATTTACAGCTCCATATATGCACGATGGCAGGTTTGCAACTTTAGAGGAAGTAATAAACCATTACAGTGAGGGGTTACAGAACTCTTCAACCATAGACCCTCTTATGAAAAAGGTAGCCCAAGGTGGTGTGCAATTAAGCGATAAAGATAAGGCAGATTTAAAACTATTTCTTTTATCACTTTCAGACTATGAGTTCATTATTAATCCTAACTTTAAATCTGATTAAAATTTTATTCTTTTGTTAATATAGCACTATAACCGCCACCACTAGATAATTTTAGCAAAAGAGTTGAAGCCTGAGTTACTACCTTCTCTTCAACCTTATAATCCTCTGCATTTCTTATAGCATTAATACCATCTTTAAATATTTTGGCTTTATAATTACCTTTCTCAAGAAAATCTAAAGGCACTTTAAACTCTCTAGAACTCCAATCGGTCATGGCGCCAACATACCAGCTATCTCCTTTTCGTCTTGCTAAAACAATATAATCTGCAACCGAAGCAAATAAAACTACCGTTTCATCCCAAATGGTAGGAATTTTAGAAATAAAATCAACTGTTTCTTGCTCTTTGTAATAAATTGTTGGCGATTCGCAAAGCATTTGCAATGGTGCTTCATAAATCACATACATAGCAACTTGGTGTGCTCTGGTTCCATAAGACATTGGTCTTGAAAAGAATATTCCATAAGCGTCTTCTTTTTTTGTAAAATCCTGTTTATTTACATTCCTCATAGAACCAGGTGTATAATCCATAGGTCCAGCAACCATTCTAATAAAGGGAATTGTTACATTATGCTCTGGTGTAATATCTTTACTCCACTTATTATTCTCAGTGCCCTTAACACCTTCATAATTCAAGATATTTGGCCATACACGTTCAATTCCAGCAGGTTTAAAGGCTCCATGATAATCTACAATCAACTTATATTTAGCGGCAATTTCTGCTATTTTCTCGTAAGATTCTACCATAAATTGATCGCTTCTCTGCATAAAATCTACCTTAATTCCCTTGGCTCCCCAACTACTATAAGTCTTTAGGATTTTATCAGGAGACTCATAAAGAGGTTTCCACAATACCCAAAGTATGACACCTACATTTTTAGATTTGGCATACTCTATTAAATATGGAACATCAATAACATCATTATCATCTAAAATTTCAGTTGTAGATTTAGTCCAGCCTTCATCTAAAATGACGTATTCTATATTATTTCTTGAAGCAAAATCTATATAATACTTATAGGTTTCAGTGTTTATACCTGCCTCAAAATCTACACCATAAACATTATTGGCATTATACCAATCCCATGCAACTTTGCCAGGTTTAATCCAGTCTTCACCCTCTAGTTTAGAATCTCCTGATAACTCAGTCACAAGATTACTTTCTACAAATGATCTATCGTCATCGCTAATAATAAATACTCGCCAAGGGTATTCTCTTTCCCCATCAACCTTGGCAATATAGGATGCTTTTTTACTAATGATTTGATTTCTATCTGGTTCAAATTCAATATTAGGTATGGCCTCTAACACATACTTTGGAAATTTAGATGTAAACGACGAAGCGCTTTTGGACTTTTCTAAAAACATTCCTGGATAATTATGGAGAGAAGCTTCAGTAAAAAGCACTTTCGCAGCATTAGTTTGAAACATTACTGGAAGACTACAAAACTCACCGGCATTTAATTCTTCTACTTTATCATAAAGATATACGCGCTCATTATGAGAATACATGGAATCTTCCTTTGGAAAATACGTTTTACTACCTACAGGAAAAGTTAAAGACATCCCCTCACTATTCACTTGTTTAGAACTTTTATTTAAATCTACAAATCTATAGGCAACCCCATCATCATAAGCTCTAAAAACAACTTTAAATTGCTGCTTAAAATCCAACATTAGCTCATTATAATTACTATTAACAACTTTATCTTTATTAGGTATTTGAACAGTGATTGTCTTGTTATAACTTTTTGTTTTTTTACTTTTAATTTTTGCGTCTTTTCCTAAACTTCTCCCTTCACCCATTTCCATTAAAATGGTACAATCTTCAATCACTTTGGCATTATTTAAACTAACACTCCATGAAATATCATTATTTACATTTACAGTTAATTTTAATTTATTATTAGGTGAAATCAAATCTACTTTTTTTTGGGCTGCGACAAATGAAAAACTAAAAAACATTAAAGCAAAAAACAGTATTTTTCTTAGCAAACTTGCAAATAATAATAAGAGTAAATTCATTCTGATTAGATTGTTTTTAAATCAAATAATATAATGGTATGAATTTATGTTTTTTTCTTCCAATTAAGACTTACAATTTCAACTTTTTCTATATAATCTCCTATTCACCATGCTATTATCGAAAAAAACTTGTTTTAAATAAATAAAAACTATAAAACCATATAATAATATAATGTTAGGTTATCTTGTAATCACTGACTTATATTGTATATTTGCACTCTATTTAGAGTTAATCTAAGTTATAGGTATGATTAAAGTTTCAGAAACAGCTAAGAAAAAGGTGGTAGAGCTTATGACCGAAGATGGTTATGACGCAACTACAGATTTTGTTCGTGTTGGTGTAAAAAGTGGTGGTTGTTCAGGGTTGTCTTATGATTTAAAATTTGACAAACAACAATTAGATGAAGATAAAGTATTTGTAGACAATGGTGTGAAAATTATTGTAGACAAAAAAAGCTTTTTATACCTAATAGGAACTACTTTAGAATATTCCGGAGGATTAAACGGAACTGGGTTTGTATTCAACAACCCAAATGCCAATAGAACATGCGGTTGTGGCGAATCGTTTTCACTTTAATTTTAAGAGAGTAACATGTCGAAATATACTGAAGACGATTTAAGAGAAGAGTTAAAAACCAAAGAATACGAATACGGTTTTTATACGGATATTGAATCTGAGACTTTTCCTAATGGACTGAACGAGGATATTGTTCGTGCTATTTCAAAAAAGAAAGAAGAGCCTGAATGGATGACTGAATGGCGTTTAGAAGCTTTTAGAATTTGGAGCGAAATGGAAGAGCCAGAATGGGCAAATGTAAATTATGAGAAACCAGATTTTCAGGGAATTTCATATTACTCAGCACCAAATAGCAAACCTAAATATGACAGCCTAGATGAAGTAGATCCAGAATTACTGGCAACTTTTGAAAAGCTTGGTATTTCGTTAGACGAACAAAAGAAATTAGCTGGTGTAGCCATGGATGTAGTTGTAGATTCTGTATCTGTAGCTACTACGTTTAAGGAAACTCTTGCAGAACAAGGAATTATTTTTATGAGTATTTCTGAAGCAATTAAAGAGCACCCAGAACTTGTAAAAAAATATATAGGAACCGTTGTTCCGCAAAAAGATAATTTTTACGCCGCTTTAAATAGTGCTGTTTTTAGTGATGGAAGTTTCTGTTACATTCCTAAAGGTGTTCGTTGCCCTATGGAATTATCTACTTATTTCAGAATTAATCAAGCAGGAACTGGGCAGTTTGAAAGAACGCTTGTAATTGCAGACGAAGGCAGTTATGTAAGTTACCTAGAAGGCTGTACGGCTCCAAGTAGAGATGAAAACCAATTGCATGCTGCGGTAGTAGAGCTAATTGCCTTAGATGATGCTGAAATAAAATATTCTACAGTTCAAAACTGGTTCCCAGGAAATGCTGAAGGAAAAGGAGGTGTTTTCAACTTTGTTACCAAACGTGGTTTATGTGAAACCAATGCCAAAATCTCATGGACCCAAGTAGAAACAGGTAGTGCTGTTACATGGAAATACCCTTCATGTGTATTAAAAGGAAATAATTCAGTTGGAGAATTTTATTCCATTGCAGTAACTAATAATTATCAGCAAGCAGATACCGGAACTAAAATGATTCACTTAGGTAAAAATACTAAGTCTACAATTATTTCAAAGGGAATTTCTGCTGGCAAATCTCAGAACTCATATCGTGGATTAGTTCAGATAAACTCAAGAGCAGAAAATGCTCGAAACTTTTCACAATGTGATAGTTTACTAATGGGTAACGAATGTGGTGCACATACATTCCCATATATTGAAGCTAAAAATCAATCAGCTCAAATTGAGCACGAGGCTACAACAAGTAAAATTGGTGAAGATCAAATTTTCTATTGCAACCAAAGAGGTATAGATACAGAAAAGGCCATTGCCTTAATCGTTAATGGGTTTAGTAAAGAAGTATTAAATAAACTACCTATGGAGTTTGCTGTTGAAGCACAAAAATTACTAGAAATAAGTTTAGAAGGAAGTGTTGGATAAAAACTGTTTTTAATGAAAAAACTCATTATTCTTTTTTTATGTTTTTTCACTTTTCTTAACTGCAGGAAAAGTGGTGAAATAATATCTGGTAATTATGTATTCTATGAAGATGCGGCTGTTTTACAAACAGACAGCATTATTTATGGTGTTATTATCAACGATAAAGCACAAGAACTAAACAAACAAGCAGAACCCTTAAAAAAACAACCAACTGATATGGTTAGGGTTGAAATAAGAGGAACAATAAATAAACAAAAACACGAATCTATTCTTTGGGAAGATAAAATTGAGATAACTGAAATTTTCAATTTAGAAGCAATCCCAAATGAAGACTATAATAATACTATAAAACTAAGTGAGTAATATGTTAAAGATAGAAAACCTACATGCTGGTATTGAAGATAAAGGTATTTTGAAAGGAATTAATCTAGAGGTTAAACCTGGTGAAGTTCATGCCATAATGGGACCTAACGGTTCTGGTAAAAGTACGCTTTCGTCTGTAATTGCGGGTAAAGAAGAATATGAAGTTTCTGAAGGAAGCATCATTTTTGAAGGTGAAGACATTGAAGAATTAGAAGCAGATGAAAGAGCTCATAAAGGTATTTTTATGTCGTTTCAATATCCTGTAGAAATCCCAGGAGTTTCTGTAACTAACTTTATTAAAACAGCTATAAACGAAACTAGAAAGGCTCAAGGATTAGAAGACATGCCTGCTAAAGACATGCTTAAATTAATCCGAGAGAAATCTGATCTTTTAGAAATTGATAGAAAATTTTTATCACGTTCTTTAAATGAAGGGTTTTCAGGAGGAGAAAAGAAAAGAAATGAAATTTTTCAAATGGCTATGTTAGATCCTAAACTAGCCATTCTTGATGAGACAGATTCAGGGTTAGATATTGATGCGCTTCGTATTGTAGCTAACGGTGTAAATAAATTAAAAAGCAATAATAATGCTGTAATAGTTATTACGCACTACCAAAGGCTCTTAGATTATATTGTACCAGATTATGTACATGTTTTACATAACGGAAAAATTGTAAAATCTGGAACTAAAGAATTAGCTCATGAGCTTGAAGAAAAAGGTTACGACTGGATAAAAGACGAAGTTGGCGCATAAAGCCAGTAACCAGTACTCAGTTAATAGTATGTGGTCAATGAGACTAAAAACTAAAAACTGAAAACTGCATACTTAAGAATATGGATTTAAAAGAAAAATTATTATCATCTTTTTTAGTATTTGAGAATCAAGGAGAAATAGATTCTTATGTAAGTGATGTTAGGAACGATGCTATAAAAACCTTTGAAGAAAAAGGCTTCCCTACTAAAAAAGATGAAGCTTGGAAATACACATCTTTAAATAAGCTTTTAAAAGAAGATTATAGTGTTTTCCCTAAACAAGAAAACGCATTAGAATACAGCGATGTTAAAAAGTATTTCATTCACGAAATAGATGCTTACAAAATAGTTTTTATCGATGGTAAATATTCATCACATCTTTCAGAAACCACTCATGATGGACTAGATGTCTGTTTAATGTCTTCTGCCCTAAGCAAGCCTAAATATCGTCTCATTATAGAAAACTATTTCAATAAAGCAGCTACTAAAGATAGTTTATCATCTCTTAACACCGCTTTTTCTAAAGAAGGAGCCTATATTCATATTCCAAAGGGTAAAATAATTGAAAAACCAATTCAGATTATTCACTTTTCAACAGGAAATGAGTCCGCAACAATGTTACAACCACGTAACCTAATTGTAGTTGAAGAGAATTCTCATGTTCAAATTATAGAGCGTCATCAAAGTTTAACAAGTAATTCAGTTTTAACCAATAGTGTTACTGAAATATTTGCTAAAAAACGTGCTATTATAGATTATTACAAAATCCAGAATGATAACGCCAACGCATCTTTAATAGATAACACATTTATTAAGCAAAAACAGGAAAGTATTGCTTCTGTTCATACATTTTCTTTTGGTGGAAAATTAACCCGTAACAATCTTAATTATTATCAAGAGGGTGAACGTATAGACTCTACCTTAAAAGGCGTTACAATTATTGGAAATAAACAACATGTTGATCATAATACATTGGTACACCATATAGAGCCAAATTGTGAAAGCCACCAGGATTATAAAGGTATTTTTACAGACAGTGCTACGGGTGTTTTTAACGGTAAAGTAGTTGTTGAAAAAGAAGCTCAAAAAACAAACGCATTTCAAGCAAATAACAACATATTAATTAGCGATAAAGCCTCAATAAACACCAAGCCTCAATTAGAAATATTTGCAGATGATGTAAAATGTTCTCATGGTTGTACAATTGGTCAATTAGATGAAAGCGCTTTATTTTATATGAGGTCTCGAGGTATTCCAGAGAAAGAAGCTAAAGCATTATTAATGTATGCTTTTAGTAACAATGTACTTAGTTCTGTTAAAATCCCAGAGCTTAAGCGCCGAATAACTAATATAATTGCAAATCAATTGGGTGTTAATATTGGTTTCGATTTGTAAAATATTCAGAAGCTACTTCCCGTTAAGCTTTTTTCTTGAGCGAAGTTTAAAGACGAATATCGTGGCTAAAAATCAATTATGCTAAATGCTGAAAACATAAGAAAAGATTTTCCCATTCTTTCAAGAAAAGTAAATGGTAAACCTTTAGTGTATTTTGATAATGCCGCAACATCACAAACTCCTCAACAAGTAATTGATGTCATAGTAGATTATTATTCAAATTACAATGCTAATATTCACAGGGGTGTTCATACCTTAAGTCAGGAAGCCACTGATTTATATGAACAAGCCAGACTAAAAATACAAGCACATTTTAATGCACAGTATTCTCATGAAATCATACTAACTTCTGGTACAACACATGGTATTAATTTAATTGCAAATGGTTTTTCATCTATTCTAAAACAAGAAGATGAAATAATAGTATCGGCATTAGAACACCATAGTAATATTGTTCCTTGGCAAATGATATGTGAACAAACAGGAGCAACATTAAAAGTCATTCCAATGAATGATGATGGTGAGTTGGTAATGTCTGAATATGACAAGCTACTTTCTGAAAACACAAAACTGGTATTCACCAATCATATTTCCAACGCTTTAGGAACCATTAATCCTATTGAATATATTATTGAAAAAGCCCATGAGGTTGGAGCTGCTGTTTTAATTGATGGCGCGCAAGCATGTCCTCATATAAAACCAAATGTTCAAGATTTAGATGTTGATTTTTATGTTGCCTCAGCGCATAAAATGTGTGGACCTACTGGTGTTGGAATGCTCTATGGAAAAGAAAAATGGCTTAACATTTTACCACCGTATCAAGGTGGTGGTGAAATGATTGCAGAAGTTACCTTTGATAAAACAACTTATGCAGATTTACCACATAAGTTTGAAGCTGGAACTCCAAATATTGCTGGAGGCATTGCTTTTGGCGCCGCATTAGATTATATGAATCATATTGGATTTGATGCTATAGCAACTTATGAAAATGAATTACTGGAATATGGCACCCAAAAGCTTTTAGATATTGAAGGCTTAAAAATTTATGGTACTTCTAAAAACAAAACATCTGTATTATCTTTTAATTTAGAAGGTATTCATCCATATGATGTAGGTTCTATTTTAGATAAATTAGGAATTGCCGTAAGAACTGGTCATCATTGTGCCCAACCTATTATGGATTACTACAAAATCCCAGGAACTATAAGAGCTTCTTTTGCATTTTACAATACCAAAGCTGAAATTGATTCCTTAGTTGAAGGCATTAAAAAAGCTAAAATGATGTTGTCTTAAACTTAGGTATCTTTTTTGTACTTTCATTTTTAAAATTTTCCAGATTATGAAATGGATATTGATTCTTTTCAGTGTTATTACAATGAAAACTTGTGATAATCTAAGTTCACAAAAACCAGACACCATGTTTAATAGCACCTACAACATAATCACTTTAAACGGTAAAGACATATCAGAATTCAATCTAAAAATTGCATTTAATGATTCTACTAAACAAGTATCAGGGTTCTCAGGTTGCAACCGTTTTTTAGGTTCTTTTACAATTGAAGGAGAAACTTTAAGAATGGGGCCATTAGCTTCAACCAGAAAAATGTGCCTACCAGAATTAAACACTATTGAAAGTGAAATGTTAGACATTCTCTCAAAAGAAATTACTTTTTCAAAAGAAGATTCATCTTTGAGACTTCTTGAAAACAAAACAGTTTTAATTGAAGCCATTAAGAAAGTGGTACACAATCACTCTATATCATTTGAGTACTCTAAACATTCTAGAGGGGCCTATCAAAATATATGTGTCAGCAAAAAATCTATTATAATTAAAAATAAAAGAGTGGGAGATGAAATAGGAGTAGGTTGCAGCGAAGAACAATGGCAGAACATCATCGATATTATTAAAAATATAGATATTGAACGAATTCAAAACCTTGAAGCGCCTTCGCAAAAAAGATTATATGATGGTGCAGCTATAGCTAAATTAAAAATTATTTACGATGGTAAAACATATGAAACGCCTAGTTTTGATCACGGCAATCCCAATCCATACATCGCTAATCTTGTTAAAGAAATCTTATCAATAGCTCAAAATATTGAATAGCAACTTTTCTTATTGTATTTTTGCTTAAAATTTGACATTGTGACGATTGAAGACATTCAAAACGAAATAATTGACGAATTCTCAATGTTTGAAGATTGGGAAGAGCGTTACCAATACATGATAGATTTAGGGAAAGAATTACCCCTTATTCACGACCAATATAAAACTGACAGTAACATTATTAAAGGTTGCCAAAGTAAAGTATGGGTTCATGCAGAAATGATAGATGATAAATTAGAATTTACTGCCGATAGTGATGCTATTATCACAAAAGGTATTATTGCTATTTTAATAAGAGCTTTTTCAAACCAGCATCCAAAAGATATTATAGATGCAGACACAAGTTTTATAGATAAAATTGGTTTAAAAGAGCATCTTTCGCCTACGCGAGCCAATGGTTTAGTAAGTATGGTAAAACAGTTAAAAATGTACGCTATAGCGTATCAAACTCAATTAAATTAATTATGAGTGAAACAACAATAGACACAGCCGAATTAGGCGAAAAAATAGTGAATGTTTTAAAATCCATTTACGACCCTGAAATTCCTGTAGACATTTATGAATTAGGTTTAATTTATGATGTGTTTGTAAACGAAGATTACGATGTTAAAATCTTAATGACCTTAACCACACCTAATTGTCCAGTTGCAGAAACACTACCTTTAGAAGTTGAAGAAAAAGTTAAATCACTAGATGATGTAAAAAATGCCGAGGTTGAAATTACATTTGACCCACCATGGTCTCAAGACTTAATGAGTGAGGAGGCAAAACTGGAATTAGGGATGCTTTAATCTAATGTTTTAATTCCTGCCGAGGCAGGAATCCATAATCTACTATAAAAATGCCAGATAAAATCGTAAATCGCGTAGCGAACAGCAAATTAGTTACACTAGATCTAGAGGATTTTTATCCTGAGGGTAATCGGGTATTATTTGATATTAAAGACTGGTTATTTGAAGGTTTTGTATTACGTGAAAAAGATTTTAGAGAGCATGTTTCTGAATTTGATTGGTCTAAATACCAAGACAGTTATGTGGCTTTAACTTGCAGTACAGACGCCATTATTCCTGGGTGGGCGTATATGCTATTAACTGTTCACTTAGAACCTTATGCTAAAAAAATTGTTATTGGTAATTTAGAAACGATAGAAACCTCTGTTTATCAAGACATCATAAATGATTTAGCTATTGATGAATTTCAAGACAAACCTATCATTATAAAAGGGTGTTCTAACAAACCTGTACCACAAAACGCTTATATTATGCTTACAAATAAGCTGAAACCTATAGCTAAATCAATAATGTATGGTGAAGCTTGCTCTTCTGTTCCGCTTTATAAAAACAAATAATTTCCTGTGACCTAAATAAAAAAAAGGGTCTAAACTTTATATTTGCAATAACTTTAATAAAACTCAAATTTAAAATGAAAAGAGTATTACTATTATGCTTTCTGTTTATTGGAATTTTTTCTATAAACGCACAAACTAAAGAAGAATTACAAGCAAAAAAAGCTGAAAAACAAGCAGCAGCAAATGCCGCTCAAGCCGAAGCTAATGCTTTGCAAGCTCAAATAGACGCACTTCCGGGTTGGAGAACAGGTGCTTTTGGTACTATTGGCGGAAGTTTATCTAACTTCAGCAATTGGTATGCCCAAGGTGCTCCTAACAATAACTCAGGAAACATTGGCTTTACTGTTAATGCCTATGCTAATTTAATTGAAGATAAATTCTTTTGGAGAAATGCCTTAACCACAAACCTTAATTGGGTAAAGTTAGATAATAAAGATATAGATACTGATAATGATAGTTTTGAACCTACTACTGACGTTTTCAATATCTCTTCACTTTATGGTAGAAAAGTTAGTGAGAAATTTGCCATCTCTGGAATGGGTGAGTATAGAACTACATTATTAAATAATTTTAATGATCCTGGTTATCTAGATTTAGGTATTGGTGGAACATGGACACCAGCTAAAAACTTGGTTGTTGTTATCCATCCATTAAACTACAATTTTATTTTTAGTAGTGGAGATACCGTTTTTGAATCATCTTTAGGAGCTAAAATAGTGGCTGATTATACTAGACAGATTGGAGCTATAAATTTTAAAACAAACTTGTCTTCATTCCAAAGTTATAAGAGTGGTGACTACTCTAACTGGACATGGACTAATTCCTTTGGTTATACCCTTTGGAAAATGATTGGTGTTGGTTTTGATTTTGGCTTACGTAATAACAAACAGGAAGCATTAAACTACGCATTAGCTCAAGATCCAGCAACCGCAACTGGATTTGACGACGTAGATAATGATTTACAAACCTACTGGACTTTCGGTTTAAGCTATAAGTTCTAAGTTGAATCTATTATAATAAATAAAAAAGGCATCTTTTATGATGCCTTTTTTATTACTTCATATCCTCATAATTATAATCAGGATATAGAAAATGATTATATGGAAAACGGGTGATATGAATTTCTCTTACCTCATCATAAACACGTTTTTTAAAGTCTTCCAAATTACTTTTATTGATAGCTGAAATAAATAAGGCATTGTTTCCAATTTTACTCATCCAAGTATTTTTCCACTCCTCTAAACTGTAATTAGCCTTGGTTTTTTCAGTATCCAAATTATCCTCATCTAATGGTTCTGATTTATAAGCATCAATCTTATTAAACACCATAATAGTTGGCTTATCACCACTCTTAATTTCCCCTAAAATTTTATTTACAGAATCAATATGCTCCTCAAAATTAGGGTGTGAAATATCAACAACATGCAATAATAAATCAGCTTCTCTAACCTCGTCCAAAGTACTTTTAAAACTGTCTACCAATTGAGTAGGTAACTTTCTAATAAAACCTACGGTATCACTTAACAGAAATGGTAAATTCTGAATCACTACCTTTCTAACGGTAGTATCAAGTGTAGCAAACAACTTATTTTCAGCAAACACCTCACTTTTACTCACCACATTCATTAAGGTTGATTTACCAACATTGGTGTATCCTACCAACGCAACACGAACCATTTTACCACGGTTACCACGCTGCACAGCCATTTGCTTGTCTATGGTCTTAATTTTGGCTTTAAGTAAAGCTATTTTATCTCGTACAATACGCCTATCTGTCTCAATTTCTGTTTCACCAGGACCACGCATTCCAATACCCCCTTTTTGACGCTCAAGGTGAGTCCACATTCCTCTTAGTCTTGGCAACAAATATTCGCATTGTGCCAATTCTACTTGAGTTCTAGCATAACTAGTTTGGGCACGTTGGGCAAAAATATCAAGGATAAGATTAGTTCTATCTAAAACTTTTACATCAAGAATCTTACTAATATTACGTTCTTGTGCCGCAGATAACTCATCATCAAAAATGGCTGTACCTACTTTATTTTCTTCAATAAACCGGCGAACATCCTCCATTTTACCAGACCCAATAAAGGTTTTAGGGTTAGGCATATCCATTTTCTGTGTAAAACGTGCTACCACTTCACCTCCAGCTGTATAAGTTAAGAACTCCAACTCATCTAAATATTCTTTAGACTGGATTTCATCTTGGTCTTTCGTAATAATTCCAATTAAAACAGCTTTCTCTAAAGCTATGTTTTTCTTTTCTATCATAAATCTTAATAATGCACAAAGTTACGTAATTGCATCCATTTTAATTTTTATATTTTTAATGCGAAAAATTAACCTATGAGCGATTTATTTGGGGATATCCCTGTTCAGGAAAACATGCAAACTGTTGCATTTTACAATGTAGAAAACTTGTTTGATATTTCTAAAGACAAACATACAAATGACTATGACTTTTTACCTACCTCGGTTAAAAAATGGACTCCCAAACGCTATAAAAATAAATTAAGAAAAATTGGATTTGCCATTTCAAACATTGGCAGAAAAGAAACAGGAAAACATCCTGCTATTGTTGGTTTAGCTGAAGTGGAAAATGCAAAGGTTATTGAAGACCTTCTAGACTCAAAACATTTAGACAACCTGGATTATGACTACGTACATTATGAATCTCCAGATGAACGCGGAATTGACGTTGCCTTGATATATGATAAAAAAGCTTTTAAAGTTACTAATTCAGAACCTTTTACCGTTCATTTAACCGATGAAGATGGTTCACCAGATTACACACGAGATGTATTATTGGTAAGTGGTATGCTTGATGGCGAATTTATTCATGTTATTGTTAACCACTGGTCTTCAAGAAGAGAAGGAACCAAAGAAACGGAATTTAAACGATTAGCTTCCTCTGATAAGGTGGCGGAAATTATAACTTCTTTACAGGACGAAAATGATAATGCCAAAATTATAGTGATTGGTGATTTTAACGATGAACCACACAATAATAGTATTGTTAAGTTAGTTGAAAATTTTGGACTATATAATCCTTTTGAAACGCTTCGTTCATACAATAGAGGTACCGTTAGCAGGTTTAAACAATGGAGTTTATTTGACCAAACCATTATTTCATCTAATTTTTTTAAAAGCTCAAAAGATGAATTTGAATACTATAGCGCCAATATTTTTGACGAAGATTTTTTAAAGACTTTTAATGGTAGATTTAAAGGGGCTCCTTTTAGAACTTATGCTGGTAAAAAGTATAAAGGTGGTTATAGCGACCACTTTCCGGTTTATGCGGTTTTTAAGAGGTGATTGGAGCGAGTTTAGCAAGACTGAAAATTTAACTTTATAGACTTCTTAAATAGAGCAAAAAAAACTAATTTTAAACGAGGTGAATTTTTACTATAGAATTTAAGCAAAATTATTTAATAACTTTTCATGTCAGAAAACAACAATTTACTAAAAAAAATTGCGGGTTTTGCCATTACAGGAGGGTTAGCTCTAGTAACTCAAGGAAGCTCCAATGTTGCACTTTCTTTATTTAACAATATTACCAGCGGAATGGCTGGAAACTTTATCCAAGGGTTAGATTATAAAAAAATCCAAAACATATTCAATGAAAATAATCCTGCCGACTTAAATCATGACATCAAAAAAATAATTGTAAAGGCTGTAGAATGGAGTGTAAAAAACATTGAATTCATTTATAAAGAAAGAGTTTATTTAGAAAAAAGTCAATTAAAAGAACTCCAGCTTTTCACAAAAAGCCTCCTTAAAGAAGTGAAAACCTTGGAATATAAACTCATGAATGAGGCAGATTCTTTTTACAAAGAAATCGAAAACCCAAAGACAAAAGAACATTTGGTTAACAAGTTTGAGATTCCAACAAATGAATTTCCTGTAATTAATGCAAATCATAACTATGGAAGCTTTTTTAAGGAAGAGTTCAATGATATGATGCAGTTGTGCTTCGGTGAACTTTTGAAGAAAGGCGAAAACAGAAATGCCTTAATAGCTTATCAAAGAAGTGTATATCAATCCTTAGATTCCAAGATGGATTTTCTATTAGAACAAAACAAAGAGATACTTCAAAATATTGACTCCGAAAAAAAATCATTTGACCAAGAAAGAATATCAGAAGTTTTAAAAGAGGCTAAGTTAGAAATTGAGGCTAAAAACACTGATGAATTATTACCAGAATTTGAAACTAGAATTGATGACCATTTTACAGCACTTTCAAAAGAATTTGATGACCTCAAAAGTGTTTTTTATAAAATATTGGCAGAAATTGATTCTAGCTACTTTTCCAAAAACAAGGTATACATCATTTCCTTATTAATTGGGGCGTTTGTTTTAATTGGAAGTTTATTTGCGTACATACTTTATTTACCTTTTACCTCGTCAATTACACTTGAAACAAAAAAAGACTTAAATACAAATGTTTTATACCCAAGTCTTGGTGAAAACAAAAGGCCTTCTCTAAAACTTTATGTAAATGGTGAGATTTTACATGAAGAAGTTAACAGTAACCATAAAGTGGTTTTTACAAATTTAGAAGCTTCCCTAAAAGGTGAAAAATTTAAAGCAAAACTTATAGATGAATTTTGGAAATTGTCTAATGACAGTTTGACAATAAGTAAAGATGCCATGCTAATTTATATTGAACCAAACGAATCTTTAGCTTTAATTGAAGGCGAAATTTTTAATCAAAAGGGAGGTGCCCCTATTAGTGATGCAGAAATAAGAATGGATGGGGATTTATTGACTAAAACAGATAGTAATGGTGTTTTTAGAATAAAAATACCATTAGAAAAAAGGAAATTGTTTTATCGTATTGATATTCGTAAAGACGGTTTTGTGCCAAACCCATATTCTACCAAATATTATCCTCAGTCTACCTTTTCACCAATAGGACTAATACCAAAAGATGACTAGATGAAAACACTTTTAAAATATTCATTGTTCATTTTATTTATTAATCAAATTTCTTCTCAAAGTATTATAAATGGGAAGATTTACTACCAACATAGCGGCTATATGCCAGCTGAAAAAGTTAAGGTAAAGGCTAATCATGCTAATGAAACGGTCTCAACTTCAGAAGGCGATTTTACTTTAGATTTCATCGCTAACCATGTAGACGAAAAGGCGAATATTTCCATTGGCACAAACAATATTGGCATAGATATAAACGGGCAAGAGGTTGAACTAGTCAATAAACATGATTTAAGATATATATCAATTCCAAATGGTATAAGAGACTCTATATATCTAATTATATGCCCAAAAGGAAATCTAGACAGAGAGACCCGCAGGTATTATAAAATAATCACTAGTGAAGCTGAAAAAGAATTAAAAGAAATCAAAGCAAGGTTTAGAACCATTAGAAAAGAGCATGGAATTTCACAGGATTCAATTATAAAGCTTAATAAACTTATAGAAAATTACGAGAAACTCAATGATTCAGCATCAATTTATTTAGATGCCCAGAACATTGCAAGAATCAATAGAGACGGCGCATCCCCCAGGACAATTCGTTTTTTAAACAAACTAAGAGCAGGTAAATCCATAAAAGAGGCCAGGAAAGAATTAAGTACCATGGCGGCCTTTAAAGAGGCAAATCAAGGTGGCAGTGTAATTAATTCAAGAATAGAAGAAATCCGTACAAAAGCCAATAGTTTTGCTACCGAGTACAAGATTCTTGAAGCTATTGGACAATTGGATACTATTAACTTAATTATTAGTAATAATAAATTAGAAAAAATTCAACAGATAGAAAATTACCAACGAATAGCCAAATTATATGAATCAATTAATTACTTTGATAAGGAGCTATCTACCTTAAATAAAGCTTGGGAAGTTCTAGACCAATACCAATACTTTTTTAATGTAAAAGGCGATTTATCCAGAGCGCTTTCGTATTGTTATAGACTTAAAGGAAATACTTCAAAAGCTCTAGAGCTCCTAGATCAAGCGGAGGGATTTTATAAAAGTCATAAATTAAAAAATGACAATTATGCCTTTGAATATGAAAAATATTTTATGATAGATCTTGCTCGTGCTCAAATTTATTTTGACAACAAAGATTTAAAAAATGCCAAGAAATATGTTACTGAGTGCTTGCATTTTTTCAATGAATCTAAGAGGTTTAATGTAATGGGAGAAGATAAAGTTATTCCTGCCAAAATGCTAATGGTTTTCATTTCTGGTGTGAATTTAGACATTCAAGGTGTAGAGACTTACACAAAAGAAATATTAAACTATTTTGACAAGAAAGGTAAAGCCCCTATACCCATTTACTTAAAGCCTATTGAGCCAGAAGCCCTAATTCTTTTAGGAAAAGTTCTTGTCTTTTTCAAAAAAAATATGGACGGGTTAGATTATTTAAAAAAGGGCCTAAATAAGTACGAAGTTTTATATCAAGAAAATCAATTTTTATATGCCATCAGATTAGCAGAAAATTATGTAATCATGGCAAAATTGAATAATTTATTCTTTAGTAAAACTAATAAAATTGAATATCTAAAAAAAGCAATGAATTATGTGGGTGGAGCAGAAAAAGTAATTGAGAACTACCCATATGATAATTTAAAAATGGAAAAAATATCAAAAGATGTTTTGGAACAAAAAAATATTATTAACTCTGTTAGTGATGATATTCTTGAATATCCAAAGACTATGAAGATTGTGTCTGATTATGAAGAAAAGATTAAGGCTTCTAAAAACCAGGAAGAAAAGTTTTTACTGCAAAAACACATTGTAAAGGAAATTTTAAAATTTACACAGAAATACCCTGAATTTAAAAAAGCAAAAATGGATTTGGGGAGGAAACATGGAAGTTTAGCTTGGTACGCCTTGTTGAATAAGGACTTTGGTTTAGCAAAAATAAGTGCTTTAAAAGGTTTGGAACTCTCCCCAAATGAAGATTGGATTAACACAAATTTGGCTTTAGCATTTTTGTTATTGGATCAATATGATCAAGCAAAAGAAATATATTTAAAATATAAAGACACTCCTCGTGGCAAAGCCACTTATCGTGAAACATTTTTAAAAGACATTGCTGATTTAGAAAAAGCAGGCATTGTTCATAATGATTTTGAAAAGATAAAAGCTATATTAAATGAATAAACTTATTTCAACAAAACCAATAATAGGAGTATATTTGATTAGACTTTTTTATTTCTAACTTCTTTAAGAGTTCAAAAGACGAATTTGAATACTACAATGCCAACATCTTTGACGAAGATTTTTTAAAGACTTTTAATGGTAGATTTAAAGGGGCTCCTTTTAGAACTTATGCTGGTAAAAAGTATAAAGGTGGTTATAGTGACCACTTTCCGGTTTATGCGGTTTTTAAAAGATAATTAAACCGCTTGAAATAAAATATAGGCTAAAAAAAGGATGGCAACTGGTAATAACCAAAGTAACCAAACATTTGATTGAGATTTATTTTTTTTAACCATTTTAGAATTAATCATAATTCTTTTTCTACCAGTATATTGAAGCCAGTTTTTGAAATAGATACCGACAGAAACTATTCCAAATAATGTCCATGCCTTTGTACTTGACATAGTATTGACATTCATTTGATTAAAGAATGCGGCAAAAAAACATCCCAACAGAAATATTAAACTTATTTGAAGTATAGAAACATAACCTATAGCAATGGTATTTGCTTTCTGCCTAAAGCGTTTTTTATAAAAAGAAAATATGGAATAAAAATAATGGTCGAAAACGGTCATTCTACGAATTTAACACTTTCTAAATAACCTACCGTATTTTAGTATATAACAACTAACCCTTTTTAAGACGTAACATAAGATATATAAGCGTTATAATTCATAATCCACACTAATCTCATCCAATTCATAAATACCATCAAAAGCCTCCAATCCACCTCCTGTGTATTTAAAAGCTATGTGCATAGTTCCGGTGGCACAGGATAAATTCACATTACCGGAATTAAACCATGATGCGAAAGAATCGGAATCTTTAACTACATAAGCATCAGACAATACACCCCAAGTTGCAGCTGTTAAATTAGCTTCCGTACCATCCCAATCTAAAGAATACAATACTTCCATAAAACTACTATCTGCTAGACTATTAGAGGTTTTAAAGCGAAGAGTAATATTGCTATAAGAGTTTAAATCAATAGCTGGTGTAATTAACCAAGCAACATTTTTTATGTCTCCTGAACTTGCTATTTGTACTCTGGCAGAACGTCCCAATGAAGCGTTTGATGAGCTTGACGAGTAACCTTCCCATCCTTCAGAGCCTTCTTCTACGTAGTTAGTCCAACCCGAAATAGAAATTTGTCTATTATTAGATTGAGACTCAAAATCTTCATAAAACAAATTCTCAGAACCAAAAGTTGATGCTAATCCGCACGAAAGCTCTAAAGGGTCACACCTATCAGAACTATCAAAGTTTACACTAGCTGAATTTAAGGGTAAAATCACGCTAAAATCATCTCTAAAATCTCTACTAAAAACTCCAACCACACTTCCTTTTCCTTCAGGAACTATTAGCGACTTAAAATCTGAAAATGTACTGGTTTGCATTATCATTTGAATGCCAGAATCACAACTTTCCAACAATCGCAAGCCATCAAATTCATCAAAAGATTCACTAGCAAATGTTGCACCCAATTCAAATCTATTCAATTGCATATTGTCTAACTGAATTAGGGTATTTTCATCGGCTTCTGTTAAATTTTCTAAACTGACAGTCTTAGGTTGAATTTCAGCTATTTCAGTACTCCGAAGAACAATATCTTTATATTCAGCTGCTTGAATTTGTTTTACACTTGCAGCATCTCCTTTACCAATTGTTATTACGCCGCTTGTTTCCCCAATGGTTAATCCATTTAATTTAACAAAAACCTTTTGTCCAAATTGATAAGTATCTGACAAGTTACTCTTGTTGATGTCTATTTTAAACCCAAGTCTTGGGTCGTTATCTGGGTTACTAGCATCAATTTTATTCTGAATTATTAATTCTTCAAAAAAGTTTCCAGCTTTATCAGAAGAGATTACATACCCTTCAAGATAAGCATCATCTTCAATCACAACTGTTGTATTTCCGCCAATAACAGCTTGTTCATATAAAGACTTTATAGCCTTAAATGTTGTTATTTGATTTTGAGGAATTTCTGGTTCAGAAACTGATATATCAGGAATACCATAATCATCATCTTTAACGCATGAATTCACAAATAGTAAGATATTCGTGAAGACCAGTACCATTATAATATTTTCAATCTTTTTCATCTTTTTAAAATCTAAGATTAAGGTTTAGGAAATAGGTGGTTCCTCTTCCATACCAATATTTTGGTCCAAACACCGGTGTGTCTAATGCTTTATCATCTCTTAACTCTCTATAATTAGCATTTCGCCCCTGTTCAAAACCACCAGTTTTATAAACTTCATCCAAAAGGTTATTAATACTTGTAAATAGACCGATATAATACTTACCAACTTTCCAAGATTTACCTCCTACCAAATTAATTACCATATAATCATCAAACCTTTCTTGCCTTAGTAATGCCCTTGCTAAATCTTGGTCATAATCATTAAATACATTACCATCAAAATCAGTATTAAAATTTGAAGATCTAGTTAACGGACTAACATCAACATAAGTATTTGAGAAAAAATTAGCGGTAGCTCCAAACCACCAGTACTCTGGATCTCGATATTCAAAACCAACAGAATACGCCCTCTGCGGGCCAGAAGCCAACTTATAATCTTTTAATTGCGATTGACCAAAGTCTTTAAAACCATTAACAAATCCAGCATCTACAGATTCTTGGTCTGGTTCTGTTGAAAGGTACAAATTAGGATTATTATCATAGGTAAATTGACCAACCGAAGCGGCTCCTTTTAATTTTATGCTGGATGTTACTTGTGCTTCAACACCAAGTTCTACGCCTAAATGTTTTTTATCTATACCTTGTAAAATCTCCTGAACAAACACCGCATTATCACCACCAATACCATCTGCAAAAAAGAAAGAAATCTCACTAGCATCTGTTATTTTAGTATAATATCCAGTCAATTTTGCCTGAACAATTGTTGAACGCAATATGTAACTAGCATCAACAGACATTATATTTTCTTCTGAGACATTAGGAACTACACTATGATTTTCCCTAGAATTGGAAAAGGTATTTTGAACTGATGGTGCTCTTGAAATAAACCCTACATTAACATTGAAAACATGCTTTCCGGTTAATTTCAATGTTGTTCCTGCTTTAGCTCCAAAACCAGTAAACGATAATTGATCTCCTTTACCCAAAGAACTATCTGGAAAACCACCATTTTGATAAATACCTTCTCTTTGATATTGTGTTTGCCTTACACTTCCTGACACATAAAAATCTAGCTTATTATAAGTGAATTCGGCTTGTGCAAAAGCATTAAGTTCATTAGCTAATACATTGTAATGATATTTAAATTTATCCCCTTCTTTAACCAATCTGTTTGGATTTAATAAATCGTTTTGTGCTTCGTTTATATCTGTTGCAAAACCATCAATATCTAAATAGGTTGAAGCTCCTAAAAGGTCTAAAACCTGGGCAAAATTTTCGGATTTTAAGTTTTTATAACCTACCGAAGCATTTAGAATCAAATTATCATTTACTTTACTATTAAATATTGAATTTATACTAAGCTGGGTATCATCAACTCTATCTTCGTATAAAGCATATATTGCATTTCCTCCGTTTTGGGCATGGTTTAAATTAGCATCATACATGGCCTTCCAATTAATTTGTCCATCATTTTGAAAGTCTTTTAATGCCAAATAGGCAAACTGCAAATCATTCGGAAAGTTTCTTTCAAAATAACTTGGCAACTTTTGATAATATGTTGGACTTGGGTTTGCACCACCTCCTTGTGGGAATCCATTGATTAAATCCGTTCCGTTATAATCTAAACGACTGTTCCCTAATTTTCCGAATTGATAACCTATATTAGTATTTAAACTCGTTTTATCATTTAAATCCCAATAATGATTCAACATCAAAATGGGTTCATTCACTTCTTTAATTCTTGAGTTCCGTTTTTCACCATCTTGCCATCCCCAATACTCATTATACTTTATATCTTTTAAATCATAAATCTCTTGGGTGTTTGGAGACGATTTGCCCCTTCTATTAGGTGTGTAAATGGTTGTTAGATTTAAACTATGCGCATCACTAAGATTCTTTTCTACCGAAGCGAAAAACGAATTAGAATTATAAAGCGTTGCATCTTGATAGCCTTCATCTCCCCAGCGTCTTCCAATAGATAAGGTATATGCCCAATTATTTTTTAACAATCCCGAGGCATACGTTGCCATCAACCTGTTAGTATAACTTCTATTTGAAGAAGAATATGTTATCCGTCCACCAGGTCTTGCTTCTGAAGCTCTAACATTAATGTTTGTACTACCTAAAACACCTCCAAATGCGTAGCTTGAAGGTGAAAACCCAAGTGACAATTCTTGGTTTCTTAAAACATCATTAATCCCACCCCAATTACTCCATTGTGGCCTTCCGTTGTAAACTTTATTCATCTCAATACCATTTAATAAAATGGCACCATTATTAGAATCTAGTCCGCGTATTCTGAAAAAAGACGAGCTAAACTCAAACGCCGCTGTTCTTTGAAATACATCGAGTGAAGATGCTAATAATCCTGAAATATTATCTGCTCCACTCGTATCATCATTCAGTTCGTCATCGGACAGGGTGATGGTGAATAAATCCTCTGTTTCAGACACGTCCCTTTCCAAAGTCATGTCAGATATGTTAACTGTCTTTCCTTCGTTTACAACAATTGGAAAACGTTTTACTCCGTAACCCGTTTTTGAAATGGTTAAAATTTGTTCTCCAAATGGAATACCTGCGATAAATTCAAACGCTCCCAATTCATTGGTCAGTGCCCTTAAATTAGAATTTTCTATCACTACTAAAACACCTTCAATAGGCTGAAATGACAAAGATTCTTTCACACTACCTTTGATAATTGTTTCTTGCGAAAAAACGTAAACTGAAAACAATCCGAAAAAAAATAAAAGTAGTGTTTTATTCATACTAATAATTAGACACATAAATATAAGAAAAGTAACTTATTCTAAGATAAAGTTAAAAATCAGCCCTATTTATTATATTGGTTTAACTTTGGTCTAACTTTTGTATTTAAAAGGTAACTTATATATTTTCTTAAAATGAGCATATTACAAATACGTGTCTCTATATTGATATTAACCCTATGTTTAACTTCATATTCGCAGGATAAGAAATTTAAAATTCATACGGTAGCCTTCTATAATTTAGAAAATTTATTTGACACTATAAACGACCCAACAAAGCTTGATGAATACAGTCCCATGATGGAGATTAAGACCAATAGAGATGTGGTTTATAGAAAAAAAATAAATAATATGGCAAGAGTTCTTGCTGATATTGGTAAAGAAACCAATAACAATTCTCCAAGCATCATTGGTGTTTGTGAAATTGAAAACAAAATGGTTTTAGAAGACCTTGTTAATGACTCTTTATTGATTGACAAAGATTACGGTATTATTCACTATGATGCTCCCGATGCAAGAGGAATAGACGTTGCTCTTTTGTATCAGAAAAAAATATTTACACCACTAAACTCTAGTACTCATGGGTTAAAAATTTATGACGATCAAGATCAATCAAGGGTTTATACAAGGGACCAATTATTAGTTAGCGGAAAGCTTGAAGGTGAATTAATTCATTTAATTGTAAATCATTGGCCTTCAAGAAGAGGAGGACAAGCAAGAAGTAACCCTAAACGAGTTGCTGCAGCTAAAGTTAGTAAACGAATTATTGATTCATTGCAATCAGTTGACCCCTATTCTAAAGTAATTATAATGGGGGATTTAAACGATAACCCCACAAATACTAGTGTAAAGAATGTTTTGAATGCAAAAGAAAACAAAAACGAAATAGGAATGAAAGGTATCTATAATCCATTTACTACATTCTATAAAAACGGATTAGGTACCACGGCCTACAGAGATGTTTGGTACTTATTTGACCAAATTATGATTACAAAACCATTACTAAAAAAAGACACCTATTCACTTAAGTATTATAAAGCAGGTATTTTTAACGCCCATTATTTAACTCACAACAAAGGCAAATACAAAGGTTACCCATTTAGAAGTTTTTCAAATGGCAACTTTACAAATGGCTTTAGTGATCATTATCCCGTTTATTTATACCTTATAAAAGAATTGGAAAAATAAAATCTTATCCCATCCAAGTACTCCACGGGATTCTAGATAAAAAGAATACTAATGCAATAGAATAGAAAACCGCAATTGTTTTCAATTTAGCTTTAGAAGTTAGTTTCTTTTTGTGTTTAGAATAGCCAATAGTTATTAATGCAATAGCCAAAATATTCACAAAGGGGTGCTCAACTAAATATAAACGTGCTAAACTATTGCTCATTACACCACCTCCTAATTCACTCCACAACTCAAATCTTGGAGAAACAAAGTAAAGTATCATACCAATTAAAAGTTGAATATGAGATACAATTAAAGTGAATAATGATATTCTAAAATCTTTAGGGCTATACTCTTTACCTCCTGTAGATTTAATAATAGCATTAAAAACAGCTATAATCAGGATTAAAAGCACTAAATAAGCCCAATAAGAATGTAAATTAAGTATAATCTCGTACATGATTTAAATTTTTAAGTGAACCCAAAAATAATGATTTTAATCAATAAAAAAACCGCTTCTTAAAAGAAGCGGTTTTTTATTTATATGTTAAGGAATATTTATTCCCATTTATTCTCCGCTTCATTTCCTCCCCAAATTATAGTGGCCAAATATGGGTTATCAATAAAAGGATTTCTATTTCCTTGAGCAGCATAAATTACAGTATTGCGTTGTTCTTCAAAAGTAGACACTGGGTCTTCAACGTTCCATTTTAGAAACAATTCTATGGTGCCTACTTTAGAAAAGATTTCTCCATATCTAATATTCAAATACATCATCATTCTTGCAACATCACCCTTCCATTCGTCTCCTGGAAACCAGGTTTCACCATTTAACTGATATGTGCCACTGCCATCTATAAAAGGATAATTTAGTCTTTCACTGTTTACACTTTCATCACAAACTCTTAAATGATGTAAATCAGTTACTGCATTATCTGTGGCCAATAAAGATTGTGGGTAAACATGTTCTGTATTATATGTTTGTGGAGAATATGAATTATTACCTGAGGTATACTCTTCCCAATATCTACTTTCACTAGAATACATTAAAATAACGTTATCGGTATTCCCTAAATCTTCATCAGCATCATATAAATATTGATGTCTTTGAGCGTACGATAAAATAGTAGTGTGTTTACTTTGAGTTACTTCTTCCAATTCTTCAAGCATTAAACCTGAATCGTTTATAAAAATCACGCCATTATAATAAGTCTCAAGTTCAGGTGGTATATTATAATTTATAGAACTTAAAATGCTTATGTTAACAATAGCCGTAGAACAAGTGTTAGTAGGAACATCATCATCACAAATGGTATATGAAAAGGAATCACTTCCAACAAAACCTGCCAAAGCCGTATAACTTACGGTACCATCAACATTTAAAACAACTGTTCCTTGAGTTCCAGTATTATCAATTGAAGTTAATACAGCATCATCAATAGCAGAATCATTTTCTAACAAGTTAGAAATAATTCTTGTGCTATTTTCAGCAACATTTACAGCATCATTTACAGCCATAGGAGCTCCTTCATCCACTATGTTTACAGATACCGTAGCTGTAGAGCAATCTGCAGGTGTATCATTATCACAAATAGTATATTCAAATGTATCCGTACCCACAAAACCCTCTTTTGGAGTGTAGGTATACGTATTATTTCGATTATCTTCAATGGTTCCCCCTTCAGTACTGGTCAAGTCAATAGATGTAACTCTAGCGTTATCCAAGACAGTATCATTGGATAATAAATTTTGAATAGTGACTTCTGTATCCTCAACTGTAGAGAAAGAATCATTTACTGCTATCGACACTCCATTTGGTTCTGGTTCTGGGGTGGGAGCTGGTGTGTCATCTCCACCAGAGCTACAATTTATAAATAATATTGTAATAAAAAATAAAAAATACCTTTTCATAACATTCATAAAAATATTGGAATAAGAGGAAAAAAAACCACCTTTAGTTAAAGGTGGTTTTATAATATTTAGAGTTTAATTTATTATTGGTAAACCCAAACGCCACCAGTTTTGATAACGCTCATTGTTTCGTTACCTGTAGATCCTGTATACACTATATAAGTTAACACATATTTTTGCCCTTCTTCTGCAGAAGGATCTTTATCATCCAATAAAGCGTTGAATGCCTCTAAGAGCATCTCATCACTCCAATAATTGCTACTTCCCGATCTTCTGTCAAAACTTCCAAAGAACCCAACATTATCCGCCGGTCCAGGGTATATTGATATGAAAGCGTTTGATATAAAAGCAACATCATCACCAGTAAAGGTATACTTTATGGTATTATCTGGAACCCAAGTAGATCCATCATGACCAAATTGAAGCGTTTCACTGATTATATTATTATATTCTGACCAATCTGCGCCATCATAGATAAAATACTTCACATAACTATACGTTGTACTGTCATCAGTACGTCCATCACCATCAATATCATCAACATCAGTAACGTAAAGCTTGTACATGATACCTTCAATATCACCGGCTTCTTTTGGTTCAAATTTAAAGATATCTTTTAAAATGATTGGAATTTTAGCAACTGCCTCATCTTCGTTAGAAAAATTTGGAAAGCCTTCTCCCATTTCTGTGTATTCGTCATCAGTGAAACCACGCATAAACATCCATTCCCCTTCAAGGTATAAATACCCATTATTGTATTCATTATTAGATCCATTCCAAAAATCATAAGTTAATGATACCAGAGTTCTATCATCCGGATTTGGATATTTCCATTCTAAAAATTCAATGATTTCAGATTCTCTATCAAAATTTCCAAAAGTATGCCCTAAATCATCATAGTCTTGGCTACTTACGGTATATCTAATAAGGCTTCTTTCATCTCTTTTTGGTGCCCAAATATCATAAGTTACCAGTGCAGAGGACCCTGCACCCCAAACAGGATATTTATTCAGTAATAAACCAGGAATCAATGATTTGGCATCATCTGTGGAACCAAAATTAGGAAAGCTCAATCCTAGTTCGTCATAGTCTTCATCTGTTAGGGTCAAATTAGCATCGCCAGCTATTGGATTAGGTTGGGCGTCAATGTCATTGTAAATATCTTCTAAAGGGTTACAACCTACAAATGTAACCGCTAAGATTAAGGTGAATAAATAAATAAAATTTTTCATTTTCAAATTTTTTAAAAATTAAGTTTTGCTCCCACACTAAAAGTTCTTCCCAAACCGTACCAAACTAAGGCCGTATTGGCAGTAGATCCTGAACCATCTAAAGCATCAGAAATATATTCAGAATCAAAAACATTATTAATTCTACCCGTTAAAGATGCATCAAATGGACCAAATTTAAAATTGTGATTGATTACAGCATCAAATAATCCATAGGCTGGCATTTCCCATGCATCTGGTCCTACTTCACCTCTATCACTAGGGTCAAAATCAGCATAAATATTGTCATAGTAATTATAATCTAAAATAAGGTTTGTTTTAGGTGTTAAACTGTAGTTGACACCTAAGGCCATAGTAGTTTGAGCAGCATCAGCAACATGCAAATCTTTTATAAAAAGGTTTACGGTATCTACAACATTTTGCTCTTCATCAAGAATGCTCACATTTTCTACATTGCTATCCCATCTCCAATCACCAAGTGAAGCCATACCTGTTATCCTTAATTTATCTGATGCTCTGTAGATAAAATCAACTTCAATTCCTTGGTGAATTGCATTAACACCTAAAATATTTGCTGTTGCCTGTGTTCCATCTGGTTGTTGGAATGTTTCCGTTTCTGTTCTATCATTCCAAGTCGTTCTGTATAAATTAACATTAGCTGACAGTTTATCTCCTCTAAACCCATAGCCTAATTCATAACTTGTGATTTTTTGATTTTCGGCATCTGCATTAATATTGTCATTACTAAAGTTTAGGAAAACAGAATCAAATCCTGCAGCTTTTTCAAAATACCCCAAATTAACAAACACATTATGATTAGCATTAATTCTGTAGTTAGCACCTCCTTTAGCACCAAAACCAAAGAAATTATATCGATCTGTTTCTTGTAAAGGATCAGAATCTAGGTAATTAAAATAATCTATTCGTTTGTACGATGTATTAGAGGCATTTAAAGCAATAAACGTATTAAAGTTTTCATTTATATCATATTCTAACTGAGCAAAAGCTCCTAACCAACCAACTAAACCATCGTTATGGTAATCAGTTTTATCTCCTACACCTGCTGCAAATAAAGGGTTATTCTCATTATCATCGTTGATAATAAACTGCCCACCAAGCAAATCTGTTACTTCTCTAAAATGAATACCTTTATAATCTCTCCAGTCTAAACCAGCTAATAATACTAAATTATCTGATAAATCAGATTTTAATGTAGAAAGTACTCCATACCAGTTATGGTCATTACGAGAAGCCCTTAAGGCAGCTGATGAGCCAAGTGCGCCATTTGCAATATTTTCATCGACGATACGGTCAAAATCTAATGGACCGTTTTCACCAATTCTATATTCAGTACTTGTGAATTTTGAACGTCCGTCCAATCCATCTGCATCACTACCAAGCGTTCCGCCTCCTCCACCAGAGCCAAATGAGGCATAAGCAGCGGTTGATAATGTTGTGTTTTCACTAATATTCCAGTACCAATTTAATGACATTTGAGGTTTATGATAAAAATTGTCTTCAATATGTGTTACTTGACCATTTTTATAACCCCAGTCTCCATTATATTTTCTACCACGCTCACTATTTTTATAAGTTGCTATGGTGTGTCTGTTTTGTCTTTGTCCATGACGTTGTTTTGCTCCAAAGGCTGTAAAAGATAATTTATGATAATCATTAAGCTCTTTAGAAATATTAACAAAGTAAGACACCCCATTAAATTCTGTTCCATCAACATAACCATCTCCTTCAGTTTTAGAGGCAGAAACAGTAGCTGCAAATCCATTGTCCATCACACCTGTTGAATAAGTAAACCCAAACTTCTCATAACCATCATTTGCCAATGTAGTATAAACATTTCCTCCTTCTTCAACATCGGTTGTTTTTGAAATGATATTAATTGTTCCTCCAATTGAAGGCACGGCTACCCTTGCTGCACCTAAACCTCTTTGAACTTGCATGGAACTTGTTACATCACCTAACCCTGCCCAGTTAGACCAAAATACGCGTCCATTCTCCATATCATTTACTGGAACTCCATTAATCATAACGGCAACATTTTCCGAATTAAAACCCCTTAGGTTAATTCTACCATCACCATAACCACCTCCAGCTTTTGTTGCATAAACTCCTGGGGTTGACTTTAAGATTTCAGGAAACTCTTGCGTTCCCAATTTAAGTTCAATATCTTTCGCCTTTATAGTAGACACCGCAACTGGAGTCTTTCTATCTACAGCAACAGAAGCTATAATTTGAACTTCTTCTAAACCAAATTGACTTGATTCAAGTTCAATGGCTCCTAAATCAGTATTACCAGAAAAGGCAATAGTTTTTGAGTTGTATCCAATAAAGGATATCACAACCTCTCCAGATGATGATGTTACGTTTAATGTAAAGTTTCCATCAAAATCTGAAGTCACACCATTAGAGGTGTTTTTCTCAATAACATTTGCACCAGGAAGAGGTACATTAGTACCTGCTTCTACAATTGTTCCTGAGACCGTTTGAGCAAAAATTGTTGCGCTAAATAGCAAAGCCACAGTCAACAATAAAAATTGAGTAGTTTTTTTCATTTTCAGAAAGGTTAATTATTAATTAATTGAATTAGTCAGCGCAAAAATACATATAAAAACCCTAAAAATGTTATGCGTGCATTAATTTTAATTAACAATATCTTAATAAAAAAAGGCATGAATATTTAAATATTCATGCCTTTTTACTTTTTAAGTTATAAATAGTAAGCCTTTTTACCTCATGCTTTTATAATGCTTCAACAAGTTTGTTGTAGAAGAATCATGCTCTGTTATATCGGAGCTGTTAAACTCTTTTAAAATTTTTGAAGCCAGTTGTTTTCCTAATTCTACTCCAAATTGGTCATAACTAAAGATATTCCAAATAACACCCTGAACAAATATTTTGTGTTCATACATGGCGATTAGCTTCCCTAAACTCTCTGGAGATAACTTATCAATGTAAATTGTGTTTGTTGGTTTGTTTCCTTCAAATATTTTAAATGGAATAATATCTGTATTAGTTCCTTCAGCAACAACCTGCTCTTCTGTTTTCCCATTTAAAAGCGCCTCTGTTTGCGCTAAAAAGTTAGAAGTTAATTTATCTTGATGATCTTGGTTGCCATGTAAAGACTTTGCAAACCCAATAAAATCAGCAGGAATTAATTTGGTTCCTTGGTGAATTAATTGAAAAAAGGCATGTTGTGAGTTTGTACCCGGCTCACCCCATATTAAGGTTCCGGTTTCATAGTCAATAGGATTTCCATTTCTATCAACACTTTTACCATTGCTTTCCATGATTCCTTGTTGCAAGTATGTTGCAAACTGATTTAAATATTGCGAATAGGCAATAACAGCTTCACTTTCAGCCTTGAAAAAATTATTATACCAAATGCTTATTAAGCCTAACACTACCGGAATATTAGATTCAAAATCTTCATTCTTAAAATGCTCATCCATTTTATGAGCTCCTTCTAATAGGCTAGCATAATTCTCATAACCCACTGCTAAACTAATTGATAGTCCAACTGCACTCCATAGAGAGAAACGACCTCCTACCCAATCCCACATTGGGAAAATATTATTAGGATCGATACCAAAACCTTCAACAGCTTCTATATTTGTTGAAACTGCTACAAAGTGTTTGGCAATATCTTCTTGCGAAGCCGATTGCAAAAACCAATTTTTTAAAGTATTTGCATTTGACAGTGTTTCTTGGGTAGTAAATGTTTTAGAAACCACTACAAATAAGGTAGTTTCTGGATCAAGCTTTTTTATAACTTCATTTACATGATCACCATCAACATTACTTACAAAATAAGTAGTTAAATGATTTTTATAATACTGAAGTGAATCTACAACCATAGCTGGCCCTAAATCTGAACCTCCAATACCTATATTTACAACATGAGTAAAAGGTTTTCCTGAATACCCTTTTCTACCTCCATTTACTACTTCATTTGTAAAAGCTTCTATCTTACGCTTAACTTTGTAGACTTCTGGAATTACATTTTCACCATCAACCTCAACAACCGTAGATTCTGGAGCTCTTAATGCAGAATGCAAAACTGCTCTTCCCTCTGTTTGGTTAATAATTTCGCCAGAAAACTGACTTTGTATAGCCTCTTTAAGTTTAACATCATCAGCTAATTCCAATAAATAATTAAATGTTTCTTCTGTTATTCTATTCTTAGAATAGTCTACATAGAAATCATCCCATTTAATAGTGTATTTATTTGCTCTATCACTGTCTTGAGCAAACAAATCTTTCATATGTAAATTGCTTATTTTATTATAATGTTCTTGAAGTTTTTTCCAAGAATTTGTAGCGGTTGGATTAATTGTTGGTAATGACATAATTTAAAAATTCTGTGTAATAAGGTTTTCTTTTAAGTTTTCTTCTACAACTTCCTCATCAAAGGGAATGCTATCTAATTGTATTTTTACAGGTTTAATAAACTCTAAATATTTTACTTTTAATGAATCTGAAATAGGTTTTGCTTCAGGTAGTTTTTGCTTAAAAGGATCAACCTGCCTGCCATTAACCCAAAAACGATAACATACATGTGGTCCTCCTGTATTTCCTGTCATTCCTACCCAACCAATAACATCACCTTGCTTTACAAACTGCCCCACTTTAACCTTGCGTTTTTTCATGTGCAGATATTGGGTTTCATAGGTAGCATTATGTCTGATTTTTACATAATTACCATTACCACCTCTTCGCTCAGATTTGGTAACCGTTCCATTGGCAGTTGCCATAATTGGGGTTCCTATTGGAGCAGCAAAATCGGTACCCTTGTGTGCACGCACTTTATAGCCATAAACCGCAATTCTACGTCTTAAATTATAACGAGATGAAATTCTACTAAACTTTACAGGAGCTTTTAAAAAGGCGCGCCTTAAGTTTTTTGCTTCTTCACTAAAATAATCTATAATACCTTTTACAGAATCTGTTTCAAATTGAAAGGCATAAAAAGGTTCCTTATTATGTTCAAAATAGGCTGCTTTTACATCGTGAATACCTCCATAAATTGAATCATCAATGTACTTATCAGTATATATAACTTTAAATCTATCGCCTTTTTGTAAACGTCTAAAGTCAATAGTCCAAGCATAAATATCATCAGCCAATTTATTAGTTAAAACAGCGCTTACACCCTTTTGGTCCAGAGTTTCAGAAATACTACTTGTAATAACACCAGTAACTGTTTTCTCAACGTAGGTTATTGGCTTCCTACTTTTAAAAGCGTGAATTGAATCTTTAAAATTTATTACCACATATTCTTCCTTATTGGGTTGATAAATAAATGATTCTGGTAATTCTAAAGAATCTTTTGAGCAAAGAATTGCATAGGGTTTTCCTGCTTGAAAAAATCTAGCTATATTATAAGTTTCCTTCGTTTTTTCAGCAATATGATATATTTTAGGATAGCCTATTTTGTTTTGTTCCAAAATTTGCCCGAAACTTTCTCCAGATTTTACTGTATCTCTTTTAACAACATAGTCGTTTAAATTGAACCCGAACTCATAAACATCTTTTGGTTCTTCAACAATTGCTACGTCTTTTTCTAGAACTTCCTTTTTATCTTCTTTACAACTAATAAAGAAGACCATTAAAAAGCTTAATACGATTAAATATTTGTTCCCCAATCTTCTATTTCTTGTTTTGTCCATAACTCTGGAAAAAATATCCTTTTTTGATACTTTGGATGCATGTATTTCACCCACTCACTTCCTCCTGTTGCCTCTGCGGTTTCACCTCCAATATTCAGGTAATGGTTAGCCGTATTATAATGTGCCATTACCCACTTGATATTAACTGTGTAATCATAGTGACGCATTGCTTTTATAAGAGCTTCATTTTCTTGAGCCTCCTTTGGTAAGTTTTTAAATTTTGACCAAAGGTTATTTCTATAATAAAACTTAGTAAATCTAATAAACTCTTCTTTATATTTTTCTTCAAAAACTGTTAAAGTATAGGTTTTTTTACCAGTTTTATAATCCTTCCCCGCTGCCTGCCAATACAAATGTTCAAAAGCATTTTCATAAGACGAATTTCTATCTATTGTTTCTCTAAACCTTTTATCTATAAGATTTATTAATTCTGTAGAAGCAAATTCAATTTTTCTATATTGAGCACTTTGAAACCCGCTAGCTGGCACCAAAGTTTGTCTGAATTTATTGTATTGATCTACATCCATTCCATCCTTCATTATACTAAAAGAGGAGGTAAGCACATCAAAATAACGACTAATACGCATTATTTTATCTGTGAAAGTTACTGTATTAATGGCATCATTTTTTGCCACTTGCTCTATTTCTGAAAGTATCATTTTAAAAAGAAGTTCAGTAACCTGATGATACATGATAAACACATTTTCATCTGGAAATTCCGTTCGAGGTAATTGTAAATTTAATAAGGCGTCAGTTTGAATATAATCCCAATAAGTAATAGGCTTACTATACAATAAACCTTCTAAATGATCTTCTAAATCTTGGTCTATTTGTTGGTATTTAACTTTAAGTTGGTTGGTAATTTCTTTGTTCAAAATCTCTTAATTGTTCACAATGATTTTAAAAGGATGTTTAAGCCCTTTAAATTCCTCAAGATCCGCTCTTAAAGAACCTACAGCTAAATCTGCTTTGATACGCAAAGGTACTTTATTTTTGTCTTTTGATACCCAAACCGTTAAACTTTCTTCCTCTTTAAACACCCTACCTGCCAGTACATGAGGCCTAAACTTTAATGCCTCTACTTCTCCAAAATCCGTATCAATGATTTCCTCTCCAAGAAATTCCAATTTAAACCCATAACTCTCTTTATCATAAAACATATCCATTGTAACGGCATCTCCAATTTTTAAAGAGTCTGTTTTAATATTATTTCTTAAATAATAAAATGTAGACACCATATCTTGAATATTTGGTTTGACATCTACAACCGTTTTAGTGTTATGTTTCTTGTCATTTATATGAGCCTTATTCTTTAAATGATCAAACTGAATTTCTAAATCTTTCGTATAACCCCCTTCATTAATATCCCTTATAAATTTATATGGTAAAGTAGTTTCTTTATCAAAATAACTTTCATATCGATCTTCTACTTTAAAAAACCACTTAATCATGCCTGTAGTCCAACCTTTACCTACTACGTGATATACGTCTTTGCTTTCTAATTTAGAATCTTTAACAGTAAGAGTTGCATTTCCTGCCTTTAAAAAGCCACTATAACTCATTTTAAACTTAAACCACTCGCCATCTCCAAATGCAGATTCTTGCTGTGAGAAAGACATTTGCGCAATACAAATTGCTATTATTATAAGTAGTATTTTTTTCATTTTTCTTTTGGGTTATGTAATTAACTTCTTAAATACAATTATATTATTATACTAAAGAAATTACAATTACTATTCCAAAAATATAAAAAAACTTCGGACGCCCTTTATCAATAAGAAGTTCTTAACAAGAATTTGTTACATAAAATTCGATAATTAAGGTTGAATTACCTCTTTATTTCTAATCAGAAATACACTATAGTGTCCCTCTTTTTTCTTGTTCTCTTTCAATAGATTCAAAAAGCGCTTTAAAATTTCCAGCCCCAAAACCTTTAGCCCCCATACGTTGAATTATTTCAAAGAAAAGAGTCGGTCTATCTTCAACTGGCTTTGTGAAAATCTGCAACAAATAACCCTCTTCATCCGCATCAATCATAATACCAAGACCTTTTAAGGTTTCAATATCTTCTCTTAATTCATGATTATGAGATAATAAACGTTCAGGAACCGCCTCATAATAGGCATCGGGTGGTGTTGATAAAAACTCTACACCTCTAGAGCGCATACCCTCTATTGTTAAAATAATGTCATCTGTAGCCACAGCTATATGCTGCACACCAGCGCCTTCATAAAAATCCAAATACTCCTCAATCTGCGACCTCTTTTTACCTTCAGCGGGCTCATTTATGGGAAACTTGATGCGTCCGTTACCATTACTCATTACTTTACTCATTAAAGCTGAATATTCGGTATGGATTTGCTTATCATCAAAAGACAAGAAATTTTCAAAACCCATAACATCTTCATACCATTTTACCCAAGTATTCATTTGACCCCAACCAACATTTCCAACCATATGATCTACATACTTTAAACCAAGTGGCACTGGATTATAGTCAGACTTCCATTTTTCAAACCCTGGCATAAATACACCGTTATAGTTTTTCCGTTCAACAAACATATGTACTGTTTCTCCGTAGGTATAAATCCCTGCTCTTACCACCTCTCCGTGTTCATCTTTTTCAACAACTGGTTCCATGTATGATTTTGCTCCTCTACTGGTAGTTTCTTCATATGCTTTTCTAGCATCTTCTACCCAAAGTGCAATTACTTTCACACCATCACCATGTTTGACTATATGATTATTTATGGAGTGGCTAGAATTAAGTGGTGTAGTTAACATCAATTTTATTTTATCTTGTTTCAAAACATAAGACACCGTGTCTTTACTTCCTGTTTCTAACCCTCTATAGGCAAAAGATTGAAACCCAAATGCTGTTTTATAAAAATGTGCTGCTTGTTTGGCATTACCAACATATAGCTCTACATAATCCGTTCCTAAAAGAGGCAAAAAGTCTTGCGCTCCCTCAAATATTTTTTCTAAACCGTAGTTTACTGAATTTATTTCTTTACTCATGATTTTATTTTTTAGCCCCATTTAAGGTATTAGCTGAACCTCATTTTTATTATAAAATAAAATTTACGACTACCTAAAGCAGGAAATTGCTTCTTATAAATTTATTCTAGCCAAGATTTGTGGTAATCTTCATCTGCAATTTTCATGGCTTCTTCTGTAACCATTAATGGCTTAAAAGTGTCTACCATTACGGCAAGCTCATCGGTTTTCACCTGACCAATACTCCGTTCTGTAGCTCCTGGATGTGGCCCATGAGGGATACCTGCTGGATGCAATGAAATATGCCCCGCTTCAATATCGTTACGGCTCATGAAATCGCCATCAACGTAATACAAAACCTCATCTGAATCTATGTTGCTATGATTATATGGTGCCGGAATTGCTTGTGGGTGATAATCATACAAACGCGGCACAAAACTGCATACTACAAAGGCATCTGTCTCAAAGGTTTGATGCACAGGTGGCGGTTGATGAACACGACCCGTAATAGGCTCAAAGTCATGGATTGAAAAGGCATACGGATAATTATACCCATCGTATCCAATAACGTCAAATGGATGGGAGGCGTAAACCATTTCTATAATTTCACCTTGTTTTTTAACTTTAATGAGGAAATCACCATTTTCATTATAAGTTTCTAATTCTTGTGGCTGACGAATATCACGTTCACAAAAGGGAGAATGCTCTAAAAGTTGACCAAACCAATTACGATAACGCTTAGGGGTGTATATAGGCCGGTGAGATTCTACAATGAAAAGTCTGTTGTCTTCGGTATCGAATTCAATTTTATAAATAACCCCTCTTGGAACCAGTAAGTAATCGCCATACTTAAAATCTAGATTTCCTAACATAGTGCGCAATTTCCCTGTTCCTTTATGAACGAAAATTAGCTCATCGGCATCCGTGTTTTTATAAAAATAATCTTTTGTTGAAAGCCTAGGTGCCGATAAAATTATAGCACAGTCTGAATTTACTAAAACTGTTTTCCTGCTATCTAAAAAATCGTTTTCCGGTGTAATTTGAAAACCTTTAAGACGATACGATTTTATGTTGTTTTTTAAAGCTATTTTAGGAGCTACACTATATTGGTTTCTAATTTCTTTTACCTGTGTAGGGCGTTGTTCATGATAACTATTAGTAGACATACCATCAAATCCAATGGTACCAAATAACTGTTCATAATACAAACTACCATCTGGCTTTTTAAACTGAATGTGTCTTTTATGTGGAATACTTCCTAATTTATGATAAAAAGGCATATTGCTATTTTTAAATGTGAAAAACTATTAGCTAAAGCTGTAAAACTTTAACTTTCAACTACATATAAATATACGAAAATGCCAGCTTATTCAGGATTCCTCTTGATAAGATAGTGGAGAAATTGTAATAAGTCTAGAAAGAAAAACTTCATAACCACACAAATATCGGAAAAATTATTAAAACCAAAATCCTAGATTAACAAACCAGAAGGTTTTTCCAGATTCTGGAGAATAACTGTATTTTGCCTGAATAGGGCCGATAAAAGTATCAATACCATACCCCAAAGCATAACCTCTATAATCTGGAAGTGTAAACCATTCACCTGTATCAAAAATATTATCGTCTACATTAGCCCAATTAGCTTCTATGGTTAGGTAGTGTTTTTTAAAAACCTCATAATTAGCACTAGCCGAAGCCATTACATAACTATTGCCCGTTAATGAAATAAAATCATACCCTATAAACGGAATAAAATTGTTTATTAAATTATTGCCGTATCCGCCTAAAGCAAAATCTAAAGTCTGGGTAGATTTATCTCCTAATTTAAACCCTCCACTAGTTTTTAGATTAATTGCTAATTTATCTGATGTACTAAAGGCATACCCTAAATCTGCTTTAGCTATTGAGAAAGCTTCAAACTCAGTATTAAAATGAGATGCGTATAGATATGTATGTATATCACCATTAAAATACACTCCTTTCTTAGGAAAATACTTATCGTCATAAGTATCTAATTTTAAGTTACTAAAAAGGCTTACATAATCTGTATTTTCAAAAACAAAATCCTCATCTTCTTCTTCTGTTGCCAAAGTTTCTGAAGAAATTTCTAAACGTTTATGCTCTAGACCTAAACTAAGTGCAAAATCTTTTCTGAATAATGTTTGTAAATAAAATTGATTAGTTTGATCTTGTAATTCTACATCAATTTTATTTAAACCTACGGCATCAAATTCTGTATCATCTAATATCAATTGTGCACTAATATTTTTGTGAAAATTGTTAAATCTAGACCTAAGACCCACACTCCAATAGAAGCCTTTATCAATTAAGTATTCAAAATTATACCTAACATTATCACCTAAAACAACATCTAAAGAAGCTATATCATTATTAAACAACAACCTTTTTGTTGTAATATTTACTAATGCTCCACTTTTATATAAATTATCATAATGTACGCCTAGTTTTAAAAAGGTTCTTGTTTCAGCTTCCTTTAAATTAGCGTGAAAATCATAGCCCTCAATACTTTCTGAAGTTTTTAATTCGTACTCAAAAGAGTCGAAATTATTGGTAGCCACTAAACTGTTTATTCCTTTTCTAAGATTTGAATACCCAATCTTTTTATTACTCTTAAGCTTCAATTTTCCTAAGGTATAAGACCGTGTGTATTTTTTAAGCCCATTAATTACTATCTTATTTATTACAATACTATCTTGAGTGTATGGTCTTAAATTATGTCTTAAGGTTTCTTTAGATTTATTTCTTAATAATACATTTAATTCTTCTGTTTTTTCAATTCCAGCTAATCTCCCTAACTCTACTAGCTGATTAACAGCATCAAAAGACACTAAGTTGTAATCTTTAATATTAGGTTTAATGTAAATATCTGTTTTTCCCGATTTCACTTCCATATCCTTTATGGTTCTGAAGTTACTTATTTGAAGTAATACCTCTGGTGCAGATTTTAACTCTTCTCTACCCATAAGTCCATCTTGAACATCAACCCCAATAATAACATCCATTCCCTTTGCTCTTAACTCATCTATAGGGTAGTTATTAACCACCCCGCCATCAATAAAGATATAATCACCTATTGTTACAGGTTGAAACAAAGTAGGTAATGCACCGCTAGCCATAACACTTTGCGTTAGGTTGCCTTTTTCAAGTATTACCTGTTTACCAGTTTCCATATTAGTTGCAATACAGAAAAACGGAATTGGCAGTTTACTAAAATCATCTACTTCATTAACATGAAGCAATAGTTTTAACAATAAATCATAAGCATTTTGACCTCTAGATAATGCCGAAGGCAACTTTATTCTAAAATCGTTAAAAGGTAATTTTACGGCATATTTTTCATCATTTGCTCGTTCAAAAAAGTCTTTTGAGGCTCTTGGCAAATTATCTGTAATGATATTATCAAAATCTGCATATTTAAAGATAGAATCTAATTGTTTTCCAGAATACCCAGAAGCATATAGCGCTCCAATAATAGCGCCCATACTAGTTCCACCTACATAATCAATTTTAACTTCTAAACTATCAATTACTTTAAGTGCACCAATATGTGCTAGTCCCTTAGCACCACCACCACTAAGCACTAAACCAACTTTTTGCTCGTTATTTCCAGACGTGTTTGTTTGCGCTTTCGCTGAAATGAAAACAAATAAAACAAGGATTGATATGATAAGATTTCGATTCAATTCTATTAATTACTTCTCATGATAATAATTATAAACCTTTTCAGCTCTTGAATTCCCAACCACTGCTTCCAATTCATCTAATTTGGCATTAGCAACTCGTTTAGCCGATTTGAATTTTTTTAATAACTCTACTACCGTTTTTTCCCCAATTCCAGGTATAGTTTCTAACTCCGTATTTAACGCACTTTTACTTCGTTTATTTCGGTGATGTTCAATACCAAAACGGTGCGCTTCATTTCGTAATTGCTGAATAATTTTTAGCGTCTCACTTTTCTTATCTAAATATAAGGGAATTGGATCATCTGGATAGAATAATTCTTCTAAACGTTTAGCAATTCCAATAATTGCTATTTTACCTCTTAATTCCAAAGCATCTAAACTTTTAAGTGCTGATGACAACTGCCCCTTCCCTCCATCAATAATAATTAAATGTGGTAATGGTTGTGACTCATCCAGCAATCTTTTATACCTCCGGTAAACCACTTCTTCCATGGAAGCAAAATCATCGGGTCCTTCAACTGTTTTTATATTAAAATGACGATAGTCTCTTTTACTAGGCTTGCCGTTTTTGAACACCACACATGCTGCAACCGGATTTGTTCCTTGAATGTTTGAATTATCAAAACACTCAATATGACGGGGCTCTTCACCCAATCGTAAATCGGCTTTCATTTGTGCCATTATACGGTTTGCATGCCTATCGGGATCAACAATTTTATCCTGCTTAAAACGCTCCATTCTGTAATACTTGGCATTCCTAAGAGATAAATCTAAAATATGTTTCTTATCACCCAACTTTGGAATAGTCACCTTAATTTTATCCCCTAAGTCAACTTCAAAAGGCACATAAATTTCTTTTGAATTTGAATGAAAGCGTTGTCTAATTTCGGTAATAGCTAACTCCAATAATTCCTTATCGGTCTCATCTAATTTCTTTTTAATCTCTAAAGTATGTGATCTGATAATAGAACCGTAAGAGAGCTGCAAAAAGTTTACATAACCATAAGTTTCATCACTCATTATAGAAAACACATCAACATTACTAATCTTAGGGTTTACAATAGTAGATCGTGCTTGGTAATTTTCTAAAACTTCAATCTTTTCTTTAATTTTTTGAGCATCTTCAAACAACATGTTTTCGGCATATTGCTTCATTTGAACCTTAAATTGATGCAAAGAATCTTTAAAATTCCCTTTTAAAATTTGCCTGATGGCTTTAATATTTTCATTGTATTGCGCTTCAGTCTCGTTTCCCTCACAGGCACCTTTACAATTACCTAAATGATATTCTAAACAAACCTTATACTTCCCAGATTCAATTTTTGATTCTGCTAAATCATAATTACAAGTACGCAGCGGATACAAACCTTTTATTAAGTCTAATAAAGTGTGAACTGTTTTCCCGCTAGTGTAAGGCCCAAAATATTCTCCACCTCCTTTAAAAACAAGTCTGGTGGAAAAGACTCTAGGAAAACGTTCTTTCTTTATACAAATCCATGGGTAAGACTTATCGTCTTTCAACATCACATTATACCTTGGTTGATGCTTTTTAATAAGGTTGTTTTCAAGTAACAATGCATCAGTCTCGGTCTCCACCACAATGTGTTTAATATCCGCTATTTTTTTAACCAACACTCTAGTTTTACCATAATCATGAGTTTTAGTAAAATAAGAACTCACCCTTTTTTTTAAGTTTTTGGCTTTTCCCACATAAATAATAGTGCCATCTGTATCAAAATACTGATACACTCCTGGTGCATTTGGTAAAGTTTTAAGCTGAATATCTAACGGTGTTTCACTCATTATACCAAAGGTATAGTAATTAAGCAAATAGTAAAAATTGAAAAACCTTTTTTAGTATATTGCATTTATAATTTTACATTAAGTGAACATAGTAATTCTTTCTAGAAACGCTAACCTATATTCTACTGCCAGACTTGTAAAAGAAGGTGAAAATAGAGGTCATGATATGGAGGTGATAGACCCTCTAAAGTGTGACCTAATTATTGAAAAAGAAAAACCTACAATTTACTACAAAGACCGCTACTTAGATTATGTTGATGCTATTATACCAAGAATTGGAGCTTCTGTTACTTTTTTTGGTTGTGCAGTAGTAAGACAATTTGAAATGATGAATGTTTTTACATCTGCAACCTCTGATGCCATAATTCGCTCAAGAGATAAATTACGTAGTTTTCAAAGACTATCTAAAGCAGGTATTGGTATGCCAAAAACCGTATTTACAAACTATTCTAGAGATATTGATCAAGTTTTATCTCATGTTGGTGGCACACCTGTAATTATAAAATTATTAGAAGGCACCCAAGGTTTAGGAGTTGTTTTGGCTGAAAGCCGAAATGCAGCAGAATCAGTTTTAGAAGCTTTTAACGATTTACAAGCAAGAGCATTAGTTCAAGAATATATTGCAGAAGCTAAAGGTGCAGATTTACGCGCCCTAATTGTAGATGGTCATGTGGTTGGCGCTATGAAAAGGCAAGGTAAAGAAGGAGAGTTTCGTTCTAACTTACACAGAGGTGGTAGTGCAGAAATAGTAAAACTTAGTGAAGCCGAAATTAAGGTTGCGATGAAAGCTTCTAAAGCTTTAAAACTTCCTGTTTGTGGTGTTGACATGTTACAATCTGCTAGAGGACCTTTGCTTTTAGAAGTGAATTCTACTCCAGGTCTAGAGGGTATTGAAACAGCAACTGGAAAAAATATTGCTAGAAATATTATTACTTACATTGAAAGAAACCGAGGTTAAGTCTATAAACGAATGAAATTGATATATGAGTATTGAAAAAGAAGTCTTAACGATTCTAAATGAAACTATAGCTCCTGGAGAAAGCAAGGAGGTAAGTTTCGATGTGGCAAATTTACACACCTCAACACCTGTTCACATTCCTGTTATAATTGAACGTTCTAAAAAACCAGGACCAACCGTTTTATTTACAGCAGGTATTCATGGTGATGAAGTTAATGGCGTAGAAATTGTGCGTCAGCTTATTGCCAAAGAAATAAACAAACCTAAACGTGGTACCATTATTTGCATGCCTGTTATCAATATTTTTGGTTTTATAAATTTAAATAGAGAATTTCCAGATGGAAGGGATTTAAACCGTGTATTTCCGGGAAGTCCAAAAGGTGCTTTAGCCAGTAGGGTAGCCTATAAATTAATACATGAAGTAATACCACATGTAGATTATATCATGGATTTCCATACTGGCGGTTCAGATAGGTTTAACGCACCTCAAATTCGCATAGTTGAAGATGATATTGAACTTAAGCAACTTGCAAAAATATTTGGTGCACCGTTTGTACTATATTCTAAAAACCTAAACAAATCTTTTAGAAACACCTGCTATAAACTTAACATACCCTTATTACTTTTTGAAGGAGGAAAATCATTTCATATTGATGATATTGTAACAAATACGGGCGTTAATGGTGCGAAACGTATTTTAAAACATCTTGAGATGTTAAACTCAAAATTTAAAAGCTCTGCACCTAAAAAACCATGTGTTTTTATAAAAGAGAGTAAATGGGTAAGAGCAAAATACTCTGGAATGTTTAAACCAACAATAAAGTTAAACTCTAAGGTTCAAAAAGGTGATTTATTAGGTAATATTACTGACCCATATGGAAAACTTAATTATTTTGTTAAATCACCTAACTCTGGATATATAATTAATATAAACGAAGCACCTATAGTATATCAAGGAGATGCTCTCTTTCATGTTAGCACCAAATTAAATGACAAAAGCTGAATTACGAAAAACATATAAAACACTTCGGAAAGATTTATCGTTAAACCATATAGACGATTTAAGTATTAGTATTGCCAACCAACTTCTAAAACTGCCTATTTGGGAACACTCTTTTTATCATATTTTTTTAGCCATAGAAGAACAAAAAGAAGTACAAACTGATCATATTTTGAGTATCCTTTCTGGAAAAGACAAAAATATTCTAGTTTCTAAAAGTAATTTTGAAACCTGTGAAATGACCCATTTTTTACTAACTGACGGTACTAAAATTAAAAAGAACCATTACAATATCCCTGAACCAATTGATGGTATTGAAATACAAAATGAAAAAATTGACGTGGTTTTCATTCCACTGCTTGCTTTTGATAAAAAAGGCAACCGTGTAGGGTATGGCAAAGGGTTTTATGATAGGTTTTTAGCCAACTGCAAACCAGAAACTATAAAAATAGGCCTATCTTTTTTTGAAGCTGAAAATGAAATTAGTGATGTTTTTGATGGTGACATTAGGTTGGATTATTGTGTTACTCCAGAACGGGTTTATAGATTTTAAAATTACAATTATTCTAATTTTCCCCACAATTCTCACAATAAGTTTCTTTCAAATATTCATTTTCCAGTAACTGAAACGTTACACCTCCATTTTCAATGGAATTAAAAAGTTTACAATAACGTTCTTTATTAATATTGATAGCGTTCAGCATTATCGTTCTATAATCAGTTTGATAAGTAAGCTCTTTATTTATTAAAGTATGATTTAAATAGTAGAACAGTAAATCTTCATCAATATCAATACTTCTAGCCTTTTCTTCTAGAAGCGCAATTGCCATATCGGAATTAGCATAATAGCTAAAAAACTGTGCTAAACTTAAATAATCGTAATCCGATAGGACGAAGTTTTTGTAATTCTTATTGATATATGAAACGGATGCATCTTTCCCTGAATAATCTCGTTTTTGCATTAAATTCTTAGCTTTAATAAGATGATAATTCACCATCATTCTGGATATAAGTGAGGCATCAATTCCGTAATTCTTTAACCCATTGATTTCGTTTTTTAGCTTAGTCTCATTTACATCTACCCAGTTATAGTCCCACAACCTAATTTTTATGGCTATAATATTATATTTAACCTCAGCATTTTTTGGTACAAGTTTTTCTAATTCTAATAATTCGTTATAAACAATAACAGCCATTCTAACATCTAACATATACCTGTAAGCTGAATTTTTATTAAATATTTTAGCAAATTTCAACTGTTTGGGAATGTTCATTTTCTTAAGAAAATCTGGTGAAATTTCCTTTCCTTTAAGTTTTTCAAAAATGGAATTCTGTATCTCGTTCGCTTGGTTTAAATCCTCATTAATTATTGCATCATTAAACTTTAACAACAATGCATCAGCGGTCATACTTTTGTATTTATCTTTCTTCTCTAAACCTAATTCTATAAGTGCTTTTCTATGATGTTTTAAAATGGGTTCCATTTCCTTAGAAAGTGCTCCAGCCAATTTGGTCTTAACATCAGCTTTACTTAGCTCACTTAAATAACTATAGTTAGTATCTTTTGTATCATTTAAAAATTCTACCCAATTTTCAGATGAAGATATTTCAGTTTTTATTGCTGGTTTTTGAAAGGTTTGTAATGCAGCTGCAATAGTACTTGCCCGCTGTTCTTGTAATTCAACATTACGCTCTAAGCTACCTTCAACAGATGAATATGCTTTAATTTTAATTGTTTTTATATTGAAATCTGTTAAATGTAAGGAATCGTAAAGAGGTTTTATGTCTTCATGGGAGTACTCAGATTTATTCTTTTCAAACGGAATGGTAAACTTTAGGGTTTTGTTTTTAAGTATGTATCCTTCGCTTGAACTTGGTTTTATTTGCTTAGTATTATATGTTAAGGAATCTAAATACATACCCATATCTAATAATTCCCACAGGTATGACTCCAAATTGTAAATAGTTTGATACCTACACATATTCTTATTACTAAGAAACAAGATGTTGAACTCTAATTCTTCATTTAACAGAGTCTCCGGTATCCTACCCACATGTGCCCAAAACCAATTTTCACTAGCAGGCTTTAGTAAGTTTCTTAATTTGGCGCCATAAACTGGTTTAAGCAAAACCCCTTTAATTTGTGAAGGTGTGGTTGTTTCATTACAATTATATCTTTTTTTGCTAACAACATCAATGGCTATACCATCTCCTGGGTTTTTAAAAAGCATGTCAAACCATTTTTTGTCGTTTATTCTGAAGTATAAATTAGATTGCTCTCTTACTATAGAAAACCTAACTTCTTTTGGCATTTGCCTAAAAATATTAGTACATGATTGGCAAACTTGATTTCTATTCGCTTGCGGAAAAACAATATCGTAAGTGTTTTGGGCTTTGAGACTATTTAAACTACAAAACGATAGTATAAAAGCCCCAAGGAGGATTTTTAAATTCATCAATGGATTATTTAGGTTGAGAACCTAAATATAATCAATACAAATTAAGTAGAAAAATACTTACTTAATGAATTTAAACTTCTATTTCTGCTTTAGGAAATGCCTTTTTATTAAATACAATTAGCATTATAAAACCTGTACTAATTGCAACATCAGCTACATTAAATACAGGCTCAAAAAAGTTAAAGCGTTTGCCACCATAAAAGGGCAACCAACTTGGTAAATCTACTTCTATTAATGGAAAATAAAGCATATCTACAACTTTACCATGTAGAAGGCTATCATAACCTCCTGTTTCTGATAAAAATGTAGCTACTTGACCATAACTATCATTAAATAAAACACCATAAAAAACGGAATCTATAATATTACCTAATGCTCCTGCAAAAATTAAGGCAATTGCAATTATTAGAACTTTAGGTTTGTGTTTTTTTGTTACATCAAATAACCAATAGCCTATTCCGAAAATAGCCACCACTCTAAATAAAGTTAATGCTACTTTAGCAGTTCTATCATCTATAAAGGAAACAAAATCACTAATTTTTGTTCCCCAAGCCATTCCATCATTTTCTATAAAATATATTTGAAACCAGCTAAACACCTCAAAGCTTTGTTGAAGTTGAAAATGCGTTTTTATATATACTTTACTTATCTGATCTATAAGTAGTATTATGATTATTAAAACAATTGATTTTTTTAATGACATATATTTAAACAAAAACGTCCCGATTTATAACGAGACGTTTTTAAAATTTTATATATAAACTTATTATTTCTGCATGTTTTTTGCTTCAATACTAAGTGTAGCATGAGGCACCAATTCTAATCGTTTTTTATTAATTAGCTTTCCTGTAACTCTACAAACACCATAAGTTTTATTCTCAATGCGTATTAAAGCATTTTTTAAATCACGAATAAATTTTTCCTGACGTATTGCTAATTGAGAATTAGATTCTTTACTCATTACTTCACTTCCTTCATCAAATGCCTTAAAAGTAGGTGCTGTATCTTCAGTACCATTATTATGGTCATTCATATATGCACTTTTTATGAGTTCTAAATCATGTTGCGCTTTATCTATTTTTTCTTGTATTAAAGCTCTAAATTCCTCTAATTCTGAATCAGAATATCTAACATTTGCGTTTGTCATAATTTTAATGTTTTTGAATAAACAATTTGGTATTTATATCATCAAAAGCAATTTCAATACCGTTATCTAACTTATCAATTATTTCAAGCTCATCAGCCAACGTTTCCGTTTTAATATAAACCATGTTAGAATCTATAGCATCTACTATATTTTCATCTTTTTGAAGCTTCACATCAATTCTATCTGTGACTTCAAACCCTGAGTCTTTACGTAAATTTTGGATTCGGTTAATAAGTTCTCTCGCAATTCCTTCGCTTCGTAAATCTTCAGAAATGGTTACATCTAGGGCAACTGTTAAGGCACCTTCATTGGCAACTAACCAGCCTTCAATATCTTGAGATGTAATCTCTACATCTTCAAGCCCTAAAGTAACATTTTTTCCATTAATTTCAACACCAATTTCACCACTTTGTTCAATTTTTTTAATATCACCAGCGTCAAACTGTCTAATGGCATTTGCAATTAGTTTCATATCCTTACCAAAACGAGGTCCTAATGCTTTAAAATTGGGCTTTATTTGTTTCACTAATATATCTGAAGCATCCTCTAAAAGTTCAACTTCTTTTACATTAACCTCATGCTTTATTAAATCTGAAACTGCTAATATCTCTTCCTTTTGCTGTTCATTATCAATAGGAATCATTATTTTTTGGAGTGGCTGACGTACTTTAATCTTTTCTTTAGCTCTTAAAGACAATACTAAAGATGATATTGTTTGTGCGCTTTCCATTTTTCGTTCTAAGCTTTTATCTACAAAACTTGCATCAAAAACAGGGAAATTGGCTAAATGAACACTTTCAAAAGATTCTTTTTTGGTTACAGAATTTAAATCTAAATACAACTTATCCATAAAGAATGGCGCAATTGGAGCTCCTAATTTAGCTATGGTTTCCATGCAGGTATAAAGTGTTTGGTAAGCTGAAATTTTATCAGCTTGATAATCACCTTTCCAGAATCGCCTTCTACTTAAACGTACAAACCAATTACTTAAATAATCTTGGGTGAAATCTGAAATAGCCCTAGCTGCTTTTGTAGGCTCATAATCTGCATAAAAAGCGTCTACTTTTTTAATAAGCGTATGTAATTCAGATAAAATCCACCTATCTAGTTCTGGTCTTTCCGTTATTGGAATATCAGTTTCAGCATAACTAAAGTTATCTAAATTAGTGTATAAGCTAAAGAATGAATAGGTATTATAAAGCGTTCCGAAGAATTTACGTTTAACTTCTTCTACACCTTCTAAATCAAACTTTAAATTATCCCAAGGGTTTGCATTACTAATCATGTACCAACGTGTGGCATCTGCTCCATAATCCCCTAAAGTCTCAAATGGATCAACAGCATTTCCTAAACGCTTAGACATTTTTAACCCACTCTTGTCTAACACTAATCCGTTAGACACTACATTCTTATAAGCCACAGAATCGAATACCATGGTGCCAATGGCATGTAATGTATAAAACCAACCACGAGTTTGATCTACACCTTCAGCAATAAAATTAGCTGGATACGTAGTACCTTCATCAATCAAGTTAGAATTTTCAAATGGATAATGCCACTGTGCATAAGGCATAGAACCAGAATCAAACCAAACATCAATTAAATCACTTTCACGTTTCATTGGCTGCCCTGAAGCTGAAACCAATGTAATTTGATCTACAATATTTTTATGTAAATCTAATTTTGCATAGTTCTCATCACTCATATTGCCAACTTCAAAATCGGCAAAAATATCTTCAGTTAAAACACCAGCTTCAATAGCCTTTTGCATTTCAGCCTTTAGTTCTTCAACAGAACCAATACATATGGCTTCTTTTCCATCATCTGTTCTCCAAATTGGTAAAGGAATACCCCAATAACGAGAACGTGATAAATTCCAATCATTAGCATTTGCTAACCAGTTTCCAAAACGTCCTTCACCAGTACTTTTGGGTTTCCAGTTAATGGATTGGTTTAACTCATGCATTCTATCTTTAACGTCAGTTACTTTAATAAACCAAGAATCTAAAGGGTAGTATAGAATTGGTTTATCTGTACGCCAACAGTTAGGGTAGCTGTGTTTATATTTTTCAACCTTAAAAGCCTTATTTTCTTCTTTTAATTTAATAGCAATTTCAACATCTACAGAACGCTCTGGTGCTTCACCATCATCATAATATTCATTTTTTACATATTTCCCTGCCAGTTCTTTCAGTTCAGGGCGGAATCGTCCTTGTAAATCTACTAATGGTACTAAATTATCATTCTCATCTTTCACCAACATTGGCGGCACCTCTGGTGTAGCTTGTTTAGCAACCAAGGCATCATCTGCTCCAAAAGTAGGTGCAGTATGTACAATACCCGTACCATCCTCAGTAGTTACAAAATCGCCTGAAATAACTCTAAATGCATTTTCAGGATTATCATTTGGTAGCGTATAAGGTAATAATTGCTCATAAGTAATGCCAACTAAATCAGCGCCTTTAAATTCTTTTACAACATAAAAAGGAATCTTTTTATCACCTGCATTATAAGAACCTAATTCTACCTTTTCTTCAACTTGGGTAAATTTTCCAGAAAATTGTTTGGCAACCAAAGGTTTTCCTAAAATCACCTTTATTGGTTCAAATGTATATTGATTAAATGTTTCAACCAATACATAATCAATTTTTGGACCTACGGTTAAAGCCGTATTACTTGGTAATGTCCATGGCGTTGTTGTCCAAGCTAGAAAATGAATATCACCTTCATTTTGTAAAAAATCAGGTAAGGCATTTTGATTTGCCTTAAACTGAGCTACAATAGTAGTATCTGTTACATCTTGATATGTTCCTGGTTGGTTTAACTCATGAGAACTTAATCCTGTTCCCGCTTTGGGTGAATAGGGTTGGATGGTATAACCTTTATAAAGTAAATCTTTATTATAAATCTGTTTTAATAACCACCAAACACTTTCCATATATTTAGGTTCATAGGTTATATACGGATCTTCCATATCTACCCAATACCCCATTTTTTCAGTTAGATTATTCCAAACGTCTGTATAACGCATAACTGCTTTTCTACATGCAGCATTATAATCTTCAACAGAAATTGTTTTACCAATATCTTCTTTGGTTATACCTAGTTCTTTTTCTACACCCAACTCTATAGGTAAACCATGAGTATCCCAACCTGCCTTACGCTTTACTTGGTATCCTTTTTGAGTTTTATATCTACAAAAAATATCTTTAATAGCACGTGCCATTACATGATGAATTCCAGGTAGACCATTCGCAGATGGCGGCCCTTCAAAAAACACGAAGGATTCTTGACCTTCTCTTGAGGTTATACTCTTTTCAAAAATGCTATTTTCTTGCCAATATTGTAGTATTTCATTAGCTACATTTGGTAAGTCAAGTCCTTTATATTCAGGAAATTTGGTACTCATTTACGCTTAAATCTTATAAGGTTGCGAATTTAAGAATTAATCCTGAAACCGTTAATGTTTAGACATAAAAAAAGCCAAAACATAATGTTTTGGCTTTAATTGGGTTTTGGTTGATTAATTGACTATTTTTTCTTTGTTAGGTTTTTTTATTAATTTTTATTTGTATTGTATCCAATGGTATAATTTTCTTTATCCATTTTAGCAACTGATTTTTTATTAAAACTTGATTTTGCACTCATACCAAAGTTTGTTAATCTAACCCAAGTATGTGCTTCTGTTCCTGTGGCACCATATAATAAATCTACATGTGAAAATTGATCGAATTCCATATATACAGAAAAATCCGGGTTATCACCATGAGTTTCTCCGTCATGCGGTTCGTCTACCCAATCGGTGTTAGCACCAACCAAACCTGGGTTTAAACGATACAAAGTAAAACCTGACGGATCCGGTCCATTTGCAAAACCTGCATTTTCTAAATTTGTAGTCCCACTTAGGTTTACCTTTACTTTAGATGTAACAGTATATGGATTAACTCCAGACACCTCAGTAAAATCTCTAAAACTTCGGGTATCGATATCTCGCGATTCTAAAATAACGTCATACAAAACCGCTGGCTCACCTAATGGATTTGACGGTATTGCTGACCCCGTCTCAACTAAATCAAACGAATAAGTTACATAGTTGTCTTTGCTAGAATCAAAAGTATTTACTCTAAGTTCATTGTTACAATCAATGGTGAATGCCCCATTTATACTCAGAATAGTTAAAACAATATCATAGTAGCGATCTTGAAACAAAACGGCATTAGAATAAACCACTTTTTCTCCAGATTGAACATTACTTAAGTCGGCAGCTGTTAAGGCTAACGGATTATTGAAATTTATTACTGAAGAACCATAGAATATATCATTAGTATCTTCCTTCGACTCTAAAAATTGAATCAAATTAGTATCCGCTGAATTTTGTGCAGTTATAGAATTTAATGCCAAAACTAAAATTATGCACAACGATTTTAATAGTACTAATTTTTTCATAGGTTAGTTGTTTATGGATTAAGGGACTAATTATTAATTGACTACTATTTTCTTAGTAAGTACTTGGTTATCGTCTGTTCTAAAACATGCTACATAAGCTCCGGTAGACACATTAGGGATTTCTATACCTTCTTCTAAAACATTGGTAGGCACATCTTGTAATTCCATAACCGTTTGCCCTGTCATACTTATTAATGACATTCTTGTTACTGAACTACTTAATTTCTTTACATGAATTCTACGTTGCTTGTTTACATAGTAAATAAAGTTTGCATCATGACTAGCTTCTGCAACACTTAACGATTGCTGCTCTGATTGAAATACTATCTCAAACCTCTCGTTAAACTTTCCTTGCTCTGATGAAAATCCATAGGCTGAACCTTGTCTTAAATCATAATAGGTGCCTGTTAAATTATCTTTTATATAAATCTCTTGGTCTTCACCTATATTCTCTAATTCTGAAATCTTAATCTCAAAGGTATTACTGCCTGATGATTTAAAATTTAAAGGAACAGACTTATCTGATGTTATCTCACCATAAGCCTGAATGTTCATATTCACTCCCTCTAAGTTTAAGTTTAAATCATTATTGTTCTCCTCATCACATCTTGAATCATAACCATAATCATAATCATCTGTTGTCATATCACTAAAGCCTAAAAGCAATTCACGCCTTGTGTCTGGACCTGATACTGATGAAAATTCTAAACGTATCTTTTTAAACGGATTAGAATCACTTGTACTCTTAGCTGTACTTTCTTCTCCTTTTGATTTACTGCCCTTGAAAAATACTGAACCACTACTATATGTGCCATCTGCATCTTCTTCTAAAATAAATACACGCTGTCCGTTATTAAACTCTACATTACCATCGGCTATAATCTCTGCAATAAAGCCTTGTCCTATGGGCAAGTATCTTGAAGGTACTAAGGTGCCATCTTGTGATCCATTATTTGCTCCATCTATACCAACAAACTGATAGGCTCTTGTAGATCCTAACTTGTTTACCTGAGCATAACCACCATTATACTCATTTAAATTATGTGAACTACCACTCCATTGATGCCACAACTGAAGCGTACCCCCTATAACACTGGCATTATCATCTATAAATGTATGAATGTCTAATGCAGATGGGTATGGATTCCCTAAAAGGTAAGTGGTTTTTGAAACTCCTTGAACTGACCCTGGACCACCTACATCTGTTGCACTAACTAAAATGGTCCCATTATTTGGTTTGCCTTCAAAAATATATTGTTGCTCTGAAAATGGAACACCTGTACCTTTTTGAGTATAACCAACTCCAGGCTCGATATCTGATGTTGTTGTAACTTTAGACCAATCCCAATAGGTCTTCCCATTTTTATAGGCAAATATCCAATAAGAACTAATATTTCCACTTGCGGTATACGCAGAGGTAAACTCACAATTAAAACCGTCTCCATCTTTCAACATATCTAATGTAAATGCTGAATTGTTAGTGTTATTTGAAGACCCATTATTATCTATTAAACTGGTTGCTCCTGTAGCCCCTGTAGGTGAAGACCAATAGTTATACCAATAAGCACTAGAGGTACCTTCCTGTCTTCTAAGAGCTTTACCATTGGCTGATGTTACCAGATCACTGGTTTGGGTTTGAATTAACTGCGAATCATTCATTAAATCTAAAGAACCATTTAGCTCAAAATACCCTGTATTTTTCAATAAATTATTTCCACTAACAGTTAAAGTTTTTCCTGAATCTATAATTAGGCCGTAAGTTGATATAGAATTAGAAATAGTTACATCGTTCTCAATTTTAACAATACACCACTCTCTTGTACTTGGTACACCTTCAATATCCCAAACATTTCCATATTGCCATGCGCCTTCTAAATCCCAGGTACCATCACTAGTTGTTTTATAGGGCAATGGTGCTGTTTGCTCTTGCACCGTTGTAATATTATGCATTGTAAGAGTGTTGCTATTACTTGAATAGTCTGACACCTGATTTGAAGCAATATCTGTCATTGGATAATAAGCCACTAAGCTACTCCATGAAATAGTTGCTTCAGTATCAAAATCTATAATATCCTTAGGTATTATTGAACCTTTTACATTTCCAGAATTATCCTCTATTTCTTGATAAATCATGGTTTGAATCTGAGAATCAGTCAATGCCACGTTAAATATTCTAACCTCATCAATTTCTCCATCAAAATATTGTCTGTCTACTATTGAACTAGATATACGACCAATTTCAAAGTCGCCAGTCCAGTCTGAAGATGGATCAATGGTTTGTCCAATATTACCGCTATTAGTATCTGTTTCAATTACCTCTCCATCTAAATAAATGGTTTGTTTACCTGTAGTTGAAGAAAACACACCCGCTACATGATGCCATTCCCCATAATTAATCTCACCAGCACTCAATGTGTTAAGAGTTCCAGCAGTGGTTCTAATACTGAATTCTATTTCGTTTCCATCTTCAACAAATAATCTGCAAGCAATATCCTCACCAGCAATAGTGTTTTTAGAGGCAGAATCATTTTCAGCATCAATTTTAATCCATGCCATGATAGTTACATTGCTAAGACCATCAATAATACTATTACCATTTAAATAATCATCAACACCATCAAAATCTATGGCAGCAGAAGACGGATAAACCACTGTGGGTGCCACATCACGATAATCAACATCTCCTCCTGAATTGACATCAGAATCAGTATCAGGGAGTATAGATAAATCTGAAGGATCATGAATATCTTCATTCACATCCCATGTACCATCATTGGTTCCAGTTGTTTCAAATACATTATCTAAACCATCATTATCATCATCAGTTGAAGTAACAGCATTAGCCATACCATTTTCTTCTATATCATCATAGTCATCATTATCACTATTGGTATCCATGTAATCTTCAATATCATCAGAATCAGTATCTTCAGGTGTAATACCCGTTCCGTAGTTATCCCATAAGCCTATATAAGAACCTGAGTTGTTTACGGTTCCACTTGGCAAAATATATCCTAAAGTAGTTTGACCCTCAATATTATCAGGAATACCGTCATTATCACTATCTAAATCTACACTATCTGCTAAACCATCATTATCAGTATCAACAAATAAGGGTATATCACAAACACTATTAAAGCGAACGCTTTGATTATTGTATGCCGCTCCTGTTGATGCAGAGAATCCAAAATAAACTAAGTTGTTTCCACCAAAGTAATTGTTTATTAAATCATCTGTATACGTTCCTGCCAAAGTACTATCTACATAATAATTTATAGTATTTGTTGAGGCGTCCCAATTTATAGTAACGGTATGCCAAGTATCGTCTTCTAAATCACCCAAATCAGTAGCAGTTGTTAACAGACCCGCACCAGATTGATTATCAGAATCCCAAATCATACCATGATCATTCGATAAATCGCCTCTTGTTGAACCATTATCATAAGTGTCTAGTTCTAAAACTATTCCGTTTTGAATACCTTGAGCACCTAAACCTTCACCTACTGCTCCAACAGCAGAGGAACCGCTTGGATCATCATGGAATATTATAGCTATACCATCTGCTCCACTATTGCTATCTCCTAAATAAGCATCAAAAGAAAATGAAAAACTATTATTAAAATTGATTCTTTCAATAATTGTTGCAGCACCCGCTTGACTTGTGGTATTCTCGGTTAATCTAAATTCTGTACTCGATGTTTCGGTAGCTGTTCCACTTAATTCAAACACTTCAGAAATGGTTCCATAAGTAATCCCTTTCTCTGTACAATCTAATAACCCATCATTATCATCATCAACGTCACAGACATCACTTACACCGTCTCCGTCTGTATCTGTATTACCCGAAGCCACTGGATCACATGGATCTGCAGCCGTAACTGTAAGAGTTGCTGAATTTGATTGTTCTATACAAACAATATCATCATGGGTGATGACTATGTAATATTCATTTCCATCTAATCCAGTAACATCACTAATATCTAATTGATTTGTTTCTACATTACTATAAACTCCAGAATTTGTTAAGGCCGTTCCTCCGGAAGTAGGATCTCCTAAATACCATTGATAATTAATCCCAGAATCTGAACTAGAAGAATTTGCTTCAGTATAATCTGGAGTTCCAGATGAAAATATGGTTGTATTTCTAGCTGAAGCAGAAACACTAAACGATATTGCATTACCTGTTGAAACTGTTGTATTGCTTGGGGTGGATGAAACAGTTAATTGAGTACCTACTATTTCGTCTCCATCTAAACCATTGTAACCTCCAGTTCCTCCTGTAACTTGCCCATTTGAATCATAACCCGTACCATCAAGTACTCCATCATTATCAGCATCTGTTCCGCCTGATTCTACAGAATCATAGCAACCATCTCCATCACTATCTAAATCTAAATAATCTGGGGTACCATCATCATCAGTGTCCGTTGAAAGGTCTGTAGTAAATCCTAATGACCCTCCAGACGACCCAGTATTTGTTGAACCATTTATTTGAATTTCATTTAAACGAATATCCTTTCCCGTTCCATCAGGGAGAGATGAAATTACAAAGTGTGTTGTTGGAGACGTAACAGTAACTATGTGTTGTTGCGTTCCACTAGGTTGATATAATTCAATTTGACTAAAAGACGTGCTAATTAAAGTACCTCCTGAACTTGGGTCTCCATTAAAAAACTGCAGAATTACTCCCATAGGGCTAAAATCAACGCCCGCAGTATCTATATCACCATCTCCATCTCTATCAAAATCACTACCATCTAAACCTATAGTACCTACATCATTAAATGCCCCTTGGAATAAATCATTTGGATCTAAACCTAAATCAGTCAACTCGCTTACCAAGTCAGCTGCTATATCACTAGCATCCTCTCCTCCAACATCATCATTTTCCATTGTCAACGTAAAATATGCTCCTGTTGGTATAACATTAGCTCCCGTTGTACCCATGACTAAAGCGTTATCCAAAATAGATCCATTTAAATCACCAGGAGTTACATCAAAACTATGTATCCTTAAATCTTGGTCTCCAGTATATGATGTACTTCCATCAAACAACTTGTCTAAATCATCATTTTCTATATGATTTGGCAATTGCGAAATAGATACAGCTACAAAAGAATCCACATAACCTTCTACCGTATCTAAAATACCGTCATTATCATCATCTAAATCATCCGTATCAGCAATACCATCTCCATCGGTATCCGTTCCACCAGAACTTCCTCCGGAACTTGAACAAACATTAATTTCTATATTATCAAAATAAACATATTCACTACTACTAGAAGCATCACCCCTAAATCTAAATCTAGAGTTAGCCGTAAAATTATATGTAGAACTTTCTGCAGTAGCAACAATATCTGTATAGATTGTACTATTGTCACTAAAATCTGTTCCCCGTACGTATTGTAAAACAGGAGTGTTATCCCATGATGAACCACCATCGTCAGAAAATTCAATAAAGAAATCCTCTCCTGAATCATAGCTCCAAGTTCTAAAATCAAATTCTATGGTTACAGAATCATAGGAACTCAAATCAATGTCATCAGTATACATCACTGAACTACTTTCATTATCTCTTAGATAGACGTTATCAGAACCTGATATTACCCAGGAAGAATCAAATCCACAATTTGAACCACCATCATTCCATATAGAACCAGAAAAACTACTGGAATCAAAATCTTCGGAATCAGTAGTAGAACATGTACTTGAAGAACCTCCAGATCCACCTGATCCTCCAGAACCTGAACAAACATTAATTTCTATATTATCAATATACAAGTCTCCATCTGAATCATCAATATCTACTCTAAACCTAAAACGGCTGTTAGAGGTGAAATTATAAGGAGAACCATTTGTAGCGGTGGCTGTTACATCTGTATAAGTGGTATCATCATTGAAATCTGTTCCTTCCTGATAATGTAAAACAGCTGTACTATGCCAAGTTGAACCACCATCATCTGAGAATTCTATATAAAGATCATCTCCACTATTAACATCACTATCAGTATCAAAATCAAAAGTTATAGTTACAGAATCATAACTACTTAAATCTATATCATCGGTATATGAATATGAACTACTGGTATTGTCTTCCAAATTCATACTATATGTCCCAGAAAGTTTGGAACTCGAATTTATCTTACAATCTGAACCAGGGTCATTCCAGATAGTACCTGAATAACTACCAGATTCAAAATCTTCAGTATCATAAGTAGAACAAGTACTTGACGATCCACCTGAGCCTCCGCCGCCTCCAGAACTAGTATTCCCTGTAATAACAATATTATCCAAATATACATGCTCATTATCATCATTGGCATCACCTCTAAACCTAAACCTAGAATTAGACGTAAAACTATAAGTACTACTTTCTATTGTAATAGTTTCATCAGTATATGTTGTATCATTACTAAAATCTGTACTGTAAACGTAATTTAAAATTGGTGTACTGTCCCAAGTTGAACCACCATCATCTGAAAACTCTAAAAAGAAGTCCTCCCCACTATCAAAATTTCTAGTTGCATAATCAAATTCAATAGTAACAGAAGTATAAGACGTAAGATCTATATCATCTGTATACATATATGAGGTACTTGAATTATCTCTTACATACGGACTATAAGATCCTGAAATTTCATTTTCAGATGTTATTCTACAATCAGAACCTGGGTCATTCCAAATAGTTCCAGAAAAACTACCAGATTCAAAGTCTTCCGAATCAATTTGCGTTTGAGCAAATGAATTAAAAGATATCGAAATGCAATATACTAGCACAATATATTTGCATTGAGAAATAATATTTTTCATAGATTATGTTATTAGCTTTAGGAAATCAATCTATTTCTTAATACTATATAACATTACCTTTCAATAAAACGGATGGCAAATACTATAAGAGGGCAGCGTATTTTTTGCCAAAAACAGGTTAAAAAACCTTATTTCTAATTAATCAACAAAGCAATATTAACTGAAACACTGTAAAAAACCTAACAAAAGTTAATTTTTTGACGATTAAATGTATATAAAATTCGATGAAATACGGTTTTTGTTAACTTTTACCTTTCTTTAGTACAATAAATGGAAAAGATTAGGTAAATAAAAAAGCCAAAACATATTGTTTTGGCTTTACTTGGGTTTTGGTTGATTAATTGACTACTATTTTCTTAGTAAGTACTTGGTTATCGTCTGTTCTAAAACAGGCTACATAAGCTCCGGTAGACACATTAGGGATTTCTATACCTTCTTCTAAAACATTTGTGGGTACATCTTGTAATTCCATAACCGTTTGCCCTGTCATACTTATTAATGACATTCTTGTTACTGAACTACTTAATTTCTTTACATGAATTCTGCGTTGCTTGTTTACATAGTAAATAAAGTTTGCATCATGACTGGCTTCTGCAACACTTAACGATTGCTGCTCTGATTGAAAGACTATCTCAAACCTCTCGTTAAACTTACCTTGCTCTGATGAAAATCCATAGGCTGAACCTTGTCTTAAATCATAATAGGTGCCTGTTAAATTATCTTTTATATAAATCTCTTGGTCTTCTTCTATATTCTCTAATTCTGAAATCTTAATCTCAAAGGTATTACTGCCTGATGATTTAAAATTTAAAGCAACAGACTTATCTGATGTTATCTCACTATAGGCTTGAATGTTCATGTTCACCCCCTCTAAGTTTAAGTTTAAATCATTATTGTTCTCCTCATCACATCTTGAATCATAACCATAATCATAATCATCTGTGGTAGTATCACTAAAGCCTAAAAGCAATTCACGCCTTGTGTCTGGACCTGATACTGATGAAAATTCTAAACGTATCTTTTTAAACGGATTAGAATCACTTGTACTCTTAGCTGTACTTTCTTCTCCTTTTGATTTACTGCCCTTGAAAAATACTGAACCACTACTATATGTGCCATCTGCATCTTCTTCTAAAATAAATACACGCTGTCCGTTATTAAACTCTACATTACCATCGGCTATAATCTCTGCAATAAAGCCTTGTCCTATGGGCAAGTATCTTGAAGGTACTAAGGTGCCATCTTGTGATCCATTATTGGCCCCATCTATTCCAACAAACTGATAGGCCCTTGTAGACCCCAACTTATTTACCTGAGCATAACCACCGTTATATTCATCTAAGTTATGTGAAGTACCACTCCATTGTTGCCACAATTGAAGAGTCCCTCCTATTACACTTGAATTATCATCTATAAACGTATGAATGTCTAAAGCTGATGGGTAAGGATTCCCTAAAAGGTAAGTGGTTTTTGAAACTCCTTGAACTGACCCTGGACCACCTACATCTGTTGCACTAACTAAAATGGTCCCATTATTTGGTTTGCCTTCAAAAATATATTGTTGCTCTGAAAATGGAACACCTGTACCTTTTTGAGTATATCCTACTCCTGGTTCAACATCAGCAGAAGTTAAAATTCGCTCCCAATCCCAATAGGTCTTACCGTTTTTATAGGTAAATATCCAAAATGAACTTATATTTCCGCTAGCGGTATAATCTGATGTAAAGCCAAAATTCGTCCCAGTATCATCCTTTACCATATCTAAGGTAAATGCTGAATTATTGGTGTTATTTGATGATCCGTTATTATCTGTTAAACTTGTTACTCCTGTAGCTCCTGTGGGTGATGACCAATAGTTATACCAATAAGCACTTGGTGTACCTTCTTGTCTTCTAAGAGCTTTACCATCTGCCGATGTTACCAAATCACTGGTTTGGGTTTGAATTAATTGAGAATCATTCATTAAATCTAAGGAACCATTAAGCTCAAAATACCAGGAATTTTCAATATAATTATTTCCGTTAACTGTTAATGTTTTATCAGAATCTATGATTAACCCTAGCATAGAATGCGAATCAGATGTGGAAATATTATTTTCAATTTTAACAATACACCAATCTTTATTGCTTGAAATACTTTCTATATCCCATACATCACCATGTTCCCAAGTACTCTCAGATGTCCAGTTTCCATCAGACCCCGTTCTAAATGGCATTGGAGCCGTTTGATCTTGTATAGTTGTAATGTAATTAATATATAACCAATTATCATTATCGGAATAATCGGAAGTCTTACCCATTTTAATATCTGTCATTGGGTAATAGGCAATTAAATTTGACCAAGGAATAGCGCTACAAGTACCATTGGAACCAATATTTTTAGGAATTATTGAACCTTGCAATGTCCCCGTTCCGTCATCCTCAATTTCCTGATAAACAATTTGATTTATTTGAGCACTTGTAAGTGCAGAATTAAATACACGAACTTCGTCAATATCTCCTTTAAAATATTCTTGATTAGCAACATCATCGGTTGAGCGTCTTCCAACTTCAAAATTACCGTTAGAGTCTTCAGTATTCTCAATAACTGCTCCCGTACCTCCTACATTTGATGAATTAGCCAACTCCCCATCCACATATAACTCTATAGCGCCTGTACTACTATTATAAACCCCTGTTATATGATGCCATTCATCATAATTAATAACACTACAACTACAACCACCAATACTAGTTTCTGAATTACCTTGAGATGTTATTGTAAATGTAGGACGATTACCATCTGTTAACCATAATTTACATCCTGTATCTTCTCCCGCTATAGTTATATCTCCCGTATTACCTGTATCTGTTTTTACCCAAGCCATAATGGTAACATTACTTAAACCATCAATAAATGATGCTCTTGACAAATAATCATCAACGCCATCAAAATCAATTGAAGCATATGTGGGCGGGTTAATATCAAATAAATCGCGGTAATCTAAATCGCCACCTAACGTAGCATCTAAATCAATATCTCCAAAAGAAGCTGTTAAATCTGTGACGTCTCCTGTACTTACCTCATCATTAACATCTAAATAAGCGGTAATAGAATCTAAATTATCATCAAGCCCATCATTATCAATATCTATATTATTAACTGTATTAGCCTGACCATTTTCTTCAATATCTGGCGTACCATCATTATCTGTATCACTATCCAAATAATCCTTTAAACCATCACCATCAGTATCTTCAGGACTATTCAAATCTATACCTCCCATTGCGGATTCATAAACATCATCCAATCCGTTATTATTAGTATCTGTAATGCTAGCACTTACTCCACTTGGAGGTATATATCCAATGGTTGGTTGAGCCTCAATATTATCAGGAATACCATCATCATCACTATCAATATCCAATGTATCTAAAATACCATCATCATCAATATCACACTTTGAACTTACACCAAAAAACGCCCATCTTTCAGACGTTGTGTAGGTCCCGGTAGCTCCAAATAACAAATCAACATGTGAAAATTGATCAAATTCCATGTACATATAAAAATCAGGGTCATCGCCATGAGTTCCTCCATCATCTGGTTCATCATCCCATGTTGTGGTTGAGCCTGCTATAGTAGGATCTAGTCTATATAAAGTATATCCTGCAGGACTCCCTCCATTTATAAAACCTGCTTGCTCCAAATTTGAAGTACCACTTATATATGAAGTGACTGTTGAAGTAACTGTTGACGGGTTAAAACCAACAATTTCAGTAAAATCTTGGCTAGATGACGTATCAATATCTCTTAATTCTAAAATAATACCATAAAGTACCGCCGGTACCCCAACAGGGTCACCAGAGGTAGCACTCCCAGCTTCTACCAAATCAAATGAATATGACACATAATCGTCATTACTAGAATCAAATGAACTCACATCTAACCCATTGCTACAATCTACAATACCTGAGCCTGTATTAGCCAAAATAGTAAGAACAATATCGTAATACTCATTTTGATAAAAAAGTGCATTTGAATAAACAACTTTTTCTCCTACTTTCACATCGGTTAAAACAGCTGCAGTTAGAACAGAAGCATTATCAAATTGGATGGTTGCCGAACATTCATATGTATCAATAATACCATCATTATCATCATCAATATCTGTAGAGTCTGGAACACCATCTCCATCGGTATCTACAGCACTAGCAATAACTACATTGTCTATATATAAGTCTCCTCCTGAATCAGCAATATTCACTCTAAACCTAAAACGGCTGTTAGATGTGAAATTATAAGGGGAACCATTTGTGGCAGTGGCTGTTACACCTGTATAAGTGGTATCATCATTAAAATCAGTTCCTTCCTGATAATGTAAAACGTCTGTACTGTGCCAAGTAGAGCCACCATCATCTGAGAATTCAATATAAAGATCATCTCCACTATCCACATCACTATCAGTGTCAAAATCAAAAGTTATAGTTACGGCATCGTAACTACTTAAATCTAAATCATCTGTATAGGTATATGAACTACTAGAGCTATCTTCCAAATTGATACTGTAGGTACCAGAAAGTCTTGAACTAGAATTCATCTTACAATCATCTCCGGCATCATTCCAGATGGTACCAGAAAAATTACCCGATTCAAAATCTTCTGAATCTATCGTTTGAGTCTGAGCGGAAAAAGTTATAGCCATACAAAACCATAATGGTAAGTATCGCATAATATTAATTAGGTTTTTCATAGGTTTAGGTTTTAATAGCTTTAGAAACCTATTTAATGCATTATAAAACGAAACCTTTTAATTAAATGGATTGAAATACTTGAGGGAAGTATATTAAAAGCCTGTAAATTGATGTTAAATCATCATATTTTCAGTTATTTAACAAGACAATATTAGTATAAACAGATGTAAAAACCTAAGTTTTTTAAGTTTTTTAACGATTAAATGAATAAAAAATTCGATGAAATACACATGTGGTCATAGAAATCCAAACCAAGAAATTAAACTAGAAACTCAATTAGGTCTTCTATTTTTGAAATTAATTGTACCTTAATCCCACTATTTTTTAGGGATATTTTATTATATTTTGACACGAAAATTGTAGAAAACCCTAGCTTTTCTGCTTCTAATATACGTTGTTCAACACGCTGAACTGGACGAATTTCCCCGGACAAGCCTATCTCTGCCGCAAAACAAAACTCACTGGGTAAAGACTCATCTTCATTAGATGACAAAATTGCTGCAATAACCGCTAAATCTATTGCTGGATCATCAACGGTAATACCTCCAGTAATATTCAGAAAAACATCCTTGGCTCCCAATTTAAAACCAGCACGCTTCTCTAAAACAGCTAACAACATATTTAACCTTTTAGCATTAAATCCTGTTGCAGAACGTTGTGGGGTACCATAAACTGCAGTACTAACTAATGCTTGTACTTCTACCATTAAAGGACGCATCCCTTCTAAAGTTGCAGCTATTGCATTTCCAGATAATTCTTCATCTTTTTTTGTGATTAATATTTCTGATGGGTTTGATACTTCTCTTAGACCAGAGCCTTGCATTTCATATATACCTAATTCATTAGTAGATCCAAAACGATTTTTATTAGCTCTTAAAACTCTAAATACATGATTACGATCTCCTTCAAATTGCAATACCGTATCAACCATATGTTCCAAAATTTTCGGACCAGCAATATTTCCATCCTTAGTTATATGACCAATAAGAATAACCGGAATTGCTGTTTCCTTAGCAAATTTTATAAGCTCTGTAGTACATTCTTTTATCTGAGAAATACTTCCTGAGGATGACTCTATATAATCACTATGCAAGGTTTGGATAGAATCTACAATTACGATTTCTGGTTCTAAACTTTCAATTTGTTTAAAAATATTTTGTGTTTTAGTTTCAGTTAAAATATAACAACTATTATTATTGGGATTAATACGTTCTGCACGCATTTTTATTTGTTTCTGACTTTCTTCACCCGAAACATAAAGGGTCTTATATGGTAGTTTCAATGAAACTTGAAGCAATAAAGTGCTTTTACCTATTCCAGGTTCGCCTCCCAATAAAGTTAAAGAACCAGGAACAATTCCACCTCCTAACACTCTGTTAAATTCAGAATCTAAAGTGTTTAGTCTTGCCTCTTCAGATACATCTATCTCAATTATTTTAAGAGGCTTTGAGGTAGATTTTGCTCTTGAATTTAATGATTTCCAATCGCTTTTTTCTGGTTTTTGAAGCACTTCCTCAGCAATGGTATTCCACTGCTTACATGAATTACATTGTCCCTGCCATTTTGCATATTGAGAACCACAATTCTGACAGAAAAAAGTTGTCTTAACCTTAGCCATTAATATCCAAAATCATATTTAATTTCATTTGCCTTTTCTAGCATTAAATCTTTAGTGATACCTCCAATTTCATTTAAAGTATAAGCAGATTGATAAGTTCGCATTGCTTTCTTTGGTTCTCCACCTTCTTCATAAAACCTTGCCAGGTAATAACTTCCTAAAAGGGTTTCAGGGTATGCATTTCTAGCCATTTTACCTAATTCTTCATAGTATTGAAATTGCTCCGTTTTCTCTATAGCAGCAGAAATTGCCTTAAAATCATTAATTAAAATTTGCTTTTCAATACCAAACAAATCTCTAATTGTTTGGTATTTATTAACTAAATATTCAACTGGAGAACCCTCAAGCTCTAAAATAATATCCTTATATTCTAGTTTAGTAATAGGCTGAAATACTTTAAAAACATTCTCGAAGGCGTTCGGTATAGCATGAGTAGGAATAGAATAGTGGGATGGTCCATCAAAGCTATTAAACTTAAAATTTAATTTTTCATTTTCTATACCATCAAGATCTGTTTTCAATGCATTAGCCATTTGTTTTATAGATTTAGAATCATTATTGGTATATGCCAAATAATAGAAAGTCTTAGTTGTAACCTTGCTTAACCTTTCTGGTAGGTAATCTAACATATGTGGAGCTAACTCAGGACTTACAACCATATAAGCGCTAAATAAAGGTTTAGGTTTAAGCAAAAAATAGTTAATAAAATTGGCCGTTTCTCCATGTCCCACAGCAATTCTAAAACTTGCCGTTCTATATTTATTTTCAATATAAGGTATTAACTCAGCGCCAATAAATTCAAAAAAATCTGCTCCGCTTTCAATGGGTAATGAATTTTGTTCAGAATACATACAATCATCATATCGCTTATCTAATTGATTAACTCCCACCACAATAGCATTTGGCATATCCTCCCAATACGAATAATAATCAATATTACCAGCTACAGCTTCAAACATATAATCACCATCTAAAACTATAAATAAAGGGTACCTTTTATCTTGATCAGAATTATAACCCCTTGGTAATTGAATTTTAATTTGACGTTCTTCACTTAATGTTGAGGACGGAAAGTTTTCATATTTAACTTGAGCATTTAAGGCAGAAATGGTTAATAAAAATAACCAAAAGGAGCAAATTATCTTCATAGTTTAAAAGGTTATAATTTTAAAGTCACAAGTTAAGAAATTAACTAACAGGTTAAAACGCTCCTACTAATTTTGAACGGCTATTTATTACTTTTCCTGTTGTAAATGGGAAGATAAACTAGTGATAACCCTCCAAAAATAATAATTAAAAGTGTTTGAGAAGCCCACATAATCCATCCAAAAGCTCTACTTGGGTCTTCGTGAATATTAAATAATAAAAAAGCCAACACAATAGCCTCGGGGTATGATCCAACACCACCATTGGTCGCAGCTATACTAAAACTTGCTGCAATAAACCCTATTAAAATTGCAGAAAACGGTATTTCCATGGTTTGCTCTAATGAAAAAGAAGTTACATAAAACATGAGTAAATACATTGCCCATATAAATAGTGTATGAAAAATATATGCCCATTTCTTTTTCATTTTAAAAATACTTAACACGCCTTCAATTAAACCGCCAACAAAAGTCTTAATTTTTAATGCTACTTTAGAGGAACTAGTCCTTATATACTTTATGAAGAATAATACTGCAACAACTAACCCCAATAAGCCAATGAAGATTTTGACTGGATTGAATTTGTCAACTAAGAAATCATAAATAAAATCGAATTGTAAAAAAAGAGTTACGCTAATAATACCAAGCATGACCATCATATCCGCAACTCGCTCAGCTACAATAGAACCAAAACCTTTTTCAAAAGGAACGTCTTCATAATTTGTTAAAACAGATGCTCTAGCAACTTCACCAGCCCTAGGAATAGTATAATTAATTAAATAAGCTGCAAATACAGCCATAATACTATTGTTAAGTTTTACATTGTAACCCATTGGTTCCAATTGGAATCGCCAACGGTAGGCTCTTGACAAATGACTTAAAAGCCCAAAAAACACACCAAGACTAACCCAAGTATAGTCAGCTTTTTTAAAATAAGAAATAAGTTCTTCAATAGAAATCCTAGAAAGTGAATACCAGACTAAAAAAACTCCCAATAATAATGGGAGTGTAATTTTTAGTGTTCTTTTTATTTTTGGATTCAATGATTTTACTTTAATAAGTTAGTGGCCTCATCCGGGAATACCAAAGATGGTTTAAAAACTTTTGCTTCTTCAATATCTAATACAGCATAAGTTATTAAAATTAGTGTATCACCAACAGAAACTCTTCTTGCGGCAGCTCCGTTAAGTGTTATTTCTCCGCTTTTCCGTGGACCAGGTATACAATAGGTTTCTAAACGTTCTCCATTATCATTATTTACAATTTGAACTTTTTCACCTTGAATAATGTTAGCAGCATCCATTAGGTCTTCATCTATGGTAATACTTCCTATATAGTTAAGGTCTGCACCTGTGCATTTAACCCTATGAATTTTTGATTTTACTACGTGAATTTGCATTCGGCAAAGATAATTAATTTAACGCGATATTATCAATTAGTCTAATATCATCTGCATATACAGCTATAAACGCTCTATACTCTTTTTTGTTAGATTTTCGTTTAACTGGTTTTAAGGATTTAGCATCAGCAATAATAAAATATTCTAATTCTAGTAAATCATGATTAGAAAACTGATTCTCAACCCATTCTGAAACTTTATTAGCACTTTTTATGCCAAATTGTTGTTTGGCAATTGTTAAAGTTTTATAAATAAATGGCGCAGCATTCTTATATTCTGGTTTTAACCTAGTATTACGAGAACTCATTGCCAAACCGGTCGTTTCTCTATGAATTGGGCAACCCACTATGTTTACAGGAATAGCATGCTTTTCAACAAGCTTTTTGATTATTTGTAATTGCTGAAAATCCTTTTCACCAAAATAGGCATTGTGTGGTTTTACAATTTCAAAAAGACGTTTTACTATAGTACCAACCCCGTCAAAATGTCCGTGACGAAATTTCCCCTCCATTTCAAATTCTAACCCATCAAATTCAAAACTTTCAGAAACTGTATTCCCCTCATAAACATCGTCAACCGTTGGCGCATAAACTAAAATACGCTCGTTAGAAAGTGTTTTTAATAACGCAATATCACTTAGTAATGTTCTTGGGTATTTTTTTAAATCATCACTATTATCAAATTGGGTTGGGTTAACAAAAATGCTAACAACAACCTTGTCATTGTTTTTCAAAGCCCGTTGAACCAAAGCTAGATGACCTTCATGTAATGCTCCCATTGTAGGAACTAACCCAATTACCTGCTTTTTTGTTTTCAAAAGCGCTACGGCTTTAATAATTTGTTTCTTTTCTGAAAAACTCTCCACTTTTTAATAAAAAATTAACGCCTGCAAACTTAAGATTTTACAGTCAATTTGCATAAATTTTTGTACTTTTGCGTGTTTTTTATTTTGATTTTACAAATATGAGCCTTGTTTTAAAACAGGCTTTAATAATATATTAAAAAATAAAAATCGTTAATCACTGGTTAAAATGGTTATCTAAATAACCAATAAAAACAAACATATGAAAGATAAGAGGATATTATACGTATCATCTGAAGTAGTTCCTTATTTACCTGAAACCGAAATTTCATCAATGTCGTTCGAAGCTCCTAGGTTGGTTAATCAACAAGGTGGGCAAATACGCATTTTTATGCCTAGATATGGTAATATTAATGAACGTAGACATCAATTGCATGAGGTGATAAGGCTTTCTGGTATAAATTTGGTTATTAACGATTTAGATATGCCACTTATAATTAAAGTAGCATCCATTCCCAAAGAGCGTATTCAAGTTTATTTTATTGATAATGATGAATACTTCAAAAGAAAAGCGACTTTAACAGATGAGGATGGCAATTTATTCTCAGATAATGATGAGCGTGCAATTTTCTTTGCAAAAGGAGTTATAGAAACTGTTAAGAAACTTAATTGGGCACCGGATGTTATTCACGTACATGGGTGGTTAGCTTCTTTATTACCAGTTTACCTAAAAGAATATTATAAAGACGAACCTTTATTTAACGAAAGTAAAATTGTTACTTCGGTTTACAATCAAAGTTTTAACAATTCTTTAAATAAGGACATGCTTAATAAGATTAAATTTGACAACATAAACGATGATGCCATTAATGTTTTAGAAGAACCATCGTATAATAATTTAATGAAAATAGCTATTGATTATTCTGATGCATTAATTGTAGGCTCTGAAAATATACCTGAAGACTTAGAGAACTATTTAAATGCAACTGAGAAACCTATTTTGGAATACACGAATAAAGATGAATTTGGTGAGGCATATACTACGTTTGTTAATAATTCCGTTTTAAGCTAACCTAAACATTTTCATTTTAAGCACCCCTATGAAAAAGATTATTAAAGCTCTGGAAATCCCAGCTATCATTCTGTTATTTATCACATCATTTGTAGCCTGCGATAAAGATTTTTATGTTTTAGAAAGTAGTGTTTTAGGAAAAGACAATAGTAATTTCAGCACAAACGTAGATACTTTCCCTATTATCTCATACAATAAAAAGCTAGATTCAATACAAATAAACAATTTACCTGCAAGTTTGTTAGGTTTCTATAATGATCCAGAGTTTGGAGAGACTACTGCAAGTATTATTGCACAAATTACCCCTACGCTTTATGATCCAGATTTTAACACCAACCCAGTTATAGACTCTGTTGTTTTAAACGTACCTTATTACAGCGAAGTAACTGGTCTTGATGATGAAGGAAACTCTATATATTCAATTAGTGATTCTTTATACGGAAATCCTATTCAACCATTTAAACTTTCTATTTATGAGAACGGTTATTTTTTAAGAGATTTTAACCCAACTAATCTTGATGAAACCCAAAATTACTACTCGCATGCTAGTAATGGAAGCACCAATAATTATGCTCGCACAGAAAATGTTTTAATCAATTTTGATGATTTTAAAGGAGATCTAATAAATGAAACAACTTTTATTCCTAGCAACGAAGCCATAGAAACTTGGGTTATATCAGACTCTGACACCACTAAAACTTTAACAGCCCCTGCACTTCGTTTAAAACTAGACAATGCTTTTTGGCAAACAGCAATCATAAGTAAACAGGATACACCAGAACTAAATAATGAGAGTAATTTTAAAAATTATTTTAGGGGACTTTATTTTAAGGCTGAAGCTGTAAATAATAATGGGAGTATGGCTCTTTTAAATTTTGGTTCTACAGATGCAAAAATAAGTATTCACTATTCATATGATGATGATGGAGACCAATTACAAGGAACCTACACTTTTAATTTTACTGGAAACAGATTAAACACTTTCATAAATAATTATAGTAAAACTTTAATTAATGGAGACAAAATCAATGGGGACGATGAATTATTCTTAAAAGGAGGTGAAGGCTCTATGGCTATAATTAATTTGTTTGATGGTATGTCTGAATATACGGATGAAGATGGAAATACATCAACTCTACCAGCTTTAGAAGCTTTTAAAAAAACTTACAGATCCTTAGACAATAATGGGGATTATGTTCAAAATGAATTAACTGGAGAATTCATTTTAAAGCAACTTATTAACGAAGCTCATTTAGTTATATATGAAGGAGAGGTAAACACTGGTGGTATTGAAGATTTTCATAAATATGATAGACTTTATGCTTATGATATTAAAAATAATACACCACTTATAGATTATTTTACTGATCCTATAGAAAACTCAACTTCACCTGTAATTTCTAAAATAGTTCATTTAGGCGTAAGAGACACAGTTGAAAAAAAGTTTAAAATTCGCCTTACTGATCACCTAAATAATATTTTACTTAGCGATTCAACTAATACCAAAATTGGTTTAGTTTTATCCTCAAATGTTAATATAGTAACCAATTCAGAAATCTTAAAAAGTGAAGATGTTGTTTCTGAGGTTCCAACGGCATCAATTATAGCTCCCAGAGGTACCGTTCTGCATGGTAGCAATAGTTCTACAATTGATAAAAGAATGGTTTTAAAATTATTTTTCACAAAACCCGAATAGTAACATACTCATTATTAGTTAGGTGTGATCCTAATTGTTTTTTTATGAATTTCATCGTAAAAAACAATTATTTCATATAATAATTAATCTTGTTTGCTATTTATTTTACATATTTGTACTTCTTTAATTTTAAACCCAAATTTAAATTAATTACTTATGTGTGGAATAGTTGGATATATTGGTCATAGGGAAGCTTACCCTATTATTGTTGAAGGTCTCAAAAGATTAGAATACAGAGGCTATGATAGTGCTGGAATTGCTCTATTTGATGGTACAGACTTAAAAGTATCAAAGACCAAAGGAAAAGTAGCAGATTTAGAAAATCTTTCAGAAACTGAAATTACAAAACATGGTAATGTGGGTATAGGTCATACTCGTTGGGCCACACATGGCGTTCCTAATGACGTTAATTCCCATCCTCATGTTTCAAATTCTGGAAACCTGGTTATAATTCATAATGGTATAATTGAAAATTACGAATCTTTAAAAAAGGAATTAATCAGTAGAGGCTATACATTTAAGTCTGATACAGATACCGAAGTTCTAATAAACTTAATTGAAGACGTAAAAAAACAAGAAAAAGTAAAGCTTGGAAAAGCTGTTCAAATTGCTTTAAACCAAGTTATTGGAGCATATGCGATTACAGTTTTTGACAAAAATAAACCTGAAGAAATTGTTGTCGCTCGTTTAGGAAGTCCTTTAGCAATTGGAATTGGTGAAGATGAATTTTTTATTGCCAGTGATGCATCTCCTTTTATTGAATACACTAAAGACGCTATTTATTTGGAAGATGAAGAAATGGCAGTTATTAGGTTTCATAAAAAAATTAAAATAAGAAAAATTAAAGATGATTCCTTAGTAGACCCTTATGTTCAAAAACTTCAGATGAACCTTGAAGAGATCGAAAAAGGTGGTTATGACCATTTTATGCTGAAAGAAATTTATGAGCAACCTAAAGCAATAAAGGACACATATAGGGGAAGACTTTTAAGAGATCAAGCTATAATTAAAATGGCTGGTGTTGAGGATAATATGAAAAAATTCCTAAACGCTAACAGAATAATTATAGTTGCCTGTGGTACATCATGGCATGCTGGATTAGTAGCAGAATATATATTTGAAGATTTAGCAAGAATTCCTGTTGAGGTTGAATATGCTTCAGAATTTAGATATAGAAACCCCGTTATAACAGAAAATGATGTTTTAATTGCTATCTCTCAATCAGGTGAGACGGCGGATACGCTAGCCGCAATTAAGTTAGCAAAATCTAAGGGTGCGTTTGTTTTTGGAGTTTGTAATGTTGTTGGTTCATCAATTGCAAGAGAAACTGATGCAGGTGCTTATACTCACGCAGGACCTGAAATTGGTGTTGCTTCAACAAAGGCATTTACAACTCAAATAACAGTATTAACCTTAATGGCTTTAAGGTTAGCTAGGGCTAAAGGAAGTATTAGTAGCTCAGACTATCGTCATCATCTATTAGAATTAGAATTGATACCTAGTAAAATTGAGGAATCTTTAAAGTCTGATGACCACATTAAAATAATTGCTGATATCTATAAAAATGCTCCTAACTGCCTATACTTAGGAAGAGGTTATAATTTCCCAGTGGCATTGGAAGGAGCCCTAAAGCTTAAAGAAATTTCATATATACATGCTGAAGGTTACCCTGCTGCAGAAATGAAACATGGACCTATTGCATTAATTGATGAAAATATGCCGGTTATTGTAATAGCTACCAAAAAAGGGCATTACGAAAAAGTAGTTAGTAATATTCAGGAAATCAAATCTAGAAAAGGAAAAATAATTGGTATTGTTACTGAAGGCGATGTTCAAGTAAAAAACCTTGCAGACCACGTTATTGAGGTTCCTGAAACCCTAGAACCACTTACACCTCTATTAACAACAATACCTCTTCAACTTTTATCATACCACATTGCTGTTTTACTTGAAAAAAATGTAGATCAGCCTAGAAATTTGGCTAAATCTGTTACAGTAGAATAACATAATATTCATAAAATAAAAACCCTAGCAAACTAATGTTAGGGTTTTTGTTTTCAAAACGTAATTAACAAAAACATAATTTTTAGGCGCTTTTTTTGTTAAATTATATTATGCGCGCATAGTTTTTTGCGATTTTATTTATATATTGCCTTTTTAACTAAAACTAATTCTAGCTAAATGAAGACAACAATTCTCTTTTTTTTGTTATTTTTCTGTTGTTTGACATTTTCTCAAACAACAATTACTGGTTCCGTTACGGATAATAATGGCCAACCACTTCCTGGTGCCAATATTATCATTCTTGGAACGACTACAGGGGTAGTTACTGATTTTGATGGCAACTACACTTTAACTTACTCTCAAAACCCACCATTCACAGTTCAGGCTAGTAGTGTAGGTTTTGAGTCTTCTACACAAAAAGTAACAGACAATAACCAAGAAATTAATTTTGTGCTTACAGAAGGGACTTCTCTCGATGAAGTGGTTATTTCTGCCTCGAGAACACCTGAACGTATTTTTGAATCACCAGTTACCGTTGAGCGCTTTGGTTTAAAAGAAATTAAAAATACGGCATCTGCTGATTTTTATGATGGTTTAGAAAACCTAAAAGGTGTGGATGTAAATACTAATAGTTTAACTTTTAAATCTATTAACACCAGAGGTTTTGCAACTTTTGCTAACAACAGGTTTATGCAATTGGTTGATGGTATGGATAATTCTACTCCAGCCCTTAACTTCCCTATTGGAAATTTAGTGGGTATGATTGAAACCGATGTTCAGAGCGTAGAATTATTACCTGGTGCTGCTTCTGCCTTATACGGAGCAAATGCATTTAATGGAATTCTTTTTATGAGAAGTAAAAATCCATTTGATCACCAAGGAATTAGTACGTATTATAAGCAAGGGGTAACTTCTCAAAAATCTGCAGGAGACAATAGTTATGTAGATTTTGGAATTAGAGCCGCCCATAAGTTTAATGAAAAATTTGCAGCTAAAATAAACTTTGGGTATTTAAAAGGAACTGATTGGGCCGCTACAAGTGAAGTAGACAAAACAACAATTGGTGGTACTAGAGCAGATTTAAATTATGATGGTATTAATGTTTACGGTGATGAAGTTGCAACTGATATTAAAGATGTTGCTGTAACTCTTGAAGGTCTAGGTGTTATACCGGCTGGTGCCAATGCTTTAATTCCTTCTGTAATTGTTAGTAGAACAGGTTATAACGAACGTGATTTAACAAATTACAATGCTGAAAGTGTTAAAGCTGATTGGGGGTTATATTATAGACCTTGGGAGGACGATTTTGAAATTCAATATGTTGGTAAAGTAGGAACAGGTTCAACTATATACCAAGGAACAAACAGATATAATATTGCTAATTTCTTCCAACAACAACATAAATTAGAAATAAGAAACGACAACTTTTTCTTAAGAGGGTATATAGTATCTGATAAAGCTGGTGATTCTTATGATATGGTTTTCACGGGAATTAATATAAATAGAGCGTGGAAAGATGATAACACTTGGTTTGGGGAATATACAGGTGCTTATTTAACAGCTACGTTATCTGGAGCAAATGATACGCAAGCTCATGCTGCTGCAAGAGCGCAAGCAGAATCTGGTCGTTATTTACCTGGTTCTCCTGAATTTATTTCTGCCTTTAATAGAAGTATTAATGACCCTAATTTAGAAACTGGTTCTAAGTTTCAAGATGCCTCTAAGTATTCTCATATTGATGCCAATTACAATTTTTCACATTTAGTTGATTTTGCTGATATCCAAGTAGGTGGTTCTTACAGACAATATAGTTTAAACTCTTCTGGTACAATTTACACCGATTTTGATGGACCAATTGATTACTCTGAGTTTGGTCTTTACTCTCAAATTCAAAAAAATATTGAAGTAACTAACGCTGTAGATTTAAAACTTACAGGATCAATTCGCTACGACAAATCAGAGTTTTTTGACGGCTTTTATTCTCCTAGAATTTCCGCCGGAGTAACTGTTAATGAAAATCATAATTTTAGAGTTTCTGCTCAAACTGGATTTAGAAACCCAACAACTCAAGATTTGTTTATTGGTTTAGATGCGGGTCGAGCTGTTTTAGTAGGTGCTGCTCCAGATAATTTAGACCGTTGGTCTAGAACACATAATATTAGTGGTGGTGGACAATTATTAGGACAACCGTCTACAATTGCTCAAACTGGTGCTGCAGCCTATAATAACTCATATACTGCTAGTTCGGCTTTAGCACTAGCAGCAACTGGAGACCCTTCAGTTTTAGAGGTGGCAAATCCTAGTTTGGTAAAACCGGAACAGGTTACATCTGGTGAAATTGGGTATAGAGGAAAGTTTAATAAATTTATAGTAGACTTAAGCGCTTATTATAATAGTTATAAAGATTTTATTTCTCAAGAAGTGGTAGTTTCTCCATTATACGGTACAGTAGGTGACGGATCATTATCCATTGCAGCATTAGCTAATGGTGACAGTCAAGCCTTTAGTACCTATACTAACTCTGAAGCTGATGTGAATTCATATGGTGCATCAATTGGAATAACAACAAAAGTTTTTGGAAACTTTGACCTAGGTGGAAATTACACCTTTGCCAAGTTAGATTTTGATCGCTCACTTTATCCAGATTTCACAACAAATTTTAATACACCTGAACATAAATTTAAAGCTTCATTTGGAAATACTGAATTGTTTAAAAACTTTGGGTTTAATGTAGCCTACAGATTTAGTGATGATTATTTTTGGGAAGCTACTTTTGGTAATGGTGTTGTTCCTGAGTTTCATGTTCTAGATGCTCAAGTGAGTTTAAAAATACCTAGTTTAAAATCTACTTTAAAAGCTGGCGGTACTAATTTAACGGGGGAAGAATACTTCACAGCTTTTGGAACTGGTTTTATAGGTTCTATGTACTATATCTCATGGACAATTAACAACTAATAATTATAAAAAAACTATTATGAATACAAAATATTTTTGGCTGTTAATTATCTTATTAGGCTTAACAGCTTGTAACGAAATAGAAGATGTTTTAGAAGACAACAATATAGATACTACAGTTGTAGTTTTACCTTCATTAACAGCAGGAACCGCTGATTTCTCTAATTATGTGTCTTTAGGAGCCTCTTTTACCTCAGGTTTTACAGATAACGCATTATTCAAAGCAAGTCAAATTAACTCATTTCCTAACATGTTGGCTCAAAAGTTTGGTATGGCAAACGGAGGTGATTTCACTCAGCCACTAATGAATGATAATTTTGGTGGTTTGGCAATTAATGGAAACAGAATTACTGAACCAAGATTAGTTTTTGGAGGGGCGGGACCTGTTTCCTTAGAATCTGTTATAGGGACTGTAACCGTTTCTACAGATATTGTTTTAAATAACCCAAGTGGTCCATTTAACAATATGGGAGTCCCGGGAGCTAAGAGCTTTCATTTGTTATCAAATAGCTATGGTGATTTAGCTGGTGTAGGAATCTATTCTAATCCTTATTTTGTTAGGATGGCATCAAGCTCTTCCGCAACGGTATTGGGTGATTCAATGACTCAAAACCCAACATTTTTTACGTTGTCTGAAATAGGAGGTAACGATGTTTTAGGTTATGCTCTTTCGGGCGGAAGTGGTGTAAATCAATCTGGGAATTTAGACCCATCAACTTATGGAGGTAACGATATAACGGACCCCAACGTTTTCGCAAATGTTTTTAACACTCTTGTTACCACTTTAACTAGTGGTGGAGCTAAAGGGATTGTAACAAATGTGCCAAATATTACAGATTTGCCTCATTTCACTACTGTACCTCATAACCCTATTCCGTTAGACGCTGGCACAGCAGCATTTCTTAATAGCCTTTCGGCTTACGGAGCTTACAATGCTGGTATTGTACAGGCCTTTGCCTTTATGGTGGCTAATAATTTAGTTACTCAAGAGATAGCAGATGAACAAATTGCAAAACGTACAATTGTATTTGAAGAAGGGGAGACTAATGCTGTTGTAATTATGGATGAAGACTTAATAGATTTAACTTTTATAAACCCGGCACTTATTAATATAAGACAGGCCACAGCCGAAGACTTGTTGGTTTTGTCATCATCTTCATTTATTGGAACTGAAGCTATCCCTGGAAACCCACAAACCGTTAACGGGGTGGCAATTCCATTAGCAGACAAATGGGTGCTGACACCAGAAGAACAAATGGAAATATCAACTGCCACAAGTGCTTTTAATACTACTATTTCAAGTATAGCATCATCAAATGCAAACGTGGCATTAGTAGATTTGAATCAAATACTAAATGACGCCAGAGCAAATGGCGTTGTCTTTGATGATTACACTTTGCAAACGGCTTTAGTAACTGGAGGTTTGGTAAGTTTAGATGGAGTACATTTAACTGCAAGAGGTTATGCCTATATGGCAAATAAATTTTTACAAGCCATAGATGCTGAGTTTGGAAGCAATTTTGAAGCTTCTGGAAACCTATTAAAGGCAGGAGATTTTCCAACAAACTATTCGCCTACATTACAATAAAATACGTAAATAAAACACTATTTAAAACACCTTCACCTTGAAGGTGTTTTTTTATTCCAAAAAAGAATATAAAAAGAGGTTTATTTTTTAATTAAAACCCATATATTTGCACGCGAAAACTAAACCATGTTTTCATACAATTAAATTGCATAATATTAAACACATAAGTAATGTCTAAAGTTACAGGTAAAGTTGCACAAATAGTTGGTCCGGTAATCGATGTTGAATTCGCTGCTGGAACAGAACTTCCAAAAATTTATGATTCATTAGAAATTAAAAGACCTGATGGTGCTACATTAGTTTTAGAGGTACAATCTCACATTGGTGAAGATACCGTAAGAACTATTGCAATGGATTCATCTGATGGTTTAAGTAGAGGTACAGAAGTTACTGCAACTGGCGCACCTATTCAAATGCCAATAGGTGACGATGTTTACGGACGTTTATTTAACGTAATTGGTGATGCCATTGATGGTTTAGGAGATTTACCTAAAGCTAATGATGACGGCTTACCTATTCACAGACAAGCTCCTAAATTTGAGGATTTATCAACTTCAACTGAAGTTTTATTTACAGGTATTAAAGTAATTGATTTAATTGAACCCTATGCAAAAGGTGGTAAAATTGGATTATTTGGTGGTGCTGGTGTAGGTAAAACAGTATTAATTCAGGAGTTAATTAATAATATTGCAAAAGGACATGGTGGTTTATCTGTATTTGCTGGTGTAGGTGAAAGAACTCGTGAAGGTAATGACCTTTTAAGAGAGATGTTAGAGTCTGGAATTATTCGTTACGGTGATGATTTCATGCATTCTATGGAAGAAGGTGGATGGGATTTATCTAAAGTAGATAAATCTAAAATGAAAGAATCTAAAGCAACTTTCGTATTCGGACAAATGAATGAGCCTCCTGGAGCACGTGCTCGTGTAGCATTATCTGGTTTAACTATTGCTGAGTATTTCCGTGATGGTGCTGGAGATGGACAGGGTAAAGACGTACTTTTCTTCGTAGATAACATTTTCCGTTTTACTCAAGCTGGTTCTGAGGTTTCTGCACTTCTTGGTCGTATGCCTTCTGCGGTAGGTTACCAACCAACTTTAGCAACAGAAATGGGTGCAATGCAAGAGCGTATTACTTCAACTAAAAAAGGATCTATTACATCTGTACAAGCGGTTTACGTACCTGCAGATGATTTAACTGACCCTGCTCCTGCTACAACCTTTGCTCACTTAGATGCAACAACAGTATTATCTCGTAAAATTGCTGAGTTAGGTATTTACCCTGCGGTAGACCCATTAGATTCTACTTCAAGAATTCTTACAGCCGATATTTTAGGAGACGATCATTATAACTGTGCACAACGCGTAAAAGAGTTATTACAACGTTATAAAGAATTACAAGATATTATTGCTATTCTTGGTATGGAAGAGCTTTCAGAAGAAGATAAATTAGCCGTATCTAGAGCTAGACGTGTTCAACGTTTCTTATCTCAACCATTCCACGTAGCAGAACAATTTACTGGTATTCCTGGTGTTTTAGTAGATATTAAAGACACTATAAAAGGGTTTAACATGATTATGGATGGTGAATTAGATCACTTACCAGAAGCGGCATTTAACCTTAAAGGAACTATTGAAGATGCTATTGAAGCTGGAGATAAAATGTTAGCTGAAGCGTAAAATTGCTATAAGTTAAACTTAAAGCGAAAAGCATAAAACTATGTATTTAGAAATTGTATCACCTGAAGCAACCTTATTTAGTGGAGAAGTAACAAGTGTTGCTGTTCCCGGAGTAAATGGAGATTTTGAAATGTTAAATAATCACGCTCCAATTGTTTCGTTATTAAAGGAAGGCTTTGTTAAAATTTCAGGTAATATAGAATTAAACGAAGAAGTTCAAGATAAATTCACTAAAGGCGATAAAGGTGCTACTTTATTAAAAATCAACTCTGGCACTATAGAGATGAAAGACAATAAAGTAATTGTTTTAGCAGATTAGTTTATCTAAACATAAATAAATAAAAGGCGAACCAAATGGTTCGCCTTTTTTATTTCAAAGTAAACTTTAATTTATATATTTAAATCACATTAAGCATTAATATGATTTCAGATAAGAAAAAACTACTTTGGAGAGACAGCTTTTTATGTACTTTACTCACCTTGGTTGTTTCTGGAATTTTACTTCTTATCTTTGTAAACCTTAATGTTTTAGATCCTTTTTACAAAGCTTTTAAAGACTTTAGCTTTACAGATATCTATTATTCTAGACTTTATGAAAACCATAAAAAGGATAAGGATATTATCATTATTAATGTAAAACAAAGTGACAGGTTCTTGATTGCTCAGGCCATTGAAAAAGTTCAACAGCAGCATCCTATAGTTGTTGGAATTGATGCCATTTTTAAGGATCGGAAAATGGCATTTACAGATTCTATTTTAAGATCTGTTCTACATAAATATGACAACATTGTTACTTCTTATTATTATAGCAATGACTCAATTGTAACTAATCATGATTTTTTCAAAAAAGCAAAACCCATTGAAGGTTTTATAAACGTGAATTTTTTTAATGATGACAAAGTAATTCGTGATTTTGTTGGCTATAAAACTCAAGAAAACAAATTATCATTTGCAACCCAAATAGCATTAAAATCAGGAGGATTGACTGAGAGGGATTCTAAAAAATTGAATGAAGGTATTCCCATCAACTACTTTGGGAATTTAGATGCTTTCCTAACTTTTGATATTGATGAATTAATTGAATTGGAGTCAATCCCTTCAATGGAAAATAAGATTATACTTTTTGGATATTTAGGAACACCAACAGGAAATCCTTTTGATATTGAGGATAAACATTTTACCCCTTTAAACAAAACATTTGCTGGAAGATCAACACCTGACATGTATGGGGTTTTAATTCATGCCAATATCATCAAGATGTTAACTAACGGTAGTTTTATTAGCAAAGTACCTAAAGTTGTAGTTTATATTTTCGCATTGGTATGTTGCTTTTTCACCATAATGTTCGGAATGCGTTTCTATAAAAAAAGTACATTGGCTTATGACATTCTAATCAAACTAATTCAACTGGTTATTTCGGTTACCCTCCTATACTTGGCACTTTTATTGTTAAAAGTAAACGTGTATCTATTTGTTACACCTATATTAGTATTAACAGTCTTTGGACTGGAAATGATAGATTTCTATGTTTATCTTTTAGATTTTCTAAAAAAACGATTTAAATGGCAAAGTTATCTTTTAGACTAGTTTTCTTTTTGCTTTGCGTTCAGTTTATAGGAGCGCAAGACACCCTTTGTGTTTACAAATCTAAAGGCACTTTGCTTTTAGAGAACAACGGCAAGCTTAAGCCAATAAAAAAAGGAGACTTTATTGATAAATATCATTTGGTAAATGTGCCTCCACATGCAGAATTAACCGCAATTGACAATAGCGGCAATGCCTATTTAGTTAATGTTCACGGGAAATATAGTTTTAAAAACATTTTAAACTTTAAAATAAAACAAAAAAATACCAGCTTTACGGCTAGTTATTTTAAACATATATGGAATGAATTACGAAGTACTTCTGATGAAAAAGCCCTTATTGCTGGTGTGTTTAGGGGTGACTTATTGATGTTATCGCCAAATGACAGTTGTAAAATGGCCAGTTCTAAAATCACCTTGAAATGGCAAACTTTAGAGAATACTGAATTATATTATGTGTTTTTAAAAAACATTGAAACGGACGAAATATTAAAGATTGAAACCAATGGTTCTCAATTAGCGCTTTTTGATGATGCCCCCATCTTTTATGACGGGACAAGGTTTGAATGGGCAGTTTCTATTGAAGCTTTTCCAAACCTAGACAACATCCCCTACTTTAGCTTTGAATTGATTGATAGAAATCAATATGAAGAAGAAAAAGCAAATTATAAAGATTTTATATTAGACCTAAAAAGCATGAATGTCTCTGCAAAAGAGATTGAAACTATTCTTTGTGAAACTTACAGGCTGTGCAAATAAAAAAACTCTATTGAAAACGCAACTTACCTTAGCTTTTAGTTTAATAGTATCATTCTGCTTTTCACAAGTTTCAGATAACATTTCCATAAAATTAAAAGACTATCATACCTCGCAACTCACTCAAGTTATATCCACTAACAATGAGCAATACCTAATATCTGCAGATAATTCTGGTAAGGTATTAATGTTCGATACCGAAAATTATTCATATCTAAAAACTTTACGTGAAGCTTCAAACATACCTATTCACAGTATGAAACTGGTTAGAAACGATTCGCTTTTACTACTAAATCAAAGGTATGAGTTTAGCGAAGGTAAAACCGATTCTTTAATAGGAGTTAGAATTTATGATGGAAAAGTTGTTTTCAAACAAAATATTAAGGGAAGTTTTATTGATAAACAGAATGATGTAATCATTGGGAAATCTAAAAACCAATACCTTCATATTATAGAAGTTTTTGATAAAAATTTCAAGAAAATCACAACAACTTACGCTAATAACCATGTTAAAATTGCCGCTACTCCCAGAAACCCCTTTACTGTTGCCTTTGTTGAAAATAAAATAGATGGTAGCCAAAATTTAAAAGTAATAGACACAAAAACGGCAAAAGAACTTATCAATTTATCGGTTCCAGAATCCTTACCTATTATCCACCTTTTTTATGATAAGGAAACCGATGAATTATATTCTATTAATGCTGATATTGAAAATAAAAAAATTCACATTTACAATTTAAGTAACAATAAACAATATCTAAATCCAGTATTTTCAGAGGAAAACCCTTTTGGAAAATTTGTTAATGTTAACGCCACTTCTTTGGAAAGTGATTATAAAATAGTACTAAGTTCAAAAGGAACCATTCCATACAATCCAATAATAATTACTAAGAAAAAAAACAAGTTTAGCTCTGAAGTTCCTCATAATGAAAATGGAGTTTCACATGGTTTATACTTAAGTTCTAAGAATGAATATGTATTCTTCGAGCCTTTCAATACTAGTTTCAGTAGTACCAATACCTTTAGTGTTTTTGATAATATTTCAAAAACAATTAAAAACCGATATCCCAACGAATCTGTTAAGTTCTATTCGGGTACCTTTTTACCATATAACAACTGGATGGTTAAAGGCAATGAACTTAACCAGCAATTTATTACCACATTTGAACATCAGATAAAATATTTTGAGACAGGCACGTTCAACAATAGGTTTGGAACTTTAGATTTCAGCAACTACTTAGAAGCTAATCACCAAGCTTTTGATTTTACTAAAACCAATTTTGACATTAATGAACTTACAGGAGTATACCCTTTTTATGGTTATAAAAAACTAGGAGAATATGAAAATGACTATGGTTTTTACAAATATGATTTCATTCAAGATGAAGTAACAAAAATTGCGAATGACAATTCTAATTACAGAACTATTATAGACTACAATAATGATCAAAACCTTCTGTTATTAAGTCTCAAACCATATGGTAATGGTGGTTACACCGAGCCACAAGAATTTACCCTAATAAAAGATAATAAAGAAAAAACCTTGAGTGGAAAATACAAATTTGGTAAAATCTCTAATAATGGCGAATTCATTCTTACGATAAACTCTAACAACTTGGCTCAAATACACGAAACCAAAACTCAAAAGGTTGTATTTGAAGAACCGTTAACTGACGGGAGGTTTGAACTATTTAGTGTATATGATAACGGATTTGTAATTGGTAATTCATATTACTTAATAGATATGAACAAATGCAATAGAGAGTCTCTAATTATTGAATATAAACCTGAAACTTCAGAATTTAATAGTCAAAAATTTGATTGTCTATATGTAACTGATGTATCTTATTCCAAGGATAAAATGGCAATGGTTGCTGATGGATTTGGAATCATAATAAACGATGAGACTAAAACATATATGTCTTCTGAATTTCCAGAACGTGTTTCTTTAAATGACGATGCAACCAAACTTATGGTCAGCTTTAATAATGGTAAAATCTCCATTCTTGACACAGAAACATTGCAGGAATTAGGAGTCATGCTCCACCCAAATAAGAATACCCATGCTTTTATTGATAGAGAAGGCCATTTTTTCACTAATTCAGACCCAAATAACTTCTTTATAGCAAGCAAAAACAATCAGACAATTGATATTACTAATATAGAAGACCATTTTTTTAAACCCGAAAAAGTGCTAAGTCTTTTTGGAAAACCTAACTTACAATATGTTAATACTTTAAAAAAAGCTTTGGCTTTAAGAGGACAAGCTGAAAAGAACACAACTCAAAATACGCCAAAGACAACTCAAAAATCATCAGACCCAGATGAATTATACGTCTTATCTATTGGTGTTTCAGAATACGAACAAACGGATTATAATCTAACTTTTGCCGATAAAGATGCCCTTGATATTGCAAAAATCTACGGTAAACTTTCTGAAGAAGACATGCTAAAATATAAGTCCAAATTCTTCGGTCACCAATATGCCCTGTCAAACACTTATCCCTTCCCAAAAAGAACTCTTAACAAGTACACCAAATTATTTGAGAGCATAGGAGACTTATATGCCGTGAATAGTGATAGGACATTGTGGTTAGAACATAAGCAAGACAAGTTTTTTCTTTGGGACTTCAAGGAGCAAACAACTTCTGAATTCAATTTTCCAAAAGAATTCAAATTTCCATCTTACTCATCTAATAAAATCGTTTTTATAAATCCAGACAATTCTAGTTTTTATATAAAAGATGAAAACAGTACTTACTATCAATATCACTTTGAATCTGGTTCTTTTAACAAGGTTACACTACCCTTTAAAACTTCTTCTGAACCTCAACCAATTAAAAATAATCATTGGGCAAACTTCACCTATAGGTATAACGGAAAAAACAATGAGGGGATTTTAGAGGTGAGTCAGCCAAATTCAACCGAAATAGATACTTTAAAATTCAACCTAGATATTATAGAGTATTTCGAAGGTAATGCAAAAAAGTTAGACACCATTGATGCGTTTGTTCCAACCTTTAAAAACATTTCTAGTAATGGTAATTATTTGGTTTATAGTTTGAATAACAGTCTTTTTCTAGTTGATTTAACCAATAAAAACCCCATTCCGCAAAAAATAAATATTGAAACCTCAATTGATTACAATACCGAAGTTTCAATATCTAATTCAGGCGATAGATTCTCACTTTTAGAACGCTATTCTAACCAATTTAGATACCGAATCAAAACCTATAAAATTTCAGGAATTCCAATTCAAACAAGGGTACTTATGAGATCAATAAATGGTTTTAGTTTATATAATAATAAACCTGTATGGATTAAATCATCAGAACCTTTGGTTAATGAAGAGCTTTTCAATGCAGATGAGCTTTTAGCAAACCATAAACCACACTCATTTACTAAAACGCATATAAAACATTTAACTAACAAAGAGGCCACGTCAGAAAACATAAGAACATCCCTATTAGAACTATCTCAAAAAGCTAACAATAACGACCAGATTATTATCTTTTTAGCAGGACATGGCGTTCTAGATAAAAAATTAAACTATCTGTTTTCTCCTCATGACATGGATTTCAATAATGTTACTAAAAACGGCGTATCATTAAATACAATAATTGAAAGCCTAAAAAAGTGCAAATCTAATAACATATTACTACTAATGGATTCATGCCATTCTGGGAATACGTTGGATATGGAAACATCAGGGGTTGAAGTAGTTCATGATAGTGGCAATCCAAATGAAAGAGGCTCAAAATCCAGAAAGACTAATAAAAACTCTAAATTCAAGGTTTCTGAAGTTATATCTACCTTGTTTCAAGACTTTTTATCTACAAGCAGGATTACTATTATTTCGGCTTCGGCAGGTGAAGATGTAGCCTATGAAAACAAAGAATTAGGCAATGGAGCGTTTACATCGGCCTATATAAAGCTTCTCAAGAAAGAACTAAAAGGAAATGGCTTTATAATTGATAAAAGCAATTTGAATAAAACAATACCTCTTACTACGGAAAACATTGAGGAATTATTAAAAGATGTTATGGTTATCACCAACGGCAAGCAGGTTCCCGATTTAAGAGAAATGAACACCTCTTCAAATTTAAAAATGTGGTAAAGCTATTCAAATAGTACAAAAGCAGCCCATTTTTCTGGCGAATCTTTGTATTTTTTAGACATGGATCTTTGTGTTTTATTAAAAGCATCACGTACTTTCATTCCAGTTAACCAATTACTGTAAAACAACTTCATAAACTCTGCGGTTTCTTTATCCGGTACTTCCCAAAGACTCATTACAATTATATCCACACCCGCCATTTTAAAGGCGCGTTGTAATCCGTAAACACCTTCACTACCATCAATATCACCCAAACCTGTATTACAAGCTGAAAGCACCACCATGTCCGTTTTTGACAAGTCAAGGTTAGCAATTTCTGCAGCCATTAAAACCCCATCTTCTTCTTCATAAGGATTATTTCCATGTTTCCAGGCATAATTGGCTCCTGCCAAAATGAGACCAGAACGCATTAACGGATCTTCAGACACCCTATACGGACTTTGTTTAGACAACTCCAAAAGTTCACGGTTCTCCTTTGGTTGGCCTTCAAAGAAAAATCCATGAGTTGCTATATGCAAAATACTTGGGCTATTTCCGCTTAAGTTTTTAAATGCCTCTTCGGAAGCACCAGATTTTGAAATGCTGGAATATTTTTTCTTTTTCTTTTTAAACAACTTTTGAACCGACTGAATTTCCGTCATTGTCCCAGGAAGGTAATTCCACGTTTCCCCAAATTCTCTATTTCCTCTTGAAGATTTCAAAAAATCAAAATTGTTTGCTTTTGACTTTATCTTTTCACCATTTGGCTTAAAATCATAATTAATACCACCAATAAAAAGCGAATGATCCAGTCTTGGCTCTTCGGTTGATTCAGCCAATAAACTAGTACTACTTAATTGCACCAATTCATACTTGCTGCTTAATAACTCTCCATTTTTATTTAATGCCGCGAAAGGCACCTGATTAAGCAGACCTACTGGGGAATAATAAATAGTTTTGACCTCTTTCAAATACTCTTCTAAAGGTTTCCACACCAATTCATAAACATTGTTTGTAAAAGTTGTACTTTTTGCTTTAGAACCCCTTGCTGCATAAAGTTGATTGGGATTTGAATTTATTATTTTTTGCTTTAACTCAGTTTCGTTAAATAATTCAACCACCATTGGTTCTGAATCTGAATTAGAAATTATGTATGCCAAATATTTCACATTGTTTTTCTCTTGATCATTAAAGCTAGGGTAATAAGAAATAAACTCTACGGCAATTTCTGAATCATTTAGAACCGACTTTATATCTTTCCAGTTTTTTTCAAAACCCGTATTTGAACCAAAATTAGCACTGTAAAGCTCAACCAGTTCTGTTTCCAAAGCAATAATTTTTTTAGAAATGTCATTAACATTTACCCCATTGTTTGCAACTGGATGGCTCCTTAATGAAGCCAAATTCCCCTTTAGAGTCCTATATGTTTTAATCTTATTAGATATAACCTCATCATTTATTTCCTCAAGACTTATTAAAATACCTTTAGAACTATTTAACAATAAACCTTTCCTTATTAATTGATTGTTAAAGGCAATTGAAACTAGTTCTTTAGATTGGAATTTTTCCTTTCTTGATACAGATGTCATAAAAGAAAACCAAAACTCAGAATTTCTTAAAAAAATCTTCTTATCCTCTTGACTTCTAAATGCAAATACTTTGACGAGGGAATTTAGTAAGTAATCATTGTATTTTTTATAATATGAAATGGCTAATTCATGTTGTCCATTCATATCATAAAACATACTTAAATGACAAATAACATCGTAATAAATTTGGCTTTCACCCTCAAGATGTTTGGCAATCCGTTTTTCTGCTTCTAAAAGATATGAAATGGCGCTATCTAAATCATTTTCTTCTTTAGCAATTATGGCCTTATACATAAGAGCATAATTATAGTAAAGGTTGCTTTCATCCGTATTATTCTTAAAAATGCTTAAGGCACGATCAACCAATTCTTTGGACTCTGAGACTTCAATTGATTGATCTTTATAAACAACTCCTAACAACCCTATACATAATTGCCCATACAAAGAATTCTCAACTCCTATAGATTGTGAAATAACCTCTACAGCCTCTGTATAACAAAAATACGCTGAGGAATAATTGTTCAATAAGCCATAAACCGTTCCTAGATTCATTAATGTAATTCCATAATCCTTATGTTTCTTGGTTAGTTTCTCTCCAAGGATTTTACTGCCTAGTTGGTAATGTTTTAAAGCCTTATTATAATCCCCCAAGGACTGATATGCCATACCCAATCCATTATAGGCATATCCAATACCTACATTATCTTCTAAACCCTTATCTTGAAACAACTTAACCGATTTCTCATATAGTTCCAAAGATTCTCTATAATTCCCATTATTAAAATATATCTGCCCCAATAAGTTATTAAGATCAGCATATCTAATGTCGTCATCGTTCAAAAATTGACGAAACATTTTTTTTGCTTTAAGGGTATTAGACAATGCCTCATCAAAAACCCCTAGGTCCTTTTGTAAGTTGGCATAGGTCATAACAGCTTCTGCATAGTCAAAACTATTATTAAGATTTAGGCTTAGCATTATAGCCATTCCATTTGCCATTAATCCTTTAGCTATTTTATAATTACCCAATAACTGATACAAAGAACCTGTATCCATCAATAATTTAGCATAAAATAATGTATGTTCTAAATTACCTTCCTGACAAATCAATAAGGCTTGATCATAAATATCCTTAGCTATTTCATAGTCTCCAGCAACAAAATTACAGACTGCAATATTATAATAAACTTGAGAAGTTGTTTGCGACCTAATTTTTAAATCAATTAGGTACTGAAGTGCTTGATTATAATATTTCAGGGCTCCCTTACAATCCCCAGTGGAATAATAAAGCTCCCCCAAGTTATTAATGTAGGCAGCATAAACTTCAGAATTAGAATCTAGGTTTTCTTTGTAGTCGATAAGAATTTCTTTTACATCTGCAATGGCTTTGTCGGAATCTCCTAAAATTGCCTCGAGATTGGCTATTTCTAGACGAGTTCCAAATTGATGTTGCAAATCTGGTTCTTGAACATTTTTATGAAATTCTAATGACTTGACAAATTGATTTTTTGCGCTCTCATAAAGCCCTAGTTTAGTTTCAATAATACCATAAAAATAGTACATGTTTACAAATCCAAATGGCAATCCAACCAAAGCATCCTCTGCTAGTTTTTCTGCTTCAATAATATGCTCTTTGGCTAGATCGAAACTACTTACCGCTAGGTACTCTTGAACTTTTATAATATGTTCTTCCCAACTCTTATAGGCTTCGGTATTCTGTGCATTCAAACAAATGGTAAAAACCATTATTACTATCCCAATAATTCTTCTGAAGTCCATTATTTTACATCTTTACATATCCAAATTAACACCCGCTGGTTTTATTAAGGCCAGCATATTTTGATAGGCTTGCGTAACTTCTAGGGCCATTTCATGGTCTCCATTACTATCTACCCGTTCTATTTCTCCGTTTTTATCATATTCTATTCTTATAAAGCCTCCCTCTTTTTTAGATATTTTTATAGGCTTGCCGTATTTATTGTACTGAAAAGTCAAGATATCCCCATCTTGATTCATACTTTCAATTCTTCCTTTGTCATCATATGTCAGTTCAAGATTTGCACCATTAACCTTATTGGCCTTAATCAAATTTCCTTCATCATTATATTCAAAAGATGTTTCACCATTATAATTCTTTACATTAGTTATCTTTTCGAATTTAGAATGATATTTTATATAGATAGAATCTCCACTGGCTGATAGTTTTTCTATTAATAAGCAACGATTATTGTACTTAAAAGTAGTTTTATACTCATTCCTTGTTATAGATGTTGGCTTATTACAAAGTTCATCATAATGGGTTTCTTTGGAGATGCCATTAATAGTTGTTTTAATCATTTTATTATAACGCTCTCCATTGAGTTTAACCCCAATTATATATTCATAATAATTAGAATTCTTTTCACCATAAAACTCCTTTATTACTGATGTTGCATAGTGGTTTTTATCTATAGTGCCATCTTCATTATAGAACACATGGTATTCGTATTCAGTAATATCTCCAACCTTATCAATTATTTTTTTAACGTAAAATGTTTTAGGGTGATACTCAATTCTATATGTACTACCATCCTGATAGCTTATAGATGTCATGTTATACAAATCATCATAAGCATGCTTGTATATATTTGAGGCTGCGTCTTTTGTTTCAATTAATTTCTTACCGTCATAGATATAACTAGAATTACCAACTTTAGATTTAATACTTGTTATAAATCCATCTTCATTTAGCTTAAAAATCAATTCATCACCACTTGCTGCAATCATTTTATAAAGCTTATTATCCTTATACTCTAAAATACTATATTCTCCATTTCCCTTATCGTATCTAGTCATATTTCCGCTTAGGTCAAACGTTTCGGTTTCTCTATTAGTTATTCTCTTATACCCATTACCCGTTCTAATCATCTTGGAATTCCCCCTTTGATAAGATTCCCATTCCATGCCTTCAGGAAAATCTGTTGTGTACTCTAACAAGCCTTTTTTTACATATTTACCCCATTCACGTGACCTATATTCCATATCTCTCATCAGTCTATTTCTTCTTTCAATTATGGCATCTGGTGAATCTGAAATAGCGCCTTCAGAAAGCGTGACATCTAAAAGCTCGTCAATCATTAGTTCCAACATATCATCTGTTACTAAAGACGATTTATAATACGTAGTGCCTCCAGAACCATTCTCTTGAACTATTAAAGTACCATCTGGATATACATATAATTTGGTTTCTAATTCTGAACCCCAGCCAAAACCAAATAATCCAACAGTTGTAGATTTAGAATTGTAAGTTCTAACTATACTTGTAAATGCAGAACGGAAAGTATTCATTTCAATGTCTGTATAAGACACATAATAATTACCGTTTTTTAGATTAACTCCAGCATAAATTATATTAGTACAGATAAAACAAAAACAAATTAATATCTTAAAAAATCTACTCGTCATTTTTCAGTTGTTTAATTAAATTAATAGCTTTCTTACTATATGATTTCTTTAAAAACCCCTCTCTTAAAAGTAATGTATTTGTCTTTAAAAAGGTTTCCTGTGATTCTTTTACTCTTCCGTTCATGAATTGAACCAATGCTTCTAAAGTATAATTAGGCCTAGGATTAATTTCCTTTAATTGCTCAACTTTTACTAAAGCCTCTTCTTTTAAACCTAAATCTATTGCCACTTTACACGCTAATTCCAGGAATTTAATTTTTCTTGTCTTTGAAATTCCAGAAACCATAAAATTGTTAATAATTGATCTTGCCTGATTTGATTTTGAGTTTAAATAATAAAGCTCTGCCAAAGCAAATGATGTGTTAAAATCAGCGCTTATACTATAAGCCTCATTCAAAATTAATTGAGCTTGATTAAGGTTTCCGTTTCTTTTAACCTTTCTGGATTCCCCCAATAATAGTGTTGAAAAATTTTCTGGCTTATTTTTAAACGGATTGTATTCAACAGCCTTTTTATAAGTATATGAAGCATCCTTATAATTTCCAGTTCTCATTAAGCTATAGGCTAAATTTGTGAAACCTTTGGCATAGGTAGAATCTACTTCTATTGCTTTTTGATACCCTTTAATAGCTTCAGAAAAGTTGCGCTTATCAAAATAAGTATTACCCAATAAATTCCAAACATCTGGTGCATCTTTATGCCAAACAACTAAGGTGTTTAAAAGTTTAATTGACTTATCTTCCTGATTGTTCTTATTATACATACCAATCAAACTTTCATATGCCGGTAAATAAAATGAATCTCTTTCAATAGCTTTTAGATAAAACTCTTCTGCTTTAACAACATCACTCAATCCACTTTTATAGTAACTTGCCAAATTATAATAAGGTTTTGGTTTTTTAGGGTTAACTTGTATGGCTAGGGTAAAAGCTTCTAAAGCTTCTAATTTCAAGTTTTGTTTGTGTTTTAACCAACCCTTTCCTGCATAAGCCCATTCATAAAATGGATCATTCTCAATTGCAAAATTGTATAAACTATCAGCTATCTTAAGGCTATTTTCATCCCTTGGATATCGCCTTAACAAATCGGCGTATTCTGCATGACCTTGCGAAAAGTATGGCTCTAATTCTATAGCCTGTTTTAACAATTCCTCAGCTCTTTTAACATCCAAACTTTCATCATTCAATAAATCACTATATGAATAGTAGTTATAAACATAATTAGGGTTTGATTTTAATGCCAATTCAAAATAATCAACCGCTTTTCTAATGTTTCCTTTATTTCTGTATAAGTTGGCTAAGTTTTTTAAAGTGATAGTTGAATAACTTCCTTCGGCTTCCTTAACTTTATGATAGTACTCTTCTGCCTTAGTATAATTCCCTTGATCTTGAGCTATAGCTCCCAAATTATTATATACACTACCATACGAACCTTTTAATTCTAAAGCCTCAAACAAAACGGTGCTCGCACTATCATATTGATATTGTTCATAATAATTGGCACCTATATTGTTAACTGGAAAGGACCATGAAGGAATTAATTTTTTTGCCTTTTCATAATGAAATTCAGCTTCTTTAAAATTGTTTTCGTGATTTAACACTAAACCAAGGGCGTTATGAATATATGCAGCCCTGTCTTCAATTTTTAAGGCTTCCTTTAACTTGTTTTTAGCATCAGAGTATTTAGAATAATGCCGTGCCCTAATCACTGCATAGGCTTCTAAAAAAAGCTTGCTCATATAAATTCTATCATAAATAAAATCATCTTTTTCTAATAATTCTAAACACAATTCTAGATAAAAGGCTTTAGTTTCAAAAACCTCGCTGCTTGGTAGCACCTCAGCATTCCCAATATAAGTATTGATAAGAATTTGTGCATTGGTAGACAAAGCATTAATCAATCCATGACGCATTCTATTAAGCACCAAGGTTTCCAACATTTTCTGAGAATTGGCCATTTTGTAAAGTTCATAGGCCGAATCATGTGAGCCATAAAAATTCTCAGATTTTAAAGCTTTATTAAATCTTTTAACTATTGGATTTTCGGTAATTGATTCCGAAGCAAAATTATGTAAAGACCGTGAGTTCCAGATATTTTTAATATTACTAACACCTTGAAGGTTTTTTAAAGCCAATTCCTTGTCTTTACTTTCAACCGCCTTAAAAACTCCTACGGTATTTTGATGCCAAACAATAGGTGCTTGTTTTTGGTTGGTTTCACTTTTTACCTTACCATCTAAAAAGGTTGCTATTTCAAAATATTGTAAACTGTTGTCTTGAACCAAATTATCAGCGGCGCCTAACAACCCTAATACTAGGTAATAAGTGAAATATCCATGACCCAATTCCTTACTTTCATATGATAATTGATTGGGGCCACAACTAAAAAATTTAGTAGAATGTTGAAAGTTATTATTAAAGGTTTCTAAGTTCTTTTGTGTGCCTTCTTTATATAAAAACCCGGAACGACAGGCATCCAAAACTAAAACGAATTTAGCACCCTTTTCTGTTACTGCAGTAATAACACTGTTGAGATGTTTTAAAGACACCACTCCTGGTGTTCCGTAATATTCTTGATTATCATTACTATCTGAAGCTAACAAAAAACCCTCTTCAAAACCTTGATCATCTACAACATCACCATGACCAGCAAAATAGAAATATACCGTATCACCTTCTTGGGTGTCATCCATGAGTTTCCGCAATTCCCGCAAAATATTACTAGAACTTGGTTCAGAGAATGAAGTTTCTTGGGTTGAATCATTGGTCACCAAGGCAACCAAACGCTCTTGAGGGATTTTTTCAACCTCCTCTAAATATTGTTTGAAAATGAGAGCGTCATCATCAGAGAAATCCAATTTTAAAGATTCTTCTTTATAATCTGAAATACCAACTATCAATGCTCGTTTTACCCCTTTTTTAACTTCTGAAGTATTTTTTGATTTTGAGCCACGGGAACTTTCTTCTTGCGCCGTTACAAGAATGGAGAATAATAAAACTATATATAACAGACTTCTTTTCATTAAATTATTAATAAGGCACTCCAAAAACAGAAAAAGCTGCCCAATACTTAGGGTCATCATTTATTTCTGATTTATATTTTAAAATGGCATTTCTCAAAGCACCATGTGGCATTAATGGTCCTCCGGTTTTCATTTCTTCAAAAAACATCTTCATTATGGTTCCAGTTTCTTGATCATCAATATTCCACAAACTCATTAAAACATGATTTGCTCCTGCAATTTGAAAGGCCCTTGCAAGTCCAATAACACCTCCCTGATGCGACCTCCCCAACCCGGTTTGACACGCACTTAAAACTACCAAATCAGCTTTTAAATTGCATTTTTTTCTAGTATTCATAATCTCCCTCAAGGATAGATATGATTTTTCACTATGGTTATCTGCCAAAACCAAAAAACTGTGATCCATTGGACTATCTGAATTAGAAATACCATGGGTTGCGAAATATATTAAGTCATATTCACAGATTTCTTTTAGTATACTATCTTTTATGGCGTGTCTCCCTTCAAACTCTTTAAAATCAATAGGTTCGGTTAAATTGATTATATTATTTACCTCATCTTTAGCCCCTGGCAAATCAGGAAAATCCCAATCAAGGTTGATAGGATACTGGGGGTTTGAAACAAATAGGGCTTTATCCCAAAAATAACTCAACTCCCTATAATTAAGATTATGCTTAACTTTATTTTGCTCGTTAGAAAGCATCAACTCAAATAAATTAGGAGCAATGGAATAACTCATAAGATCAATCAAATATTCTTCTCCCATTTTAAAAGCAGCAAAAGGTAATGTTGCTATATTGAATGTTGGCACAATAATCAAATGATCGAATGTTTCCAAACCTAAATCTACTGGTAATAGAATGTTATTCAATAAGCGGAATGAGGCCTTAGATTTTTTAGTGAGTCTTTTTAGGTTACTCGGTTTTGAACCTCTTTCCTTTGGTGCTCTATTTAAAAAGCTAGATGAAAACATAAGATAAACCTGATTAACCTTTTCTTGAAGGTCATCAGCACTAATATGAATTCTGCGTTCCTTATAATTATAGTTTCCAGACAACAAATTCACGTACAAGGTATCTAACCTATGAGTGTAGGTTAAAATACCTACTTTTTTATGATACATAGGAAGTACTGTTCTAAAAAGATCCTCTTCATTTATACTTCCTGTTTTAAGCCAATCTAACGAAGCCCCCCTGTAAACGTATAACTCCTTTATGTTTTTTTCATGTTCCTTAATGAGTTCTTTAAACTGCAGAGAAATTTTGGAGGAATCTTCCTGGGAAGAAACCGTAATGAAAAAAAAGGTAAAAACTAGGAATGATATCGACCTAAACATGACTATTTAACCTTAATTAAAAAATCACCTCGTGCTTCATGTTTCCCAAATTGTTTTAAAATAGGTGTTGTGGCATTACCTTGAACATAAGAGAATATTTTACCCGGAGAAATAAATTGTTTTTCGGTATTTAATGCCTTAATAAGCTTATCAGCAAAGGGCGAATGTTTTTGAGAATCTTTCCAATAATCATAAACCTCATATTTACCTGAAGCTAATACAATTCTAGACATGCTTTTGTCTTTTTCTTGAATGAAAATATCTAACCCGTTATCCATTTTAGTATTGCTGTAGTTCTCTACGGATAAATTTGCATTATTTAATTCAAAGCTTGCCCCGTAGCATACATCAAAAATTGAAAATACCTGCTTGCATTTTACACCATCTAAAATCCGGTTAAGCTTAGCCATTGAAAGGTAGCTATCTAAAGTCAAATCATCATCTAAAGAATAACTATCTTTCATTACTAAATAACCATCTGAAAAAGCTTCACTATAATAACCGTGGCCAGCTACAAAGAACAACAGTTTGTCTTTTTCACCCAATTGTTCTTTGAACTTTAAAAAAGCTTTTAAAACTTCATTTTTATCTTTATTATAGACTTTGGTAGTCTTTACGTTATAACGTTCAAATAGTATTTTAGCAACCGCTTCGGCATCGTTAATGGGGTTTTTTAAATTGTCCCAACTTTCTTGATCATCATTATAATCTTCGGTTGCCAAAATGAAAGCAAAGGTTTCAGATTTTTGATCTTCAATTTCCTTAGTTTTCTCTAATGTTTTGCTTTTTGACCCTCTAGTATTGATTTTATTATAGTTTTTTAAAAGAACAGATCTATAATTTTTTTCATTAAAAATAGCGACATATTTACTAGACCTAACCGGAGAAAGTAATTCTGACTTCATTAAATCAAACTCATATTGGTTGGGTTGGTGAATGGCGTTAAGAATATTACCATTTTCAAGTATATATTTCATTAAAAAACCGTTTTGATTGGAGCTATTTTCCATTCCCATTTCTTTAGTGGTAAGTATAATCCGGTTTCTTTCAGTACTTGCTGCAACTAAAGGGTTAGATTCAAATAATTCTGCCATTAAGTTTTGTCCGAATGCACTTCCGCTTCCTGCTTCAGAGATAATGAGTTGATTTTTACAAGCAATTTGCTCCATGAGTTTAGCCATTTCAACCAATGAAAACACTTTGCTTTTATCAAATTTTGAATATTGAAAACTATTCTTATCTAAGGTATATTCAAAATCAATGTTTTCTACATAGGGAATGATAAAGGTTTCTCCATTTTGAGATTCCATGGAGTAACCACTAAATAAGAAAACAAAGTAATCATTGGAAGAAGCACTGGCTATTACCTTTTTGAATGTGTTTCTAATATTTTCAAGAGTAGCCTGTTCATCAGTTAAAATATATGAAATTACCTTGTCAATTGCATAACCATCTTTTACGCCTCTTCCGTATTTTTGGATGTTTTCTTGAACATCTTCTTTTGTTCTTTTAGGATTATCTGCTTTAATTTTATTAACTAAATCATTAGCATCATTTACACATAGATTTAAAGGGTGAAGTGTACCAGAGTATTTATTAATTCCAATAGAAATTACATGTATATTTTTACTTTTTTCTAAGCCCCCTTCAGCAAAGGCAAAGGTGAAAAAGCAATAGAATAATATGTGTATTATCTGCTTCAAGAAATATTACTTTTTTATTATTTCATAAATAAACTCAGTACTAAACCCATCAATTCTACCACTCACCTTTTTTGCTTTAGGGCCTCTACTTTGTGAATAGCTATTAGATAGAAATTGTTCTAATGGGTTCCCCGCACTTCTTTTATTGTCTTCCCCTCTAGTTTCAACAGTAGATTGAAAACTGATGGGAGATGAAGTAGCAAAACCTTTAAGGATAAGTTTTTCATATGGAGGACCAAAAGAGAAAATACAATCTTTAAAAACCATGGTTTTTCCAGGTGCCAACTTTCTTTCATCATTATTTAACGTACAATTATCATTTGGCATAAATGGAAATATTTCTCCTTTTGAGTTAATCTCAATGATGCTGAAATAAAGCGGCTTTTCACTCTTATTAGTTACTTGTAAGACTACATGATCTACATCTTCTTTAACTTGAAACGTACCATTTTCATTAGTTAATGCTGAAACATCTTGTAACTCACCTACCTCATCAGTAAGAATATCAAATTGAATAGGAATCAATTTAAACTCAAACTCATAATTGTAATTTTTAAACTCCAAATTCTTCAAGTATTGACCCTGTGCAAAAGAAAAAAGCTTTTGATTAATATCATCAACAGTAGTTGCTCCTCTTGTTTCCTCATCAGCATCTATATCTCCCAAGCCACTAGTCGATTTTAAGGAAAACCCAGTACCATCATTAATTATAACAACATCTGCTGAATCTATTTTCTTAACAACCTGCCCCAGGTTTTTATCAGTTAAGTAGTCAGAAACCCCATTAACCATTTTTTTATCCTTAACAGATTTATCAAAGTACACGTCTACGGCAATATCTCCATAGGAGGGTTTATCAATAAACACCCAATAATTTTTTTCATTAAAATCTTCCAGAGGGCTATCTAATTTAATAATTGACTCATTAAATTTTGAAAGCGTAATAATACCTTTTGTGATAATTTTCCCTTCTTCTACCTTGGTTGTTCCAGATGGTAAAACATGTACCGTAGTATTCTTAAATAACCCATGAATTTTACCAGCTTGAATCTTAATAACATCTTCTCTAGGAACCGATTTTACTTTATAAAATGACTGCTGTTTTACATATTGGTTATTGAATAACTGAACATTTAAATCACCTTCAATGGTTGGGTTTTGTTTTGGTGAAATCACATTCATTTGGCTTTCAATCTTTGCAAATAATTGATTATATGAAAAGTTGCTTCCCAAACTGTTCATAGCTTTTGAAAACGCATAGCTTAATGAACCGGTTCCCTTATATTCATAATTCAATTCATTAGCCGAAGCTCCAGAAATCAAAATAAAAGGCGCAGCATTTTCACTAAGTTTCTCTTTAGAATCTTCTGTCATATCACTACCAGAAATATCGCCATCTTTTTTTTTTGGTGCCCAATCGCTAGGAGCAAAAACAGCTGCACTTCCTCTAGCTTTCCCTCCTCGTGTACTAGAACCTGAATGACAACTATCTAGTAACAATAGCAACTGCCCTTTATTACTTAACTTATTTCTAAACTTAGTAATGTAATTACCCAATTCGTCATCACGTAAATGACGCTCTCCTTTGTAATTGTTGTTATATTTTACCCAAGCATCATAAGGTACTAGGGCTTCATCTTTGCCATCAATTTCTTCATCATTATTATCAAAAATCTGTTGTCCATGGCCAGAATAATGAATCACAACAATATCGTCAGGGTTAACTTTACTATATAAGTTGTTTAGAGCTTGTTTTATGCCTTGGTAAGTTGCTTGCTCATCAATTAAAACAGTTATGTTCTTCTCGTTAAAATACTGATTTAATAAAGTTTCCTTGATTAACGGAACATCATTCACCGAACTTATACTGCTCCACCCAGTTTTCTTTGGATAATTACCAACTGCAATAATTAAGGCATATTTTTCGGCGTGAATAAACTGAAAACTAAAACAAACTAATAATGCTAAAATTATTTTTTTCATGAGAGGTTTAATTTAAATCAAACAAGCTAAATGAGATTCCGAAGAAATATCCAAAGTCATAGACGTCTTTGGTGAAATTATCAACTCCTCCAAAGGTTGTGGTATCTCCAACTTTTAAACCATTGGTCAATTTAGTTACAGGCCCATAGGCTAACCCTCCAGAAATTGATAATCTACTTTTACTACCAAAGTGAAGTGAAGGTCCTAAAAGGAAATTAACCCCTTTTATATTACTGTCTCCTGAAATGGGGATTGACAATCCAAAAGAGCCACCTATATTAAAGTTCTCTCCTGTATAAGGATAAAAATTAATCATGGTGCTTAGATTTGGTGTAAAATAATCGTTATCATCTGCTCCTATCACACCATTTTCATCTACAAAATAATCTTTAGATTTTGATCCAAAATTGTTTAAAGTAAGAGCAACTCCTGTATTTATTTTAAAACCTCCCTTTGAGTATAACTTTATGTTTCGAGTTTTTAAAGTACTACCTATATTAGCGCTATTTGCATTCTGAGCGAATAAACTTTGAACAAATTTTACTTCAATATTTACTTTATCTGCTTCAATTTGATAATCGTAAGTTCTGCTAAAATCTGAAGCCTCTAACATAGTGTAAAGAGATTTTATCTTTTTTAAATCTTCAACAGTTTGAATTGTGGAATTGTTCAAAGAAGTCATCAAGCTTTGCAAATCACTAATTAAATAATTGCGTTCTATTAATTCCCCCCTGGTTAAAGCCTCTTCTCCATTATTAGTCTCTTGGTCTATTTCTTTAGACATTGAATTAATATCAGTTTGTAGTTCTGCTTTATCTTCTTGCACTATTTTCTCCAATTGTGTCAAAAACACATAAAAATTTTCATTAGGATCTGGCAATCTTGCATCCTGTTGCAAGCCAGCAGTTTCTATAACATTTTCAACAATATCTTCTTTACTTAGATTAGGATTAAGTAGGTTAGACATTATAGTTGTTTTTAATGCGGCTACATTGGTAGTTTTTTCATTTAAATCTGAAAAACCATTGGTTATCCCACTTCCTCTAGAATTTGCTCTAAATGCTTCCCCTGCAGGAAGATTAGCCACGTTCAAATTTAAATTATCGCTAGAAAACGTATTGATTCCCCCCAGTAAAGAGCTGAAGTTAAATCCACCACCTGCTTGGTGTATTTCTTCTTCCTTAACTTCAGTTTCAACATCTACCGCAAAAGGGTTTACATTTTTTAGCTGAATTTCAACCAAACTACTTCGTTTTATTTTAGGGTTTTCTAATGTATCTACAACTTTGTAACTCTTGTCTAATTTATAATAAGAGATATTTTCTGTTGTGTAATCATATACTACTTTGTACTTATCTTGAGAGGTTACCGAAAGAGGTAATAACAGTAGTATTACAAATAATGAAAAAATTGACTTCATAAATAATTGTTAGGATTTAATGTTTAACACGCCAATAAATCTCATCTGAGAGCTTCATAAGCTTTAATCGTTCTCTATTAAAAGCGCGTTTTCCGGATTTTATAATATCGAAAATATCTGAAATAATAGTATTTGTATCTGCAAAATAAGAATGTCTTAAGAAGCTCGTATCAATACCTGAGGCATCGATGGTTTCAACTCCTTTCACAATTACCAAACTATCACCTGCATCACCCGCTCTTGGGTTGCCATGCAAAATTTTTGAGGCTTTTAGGGCTAAATCATCCGATGACACATATAAGGTAATAGGCTTTTGAACTTTAGAGGCCATTTTAGGAGCAATATCATTTTTAAAAACATCGGCGTCAATATCTGGTGCAGCCAGTATAATTTCCTTAATATTTTTTCTTAAATGAGGATTTTCAGTCATAAGCTCAACAATAGCTTTTGTAAGTCCACGGTTACCCATACTATGAGCAACTAAATAAATATCTTCTGCTTCTGATTTTGTAATGTAATCTTCTAAAAAGTTTTTAATATTATAACGTGCCCATTCAATATTGGCTTCATCCTTAGGATACTTAAACATAGAGGCCTGAGATGGCCAGCTATAAAAAACGGGTTCCCCATCAAACAATAAATCATGTGAAATTTGTGCAGTTCGTTTTGCAGCCTCACTAAACGAGGTATTATAACCATGAACAAATAAAAAAGTACTTTTTGAATTTGAATTTTTTATTCCATTTGATAATGAAATGAAGAATTTGTCTTTTTCTAGCAAATCAATATCTTGAATCATAATATGTTTTGATGGATCTTCAGAAAACTCCAATTTCCAAATTGAAGGACTTTCTATTTTTCCCAAATCATGATCTAACGGAATACTAACTTCGCAAATACCATATTTTAAATCGGATCGTTTAACTCCAAAAGCTCCATTTAAATTCTTCGTATCAACCTTATTTCTATCTGTTGCAAAATAAACTGGCAGTGTTACATATTCGCCCTTTTCTGTAGTTTCTTCACCTCGGACAACACTTTCAACATACTTTAAGCAAAATGTATAAAATTGTTCTTGATCGCCTGAATTATTTGAATAAGCAATTGTAATTTTTAAATCAACACCCGTTTTAAATGCCCTATTAGAAAGTAACCAGAATTCTAAATCAAATTGATTGAAATCTTCTATACGCTCAAATATTTTATTCTTGAAGTTTACCTCAACGTAAACCTTAACATCACTATGATCCTCTTCTATAGTTTTGGATAATTTTAATCCTTCAAAATTGCTGTTATTACTAAGGCATTCAACTGAACTAACCAACTCCGTGTTATTCCAAGAATACGCATAATCATTTTGGGCAAATCCAAAATTTACAATAGCCAGCAATAGAATAACTGCAAAAAATATAACTTGTTTTTGTTTCAAAACCTTTCAAATAAAAATTAATTCAAAACTTAACTTAGGCCTTAGGGAGGACGTTTATTTTTGTTGTTTTCTAATATTTTTTAAATATTTCTGAGCTATTTTGTTTTTATTTTTCTTAGCAATGTGCTCAGGCCTTTGGCCATTTTTGTTTTTTGCAATGGCACTCACTCCTTTTGCAACTATTTCTTTAATTAAAGACATATTGTTTTTAGCAGCTGCCAAATGCAATAGGTTGTTTCCGCTATAATCAGTTCCATTTACATTCCAACCATTATCAATCATTGTATAAACCATATTATAGTTCCCCTTTTTAAAAGCTGAAATCATTTGGGAAGAAGCTTCGTAGCTGTTTGTGTTAAAAACAATGTCTTGCTCCAATAAAAATGCTAACATTTTCTCATTATTATTACTTATTGCATATTTAATTAGAGACTCACCATAAACATCAATACTTTCATTTTTAGATTTTGAAATAAGATATTTCAAGGCTTCTAAATTATTATGTTTTGCAGCGGTAATCTCTAAACGTCCTCTTTTTTTTGTGTATTCATGGTCTAAAATCCATGAATACGCCACCCATGATTTTAGCCTATCTTTTAAGTTATTAATAATAGCATATTCAATATTTTCATAAATAGCTTGATGTAATCTTTTATGGGGAATTGCAGTTATTCTATGAGCTTGGGCTCCTGCTGTCCAATAAACACTACCAAATTCTACAGTCTTAATACAATTGCAATACTCATCATATTTATAATCACCGGTATAATCACCATTGTGCCCCTCAGTCACAGCTCCTCTAACATGAATACCTTCTAAAAACCCATAAGTACTAAAAACAGGACCTCCTGAATTTCCGGGGAAAGTATCAATACTATTTTTAAACCATTTTGGCTGAGAATCATCCACCACTTTTGCATTGTCAGCAAATTTAAGAGGCAACCCTGTAGGGCTTCCTATTGTATTAACTTTTGTTCCGTATCCTACTTTTCCAGAAGTCCTGAATCTGTATGGCGCTCTTTCAGATTTTCTATTTAGTCTTAAAACAGAATAATCATCATAATCTTTATTAACAAGTCTTGCATCTAGTACCTCCGTGACTTCATATACATTTTTGGGGTCTACTTCTATATACTTGAAGGTATTGTTATACTTAAGTTCATTGGTGTAATCAAAAATCCAGACATAATCTTTGGCATCACTTAATTCTTTAATACAATGTCCTGCAGTCACCAATATATCTGGTGCAATTAAAAATCCTGTACAACTAGCGCTTGTAGGCTGATCTAGAAATTTAATGTTTTCATCAAAATTTGAGCTTTTAAATCGATATTGTAATCGTTCCCTTAACGTATATCCATAAACTCTATTACCAACAATATCTTTTTTATTTATCATTACGGCCGTAGCTCGAACAAAATCAGCTATACCTTGAGCATCTTTAACTTCCCTTCTATCGTCTGTACCATAGACGCCTCTAGGAACTTCCACACCTGTTTCTTCAAATGGGTATTGAAATGGCGTTTCTTTTTCCTGAGACCAAATAGAAATAAAGGAGAATACAAAAAGAAGGAGAGAGAAAACTTTCTTCATAAGTAAGGGTTTTAGATTAAATAATTAATAGCATTAGAATATTAAATATAGTAAAATTTAACATAATGACTGTTTTACAATTTTACAGATATCTTAGTTCTTCTGTCATTTTTTTCAAGAACTATACCAAATTGATAAAATAAGGTTTTGCTCTAAATGCCGTAAACAAGTTAACCCTAAGTATATGGGGCAATAACCGGTATTCAAAAAAAAAGAATAACAATCTATTTAACAGTAGTTTACATAATAAAATTTATAAACACCATTCATTTTATTTCAAAATTTTATCCTAATTTCTGTAACTTAGTACAAACTAGGATAAGATAGAGATATCTTTTTCGATAAACAGTATACATTAATGAAAAATGGAATAAAAAAAATCTTTATTGGTCTTCTTATAATTATTCTAGGTTCTGCTACATATACTTATTTTAAAATATCAATTAATAAAGGACAAAGAGAGGATTCATGTTTTAATAATTTACTTATCCAATTAGAAAATGGTGTTCATCCAGATTCCATATTTGAAGAAGATTATAATAAACTTCAATTACTAGTTGAATCTAGTTTAGTAGCTAGAACCGAAATGTTAGAAGTGGCTAATCGTTTAAAAATAGACAATGATGCACCTATAAGCAGTAGAGATTTACTGATATTAAAAGAAGGCTCTGAAAGTTATTTAAAAATAAGGGAAGGGCTCTTTACCATTGCAAATGCCTATGAGTGTGCGATTGATGTAGAAGATGCTACCCTTAAAAACTATAATATTGAAGGTAACTTAAGATTAAAAGGGTTAATGCTTTCATTAGGCGCAGCTCTTACGCTTTATGATAATTATTTTCTTGGAATAGTATTATTTGAGCAAGATGGTAGACTAAGAAAGCTTGTTAACGATCCAGATATGGGTTTTGGACTTTTAGAAAACAAACTTGACGAAGTAACTTTAAATGCTAATTCAATTGAGACAAGACATAGGGTAAGGCGTGCAATAACCTTTTTTGAAGAAGCAAAAGCGTCTTTATCAAATATTCATGAAGATTCCGATTATTCATATTTAAAGTTGTTAATTGAATCTAGTCCATCTTATAATTATGTCAAGAAAATAAGAATAAAGGAAGTAGCTTCTACTAAGTTTGTTGCTTTTGAAAGAATTACTACTGAAATGATTACGGAATCTTCAGAAGACGGTTTTGATATGCTAAGTGGGTTATTTGGAAATGCTATGGGTTTATATGAATCACGAAAAGGAAAATTATACCAAGACACTCAAGCCAAAGAAAATATTATAAAACATTTAAAGCCATTAGATATTTTATTAGAAAAAACACCTTTTAGGTTAACAGATAAATTCATCCCGGGTCATTTTGGTCATGTTGCTATTTGGACAGGCACCAAAGCAGAGCTAATAGATTTAGATTTATGGGATAATCCATATGTGAAAAAGCATGCAGAGGCCGTTGGTTCGGATTCAGATTCAGAATCTAAAAATGAACACCAAATAATTGAAGCTCTCCGTTCTGGAGTTAAATTGAGTACGATTGATGAATTCATGAATGTTGATGATTTTGCAATTCTAAGACCTGTATTTAATGATGAAAACAAAGATGCCCTAACAAAGGAAGCTTTATTAATGGCTTTCAGGCAACTAGGTAAAAAGTATGATTTTAATTTTGATGTAAATACTACCGATAAAATTGTTTGCTCTGAATTGGCATATGTTTCCTTTCCTAGTATTGATTGGCCAACGGAAAAAACTTTAGGAAGACATAATATTAGTCCAGATAATGTAGCAAAATTAGCTTGGAATAAAGTACCTTTAGAATTAGTTCTATTCTATCACGATGGTAAATTAATTGAAAAAGAAATACAACTAGAAAAGATGATTGAATTGATGAAAAAGTAAACTTTGATTATTTGTTAATTGCGTTTTTAACCGCCTCAACATTCTTTTTAGAGTTTCCTATAAAAATTTCATTATCAATAATAAAAACAGGTCTACTTAAAAAAGTATAATGCTCTAGAATATACCTCTTATAATCACGTTCCTCCAAAATCTGGTCTTTCAACCCCATTTCCTTATATAGCTTTGACCTTTTACTAAAAAGAACTTCAAAGCTTCCTGCAAGCTCTTTCATTTTATCAAGTTGTTTAACTGTAATGGCATTACTTTTTATGTCTTGCAAAACAAATTCAGAAGAAAGATTTAACTCCTTTAAAATTCTTATACAGGTACTACAGGTTTTTAGGTAATAAACTTTTTTCATTCAAATCTTAATATTTAAACAAAAATAAAAGCAATTATATGATTTAAAACTATATTTGACCAAAAATTTATCGATGCATTTTTCATTAAACGTACTACCTAATACAAGAAAATCTTTTGAGAAAATTATAGATAATACTTCTTTAGAAGATTTAAATAAAATCCCTGAAGGCTTCAATAACAATATTATATGGAATATTGGACACATTGTAGTCACTGAACAACTTTTAGGAAATAAATTATCTGGTAATTCTACTATTGTTAGTAATGATTTAATAGAAAAATATAGAAAAGGAACTAAACCTGAGGCATTTGTTTCTCAAGAAGAAGTAGATAAAATTAAAGTCCTTTTATTGTCAACTATTGATAATACAACTGAAAACTATAAAAACGGATTATATAAAAATTATCAGGAATACACTGTATCAACAACAGGGAATACCTTAACAAACATTGATGAAGCGTTACAATTCATTTTATTTCATGAAGGTATACATCTAGGTATTATTATGTCTTTGTTAAAAGAAGTAAAAAAATAAATACTAGTTAGTTGGTTAATCTAGGTAATAAATATACCCAACATTTAACCAAACAAGCCAATCATCATACTTGTTGTATTCCAATTGGTGGTTTAAGCCATCAACCCAGTCGCTAAAATAATACTGCCACCTAAAATCTAGCATAACATCAGCTAATCGGCCTACTTTATACCTAAAACCAGCACTTGCAACCATAGACCAAGTATTTCCAGGAGTAGAATCTACTGAACCCGCTTCCCAAAATGAATAAAAATTACTGGCATCTGTTATATCACCTATAGCCGTCGGGTCAGGGTTTATATAATCTGTCCTAACCTCAGGAGAAAATGAGGTATAATGAACTCCCAAACTTACAAAAGGTGCAATTTTATAACCGAAAGATTGAAAAGACCTTATACTTAACGGATAAAATTCCAATTGAGTTCCAATATCTAAGTTCTTAGCTATAGCAGTATGCCCTCTTAATTGATTTGCTTCAGGCGTGTTTCTTAGTTCAACAGAACCATCGGGATTCGTTCTATTCCCAACCCATTCTCCTAAATGTTCTAAATTTGTCCTATTCCATGACAACTCATTACGTAACTTAAAATGATCGTTAAAATATGTATCGGCAGTATAGCAATTACAATCCGCCCGATATGAGAAGTTAAGGTAATGTACAAGACCAATCCCAAAACCTGTATTTCCAAAATTTGTTTCAGAATCATCTCTACTTCCAAAATCAGACCTAAATTGTAGTGGACCCGTTATAACGCCTATTTCATGGGAAAATCCTAACTGAGCACTTGCAGTTTGAAAAATAAAAAGCAAGCAAAAAGCAGAAGCTAAATGTTTCAAGTTAAGCATAATACGGTTTCGTTTTTTGAGGCATTATCATAAACAAATATATAAAAACTCATTTAACATTCAAATCTTTACAATTTTAACGAATAAATTAAAAAATACTTATTGCGAATTATAAAAAAAAATACATATATTTTTATAGATAATGTATATTTGCTCCAATAATCTACGTTTTTTTCAATATTAACACAATTTTATCGTATGAAAAGTATTATAAATGAATTCCTTAACCTTGTGAAGGAAAGAAATGGTAACGAACCTGAATTCTTACAAGCGGTTGAAGAGGTAGCTGAAACTGTAATTCCATATATTGTTAAACATGATATTTACTATGGCAAAAATATTCTTCTTCGAATGGTTGAACCCGAACGAGTTGTAACATTTAGAGTTTGTTGGGTTGATGATTCAGGAGAAATAAGAGTAAATAGAGGGTATAGAATTCAAATGAATTCTGCTATTGGTCCATATAAAGGTGGATTGCGTTTTCACCCAACAGTAAATTTAAGTATTCTTAAATTTTTAGCCTTTGAACAGGTTTTTAAAAACAGCTTAACCACATTACCAATGGGTGGTGGCAAAGGTGGAAGTGATTTTAATCCAAAAGGGAAGAGTGACAACGAAATTATGAGGTTCTGTCATGCCTTTATGAGCGAATTATTTAGACATATTGGACATAATACAGATGTTCCCGCTGGAGATATTGGAGTTGGTGCTAGGGAAATAGGGTTCCTTTTTGGTATGTACAAAAAAATAAGTAACGGTTTTACTGGTGTATTAACCGGCAAAGGCATGTCTTGGGGAGGCTCTCTTATTAGACCTGAAGCAACTGGATACGGTACAGTATATTTTGCAGAAAGTATGCTCAACACTAAAAACGACAGTGTTAATGGTAAAAAAGTTGTTATATCAGGCTCTGGAAATGTTGCTCAATATGCTGCAGAAAAAGTCATTCAATTGGGCGGAAAGGTTTTAACATTATCTGATTCTTCTGGATACATTTATGATGAAGATGGCATAGATTCTGAAAAAATAAAGTTTATAATGCATTTAAAAAATGTTAACCGCGGAAGAATTCATGAGTATATCAATGAATATCCTAAAGCAAAATTTGTAGAAGGGAAAACACCATGGGAAGTTTCATGTGATATTGCTTTACCATGCGCTACTCAAAATGAATTAAATGAAAATGACGCTAATACACTTTTACAAAACGGTTGCACATGTGTTAGTGAAGGAGCTAATATGCCCTCGACCAAAGGAGCTATTGATGCATTTCACAAAGCTAAAATAATGTTTGCTCCAGGTAAAGCTTCTAATGCTGGTGGTGTTGCAACCTCTGGTTTAGAAATGACACAAAATTCTTTAAGATTCAACTGGACAAGAGAAGAGGTTGATTTAAAACTAAAAGAAATAATGGAAAATATTCATGACTCTTGTATAAAATATGGTAGAGAAGAAGATGGCTATATAGACTATGTAAAAGGTGCTAACATTGCAGGGTTTGTTAAAGTTGCTGATGCCATGTTAGCTCAGGGAATTGTATAGCAATATTAATACTTAAACTATTCTAGCTTCTCTTAAAAAGAGAAGCTTTTTTTTATTGAAAAAATATTATTTTAAAATAAAATTCGTTAGTTATAGATATATTTGGACTTTAGAAAAATCCTCATGCATAAGAATTTAATCGTTTTAATAGGTTGTATATTTTCCCTATTCTCATTTTCTCAAGATTTTTCAACTTCATGGCAAGGCCATTTTTCTTATTTTGACATTAAAGAAGTAATACAGGGTGGTAATAAATTTTATGCCGCTTCCGAAAATGCGCTATTTAGCTATAACCTAAATTCAAATGAAATTGAAGAGTTTGATACAGTTAAGGGTTTATCCGGTGAATCAATTTCTACAATTTACTATAGTGAAGATTATGAGCTTCTAGTTATTGGTTATGAAAACGGTTTAATTGAAATTACCTTTGATAACGGTGATAATGTTCTTTCAGTTGTTGACATAATAGAAAAACCTACAATAACAGCAACCAATAAAAGAATTAATCATTTTAACCCGTATCAAAACCTTATTTACATCTCTACAAATTACGGAATATCTGTTTTTGATCTGGAGAAGCTTGAATTTGGAGACACTTATTTTATAGGAGATGGAGGTAATCAAATTAATGTCAATCAAACAAGCGTTTTTGGCGATTTTATTTATGCAGCATGTTCCAATGGAAATGGAATAAAAAGCGCTCAAGTATCAAATCCAAATTTAATTGACTTCCAAAATTGGCAAACCTTGTTTACTGGCACTTATTCATTAATTAAAGCTCACAATGATAAGCATTATGCTATAAACTCCAACAACAGAATTTATGATATCACTAATAACACTTTAGTAGAGTTATTTACCTATTCAGAGACCCCGTTAGATATAAAAGGCTATGAACAAAATATTGTAGTTACAACCAAAAATAATGTTTTTGTTTATGATGAAAATTTTGGGTTAGATTTTCAAGTAGGAATTGAATTTGATTTTGAGACAGAATACAATTCAGCAATCATCAATGAAACTGATTTATACATTGGGACAAAAGATTTTGGTGTTTTAAAAACGGATAGGGATAATTCCTCCTTATTTGAAGAAATACATCCTGATGGTCCATTGATGAATGTCCCTTTTTCAATTGAAGCAGAATCTAACGGAGTATGGGTTACATTTGGTGAATATGATGAATTCTATAATCCCTACCCAATAAATAGTAGAGGCATAAGTCATTTAAAAGAAGATGAATGGATAAATACACCATATAGTGAAGTTTTAAACGCGAACTGTTTAAATGCTATTTCAGTGAATCCATCTAATACTAGCCAAGTATTTATAAGCTCTTTCTTCAATGGATTATTAGAGATAAATGATGAAATTCCAACCATACTTTATAACGAACAAAATAGTGGATTAGAATCTCTTATTGATCCAAATGACCCAAATTATATTGATGTTAGAGTTGGTGAGTCCGCTTTTGATAATAATGGTGTTTTATGGGTAACCTCCGGATTAATTGAAAATCAATTAAAATCCCTTAATCCATCTAGTAATCGATGGAGTTCTTATTCTCTTAATGCTGTAATCCCTGAAGCTTTTGACAACAATGGTTTTGCTGATATTACTATTGATAATAATCAAACTAAATGGGTGGCTGCAGGATTTAGTTATGGTTTTATAGGGTTTAATGAAAGTGGTGGAAATATACGTGTTAAAGGTGTTTATAAAGATGATCAAAATATGCCATCAACCACAGTATCAGCCTTAGCAATAGATAAGCGTAATCAATTATGGATAGGAACCTATAGAGGGTTAAGAGTTCTTTATAATACTAGTGGCTTTTTTGAAGAAGATAATGTCCAAGTAAATGAAATAATCATTGAAGAAGATGGAATAGCAAAAGAACTGCTATTTCAACAACTTATAACAGATATTAAAGTTGATGGGTCTAACAATAAATGGATTGGAACTGCTGATTCTGGATTGTTCTACTTTTCTTCTGATGGACAAAACACTATTTATCATTTTACTGAAGATAATTCTCCCTTACCTTCAAATACTATTAATGATATTTCTCTTGATAACAACAACGGAAGAGTTTACATAGCTACTAGTAGGGGTTTAGTCTCTTTTCTTTCTGGTGCATCAAGAACATTTGAAGATTTAACTAATGCTTATGCTTATCCTAATCCTGTAAGACCTGGTTTTAATATTATAACTGAAAAAATTAAAATAAAAGACATTTCAGATAATGTAAATATTAAGATTACTGATATTGAAGGAAATTTAGTTGCCGAAGCTCAATCTAATATAAATAATAGACATAACGGTTATAATCTAGAAATTGATGGTGGTACTGCTTATTGGAATGGTAAAAATTTAGGTAATAATATAGTAGCCTCTGGAGTTTACTTAGTTATGCTTTCAGATTTAGATAGCTTTGAAACTAAAGTATTAAAACTAATGGTTATTAGATAATGTTAATCACAACCAAAGCCATTGTTCTCTCCAAATTAAAATTCAAAGATTATGATCTAATTGTTAAATGTTATACAGAACAATTAGGGGTTGTAAGTTTTATTTTAAAAGGTGTTTTAAAAAGCAAAAAGGGTCATGCTAAAGTTGCTTATTTTCAGGCCCTATCGCAGTTACAACTTATACTACAGTATAAAGAAATCAGGTCTTTACAAACTTTAAAAGAAACCAAACTTACCTCGGTTTATAGTAGTTTACATACCAATGTTAAAAAAAGTGCCATTGCCATGTTTATTGCTGAAGTTCTTTCAAATACTTTAAAAGAAGAAGAGCAAAACAAAACCTTATACAGCTATATTGAAACAACACTACTTTGGCTAGATGTACAGTCTAAATATTCTAACTTCCATCTTTTGTTTTTAATAAATCTAACCAAATATTTAGGGTTTTACCCCGATACAACCAGTAATAATAAAACCTTTTTTAATTTAAAAGAAGGACGATTTGAAGACAAAAAAAATTCTGATTACAATATTTCTGAAGAAAATTTAATTCTACTTAAACAGCTATTAGGCATAACATTTGATGATTTATCTTCAGTTAAAATTAATTCAAGTCAAAGACAATCATTTTTAAATATGATTTTGCTATATTTTGAATTACATTTGGGTAGTTTTAACCGACCAAAGTCACTGCAAATATTTAATCAAGTTTTTAATTAAAGTATGAAGTTCTTTTATGTTTTTTTCTTCTTTTTATTAGCTTTTTTAAATACTCAAGCTCAAAATATTAAGGTTTTAAATAGTGTAACAAAAGAACCAATTATTAATGTTGCTGTATATAACCTAGATAAATCTAAAAGTATCGTAACAAACTTTAGGGGTGAAGCAGACATAAGTAAGTTTTCCAACTCAGAAACAATTTATTTTAAACACCTTGCTCATATACTAAAAAAAATTACAAAAAAAGAATTAGGTGATTCTAAGATAATATATCTAGAATCAAATACTCAAGGGTTAAATGAAATTGTAATTTCTGCTTCAAAATTTCAACAAAGCAGAAAGGATATTCCTCAAAAAATAATTAGTCTTAATAAGCAAAGTATGCTTTTTTCTAACCCTCAAACTAGCGCAGATTTGTTAGAAACCTCGGGCTACGTTTACATTCAAAAAAGTCAACTGGGAGGAGGAAGCCCAATGATCAGAGGGTTTTCAACCAATAGGTTATTAATTACAGTAGATGGAGTTAGAATGAATAATGCCATATTTAGAGGTGGTAACTTACATAATGTAATTGCCATTGACCCTTTTTCAGTTCATAACACAGAGGTTACCTTAGGTGCAGGTTCCGTAATTTATGGTAGCGATGCTATTGGTGGTGTAATGAGTTTTTATACTGAAAAACCTAAATTATCTAATATAGATTCTTTATTGTTTAGGTCAAATTTGATTTTGCGTTACTCTACAGCCAATGATGAGAAAACTAGTCATTTTGATTTTAATCTTGGATATAAAAAATGGGGATTAGCAACTCATGCCAGTTATACCGAATTTGGTGATTTAACAATGGGTAAGCACGGACCAAACGATTATTTAAGGCCAGAATTTGTCATTACCACTGATTCTGGTGATGAAATTATTCAAAACAACAACCCGCTGGTTCAAAAATATTCAGGTTATAATCAACTTAACCTCATGCAAAAAATTAGATACGAACCTTATAAAAACTTAAACTTTGATTTAGGCTTATATTATACTACAACATCAGATATTCCAAGATATGACCGCTTAATAAGATACAATGATGATACGCTTCGTTCTGCTGAATGGTATTATGGACCTCAACAATGGTTTATGTCTAATTTACAAGTCACTAAATTAAGTAGTAGTTCTAATTTATATGATAAAATTAAAACCACTGTAGCATATCAAAATTTTAAAGAAAGTAGAGTTCATAGAAACTATCAAGCCGTTACAAGAAATATCAGAGAAGAATCTGTTAATGCATATTCTTTTAATTTAGATTTAGAAAAAAGATTTAGCCCAAGAACTCAATTCTTTTATGGCCTAGAATATGTGTACAACAAGGTCATGTCTTCTGGAAAAGAAGACAATATTACCACAAATGAATTATCTCCTACAATGTCAAGATACCCTAATGGCGCTAGCTGGCAATCTGCTGCCATATACTCTAGTATTAAATATAAACCAAACCCAAAATTTGTCTTTCAATCTGGACTTAGGTTTAATTACGTTGAATCTAAAGCCAATTTTGAAGAGAACAATGTATATTTAAACCTACCCTTTGATAGATCAACAAACAATGGCAGTGCGTTTACTGGAACTGGCGGAGTTAGCTGGTCTCCAAATAAAATACTACAATGGAAATTAAATTTATCATCTGCTTTTAGAGCTCCTAATATTGATGATATAGGAAAAGTTTTTGACTCTGAACCAGGAAGTGTTGTTGTACCTAATCATAACTTAAAACCAGAATATGCTTACGGTGGGGAGTTAGCGCTAAAATTAAACTTACACAACACGTTCATTTTAGATATGAGTTCTTACTATACTTATTTAAACAATGCATTGGTTAGAAGAGACTATATTTTGAATGGTGATAGTGAAATAATGTATGACGGAGAATTAAGTGCTGTACAGGCAATTCAAAATGCTTCAAAGGCATGGATTTATGGTTTTGAAATTGGTCTTAAAATGAATTTAGTTAACAATCTGTTTTTAACTTCACAATATAGTGTTATTGGTGGCACGGAAGAAGAAGGTGATATAGAAGTTCCTATAAGGCATGTGGCTCCTAGCTTTGGTAATGCTCATTTAATTTGGACGAGCAAAGATTTAAAAATAGATGCATTTTTAAATTATAATGACGCCTTAGCCAATAATGAATTAGCACCTTCTGAAGCCGAAAAAAACTATATATACGCCTTAGACTCCAACGGCAATCCGTATAGCCCATCTTGGTATACGCTTAATTTTAGAACTCAATATCAATTAAACAAAGAAACCAAGATAACCGCTACTTTAGAAAATATTACTAATCAACGTTATAAAACGTATTCATCGGGTATTGCGGCTCCTGGAAGAAACTTTATAATAGCTTTAAAATATAGTTTATAAAAAAAACCTTTAATTAGAATAGGTGGCTTTTATCTCATATATAATTTAGTTTATTACTTCTTTACTACTTTTCTACTAATCATTAATCCGTTAGATAATTCTACTTTAGCAATAAATACCGAGTTATTTAATTTTGAAAGCGTGAAAGTTTCAGAGTTTGAATCTGTTTTAAAGTTGTAAACAGCTCTACCTAAAATGTCATAAACATTAATTGACTTAATCTTTAAGTTATTTGTAGTTACAAACCTAACATTATCATTTTCAAGCTCAATAATTCTTAAAGTATTATCATTTTCTAATACATTATAAGTTGATAATGCATTTTCGCTATATGCAATAACAAAACGGTCATTAAACTCACCTACTTCAGAAGTAAAAGTATAATCCCCAGCTGCTAAATCATGTATTTTATTTAAGAGATTATCTTTTATATAAATAGGTTTAGTTGTTAAAAAGTCTCCTTGCACATTTGCTAAAGACATATTGTATAAAGTAGCTACATCAATATTAGTTTTAAACCCTAAACTTATGGTTTCATTTTCATCTAGGCTATTAGGGTCTTTACCTTGAATTATAAACTTTTTTTCAAATCCGTCAATTATTGTAAATAAAGCTGCATAGGTTGTTGGAGTAACAATTTTTTTAGCGTCATAATAGGCTCCATCATAGCTATCTGAAGCCCCATCAACATAACCAATCAAAATTTGGTTAAACACACCATTATCAGAAGTTAAATTAACCCAGAGCTTATTTGCGTCACCAGAGCCTTTCTTTGTTACTGAATTTTTGAAAAATTGACTATTATCAGGCGATAAACCTATACTTCGCATTGAATTATTAAATTCCACTGTACCAGAGCTTCCAACATGATCATCTGAAAACGAAAAGAAAAATCCTTGGCCTGAAGGAATAAACCCATTAGGGGTTAAACTATCACCTCCTTGTGTCCCTCCAACACCATTATGCACTGCGTAATCTGTGGTATCAAAGTTCAAAGCAGCTGCACCATTTGCTGTAGACAAATAGTCTGTATTTTGAGACCAAAAATAAATTGACCCATCTAGCACACCACCTGGATTTGTAGAGGCATCATATCTATTCTCAACCATAAAGGCATCTATTTCGATAGCTGATGGATATGGATTCCCAATAAAATTCCAATTAGAATCCGCGGTAGTGTTATCATTTCTGTTAACAGGAACAGTAATAACTCCGTTATTAAAAACTCCACCTTTAAAAGTATATCTATAATTAGCTCCTGGAATAACATATGCTATTTCAGAATGGGTTGCTGCATAACCTACTCCTGGTTCCATTTTAGTACTACCACTTACCCATTGCCAAGCATCCCCATTATCATCAACATCATCCTGTCCAGGAAGAAATGTATTATTATTAGCAGTTTCTGCAACTTCATCGTTAAATAAAGCACCATTGAATGTAAAACGTCTGTCCCAATCCGAATCAGATAAGGCATCCTCAACCGTTGCGTCTGAGACAGGAGAACTCCAAAACGTATATTCGTACCAATTATTTAAAGGTGCCGTTAGCTTATCTACCTCAATTGTTCCGTTATTTGTAACTGTACCTGAATCATTATTTTGGATAAATGCTCCCTCTGGTTGAATGCTAATTGTTCCATCTACAACTAAATCATTTTCCACCACTACATAATAGCCATCATCAACAGTTAAGCTGCCTCCCGAATTAATTATTAAACTACAGGCAGAAAAACTACCATCTGTAACATCTGTGGTATACGCACCATCAATTACAGCAACAGCCGTTAAATCAGGATTACCATTGTCCCATGTAGTACCATCCCATTTAGTAATTAAAGCACATGATGGAGAAGAAACAACCCCATTAAAAGTAAAATCATTAATACTAAATGTTCCAGAAGCTGAAGAAGCTCCCCATCCATAAAATCTAAAAGTTATAGAACCTGTAACATCCTGATATGCCGCTGCAGATAAATCAATAGTGGTTCCCAAAACTGTTGGAGTGCCAATATCTGTTAAATAACCATCTAAACTACTTCTAAAAGAAAAATTAACTGGTCCTGTTGTAGAGGCTTGACCTGTGTAAACAAAACTTACAAAATCAATTTCAAAACCTGGATATGGTGTCAACACAAACTCAAAATAGTCTGAAGTATCTAAACTAGGTTCATCCCACCTCCCTGCACTATATCGATTAACAGCGTTTCTACCTATAAGCCCAGGTCCTCGAATTATACCTGAAACAGTTATATAATCATTAACCGTTTGTCCAGTAATATATGGAGATATTTGCCCAGGGTTTGTTCCCGTAATAGGATTGTCAAATATACTCTGCCCATACCCCAAATTGAAGGCTATAAGCAGCAATATAATAGAAGTAATTTTTTTCATTGTTAAGTAGTTTTATTTTATAGTATTGGGTTTAAAATTAAAATCTTTGATTTTGCAATTATTCCGCTATTTTTGAACACATGCAGCAATCAAAAAAAACATATACTGTACAAGAAGCTACTAGCAAACTAGAGCATTATTGTGCGTATCAAGAACGATGTCATCAAGAAGTTAGAAAAAAATTACAGGGCATGCATATGATACCTGAAGCTATAGATGTAATTACAGTACACCTTATAGAACATAACTTTCTTAATGAAGAACGTTTTGCCAAAACATACGTACGTGGTAAATTCAGAATAAAGAAATGGGGGCGACGTCGGTTAACTCAAGAACTTAAGAATAAAGACATTAGCAAAGTTAATATAAATAAGGCGCTTTCAGAAATAGAAGAAACGGATTACATCGAGGTTTTCAATGATTTAGCCGAAAAAAAAGCTAATTCTATTAAAGAGACCAACAAATTTAAGAAACAGAAAAAATTAATTGATTATCTGTTGTATAGAGGCTGGGAATCTCATTTAGTGTACGAAAAGGCCAGAAATCTTTTCCATTAAAACGATAAACAAATTGATAAAACTTAATTCCTCATCCAATTTTATAAATATTTCATTACCCTTGTTTACAAATTAAAACTTGCTCCAAAATTAAGCGTAAATTGGTTATTCAGCATTTCTGCAGGTGTTAATGTCCCCGTCTTATATTTTGAAAATGGTGTGTTAAATTCAGCATATAAACCAAAACCTTCGGTGAAAAAATAACGGACACCTAAATGACCTCCAAAATTTTTTAAACCCAGACTTAAACCAGGGTATACATCAAAATTATAACCAACATTTATCACATTGCCTAAATTTGCATTAAAACGTGCCCTTATATCAAAACGGTCTGTGATGTCTGCATTAAAATCATCATTTCCATCATTATTTAGAAGGGCTGAATTAACACTCAAAAGGTATGTAGAACTTAAGCCAAAAGAAATATTATCGCCTGCACCATAATCATAACTTACATTAATTCCTGTAGCGTTTTCTTGAGCATTAAAACCAACTTGAAACTTTCTATCATATTTGCCCTTATAAGCCTGTGCATTAACAAAATAAATACTAAGTATTGCCAAGCCTAAAATTATTTTTTTCATTTTTAAATTATTTTTTCGATTTGAGATTTTTAGCTTCAAAGCTATCTATGTTACTAACAAACGGTCTTTTAGGTATTAAAATGTTTATGTGTTTTAACTATGGCTTGTTCGTTTTTCCAATCAATCCATTGTTGTCCTTTAATTCTTCTCATAATATTGTCAAAATGACGCATTACAAGTATATTATAAATGGCCTTTCTTAAATTTTTAGGGTTTCTTGCGATAGCTCGTAAACTCATAGAAAACCCAGGCGTGATATATCTCATATAATGCCAATAACCTTCTGGCATATACAAAACTTCTCCATGATTAAGTTCTGTAACATACCCTTTTGCCTTTTTAAGTACCGGCCATTTTTCAAAATCAGGGCTTTTAAAATTTATGTCTTCTCTAGTAATTAATGAGTGTGGAATTTTATATAAGTAAGGTGTTTGCTCTTGGTTAAACAAGATACATTGCTTTTTGCCTTCAAAATGAAAATGAAATATATTGGCTAAATCAATATCATAGTGCATAAACGTATGTGAATCTTCCCCGCCAAAAAATAACATAGGAATACCTTTCATTAATCGTAAACCAAAATCTGGGAATTTGAAATCTTTTTGTAATTGCGGAATTTCTTTCAAAATATTCCATAAAAAAATGCGGTATTTAGTTGGCTCTCGTTTTAGCAAATCTATATAGTCTGCCATTTTCATTTTGGCATGTGGTTCATTAAAACCATCTTTATAATCTACCGGTCTATCGTCATAAAGAGGCACCGTAATATCCCCTGCAACATCTTTAATGTAGTCTAAGTTCCATTTACTATATGCCGGCCAATCATCAATAAACCGCTCAATAACCACAGGCTTTTGAGGCTTAAAATAATGCTTAATAAAATTCGTTTTGGTAATGGTTTTTACTCTAGGAATGTCTTGTAATTTAAGTTTCAAAGGCACTAAATTTTGATGAGTAAAGTTAAAAAAACGTTACCAAATAAAAATTATTGTGATATGGGCGTTACCCTCCTAAAGATAGGTTGGGCTTTATTTATGCGTTTTATATTTTCTTCTAAGAATTCATGAGCATAATATTTCTCTGAAATCCTTAAAGAAAAAAAGCAAGCTAAATTACTTTAACGCTTTGGCTTTTTCTTTAGCAGCTTCATTTCGCTCTATAGTATGCTCTGGTCTACTCCATTTAGGTTTTTCACCCAAACTTTCATATTCAGAATCTTTAGCTTCAACAGTTTGCGGTTGTACCTTTTTAGTAAATGGCTTTTGCGGTTCTAACCCTAATAAAGCAAACATTTCCATGTCTTCATTAACATCAGGATTAGGTGTTGTTAACAATTTATCTCCAGCAAAAATAGAATTAGCCCCTGCAAAGAAACACATAGCTTGACCTTCTCTAGTCATTTGAGTTCTTCCTGCACTTAAACGCACTTGGGTATCAGGCATTACAATTCTTGTGGTAGCTACCATACGTACCATATCCCAAATTGAAACCGGTTTTTGGTCCTCCAACGGAGTACCTTCAACAGCTACTAAAGCATTAATAGGTGTTGATTCTGGTTGCGGATTTAGGGTAGATAATGCTACAAGCATACCTGCTCTATCTTCTATATTTTCACCCATACCAATAATACCGCCACTACATACCGTAACATTAGTTTTTCTAACGTTATCTATTGTATCAAGTCTGTCTTGGTAACCTCTAGTTGAAATAACCTCTTTATAATATTCTTCTGATGAATCTAAATTATGATTATAGGCATATAACCCCGCTTCCGCTAGTCGTTGAGCTTGGTTTTCAGTAAGCATACCTAAAGTACAGCACACTTCCATATCAAGTTTATTTATGGTACGAACCATCTCTAAAACTTGATCAAACTCCTCACCATCCTTTACATTTCTCCACGCAGCCCCCATACACACTCTAGAGCTACCTCCAGACTTTGCACGAAGTGCTTGAGCTTTTACCTGAGTGACACTCATTAAATCATTCCCTTCAATATCGGTATGATAACGAGCTGCCTGTGGGCAATACCCACAGTCTTCAGAGCATCCACCTGTTTTAACAGACAATAATGTACTAACCTGAACCACATTGGGATCATGATTTTTTCTATGAACTGTCGCAGCTTCGTACAACAATTCCATAAAAGGCTTATTGTATATTTCTAAAATTTCTTCTTTAGTCCAATTGTGTCTAGTTATACTCATAATTAGGTCAGTTAATCAAAATCAAAAATACTAATTTAATAGTATTTGATTTACTTTTTACTTAATAATATACTAACTGCATTACCACCAAAGCCAACGGCATTGACTAAAATGTTGCTAATTGTTTTAGGTAGCTTTAGACTTTCTAAATAAGGAATGCCTATAAATTTTTGATGCTGCAACATTAATATAGCCATCTCTAAACTTAATGTTCCCGATGCCCCAAAAGTGTGCCCTATCTTCCATTTATTAGTTGTAACAGCAGGTGTATTTTCTTTAAAAACGGCCTTAATTGCTTTATATTCTGAAAGATCACCCTTAATTGTTCCCGGTGCATGCATCACCACAACATCTATTTCTTCGGGAGAAGTTTCGCCTAAAGCCATTTTCATAGAGCGTTGAAAACATTGAGCATCACTTGAAATAGAAATATTATGCTGTAAAATTTCAGTAGCATAACCATAACCTTTTACTATGGCTAAACTTTTTTCATTTTCACCAGCTTCTAAACATACCATTGATGCACCTTCACCCAAAACCATAGTATTCTCGGTTTTATCGAGATTTAGAGCTTGACAGGGAAATTCCTTAGGCTGTTTTGCATATATTTTTAAGGCTTGCATCTGTGCTATAGTAAAAGGCGTTAATGGCGCTTCACTTCCACCAACCAAGAACTTATTGCACATACCAGAATTTATCCAAGCAATTCCATTAAGCATAGCATGTAATGCGGTAGAGCATGTAATAGAATGACTAATTTCTGGGCCTTGTGTTTGCAAATCATGTGCTACCCAAGAGGCAATATTGCCCAAAGTTGTAGTTGGAGAACTTAAGGTTTTTGCCTTATTATTCTTTAAAAAACTTTTATGATAATTTTCAAAAAGAGCTGTTGCTCCTCTAGATGAGCCAATGTTTATTCCAAAATTATCATTTGCATTCCACCCAGACTGTTTAATGGCGTTTCTTGATGTGTAAATTGCAAAAAGCACGGTATCATCTAACGATTTATATTTATTGTCTGATTGCTTTAAAACTTCTATTTCTTTTTTAACATCTTCAGGAATTGATGCTACCATAACATTTTTATCTTGAAAAGCTTTTTCTGAAATAAAAGTTTTATTTAAAAGATAGCTCCTCCATACGGTATCTAGACTTTTACCTAAAGAAGATATAGATGAAACTGCGGTTATTGAAATTGGTTTTTGCACAAAAAATATTTTGGCAAAAGTAACACTTATGCGTTAGTGATAGAAGCGGCATCCTTTTTAATTTTTATAAAATTAAAAGATATAGTGGATAGCACAACCACCTAGTGGTAACGCCCTAAATAATTTCTAATGCCTGTTCTATGGATTTATATACTTTATCTAATTGTTTTTGATTTATAGTATATGGCGCCTGTATGTAAATGGTATTTCCTAATGGACGAAGGTAAACTCCTTGGCTCATAAAAAAGTTGAGTAATGTATCACGAAGATTACCATAGCGCTCCATTTTTATATTTAGATCTAGGGCAAAAATCACTCCAGTTTGCCTTATAGATTGCACTTTTGAATGCGCTTTTATACGCTCACCAAAAGCTTGATGTGATGCTATAATTGTTTTGATATTGTTTTGAATGTTGTCTGACCGCAACAATTCTAAACTTGCCAATGCTGCTGTACAGGCAATTGGATTTGCAGAATAGGTATGCGCATGAAACAGCCCCTTACCCATATCATCACTATAAAAAGCTTCATAAATTTGCTGCGAACAAGAGGTTACTGCCATGGGCACCAAACCACCAGTTAAAGCTTTACTTAAACATATAACGTCTGGTTTTATATCTATTTGATTTGATGCAAAAAAGCTTCCAGTCTTTCCAAAACCTGTCATCACCTCATCTGCTATAGTGATGATATTATTTCTTTTGCAGTACTCTAAAATGTCTTCTAAACCTCTAACATTATACATTTTCATGGCTGCAGCACCTTGCACTAAAGGTTCGTAGATAAATCCGGCTACCTTTTTATTTTCTATAATGCTTTTTAATTGGTTTAAAACCTCTGTATTGTTAGCTCCATTAGGTGTTGGAATACGCTCTACAGTTATAAAAAACTCTTCAAATGGTCCGTTATAAACAGATAACCCAGAGACACTCATGGCACCAAAAGTGTCGCCATGAAAACCATCTTCAAAGGCAATTAGAACATTACGTTTATCACCCTTATTAGAATGATGCTGTAATGCCATTTTAATCCCAATTTCTACAGAAGTAGACCCATTATCACTAAAAAAAATTTTGTTTTGATTTTTGGGTAATATCTTAATAAGTTCTTCTGATAATTTTACGGCAGGTTCATGAGTAAAACCACTAAAAACAATTTGATCTAATTGTTGCATTTGGTTAGCAACATTACGTGTTATATAATTATTGCAGTGTCCATACATACAAGTATACCAAGAAGCAATAGCATCTATGTATTCATTACCATCTTCATCATAAAGTAAGCAATCTTTTGCTTTTGTTATAGCAATAGATTCTGGGTGTAATTTATGCTGCGTTAAAGGGTGCCAAATATGTTTTTTATCGCGCTGTTTTAAACTCATAATTTTTCTAGATTTTCTCTAAAAGCTTCGGCATACTCTTTTATTACATTTTCATCAAAATAAGGCTCTTCGCTTATGCGACCAATCACGGTAACACCAGTCATTTTTTTTATGATGCTTTCAGTGGTTGGGTGTTCGTTTCCACTAAAAATCACGGAGACATTAAAGCGTTTTTCCTTCAATAATTTTAGTGTTAAAAGCGTATGATTAATACTGCCTAAGTAATGCCTAGACAGAACTATTACTTTATCGGTAGGCCGTATTAAATCCAATATAGTTTCAGCGTCATTTATAGGAACTAATAAACCACCAGCACCTTCAACAACCAAATTGTTTTTGGTCTTTGGTCTATTAATTTTTGAAACCTCAACAAAAACCTTATCAATTTCTGCTGCGGCATGCGGACTCATAGGAGTGTTCAATGCAAAACTATTAGGATGAAATTTTGAGCGAGAATTTGATACTAATTTTTCCACTTTTTTGGTATCACAATTATCTAAATCACCCGCTTGAACTGGTTTCCAATAATCTGCTTGTAATGCCTCTGTAATAATTGCAGAAGCTACTGTTTTTCCAACATCTGTGGATATGCCAGTTATAAAATATGTTTTCATTTTTAATTAAATTCTGCTTTACAATCTTCACATTTATACTTGTGCTTGGTATAAAATGGAAGTGATGAAAATAATAATCCAAAAATAAACCAGAATAAAGACTTAGCATCCTTAACGGTTGAAAATAATTCAACATGTTTACTATTACAATTTGGACAATTTATAGCATTTCCATCATCATCAATGGAGTAATTATTTATAGAATCGAGAATATTTTTGGCTTCTTCAAATTGATAGGAAAGTACTTTTAACTTAACACCTCCAATAGCATTGCTAACTAATGGGTCTGTATCTATGGTAATATTATCGTATAAAAAAACTTGAATTCCATCAGCTTCCAAGCGCCCTTTTATAATTTGAGCTTCAGAAGAATACGTAAATTTTGCTATTGTTATAAAGGTATCTGTCATTGATAGACAAAAGTAGCAAGTGTTTGTAAAACTTCAGCTATTTCTTCTTCAGAATTATAACTATGTAAACAAAAACGTAAGCGTTCTTGACTTTCCGGAACTGTTGGTGATAATATTGGTTTTACATCAAAACCTTTCTCTTGTAGTTTTGAAGCAATATGTTTCACCCTATCATTCCCAGAAACAATACAGCAATGAATGGCAGAATTACTTTCAATAAACAATTCTTGTAGGTCATTATTTAAAACACCATTCTTAAAATACAGAATATTTTGAAACAGTTTTCGTCTTTCATCTGAGGCGACGAGCTCTCCATAAACTGCATGAATTGTTGCTAAAGTATGTGGTGTTAACGCTGTGGTATAAATAAAACTTCTGCCAAAATTGACTAAGTATTGCTTCAATTCTTCACTACCCAAAATAGCTGCCCCATGGCAACCCATAGCTTTCCCAAAAGTTACCAAACGTGCAAATACCTCATCTTCTAAATTTAAATCTTGAATTAGGCCTTCCCCTCTATTTCCAAAAACACCAACGGCATGTGCTTCATCTATTACTAAATATGCCTTATACTTTTTACATAATTCTGAAAGTATTTTCAAATCTGGTGAATCGCCATCCATCGAAAATACTGATTCTGTTACAACATAAGTAGCTGATTGAAATTCTGATACTAGTTTAGAATAACGTATCAAAAGTTTTTCTAAGGTTTCCAAATCATTATGCTTGAACTTATAAGCTTTAGCATTACTCATTTGTATACCATCACGTATTGATGCATGACTATATTCATCGTACAAAACAACATCTCCACGTTGAGGAACCGATGAAAAGAAACCCACATTAGCGTTATACCCCGAATTAAAAATTAATGCGGAGTCACTTTGGTGAAAACCTTCTAAAATGCTTTCAACAACTGGATATAATCCATGGTTTCCTGATAATAACCGAGACCCTGTGGCTCCGTTTTGTTTAATATTATGCCCCGCTAAGTAATTATGGGCATTATCAAAAATGTGTTCATTTTTAGAAAACCCTAAATAATCATTAGAGGAGAAATCAACTAGATTACTCTTAGTTTCAAGTGTTCTTAAAGCATTATTGGCCTTACGCTCCACTAGTTTTTTCTGTAGTTTTTTAGGAAGGTTTTTCATTGAAAAACAAATATAATTAATGCTTTTGTTATTCCACGATTAAAATATTTTAAAAAATAATTATTGTTTTTCGATAATTTTATATATTTTTGTTATCGTTAAACGATAATAAAATGAAAAAATCAGCATACTTTACATCCTTGATATTATATTATAGCATTACATTTTTTTTGTTTTTTGTAATGTTATTTTCAATACTTTCTTATTTCGAATATAAATTTGGAATACAAATTCCGTTTGTAGAAGTTTTTGAAAACCATTCAAAAATCAATGTACCTATACTAGGTTTGCGTATAGGTGTACCATTTAATTATTCTATTCTTATTATGTGGTCTGCCATGTTGTATTATGCCATTTATTTTTACGCCTTTAAAAATTTCCTGAAAGTATTTATTGAAAAAAAGATATTTGAAACAAAGCCATTAAAACGATTACACTTTTTCTTGATATTAAATTTGGTGCCTTTAATTTATATTATAGTTTTTACCGCCTCATTTCTAATACGAGGTGTGAGAATTCGCTTAGAGGATGACTATTTTATTGTTTTAGCACATTTGGTGATAGCCTTTTTATTATATCTATACTTGGATGTTTTGAAAAAGGGAAAACACATACAAGAAGAAAACGATTTAACAATTTAAATTATGAAAGATAATACACGAATTTTAACCATAATAACTTGGGCAATATTACTCTCATCAATTTCAGTTTTACTCAATGATGTTCGAGAATTTGATTTTACTCAATTTAAAGAATTTGAAAATTGGGCTAAAACTGCTGATAAGAATGAGCCTTGGTTTAGAACAGAAAATGCTATTCAATGGAGTATACATATCCTTAATATAGGTCTATTTTTCTGGAGAGGCTACCTCATTTATGGGTTTACATATTTCTTATCAATTCTTAAAGAAATTGATAAAGGGAGCTACTTTAGTGAAAAAAACATAAAGTCCTTCAAAAAAATTGGAAATATATTCATTTGGTACACTATTAACGTTTTAGTTTTAAAATCAATAATGGCTGCTATAGGCGAATCAGACCTCAGCTTTTTCAATCAGCTTAAAGGAGAATTTACATTTTTAATTCCTGCAGGTTTAGCTTTTTATTTACTAGCTGAAATATTTAAAAGAGCTAAGGATGCTGAAGAAGAAAACAAATTAACCATATAATTATGCCAATAATTGTAAACTTAGATATAATGCTGGCCAAACGTAAAATGAAAAGTAAAGAGTTGGCTGAAATAATTGGCATAACTACGGCAAATTTATCTATATTAAAATCTGGAAAAGCTAAAGCCATTAGGTTTTCTACCTTAGAAGCTATTTGTTTAGCATTAGAGTGTCAACCTGCCGATATTTTAGAATATACTTCTGAAATAGAAAGTTAATAAATTGTATTTTTGAAATAAATCAATTTTTATTCTTTTTTAATTATGAAGTCTTTCTTAGTTATAACCTTAGTATTTGTGTCATTATCAGCATTCTCGCAAAACAATCATATTGTTAAAACAGATGATGGCAGGCGTGTATTACTAAAAGCAGACTTTACTTGGGAATATATAGATTTAGAAGTTCCAAAAGCTATTACCAATGAAGTTAATCATACAACACTTGCTAAAACTAATTCATGTAAAATAACTGCCAACTTTGAAGAACCTAAATTGGATAACAAAATTCAGAATCAATTAAAAAAAGGGCGAGCCACAATTACACATATTAAAAAGAAAGTAGCTAAAGATTTAGAATGTAATTTTGAAGATGTAATACTATTATCTGTATCAGAAAATAAATCTGCAGGAACCTACCATTTTTGCGCAAATGGCACCAAAGTGACCTATAAACGTATGGGGCATAACATTACTAAAAAACTGGAACTATTTTAGCTTATATAAATAATTTCTCCTGTTTCTTTTGTGGCTTTTTTGTCAATCCATCTATGGTTTCCTTTTTCTCTAGCATCTAATAGGTCTATATTTAATTTTTCTGCAATAAAAAGTCCTTTTTCAATAGACTGTTTATCATCTTTCAAAACCATCAAGTTTAATATTCCATTATCTTCATACCATAAATTAACCAAATAATTATCATCTCTTCTAAATACCGAAATATACTCAAGGTCATTTAAATCCTGCCACACTTCTCTGTACCTAAAAACCCCTACTCTATATTGGTGTTGTATTTTTTTATCAATAGTACTTATATGAATACTGTGTGAAGCAATGACCATAAATGTTGATAAAAATATAATTAGGAGTAGAACTATTAAAAAAACCAAAATATTAGACTTCTCTGGATGCCTCAATATTTCTTTGTATTGAAATAAATATACTATATAAGTAAAAAAAGTGGCATAAATAAGTGACACTAGAACTCTATTAATTAAGGGCTTATTTGGTTCTCTTATTATTAAGTCAGGTTTTATCATCAAAACAAATGTATAAAATCGGTACCTTTATTTAAATTATTTAAATATCAATATTGCATTCTGAAATTACATACACCCGAGCTTCAAATGATGAAGAATTACATCAAATTTTAGAACTTCAAAAACTTAACTTACTCACCTACATATCGGAAAAAGAAAAACAAAAAGAAGGTTTTGTAACTGTTCACCACAGCTTTATAGTATTACAAGCTATGAATAATGTCTGTGCTCATATTATTGCCAAACATTACAACCAAGTTATTGGGTATGCCCTTTCCATGACAAAAGAGTTTAGAGAAGATGTAGAGCTATTAAAACCCATGTTTCAGCAAATAGATACCCTAGTTAAAACAAACCTGAATTATATTGTCATGGGGCAAATTTGTGTAGATAAAAATTATAGAGGTCAGGGCGTTTTCAGGGGGCTCTACAATTTCATGAAGGAAACTCTTCAAAATCAGTTTGACTCTATTATAACATTAATAGATGTAAAAAATATGCGTTCTACTAATGCCCACAAAGCTGTTGATTTTAAGCTTTTAAAAAACTTTTCTCAAGGAGATAAAAGTTTAGATCTGGTTATTTTGGAAATTTAATCTCTTAACTCAAAAGACATACAAATAATCTGTATCTTTAGAAGGTTATTTTATTTGCCCTTGCCATTTGAACTAAAACGCAGTAATATGATTAAGCTCCAAACAGAATCTTTAACTTTCTTTTCTCCAGAAGACTCTCAAGATTCTCTTGGTGCCTTGTATTTTGACACTGGTATTTCGGCAGGATTTCCCTCGCCTAAAGAAGATATTCAAGAACAGCGGTTATCTTTAGACAATGAGTTAATAAAAAATAAAGAAGCTACTTTTTTTGCCCGTGTAAGTGGTCAATCTATGATTGGTGCCGGATTAGATGATAATGATTTATTAGTTATAGATAGAAGCCTAGAACCTGAAAATAACAAAATAGCTGTTTGTTTTTTAGATGGCGAGTTTACAGTAAAACGCTTAAGAGTAGACCAAGACGAAATATGGTTACAACCAGAAAATCCTAACTATCCTATAATTAAAGTAACACCAGATAATGAGTTTATAATTTGGGGCATTGTTACAAATGTTATTAAAAAGGTTTAAATAACCTCATTTTATAAAATACTGTAACTATTGCCTTTAGTTATTGCTTGAAATAACCAATTAAATAGTTTCAGTGGCTAATTTAATAATCTGCGGAGTAAGAGTATTAGAATTACGTTTCATATCTTAGAGACCGTAATTTTTTTATCATGACCAACAAAACTAACCAAAAAGCCTATTGGAAAGAAAACATTAGGTATCTTATTATTTTATTAACCATATGGTTTTTAGTATCCTACGGCGCTGGTGTCTTATTTAAAGACCAATTAAACAATATAAAACTTGGCGGTTTCAAACTGGGGTTTTGGTTTGCACAACAAGGAGCAATGTATGTTTTTGTAGTATTAATTTTTGTTTACGTTCGCCTCATGAATAAACTAGATAAAAAATATGGTTATGATGAATAGCTTCTTATTAGTAGAGGGCATTAGTGTTCAAAATTGGACCTATATTTTAGTTGGAATAACCTTTACTTTATATATAGGTATTGCTATTTGGTCTAGAGCTAGTTCCACAAAAGATTTTTATGTTGCTGGAGGAGGCGTATCGCCATGGGCCAACGGAATGGCGACAGCGGCGGATTGGATGAGTGCTGCATCCTTTATTTCTATGGCTGGTATAATTTCTTTTGCAGGATATGATGGCGCGGTTTATTTGATGGGATGGACTGGCGGATATGTATTGCTAGCCCTGTTATTAGCACCTTATTTAAGAAAGTTTGGAAAGTTTACTGTACCTGATTTTATTGGTGATCGATATTACTCAAAAACAGCACGAATTGTTGCTGTTTTTTGCGCACTTATTGTGTCCTTTACTTATGTTGCAGGTCAAATGCGTGGTGTTGGCATTGTTTTCTCCAGGTTTTTAGAAGTGGATATAAATACTGGAGTTATTATAGGAATGCTTATTGTATTATTTTATGCTGTTTTAGGAGGCATGAAAGGCATCACATATACTCAAGTGGCACAATATTGCGTGCTCATTTTTGCATTTATGGTACCAGCCATTTTTATATCCTTTCAAATGACAGGGAACCCTATTCCACAATTTGGGTTTGGAGGAGAATTAGTTGATGGTTCAGGATATTTATTGGATAAATTAGATGGACTAAGTACTGAATTAGGTTTTTCCGAATATACTGAAGGCTCAAAATCAACCATTGATGTTTTTGCTATTACTTTGGCGCTCATGGTAGGTACAGCAGGATTGCCACACGTAATCGTTCGGTTTTTCACTGTAAAACGTGTAAAGGATGCCCGAAAATCTGCTGGTATTGCCTTATTACTTATTGTTATACTATATACAACTGCACCGGCGGTTGCTGTTTTTGCTAGAACTAATATGATTGAAACTGTTTCTAATAAACCCTATGCCAATATGCCGGAATGGTTTAAAAAATGGGAAACAACAGGTCTTATTAGTTTTAAAGACAAGAATGAAGATGGTAATATTCAATACTTAGCAAATAAAGAAGAGAATGAACTTACCATTGATAGAGATATCATGGTACTTGCGAATCCGGAAATTGCCAAATTGCCAAATTGGGTCATAGCCTTGGTTGCGGCAGGTGGTTTAGCGGCTGCATTGTCTACAGCAGCAGGATTATTATTGGTTATTTCTGCTTCGGTTTCTCATGATTTAATTAAAAAAGTATTTAAACCATCTATTTCGGAAAAAGGAGAATTAGTAGCTGCACGTTTATCTGCAGTAGGTGCTGTAGTAGTAGCCGGTTATTATGGAATTCACCCGCCTGGTTTTGTAGCAGCAGTAGTTGCCCTAGCTTTTGGATTAGCAGCAGCTTCTTTCTTTCCAGCTATTATTTTAGGAATCTTCTATAAACGCATGAATAAAGAAGGGGCTATTGCAGGAATGGTAGTTGGTATAATTTCAATGCTTCTCTATATGATAAAATACAAATTGGGATGGTTTGATGAAACCATTCCTGATAAAAGTGAATGGTGGTTTGGAATTTCACCTGAAGGTTTTGGAACGGTAGCCATGATATTAAATTTCATAGTTTCCATTACTATAATGAAATTTACACCTGCACCTCCAGAAGATGTTCAGGAGATTGTTGAAAACATTAGAATTCCAAGTGGAGCTGGAGACGCTGTTAATCATTAATACGCAATACACAATTCTTCGTCTATAATGGCCTGTTATATGTAGAAAAACTTAGCAGGGATTCATTAAATTATTTATTTTAGAAGGCAACTAAATTAGACATTAATTTTAATTATTAATCATGAGTAATTACCACATAAAACACTTAGAGGAATATTACCAAGTTTACAGAAAATCTGTTAGAGAACCAGAAAATTTTTGGGAAGAAATTGCCGAAGAACATTTTATGTGGCAAAAAAAATGGGATAAGGTGCTGAATTGGGATTTTTCTAAACCTGAAATAAAATGGTTTGAAGGTGCTGAATTGAATATTACTGAGAATTGTATTAACAGGCATTTAGCAACCAGAGGTGATAAAACAGCAATTTTATTTGAACCGAATGACCCTAATGAAGAAGCGGAGTATATTACTTATAATCAATTATCTGAACGTGTTAATAAATTTGCTAACGTTCTTAAATCTCAAGGTATAAAAAAGGGAGACCGGGTGTGCATTTACTTACCCATGATACCTGAATTAGCAGTTTCTGTATTGGCATGTGCCAGAATAGGTGCCATTCATTCTGTTGTATTTGCAGGTTTTTCTGCCACAGCACTATCTACAAGAATTAATGATTCAGAATGTAAAATGGTTATAACCAGTGATGGATCTTATAGAGGAGCTAAAACAATCGATCTAAAAGGTATTGTAGATGAAGCTTTAAATGATTGTCCGTGTATTGAAACCGTTTTAGTAGCAAAACGAATTCATTCCGATATTCATATGGAAGATGGTCGAGATAAATGGTTAAAGCCTTTATTAGACGATGCTTCTTCAGAATGTAAAGCAGAAATCATGAGGGCAGAAGATCCTTTATTTATATTATATACTTCAGGTTCCACAGGTATGCCAAAAGGTATGGTTCATACTACGGCTGGTTATATGGTATATACGGCTTATACATTTAAAAACGTATTTCAATATAGAGAAGATGATATTTACTGGTGTACCGCAGATATTGGATGGATAACTGGACACAGTTATATTGTTTATGGCCCGCTAGCTAATGGAGCTACAACAGTAATGTTTGAAGGCGTACCTAGTTACCCAGACTTTGGACGTTTTTGGGAAATTGTTGAAAAACACAAAATCAATCAATTTTATACCGCACCTACAGCCATTCGAGCCTTAGCAAAACAAGGTTCAGAGCTAGTAGAAAAATATGATTTATCATCATTAAAAACATTAGGTTCTGTAGGAGAGCCGATCAATGAAGAAGCATGGCATTGGTACAATGATAATGTAGGTAAAAAGAAAAGCCCAATAGTAGATACATGGTGGCAAACGGAAACTGGAGGTATAATGATTTCACCAATACCTTTCGTAACTCCAACAAAACCAACATATGCCACTTTACCTTTTATTGGTATTCAACCAGCTTTAATGGATGAAAATGGGCAAGAAATTAAAGGAAATCAAGTAGATGGACGGTTATGCGTAAAATTTCCATGGCCAAGTATGGCAAGAACCATATGGGGAAATCATCAACGATATAAAGATACTTACTTTTCTGCCTTTGAGAATAAATATTTTACAGGAGATGGAGCATTAAGAGACGAGGTTGGGTATTATAGAATAACAGGTAGAGTTGATGATGTAATTATTGTTTCTGGTCATAACCTAGGAACTGCACCTATTGAAGATGCTGTTAATGAACATCCAGCTGTAGCTGAATCTGCTATTGTTGGTTTCCCACATGATGTAAAAGGAAATGCGCTTTATGGTTATGTTATTTTAAAAGATACAGGTGAAAGCAGAAATCATGATAACTTAAGAAAAGAGATTAATCAAATTATTACGGAGCATATTGGCCCTATTGCCAAATTAGATAAAATTCAATTTACGAGCGGATTACCTAAAACGCGTTCTGGAAAGATAATGAGACGTATTTTACGAAAAATTGCTCATAAAGATACTAGTAATTTAGGTGACACCAGTACGCTCCTAAATCCAGAAGTTGTTCAAGAAATCATGGATAATGTTTTATAATCTATATTTTAAGGTAAAATAAAGTATGAAAAAAGCCTTTACATTTCTGTAAAGGCTTTTTCTTTAAACGCTCCTCAGGTTGGGCTCGAACCAACGACCCTCTGATTAACAGTCAGATGCTCTAACCAACTGAGCTACTGAGGAAGGTTATGTTTCGCTTTTGCGAGCGCAAATATATATATATTTTTAATTACTGCAATGTAATTTTGAAAAAAATTAATCAAAAATTGCCTTATAAATATCATTACCGTTAGCAAATAAAACTAAAGCTATTAAAATAAAGAAACCAACCATTTGTGCATACTCCATAAACTTATCACCAGGTTTTCTTCCAGATATCATTTCATAGAGTAAAAACATAACATGACCACCATCTAATGCAGGTATTGGTAATAAATTTAAAACAGCTAACATAATAGACAAAAAGGCTGTGATTCCCCAAAAGGCCTGCCAGCTCCAAACATTTGGAAAAATATCAAATATAGCTTTAAAACCACCAACACCTTTATAAGCTCCAGTACTTGGCGTAAATATAGCTCCTAGCTGTTCCCAATAAGATACCAACTTATCTTTCGCTTTTGTTAAGCCCACTGGAAAAGATTCTAAAAAGCCATATTTTTTGGTATCAAAATTATAATACCCAAGAGCTTCTAAGGTTTTAGGCGTTGAACTAACTGCATAAACTAAGCCTAACTTAGCTTCTTCACTTATCTTTAATGGAACATTTAATTCAGAATTATCTCTTATGACTTTAGCTTTAACTTCCTGCCCTTTAAATCTTTCTAATTCAAGTTTTACTTCATCTGCATACCTAGTTTTATGGTCATTTATTGCAACAACCATATCTCCCTTTCTTAATCCACTATTTTTATTAAAAGAAGTATCTGGAACCTCAACAATAATAAAAGGCTCTCTTAAATTAATAAACCTTTTTTCTTTTGAATCTATTAATTGTGATAAGAAATCTTCAGGTAATGTAACTGTAGATTGTGCCCCATCTCTTTCAATTGTAATGTTTTTACCAAAAAGAACCTTTTCTGAAATTTCAGAATAATTCTGAATTTTAAAATCATCTACCTTTAGAATTTTATCCCCTGTTAACAGACCTGCCTTATTTGCCACAGTGCTTTCTATTAAAAGACCATCTTTAATATTTTCATTAGGTAAAAACTGATCACCATAGAAATAACTCATTCCTATATAAATAAGGATAGCCAAAACAAAATTAACAGTAACACCACCAAGCATAATAATTAAACGCTGCCATGCAGGTTTAGACCTAAACTCCCATGGTTGTGGTTCTTTGGCCATTTGCTCCGTATCCATGCTTTCATCTATCATACCCGAAATTTTCACATAACCGCCTAATGGCAACCATCCAATTCCGTATACAGTATCACCTATTTTCTTTTTGAATAATGAAAATTTCACATCAAAAAATAAATAGAATTTTTCTACCCTAGTTTTAAAAGCTTTTGCCGGAACAAAATGCCCCAACTCATGTAATACAATTAACAGTGAAAGACTCAATAAAAACTGAGATATTTTTATAACAAACTCCATATGTCTTCAATCAAAATTTTGATAACCGCACAAAAGTAAGCTTTTAAACCAATTATAAAAAGATAAATAAGTTATGAGCTAGGTTTTAACAAGAATTTAAATTTTAATTAAGTTTTGTTTACACTATTTTTGCACTTCAAATATCTGCTTACATGCTGTCTTTCTTTAAAGAATATAAAAAGTTTGCTATTGTATTTACTGCAATTTCAGTAATAATTATTGCATTAATCTATAACACCTTAAATGTTTATCAACCATTACCTGTATATCAACCAAATATGGTTAGTACAGAATTGGTGGACAGCACCATTCAATACAAAAAGAAATACCATAAAATAGCAGATTTTTCGCTAGTAAATCAAAATGGCGATACGGTTACCCAAAAAAATTACGAAAACAAAATCTATGTTGCAGATTTCTTTTTTACCACTTGTAGAACCATTTGCCCTATTATGACCAAAAATATGGCTGATGTTCAAAAAGAAATTTTAAATGACGATGAAGTTATGCTATTATCTCACTCGGTAACCCCAGAAATTGATACTGTAGCCCAATTAAAAAAATATGCTGTAAATAAAGGTGTGATTGATAGTAAGTGGAATTTAGTAACTGGTGATAAAAAACAGATTTATAGATTAGCTAGACAAAGTTATTTGGCTGTAAAAGACCAAGGGGATGGCGGACCATTTGATATGGTTCATACCGAAAATTTTATGCTAATAGATAAAAAAAGGCAAATTAGAGGGTTTTATGATGGCACTAACCCAGAGGAAATAAAGCAATTACTTGAAGATATTTCTATCTTAAAAGAAGAATATTTACAATAGTAGAAGGCATAAAAAAAGCTCTTTTAAAAAGAGCTTTTTATTATATTTTATACAAATACTACTTATCTGTATCTTCTCTTTAAATTCCAAACAACTGAACTTGCATTGCTAAAATTCTTAGTAATTGTTCCTACTTTAGTTTCAACTACCACTTTTCGATTACTTGTTTTCATAATATATTTATTTATACAGGCAAATTTACGGCACTAACACACCTTAAAAAACAATCATTTTGGTCAAATTATATGCTATATTAACATTTTTTACAAAAATACTCCCATTTTAACCCAATATACTATCTTTTTGTTGTTTTTCCGTTAAGAAATTTGCTAAAAAAGTTATGCCAATACCATAATTAAAACTCTTTTAATTAACTTTTTACTTATAAACTTTTATACTATTTTTGCTTCTTTAAAATCAATCTAAATAAGCTTGGAACATACATTAGCAAATCTTAAACGTGGTGAACGTGGATTAATTACCAACGTATCATCAAATGAAATTCCTCTAAAGCTTTTAGAAATGGGATGTTTACCAGGTAATGAAGTTGAACTGGTTCAGGTAGCCCCTTTCTCAGATCCAATGTATTTAAATATTAATGGCTCATATGTAGCTATTAGAAAAGAAACTGCTATTCATATTTTAATTGAAAAGATAGCAGATGAGTAAGCAAATTAATGTAGCCTTAATTGGAAACCCCAATACCGGAAAAACCTCTGTATTTAATGCATTAACTGGTTTAAATCAGAAAGTAGGTAATTACCCTGGGATTACAGTGGATAAGAAACAAGGCGTATGCAAATTAAGTAGAGGTCTTAAAGCTGACATAATTGATTTACCGGGAACATATAGTTTAAATGCATCTTCACTTGATGAAAGTGTTGTAATAGAACTTCTATTAAATAAAAACGATAAAGATTTTCCTGATGTTGCTGTAGTTGTAACTGATGTGGAAAATTTAAAAAGAAATCTACTTCTATTTACCCAAATAAAGGATTTAGAAATTCCAACACTATTGGTTATAAACATGGCGGATAGAATGCGTAAAAAAGGAATTTCCTTAGACATAGAGCATCTAGAAGAACATTTAAACACCAAAATTGCTGTAATTAGTACTCGTAAAAACGAAGGCATAGATAAATTAAAAGACCTTATTACTAACTACAGTTCACTTAATTCTAAGCCATGTTTAGATATAAATACTATTGATAATAAGTATTTTGAAAATTTAAAAAAAGTATTTCCAAACCAATTGCTTTACAAACTTTGGCTTGTTATTACACAAGATGTAAATTTTGGAAAAATTGAGCGTAAAGATTTTAAAGACATCAACGATTTTAAGACTAAAAGTGATGCCGATTTAAAACGTTTACAGCAAAAAGAAACTATAAAACGCTATCAGTTTATTAATAATGTGCTTAAAAAAGGGCTTATTGTAAACTTAGAAAATGCCACAGATTTACGCATTAAGTTAGATAGAATTTTAACTCACAAAGTTTGGGGATATATTATATTCTTTACCATATTATTCTTAATGTTTCAAGCGGTATATGATTGGGCAACCTATCCAACCGATTTAATTGATGAAGCATTTGCATCTCTTACAGGTTGGGTGAAAAACACCTTACCTTCTGGAGTCTTTACCAATTTATTGTCAGACGGAATTATTGCAGGTATTGGTGGTGTTATGGTATTTATTCCACCCATTGCTTTTCTGTTTTTATTTATTGCCTTGCTTGAAGAGAGTGGCTATATGAGTCGGGTAGTATTTTTAATGGACAAGGTAATGCGTCGTTTTGGACTAAGCGGAAAGAGTGTGGTGCCTTTAATATCAGGAAATGCCTGTGCGGTCCCAGCTATTATGGCTGCTAGAAACATAGAAAACTGGAAAGAACGTCTCATTACCATATTAGTAACGCCCTTTACTACATGTTCAGCTAGATTACCTGTTTATGTTATAATTATTGCTCTAGTTATTCCCGAAGGGACTTTTTTAGGACTCGGGTATAAAGCCCTAACTCTAATGGGGCTTTACATAATTGGCTTTTTAACTGCTATTTTATCAGCCTATGTTTTAAACAAAATACTTAAGATTAAAAGCAAAACGTATTTTGTAATAGAAATGCCTAGTTATAAAATTCCATTATTTAAGAACGTAGCTATAACTGTTATTGAAAAAACAAAAACCTTTGTGTTTGAAGCTGGTAAAATCATACTTGCAATTTCAATAATTTTATGGGTTTTGGCTTCATATGGGCCTGGGGAAAATTTTAATAATGCTGAAGAAATCATTAAAACTGAATATACTTTAGCTTCAGAAAAAGAATTAGATGACAAAATTGCAGCATATAAACTAGAACATAGTTACATAGGTATTGTGGGTAAAACTATAGAACCTGTAATACGTCCCTTAGGTTATGACTGGAAAATAGGAATTGGTTTAGTAACTTCATTTGCAGCTCGAGAAGTGTTTGTAGGCACATTAGCCACTATATATAGTGTTGGTAGTGCAAATGATAATGAAGATGAAGAAACAATAAAAACTAAGATGGCTGCTGAGGTTCATACTGATGGCACAAAAGTATTTACTCTAGCTTCAGGAATTTCTCTTTTACTTTTCTATGCTTTTGCAATGCAGTGTATGAGTACATTAGCTGTTGCAAAACGAGAAACTAATAGTTGGAAATGGCCTATGATTCAACTAGTATTTATGAGTGCTTTTGCATATATTGTTGCTTTAATTGCTTTTCAATTTTTAAAATAAACAATTAATAGCATCTACTAATTCAAAATGAATAGCACCATCCAAAATATACTTGTATTTTCAACGGCTTTTCTAGCCATAGTTTTTTTGTTTAGAAAATTCATATTTAAGAAAAAAATCAAATCTGAGAAAACATGTAATGAAGGCGGTTGTGATTGTAATTAAAGCTTATTTATTTTCATATATTTGGTACAAACCATACTAAACAAATGAAAACTAATCAATTACTTCTAATTACGCTTTTATCACTTATCAGCATTAACGGATTTTCTCAAAAAAAAGGAAAAACCATTGAACTACTTGACAAAGGCCTTACCAATTTTGATATTTGGTTAAGCATTCCACACTCTTCTGTTACTGGACTTCCGGAAGGAACTTATCAATCAGACAAAATGAATTCTGGGGCACCAATTGGTTTAAATAACAACCTAAAAAATGTGTTTTCTATGATTGAAGAAAATGGTGAGCCTGTTTTAAAAATTTCAGGAGAAATTTTCGGATGTATCTCTTCTAAACAATCCTATAAAAACTATCATTTAAGTGTGATGTTTAAATGGGGTGATAAAAAATGGGAACCAAGATTAGACAAAAAAAGAGACAGCGGTATTTTATATCATTGTTATGGTGAACATGGTCGGTTTTGGAACACCTGGAAAACCTGTTTAGAATATCAAGTACAAGAAAGTGATTTAGGCGATTTTATTCCTTTAGGTGGTAATTCAGCTATACCTAAAGTTGGCTCACCAACTGCTGATATTAGAGGCGATTTTACCAATGAAAAAAAGTTCGACTCTAATTCTGAAGTATACTCCATAGGAAAAGGCTATATTCAAGCATCTTCAGAACACGATAAACCTCATGGTGAATGGAATCACCTCGAAATTTATGTAATAGGCAACAATGCCGTACATATTGTAAATGGGGAAATTGTTATGGTAGTTGAAAATGCCAAAAAACATGATGGAACTATTTTAGATGAAGGTGAAATACAAATACAGTCTGAAGCCGCAGAATGTTATTATAAACAACTTACTCTAACTCCAATAAAAAAGTTTCCTAAGTTCATAAAAAAACAAGTTAACTTTAAATAAATCAAAATACATCTTTTTACAATCCCTTGTAGAATTAACTTCAAGGGATTTTTTATTGCTTTTTTTTATTTTTTAACTACATTTGAAAAAATTTTTAAGTAAGCTTAAAAATAAATTAAAGCAAAACGAATGTCTGTAGCTATAGAAAACTTTGTAAAAGCTATTTACAAAAACGGTAAACGGGATAATAATGATACCAAACCAGGCATCATTGCTAAAGAATTAGGTATATCTAATGCAGCAGCAACTGATATGGCTAAAAAATTGGCCACTAAAGATTTATTGCAATACGAAAAATACCAACCCTTAAAATTAACCGAAAAAGGCACTAAAATGGCACTTTCGGTAATTCGAAAACATCGTCTTTGGGAAGCACTTTTATTTAAAATGTTTGATATGGGTATGCATGATATTCATAGAGAAGCAGAATTATTAGAGCATCAAACCTCCGATTTCCTAGCAGATAAAATAAGTGAATATCTGGGAAACCCAAAGTTTGACCCTCATGGTGACCCTATTCCAAATTCAAAAGGAGAAATTACCACTAAAGACACCTCAATATCTTTAGCAAAGGCTGTAGAAGGTAAAACATATACCATATCAAGACTAATGAGTGATGATAAAGAATTCTTTGATTTCTGTGCACTTAATGGTTTAAAGTATGGCAACACCTTAGTAATTTCAAAACAATTCAATAAAAACAAAATGACCCAAATCCTTATAAATAATAATACCATATTATTAAATGAGGATTTTACTAGTATTATCTACGTTAATGAAAACAATTAAACTATTTCTATTCCTTGGTATGTTCGGAATATCAAATATACATGCCCAAAAAATTTCAGGCAAAGTCACTTCAAATAATGAAGCACTCCCTTTTGTTAATGTATATTTAAAAGGCACCTCAATAGGAACTACAACAAATGAGAATGGCTTTTATACCATTGAAGATGTAGTACCAGGTAATTATACCATAGTGGCATCTTTCACTGGTTTTAAAAATGTTGAAAAGCAAATTACAGTTGAGGGGAACGTAACAATTATTAAACTAGAATTAGAAGGAGCTTTAAGTTTAGACGAAATTATAATTACCGGTACTTTAAAAGCTGTTTCTAGACTAGAAAGCCCTGTACCTGTTGAAGTATATTCACCTGCCTTTTTAAAAAAGAACCCAACGCCAAATGTATTTGAAGCTTTACAAAATGTAAACGGCGTAAGACCCCAGCTTAATTGTAATGTTTGTAATACGGGTGATATACATATCAACGGATTAGAAGGTCCATATACACTAGTTCTCATTGATGGTATGCCAATTGTTAGCGGTCTATCTACAGTTTATGGCTTATCTGGTATCCCTAACTCTTTAATAGAACAAATTGAAGTGGTTAAAGGTCCTGCATCCTCACTTTATGGAAGTGAAGCTGTGGGCGGCTTAATAAATGTAATTACAAAATTACCCGAAAATGCTCCTTTAGTTTTTGCTGATAGTTTTATAAGCGATTGGGGGGAACTTAATCTTGATATTGGCTTTAAATCTAGAATAGGAGATAACACAAATTTAATTACAGGCATTAATTACTATAATTACTCCAACCCTATTGATGATAATAAAGATAATTTTACCGATGTTACCTTGCAAGACCGCATTTCTGTATTTCAAAAATGGGATTTTAAACGAAACAACAATAGGCTATTCTCTTTAGCTGGACGCTTTTTTTATGAAGATAGATGGGGAGGTGAAATGCAATGGAAACCAAGTTTTAGAGGTGGAGATGATATTTATGGCGAAAGCATTTACACAACTCGATATGAGCTAATTGGGAATTATCAACTACCAATAAATGAAAAAGTGAATTTTCAATTTTCATATTCGGATCATGATCAAAATTCGGTGTATGGTAACACAGAATATTTAGCCAAACAACGTATAGGATTTGGTCAGTTAATTTGGGATAAGCCCATTAAAAACCATGATTTACTGTTCGGCTTAGCTGCTCGCTATAACTTTTATAACGATAATACCACGGCAACTACTGAAGCCGATAAAATTGTAATTCCTTCAATCTTTGTTCAAGATGAAATAAAACTTTCAGAAAAACAACATATACTGTTAGGTGCTAGGTATGATTATGATGATAGACATGGCTCTATTTTTACACCTAGAATAGCTTACAGATTTAAACCTTCCAAAGATGATATTATAAGGCTAAATGCAGGTACAGGTTTTAGAGTTGTGAATTTGTTTACTGAAGACCATGCTGCCTTAACAGGTTCAAGAGATGTAATTATTGAAGAAACTTTAAATCCAGAACAATCCTATAATGTAAATATTAATTACTTAAAAAAACTATATACTAAAAAAGGACAAATTTATACGTTTGATACCTCGGCATGGTACACGTATTTTACCAACGCCATTATTCCAGATTATGACAGTAATCCAAACCAGATCATTTATGATAATTTAGATGGTAATTCAACATCAAAAGGTTTTAGTTTAAATATTGATGCTGTTTTGGGCAGTGGAATCAACGCCTCAGTTGGTGCTACCTTTCAAGAAGTATCTCAAAACGAAAATGGTATAAAAACAAGACAAATTTTAACCGAACGTTTCACAGGGGTTTGGTCAGTATCATATAAGCATTACCCAACTAATTTAACGGTAGATTACACTGGCAATGTTTACGGTCCAATGCGCTTACCAACACTAGGCGATTTAGATCCTAGAAGCGAATATTCGCCAACATGGAGTATTCAAAACATTCAATTCACCTTTACCGGATTAACCAATTTAGAATTGTATGCTGGAGTAAAAAACCTGTTAAATTGGACCCCTAATAAAGGTAATCCGTTTATCATAGCAAGAGCTAATGACCCTTTTGATAAAAATGTAGATTTTGATCCTAATGGAAATGTTATCGCTACAGCAGATAACCCATATGCTTTAACCTTTGACCCTTCATATGTTTACGCTCCAAATCAAGAACGACGTTTGTTTTTCGGATTAAGATTCACATTAAACTAAATGACGAATAAAAAATGAAAAGACCATTCCTATTTTTAATCGCTTTAAGCCTATTTTTCAATTGTAAAAACGAAAAAAAAGACACCTCAAAACTTAATGTGGTTACAACTACAACCATGATTACTGATTTGGCACAACACATTGGCGGCAACCACATTAATTTAAAAGGCTTAATGGGTAGCGGAGTAGATCCGCATTTATATAAAGCCAGTGAAGGTGATGTTACAAAACTAGTTAATGCCGATGTTATTTTTTATAACGGTTTACATTTAGAAGGCAAACTGGTTGAAGTTTTTGAAAAAATGAAAAATAAAAAAACAGTTGCTATTTCAGATGTTTTAGATAAAAACACCTTGATTGGATCGGATTATTTTGCATCAAATTATGATCCACACATTTGGTTTGATATTGACTATTGGAAGAAAGTCACAGAATATGTAGTTAAAACGCTTTCTCAAGAAGTTCCAGAGAAAAAAGAACTTTTTATAACCAATGGAAAAATATATTTAGATAAATTAGAAACTTTAAAGCAAACTGTTGAAACTTCAATTGAAACTTTACCAAAGGAGCAACGTATTTTAGTTACAGCTCATGATGCTTTTAATTATTTTGGAAAATCTTTTGATTTTCAGGTAGTTGGATTGCAAGGATTATCAACTGCAACAGAAGCAGGTGTTCAAGATGTTCAAAACCTAGCAAAATTTATTATTGAAAATAAAGTAAACGCTATTTTTGTAGAAAGCTCGGTACCAAAACGAACTATTGAGGCACTTCAGGCTGCTGTAAAATCAAAGGATCACGAAGTTACCATTGGAGGAACTTTATATTCAGATGCTCTAGGAGATGAAGGAACTGATGAAGGAACATACATTGGCATGTATGAATACAACGTAAATACTATTGTTAATGCATTAAAATAATGGCACAAAAGATAGCTGTAAAAGTAGACGATTTAACCGTAGCGTATAATTACAAACCTGTTCTCTGGGATATTGATTTAGAAATTCCTGAAGGTGTTCTTATGGCTATTGTTGGACCAAATGGCGCTGGAAAATCAACGCTTATAAAATCTATTTTAGGTATCTTAAAACCCATTGCTGGAAGCGTTAGTATTTACGATAAACCCTATGAAAAGCAACGACAATTAGTGGCTTACGTTCCCCAAAAAGGTAGTGTAGACTGGGATTTTCCAACCACAGCTTTAGATGTGGTAATGATGGGGACTTATGGAGCCTTAGGTTGGATAAAAAGACCTAAACAAAAAGAGAAAAAACTAGCTTTAGAGGCTCTTGAAAAAGTTGGCATGCTCCCATTTAAAAACAGGCAAATAAGTCAATTGTCTGGAGGGCAGCAACAACGCATTTTCTTAGCCAGGGCTTTAGTACAAAATGCGTCTATATATTTTATGGATGAACCTTTTCAAGGTGTGGATGCAACCACCGAAATCGCCATTATTAACATTTTAAAAGAACTCAGAAAAGCTGGAAAAACTGTAATTGTAGTACATCATGATTTACAAACGGTGCCTGAATATTTTGATTGGGTAACTTTTTTAAATGTAAAGAAGATTGCAACTGGTCCGGTAAAAGACATCTTTAATGATGACAATTTAACCAAAACTTATGGTATAAATTATAAAGTAAGTATTCAGGAATAACAAATGGATATAACAGAATACATAAAACTAGTATTTACTGATTACACACTTAGAACGATTACTTTAGGAACCGCAATTCTTGGTGCCGTAACTGGTATGCTTGGTAGTTTTGCTGTACTAAGAAAACAAAGTTTGTTAGGCGATGCTATTTCACATGCCGCCTTACCTGGTATAGCTATAGCTTTTTTAATTACAGGAACAAAAGATAGTAATGTTTTACTATTAGGAGCCCTTATTAGTGGACTTATTGGTACGTTTTGGATTAGAGGAATAATTACTAAAACACATTTAAAGTCAGACACCGCCTTAGGCCTAATATTATCATTATTCTTTGGGTTCGGAATGTTGCTTTTAACCTTTATTCAAAAACAACCTAATGCTAATCAGGCTGGTTTAGATAAATACCTATTTGGTCAAGCCGCAACTTTACTAGAAAGTGATGTTTGGATGATGGCAATTGTTACCGGAATATGTTTAATAATCTTACTACTATTCTGGAAAGAATTTAAAATGCTATTATTTGATGCCGATTTTACTAAAACCTTAGGTTTCAACACCAAAACTATAGATGTTTTAATAACATCATTCATTGTCCTTGCTATTGTTTTGGGGTTGCAAACAGTAGGCGTTGTATTAATGAGTGCCATGTTACTAGCTCCTGCTGCAGCCGCAAGACAATGGACTAATAGTTTAGGTAAAATGGTGTTTCTGGCAGCAATATTTGGTGCATTATCTGGTGTTTTTGGAACAGCGGTAAGTGCCACACAAAACAACCTATCAACAGGTCCTGTTATTGTAATTATTGCAAGTGTTTTCGTATTGGTCTCGTTCATATTTTCACCAAGTAGAGGGCTTTTATTTAAACAAATCAGGTTTATAAAAAATCGAAGAGACCTAAAGTTGAACAAAACTTTAGCCTTTATGTATCATATTGCTGAAACACATGAAAATATTTCACATCCGCATACTGTAAAAATATTGAACAATTTCCAAGGATTCACCAAAGCAACACTTCAAAAATTAGTTCATAAAAACTATGTTACCCTAGACGGAAACATGTGGAGTTTAACTGAAGAGGGCTTTAATGCAGCTTCCAATTTGTACAATCAACAAGAGAATACTAATGAGTAGTGCGCAAATAGAAATTCAACTCATTGCTAGTTTAGCAGCCATTGCTTGCGCAATTCCTGGCACATTTTTAGTATTACGAAAAATGGCCATGATAAGTGACGCCATTAGTCATTCAATTTTACCTGGCATAGTAATTGGCTTTTTTATTACACAAGACCTCAACTCTCCCCTTCTTATTTTATTAGCAGCTGTAACAGGGATTATAACTGTAATTCTGGTAGAGTACATTCAAAAAACAGGATTGGTAAAAGAAGATACTGCTATTGGTTTAGTATTTCCTGCGTTATTTAGCATTGGTGTTATACTTATTGCTAAAAATGCTAATGATGTACATCTTGATGTTGATGCTGTTTTATTAGGTGAATTAGCATTTGCGCCTTTTGATAGGTTTTTGATTTCGGGTATTGACTTGGGGCCAAAATCTTTATGGGTTATTGGCAGTATCCTAATAATTACAATAGGTTTATTGTTTGCCTTTTTTAAAGAACTTAAAGTAAGTACATTTGATTCAGGTTTGGCCGCTTCACTTGGGTTTTCTCCAGCTATAATACATTATGGTTTAATGAGCATATCTTCTGTAACAACTGTTGGTGCATTTGATGCCGTTGGCGCTATTTTAGTTGTAGCACTGATGATTGCTCCTGCTGCAACAGCTTATTTACTTACCAACAACCTAAAACGAATGCTTTTATACGCTATTGGTTTTGGTATTTTTTCTGCAATTTCCGGGTATTGGCTTGCTCATTGGCTGGATGCTTCCATCGCAGGCTCTATCACAACTATGTTGGGAATAATCTTTTTAATGGTTTATCTATTTGCTCCAGGCAGAGGTATTATTGCTGTACTTTATAGAGAAAAGCAACAGCGAACCGAAGTTTCTTTATTAACCTTTCTCCTTCATTTAAAAAATCATAACGAAATAGAAGAACGCCATGTAAACCACCTCAACGAACATATAAACTGGCAAAAAGTACGAAGCAAAACAGTGTTGGAATTAGCGTTAAAAAACAATATGATTATTATTGTAAATAACGTTGTCTCCCTAACTGAAAAAGGAAATAATTTCACCTCTCAGGCCATTGATTATATCATGACTAATGAAGATACTAAGATAGAATACATGAAAGATGACTTCTTTTTGTTTAGAGGGTAATATATGTAACTTGTTATATGGCAAAGCACAATGAACTTGGTAAAAAAGGGGAGCAATTAGCAGTTGATTTTCTTATTGAAAATAATTATGACATTGTAGAACGCAATTACCGTTTTGATAAGGCTGAAGTTGATATTATTGCTCAAAAAGATGATACGCTTGCTATAATTGAAGTAAAAACCCGATCGAGTACCGATTTTGGAAATCCTCAAGATTTCGTAAAGCCAAAACAAATAAAAAACCTAGTAAAGGCTGTTGATGAATATGTATCCGTTAATGGATTAGACTTTGAAGTTCGTTTTGATATTATTGCCATAGTTAAAGAAGGGAATCAATTCAATATTGAACATTTAGAAAACGCCTTTTATCACTTTTGACACGATAATGTCGCCCTGAACTGTCACACTGAGCGTAGTCGAAGTGTTGTTTCAGGATCCATTTACATTTATGATGAGATGCTGAAATAAATTCAGAATGACAATAATTGATAGGATTAATTATTGTCAAAAACTTTCTTTAAAGCTTCGAAGTCTTCAGGTTTGGCAATAATTTTTTTGTCTTTATCCAGAACAAAATATGTAGGTGTAGCTGAAACAGCATAACTATTCCCTATTTCATTATCCCATTTTCCTTCACCATAAACATGAATAAAGTTAGGAGAATTACCAATTAACTGCATCCATAAATTAGGTTCTTCTTCTAAACCAATTGCAATCACTTTTATGTTCTCTTTAGTTTTAATAAATTTTTGCAAAAGTGGAATTTCATCTAAACAATGTGAACAAGTACTACTCCAAAATACTATAACATAGTTATTCGCCCCCTCAAACTCACTTAATGTCTTAGTAGTTTTTTTACCTTCTAATTCAATTTCAATAGGGAAATCAGGCGCCGTTTTTCCTAGAGAAACATCAGCATATTTAATTAGAGCATTTAAAAGTTCTTGGTCATTTAATTCTACGGCAATATCCATCAAATATTTTTCAGAAATATAGTTGGCAACAACCTCATTATTTAAATCCGCCATTTGTTGCCATAAGCTTACTAATAAAATGCGCTTCAAAACATTTGGTGCAGACTCCATTACATTACATATAACATCTATATTATTCTTATAGTTTGCAATCTCATCTTCAGAATCAATGCTCATCCCAAACACATAGTTCAATATTTTCTCTTCTAAAAAATTAGAACTTTGCAAGGTTTCATTTGTAAAATCTACATAATCAAAATAGTGTTCTTTTAAATTATTTACATAAGTTTTTACATCTTCAAATGTCTCAGGAATATATGGTTTATTACCTTTAATAAACTCTAAAACCATACGCCCTTTGGCTGCTTCTTCATAGTTTGTCTGTGCTCCTCTTTGGGTATCAAATATTTTTGCCAGTGCCAAGGTATCTGTACTTTGCTCACTAAAAAATTTACCAATACTATGTGTTACCATAGACATACTATTGGTATATGAATCTAGTAACATATTTTCAATAGACGATTCAAATTTCACCCCTGTTTCACTGTTGAAAGTAAGCTCAACATTTTCCTCTCCGTTATATATAATATCAAAATTATAATCTTCTTGGGGTATAGCATATACCAATCTGTACATGCCTTTTGTTACTGTAGAATCTAGCTTAATCTCAAAACTTCCCTTTTCATTAACTTGAGAATTTGCTATGTATTCAGAAACCGTTGGAGTTACCTTATACAAGATAACTACTTTATAATCTTCTGCCGGTGTAAAAGTGCCCTTAATTGTATGTTGCGCCCAAACTGTTGCTGGCAGAAATACTATAATTAAGATGTATTTTAAAATATGTTTCATTGATTTAATTCAGACAATAATTAAGCCACAATAGGTTTTAATAATGTTAAAGCTTTTTCAACTGAATTTACGTTTTCAAAAGTAAGTAATAATCGTAAACCTTGTCGAGTTTGTTTCTCTTTCATTTTACACAAATTGGAGTTTGATTGTACATAACCCAATACCTTGGTAAACACCCCACTTTGATAAAAACTACTTTGCTGATCACTGATAAAATACCCAATAAACCTTCCTTGTTTCATTATGATTTTTTCAAAACCTATTTTAGTGGCAATCCACTTTATTTGGACACTGTTTAACAAATCGGTCACTTGTTCTGGTAATTCACCAAATCTATCTATTAGCTCTTTTTCAAATTGAAGTAATTCTTCCTCAGTTTTTAATTCATTAAGCTTGGTGTAAAGACTCAATCTTTCTGCAATATTATTCACATAACTATCTGGAAAAAGCAACTCAAAATCAGAATCAATAGTAACATCCTTTACATAAACTTTGTCCTCATCTGATTCATTATATAAATCTTTAAACTCATTTTCTTTAAGCTCTTCAATAGCTTCATTTAATATTTTCTGGTATGTATCAAACCCTATTTCATTTATAAATCCACTTTGTTCTCCTCCAAGCAAATCTCCTGCGCCCCTAATTTCTAAATCTTTCATGGCTATATTAAACCCGCTACCTAACTCTGTAAACTGTTCTAATGCCGAAATTCTCTTTCGTGCATCATCTGTCATTGCAGAATACTCTGGTGTAATGAAATAACAAAAGGCCTTTTTATTACTTCTACCAACGCGCCCCCTCATTTGATGTAAATCACTTAAGCCAAAATTATTGGCGTTATTGATAAAAATAGTATTAGCATTAGGTACATCTAAACCACTTTCAACAATTGTGGTACTTACTAATACGTCAAACTCACCGTTTATAAATGAAAGCATGAGCTGTTCTAACTTTTTACCTTCCATTTGCCCATGACCTATGGCTACTTTTGCATCAGGGACCAACCTTTGTACTAAGCCAGCAACTTCTTTAATATTTTCAATTCTATTATGAATAAAAAACACCTGTCCACCTCGTTGAATTTCATAACTTACCGCATCTCGGATAGATTCTTCGTTAAACCTAATAACATGGCTTTCTATGGGGTATCTATTTGGCGGTGGAGTTGTAATAACAGATAAATCTCTGGCAGCCATTAAACTAAATTGAAGTGTACGCGGTATAGGTGTTGCAGTTAAGGTTAAAACATCAACATTCTCTTTAATGGTCTTTAGTTTTTCCTTTACGGCAACCCCAAACTTTTGCTCCTCATCAACAATTAAAAGTCCTAAATCTTTAAACTTTACATTTTTATTTACAAGTTGATGTGTTCCAATTATGATATCTACTTTTCCTTGCTCTAGGGCTTCTAAGGTTAAACGTTTTTCTTTTGCTGTTCTAAAACGGTTAAGGTAATCTACAACCACTGGAAAATCTTGAAGTCGCTTTCTAAAAGTCCTAGCATGTTGGTATGCTAATATGGTTGTAGGAACCAATACAGCTACCTGTTTTCCATTATCTACAGCTTTAAAAGCCGCTCTTATGGCAACCTCGGTTTTTCCAAAACCTACATCTCCACAAACCAAGCGGTCCATTGGGCGTTCGCTTTCCATATCGGCCTTAATATCGGCCGTAGCTGTACTTTGGTCTGGTGTATCCTCATAAATAAATGAGGCCTCCAGCTCATGTTGCATGTAACTATCTGGGTTGTATTGATAGCCTTTTTTAGTTTTCCGTTTGGCATAAAGTTTAATTAAATTAAAAGCAATATGCTTAACGCGGGCCTTGGTTTTTTGCTTTAAGGTTTTCCAAGCAGAACTACCAAGTTTATAGATTTTTGGAGGTCTACCATCCTTACCATTATACTTGGTTATTTTATGAAGCGAATGAATACTTAAATACAAAATATCTCGCTCCCCATAAATCAATTTAATAGCTTCTTGTTTCTTACCTTCAACATCTATTTTTTGCAGACCTCCAAAACGACCAATTCCATGATCTATATGGGTAACATAATCCCCAACATCTAAATTGGTAAGTTCTTTTAAAGTGATGGCTTGCTTTTTGGCATAACCATTTTTAATATTGAATTTATGGTAACGTTCAAAAATTTGATGGTCTGTATAACAAACTATTTTATTGTCATGGTCTACAAACCCTTGGTGCAAAGATTGCACAATGGTTTTATAGATTACTTCCTCATCAACATCATCAAAAATGTCATGAAAACGTTTGGCTTGCTGTTCGCTAACACAGGCAATGTAATTGATATAGCCTTTATTATGATTAGAATTTAAATCTTCTATCAATAAATTGAATTGTTTATTGAAAGATGGTTGTGGTGTAGTGTTATATTCTATTATTTGTGACTCTTTATTTTTAAAAACATTTTGAGTTCCAAATTCCACTAGCGAGAATTCCAATAATTGCTTTTTAAGCAATTCTGAATTACTAAACAACTCTTCTGGTGCGTCATGTTTTAATTCAGAAGACAGTTCTTTAAAAGCGGTTTCTGCTTTATTGAAGAAATCGTCTATTCTGGAAAAGCATAAATCGGCATTCTTTAAACATACTACTGTTTTTTGTGCAATATATTTTAAGAAACTCTGTCTACTTTCTTCAAGAAATTTATTTGCAACATTAGGTATGACATTGATTTTTTTAATCTGGTTTACCGAAAGCTGAGACTCCACATCAAAAGTCCTGATACTATCTACCTCATCACCAAAAAACTCTATACGGTAAGGTTCGTCATGAGAAAATGAAAACACATCTACAATGCCACCACGTACTGAAAACTCCCCTGGTTCTGTTACAAAATCAACCCTCTTAAATTGGTATTCAAACAAAACTTCGTTTACAAAATCTATGGACAGATTATCGCCAACAGACACTTTTAATGTGTTGCGCTCTAGTTCCCTTCTAGTTACAACCTTCTCAAAAAGGGCATCTGGATAGGTAACAATGATGGCTGGTTTTTTTCGAGAATTTATTCTATTTAAAACTTCTGCTCGTAACAGCACATTGGCATTATCGGTTTCCTCAATTTGATAAGGTCTGCGGTAACTACCCGGATAGAATAACACATCTTTATCATTTATGATTTGTTCTAAATCGTTTAGATAATGTGCTGCCTCTTCTTTGTCATTAAATATTAATAAAAAAGGCTTTTCTGAAGCTTTAAAAACACTAGAAATCACATATGAAAATGCGGATCCTACTAATCCTTTTAAATGTGTTTTTGCTTGAGGATGGGCAATAGCAGACCGCAGATTTTGCGTTTGCAAAGTCTGTACATAAGACTGCGAGAGATTGGAAGTACTCACTTAATGAAAGTCGTTTTAACGAATGCAAATATAGGGGTTAAATTTATTTTTGAGAATGATTAATTCTACGCTTCATAAAAAAAAATTTGTTTCATACAATGCTTTACTAAGCTTGACTTTGTCAGAAAAATTACCGAACTTCGTTTAACAATCGATAAACTTCATTAAAACGGAAGTCTATCTCCACGTTGTAAAACATTTAAATGAACCACCAGAAAATAAATAACATTTTTGCTCTTAACTCAAAAGAAAGGTATGGTTACCTCCTGAGAAAAGTAGCCGATTTTGAAACAATTTATCTGATTGCAGATAACGAAGACAAATATGTTATGATAGGTTCAAATGATTTAAGTGTTATTCCTGTTTGGCCTGAAAAAGAATTTGCAGAATTATTCCTAATTGACGATTGGAAAAACTATAAAATTGTTGAATATGACATTCACGAATTTATGGACTGGTTAACTGATTTGGAGAAGGAAAACATAGAATTAGCTGGATTTCCGAATTCAGATTTTAATACTATTCACGTTTCTGCTGTGGATATGAAAAATCATATATTATATGAACTAAATCAATACGAATAATGAAAATTACTTGGGACGATTTAAAAGTAGATTTTAATCATATCGACCAAAGCCGACTGACTGAAAGTTGGAATTGGTTAATTGGAACTGATAAAAAACCGATTTTAATGTCGAGTATTGGTGATTTATTTCTTGTAGATAATAATGGAGTTTGTTATTGGCTAAATGTTGGAGAAGGAATCCTTGAAATAGTCGCTAATAGTATTGATGAATTTAAAACTAAATTAAACGATAATGAACAAGTCGATGAATGGTTTTTGATTGGATTAATAAAAAAATTAAAAGAAAGTGGACTTGAGCTAACTGACAAACATCTTTATGGATATAAAAAATTGCCAGTTTTAGGAGGAGAATATGAGCCTGAAAATTTTGAATTAACTGACATAGAAGTTCATTTTGAATTAAGTGGTCAAATTCAAAAACAGATTAAAGATTTACCTGACGGAACAAAAGTGAATATAACAACGGAATAAAAACGTTTTACAACACGGTGTATAAAACATAGCTAATAAGTGCTTCACCGAAAGGTTTGTGTATATTTAGAAAGTCCGCCAAATTTTTAATTTGGCTTTTAAAAAGAGAAAAATTAAAAACAAAATATAAAAATTCGGCTCTGTGTTAACCCGAAAAGTTAGTGTCTTTTTACACGCTACGTTTCATACACAAGTCCGTTAAACGAACTTCTCCAAAGACCGGAACAATCTTAAATTAAAAAAAACAAACAACAAATATTCCCTGCGTTAGGTATTGAATGGTTAGACAGCGCTCACCACAGGTTTCATGTTTCAAATCCCCAACGAATGAGGGATTGAGTAGTGAAATATTTTCATATTCACAAATACTTATAAAATAAAAAAAAATGAGGAAAGCCCGACCCTTGTGGTAACGCCCAAAAAATTGAAATTTGGGTTTAAAATCTTAAAAATAATATGTACGTTTGCAGCACGATAAAAACAATAATATATGTCGATTTCAGATTTATTTGATAGTGGATTTAAAAAACGTAATGAAAGTCATTTTGCGTCAATAGTTAGAGTTGCTATGGCAGATGGCATAATTACTGATGAAGAAAAAGCGTTTTTAGATAGGTTAGCAAATAATTTGTCTATTAATGAAGCAGATTATAAAGCTATTTTAAAAGATTATAATTCGCACCCTATAAATCCGCCAGTGTCTTATGATAGACGTTTAGAGCGTTTATTTGATTTAATAAGAATGGTGTATGTTGATAATATTGAAGGTGAACCTGAAATGTTATTGTTGAAGAAAATTGCAGTTGGACTTGGTTTTCACGCAGTAAACGTGAAATACATAATTGATAAAGCTACTACTTTAGTTAGTCAAGGAGCAGATTTAGATCATTTTGTGGACCAAATAAAGAATATGAATAGATAAGAAATAGTTTAAAACTATCATATTTAAAACGTCCAACTTGTGTTGGACGTTTTTTTTTGAAAAAAATTTAGAATTAATTGAATAAAGATTTTAAAAACTAAAATATAGGCCTTTGAAGTATAAGCAACTGGGAGACAAACTTTTGCCAAAAACCTCAAGTATCTGCTAAAAAGCGGACAGGAATTCTATTATCTAAATTTCAATTTAACTATTTGATTATCAAGTAATTATATTTAAAAAAGTTTTGTTATTTAAAAAATAGTTCTAATCTTTGCATCGCAGTTTTAAACAAACTACTGCAACAAAAAAATAATAGTTATTCTGATATGCATTTTGGAGAACACTTCGACTGCGCTCAGTTTGACAAACAAATATTAATAAAAAAAAGAAGTCATGTTACAACATAGTATACCCTTTTGGAATAGGTATAGTGATTTTGAATCACTCACAAGGCTTCGGTATTTTCTGCGCATCTGCTTTAAGTAGGTATATTTTCCAGAAAAGAATCCGAAGCAAGTAAACTGTTTCGGATTTTTTTATTCCTAAAATTTAAGAATACCGGTCTGAATCGGTTTTAATAGCCACTTTTTAGTGTGCATTTAAAACAGGTCTCTATAGACTATTTAAAAAACAAGGCATGTTAACCCTAACATGGGTTAAAAACTAATGCCTTAAAATTTAAAACAATGGAAAATAATTTACATAACAACTATTTGTTTAAAGCTTTAGATGCTTATCCATATGAGTTAGAAGAAACCTTGGAAGCATTGAACTACGCTTTATCATATAACAGTAAAGATGCTCAAGCCTTATGCTTAATGGGACGTGTTTATGCTGAACAATTAAAAGATTACGAAACAGCTAAACAATATTATGCAGAAGCGGTGGCTCATGAGATGGAAATGCCAAAAACTTATCCATTCTACATTCAAACATTACTATGGAATGAAGACTATGATGAAGCCGAAAAGCTGATAACATTTGCTTTGACTATAAAAGGTGTAAACAAATCTATTTTACACTATTACAAAGCGGTTTTATTAGAAGAGCAAGGTCAATTTAAAGCAGCTGTAAAAGTTTACAAAACATCAATTAAGCTAGCAACTGATAACTGCATCATTAACTATGTAGAAAACGAATTGAGCCGTGTTAAGAAAAAAATAAAACCTAAAAAGAAGAAGAAAAAGAAAAGCAAGAAAGCTAAAAAATCGGCGAAGTAGCCTTTGCCGATTTTCAAGGGAATTCGTCAGCGTTGGAGAGCTGGGACTGTCTGTAAAACAGTTGTTTTAAACTTAGGAGGTTCGAATCCTTCAATTCCCACATCACATATCTATGGTGTAATGGATAGCACGAGAGTCTTCTAAACTCTAAGTCTAAGTTCAAATCTTAGTAGATATACAAATTGGTTCATTGGGGTAATGGCTATCCTTCCCGATTGTCTCTCGGGAGAAACGAGTTCGATTCTCGTATGAACCGCAAACCGGAGAGTAGGCAAATATTGGTTTGTTGCGCTCACCTGCTAAGTGAGTTTACCGTTTTGGTAATGAAGGTTCAATTCCTTTGCTCTCCGCAAAATCTGGGAAGATAACGGTGGTTGTTTACCCGTCTTGGGCACGGGAGGTCGCAGGTTCGAATCCTGCTTCTCAGACGAAGTAATCAAATCAAGTTTACTTGAATTTGGTTCGAGTTGAGACATTGCAGGAAAAACGAAGTTATTCCTACTTCTCAGACGAAATATTTGCTCCGTTGGTCAAATGGTTAAGACGCCACACTTTCTATGTGGAATTAGGGGTTCAATTCCCCTACGGAGTACAAAATTGAGGTATAGCTTAATTGTTAAAGCACCGAGCTTTTAACTCGGGTGATTTGGGTTCAACTCCTAATACCTCAACAAACGCAGGAATGGCGAAATGGGAAAACGCGCTCGACTTAGACTCGAGAAACTGGGAGTTCGAATCTCTCTTCCTGTACTTAAGCTCTACTAGCCCAACTGGAAGAGGCATCGGTCTTAAACTCCGTTCAGTCCAAGTTCGAATCTTGGGTAGAGTACAAATAAGCTTATGGTGTAATTGGATAGCACTCAAGGCTACGAACCTTGAAGTATGGGTTCGAATCCTATTAAGCTTACAAAAATAACCTGTGGTGTAATGGCAGCATTCAAGAATTTGACTCTTGAGGTAAAGGTTCAAATCCTTTCAGGTTATCCAAAATGGTGTCTTTAGTTTAATTGGTAAAACGTCTCATTGTGGATGAGAAGAACATGGTTCGAATCCCGAAGTCACCCAAAACACCAATTAATGGTTGATAATTGGTATGGAGCATCTATAGTGTAATGGCTCGCACAAGAGGTATATCCTCTAAGATCAAGTTCGAATCTTGATGGATGCTCAAAAAGGAACAGTAGCAAAGTTGGTCAATGCGCTGCACTGAAAATGCATAGATATAGGTTCGATTCCTGTCTGTTCCGCAATATTAAGTTCATTGAATGAATGATATTCCTGCTTACGCAGGAAACAGCATCAAGCTGGTCTTGTTGAGTGTTTCGGTATAGCACTATTGTATAAATCGTTGCATGAAAGTATTGCGGTTTTATATTCAACTAGACTTGAAGGTTAGGATTTCATCCAAAAAAATCCACCAATTCGTGTGGGTTCGAGTCCCACTATTTCCCAAACGGGGGATATGGCGGAAATGGCAGACGCACTAGATTAGGGTTCTAGCGAACAGTTGACATTCTGTAAAAATGTCTCATTTAGGTCACAGGTTCGAATCCTGTCGAGGCCACCATTTTAGGCCTCGTAGCTCAGTGGGTAGAGCACTACACTCATAATGTAGGTTGAAGCTTATCATCTTGTAAAACTGATAACAGTAGTCTGTCACACTACTTAATAAAAATGGCAAAAACAGTGAGATTATGAATCAGCATTGGTGCTCCCAAAGCCAAAGCAATCTTGAAAGTACTTAGACATACTGATTTTTAATAGTTAGCTATAACTACTGTTTTGTGTTCAGAATTAGAAACCAAGTATTAATTGATTTGATACGTCCTTTTTATGACCCAACACATAACACTATTTATTAATGGTTATTAATATGAGTATCTCCGTACTGGACAGATGATTTTTAATCTGCTGTTTTTAAGACGAATTATCGCGTTAGGGATTGAAGTGGTTAGCTTTTGGTGAGGCGTGCATCGAACCAAAACTATGTACGGAAAGCCCGACCCCTTGTGGGTAACGCCCAAAAATATACTTTAAAACTCAGTGTACTCGTATTGAGAATTGAAGTTGGTAAACCCTCCGTTACAGGAATTGCCACCGCCTTTAAAAGGGCAAAAGCGAATGTTTAATTTTAAAAAATGTAAAAATGAAACGAGTAAGAATTAATGCAGGAAAAGTAGGTTTAGTTTTCAAAAAAGGTGATTACCTAAAAGTAATTACAGAAGGAAAACATTGGTTAGGTTTTAAGCAACGTGCGCTTATTTATAGCTTAGAGAATGCCTTTACAGCCCCTATAGCGTTAGAAATCTTACTAAAAGACGAAACGCTTGCGGCAATGTTAGACGTAATTGAAGTAAAGGACAGCGAATTGGTTTTAGTTTACGAAAAAGGAAACTTTAAAACCATTTTAACTGCCGGACGTTACGTGTACTGGAAGGGCTTAATTGAGCGTGAATTTACACGATTAGACTTAAGCAAAATTTATATTACTGAAAAGCTAGACAAGGCTTTGTTCAGCAACTATGAATTAAGCAAGTATATTAGAACCTTTGAGGTTGCTGCTTACGAAAAAGCGGTGCTTTTAGTAGATGATGTTTATGCTAAAACCTTAACGGGTGGTATTTACAGATTCTGGCGAAACGACACCTCAATTAAAATTGCAAAGGCTGATTTGCGTCAGTTACAATTAGAAATTGCGGGTCAGGAATTGTTAACTAAAGATAAAGCGGCTATCCGTATCAACTTTTACACTCAGTACAAAGTTACCGATATTGAAAAAGCTTTATTAGAAAACAAAGACTACGAAAAGCAATTATACATTGCAATGCAATTGGTGTTACGTGCCTACGTTGGCGCTTACACTTTAGATGAGTTGTTAGAACGTAAAGACAACATTGCAGAAGCGGTGTTTGAAAATGTTAAAACAGCTGCAGAAAAATTAGGTGTAAGCGTATTGAACTGCGGTATTAGAGACGTCATCTTAACTGGAGACATGAAAGAGATTATGAACCAAGTATTAGTAGCTCAAAAACGTGCACAAGCCAACATTATTACAAGACGTGAAGAAACAGCTTCTACCCGTAGTTTGTTAAATACGGCAAAGTTGATGGAAGAGAATGACATGCTGTACAAACTAAAAGAGATGGAATATGTTGAAAAAATTGCCGACAAAATTGGTGAGATTACCGTTTCTGGTAATGGTGGTATTGTAACACAATTAAAAGATATTTTCTCTGTGAGTAAATAGGTGTTTTAGGGCGTAACCCCGCTTTTGGCGGGGTCGCGCTTTTATTCATGATTTTCTATTTCAAATTAATGAATTCATGAACAGAAATGTTTCGCTATATCCTTTACAAAAAAGCAAAAGGATGCCGCTACAATCGCTTACGCGTGTGCACTTGCTAACAGCTTATTAAATATCAAAATTAAATGGTATTTTAAAATTCCTCAATTCCCTACCTTTGAAACCCTATGAACGATTATTTTAAATCTGTAATTCTACAAAAAACTGGAGCCTCATCTTTAAAGGAAAAAGAAGTCATTCAAGAATTATGGAGTGGTTATGGTAAAATTATACGTGTTGCTCTAGAAAACTCGCCTATAGAAAGCGTTATTGTCAAACATGTTCAATTACCTAGAAAGAGCAATCACCCAAGAGGATGGAATACTGATATTGGGCATCAAAGAAAACTAAAATCTTATGAAGTAGAAACCACATGGTACAACCAGCATAGCAAAAATAGTATGGCACGTTTGCCAAAGTGTTTTGCTATGGAGCGTCATCAAGACGAAGTGCTTATAGTACTTGAGGACTTGGATGAAGCTGGTTTCCCATTACGAAAACAAGATGTAGTATGGACAGATATAGAAACTTGTTTAGAATGGTTAGCACAATTTCATGCTAGTTATTTGGGAAAAATACCTAACGGACTTTGGAATGTTGGCACTTATTGGCATTTAGAAACTAGACCTCAAGAATTAGAGGTTTTAGAAGATAAAGCCTTGAAAAAGGCTGCTGCCGCTATTGACAATAAACTCAACAACTGTAACTTTCAAACATTTGTTCATGGCGATGCAAAATTGGCAAACTTTTGTTTTTCAGAAAACGGACAAGTTGCCGGAGTAGATTTTCAATATGTTGGCGGTGGATGTGGTATAAAAGATGTTGCTTATTTTATTGGTAGTTGCCTCTATGAAAGTGATTGCGAGCGCATGGAAACTAAAATATTAGACACTTACTTTAGCTATTTGCATAAAGCACTTGGTAAAAAAAATGAAGCCCTAGAAAATGAATGGCGACCGCTATATCGTGTTGCATGGGCAGATTTTCATCGGTTTTTAAAAGGCTGGAGCCCCGGCCATTGGAAAATTAATAGTTATAGCGAACGTATCACTACCGAAGTCATTAAAAATCTATAATTATGGACTTACAACATCTAGCAAATATTGCCATTGAAGCTGCCACTTCAGCTGGAAAAGTCATTCAGAAATATATGAATGATAACATAACTGTAGAGACTAAAGAAGGAGGTTCTACTTACGCCTCTCAAGTAGTAACAAAAGTAGACCGTGAATGCGAAAGCATTATTTTATCGCATTTAAAACCAACTTGTGAAGCACACGATATAGGTTTATTATCTGAGGAAACCACAGACGATGGTAGCCGACTTGAAAAAGACTTCTTTTGGTGTGTAGACCCTATGGATGGCACATTGGCATTTATTAATAAGCACGCCGGATTTTCTGTATCCATTGCTTTAATCTCTAGAGATGGTACTCCTATTATTGGTGTAGTTTTTGACCCTAGCACAAGCACCTTATACCATGCTGTAAAAGCTAATGGTGCTTACAAAAACAAAAAAATATGGACCATTAAAAACACAAATGATTATTTAACCTATATCACTGATAAAAAACTAAAGGACACACCTAAATCTGAAGAAATTAAAGATATTCTGAATAATCAATTGACTAATTTTGGGTTAAAAGAGATTAAAGAAATTTCTGGTGCTGGCGCTGTTATGTGCGCCATTTTAGCTTTAGAAAATGGGCCTGCATGCTTTTTAAAACTTCCAAAGAAAAGTAATGGAGGAGGTAGTATTTGGGATTATGCTGCTACAGCCTGTATTTATCAAGAACTTGGATTACCCGCAACAAGTTTTAACGGCGAACCATTAGATTTAAATAATAAGGGTAATACTTTTATGAATGAAAGTGGCGTTTCTTATGCTAACTTCAATTAGCATAATAACGGTTTTAAAATCCATAATCCAATGACATTATAACTCTTAGTCATTTACAAATGCCACAATACGCAGCGGAGCACCACTACCGCCTTTAATTTTCATAGGAAGAGCAACCACTTCAAAATCTTTTGAAGGCAACTTGTCTAGATTTGTTAAGTTTTCAAATGCTGGTATATTTTCAGATAGTAAAATTACATGTGCCTTAAATAATTTTGATTGCCCATAGTCTATACTTGGTGTATCAAGGCCAATGGAATTGATTTTTCTGCTATCAACCAACCACTGAGCAGCTTCAGGAGACAACCCAGGAAAGTGTAATAGTTTAACAGCTTCAGGACCTCTCTGGTCAGTGCCTAAATATTTCTTTTTGTCCGGATAGTATTTTGAAAAACCTGTTTCTAATAGCACAATACTGCCATTGGGAATTTCTATGCCATTCTCCTTTTCCCAATTGGTGAAATCTTCAACACTTACCAAATAATCGGGGTTAGCTAAGGCACGTTCAGAAACATCAACTTTTATAGCTGGACCAATAAGATTTTCTAAAGGAATCTCATTTACATACTGTTTATTTTCCGCAAAATGAATAGGTGCATCAATATGGGTTCCTCCATGCTCCGCAGTGGTAAAATTATTTGCTGCATAATAGTAACCGTGGTCTGTGTGTCCTTCCGCAACTACATCCATTTCAAATTCTTTGGCTGTTACCCAATACACGGTTTCTTCAGAAAACTCATGAGTAAGGTCTATTATTTTTCTTTTTGATGATTCGGTGGTTTCCGGGGTAGAAACAGGTGGAATATTCGATTCATTTTTGCATCCCATTAAAAACACAAAAACAATTAAAGCAGAAATGTAAGTGGATTTCATTTTAAATATGTTAGTTAATTATTTAAAGATAAATAAAAACACATTATTGGAGTTTGGTCAAATTTCCTGATTCTTATAAAAAACCCTCCATAATTATGGAGGGTTTTTGCTATTAAGAGTTAACTATAACTATTGTACTTTTAGGGTGTACTGTGGTGTGGGGTTTAAAGGACAGAAATATACGTACTCTCCTTTTGTTAACTTAGTGGGCTTTGTTTTTTGTGTTTCACCTTCTTTAACCACTTCTGTAACATAGGCTGTTTTAATATGGTTATCAGGGTTACTTGCATCTTTCCCTTTTTGCACTAATACCAGTCCCACTTCCATAGCAGCATGATTATTTGACACCGCAAACACATAAGTACCTTCATTTACGGTTACCTCTTTTTGCGTAAATTCTCCTTTTGTTTGTTCTAAAGCAATAGTTTTTACTTCTTGAGCATTTATATTAATTGTAAATATGAATGCTATAACTAATGTTGAAATTAAATGTTTCATTGTTTATTAAAATTATAAATTAATACTTGGTTTATTACTATACAGCTGCAATTTCTAAAGGTTGTACTTCTGGGAAATCAACAGGTACTTGTGTAGTTTTATGTAAATAATTTGAAATGGTTTTATCTCCAACCAATGAAATCACATCAATTAAATTGCCTCTTGAATATCCTTCATTAAAAAAGTTTTCAAGAACTTCATCATCGGTAGAACCTCTATTTTCAGTGATGTTTCTTGATAATCGTGCTAAAGCATCTAATTTTGAATTAAATGAAGCTGCTCCCGTTCTTAATTCCAAAATTTGTTCATCTGTAAATCCGTTCATTTTTCCTATAGCAGTATGTGCAGATAGGCAATACACACATTGATTAACTTCACTCACGGCTAAATTCACCACTTCTTTCTCTTTAGCCGATAATGATGTTTTAGCATTTGAAAAGGTTAAATAATTTTCTAGGGCCGTATCACTATGTGCATAAGTAGCATATAAATTAGGTACAAACCCCAATGCTTTATTAAGATTATCAAAAATTACTTGATTGTTTTCACTTACTTCATTTCTTGTTGGTACTTTAAATGTGCTCATAATTTTATATTTATAATGTTTAAAAATTTGTTATTTGTTCGGTACAAAGTTGCTTCTAAAGAGCCTATTATACCATGATTAAATTTCCCTTTGAAGAGTCAATTCTTCCCAATAAAAGTTAAAGAACAACTTTTGTCTTATTATGAGCCTCATCAGAATCACAATAAAAATCATGCAATTGCTTGTGCTCACAATGTTTTTCTGGGATAATTAAATGATTTTGATTACTTCTTTTTCCTCTAAATATTTCAATAAGGTTGAAAATTGATATGTGTTTTAAATTCATGACTTTGTTGTTTTAATTATACAGTACAAAGATGAATTTTAACCAAGTTAGAAACCATAGACAGATTTCCTTTGGTTTTGTCAATTTTTCCCTAAGAAGCTAATTTGTGTTGTTTCTTGAAATCGGACGGAGTTACGGCGGTATACTTTTTAAACAAACGGCTTAAATGAGAAGCATCCTCAAAACCTACTTCATAGGCAATTTCCTTTAAAGTCTTTTCGGTATATATTAAAAGGCGTTTTGCTTCCAAAACTATACGCTCATGAATAATTTTTAACGGACTTGTATTTAATTTGGCAAAACTGTTAGACAAGGTTTTTGGAGATTTAAACAGAGCATTAGCATAGAATTGCACACTATGTTCTGTTCTAAAATGTTCTTCTACTAAAACATTAAAAGCTCTCAATAATTCTGTTTTAGAGTTTTTGGTAGTATCACTTAATTCCTCTTTAGCCTTTAACAACCTAGTACTTTTAATTATAAAACGCGCCATGAGCATACGTAGCATTTCAGCTTGAATAGTATCTTTGGTTTCTAGTTCATCAACAAAAACTTCATGCAATACATTGAATTTAGACTGCTCTTTATCGTCTAAATAAATTATAGGGTTTTGAACATTTCCAAAAAATAGTAAACCCGCGCAACCAACTTCCTGGTCATGATCTTTAATACAATAAAACTCTCTGTTAAAGAAATACACTTTAAGGTTTTCTCCTTTTAAAAATTGAAAATACTGAACTGCCGTCAACGCCAGAATACTATTTGTAGGTATACTTATTGGAACACTATCTACTACAACCTCTGCCTTAGTTATTGAAGTTCTAATAAACACATAAATATCTAATCGTTTAGAAGATTTATAAGGTGCCAATAAAGATTCATCGCCAACCTTTAATAGCGCATTTGTAGAAAATTCAGAAAATGAGTGCGTCATGAATACTATGTCTGTAAAGACACGATAACATTACAATTTATTTATGGAGCTTTAACTGAATACGCTTTCTTTTTACATCAATATCTAAAACTTTTACAATAACCTGTTGGTGTAAATGGACGTGTTCATTTACATCTTTTACAAAACTATCTGAGAGGTTTGAGACATGAATCAACCCACTTTCTTTAATTCCAACATCTACAAAGCAACCAAAGTTGGTAATGTTATTCACAATTCCTGGTAATAACTGTCCTTCACGTAAATCATTCATTGTTTTAATATTCTGATTAAAGGTAAACACCTTGGCTTGCTCTCTAATATCTAATCCCGGTTTTTCTAACTCCTTCATTATATCTTCCAATGTTGGTAAACCGATGGTATTTGTACAATACTTATTTAGATCAATATTTTTAAGTGTTTCAGGATTACCAATTAAGCTATTAATAGATTTACCTAAATCTTTTGCCATTTTATTAATAACAGAATAACTTTCAGGATGTACTGCCGAATCATCTAATGGATTTTCAGCGTTTTTAATTCTTAAAAAAGCAGCTCCCTGCTCAAAAGCCTTGTTACCTAAACGAGGTACTTTAGAAATTCCTTTCCTTGAAGTGAATGGGCCATTTTCCTTACGATGATTAAAAATATTTTCTGCCAATTTTGGTCCGATACCAGACACATAGCTTAATAACGACTTACTAGCTGTATTAATATTTACACCAACTGCGTTTACACAATTTTCAACCACTGATTCTAATGATTTTTGAAGCTTTGATTGGTCTACATCATGCTGATATTGACCAACACCAATAGATTTAGCATCTATCTTTACCAATTCTGCTAAAGGGTCTTGCAGACGACGCCCAATGGAAACAGCACCACGAACGGTAACATCATAATTAGGAAACTCTTCTCTAGCTATTTTAGATGCCGAATAAATACTAGCACCAGCCTCACTTACCACAAAGACTTTTATGTCATTTTTAAATCGAATTCTTCTAATTAAAGCTTCGGTTTCTCTTGATGCCGTTCCGTTTCCAATAGCAATAGCTTCAGTTTTATAAGCATCAGCTAAAGAGTTTATTTTCTTCATGGCTCCAGTACTATCATTCTTTGGTGGATGCGGATATATAGTTTCATTGTAAAGTAATTGTCCCTGGGCATCTAAACACACTAATTTACAACCCGTTCTAAAACCAGGATCTATTGCTAAAACCCGTTTTTCTCCTAAAGGAGAACCTAATAATAATTGCTTTAGGTTTTTAGCAAATACCGATATTGCCGAATCATCAGCTTTTTCCTTGGCTATTTGTAACGCCTCATTACTTAATGATGGCAATAATAACCGCTTATAAGCATCTTTAATGGCCAATTCAATTTGGTCTGCACATGCATTATTTGATCGAATAATTCTGTTTTCAATTTTATCTAAAGCTCTTTCATTATCAATTTCAATCTTAACTCTTATAAAGCCTTCTTTTTCGGCTCTTAAAATAGCTAATAAACGATGTGACGGAATTCTACTTAGTGACTCTTCCCATTCAAAATAATCTCGGAACTTTTGTGCTTTTTCTTCAGTTTCCTTAGTCTTAACAACCTTGGTATTAATCATAGCAAAACGTTCTAATTGATGCCGTATATTATTCCTAATATCGGTACGCTCATTAATCCATTCTGCAATAATGTGGCGAGCTCCCTCTAAGGCATCATCAACTGATGAAATTGCACCCTTAACATATCTATACCCAGCAGATTCAATATCATTGGTATTTTGGCTCATAATTATTTTTGCCAATGGTTCCAATCCATTTTGTCTTGCTTTTTCAGCTTTTGTTTTTCTGCTTTTCTTAAACGGAAGGTATAAATCTTCTAAACTAGTTAAGTCTTGAACTGTTTCTATTTTTTGTTGTAATTCTGCTGAAAGAACATCTTGTTCTTCTAAAGCTTTTAAAATAGCTTTTTTTCTTTTTTCTATAGCTTCAAACTGTTCTTTAAACTTAACTATTTCTCCAATTTGAACCTCATCTAAATTGCCCGTTCGCTCTTTTCTGTAGCGTGAGATAAAGGGAATGGTACAATCTTCCTTGAGTAATTCTAAGGTGTTTTTAACCGATTTCTCGGGTAATTGAATATGACCAATTATATAATTGAGAATTTGCATTTATTTAAATTTGAAACAAACGCAATTTAGAAAAGAATCTTGTTTTGGAAACAATTAAAATGAAATTATGCCACTTTTTTAAGAAGATCGAAGCATGGGCATTTTTTACAGCGTTTGTTTTCGCCTTTTTTAAACTTTTTACAGCAGCTACTTTTAACCTTATCGGTTGTAATAACCCCAAGTTTTTTCAACTTTTTTACTGCTTTTTTATTCTTTTTTTTGCCCAAAATTTGAATAGCTAATTTCAAATATCGGGCAAATATACTTTATTTTTATTAAATCTAAATAAGATTAAATGTTAAAATTAAGCACCAGCGGCAGGATCTTGTGCAGCGGTACTAACAGTGAGGTTTTCAATGTCTCTATCAAATAGATACAAACCACCTTTATCATCGCCAATAAGATTTATTTTATCAAGAATAGTACGTGCTACAGCCTCTTCTTCAATTTGTTCAGACACATACCATTGTAAGAAGTTATGTGTGGCATAATCTCTCTTTTGAAGTGTAATATGCACTAACTCATTGATACTTTGAGACACAAACATTTCATGTTTCAATAACAATTCAAACATATCTTTAAAGGAAATAAAAGTAACATCTGGTGCCTTTAAAGCAGAAACTTTTGCATGACCACCACGTTCATTTACAAATTTCACCAATTTAAGCATGTGCTCTCTTTCTTCATCAGACTGAGCATACATAAAACCAGCTACTCCCTCTAAGCCCTTAACCTCTGCCCAACACGCCATGGCTAAATAAATTTGAGAAGACTCTGCTTCAATTCTTATTTGATTATTTAATGCTTCTTCTATTGATTTTGATAACATATTTTTCTTTTTAGTAAAGTTAAGTAATTTCAAAGATAAATAAATTGTTTATGTTTAGTTTAAACCACCTAAAATGTGCCAAAGTATAATTTAACACCTACATTATCCGTTGTTATATAACCCCATAATTAAAATACCCATATGAAAACTTTACTCATTGCATTGTTATCTATATTATCATACTTCGAGTTATCAGCACAACAAAACATTCAGACTCCCATATCAAAAATAAATTCGGTTTTTAAATGTCACCCAAACCCTGTAGAAAACGAATTGTATATTTTAGGTGTCAACAAAATTAAATCTGTTGAATTTATAAACGTTTTAGGTAAACGCGCTGCAATTTACCTGTTTAATAAAAGCATCATCAAAATTGACGTATCTTATCTTAAAACTGGTATTTATATTCTACAAGTTATTGATGAATATGATAAGGTGGAGATAAAAAAATTGGTTGTTAGATAAACTAACTTATCTGAAGCCCATTTGCCACTGAGGAATCATCAGGATTTACAAATACCAATTTACCTTCGGGCGTTTCCGTCATCAAAATCATCCCTTGACTTTCTACCCCTCTTAAGGCTCTAGGAGCTAGATTCACTAATACAGTAACACGTTTTCCAACAACTTCTTCTGCTGAAAAGCTTTCTGCTATTCCTGAAACTATGGTACGCGTATCAATTCCAGTATCAACCTTTAACTTTAAAAGTTTTTTAGTTTTTGGCATTTTTTCAGCTTCAAGAATAGTGCCTACTCTAAGGTCCAGTTTTGTGAAATCTTCAAAAGTAATAGTATCCTTTTGTGGTTCTACTTTTTTATTAGCTGCTTCATTAGCTTTACGGCTTGCTTCTAGCTTATCTAATTGTTCCTGAATGGTTTTATCTTCAATTTTAGAAAACAACAATTCTGCTTTCCCTATTTGATGAGCAGCAGGTAACAATACGTCTTTGGTTGAAATGTCATTCCAAGAGTTCTCGATATTAATCTCCTTTGTTGAATCACTTGAACTGACGTTAAGTATGTTTTTAAGTTTTTCAGCGGTAAATGGTAAAAATGGTTCACATAATGCAGATAATGCACCGGCTATTTGAAGTGCCACATACATTATAGTTTGCGTTCTATTTTCATCAACCTTTATCATTTTCCAAGGCTCTTCATCAGCTAAATATTTATTACCTAATCTAGCTAAGTTCATTAACTCTTGTCCCGCTTCTCTAAAACGGTAACGCTCAATAGAACTTGCTATTACATTAGGGTAAGCTTTTACCGCTGCCAAAGTTTCTTCATCTATTTGCGTAAATTCACTTGGAGTTGGTACTACTCCATCATAATATTTGTTGGTTAACACCACAACCCGGTTAATAAAGTTTCCGAAAATGGCAACCAACTCGTTATTATTTCTGGCTTGAAAATCTTTCCAAGTAAAATCGTTATCCTTAGTTTCTGGTGCATTTGCATTTAAAGCATAGCGTAATACATCTTGCTGACCAGGGAAATCTTCTAAATACTCTGGCAACCAAACTGCCCAATTTTTTGAAGTTGATAATTTATTTCCTTCTAAATTTAAAAACTCATTTGCTGGTACGTTTTCCGGTAAAATATAACTACCTTCTGCCTTTAGCATAGACGGGAATATGATACAATGAAAAACAATATTATCCTTTCCTATAAAATGCACCAGCTTAGTGTCTTTGTCTTTCCAATATGGCTCCCAATCTTTTCCTTCGCGTTGAGCCCATTCTATGGTAGAAGAAATATATCCAATAGGTGCATCAAACCACACGTATAATACTTTTCCCTCGCCTCCTTCAACAGGTACAGGAATTCCCCAATCTAAATCTCTAGTTACTGCTCTTGGGCGTAATCCATCGTCTATCCAAGATTTTACTTGCCCATATACGTTTGGTTTCCAATCTTTTTTATGCCCTTTTAAAATCCACTCTTTTAAAAAATCTTCGTGTTTATCTAAAGGTAAAAACCAATGTTTTGTTTGTTTTAAAGTTGGTGTATTTCCAGTTATTGCAGATTTAGGATTTATTAAATCTGTTGCATTATGACTTGTTCCGCAGTTTTCACATTGATCGCCATAACTTTCTTCATTTCCACATTTAGGACATGTACCAATAACAAATCTATCAGCTAAAAACTGGTTGGCTTCCTCATCATACAGCTGTTCGGAAGTTTCTTCTATAAACTCTCCCTTTTCATGTAAATTTTTAAAAAAATCAGATGCCGTTTTATGATGAATTGGTGCCGTAGTACGCGAATAATTATCATAAGTAATTCCAAAATCTTCAAAAGATTTTTTAATAATAGCATGATATTTATCTACAATATCTTGAGGAGTAACGCCTTCATTTTTTGCTTTAATAGTAATAGGAACACCGTGTTCATCACTCCCTCCAATAAACGCTACATCATTTCCTGTTAAACGCAAATAACGCACATAAATATCTGCAGGCACATACACACCGGCTAAATGCCCAATATGAATTGGTCCGTTGGTATAAGGTAGTGCTGTTGTTACGGTATATCTTTTTGGTTGACTCATAAAATTTTAATTTGTCATTTTGAGGAGGTAAAACCATGTAACAATCTGTTAAAAAGATTCTCACACTTTTATAAAAGCTCAGAATGACGTAAATTGATTCTATTACTAAGCCGCAAAAGTACACAATTTGAAGGCTATTTGGAAAAAAAATGTACATTTACAATATGTCTAGAAACCTACTCATTTTATGCGTGTTTTGTGCTTCCTTGATCTTTGGAAGAAACCAAGCTATAGCCCAAAATGAAATCACCTATAAACAACAAAAAACTTTGAAACAGCCACCATTTTTAAAAACAGGAGATACAGTTGCCATAGTGGCTCCATCAGGAATTTTAAAGAATAGAATAGTAGAAATTAATAAGGCCAAATCCCTATTAAAAAGCTGGGGGTTATATGCTGTTGTTGGAACACATATTTTTAATCAGAACAATCATTTTGCAGGTACTGACGATGAACGATGTGAAGACTTTCAAAATGCTTTAGACAATCCAAAAATTAAAGCTATTTGGTGTGCAAGAGGCGGTTATGGTGCAGTAAGAATTTTAGATAATTTGGATTGGTCTTCGTTTAAAAAAAATCCTAAATGGATAATTGGATATAGTGATATAACAGCTATTCATAATGAGGTACATAATTTGGGTATACAATCTATTCACGCCATGATGTGTACAAGTCTTCAAGATGATCCTGAAACAATTAAAGAAACCATAAACACTTTTAAAAGAGGCCTATTTGGTGAAATACTAAGTTATAATTTAGATGGCTCTCCATATAACAAATCTGGAGAAGTTATAGCGCCGTTAGTGGGCGGTAATTTAACTATACTACACACCATGTTAGGGTCTACAACAAGTATTAATACTACTGGTAAAATATTGTTTATTGAGGAAATTGGCGAATACAAATATCATATAGACCGCATGCTTCAAAGTTTAAAACGTGCCGGCTATTTTAATAACTGCAAAGGCGTTGTAATTGGTGACATAACCAAACTAAAAAATAACACTACAAAATGGGGTGTTTCTATAGAGCAACTTATTTTAGACGTGCTTTCTGATTATAATTTCCCTGTTGCGTTTAATATGCCTTCTGGTCATGAAAAAGACAATAGAGCTCTTATTTTTGGGAGAACTATTGAGTTAACCGTTAAGAAAGAGCAATCAACTATTATTTTCAAGGATTTTTAGGCTTTATCATAGATTTGTGCCGAATTTAAAACCCTTTCTATGATGAAAAATTACATGTATTACTAGCAGTTGTTATGCTGTCATTTTCTATTGATGCAAACGCTGACACCATTAAAAATTCTAATTTAAATTTAAATAATCCTGATGTTCGTAAATGCCTTTTAGATGCTACAAAAAGCGAAGGTTGGAAACTAGCTTCTGTATATATGAATTCTGATGATAAATTAGTGTATGTATTTGATAAAGGTAACGACACAAAAATTTACACTAGTAAAGAAGTTTTTTCTAACTAAAATACTTTTAGAAAAATATAAAAAAGCCAACTAAAGTATTTAGTTGGCTTTTTTATTTGCTTTAGTTTTAGAATAATTGGTTCAGTATTTTTTAATGACTAATGAATATTGATAAAAATTAACCAAGTTTAACTTTCATAAAAGGAATTGATAAAGGGTAATAACAAGTGCCTTTACTTAAAGCAGTACGGATGCCAATTATACTTACTACTAACCCATATAAAACCACTGCCGCTGTTCCAAAAAAGTTGAAACCTGGAAAAGGAAAAAAAGCCAATAATGAGACAAAAAATAATAACATAATGGTGCAATGAAAATTAAATATTGCCCGTCCATGCTTATCATAAGTCTTGTTATCCCCAGATTTATGAATCCATAAAAATAAGGGAAACAAAATATTTGCAAAGGGGATAATTAGACCTAAAAATGGAGATGCATGTAATAAAAACATCCACTTACGTTCAAGAACTTCTTCGTTAGGATTTTCTAAAACTATGAGATCTTCTAAATTTACATCAAGACCAATAGCTAATAACTTAACAGTTTGTAAATGAGGTTGCACCTCACCTTTTTCTATACGTTGAATTGTTCGTACACCTACCGAAGATTTATCAGATAAGTCTTCTTGGGTATACCCTTTTAATTTTCTTTGATAAAGAAGGTTTTCGCTAATTGATTGTGTTTTCATTACTTAGGTTTTTGTTGGTACAAAGCTAAATCAACACCTTTGTTTTTTACACGCCACTTAAATGTCACCTAAGTGACACTTTGAGGTTTTATAGGGATAACAAGTAATAAGATACAATTTTATTATCTAAAACCTCAATTCCTTCTGTAAATGTTCATAAGCTTCTTGTACTTGCCTAAATTTTTCTTCAGCACCTTTTTGGTGTTCTTTGCCTAAGTGAATTACTCTATCCGGGTGATATTTTTTGGCCATTTTACGGTAGGCTTTTTTTATATCATCTACTGAAGCTCCTTTTTTAAGTTCTAATACAGTATAAGCATTATCACTACTACTATAAAACATAGCCTTTATACTTTCATAATCTCGTGCATTAATCCCTAAATAACCTGCCATAATTTGAATTTCACGTTCTTCATCTTGTGTAACAATACCGTCTGCCTTTGCAATACCAAATAAAAAGTGCATTAATTGCAAACGTGAAGGGTGATCCATCATTTGCTTAATTTGTAAACATACCTGTCTTTTAGAAATCTTTTGTTTACTTATACCTTTAAATAATTGGAAAGCATGATTTGCGCGCTCTTTGCCATACATATTGGAAAATTGCTGACGCACATAATCTAACTCTCTCTGGTCTTGCACACCATCTGCCTTTATCACTATGGATGCCAAAACAAGTAAACTTACCTCAAAATCACCCGATTGTGTTTGGGGGCGCTGTGGTCTGCTTCTATATGTGGTTCCTCTTTTACGTTTACCCTCTCCTAAAAGTGTATCTCCACCATTCATTGAATCAATAACACTTCCTATAGCAAGACCTATAATGGCGCCTATTGGCCCACCAAAAGACCATCCTAAGGCTCCGCCTATCCATTTTGAAAAACTCATGTATTAATTTCTTTATTTGTGTTCAAATATACTATTGTTAGTTAAATGTTTTTAATTTTTGTTACGCAACCCAATACAATTTTTATCATCTAAAAATAAAACACAATGAAACCCAAATATATTATTGTACTTTTTGTACTTGCTTTAAACCTTACAGGATGTAAATCTGATGACGATATGAATGGTATTGTTTGCACCTTAGAATACGTATATGGACTAAACATCACCTTAATTGATGCTTCCAATTTCAATAAAATTACAGATGATGTTACTGTTGTGGTTACTGATGGTGCTTACGAGGAAACCCTAACCTTAGGTATAGATTCCTTTTATGGAGCTGGTGAACGCGCTGGTATGTATGTTATTACTGTTACCTCATCTAATTATCAAACTTATGTGAGTGACCCAATTGAGGTAAGCGCAGATGAATGCCATGTTATACCAGAAGTTATGGAATTTACTTTACAGCCAAATTAAGTTGGCATTAAGGATAGAGCGGTATGTTTGAGCTCACCCAAAATTGGGTAGCGAATAGTGATAGCCTGACCTTATAATACTATAAGAATTATAAGGGAATGCCATAATAAATATTGCCATGTTTTTAATTAACTTTGCACTTTATTAATGCACAAAATTAAATTTTAAAGATATGTATCCAGCAGAATTAGTAAAACCAATGCGTGAAGATTTAACAAATGTTGGTTTTGAAGAATTACACACACCTGAAGCGGTTGAAGCTGCTTTGGCTAAAGAAGGCACTACATTAGTAGTGGTAAACTCTGTTTGCGGGTGTGCTGCGGCAAATGCAAGACCAGGAGCAAGAATGAGTTTACAAAATGATAATAAACCAGATAATATTGTAACCGTTTTTGCGGGTGTTGATAAAGATGCTGTAGCAAGAGCAAGAGAATTTATGATTCCGTTTCCTCCAAGTTCTCCAAGTATGGCTTTATTTAAAAATGGCGAATTAGTACATATGTTAGAACGCCACCATATTGAAGGAAGACCTGCTGAATTGATAGCAGAAAACTTGATTGATGCTTATAATGAGCATTGTTAATCATAAGATTGAAAAATAATTAAAAAGCTATGATTTAATCATGGCTTTTTTTGTTTGTTATTAGCATTACGCTATTTTTGGGCATGTTAAAAATTTTATCATATCCTGTAAGTGTTCTTTACTACACTTGTTTTCTAATTATACTGGTTATATTTCATCCTATCCAATGGTTTTGTTTCAACGTTTTTGGGTATAAAGCCCATAAAAAAAGTGTTGATTTTTTACAGTTTTTTTTGGTTCATTGTACAAAAATATTAGGCACAAGAGTATCTTTTAAAAATGGGCAAAATATTCCACTAAATACACCTTTAATTATTGTTGCCAATCATCAGAGCATGTATGATATATCACCTATTATGTGGTATATGCGAAGACATCATACTAAATTTATAAGTAAAATGGAATTGGGTAAAGGCATTCCTAGTGTATCATACAATTTGCGTCATGGTGGTTCTGTTTTAATTGATAGGAAAAACCCAAGACAGTCATTACCTGCCATTATGAAATTTGGAGAATATATTGAAACCAATAAACGAGCTGCCGTTATTTTCCCTGAAGGCACACGTAGTAAAAATGGTGCTCCAAAGGCTTTCCAAACTAAAGGCTTAGAGATTTTATTTAAAAAAATCCCATCAGCTTTAGTAGTTCCTATTTCAATAAATAATTCTTGGAAAATGCAACGTTATGGTACATTCCCCATGGGGCTAGGAACTCATATAAAGTTTAAAGTTCATAAACCATTGATAGTTAAAGATTATAAAGATAAATCTGAGCTTATTAGCTCTATAGAATCTACAATAAAAGCAGATATACATCATTAAAATATATTATGGCATTAAAAAATGTAAGGTTAGAAGTTATGCAGTTTTTGGAAAAAGATATTTCATCCTTAATGGATAAATATTTATTGCCAATAGAAAATATATGGCAACCAACAGATTTTCTTCCAAATTCAGAAAAGGACACTTTTTTTGAAGAAATAAAGGAAATTCAAGAACTCTCAAAGGAGTTGCCTTATGACTTTTGGGTAGTTTTAGTTGGAGATATGATCACTGAAGAGGCACTGCCTACTTATGAATCTTGGTTAATGGAAGTTGAAGGTGTTGACCAAGTAAAAAATGGAGGTAATGGTTGGAGCAAATGGGTTAAACACTGGACTGCTGAAGAAAACAGACATGGTGACGTACTTAATAAATATCTTTATTTATCTGGAAGGGTAAATATGAAAGAAATAGAAAAAACCACACAATACCTTATTGCAGATGGTTTTGATATTGGAACAGATAGAGACCCTTATAAAAATTTTGTATACACTAGTTTTCAAGAATTAGCTACTTATATTTCACATAATAGAGTTGCTAAAATTGCAAGAAAAAGTGGAAATAAAGCTTTAGGCAAAATGTGTCAGATTATTTCCGGAGATGAAATGCGTCATCATCATGCATATTCAGAATTTGTAGAGCGTATATTTAAAGTTGACCCAAGTGAAATGATGTTAGCATTTCATTATATGATGAAACAAAAAATAACAATGCCAGCACATTTTTTAAGAGAATCTGGAAACGCAATAAGTACCGCTTTTGAAGAGTTTTCTAACACTGCACAGCGTATTGGAGTTTATACTTCTACAGACTATGTTGACATTTTACAAAAACTTATTGATAGATGGGAAATTGATAAGATTACAAACCTTACAGATGAGGCAGAAAAAGCACGTGATTACCTTATGAAGCTTCCAGCTAGAATGTATCGCTTATCTGATCGCATAAAAATTCCTGAAAACTCTTATCAATTTAAATGGGTACAACCAGCGGTTTCTAAGTAATTATTTCAAACCTTAAAATAGCAGCAGTTTTCAAGAAATAAAATACTTTTCTATTTTTATATTCTTATGACTTCAGAAGAACTAATTAATAAAACTAAAACTTTTGTAAAAGAAAGCCTTTCCGATGCAGAAGGAGGTCATGATTGGTTTCATGTTTTAAGAGTTTATAAAAATGCCTTATTAATTGCAAAAAAAGAACCAGTTGATATATTAATTGTGTCTTTGGGTGCTTTATTACATGATATTGCCGACAGTAAATTTTATAATGGAGACGAAACAGTTGGCCCTAATATAGCACGTGAGTTTTTATTTAAACAAAATGTAGATTCTGTAGTCATTGAACATGTTGTTAAAATTATTGAAAACATTTCCTTTAAAGGGGGTAATGAAGCTCAGAAATTTAAATCTGTTGAACTAGATGTTATTCAAGATGCCGATAGATTAGATGCCATTGGTGCTATAGGAATAGCAAGGTGTTTTAATTATGGTGGTTTTAAGAACCGCCAACTTTACAATCCAGATATTAAGCCTAATCTTAGCATGTCTAAAGAAGAATATAAATCTTCAACTGCTCCAACAATTAACCATTTTTACGAAAAATTACTTCTATTAAAAGACCGAATGAATACAGGAACAGGTAAGCTATTGGCAGCAAAAAGACATGTTTTTATGGAAGAGTATTTAAAACAGTTTTACGAAGAGTGGAACGGCAATGTTTAATTAGATGAATACATAAATTCATCTAATGTTGCTTCTTTATGTTGTTCAAATAGTTTTATTACTCTAACAGTCTTACTTTCATTTGGTTTTGCAAAGTTTTTAAACACCGTATATTTTAAATAACAAGGTGTAAGGGTTTCTTCTTTTTTTAGATTTTTAATATTTATTACCCATTTGCCATTTTCTGCATCATCTATAAAAAACTCCTCTACATGATACCCATTCTTTAACCCATCTAATAAACGTTCTTTTTTTGAAAACTCAGAAAGCTCCCAGGTAAAATACTTGTTATTTGGATTTACAAATTGAATTTCAAACTCTGCCAATGGATTATTCCATTCAAAAACCAAACGCATGTCTTGCTTAAAGTTTATACTCAAAATATCTGAAGGCAAATCTCTATAAACAACTTCAGATTTATGTAATAAAACTAAGTGTCTAAGCTCATTAACCAATACATCTTTTAAACCAGAGAAATCAACACCTTCAATGACCCCAAAAAGCATTTGTTTATATAATAGCATTGCCTCATTAAATTCTCCTGTATTTTGATAAATTAAAGCCAAATCTCTATAAGATTGAGCCTTTTTAGGGTTTAATTTTAATATTCTTTTGTAAATATATTTAGCCTCTTCATATTTATTCAACGCTTCTAATTTATATGCTAATGTTTTTAATGCTTTAGCATTATTATAAGCTATATCAGCAATGCTGGTCAAAATTTTAAATGCCGTTTTAGAATCCCACCTTTCAAAATATTCTGATGCGTCAAAATAAAATGAGATAGAAGGTTGATCTAAGCTATGTTTTTGCTTTTTATAAATGTCTAGGGCTTCTTTAAAAGAGGAAGCTGAATTTAATTCATTTATATATTTTGAATATGTAGCATTTGTTTTTGCTAATAACTTACTGCTATCATAATCATTATCTGTACTTAAATACCTGTTTTCTAATTTATTTGAACTTCTATTTATTGCTGTTTTAGTAACTATCATTATAGCTCCCCCTGCAGCGATAGACCCAAACCTATTAGTGGCTGCAAAAGATTTAAGAACTAAAATTGAGGCAATATTTTGTGGGGAAATAGATAAAATGTTTAGAGTTTCAATTCCATCAACAAAAATGGCCGGAGTAATTCTTCTATCCCTAATCCATATTTTTGGATTTAAGGAAGGCCCTGAAACATTAACCCCAGGAGTTTTACGCAGTACATCAGCCAAATAAATATCAGAAGGACTGATATCATCACCTTTAAGAAAATATGAAGAATAACCATCGTTCCTATTAGCATTTCTAGCAATTTGCGACAAGGAATCTCTCTTTTCTTTTATAGTTTCAATATTTACTTCGTCTAACATCTCACCTTCAAATTCAAGTTCAATGTTTATGTTTTTTTTATTAGAAACTTGTACCTCTTTCTGTTCAACTCCAAAATAATTTACCAACAAAACATCTCCATAATTTGCCGAAATTGAATAAGCCCCCTCCTTATTAGTTAAAACTTCATTAAAGGAACCCTTTACATTAATTGAAACACCTTCAATCAAAGTAGTATCAGTAAATACTTTACCATAAACATTACCATTTTTGCCTTCATTATCCAATGTGTAAATTGCTCTATCTTCCACATCAAACTCCAAAATTTTTAAAGCAGAAGTTATTGAGGTATTAAATAAGTTAATGTAGTAACCCTCGGTTTTTAAAGAAATACTCTGTAATTTATTATGATTTGCATTTTTAGAAGAACTAAAACAAAAAACAGGACTTTCTAATTCATCATTGTTATTTGCTAATGTAGAAAAGCCATCTGAAAATAATAAAATAGCATCTGCTATACCTAAATCATTTAATTCTAGACTAGAAATGTTAGTAGCACCTTCGTAATAAGAATTCTTTAAATAATTTATAAGTAATTCCACATTACCATTATTAATATCGAATACCTTACTATCATCTATTTCATTGCTGAATCTTACAACCTTTACCGATACATTTTTTAATTTATTAAAATACGCTTTTAAAAAATCTATTTCTTTATATGCATCCCTATTATACATCATAGAAGCAGAGGTATCCCATAGAATAGTTATTTTTTTTGGCGCAATTCTTTTCACAATTTCAGCCTTTCTCTTAGGGAATGAAGTATTTAGCTTAAATGCCATTTTAGCATCTTTGATTACCTTCCAATTATCTTGACTAATATACCTTGTGTAAGTTGTTCCAGAATCGGTACCGGCAATAACGAAGCCAATATCATTTCCATAAACTTCAACCAATTCAATACTAACAATAATATCGTCATCCACTTTTATGTTATAAGGTCTTAAATCAATAGTATCAATACGTTTACCCTTTTTTACAATATGGAAAATATTGGTATTTAATAAATTTTTATTTGGTAATTTTTTTTGGGAATCATAAACATTAACTCTTAGCTTTACACTATCAGATCTATTTTCAAGCACCCTTAATTTTAAATCTAATAATTTAGAATTCTTTTTGTTTATTCTAATTTTAGTTGCTATTTCTCCTCCCAAAGCAATACCATCTTTCCAATAACCTATTGTATAGCCATTAAAATCTAAACCCCCTACTTGCTTCTTCTCTCTTTCTTCTGGGGTAATTATAACTTTATCTAAACTAAAATTTTGGGGTTCTAAAAATATTTTATTAGTTGTTGCTAATTTGGAAAACAAATTAGAAGCTTTTATTTGTAATGTTTTATACCCTAAAGAAGAGAACTGTAAAACTTCTAATTCTCCTATGTTATCTTCACTGTATTCTAATTGAAATTTTCCGTTTTCATCACTCACAGTTCCAACACTTTTAGCTAAAAAACCTATATTAACATATGGCAATGGTTTATTGGTGTTTTTTTCTAAAACAAAAGCATCAATTATTACAACCTCTTGCGCTAAACTAGTTTTCCAAAAGCATAAAACTATTAAGGTTATAATAAATACATTTTTCATACAGAAATTAGTTTTAGATTAAAACATTCACAAATTTCATTAAAAATACTTACAACTTTTATAAAATAAAAAAAGATGTTCATTTCTCTTGTTGAACATCTTTCTTAATTTTTTTTTGAATAAGCTTTATTTAGCTTATAATTTGCTTTATTTCTTTTCTATAATTTGAAGCACTCTTGCCTATTACTTCGTTAAATTGCTTATTGAAATGAGAGAAGTTATTGAAACCACATTCAAAGCATACATCAGCAATACTCATTTTACTTTCATTAAGCAATTTGGTAGCGTGTACAATTCTTATTTCATTAACCATTTGTGTAAAGGTTTTTCCCGTAGTCTTTTTAAAATATCTGCAAAACGCCGGTACTGTCATACTTACCTTATCAGCAATATCATCTAAAGCTATATGCTCCTTAAAATTGGCGTTAACATATTTATATACCGTCTTAATTTTATCAGTATCCTGCGGTTCTGTTTCAAACACAAAGCCATCGGCATTTAAAATAGTGTAATCACTAGTTTTTGACAAGTAATGCAAAATTTCTAAAAGTTTTAAAACTCTATCAAATCCAGTATAACTTTCTAATTCTTCTATTTTAGTACCAACTACATCTTTGGCAGTTCTATTAAACTTAATACCACTTTTGGCCTTTTCAAATAGAGCTGCTATGGCTGATGCCTCTTGTACATTATTAAGAAAATCTTCTCCTAAAAAATCAGGGCTAAACTGAATAGTAGTTTCAACACCAGCCGCGGTTAGCCTATCGGTAAATCCATTATGTGGTAAATTTGATCCTATCAAAATTAACTGGCTATTATTGAAATATGATAAGTGATTACCAATATGTGTCTTTCCTTGACCTCTATTAATATAAATAAGTTCAATTTCAGGGTGAAAATGCCAAAACATTTCACCTCTATCTAATTTGTCGTTATGTTGTTTCACCATTATGGAATTACCAAACGTTGGTGACAACTTCTTGAATGTAGGTTTCTTAGTTATCATAGCGGGTAACATTTAAATACAAAATTACAATATATTATGCATACATTGTATATGTTATTGATATTATTGTATGTTATTTTAACTTAACAGTTATTTAACATATGGTTAATGGTTAATATAGCATACAAAATGGCTAAAATTGATGTTTTTACAGCTGTATATCCATCTTATCTTTGCTGTGTAGTTATTAATCAAGTATATAAAGAAATTAAAACAGGAAATATTAATAACCTTTTTTAATTTAATATAAAAAATTCATACAAAATACATTAATAATTAGTTTAATGTCTTATTTAGTTTAGTTGGTAAAGTGGGCTGTGGTGGCCCACTTTTTTTTACCCAAATGTTTGTAAACTATTTAAACTCTACTTACTTTATTAATAGATTCTATAGACCATAATTTATATATTATTACCTCAATATTATGGTATTTTAACCTAACATAAAATTAACAATAAGTTAACAGGTAATTTAGAATATAAATTGGCGAATTTCAGTGTTTTGTAAATTAAGAATCCAACATAAATTTGCAGTATAAAACGTTAAAAAACGCTTATTATGAAAAACGTATTAAACAACACAAAAAAAGGAATTTTAATGGTAGCCATGTTAGCTACGGTTATGAGTTTCGCTAATGAAATTGACGGAAGAGATTTTAAAGTTACTGCATTAACTATTAATAATGTAAAAGAAGGTAACCTTCTATCTATTAAAGATATTAATGGTAGTATAATATATACAGAAACTATTGAACAATCTGGTAGCTATACAAAAGGGTTTGATTTAACAGAATTACCTGATGGAAAGTATTTCTTTGAATTAATCAAGGATATAGAAATTAAAACTATTCCATTTACGGTTAAATCAAATATTGCAACCTTTAATAAAGAAAAGGAAACTATTATTTTTAAGCCTTTTGTTAAAACGGACAATGATTTAGTTTACATCACCAAACTTGCCCCTGAGTTAGAGCCATTAAAAATAAATGTATATGGCCTATATAGTGGAGGTGCCTCTGAATTACTATTCACTGAAACTATTAAAGGTAAAGAAAATATAGAGCGTGTTTTAAAATTAGACAAAGGAGACTACAAAATTGTATTTCACTCTAATAATAAAACATATACAAAATACATTAATAACTAGTTTAATGTCTTATTTAGTTTAGTTGGTAAGGTGGGCTGTGGTGGCCCACTTTTTTTTGCCCTTATTTTTGGTAAAACCATGATCTCTCAAAATATATGTGAAATTAACCATGCTATAAACCCAATTAACTTTACCTAAACATATCATAAAAATAACAGATAATTTAGCACATATATTAGTGAATATCAATGTTTTATAAATTTATTCCCTACTATATATTTGTAGTGTAAAACGTTAAAAACACCAAATCATGAAAAACGTATTAAACAACACAAAAAAAGGAATTTTAATGGTAGCCATGTTAGCTACGGTTATGGGTTTCGCTAATGAAATTGACGGAAGAGATTTAAGAATTACCGCATTAACTATTAATAATGTAAAAGAAGGTAACCTTCTTTCTATTAAAGACATTAATGGTAGTACCCTTTATACAGAAATTATTGAACAATCTGGTAGTTATACTAAAGGGTTTGATTTAACAGAATTACCTGATGGCAGTTATTTCTTTGAATTAGATAAAGACATAACAATTAAAACTATTCCGTTTAATGTAAAGTCTAACATTGCAGTCTTTGATAAAGATAAGGAGACTATTATTTTTAAACCATTTGTTCAAAAACATAACGATTTAGTTTACATTACCAAGCTTGCCCCAGAATTAGAGCCATTAAAAATAAATGTATATGGTTTATACAGTAGTGGTGCTTCTGAATTATTATTCACTGAAACCATTAAAGGTAAAGAAAATATAGAACGTGTTTTAAAATTAGAAAGAGGAAACTACAAGATTGTATTTAACTCTAATGATAAAACATATACAAAATACATTAATAACTAGTTTAATGTCTTATTTAGTTTAGTTGGTAAAGTGGGCTGTGGTGGCCCACTTTTTTTTTGACCTTTATTTTGGCTAAAAGCATGATCTCTTAAATATATGTGAAATTAACCATGCCATAAACCCTATTAACTTAACCTAAAGTTATCCTAAAAATAACAGATAATTTAGCATATAAATCGGTGAATATCAATGTTTTATAAGTTTTTTTCCTATTATATATTTGTAATGTAAAACGTTAAAAACACCAAATCATGAAAAACGTATTAACAAACACCAAAAAAGGAATCTTAATGGTAGCCATATTAGCTACGGTTATGGGTTTCGCAAATGAAGTTTCTATTAAAAACTTTAAAAAAGATTTAAAAGCAACTGCATTAACAATTGAGGATGTAAAAGAGGGTAACCTTCTTTCTATTAAAGATGATCACGGTATCACGCTATATAAGGAAATGATTAAACAATCAGGTATTTATACAAAAGGTTTTGATTTAACCGAATTACCTGATGGAAGTTATTTCTTTGAACTAGACAAGGAAATAGAAATTAAAACTATTCCATTTACTGTTAAATCTAACAAAGTAACCTTCAACAAAGAAAAAGAGACTACAATCTATAAACCATTTGTGAGAGAAGAAAATGGTTTGATTTATATTTCTCAACTTGCTCTAGATTTAGAACCTTTGAAAATAAGTGTGCATGCACTTTACTATGATAGTTCTTCTGAAATAGTTTATAAAGAAACTATTAAAGGTATTCAAAATATTGAACGCGTTTTTAAGTTAGAGACAGGTAGTTACAAAATAGTATTTAACTTTAATAACAAAGAACTTACCAAATACATTAACAATTAATAACCCATTATTTAATTTAGTTTTGCTGAAGCGGGCTTTTAAGCCCGCTTTTTTGTTTTAAATACCAATACATTTTAACTTTAAAAAAAAATTTCAAACAACATGCTAATTTAGAACATAAACTTATCAAATTCAATGTTTTATATAACCTAAAAGTGTTTTATTTTTGAACTGAATATGATTATAAACCCATTATAAAAACTATTGATTATGTTTATTTCACAAGCCTACCATTGCAACCAAATTAGAAACGAGAAACCTTTAAACAAAACCAGAAAATTTTTAGATTTAAAACACCTAAAAATCTTTAATTCCAACAAAAAGGTTTTAGCTTTTAAAGCTTAAAATAGCACTAAAACAATTTTAATTGTCCATCTTTATGCAACTCATGAAGTGTTGTATTAAGTTTGGGCATTTTTTTGTCTTTAAAATATTTTCGTTGCCCCATTTTAACAAGATTATTAATTTGCTCTGCTATTTTACCCTCTCCTCGCATTCTTTTTCCATACCTAGAATCGTTTAAACTTCCTCCGTGGCAGTTCTCTATTTGATGTAAAACTTTATCTGCCCTATCTGGCATTGTTTTTTTAATCCAATCTCTAAATATTTCGCCAATAGCCCCATTTAACCTCACTATTGTGTGTCCAATAGACAAAGCACCATGCTCTGAAGCTGCTTTGGCTAAAGCCAAAATTTCATGACTGTTTATTGAAGGAATTATAGGTGCAATCATTACGTTAACAGGAACGCCATTTTCACTTAAAATTTTAACAGTTTCTAAACGTTTTTTTATGGTTGCTGTTCTAGGCTCTAAAATACGCCGTGTATTTTCACTTAAAGATGTTATTGATATATTAACTGCAATTAAATGGTCCTTTGCTAATGCTCTTACAATCTCTAAATCACGTAAAATCAATGTATTTTTTGTAATAATGCCTACCGGATGTTTATATTTTAAAAACACCTCTAAGCATCGTCTTGTAATATTATAAATCTGTTCTGCAGGTTGGTAGCAATCTGTATTGCCAGACATTACAATAGTTTGTGCATGCCAACTTTTCTTTTTTAATTGATTCTCTAACAATATAGGTGCTTCTTTTTTAACCAAAATTCTACGTTCAAAGTCTAAACCAGCACTATAACCCCAATATTCATGTGTGTTACGAGCATAGCAGTAAATACAACCATGTTCACAACCTTGGTAGGCATTCATAGAATACATCATACCCACATCCGGACTGGTTACTTTATTGACTATGGTTTTTGGAAATACTTCTATATAACGCGTTTTATTTTTATCGGCTTTTTCACCTTCTTTTTGGCAATATTCAAGGAAATCTTCACGCATTTCGTGATTTAAATCGAAGAAACGGTTAGGGACATTGAGCTGGGCTCCACGTCCCTTTATAACAGATTTGGGGTTCATATTTTTAAAATTTACAAAGTGTTTGAGTATACCTGACCACTTAAAATTACTGAGAATTTAAGCTTGTAAATGTTAAAGGAATTATGGGTTATTAACAATTTGACTTTGTACCATTTTTCTGCTACCTTCGTTTAATCAGTAGATATAAAACATTGAAATTATTTCATATTAAACTTAGCAAAAGATAATCTTACATATCCAAAAACACTTTGACTAAATCTTTATTATACATATTTGCGCTACTTTATTGTATTTCTTGTACAAAAACTCCTAAAGAACCTTTATTATTTAACAGTACTGGAGTTTCATTAGACTTGGCAAACTATCGAAGTACGCAGGTACAAGATGTTGTTTATCATTTATCTTTTAACATTCCAAAAGAAAAAGAACTGCCCATAGTAGCTAACCTTGTTTTGGAAACTAATATAAATCATCTTACTCATCCACTTTATTTAGATTTTAAAGAACAATCATCGGCGTTAAAAAACATTATTGTTAATGAAAAACCAATTGCTATAACTCACATTAAAGAACACATCATAATTCCTAAAGAATCTTTACAATTGGGATTAAACACTATAGAAATTGATTTTATAGCTGGTGAATTATCTTTAAATAGAAATAGCGATTTTCTGTATACATTATTAGTTCCTGACCGCGCCAGAACATTATTTCCATGTTTCGATCAACCAAACATCAAAGCTAATTATAGGCTTAGTATTACTGCTCCAAAAAGCTGGGAGGTTCTATGTGCAGCTCCAATTATTAGAAAAAGCACCCACAAAGAATCGATAACTTATCAATTTGAAAAATCTAATAAAATGAGCACCTATTTGTTCTCTTTTGTAGCTGGAAAGTTTACAGCAGTTAACTCTCAAGAAACAGATCGTACCATGAATATGCTTTATAGAGAAACCAATGAAGAAAAAATTAAGACAAGTACATCAGCTATTTTTAATTTGCACCAATCTTCTTTAGATTTTTTAGAAAACTACACTCAATATCAGTTTCCATTTCAAAAATTTGATTTTGCAACTATCCCAGGATTTCAGTATGGAGGGATGGAACACACAGGTGCGATACAATATAGAGAGTCCAGTTTATTTTTAGATAAAAGTGCTACTCGCTCACAAGAATTATCTAGAGCAAAACTTATTGCACATGAAACGGCACATATGTGGTTTGGAAATCTAGTGACAATGCAATGGTTCAATGATGTATGGATGAAAGAAGTATTCGCTAATTTTATGGCAGATAAAATTGTAAATCCTGTTTTCACTGATATCAATCATGACCTTCAATTTTTAATATCACATTATCCAAGGGCCTATGGAGTTGATCGTACACAAGGCGCGAATGCAATTCGGCAAGAATTGGACAATCTTAATAATGCAGGATCACTTTATGGAAGTATTATATATAATAAAGCCCCTATTATGATGCGTCAGTTAGAGTTATCAATAGGGAAAACAAACTTTAAAGAAGGGATTAGAGAATATGTTTCCACCTATGCAAATAGTAATGCCGACTGGAATCAATTAATAACTATTCTTGATAAAAAAACAGATCTTGATTTACAAACTTGGAGTGATGTATGGGTTAACTCAACTGGAAGACCTGTATTTCATGAAGATATTCAATTTGATAACACCAATAACATTAAACAATTTATTCTTACTCAAAATGCAGAAGATGGCTCATCAAAATTTTGGCCTCAATCTTTTGATATTAGCCTTGTATACCCGAATAAAATTGTTACAATTCCTGTGCTAAGCAATGCAAAGAGCATAGAAATAGCGCAAGCTATTGGAGCTCCAAAACCCATGTATATCTTGTATAATAGCGATGGGTATGGGTATGGGGTATTTCCAGTTAATGATGCAGTTATAAAACAAACCTTTTCAATAAAAGAAGAAGTTTCAAGAGCGCAATCTTATCTAAACATTTATGAAAACACTCTTAATGGAACAATTAATAATACGATTGCTTTTGAAAATCTCAAAATAGGACTGGAAACAGAGCTCAATGAACTAATTTTAAAAATAATTTCTGCGCAATTAACTAATCTATATTGGAATTCATTCACACATGAACAACGTCTCGCTCACCTGCCTAAATTAGAACAACTAATCTATAACAGACTTCAACAGAATGAATCCAAAAACATCAAAAAATCGCTCTTTAATAGTTATAAATCCATTGCACATTCTAAATCTGGAATTGAAAAACTTTATAGGATTTGGAGTAAAGAAGAAACTATAAATAATCTAACTTTAAACCAAGACGATTATACCTATTTGGGACAACAATTAGCACTGTTTGGTCATCATAAGTCAAAGGAGATATTAGCAAAATCTAAGTCAGAGCTTACCAATGCTGATAAAATAAAACGATTTGAGTTTTTAATACCTGCGTTAGATCCTGATCCTGAGATAAGAACAGCATTTTTTAAATCATTTAAAGATCCTAAAAACAGAGAAAAAGAAAATTGGACATTAACAGCAGCATGGTATATTCATCATCCTCTGAAACAAAATGAAGGAATTAAATCTGTAGAAATGAGTCTGGAAATTCTTGAAGAAATTCAACAAACAGGAGATATTTTTTTCCCACTAGGATGGTTAAATAATACTATTGGCCAATATAATTCTAAAGAAGCTTATCTTATGGTAAAAGACTACATTAATTCAAATCCAACACTTGATAAAAACTTAAAGAAAAAACTATTACAAGCCACAGATAATCTTTACAGAAAACATGGGAAAAAATAGTAGTTCAAATATCACTTCTTTACAAGGGAGTAAATAAAAAACTACTAATACATAATATTGTCTAAAAAAGATGTTTTCCTTGCCTTTATCTTGTTTCAATTTGTTCTTGGGAAATCCTAATCGGATTTTAACCTACGGAATTATACACGAAGCTGTCAAATGGAACCTTGAAATTATCTTCCAGGAAAATCCGCTTTTCGTTTTTCTAAAAAGGCGGTGGTACCTTCAGCAAAATCTTCTGTTCCAAAGCATCTACCAAATTCTTTAATTTCAACTTCAAAACCATTAATACCATCTTTAAAACTTGAATTAACCGCTTTAATAGCACCGGAAATAGCTACAGAAGAGTTTTGGGTTATTTTTAAAGCTATTTTATTACAAAGTGGTAATAACTCTTCTTGTGTAGTAACATGATTTACCAAACCATAACTAAAAGCCCTGTTGGCATCAATCATACCAGCAGTCATAATTAATTCCATAGCACGCCCCTTACCGACTAAATGCGTTAAGCGTTGCGTACCACCATAACCAGGAATAACACCAAGTGATACTTCTGGCAAGCCCATTTTAGCATTATCACTAGCTACTCTAAAATGACACGCCATAGCTAACTCTAAACCACCACCTAGCGCAAAACCATTTACTGCTGCTATTACAGGTGTAGAAAGATTTTCAACAAAGTCAAAAAGTATTTTTTGCCCATTTGCTGCTAAGTACTCACCTTCTTCAACATTATAATCAGCAAATTCGCTAATATCAGCACCCGCAACAAAAGCCTTTTCACCGCTTCCAGTTACAATAACAACCTTAGTGTTTTCATCCAAGTCAGCATCCTTAAATGCATGGTGCAATTCATTGATAGTTTCTTGATTTAAGGCGTTTAATTTTTTTGGACGGTTTATGGTAATGGCAGTAATGCCATTATCATATTCAGTTTGAATATTATTGAAATTCATAATTAATGTGTTATATATGGTGAGCTTCCTACTTCTGCAAGAAGATTACTCTTTTGGAAACATAACTTTAAATGTAGTACCCTTATCTTTTATAGATTCAAATGTAATGGTTCCATTATAGGTTTCAACAATATTTTTAACCATTGCTAACCCAAGCCCCATACCGCTAGTTTTAGTAGTAAATTTAGGTTCAAACACTTTATCTTTATTCTCTTCTGATACTCCAGAACCGTTATCTGCAACTGTTAATACTACATTATTATCTTTTGAGGTAACATGAATAGCTATTCTAGGTACCTGGTTTTCTGGAATGGCCTGAATACCATTTTTAACCAAATTAGTTACTACTCTAATAAGCTGAGTTCTATCAAATTTAGCTATTATTTCATCGTAATCTGATGTGAAAACGATATAATCTTCATTAAAAATATCTAAGGCTAGCTTTACAATTTTAACCACATTAAGGGTTTCATTTTGTTGCGCTGGCATTTTAGCAAAATTTGAAAATGCCGAAGCAATAGAACTCATAGTATCTATTTGCTGAATTAAGGTTTTAGTATATTCTTCTAATTTTAAATGAATGTTTTCATCTTCAGGGTTAAACTTTCGCTGAAAATTCTGCACCGTTAAACGCATTGGTGTTAAAGGGTTTTTAATTTCATGGGCTACTTGCTTAGCCATTTCTCTCCATGCCTGCTCTCGCTCACTTTTGGCTAATTGCACTGCACTTTCCTCCAATTCATCAATCATACTATTGTATGAGTTTACTAATATTGAGATTTCCTCGCTAGTGTCATCAACCTCAATTTTTTTATTGCGTTTTTCAAGTCTGGTAGAAATAATTTTATCACTAATAGTTTTTAATGATTTTGTTATGAATTTAGAAAGTAAAAAAGCAATACCTATAGCTGTTAATAGCACCAGTGCAAAGGCAAAAGCAATACGCTTTAAAAACTCAAGAAGTTCTTTGGTTAAAAAATCGTCTTTTTCTAAATATGGAAGATTTAATATTGCTAATGGCTTAGAGTTTTTATCTAAAAGAAAGGTGTATGATGATTGAAATGTTTCTCCGTTTTCTATAAGCTTATGCACATAACGGTGTCTTGAAATTTCTAAAACAGTATTAAACTCAACAGTATTAAAAATATTATTCATAATTTCTGCATCAATGCAGTTTTCTTCAATATCGCCTTGTAAATTGGCCTTTGATGAAATTAGAAGTCCGCCGTCTAAATCATATAAATTTATTTGAAGCTTATGAATATTGGCTATGTTATAAATTTCATCTTTATAAATTAGCGGAATGTTTTCTGTTTTAATTTCCCAAGTATTATAACGCCCATTTAAAAACTGTTTAAGATCTGTTTGGATATTTTGTTCCTTACGTTCTAAACGCCCTTCATGGTAATCTGAACTTTGCTCATTATATTGATATATAGCTACCGCTGAAATAAGTACAGACGCCATTAATACTAGCAATATCATTGCTAAAAAAATGCGAGTACGTAAAGAGAGTTTTCTTAAGTTCATTTAAGATTTTGTTGCATTAAAAGTACATGAATTTTTTCATTTGAATATTCAAAACCCTCAAATGAAAAAAATTATTATGGACTAACAAAGTGATTACTGAAGTAAAGCTAAATTTTGTGAATTATTGAATTCAAAATTTAGTTTTAACTGAAGAAATATAGCAATTATCACACCAAAGAGGCCTAAGGATTATAAAAATTACACTTGTTAAAATTTTCTAAAACAAGTGTGTACTAAGGTTTGAGGCATTTGTTGAAGCTCCCTGACCCAGGAAGGAGCGACCGCTGAAAGCTCAACCCTTAAAGAGAAACACCCTAATAATTTAAGTCTCAGGGTTTTTATCTCTAATACGCTTATATACTTTAAAACCTAACATGATTAAAACACCTAATAAAAGCATACCCATTATACCCCAAATCCAATTGATACTACTTTTTAAAATAACTAAAAAAATAACGGCAAATAGAATGAATGTAGCACCTTCATTCCAAATACGCATAAAGCTAGATGTTTTTTTACAAGTGTCATTTTGCAATTGTTTGTAGTACTTATGCGTTATAATGTGATAAAGGAATAACAACACTATAAAACCAAGTTTTACTTGCATCCAAGATAGCTGCAATAAAGCCGGGTTTAAAATGAGTAACATAATGGCAAAGAGTGTACATAAGATTGCCGATGGCCATGTGATTATGTACCATAGCCGTTTTGCCATAAGTTTAAGCTGCTTACCTAAAATTTCTTTTTCTGGCGATGGTTTATCAAGTGCCTCAACTTGATAAACAAACAATCTTGGAATGTAAAATAAACCAGCAAACCAAGTAATTACAAAAATGAGATGGAAGGCTTTTAGGTAAAAATAGTATTCCATTATATTTAGTTTTCAGACCAATCTGTTATCCATGTGGACAATAAATTTACGAATTCTTGATCATCATTTAAACATGGAATAGTTGTGAAATCATTACCTCCCATTTCATGGAAAATCTCTTGTCCTTCCATAGCAATTTCCTCTAAGGTCTCAAGGCAATCACTAACAAAGGCTGGTGTAACAATTGCCATGTTCTGAACACCTTGTTTACCCAAGCGTTCTATGGTTCTATCTGTATAAGGTTGTAACCAAGGGTCAAACCCTAAACGAGATTGAAAAGATGTTGAATAATTACCTTCTTCTAATTGTAACTTTTCAGCAACTAATCTTGTGACCTCCAAACATTGGTGACGGTAGCAAAACTCATGTGCTTCACTTTTTGTTGCGCAACAACTACCATCTATTTTACAGTGAGATTTAGTTATATCACTTTTTCTTATATGTCGTTCTGGAACACCATGATAAGAAAACAATAAATGTTCGTAATTTTTTCCTTCTAAATGACGTTTTATAGAATTAGAAAGCACTTCAATATAATCCGCCTTATTATAAAATGCTGGAACAGAATCAATTTTTAAATTAGGAAAATGCATATCTCTCAAGGCTTCTGCCTTAACCAAAATAGTTTCTGTAGTTGCCATAGCAAATTGAGGGTATAATGGAAACAATAAAACTTCATCAACCCCTTTGTCTACTAATTCTTGTAAACCTTTTTCAATAGTCATACTTCCATAACGCATAGCTAAAGCAACAGGGACATCAACCTCTTTTTGAATTTTATCTTGGAGACGTTCTGACAAAACAATAAGCGGTGAACCTTCATCCCACCATATTTTTTTATAGGCAACAGCTGATGCCTTAGGACGCGTTTTTAAAATAATTCCTCTTACCAACAACGCTCTTGCTGTGTATGGAATATCAATTACACGTTCATCCATTAAAAATTCGCCTAAATATTTCTTTACATCTTTGGGTTCAGGACTATCAGGTGAACCTAAATTTACAAGTAAAACGCCTTTTTTCATGTTGTAAAAATACAACACAAATTATAAAAAAAACATCTTATTTTATAGATTTAAACTATCCCCTATTTTAGTTTTTGATAATAGCTAATAGGTGGTCTTTTCTCATTATAATCACAATCCTGAAAAATTCCACAGGATGTTGTTGGTCTAACTAATGATTTTTTGTTGGTAGTGCCATTATATTGTTTATATAATGCCTCAATTTCTGGTGATAAAAATTTCATAATTTGGGGGTTTAGATTAGAAATTTCAATTTTTATGTACTCAAAAATAAACAAAAACTTAAAACATAGCAAAATAACCTACAAATTGTAATAATTACAAGTTTAATGACATTATATATTTCTTTGGTGTTGTACCATATTTCTTTTTAAACGCTGCAATAAAATGACTAGATGTGCTATAACCTACCTTATGACCAACTTCATTTACATTATCATCTCCTGCTTCTAAAAGTTTACGTGCAACTTCCATTTTATAATCAAACAAAAAGCTAAATACAGAATCGCCATATATTTGCTTAAATCCTTCTTTAAGTTTTTTTAAACTAAGACCTATTTCATCTGCCAATTCCTGTAAACTAGGTGGTTCTGCCATTCTGGATACAATTATATCTTTTGCTTTTCGAATTTTTATAACATTAGATTCATCTACTAAAAAAGGGCACTGTTCAATATCTGCATCCTCGCTTCTATTAAAATATAAACTTAAAAGTTCATAAGTTTTCCCCTTATAATAAATGCCTTTAATACTGCTATTTAAATTATAGTTAATCAATTGGTTTAACACAATAGCCATTGAAGGTGAAATAACACCATCCTTATAATATTTTTTATCTTTATTTTCTTCATTTAAAAATGAAATATAATCTGCTTCCTGAGAAAATAAGCCGTGAAACTTTTTAATAGAAATTAAAACTGAAACAATCCAGGAATTAGACTCAACAAATAAATTTATTGGTAACTCTCGTTGAGGATTGTATAGTAACAACGAATTCTCTTCATGAATATCTAAGGCATATCGCCCTTGATTAAACATAAATTTAGCGGAACCTTTAACACAAAAATGAAATTGTATGTAAGTACTATCTATATCTTTTTCAACACTTTGAGCAACGCTTTTGTCATTTTTAAAAGTTAAAACTAATACCCCTTCGTCAACTTTAGTCTCATCAAAAGTACTTTGAGCGACATTTTTTATTTCTATTTCTTCTCTCATTTTCAATACTTATTTAGATTTATTCTAGATTACAACATCAAAAACTGCTGATTTCACTGTAAAAATATGACATTTATCATGTTTTTTCCTAAAAGTTCTTCAAAAAACCTAAAACGATATTAAAAGTTCTTTGAGCGTTATTTTCTTTTTAGTGTTGCATATATTTTTGTTCCGCATTATCAGGTATAAGTATGCACAGATATAACATTTCAAAAAGTAAAAACTTTTACGCTATTGGTTTAAGCTATAAAAAGGCTGATGCTGAAATTCGGGGGCATTTTAGTTTAGATGATGATTCTAGAAATACGCTGCTACAACAGGCCAAAGAAAACCATATAGAAAGTTTACTGGTTACTTCTACTTGTAATAGAACAGAGATCTACGGTTTTGCAGAACACCCTTTTCAACTTATAAAATTGCTTTGTGATAATACTCAAGGTACGGTAGATGAGTTTCAAAAAGTAGCCTATGTACATAAAAATAAAGGTGCTATTAGCCACATGTTTAGAGTTGGCTCTGGTTTAGATAGCCAAATTCTAGGTGATTTTGAAATAATTAGCCAACTAAAATCTAGCGCTTTATTATCAAAGAAAAACAATTTACTTAATCCGTTTATAGAAAGACTAGTAAATGCCGTAATTCAGGCTAGTAAACGCATTAAAACAGAAACTGAATTATCTTCAGGTGCAACCTCTGTATCCTTTGCTTCTGTTCAGTATATTTTAAAAACAATTACAGATGTTACTAGTAAAAACATCTTATTATTTGGTACTGGTAAAATTGGCAGAAACACTTGTGAGAATTTAGTAAAACATACCAAGAACGAACATATTACCCTTATTAATAGAACAAAAGATAAGGCTGAAAAAATTGCAGGTAAGTTCAACTTAGTTGTAAAAGACTATGCTAATTTACAGGAAGAAATAAGTAATACTGATATATTAATTGTTGCTACAGGAGCGCACAGACCAACAATAGATAAGCATATTATACAGTCTAAAAAACCATTGTTAATTTTAGATTTATCAATTCCTAAGAATGTTAATGAAAATGTAAAGGAGTTGGAAAATATAAATCTGGTTCATTTAGATTATTTATCTCAACTAACAGATGAAACTTTAGAAAAACGTAAAGCTTACATTCCACAAGCGGAAGCTATTATTGCGGAAATTAATGAAGAGTTTAATGGCTGGTTGGAAACCAGAAAATTTGCACCCACAATAAAAGCTTTAAAACATAAACTTGCTGATTTTGCAACTGCAGAATTAGACACTCAACGTAAAAAACTATCTGACTTTAATGAGACACAAGCAGAAATAATTAGTAAAAATATTGTTCAAAAAATTACTAACCATTTTGCTCATCATTTAAAAGATGATAATAGCTCTACAGATGATAGCTTAGAATTAATAAAAAAAGTATTTCAGCTAGAAGAAACCCAAAATGTCTAAAACCATAAAAATTGGCACTCGTGATAGTGAACTAGCACTGTGGCAAGCCAAAACTGTACAGCAACAACTTGAAAATTTAGGATACAAATCAGAACTAGTTCCTGTTAAATCAACAGGCGATATTGTTTTAGACAAACCGCTTTATGAACTAGGAATAACTGGCATATTCACCAAAACTTTAGATATTGCCTTAATAAATCATGATATAGATATTGCTGTACATTCTCTAAAAGATGTGCCAACTATATTGCCAAAAGGCATAGAACAAATAGCGGTTTTAAAACGTGGTAACGTTAATGACACCTTAGTTTTTAAAGATAATGAAGAATTCTTAGGAGCTAGGGAAGCCGTTATTGCAACTGGTAGTTTAAGAAGAAGAGCACAATGGCTTAACCGGTACCCAACTCATTCCGTAGTAGATTTACGTGGTAATGTAAATTCTCGTCTTGAAAAATTAAAAGATCACAATTGGAACGGTGCCATTTTCGCTGCTGCGGGTATTGGCAGAATTGGTATAAGACCAGATGAAGCAATTAATTTAGATTGGATGATTCCTGCTCCTGCTCAGGGAGCAATTATGATTGCAGCTCTTGGAGAAAATGATTATGCCATAGAAGCCTGCTCTGAGTTAAACCATGAAGAAACTGAGATTTGCACTACCATTGAACGTGATTTTTTAAACAAACTAGAAGGCGGATGTACTGCTCCAATAGGGGCTTTAGCAAGAATAAAAGATGAAGAAGTATCCTTTAAAGGCATCCTTTTAAGTAAAGATGGTTCTAAAAAAATTGAAGTATCTAGAGTTGAGAAACTTGGAAAACATCAAGACATTGCTACTTATGCCTCTAATTACATTCTAGAACGTGGCGGTAAACGCTTAATGGACACCATAAGAAAAGACATTAAAACAGCCAATGTATATTCTACAAAGTCTTTAACAGAAGACCAAAGGTTATTATTTAATGAAAAAGTATCACCTAAAAGTTCAGATTTTATTAAAACCAACCCTAATAGAATTCATAAACGCATAGTAAAAGAACCTATAAATAATGTAATTATTACAAGTAAAAATGCGGTAGATGCCCTGTTAATGAACTTTTCTTCTGAAGAGTTACAATTTAAAAACATTTTCTGTGTTGGTAGGAGAACTAAACGCTTGGTTGAAAAAAGAGTTGGAAAAGTGACACATTCTGAAAAAAACGCCAAAGCTTTAGCTGAATATTTAGTTGAATTTATTGAAGGTACTGAAGTTACCTATTTTTGCAGTAATTTAAGATTAGATGATTTACCAACAATTCTAGAAGAAAATAATATAAAGGTAAACGAAGTAGAAGCTTACCAAACAAAATATGATGGTGTAGAATTAGATGATACTATAAATAGCGTTATGTTTTACAGTCCATCAACAGTTAAAAGTTACAAACAGAAAAACAATAAAGATGTTGTAGCCTTTTGTATTGGTGAAACCACTGCAAAAGAAGCCAGAAAACATTTTAAAGAAGTAAAAATAGCCAAGGTACCAACAGTAGAAAGCGTAATAGAGTTGGTAAATGAGCATTATGTAAAATAGTTACTAGAAACTAACGATTAGTTATGATAAAGAACGATTTATTTTTAAGAGCATTAAAAGGTGAAACCGTAGATAGACCACCTGTTTGGATGATGCGTCAAGCAGGGCGTTATTTACCAGAATTTATAGCTATTCGTGAGAAATATGATTTTTTTACACGTTGTCGTACCCCAGAATTAGCAAGCGAAATTACAGTTCAGCCAATCCGCAGATATGGCATGGACGCCGCTATTTTATTTAGTGATATTTTGGTTATTCCTCAGGCAATGAATATTGAGGTACAAATGAAACCCAATTTTGGGCCATATTTACCTAATCCTGTGCGTTCTCAAAAAGACGTTGATAATGTTATAGTTCCAGATGTAAAAGTAGAATTAGACTATGTATATCAAGGTATAAAAGCGACTAAGGAATTATTAAATAACGAAATTCCTTTAATTGGTTTTGCAGGTTCCCCATGGACAATTCTTTGCTACTGTGTACAGGGACAGGGTAGCAAGAATTTTGATAAAGCCAAAGAGTTTTGTTTTACAAACCCATTAGCCGCTCATCAATTACTTCAAAAAATAACCGATACAACTATTGCTTATTTAAAAGAAAAAGTAAAAGCAGGTGTCAATGCGGTACAAGTATTCGATTCTTGGGGAGGCATGCTATCCCCTACCGATTATCAGGAGTTTTCATGGCAATATATCAATCAAATTATTGAAGCTTTAAAAGACGATGCTCCTGTAATAGCTTTTGGAAAAGGCTGTTGGTTTGCACTAGGTGAAATGGCAAAAAGTAATGCCTCAGCCTTGGGTGTAGACTGGACATGCTCACCACAAAACGCACGTTATTTAACTGGTGGAAATATAACTTTACAAGGTAATTTTGACCCATCAAGGTTATTATCTCCTCCAGCCGAAATCAAAAAAATGGTTACCAAAATGATTAACGATTTTGGCAAAGATAAATACGTCGTAAACTTAGGCCATGGTATCTTACCAAACATACCATTAGACAATGCCAAAGCATTTATAGATGCTGTAAAAGAATATAGCGTTTAAACTTGTAACATACGGTTAGACATGTAGTCTAACAGCTGTAAAATTTAATTTATGATTAAAAAAATATCAGCAGGAATAAAAGCCTATTTCGGAGCCTTTAGTTTAATATCAAAACTAAAACTCTGGAAGTATTTTGCTGTACCTATGCTTATAAGCTTAATTACAGCAATTGTCATTTTCTCTTCGGCTTATGGCCTTTCAGATAATATCGGTGGTATTATTTCAAAAATCTGGATTTGGGATTGGGGTAAGGATACATTTACAGCCATTAGCTCATTTATTGGCGGATTAATTGTTCTAGTTATAGGCCTTATTCTTTTCAAACATATCATTATGGCTCTGTCTGCCCCCTTTATGAGTCCCGTTTCAGAAAAAATTGAAGCCCATTTAACGGGAACTGAACCTCACTCAAATAGAGACACTTCGTTTATGCAACAGTTGTGGCGAGGTATTAGAATTAATGTTAGAAATCTAATGATGGAACTGGTTTTAACAATTCCTATCCTGATTTTAAAATTCATCCCAATAGTCAACATATTCTCAACCATTCTACTATTTATAATGCAGGCATATTATGCTGGCTTTGGTAATATGGATTATACGCTAGAGCGTCATTATGCGTATAGAGATAGTATACAATTTGTAAGGAAACATAAGGGGTTAGCCATTGGCAACGGCATAGTGTTTTTGTTACTTTTATTTGTTCCAGTGATTGGTGTTATTTTAGTACTTCCGCTTTCGGTTACTGCCGCATCGGTTAAAACAGTGGAAACCTTAAACCTAGATAACAAATTACAACATGTTGTTTAGTTCTAACACCTTTACAGTCAACCCCATTAACATCCAAGATTCTTGGAATATTTGCAATTTCGTAAATGCCAATGAAGACCGATTAAGGCGGTATTTCCCAAAAACACTAGCCCAGAATTTAAACCCAGATTTATCTAAATTATTTGCAGAAAAAAAGGTTAATCAGTTTAACAAAAAAGAAGAGTTCTTATTTACACTTCAACCAAAAGAATCCAATAAAATAATTGGATTGATTTACTTAAAGGAGATTGATTGGAATACAAAGCAAGGTGAATTTGCATATTGCATCCATTATGAACATGAAGGGCAAGGTATAACAACCCAGTCTATCAATTTTTTATCTAAATATGCTTTTAAGACTCTTGGTTTAAACATACTTCAAATTATTGTTTATAGAAATAATTTACCAAGTATTGAGGTAGCTAAAAAATGTAACTTTACTTGGATAAAAACATTAGAGAAAGAATATACACCTCCTGGAGAAAACCCATTGGATATGGAATTGTTTGAACTTTATAAAAATTAAACCTATATGCCACATTTTGTAATAGATTGTTCAGAAACCATTTTATCTCTTCAAAAGCCTGAAGACATACTTCAAGAGGTTCACAAAGCAGCGAGCAAGACGCGACTGTTCGACGAAAATGACATCAAAGTGCGCTTAAACCCTTATAAAGAACATTACTTAGTAGGTGGCAAACAAGATGATTTTATTCATGTGTTTTCTAATATAATGGAAGGTAGGACCACAGAACAAAAAGCAACCCTTTCTAATGAAATTGTTAGCGTTCTAAAAGACATGTTTCCAAACATTGATTTTATAGCTATTAACATAAGAGATTTTGAAAAATCTACCTACTGTAACAAAAACATGATTTAATGAAAGACAAATTTTATCAATACATACAAGATTTACAAGATTTTATAACCGTTACGCTTGAAACCATAGATGGAAAAGCCTCTTTTCAAGAAGATATTTGGAATCGTCCGGAGGGCGGTGGTGGAAGAACACGTGTCATTGAAAACGGTAATGTATTTGAAAAAGGCGGTGTAAACATTTCGGGCGTTCATGGTAAACTACCAAAGTCTATGCAAGCTTACTTTAACGTTGGAGATGTAGACTTTTTTGCATGCGGATTAAGCTTAGTGATTCACCCTAAAAGCCCTATGGTACCTACGGTTCATGCCAACTGGCGCTATTTTGAAATGTATGATACTGATGGAACTATTGTTGACCAATGGTTTGGTGGTGGACAAGATTTAACACCATATTACCTTTTCGAAGAAGACGCCAAACATTTTCATGAGGTATGCAAAACAGCCTGTGACAAACACAACCCAGATTTTTACCCAAAGTATAAAGGACGTTGTGATGAATACTTTCACAATGCCCATAGAAATGAGGCACGTGGTATAGGTGGATTATTCTTTGATTATTGTAAAACGTCAGATGATATGACCATGGAGAATTGGTACAACTTTGTAACAGAAGTTGGAGATAGTTTCTTGGATGCTTATGTTCCCATAGTTGAAAACCGAAAAGAATTACCATACACTGAAGCCAATAGGGCTTGGCAAGAAATTAGACGTGGACGTTATGTAGAATTCAATTTAGTTCATGATAAAGGTACTTTATTTGGTTTAAAAACCAACGGCCGCATTGAGAGTATTCTTATGAGTTTACCACCACACGTACAATGGGTTTATGACCATCAACCGGAAGCCGGCAGCGAAGAAGAAAAATTATTAGAAGTTTTGAAAAACCCTAAAGATTGGGTCTAAGAAACTTTTAACTTTGCACTTATAACTTTTAACTTAAAAGTATGTACCCATTAAGAAGAAATAGAAGATTAAGAACCAATGAAGCCATTCGTTCTTTAGTTCGTGAAACAGTTATTACACCTAATGATTTTTTAGTCCCTCTTTTTGTAGTTGAAGGTAAAGGTGTTAAAGATGAAATTCCATCAATGCCAAACTATTTTCGCTACAGTTTAGATTTACTTGGAAATGAAGTAAAAGAACTTTGGAAACTTGGCTTAAAATCGGTGTTACTTTTTGTAAAAGTACCGGATAATTTAAAAGATAATAAAGGAACTGAAGCATTGAATCCTGGTGGATTAATGCAACGTGCGGTTAAAACAGTAAAAAATGCATGTCCAGAAATGTTGGTAATGACCGATGTAGCTTTAGACCCGTATTCTGTATACGGACACGATGGTATTATTGAAAACGGACTAATAATAAACGATGAAACTGCTGAGTTTTTAGCAGAAATGAGTATTTCTCATGCACAAGCTGGAGCTGATTTTGTAGCCCCAAGTGATATGATGGATGGTCGCATTCTAACCATACGAGAGGCTTTAGAAGATGAGGGGTTCATCAATACAGGAATCATGAGTTATTCTGCTAAATATGCTTCAGCATTTTATGGCCCTTTTCGTGATGCCTTAGATTCTGCACCAGTGGATTTAGTAGATATACCCAAAGACAAAAAAACCTATCAGATGGATTTTGCCAATAGGTTTGAAGCAGTTCGTGAAACCGAAATGGATATTGATGAAGGCGCAGATATTGTTATGGTAAAACCTGGTATTTCATATTTAGATATTGTTCGTGAAATTAAAAATGATGTAGAAGTTCCTGTGGCGGTTTATCAAGTATCTGGTGAATATGCTATGATTAAAGCTGCCGCCGAAAAAGGCTGGTTAGACCATGACCAAATCATGATGGAAACAACCATGGCCTTTAAACGTTCTGGCGCCGATATCATTGCATCTTATTTCGCTAAGGATGTTGTGAAATTACTTTCGTAAATTAGCATTCAACAAAAATCTATTAATGGGACTACTTATTTTTTACGGCGTTATATCAATTTTCTTTTCATTTTTATGTTCAATTCTTGAGGCCGTTTTACTAAGTGTAACACCTACTTTTATTAATGTTAAAAAGAAAGAAGGCAAAGCCTATGCCTTAGAATTAGAAATATTAAAAAAAGATGTAGACCGTCCCTTAATTGCTATATTAACACTTAACACCATTGCACATACTGTAGGAGCAATTTTGGTTGGGGTACAAGCAAAGGTAGCCTATGTAGAAATGTATGGTAGTAAAACATCATCGCTTTTTGGTATAGAATTTACTGAAGAATTAATGGTTGGTATAGTATCATCAATAATGACCATTTTAATTTTAGTGGCTTCAGAAATAATTCCAAAAACCATAGGAGCAACTTACTGGAAAGGACTGGCTAATTTTACAACTATTGCTTTAAAAGTACTTATTTTCCCTCTTAAGTGGACTGGCATTTTATGGTTATTACAACTTACCACAAAACTAATTGGCGGTAAAGGGCATCACGGAAGTGTTTTAAGTAGGGAAGATTTTCATGCCATGGCAGATATGGCTGAAGAAGAAGGGGTTTTTCAAGAATCTGAAAGCAAAGTCATTAAAAACCTATTAACTTTTAAAGAGGTAAAAGCCAAAGATGTTATGACTCCTAGAACCGTAATGAAAACCGAAAGTGAAACTACCACAGTTGAAGAGTTTTTTAGTAAAAATCTCAATTTGCGCTTTTCAAGAATTCCTCTTTTCACTAATGAGCCAGATAACATTACTGGACTTGTGCTTAAAGACGAAATATTCAAGGAAATGGCGTTGGATAACAACAGAAAAAAACTTTCAGAATTAAAACGTGATATTATTGTTGTTAACAGGAATTTACCAATTCCTACCTTATTTGAAAAATTGGTTGAAACTAGAAATCACATGGCTTTAGTGGTTGATGAATACGGATCTGTAAGTGGCCTTGTTACTATGGAAGATGTTATAGAAACCCTGCTAGGTCTTGAAATTATGGATGAAAGTGATAATGTTTCTGATCTACAACATCTTGCAAGGAAAAGTTGGGAATCTCGGGCTAAAAAATTAGGTATTTTAAAAGAAGATAAGCCAGAAGAGTAATGGAAACCTGTATTGTTAATACACCTCTAGGATACACTAAAATTGTTGGTGATTCTGATGGCATTACTTCTGTAACAGTACTGAATACTGACGAAAAAATAACAGACATTTTACCCGAAGTTCTTGAAGACTGTGCTATTCAACTTAAAGAATATTTTGAAGGGGTTCGCAAACAATTCAGTTTAAAATTAAATCCACAAGGAACCGATTTTCAAAAGAAGGTATGGAATCAATTAGAGCAAATTCCATACGGTAAAACCATCTCCTATCTAGAACTTTCTAAACAATTGGGTGATGTAAAAGCTATAAGAGCCGTTGCTAATGCTAATGGTAAAAATCCGTTTTGGATTATTGTACCTTGTCATCGTGTAATTGGTTCAGACGGTAGTTTGACCGGATATGCTGGAGGCTTACACCGTAAACAATGGTTGCTTAACTATGAAAGTCCTTTTAAACAACTGTCACTTTTTTAATGTTTATTAAAGCATAGAATTTTCTTATATTTAGTTTCTACATTAAAATTACTGGATTATGAAATTCTTCAAAAAGTTCATTAAGTGGCTTGTTATAGTTTTCGGGGTATTGGTTATGGTGCTTTATGTTACAGATACAGATTATCTTTTAAAAGCAGTTAGAACTATTTATCTCACGGGTCACTCTACAGCATATTTAGAGGATTATAAAAAATTTGATAATCAAGAAATTGAAAACGGAACACCTCAACCTTGGCCCAATCATAAAGATTATAACAGCTCAAAAGAAACCAAAGCTCTTAATAAAATAAATAAGACTAACGGAACTATAGCCTATGTAATCATTAAAAATGACAGTATCTGGTTTGAAAATTACTATGATGGCTTTAATGAAGACTCTCAATCTAACTCATTTTCAATGGCAAAAAGCTATGTGTCAGGTCTTATGGGAAAAGCCATTGAAGAAGGTTATATAAAAAGTTTAGAACAACCTGTTAGCGATTTTCTACCAACATTTAAGGACGGTTTAGCAGCTAAAATGACGGTTGGTCACCTATCAAGTATGGCATCAGGCACCAATTGGGATGAAGCCTATTACTCACCTCTTTCAATTACTACGCGCGCCTATTTTGATGATGATTTAGAAAAAGTGATGCTAGGATTAAAAGTGGTAGATGAACCTGGAAAAAGCTTTAAATATGCAAGTGGAGATACGCAAATGCTAGCTTTGGTCATAGAGAAAGCCACTGGGGTAAAGCTCTATGATTATTTAACAGAAAGCTTCTGGAAACCCCTAGAGTGTGAAAACCCAACACTTTGGCAAGTTGATAGTGAAGGTCATGATTTAGTAAAAGCCTATTGTTGTATAGCAAGTAACGCGAAAGACTTTGCCCGTTTTGGCAAACTATATAAAGACCACGGAAAATGGAATGGTAAACAAGTTTTAGATTCTGCTTTTGTTTCAAAATCATTAAAACCTGTATATCCTGATGGTGAAATGTATGGTTATGGATGGTGGTTAAAATCTATTAAAGATAAAAGCTTTTTCATGATGAGGGGGCATTTAGGACAGTACGTTATTGTAGAGCCTAATGATAATGTAATTATTGTAAGGCTTGGTCATTCAAAAGGAAACAATAATGAAGTGGGCAGGTTTACCAGTGATATAAACACTTATATTGAAGAGGCTTATAAAATGTTAAAAGATGACATCTAAACTAAATCTTGAAAATATTTTATTTCTAGATATTGAAACCGTTCCAGAAACTCAATATTTTTCAGATTTAGATGAAACAAAACAAGCACTTTGGGAAAGTAAATCGCAATATCAAAGAAAAGATGATTTTACGGCTGAAGAGTTTTACGACCGTGCTGGAATCTGGGCAGAGTTTGGTAAAATAGTCTGCATTTCAGTAGGGTTTTTCAACTTTCAAGGGGATTTAAGAAAATTTAGAGTAACCTCTTTTTATGGTGATGAAATCACTATTTTAAAAGACTTTAAAAACCTTTTAATTTCTCACTTTAGTCAAACTAAACATTTACTATGTGCGCACAATGGAAAAGAATTCGACTTTCCTTACATTGCGCGTCGTATGATTATTAACAACATAGAATTACCTTATAAACTGAACCTTTTTGGTAAAAAACCATGGGAAGTACCTCATTTAGACACTTTAGAATTGTGGAAATTTGGTGATTATAAAACCTATACCTCATTAAAGTTATTGACGAATGTCTTAGGGATTCCGTCTCCAAAAGACGATATAGATGGCAGTGAAGTTTACAGGGTTTATTATGAAGAAAAAGCCATTGATAGAATTATAAAATATTGTGAAAAAGACACCATTGCGGTGGCTCAAATTTTCTTGAGATTTCAAGGCGAAGACATTCTAGGAAACGATGAAATAATTCATATTTAATGGAGAAAAAAACTATTTTATCAATTAAAGATTTGGCCATTTCATTTGGTGATAATGAAGTGATACATAATATTTCATATGACCTTTTAGAAAACGAAATTCTTGGTATTGTTGGGGAGTCTGGATCTGGTAAGTCTGTATCCTCTCTGGCCATTTTAGGGTTGTTACCTAAAGGCATTTCAAAAATTACAAGTGGAAATATTAAATTTAAGAATATAGATTTAACAATACTTTCCTCTAAAGCGTTTCAAACTATTAGAGGGAATAAAATTGCCATGATTTTTCAAGAACCCATGAGTTCTTTGAATCCATCTATGACATGTGGAAAGCAAGTTTTAGAGATTTTATATAAGCATACAAACCTAACTAAATCTGCTGCTAATAACGAAGTCCTGTCATTATTCGAAAAAGTAAAATTGCCTGAACCAAAACGTGTTTTCAAGTCCTATCCTCATGAAATTTCTGGTGGACAAAAGCAACGTGTTATGATTGCTATGGCAATTGCCTGTAAACCTGACATTTTAATTGCAGATGAACCGACAACAGCTTTAGATGTAACCGTTCAAAAAGAGATTATAAAATTGCTTAAAACGCTTCAAGAAGAAACCAAAATGAGCGTTATTTTCATCACGCATGATTTAGCTTTAATTTCAGAAATTGCAAATAGAGTTTTAGTAATGTATAAGGGGAATATTGTAGAGGAAGGAGATGTTTCAAAAATATTCAAATCACCACAACATAACTACACAAAGGCGCTAATCAACTCGCGCCCTTCTCTAGATACCAGATTAAAGGTTTTACCAACTATTCAGGATTATTTAGACAATTCTATCTCAAAAGAAATTATAACGACTGAACAACGTAAACTTCAGCATGAAAAACTGTACAGCAAGTCTCCTTTATTAGAAATAATCAATGTTGAAAAAACATATTTTGGTAAATCTGGCTGGTTTTCTAAACCAAAATCTTTTAAGGCTGTTAACAATGTAAGTTTTAAAGTGTATGAAGGGGAAACATTAGGTTTGGTTGGTGAGTCTGGTTGTGGAAAATCTACTCTTGGAAACGCCATTCTTCAACTTGATAAAGCTTCAGCAGGCAGCATTCTATATAAGGATATTGATATAACCAAACTTTCAAAATACGATGTTAAAAAACTTAGAAAAGACATTCAGATAATTTTTCAAGATCCTTATTCATCATTAAATCCAAGAATTCCTGTTGGCGAAGCTATTATGGAACCTATGCGCGTTCATAAGCTTTATAAATCTGATAATGAACGTAAGGAAAAAGCTGTTGAAATTTTAAATAGAGTTGGATTATCAGAAGATTATTTTAACCGATATCCACATGAGTTTTCTGGCGGACAAAGACAGCGTATTGGAATTGCTAGAACAATTGCCTTACAACCCAAGCTTATTGTCTGTGATGAGTCTGTATCTGCGTTAGATATATCTGTTCAAGCTCAAGTGTTAAACTTGCTTAACGAATTAAAAGAAAATTTTGGATTTACTTATATATTTATTTCACACGATTTGGCCGTGGTAAAATATATGTCTGACCAGTTATTGGTTATGAACAAAGGCCAAATTGAAGAGTTAGACGATGCTGACACTATATACAATACTCCAAAAAGAGACTATACAAAAAAGCTAATTGATGCTATTCCTAAAGGGATTTAAAGCATAAATATTTTCTTTGTTAAGTATAGTAAACTCTTCATGAATTGTAAATTATCTTGAAGCGTTTCTCTCAATTTGCTTTCATTATACTCTGACTCTTCCGAGGCAGTCTCAAACGTTGGCAGTTCAGGTAAATTTGGTTCCATATTCCGTAGGTTAAGTTTATGGTAGATCTGGGTAAATCTAAATATATGATTTGGTTGATTTGGGATAGCTAATATGACACTTATTTTTAATATATCAGATTAAAAACTTTATTAATCGATGAAATACATATTACTTTAACACTTTAATCGATTTTTAATAAACACCCATACTCATTTACACCTTTTAACATTAAAATTTACAATAAAGAAATCTTTATATTTGAGAAAGGCAAAGCAGTAATTTGTATATGAAAAAACTTTGGGAAGGTTCAGCAAAATTTAAACAAAACAGTCATCTAAATACATATTGTAATTGGCTTAAAGATAAATATGGGTTAACACTAGTTGAATATGATGATTTGTGGGAGTGGTCTATTAACAATACAGAAGCTTTTTGGGAAACCATTTGGGACTATTTTAAAATAACATCGCATACGCCGTATACTCAAGTTCTATCATCTTATCAAATGCCCAATTGCAAATGGTTTAAAGGCGCTACCTTAAATTATTCTGAACATATTTTCAAACAGTCAAAACCCAATAAAACAGCCATTTATTTTAGTAATGAATCTGGGGAAAAACTAGAATTATCTTGGAAAGAGCTAGAAAAAAAAGTTTCCTCTATGGTAGCTTATTTAAAATCTTTAGGAGTTTCTAAAAATGATAGGGTTGTGGCTTTTATTGCCAATATTCCAGAAGCTACAATAGCCTTTTTAGCTGTTAATGCCATAGGAGCTATTTGGTCTAGCACTTCTCCAGACTTTGGTGCTGAAAGTGTAGTTAATAGATTTTCTCAAATAGAACCAAAAGTTCTTATAACTATAGACGGATATAACTATAACGGAAAACCCTATGACAAAACTAATACCGTTAAAGAAATTGTGGCTTCATTACCAACTTTAAAAAGGGTTATTCTGGTTCCTTATCTAAATAAAAATGCATCAAATAATTTCTCTGAGGAGTTTGAAAGTATTAACACTATATATGAAATTGATGGGGGTGAATTACTATTTGAACCTGTAGATTTTAATCACCCTATTTGGGTATTATACTCCTCTGGAACTACAGGCTTACCGAAAGCCATTGTACACTCTCACGGCGGCATTTTATTGGAGCATTATAAATACATGGCCTTTCACAATGATGTTCATGAAGACGAGTGCTATTTTTGGTTTACTACTACCGGTTGGATGATGTGGAATTTTTTACAATCTGCCTTACTTATGGGAGCATCTATTGTTTTATATGATGGATGCCCAACCTACCCTAAATTTGATTCACTTTGGAAGTTTTCAGATGATTTAGGTATTAATCATTTTGGAACTAGTGCACCTTATTTGGTTGCTAATATGAAGAGGCAACTGGATATTAAAAATGGCCATAAACTTTCATCTTTGAAGTCTATTAGTTCCACTGGAGCTCCGCTACCTGCTGAAGCTTTTGATTATGTTTACCTTAATATAAAAAAAGATGTTTGGCTATGTTCCATGGCAGGAGGAACTGATGTTTGTACCGCTTTTGTTGGAGGAACACCTTTATACGCAGTTCATTCAGGTGAAATACAATGTCGTGCTTTGGGTGTGTCCTTACATGCTTTAGATGAATATGGAAATCCTATTGAAGATGATTTAGGGGAAATGGTTATTGATAAACCCATGCCTTCAATGCCTATTTACTTTTGGAATGATAAGGATAATGCTAGATACATTTCAAGCTATTTTGAAAATTTCCCAGGAAAATGGCGACATGGAGATTTTATAAAAATAAACTCTAAAACAAAAGGTTTAGTGATTTATGGACGTTCAGATGCCACTTTGAATAGGCATGGGATAAGAATAGGAACTAGCGAAATTTATAGAGCTGTTAATAAAATTGAAGCTATAGAAGATTCTTTAATAATTAACCTTGAATTAGAAGAAGGTAAACATTACATGCCTCTTTTTGTAAAACTTAAACCAGATTTTGAATTAAAAGATGAAATAAAACAAAACATAAACAATCAATTAAAAAGTGATTATTCACCACGTCATGTCCCTGATGAAATCATTGAAGTAAAAGATATTCCTTATACTATAAGTGGCAAAAAAATGGAAGCACCAATTAAAAAAATCTTATTAAAAATGCCACTTGAAAAATCAATAAATATTGATGCCATGCGAAACCCAGAATCAATTCAATTTTTCATTGATTTTGCGAAAACAATCTAGAAAACATTAAAAATCTAATTCTTCTGGTATGTCATCATCCAAATTATCATCAATAAGATCGTTTTTAGTCATTTTAGAGCAATCAACAACAATAGATAGGTCTTCAGGTTCTTCAAACTCATCTTGAGAAATGTTTAATGTTTCATCAGCATAACAACTCTTCATATAAACTCCCCAAATAGGCAATGCCATAGCTGCTCCCTGACCGTAAGTTATACTTTGAAAATGAGCAGCTCTATCTTCTGCTCCCACCCAGACACCTGTTACCAAATTTGGCACCATACCCATAAACCAACCATCACTTTGGTTTTGAGTAGTTCCTGTTTTTCCTGCTATTGGATTCGTAAATTCATAAGGATAACCCGTAACTATTTCTCTAAAATCTGCCCTATAGGCATCCGCACCTTTGGTTCTCAACCTTACCCCAGAACCATGTTTTGTAACACCCTCCATCAGTTTTACAGCCACATAAGCAGTTTCTTCGCTTAAAACATCGCGAGTTTCTGGCTTGAATTGATACAATATAGTTCCGTTTTTATCCTCAATGGTTGTAACCATTACAGGTTTTGTATATACCCCTTTATTAGCAAAAGTTCCGTAGGCCCCTACCATTTCATATACGCTTATATCTGGTGTTCCTAATGCAATAGAAGGTACAGGTAATATATCTGACTCAATACCCAATTTTCTAGCTAAATCAACAACTGGTTGAGGCCCTACTTTATCTATTAATCTTGCCGTTATAGTATTCACGGAGTTAGCTAAAGCATTTTGCAAGGTTCTTGTTCCACCATAATCATCTTCACCACCAGAGTTTCTTGGGCACCACTCCTCCATATTACCATGCTTTAATTTTTCTATACAATAAGGCGTATCTGGAAATTCATCGCAAGGAGAATAATGTAACTGATCTATAGCTGCGGTATAAACAAATGGCTTAAATGTAGATCCTATTTGACGCTTCCCTTGTTTAACCATATCGTATTGAAAATGTCTGTAATTCATTCCACCAACCCATGCTTTTACATGACCTGTTAAAGGGTCCATAGACATCATACCCGTTCTTAAGAATGATTTGTAATAGCGCATAGAGTCCCAAGGTTTCATAATAGTGTCAACCTCAGAAGCTTTACCGTCCTTCCATTCAAAAACAGACATCTTAATAGGCTTATGAAAAGATTCTTTTATTTCTTCTTCAGACTTTTTTAAGTCGTAACGCATATGTCTCCAACGTTCAGATTGTCTCATAGAACGACGCATCAAAGTATCAATAGCGCCTCGAGTAAGTTCTAAAAAAGGCGCTGTAGGATTACGCTTTGGTGTGTTTTGATGAAAAAACTCCTTTTGAAGCCTTGGCATATGCTGTTGTACAGCATCTTCCGCATATTTCTGCATACGCGAATCTATAGTAGTATAAATTTTTAATCCATCATTGTACAAGTTCCAATTAGTTCCATCTGGTTTTGGATTCTTCTTAATCCAATCCTTCATAAACCCATCTAAATAACCCCTAAAATAAGTAGCTAATCCTTCTCGGTGAGACTCAGGTGTATAATTTAAATCTAGCTCTGTTTTTTGAAGAGAATCCTTAAGGGTTTCATTTATATATTCATACTTATACATTTGAGCTAGGACAACATTACGTCTGTTTTTAACACCTACCGGATTTCTATGAGGCCTTGGATTGTATAAAGCAGAATTTTTAAACATGCCTACCAACATAGCAGACTCTTTTAAAGAAAGTTCCTTAGGTTCTTTACCAAAATAAATGCGTGCCGCACTGCGGATACCATCTGCATTATTCCCAAAATCATAAATATTAAAATATTGAGCAATGATTTCTTCTTTAGTATATTGACGTTCTAAACGAGTAGCGATAATCCATTCTCTCAGTTTTTGAGACAATTTTTCAACAATATTGGCCTTTTCTCTTCTATGAAATAATTGTTTTGCCAATTGTTGTGAAATAGTACTTGCTCCGCCTCTTTTACCAAGAAAAAACGCTGCTCTTAATGTACCTCTTGCATCAATACCTGCGTGTTCATGAAATCGCGCATCTTCTGTTGCTATTAAAGCATCGACTAATTGTTTAGGCAATTCATCATAACCTACAGGAGTTCTATTATCATTAAAATAAAACTTTCCCAAAGTTTGACCATCAGAAGAAATAATTTCTGTAGCTAGATTTGTTCTAGGGTTTTCTAAAACGGTGTGGTCTGGCATTTCACCAAAAGCGCCCCAGGAAGCCAATAAAAAGATAAGAATTATAGATAATATACCTCCTGTAAATAAAATCCAAAACCATCGAATATATTTTGAATAATCTGGAGCAGTTTTTATTTCTTTTTTAGTTGCCATTTATAAAAGTAGCTTATTTGTAGGTTGTCTTATTTGTTGTTAGGTTTTTCAATTCTAAAACCTACATCTGTGATGCCTTCAAGTTCTTTAACACCGTTTACCTTTCCATTCTCTCTCATTGCTTGCTGAATGTTAACAGTGTATTCTCCACTTTCTTGAAAAATTACATTTTCTTTATACCAAAGTTTATTTTCTTTAACATCGGTATATCCAGTTCCTAATAGTTTTCCACTAGGGTCTGCCATTCTATATTCTAACGTATCTTTTATTGTTTTTCCATGAGGAAACACCATTTCTACAATTAAAAACAAATTATTGTATTTATACGAATTTGTGTTTCTTAAATTCACAAATAAATTATATGCATTTGTTGAATCTGGCGGAGTTACTTTAAAACTAACAACAGAGTCTTTATGCCATTTATTAGGGATGGATGTATAAGTGTCATAAACACGGTTAGAATCACACGAAATGTATACAAAAGAAAGCATTAAAAAAAATAGCCAAATATTATTTTGCTGCATTTTTACTGTTTTGTGGTTTTCTTCTGTTTTTATTGTTTCTATTGTTTTTACGCCTCTTATTATTTTTACGTCGTTTATTAGATTTTGGATTATCAAAACGTGTTAAACTATCTTGACCTACAACGTTCTCAAACTCTATTTTAGTATCTTCTGCAAGGTCTGCAGCATATTCTTCAAGGCTTGCTATTTTTCTTTTTTTCTTATTCAGCTCTATAATTTCTATAACCTGATCTGTAGTAAGTTTATGCCAATTTGCCCATTCACCCTCATAAGCAAACCACATGTATCTTTTAAAAATATCTGTCTTTTGACAAACCGCAACACCCTTGTCTGTTTGTAATTTTGTATCCGATTTTGGAAAATCTTTCAATGCATCTAAATATGTATCAAGCTCATAATTTAAACAACATTTTAACTTACCACATTGTCCAGCTAGTTTTTGAGGATTTAATGACAATTGTTGATATCTAGCAGCAGAAGTACTTACTGAACGAAAATCTGTTAACCAAGTAGAGCAGCATAACTCACGCCCACAAGAACCAATACCTCCAAGCCTAGAAGCTTCTTGACGAAACCCAACTTGTTTCATTTCAATTCTGGTTCTAAACTCTCTTGCAAAAACTTTAATAAGCTCCCTGAAATCTACTCGCTCTTCAGCGGTATAATAAAAAGTGGCTTTACTGGCATCACCTTGAAATTCAATATCAGAGATTTTCATTTGTAATTTTAGGTCAATTGCAAATTGGCGTGCTTTAACTTTCATTGACTCTTCTCTATCACGTGCTTTTTGCCAAATATCAATATCTTTTTGTGAAGCTTTTCTATAAATCTTCAAACCTTCTTCAATATTATCTGAAACATTTTTTCGTTTCATTTGAACCCGCACCAATTCCCCAGTAAGGGTAACCATACCAATATCATGACCAGCCTTGGCCTGTGTTGCCACAATATCTCCAATGCTTAATGAAATGTTTTCAGGATTAGAATAGTATTCTTTACGTCCGTTTTTGTAACGAACCTCAACCCAATTAAAGGGTTTCTCGCCACTAGGAAGCGACATATTTGACAACCAATCAAAAACAGTTAATTTATTGCAACTATCTGTACCACATGTGCCATTATTTTTACAGCCTTTTGGTTGGCCATCTTTAGTTGAGCAGCTTGCACAAGCCATATATTTATATATTGAATTCGTTAATAATTAAATTATTACGAATGATGGGTTTATAATTAATTTGATTCGTAAAGATAAGATTATTATACTTACTTAAAAATATGGTTTACGAAATATCAATTTATACATTTTTAACACTAATGATTTTTATAGGACAAGCCTTTGCTGCCTTATCACAATCTTCAAAAATAAGTTCATCTGGTGACTTCAATGTGTAAAATCCTTTCTTTTCTTTAGTGTGTAAAAGCACACTTTTGCCGTCTTTTTTAGACATTTGAAATTGATTTGGTGCTAATTCTACACAATAATTGCAACCTATGCACTTATTACGCTGTAATGTTACTATAACCATTAAGCTTCTACTTTGTTTTCAACAATTTTATAAAGCTTATCCGAAGGTCTTATTCTAAATCCAAGTGGAATAGTTACTGAATCTCCTTTTGAAGCTGAAGTTGATTTTTCATCATTAACTAACATGTCTTCAACAACTAATTCTTTTACTCCTGTTGTTGGCCCTGTAATTAAAATGTTGTCGCCAATTTTTAAGTCATAGGCTTGAATACTAAACTCTCCAATTTCTGGTTTGGGAAAATAATGCATGCCTTTACCAATGTAGACTTTTTTTTGAGTAGCATGAGACCCTGAACCTTCACTCCATTCCCCAAGCTTTTGACCTAAATAATATCCGCTCCAAAAACCACGATTGTAAACCGTTTCTAAAGTTTGCATCCATGAAATAACTTCCTCCTTATTGTAAGTTCCTTCTTCAATACTATCGATAGCTTCTCTATAACATTTTATAACTTTAGCCACATATTCTGGAGCTCTTCCTCTACCTTCAATCTTTAAAACTTTAATACCAGCATCAGCAATCTGGTCTAAAAAATCAATAGTACACAAATCCTTAGGAGACATTATATACTCATTATCTAATTCCATTTCAAAACCAGTTTCCTGATCTATTACCGTATATTTTTTTCTACAATTTTGCTTACACGCACCTCTATTTGCAGATGAATTATATGAATGTAAGCTCATATAACACTTTCCAGATACAGCCATACAAAGTGCCCCGTGTCCAAAAATCTCTATTTCCACCAACTTTCCCGAAGGACCCTTTATTTGTTCTTTTTCTATTTGCTCAGTAATCTTTTTAACTTGGCGCAAGCTCAATTCTCTACTTAGCACCATGGTGTCTGCAAATAAGGCATAAAATTTAACAGTCTCAATATTGGTGATATTTATTTGAGTTGAAATATGCACCTCAACACCAAGCTCTCTAGCCATGTTAATTACCGATTGATCCATAGCTATAACAGCAGTAATATCAGCCTCTTTTGCTCTTTTTATTAAGGTTTTAACAATAGATAAATCATGGTCGTAAATAATGGTATTTAGAGTAAGGTAAGTACGTACGCTTTTTGCTTTACATTTATTAGAAATCTCTTCAAGGTCATCTAAGGTAAAGTTAATAGACGCTCTTGCTCTCATGTTAAGTTGCTCAACTCCAAAATACACGGAATCTGCACCACTATCTAAAGCAGCCTGAAGAGATTCAAAATTTCCAGCAGGCGCCATTAATTCTATTTTCTGCATTACCTTAACTCTTATCCTTTTTAAGCGAATCGTAAATATTTCTCAAATCTTTCTTAAACGGTAGGTAATCTGCACGTCCTTTTTTGAAAATATCATTACTATTACCTTGTCCCTTTCTCAAAGCTTTTTGCTCCTCATAAGGTAAAGCGTTTATATCTTGGCAATTTGTTGAACAACAATTATCCATTTCTACTTTACATTCATCACATTGAATAAATAATAAGTGGCACGCATCATTGGCACAGTTTGTATGCACGTCCGCTGGCTTTCCACATTGATGGCATTGAGCAATAACATCATCGCTTATTTTTTCAGCGCGTCTATCATCAAATACAAAGTTTTTCCCAATAAATTTATTTTCTAGTTCGTTCTCTTTTATCTGACGCGTATATTCAATTATTCCTCCCTCCAATTGAAAAACATTTTTGAAGCCTTTATGTTTAAAATAGGCACTTGCTTTTTCACATCTAATGCCACCGGTGCAATACATTACTAAATTTTTATCTTCCTTATGTTCTTTTAAATCTTCTTCAATAATATCAAGAGATTCTCTAAATGTATCAACATCAGGAGTAACAGCATTTTTAAAATGACCTATTTCACTTTCATAATGATTTCGCATATCAACAAGTACAGTGTCGTTATCTTCAATGAGTTCATTGAATTTTTCTGCACCCACATGAACACCCTTATTAGTAACATCAAAGGTGTCATCGTTTAATCCGTCAGCTACTATTTTATTCCTAACCTTTACCTTAAGTTTTAAAAAAGACATATTATCCTGCTCTATGGCAATATTTAACCTTATGTCCTTTAAAAAATCAATAGTATCTAAATGAGATTTAAACTCTTGAAACCTGTCTGCAGGTAATGATAATTGCCCATTTATGCCTTCATTGGCAACATAAATTCTACCTAAAACATCAAGGGTATCCCAAACTAAAAACAGTTGATCTCTAAATTCTTGAGGATTGTTAATTTTGGCGTATTGATAGAAAGAAAGTGTAAGGCGGTCTTTACCTGCCTTTTCAATTAACACTGCTCTTTCTTTAGCACTTAGTTTATTGTACAGTTGCATGCTATACTAATTTTTAAAGTTTAAAGAATGTATTAAGCTGCAAAAGTACATTTTTTACATAATATCAGCTATTTAAGGGTATAAAAAAAAGCACTTTAGAGGCATAAAGTGCTTTTCAGTCAAGAATAGAGTTAGTTTAGTTATAACCTTAGTAGGCCTATTTCATAGTCTTAGTTTTTCCTATTTTTATAATAGATACAAAATATGTAAAAAGGTTGCGTGTTAAAATTGTATTGTGCCAAAAGATGTATTATTTTAGCAAGCATAACTTCAGAAAAAAAAGATAAATGAGTAAAGAAAACGAAGCTAAATTAAAAGCATTAAAATTAACCTTAGATAAATTAGATAAAGCTTACGGAAAAGGAACCGTTATGAAAATGAGTGATGCTGCTGTTGAGGATGTAGATGCTATTTCATCAGGGTCTTTAGGATTGGATATTGCTTTAGGCGTTGGTGGTTATCCACGCGGGCGTGTAATTGAAATTTATGGTCCAGAATCTTCTGGTAAAACAACCTTAACCTTACATGCTATTGCTGAAGCACAAAAAACCGGAGGTATTGCAGCTTTTATTGATGCTGAACATGCTTTTGATAGATTTTATGCCGAAAAATTGGGTGTAGATATAGACAACTTAATTATATCGCAACCAGATAATGGTGAGCAAGCTTTAGAAATTGCAGATAACTTAATTAGGTCTGGTGCTATAGATATTGTAGTAGTAGATTCTGTTGCCGCATTAACACCTAAAAGTGAAATTGAAGGTGAAATGGGAGATTCTAAAATGGGGCTTCATGCCCGCTTAATGTCACAAGCATTGCGAAAGCTTACCGCATCTATAAGTAAAACTAACTGTACTGTAATATTTATTAATCAATTACGTGAAAAAATAGGTGTTATGTTTGGTAACCCAGAAACCACAACAGGAGGTAATGCCTTAAAATTCTATGCTTCGGTGAGATTAGATATAAGAAGGTCTACCCAAATAAAACAAACAGATGGTACGGTTGCTGGTAATAAAACCAGAGTTAAAGTTGTTAAAAATAAAGTAGCACCACCTTTTAAAATGGCTGAGTTTGATATTATGTATGGTGAAGGTGTTTCTAAAGTTGGTGAAATTCTAGATATAGCAGTAGATAACGAAATTATAAAGAAAAGCGGTTCTTGGTTTAGTTATCAAGACACGAAACTAGGGCAAGGTAGAGATGCTGTTAAAGCTCTCATTAAAGATAATCCGGAACTCATGGATGAGCTTGAAGCTAAAGTAAGAGAAATAATTATTTCTTAAAATTGTTAAAAAAGTCCCGAATTCCTCGGGATTTTTTAGTTTTATAACGCAACCATTTAATAACTAGAGCATCTTAGTGGTATAAACATGTATTTAACGCTAAATTGCTATGAAAAGAGTTATTATACTATGTTTAACACTCATGGCGTTTTTTTCATGTAGTGTTAATGATGATGGTGCTAATTATAGTTTTGAAATTTTACCTGTTGAGAGTGTTGAAATTCCATCGGAATTTGTTTTAGGAGAAACATACCCTATTACTATTTCTTATTTTACACCTTCTACATGTTATGCTTTTAACGACTTTTATTATTTAAAAGAACTTAATGAGCGTACGGTTGCTCCAATAAACTATGTCTTTGACAGCAATGATTGTGAAAACCTTGAAAATGAATTAACAGAGGCCACATTTAACTTTTATGTTACAAATACAGGGTCTTATATTTTTAAATTCTGGCAAGGTGAGAATGATAATGAAGAAGACCAATTCTTAACTATAGAAGTACCAGTGGTTGAGTTATAAGAATTAGGTATTAATTAATACATGTTTAATTTGAGTTTAGAACAACTCATAGAAAATTGTAAAATTAATGATACTAAAGCACAAGGAGAGTTATATAAACTTTTTTCAAATAAGTTATTCTCAATTTGCTTAAAGTATTCACGTAACTATGCCGAAGCAGAAGATAATCTGCAAGATGCATTTCTTACAATTTTTAATAAAATTGAACAATATAAAAATAAAGGTTCTTTTGAAGGTTGGCTAAAACGCGTTACTGTAAACACTGTATTGCAGCGTTACAGAAACGAGAAAGTTTTTGATATTGTAAAGGAAGAACAGATTGAAGATGTAGAAATTGAAGTAGATGAAGAAACATTTTCATTAGATTTTCTTTTGAAAATCATACAAGAGTTACCAGATAGATACAGATTGGTGTTTAACCTTTATGTTCTTGATGGGTATTCGCATAAAGATATAGCAGAGATGCTAAAAATAAATGTAGGAACTTCAAAATCTAATTTAGCAAGGGCTAGACAGATTTTGAAGAAAAATATAGAAGATTATAAATTGTCCCAAAGTTTGCAATCATTATAAAATGAGTGATAAAAAACATATAGATAGGTTGTTTCAGGAAACCTTTAAAGACTTTGAAGTAGCACCTAGTGATGCTATTTGGAAAGGTATTAAAGCAAACCTAAAAAAGAAAAAGAATAAACGTATTATTCCAATATGGTGGCGTTATGCTGGTGTTGCTGCTTTACTTATGTTATTACTTACTGTAGGAGGGGTTTACCTAAATAATAATAACACCATAGAAGTTGTTAATGAAGAAGATAGTAACTTAAACATAAACAACCTTGAAGTAAAAACCCCAGTTAATTTTAATGAGGAAAGCACAACTATTGCCACCTCAAATGAAAAAGTTGACGTGCCTAATAATCAAGAAAGTGCTAGCTCTAGTTCAAATTATATTGTTTCACAGAAAGAATCATCTATTTCTGAAGCCTCAGTATTAAAAAACAGTACTAAAAGTAGTTTTTATGAAAAAACTAACAACAATTTCAATCAAAGTCAGGAAAACAGCCTGATTGCTAAAAAAACTGAAGGTACTAACAATAATAATATAGCAATTGAAAATTCAGTTGAAGATAAAAACGAGTTGCTTCAAAACAAATCAACTCAAATAAATGCAATAACTAATAACATTGAAGCTTTAGAAAAATCTAAAAACAAGTTACCTGAAATTAACCATAATCAATCATTTGCTGAAACAAAAAATGATAACCAAAAACTTTCTATTGAGGATGTTTTAGAAAAAAATAAAGATCTTTTTGAAAATAATGATTCCGAGAAAATTAACAGATGGACTGTTGCTCCCAATGCAGCTCCAGTATATTTTAATTCTTTAGGAGAAGGATCTTCTATTGATCCTCAATTTAACTCTAACTCAAAAAGTGGCGAGGTAAATATGAGTTATGGTATTTCTGCAAGTTTTGCTTTAAATAATAAAATCAGTATTAGGTCTGGTATAAATAAGGTTGATTTAGGTTATAATACAAATGATGTAATTATTTTTCAAACAACAGGTGCTGCAGCCCAAGGTTCTTTGCAAAATGTAAGTGAAAGTGCTACAAGAAATGATAATGTTGCCATAGCTAGTGAAGCTAATTTTAATGATGCCCCCTTAGTATTTAATTCTGTAAATACAACCCTAAACCAATCTTTTGGATATATTGAAATTCCGTTAGAGATTCAATATTCATTAACTAATAAAAAGTTTGGTTTAAATGTAATTGGTGGATTTAGTTCTTTCTTTTTAAATAATAATGAAATATTTTCTGAAGCACAAAATGGACCTAGAACCTTTTTAGGTGAAGCCAACAATTTAAACAAAGTGAGTTATAGTGCTAATTTTGGTTTAGGTTTTAATTATAAAATAACTGAAAAATTTGACTTGAATTTAGAACCAATGTTCAAGTATCAAATAAATACATTTAACAATACTTCCGGTAATTTTAAGCCATATATTCTTGGTGTTTATACCGGATTCGCTATTAAATTCTAGGTTTTTGGTTAGATCTGGTTATTGGCTTTCATTTAAGCTCGAAATCCAATATCAAAAAAAACTGCTCATCCCCCGAGCAGTTTTTTATTTATTATACTCTCTCAACTGATTTAAAATAACAGTTCTAGACTCCTTATTTAAACTTTTAGTATCATCAATTGTTAAACCTTTAGTAGAAAGAAATTTGTGTATTTTAACCCGCATTCGCCCGGGTCCACCACTAAAAAATGTATACGAAAAACGTTTTTTATTATCTGCAAATGTTAATGGTACAATGGGTATCTGATGGTTAATAGCCAATCTAAAAGCGCCATCCTTAAATTCATCTAATTCAATATGTTCTTCAGGCACTCCGCCCTCAGGAAAAATACATATACTCAAGCCAGACTCTAGTCGCCTTTGGGCTCTTAAAAATACAGCTTGTCTACTTTTGGCTGAACTTCTATCAACTAAAATACAAGTACGTTTATAAAAAAATCCAAACAAGGGTATTTTAGCTAGCTCTTTCTTTCCCACAAAAACAAACGGGTTTTTTACAGATATCAGCATTAACATGATATCTATCATTGAGGTATGATTTGCAATAAACATATAGCTTTTGGCCTTTTCAGGTATTTGTTCTTTTTTAAAAGAATAATTAAATCCCATTCCTATTAAAATAAATTTAGCCCAAAAACGTGCCAACTTAAAAAAGAAGGGATACCAAGACTCTTTTGAAATTGAAATTAAAAGTACGGGGAATAAAAGTACTATAGGTATAATTACAAGAATGTAAAACCAAATACGGTAAAGCGTCCAGAAAATGTATTTAATAACAGTCATTCATACCAAAAATACTATTATAAATTGATTATCTTTAAAACAGAATAACTTAAAAATTATATAATTATGAGTTTACTATATTCTTTATTAATTGGCGCTATTGCCGGTTGGTTGGCTGGAAAATTAATGAAAGGTGGCGGTTTTGGCATTTTTTTAAATATTGTAATAGGTATTATTGGTGGTTTTGTAGGGAGCTGGCTATTAGGAAATTTACTAGATGGTGTGATTGGAGATATTTTAACGGGAGCTATTGGTGCTTGTGTAATCTTATTTGTTGCAGGCCTATTCAAAAAATAATATTCAAGAAAAATTTAGATAAAGTGGCATTAGCCACTTTTTTTATGACCTAACTTCATTAAATTTGCGCTTTATTACAATTATGGCAAGAATACTTACGGGCATACAAAGTACCGGAACACCGCATTTAGGAAATATATTAGGAGCAATAATACCTGCTATTAAAATGGCTGAAAAGCCTGAAAATGACTCCTATTTATTTATAGCAAACTTGCATTCCTTAACTCAAATTAAAGACGCACAAACATTAAGAGAAAATACCTATTCTACAGCAGCTACATGGTTGGCTTTTGGCTTAGATATTGAAAAAAGTGTGTTCTACAGACAAAGTGATGTTCCACAAGTAACTGAATTAACTTGGTATTTAAATTGCTTTTTTCCTTACCAAAGGTTAACACTGGCCCACAGTTTTAAAGATAAAGCAGATAGGTTGGAAGATGTAAATTCTGGTTTATTCACCTACCCCATGCTTATGGCTGCTGATATTTTATTGTATGACGCAGAAATAATTCCTGTGGGAAAAGATCAGGAACAACATATTGAAATGACTAGAGATGTTGCCACTCGCTTTCATGCTAAAGTTGGTGAGACTTTTGTATTACCAAAAGCCGAAATTCAAAAAGACACCATGCTTATACCTGGAACTGATGGTGAAAAAATGAGCAAAAGTAAAGGCAATACTATTAATATATTTTTAGCAGACAAAAAACTGCGCAAACAAATCATGTCAATTAAAACAGACAGTACGCCTTTAGAAGCACCTAAAGACTGGAAAACCTGTAATTGTTTTGCTATTTATAATTTATTAGCTAATGATGAGCAAAAAGAAATCATGAAAGGCAACTATGAAAAAGGAGGTTATGGTTACGGACATGCAAAACAGGCTTTATTTGAATTAATTGTGGATAAATTTTCGACTGAAAGAGAAAAATACAATTACTACATGAATAACTTAGATGAGTTAGATAAAGCGCTTGCTATTGGCTCTGAAAAGGCCAAATTAGTTGCTGATTCAGTTCTAAACAGAGTTAGAGAAAAAGTTGGGTATTAAATAAGCTCAAACAACTTTCCTGGTAACGGACGTACAACACCCTTTAGTTCCATATTTAATAAAGTACTAGAGATTTTATAAATAGGCATTTTACAATTAACAGCTATAGCATCTAATTGTTGTTTTTCATTTTCTTTAAGATAGTTGTAAATTGTCTTTTCTGTAGAGTCTAACTCAACAAATAATTGCTTTTGGATTGTTGGTTTGTTAGCTTTTTCTAGTTCCCAATTCAAAATATATGGCACATCTAAAGGGTTAGAAAGCATCATTGCCTTTTGATGTTTTATCAAATTATTACAGCCAATACTTTGGCTATCTGTAACTCTACCAGGAACTGCAAACACATCTCTGTTATATGAATTGGCAATATCTGCTGTTACTAAACTTCCTCCTTTTTCAGCAGACTCAATAACTATGGTAGCTTCGCTTAAACCAGCAATAATTCTGTTTCGTTTTAAAAAATTATTTCTATCAAACACATCAGTACTCCAAAAATCCGAGAAAAAACCACCATTGTTTTCAACATGAACCATATATTTTTTATGCACTTTAGGGTAAATTTGATTTAATCCATGTGCTAAACATCCAATGGTTTGTAAATTATTATTTAATGCTGCTTTATGAGCTGTAATATCTGTTCCATAAGCAAATCCTGAAACAATTACTGGATTATAAGGTTTTAACTCTTCAATTAAATTTTGACAAAATGCTATCCCATTAGTAGTAATTTTTCTAGCACCAACTATACTTATTATCCTTTGGTTATTTAAATTAATATTTCCAGATTGAAACAGTAATATAGGTCCATCAATACAGTGCTTAAGTTTGTTAGGGTAACTTTCACCTTTAAAATATGAAACCTTAATCTTATTTTCTTTAATGAAAGCTATTTCGTCTTCAGCTGCTTTTAGATGGATGGACTCATGAATATCTTTTAAAACAAATTGACCAATACCATCAATTTTAAGAAGATTTTGCTTCTTTTCTTTTAAAACCGCCTCTGCAGAACCACAAAAAGAAATAAGTCTTTTAGCCGTAATATCACCTATATTTGGTACATGTTGTAGAGCAAGCGTATAAAGCAAATCGTTTTCTGTCATGTGCGTGTTGACTTTGTGATTGCAATAAAAGAAATTTTGTTCAATTAATTAATATTTAAAATACCGTTGTACAACACGATAACTCTACTTGTTAATAAATATTTATTCCTAAATTTCATCAGGCAACATATTTTTCTAACTTTGTTTTTATGCAATTGGAAACCTACATTAGTGATTTATTATACCGGTACGAATGTGTTACCATACCTAAGTTTGGTTCATTTTTAACACAACGTGAATCAGCTACAATTGAGGAGTCATCAAATACATTTAATGCTCCCAAAAAGAGCATATCTTTTAATGAACAAATACAGAATAATGATGGCTTATTAGCGCATTATATTGCTGACGTTGAGAAAATTCCTTTTGAAAAAGCAAACAAAAAAATTGAGAAACGAGTTAAGTCATTAAAATCATATTTGACTCAAGGAGAAACACTTACTTTCAAAAATATTGGAGAAATAGTCTTAAATATTGAAGGCAAAATTTTGTTTGAACCTACCTACCATCTTAATTATTTAACAGATTCTTTTGGGTTATCAGATTTTGTATCTCCATTGGTTACTAGAGAAGTATACAAAAAAGAAGTTGAAGCCATTGAAAAGGTAGTGCCAATTGCTGTTACTCATGAAAAACGTAAAGCTATACCTTATTTAAAATATGCTGCTGTTGCGATAATTGCTTTAACGATGGGTGGTTATGCCGTTTCTAATTATTACGTAGACAAGATTGAAACTCATAATCAATTAGCTCAAGAAGAGGCCGAAAGACAATTAGAAAACAAAATACAGCAAGCTACATTTAACCTTAATTCTTTATCTACAATAACCTTAAATGTTACCAAACAAACAGGTAATTATCATGTGGTTGCCGGAGCTTTTAGGGTTGAAGAAAACTGCTTAAAAAAAATAAAGCAACTTAAATCTGAAGGTTTTAAAGCTAGAAAATTAGGTGTAAATAATTACGGCTTACATGAAGTAGTTTATGGTAGTTATGAAGATAGACTTGAAGCTTTAAAAGCCCTAAGAAGCATTAAAAAAACACATAATAAGGAGGCTTGGTTGAAAACAGACCCCAGTGTCAGCAGAGTTGGTACAATTGCAAATACTTCAAACAACGAAATAATAGGTCAAACTTCAACTAAAGAAAATTTAAATTCATTAGCAGATAACCTTATTTTATCAAATGAGTTTAACTTTAATGAAAGCCCAAACATTATTAAAATAATTAATAACATTAAGACTATTGAAAGTGGTTATTACTCTATTTTGGCGGCTTATTCTACAATGGAAAACAGAGATGCTTTCTTAAATTTATTAGCTTCAAAAGGCATAACAAGTGCTAATTACTTTTTTGATGCTAACAGTGGTAAATACTTTATTTATCATGAAACCTTTAGCAATTTAGAAACCGCTAAAAAGTCTTTACTTACAGAAAAGAATTTGACATATAATTTAAAAATGGCTATTGTAAAAGTTTCAAATTAGGGCATAATTGTTTTTTACACTTCAATATAATTTCTTTCTTAAATAATTAAAAGCATTGTAACTTTGCTATCATTAAACTTTGAGCAATGACAGCAAAAACGCCCGAGCAATCTAAAACAGTACTTACAGATATGGTTTTACCAGGTGAAACCAATCCGTTAAATAATCTTTTTGGAGGAGAACTTTTAGCCAGAATGGATAGAGCTGCTAGTATTGCCGCTAGACGCCATAGCAGACGAATTGTGGTTACAGCTTCTGTTAACCATGTAGCGTTTAACAGAGCGGTTCCATTAGGTAGCGTTGTTACTGTTGAAGCTAAAGTATCTAGAGCTTTTAAAACCTCAATGGAAGTTTATATTGATGTTTGGATTGAAGATAGAGAGTCTGGTGAAAAGACACAGGCTAATGAAGCTATTTACACCTTCGTAGCTGTTGATGAAACCGGACGACCAATTTCAGTTCCGGAAGTAATACCTGAAACCACATTAGAAAAAGAACGCTTTGATGCTGCCCTAAGAAGAAAGCAATTAAGCTTATTACTTGCAGGAAAAATTAAACCAAAAGATGCTACAGAATTAAAAGCCTTATTTGATTAAGCACCAAACCAAAAGCCTAGATTGGAATAACCAAATTTAAACCTTTAAGGTTTAGTTATGTCATAATAGTATATAAACCCAAATTTATATTGCTATGAGAACTTTTATTATTTTAATTTCTGCTATTCTTTTATTCAATTTATCTTCTTGTGCCGCTCGTGTAACTAAAAGACCAGCTAAGGTTACAGTTATAAAAACCGCACCTCAAAATCATAAAATTGTAGTAATAAAAGGCAAACATTATTACTTTTGGAATGGAAGGCATTACAGAAAAACTAGACGTGGTTTTGTTTTTGTGAGGGTATAAATAAGAGTAAAAAACAATTTAATGAGATTCTGAAATAAATTCAGGATTACAAAGCGTATCACATTCTATAAATCCAATTTGCTGGATTTTCCTTAATAGCTCCTTTTGATAAGACAAAACCTAAAATGGTTCTGCCATCAGAGGGATTGGTGAACACTTCACCAATAGCCTGTTTGGTGGTAACCCTATCTCCTTTCTTTACATAAATCTTAGATAAATTTTTATAAAGTGTTACGTAATTACCATGACGAATCATAACTATGGGATTAACGTTTTTCATTTTTATAATTTCACTTACCTCACCATTAAAAACAGCCATAACTTGGGCACCTTTCTCGGTTGATATTCGCACGCCATTACTGGTAATTATTAAATTTCTATCAATTGGCGAAGGCACTCTACCATAATTTAAACTAACACGCCCCCGTTCTACCGGCCAAGGTAATTTACCTTTGTTAGCAACAAAATTTGTTGCTAACAACTTTTCTTCTGGTGTCAAAGCAAAAGTGGTTGATGACGTTGATTTACCAGCTTTTTTATTAGAGCTAGCTATTACTGCCCTAATAATTTTATCAATTTCCCTGTCAATTCTTGCAGCCTCACGTTCTTTTTGACGTATCTGTACGGTGTATTTTGATAAATTCTTTCTTATAGACTTCATCAAATTTTCGTGTGATTTACGTTCAGATTCTAATTCTCTTTGAGAAACCCTATTTTCAGCAATAAGTTTCTTTTTATTCTCTTGCTGCCTTAATAGATCTTTGTTTAACTCCTGTAAATCTAATGTTTTAGTCTTTATGGTTTCTCCCTGTTGCCTTTGATGATTTGAGTATTGCTTTATATACTGCAATCTTTTGTACGCTTGTTTAAAGTCTGAAGATGATAGTAAAAACATAATTCTGCTGTGTTGATTTTTACTTTTATAAGACTTAACTACCATAGCAGCATAATCTTCTTTAAGCTGCTTTAATTCATTTCTTAAATCTGTGATTTTTTTTTGGTTAGAATTAATTTCTCTATTTAAATAATTTGCTTGCTGATTAGTCACTTTTATCAAATTGTCCAAAACACTAATCTTGTAATTATACCCTTCTATTAGTGACAATTCTGATTGCTCTTTAGATTTATCTTCAGCTCTTAACTTACTTATTCTTTGAATTTCTCTTCTTAGCTCCTGCCTACGTGTTTCCAATTCCTTCTGCTTATTGGTTTGGGCAAAAACAAAAGAACTACTAAATATTAGAAATGTTAATAGAGTTAATTTATATGAAATTACTTTTGTTGTCATTAAAGCTTAATCTCTTTATAACCCGACGGAATTTTAAACGGAAATCTTAAATCTTCATTTAAAGTAACATTTTTAAACTCTAACCCTATAACAAGTTCTTCATTAGCTTCAACAGCAATAACTTTTACTTTTTCGGGTAAAATTTGATCATCAACTTTTTGATGTGATAAATAATCTATATATAAATGTCTCAATTCTTTTATTTGAGATATTTCCTGTCTTTTTATTTTAAAAAGTGATGGATCTAGTAAAAAGAAAATTTCAAATAATTCACGTTGTTTCTTAGGTTGAAGTATATATGTGTCTTCATCAACAGACACCTTGTAATTATCTTCTTTTAAATCGAAAATTGCATTTCCTATTAATAAATTCTGAACCTTTTGAAAGTCTAATTTCGTTCCCAACAATTTACTTAAATAATTATAATCTCCCTCAAAAAACGTATTGTCTAACTTGTTATAAAAACTCACCTTATCTGGAGTTATTAAGGCTTTCACAACAGAAAATGTAGCACTCATCCATAAGGTTTCATCTTTCTTTGCTCTAAAACTAACAGAATGACTTTGAGAGCTCTTTCCATTCTCATAGGTAATTTTTAAAGTAGATTTTAAAGTGGTATAATCTGGACTCTTTTTTAAGTTCTCTTTTATTAATTGTCTTGAAGATAAATTAAAATTAGCCTCACCTCCTGTAACAGTTTTTGCCGATTTACAGCTAAAAAGCACCAGAATAAATGTTATTAAAAAGACTTGAGTACGTATTTGCATTAATTTGGGTTTTGTAATTGTTTTGCCTTATCACTAAACGTTTTTGCCTTTGTAGTATTGTTTAAAAGCGTATAAGCCTTACTTAACTGCGTATAAAAATCAGACTCCATTTTTAAATCATCTATAATATAATCTAAACCAATTTCTAAAACTTCAATAGCTTTTTGGGGCTGATTTAACGCATTAAAAGAAACACCGTTTATTAAATATAATAGTGGCTGCGAAGGATAATTATTAAGCGCATTTCCGCTCTTTTCATTAGCCAAATTAAACTGATTTAAGTCTAAATGTAAAAGCATTACATTTTTTAATACACCAAAGTTATTAGGTTCTAATTTTAGAGCAGCATCAAAATTTTCTAAAGCTTTTTGTTTGTTTCCCTTGGCTAAATAATACTGACCCAATTCTGTTAGCGTTTTACTATTATTTGCACCTTCAACCAAAGCCGTAGCCTCAATTAAATCTGATTCATACTGGGGATTTTCACCAACAAATTTTACGAAATCTGTTAAAACTTTTAGTTTGGTCTCAGGCTTAATTTGGGTGCTTTTAACCACAATTTTCATGGACTCTATAGCTTTTTCAGTGGCTTTATCATCTAAATAAAACTTATATAATGCCAAATGAACTTTTTGTGAATTTGGGTTAATCTTTAAAAGTTCTTTTGCTGTTTCAAAAGCTTTTTCTTTTTGATTGTTTTCACTGTAACGAAAAATTAGTGCTAAATAGTTTGATTCTTTTTCTGGGTTATCATCAACGCGCTTTTCAAGATTTTCTATTTGATCTTTCTTCCTGCCTGTAAGCTCATATATTTTATTCCTCATGATATCTCTAGATAATGAAATACCATGTTTAGCATCTAATTCATCCAAAACATTTAGAGCTTCATCATACTTTTTCATTTTTAAATACAATGAGGCTAAATCTTCTTTATAATCTGGATGATAGTCTACAAGCTGTTTAATCGCTTCAATTGCCTTATCAAAATTATTTTGTGAAACATAAAACCCATACAGCTCATCTAAAAACCACTCGTTACTAGGGTCTTTAGCCACAGCCTTTTTTAAAGCTTCTTCTGCAGCATCAAAGTTTTTGGTTTTATTATAATTCTTACCTAATTCAAAATATAAAACGGGTACAGATTTATCTAGTTCAATACATTTTAAAAGAGATTCAACAGCTCTATCATAATTTTCTATCCCTTTTTGCTTCATAGCCTCATAAAAGTGCTCTTGAAACTCATCTTCATTATTTCCTAAATCATCATCGGGGGTTTTATTAAAATCAACTTGGGCATAAGTAGGTTGAAAAATGCATAACATCATTCCGAAAACAAAAACCAATAAAACTTTATACTTATTTACCATTTGGGTTTTGTTCTAATAAATCTTCTACAACTTCAAGTTTTTCTAAAACCTTAATTTCTTCGCAAGAAGCTCTCATTACATCTCTATATTGATTTGCCTCATCAGGTAAATTACCTCCTGATTCTTCAAAGACTATTTCACTAGGCCATTGGGCATAGGCTATATATTGTAGGGTTTCCTTTTTATGTAGTCTTGAGCCTAAACTACCTTCGTTTTTATAAATTAATTTTGTTAATGCACGCCATGACTCTATAAAAGTTCTCTCTTGATTAGGTTTCACCCTAAAAGCATACACTACTATATACATAGTTTTATTTTTTATTCTAACACAGAGTAATCTCCAATACTAATGCTAGTGTAATTACCATTATATTTAACATGATTACCAATCATAGCATTATCTAAATTAGCGTTTTTAATTGATGTGTTGGCTTGAATTAAACTGTTTTTAACAGTTGAATCTTCAATAATAGTGCCATTACCAATAGAAACATAAGGGCCAATAGTAGCATTTTTAAGCACTACGTTTTCTCCAATAAAACAAGGCTCTATAATTTGAGTGTTCTCTAAATTTACTGATGAAGCAACTAATTGCTCTTCACCATCAGCTTTTAAAAACCCTAACATACGCTGATTAGTTTCAATAGTAATAGCCTTATTTCCGCAGTCCATCCACTCATCAACAGATCCTGTCTTAAATATTTTACCATCAGACATCATACGTTTAATACCATCGTTTATCTGATATTCTCCGCCATTCATAACATTTTCATCAAGAACCTCTTGAAGCTTTTCTTTTAAAACTGCAACGTCTTTAAAGTAGTAAATCCCTATAACAGCTTGATCACTTACAAAAGTCTCTGGCTTTTCAACCAGTTCAATTATTTCTGCATTATCATTTAGCTTTACAACACCATATGCTTCGGGGTTATCCACTTGTTTCGTCCAAATAACACTATCTGCAACTGGGTCTAAATCAAATTCTGCCCTAATTAAGGTATCTGCATAAGCAATAACAGCTGGTCCAGACAAAGATGGTTTTGCACTCATTATAGCATGCCCTGTTCCTAAAGGTTGGTCTTGGCGATAAATAGACGCTTTAGCGCCTAAACTTTTGGCTAAATCTTCTAAACTAGAAACAACATCATCACCAAACCACGCTGGATCTCCTAAAACAAAAGCCACTTCATCTATTGGCTGTTTCAATACTTTGGCAATATCTTTTACTAACCGATGTACAATGGGTTGACCTGCAACAGGAATTAATGGTTTTGGTACGGTTAAACTGTGTGGGCGCAATCGAGAACCTCGACCTGCCATTGGGACTATTATTTTCATTTTTTAAAATTAATTTATTTATATAATAATTCGTTTATTTTACTCCTGTACTTCCAAAACCACCTGTTCCTCTTGAGGTCTCAGAAAGTATTTCTACCTCTTCCCATTCGGCACGTTCATGTTTTGCAATTACTAACTGCGCAATCCGTTCACCATTTTCAATAGTAAAATCATCATTAGAAAGGTTTACCAAAATCACCCCTATTTCGCCTCTGTAATCAGCATCTACTGTTCCTGGAGCATTTAGTACAGTTATTCCTTTTTTAGCCGCTAAACCACTCCTAGGGCGTACCTGTGCTTCTGTGCCAATGGGTAATTCTATAAACAAACCTGTTTTAACAACAGTTCTCTCTAATGGCTTAAGCGTTATTGATTCAATAATATTTGCCCTTAAGTCCATTCCTGCTGAAGCAATGGTTTCGTAATGAGGTAAATCGTGACTCGATTTATTTATTATTTTAATTTTCATGTTTTTCTATTTCTGATTCTAATAAACCAATAATGGATATCAATTCTTTTCTTAAAATAGGGCCCTTCTTTATAACGGAGTTAACCCAACTCGCTAAGAAAGTGAGGTGATTTTCGTACTTGTCAGAATCTATTATTTTAATGAACTTCTCTTTTATTCTTCGTTCTTCTTCTTCTGAAATTTCTGCCTTATTTCTGAAATAGTGATAATTACCTAAAATCCCTTCAGACAACAAATATTTATGAAGATTCTGAGTAAGAAACAATATAACAGCCTCTTCGCTGTCTTTATAATCCATGAGTAAGTCTTGATAGCCAGAAACTTTTTCTTTTAATACATCATTAGAAATTAATTCAACTTTTCCAGAACTAATTATAGAGTTATAAATACCTTGAAAAGGATCGTATGAGGGTGTGTTATTAACTCGCTGAATTAACCTATATAAACTATCTATTGAAAACCCACTAGGGTTAATTGACGCGATGGTTTCAATACTTTCCTTTTTTGCAATATGGTCGTCAAACTTATTATCAAACTTAATAAGGTTTGTACTAAACTCCTTATGAAGACTTTTCATTATTTTAAGTTCTTCCTTTTTAAGTTCTCGGTTGCTATTCCAGGTGTTTACTTGTAGAGCCAATAAAATTCCTATCATAACAAGAATGATTTCCCCAATAGCATACTTTAAATACTTTCCTACCTTGTTTTCATCAAGTAGTTGTTTTCGTATTTTACGGAAGAACTTTATCACCTTTTTAATAATTGCTTAATCTGATTTTTTTCTGAAAATGAAATAACACCCAAAAATACAACTAACATGGAAATTCCAATAACATAATTCTCTCTAAATTGATAGAAATAAACTAACGAAAATAATATTGACATTGATAAATACAATCCAATTTTCTTCAAGTTATACGGTATTGGATAATATTTTCTACCGAAATAATAAGACAATAGCACCATACTACCATAAGCCGCTAAAGTAGCAATAGCAGAACCTTTGTAACTTATAAGGGGAATTAACCAAACATTTAGTACTAAAGTAATAATAGCTCCAACTACAGAAATATAAGCGCCAAACTTTGTTCTATCAGTTATTTTATACCACACAGAAAGGTTGTGGTAAATACCAAGACAAAAACTTGCAATAAGAATTATAGGTACAATCCACATGGCTTCCCAAAAGTCTTCATCTCTAATAATTATTACTTTTAGAATATCTGAGAATACCACAACGGTTAATAAAATACCTGAACCAAAAATCACAAAGTATTCTAAAATTCTAGCATAATTCTTTTGTGGGTTTTTTGCCTTCGCATGACTGAAAAAATAGGGTTCTATACCTAAACGAAAGGCAGTAGCAAATAGAGTCATGAATAGTGCTAACTTATAACATGCTGAAAACATCCCAACTTCATCTTCTGGATTTTCTGCTGTTGATAAGCTACTGTCTAGTAGAATACGGTTAAATGTTTCTATAGTGGTATAGGCTAAACCTGCAATTAAAACAGGAAAGGCATATCGTAGCATTTGTTGCCATAATATAGAATTGAATTTGTATTTAATTTTCCCATAAAATGAGAACATTAGAATAAGGGTAATACCACTGGCCACCAGATTTGCAATAAGCACATAACTTATTTCAAAATCTGTCTTATAAATTGAAGCAAATAGATCATTTTCTTTTGCTAAGCCTGCTAATAAAAGGAAGAAAAAGAGATTAAGTCCAATGTTTATAGCAACGTTTGTAATTTTTATCATTGCATATTTCATAGGTTTTGCATTAGCCCTTAACCATGCAAAAGGAATAATAACCAAAGCATCAAGCAATAAAATCCAAATGACAAAACTAATATGATGAACCTCAATATCTGTGACATCAGCAATTTGATTTTGGAATAAAAATGCTAAACCAAATATAGCCAAAGAGGTAAATATGATGGATAATGTAGCTGTTCCAACTACTTTATCTTGGTTATCCTCTTTGTTAAAGAAACGAAAAAAAGCAGTCTCCATTCCATAGGCCAAAATCACATTAAAAATAGCAAACCAAGAAAATATTATAGATACTTTGCCATAAACGCCAACTGCCATTACCTCTGTATATAGCGGCGTAAGTAAAAAAGTTAACATTCTAGGTAATACAGTGGCTAAACCGTAAATGAATGTTTGCTTAAAAAGAGATTTCAATGCGCTCAAAAATGCGTTTTTTGTAATGCTAAAAATAGGGCTTTTAAAACAAAAAAACCTAACTCCGAAAAGTTAGGTTTTACTATTTTATGATAAGATTCCTTCTTTGGAAGGAATTTATTAATTATTCAAAGCTTCTGCACCACCAACAATCTCAAGAATTTCGTTAGTAATAGCAGCTTGACGCGCTTTATTATAAGTTAATTTCAACTGGTCTCTTAACTCAGTAGCATTATCAGTTGCTTTATGCATTGCCGTCATACGTGCACCATGCTCTGAAGCAAATGAATCTCTAATACCCTTATATAATTGTGTTTTTAAAGACTTAGGAATTAACTCTTCAACAATCTCTAATTTAGATGGCTCAAAAATATAATCGGCATTTACGTTAGCATCTCCTTCAACAGGAACAATTGGTAAAAACTGCTCAGTCATTACAATTTGAGTTGCTGCGTTTTTAAACTTGTTATAAACAATTTCAATTTTATCAAACTCACCTTCAACAAATTTATCCATTAAAAGTTGAGCTATTTCAGCAACATTATCAAAAGTTAAATCGTCAAAAACTTCACTTTTGTTTGCAATTACTCTATCTGTCTTTTTAAAAGCATCATTAGCCTTTTTACCAATAGTTAAATAAGAAACTTCTTGGTTTGCATAAGTATCAGAAACTAATCTATTAATTTCTTTAATGATGTTAGAATTAAAAGCACCTGCCAAACCTCTATTAGAAGTAATTGGTACTAAAAGCACTTTCTTTAATTCACGTTGTTCAGAATATGTGCTTCCTGAATCTGCATCTAAAGTAGCACTTAAACTCTGTAAAAGCTCAGTTAATTTATCTGCATAAGGACGCATAGCTGTAATAGCATCTTGTGCCTTCTTTAACTTTGCAGCTGATACCATTTTCATGGCACTGGTTATCTGCATTGTTGAAGATACCGATGATATTCTGTTACGTATTTCTTTTAAATTTGCCATATTTTGAAATATGAAAAATAGATTCCTATCATTGACAGGAATCTAAAATTATGCTATATATTTTCCTGATAAATCTTTTGCTACAGTTGTTAATGTATCTGTAACTTCATCAGTTAATTTACCTGATTTTAATGTGCTTAAAACATCTGCATGCTTAGCCTTTAAGAATTCAATGAAATCTCTTTCAAATTCTTTTACTTTTTCAACAGGAACATCTCTTAATAAGTTCTTAGATCCTGCATAAATAATAGCAATTTGATCTTCTACTGTAAAAGGATCATTTTGAGCTTGTTTTAAAATCTCAACATTACGCTTACCTTTTTCAATTACATTTAAAGTAACAGCATCTAAATCTGAACCAAACTTAGCAAAAGCCTCTAATTCACGGAATTGCGCTTGGTCTAATTTTAATGTACCTGCTACCTTTTTCATTGATTTAATCTGTGCATTACCACCAACACGAGATACAGAAATACCTACGTTAATTGCAGGACGTACACCAGAGTTGAATAAATCACCATCTAAGAATATCTGTCCGTCTGTAATAGAAATTACGTTTGTTGGAATATATGCAGAAACGTCACCCGCTTGGGTTTCAATAATTGGTAATGCCGTTAAAGAACCTCCACCTTTCACTAATGGTTTTAATGAATCAGGTAAATCATTCATGTCCTTAGCAATATCATCATCATTAATAACCTTTGCAGAACGCTCTAATAATCTTGAGTGTAAGTAAAAAACGTCACCTGGATACGCCTCACGTCCCGGTGGTCTTCTTAATAATAAAGACACCTCACGATAAGCTACTGCTTGTTTAGATAAATCATCATAAATAATTAAAGCTGGACGACCAGTATCTCTAAAATACTCACCAATTGCAGCACCTGCCATTGGAGCGTATACCTGCATTGGTGCAGGGTCTGATGCATTTGCCGCTACAATAGTTGTATAAGCTAATGCGCCTTTTTCTTCTAATACCTTAGCAATGTTTGCTACAGTAGATGCTTTTTGTCCTACAGCAACATATATACAATATACAGGTTCACCTGCATCATAAAATTCTTTTTGATTTAAGATAGTATCAATACAAACTGTTGTTTTACCAGTTTGACGGTCACCAATAACTAACTCACGCTGTCCTCTACCTACAGGAATCATAGCATCAATAGACTTAATACCTGTTTGTAAAGGTTCTGTTACTGGCTCACGGAAAATAACCCCAGGAGCTTTACGTTCTAAAGGCATTTCATAAGTATCTCCAGCTATTGGTCCTTTACCATCAATAGGATTTCCTAAAGTGTCTACAACACGTCCAACAATACCTTCTCCAACATTAATAGAAGCAATTCTACCAGTACGTTTTACAGTTGACCCTTCTTTAACTCCTACAGAACCTCCTAATAATACAATACCAACGTTGTCTTCTTCAAGGTTAAGTACAATACCTTCTAAACCACCATCGAATTCAACTAATTCACCGTATTGTGCATTAGCTAATCCGTAAGCACGTACAATACCATCACCTACTGTTAATACTGTTCCTACTTCATCTAATGAAGCGCTAGCTTCAAAACCTGAAAGTTGTTGTTTTAAGATTGCTGATATTTCAGCTGGTTTTACTTCTGCCATCTTATTATTTATTTAGATATAAATATCTTAGTTTAATGTAAATTCTCTTTTTAATTTATTAAGTTGATTTGCAATACTTGCGTTGTATTGTACATCACCTATGCGTAAAATGAAACCACCTAAAATGCTTTCATCTACAATATTATCTACTTCAATTTCTTTTCCTGTAAGTTCCTTAGCTTTGGCTAAAACTTTTTTCTTTAAGTCATCAGTAATTGCAACAGCAGTGGTAACCGTAGCTAATTCAATTCCTTTTGATTGATCAAATAACTGATTATACTTACTTGCAACCTCACCTAAAAGATCAACTCTGTTGTTACTAATTAAAGTTTCTATTAAGCTAATAGTTGTCTTATTAGTTTTTTTGAAAACCTCTAATAAAACAGATTTTTTAATTGTTGAACTTATTACAGGACTTTGAAGCGTATCTTTTAAATCTTTACTGTCTGCAATTGTAGCAGCAATTAACTTCATATCTTTATTAACAGCATCGGCTGCTTTTTGATCTGATGCTAAACTTAAAATTGCTTTTGCGTAACGTATAGCTGCTCTTGACATAGTTTATAACTAGTTTTCTAATTTTGCTTCTCCTAACATAGACTCAACTAATTTTAGTTGCTTGTCTTTATTAGATAATTCTTGACGAACCACTTTTTCTGCTATTTCTAAAGAAATACCAGCAACCTGACCTTTAAGCTCTGCCATAGCTGCTTTTTTCTCACTCTCAATAGCATCTTGTGCTTGCTTAATCATTTTATTGGCTTGCTCCTGAGCTTCTTCTTTAGCATCTTCAATCATCTTGTTTTTGATATCTCTTGCTTCTTTAAGCATGGTTTCACGCTCAGCTCTAGCTTCTTTTAATAACTTTTGATTATCAGCTTGAAGGTTTTCCATCTCTTTTTTAGCATTTTCAGCTGCATCAAGAGCATCTTTTATACCTTCTTCTCTATTGTTTACAGAATCTAAAATTGGTTTCCAAGCAAATTTTCTTAACAAAAACACTAATGCTAAAAACAATACTGTTTGCCAAAAAAATAATCCTAAAGAAAACCCTCCAAATAACTCTTCCATAATTACTAATTATATGTTTTTCTAAAAACTTCTGTTTAATTTAAAAGAACAGCTACAACCAACCGTTGTAGCTGTTTCTCTTGTTTTGTTAAACTGCAAATAATGCAGCAAATCCAATACCTTCAATTAAAGCCGCTGCAATAAGCATAGCTGTTTGAATTTTTCCTGTAGCTTCTGGTTGACGAGCAATTGCTTCCATAGCAGAACCACCGATTCTACCAATACCGATACCGGCACCAATTACTACTAAACCTGCTCCTACGATAGCTGGAATTTCCATAATATATATATTTAATAATTAAACATTCAACTTAATAAGCACCTTAGTGATGGTCATGGTCTTCTACGGCCATTCCAAAATAAAGCGCTGACAATACTGTAAAAATATATGCTTGTAAAGCTGCTACTAACAACTCTAAAATACCTAATACAAATGCTAATAAAAATGATAATGAACTACCTAACCAGTTGTTGAAAATAAACATCATACCTATGATACTCATTAATACCACGTGACCTGCTGTAATATTGGCATATAAACGAATCATTAATGCAAATGGTTTAATGATAGTTCCAAGCAACTCAATTGGTGCTAAAATAATTTTCATTGGTACCGGAACTCCTGGCATCCAGAAAATATGCTTCCAATAGTTTTTATTACCTGAAAAAGTGGTTATAAAGTATGTTATTAAAGCTAAACATAATGTAACAGCAATATTATTTGTTACATTCATACCTATTGGTGTTAAACCAAATAAATTCACAATCCATACAAAAAAGAATACCGTTAACAAGTAACTCATATATCTCTTATACTTCTTTTCACCAATATTTGGAATTGCTATTTCATCACGCACATAAAGAACAATAGGCTCTAAAAAACGCCCCATACCCTTTGGCATGCCATTATTGTTTTTATATGATTTAGCCATTCTGCTAAACATAAAGAACATGATAGCAAAAACCATAGCAATTAAAGTTACGTTTTTGGTGATAGAAAAGTCTAATGGTTTTTCATTAGTAGCGTGATGATGCTCATCCTCAACAATCTCACCATTAGGCCCGTCTACTTTATATATTTTTCCGTGGAATTGCTTGTAATAACTTCCTCCTGCTTCAGCAACAGTTTCTCCGTGATGAAACTTAGAAGATGAAAATACTTTTAATCCATTATCCCAAAGAATTACTGGTAATGGAAAACCAACATACTTATGCTCACCAGCATCATTGGTGTATGAATACAAACCAAAATCATAAGAATCTAGTAAGTGATGTTGAACATATTCTTTTATTTCAGTCCTTAAGTCAGACCCTGATTCTTCATGTTGATTACTTTCTGAACCGAAAGTCATGAAGGTTATAAAAAGTAGTAATAATGTAATCGGCTTAAAAGCTATTTTTTTTCGCATATCACTTTAACTAATAGTGGCTTAAAAATCGGTGCAAAGGTATGCTTTTATATGAAAAACAAAAACTATTTTGACTTTTATTTCAGCAGATGTATTTCAAGGGGTTATGAACTTGTTTCATCTAAATTATTTAACCATTTACTTAAGCTAATAGTTTCAATAATTAACCCCAACACATAAGGCACAAAAAATGAAGCAAACTCCAATTTGGAAACAACACCATCTTGCTTAAAAATTGGTTGAAATACAATAAAAAAAACGGCGAATTTAATTAAGCTTCCTGCCAAAAATAAAAAGCCTAATTGGCTTTTATATTTTTTTCTAAGCAAATACAATAATCCAAAAACCTTGATAACCAGAATAAAGTTTAAAACATACGATAAAACAATATGGTTTTCTAGTAATTGATAATTCAGAAAAGATAAAATGGCTAAATGCAAGCCAAAGGTTATGGCAAATAACACAGTTGCTTTAAAAACAAAACTAAAAAAAGGGTTAGTCATTATTAATTCTATTTAGCTGCTTAATTACAGCATAAAGAGACACTGCAACACCTGCTAGGGTAGTAACTATTATAAAAAGTTTATCGCCATTATTGTATTCAGAGTCTAACCATTTGCCCAGAAGCACAAACAAATAAATAGTCACCCCCATTTGTATTGCTACTCCAGATAAAACAGCAACGTTTTTAAGCTGTTTTTTCGGTTTCTGATTTTCTTTTTCCGCCATTATTCATTTCCTTAACTGTACCCTTCATAACACAGGTTACGTTGAAGGTTGCTCCTGGCTCTACAGATAATTTACCTACAATTACCTCACCTTCAATATGCGCAGAAGACTTCAAGGTTAACGTACCAGATAATGCCAATTTTCCAGAAATTTTACCCTCAAAATAAGCGTCGGTTCCTTGTAGTGTACCCTTAACAAAACCCGTTTTTCCTACTACTACTTTTCCTGAAGTTTTTATATTACCTTCAACAGCTCCATCAATTCTAATATCTCCTTCACTATTTAAATCACCAACAATTTTAGTGCCTTGAGCAATAATGTTTTGGCTTGATGTATTTTCTACCATTTTGTTCTTTTTATTTTCGGAAAACATAATGTTGTTTAATTATTATTTACGTTTAAAAAGGCATCTAGGTTTTTATGTATTTGAATTATTTGATAATTAGAAGATGCCATTGAAAAATAAGGTTCATTTATTTTTTTACTATTCTCTTTTGTTAAAAGTTGATTGAATGTTTTTGCAACCTGTCCGTTTTTTATTCCATGAACCACAACAAATGTAGTGTTTAGGTTATACACATCAATAGATGAAGTTAAATCATAATACTTAATACTTACTAAAACTTCGTCCAATTCTTTTTTAAACTCCATAATAGCCTCTGGTTCTGAGTCTTCAAACATAAAAATCACCTTGTGGTGTCCTGAACTATTTGTACTCTCATCAACAAATTCGCTATTGGCTATTTTTGGTAACACCGTATTTTCAATATTTTGAGCTTGTAAACCCTCATTGGTATTGGCATAAGTTACCGCAATATAGTTTATAGCTGCCTTATAAGCCTCATAACCATTTAAACGCCCTGATGCAGTTGCCTTTAAAAGTTCAAACTTAGGAACAATAGACTCTCCATCGTAAATATTGATATATTCCTCACATTTAGAAATTACTTCAGCATATTCCTGATTTTCATGTTTTTCATAAAGTGCTTCATACAAACGTTCCGGACTATTTTCGTCTTTTTCAGAAGCCAACTCAGGGTTACTTAAAATAAGTGCATACCTAGATTCAGAATAATTGGTAATTATTTCATTTTTAGCAATTGAAGCCTCATCATTTTCTCCTAGAGCTTCATAAATTTTATACAGATTGTATTTAGATGGGAGTATTAAACGTTCTTCAGGATTACTGTTTAGTAAATCTTGAAACTTCTCTTTGGCTAGTTTAAACTCCTTAAATTTCTCTTTATAAATAAGTCCTAGTTGGTAATAGGCATAATTTCTTTCTTTTGAAATACTATCAATTTCTTTTGTTTCAGAAGGGATTTTAGAAATATAATACTCTGGATTAAACCTTTCATCTTCTGAAGCCGAAGCTACAACATCATTTACACCAGAATTATTTATAGCACTTGAACTGCTATTGTTAGACCACCTCCAATTATCTTCTGAGTCTCTATTCCCCCAAATTTTCACAAACTCATTTTTACCAAAAGCTACTGTAGTTGGATTATAAAAATAAAACAATGTGGCCTGTCCTGGTGCAACTCCAGGAGTATTAGGTCTTACTATACTGTTATTATTGGTTATTAAACCACTATTTCTTTTTAAAGCCTCCTGCTTTTCTAGAGCTTCTTTTTCTTCTTCAGCTTTTTGTTTTAGTTTGTTAATAAAGGTTTCAAAATATGCAATACGGTCAGCTTCAGGTAAATTTACCAAATGCAAAATACTATCATTAACTTGAGCAACACCTTCATAGTAAATAACATCTTCCAAGTTATCACGCTTTCGTTTAATAATTCTGTAAGGTTTAGAATTAAGAACCAAACTAGTCATAGTACTATCATAATAGAACCCTGCATCTCTATACAAAGACTTATCAAAATTCATATCACCTAAAATCTCATAATTTCTTGCATTAAGTATTTTATCTCTAGATTTTTCAAGTAATGATTTATTAAAATATGTAGTTGCTAATGAATCAGATTTATTATTTAAATGATAGACCCCAATTTGATGGTAAATTTTATCTAAGAAAGGCCTATTTTCTCTATCTCCTTCAAGATCTGCCAACAGCTCAGAGGCTTCAATCCTATTACCATTTTCAAAATCAAAGTTTTTAATTTTCTCTAAATGCGCACTTATCATATAAATTCTAGGAGTCTTTCTATTAAGCTCAATAACCTTATCAAAGGCCATATTTGCACTGTCTTTATATCCTAACTCATTATAGAGTTGTCCTTGAATAAAACGATAACGTCCACGTTCATCATTACTTCTTGTTGCATTTGAAGCAATTTCCAACTGAGTTATTGCACTATCTATAGATTTTGTATTAATGTAAGCTTGGGCTAACATAGAGGTTGCGTCTGCCAAATCTTGATTAACTAGGTTCTCATACTTTAATAGGCGCTTTAAATTTGTAATGGCAAGCTCATTATTGTCTAAACGAATATTGGTCTTTTCTCTCCAAACCTTAGCTTGGTTTATTTTATCACTGGCAGGGTATTTATAGAGTATGTAATTTAGTGCTTCTAAAGCAGGAATAAAACGTTGATCAAAATACCTGGCCTTACCTAAAAGTAAATAGGCTTCATCCATTTGTGGATTTTCCTCTTTACCATCAATATTCATACTATGCTTCTGAATTGCTTTTACAGCTTTTTCTTCAGCTTGGGCAAAATCTTCATTTTTTGATTGTCCTGGAAGAATAACTTCATCAGAAATTTGCATCCGCTCAATAGGCAAGACATTCCAATAGTCATCAAAATAGCCTTGATTAAGACTACTTCTACCTTGCTCTAATGCATTATATCCATTATAAAGCGCATTATATTCTGCAGTTATTGCATGATAGTTTCTACTAACAAAATTGTCTTTTTTTCTTGAGCAACTTACTATTAAAAAAACGGAGAAAAAAGAAACAAGTATGACTTTAAAAGATGTTTTCAAATTTGATTTTTTTAGTCTTATAAATAACTGTAATCTTCAGTTATTATTATATTGACGTAAAAATAAACATCTTTTTGGATTTACCAGTTAACAGCACACTAAATTCCTAGATTAAAGAAACTTGACTCTAGCCAGCAAAGTGTTCTTCCAATTCTTTTAAGGTGGCTTTACTGGTTACAAGGTCCTTTATTATTTCACCCTTTTCAAGCACCACAATACGCTCGCAAACATCAGTTACATGCATTAAATCATGACTGGAAATTAAAACTGTTACTCCCTTGGTTTCTGCTAAATTCTTTACTATACCCTTTAACCTAATTTGGGTTGTTGGATCTAAATTTGCAAAGGGTTCATCTAAAATGATAACTTCTGGGTTACCTATTAATGATGCTACGATACCTGCTTTTTTCTGATTTCCTTTACTCAAGTCTCTTAGATACTTTTTTTGTCCTAAAATTTCTCCATGGAAAAAGTCTTCGTATTGAGCCACTAGGGCATCAACATCTGCCTTGTTTTGTCCCCGCAATTCACCAATAAAATAGAAATACTCTTCTGGTGTTAAATACCCAATTAAAAAACTTTCATCTATAAAAGCAGAAGTAAAAGGTTTCCAATCTTCACTTTTATCTACCTGAATATTATTGTTAATTATGTTACCTGTAGTTGGCTGAATCAAATCAAGTAATAAACTGAAATATGTTGTTTTACCCGCTCCGTTATTACCAACTAGCCCAAAACTTTGTCCTTTAGGAATCTCTAAAGATTCAATGTTTAAAACAGTATTAATATTATATTTTTTTGAAAGATTTGATGTAGAAATCATAATGTTTAATCGTTTTGTTTGTATGCTGAAAGTGTTTTATACTTTTCAGATTTGTATACTTTTTCAATTATATCAAAAACTTTGTTTTTGAATAATAAACCTGCAACCCCGAAAAGTGCAACTAAAATAAATCCAAAGGTTTCACCTAAGGTAAAATGTCCTATTGCGTAAATAATCATTGGCAAAACAAGCTTAGGTATGGTAAGCAACAGGGTTTTTGCATTGAATGATTTTTTATCTCCAAATGCTTTCTTATTTGAAGTTAAATCTATAGGCGTTTTAATATAAGCACCTCCCCATAGTACCATATGTGAATTCACACCAATATTATAAATAGCGCCAACAACAACTGCCACATAAGCTTGCCACCCAAAGTATAAATAGAATGCCGATAATATAGTTGAAACAATAGTTGCTATTACCATTAAATACCATTTAGATGAAATGTATTCTTTATATCTAATGTTTTGACTCATCATTAGCGGGTAGTAGGCACTATCCCAACTTGGTACAAATTGACCGAAACTAAATAAAAACCCTCCAGATACAAATATACCGGCAAAAATTCTCCAAAAAGGTCCATCATAGACTTCAATAGAACCTGTAAAAAATAATAACCCATAGAATAAAAACAAACCACTCATTAAAATAGTAGTTTTAGAACGTTTATTCCTTTTTAATAACTTAATATCATTCTTTAAAAATGTTGAAATGCTTCCAAATCTATTTAACCATGCAAAATCTTCACTCTTAACAACTTCAACTTTTTTTGCTAAACCGCCATCTAAATAGAAATTATTTTTAAAATAATTGTATGCCATTTTATATAAGCCACATAATAATAACAAAGGTGCTAAAGCTAAATATGGCTGGTTATAAAACGCTTGAAATACGGGTTCTGTGAATGCTGTAAGATCAAAAATTTGGTGATATTTTAATAAACCAAAGACAACTATAATTCCTAACACAGAATAGAAAACCACATCTTTACTATTAACAAAAACATTAATAAAGTTATTACTGTAAATAAGAGCCATAATTGCCAAATGCCAACCTAAGACATTTAAAAACGGATAACCCTGTACAATTAGAACTACTGAAAATGGAACAAAAAAGAAGGCGTGCACAATATTAAAAAATGACAATACTGTTTTATTTAATGCAAAATGCACCACTTTACCTTTTTTAATTGGTAAATAAAGTAATGGTCTTATGTTTACTATAGGCATTTTTTGAAGGAAATACCGAAATACCAAATCAAAAATTATATAAAAAATTAGATACCTATTTAGGAATATGACAGGGTCTATATTAAAAACTTTTTTAATAGCGAAAAAAGCACCTACTCCTAAACTTAAAAATGAAACTATCATACTTAGTGCACTAAACCCTAGCAAGATTTTTATAAACAAATTCATTTTAAAAGACGGCGATCTAAAAAAGGCTTTCCATTCTAAACTTATAAAATGTTTTATCATAATTCTGGATGGTGGTTACGTTGATATTAGTAACTATATTGTTTAAATTGTTACAATTAAAGTAAAAATTAAAAATCTACTTCATTATTTTTGTCAAAAACATATTTATGTCATCATTCCATAAACTTAGTATAAAAAATATAAAGAGAGAAACTAATAAAGCGGTTGGTATTAGTTTTAATGTACCTGACAATATAAAAAACGCTTTTGGTTTTAAAGCAGGACAATATATTACTTTAAAAACAACGCTTAATGGTAATGAGATAAGACGTGATTACTCATTGTGCGTATCACCAAAAAGCGGTGAATTAAAAGTAGCAATTAAGGAGGTTGTAGATGGTACCTTTTCGGCTTATGCAAATAACCAATTGCAAGCTGGTGATGTCTTAGAGGTAGGCACCCCAAATGGAAGGTTTGTTTTTGAACCTAACGATAGAAAAACCAAAAACATAGCGCTATTTGCTGCTGGTAGTGGTATTACACCTATTTTAAGTATTATTAAATGTGCATTAGAAGAGGAGGTAAATAGTAAAGTTATTTTGGTATATGGCAATAAAAGCACCAATGACACTATGTTTTTAAATGAACTACTTGAGCTTCAACATACTCATAAAGACCGTTTTTCCATCCAGTTTGTTTTTAGTCAAAAAGACGAGGAAAATTCCATTTTTGGAAGAATAGAAAAAAGTACGGTTAATTATATCATGAAGAACAAACATAAGCATGTAGAGGTTGATGCTTTTTATCTTTGTGGACCTGAAGCTATGATTCACACGGTAAAAGATGTACTAACTGAAAATGATATTGATGAAAACCGCATTCATTTTGAATTATTTAAAGCGGCCAAACCAGTTGAAATAAAAGAGGAAACTGTTATTAGTGGTTCTACTAAAATTACCGTTGTTGTTGATGATGAAGAAACTACGTTTGATATGCCTCAAAAACAAACCATACTAGAAGCGGCATTAGATAAAGATTTAGATGCTCCTTACTCTTGTCAAGGTGGTATTTGTAGTAGCTGTTTAGCAAGAATTAAAGAGGGGGAAGCTACAATGAGACAAAACAATATTTTAACTGATAGTGAAGTTGCAGAAGGTTTAGTTCTAACCTGTCAAGCCAACCCAACAACACCAACTTTAGTTGTTGACTATGATGACGTTTAAGGTTTTTTAGGTTAGGCTCCTCTAATAATTAAAACCTAAGAATATTTTTAATTTTTTCTATTATTGTTTTGGGAGAAATACTTCCCGATGCCTCTTTGTAGCTTTCAGGATACTTATTTCCGTAAACAGAGGTTGGTGTCTTCGGAAACTGCTCTCTATTTGACAAAAGGGCATAACCTTCTGGCTGATTAAAAGGTGCAAAACCAGCATAAGGGTGCGTTACGCCCCAAATAGTTACAACTTTAACCCCTAACATAGCCGCAATATGCGCATTTCCAGAATCCATAGACAACATAGCATCTAAATTAGAAATAACGTCTAATTCTTCGCCTAATGACAACTTACCTGCAAGATTTATAACATTAAATTTGCGTTCTATTTTATTTAATTTTTCAATTTCATGCTTTCCGCCACCAAAAAGAAAAATTTGATGTTCTTTAGAAAGTTCATTTATCACTTCTTTCATTAAATTTAGAGGGTACATTTTCCCCTCGTGAGCCGCAAAAGGCGCTATACCAATTTTCTTCTTTATAAGAGGGTTACCCAATAAGGCCTGAACTTTTTTACTTAAATTAGCTTTTTCAGGAAATGTTGTTACTGATAAATCGGTCTTAAACCCAAGTTGTTCAAAAACATCAGCATAACGGTTATGCGTAGTCTTTAAAGGCCCAAAAAAATTCCCTGAGGTTAGTTCCTTTTTTTCTTTTCTACCTTTATCAATTTGAATGAATTGAATTCCAATTAAAAAAAATTTTAAGACATTACTTCTTAAAACATTGTGCAAATCTGCAACAGCATCAATTTTTAGTTTTTTAAGTTCCTTTGAAAGTTTTAATAGGCCCAAAATACCTTTATGCTTTCCTTTAACGTCGGCAGAAAACACTGAAACATTAGGCAAATCTCTAAAAAACGGGGTGAAAAATGCTTTAGTTAAAACAGTAATTTTAACGTTAGGATATTGCTTAACTAACGCCCTTAAAACTGGAACTGTCATAGCCACATCTCCCATGGCAGAAAGACGAATTACCAGAATATGATTAGGTTGTTTAGACATCATCTACACTTATGATAGAAATCCTGAAACACGTTCAGGATTACAAATGATTACTTTTGGGAGCGCAGTACAGGATTAAGCTCATCGTCATTATACATCTTCATTTGCTTATACACTTTCATGTATTTATCGCCATTTTCAATATCATTTAAAAGCGTGTCAATAGCAGTAGATAAATCTATACGTTGTTCTAATAAAACATCTAATTTCTTTTGGCAAGTCTCTCTATGAGTATCAGAAGCATCTGTACGGGTTGCTTCTTCATTCATGTGGTAAACTTTTAACGCTAAAATGGATAATCTATCAATTCCCCAAGCTGGACTTTCAGTATTAATGGTGGCCTCTTCTTTTACCATAACGTCTTTATATTTTTCTAAAAAATAACTATCTACATACTCCACCATATCAGTTCTATCTTGGTTAGAAGCATCTATTTGGCGTTTCAAAGTTAAAGCTGCAACAGGATCAATTTGTGGGTCTCTAATTATATCTTCATAATGCCATTGAACCGTATCAATCCAACATTTTCTATAAAGTAAATGTTCTAACAAATCATCTTTACTATATGGGTTATTAAAGGGTTGATCTACAGAATCTATTTTATGATATTCTTCAATAACTTCTTGAAAAATCTTATTGGCTTTACTTGTAAACATAATCTAATAATTTAATGAGCAAATATACTTTAATTTAATAACTTTACTATCTATGTCAGACCATAATAAACCTTGTTTCCTGGCAAAAAAAAGGTATCTTTTTCTGAAATTTTTAATTTAAATATTATCTGTTTTTATGCAAATTCATCATGTTTCCTGGCAAAACTCGATACTCAATACATTTCTTTCTGAAATTAGGGATGTAACTATTCAAAAAGACACTATGAGATTTAGACGCAACATTGAACGCATAGGTGAGATTCTTGGGTATGAGTTAAGTAAATCATTAAATTTCACCCCAACCCATATAGAAACTCCTTTGGGTAAGTGCAACATCGATATTTTCACCAATGATATTGTTCTGTGTTCCGTCTTGAGAGCTGGAGTTCCACTACATAATGGGTTGTTAAATTATTTTGACAAGGCTGAAAACGCTTTTATTTCGGCATATAGACACCACAAAAATAATCCTGAGAATTTTGAAATAATAGTAGAGTATTCTGCTTGTCCAAGTTTAGAAGGTAAAACTCTTGTTTTAGCAGACCCTATGTTGGCTACAGGACAATCCATGGTTGCCACTTTTGAAGCTTTAAAGCCATTTGGAAAACCTAAAGAAATTCATTTAGTAAGTGTTATAGGCGCTCAACAAGGGGTTGATTTTGTTAGTGATAATTTTAGTGATAATACGCATTTATGGATTGCTGCTATTGATGAAAAACTTAACAATAAAGGCTATATTATTCCTGGTTTAGGAGATGCAGGAGATTTAGCTTTTGGTGAAAAGTTGTAAAACCAATAACACAACTGGCACAATTACTAAAGTAGATAAGAAAATTTCTTGAAACCACTTTTCTTTTATTGTTTCAATATAGTTTGTAACAACTATGGCTAAAGGCGCAAATAAAAATAAAAACTCACTACCATTTTTTTGTGGGGCCAAAATCACAATAAAAAAAGCAATTATTCCGGATAAAATAATGATTTTAAAAGAAGCTCTATAAGCCTTTTTCTGCTTTTTAATATTCTGTAAATAAAACACAGAAGACCAAGCACCAAATGACAATAAAAGTGTGATGGCTACTATAAATTGTACAGAATCATAATTACTAAAATCATAACTACTTACTGTAGTTAAATTTAAAGCATCAAAAAAACCGTTATAACTAATAATTGATATACCAATAGAAATAACAAAAACTGTGGCTACTCCAACAAAAGGAATAATCCAATGCTTTATATTATTATCTGTATATAATGCCAATGCTAAAAGAATTAAGACAAAAAATAAAATAGCCCAAAAATAAAACAAAGAGGCAATGGCTACCCAGAATGCAGCATCAAACAACTTCATTTTCTCACTTTTTTGTGAACGCAAACTCATTACGCGTCTTAAACTCAGTAAAATAAAAAAGTTTGAAAATAAAATATTGGTATTAATGGTAGCGGATGGAATCAGTAACAAGAATAAACTAAACAACAGAATTTCATAGTTGTTTTGTTTGGTTAAACTATTCTTACTAACAATAAAATTTAAGAGTAAAATTGAAAAATAGCATGTACCAAGCAGCACCAATTGCTTTATAATTAGAAGTAAAGTTATTGTTTCTTTTATTAGGTGAATTCTAGCTATTAAAAAAGCTAAAACTGTGATAAAAAAAACAACAATAAAGTTTATTGGTTTAGATTTACTAAAAATACTTGTAATCATTAACTCTTTTTGTATTTTTGTCCTGTAAATATACTAACTATAACATGGTTAGAAAACAATAACAATTACTAATGAAAGATTTCTTTTACGCAATACAAGATTTATTTGTTGATGTTCTTTTTGCTCCACTTGATGGACTTAGAGCTTTGGAACTTGATAATTGGTGGCTTGCCAATTCTATTTCTTGGATTTTTACCGTTGTTTGTATGGTTGCTATAGTTTACTGGATGAAGCAACTAAAAATATTCAACGATAACAACGAAGAGGATAAAAGCGTTTCTTCGCATTCTTTTTTATAAGTCGAAACCAATATCTTTACGATAATACATCTTATCAAAATGTAGTTTTTCTATACTTTGGTAAGATTTTTTTATGGCTTCTTGATAAGTATTTCCATATGAAGTAATAGAAATAACTCTACCTCCAGAAGTTACTACTTTACCATCTTTTAATTGTGCGCCAGCATGAAAAGGAATAGAATCTTCAATAGCATTTATTCCTTTAATTTCTTTACCTTTTTCATAGGCTTCAGGATAACCCCCAGAAACTACCATAATGGTTGTTGCGGCTCGTTCATCAATATCAATATTTACAGTATCTAAAGTTCCATTAGCCATGGCTTGAAGCACCTCTACCAAATCGTTTTTCATTCTCGGGAAAACCACTTCAGTTTCAGGATCACCCATTCTAACATTATACTCTATAACTTTAGGATCGTCTCCAACCTTAATAAGCCCAATGAAAACAAAACCAACATAAGGTAAGTTGTCTTTTTTAAATCCTTCAATGGTAGGTTTAACAATACGCTCTTCAATTTTGTTTAAAAACTCATCTGTAGCAAAAGGCACAGGAGAAACAGCCCCCATTCCACCAGTATTTAAACCCGTATCACCTTCACCAATCCGTTTATAATCTTTAGCTGTTGGTAGTATTTTATAATTTTTGCCATCGGTTAAAACAAAACAACTTAATTCTATACCATCTAAAAATTCTTCAATAACAACTTTAGTACTTGCATCTCCGAATTTAGCGCCAACCAACATGCTTTTTAATTCAACTTTGGCCTCATCTAAATCATTTAAAATAACAACCCCTTTTCCAGCTGCTAATCCATCTGCCTTTAAAACATAAGGCGGATTTAATGTTTCTAAAAAAGCATATCCTTGTTCAACATTTTCCTTTGTAAAACTTTCATAGGCCGCTGTTGGGATATTATGACGCATCATAAACTCTTTGGCAAACTCTTTACTTCCTTCCAACTCAGCAGCTTCCTTTTGGGGTCCAATTACTGGAATATGATTTATTGCATCATCATTTAAGAAAAAATCATGAATACCATTTACTAAAGGATCTTCTGGTCCAACTACAACTAAATCTATTTGCTTAACTAGTGCTAAATTTTTAATTGCTTCAAAATCTGTTACGCCAATGTTAACATTGGTAGCAACTTCTGCTGTCCCTGAATTACCGGGCGCAACATATAATTCATTACATAATGGGCTTTGAGCAATTTTCCAAGCAAATGTGTGTTCTCTTCCTCCAGATCCTAAAACTAAGATATTCATTGTGTTATTTTTTGATTCTGCAAAAATAGAATTAATGCCTCTAATTCACGAATATTTTTTAGTTACTTTACAAATATTTCAAGTACCCGTGAACTTATTCAGTTTTTCATTAAAATTTAAAGGCTTTCCATTAGAAAAAGCAAAAAAGCACTTAGGTTATATTCAAAGTATTGATGAAAAAGATTACGCTTCTTTTATTGAAGAGAAAAGAACTGATATTTTGCTTTACCACTTAAACAATAATAGATTTTACAAAGACTTTGCTAAAAATACGAATATAGATGACTGGAATTCAGTTCCTATTCTGACAAAAGCTGATTTACAGACACCTCTAAACAATAGATTATCTGAGGGGTTTTCAACTAAAAACATATACACAAATAAAACTTCTGGTTCTTCTGGTACACCATTAATATTTGCAAAAGATAAATTTTGTCACGCCATTACATGGGCAAATTTTATTAATAAATACTATTGGCATAATATTGATGTAAACTCCTCAAAACAAGGTAGGTTTTATGGAATTCCGTTAAATAAATCAGGGTATTATAAAGAACGTTTTAAAGATTTTTTGGGAAATCGCTTCAGGTTTTCAGTGTTTGATTTGAGTGATACTGCTCTTGAAAAAGTTTTAAATAAATTTAGAAGAATACCTTTTGATTACTTGAATGGTTATACAAGCGCCATTGTACAATTTGCTAAATTTCTTAAAGAAAAGAATATTGTTTTAAACAAGGTCTGTCCCTCATTAAAAGCCTGCATTGTTACTGCGGAAATTTTATTTGACAATGATAAAGTGCTTTTAGAAAACACACTAGGAGTTCCTATTATAAACGAATATGGTTGTGCTGAAGTTGGCTTAATTGCATTTAATAATGTACAAAAAGAATGGGTTATAAATACCGAAGATTTATTTATTGAAATTTTAGACTCAAACAATAAACCTCTACCTTTTGGTGAAGAAGGAAAAGTTGTGGTAACATCGCTTTACAATAAAGCACACCCTTTTATTAGGTATGAATTAGGAGACTTTGGGGCTATATCAGAAAACAGCACTCCCAAAAAGTTAATACTTGAAAAATTGGTTGGAAGAACAAATGACTTTGCAATTTTACCTAGTGGCAAAAAAGCAGCCGGTTTAACATTTTATTACATTACCAAAACAGTTATTGAGGATAATGCCAATGTAAAAGAGTTTGTAATACAACAGTTAAAACCAGATACCTTTAAAATTATTTACTCAAGCTCTAAGGAGCTTTCTAAAATGAAAATAAAAGATATAGAGGTATCCATTGAGAAATACCTAGAAATTGGTTTGAAAATTGTCTTTGAAAGAAGAACGGTCTTAAAAAGAACTAAAGCGGGTAAACTAAAACAGTTTACATCTCTTATAAACTAATTTTTTGTTTAGATTTTACAAAAAAGTGCTCAAAAAGAAAGATTATTAAGCAGTATATAGATTTCCTACTAGAAAAGCCTAAGCCTTTCTTATAAACCCAATAGTTGTATTTTAGAAGATTCCATTTGTTTGATGATACAGAGCTTTCTCTAACCCTGTAAATAGCTAATGACTCTTTAATTCCCATTGCTGGTTTTCCAGACTTCTTTATAGCCTCTAGCCATATTAACCAATCTTGCCGCTTACGTAAATTTATTGAAGTAATCTTCCCTAAAGATTTAGCATTATATATGCCTGTTAAATTGCCTACATAGTTACTCTTTAAAAGCTTTTTATAACTAAGGGTTTGTAGTGCACTGATTTGTTTATTAAGTAATTCCCCTTCTTCATTCATTAGTTCATAACTGGAATAGCAAACTTTACAATTATTAATTTGCATAAATGAAATTTGCTTTTCTAGTTTTTCAGGTTTCCATAAATCATCCGCATCTAAAAAAGCAATAAAGTCTCCCTTAGCTTCTTTAATTCCTTTATTTCTAGAAAATGCGGCACCGCTATTTTTTTTGTTTTTTATTAAACGGATATTAGAATTTCTATTTGAAAAGCGACTAACAATTTCTATGGTAGTATCAGTAGAATTATCATCAATAATAATCAACTCCCAATCTTTGTAAGTTTGATTTATAACACTTTTTATAGTGTCCTCAATAAAACGCTCAGAATTGTAAGTAGGAGTGATTATGGAAACTTTCATAATTAGTATGCCTTAATATCTCCTTTGAAAATGCCTATTACGGTTTGAAAAATAATTTTCAAGTCTAACAGTAAAGACCAATTCTCTATATAAAATATATCGTACTTAATTCTATTTATTATATCTGTATCAATTTCAATTTCACCTCTATATCCCTTTATTTGGGCTAATCCAGTTACACCAGGTTTTACTTGATGCCTAAATATGAAATTATATTTATCTATTTTCTTTGAGTACTCATCCGTATATGAAAGCATATGAGGTCTTGGACCTACAACGCTCATATCTCCTTTAAATACATTAATAAATTGAGGTAATTCATCAATACTAGTTCTTCTTAAAAATTTTCCGATTTTAGTTACTCTTGAATCATTTTGTTGCACATATGAACCCTCTATTTCTTTGGTAATAAATAACGATCTATACTTATAACAATCGAACTCTTTGTAATTAATACCATTTCTTTTGTGTCGATAAAACAAGGGACCTTTTGATTCTAATTTTATTAGTACAAACAAAATAATTGAGACCCAAGACATTACAAAAATTATAATAAATAAGGAGAATATTATATCAAATATTCTTTTTATTACTTTATTAAATTCATTATTTAAAACACCCTCCTGAAAAGTTAATACTGGAAGATAATTATAATAATCTGTATGTAACCTTTTTGTGAAAAACTTAAAATTACTAGGTATAAACTTTATATTACAATGGTTTAAGTTAGCATATTTAACAAAATTATTTACCTCTTTTTCATTAAGTTCATCAATAGCGCAATAAATTTCATCAATGTTTTTATGGTTTTCTAAGTACTCAAAACAATGAACTATAGAGTCATTTAAGTTACTACCATTAATACCAAATGTTTTCTTAACTTCATAACCCAAATCCTTTTGAGTTTCAAAAAATTTTAAAAGCTCTACTGCATTTTCTCCTTTTCCAATAACTATTATATTTCTAATATTTCCCTTTAAATATGAACGAAATAGTTTTAATAAATAATAACTTGATACTTTAAAAAATCCTATTGCCAAAAAGCAATATAATAAATAATTGAAAGTAACAAATGAAGGTAAATTTACACTCCTAAAAACTCCCAAAAAGGCAAAGACTATTATTGAATATAAAAAAAACTGCTTAGTTAATAGAGAAAGAATATTTAAAATAGTAGTATATCTGTAAACCTTATAAAATTTAAGAGCATATGTCGATAATAGCCATAAAACACCTGAATAAAAGCCGTATAGTAAGTCCTTATTGTTTAAGAAATCCGAGGAAAAAAAGTATAAATCTTCGTTGTTTAAATCTAACATGGAGAAAGACAAAACATTGATGATGGTTATATCACACACCATTAATATTGGCCTAAGCAACCAAGAATATCTGCCTCGAATATACCCCATTAATAATTATTTATGATTTTTTCCTGTTCAGCCTAATTACAGCTAAACCCAATTATTATACAAAGGGATGTAACCGTAATTTCAAAACTACTCTTTTAATACGCCTTATCATCACCCCTAAACACATTTAAAATAGTTTGAATGACAATATTCAAATCTAATAAGAGGGACCAATTCTCTATATAAAAAATGTCGTATTTAGTTCTATTTATAATATCTTCATTTGTTTCAATCTCCCCTCTATATCCTCTAACTTGAGCTAATCCTGTAACCCCTGGTTTAACAAAATGTCTAACCATATATTTAGATATTTTTGGTCTATATATCTCATTCTGCCTCCATAAATGAGGACGTGGACCAACCACCGACATTGAACCAAAAAGAACGTTAATAAATTGCGGCAATTCATCAATACTAGTTTTTCTAATAAACCTACCAACTTTTGTTATTCTTGCATCATTTCTAGTTGCTGAATCTTCAGATCTTGAATTAATCGTCATAGATCTAAATTTATAACAACCAAAACCTTTTTCTTTTATACCAGGTCTATTTTGTTGAAAAAAAATAGGGCCTTTACTCTCTATAACTATAAATAGCCCTAAAATTGGAATTAGCCATGAAAGCACAAAACAAATAATAAAAAGCGCAAAAACAATATCAAAAACCCTTTTAATAACATTATTGAAATGATCATCTAAAGGGAATTTTCTTAATGATAAAATTGGTGTAATATCATAATAATCTAGATAGAAGTTTTTACTGTATAAGCCCTTGTTGTCTGGAATAAACTTTATGGTTTTTACATTAATATCACAAAACTCAATAAAATGTTTTATTTGAATATCTGAGAGTTCACCTAAAGCACAATAAACTTCATCAATATTATTCTTTATTATAAAATCATAGCTTTGAGAAACTGTCCCCTTACTGCTATGATTATCGACTTCATCCGTAAAAAACCCGATAAACTTATAGCCAAACCCAGGTTCATTATTGAAAAAAAACTCTAATTTTTTGGCAGAATCATTTGCTCCAATAATAACAACGCGTCTATAATTACTTCCTGTGATTATCCTATACTTTTTTAAAATTATATGAATAAAAACTCTCCAAATAATAAACCCAAAATAAAGGCAAAATAAAAATTTAAAAACATCGATAATTGCAATGTTTTTATCTTTTATATAGAGATACGAAAATATTAATAAAATAAAAACTGAAACCTGTTTAGATAATAATGATATTATCTTAGTTACTTTGGTAAACCTGTATACACTGTAAAATGAAAAGGAAAAAGAAAGAATTAACCAAAACCCAACAAAAAAGATAATATCAGAAATTTTTGTTGTTAATAAACCCCAAGCAAAAAAAGAAACAATACATAAGTCTAAAATAAATAAAATAGGTCTTATTAACTTAGAATAACCTCCTTTCTTAATCATAAAAACAACTTAAAACCATATTACTAGTACAAATATAGTTTAATCTTAACAAAAGAAGAATGGAATAAATATCTTTGTTTTCAGTATTATTTTACAAAAAGATTTATTCCTTCAAAATTTTCGCTAGTGTACTTTCAAAATTATTTAAAACCTTTTTCAATGAAAATTTGTTGGCTACATGTTCTCTTGCATAAAAACCAATATCTTGAGCTTTTTTAGGAGATTCAATTAATTTCTCAACTATATTTATACAATTCTTAACACTATTATCTGATATATAAAAGCCTCCCTTAGATTCCGAAATGACTGATTTCACTTCTGAATCTTCATTCCCTGAAATCAGTGAAGGTCTAGCGCTTGCCATCATGCCCAATAATTTGGATGGCATTACCGAATCAACAACGTCATTTTTTTGAAATAAAATATGTAAGTCTGCGCTACTTAATAAACTTGACAGTTCATTATATGGTACAGGTGGATAATAGGTCACCTTACTTAATTCTTTAATTTTACTATTTAACCATTCTCGTCTAGCTCCATCCCCAACTATTATTATATTTACATTGTGGTTTTCTAAACCACTGGCAAAATTCAGAAAAAATTCCCAATCTTGCTTGTCACCAATATTTCCAGAGTATAAAATGTTAAACGCAGTGTTGGTTGGCATATATCTGTGCCTATTCTCTTTTAAAGGATTAATGTTGTTAATATCAATCCAGTTAGGAAAATAATACGAATCTGTTTTTGATTTGCTAATTAACTTACTTAGCATTACATGACTTATGGTACTATTTATATCTCCCTTATTTAGTAAACTTGATTCAATTTTAAATAATAATTTAAATATTATTCTTTTTAAAAGAAAATCTTTCGATGAAATACCTGTTTGACTCACGGCATCAAACTCGAAATCTTGAACATGATTCCATAACTTTGCCTTTTTCCTCTTTTTTAAAATCCAAGCAAGTAACATAGTGGTAGTATGTGGAACAACACTTATCACCAAATCACATTCTTTAATTTTTAATACATTAACTAGAGACCCTAATGTAAAGTCTAAAAGCAACAAAATACGTTTCAGAAATGTAGGTCTTGATGGAACATATTGCTTATATCTATATATTTTAGTAGACCCCAGATTTTCCAATAAAAATGTGTTTTTGTCTTTATATTCATCTCTAATTTTCCATTGGGGATAGCTTGGAAAACCAGTAATTACACTAACTTTATATCCTTTATCTTCAAGATAATCAACCATTTGAGTATTATATAAACCAATAGCCGTGTCTTCTGGAAAAAAATACCCGCTTATAATCGTAATATTACTCAACTTTCAATTCCTTTATTGATCTTAGTTCTTTTAAAACAAAAACCTAGTTAACTATTCTTTATATCGTTTATGATTATACTTTTCATGGCCATAATTCATATTAAAATGAATATCTCCATTTTTAAGCGTCAACCAAGGTTGCAGCTCAATATTCTTTAGAATTACGAACCCAAAGAGATTTCCCTGTTTTTTAAATAAAAGCACAAAAACCGGTAATACCATCGCTCCAATCTGTGCAGCTATTTTTTTTAACAAATTTTTAGACATTGAAAGTCTTTGTATTGGAACTTTAAGGTCATAATAAAAATGAAATTTATGCTTATGATGCGGTAAATAGGAATTAGTAGTTTTTTTCACCTCATTTTCCGTCCATTTATAAATATAATTAGGAATATGAGAATTTCTCAAACCTCCTGACTTGCCTCCACTTAAAATACACGGTTCAATTTCATAAGTTGTTGTCAACCCTAATTTATTTGTTAACCAATTAAACAAACTATCTCTAGATTCAATAACACCAACACCTTTTCTTGCAACCCTTAACATTTCGCATAAACCAATATGAGGTGAGGCACAATGATGCAATCCTGCATGCACAAAAACCCAATCATATTCCTCATCTTCAATTGATAGGTTTTCAAGATCTTGTCTAATCCAATCGTAAGGCTCATAGTTTACAAAACCCTTGTGAGGATCAAGGTTGGAAATGGTAACATTTTCAAATCCAAAACTTAAAAAAGCATTCATATCCTTCTGTCCTCCAGCTACAATTAGAATTTTATCCTTAACTGAAATTATTTTCCTATTAAGAATATTCCTTATCAATTTTTTGTAAAAATTCATTGCAAATAATTATTGTAAATAATTAAACTTCTTTCAAAATTTTATATATTTTATTAATGAACAAATCACTTCGATAAATAGTACTAGATTGTTGGTGGTTATATCTCATAATTTCTTCAAATTTATTCTTTTCTTTCATGACATTTTTCATTTTCAAAATTATATCTGTAGGATTCTGTGGTTCTACAAATAATCCGTTTTTGCTTGAAAATATATCTGAAATTCCAGCATGATTTGTTGTAAGTATTACATTTCCAGTTGCCATGGCCTCTATAATTGATAAAGGTTGTCCTTCCATTTTATAATATGAGGGAAACACAAACACATTACCCCATAAAAGAAGTCTCTTTTTGTCATCACCATCAACAACGCCAATATAAGACACGTTGTTTAGAGTTTCTAAATACTCATTAATCCTATCTCTTGAATTTATATCAATATTACCAGCTAATTTAGCCTCAAACTCTACTCCATCCTTTTCTAAAATCTTCAAGGCTTCAAGTAAATCAATAATCCCCTTTTCAATCATTAAATTACTTAAATAAATAACTCTAAGTTTTTTTAAGTTCTTATTTTTAACAACCTCCTTATTCAAACCTTCCAATAAGTAATCCTCAACAAAATTATATACGATTTCTATATTTTCACTCTTTAGAAAGGGTGTTAGATTAGGGGTTAAGGATTCTGAAAGCACAATACCCTTATTAGCAATTCCTAATATGGATCTTGCAACTCTTTTTTTTATTCTACTAATACTTCTATATTCATCTCTTAAATAATTACCATGAATATGTAGAACCACCTTTTTTCTTAAGGCTTTTGAAAACCATATTAAAAATGCATATTTTAAAACCCCAAGAAAAGATTGACCTGGAGTAATGTAAACTATATCTGATCTAAAAATTTTATAGCCTTCAAAATTGAATCTTAAACTATTAAATGCTTTTTTAAAAGAAAAAACACCAACTTTTTCATCAAAAAAGGAAGTAGAAGAATTTATTCTTCTAACTTTTACTCCCTTTTTTTTATTTAGCCCTTCAAATACAACTTTATTAGCTATACTGTTTCCCGTAATTGGTTTTGGAAAAGGGCCTATTATTAAAACACTCTTATCGAATTTCCCCATTACTTAATTAAACTTATAAAGCTCTTAGCCATTGCCTCTATAGAATAATTCTCTTGACAAAACCGCATAATGTCATGTCGTTTATTTACCCATTTTTCTTTTTCCTTAAATGCATTAATAATTGTATTCCCAAGAAACACTGAATCATCAGTGTTAAAAAACAAGGCATTTCTATGTTCTATAACAGCCTCTAATTCTGGTGAGTGTGGTTCATCTTTAGAAATTAACATTGGTACTCCAAAACCAAAACTCTGTGTGATAGAAAGCCCTACATAACCCGGAGAGACACTAAACAACGCCTTATCATAAAACGCTTTTAACTTTTCATATTCACCAATATGACCTAAAACTTTAATTTTTTGAATTAAATTTTTTGAATTAATATAATCCATGATTCGTTCTTTCTCCTCGCCATCACCAATAATGATTAATTGACAATCTTCAGGGATTTTTTTAATAATGCTATGGAAGGTTTCTACTAAAAAGAAAGCTTTTTTTGCAGGTGTTAATCTTCCAACATAAATTAAATTATTTATATCATTACCATTATTGTTGGTAATCATATCTTTTTTATAATAAACTGAATTAGGTGCAAATAATATATTTGCGTTTGGCATTTTTATTTGTAATTCATTTTTCTGAGTTGCGGTATAAACAAGTATTACATCAGCTAGATTTCTCATAAAACCTCTAACTCTATCCGTTTTACTACGAGATCCTAATCGTGGCCAAGCATGGCCCCATAAAACTGTTTTTTTTTTAAGGATTTTCCTAACAAATAGTACCACCCAATTTGAAATAATTCTAGGGTTTAACTCCAAAACCATTACATTTTCTTTGGTAACAATGTTCCAAAAACCAATTTGAAATAAAAATTTTCTATTAAAAAAATAATAATTATTTACCTTTTTAAAGGAGGTAGTATTTTCATTGCTTTTTACAGAACTTTCAAAATATTCATCTCCGCCAAAAAGCTCAAATTCTTTTAACTCAGCCTTAATATAATTAAATAAATTACTTCGGTAATCTGGAATTACAGTTTGCAACACAACTAATTTATTTTTAGAAACTTGAGTCAAAATAAAAATAATTAAAGGTAAATTATGAGTTACTTGATTTGATAGCTTCTATCCTAATTTGACTGGAATTATTATTTAAAAAACCATAAAGATTACAAACAATATTAAAAACTTTTTCTCCTAAGATTTTTCTAATTTTCAAATAGTTTGGGGGCCACTTATGTAATAACTCCTCAACTTCTAAAACTTCAAAACCTGCGTGATTAAATAAATTCCCTAAGTTCATCTCTGACCATGTATACAAATGAAAATTAATATCATTTGGTTTATACTTATTTTTCTTTTCATAAGGAACAACAAACACTATTTTTCCATTTGGCTTCAACTTTTTATACAGTTTTTTTAGCTCACTCAATGGGCTTTCTACATGTTCCAATGCATGATTAGAAATTATTAAATCAGCCCAATTATCATCAATAGATTCAATGTTTTCATATGATTTCACTCCCATTTTATTTGCTAATTGTCTGGCACTTTCATTTATTTCAATTCCAACCTTTTCACCACAACTAATATTAGATAAAAGATAACCTCCTCCTGACCCGAAATCAATTACCTTAGAATTTGAATTAATATATTTTTTAAATTTAAACACGTTTGCTTTACCTCCAAAAGCACCAATGTTTTTTTGCCAATTAAAATAATATTCGTCGTAATAGTTCATTTTATTATTTTAGTTCAAAAATATGGTTTAATACTCATTTAAATTATTTATTTCAATAAAGTATTTTGAACTTTTCCATTTAAGTTCTTCAAGATTAAAAAATTCATAAGAAATGCAAACAATATTACACCAGATTGTCTACTCAACACGTTTTCAAAAAGAAAAGAGACTATATAAAGAATTAAAAGCCCTAAAAGAAAATAATCCTTAAACCCTATAGCTAAATTAAAAATATAAACAAGGCTAAGAATAAAAACTATTAACCCAAATGCTCCACATGATAACCAAACAAATAAATATTGGTTATGACTATTGTATTTACCTTTAGGTAATCGTAAATCATTTTGTGCATATTTCATATCTAATTCATTTTGAACATCTCCTAATCCATATCCAAATATAGGGCTTTCTAATACCAGACCAAATGAAGACTTTAATACGAAAAACCTTACGCTAGTTGAGTTGCTTAAATCTACTTTTTCAAAAGACTCAAGTTTAAATAATTCTATAAATCTATTATTTTGCTTTGGTAATAAAACAAACCCTAACAAGATTATCAAAATGCCAATTAGAATTATTTTTTTCCAACTTTTCTTTTTAAAAATAAAAACAACTAAAAGTGACATAATTAAGCCAAGAATAACCCCTTTACTCATTAATAACAGAAGCAATGTAGTTAAAACCAATATGCCCAATATTATTACTAATTTTGTCCAAAACCCCTTTTTGAGCTTTGAAAAGATGGAGAATCCCATTAATATAGCAATGGCAATGAATAAAGAAACATAAATAGAATGATCACCTATATATGGAATATCTGTTATTGCATTCCTAAAAAAATCAGAATCTTTTGTTGAAAACTTCGGGTTACGATAAAAATTCAGCATATAAAATGCTATCAATGAGAAAACTATTGTTGATGAAAAAAAAGTTTTAAATAAAACTGCCTCAATCTTATTAAAATCCCATTTAACATTTCGAAGAAACCAAAAGCATACTACTGGAAATACAATAATGCTCAACATGGTTTCAATTTTTTTAAAACCTCTATGTATGTTATCTGAAAAAAAAGTACTGATTAAAAAAAATAAAAAAAGTGAGCCCATAAAAATCAATGGCTTATACTTTGGGCCTTGTCTATTGCCTATAACAAATAAAATAAAACTACTAACACTAAAAATTATAGGAGGATAACTTTCTAGCCTTTCAGGAATTAATGGATACAACCCAAATAATATAATACTCAAATAGAAAATAAACCAACTAATATTTAGCTTTCTTATCATTTTATATCAATTAATTCTTTCTGCTTTCGTAATTTATAATGGTATCCAGCAAATAAACCTAAAGTTAAAAACATCCCCTTATGCATCCACAGAGTAAAGCTAAACATAGCCTCAATAAAGTAATAAAAAAAGAGCGCTAATAAAATGATATATATTAAATTAAATCTACGGAGTTTATAAGTTATAAAGTACATGTATACAATTAAAAACACTAAATACAAGGACATAACTAAACCAAATAAGCCATATTGACCTAAAAATTCTAAGAACAGATTATGCGGATAAGGCAATATAGAGTAATATTTAAAGGCATCTGGACCAATTCCAAAAGGGTGATCTAAAAAAATAGCTATACTATCACTGTAAGCAATAAATCTATCATCAACTGACTTCTCTGTTTGTTTAGCTAATAATCTTTCAAATAATACTTCAAAATCTATATATTGAATTGCAACAATAAGGGCTAAAACCATAAATGCTGCCGAAGCATAAATTACACTTCTTTTTATTTTAACTTTTGCTAAAACTAAATACAACATAAAAGATATAGTTACAGATAGCATGACTCCCCGTGTCTGGGTAGCTAATAAGAGTAAAACCAATAAAGGTAAAATCACTTTATTGAAGTTTAATTTAAATTTTGACTGGATATTAAAAAACCTCCCATTTGTTATAAACATTATAAATGAAGTTATAATACCTAGTCCTATTAGTTGGCTAAAGGGTATAGGATGAACTCCCGGGAGGGTTAATCTATAAGCTCCATGGCCATAACCTTTAAATAGATATAAAAAACCTCCAAAAACGCCAAGAGCTACTGCTAATAAAAAAGAATATATTAGCAAAGATTTCAAATAACCTTCATAATTGTTAGAATTAATAATTAATATTTTCGGCACATAAAAAAATGGAGAGCCAAGAAATAAAAACCTGAGACTATAATCTAATGACTCGACAAAATCTGTTGCATATATAGACGTCAAAAATAAAGTGAAAATAGAAATCACAAAAAAAACATCAAAAACATCAATCACATATTTAATTGATTTTATAAAGCTTGATCTAAGTAAAATAATGGTAAAACCAAGAAAAGGGGTAATTGCTCCTAACAAAACATCCGTCTCATTAATGCAATTGAAACAAGGTGAAGTATAATCAATATATGGTATTGAGCGAATAATATTCATTTGTAATAATAAAGCAAGCCCCAAAATGGGTCGCTTGAAGCAACAAAACAAAACAATGAAAACTATAAAAAATACCATAAAAACTAGTCTTGTATGTTTTCTTTACTTAAAAAACATTCCTTCTCCTTCTTTAAATTTTTAATGTAAATAATATAACTAAACACCAGTAATAACAGCTCAGTAGTCAGCACAGAAAAGGCCATACCATAAATACCGTTTATCTTAACCAAAACTAAACTTATACATAAATGTAATATTCCCGCTTGAAATAAAATCCGCATTCTCGTTTTATACATTTTTACTGCAGGAAAATATAAACTTATAAACATCATATTTAGCCCAGATAAAATAGCTAGAAACCCAAGAATTTTAAAAACATTAATATATTCCAATAAAAACTCATCATTGTAAATAATAGTTAATATTTCTTTTCCGAAAAACAATATTACAGATGTAATTCCCACTCCAACCATTAAAATAACAGGGCCTATTTTCTTTAAAAACTGAATTCTTTTTATGTAAGGTTGATTTGACAACCAAGGAAATACAGCTTGATAAAAAGGAACATAAACATTCTTGACTGCTAGTAATAATTTTTCAATACTCGAATATACTCCTACTATACTATCAACAGTAAAAAACCCAAGAATTAAAACATTACAGGTGGTATATAAATTAGTGGCAAATTTCCCTAAAAACAGACTCGTACTGTCATAAAAAAGCCTCTTTATTAAGATCCATGGAGGTACAACTAATTTAGTGTGCTTAAGTGCTATAACCAACCCTAAAAAACCTGCTATAATATAACCTATTGAGTTAAATGCAGGCACTAAGTAATAATCAGACTCATTTCTAATTATGAAGAAAATTAATATGGTAAATATCAGTTTTGCTAATATATTTATTAAAGTAACAAATTTCATTTTTTCAATTCCCTGAAAAAACCATACAGGAAACAAAGTATTACCAACTACAACACCAAAACTTAAAAAATAAACTATTGAATTTTCTCTAAATCTTGGCACGAGCTCTACCATAAACCATAACATTAAAAACCAAAAAATGACCAAACCTAATTTAATTAAGATAATGGCCGAAAATATTTGAGATACTTTTTCTTTTTGTTTTTTTAATAATGCTATTTCCCTAGTTCCGCTTATTTCAAAACCAAAATCAACGGCAATATTAAAAAATGTTGCCAATGACTGAGCAAACATTACTAATCCAAATTTTTCTAGTCCCAAAACCCTTACCAAAAAGGGCAGAATTATTAAAGGTAAGATATAGTTTGCTATTTGAAGAACCGATAAAGAGAAAAAGTTTGAAGCAATAATTCTTTTCTCTTGTTTTATTTTATTCATTATAAAATTCTCTTATTTCATATAAACCTAAATCGGACTAGCAACTAACCATAATCTTTCATTCTAGTTTATAATTTTAGTTCCTCAATTTTTATTTTGGAAGGCACAATTAAAAGCCCTCTACTTTTTTTATTTAAAGCTTCTGATTCCCAAGATTTTACTTGATTTTCAACTACATCAGTTGGTCCAAACAACAATCTAAAATAACTAGCTTTAATCTCTAACTCTAAAACGCATTCAAACCAACCATTTTCTTCTGGTTTTATTTTTAATTTTTCATTGTTTGTAAATTCACCATTCTTATATACGCCCCTTACAGTTTTACTTGCAAAATCAAAAACAGCATCAAGCCTCGTGGGATAAACCTCTTGAACTCTTATTCCATAATTACTATACTCATTTATAGGTTTAACAAAAAATGTTATTCTATATTTACCTCCAGTATATCGAATTTTTATATTATTAATAGCAACAAACGTAAAGGTTTCAATATGATCAACAACAGATAAATTGTAAACATCTTCACCTTGAAACTGTTCATTAACTTTAGACATTTCTATACCCCTAAATTCCCAGTTCTTAAACTCGTCATATCTAACCTCACTAATTACATCGCTGTGAACAGAAGTATGGTTCTTTCTTTTTTCACACCCCATAATTGTTAGGGTGAAAAATATGTAAGCAACTATTAATCTTTTCATCTTAAAAAAGGAGAAACTTAAATAAATTAGAGTAAAATAGAAATGAAGAAAGCAAATTCTAAAAAATTAATCAAAACTTTTAATTCTTACTTTGCTCATTCAAAAACCTTCCAAGACCGATAACAGAAAAAATTAATACGGTAATTGAAAAAAGTACAACAGGTAATAATAACTTCATTTTATCATACCACTCTCTAATATCATATCCTGATTCTGGAAAGTCAGCCATAACATTAATAATGTTTTTCTTAATAGCATATGCACTGTCTATTTTTCTTCTTTCTTGTTCATACCTTAATCGGAGCTGGAGAACTTTAGATTCATCAACAATTAAACTACCTGAGGAAGACTCCGAATCACCCAAATATAAATTTGTTCCGGTACCAGGTAAAATTTCTTTATTAGATTCCTTAATTCTAATTTTCAAATATTCCCCTGCTAAAGAGTCTGTTTTTTTAACCTGATCAAATAAAGACTTATCCTTTTTTTGCAATATTTCAACGTTTGCCTTCAAAAGGTTATCTAAATATTCATTTTTTGAAATCCCATTAATAAAAGAGGCTTGAATTCTTTTATAAATATGTTTATCCTCAGAAGAAACACCAATTCTGTGAATAGAAAAATTATAGGGTGTTAAAGAATTTTTATATCTATCATAAGTCATTTCCAGTTGTGAAATGGAATCTAGGCGTTGGTAAAAATCAGAATACATTTCTGCTATCTCATTCTCATCTATATCAGGTTCAATAAAAAAACCTTTTAAACTTGAAGCTTCTGATAAAGTAAGATTTAGCTTTTCAGCTAAGGCTGAAGTATCTTTATCAATACTTGCTAATTGATGAAATTGCTTTATGTTTTCATAAACCTGTCTTGCAGAATTATAATTTGTTTGGATATGCATATTCGCTCCATACAATTTCTCTGAATTAGAATCTATAATAAAACCTAAAACTACACCCACTAAAACCGCGGATACATACCAAACTAATCGTTTATAAATATGTATTAGAATTAATATGGTTACCTTATAAACACCAATAAATATATTTGAAATAAATTTAGATAATCGATCAAAAGCTTTTCCGATAAACTTAAATAACTGCCCTAAATCTACTTCTTCAGATTGTTGCGGTTGAGGAGAATCTTTACTCATAATACTTGTTTAGTTTAATATTTGTTCTAAAATAGTTCTTGTTATTAAATAGGTTGGTTTTACACCTGTAGTACCCAAACCTCCTGAGGCTAAGGTAGCTCCTGTTTCTAAAGGGTTATCACTGGCATAATACGCATATCTTACTTTAACATTGGGATTAATACTGCCTCTTACTTTTGAAGCCGCCTGAATTGCCTTTTGATAATGAGCTCCCTCCATTTCCAAGCCTATAACTTGCCAAGTTGAATTATAAAAGAATTTAAGAATATCTTTGTTTTGAAGAGAGGTTCCTAAAACAGTAATCATAGCCCCTTCATAAACATCAATTCCTTGACCATTTAAGTCTTCTTTTTTTAGTTCATTTTTAAAAGGATAATTATCGGCTGTTCCTTCAAAAATGTGAGCCGAAGGAATCATTATATCACCTTTACCACCTTCCAAAATACCTGCTTTACCCATAATTGAAATAGATTCAACATTTAAATGAATCTTTTCCCCATTCTTGTCAAATGGTTTCAAAAGTTCATCTATAGTTTCGTAGGCTTGTTCACCAAAGGCATAATCCATTACCAAAATCACAGGCCTTTTTTCCTTTAAAGCGAAATCATTAATCTTAATATCAACATTAGTCTGATCAATCTTACTAGTATCAAATATTTGAACGTCAATATTCGTCCCTGAATCATCCTTGATATACATCATTCCATTTCGCAACGCTGTATTTGTTATTTTATTGCGTAATGCTTCATTTTCTTTTTTACTTAGCTCTTCATAAACTTCAAAAACATCTTTTTTTCCGGCTGTCTTTTTTAAAGATAATGAGGTAAAAAGTGTGTTCATAACACTATGCATATTGGCGCTTATAATATGAACAGGTCGTTCAATTAAACTATTCTTAAAAAGAATTTCTTTTATATTGTTTGCCCATATTTCTCCATAAATATGATGCCCAATTCGTTCTCTTAATACAGGACTAAATGTAATGGTTCTTTTATTCCTACCTATTTCTTCTTCTATAGCAAGTTTCCCCAACCAATAAACAATATGCAAAAGTCTTTCCGGTTGCTTTTTAGTTGCAAAATCTTCATACACAGCCCTAAGTTCATTAAAAGTTCTTCCAAGTATATTTGCTGTGTGGGTTATGGCTACTTCACGTTCTTCTTTAGTTAAATCTCCTTTAGAAAGCACTGCCTTTTCTAACTTTTCCCAATCTCTTGTGGTTAAGCCCTCTTCATTGATTAAAACTCTATTACTAATTTTATGAGATTCTACAAAAAGAAAAGTAAGATGTGTTAATATATCATAAATTTCAGAACGACCTCTGGTAATCTCAATATTCATTTGTTCAGAATCAATTCTGTAACAATTTCTACGTCTCTTTTCTGGAATAATTGGTTTGAAATGTGAATTAGAATAACCCTCATCACTAGTTAAGTTAATAAATGTACATTCTTCAATACCTTCTGGAAGTCTGTCTATAACATATAATAACCCTTCAATTTCTGCTTTTTCTTCTCCAATAGAACCGTAGATTTCCGGCCTCAAAAGCAGTAAAGAATTGCGAAGCATTTCTCCCGAAATACCCATAGGTTTATAAAACCCACGAATAAACAAATGGCGCATAGTAATATACATCCTTTCAATAGCACTTGAACTCTCTTGAGCTCGCGTTCTTTCATGATGTTTTATATTACCCATTAGCGCATTTTTTCAGAGCCAAAGATAATACTATTTGTTTTAATTTATGTACGGAAAATCCTTAACAATTTTTCTATCATTAGAAAGTCTTGGTAATTTATTTTGCCCTCCTAATTTACCAATAGATTTCATATACATTTTAAATCCATCTTTCTTAACGGTAGTGATTTTAAGGGTTTGTAGCACCTTACCTTCAATTAAGTCAAAATAATATGTGTTTTGTTTCTGCAGCGATTCATCTATTTTTTTTGCTAAAGCATCAAGATCTTTAGGCTCTTCTTCAAACTCAATAAACCATTCATGATATGGCAACCCTTTTTTAGGATTAATTTGAGGGGCTACTGTAAACTCTGTAATACTAATACCCGTATTAGTACTAACTTCTTGAATAGCTTGTTCTACCTCCTTACCAATAACATGTTCACCAAAAGCAGAAATAAAATGTTTTATTCTACCCGATACGATAACGCGGTATGGTTTTATGGAAGTAAATTGAACTGTATCTCCAATATTATATCCCCATAGACCAGCATTGGTAGAAATTATCATAACATAATTTACATCTACCTCAACATCTTTTATAGTAATACGTTTTGGGTTATCTGTAAAAAATTCATCGGCTTTAATGAACTCATAAAATATGCCTGAGTTTAATTGCAACAGCATTCCTTTTTCATTCTGTTTGTCTTGAAAAGCGAAAAAACCCTCACTTGCAGGATATAGCTCAATACTATCTACCTTTCTTCCTATTAAACTTTCAAACTTAGAACGATATGGCTCATAATTAACTCCGCCAAAAATGAATAAATTAAAATTCCTGAAAATTTCACCAACAGGCTTTCCTGTTTTTTGAATCAACTTCTCAAAATACATTTGTACCCAAGATGGGATTCCAGAAATAATGGTCATGTCTTCATTTAAAGTTTCATTTACAATGGCATCTACTTTTGTTTCCCAATCTTCAATACAATTGGTTTCCCAAGATGGCAATCTGTTTTTCTGGAGATACTTAGGTACATAATGCGCCACTATACCTGAAAGCCTTCCTAATTTCACACCATTTTGCTCATTTAAAATTGGGCTACCTTGCAAAAAAATCATTTTTCCATCAACAAATTTGGAATTGCCAGTTTCATGTATATATAGCAAAATAGCATTTCTTGCTGCCTCAACATGACTTGGCATACTCTCTTTTGTAATAGGAATATATTTAGCTCCAGAGGTTGTTCCTGATGTTTTTGCAAAATAAATGGGCTTTCCTTTCCAAAGTATATCTTTTTCTCCTGCTACAACTCTTTCAACATAAGGCCTCAGGGCTTCGTAATCCCTTACAGGAACACGTTTTACAAAGTCTTCATGCGAATTTATACTAATAAAATCATGGTCTTTTCCAAACTGAGTAGGAGTCGCACTGGAAATTAATTCTTGAAAAACTTTTTCTTGAGTTTTTATAGGGTTGTTGGCCCACTTTTTCATGTTTTTGTAAACACGTTTTGCAAATGGTTTCGCTAAAACAGATTTTATTGACAGCATTATTTAAAATCTATAAAATTTGTTGGATTGATAGGGTAACCATCGTTCCAAAGTTCAAAATGTAAATGAGGTCCCGTTGAGAGTTCTCCTGTGTTGCCAGCAGTGGCAATAACTTCTCCAGCTTTTACCAAATCCCCTTGAGATTTAGTGAGTTCTTCATTATGCTTATATACGGATATTAGCCCATAACTATGTTCTATAATAATTACATAACCTGTACTAGCTGTCCATTCAGAAAATATAACAATACCATCTGCTGTGGCTTTAACAGGAGTGTCTTTAGGCACCACAATATCTACGGCATAGTGTTTTTCTTTAGCATTATAATGTTCAGTTACAATACCATTTACAGGTGGAAATAACACAAAATTGGTAGCTGTTGTAGCAGATTCAAACAAGTTGTATTTATCTTCTTTATCAACTTTATCTCTTAATAGAGAATCTTCGGCTATTGGTACTAAATCTACTTCACTAGCCTCTAATTTGACAGCTTCAATAATAGAATCTTTATTGAAATCTACAGAACTTACATCCCCTTTTAGCACCTTTTTTATAGAACCATAGTACAATTCATTCATGGCTATTACTCTATGTAAAGAATCTGTTTTAAAAGTAAGCTCTGTTGCTTTCTTTTTTAAAGCTGTTGAAGAATACCCAGGAATATACTCTCTAAGCGGAGTAAATGCAATTAATGTATAGGTTAATGCTATTAAAATTAAAGCCGATAAAGACCCCATAACAAATACATTGAGCCTAGTTAATTTAAAAGACAGGCGCTCTTCAAAAGTAAGCTCGTTAAGTATAACCAATCTATACTTATCGAGTAATTTCCTTTTAATCTTTTTAGGCTCCTTCTTTTTCTTCATGAAAGGCAAAATTAAATAAAATTATTGCAATCTAATTTTTGAATATACTAAAGTTATGCTTAAAACGCTTTTATTAAACATTAATTATTAACTTTGTTTTTTAAAATAATTATTATGAGCTTATATATGTTACCATTAGCAATAGGTCCTTTGCAAATAACACTAATTATTGTTGTTGTATTATTGCTTTTTGGAGGTAAAAAAATACCAGAATTAATGCGCGGATTAGGCAGCGGAATTAAAGAATTTAAAGACGCTAGCAAAGATGAAGAAGAAGCTAAAAAAAACGGAAAAGAATAGTACTATATTTATTCATAAAAAAAGGCCAACTAAATAAGTTGGCCTTTTTTATTTCTTTTCTATTAGTTATTCAATCTTAACAGATTTTATGATAGCTTCCAACTCTAACATATAATTACGCTTTTCAACAGAGGGAGCAAATACAAACCCTTCTATACCAACCCAACGTTTATTTACCTTGTCTTCAACAGTGTAGTTTATAAAAGCACCACCCATAAAATCGTTTGTTAGCTCCCAAATACCTTTGGTTTCAAATGCTGGTTTATTATCTATAATGGTCTGCGTATGAAATGGCGTATAGGCATCTTCTGTAACCATATATGAACTTATTTTGTTTCCTTGTGCATCAACTGTATCATCTAACCTGCCTTTAAAGTAAGTTTTTCCAATAGAGTCTCTTATTTTAATTATTTGAGTTACCGTACTATCATTCCTTGTTATGGCATCATATGGCAAATCATAAATCATTAAATGCGTATGGCCCGTGGTAATGTTTTTTCTAAGCCAAAAGAAGTTTTCTTTTTCTTTTGCCGCCTCATAAATTGAAGGGAACTTAATTGTTAAACCTAGTTTCTCTTTAATAGAAGTAAAACTATGTGGAGATTTAGACATTTGACGCTGTCTTTCTGCAATCTCCATGTTTCTGAAAGTCTCAATTATTTTATCGCCATTTTCTGAAATTAATTTAATAATATCTTGCCTTGTTTTACCTGAAAGAACAACCACTTTTTGAGGTTTCGCATATACATTATCATTAAAATTAATAGAAGGCTCCTTACCGGTTTCTACTTTTAAAATAGTCCTGTTTTTAGTAACAAAATCTGAAAAAACTTGCGGTGGAATTTGGCTTAATGTAAACATGGGCTCATCTTGAGGCAAACCATATATGGGTTGAGTAAGTACTTCACGTATAGCATCTCCAACACTACCTTCCCACAGATTATTCTCTACTACAATAGAAACATGATTAATATTTCCTGTAGAATCAAAAAGAATTTTTTCTGATGTTTTTGATTTCTCTTTACAAGATATTACAGCCAAAACTATGATTGCTGATAGAAGAATTTTTTTCATGAATATGTTTATTTAAGGAATTATCCTTTAGATATTTTAAGTTTCATTCCCGGTTTTAAATTACTACCACTAATACCGTTCCATTCTCGAATATTTTGAATAGAAACTCCAGAAAATTTTTGAGAAATGCTCCATAATGAATCACCACTCTTAACTGTATAAATAATTACATCACCTGTAATGGGCTTAATTTCTACCTTTTTTTGAGGTTGACTATTTGATTTTGCTATGGGTGGTGTATACGGTTTTCTTGGATAAATGGTTAGTCTTTGTCCTATTTTTAAATCGTTGCTACGTAAACCATTCCAACGTTTTATTTGGCTCACTCTTACGCCGTAGCGCCTTGCAATTTTTCCTAAATAATCTCCAGACCTAACTCTATATCTAATCCTGTCTGTAGCATTAAAAAATTGTGGTAATGGTTTTTCTCTTTTGGCAAATTCTTCTTTTACAAAAGCATAAATCTGCGCTTCGTTATTTACAAATGTACCTACAACTTCTTTGGGTAATCTTAAATAATAATTCTCTCCTTTAATTACCGGAATAATATCTAATTTGTATGAAGGGTTTAAAAACTGAAGCTCTTCTACAGGTGTGCCTGTTACTTCTGATACCTGATCTAGAGTTATCATATTTTTCACCAAAACCGTATCTGTTTCTTTAAGCACAAAATTTGGTTTAATATTTTTAAAACCATGAGCCTCAGCATATTCAAAAATGTACATATTAGCCAGAAAAGCGGGTAAATATCCTGCCGTTTCTCTAGGTAAATTATGCCTAATATTCCAGTAATTTTTATAGCCACCTGAACGACGTATGGCCTTAGTTACATTTCCTGGACCCGAATTATAAGCCGCCAGGGCCAAGTCCCAATCTCCAAAAATTTTATAGAGTCTAGCCAAGTATTTAGATGCCGCTTCAGTAGATTTTATAGGGTCACTGCGTTCATCTACATAACTACTTACATCTAAACCATATTCTTTTCCAGTACCAAACATAAATTGCCATAAACCCGTGGCACCTACTCTAGATTTTGCTCTTGGCCTTAATGCAGATTCTACTATGGCCAGATATTTTATTTCTAATGGAATATTATGTTTATCTAACTCTTCTTCAAATAAAGGAAAATAATAGTTACTTAAACTAATTAACTTTTGAAGTGATTTACGCCTATGTTTTAAATACGATTTTATAACACTTTCTAAAGCAGGATTATACTCTACATTAAACGGTGTTCTGGCATTAAGTGCCTCTAATCTCATTTTCAAAGTATCCGTTGGTAATTCTGGATATTCAACATCTTCAAAACTTAATTCTGTAACCGATTTATAAATGGTATCAAATAAGCTGGTACTATATAATTCTTCCTGCCACTTTTCATCAAAATTTGCAGCAAGTTCAAGGTCTTTTAATTTCTTAATATCCGTTGAATCAGGAGTTGATTCAACTGTTTCAATTGATTGATAGTGCCAACTAAACTATCCTTAACGGGGGTATTAGAAGAGGCACCTGCATCTTCTGTTTGCGAATAAGAAAACGATATACTAAAAAGGAAAATAAGTATATAAAAACGAATAGCCATAATATCTCTCTTCATTGAACGATAGTATGGCTAAATTCGTGTTTTTTATGGGATTTTGAAAACTTAATTTATTTTATTCCCAAATTCCTAAAAGCTTTCTGTTGGAGTATTTTTACTAGTTAAAGTCTAAACTAAAAGCGATTTCTGAAATTTTACTCTAAAATTGCAGCAATTCCTGGTAAAGTTTTCCCCTCTAAACTTTCTAACATAGCACCTCCACCAGTACTTACGTAACTTACTTTATCTTGGAATCCAAATTGTTTTACAGCTGCTACAGAATCACCTCCACCAACTAGTGAGAAAGCCCCGTTTTTGGTAGATTCTGCAATAGAGTTTCCTAATTCTATAGTACCGTTTGCAAAACTTTCCATTTCAAAAACGCCTAAGGGGCCATTCCAAAGTATCGTTTTGCTTTCCATAACTACCTTGTGGAATTTTTCTATTGATTTTGGTCCGGCATCTACACCTTCCCAACCATCAGGAATAGCTGTGATATCCACAGTTTGCTTGTTAGCATCGTTACTAAACGCATCTGCAGCAATAGTGTCAACAGGAATATGTATCTGAACATTTTTTTCTTCTGCTTGTTTTAAAATATCTAAAGCAAGTGGCATTTTATCATCTTCACAAATAGAATTACCAATACTACCACCTTGAGCCTTAATAAACGTAAAAGCCATACCACCACCAATAATTAAGTGATCTACTTTATCAAGAATGTTTTCTATAATGGTAATTTTTGAAGATACTTTAGCACCACCCAAAATGGCTAAAACTGGTTTTTCTCCAGTTTCCATTACCTTTTTTATACTATCTATTTCTTGTGCTAATAAGCTTCCGAAACATTTATCTTCTGGAAAAAACTGAGCAACAATAGTTGTAGATGCATGAGCCCTATGCGCAGTTCCAAAAGCATCATTTACATAAACATCTCCTAATTTAGAAAGCTTTTCTGCAAAGTCTTTATCTCCTGCTGTTTCTTCTTTGTAATAACGAAGATTCTCTAATAATAAAATTTGACCTGGTTCTAAACTTGCAGCTGCAGCTTCAACATCAGCACCAATACAATCTGAAACAAATTTAACTTCAACACCTAAAACGTCTTGTACTTTTTCTACAATATGCTTTAATGAAAACTCAGCTTGAAATCCTTTTGGACGCCCTAAATGCGACATTAAAATACAGCTTCCGCCATCTTCTAATATTTTAATGATTGTTGGTTTTGCAGATACAATTCTGGTAGCATCTGTTACCTCAAAATTTTCATTTAAAGGCACATTAAAATCAACACGGATTAAGGCTTTTTTATTTTCAAAATTGAAATCGTTAAGAGTCTTCATTTTTATTGTTTTATATCAATTAGAACACAAATGTAGTTAATTAAATAGCACTAAAAAATGCCTTTTTTTACGAAAACGTTTGAAGTGGAAAAGATTTTTTGAAAAACTAGTTTTCTACATCAGATTTAAAGGTAAATCCAGAATTAATTAAAGAAATAAGGTGATTGAAGTTTTCTAAAATGGCCGTTTTAAGTTTTTTCTTTAAAAGTGGTTTCATGATAATACCAAATGGCTTAAAGTCTGCAAATAACTCAATATCAACTTTAGTTAACCCAGATTCAATTTCTTCTAAAACAAAATAATTGCTCATGCGTTTTGTAAAAGGAAAATTGGTGGTAGATTCACCATATACAAGCTGGTTTTTATTAACGTTTTTTGTTACCGTTGTTTGAGTAATTTCTTGATTATTAACCAAACACTTATGCTTTAAGCCTGCTCTATTTACTTTGTTTTTTTCGTACTCTAGTTTATTTATGCCTTTAACCCAAAGCAATCTGTAATCAAAATTGCTTAGTATTTCATAAAGTTCTAAAGCCGAAATTTTAACCTCAACAGTTTCTTTAAGTAAGGCCGTTTTTGGAACATCTTTGGGAATTGGGTCAATCTCAGGTAAACGTTCTTTTAAATGAGATAGCGGGTTAAAAGTAAATACAATCTCTCCAAAATCGTAAGTGGCTTTTTGTTTTTCTGAATTTTCATCTAGAGCCTTTACACTTTCTGTGAAAATAGCGTACTCATCAATTGGCACATCATTTTTAAGCAATCTATGAACTTGTATAACATTACTTCCGTAGGGCTTTTTTGAATCTTTAACTTCAATAAATTCAATTTCACCATAATGCACCACAAACTTAATTTTTAAATTATAAGCAGATGAACATGCACCACAATGACAAATTCTTTGGTACTCATAACGCTTTAAATGTGAATGAAATGCTACGTACATGGCTTCAATTTGCTTTTCAATTGCGCTTAAATTAATAGTATCTTCAAGCTTATATAAAAAAAGCGCGTCACCTTCTATTTCTGCCAGCTCCAACCCTATGGTGTTACTATCAATTAAAAGCTCTAAAAGCTCAGAAATAATATGCCGGCTATGGCTAATATCTGTATGATGAACAAACTCAGTAAACCCCGATATATCTGGAATAAATAAAATAGCTTCTTGGGACATGGATTAATTAAATGTTTTGTTTAGCATATAAAAATAAGTGGATTTGTTTTTAATTAGTAATAATAACTTGTTAAAAGCATTTTAAACTTAAAGATTATAGCACTTGACTTTGTGAGAAAAAAACTATACTTTAGTTTGGCAGTAAGTATAAATCATTAAAATGATTTTATATCAAGGCCTTGGCAAAATTGTGAACAAACCCAAGAACAATCATTGAATGAAAGTACTTTTAGATACTAACATAATTATTCACAGAGAAGCGAACAGAGTCGTCGAATACGACATCGGACAACTATTTAACTGGATTGATAAGTTACATTACGAAAAATATATTCATCCAATTACAATCTCTGAAATTGATACTTATCAAAATAAACAAGTAGTTGCGACTTTTTCAATAAAACTAGACAGTTATAATAAAATTAAACATCAACTTCCTTTTTCGGAAAATGTACAAAGTGTAAGTGATGAATTTGATGTAAACGATAACGATATAAATGACACCCACCTATTAAACGAAATCTATGAAAACAGAATAGATTTATTAATAACGCAGGACAAAAAAATACACTCTAAAGCAGATAGACTTGGCATTTCAGACAAAGTCTTTAAAATTCAATCATTTCTTGAAAAAGTCACATCTGAAAACCCTGAATTAGTTCAATATAACATCCTCGCCGTTAAAAAAGCTGACTTCGCAGAAGTTGATATTGATGACAACTTTTTTAATAGTTTCCGAGAAGACTATGATGAATTTGATGATTGGTTCAAATCAAAATTTGACAAAGTTTGTTATGTATGTTATAGCGATAATAACTTAACCGCATTTCTTTACATTAAAGTTGAAGATGAAAAAGAAAATTACTCTGAAATAAAACCAATATTTGACAAGAAAAAAAGACTGAAAATTGGAACGCTAAAAGTAATTAGTAACGGATATAAAATTGGTGAAAGATTTTTGAAAATTGTTTTTGATAACGCAATTCAATATAAAGTTGATGAAATATATGTTACTGTTTTTGACAAAAGACCAGAACAAGTACAACTAATTGATATGCTCAAAACTTGGGGTTTTATTGAACACGGAATAAAATCGACTAAAAACGGAGACGAAATCGTTTTAACTAGACCTTTTGGTAAGACTTTGCCAATTGACATTAATAAACCTAAGCTTTCTTTTCCTTTTTTCTCTAGAAAAACTAGAAAATATATCATCAAAATAGAACCTCAATATCACACGGAATTATTTCCCGATAGTATTAACACTAGAGAAGATAAAACAAAATATACGGAGAACGAACCTCACAGAAATCGTATAGGAAAGGTATATATATCACATTCTTTTGATAGACATCTTCAACCTGGTGATATTATTATCATTTATAGATTGGGAGAAACCAAACCTAAAAAATACTCAAGTACCGTAACTTCAATTTGTATTGTAGAGCAAGTAGTTAAAGATTTTAATTCGTTCGATGAATTTTATAAAGCTTGTTATAGAAGAACTATGATAAAAAAGAAAGAACTTGAAAAAAATTGGTGGAATAAGAAAAAATACAAACCTTTTGTTATAAAATTTTTATTCGCTCACTCTTTTCCGACACCAAAACCAACGCTCAATGATTTGAACAGAATTGGTGTAATTCCGGACATTATGAATATGCCACGTGGATTTATAGAATTAAATAACAATCAGTTTAACAAATTAGTTAATTTTGCCTACAACCGAAAATAATATATGAAAGTCGTTTTATCAATTAAACCAGAGTTTGCTTTTAAGATTTTTGATGGTTCTAAAAAATTTGAATTTAGAAAAGCCATCTTTAAAAACAATAATGTAAAATCTGTAATAGTTTATGCATCATCGCCTGTACAAAAAGTAATTGGCGAATTTGAAATCGGTAAAATCTTCAATAATGACCTTGAAACACTTTGGAACTTGACAAAAGAATATTCGGGAATTACAGAAGATTTTTTTTATGAATATTTTTCGGAGAGAGAAAAGGGGTTCGCAATTCAAGTCAAGAACAAGAAAAAATATAAAAAACCTAAATGTTTGAAAACGGATTTTAATTTACATCCACCTCAATCATTCGCTTATGTGAAATAAAACACTATTGCCAACAAAGACTATAAGTAATTGCATGTTCTCACTTACTTCTAAAACCCTATGGATTTTCATACAAAAAACCATAAACAATCATTCCATTGTATTGACAAATGATGTTTAGAAAATTTGAAACATATATCGGAAACCAACGATTTATTATAGAAGAAGATCTGCCAGAAATAGGTTGGTATATTTATGTTTTCGATAATAATGGTAAATGTATTAGTGACCATTTGCAAGATGATTATAATACGGCAGTAGCATTTGCTCATGAGGAATATAAAATTGAAAAAAACAACTGGATGTTAATTAAGGATTAAGTCCGAGGACATAATCAATCAAATTTTGGTGAATTTTGGGAAATAATTAACCCAATACAAATTGGACATGATAATTTTAAAAAATGGGTAAATGAACTCCTCAAAAAAACCGCCAACTTCAATCTAAAAAACAACCCGAACAAACTAACCCGCGTTAGGGATTGAAGCGGCATCCTTTTTAAACTTAGAAGGGAACTAAAGTGCTTTTATATTAAAATTTAACAAATTCTTACGGTCATTCCTCCCTGAGAATGACGTTTAAAAAGATATAGCTAAAAGCCCGACCACGCCGTAGCGTGGTAACGCCCAAATATTTAAAAGTTAAGCCTCAGTTACCTTAGAAAAACCTTTTCTCATTTAGTTTCTTGAATTTCTTTATGAAAAAAAATCATGTACTTTTGTTTCCATGCTATTCTCTGATATTTTAGGGCAAGAACACATTAAAAACCATCTCACACAAAGTGCTGATAATGGTAGAATACCACACTCGCAATTATTTGTGGGTCCTGAGGGTTCTGGCACATTACCTATGGCTATTGCCTACGCACAGTATATTTTGTGCAAAAACACTAATGCAGAAAATAACTCTGGTAATGAAGCCTGCAATATTAAGTTTCAAAACTTATCGCATCCAGATTTGCACTTTGCATTTCCGGTAACTACTACCAGTAAGGCCAAAAGTCATCCTGTTTCTAGTCATTATCTTGAAGAATGGCGCCAGTTATTAAAAGAACAACCTTACGGGAATTTATTTGATTGGTATAAACTACTTGGGGTTGATAATAAACAAGGGCAAATTGGGGTTGATGAAGCCCAAGATATTGTAAAAGCCTTATCTCTTAAATCTTATGAAGGTGGTTATAAAATAATGATTATTTGGATGGCCGAAAAAATGAATATTGCCTGTGCCAACAAGCTTTTAAAACTTATTGAAGAGCCACCAAACCAAACTGTTTTTCTTTTAATTGCTGAAGATGAAGAGCAAATTATTAATACCATTAGGTCTAGATGCCAGATTCTTCATTTTCCGCCTTTAGCTGAAGATGTTATAAAGCAAGCTTTAATTAAAGATTATAATTTAGATATTACGGTTGCTGCTAAAATTGCGCATCAGTCTAACGGAAATTATAATAAGGCTTGTGATTTGGTGTATCAAGATTCTGAAGATTTGCAATTTGAAAAATGGTTTATTTTCTGGATTAGAAGTGCTTTTAAAGCTAAGGGAAATAAATCTGCCATTCATGATCTTATTTCCTGGAGTGAAGATATAGCAAAAACAGGTAGAGAAACACAGAAACAATTTTTACATTTTTGCTTAGATTTTTTCCGGCAGGCCCTATTGCTAAATTACAACGCCACCGATTTGGTGTACCTAGAACCAAAAACAGAAAAGTTTAAACTGGAAAATTTTGCACCTTATATTCATGGCAACAACATCATGGATATTAGCAATGAGCTTCAAGACGCCATTTACCATATTGAGCGCAATGGTAACTCTAAAATTATACTAACAGATCTATCAATAAAACTTACCCGATTACTTCATAAAAAATCGGCTTAATGCAAAAGGATTCCAAACAGTGGTTTGTTATTATTAACCCAACTTCTGGTAATGGGAAAGCCAAACAAAAGTGGCCTGAAATAAAGCGTTTATTACACCATTATAAATTTGATTTTGAATTTGCTTTTACTGAATACAGCAAACATAGTGTTTCACTAGTTCAAAAAGCTCTAAAAAACAGTTTTAAGCACATTATTTGCGTTGGCGGTGATGGTACCTTACACAATACCATTAATGGTATTATGAATCAGTCAGAAATACCGTCTAGCGCCATTAATATTGGCGTTATACCTATTGGCACAGGAAATGATTGGATAAAAACTCATGCCATTGCAAACCATATAGAATCGGCCATAAAAATCATTTCTGAAGGTTATATTGCCTATCAAGATTTAGGTAAAATTGAATTTGAAAACAGTAATAAACCTTCTGTTTATTTCAATAATTTAGCGGGTATTGGTTTTGATGGTTATGTAGTTAGTAAAGTTGAGCGGTATAAAAAATGGGGTGCTTTGGCTTACCTTTTTGGAGCGCTTTCCGGTATATTTTCTTTTAATAATTTTGAATCTAAAGTAACTATAAATTCAAAAGAAATATCAGGAAAAACCTTAATGATACTTGTTGGCTTATGTAAATATTCTGGTGGCGGCATGCGGCTTACAGATTCACCAAATCCCTTTGATGGTTTATTAGACATTTCTATTGCTCAAAACCTCAACAAGTTTGAAATCATAACAAATTTACCCAGACTGTTTAACGGTAAAATAACTAAGCACAAAAAAGTTAAAACGCTAAAAACAGATGCACTGAAAATAGAGGTTGATGAAAATAAGCTTCCTTTTATTCAAGCCGATGGTGAACTTATTGGAACTGGAAACTTTAAGGTATCAATACTTGCCAAGGCCTTTTCGTTTTACCGCAAAAAAAATCCTGATTTGTTTTAAGAAATCAGGATAATATATTGATTTTGAGTATTTTACAATCTATTTCTCCTTGTACTCAGCATTTAAAGCATCTAAAATAGTTTGTGTTAAATCATTTTCATCTGTACCATACAACACTGAAGATGCAGCATCACTTGTACCTAAGATATAAGTATATCCGTTTGTTTTACCGTAATCTTTAACGTAGTCTTTAACCCTAATTATTAAAGAATCTATTTCAGATTGAAAAGACTGCTGAATTTGTTGTTGTTCAAATTGCATTTGTTGTTGCAATATTTGTTGCTTTTGTTGTAAGCCTACCATTAATTCTTCGGCTTTCTTTCTATTACTTCTTGCAACTCTTTGTGCTTCATTTTGTGTTTTTTGAGCTTCTAATTGAAACGCTTGACTAATACTATCTGCTCTTTTCTTAAAAGAATCGTCCTTAGCTTGAAACCTAGTTTCTAAATCTTTTTTCTCCTGGTAGTCATTAATAACAGTTCCGTTATCTACATAACCAATTTTTTGTTGCTGACAAGATGTAAAAGCAAACGCTACTAAAACAATACAAATTATATATTTCATTTCTTAAATTTTTAATCCGAACAAATGTAATAAACAAAATAGACTGAAGTAATTAAATTAACCTTGAATTAACGCTATAAATAAAATTTATTGAATTTAAATTATTTATTAAAAATCATTATTACAAACAAGTTTAAATAAAGCGTTTTAAGGCACTTTTAAAAATTGGGTATGTATATAGATGAATTCATTATTAGGCTTAAAATAAAACTAATCTAATTAGGTTTTAGTGGTTTTTAATGATGTAAATTAATGAAGAGGCTTCTTTTGAAGTAATAGCTTTAATATTTGAAAGGGCTCCAATAAAAAAACCTTTAAATAAATTCATTTTTCCAGAGGCATATTTTTCTGAAAGCATACTCACATAAAAAGCATCAAACCACATGCATTTAGTTTTAACTACTTTCATATTAACTTTAGAAAATAAGTTTGACATAGATTTTCTATTAAAATGCCAAAGATGTCTTGGAACATCAAAAGCTGCCCAAAACGTTTTATAATGTTTTGCATCAAAACTTTTATGATTAGGAACAGCTATAACTATAACCCCATTTGGTTTTAATAGTTTTTTAAAAATAGAAATATGATCTTCTAAATTTGGTAAATGTTCTAAAACATGCCACAGTGTAATAACATCAAAACTCTGTGCTTTGAATTCTAAAAGTTGTTCTGTTTCAAAAACGGAATTGTTAGTTTTTTGATTGGCAATTATTCTTGCTTGTTCGTTTGGTTCAATTCCTGAAACCTTCCAATTATTTTGTTGTGCAATTTGTAAAAAGTCACCTGTACCACAACCAACATCTAAAATACTTTTACCATTGGTATTAAAAGAATTAATTAAATGTAACTTTTTCTTTAAGGCCCATTTTCTAACAACATGATATGCCTTTTCAAACAGATTGCGTTTAGAATCTGTATGCGAAATATAATCTTCACTTTGATAGTATTCTGGTAATTTTTCTAATGAAGGTTTTGGTGAAGTTTCAAGAAACCCATATTCTGAATTTTCAATTAATTCAAATACTTCTCCTGAAACGGAGTGGTCTTTTATAGTTAATAAAGAAGTTGTGCTTTTCATTTGTAATTGATTCTGAATTGATACTTTGGCTTTACGCTTTGCACCAATTTAGAATGATGAAATAATAAAATTAAAAGAGATGTTCCACGTGGAACAATAAATTATTTATCTACCCATATACACCAATAAAACAGAAATATCATTAGGTGATACACCACTTATTCGTGATGCTTGAGATACTGTTGTTGGTTGTATTTTTTTAAGCTTTTCACGCGCTTCAAAACTCATAGACTTTATCTTAGAATAATCAAAATTCTCAGGAATTTTTACGTACTCTAATCTGTTTAATTTATCAGCATTGTTCTTTTCCTTAGCTATATATCCAGAATATTTAACTTGTATTTCTGTCTGTTCAATCACTTCTCTATCTAAGTTATTCTCTAGAATATAATCACTAACACTTTTTACTTTTCTAATATCTTCCATGTCAATATTAGGTCTAGCAAACACCTTAAATAATTTTCCAGATTGCTTTACAGCAGATGATTTTTTACTTTCTAAAATAGGATTAATTTCTTCTGGTTTCACACTTTGTGTTTCAAAAAATCTGACAAATTTCTCCGCAGCTTTATGCTTTTCTTCCATTCGTTTTAATCGCTTTTCAGAAGCCAATCCAAGTTCATAACCCTTTGGAGTTAATCTTAAATCTGCATTATCTTGCCTTAATAATGTTCTATATTCTGCTCTAGAGGTAAACATTCTATAAGGCTCCTCAGTACCCTTAGTAATTAAATCATCAATTAAAACACCAATATAAGCCTCATCCCTTTTAAGCATAAAAGGATCTTTTTCCTGTACTTTTAAACTTGCATTTATTCCAGCCATTAAACCTTGAGATGCCGCTTCCTCATATCCTGTAGTTCCATTTATTTGTCCTGCAAAATACAAACCACTTACTATCTTAGTTTCTAAAGTATGCTTAAGTTGTGTTGGTGGAAAATAATCATACTCTATGGCGTAACCTGGTCTAAAGAATTTTACATTTTCAAAACCAACAACAGATCTTAAGGCATTAAATTGTACATCCTCAGGTAACGACGTTGAGAATCCATTAATATAATATTCAACCGTATTCCAACCTTCTGGTTCAACAAATAATTGATGTCTATCTTTATCGGCAAATCTATTAATCTTGTCCTCAATTGATGGGCAATAACGCGGGCCCAAACTTTTAATTCTACCATTAAACATTGGCGATCTATCAAATCCTTCACGAAGTAAATCATGTACCAAAGCACTGGTATAAGACATGTGACATGACCGTTGTTCTTTTAAAGGTTTTGTAACATCCAAATATGAAAATTTTTCAGGATTATCATCACCAGGTTGTTCAACCATTTTTGAAAAATCTAAAGACCTTCCATCAACTCTGGGCGGTGTACCTGTTTTCATTCTACCAGAATCAAACCCCAAATCAACAAGCTGTTCAGTTATACCCGTAGCCGCTTTTTCTCCTGCTCTACCTCCACCAAAATTTTTATCTCCTATATGTATTAATCCATTTAAAAAAGTACCATTTGTAAGCACTACAGATTTAGACCTAACCTCAACACCCAATGATGTTTTTACACCTACAACCTTATCTTCTTCAATCAATAAACCTGAAACCATTTCTTGATAAAAATCAAGATTTTTTGTGTTCTCTAGAAGCATTCTCCAGTCTTCAGCAAAACGCATTCTGTCGCTTTGAACCCTCGGGCTCCACATTGCAGGTCCTTTAGACTTATTAAGCATTTTAAATTGAATAGCGGATGTATCCGATACTATTCCACTATAACCACCTAATGCATCAATTTCCCTTATGATTTGCCCTTTTGCAATTCCACCCATGGCAGGGTTGCAAGACATTTGCGCAATGTTCTGTAAGTTCATAGTAACCAAAAGTGTCTTGCTACCCATATTGGCTGCCGCAGCTGCAGCCTCACTACCAGCATGACCACCACCAACAACAATTACATCATAAACTTCATTAAACATGACATTAGAATTTAAACATGTTCCACGTGGAACATATGCTTTTTAAGTTTGCAAATATACGGTGAACTTTTGAATTTAAGCAAGCTGGCTTAAATAGTGATTTTCCTTCTGCCTCATAAGTTTAGCCTCTACATCTGTTTTGTCCTTATAACCACAATAATGCAATATACCATGTATTATTACCCGACGCAATTCATTATCAAAAAGAACCCCAAAATCATTAGCATTATCTACCACTCTTTCAATAGATATAAAAATATCGCCTTGTATAATTTTTCCCACTGAATAATCAAAACTAATTATATCAGTTAAAGTATCGTGGTTTAAAAATTCAACATTAAGTTTATGGAGATATTCGTCATTACAAAACACATAATTTATCTCTTCTATTCCGAATCCTTCGGCTGATATAGTATCTAAAATCCAATTAGAAATTCCCTCTTCATTAAACAAAGTGAAATCAGTCTCGTAGTTAAAGCTAATCATTAGTTTTTTTAAAATATTCCTGAACCTTAGTTCTATAAATTTGATGCAAAGGTAGAGCTTGTTTATCTAAAATTTCTATAGTCTGGAAATATTGTTTTGCTGTTGGAATTTGATTAATTGAGTTATTATTAAAATCATCTTTATTTGACTTAGACTCTCTTTTATCATCCTTTCCTTGTTCCAGAGTAGCATTTTCTAGCTTTAATAATTCATGCTTAAGTTCCATCATCTTTTGAAGAGTTTGGTTAGTGAATCCTTTATTCAATAAATCCAATTCTATTTCTTCCATATCTCTAACCAACTTATCTCCTTTATATCCCAAACCTTCTTTAGCAATCTTATCTTTTAACGCCTGTCTAAGTTCCTGTTGCTTTTGATATATTTCAAACAATAAACCGTTTAATTCTTCATTTGTACCTTCTCCCTCTCCAGACTTCTTACCTTGTTCCTCTTCCTTTTTCTTTCCATCATCACCTTGCTTAGGTTCTCCCTCTTTCTGAGGTTTGCCCTCCTTAGACTTTTTCATACCATCTTCCATCATTTTCTGCAATTGCTCCTGACTCATAATAATATCAGGTAGTTGCTGGTCACCCTTACCCTTACCAGAAGACATGCTCATACTTTCTTGCATATTATCAAGTACATTACTTAAAAAATCAGCCAAATTATTTGCAGCAGTAGTAGCAAATTGTTGTTTAGCTATACCTTGATATAACTGATTTTCAGCTAACATGGAAATAGCTTTATCAACATTGAAAAATACCTCGGTAATTTCTTTATTAACATTTTCAGAAAGCTTGGGTTGTCTTAATGACAATGCAAACAAACTATCATCTATATGTTCAAAATGTTCTCTTAATGTATTTTGTTTTTTAAGATAATAAGCAAACCTACTGTGATCAACATCAATCTTTTTAAAGTTATCCATCAATGCTTCCTGATCAAAAGAATAAAGCACTAAATTATCTAAAATTTGACGAAGCATTTCCATGTCTTCTTGCATCTGTTCTCCACCAGAGGCACTCATAGCATTTTGCATACTCTTACTCATTTGTTTCATTTTCTGAGCTGCTTTTTTCTGATTCTTCTTTGCTTTATTTTGACTTCCATTATTAGGCTGCTCTTCTTTATCCTGATCGGAATTATCCCTTTGTTTTTTTTCTAATTCTTCAGTTGCCTTTTGCTGTTCGTCCTTTATTTCACGTTCCTCCAATTTATCCTGAGGAATATCAATAGGCTTTTTTAAAGCATTACTATCTTTTTTTAAATCGTCTAATTGCTTGGTAAATTCCTCAAATGATTTATTTAATTCTTCCTGTTTTTCTTTAGCGTTATTTTCATCTTTTTGGTCTGATAACTTTTCTTGTTCCTCTGATAAATTATTTAAATCATCAGCCAATTTCTCAAGTTTATTTTCAACGTAATAACGTTTAGTTAACTCCAACAACTGCTGTAAACTTCTTTTCTTATTTTTATTTTGTTTGGCAAGTTCTTCCAATTTATTAACCAACTCCTCTTTATTAATTTTTTCCTGAATCCTTTCAATTTCCTTCAACAACCTTTCATCCTTTTCAAGTTGTTCTTCATTTTCATCTAAACGCTTTTTTAAATCTTCCTTAAAAGAATCATCTTCCTTGTTATTTTTAAATTCCTCTAAATTATCATTAAGCTCTTTGTTGAATTTCTTCATCATTTCATCCTGCTGTTTTTGCCGACTTAAAAATGATTCCAACTTCTTTCTATCATTAAAATTCAAGGTAGCCTTCTCCTTATGTGTTTTTGTTAAATCTTCTAATTTCTTCTGATCTTCTTCAAACTTATTTAAAGATTTATTGAGACCCTTTATGGTTTTACTCTGATCATTTAATCTTTTGGTTAACTCTTCTTTTTGTGTACGCTTACGGTAAGTATACGTATCGCTTTTAATACTCTTAAATTTATTAACTGCATCATTATCAAATACTTGAAAGTATAAACTATAAGGAATACCCTCCTGAATTTCCAAAGTATTAGGAAAAGCACTTATGAATTCTGTGATATTAGAATTGGACAATGGAATATTTTCAATCAGTTTATCATCCTCATTATCAGAAGGATAGTAAACTAATTGCAATTTAGTAAACCCATAATCATCACTTGCTTGACCAAAAAAATAAAGGCTCTGGGCATCAAGGCTATCCACCTGCATTCTTACCTTTAATTCGGGGTATTCATCTTTAATAACATCAATTCTAAAAGCTAAATTCTCATAATTAATTAGGTCCTTATTATTAGTGCTTAAACTATAATCTAAATTTTTAAAAACACGTTTTGAAACATTAAAAACACCATTACTTTTAGCGTTAAACCTTATGGTATCCTCAGTAAAAAGATTTACATAATCTGTAGATTTAGCTTTAAGTTTCCATGTTACACTAGTTCCCTCTGGAACCACGGCATTTCCCGTACTTTTTAAAGTTTCATCTTTCTTTTTAGTATAACCTGGATAATCTAAAAACATTTCAAAACTTAATAAAGAAGGCGCTTCAACAATATTAAGTGAATACGTTTTAGAGGTTACATTGTTGGCATAAAACTTAAAGTCTATGGCTTCTTTAGGCTGATTAAAAATATACTCAAATTCACCAATTCCAGTTTGATGCAAAAAGTAAGTCTCATCATTATACACTATTTGCGCATTCTCAGGAATAAGATCGCCAGATGTCTTAACTAGTAATTTAAAATCTTTGTTTTCTATGGTTTGTAAAGATTCATTTATAACATAAAACTTAAATGGCGCTGGTGGTTCATAGGCAGTTTTATAATGAACAACCCTATTATAACTATTACTAAACCAATTTAAGTTATCTGTAATAAGGGTGATTAGTATAATTAAAACTGGAATTGCAGCGTATTTTAAATATTTTATGTTTTGCTTAAAATTAACTGCAAGCTTAAATGGTATTGGTTTTAACTCAATTGACTTTTGTTCAATACTAGCCAATAACAAATCTGACTGTTGCGGATTTTGATTTAACTGCAAGACATTAAGTAACTTATCACTAACCTCTGGAAAATGATTACCAATAATTTTGGAAGCATCTTCATAATTTATACCATCCTTAAGCCTTAATAATTTAGCTAAAGGAAACAGAATAAACTTCACCAATAACCCTACCTCTACTACAATAAAAAGCCAAAATAAAGCGGTTCTTGCTCCAGTACCTAACCACAGGATATATTCAATAAAAAGTGTGAATAAAAAATAGAGTAAACCAATAGCAAAAAACAGTATGCACCCTTTAAGCAATTCATTAGTGTAATAACGTTTAATAAACGCTTCTAGCTTGTTTTTTATGGCTTCAAAATTTTGCATAATACTAAACTACAATTTTATTTAGTACACCCTTTATAATTAAGTGTTAATTGTATTCTTCTTCAAAGAAACCAAATTTGCATTTATATAAAACAACAAAATTTCGATTTGTTTCAGTAATCACTTCGTTAGTCAATAATTTTTTCATTTAATCAAATTAAATTATAAACGAAAAAAATCATTTACTTTTGCAGCAAATTTAATAAAGATGACTAAAAACGTTCGTGTGCGTTTTGCACCAAGTCCAACAGGGCCTCTTCATATAGGAGGTGTTCGTACTGCATTATTTAATTATTTATTCGCTAAAAAACATGGTGGTGAATTTATATTGCGTATTGAAGATACTGACCAAACACGTTATGTTGAAGGGGCTGAAAAATATATTATTGATTCATTGAACTGGTGCGGAATCCCTTTTGATGAAGGTCCAAAAAAGAACGAAAAATTTGGCCCGTACAGACAAAGTGAACGTAAAGATTTATACAAACAATATGCTGAACAACTTATTGAAAACGGCAACGCTTATTATGCTTTTGATACTTCTGAACAATTAGATTTTCACAGAAAAGACCACGAGGCTAAGGGCAAAACTTTTATTTATAACTGGCATAATAGAGAAAAAGGCAGATTAGTAAACTCTTTGGTTTTATCTGAAGATGAAACAAAAGCCAAAATTGATGCTGGTGCAGATTATGTTATTAGGTTTAAATCACCTCAAGATGAAACCTTGCATCTTAAAGATATTATTCGTGGCGATATTAAAATTGATACCAATATTTTAGATGATAAAGTATTGTTTAAAAGTGATGGTATGCCAACCTATCATTTAGCAAATATTGTCGATGACCATTTAATGGAAATCTCACATGTAATTCGTGGTGAAGAATGGTTGCCTTCATTAGCATTACATTATCAATTATACCAAGCTTTGGGTTGGGAAGCGCCAGAATTTGCACATTTACCATTAATACTTAAACCAACAGGTAAAGGAAAATTAAGTAAACGTGATGGTGATAAATTAGGTTTCCCAGTATTTCCTTTACAATGGGAAGACCCAAAATCACATGAGATTTCTAGAGGTTATAAAGAAGATGGATACTTCTCTGAATCTGTAGTTAACTTTTTATCATTTTTAGGTTGGAACCCAGGAACAGAACAAGAAATTTTTAGCTTAAGCGAACTTATTGAAGCTTTTGATTTAAACCGTGTAAACAAAGCGGGAGCAAGATTTGACCCAGATAAAATTAAATGGTTCAACCATCATTATATGCAAGAGCAACCCAATAGTGATTTAGCCATAGCTTTTAAGGAACAATATGCTGCACTTAGTGACATTGATGTAAACTATATTGAATTAGTGGTAGGTTTAGTTAAAGAACGTGCATCTTTTATTTCAGATCTTTGGGATTTAAGTTATTACTTTTTTCAAACACCAAAAAGCTATGATGAAAAAGCATCAAAAAAAGCACTTAAAGAAGGCACTAAAGATATTCTAAATACCATAAAAGATATCATTAATAACATTGATGATTTTACCACAGAAACACTTCAAACAGAAATTAAGGGTTGGATTACTTCTAACGAAATAGGATTTGGGAAAGTAATGATGCCTTTACGTTTAGCATTAGTTGGAGCCTTACAAGGGCCTGATGTTTTTGATATTATGTTTATGATTGGGAAACCGGAAACTATTAAGCGTATTAAAAACATCATAAGTTCATTGTAAACACGTTTTTAATATGATTTTGTAAAAAAATTCAGTAAATTGGATTGGTTTTATATGTCAAATTTAAAGTCCAAAACAAAATTATGAGTTTCATTACAATAAAAAGTTCTCGAATTGAAAGCGAATTATTAATACTTAAAAGCCGACTTGAATCAGAGGGAATTAATTGTTTTTTAAAAAATGAATTTACAACTCAATTAATGAACTATATTCCAACATTTGAAATTGAATTACAAGTTGCAACTTCCGATTTAGAAAGCGCTAAAAAAATAATGGTTGAAGTAGAAAGTAATTAAAAAATGATATTATTCAGATTCAAAATACTGATCTGATAATTTAAAATTTTAATGCTTTAAAGGAATCACCATATTCCAAGTATTCTCAAACTTCCATGCTTCTGGCCCACTACCAACAGCAGCAAATAAATGCGTTGGTTTACCATCTTCAATTAATACAAAAGGACGTTCAAAATGATTTTGGAAAGTCTTCGTACCATCCTCCCATAAAATATGTCTGCTATAGGCCTTTACTTGGTCAAATAAATTCCAATTAACACCATCTTTAGACCAAACATGAATTCCACCACCTTCTTCACCACATATTTCTCCTGAACGGTCTTTTATTACACCTTCATACTTATCGCCAGCCCACCAAATAAAAGGGTCTTCAACATCAACATGTTGTTTATCTGGTGTTTCAAATCTAAATACAGGTTCTTCACTCAATCTTTTATACTCACCTCTTGGGCTATCTGCCATTGCAACTCCCAATAACAAAGGCGGTTTACGCGTTAAACTAGATTTATACATTAACAATATTTTTCCTGTTTTTGGGTCTACCGCTGGAGATGGGTTTGATGTAATTGACGCATCCCAATGCCCAGGTCTTGGTTCAATAACCGGCTTGTCAACACGCTCCCACGGTCCAAAAACAGAATCACTAATAGCCAACCCAACGCGCTTATTTAACCAGGCTTCATCCCAATTATAACCTTCTGGTTTAGGGTTTTCTTTAGTTGGTAAAGGAAATTTATAGGTTGTACCAAAGTGATACAGTAAGTACTTGTCTTTATATTTAACAATTCTAGGGTTGTGCGTGCACATACCATCAAAAAATTCTGGTCCTCTAATTGGAAGCACTACTTCTTGAAAAGTGTAAGGCCCTACTGGAGTATCGGCAACTGCTCTAACTACCTCGGAATTTGTAACCCAATTACCAAAGCCTACATCTTTAGACCATCTTGAAGCAAACATGTGATATTTTCCATCCTCTCCTTTTATTACTGAAGAGCCCCAAATCCAATAATTATCATCACGAAACCCTCCGTTAATAGGAGCTGGTAAAATACGATCTATAAAAGCTTTGGGCGGTTGATTACCGCTAGCACAAGATAACATTGGTGCTGAAATTAATGCTGCAGAACCCAATATGCCTGTTTCAATAAATGTTCTTCTTTTCATAAAATAAAAATAACATATAAATGTTTAAAAAGAAACTGTTGCACCCAAAATAAGCATGCTCATATTTCCTTTAAGTCTAGCTTCTCCTCCAGTAGTATCTAGATTATTATCATCCAACTTATTCAAAATATTGGTAAAACCATAAATATATTGAGCTCTTAACTTAAAGTTTCTAATTCCTAAAGAAGCTCCTACAACGCCGTTAAAATTAAATTGAGAAATATCAGTAATATCGGTTGCAATTAAATTAGAATAATTGTTTATATGGTAATTCTCATGAGAGTCATCCTTTAACTCTAACTTACTATTATATTGCAGCATTGGACCTACATCTATTGTAAAATAATTTTTAACCACTTTAACATTTACTAATAATGCTAACTGAGTAGCAAACAATTTATAATCAATAAAGGTGTTAGTGTCACTGGCACTAGCCATGGTTGGTCTTGCAGAAATTCCAATTGTACTTTCTGAAATTTGCATTCCAAAACTAATATTGTACCACTGTCTGGGAATATCTGCGGTAGCCAAAAAACCACCCGCAAACCCGTTACCCTTTGAAGTTATAAAATTAGAAGTAGTAATATCTAATTGGCTTAACCCCCCAGAAATAGAAAACCCATTAGTTACATCGTATTTTCCTCGTTGCGCAAAACTTTTTGTAACAAAAGTTAGTAAGAATACTACTAATAAGATAAGTTGTGTTTTTTTCATAGCGTTTTTGGGTTAAGGCGCAAATATAACTTAAATTAGTAACTCATTTTTTAACTAAACATTATACATATCATGGATTTCATTTTAATTCCTATTATCATCTTCGGATTGATTATTTTAATCTCTTCCTTTTTTATTGTAAAACAACAAACCGCTGCCGTTATTGAACGATTTGGACGCTTTCAAAGTATTCGTCATTCTGGTTTACAGTTAAAAATTCCTTTAGTAGATAGAATTGCTGGAAAACTAAGTTTAAAAATTCAACAATTAGATGTTATAATAGAAACTAAAACACTTGATGACGTGTTTGTAAGATTAAAAGTTTCAGTACAATACAAAGTAATTAGAGATAAGGTATATGATGCTTTCTATAAATTAGATTATCCACATGATCAAATTACATCTTACGTATTTGATGTGGTTCGTGCTGAAGTTCCAAAAATGAAACTGGATGATGTATTTGTTAAAAAAGATGACATTGCCATTGCTGTAAAAGCGGAACTTAATGATGCTATGTCAGATTATGGATATGACATTATAAAAACCCTTGTAACAGATATTGATCCTGATGCACAAGTAAAAGAAGCTATGAACCGTATTAATGCTTCTGAACGTGAAAAAATAGCTGCCCAATTTGAAGGAGATGCACAGCGTATTTTAATAGTTGAGAAAGCTAAAGCTGAAGCTGAAAGTAAGCGTTTACAAGGTCAAGGTATTGCAGACCAACGTAGAGAAATAGCTCGTGGTTTAGAAGAGTCTGTTGAGGTTCTTAACCGAGTTGGAATTAATAGCCAAGAAGCTTCGGCACTAATTGTTGTTACACAACATTATGATACTTTACAGTCTTTAGGTGAAGAAACTAATAGTAATTTAATACTGTTACCAAACGCGCCACAAGCCGGTAGTAATATGCTTAATGATATGGTAGCAAGCTTTACAGCGAGTAACCAAATTGGCGAGGCTATGAAAAACGCAGATAAAAATAAGAACAAAGAAAATGAATAAACTAAGAACCTTGGTAATCCTGCTATTAATTAGCGGGATTACTTTTGCCCAAACCAAAGAAGAGTTAAAAGAATCAGCTTTAAGAGATGCTAAAATAACTTCTGAAGCAACACTTAAATATGATTTTGAAACTGTTTTTAAGCATACGTATCCTTCCATTTTAGAATTAATGGGTGGCAAAGAAGCTGGGATTGAACTTATGAAAAAAACTTTTGACGATATGAAAACCTCTCAAGGTTTTGTGTTTGAAAAGGCAGATATTATTAGCGTTTCTGGAATTGTTTTTGAACAAGACCAATACCGTTGTTATATTGAAGGTTTCAATCAAATGAAAATAAACAACATGCGTGTAAAAGCAAAAAGCTATATGTTGGGCATTTACAGCCTTGAAAATGAAATCTGGTATTTCTTAGAAGCTAAACAATTGAAAAACCCTGCAATGGCAGACATGATTTTACCAGACTTTACCACCAGTTTGGAAATTCCGGATGATGAAATGACAACAGAACAACTATAAACATAAGGAGCCTTGAAAATCAGGGCTCTTTTATTTTTTAAATGGATGTCTTTCTTCCCATTTTCTAATAGGATTCATATACTTAACCACACACCTCATTATTGTATTTGCAATAAAATTATTGGTGTGAGTTAAATAAACGTTCATATTGTAAGGTTTGGCTCCAATTGAACTTTTAATTTCCATTGCGGTTCTGGCATATACAATTGTTTTAAAATTGTTCTCAATACCAAAACAAGCCATATTAAAAAGCATGTTTAAATACATTTGATATTTATTTTGAAGCTCCTTATTGTACCCTAAAAAATAAGTTTCTAGTTTGTCATGATTTAAAATCACAGAATAGAAACCAACCAGCTCATTCTTTAGAAAATAACCAAAAACTTTAAAGTTTTCTTTTAAGCTCTGCTTTAAGCTCAAGAAATGATTTTCATCTAACTTAAATGAATTTACCCTAGCATTATCTGAAACGGTCTCATAAAGCCTAAAAAGGTCTTTAGAATGTGCTTCTAAATAATCTTTGCTTAATTCTTTACAAACCAAATCAGCACTTTTCTTTCTTGCTGTTTTGTACCTTCTTCTATATTTCTTGTTGAAGTCTGAAATATAATTTTCGGGCGTCTCCCAATTATCAGAGACATTAAATATCATATTAGGTTGCACCTGAATTTTATACAAATTCTGACTTCTGAAATAGGAAGTGCTTTTATGAATTGTATCAGCTTCAAAATAATCCTTGAAAACAATAATACGAATCTTCTTATTGAACTTTTCTTTAATTTCAATAGTCAAATCTTCAATTGCACTTTGAATAGTATTAAGAAAATCATCTTGAGAAATCGCAGTATCATCAAAATAAATTCCGTGCTGACCTGTATGCATTAAATTACCAACTACAAGCGCGTTTCCTCTAACAAAATTTGATACGAGTTGCTTTCCAATTTGTTTTAAAAAACTATTTGATGTTCTTCTAAACACATCATCCAAATACATCTGGACACGCTGAATAACGACTTTACCAATTAAGTTATTAGACTTAAATATTCCAACGTAATACGATGTAATATTACTGGGAGAAGATGCTTCTAAACCTGCTAGAAATGGGGTTTTTAAAAACACATCATTTATTGATAGTGCATCCCATTCTGACGGAATTTCAGAAACTTTTCTATATATTTTATGCTCAATCAATAGCCTTAGGTTATGATAACAAGTAGTAAAAAAAAGACTGAAGTTACATGCCTCAGTCTAATTTTTTGTTAATTATTTACAAAATTTTTATACCCATCCGCAAATAATACTACCCATAATCATTAAAGTTAAAGTCCAATATCCAACATTTATAAACGTTAATTTCCAACTTTTTCTTTCATACATACCATTAGTAGCCATAATAGGAAAAACAAAAAATAGTCCTGCAATAAAACCGTGTAATGCACCATGCTTAAAGGTTCTAAAGGCACTACCATAATCATTCATAAACGCTTCATAAGACGGTAATGCATTGGCAACATCACCTCCGGTTAAGCTAAAAGCTCCCATTTGATGAATAACTATACCTTGAATAAAAAAAGCAAGCATAATGGATAATAACAAAGAAATACCAAAAATAACGGGCATATTAGCGCCCTTCATTTTTTCCTCAGTAACTCCAGATTCTTTCATCCAAGCAGTTCCTAAAACTTTTGGATTGTACCAAATAAATCCTAATACTAATGGCACTAAAGCGGCAACAATAATTGCTAGATAATTCATTTCCATGATAATATAGTTTATAGTTAGTACTTAAATATAACTAAAAATATAATGCGGAAAGTGTATTAACTCTTTCGGGTTCTAATAAAGTTGCTGAGTTTCGGCAACTAAAAGTTCATTTTTGTCTTCTAAGGCTTTTGCTATAAAGCTATCTATAACCTCATTCCTTTCTAATCCTTTTTTAAGCAAAACACCAAGAGTAATTACTGTGGCTATTCGCGTTCCAACTTTTTTAACTGCTGTAGCAAAAAGTGGCTCTAGGTCATCATAACTTACATTTTCTGCAAGCTTGAGAATTTCCTCCTTCGCTTTTACTTGTTTTGTTTCGGGTAAATTTGTGTATTTTTTTCCCAGTTGTTTAATCACATCTATAGGCTTGCGTTCTGTTTGTTGTTGCTTAGGCTTAGCCTGGTTTTGATTATTTGCTTGTGGCTTCTTTTTAGCCCAAGTATCTCTTAAACCTACTGTTTTATTGAAAATAATTTTTTTAGAAGTTGAATCATTATCAATATTAAAATATCCCAAACGTTGAAACTGGAACCTGTCTCCTACTTTGGCTTCCGCTAAACTTGGTTCAACAAAGGCATTAATAGTTTTTAAGGAATTAGGATTTACAAATTCCATAAAATCCTTATCCTGATGACCATCAGGAGCTTCATCCATAAAAAGCCTGTCATATTCCCTAACTTCTGCTTTTATAGCATGTGCAATAGACACCCAGTGTAATGTTCCTTTTACACGCTTCGCGGTATCTTCAGAATACGTACAATGTACTTCAGTAATATTAGCATCTGCATCTTTCACAACACTTTCTGCTTTGATGATATAAGCATTCTTTAAACGAACCTCACCACCTAATTTTAATCTAAAAAATTTATTACCGGCTTCTTCTTTAAAATCTTCCCTTTCAATATAAAGTTCTTTTGAAAATGGTACTTTTCTAAACCCTGCCGATTCATCCTCTGGATTATTTTCTGCATCTAACCACTCTACTTTATCTTCAGGGTAATTAGTAATCACCAATTTTACAGGGTCTAAAACAGCCATCACCCTTGGCGCGGTCTTATTTAAATCTTCACGTATACAGAACTCTAAAAGAGAAACATCTATTACATTATCACGCTTTGCAACACCAGCGGTTTCAACAAATTTTCTTAATGCATTTGGTGTATAGCCCCTTCTACGTAAACCAGAAATGGTTGGCATTCTAGGGTCATCCCATCCTTTTACCACACCTTCATTAACCAATTGTAAAAGCTTACGTTTACTCATAATGGTATAACTAAGGTTTAAACGCGCAAACTCCCTTTGTTTAGGGGGTATTGGTAAAGTATCTGAGCTGTAACCATGTACTATATCTTTAAACCAATTATAAAGCTTTCTATGTGGTTTAAATTCTAATGAACATAGAGAATGAGAAATCTGTTCTAAATAATCACTTTCTCCGTGTGTCCAATCATACATAGGGTAAATACACCAATCATCACCCGTTCTATGATGATGCGCATACATAATACGATACATTATTGGGTCTCGCATTAACATATTAGGATCTTCCATGTCTATTTTTGCACGTAAAACATGTGTTCCAGCTTCATACTCACCATTCTTCATACGTGTAAATAAATCCAAGTTTTCTTCTACACTTCTATTCCTGTAAGGACTGTTTGTACCTACTTGAGTTGGTGTTCCTTTCTGTTCAGCCATTTCTTCACTGGTTTGTGAATCAACATAAGCCTTACCATCCTTTATCATTTGTATGGTCCAATCATACAATTGTTGGAAATAATCTGAAGAATATAATTCCTTATCCCATTTATAACCCAACCAAGCAACATCTTGCTTAATAGCATCTACATACTCTTGTTCTTCCTTAGATGGATTAGTATCATCAAACCTAAGATTTACCGGTGCTTTATACTTTTCACCTAAACCAAAACTAATCCCTATAGCTTTAGTGTGACCTATGTGTAAATAACCATTAGGCTCTGGTGGAAACCTAAAACGTAGATTGTCTTTAGACATCCCATTAGCTAAATCTTCTTCAATAATTTGCTCAATAAAATTGAGTGGTTTTCTCTCTTCAGACATTTTCTGATGTATTTCAACTAAATAAGCCTCAAAATTACGGAAAATCAACCTATTTTAGCCCAATAACTTTATAAACAATAATGGGAATAATAAAAGTTGAAAACATTAAGGTTTATGCTTACCATGGGTGTTTAAAAGAAGAAACCAAAATAGGTAGTGATTATAGGGTTGATTTAGAAGTTAAAGCTAATTTAAAAAACTCTGCAAAATCAGACGAATTAAGTGATACAGTAGATTATGTGTTTTTAAACCGAATTATAAAAGAGGAAATGTGTGTTCCTTCTAAATTATTGGAAACGGTAGCAAAACGTATATTAAATAGAATCTTCACGGAAGAAAAAATGGTGCAAAAAGCAACCGTTTGGGTAAGCAAAATTAATCCGCCTATAGGTGGTGATGTGGAACGTGTAACGATAAAAATGACTGAAAGACGTAAAAAATAAAATTAAGTAAAGAAAAATGGTAATTTTTTTTACATTTGCAGCATTAACGGCGTCGTGGCCGAGTGGCTTAGGCACAGGTCTGCAAAACCTGCTACAGCGGTTCGAATCCGCTCGACGCCTCAAAAAAAAGCTTCCAGTTATTCTGGAAGCTTTTCTTTTATAGGATTTATTTGCTCTAACTTTTCTTTATTCTTTTCATAAGTTTCTGGAAATAACCCTTGAACCAATAAAAGCACCCCAAAGCCTAAAACTAATAAAGCAACAATTTTCTTTGTTTTAAAAATTAACCTAGGGGTAAGTTTATTTTTAATTCTTTTAGCTACCAAAATTTTACCAATATCAACTAAAAGATAGACTGCTAAAATAGTTCCTAAAAAAACAAAAACACCTTTTTCTGAAGTTGATAAAGTGTTGGCTAAAGCAATAAAAACAACCCAACCAAGTAATACTCCAATATTTATAAAGTTTAATAAGAATCCCTTTAAAAAGAGTTTACCATAACCTTTTTTTAGTTCAACTGTGTGATATTCCCTAACAATTTCCCTGAAAGATTTTGAAGTTTTTATAAAAGAAATAATACCATAAACCACTAATAATACGCCTCCAAAAATTAAAAAGTTTGGATCATCCTTTACCCTATCTAATAATTTATTAGTACTAAAAAAAGCAACTACAATAAAAATGATATCGGCCAATATAACACCTAAATCAAAAATCAAAGCGCGTCTAAATCCTTTTGTGGCAGCGGTTTCTAACAGCACAAAAAATACTGGGCCTATAGTAAAGGCAAGTACAATTCCAAAAGGAATAGCTGTTAAAATATCATCAAACATAATTTAATAAAGCTTTACACAAAGTAAAGAAATATTTTACGATTTTTCTGATTGATTTTAAATAGATAAAAAAAGAAAAGCCACTAAAATTAGTGGCTTTTTTAATATACTTTATACTTTACATTCGTTTAATTCTCCCTCCAAAAACCTTATCTTCATTTACTGTTTCAGGATCTCCGTATACAAATACATCTCCACCTGCTCTAATCTTAATATCTACTAAATTTTTAGCATTTACGTGAGCCTCACCTGCTGCTCTAATAGCAACTTCACTTTTATCAGTCTTAAGCTCTGCTCCTTTATAAACACCACCTGTTAATAAAGATACGTCCTGACTTTTTGCTTTACCCGTTACTTTAATAACACTACCTGTTACAGACTTAATATTAGCATAAGTAACATCTACCTTAACATTAATTTTACCTCCTTCTTGCGCCTTTAAATCAATTTCAAATTGTTTTATTTTATCTTCAGAATGCACATTAGCACCTTCATTAACATCTATTACATCAATTTTAGAATAATACAATTTTACCTTTGTTTCATTACCATCAAAAATCTCCTTAAAGTTCATTTTAATTTTTAAGGTTCCATTTTTGTTATTTATTAAAACATTCTCTGCATTTTTCCCTGTAATAACAACTTTATTCTGTTTTGCTTTAACAAGCTCAACATTAATTAAATCGTACACTTTTAATTCACTGAATTCTCCTATTTCTTTTTCAATAGAGTTTTGAGCAAATAGTATTGAGGTTGTAAAAATGGCTATTAATATTGATAAGCGCTTCATGATAATTATTTTTTATTTAAACGTAAAATTATCAAGAATTATTCCGTTTCATAATTATTTTATGCAAAAATTATCATAAAATTTATTTGGGGTGGGTTTTATATTTAACTAACTTTTACAGCAGTTCCTGTAACCGATACCATAGCATAATTAGAAGTAGTTAATTCTATTTCTACCTTTATTCCAACAATGGCATTAGCCTTTAATAAAACCGCATTTTCTTGTAATTTTTGAAATGCTTCTTCTTTAACTTTATCTATACTATCCTGAATTTTTTCATAATATTTAGACATACTAAAACTAGCAGATAATCTTTCTTTATTAATAGCAACACCAGTTACAATACCTAAGTAATCTTCTATTTTATGTCCTTCAATTGAATTTGTAGTTGTTAGTACCATAATATAATTTTAACTTATTAGATGTAATATATAAAGAAAAGTTACTTGAAGTCCTCCTTTTTTCCCACTAAATTAAAATCCAGATGTTTTTTAACTAGGTCAGTATTTTTAACTTTAACTACTACCTCATCACCTAATTGATATACTTTTTTACCATTTCTACCAACCATAGCATATAAGTCTTGATCAAAAGCATAATGATCGTCTTTCATATCTCTAACACTTACCATACCTTCACATTTATTTGAAATTATTTCAACATAAATTCCCCAATCAGTGACACCAGAAATAACACCTAAAAACTCTTGGTCTTTATGGTCTTCCATAAATCGTATTTGCATATACTTTATAGAATCACGTTCTGCTTTAGTTGCTAACATTTCCATATTACTAGAATGTTGACATTTATCTTCGTAAGCATCTTCATTTGCAGATTTACCGCCATCTAAATAATGCTGAAGTAGCCTATGCGCCATTACATCTGGATACCTTCTAATTGGTGAGGTAAAATGACTGTAATAATCAAAAGCTAATCCATAGTGTCCTATATTCTGCGTAGTATACTCCGCTTTACTCATACTGCGAATTGCTAAAGTATCAACTAAATTCTGTTCCTTTTTTCCAACAACTTCTTTTAATAAATTATTTAGTGAAGTAGTTACGCTTTTTCGGTCTTTAAAATTAAGTTTATAACCAAACCTACCTACCACATTTTGTAAGGCTGCTAATTTGCTGTCATCAGGTTCATCATGCACACGATACACAAATGTTTTTTTAGGTGATTGCTTACCTATAAATTCAGAAACTTTTCTGTTTGCAAGTAACATAAATTCTTCTATCAACTTATTAGCATCCTTGCTGGTTTTAAAGAAAACACCGGCTGGATTATTATGTTCATCTAAGTTAAATTTAACCTCTACTTTATCAAATGAAATAGCCCCAGAACTCATACGTTTTTTACGCATAATTTTAGCTAACTCATCCATTTTTAAAATAGCATCTGCTAATTTCTGATCTGTTTTATAAGCTTTTCCTGTTAAAGAAACTTCTGCTGGAATTAGATTGGTTTTAGATTCTATAACTGCTTGTGCTTCTTCGTAAGCATAACGTGCATCACTATAAGTAACCGTTCTACCAAACCATTGGTTTTTAATTTCAGCTTTATCATTCATTTGAAACACTGCTGAAAAGGTATATTTCTCTTCATGAGGTCTTAAAGAACAAGCATTATTGGATAACACTTCTGGAAGCATTGGTACTACTCTATCTACTAAATATACAGAGGTAGCACGTTCAAAGGCTTCATCATCTAAAACTGTACCTTCTTTTAGGTAGTGAGATACATCTGCAATATGAATTCCTATTTCATATAATCCATTATCTAACACTTCAAAAGATAAAGCATCATCAAAATCTTTAGCATCTTTAGGGTCTATGGTAAAGGTTAGATCTTTACGCATATCACGTCGTTTTGCTATTTCTTCTTTTGTAATAGATGTATCTATTTTATTTGCAAAATCTTCTACTTCATAAGGAAACTCATGGGGTAATCCATACTCTGCAAGAATAGCATGTATTTCAGTATTATGTTCACCAGGTTTACCTAATATTTTAATAACTTTACCATAAGGAGAATCTGCTTTTTCTGGCCAATCTTCAAGTTTTACTAATACTTTATCACCATCTTCTGCTTTTAGTGTTTTATTAATTGGTACAAAGATATCTTTGTACATTTTATTACTATCTGGTACTACAAAAGCATAATTTGAATTCTTATTAATTTGAATAACACCAACATATTCACTTTTTTCACGTTTTAAAATATTGGTAATTTCACCCTCAATTTTACCTCGCTTTCTACGTTTATAAACATAAAATTCTACCTCATCACCGTTTAGCGCTTTATTTATATTATTAGAGGCAATAAAAACATCCTCATCAAAATCATCACATATAATATAACCCGATCCCTTTGCTGATAAGTCTAAAATACCAGTATAATATTCTGCTGAAACAACAGCTTTAAATTGACCCCTATCTACTTGTTCTATTTCTTGTTTAGCAGCAAGTTTAGCTAAGGTTTTTATTATTTGATTTCGGCTACTGGCATCATTTACACCAAGTATAGCAGCAATTTGTTTATAGTTAAAAGATTTGTTTCTTTCTTTTTTTAAAATACTTAAGATTGTATTTGTAAGGTTGGAAATTCCTTTTTTTCTGGATTTTCCTTTTCTTTTTTTACTCATTTAATTTTGTAATCATTTCTATTTCCGAAGTTACTGGAAATTCTGTTATTAAATAGCATTGTTTTTAGGAGAAGGTTCGCTATTTATTTTATACAAAGCTAAGCTTTATTATTTAAACTATGTTTTATTAAGGTTAAATATGAAAAAACAAGGTTATGAACATTATATATTATATAATCTTTTTTCTTTTAAAATTTAAAAAATAAAATAATGGTTATTATAGTGTGTTAATAGCGGTATAACTTTTTTAAGCTTTATTTTGATATATGTTTTATATCTTTTTATTGATAGGTAATTAACAATTATTAAAATCTTAACTCATTAAAATTTAAGGCTTTTTATTTTACTATTAACAATTGTTCACAACGTATATAAACATACTTTTTTTAATAAGTATTTAAATTAACAAACCTTATAAATATACTTTTTAGTGCTAATAACTTAACTAAAAATTTACATTAACTAATTTGGATGTTATCTAAATGTTATGGATTGAAAAAATAATTGAATAATCAATATTTTTCTTTTAAAAACTAATGAACAGTTATTAACAAGTAATTAATAGCACAGTTCACAATGTTTATAATTAGTACCTTTGTAAATGTATAAAAACATGAATTGAATTATGACAATTTCTATAGGAAACGATCACGCTGGAACAGATTATAAATTTGCTATTAAAGAATATTTAGAAGCTAAAGGTTTTACAGTTAATAATTACGGAACTGATGCTAATGATAGTGTAGATTATCCTGATTTTGTTCATCCTGTAGCACAAGATGTTGAAAACCAAAAAGTAGATTTTGGAATTTTAATTTGTGGTAGTGCTAATGGTGTAGCTATGACAGCAAATAAGTATCAAAACGTACGTGCAGGTTTATGTTGGACTAAAGAAATTGTAGAACTTATTAGACAACATAATAATGCAAATATATTATGTGTTCCTGCAAGATATACTGCTATTCCTCAGGCATTACAAATGGTTGAAACCTTTTTAAATACTAAGTTTGAAGGCGGAAGACATCAAAATAGAATAGATAAAATACCCTTATCTTGTTAAATGGGTCATCACCATGGTCATAATCACTCCCATCATCATCATAACGACTTAAAAGGACGTAATCTTTTTATATCCATTTTATTAAATATTCTTATTACAGTCTCTCAGGTTGTAGGAGGAATAGTTTCTGGAAGTTTAGCATTATTAAGTGACGCTTTACATAATTTTAGTGATGTTCTTTCTTTGGTTGTAAGTTATATTGCTAACAAATTAGCTAAAAAGGAAGCTTCTGCTCACCGTACTTTTGGATATAAACGCGCCGAAATTTTAGCTGCATTTATTAACGCGTCAACCTTAATAATAGTTGCTATTTTATTAATTATTGAGGCTATTAAAAGGTTTCAAAATCCTGAAGAAATTGAATCTAATCTAGTTATTTGGTTATCTCTTTTAGGTATTATTGCTAATGGTTTAAGTGTACTTTTATTAAAAAGAGACTCTAAAGCAAACATGAATATGCGTAGTGCATATTTACATTTATTAACTGATATGATGGCAAGTGTAGCTGTATTAATAGGTGGTTTGTTAATGAAATTTTACCAAATTTATTGGGTAGATAGTGTTTTAACATTAGCAATAGCTATTTATTTAATTTGGATGGGTTTTGATTTATTAAAAGACTCAACAAAAGTATTGATGTTGTTTACACCAGACACTATTCCTATTAAACAGATTGTTGAAGAAATTAATGCTTTTGAAAGTATAAAAAATGTGCATCATGTACACGTATGGCAATTAAATGAAGAAGAAATACATTTAGAAGCTCATATTGATTTTAATAAAGATATTACCTTATCTCAATTTGATATTATATTACGAGAAATAGAAGAATTTGTTCTTCAAAAATACCACATTAATCATGTTAATATTCAACCAGAATTTAGAAAAGATGATGCTAAAGATATAATTGTTCAAGACTAATCAATGCTAGAAATAAAAACCAAAACATTTAAAGAACTAACTAAGCTAGACTTATATGATTTACTTCAATTACGAAGTGAAGTTTTTGTTGTTGAGCAGGATTGTGTTTATCAAGATATTGACGGCAAAGATCAAAAAGCAATTCATATTTTGGGTTATAATGATGAGGTTTTAGTTGCTTATACACGTATTTTTAAACCAGGTGATTATTTTGATGAAGCAAGTATTGGTAGGGTAGTAGTTGCAAAAAATAAAAGACATTTTAAATACGGAAATACTATTATGGAAGCTTCAATAAAAGCAGTTAAAACTTATTTTAATGAAAACAAAATTAAAATTTCTGCACAGTCTTATTTAATAAAATTTTATACTAGTATTGGATTTAATTCAGTAGGAGAGGAGTACCTTGAAGATAATATTCCGCATATAGCCATGATTAGAAACTAAGCTATCTTTTTAAAGCAAAATATCCTCTTATAATTTCTCTAGAATTTAATACTATTTCATACCAATAACTATCATTTTCTAATAATTTACCATTAAAAGTACCATCCCAACTAAAAGCACTACCAGGTAAAAACTTTATTAATTGACCATATCTGTTATAAATAGAAATATTGTTAACTAAATTCATTCGGTCATATATTTGCCAAACATCATTAGAACCATCATTATTTGGTGTAAAGTATTTAGGAATGAAGTAGTCTTCATTATTTATAATTACATTAAAACTACTTTCATTACTATTACAATTTATTTCATTATAAATATAAATAGTTTGAGAGCTGGTAATTACATCTCCAGAGTTTAATAATATTCCTAACCCACCTGATTCAGTATAATAATTACCATTAGTTATAGCTGGCAAGGTATAACTAATACCTATAAAATCATTAATTGAATCAACAGGAACAACGGTGTTACAATCGCTGGTAGAATTTACATAGTTTACAAATGAAATTGGCTCCCAAAAAGAATGGTCTGCATTAAAATTATCTACCACTACGCAGTTTAAATCTGGGTTATCATTAAAATTCATTAAGGTTATATTACTATTGTTACCGTTTTTTAAATTTAAGCTACATAACTCATTATCATAACATTCTAAGCTTATTAAATTTGAATTTAATGAAAGGTCTAATTGTGTTAATTGGTTGGTATAGCATGTTAAATCTACTAGATTATTATTACTGAATAGATTTAATTCTGTTAGAAGGTTTTCTTCGCATGAAAGCAGGTTCAAATCAGAGTTAGCGCTTATATCTAAATTAATTAATAAGTTATTACCACATTGTAACCTGTTTAAACTAGTGTTATTAGAAACATCTAATGTCGTTATTTCATTCTCTTCACAAACCAGTACATTCAGCTTTGTATTATTTGAAATATTAAGGTTTGTTAGTTGGTTTCTTTCACAACGTAGTGAAATTAAATTAAGGTTTGAGTTAACATTTAAACTAGTTAACTGGTTGTTGAAACACCACAATATTTGTAACGCGGTATTATTGATAATATTTAAATTACTTAGGTTATTACCATCAACAAAGAGTTGCGTTAAATTTAAATTATTAGAAACATCAATACTAGTAAGTAAATTATTAGAACACTCAAGAATAGATAAATTAGCAAAACCTTCAATACCGGTTAAGTCTAATATGTTTCTACCTACAATATTTAAATCTGTAATACCTACAATATTAGCTGTAGGAACTAAATTGTTTAATGGGCCAACATCTAAACCTAAATCAATAAGTGCTTGCTCAAAATTATCATCAGGAATTGAAGTGTTTTGAGAGAAACAATATGTGCTCAATAATAATGCACAAATAAATAAATAGGTAGCTTTTTTAAACATGACTTATTGGTTGTCATCACCAACATAGGTAATTAAAATTTCTACTCTCCTATCAAATTTAGGATCGCCACCAAGCGGAAATTTTCTACGCATACCCATGTAGCGCATACGTCTTTTATTCACCCCTTTTTTAATAAAATAATCGTAAACATATTTGGCTCTAGCTTCAGAAAGATTTCTTTTTTTAGTTTTTCTATCTACGGCGTCTCTAGTATATTTTGTACAACAAACATGACCTTGAATGGTGAAGTAAATATTATCACGTTCAACCAATGCTTGAGCAATAGATTCTAAGGTTTTTCTTGATTCTGTGTTTACTCTGGCATATCCCGTTTTAAACAAGATATTTTCAAAAATAATTTTATCACCAACTTTAACATCTCCTCTTATTTGTTCTGAAGTATCTTTTTTTTCCTCAGCTATTACGTCTTCTTTCTTTTCTTCTTCCTTGGGTTTAGGTTGTTTTGGTTTTACCATTATTTCAACCTTTCTGTTTAAACCTCTTATTTTTAAAAGGTTTTCTTCATCAACTATTTTAAGTAGAATTTCACCCTTTCCATCTACATTGGTTATTAAATCTTCATTTATTTCATTTTCAGAAAAAATAGTTTTTATAGCGTTAGCTCTTTGTTGTGAAAGTATAAGATTATATGAATCTGCACCACGATCATCGCAAAAACCATAAATAGAAATAGATTGAATATCTACATCTGTTAAGGTTGAAATAAATAAAAGTAAGCGGTTTTCTTCTGTTGAAGGTACCTCGTATTTATCGGTATCAAAATAAACCTCATGGGTAAATTTTTGAGAATAAGTTACCTCACAATTAAGTATAAATAATATTATAAAAACAAGGAATTTATTCATAGTAGGATGATATAGTATGGGATATAAATATACTATTTTTAACGAATTTGCAATTATACAGCCTAATTTTTAAGATTAATTGCAAATACTAAAGGTTGAAAAACAGATAGTTCTAGTTTAAATACCCAAAATATGCGGTTGAACTATTTAAAATTTCTGTGGCCTTTTTAATTTTTTGATCATTAATTTTATAGTACTCATATAAACCTTCCCTATAGGTATATCTTTTAACAATTTCTTCGGTTAACAACTCTAAAAGGAAATTTTTGTTTTCTGAAATAACATCCTCCTTAGAACGATTTAAATTTGAAATTAAGGTGTTAAAATCTTTTTCAATATTATCATTTAATTCTTCATCTGTTGCTGTTTCGAACGCTTTAAAAAGAGCGGCTTCTGTTTTTGTTTTAAAAGAAAAATTATTTGTTTTTAAATAGGTTTTAAAATTTGAAAAATCAGAATCGTTTAATTTAAAACTATTAACATCATTAAGGGTATTGTTATAATAATAATGCGTTGAAAAGTTAAATATCAAATCATCATTAACTATTGCGTTGGTAACTGTCGAGTTTTTTGACGCTTCAAAAGTAACATCTGGGTAAACACCACCACCATCAAATACTTTACGGCCGTTTTTAGTTTTAAATTCATTGTAGTTTTCTTGCTTTACCCTAACAGCTTCTCCTTTTTCGTCTCTATTCCAGTAATCTAAAGATTGAATACATCTTCCAGAAGGGGTATAATATCTAGAAATGGTAATTTTAACTTGCGTGCCATATGTTAATAGTTTTGGACGCTGTACTAATCCTTTACCGAAGCTTCTAGAACCTACAACAACCGCTCTGTCAAGATCTTGTAGTGAACCCGATACAATTTCACTTGCTGAAGCACTATTACCATCTATTAAAACTACTAAGGGTATTTCTGTATCAATTGGCTCGCTTTGTGTAAAATATGTTTTGTTATACTTTTTTACTTTAGATTTTGTGGTAACTACTAGTTGCCCTTTAGGTATAAACAAGTTAACAATTTTAATTGCTTCATTTAATAAACCTCCTGGGTTACCGCGCAAATCTAGAATAATATTTTTTGCGCCTTGAGCTTTTAAATCTCTTAGCGCATAGTCAGTTTCTTTATGAGCTTTACGGTTAAATTTACTCAATACTATATAACCGGTATTATCATTTATCATTGAAAAATGAGGTACCGCTTTAATCTCCACTTCAGCCCTTTCAATAGTTGTGGTGGTGGTTTTACCTTGGCGTTTGTAAGTTACTTCTACCTTTGACCCTGAAGTACCTTTTAGTAAATCGCCACTATTTTCTTTATAAGATTCAATTAAAGTATTACCAATTTTAATGATTTCATCACCTGCTTTTAAACCAGCCTTATCGGCTGGATAATCTTTATAAGGTTCTACAATTACAAGTTTGTCTTTATAGGTTTTTACTTTAGCCCCAATACCTGTATAGTCTCCAGTATTATTAATTCTAGCCGCTTCAACATCCTGTTCGTTCATAAAATTTGTATACGGATCAAGGTCTGCTAACATACTTTTTATTGCCGTATCCATTAAATCTCCAGGGTTGGTTTCATCAACATAATTCATGTTGAGTTCTTTAAAAAGTGTAGTAAAGATTTCTATTTGCTTTGCAATTTCAAAAAAATCATTTTTAAAAGCAGTTGTACTAAGAAATATTGCAGTGGCTAAGGTTAAAAGCACAAACTTGTTTTTGACTATCTTTTTCATAATAATTTATTTTTCGGCTTCGGCATTTAAGAATTTTTTAAAAGCCTTATTCATTTGGGTTTCAATTTGTGTAAAAGAGGGTTTGTCTTTGCCAATGTACAAAACCATAAACGCATATTGTGTTGTAATGTTGTTAAAATAATTTGCTTTATTTAATCTATAAGCTTCTCTTAATAAGCGTTTTATTCTATTTCTATCTACAGCTTTTTTAAAATATCTTTTGCCTACAGAAACCCCTGTTTTGGCAACAACTTCTTCATCAAATGATGTTTCTAAATAGATTATGCGCAAAGGGTAGGCTGATACCGATTGTCCCTCTGTAAACAATTGGTCTATGAGCTTTTTGCTTTTAAGTTTTTCTTTTTTACCGTAAGTGAAATTCAATTTAGGAATGATTTTGAATAATCAAAGGTAGTAAAATTAACAACCAATATTTTTCTTAAAACCTTCCATTTTTAGGTATAACCCAACCAGGTCTATATGATAAAAATCATAGTTTAAAAACTGCATCAAAGCTAACTTAGCTTAGTTAAATCAAACTAAAATAAAGGGTTATGGGTGATTTAAAGGTTATAAAATTAAACACAAAGGAAGATAGAGCTAATTACATTCATCATTTATTAAATGATATTAAGGCGCTTGATTTGATAATTGAAAAAGGTCTTATAGAAGAGGAACCTTTAAGGGTTGGTGCAGAACAAGAATTTTGTATAGTGAATGAACAGTTTTTACCAGAAAATAAATCATTAGAGATTTTAGAAGCTATTAATGATGATCATTTTACAACAGAAATAAGCAATTATAACTTAGAAATTAATTTAGATGCACAAAACTTACAAGGTGATTGTTTTTCTAAAATGCATAAGCAATTAAACACCTTATTAGAAAAAGCTAAAGTAGTAGCTTCTAAAAAAGGGGCAAAAATTATTCTTACAGGAATTCTACCTTCACTTACGGTTAAAAATTCTGATGAGCAAAACATGACAGAGGTAGAGCGATATTCTGTTTTAAATGAAGCTATAAAAGGTTACAGAAGGCAAAATTTTGATATACATATTAAGGGTGTTGATGAGCTTAATCTATTGCATGACTCTGTAATGTTAGAAGGTTGTAATACCAGTTTTCAGATGCATTTGCAGTTGGGAGCTAAAGATTTTGTAGACAATTACAATTGGGCTCAAGCCATTTCAGGACCAATTTTAAGTGCTTGTACCAATTCTCCATTATTATTTGGTAAAGAGCTTTGGAGTGAAACTAGAATTGCACTTTTTACTCAAAGTGTAGATACTAGAACAAATTCTTTTTTATTAAACGAAAAACAATCTAGAGTTAGCTTTGGAAGTAAGTGGTTAACAGGACCTTTAACAGATATCTTTAAAGACAATATTTCAAGATATAGAAGCTTTTTAACTTCTGGATTCATAAAGGACAGTGTTGAAATGCTTAACAATAGCGAAATACCAAAATTAAAAGCTTTAGGGCTTCATAATGGTACGGTTTACCCATGGAATAGGATTTGTTATGGGGTTATAGATGGTAAGCCTAATTTACGCATAGAGAATAGGTATTTACCATCCGGACCAACTACAAAAGACGAAATAGCAAACTTTATGTTTTGGGTAGGAGTTATGCTTGGAAAACCTAAACAGTATAATAATATTCATGAACAGTGGGATTTTAAAGATGTAAAAAACAATTTCTTTAATGCAGCGCGTTACGGTATGACAACGCAACTTTATTGGAATGGTAAATATGTATCTAGTTTCAATTTAATAGTAAATGAGTTATTACCAATGGCATATAAAGGCTTATATAAGTTTGGGGTGTCACCTAAAGATGTAGAGTACTATTTAAGAATTATAAAAAACAGGGTACATAATCATAGTGGTTCTGAGTGGATAACAAGAAACTATAGAAACTTACTTAAAACCCATAAACGCTATGAGGCTATGCAAGTATTAACAGCTAATATTTATAAAAAACAAGAAAAAGGTTATCCGGTTTCTACTTGGGGCATGGTACACCATAGCACTAAATCTATGTTTAAAGACCAAAGGGTGGTTAAACATATTATGAGTTCAGATATTTTTTCTGTTGATAAAAGAGATAGTGTAGAATTGGTATTAAATATTATGATGTGGAAAAACATTCATCATGTGCCAGTAATAAATGGAGATAGAGAGTTGATAGGGTTAATTAGTTGGACCGATGTAAAAGGCTATTTAAATAACACAAAAAAGCTTAACCAATGTATAGAAAGTGTCATGAAAACAAATATAGTTATTGTAGATGAATATACCCCAGTTGATGAGGCAAAGGCCTTAATGGAAAAGAAAGGCATAAGTAGTTTGCCGGTTGTAAACCAAAATAAATTAATTGGGCTGGTTACGTTAAACGATTTTTAATATATGGTGAATGTTTATAGTAAAGCACTTAATAAAACCATAAAAATTGAAAGATTTATAGGTAAGGTTTTGGGTAAAAACTCAGGGCCTACATTTGTTGTTTTTGCTGGAATTCATGGTAATGAAACTGCTGGTGTTTTTGCTTTAAAGAATGTTATAAAAACGCTTAATACAGAAAAAATAAACGGTCGCGTTTATGCTATTGCTGGCAATTTAAATGCACTTATTAAGCAACAACGTTATATAGATCAAGATTTAAATAGGTTATGGACCATTGATAATATTGTATCTATTCAGGAAAAAACTAATCTGAATACTGATGAAAAGGAACTGTTGGTTTTATTAGATATTTTAAGAGTTATTTTAAGAGAAAATAAACCCCCTTTTTATTTTATAGACCTACATACAACTTCTAGTAAAACACTCCCCTTTATTACTATTAATGATGCGCTAATAAACCGTAAATTCTCTAAGCATTTTCCTGTACCTATTGTTTTAGGTATAGAAGAGTATTTAACAGGACCGCTATTGAGTTATGTAAACCAATTGGGTTATGTTTCATTAGGTTTTGAATCTGGACAGCATGATGAAGCAGATGCTGTAACTAATAGTATTGCATTTTTAAAAATAGCTTTAGTAGTTGCAGGGGTATTAAATAAAACAGATGTAAAAGATTATGATGATAGTTATAACTTATTAAAAATCCAATCTAAAAATACTAGAAGCTTTTTAGAGGTAGTGCATTTGCACAAAATACAAGAAAGCGAAAACTTTAAAATGCTTAATGGATTTAAAAGTTTTCAAGTCATAAAAAAGGGTGTGCCGCTTGCGGTTAGTAATGGTATAAATGTATTTTCAAAAAGAAATGGGGTGATATTTATGCCCCTGTACCAAAAGCAAGGTTCTGAAGGTTTTTTTATTATTAAAACTATAAGACCATTTTTCTTAAAGTTATCTGCTTTTTTAAGGCGTATTAAATTTGATGGTTTACTAGTATTACTTCCTGGAATTTCTTGGTTAAATAGGGCAGAGGGTAGTTTACAGGTAAATTTACGCGTTACTAAATTTTATGCTAAAGCCATATTTCACTTATTAGGCTATAGAAGCAGATATACTAATAAAACACATTTAAGATTAAACAACAGAGAACGGGTTGCTAAAACTTTTATGTATAAAAAAGAGAAGTGGTATAGGGTTTTTTAGATTCGTTTAACGGTTTGTATAACAATCGTTTCAATGTTTTATATCAAGTCGTTAAACGAAGTTAGATATTTCTCGCACAAAGGCCATAGCTTAAAGTTAAAGAAACCGCTTAATAATTATTAGATTGACCATTCGTTTTTATTTCAAATAGAGCTTTAGTTTCTTGTCAAATTAGCCTTAATAAACTCAATTGCATCATTCATGCTTTTATTAACGCAGTCTCCATCATGCCTGCCGTCTTTAATTCTAAATTCATGATTTACACTCAATTTATGAAAAAGGACATGTAATTTGGCATTTGGAAGGGAATGATAGTCATCATCGCAAACCTGTATAAACCATTTTTTCTTTTTTAAAAGATCAGAGCTTGTCTGTTGAGCAATATAAAGAGGATTGTTTTTAACAAAAAAGTTGTTTGCTCTTTCAAATGGTTTAAGATTTTTACCATACAGTTCATGATGGTATATTAAGTAATCTTCTTCACTATCATTACAAATTTGTTCTTTTGTAGAAATTCCTGCCATAAAACTAACGCAAATTCCAAATTCATTAGGGTAAAGCAAGGTAAACCTTAATGCCCCAAAACCTCCCATTGAAATACCTGTTATTATTGATTGGTTTACATCATTACTTATCAAATATGTTCTTTTTGCAAAGGGTATAAATTCCTTAATGAACATAGAGGAAAAATTAAATTTCCCAGCATAGTCATCTATATACCATGATGTTTTTCCATTAGGTGCGATAATGATGGTTTCTGGAAAACTTTTTCTACATATCAATGAATCAATGGTCTGCATAAAATCAATTGATTCATTATGATTACCTCCAAAACCATGCAAAAAGTAGATTACCGGATAGTCATTTGCAAAATCATAATTAGGAGGTAAGTAAATGTTATAATAAATATCTTGCTCTAATAAAGAACTGGTATAAATTTGATTTTTTAATATTTCACCATTTTGTCCAAAAACCGTATTTATATTGAGTACAGTAAATAAGAGGAGTCCTAATTTTTTCATAATTAACTATAAAGTTATGGGATATTGAACTATTTGAAATCTAAATTTTTGGTTTGGTGATTTAGTATAACTGGTATTTATTTTGAATAAGCGCCAGAAGAATATGTAAGTTCATAACTATGCGTATATATTTCAAATACAATTCCGAATGGATCTTCAACATAGCACATTCTAAAAGGCTTATCATTAGGATAGTATTCTCTGATGGGCATTCTTTGTTTTCCTCCATAGGCCAAAACTTTATCAATTAGCTCCTCAATATTGGGGTCTTGTACACAAAAATGAAACAAACCAGTATTGAAAGGATTAAACTCAGGGGCTTCTTTAATGCCATTAGGAAATGAAAATAATTCTATTCCAATTCCGTCAGAGGTTGCTAAATGAGCAATTTCAAATTCCGTCCAATTATTTCCAAAAACATCAATGCACATTTGGCCTATAGCGGTTTCCTTTTCTTTTTTAACTTTTGAAGGTTCCATAATTATGTACCAACCCATAACCTCTGAATAGAATTTTGTGGCTTCTTTTATATTTGGAACTGTAATTCCGATATGCGAAAATGATTTGGGATAATTTTTATTAGTTGTCATCGGTTTTGTTTTAAAGGTCAAAATTAATTTATATTTGTCTAATCGGCAATAACTTACCTAAAAGTTGTATAGTTACTTAAACGAGTAAAATATTGACAATCAATAATATAAAATTTGTATTTTGAAAAAACAAAATAGCTGTCCGTTGAATTACACAATGAATTTAATTGGAACAAAATGGAAACCATTAATTCTATTTCATTTATTAGAAGGTGGTTTACGCTCAGGAATATTACAAAAGAAAATTCCAGGAATTTCAAATAAAATGTTTACCCAAACCGTAAGAGATTTAGAAAAAGATGGACTTATTTATAGAAAAGTTTACCCCGTTGTTCCTCCTAAAGTAGAATACAGTTTAACCACTAGAGGGAAAACACTTGAGAATATTTTAAGGAGTTTAGATAAATGGGGTATGGAAGATTGTAAGCATTAATTAAATGCGTCTGATTTCAAAATTAGCTCAATAATGCTTGTTTTTTATTAATAATGGGTAAACTTCTCCAGAGTCATGTTCATCAATCAAAAACATGAATTTGTCTTTGTAGTTTAGTGATTCAAATTCTTTTCTTGAATCAAGTTCTAATAAGACATCGTGTATAGCCAACATTCCTTTGTATTTGTGCAGTTCTACTATTTCTTGATAACCTAAGAGGTCTTCAATGTCATTGAATTCATCTACTTCTATTATTTCTCCAATTTTTATCTCGTCAAAATTCAGATTGTTGTTTGTATACTTTTCGGGTAAATTGGAATAATCTAAAGCTTCAAGGCTATCGAAAAAATTTAATTTTATTCCAGGGCAAGCATAAAATTCCGTTGCAAAATCATAATCAAACCCCATATTAAACTTGTCCGTTTTTGCTTGATAATCTTTCCATTCTCCGATTCCGTATGCGCTTGCTTCCACATTTTTCTGAAAGAAATAGTCGTATTCGAAAAGAATTGCAAATAACTCCTCTTCTTTTTTAATTCCTTTGTCAGTATTAGTCCACCATTCCTTTAAATTTTCAAGAATTTCTTTCTCTACATTCTGTTTGTATCTATTAAAGTCAAATCTATTCAGGTTTTTAAGAATATCTTCTAGATAACTATCGCGGTTAGGCATGGAACTAAGAGTTGATAAACAAGATTCTTTTCTTTTTATCAGATTCGTCCTTATTAATTCATTGGTCATATTTTGGGGCTAATTAATGCTAACAACTTGATATAAAATCGTTTCAATGTTTTATATCTCCTGTTAAACGAAGTTAGCCAAATTTTCGCACAAAGGCAATAGTGTAATGCCAAAAAAAACCGCTTATTATAAACGGTTTATTTTAATGTTATAAATTAAAACTAATTACATTTTGTTATTCCTTTTATCTACATCTGCCATTAACCCGCTAGGGTCTATTTCAACACTTTTAACGGCATTATTAGTTTTAAAAGTATAAGTTGGGTATGCCCAAGCCCAATCTTTAATAATAGTTGCTGAGGTTGATTTTTCACCACGCATCATTTGCAACGGAATATAAAAGTTTTCTAAAGAACCATCTGTATAGGTAACTGTTAAATCTAGTGGCATAGGCATTAAACCAATGCGCTCTAAAGTTATGGTTTTGTCTTCAATGGTTTTAACTCCGTAATCAATGGTATTAGTGGTTCTAGTCCAATCATTTAAATACCAGTCTAGTTCTAAACCTGAAATTTTTTCGGCTACTCTTATAAAATCATTTGGGGTAGGGTGTTTAAATGCCCAATTTTTATAATAAGATTTAAGTGTTTTTTTTAGTTTTTCCTCCCCAATAACATAACCCAATTGTGATATAAAAACAGAGCCTTTATTGTAAGCAGCTATACCATAAGCCAAATTGGTTTCAAAACGGTCTGCATGCGTTGTTTGTGGTTTTTCCTTACCCGATTTCACTAGATATTCATAGCCCTTATAAGCCCCCAAATTTGGGATACTAGTGTTAGATTTCATTACATAATTCATAGCATGATCACTAATGTAACTTGTAAAGCCTTCATCCATCCATTCATGTTTGGCCTCGTTTGTAGCTAATAAAAACTGAAACCAAGTATGTGCTAGTTCATGTGCCGTTACACCTACCAAACTTCCAAAGCTACGTTTACCTGTAATTAGTGTACACATAGCATATTCCATTCCACCATCGCCTCCTTGAATAACGGAATATTGGTCATAAGGGTACTTGCCTATATTTTCACTAAAATATTGCATAAGCTCCACCGTTTTAGGTTGCAGCTTTTTCCAAAACGATTTCTTTTCACTATCTAAAGTGTTTTTATAGTAAAAATTAAGTAATGGACCATTGGGTACTTGCAATGTGTCGTGAATATAATCTGGATCTGCAGCCCAAGTAAAGTCGTGAACATTTGGTGCAATATAATGCAGTGTTTTTGTGTTACCATTTATTTTAGGTTCTCCCTGAAGATAGCCGGTACCTCCAATTACATAGTTTTTATCAATAGTAAGTTTTACATCAAAATTACCCCAAACGCTATGAAACTCACGCCCTATATATGGGTGAGCATGCCAACCTTCAAAATCATATTCAGCTAATTTAGGAAACCATTGTGTCATTGAAAGGGCAACTCCCTCGTTATTATTTCTTCCTGATCGACGGATTTGAGCAGGTACCTGAGCATCAAAAACCATATTGAAAGTTACTTTCTCTCCTGGTTGAATAGGTTCTGCCAAATCTACTTCTAAAATAGTCCCAACAGTTTCATGTTTTAAAACAACACCATTCTGTTTTAAGGTGTGTACTTTTATATACCCTATTTCATCTGGCTTTAATTTACTTATACGGTCACCAACCCTAGGATCTGGATCTTCAACAGTACGAGAACGTACATCCATTTCACTTCCAGGTTGAAAGGCATTAAAATATAAATGATAATAAACTTTATTTAAAACATCAGGTGAGTTGTTAGTATAAACTAAGCTTTGTTTTCCTTTATATTGATAGGTGTTTACATCCATATCAATTTCCATCTTATAGTCTACATGTTGTTGCCAATAAGTGGTGATAGGTGTACTCCGTATTTCTGGGGCTTTGGGAGGTTCTGGTACTTGAGGTGTATTAGTTACTACATCTTTACTCCCTCCGCAAGACACAAAAATAACAAGACAAATAATGCCAATGAAAAACCTATTCATAGTACTTTTTTTAAAGTTATTAATTGGTGTGAGCTACTTTAGAAGCCATTATTAGTGCGTTATAAGCATTAACTATTCTACCAGATTTAACAACATCTGAAAACGGACGAATATCTTCACTATTACCTCCTACAATAACTTTAGTAGTGATAGCTAAACCAGAATTCATGATAATTTCTTTTACTTGGGCAGCTGTTAACTTAGGATAGTAAGAACGTATTAAAGCAGCAATACCAGCAACTCCAGGAGCCGCCATAGAGGTTCCTCCTTTTGTGTCATATTCATTTTCTGGTGTTGTAGAGTAAACTGAAGCTCCTGGGGCAAAAACGTCAACATTTTTCTTTCCATAATTAGAAAAACCTGCTAACATATTAGAGCCATATTTTGGAGCTAAAGCCCCTACTCTTATGTAACTATTTGAAACTTCTACATAATCTACGTTATCATCTGGGAAATTAGGTTCTGTATCAACATCTTTACTATCATTTCCAGCGGCATGAACAAAAACCACATCCTTTTCACTAGCATAAGCTATTGCTTCTCTTACAAATGCACTATGTGGTGAAAAACTTTTTCCAAAACTGCCATTAATAACTTTGGCACCATTATCTACAGCATAACGAATTGCTAATGCTACATCCTTGTCATACTCATCACCATTAGGTACTGTTCTTACACACATAATCTCAACGTTATTGGCAACACCATTTGCGCCTAAACCATTATTACGTTCTGCAGCAATTATACCTGCTACATGTGTACCATGACTTTCACTTTTCTTAACTGGATTTACATTACCGTTACCATAATATTTAGTTGAGAAATTATCAGGATCATCTCCATTAACACGACCATTAAATTCTTTATTTAAATGAAAATTCAATCGCTCATTAATACTTACTAATGCATCAGAAATTTCTGTTACAGCCTCTTCTAATGACTCTAAATCATTACTATACATGTATTTTGCCAATTGAACCGATTGCTGTAACCCTTGGTCTTCAGTTTTTATTGCCATGACTTCTTTTTTGGTATAATCTTTTTTACCAAAATGAGCCGTTAAAGTTTCGTGTGCACCTTTTACCTGAGCAAGAATTTGTTCATATTGTGTTTTACGGTCTGTCCATTTAGGATATTCTGTCTCATATTCTTTTTGAGCTCTAGCATAATCAGGGTTACTTGTATCTCCTTTAGCTAAAAGTCTAACAAATTCTAATTGTTCATCATGCCCATCACCTAAGAAATTCCAACCATGAACATCATCAATGTATCCGTTTTTATCATCATCTATTCCGTTACCTGGTTTTTCACCTTTATTTACCCAAATAACATCATCTAAATCTTCATGGTCTGTATCAATACCAGAATCAATTACAGCTACAATTACTTTTTTGCCTTTTTTGTTTTTAATAATTTCAGAATATGCTTTATCAACACTCATTCCTGGAATAGTATCCTTTACCAAATCTAAATGGCCCCAATTTTCTTTTTCAGACTTTGTTAATTCTGAAACTTTTAGCGGACTTTGGTCTATATTTTCAATAGGCGTTGATAGGATATCTACCGAACCACAACCAAATAGTAATAAAGCTGAAAATGCTGAAATGCTGAATATTTTAAATGTTTTCATTTATTCTTAATTTAATTTTAATTTAATATTTCTTCTGAAGTGTGTACCGTATTTAAACGCACCCCTTTTTCTGTGTTTTTTACGGTTATAATTTCGTTATGTGCATCATGCTCTAGAAATAAATAATACCCTTTTTCTGCCGCTATGTTAAGGAAATTTTCTTTTTCATTAAGTGTAAGCAAAGGTCTAGTATCATAACCCATAACATAAGGTAAAGGTAAATGACCTACAGTTGGCAATAAATCTGCCATAAAAACAATGGTTTTACCTTTATAAGTAATTATAGGCAGCATTTGTTTGTCTGTATGCCCATCAACAAAGAGAATGTCAAAGCCTAATTCTGAATTGTTTAGAATGTCTCCATGGGGTATAGCGGTAAACTTGAGTTGGCCACATTCCTCCATAGGCAATATATTTTCTTTTAAAAAGGACGCTTTTTCTCGTCTATTTGGTTGGGTTGCCCATTGCCAGTGATCTTGATTGCTCCAAAAATGTGCATTTTTAAATGCTGGTTCATAACCTGTTCCATTCTTATTTCGTTGAATACTACCCCCACAATGATCAAAATGCAGGTGTGTTAAAAACACATCTGTAATATCATCTCTATGAAAACCACATGATTTTAAAGATTTATCTAAAGAAAAGTCTCCCCAAAGGTTATAATACCCAAAAAATTTATCTGATTGTTTATTGCCCATCCCTGAGTCAATTAAAATCAATTGATTACCGTCTTCAATAAGTAGGCAACGAGAAGCAATGTCTATAAGGTTATTAGTATCAGCAGGATTAGTTTTTTGCCATATAGATTTAGGAACTACACCAAACATAGCCCCACCATCTAACTTAAAATGTCCTGCATGAATTGGATATAAATTCATAGTTAGTTACTTTGCCAAAAGTAAAGAAGGTATAAGATTGAAACAATTTTTTTAAATGTATGAACGTATTAAAGTGTTAATACTTTCATGTTTTGAGTAAAATTAAGAAATCTAAAACAAATCCTTAGAAAAGTTAAGAGTTTATTAAGAAATATTAAGCAAAAAAAAGATTTAAATATTTGAAATAACTTCTTTTAAACGTTTTCCAAAATCAAATAATCCTTTTATTTCTTTAACACTTGCTAGTCTTTCTTTTCCGAAGATTAATAAGGAAGTTCCGTTAGATTCCACATGGTAGTAAGGGTTGCTTTCAAAGAAGTGAATTAAATTGTCATCAAAGAATTCTTTAATACCCTCTTCATTATCACCTAATAAATAGAAGCGCCTAGAAAAATCTGAATGGTCTTGAATAGGAATATCTTTAAATCCAGCAAAAGCATATACCTTTTCTAAAAAGCCCTCTCTATCTAGGGTAAATTCGGGAATGGTATCATCTAGTTTTATATGTAACATGGTAGACCTAATGACCTCTTTGGCTATAAATTCTCCTTCAGAAAACTCAATATCAAATAAATTTATGGAACCATTTTTATAATAAAGCTGATTGTAAATATGATCAATAGGTTTAGTGTTAAAAAAAAGGAAACTATTCAAAAAGCCTACCTCTTTTACGTTTTCTGAAGTATAACTTAACTCATAGTCTTTAGCTAATTCTTCCATGCTGGTTTGACGTCTAGTTAAACTTCTTTTAATAATGTTTGGAACTGGAAGCAAACGCCTTAAAGCAAATGGGTGTTCAGAATCTGTATCGTGCATATCAAGACCAATAACATCAAAATGACCACCACGTTTTTTAAATAGTTCTTGATAATCATGGATGTTCTCCATAACAGTATGGTCTACAAAACTGCAAAGTGAAAAATCTACAATAACGTCATGATCCTCAGGTATAGCTTCTAATTTATCTTTCAATTTATAGTAGTTTAGAAAGCTACAAAAATGTTTCACACTTACATAGAAATTATGATCACCCTTGGCTTCCTGATACATGAGTACGTTTGGTTTCAATACATTTCTTAGAAATAAAGAGAAGCTTTTATTGAGGATTACATGAATGATAAATGTGGTAATTACACCGGCAAAAATTCCTGAAATTAACCCAATTTTTAGAGTTACAAAAAGGGTCATGAAAAAGATAATAAGTTGCTCTTTGCCAATAGAGAATATTTTCCTAATTATTTTTGGCGAGGCTAGTTTGTAACCTGTGTAAACCAAGATAGCCATTAACGCTGGCAATGGTATTCTAGTTAATTGTGTGCTAAAAAGCACTATAAAAAGCACTAAAAAGGTGGCATGGGCAAAATTTGCAGATCTATTTGTAGCTCCGTTGTTTACATTTACCGAACTACGAGCAATTACTGTTACTACATTAAGCCCCCCTAAAAAACCACTACCAATAGTTCCAAAACCAAGTGCTTTTAAATCTTTATTTACATTAGAACGACGTTTTTGCGGGTCTAATTTATCAACAGCCTTGATACTTAAAAGGGATTCTATACTAGCTATTAAGGTAATAGCAAATACGCTAGACCAAAATGCACCAGTGCCAACTTTGGAAAAGACCGGCATACTGATATCTGCAATGATTTGTTGAATCTCTGGAATTCCAGAAATCATATAATGTTTTGATATTGGATTTTCCTCATGTAATACAAATTCAAAATAGTAACTAAAACCTATGGATAGAATAACAATCCACATGGGAGCAGGGATTAGTTGGAAAAACTTGTTTCTAAGTTTAGCATAAAAGGTCATTATAGTTAAACTCAAAATACCAGCCAAAGCAGCATATATAAGGCCTTTGTTTTCATAATGAACCATATCATTTAAGGTGAATGGAATCTCGATGAGGTAATCTAAGGTGTCTTCCCTTTTTATTTTATGGGCCAACATAATGTGAAACTGTTTCCCAAGTATAATAAGACCAATTGCGGCCAACATGCCTTGAATGGCTGAAGATGGAAAGAAATTAGCCAGTTTTCCCATTCTAAAAAAACCGAGTAACATTATCAACCCACCAGAGCATATAATAGCAGCATAGGCACTTTCTAACCCTAAAGAGGTAATGGCTACCAAAAGTACACCTACCAAACCATTTCCTGGTCCTGCAATAGTTACATTACTCCCACCAAAGATTGAAACTACAATACCACCAATTATAGCTGCTATTATACCAGAAATAGGTGGAGCATCACTGGCCATTGCAAGCCCTAAACCCAAAGGTAAAGCTATAAGACTCACCACAAAACCCGAAAATATATTTTGGGGTAATGCTTTAAAAAAGTCTTTTAGGTTATTTTTTTTAGGACTCATTGAAGGATTAATACATCGGTTGGTAACTCAGTTAAAATATGTTCAATATCGTGAGGGAACAACCTGTCCCAAAAAGTCATTTTACTGGGCGCATTCATAACCAATAAATCCGCTCTAGAAATTTCGGCATAATGCCCAATAGAATACCCTTGTTTTCCAAATATTGGTTGAGATTGAACAGTAATATCTTGTGTATACTTTTCCGGAATATGCTCAATAATTTCATTTATTCTAGAGATTTCACGCATTCTAATACGTTCCTTCATAATATTCACTCTACGCAATGATTTATCGTCATCAGCATGTACAGCAACTTCCTCATGTTTAATTTCCTCAACAATGGTAATCTTTTCAGCATTTAATTTATTAGCAACATAGAAAGCAGATTTAATAGTTTGTTCTGTTTTTGGGTCTTCTAATCCGTTAACAACTATATGCTGGCACCGCACCCGTTCAACGGCTGGTTTAATTAAAAGTAAAACAGAGCATTTGGCTTTTCTAGTTATTTTTCTAGCAATAGAGCCCACATAATACTTTATGAATTTCTCACGTTGAACTGCACCTAGAATAAGGAGATCAATATTTTTTTCTTCTGAAACAGATAAAATAGCGTTTACAGGGTCTCCTGGTTTAAAAACTACTTCATAGTCTAAATTATCTTTTTTAAAAGCATTTAAAAAAACCTTTAGAGATTTGATCTTATCATCTGAAGCTTCACCAACATGAATTAAAAACAATTTACTACCAAAAAACAATGATAACCTAGCAGCTTCACAAAGGTTTGCTTTTAAATTTGGAGAGAAAGCAACACCTATTGCAATGCTTTTAAATGGTTTTAAGGACAAAATTGATGTATCTTTATTTTTAAGGTGCGAAAGATAGTATTTTTTAAAAATATAAAATGGTTGGTTTTATTTTTATATTAGTAACCATATTAAAAACAATAACTTCATGTTAGAACTGGCCGGAATAATTATTCTTGGAATTTTAGCCCAATGGTTTGCCTGGAAATTTAAAATCCCTGCTATTTTGCCTCTTATTCTTATTGGGTTACTTGTTGGACCAATTGCCGCTGAGTATTTAAGTAGTGATGGACAAAAATGGATTGAACCGGTATGGAATGGTGAGAAAGGCTTATTTCCAGGAGATGGATTATATTATTTTGTGTCTTTAGCAATTAGTATAATACTATTTGAAGGTGGTCTTACTTTAAAACGTTCTGAGATAAAAAGTTTAGGTCAAGTAATTACCAAGTTAATAACATTAGGGTCTGCGGTGACCTTTTTTGGGGCTGGTATAATTGCCCATTTTGTTTTTAACCTTAGTTGGGAATTATCATTTCTTTTTTCTGCTTTGATTATTGTTACCGGACCAACGGTGATAACTCCCATATTAAGAAATATTCCACTAAAAAAGGATATATCTACGGTGTTGAAATGGGAGGGAATACTAATAGACCCTATAGGTGCCTTAGTGGCAGTACTTGTTTTTGAGTTTATTAGCGTTGAAGGAGATGGTGGTTTTACCAAAACTGCACTGGTTGAGTTTGGGAAAATTTTACTTTTTGGAACAACGTTTGGCTTTACGTTTGCACATGCTCTTGCATTTGTAATTAATAAGAAGCTAATTCCACATTATCTACTTAATGTTGTCTCTTTGTCTACAGTATTACTTGTTTTTGTTGAATCTGAGATTTTTGCTCATGAATCTGGCCTTTTAGCCGTTGTAGTTATGGGAATGGTTCTTGGCAATGGTAAGTTAGAAAATATTAAGGAACTATTATATTTTAAAGAATCTCTTAGTGTTTTACTTATTTCAATTCTGTTTATATTATTGGCAGCTAACATTAATATTGAAGAAATGATGTTACTATATAATTGGAAAACAGCTCTACTATTTGGTTCTGTAGTGTTTATTATAAGACCTTTGGCTGTTTTTTTATGTACGGCTAATTCATCTTTAAAAACTAATGATAAATTGTTTATTAGTTGGGTAGGTCCTAGGGGAATTGTTGCAGCGGGAATAGCATCTTTATTTGGAAGTAAACTTGTTAAACAAGGTGTTGAAGGGGCTGAATATATTACCCCTTTAGTATTCATGGTTGTTTTAGGCACAGTACTATTGAATGCCACCACAGCAAGATATTTTGCTAGAATTATTGGCGTATTTTTAAAGAACTCCTACGGGATTTTAATTGTTGGAGCCTCTCCAGTATCAAGGTTAATAGGTAAATATTTAAATGATAATGACAGACATGTTGTATTTATTGACAGTAATCAAAACAATGTGAAGGCAGCACAAGAAATGGGTCTAGAGGCAATTAACACAGATATTTACTCAGTTAAACTTGATGATAATATAGAGTTAAATGATATTGGATTTTTAATGGCTCTTACAGGTAGTACTGCAATTAATGATTTTGCAATTAATAAGTTTAGTAATCAGTTTGGAGAGAACGGTACTTTTAGGCTTATTTCTGCAGAAGAAATGAACGATCCAGAACGTATTCCAAAAGAAGGTTTATTTTCTAATACGGATGATTATAATACACTTACTGAGATAGCTCTTAAATACCCATCTATTCAAGAAATTGAAATTGAAGACAGAGCACACTATGAAGAACTTATTGAAATAATAAATCAAAATGAGGACATGACACCTATATTAGTAAAAGATAATAGAGGTGTATTTGAAATTATTTCTTCATATAATAAGAATATAGCCAAAATAGAAAAAGGCTTTCAACTAGTATATTTAGGAAAGCCTTTTGATATTTAATATTTATAAAATACTAATCTGCTTTTAGCTGTAGGTTGGTAAACAGTTTAGTAACTACTAATGAATTGTTTTTAAACTGAACATCTTTTAAATTAACATATTCATTATCAACCTTAATAGATTTTACTTCAAATGGTAGCCCATGGAAATTAACCTTAAAAGTTTCATAAGGTGCATTATACTTACCTCTTTTATGAATTCTAATAATTAATTTATCATCATTACCAGCTAAGTTAAATTTCTTTAAACTATAACGGCCTTTAGTATAATCATAACCATCATTAGCATCTTCGTAGATTTCAGAATCTTCCTTACCGTTTTTATAATAAACATCTAAGGTTAACTGGTCAATTTCCTTTTCTCCAACATATTGTTGTACCGGATATTTAGGAATGATAGCTCCTGCCTTAACAAATAATGGCATACTGTCTAAATCAGCATCAACCCAAGTTTCTTTACCTCCTTTAATCAACTCTTTAGTCCAGTAGTTGTACCATTCTCCTCTAGGAATATACATGCGTCTTCCTTTAGAGTTAGGTTCGTTAATTGGACAAACTAAAAGTTGATTTCCGCAGATAAACTCATCTGTTCTGTAGTGTGTTTGTGTGTCTTCTTGGTCAAATAATACCAATGATTTTAACATTGGTACATTATCATGGTGGTATTGATAGAACGAAGTATATAAGTATGGTAATAACTCATATCTAATTTCAATGAATTTTCTAACAATATCAGTGATTTCTTCATCAAAAGCCCAAGGTTCTTGGTCTCCATGATCACCAGAAGAGTGTGTTCTACAGAATGGGTGGAATACACCTAATTGAATCCATCTTGCATATAACTCTCCATTTGGTTGTTCTGCAAACCCACCAATATCAGACCCTGCAAATGAGAAACCTGAAAGAGCCAACCGTTGTGCTTGAATATTTGCAATTTGTAAGTGTTCCCATGTTGCTACGTTATCTCCCATCCAAGTTGAGGTATAACGTTGCGTACCAGAATAAGCTGAACGTGTTATTACAAATGGTCGTTTAGGGTAATTAAAACGCTTAAGACCATGATAAGTAGCCCTAGCCATTTGCATACCATATACATTATGTGCTTTTTGATGAGAACAAGGGTTTCCGTCATAATCATGTCTTACATCTGGAGGAAATGATTTTCCAGGAACGTCCATTACAGCAGGTTCATTCATGTCATTCCAAACACCTTTAACCCCAATTTCTTCAATAAGTTCTTTAAATAACCCTGCCCACCATTCACGTACTTCTGGTCTTGTGAAGTCTGGGAAATAACATTCTCCAGGCCATACTTTACCTTTCATGTAAGGACCATCTGCACGTTTACAGAAGTAATCTTTTTCCAAACCTTCTCGGAAAACATCATATTCCATATCAATCTTAATTCCTGGATCGATAATAACAACTGTTTTAAACCCGTCTTCGGCTAATTCCTTAACCATGCGTTTTGGCTCTGGAAAATACTCTTTACTCCATGTAAAACAGCGGAATCCTTCCATGTAATCAATGTCTAAATAAATAGCATCACAAGGAATTCTAAGCTCTCTAAATTTATTTGTAATTTCCTTTACATTAGATTCTGGGTAATAACTCCATTTACATTGGTGGTAACCTAATGCCCATAATGGAGGTAATTCTGGAGTACCCGTTAAATCTGTGTAACTGGTTACTACATCTTGCATTTTTGGTCCGTAAAAGAAATAGTAATTCATTTCTCCACCAGAAGCCCAAAAGCTAGTTACATTACGTCTTTCATGACAAAAATCAAAATAGGTTCTGAAGCTATTATCAAAGAAAATACCGTATGATTTTCCGTTATGTAAAGCAGTATAGAAAGGTATGGCTTTGTATATTGGGTCTGTATTCTTACCGTAAGCGTATGAATCTGTTGCCCAGTTTTGGAATCTTCTTCCTTTAAGGTTAATATGCTCTGGCTTATCACCTAAACCGTAGTAACTTTCACCGTTTTGAGCGGATTTACTCATTTTTACAATATCACCACCTAGCTCATAGCTTTCTTCCCAGTGAAAACCTAACTCGTCTTGACAAACAACTTTCTTGTCTTTAGCATCTAGCAAAGACACTCTCAAGTCATTTTTGTAAATATGACAAATTAATTTAGCAGTAGTTATAATATACTTTTCCTTGTCATCATCAATTTCAAGGTGATTATAACCTCTACTAGCATTTTGATCTATAGCATATGAAAAATCTTTATCAAATTTACCTACGGTTGAATATCTAAACCTTAAGACACTATCTCTTAGAACAGTTAATTGTAATATAACATTGTTTGAAGTTGTGAAATGTAATACATCAACATCTTTTGAGTAGTCTATTATATTTGAAGGAAATAAATCGCCTTTGTATTCTAATTCTGTATTTAATATCATAGGGCTGTTAGTCAATTAATTAGTTGACGAAAATACTAAAATTAAGAACATTTAAAGGTTACTATTTATTAAAAATACTGCCCGTTCATTGTTTAAAATGCAATGCACGGGCAATAATTATTTGAAATTTATAAAACGAAAATTATTTAATCTGAAAAACAGTAATTGATAACGGAGCAAGGGTTATTTCTGCTGAATAATCCTTACCATTCCAAGATTGTTTTTTGGCTGTTAATTGTCTGGGATTACCTATGCCACTACCGCCAAACTTTTTAGAATCACTATTAAAAATTTCCTTAATTTTTGATTTTTCTGGGATTCCTATTTTATAGTTTTCTAGAACCGCTGGGGTTAGGTTACAAACTACTATAACATTATCTTTTTGATCATAACCTTTTCTAATATATGACATGACGCAATTTTCGTGATCGTCAAAGCTAATCCATTCAAAGCCTTCTCCGCTAAACCCTTTTTCATATAATGCAGGAGTAGTTTTATAAAGGTTATTTAATTCTTTATAATAGGTTTTAAGGTTTTGATGTGGCTCAAACTCCAATAAATTCCAGTCTAAACTTTCTTGGAAATTCCACTCATTATATTGCCCAAATTCACCGCCCATAAACAATAATTTGGTTCCTGGGTGTGTAAACATATAACCATAAAGCAATCGTAAATTTGCAAAACGCTGCCATTCATCTCCTGGCATTCTTCCTAAAATAGAATTTTTACCATAAACCACCTCATCATGTGAAAGCGGTAACATAAAGTTTTCTGTAAAGGCGTATGCTAAACTAAAAGTAATATCATTTTGATGATACTTTCTGTAAATAGGGTCCTTACCAAAATACTCTAAAGTATCATGCATCCAACCCATCATCCATTTCATGCCAAAGCCTAAACCACCTAAAAACACTGGTTTTGATACCATTGGGAAAGCAGTAGATTCTTCAGCAATGGTTTGTACATCTGGAAAGGAAGCATAAACTTCTTGGTTTAGTTCTTTCAAAAATTCTATTACTGCAAGATTTTCTCTTCCTCCATAAATATTTGGCTCCCACTCACCATCTTCACGAGAATAATCTAAGAATAACATTGAGGCTACAGCATCAACACGTAAACCATCTGCATGATATTGGTCTAACCAAAAAACAGCATTACTTATTAAAAAGGATCTTACTTCATTTCTTTCGTAATTAAAAATTAAGCTTTTCCAATCTGGATGGTAGCCTTTACGCCTGTCAGGGTGTTCATATAAATGAGATCCATCAAAAAACCCTAAACCGTGGGCATCTTCAGGAAAATGTGATGGTACCCAATCTAAAATTATTCCAATATCATTCTGATGAAGCTTATCTACTAAGTATTTAAATTCTTCTGGATAACCGAAACGCGAGGTTGGTGCAAAGTAACCTGTTAATTGGTAACCCCATGAAGGGTCAAAAGGATATTCCATTATTGGCATAAACTCAACATGAGTAAAGCCCATATCTTTTACATAATCAACGAGTTCATCGGCCAATTCAAAATAAGATAAAGAACGGTCTTCTTCTGCCTTTTTTCTCCAAGAACCTATATGAACTTCATAAACAGAATAAGGGGCGTCTAATGCATTATGTTTTTTTCTTTTCTTTAACCAAGAAGCATCTTTCCATTTATAATCATCTTCCCAAACCACTGATGCGGTTTTAGGGGGATGTTCACAACGTCTTGCATATGGGTCAGCCTTTTCAGTGATAACACCATTGTGGTGGCTGTGAATTTTATACTTGTATATATTACCCTTACCCACAAACGGTATGAAACCTTCCCAAATGCCACTGGCATCCCATCTAACATTTAGTTGATGTTCTCCATCTGACCAGAAATTAAAGTCTCCTATAACAGAAACCTGTTTAGCGCTTGGTGCCCAAACAGCAAAATAAGTACCCTCTATACCATCAACAGTTACAGTATGAGAACCAAATTTTTCATAAAGTCTGTAGTGCTTACCTGATTTAAATAAGTTAACATCAAAATCTGTAAATAGACTATAAGCTTTTACATTTGCCATAATTATATTTCAAATCCATTAGGGATTATAGCGTCTTTTTTAATGACTACAATACCATCTCTTACAGCGTATAATTCAGTTTCAGTATCTTCTAAATGAGATCCTCCATTTATTTTAACATCATCACCAATACAACAATTTTTATCTAGAATAGCATTATTAATGGTACAACGCGCTCCTATACCTAATGTATTTACATTTGGGTTAGAAACATCATCTAGATTTTGATAGTAATCACTACCCATCATATAAGTATTGGTAATAATGGTTCCATCACCTATTCTAGATCGAATACCTATAACTGATTTTTCTATAGAAGAGGCACTAATAATACAACCTTCTGAAACCACTGCGTTTTTAAGTTTTGTTTCAGACATTTTGGTTGTTGGTAACATTCTTGCACGGGTATAAATACGTTTTGATTTATCATATAAATCAAAGTCAGGAATATCATCAGTTAATCTAAGATTGGCTTCAAAGAAAGATTCTATGGTTCCAATATCTGTCCAATATCCTTCGTATTGATAACTTAATGTTTTGTGATTATCTATATTCTGTGGAATAATTTCTTTTCCAAAATCAATAGTACTTTCATCATTCATTAACTTAACCAGTAAATCTCTATTAAAAATATAGATACCCATTGAAGCTAAATAATTTCTTCCTTCCCCTTTCATTTCGTCACTAACTTCAGACTCCCATTCAGGTAATAAACTAGCATCTGGTTTTTCAACAAATGATGTTATCACATTATTTTCGTCAGCTTTTAAAATTCCAAAACCAGTGGCATCTTTAGCGTTTACAGGAATGGTTGCAATAGAAATTTCAGCATTACTTTCTTCATGAGCTTGAATCATTTTGTCATAATCCATTTGATACAATTGGTCTCCAGAAAGAATTAAAAAGTAATCAAATTGGTGGCTTACAAAATGATGCATACTTTGGCGAACGGCATCTGCTGTTCCTTGAAACCATCCTTTATTTCCTGGTGTTTGTTCTGCTGCTAAAACGTCAACAAAAGCACTACTAAAAAAACTAAAGTGATAGGTGTTTTTTATATGCCTGTTAAGTGAAGCTGAATTAAACTGTGTAAGTACAAACATACGCTTAATATCTGCATTAATACAGTTAGATATAGGAATATCAACAAGCCTATATTTTCCAGCAATGGGTACCGCAGGTTTTGATCTTTTTTCAGTTAACGGATGTAATCTTGAACCTTGGCCGCCACCTAATATTATGGCTAAAACTTTGTTGTTAATCATTGCTTAGTTGTTTTATAGATTGGTATAAGTTAATATATGTTTTGGCAGAATTATCCCAAGAGTGGTCAATTGCCATTATTTGTTTTTGAATATTGTTGTAGTTAGAAGAATCCTTATAAAGCTCTATAGCTCTATTTATTGCATTCACCATACTTGCAGCGGTTATTTCTTGGTGACAAATACCAAAACCGTCTGTTTCAGAAATATCGGTAACTGTATCTTTTAAACCTCCAATACTTCTAACTATGGGAATTGTACCATACCTTAGGGCGTACATTTGGTTTAATCCACAAGGTTCTACTCTAGAGGGCATAAATAAAAAGTCTGCTCCAGCATAAATATTATGTGAAAGTGCTTCATCATATCCAATAAATGCGTTATAAGAGCCGTCATATTTACCCATTAAGTTTTCAAGTGGTGTTTGTATGTCTTCGTTACCAGAACCAAGTAATAAAATTGAGGCGTTATTTTTTTCTAGTGTAGTTTTAAAAGCTTCAGGGAATAAATCTGCACCTTTTTCAAGAACAAGTCTACCAATAAATGCAAAAAGCGGTTTGTCAAAATCTAAATTAAACTTATCACATAAGTATTTTTTATTTCCTGCTTTACCTTCTTTAAAGTTGTCAATGCTATAATTTGTATTAATATATGTATCTGTTTCGGGGTTCCAAACACTGGTATCAATACCATTTAAAACGCCAATACATTTGTTTGCTTCAGCGCTTAATAAGCTTTCTAATCCATTGGCTGCATTTTTTAACTCTTCCATATAACTAGGAGAAACCGTAGTAACTCTCCACGAACATTTAATAGCAGCAGCTAAAGGATTAATTGCACCTCCCCAATCTAGAAGACCAACATTATTAAAGTTGAATTCTGGAATTAAACCAACTTTTTCATGTGAGAACCAGCCTTGATATTGGGCATTATGAATTGTGAAAATATTGGGAACATCCCTAAAAGCTTCATATTTAATGCTTTCTTGAAGCATAAATGGAATTAATCCCGTATGATGATCATGACAATGTATAATATCTGGTAAACTGTCCCAAGTAGAAACCCAGTCTAAAGATGCAATCTGAAAAGCTAAAAATCGTTCAGTATCATCATTAGAATATACATAATCTTTAAATATAAGTGATGGAACATCAACAAAGAAAATATCAAATCCTAAAGTATTATCGTTTAAGGTTAAAATATTAAAGTCGATTAAACTTTCTCCTAATTTTAGTTTTGAACTGTAAACTTTATTAAATGTATTTGCCTTAGTGAATTTGTTATCATAAAAAGGCATGATAACTTTTGAAGAAACATCAGAGCTATTTTGATATTTGGGTAAGGCCCCAACTACATCAGCTAAACCTCCAACTTTAGCAACAGGATAACATTCTGCACTTATATGAATTATAGTCATAATTACATTTTGTGTGTGTTATAAACATACAAAAATATTATATATAAAAAAGAGGAAAGATAACTTTTGAAGAAAAAATATGATTATTACGAATTATCAAAATTATTAATAAAAAATAAGGGCAAACAGCCTTTTTTACCTCTAATTTTCAATAAAAAGCAAAGTGATTTATATTATGACCAAAGGGTTGTTTTAACAAAAGCACAAGGGCTAATTGCATAAAAATTAATAAAACCAAAACCCTTGCAGTAATATATTACCTAAGAGTTTTGGCGTTTATAAACTAAACATCTATTTAGAAAATTCTCTAGCGCCTAGAATTAGCAATAGTCCAGACTAAAGATAACACAAAGAGATTTTGTTTATTAATAAAACCTAGAGTTGAATTACTTTTAGATTCCATGTCATCCAGTTTTTGTGTCCAATTTTGATGAGCTAGAATGTTTGTTTGAAGCATAATAGCAAGTTGAGAGGTTAGAATAATATTAAACCCTAAAACCAAGGCAGCGGTTAATCTTGTTAAATCGTATTTAGAGCCAGCATCAAACTTTTCAGAGCCAATGGCATATGCTAACATGGCGCCATAAATAAAATGCACCTGATAATATTTTGTTATGGCATGAAACATTAAAAGTTTAAACTGGAAATCCATTAAATTTCGGGTAAAACTATTACCACTGAATCCATCCAAAACAACACCAAAGGAACCGAATAGAGCAGACTTGGTATACATTGCTAACCTCATATAATAGGCAGCATGTAAGCACCATAGTGTTTGATCTTCTCCAAAACCTATACCGGCACCTAGAGCAATCATTGTACTGGCAAAAACAATTAACTCCTCTGCTGATTGTGGTTCTAAGGTAATTTCAGCATTTAAAGGAGATTCTGTATTAAATTCAAATTCAGTTGTACTTTCATCATAATCATAGGAGACAGATGTATCTAGTTCAAAGGTGTCAACAAAGCTGGTTAAATCCTTTTGGCTTTCAAATAGATTTTCAGAGAAATTTTGAGAATAGATATTTCCTGAAAAAACTAATAATAATAAAATGGAGCAAACGTAAGAGAATAGTTTTGTTTTCATAATATTTAATGAATTAGTTAGTAATTAATAAAGTAAAGTGATGCTCTTTGGGAAGAATTGGAATTAATAAAAGGTACAATTTTTTATGGAGATACACAAAAAGAAGCTGATTAACAGTTAGTTATTGTTTTGTCATAGGGTTTTTGATAGGAGTTTTTAAATAAGAGGTTTCTACTTTTGCAGAAACCCCTTAATATCAAGACAATTTTTAATCAATTTAAAACATACATCTTGATTGTCTCTGGTTTAAGAGAACTGATTAATAGCGTCTTTTAATATTTATTTAATTTTTTTTAGTATCCCATATGTTTTTGTCTACAAGGTTTTTAACAAATTCATAATTAAAAAGTTTATCATATTACTCATCATTGTCTTTATTGGGACAACCGTTGTTAGAAATAGGACCAGGTGATTCTGGGCAATTGTCTTTATGATCTGTAATACCATCGCCATCTGTATCTGGACAACCATTAAACATTGCAAATCCAGGAAGTTCAGGACATTCATCATCTTTGTCATCTATACCATCGCCATCAATATCACTTCCGCCATACTTTATTTTATGGGCAAAACTCCATCTTACTTTGGCTGATATGACATTATCCTTATTTACTCCTGCCCATATGCGGTCTTGTTTAAATTCATTCCCACCAGATTCATAGGTTCTACTTAAATATGATACAATTGGCACTTCAACTCCAAGCGAGGCTCTATCACATACCCTAACATTAAGTCCGGTAAAAAGCCCTAGACCATATCCTGTAACATCATCTTTTGAGCCAGTAAAATCACGATTGCCAGTTTCGTAATAGGCTTGAGCACCATAAGTAAGTTGAACTTCATTAAATGTAGTTAAACGCCTAAAATAGTTATACTTTCCACCAATTCTAAATGCACTTTCATTATAGCTTTCACCACTTAACTTTTGATAAGTTGCAAACGCACCTAAATATCCAGCTCCGTTAGGGTTTTGGTCTTTACCTTGAATTTTATATAGGTACTCAAGCCCTGCACAATATGATGTTTCGCTATTGCCATCAACATCACTCCATCCAATGCCAACACTAGTTCCTATAGTACTATTTGCCCACTCAACTCCATCATCAAATCTGTCATAAACATTGTCATATCCCACACCTTCTCCAGCACTCCAAACAAGAGGATTCCTCCCCTCCTCCTCATCTAAAGTAGCTAAATTGTAAAGGCCTTGGGCTTGCATATTTATAAGTCCTCCTAAACATAAAAGGATAAAAATTAGGTTTAATAATTGTGTTTTCATGATATATAGTTTTAAATTGATTGAAGTAAAACTACATTAGAAAGTTACTATGGCGCAATACCGGAATTCAGGTAGATTTTAATTTATTGGAAGAGAAATAAGGATGGAAGTGCCTTGATTAATTTTTGAGTCTATTGATATATAACCTCCTATTTGTTTAATTCTTGAATGCATGTTTTTTAATCCTAGACCATTTTTTTCAGTATTAGAATCATAACCCAAGCCGTCATCTTCAATATTTATAGTAATTGAATTGTCATGACCCATTAATTGTACATCAATGAAGTTAGCATCTGCATGTTTCAAAATATTATTAAATGCTTCTTGAACTATTCTATATAATTGCACAGAGGAGGTCTCATCAATATTTTCTGGGAATTGGTAACTGTTAAAGTCAACTTTAATTGTGGTTTGATTTGAAAGGTTTCTAGAAAGCTCTTCTATAGCACTTTCTAAACCTACTATTTTTAAATCTGAAGGTGAGATTTCATGAGATAAATTCCTAACGTCATCACAAATAGTATCTATGGTTTTATTGACTTTTTCATCTTTAAACTTATCTGAAACAAAGCGCTTTAAATAACTTAATTGGCTACCAATGTTATCGTGTAATTCCTTGCTTATGCGTTTACGCTCTTGATCCTCACCTTTAATAAAAGCGGTCAGGTTTTTTTTCTCTTGATATACAAGTTTATCTGAAAGAACATCCCTTTCATCATAAACCTCTTTTACCATAAAAACCACTGTAAAAGTTAAGAATATAATTTCTAAAAAGGAAGTATAGAAAAGAAGCGGTAAGCCATAAAAATAGGTGTTTATTAAGCCATAGCTGTGATATAGAATAGTTGCTAATACCCCCAAAATCATGAATAAATATGCTAATGCAAAAAATGAGGTTCGTTTGTTGTTTTCTCGGTAATATATAGTGATTTGAATAATAATTACAATTAACATTATTAAAAAAGCACCATACCAAAGATTCATGAAAAACGGTACATACCTTTCAAAAACATTAGTAAATAAAAAGTGTAATAATGTTCTTATTAAAACAATAGAAACTAGTAAGATGTCCATAACCCGTTTTAATTTTGGCATATAGGTTTTAGTTTCAAGTATTTTCTGAGAGAATAAAACAAAGAGAATTAATGATATTTCACTGTATAATACATAATTAGTAAACTTGTTGAATATGGCATGCTGTGGTAGCAAAATTTGGGAAAATAAACCCGTATAAGAACTTATAAAGAGGCCAAGAAATATAATATATGCCGCGTATATGAGGTAACTGCTTTTTTTCAAAAAGAAAAATATAAAAAAACAAAAAGCCACAGATAGGAAACTAACACCGAAATATGTGCCAATTGCAATTTGTTGAATAAGATTGTGGTGGTTAAAAGTGTTCTCGCTTTTTATGAAAACAGAAGTTACCAAAGGTTTTCCCATTTCCTTTTTTAATTTAACACTAAAAGATGCAAGCTCATTAGGTTTTAAATCTATAGGAAATGAAAAGAGCCTTTGCGAAATAGCTTTTGTTGATACTGGATAATCAATACCAGTTGTAAATAATTCTGTAGATACTTTATTGTTAATTTTACTAAAAACAATTTCCTTAATAAGGGCATTAGAAAACTCCAAAATCACTTTTTTTGATTGTGAAAGGTTATTTTTTATGGTAAAATCAATTGAATTATATTCATTATTAAAACTGAAATAGTAATAACTTTTATTATCTACAAATTGTTTTGTCTTACCCTTATTTACTTTAGAAAAAGGTTTAAGATTAGTAGCCGTAAAGCTGGAGTCTATAAATAGGGTGTCAACTTGTGCATTTAATTTTAGAGTGCATCCTATACCCAAAATTAGCAAAAGAAATATACCTTTATGAAAGTAACTCTTTTTCATTTACAAGTTTTACTAGGTCTATACTATTATGAATATTGAGTTTTTTGAATATGTTTTTTTTATGTGTTTCAACGGTGTGTGCACTAATAAAAAGGGTTTCAGCTATTTGAGGTACATTTTTTCCGGAAACTAGTTCTTGAATTATTTCTTTCTCTCTTCTAGTAATTTTTATTTTTTCAAGAAAGCCATCAGTTTCTATCAGCCCATTTTTAACACCCTTTCCTAAGTAAAAGTTAGAGTTTTCAAAAACTGAATCCAGAGCACTAAATAAATCTTGTGAGGAACAGTTTTTTAATATAAAACCATTGGCATGATGTTTTTTAGCCTTTTTTACAATATTCTGTTTATTGTACATGGTTAAGACTATAACCTTAATTTTAGGGTATAGTTCTTTAGATTCTTTTAGAATTTCAATGCCATTTTTATTAGGTAAGTTTAAATCTAAAAGAACAGCATCTGGACGATTTTTTGCTATGGCATTTAATACATTTTCGCCGTTTGTAATATATCCTATTACTTGGTAATCTGTTTTTGTTTTGAATATAGACAGCAACCCATCAATAACTATTTGATGGTCTTCACAGATAAGAATTTTTTTTGACTGTTCTTCCATGTAAGCAATCTACATGAAGAAAGATACTGAAAAATCTTAATCATTCAACTTTAAAACGGCCATAAAAGCTTGCTGAGGTATTTCTACATTACCAACCTGACGCATACGTTTTTTACCTTTTTTCTGCTTTTCTAAAAGCTTTCGTTTACGTGAAATATCTCCACCATAACATTTGGCGGTAACATCTTTTCTTAAGGCTTTTATGGTTTCTCTAGATACAATTTTAGCACCAATTGCAGCTTGAATAGGAATATCGAATTGCTGACGCGGAATTAATTCTCTAAGCTTTTCACACATTTTTCTTCCTATTGTTTGCGCATTATCAGCATGAATTAAGGCTGAAAGCGCATCAACAGACTGCGAGTTTAAAAGAATATCTAACCTTACCAACTTAGAAGGCTTCATGCCTATAGGGTGATAATCAAAAGAGGCATACCCCTTTGAAACCGTTTTTAATCTATCATAAAAATCAAATACTATTTCAGCTAAAGGCATCTCAAAGGTTAATTCAACACGCTCTGTTGTTAAATAGGTTTGATTAGTTATAATTCCTCTTTTTTCTATACAAAGACTCATTACGTTACCAACAAAATCAGATTTTGTAATGATAGTGGCTTTAATATAAGGCTCTTCAACACGATTTAAAGTTGAGGGTTCAGGTAAATCAGAAGGGTTGTTTACAATAATGGCTTCATCTGGTTCTTTATTGGTATAGGCATGGTATGATACGTTAGGAACTGTTGTTATTACAGTCATATCAAATTCACGCTCTAAACGCTCTTGAATAATTTCCATGTGAAGCATGCCTAAGAAACCACAACGAAATCCAAAACCTAAGGCGGCTGAACTTTCAGGTTGAAATACTAAAGACGCGTCATTAAGTTGCAGCTTTTCCATGGAGGCTCTCAACTCTTCGTAATCCTCAGTGTCTACTGGGTAAATACCAGCAAAAACCATTGGTTTTACATCTTCAAAACCTTCAACAATATTAGTTGTTGGTTTTGAAAAATCTGTAATTGTATCACCAACCTTAACTTCTTTAGCAGTTTTAATCCCGGTAATTAAATAACCAACATCTCCCGTTTTAACACTTTGTTTTGCTACTTGGTTTAGTTTTAAAGTTCCAACCTCATCAGCATAATAATCTTTATCTGTTGCAACAAATTTTATGTGTTGTCCTTTTTTAATTTCACCGTTAAAAACTCTAAAATAAGTTTCAATACCTCGGAATGTGTTATAAACCGAATCAAAAATTAAAGCTTGTAATGGCGCATCAGGGTCTCCCTCTGGCGCAGGAACACGTTCTATGATTGCTTCCAAAATATTATCAACACCAAAACCCGTTTTTCCACTGGCATGAATGACTTCTTCTGGGTCGCAACCTAAAAGGTCAACAATATCATCAGTTACTTCTTCAGGGTTGGCACTTGGTAAATCTACTTTGTTAAGTACTGGTATAATTTCCAAATCATTTTCCAGTGCTAAATACAAATTAGAGATGGTTTGTGCTTGAATACTTTGAGCAGCATCAACAATTAGTAAGGCCCCTTCACAAGCAGCAATAGATCGAGATACTTCATAACTAAAATCTACGTGACCTGGGGTGTCAATAAGATTTAAAACAAAGGATTCTCCTTTGTATTCATAATCCATTTGAATAGCGTGACTTTTAATGGTTATACCGCGTTCACGTTCCAAGTCCATATTATCTAAGAGCTGGTCTTGTTTTTCTCGAGCTGTTACAGAACCCGTATAATCTAATAAACGGTCTGCAAGGGTACTTTTACCATGATCTATATGCGCAATAATGCAAAAATTCCTGATGTTCTTCATAAAACTATCTGTAGCAAGATATAATTTGCAAATATAGATGATTTATATGACGCTGAAAGGTTGAAAATGTAAATTATAATATCTATAACTATATGATAGATTTAGAATAACCTTATTGAAAATTAAACTTTTCCATTTTTTTTATGTCATAAAGGTTATTATTGTAAAACAAAATAATCTATCAAATCACATATGTTAAATACTTCAAATAGAATTACTAGACAGGTTTTAAAAAGCTGTTTAGTGTTTTTTGCCTTTATAGCTTTATCAAGTGCTCAAAATAATCAGACAAAAATAAATGCAGAAAAAACATATGTTCATACAGATAGAACAACTTATGTTATAGGAGAATCCTTATGGTACAAAACTTATACGGTATCTGCTCATAATAATTTATTGTTTGACAATAGTAAAATTCTGTATGTAGAATTAGTTTCATCAGATTCTAAAATAATAGCTAGGAATAACACCAAATTAGTTGCTGGTTTGGGTAATGGCGATTTTAAACTAAGCAAAGAAAATGGTATAAAACCGGGTAAATATCAAATAAGAGCTTATACAAATTGGAGTCGTAATTTTGGAAAAGATTTTGTGTTTAATAAAGAAATTGAAGTATTAAATGTTTTTAATAAGAATCCTTATGAATTTAATGAACCTATTGGAGGAGATGGAAATTCAACTATTAAAAATGAAGAAGCAAAATTTAAAATTCAGTTTTTCCCAGAAGGTGGTTCTCTTATACAAGGTGTTACTAGTTTAGTTGCATTTAAAGCCGTTGATGAAAATGGAAACCCAATAGATGTTCAAGGGCAGATTTTAGATAGTAACGGTGAAATAATAACATTTTTTGCAAGCACTCATGATGGTATGGGGAAATTCCCTTTAAAACCAATGGGTAATAAAACATATTTTGCAAAGGTAACAGCCTCCAATCAAGGTGAATCAAAAGTGCAACTTCCTAATGTTAGTGAAGAAGGTTTTAGTTTAGGGTATAAGAATGTAAAAGGCACAAAAGTGGTTACGCTACAAACCAATTCAAAAACGCTGTTAAAATATTCAAATGCTCCTTTAACTATTAAATATAGTTTAAGAGGAGTAACCTATTTCAGTGAAACTCTTGAAATGCCAAATACCAAATTATATATTGAATTACCAGAGGAAAATTTACCTGATGGAATTATTAGTATAACATTATTTGATAATCAATCAATACCGCAAAGCGAAAGACTGGTTTATGTAGAAAAAGATAAGAATGTGATAGTTGAGGTAAATACAGACAAGGCCATTTATAAACCTAAGGAAAAGGTAGCTATAGAAGTATCCTCAAAAAATAACCTTGGTGAAGCTATTGCTGCCAGTTTTTCTATAGCTGGAATAGATTTAAACGGAGGTAAAAATGTAAATGATTATGGAACAAATATTAGTTCATATTTTTTAATGGAATCTGATATTAGGGGAAAAGTACATAATCCAGGTTACTATTTTAATAGAAGTAACGCTGCCAGATTCCAAAATTTAGATTTACTGTTATTAACCCAAGGTTGGCGAGATTTCTTGTGGAAAAAACAATATAAAGTAGATAATACAAAATATGAAGTTGAAAAAGGCATTGATATAACAGGAAATGTAAAAAAGCTTTTAGCTAAAAAACCTATAGAGGGTAATACAGTATCCTTATCGCTTATAGGTAGTAGAAGTTTAAAATCATTTGATACTATAACAAATGCTATGGGGGAATTTAAATTTGAAAATTTAGATATTAAGGGTCTAACTAGAATACATTTAAAAACTAAAAATAAAAAAGGAAAAGAAACGGGAATGCTAGTCCTAGATTCTGTTTTTAGAACACCTCTTTCAACCAATTTTAAAGGAGGAAGTGTTAATTCTAGTTTACTTTCAGAAAAGAAAATAGCAGCTCAAAATATATATAAAAAACATGTGGAGTTTAATGTGAGCCCTGAAAATGTTTTAGAAGAGGTTGAAATTGTAGCCAAGAAAAAAACTGTAAAAAGCTACTATGGTAAATTAGATTATTCAATAGATTTAGATGAAGAAACTTCTAATCATGCTAATGTTTATCAGTTAATTGAAGCTACAATTCCTAATGTGGTTATTGAAGATGAAGGAATTAGATTTATAAGAAATTCTGGATATGCTTTATTGGTAATTAATGGAAAAAGAACAGATTACATTAGTGATTTAGATTTCCTTCAGCCGGAAGATATTCTCAAGCTTGAAGGCTCAAACGGGCCAAGGGCAACCATGATTTTTGGTAATGAAGCCTCTAATGGTGTTGTTATTATTTACACTAAGAAGAACCTTACTGGGCAAACTAAAGAAGATTTTCACACTATAGAAACACAAATAGATGGCTATCATCAAGCGCGTATTTTTTATACCCCTGATTTAAATGAAGAAACCTTGGATAAACATGGTGAAGACGCTATACGTAATACTATATTTTGGAATCCATACGTACACCCTGATAAAACAGGAATATTTCAAGGAACCTATTATAACACCAAGGTAGAGACTGATGTGAAGCTAACTTTAGAAGGGATCACCGCTACAGGTATTCCTATTGTAGTTTATAAATATTATTCTATTGAGGAATAGTTTTTTAAAGGCTTCTTAAGAGTAATTTAGACATATCTATTCAATTCTGTGTATTTTCATTTTAAAACTATAATTTTGCACAGAAATTAAGGTACTGTGGTAAAAATTGATAATATAGAACTCTCTGACTTTCCGTTACTTCTTGCTCCTATGGAGGATGTAAGCGACCCACCTTTTCGTGCATTGTGTAAAGAACAAGGTGCCGATGTAGTTTATACCGAGTTTGTATCTAGCGAAGGTTTAATAAGAAACGCTGCTAAAAGTGTAATGAAGTTGGATATTTATGAAAAGGAACGTCCGGTGGGTATTCAAATTTTTGGAGCTAATTTAGACAGTATGCTTCAAACCATTGATATTGTTGAAAAGTCTAATCCTGATATTATTGATATTAACTTCGGTTGCCCTGTGAAAAAAGTGGTGAGCAAGGGGGCTGGTGCAGGCATTTTAAAGGACATAGATTTAATGGTAAAGCTCACTGAAGAAATGGTGAAACGTTCAAGTTTGCCAATTACTGTAAAAACCAGATTGGGTTGGGACCATGAGTCTATAAAAATTGTTGAGGTTGCAGAAAGATTGCAAGACGTAGGATGTAAAGCTATTTCTATTCATGGAAGAACAAGGGCCCAAATGTATAAGGGTAGTGCCGATTGGAAACCTATAGCAGAGGTGAAAAACAACCCAAGAATGCATATTCCTGTATTTGGTAATGGAGATGTTGATTCTCCTGAAAAGGCTGTAGAAATGCGTGATAATTATGGTTTAGATGGCGCCATGATAGGAAGAGCAAGTATTGGTAACCCCTGGTTTTTTAAACAGGTGAAGCACTTTTTTGAAACAGGAGAACATTTAGCTCCTATTTCTTTATTAGAACGTGTTGAGGCTGCTCGTAGGCATTTACAAATGTCTATAGATTGGAAAGGACCTATACTAGGTGTTTTTGAAACACGCCGTCATTATACAAATTATTTTAAGGGAATCCCGCACTTCAAAGAATACCGAACTAAGATGGTAACCAGCGATAAAGCTGAAGACGTATTTAAAACTTTTGATGAGGTATTAGATAAGTTTGCAGGATATGAGTTTACGGCCTAAATTTTCATGTTTATTTTATGAAAAACGAAATTAGAATAATTTATTGTACGCAATGCAGATGGTTATTAAGAGCTTCTTGGATGTCTCAAGAATTATTAACTACATTTAGTGAAAATATTGATGCTTTAACTCTGGTGCCTGGAACAGGTGGTGTATTTGAGATTTACACCAATGATTTATTGGTGTGGTCTCTTAAAGAAATGAACGGTTTTCCAGAGATAAAGGAGCTAAAGTTAAAAGTTAGAGATATTATTGCACCTAATAAAAACTTGGGGCATACAGAACGTAAAAAATAATCTATTTATAAAGCCAAAACAGTTACACTTCGTTCTTGTCCTAATACTTCTACAACATTTTCTCTATTAAATATTCTTAATTAAAGATTTGGTGATTCTTGCCGAAGCTATTTTAGATGCTAAAATGCCTAAAACCGAAATGGTTATAAACACCAAAAAGAGGTTTACTATTTTAATCTTAGTAGGATATGCTAATGTAGGGGTAATGTAGATTTTCAAGAAATCTGGACCATAATGTTGATTTAGGATTAGCAATAAACCTAATAAAATACCAATAAAACCACCTACAATACTCATTAAGCTGCCTTGAAGGAAGAAAATTTTCCGGATATCTTTTAAATGAATACCTAAATTGAATAAGGTATTAAGGCTTTGTTTTTTGTCTAACATCATCATAATCAAAGAACCAATTATGTTAAAAAAGGCAATGATTAAAACTAATGTAAAAATTAGATAAACAGCTAAATATTCTGTGTTTAACATTTTGTAAAGTGCATCATTTAATTGTGTTCTGTCCTTAACTTTTACTTTATCTCCTAGTATAGATTGTATTTCTTTTTTAACTAATTCTTTATCGGTGGTTTCATTTAATTTAAATGCAATTGATGAAATTTGATTTGGCCTGTAGTTTAATAAGTTTTTTGCTAAATCTATTGATGTAAAAACATAGTTGTCATTTAAGTTTTCATTAATATAGAACACCCCTACATTAACAGCCTTAGTAGAATTAAAAGCATTGTTAGTTGAGGTTATTTGTTTTTTACCAGGCTTAGGCACATAAACATTTATGGCTCTTGTAAAATCTAAAACACCAATAGACAAATTATTAGCTATACCCCAGCCAGTTACAATTTGATTAGACTTTTGGTCTATCCAACTTCCGTGTTCAATTTTAGATTCAATATCTACAACATTTTCAAATTGATCATCAACCCCTTTAATTATGGCAAGACATTTTTTTTCTTCTGAAGTAATTAAAACACGTTCTTCAATAATTTTTGAGAAATGAATAATATCATCTATTTCCCTAAGTCTGGAAATTTCATCATTTAATAATGTAAAAGATTTTCCAAGGGAGGCTTCTGCCTTTAAATCAGGATCAACAATATTAGAAAATTCTAATGTAAAATCTTTTAAACCAGCAAAACCCGACAATACTATAAATAAGGAGGCCGAACCTAAAATAACACCCAAAAGGGCAATATATGTTATAAAGTTAATAGCATTGTTTGAGCTCTTGGAGCGTAGGTAACGTTTGGCTATAAATAGTGAAACATTCATCTTTTAAATGTAAAAAGAAAAATATGCTTGATATTAAAAATCACCAATAAATTTCCTTTAGTCAAGTAAATCGGGGTTGTCAATAGGATTGTCTAAGCCTTTTAAAGAACGCTCAATACCATCAATGTATTCTAGAGAATCATCAATAAAAAACTCCAAAGTGGGCATTCTTCTAAGTTGATTTTTAGTGCGTTGTGCCAATTCATGCCTTATGGCAGGTGTGTTTGCTTTTATGCCTTCAACCAGTTCTGGAGCTTTTTGGTTTGGAAAAATGCTTAAATATACTTTGGCTACAGATAAATCTACGGTTACCTTAACTTTAGTAACCGAAATGAGAACACCTTGTAGTCCACCTTGTGTTGCTGCTCGCTGCAATACATCAACCAAATCTCTTTGTAATACTGAAGCTATTTTTTTCTGTCTTTGACTCTCTTCCATAGTGCAAAAGTAACGGTTATTTTATAGACTAACATGTTTTTTGATTTACAAATTTTGTATCTTTCTTTAAAAGAAGGATAATGAATAAAATTGAGCATATAGGTATTGCCGTTAAAAGTCTAGAATCATCTAATGAATTGTTTTCCAAACTATTTGGGCAACCACATTATAAAGTTGAAACAGTTGAAAGCGAGGGTGTAAAAACATCTTTTTTTAATGTTGGAACAAATAAAATAGAATTACTAGAAGCCACTAATGAAGATGGCCCAATCGCAAAATTTATTAAGAAAAAAGGTGAAGGTATTCATCATATAGCTTTTGATGTTGATGATATTGAATCGGAAATTATACGTTTAAAAAAGGAAGGGTTTGTAGTACTTAATGAAACACCAAAAAAAGGAGCCGATAACAAATTAGTGGCTTTTTTGCACCCTAAAAGCGCCAATGGTGTTTTAATTGAATTATGTCAAGAAAGAAAGCTCTAGTTTAAATGACGATGGTTGTTTTCATGGAAACCATTATTAGAGCGTTCTTTTGAGTAAAATATCTTGTATGATTTTAAAATATGTAGTAATATTGCACACTCTTATTAAAAGAGAATTGCATAATGATGCAATAGGTCCTATAACTCAGTTGGTTAGAGTATCTGACTCATAATCAGAAAGTCCCTGGTTCGAGCCCAGGTGGGACCACCAAAAAGCCTAAACTACAAATGTAGTTTAGGCTTTTTTATTAAAATTATTTTGGCTTTGATTCAATATTTAAAGTTAATGTGTTTTCCTCTTAAATTATATTTATATTTGTGTTAAAAGAGATGCGAAAACTCTTTTTTGGGATAGCTATAATTTTTTAATAAAACCCCCGTTTATTTAGGTGAGATTAAATTAGTTAAAACTGCACTTAATCGGAAATTCATTGCGTTTTATAGGTGTTTTTTGAGGGAAAAAACTCAAGATTGTTTTACTGAATCACTTTTTTTTATACATTTGTGACTAAATGAGAATACAAAATAGAAGAATAATTGCCTCAATCTTATTTGTATTAATAAGTTTTGTATGTACAGCTCAGGACCCTCCTCCTCCAGGTCCACCACCTCCAGGGTTTCCTATTGATGGAGGTGTTACTTTAGGCGTAATATTTGCTTTGATTTTCGGTGTTAGAAAAATTTTATCTCTAAACTCGGATAAATAATAGTTAATTAGCTTATTGATTATTTAATAGACATCAATTTAGTTACATACTTTCCTAAAACATCAAACTCTAAGTTTATTATAGTTCCTTTTTTAAAAGTATTAAAATTTGTGTGCTCAAAGGTATAGGGAATTATAGCAACACTGAAGCTATCTTTTTTAGAATCAACTACTGTCAAACTTGTTCCGTTAATTGTTATAGAACCTTTTTCTATAGTTAAATTGTTTAGTTTAGAATCATAACTAAAACTAAAAACCCAACTTCCATTTTCTTCTTTAATATTGGTGCATATTCCAGTTTGATCTACGTGTCCTTGCACAATATGACCATCTAAACGGTCTCCAAGTTTCATAGCGCGCTCTAAATTCACCTTATCATTTAGGTCTAAAGTTCCTAAATTAGTTTTATTTAAGGTTTCTTTAATAGCAGTAACCGTATATTCAGTGTCCTTTATATCAACTACCGTTAAACAAACACCATTATGGGCAACGCTTTGATCTATTTTTAATTCAGGAGTAATGCTACTTTTAACTGTAATATGAAGGTTAGAATTTTCTTCTTTTAAATTTGTGATAATACCAATATCCTCAATTATTCCGGTAAACATATTATTATCTGTTTATTTGGTTAAATTTGCACCATCAAAAGTACAAACAAAAGTTGTTATTTTTAATGAAGAAAGCAGAAAATATAATAGTAGGAATATCAGTTGGAGATTTAAATGGAATAGGTGGTGAAATAATACTTGAAACCTTTCAAGATACTCGAATCTTAGAGTTTTGTACTCCTGTTATTTTTGCCTCTTCTAAGGCTATGAACTTTGTTAAAAATCATTTTAAATCAGCGGTGGTTTTTCATAATATCAATGATATTCAAAAATTAGCATTAGGTAAGGTTAATGTAATGAATTGTTGGGAAGAAGCCATTAAAATTGAATTTGGTCAAGAATCCCCTAAGATAGGTGAATACGCTATTAAATCACTAAAGGCGGCTACAACCGCTTTAAAGGAGGGAATGATTGATGTTTTAGTTACAGCTCCTATTAATAAGTCGAATATCCAATCTAAGGAATTTAGCTTCCCTGGTCATACCGATTTTTTGGCGCAAGAACTAGAAGGTGAGAGTTTAATGTTTATGATAAATAATGGCTTAAGAGTTGGTTTATTAACTGATCATGTGCCTGTTAAGGATATTGTAGACCATATTTCTGAAAATTTAATAGTTGAAAAAATTGATACAATTTATCAGTCGCTCCAAAAGGATTTTCGAATTGGGAAACCTAAAATTGCAGTTTTGGGAATAAATCCGCATACTGGAGACAATGGTGTTATAGGGAAAGAAGATGATGATATTTTACGTCCAACTTTAAAAAAAATAAAAGAGAGCGGTAAGTTAGTCTTTGGTCCTTATGCTGCTGATAGCTTTTTTGGGTCTAATAATTATAAAAATTTTGATGCAATTATAGCCACCTATCATGATCAAGGCTTAATACCTTTTAAAACATTGTCTTTTGGCCAAGGCGTTAATTATACAGCTGGGTTAAATAAAATTAGAACATCACCTGACCATGGGACTGCCTTTGAAATTGCTGGTAAAGGTGTGGCTGATGCTAGTTCTTTTAAGGAGGCTGTTTTTGCGGCTATACAAATATATAAAAACAGGCTTGATTATGAAGAGCTTACGTCAAACCCATTAAAAAAGTCGCGTAAATAATTATAAACAAAAAAATGTTTATAAGTAATGTTGCGTAATATAAAAATTCATATATTTGCAGGCTCAAATTAGATGTGACAATGAAGCCAATGAAAGAGTTTATAATCCAGTTTGTTGGGTTAAAAATAGGAAAGCATCATTTTGAGTATGAAATTGAGTCGTCGTTCTTTGAACATTTTGAGTATAAAGAGTTTAACAATGTAAATGTAAGTGTTAGTGTTGAGTTAGAAAAAAAATCAACGTTTTTAGAATTACATTTTAAAGCTTCTGGGTTTGTAAATGTTAATTGTGATCTTACAAATGAGCCGTACAATCAAGACATAGAAAATAATTTTGAATTGGTTGTTAAGTTTGGTGAAGAATTCAATGATGAACATGTTGATATTTTGATGGTGCCTCACGGAACCTATGAGATAAGTATTCAACAATATATTTATGAATTAATTATTTTGGCGGTACCTATTAAAAGAGTGCATCCAGGAGTTAAAGATGGAACATTAAATTCAGAAATACTTAAATGGTTGGAAGAGTTAAGCCCAAAACTTAAAGAAGATAAAGAAGAGGATATAGATCCTCGTTGGAATACATTAAAAAAACTATTAACGGATAAATAATATAAAAAATGGCACATCCTAAGAGAAAAATCTCAAAAACAAGAAGAGATAAAAGAAGAACACATTATAAAGCAACTGCGCCACAGATTGCTACTTGCCCAACAACAGGAGAAGCTCACTTATATCATAGAGCTCATTGGTTTGAAGGAAAATTATACTACAGAGGACAGGTTTTAATTGATAACTCTGAAGAAGTAGAAAATTTAGCATAAATTAAATGCATGCATAGTATAAAACGCTCACTTGTGGGCGTTTTTTTTATGATATGCTTTTTCCAAGTACAAAAACACATTAAATGTGTGTTATTACACCAAAATTTAGTAGATTTCCCCAAAATTTGAGTGTTTTTGTTCAATTTTAGTGATTTTTTAGTCAAATTAACTACAAGGTTATGAATAAAATTTCAGCGGCAATAACAGCTGTAGGTGCATATGTGCCAGAATATGTGTTAACCAATCAAATTCTTGAGACTATGGTTGATACTAATGATGAATGGATTACTTCACGTACAGGAATTAAAGAACGTAGAATTTTAAAAGATGAAGGTAAGGGTACCTCTTTTTTGGCTATTAAAGCTGCTCAAGACCTTATTGATAAAAAAGGAATTGATCCTAAAGACATTGATCTGGTAATTGTTGCAACTGCAACTCCCGATATGAAAGCTGCTTCTACTGCAGCTTTTACTGCATCTGGAATTGGGGCTATTAACGCTTTTTCCTTTGATTTGGACGCGGCATGTTCTAGTTTTTTATTCGGAATGTCTGTTGCAGCCAAATATATTGAATCTGGAACTTACAAAAATGTACTTTTAATCGGAGCTGATAAGATGTCATCATTGATTAATTATAAGGACAGAGCAACCTGCATTATTTTTGGTGATGGGGCTGGAGCTGTTTTATTTGAACCTAATGAAGAAGGTTTAGGTTTGCAAGATGAGTACTTAAGAAGTGACGGAACCGGAAGAGAGTTTTTACAAGCCACCTATGGAGGTTCTTCTCATGCTTTAACACCTGAAGTTTTAGAAAAAGGTGGGCATTTTGCTTTTCAAGAAGGAAGAACTGTGTTTAAAAATGCTGTTTTTAATATGGCAGATGCCACTGTTAAGGTTCTAGAAAGAAATAACTTAACCAAAGAAAATGTAGATTGGCTAGTTGCACACCAAGCTAACAAGCGTATTATTGATGCAACCGCTAACAGAATAGAGTTGGAAGAAGAAAAGGTAATGATGAATATTCACAAGTACGGTAATACTACCTCAGCAACATTACCGTTATTATTACATGATTACGAAAGTCAACTAAAAAAAGGAGATAATTTAATATTTGCTGCTTTTGGCGGCGGATTTAATTGGGGATCCATTTTCTTAAAATGGGCATATAATTAAGATAACTAACCATTAACTAATTAGCAAAATTATGGATATTAAAGAGATTCAAAACTTAATCAGGTTTGTGGCCAAATCAGGTGCAAGCGAGGTTAAATTAGAGATGGATGATGTAAAAATCACTATCAAAACAGGATCAGATACTGAAACAACAATTGTACAGCAAGTTCCTGCTCCGCAAATAGCTCAACCAATTGCACCAGCTGCTCCTATAGTAGCAGAACCTGCAGCAGCTGTTCCGGCAGCACCAGCACCAGCAAACGATGATTCAAAATATATTACTATAAAATCACCAATCATTGGTACTTTCTACAGAAAACCATCTCCAGACAAACCTTTATTTGTGGAGGTTGGTCAAACCATTGCTGAAGGAGATGTGCTTTGTATTATTGAAGCTATGAAACTTTTCAATGAAATTGAATCTGAAGTTTCTGGTAAAGTAGTTAAGATTTTGGTTGATGATTCTTCTCCTGTAGAATTTGATCAACCTTTATTTTTAGTAGACCCTTCATAACCAATTAAAAATTCCAATCTACAAATCCAAAACCCCAATTATTGGAATTTGGTGCTTGGAAATTGAATTTTTAAAAAATCAGTTATGTTTAAAAAAATATTAGTAGCCAATAGAGGAGAAATAGCACTACGTGTTATTAGAACCTGCAAAGAAATGGGCATTAAAACGGTGGCGGTTTACTCAAAGGCCGATGAAGAAAGCTTACATGTTAAGTTTGCCGATGAAGCCGTTTGTATAGGGCCAGCTCCAAGTAGTGAGTCTTATTTAAAAATGTCTAATATCATAGCAGCAGCAGAAATTACAAATGCAGATGCTATTCATCCTGGATATGGGTTTTTATCAGAGAATGCTAAGTTTTCTAAAATTTGTACTGAGCATGGTATAAAATTCATTGGAGCTTCAGCTGAAATGATTGACAGAATGGGAGATAAGGCCAATGCCAAAGCAACTATGAAAGCGGCAGGTGTACCTTGTGTTCCTGGAAGCGAAGGTATCATTGAATCTTATGAAGAATGCGAAAAACTTGCTGTAGAAGTAGGTTACCCAGTTATGCTTAAAGCCTCTGCAGGAGGTGGTGGTAAAGGGATGCGTGGAGTTTTCAAAAAAGAAGACCTTAAAGATGCTTGGGATTCCGCAAGACAGGAAAGTAAAGCAGCCTTTGGAAATGACGATATGTATATGGAAAAACTTATTGAGGAGCCAAGACATATCGAGATTCAAGTGGTTGGAGATTCTACAGGTAAAGCTTGTCATTTATCAGAAAGAGATTGTTCGGTACAACGTCGCCATCAAAAATTAACAGAAGAGGTACCTTCTCCATTTATGACCGATGAACTTCGTCAAAAAATGGGAGATGCAGCAGTACGTGCAGCAGAGTATATTAAATATGAGGGTGCTGGAACCGTAGAATTTTTGGTTGATAAACACAGAAATTTCTACTTCATGGAAATGAATACACGTATTCAAGTAGAGCACCCAATTACTGAACAAGTAATTGATTTTGATTTAATACGTGAGCAAATTTTGGTAGCTGCCGGTGTTCCAATTTCAGGTAAAAACTACATGCCAAATCTACACTCCATAGAATGTAGAATTAATGCAGAAGATCCTTTTAATGATTTTAGACCATCTCCTGGTAAAATTACAGTGCTTCACGCACCTGGTGGTCATGGAGTAAGGTTAGATACTCATGTGTATGCAGGCTATTCTATACCTCCTAATTATGACTCTATGATTGCCAAGTTAATTACAACGGCGCAAACTAGAGAAGAAGCAATAAATAAGATGAAACGTGCCTTAGATGAGTTTGTAATTGAAGGAATAAAAACTACTATTCCTTTCCATAGACAACTTATGGAACATCCAGATTATTTAGCTGGTAACTATACCACTAAGTTTATGGAAGATTTTAAAATTAGAAAAATCTCTGAAGATTAATAAATCAAGACTCCGAAAGTAATTTCGGAGTTTTTTTATGGTGTTCCCCAAGGGTCAGGCTATCCGCTATATCTTTTTTTCATACTTCAAAAAAGGATGAAGTTTACCCTGAGGGGAGCCGAAGGGCTTCTATCCTTAACACACCTATCCGTTAACTTATGTTTACCTAAAGTTTTGGTTTGTTTTATGGTCTTGGCTATGAGCAGTTGCGTGTTTGCGTGCGAGGATTTTCTGAAGGAAAATCAGAAGCTAGCAAACAAGCAACAAACTTTGGTTTAGCTAAAACTAGCAATTTTTAATATACTTTGTTGGCAAACGTTAATTTCTAGTTTTTCTTCATCATTGGTAATGGAGGAGGAGGTATGTCACTAACTTGACTTTTCCATTCTGCCTTCATCTGATTAATTTCTTCCTTATTGTCAATTTGTATAAAATCTGCCATTGATTCTCCTGGTTTATAACCAACATAAATTTTTGAATGCTGTTCATAATTATTTATTTTAAAAAAATTAACTGAGAATTGAATATAACCAGTTTTTGAAGTATGTCGGTCAATATAATAATCTAAAGTTTGTTTTGATTTATAAAGGTCCTTTTTGAATCTCTTGAGATTTTTACTTATCGCACGAGTTGAATCACCTTTATACCACTTTAACTTATCAATTTTAATCCTTTTATCGTAAACAGACATGGCAAAATCTTCTATATTCTTTAATAATATACTATCTCTGTTTTCAAGTGATGTAAAATTGTTCTGAGAATATAAAGTAGGTGTTGTAAATAGACAAATAATTATAAGTATTTGATATTTCATTTTTTAATGTTTGCCAATGGCCTTATGGATATAAATTGTATTGTATATTGTTTATATCAAGCGTTAAACGAAATTATCTTTTTTTTCTGACAAAGTCAAGTGGCGTTCTAGTAGATTAAAATATCTTAAGAAAACACTAACTTAGTATTATGAATCTTTCCTATTGGGAAATAAAAAGTTGGTTAACTAATGTAGACTTCACAGTAGTTGGCAGTGGTATTGTGGGGCTTAGTTGTGCATTACATTTAAAAGAACAATTTCCTAAAGCAAATGTGTTAATATTAGAAAAGGGAATCTTTCCACAAGGAGCAAGCACAAAAAACGCTGGATTTGCCTGTTTTGGAAGTTTAAGCGAAATGTTAGATGATTTAAATACGCATTCTGAAGAAGAAGTTATCAACCTAGTGCAGAAACGTATTAACGGCTTACAACTTTTAAGAGAAACCTTAGGAGATTTCAATATTGATTTTCAACAAAATGGTGGTTATGAATTGTTCTTAAAAAATGATGAACTATTCAATAAATGTATTTTAAAAAGAGAAGAATTAAACCAACTTCTAAAACCAATATTTAAAGCTGAAGTTTTTACGCTTAAGGACAATGCTTTTGGGTTTCAAAACATTTGTGAACAATATATTTTCAATCAATTCGAAGGACAGATTGATACAGGAAAAATGATGGCATCGTTGATGTATTTAGGGCAAAAAAAAGGCGTGAAAATTCTCAATAGCACTTTTGTTGAATCTTTTTCAGAAGATGGGAGCTCAGTAAAAATAAAAACCAATAGATTTGAATTTTCTACCTCCAAATTATTAATAGCTACTAACGGTTTTGCTATTAAACTAATTAAAGAAAAAGTAGAACCAGCTAGGGCCCAAGTATTAATAACCAAACCAATTAAGAATTTGCACATTAAGGGTACTTTTCATTTAGATAAAGGGTATTATTATTTTAGAAATATAGATAATAGAATTTTATTAGGAGGTGGAAGGAACCTTGATTTTGAAGGTGAGAATACAATGGAATTTGGTGAAACTCCATGTATCCAAAATAAGCTAGAAAACCTTTTAGAGACTATTTTATTGCCAGAAACAGATTTTGAAATAGAACACCGTTGGAGTGGTATTATGGGCGTTGGCAATAAGAAAAAAGCCATAGTAAAACAATTAGGTAATAATGTGTTTTGCGGTGTCAGATTAGGGGGTATGGGAATTGCCATTGGAAGTTTAATAGGAAAAGATTTAGCCGATTTGGTTTAATGAATATAAAGGAAGAACTATATAAAGCGTGTGAAGCATTTATTGAAGACAGACTTAAAACTGTTCAACATACAATAGATGACATCCAGAAATCTCTAACCACAGAAACTAAAAGTTCTGCTGGTGATAAACATGAAACAGGTAGAGCCATGTTACAGCTAGAAAGAGAGAAAGCAGGAAATCAGTTGGCCGAAATTCAAAAAGTTAAAGAAACTCTTGCTAAAATAGATCCATCTAAAACATCAAAAATTGTCAGTTTAGGAAGCGTGGTTTACACCTCTAATTTAAATTATTTTATCTCTATTAGTGCAGGCGAATTGAAGATTGATAACATCAAATTTTATGCTATTTCTCCAAGTACACCTATTGGGCAATTATTACTAGGCAAAAAAGTTAAAGACCGTATTAGTTTTAGAAATCAGGAGTTCGTTATTGAAAGGGTATTATGATTATTTCACGATTGTTATTGATACTTTTGATCCCTTTTCTAACTCAGATTGATTATTAAAAAGTATAGTTTTTCCTTTAAAATCAGCTTCAATCAAATAGAAACTTCCGTTATAATAAGATTGTATTACCGTAGCTTTTAAATCAGATTTTTCAATGACTTTAATTTGGTGAGCATAAACAATACCATAAGGTACAATGGTGTTGAATTCTCCAAAAAATGAAGCTATTAAAGGTAATTTAGGCATGTCAAATAATTCTTTCGGAGTGTTTTCCGCAATAATGTTATTATCATGAAGCACTATCATATTATCTGCAAAAGATAATACGTCATTTTTGTCATGAGTTGCCACAATACAAGTAATGTTCTTTTCTTTTAAATACTGGAATAGATTTCGTCTTAAAGATTGTTTTTTAAAATTATCTATATGGCTAAAAGGTTCATCTAATAAAATAATTTCAGGTTGTTTAGCTATGGCTCTAGCTAGAGCCACTCTTTGTTTTTGTCCACCACTTAATAATTTTACCTTAATATTTGCCAGATGACTAAGTTCTACAACTTCAAGTAACTCATTAATACGTTCTTGTTTTTCTTTAGGATAAAAATTAGAAAGAAAATTACCCATATTTTCAGCAACCGTAGTATAGGGCATTAAATCAAATTCTTGGGCTACATATTTCATGAAATCATACCCTACAACCAAGTTAAAGGCCGGACCAAGAATTTGTTTGCCATTCCAATGTATTTCCCCTTTACTTAAGTCATATTCACCGTAAAGAAGTTTTAATAAAGTGCTTTTTCCTGAACCACTCTCACCTATAATAGACAGGTGTTCTCCAGTATTTACAGAAAAGGATATGTTCTTTAGAACGGGTTCTTTATTGTAACTAAATGATATGTTTTTAACTTCTAGCATATATTAATTAAGCTGCAAAAATAGTATAAAAAATCTGCTCCTAATATGAGCAGATTTTTGATTCAGAAACATTAACTCTTATCCTTTAATTTATTCTTTTTTCTTATACGGCAATACTTTATAACCCATATTGAATAATGTAAAACCGAAAATATCAGCATATTGCTCAATAGTTTTACTTACAGGGGTTCCGGCACCGTGACCTGCATCAGTTTCAATTCTAATTAATGTTGGATTATCACCGGCTTGCTTGCTTTGTAGTTCAGCAGCAAATTTAAAACTATGTGCAGGTACTACACGGTCATCATGTTCGCCAGTTGTCACTAAAGTTGCCGGGTACCTAGTACCACTTTTTACATTATGTAAAGGAGAATAACCTTTAAGGTATTCAAACATTTCTTTATTGTCTTCGGCAGTTCCGTAATCATAAGCCCAACCTGCTCCAGCTGTAAAGGTGTGATAGCGTAACATATCTAAAACGCCTACTGCAGGTAATGCTACTTTTGCTAAATCTGGTCTTTGAGTCATAACTGCTCCAACAAGTAAACCACCATTAGAACCACCTCTTAGGGCCAAATATTCTGAAGAGGTATATTTCTTATCAATTAAAAATTCCCCTGCAGCAATAAAGTCATCAAATACATTCTGCTTTTTGGTTTTAATTCCCGCATCATGCCATTTTCTACCGTATTCACCACCACCGCGTAAATTAGGAACCGCATAAATACCCCCTTGCTCCATCCAAATAGCCATACCAAGACTAAAAGTAGGATTTAAACTAATATTAAAACCCCCATAGCCATACAAAATAGTAGGATTCTTCCTATTAAGTTCAATTCCCTTTTTATGAGTGATAATCATTGGTACTTTTGTACCATCTTTAGAAGTATAGAATACTTGATTACTTTCATAGTTAGTACTATTAAACTCAATAGAAGGTTTCCAATGTAATTCTGTTTCTCCAGTTTCTAAATTAAGCTTATAGATACTTAAAGGTGTATTATAGTTTGTAAAATTGAAGTAATCATTTCCAGCTTCTTTTTTACTTCCAAAACCTCCTGCATTTCCTGCTTCAGGAAGTTTTATTTCTCTGATTAATTTTCCATTATAATCGAATTGCATCACTTTTGAAATGGTATCTACCATATACACTGCAATAAAATATTTGCCCGAGGTAGAAGGTAATAGTACATTTTCTGTTTCAGGAATTACATCTATCCAATATGCAGGTGTTGGCTTAGAAACATTAACTTTAACAATACGTTTGTTAGGAGCATCTAGATTGGTTACCAAATAAAGCGTATTTCCGTTATTATCAATAACATTGGTATTGCTGTTAGTATGATCTAAAACAGTTACCCAGGGGCCATCTTTTACAGTTAAGTCTTTTATATAGAGCTTATTTCCTGAAGTTGAAACTCTAGGAGTTAGTACTAAATAATTGTTATCTTCAGTAACAGTTGCATAAATATAACGGTGTTTTTCTTTGGGTGAGCCACCATAAATAAGTTTGTCTTCTTTTTGAGGTGTACCAAGTTTATGATAGTAAACTTTGTGTTGATCGGTCTTAGAAGAAAGTTCACTTCCCTTTGGTTTGTCATAACTAGAATAATAGAAACCTTCGTTTTTAAACCAAGATATATTACTGAACTTTACATCAACAATAGTGTCTTCAGCAATTGCTTTCGTTTCAGCATCCATTATGATAATCTTTCTCCAATCACTACCACCTTCAGAAATTGAATAAGCTAGAATACTTCCATCTTTTGAAAAGCTGATACTACCCAATGATGTTGTGCCATCTTCAGAAAATGTATTTGGGTCAAGAAATAATTCCTCTGTGTTATTGGCACCTTGTCTGTATAACACATATTGATTTTGAAGCCCATTATTTTTAAAAAAATAAGTATACTTACCTTCTTTAAAAGGGGTGCCAACTTTTTCATAATTCCATAATGAAGAAAGGCGTTCTTTAAGCTCTTCTCTAAATGGAATATTATCTAAATAGCCATAAGTGGTTTGGTTTTGGGTTTTTATCCATTCGGCTGTTTCATCACTCATATCATCTTCAAGCCAGCGATATGGGTCTTTTACCTCTACTCCAAAATAAGTATCTACAGTATCTACGGTTTTAGTTTTTGGATATTTCACGGTTGTAGATTTTTATGACAAAATTTGTTTTATAACTTTTAAAAATAAAAAAAGCCTCTGCAATAAACAGAAGCCTTTAACAATCTTTTAAAGAAATGGCTGTTATACTAAGTTGTTTTGTGCTAAGTACTCAGCAATTTGTATGGTATTAGTTGCAGCACCTTTTCTAAGGTTATCTGCCACAATCCACATATTTAATGTGTTTGGTTGTGTTTCATCTCTACGGATACGCCCAACAAAAACCTCATCTTTATCATGTGCATAAATTGGCATTGGGTATGAGTTGTTTTCTAAATCATCTTGAACCACAACACCTGGTGTTTCACTTAACAATTGTCTTACTTCAGCTAAATCAAAATCATTTTCAAACTCTACATTTACAGATTCAGAATGCCCTCCAGCAGTAGGTATTCTAACGGCAGTTGCAGATATAGAAAATGTTCTGTCTCCCATAATTTTTTGTGGTTCTCTAGCCAATTTCATTTCTTCTTTGGTGTATCCATTTTCTAGGAACACATCACAATGTGGTAAGGCGTTTCTACCAATAGGGTATGGATAAGCCATCTCGCCTTCAACACCAGCAATTTCATTTTCTAATTGTTGAACAGCCTTAACACCTGTACCTGAAACGGATTGATATGTTGAAACAACTACGCGCTTCATTTTGTACTTATCATGTAAAGGATTTAAAGCCATTACTAACTGAATTGTAGAACAGTTAGGGTTAGCAATGATTTTATCTTCTTTTGTTAAAACATCAGCATTGATTTCTGGGACTACCAATTTTTTAGTTGGGTCCATTCTCCAAGCTGAAGAATTATCAACTACAGTAGTGCCAGCTTCGGCAAATTTTGGTGCCCATTCTAAGGAAGTTCCTCCTCCTGCAGAAAATAAAGCGATGTCTGGTTTCATTGAAACAGCTGTTTCTAAACCAACTACCGTATAATCATTTCCTTTGTAGGTTAATATTTTTCCAACTGAGCGTTCTGACGCTACAGGAATTAATTCTGTTATTGGAAAATTACGTTCTGCAAGAACTTTTAGCATTACTTCGCCTACCATTCCAGTGGCTCCTACTACAGCTACTTTCATCTGTTTAAAATTTTTTGATTTCTGAATGTTCAAAAAATTTGAATACATTCAGGAACTCACATAAATTTAGGTCATTCTTTAGTTAAATTTAGAATGAAGAAATTTACGTTCGTTTCATTTTTGTTTAATTTAATAATTTGTGAAGGCAAAATTAGGCATTAATTGGACTTTTAAACAAACAAAAAGCCCTCTATTTTATTGAATAGAAGGCTTTTTAACAACAAATAACAGAGTGTTAAATATTTAACACTCTGTTATTTTTTAAGTAAATCTCTAATTTCAGCAAGTAATTCTTCTTGACTTGGTCCTGCTGGAGCTGGTTCTGGAGCCGGTTCTTCTTTCTTCTTCATTTTGTTAATGCCTTTTACCATTAGGAACATTACAAATGCAACTATTATAAAGTCTATAACGTTTGTTAAAAATGTTCCGTACTCTAAGAATACTTCGCCAACCGTTTCTCCGGCATCGTTAACTGAACCGTCTTTAAGCTTATATTTTAAATCTTTTAAGTCTGAATTAAATATTAATCCAATTAATGGAGAAACAATACCTCCAGTGAATGATGTTACTACTTGTTTAAAAGCAGCACCCATAACAAAACCAACTGCAATGTCTACAAGGTTACCCTTCATTGCAAATTCTTTAAACTCTTTTAGCATAATATTAATTTTATAGTTAGTGAGACACTAAAAATATGAAAAAGTCACCACATGATTAAAGCCTATTGTAAAAAGATACGTTTAACACGTTGTGATATTCCAGTAATCAACTCGTACGAAATGGTATTTGTTGTTTGTGCTAAATCTTCTGCAGTTGTTTTAGAATTAAATATAATAACTTCATCACCTTCCTTACAATCAATATTAGAAACATTAACCATAATCATATCCATACATACATTACCAATAATGGGTGCTTTTTGGTCATTAATTAACACAAACCCTTTTCCGTTACCGTATTGACGTCCAATACCATCTGCATGACCAATAGGCAGTGTTGCAGTTCTAATTGGAGAATCACTTTTAAAAGCCATATTATAGCCAACAGATTCTCCTTTTTTAATATTATGAATTTGAGAAATAATGGTTTTAAGTGCAGCAATTGGTTTTAATTTCTTGTTTTCTTTTTCAGAATTTCCAAATCCGTAAAGCCCAATACCACTTCTTACCATATCAAATTGAGCCTCCGGATAATTTAAAACACCAGAGGTGTTACAAATGTGAAGCATAGGAGTATAACCAATGTTATCAATAAAGTTTTGAGCTATATTTTTAAAAATATTTATTTGAGTTAAAGTGAATTTTTTTTCATTTAAATCTTCACTAGCAGCTAAATGTGAAAATATTGAAGTTACTTTAACCGCATTGGTTTTTTTTAACCGCTCAACAATATAATCTACATCACTTTCACTAAATCCAAGTCTGTTTAAACCTGTATTAAACTTTATATGAACCGGATAGTCAGATTGCTTATAATTGGCTAATGTTTCAATAAATTCATTAAAAACCTTTGCATTATATAGGTTCGGTTCTAATTTATTATTAATTATGGTTTTGAAGTTAGCTGGAATGGGGTGTAATACTAATATAGGATTCGTTATACCAGCTTTTCGTAATTCAACACCTTCATGTGCATAGGCAACAGCAAAATAATCTGCACTTAAATTTTGCAAATATTTGGCAATTTCAATGGCATCACTTCCATAACCAAAGGCCTTTACAACCACTAAAAACTTAGTGTTTGTTTTAAGTTTAGATTTTATATGCTCAAAATTGTGTTTAAGTGCTTTTAAATCTATTTCAAGTATTGTTTCTTGCGCTTTAGGCATTGGAGTTATTAGATTTTGAAGAGATTTCTTGAGCACCATTAACATTCATATTTCTTACTTTGTCACGTGTCATCGCTTTATAGAATGCTGCTCTACTTAAAGGTTCGTATTCATCAACTTCTCCTAATAACACTAGGTTTTCATTTTTTGCTTTTCGGTAACTATATTGTGCTAAATTTCCCGTTCTGGTACAAACAGCATGAACCTTAGTAACATATTCAGCTGTGGCCATAAGGTTTGGCATGGGGCCAAAAGGGTTTCCTTTAAAATCCATATCTAAGCCTGCAACAATTACTCTAACACCTTTATTGGCTAAATCATTACAAACCCTAACAATTTCATCATCAAAAAATTGAGCCTCATCAATTCCAACAACATCACAATCATCTGCTAGAATAGGAATGTTTGCAGCCGCCGGAACTGGCGTGGAACGAATTTGGTTCTCGTCATGTGAAACCACCATGTCTTCATCATAACGCACATCAACAGCTGGTTTGAAAATTTCAACTTTTTGTCTAGCAATTTGAGCACGCTTAAGCCTTCTAATCAACTCTTCCGTTTTACCAGAAAACATTGAGCCACAGATAACTTCTATCCAACCAAATTGTTCTTTATGATTTACTGTATTTTCAAGAAACATTTCGTAATTTTAACACTAAAACCAAGGTGTTTTTCGTTTGTATAAAGGTGACGTAATTTTTTAAAATTCAAAAATCAAAAATAGATTATATTTTAAAAGTTATTAAAAAACACTTTAAAAAATGTAATTATTTAACTGACATTATAGACAAAAACATTTTTTGTGAGCGATAAAAATGATAATTGAAATGAAGGGTCTTTTATTTCCTTCAGTTTATTAAAAAAAAGGAAAATATGAAAAAGAAGCTAGAATCTGAGCTAATCAGTATAGCCCACAGAATATTAAAACTTAAAGGAAAAGAAGATGTATTAAAAATGCATACAGAAGTTTCTACCCTTTATGAAAAGCTTTCTGTTTTAAAATTTGCACATGAAAATTTTGAAGATGAGATTCCTACAATTGGTAGTAATTCATCATTTTTCGGGATGCTAAACACGGCATTTAATAATGATGTGAGTGATAATATTGAAGTTGATGACAAGATTTATATCAACCTTGATGATAATGAAAAAGAAGCCATATCAGAACCTTTAATGGAAACTATTAAAGACATGGTAGCACAAATGCCGCAAGAAACACAACAGGTTGATGCCATTTTTGAAGAAGCTATTCCAGAACAAATTGCCAAAAAGCATGAATTAGATGAGCTAACCTCTGGTTATGAAAACCTGCCTGTTTTTGAGCCTGTTTCAAAAGTTCAGAATGGTTCGGACCATGAAAAAAAATCTTTAAATGAGAAGTTGAAAAGTGGCGGACTTAATATTGGCCTCAATGATAAGCTTGCTTTTATTAAACATCTTTTTGATGGAAAACCAGAAGATTATGAGCGTGTTATTTCTCAAATAAACACATCGGTTTCCTTAGCAGATGCTAAGCGTTTAATTAAAGATATAGTAAAACCTGATTATCAAGATTGGATTGGGAAAGAGGAGTTTGAGGAAAGGTTTTTAGAAATTATAGAAGCTAAGTTTAATTAATTTTTGGGTGTTCCGCCGCAAAAAAAAGGCACGGGTAGTGCTTTCCATTTTATCTTTTTATTCTGTCATTCCTGCATAGGCAGGAATCCATAAAATAAAGGATGTCACATCAATCACTTTCAAATGAGTAAACTCTACATAGTTCCAACACCAATTGGTAATTTAAAAGATATCACATTCAGAGCCATTGAGGTTTTAAAAGAAGCCGATTTAATTCTTGCAGAAGATACGCGTACATCAGGAAAACTGCTTAAACATTTTGAAATTACAACACAAATGCAATCACATCATATGCACAATGAGCATAAAACGGTTGAAAGTATTATTCAAAAGTTAAAGGCGGGTATAACGGTTGCCTTGATAAGTGATGCAGGAACACCAGCTATTTCAGACCCAGGATTTTTATTATCAAGAGCATGTATAGAAAATAACCTTGCAATTGAATGTTTGCCCGGAGCCACAGCATTCGTACCAGCATTGGTTAATTCTGGGCTACCGAATGATAAATTTGTGTTCGAGGGGTTTTTGCCAGTTAAAAAAGGACGTCAAACTAGACTTTTACTATTGGCAGAGGAAACTAGAACTATGATTTTTTATGAAAGCCCACATAAGTTGGTTAAAACCTTAGGGCATTTCTGTGAATATTTTGGGGAAGATAGATTAGTTTCTGTGTCTAGAGAACTTACTAAAATGTTTGAAGAAACTATTCGAGGTACTGCTAAAGAAGTTTTGGAGCATTACACCAATAAACCACCTAAAGGAGAGATTGTAATTGTTGTTGGTGGTAAAAACAAATAAAATGAACCTAGAAGAATTTAAAAATAAGCTTAAAAACAAACCATCTGAAATTGACTTTTCAGAAACTATGGCAGCCATAGAATCTAACTACAATTTCATGCCAACTACTTTTAAAAATGGTGATTTAGAAAATGCTGAAGGGCAAAACTCTGGTTCTTGTAAGTTGTTTGCTTTTGCAAAAGATCAGGAACTAAGCAAAGAAGAAACTTTGGCATGTTTTGGTCAATATTATTTCGATGATGTTTTAAAAGACCCCAATGGTGAGGGACATCAAAACATCAGGAATTTTATGAAAACCGGTTTTCAAGGTTTGTCGTTTGAAAAAGAACCTTTAAAGAAAAAGTAATTCGTGTCATTCTGAACTTGTTTCAGAACCTCATAAAAGTCATTCAAAGAGAAACTGTAATAAATTTAGTTTGACAATTGTGGTATATTATGGAGGAACTATTACTGGACATAAAACAATGCACCACCTGCAAGGAACATTTGCCATTGGGTACCAGACCTGTAGTTTCTGCACATCCAGATTGTAAAATTGTAATTATTGGTCAAGCCCCGGGAACTAAAGTACACGCAAGTGGTGTTCCATGGGATGATGCTAGCGGAAAGCAACTAAGAAAGTGGTTAGATGTTTCTAATGACGATTTTTATGATGAAACCAAGTTTGCTATAATCCCAATGGGGTTTTGCTACCCTGGAAAAGGAAAAACGGGTGATTTACCACCAAGACCGGAATGCGCTCAGCAATGGCACAAACCGTTATTTGATGAATTAAAAAAAGTGGAGTTGGTCATTTTAATTGGTATGTACGCTCAAAAGTATTATTTAGGAAAGGCAGCCAAAAGGACGTTGACCGAAACAGTAGATAATTTTCAAGAATACCTACCAACGTATTTACCATTACCACACCCATCTCCACGTAACAGATTTTGGTTAACTAAAAACCCTTGGTTTAAAGTTGAGGTATTACCGGAGTTACGAAAGCGTGTTAATTGTTTAATAGATTCTTCTAAATTTTATTAATTGTCTTTCATCTTTATTTAATAGTTTTTCATCTAGAAAGTAAATTAAATGGGTTTATAAATTAAAGTAATTGCATCATAGTTTATTATTGAATAGACAAGAGGGCTCTATTTTTGTTGGAGAGTAAAAAACTCCAAATTAACTATGAAAAATAAATACTTTTTTAGATTAGCTATTTTTCTTTTAGCACTAACTACATATTCTTTAAGTGCTCAAACAACTGTAAATTCTCTTCTAGAGTTAAAGCCTTATATGAGCCAAGACAATGTTAACATCAAATTGGCACCAGGAGATTATTATTTAAATGCAGACGACATTTCTAGTGGAGATTGGGGTGAAGATATTCCTTTTATGGATTGGGCAAAAGGTATTATAGTTTTTTCAGGAAGTAATTCAACGTTTGACTTTACTGGTGTTACTATTTATTTTAACACCAATTTATTTACAGCCTTTGGGAGTTTTGACGTTTGGGAAATTGAAGTGCGCGGAAATAATAATACGCTTAAGAACCTTACAATGGTTGATGATGGATCGGTTTATGATGCACCAACTAAAGGGGCTATAAACCTACTTTTAGATGGTCAATATAATGTTGTAGATGGGTTCCATATTACAGGTAAAGGATCATCCCCTTATGCTTGGGGTGATTCTTTTGGGAAAGGATCTGGGTCTATTGTTTCACTTCAAAAGCACAGTGCTGTCATTTTTAGAGGAGATTACAATACCTTAAAAAACACAACAATTATGCACAGAGCCTTTGGTCATTGTTTAGCAATGCAAGCCGCTAATACCCCTACCATTGATGGGTGCTATATTGAGGGAGATATGAGATCTACAGACGATATGTTATCTGATCCAGATATTTTAAACCCGCCAATTACTACCTGGGGCTATCGTTTACCTAGTGGTTATACAAAAGCGCTTTGTGAAGAAGGTATTCGTTCATACAACCGAGGTGAAACCCTTATAAATGGATCCTATATTGAACGAGGTACCAATGATATAACTGTTAAGAATACTACTGTTAAAAACACTAGAGGCGGTTGTTCAATAGTACTGTCTGGAGGATATAGGCATGTAGAAAATGTAACTTTAATTGGTAATGAATTTGGGTTTTCTGTTGGTGATGCAGAACTTATTAATTGTGCTGCGGATTGTACTTATGGACCAGCCTATATGAATGCTTATGATGACAAAAGAAATAAAATTACTGGAGATTTAACAATATTACCTCCAAGTGAACCCTACCATAACGGTAGTGGGGTAGCAGCATTTTTTGGAGGTTCAAATTCCAATATAAACATTCATAATACAGACGGTTCTATAGGTAATGGATTAGTTATAAAAGTAGGAGGTGTAACAGATAATGTAGGACAAATTGGGGATGCCCCTCATACGGCTACGGGGAATATAATAAATAATAACACCAATTACCCTATTGTTATTGATTCTGGAAGTTCTAATAATACTGTAATATCTTGTGCTACGGTAACAGATAATGGAACCAATAATACAGTTTCTAATGGAACTAGTTGCCTTCCAGAAGTATGCTTTACGTACCCAGATTTAGAGCAGGCCCCTGCAGGTTTAATATCTGGACTTAAATATTATTACTTTGAAGGAACTTGGAGTGAACTACCCAATTTTAATACTACAACACCTGTTAGTTCAGGAACATCGAATGGACTGGATTTAAGTGTCGCAGATGCAGACGATAATTATGGGTTTAGATATTTTGGGTACCTAAATATACCCGAAGATGGAGAATACACATTTTATACAACATCTAATGACGAGTCCAAATTATTGATAGATGGCGCATTGGTTGTTCATAATACGGGAAGTGGAATGTCTGAGATTTCGGGTAACGTTTGCTTAGAAGCTGGTCTTCATCAATTTAGTTTAGATTTTTATGAAGGTGTTGGTAATGAAAATTTATCTGTAAAATATGAAAGCTCTGGAATTAGTAAACAAGATGTTTCTGAGTTTTACTATGTAAGTTCACCAGAAAATATGGCGTTAAATGGAGTTGCAACTCAATCTTCTACAGCTTATGATGGGCCACCAGAATTGGCTATAGATGGAAACACTAATGGAAGTTATAGTGGAGGTTCGGTTACACATACAGAACATGGAGCAAATGGTTCTGGAGAACTTAAATGGTGGCAGGTGGATTTAGAATCTGATAAGGTTATAACAAAAATAAATATTTACAATAGGACAGATAATTGTTGTAAAAGTAGATTTAATGATTTTACAGTAAAAGTTATTGACGCCAATGGCTTAACTACATTTTCACAATTTTATGAAGACCACCCTAATCCTTTAAAAGTTATAACATTAGAAGATGTTGCCGGTCAAATAGTTAGAATTGAAAAAACATCAGATTACGGCTTAACAATTGCTGAAGTTCAAGTGTTTGGCTTAAATGCCTCTTCATTAAGTGTTGAAGAACCAAATCTAAATCTTCAAACAATTAATGCGTATCCAAATCCAGTAAATGATTTTTTAACGGTTTCTTTGGTTGATGCAAATTTCAGGGATGCAAAAGTTAATATTTCCTTATACAGTATTAGTGGTCAGGAGATAATTCAAACGGTTTCTGAAAGCAAAGAAATGAAACTGGATTTATCTAATCTTCAGGCTGGGTTGTATATTTTAAAGATAAGTGATAAGACAACAACAATAACTAAAAAGGTTGTGAAACTGTAGATAAATTAAAAAGTGATTAATCCATTAGAAAGAGGGGGGTACGTTTAAAATCCCCTCATAAATTTCCTTCTCAATAGTTTTACATTCTGAAGACTAAGATAAAATGGTTGGTAGAAATTGGTGAATTTAGACATGTTTACCTTTCTCCCAACCGTGCTTACCTAAATACTGTTCACCACTTTCAACAGCACCATCTTCAATACTGGTTCCCATAGAATCGTTCCAACGGTTTAGGTATCCAAACAAAGAAATAACACCTAACATTTCAATAATTTCACCTTCATCCCAATACTGGTATAACCGTTTTTTTATGTCTGCATCAACGGCATTCGGAACTTGGGAAGCAGCTAAACTAAAATCTAGAGCGGCACGTTCCGCTTCGTTAAAAGCAGGATGGGTTCTGTATTCCCAAATATTATCTAATTGTTCTTGTTCTGCTCCGTAACGTTCTGCTGCTCGTATAGCATGGGCTTGACAGTACCTACAACCAGTTGAGTTACTAGAAACCCAAGCAATCATTCGTTTTAAGACGGAGGTAACCCTACCTTCATTGGCCATAACAGCCTTATTTAAATTTATAAAAGCTTTACTTATAGCTGGTCTGCGTTGCATAGTGAGAACGGAGTTTGGGCAAAAGCCTAAGGTTTCATTAAAGAATTCTGCTAATTCTTTGGTTTCCAAATCATGATCTGCAGATAAAGGTGTTACTAAAGGCATAAATTATATTTTTTAGTGCTATTTTTGACACCTACAATAAACAAAATTATTTATAAAAATGGCAGTAAAAGTTACTACTAAGTGGTTAGGTGATATGAGGTTTGAAAGTTCTAATCCTTCAGGTCATAACTTATTTATTGATGCAGGTGAAGAAGGCGGTGGTAAAGGTGAAGGGTATAGACCTAAAGCTTTAATGTTATCTGGTTTAGCAGGTTGTTCTGGAATTGATGTAGCAGCTTTAATAAAAAAGATGAAGTTAAAAGTTGACGATTTTAAAATAGATATTGATGCTAATTTAACAGATGAACATCCAAAATATTATGATAAGGTTATTATGAGCTTTCATTTTTACGGAGAAGATTTAAAAGAAAAAAAACTACAACGTGCAGTTGATCTTTCAGTTGAAAAATATTGCGGTGTAATGGAGATGTTTCGTCAGTTTGCAGAAGTTTCAATAGAAACACATTTTCATAAGAAAGAAGCATAGTTTTTAATATTTACTTTGCTTTAGTTACTTCTAATTTATAAGTTTTTCAATGCGTTGGACACTTAAGCCAAAACCTGAAATAGAAAAAGTTCAAGATTTACAAGAGGTGTTGCAGGTTAGTGAACCTATAGCAACCTTATTGGTACAGCGCGGTATTGAAACCTATGAAGAGGCAAAAACATTTTTCAGACCTAGTTTAGATGATTTACATGATCCATATCTTATGAAAGATATGGATAAGGCCGTAGCACGAATAGAAAAAGCTATTGCTAATAAGGAGAATATTTTGGTTTATGGTGATTATGATGTTGATGGTACAACGTCTGTTGCTTTAATGTCTTCTTATTTAAAAACTATAAACGGATTAGTTTACACTTATGTTCCTAATAGGTATGATGAAGGTTACGGCGTATCTTATAAGGGAATTAATTTTGCGTTAGAAAATGATTTTAGCCTTATAATTGCCCTAGATTGTGGTGTTAAAGCTATAGAAAAAGTAGCGCATGCCAAGTCTTTAGGTATTGACTTTATTATTTGTGATCACCACAGACCTGGAAATGAAATTCCTAATGCTGTTGCGGTATTAGACCCTAAAAGAGCAGATTGCGAGTATCCTTATAAAGAACTCTGCGGTTGTGGTGTAGGATTCAAACTTATTCAAGCATTGGCCCAAAAAGGAGGGAAGACAATTGAAGATTTAATACCTTACTTAGATTTAGTTGCTACGGCAATTGGTGCCGATATTGTTCCTATTAATGGAGAAAATAGGGTATTGGCACATTTTGGATTAAGAGTTATAAACTCAAACCCTAGACCAGGAATTAAGGCTATTTTAGATCAAGTAGAAAAAGCACAACTCACTATTACAGATGTGGTTTTTATTGTGGCTCCAAGAATAAATGCAGCAGGACGTATGAAACACGGTAATTTTGCCGTTGCCTTATTAGTAGAAGAGGAAGAAGAGAATGCCAACCAATTTGCCTCAGAAATAAACGAGTATAATTTAGACCGACGTGAAACAGATAAACAAATTACAGAAGCAGCTCTTACACAAATTGAAGAACAAAAAGAACAGGAATGTTTTACTACTGTTGTTTATGACGAAACTTGGCATAAAGGTGTTATTGGTATTGTGGCTTCTAGACTAACCGAAACTTATTATAGACCCACATTAGTGTTTACTAAAAGTGGTAATAAATTAGCAGCTTCGGCACGTTCAGTCAAGGGGTTTGATGTGTATGAAGCTATAGGCGCTTGCAGTGAACATATTGAACAGTTTGGTGGCCATAAGTATGCCGCTGGTTTAACCCTAAAAGAGGAAAACTACGAAACTTTTAAACAAGCTTTTGAAGATTTTGTTTCTAAAACCATTGATAAGAACTTACTTATACCGGAGATAAAAGCAGATATAAAAATTGATTTAAAAGAGATAACACCCAAATTCTATAGAATTTTGAAGCAATTTGCGCCTTATGGTCCTGAAAATATGACTCCTGTTTTCATGACTGAAAATATAATGGATACTGGTTATGGTAAATGTGTGGGTGCAGATAAAACACATTTAAGAATTACGGTGTCACAACCAGATTCTAATACTATGGTTGGTATAGGTTTTGGCATGGGTGATAAACTTGATATTATTTCAGATAAAAAACCTTTTAAAGCAGTGTATTCAATTGATGAAAATGAGTGGCAAGGAAATGTGTCGCTTCAGCTTAAATTAAGAGACATTAAAGCTTAGAAAAACCAAAGTTTTACAGACATAATTATTATCATTATTATCAAAAAGGATTTTATAAAACCATCACCTTTTTTAACTGATAATCTACTTCCAAACCAAGCGCCAATACCATTTCCAGCAGCTAAAATTAGTCCAACCTTCCAATCAACTTTATCGTTTAAAATAAACACAATTAGTGCTGAAAGAGTATAAATAAAAACCACTACTACTTTTGTTGCATTTACTCGGACTAAATTCATTTTATTGAAAAAATGCAAGAAGATAATGATAATGAATCCTAAACCAGCATTAATAAATCCGCCATAAATCCCGAAGAAGAAAAAGGCTATCATGCCAATCCATAAATGTTTTCCTGTTAAGCGTTCTTCAAGGTTAGATGTTTTAATTTTGGGTTTAAATAAAATGACTAGCACTACCACTATCATAATAATGGCTAGAACTTTATTAAATGTTTCTCCCTTTATATCAATAGCAATATTAGCACCTAGAACAGCTCCAAAAATAGCTGAAACACCTAGGTAAATATTAAAAGGAAAAGTAGAAACACCTTTACTTTTAAAACCTGCAGTTGCCATGGCGGTTTGAAGTAAAATGCCAACCCTGTTTGTTCCGTTAGCAACACTAGGAGGTAAACCACAAAAAATAAGAATAGGTAAAGTAAGTAAAGAACCTCCACCTGCAATGGTATTAATAATTCCAACGGCAACACCAGCTATAAGAACTAGCAAATATAGTGTGGTGTCTTCCATTTAATAATTAACTCTAAATTTAATACTCTTTTAAGTCCATAATTTCGCCATCAAAAACGCCATAGGTGTAATAGTTAATCCAATCACCTAAGTTGATGTATTTAGAGGATGTGTTGAGATCTATTTTTAGAGGTAAGTGTCTATGACCAAAAACAAAATAATCGCGATGCTTTTGCTCTAATTTACGTTTGCAATATTGTACCAACCACTCATTGTCTTCGCCTAAGTATTTAGCATCTTCTTCTCCAGAAATGAGTTTGTTTTTTACCGATAAATATTGTGCTAACTTTACACCCAAATCTGGATGCAACCAACGAAATAACCATTTACAAAATGGATTGGTGAATACCTTTTTCATGCGCTTGTAGCCCTTATCTCCAGGTCCTAATCCATCACCATGACCAATAAAAAATGTTTTATTGTTAAAAGTAAATTCTTTGGGTTTATGATATACAGGAATATTGAGTTCTTCTTCAAAATATCCATCCATCCATAAATCGTGGTTTCCAACAAAATAGTGAATTGGAATACCAGAATCTGACAATTCTGCTAATTTACCAAGGGTTCTGGTAAAGCCTTTTGGAACTACATATTTATAGTCCATCCAAAAATCAAATAGGTCTCCTAATAGAAAAATGGCCGCGGCATCTTTTTTAACCTCGTCTAACCAAGCAACAAACTTTTTTTCTCGAGGTAAGGATGCCTCATTGGTAGGTGCCCCTAAATGATTATCTGATGCGAAGTATATTTTTTTTCCTTTTGGAATTTGCATGTGTAAATATAACAATTCCTGCTTACGCGGGAATCTCATAATTAAGATGCTTTAATATTTATACGTCTTCATTATTGTTTTGAAAACTGTGACTGTTCATTGAATAACGTTAGAGATTGAGGTATACTCCGACACCGCTCAGTACAGGTTTGTTGGAGCTCTTTTATGAGAGCCCTTCAGCTTCGCTCAGGATAAACTTAGCCGAAAGCCCTACCCCCTTTATGGTAAGGCCCAAAAGTTAATCTTGATCTGATGCAAACCACTCTGCAAAACTTGTAGTTGTTTCTTGCAATTTTAATGAGTGTAGTTTAATATTATCCGGCAGTAGCGTTTGAATTTTTTTAGCAAAGTCTATAACCATCATTTCACTAGTAGGCTGATAGTCTACCAGAATAACGTTGTGTCCTAAATCTTTTAATTCTTTTGCTAAAGTAACATGTGGTGTGTTTTTATTGAAAACTGTAGCATGGTCAAAAACATTAACAATTTCACTTTTAACAATTTTTTTTAAATCACCAAAATCTATTACCATACCGTACTTTGTGTTGGTATTATCTTCTATAGGCTTCCCTATAACAGTAACTTCTAGACAATAACTATGACCGTGAATGTTTTTGCATTTGCCATCATACCCATAAAGAGCATGACCAGTCTCAAAAGAAAATTGCTTCGTAATTCTAATATTATTTCCCATTATCTTCGTTTTCCGCGGTTTCTATTTATTATGTAAACTACAATTAAAACTATGGCAAGAAGTAAAAATAATCCGTTGCCTGTTAAAAAGCTTAATATATCCATGAGTTAATCTTTATTCATTCTTTTTTTGTTGTATCTGTAAAGGGTGTAAGCAAGTATAACCAAAATAACGAAAGGTAGCATAGAGCCGATAAACACTCCTATTTCATAGTCGCTATCGGGGGCATTTTTAATTTTTTCTTCAATATCTACTTGTTGAAGAATTATGGATAATAATGGCATGTTAGATTGTTATAATCTTACTGCAAAAGTACATGATTTTTTTTACCTTTTATAAAGCGAATTTTGGTTTTTAAAGAAGAATTTAGAGCGTTTTAGCAAGTGGTAGAAACTGTTTTTTGAAAATGATTAGAAGAGGAAGGCTTCTAGCAAGCATCCAAAAGGTAAGGGCAATAAAAATACCGTTAAGTTTAAAACTAAAATAATCTAATGCATAAAGAATGGGTAGAAAAACTAGAAAAGTTGACAGTAATAACACATTTCTAAGGAGTTTCATTTTACCAAGTCCTTTAAAAACACCATCAAAAATAAAGGCAATAGAACATATGGGTTGCATGATTAGTACAATCCAAAATACTGAGTAGAATTGATTTAAGACCGCAGTTTCTTTGGTAAATAATAAACCAATAGGTTTGTAAATTATTGCGCCTGAAATTGTTAAAATGACACCCACTATAAGCCCTATCTTAATTAATTTTTTATTTAAAGAAACCAGTTGCTTATATTTTTTTGCACCAAAAAGCTTACCAGACAAAATATTACCAGCGCTGGAGTAACCATCAATTATAAAGGCACCCAAAAACCAAAGGTTAATGGCAATAGTATAGGCTGCAATGTAGGTTTTACCATACCCTGTTGCAAATCTTGTCGCAAAATATAAAGTAGTATTTAAGGCTAGAGTTCTCACAAATAAATTAAGAACCATACCTGTAAAACGTTTAATTTCTTTATTAAAAGGAAAACTTAATCTTAACGGAATGGTGGTTTTTGTTAGGAGGTAATATACTGAAAACACAGCCATTAAAAATTGGGCAATCACACTGGCATAGGCGGCGCCTTTTATATGCATAGGTTCTATATAACCTGATACACCATAAACAAGTATATAATCTAAAATAATATTTGACAAGGCACCAATAGTTGCAATTATCATGGGGTAATAAGTATTTTGTAAGCCCCTAAACGTACCAAAAATAGCAATAGTGAAAAGTGTAAAAGGAAAACCGAAAACCCTAATTTGATAATAAGTAACGCTGAAACCTAAGATTAAATGAGAAGCATTATAAAGCTTGAAAATTTCTTCAGCAAAAGGGTAAGTGGTTGCAATTATAAAAAAACTTAACGATGTAACTATAAAGATAGCCTGAGCAGGTAAATTTTTTACTGCTTCTAAATTATTGGCACCTACATATTGTGAAATAATTGAGGAAATAGCACTTCTTGTTTGTCCTAATACCCAAATAAGCATTGACATAAATGTACCTACAATACCTACAGCAGCTAAAGATTCAATAGCATTTTGGTCAATATTACCAATTATTGCGGTATCCGTAATAGATAAAATAGGCTCTGATATTCCTGAAATGAGTGCAGGAATTGCTAATTTATTTATGTGTTTAAGACTAATAGTGTCTTTCAAAGTTGACTAATTGAGTTTAATATCTATTTTTGCTGTAAATTTATTGTAATTTTAAATACTAAACTTTCCCGATATGAAGAATATTTTAGTTCCTGTTGGATCCTCTAAAAACGCCTTAAGTCATTTGCAGTATGCAGTTGATTTTGCTGAAGCCTTTAATGCCAATTTATTTATTGTTCAGGTTTATAATGTGTTTACTAAGGCTGGAACCATGAAAAACATTGATGAAATTATTGAACGCGAAAGTTTGGAGTTTTTAAATGGACTGGTTTCTAAAATAGATAAAAAGAACGTTAATATAACTGTAAGAAGTTTAAAAGGAAGTTTGGTTGATACTTTAGAGTTAGCGAGTAAAGTAGCAGACATAGATTTGATAATATTAGAGCCTAGAACTACTTCTGTAAAAGACACCGTTTATTTAGGTAAAACCTCTGGAAAAATTATTAAACAAACAGAAATACCTGCACTTATAGTTCCTGAAGGTTGGACTTTTAAGGCGCCATCTCAGATTTTAATGGCTATTAAATCGGCAATAATTAGAAAAGAAGGTGTTTTAAACCCGTTGGAAGCTGTTAAAAACCAATTTAAATCTGCAGTAAACTTATTATTAGTAAAAACGCCTTACCATAAAGAAGGTGATTTTGATGTTAAGGATGATTTAAAATCAGTAGTGACCAGTATTACTACCACAGAAAATGCAACTACTTTTCAAGGCGTTTTAGAACATTTTCAATCACACAACCCAGACATGTTATGTGTTGTAAGACGTAAACGTGGATTCTTTGCAAAGAAATGGGAAAAGAATACTATACTTAAGAAGGATTTCTATAGTAGTATTCCTGTTTTGGTTTTAAGTGGATTAAAGTAATTGAGTTTTCAAAACGCTATCTATTTTAATGTTAATTGTATACATTTGTATGCTTAAACAAATGGGGCATTAGCTCAGTTGGCTAGAGCGTTTGGCTGGCAGCCAAAAGGTCATCGGTTCGACTCCGATATGCTCCACAAAAAAAAGGTTCTCATTAATGAGAACCTTTTTTTTAGAAATTGAAATAATTCTTAGCATTATAGTAGCAAATGTCCTGAATCATTTTCCCAAGAAATTTAAGGTCTCTTGGCACTAAGCCTTTATTAATATCATCTGCAATTATATTACACAATATACGTCTGAAATATTCGTGTCTTGGGAATGATAAAAAGCTGCGACTATCTGTAAGCATACCAATGAATTTACTTATTAGTCCCATGTTAGACAGTACATCTATTTGTTTCTCAATACCATCTTTTTGGTCTAAAAACCACCAAGCTGCACCCCATTGCATTTTTCCAGCTACACCACCAGTATTAAAATTACCCATCATGGTTGCAAAAGCTTCATTTTGCGCTGGGTTTAAATTATAGGTAATTGTTTTTGCCAATTGGTCTGTACTATCTAAAGCATTTAAAAATTTAGAAAGCCCTTCAATAATTGGATAATCTGCAATAGAATCGCAACCTGCATCTGTGCCAACAAGCTCTTGTAGGCGGTTGTTATTATTTCTAATAACACCTAAATGATACTGCTGTACCCAATTTTTTTCGTGATATTTTTTCCCTAAATGCAGTAACAAGCTAGACCTGTATTTTTGTATTTCCGTTTCACTAAGCGTTTCTCCGTTTAGGTATTTATTGAAAATAGTATGAACTTCGGTAGTAGTAAATTTTATATAAGAAAAAGCACCACTAATTCCATAATCTGATAATTTACAACCGTTTTCGTGAAAAAAGTCTATGCGTAAATCTATGGCTTTAACAAGAGCTGGGTAACTTTCAATTTTAAAACCAACACAATTGCTTAATTTTTCAATGTATGAATTGAAGTTTTCATTACCAATAAAAAATAAGTTATCTGGTCTAAAGGTAGGATATACTTTAGTGAAGAAATCTCCTTTTGCAATTTGTTGATGGTATTTTAAATCATCGGTAGGGTCGTCAGTTGTACAAACTACTTCAACATTCAATTGCTTTAGCAAATCTGCAGGGGTTTTATCTGCTAAAACAACATTTGCCTTTTCATAAATTTCTGAGGCATTATTAGGCTGCAAAACAGCATCAATATTGAAATAGCGCTTAAGCTCTAACTGCGTCCAATGAAACAATGGGTTTCTTAAGGTCTTTGGAACCGTTTCTGCCCATCTTAAGAACTTATCCTTTAATGAGGCATTGCCAGAAATATAATCTTCTGTTATTCCATTTGCTCTCATACCTCGCCATTTGTAATGGTCACCACCTAACCAAGCTTTGGTGATATTTCCCATAGGCTTGTTTTCGGCAATTTCTTTTGGCGATAAATGGTTGTGATAATCTATAATAGGTACCAGTTTAGCATACTCATGATATAAAATTTCTGCTTCTTTAGACTGAAGCAGAAAATTATCTGATATAAAACTTTTAGAATTTATAGAATCCATTAGCTTAAGCTTTTACTTATACCTAATTCTAAGCCTCTAAGTTCTGCTAAACCTCTTAATCTACCAATCCCAGAATACCCTGGGTTTGTTTTTTTACTTAAATCATCAAGCATTTGGTGTCCGTGGTCTGGTCTCATTGGCATTCTTAAATCTTTTCTGCCAGAAGCTTGTCTTTTTCTCTGTTCTAATACTAATGCCTTCATAACACGGTACATGTCTACATCACCATCAAGGTGGTTGGCTTCGTAGAAATTGCCATCAGCATCTCTTTTTGTACTTCTTAAATGAATGAAATGAATTCTGTCTCCTAATCTTTCAATCATTCCTGCCAAATCATTATCTGCTCTTACACCAAAAGAACCTGTACAAAATGTTAATCCGTTATTTGGGCTATCAACAGCGTTGTACAAATCAAGAATATCTTGTTCTGTACTTACTACTCTGGGTAAACCTAAAATTGGAAAAGGAGGATCGTCTGGATGAATGCACATAAGCACATTTGCTTTTTCGGCAGCTGGAATAATTTGCTCTAAAAAATGAAATAAGTTCTGTTTTAATTCTTTTGGACCTATGTAGTTATAAGTGGCTAATATGGAATTAAATTCATCTAGAGTATAGCCTTCTTCCGCTCCTGGTAAACCTGCAATAATGTTTTTAATTAATAGATTTTTATCGGCATCAGACATTTGGTTAAATAAAGCTTCTGCTTTTTCTAATTGTTCATTTGTATAAGCTTCTTTCGCACCTGGTCTTTTTAATAAGAATACCTCAAAAACAACAAAAGCATTGGCATCAAATCTTAGTGCTCTAGACCCATCTTCTACTTCATAATCTAAACTGGTTCTAGTCCAATCTAAAACTGGCATGAAATTGTAGCACACGATATCTATCTCACATTTGCCTAAATTCAAAAGAGTTTGTTTGTAGTTATCTATATATTTTTGAAAATCGGCAGATTGTGTTTTTATGTTTTCGTGAATAGGTACACTCTCTACAACAGACCATGTTAAGCCTGCAGCTTCAATTATATCTTTTCTTTTTTGAATTTCTTCAATTGGCCATACTTCACCATTTGGAATATGGTGTAACGCAGAAACAATTCCTGTTGCCCCTGCTTGTTTGATATCTGATAATGAAACAGGATCGTTTGGTCCGTACCATCTCCAAGTTTGTTCTAAACCCATAACTTAATTAATAAAATTAAACACCACTAAATGCACTAAACCCTCCGTCTATTGGAATTACTACACCTGTTATAAAACTTGCTGCTTCACTGCATAAAAAGTGAATAGCACCATTAAGTTCTTCGGCTTCACCAAAACGTTTCATGGGCGTATTTGTTATAATTGTATTGCCCCTATCTGTATAACTTCCGTCTTCATTTGTTAATAATCTACGATTTTGGTTACCTATAAAAAAACCTGGAGCAATAGCATTAACCCTTATTTTGCCTCCAAACTTAGTTGCCATTTCTACAGACATCCATCTTGTAAAATTCTCCATTGCAGCTTTAGATGCCGAATAACCTACTACTCTTGTAATTGCCCTATCTACCGTCATAGATGAAAAGTTTATAATGCACCCTTCACCTTGTTTAGACATTACTTCCCCAAATACCATGGATGGCAAAACAGTTCCGTTTAAGTTAAGGTCTGTAACTTTTTGAAAATCCTCCATCTTTAAATCGAAAATTGTTTGGTCTGGACCAATAGTAGCCCCTGGCATATTACCTCCAGCGGCATTTAAGAGAATATCTATTTTTCCGAAATGGTCTAAAATAGCATCTCTATTTTTTTCTAGAGTAGATTTATCTAAAACGTTGGTTTCAAAACCTATGGCTTCCCCTCCGTTATTCTTAATTTCTTTTACTTTGGCATCTATGATATCTTGATTTCTATCTAAAATAATAATTTTTACTCCGGCTTTAGATAAACTATTAGAGATTGTACCACCAAGAACTCCAGCGCCACCAGTAATAATGGCAACTTTTTCTTGTAAGTTGAATTGTTGACTCATTTAAATTAGTTTAAAATTTATTGTGTATTTTGATATAACGCTTTTTTTCGTGTGCGCACACGCAAAGATATAAATTTCTAAATGTTATTTAGATTTATTGGGGCTTAAAAGCTTAAATTTATTGATTCAAGATAAATTTTATAGTAGTTTTTATAACTTCTTGCAGTTCTCTTGGAACCTTATTTGTGGTCCATGGATGTTTTGCATTAAAAACATGATTAGCTCCTTTAATAATTTTTAAAGTGCTTTCAGGGTTCCATTTATGAATATTCTCAGCCTCTTTAATTAAAACACTGGTGTCATTATCACCGTGTATAATCAAGTGGGGTATCTTCAAATTTGTAACAGATTTTTCAATGTTTAATCTTTCCTTATTTTTAATTGTATTTAGGTAAAATTGGTAGTAATGTGGCATTTGTTGTTTAGTACGCCCATTAATAACATATTTAACCCCAGTTTTTTTCCAGTTTTCTATATCCTCAGTAATAACAGATCTTTTTAAAAAATCTGAGACACTGGCTAAACTTATAACTTGTTTTACCCTTTTGTCTTCCTTAGCTTTTATTGAAACAATTCCACCACCTCTGCTATGACCCATTAAAGAGATATTATCTAAATTACTAATGGTTTTTATGCTTTTATTTTGAAAGCACCAGTTTATTACAGAATGCAAATCATCCAGTTCTTTTGTGTAGTTGTTGTTCCCAAATGCTTCTAAATCTGGGAAATCAATAGGTTGTTTAATAGTACCTCCATTATGAGAAAAATTAAATTTAATAAAGCAGAACCCATTTGTAGCAAAGGTCTCTGCCATAAGGTTCCAAGCACCCCAATCTTTAAACCCTTTATAACCATGGCAAAAGATAATAATTGGGTTGTTATTACCGTTTTTTGAATAGGTGACATCAATCAATATTGGCTTGTTGTGTTTGCCTTTAATTGTAAAATTGTCTTTTATGAGCATTTATATTTCTTTTTCTGTGAAAGGTGTTTTTGGGTTACAAATTTCTAAAATAAGTTTCCTTAATTCATTGGTAAAATTATCTATGGTTTCTTCAGTAATTAGGTTATTTCTTTTAGCATAAGGTCCAGCTTTATCTTTTTTACCAAATTTTAAAAAGCCGTTACTTAAGTTTTTAAAAGAAATAATACCAGCTTCAATAGGTAGTTTATATTCTCCAGATTTTTGCATCATATAAGCATAGGCAAGTACTTGAAAACTTTTACTATACTTTTTATAATCTGTAGTAATGTCCTCCCAATTTACAATTTCAACATCACCTTTTTCAACTTTTCCTGTTTTGTAGTCTATAATTCTTGTAACACCATTATACTCATCAACCCTATCTACTTTTCCGGTAATGTTAACAGGAAAGTTTAATTCAGGGATATTTAGTGATACCCTATTATCAGCTTCAATAGCTATTATTTTTATTTGGTTGCCCGCATTGAGGTTTTCAATTTCCAAATCTAAAAAGTTAGAAACATAACGTTTAGCAATTTCAAAAATGATAAGGTTTTTTCCGGTTTTTATATCACCTTCTTTAAAGGTATTATTAAAATGGTGAGTAACGGTTTTATTAATATCCTTCTTTAAACTTTTTATAATGTCAATGGTTATAAAAATGCCAATTAACGGTTTGTAAAAATCTTCAAGGGTATTGTGAACAACTGTACCTAAAGTATTGGAAGCTACTGTTTCTTCAACTTCTTCGTGCTCTTTTACTTTTAAAACTTTTTGGTAATAAAAATCTATTGGATTTCTAATGTAATTTGTTAATGATGAAGGCGAAAACCCTTTTCCTGCTATAGTTTTTAATTTTTGAATGACATCATTTGGTTTTTCAACAATATTAAGATCGGTATTAATTACTGGAACTTGGGGTGAAATAATTTGATGATTGATTTTATGAATGCCTTCTAATTCTAATTGGGTAATAAACCTGCTTTTTTCTCCACCAGTTAAAACATCAGCTTCTGTATTATAAAGAATATAAATGTTTTTTGCGCGTTGGAGTAACCTGTAAAAGTGATAGGTATAAACAGCATCTTTTTCCTTATAAGTTGGGAGCTTATTTTCTAATTTAACATCAAAAGGAATAAAAGAATTATTACTTTTTCCAGAAGGAAGTATACCTTCATTAACTCCTGAAATTATTACAGTTTCAAAGTCTAAAACTCTAGATTCTAGCATCCCCATTACTTGCAAGCCCTGCAGGGGTTCACCTTGAAAGTCTAAAGTTTCTGTTGCTAATAACTCTTTATAAATACTAAATAAAGACGAGATGTCTTTAATATGTTTATATTCAGAGTTTAGTCTAACAAGCTGGTTAAATAATTCATTAAAGCGAAATAGGTATTCTAATGAGAGCAGATTATCACTTTTGTCCTTATCTAAATATGTTTTTATAGTTAGTATTAAATTAGAGCAGTTACTTAAGGCATTTTCTATAGATTTGTCCCAGTTAGAAAACAATAAACCTATTATTTTGGAGGCTTCAGGTGCCATTTGTTTTAACTTTTCTGTATTCAAATAAACTAGGTTATTCGCATCAATAGTTTCAATAATTTTTGAAGAATAATCAATAGAATTTACCTTGAAAAGAGGTCTTATAAATTGATGAGAAATTAGTTTTTTTACATTTTTATAATAAAAGGATACAGAGTTGTTTTTGTGTACCAGAAAAAGTGTTTCAAAAAGTGATGCTAGGGGAATAGACTTTAATGGAAACCCCATGGTAATGTTTAATTCTTGAATGTTTTCTGGTAATGAGTTAAGCGTTGGAGTTAATAAATGTTCATCACCTAAAACCACAGCTGTGTTTTGAAGAGAACTATTTGTTTTTTTTATTTGGTTTAGTAAAGAGCCAATATGTTTAGCTTGCCCTATATTTTTTGGAATGCCAAAAACAGAGATGTTTTTTTCTTTAGAATAGTTATTAGTTACCCAATTAAAAGGATGTTTTTTAAAATAAGCCCAATTAGTTTTGTGTTGTCTTGTAAATAAAGCTGCATCATGTTTTGGGTTACCTTCAAATACCTGATCAATATCCCAATAAATTTTGGCTAAATCATTTTGTAGTAATTCCTGTATAATTGTTTCTTCTGCAGAATTTAATGCATTGAAACCTAGAAACACATGCCTTTTCTTAGAATTATTTTGAATATAAGATTCTAAATTTTCTACAGCTTCTCTGTAAATAAGGCCTTGATACCCTATTTTTTTATCTAGTAAAACTCCTGAAAAGTGTGAATAGTATTTACCAAGGTTATTCCAAAAAGACAGGTAGTTTTTAATAAATTCTGTTTGATTTTCTTCTAAAGACCAATGGTTACTTTCAATTTCTTTAATAGCTCCTAAATATTCAAAAATGTTTTTTTGAGGAATTAGGTAGCGGTCTATTTCATTAAAGTCTTGTAGTAAAATTTGAGCCCATTTGGAAAAGGATTCAAAAGAATCTATTTTTTTAGTTTTAGTTAGAGAGGTATAAGTGTTATAAAACTCAAAAAGAAGTTCTGTATTACTAATGTTTTTAAGCCCAGAAAGTTCTTGAACAAATTCTTCTATGCTAATAATTGATGGAGCAAAGAAAGTTTGTTGAGATACTTTTGATAATTGATGTTTTAAAAACAAACCGGCTCTTTTACTTGGTAGTATAAAGGTTAGGTTTGAAAGGTTTATGTTTTGGCTTTTTAGCGCATTTAAAACATCAAAAATAAAAGTTGTCATAGGTGTATAAAAATAAAAAACGCTTCGGGATTCCCGAAGCGTTTTTTAAAGTTATTTAAGGAATTAACTTTGTTGCTTACTTAGCTAAGTTAATTTCTACTCTTCTGTTTTGTGTTCTACCTGCTCTAGTTTTGTTGGTAGCAATTGGATTAGACTCTCCATAACCTTTAGAAGATAATCTGAATTGATCAACTCCGTTTGAAGTTAAGTAATCTTTAACAGAACTAGCTCTAGACTCAGAAAGACCTTGGTTTAATTTTTCACTACCAACGCTATCAGTATGACCTTCAACTGTAAATTTAGCAGTTGGGTACTCATTAATAATTTTAATGATATCAGCTAATACAGCTTCAGATTCTTCTTTAATTGAAGATCTACCAGTATCAAATAAAATCGTTTTAGCATACTCATTTAAAGTTTTTTGTACTTCTTCAGTTACTTCAGGACAACCGTTATTTGCAACAGTTCCTTTAACGTCAGGACATTTATCATCTTTGTCTAAAACGCTATCACCATCAGTATCTGGCCAAGGACAACCACCGTTAGCAGCAGGACCTGCAGTGTTAGGACATTTATCATCACCATCAATTACACCATCACCATCAGCATCAGGACAACCAGCTAAAGCTTTTAAACCAGCAACAGTAGGACAGTTATCTTTATTATCTGCAACACCATCGCCATCAGCATCAGGACAACCGTTTAACTCAGCTAAACCAGCTTCATTAGGACAATCGTCTTTGCTATCTTCTATACCATCACCATCAGTATCTGGACAACCATTGAAAGCCTCTAAGCCAGCAACTTCTGGACAAGCATCGTCTTTGTCATAAATTCCATCACCATCCGTATCAGTTCCACCAAATTTAATAGAAACACCAGCAGTATGTTGGAAATGTGTATTTAAGTAATCTTCAAAAGCATGTTTATAAGACGTCTGAACTGTGAAGCCAATGTTATCATTAAACCAAAAATTTACACCAGCAGTACCGTTTAAAGTACCAGCACCAATTTCATCAACCCAAGTGTAACCACCACCAACTCCTAAATAAGGATCTACAGTAGTATCTTCTAAAAAGTTGTATTTAATTGTACCATCAATACCATAATAAGATAAATCATCTACAGAAGAATCTCCAAAATTCTCAATTTTATTTAAAGATGCAGCAGCTCCAAATGAGAAACCATCTCCAATATATTTAGAAACAGAAACAGTAGATAAAGAAGGTAAAACATTCCAATGGTCTCCAACATTGAAAAAATCTTCAAATGTTCCTCCTAAAGGAGCGTTTTCACCTGTAGGGAAAAAGTCAACCGCATTAACTCCGATTGTAATTTGCCAAGGGTTGTTGTTGTCTTGTGCATCAGCATAGTTGTACCCAAGGAAAAGTACGAATGCCAACAATAATCTGCTAAGATTTTTCATATTCAAAAAAGTTTAATTTTTAAGTGTTAATTAAGAACAAAAGTAAGTTGTTAAATGTTATTAACAAAGACAAATATATAAAAAAATCGTACAAAAGCGCCGTTCGTCGATACTTCAGACTCATTTTAGATAACTTATTTAGTCGTTTCATTTATTATAGACACCATAAATTTATTAAGTCACAATAAATAATTGGTTATTTATATAATTTTAAGGGTTATTTCATTATTAATGTAAATTAATATTTTGCTAGTAACTGTTAATTTCATGTTTTCAAGAGCGTCTTGGTAAGATTTTAGCTGTTGGTTATGCCCTTTGGTTTCTACACCTGTTTTATAATCAATAATTACAGCTTCGTTTTTAGAATTTATTACAACCCTGTCTGGTCGCAGTATAATACCCTCTTTTGTAATTATATCTTGCTCATTATAAATGGTATATTTTGATGTGAAATATTTTTGTAATGATGTATGATTAACAATTTGCAAAACTGTTTCTTTGATTTTATTGGCTTGCTCATTATTTATAATGGAAGTGTCAACATATTCTGAAATAACAAAATCAATATCATCTTTAGTTTTTATTCTAGACATTATATTATGAATAAGATTTCCTTTTTCAATGGCTTCTTGCTGATTTGTATTCCATAGAAAACCTGATTTAGTCACTATTTTTATATTATGACTTTCTTTTGAAGTTGAAATAAATTCTTTTTGAATAATAGATTCTTTATCTGAAATTGATTTTAAGACTGGTTTTTCTGGCTTTCCGAATGTATACTTTAATTGAGAATCATCCCAAACATTTAAATGTTTTAGGTAATTTATAAATAAACCAGAATATTTTTTACTGCTTATATCTCCTTTTGAAGATATCTCCTTTTTAGAAATTATGTACAATTGCGCTATGGCTCGTGTGAGTGTAACATAAAGTAAATTAATGTTATCTAATTCCAGTTCTGATTGGTGCTTGTTAAAAATTTTCAATCCGTTTTCACCAAAATGTTCAAAGTCTCTATTAAAATTTAACAAAGTATGCGGAAACCCATTATAGTTTTCTGCATCTAATTTAAACCATACTTTTGGGTCTACTTCTCTGTATATATCTAAATCAGCATAAGGAAAAATAACCACAGGAAATTCTAATCCTTTTGATTTGTGGATAGTCATAATCTGAACTGCATTCTGGCCTACCGGCGAAACAATGCTTAAGGATTCTTTTTTCTTATCGAAATATTCTAGAAACTCAGAAATATTAGAGCCTTTTTTCTGCGTAAACTCTAGTGCAATATCTAAGAAAAATTGAATGTAAGCGTTAGAATTTTTGGTTAAATTAAATGACCTCACTATGGTCTCAACCAAATCAAAAAGCGGTAGTTGAATTAAATGAGTGTCATTTATATAAACTTTATATTTTTCAAAACTTTTTAATAAAAGTGGTAATTCAAGATTTAGATGATTTATAAAAAAAGAATGTTTGTCATCAATATTAAAAAGTGAGGTTAAGTAATTTAAAACAGCAACTTTTATTTCATTGTTTTTTGGTTGAATTAAAAGTGATAATAAATCATTTATAAAAACAACTTCAGGCGAATTATAGATTAGTAAAGTTTCAGATGATACAATGGGAATATTATTTTGACTGAGATAGTTTGCAATGGATACACCTTCTTTTTTTCTTCTTACTAAAACGCAAATATCTTCTAGTCTATAATCACTGTCAATACAATTATTAATAGTTTTTAATACCTCATTGGAAAATATTTCATCTCTGTCATCATCTTTATCAATCTCTAAAAAAGATAACTCTACATAACCTGAGTTTTCAATAGAGGTATTTTGACTTCCGTTTTCATAAAGTTGCTCATAATCTTTGTTACTAAAAACTTGATGCGCTAAAAATTTAAAAAAACCATTATTAAAATTTATTACCTCTTTAAAACTCCTATAATTTGTTGGGAGATTCTTTACTAGCTTATTGGTATAAAAAGGGTTTTTGTTATTAAACAGCTCTATAAATTGTTCTGCCTTTCCACCACGCCATCGGTAAATAGCTTGTTTTGCATCACCCACTAACATGGCACTTCCTTTTTCTGCTGAGAGCGAGTTGTCTATTAACGGAATTAAGTTATTCCATTGTTTAACTGAGGTGTCTTGAAATTCATCAATAAAATAATGCCTGAATTTTTCTCCAATACGCTCATAAATAAAAGGTGTAGGTTGATCTTTAATTTCATTACTTATAATGGTATTAAATTCTGAAATGAGCATTTTATTCTGCTCTTCTTTCAGTTGTTTTAATTCGTTATTAATGGCATTTAAAACAGATAAAGGTGTAATATTTTTGTGAAAATTTTTCAAAAATTTTAACTGAAAAACTTGCTGTTTGGTATTATTAAATACGGTTTTTATTTCTGGTTGAATTTGCTCTATTGTTGCTGCAATATCTTCTGTAACACGTTTAGGGTATAAAGTGTTTCCTTCTAATAAACCTGTTTGCCATTGTGAATCAAATTTAATATTGAAATTTTTATTTGATAAATTTTTAAAATGATTAGGCAATGAGCCTCTAGAAAAATCATTAAACTCTAAACCGGCTTCTTCAAATAGAGTTAGGATGTTATTAGATTTTTCTATAATATCATTTATTGTTTCTTCAATGTCTTTTTTTAGTAGGTTTTTAAGTGTTTTAAAATCACTTAAGGTTTTATCTTTTAAGGTCTCAATAAAGGGAATATCATTTTCATTAACTAAAAGTTTAGCAATCTTATTAAAATCAAGAGCAATATCCCAACTTTTATCATCATCAGCTTTTTCAATAGCAAAATCAACTAAAGCATTTGTTAGGGCTTCATCTGTTCCCGCTTTTGCAATCAAACTATCAACTGCTAGGTTTAAAAAATCATGTTGATCTAATTCTACCTCAAAATTTAAGGGTAATTTTAAATCATGGGCAAACGTTCTAATTAATTTATGTGTGAATCCATCAATGGTAGAGATGTCAAAAGCAGCATAATTAAATATTATGGAGTTTAATATGGTTTTAGATTTATTATGAACCAAATTTGCATCCATTTGAAGTTCTTTACAAATAGCATTAAACATACTATTTGAATTACTTAAAATAGAAATATTAGAAAACTGTTTAAGCGTTTCTATAATGCGTTCCTTCATTTCAGCAACTGCCTTATTGGTAAATGTAATAGCAAGCACTTGCTTAAAGGTTTCTGGGGTGTTAGATTTAAGTAGAATTTTTAAATATTCTTTTACAAGAGTAAAAGTTTTTCCGCTCCCTGCAGAGGCATTATATATAGTGAAAGAGGGGTTTTTATTCATTAAGGGTAATTTGTTACAAGATAAAAACTATCAATGATTTCATAAGTATTAATTATTTTTAATTGAAGTCTTTTATCCGTAAATTTGAAATGAAATTAATTAATAATAATAAAACAAAAAATTATGGCTTTTGAATTACCAGATTTAGGATATGCGTATGATGCATTAGAACCACACATGGATGCTCGTACTATGGAGATACATCATTCTAAGCACCACGCAGGATATACAAATAATTTAAATAACGCAATTTCAGGAACAGATTTAGAAGGGCAATCTATTGAAGATATCTTAACTAATTTAGATATGGATAACGGAGCTGTTAGAAATAACGGTGGTGGATTTTACAACCACTCTTTGTTCTGGACGGTTATGAATCCAGAAGATAGAGGGTATTTGTCTGGGGAATTAAAAGATGCTATTGAAGCAGCCTATGGTTCTAAAGATGAATTTATTGCCGCATTTAGTAAGGCTGCCGCAACTCGTTTTGGTTCTGGTTGGGCTTGGTTATGTGTGCATAAAGGGGGTAAAGTAGAAATTTGTTCTACGCCAAATCAAGACAATCCGTTAATGCCAGGAGTAAGCTGTGGAGGCACACCTATTTTAGGGCTTGATGTTTGGGAGCATGCTTACTACTTAAATTACCAAAATAGACGTCCAGATTATATTAAGGCATTTTTTAGTGTTATTAATTGGAATGAAGTTGAGAGACGTTACGCAGAGGCGAAATAATCAAATATATTTTTAAGTGTAAAATCGTCTGGAAAATTTTTCTAGGCGATTTTTTTATGACCTTACCCTTAGTAAGGTTCGACTTGCTGTTATATCTTTTAGTAAAAAAAAATTAAAAGGAAGAGTTTATCTTGATTAGAGATAAAGGGCACAAAATCGAATACAAAACAATGTTTATAGAAAATGAAAAAGGTGAGCTAGAACGCTCACCTTTTTGCCCCAAATCTACCATAAACTTAACCTACTTATGTTATGGTGGTTCAAATATATGGTGTTGTTGAATACTGGTAAAATATTTTGGTTGAATTACTAATAAATTAGCTTAATAGGGGTAGCGTATAAAATAAGGTTTAAAAGAAATCTACATTGTTATTAAAAAAAGGAGCATAAAAAAAGGCGAACGAGTGTTCACCTTTTTGCCCCAAATCTACCATAAACTTAACCTACTTATGTTATGGTGGTTCAAATATATGGTGTTGTTGAATACTGGTAAAATATTTTGGTCAAACTACTAAAATATTAGCTTAATAGAAATAAGGGAATAAAAAGTGGTGTAAGTAAAAATTGTTTTTTTAAAAAGAAAAAAAAATGTAATTAGGAAACAAAAGCGCATAAAAAAAGGCGAACGAGAGTTCACCTTTTTTTGCCCCAAATCTACCATGAACTTAACCTACTTATGTTATGGTGAGACCAATTTATATGTATTTTGGGTAACAGGATTATTTATTAGATAAAGAGCATATTTATCGGTCAAAATACACAAATTACAGTTTAACCGTATTTTTTGTTTATATCCTTATATTAATATGCGCGTTCTTTATTGCCTTCATAAAAATTAATGAAAGCCCTATTAACAACTCTATTTCCTCCCACAGTTGGGTAATTTCCTGTAAAATACCAATCTCCTAAATTTTTAGGACATGCTTTATGTAAATTCTCTATTGGTTGGAAGATTATTTTTACTTCAGCGCTAATAGATTCATCACTTAAGAGTTCAGCAATTTTATCTGAAATTTGTTGAGCTGGATATGGGTTGTAAATTTCTTTTACAAAGTTTTGTACATCTTTATCTTCTAAATCTTCCTGAGCTTTACATTTATTATAAACCTCTTCAACAATGTGGTATTTGTTATTGTCTTTTAGCAATTCTAAAGCAGCTCTAAAAGCTATTAAACTTTCAAGATTAGCCATATCAATACCATAACAGTCTGGATAACGAATTTGTGGAGCTGATGATACTACTATTATCTTTTTAGGGTTTAACCTATCAAGCATTTTTAAAATACTCTTTTTTAATGTAGTTCCGCGTACAATACTATCATCAATAATAACAAGGTTGTCTTCTGGTTTAACTACACCATAAGTAATATCATAAACATGGGCTACCAAATCATCTCTACTGCTATCTTCCGTAATAAAGGTTCTAAGCTTTACATCTTTAATAGCTATTTTTTCAACACGAATTTTTTCAGATAATATATCGGTTACTTCTTCTGCAGAAATATTACGTTGTCCACCTAAAATGGTTTTAGTTTTGGTTTTGTTAAGTTCATTTTCTGCAGTTTCGACCATCCCATAAAATGAGGTTTCGGCGGTGTTAGGTATATAAGAGAAAACAGTGTTTTTAGTATCATTATTAATAGCCTCCATAACTTTCGGCATTAATAACCTACCTAACATTTTACGCTCTTCATAAATTTCAGCATCACTTCCCCTTGAAAAATAGATGCGCTCAAAGGAACATGCTTTACGTTCTAACGGTTCTAAAATTTGTTTAAATCTTACTTCTCCAGATTTTTTTGTAATTATGGCTTGTCCTGGTTCTAATTCTTTTACATCATCAAACTTTACATTAAACACTGTTTGAATAACAGGTCGTTCTGAAGCCACAACAACAACTTCATCATCCTTATAATAGTAAGCTGGACGAATACCTGCAGGGTCTCTTAGTACAAAGGCATCTCCATGGCCTATAAGTCCGGCCATAGCATAACCACCATCCCAATTCTTAGCGGCACGTCTTAAAATTTTTGCAACTTTTAATCGCTCAGCTATTTGCGGAGAAGCATCTTTTTTATTGTATCCTTCTTTCTTTAAATCTTTATAAATTTTGCTAACTGCATCATCTAAAAAATGACCTATTTTTTCCATTACAGTAATGGTGTCAGTATATTCTTTGGGATGTTGACCAAGTTCAATAAGGTTGCTAAATAGTTCTTTAACATTGGTCATGTTAAAGTTTCCTGCCATGATCAGGTTACGATGCATCCAGTTATTTTGCCTTAAAAAAGGGTGTACACTTTCCACGCTATTCTTGCCAAAAGTGCCATAGCGTACATGACCTAGGAGCACCTCTCCTATATAAGGGATATTCTTTTTTTGAGCCGCTACATCATTTAGGTATTCTGGGTGTGCTTTAAATTCATTATTAATACGGTCATTTATCTGAGCAAAAATATCTTGAATAGGCTGTTGTTGCACAGATCTAATTCTACTTATATAACGTTCACCTGGTTTAGTATCAAGTTTTATACTTGCAAAACCAGCACCATCTTGTCCGCGATTGTGCTGTTTTTCCATCATTAAATACATTTTATTTACACCATAAAATGCACTGCCATATTTTTCTTTGTAATATTCTAGTGGCTTTAAGAGTCTAATAACAGCTATACCACATTCATGTTTTAAGATATCACTCATATTTAATTTTTTTTCGCCTCTAACAGTCTTTAGTTAGACGTACGGAAATAATAAAATAGTTTACCTAGATAGTATCTAGTTTAATATAATTAAAAAACGCGCTCATTTTTGAGCGCGTTGGTTTTTATCCTAGTTCTATTTCAAACTGTGTTAATTCCTTAAACTGAAGCAATCTTTTATGTACTTCTTTATTTGATAAATTCTGCATACGCTCAGTACCAAACTTTTCAACACAAAATGATGCTAATGTTGAGCCATAAATAATAGCATTTTTCATGTTCTCAAATGACGTGTCGTTAGTCTTAGCCAAATACCCAGCAAATCCTCCGGCAAAGGTGTCACCAGCCCCTGTTGGATCAAATACTTCTTCCAATGGTAATGCAGGAGCGTAAAATACATTATCATCATTAAATAATAATGCCCCATGTTCCCCTTTTTTAATAACCACATATTTTGGTCCCATTTCTTGAATTTTCCTTGCAGCAACAACTAAAGAATACTCTCCTGTAAGTTGTCTAGCTTCTTCATCATTTATAGTGATAACATCAACACGTTTTATAACATTGTGTAAATCTTCTAAAGCAGTATCCATCCAAAAATTCATTGTATCTAATACTACTAAGTCTGGTTTTTTAGTCATTTGATCTAATACTCCAGATTGAACTATAGGGTGCAAATTTCCTAACATAACTACACCGGCATCTCTATAACCCTCAGGGACTACCGGATTAAAATCGGCAAGCGTGTTAAGTTCTGTTACTAAGGTGTCTCGGGAATTCATGTCATTGTGATAACGACCACTCCAGAAAAATGTTTTTCCTTCTTTTACTATTTCTACACCAGAAAGATCTATGTTTTTATTGCCTAATAGGTCTAAATATTCTTGAGGAAAATCCCCTCCAACAACTGATACGGCAGTAGCATCAACGTTAAAATGTGAAGCTGCAAGCCCTATAAAGGTTGCGGCACCACCAAGTATTTTATCGGTTTTTCCAAATGGCGTTTCAATAGCATCAAAAGCCATAGTGCCAACAATAACTAATTTACTCATAAAAAGGACTGACAATTTTGTGCAAAAATACATTAAATTTTTCATTTAAAAACTCACTAAAAAATAAATGAGAAAAATAAATGTGCTATTGGAGTGATTCCTAAAATGAAACGAAATTTTTTAATTTTTTCTGTTGAAAAATTTAGTTTTACATAAAAGAAATGTAACTACATTAAACATAGTGTCGGTAATATTTTTATTATGAAAACAACTGTTTTACTTTTTTAAAAAAATGTGACCACTTAAAAAAGAATGTGTCTAATATTTAGCTATTAATCAATATTAAAAATTGGGGGTGTAAACTATTTTATGCTCCTGGTTTTTTATTTCCTTCCAAAATCGGCAGGAATTTCACCCCAAGCTTTGGTTTCCCATTTAACAATAACAGTATTATAAGTATTAGTTTTCAACCATTCAACAGCTCTGTCAACCAATTCAAAAAGAGCTTCGTTTTTTTTTGTTCGTTCTAATTTAGTGTTGCATTTTTTCTTTTTAACCCAGCTAATAGCAGTTCTTGAATCTGTATATATGATAAGGTTACTATTGTGTTTTTTTAAAAATGCCAAACCATGAACAATTGCTAAAAACTCACCTATATTATTGGTACCTTCTTCAAAAGGACCTTGAATGAATAATTGTTTTTTTGTTTTGGTATCTACACCTCGGTATTCCATCTTACCAGGGTTACCACTTGAAGCGGCATCCACAGAAATGGATTTATAATTAGGTTGTCCTATTTTTTTAAGTTGGTCTTCAGAAAGTTGACTTTTAAATTTTGCAGATTTACCAATGTAGTCTTTATAATTGCCTTTTAAAGCTTTTTTTGCGGCATCAAACGTAGAAAAAGATTTGTACTGAGCGCCTTGATAATCTTTTATTTGGGCTTTACAATCATCCCATGATTCAAAGATTCCAGTTTTATGCCCTTTCCAAACGGTATAATATTTCTTCTTTTTTTTACTCATTCAAAAGTTTCTCAACCACCTTCGGAAAATGTTCCATTTCCAATTCATGAATTTTTGCAGCTACATCTTCAGCTGTATCTGTTGGTAGTACATCACATTTGGCTTGAAAAATAGTAGCACCTTCATCATAATTTTCATTTACATAATGAATGGTAATACCAGTTTCTGTCTCGTTATTTTCAACCACAGCATGATGAACATTCATGCCATACATCCCTTTTCCTCCAAATTTTGGAAGTAAGGCTGGGTGTACATTAATTACTTTGTTAGGGAATTCTTCTAAAATTGTTTCCGGGAACTTCCATAAAAAACCAGCTAATATTATAAGGTCTGGTTTAGAGGTTTTCAAAATGTTTAACACATCATTAGTTTTTGTGAAAGCAACTCTGTTAAACGACAAAGCACTTACTTTAAGCCTTTTGGCTCGGTCTAAAACTTTGGCATGGGAATTGTTGGTAAGCACCTGAATAACAGATACATTATCACTGTCTTGAAAAAACTTTATTAAATTTTCAGCATTAGATCCACTACCGGACGCAAAAATTACTACGCGTTTCATATTACAGACTGTAATGTTAAGATTGTTCAAACAAAAAAAAGAATAATTATTAACATTTAGTAGGTTAAATTAAAATACTTAAAAGTTATTTTAGTAAATTACAAACACATTTTTATTGTAAAGATGTGTTTTAAAAATAAAGTTTTTTATTTTTGCCAACTGAATTAAAACTTAAAATTAAAAGATTATGTCAGACATTGCATCAAGAGTAAAAGCGATTATCGTAGACAAACTAGGAGTAGATGAAAACGAAGTTGTTGCAGAAGCTAGCTTCACAAACGATTTAGGAGCAGACTCATTAGACACTGTAGAACTAATTATGGAATTCGAAAAAGAATTCGATATTCAAATACCTGATGATCAAGCTGAAAATATTGCAACAGTTGGTCAAGCTATTTCTTATATAGAAGAAGCAAAATAAGCTAAAAATTTTATGGAATTAAAGCGAGTTGTAGTCACAGGTTTAGGGGCTTTAACACCTATTGGCAATACCAAAGATGAATATTGGGATGGTCTAATTAGTGGTAAAAGCGGTGCTGCGCCTATAACATATTATGATACTGAGAAGTTTAAAACTAAGTTTGCATGCGAGGTTAAGAACTTTAACGTTACTGATTTTCTTAATAGAAAAGAAGCCCGTAAAATGGATAAGTTTGCACAATATGCTATGGTGGCTTCAGATGAAGCTATTGCAGATGCAAAACTTAATCTAGACGAGGTTAATAAGTTGCGTGTTGGTGTTATATGGGGAGCAGGTATTGGTGGTTTAGAAACATTTCAGCAAGAAGTTTTGAACTTTGCTGATGGTGATGGATCTCCAAGATTTAATCCATTCTTTATTCCTAAAATGATTGCTGACATTGCGCCAGCAAACATTTCCATAAAACATGGTTTTATGGGGCCAAATTACACAACAGTTTCTGCTTGTGCATCTTCCGCAAATGCATTATTTGATGCTTTAAACATGATACGTTTAGGGCACTGTGATGTTATTGTGTCTGGAGGAAGTGAAGCTGCTGTAACAATAGCTGGTATGGGTGGTTTTAACGCCATGCATGCGCTTTCTACTAGAAATGAAAGTCCAGAATCAGCCTCTCGTCCTTTTGACGGAACCAGAGATGGTTTTGTTTTAGGTGAAGGTGCTGGGGCTTTAGTTTTGGAAGAGTATGAGCATGCAAAAGCAAGGGGAGCAAAAATTTATGCTGAGGTTGCAGGAGGAGGTTTATCTTCTGATGCATATCACATGACGGCTCCACATCCAGAAGGGCTTGGTGTAGTTGAGGTAATGAAAAATTGTTTAGAAAATGCAGGACTTAATCCAGAAGATGTAGACCATATTAATACACATGGAACATCTACACCTTTAGGAGATGTAGCTGAATTAAAAGCTATCTCAAAGGTGTTTGGGGATCATGCAAAAAATATAAATATTAATTCTACAAAATCAATGACAGGGCATCTGTTAGGTGCGGCTGGAGCTATTGAAGCCATCTCAAGCATTTTGGCTATAGAGCATGGAATAGTACCTCCAACAATTAATCATACAACTGTTGATGAGAATATTGATCCGGAATTAAATTTAACTTTAAACAAAGCTCAGAGGCGCGAGGTAAAAGTAGCAATGAGTAATACATTTGGATTTGGCGGACATAACGCTTGTGTATTATTCAAGAAAATATAGACAGAATCCCGAGTGAAAAACATTCGTAACATATTAAATTCCCGTTTTAAACGCAACGGGAATTTTTTTATGGAAATAACTAAGATCCTTGGGTTTAAGCCTAAAAGCATTGTGTATTTTAAAACAGCTTTTACGCACCGGTCTATGAATATAAAAGATGATGAAGGTAACGCCATAAACTATGAGCGTTTAGAGTTTTTAGGTGATGCTATGTTAAGTGCAGTTATAGCGTCACATTTATATCAAGAAGTACCTAGTGGTGATGAAGGTTACTTAACCAAAATGCGTTCTAAAGTGGTAAGCAGGGAGCATTTAAACGAATTAGGTAAAGGGCTGAAACTTATAGATTTAGTAGAAAGCAAAATACCAGCTGGACAGTTTGGAGATAATATTCATGGTAATTTATTTGAAGCCTTATTAGGGGCTATTTTTTTAGATAGAGGTTACAGATACTGTGAGAAATTTATATTTAAACGTGTTATAATACCCTATGTAGATATAGAGAAATTAGAAGGCAAAGTAATAAGTTATAAAAGCTTACTAATAGAATGGTGCCAAAAAGAAAAGAAAACTTTTGGGTATAATGTCTATGAAGATACGGGTAATGATGATGTTAGGCATTTTTCTGTTAAACTTTCAATTGATAAAAAAATAGTTGCAAAAGCTAGAGCCACTTCCAAGAAAAAAGCAGAAGAAAAAGCATCAAAGCGTGCCTTTTTCGCTTTTCAAAATAAGATTTCTAAGATGATATAATAAATTACTGTCAAATTAAAGTAAACTATAACGTTTTAGTTACACTTCTCTTTAAGATTAGACAAAACCTGTCTTCATTCAGCATTATAAATATTATATTTACGCCGATAAAATTAGGCTATGGCAATTCATAAACTTGTTTTAGACTATGCTGAAGAAGACCTATTTACTTTAATTGCAATTCATTGCACACTTGAAGATTATAGGTTAGCATATCTCCTGAACAAATTTTTAGGAATTACCTTAGTTAGAAAACCATTAGATTTAGATTTTCACAATGGTGAGTTAACCTATTCTATATATGAATGGGAAGATTGCACACAACAAACCGTTTGGAGTTTAGTGTCTAATGTATGTAAAACGGAAACTTATAGAGAAGGTAATACAGATTCGTTATTTAGTGTTCAGGAAAAAACCACTAAAATCAATCATTTAATCCCAGAATATAAAACCGTTAATTATTTTATAAAAATAGATAATGAGTTCAATTTTGGTAAAGAGAAATATATTTTAAATAATATATTAAAAATACCTCAAGTGGCTACGGCCTATGGTGTTGATACTGAACAATTGAAGTCTAAAGATCATTTAATTTTTAGCTAATGTTATTAAATAAGAAAAAAACCAAAATAGTAGCAACGTTAGGACCCGCTACAAGCAGCAAAAAAGTTTTAAAAGGCATGCTTGAAGAAGGGGCTAATGTTTTCAGAATAAATTTTTCTCACGCCGATTATGAAGATGTAACTGAGCGTGTAAAAATGATTAGAGAGCTTAACGAAGAATATGGCTTTACCGCTGCAATTTTAGCAGATTTACAAGGACCAAAACTTCGTGTAGGTGTAATGAAAGAAGAAGTAGTGGTTAATCCTGATGATGAAATAATTTTTGCAACAGGAGAACGATTTGAGGGCACAAAAGAACGTGTTTATATGACCTATGATAGGTTTCCACAAGATGCTAAACCAGGAGAGCGAATTCTTTTAGATGATGGAAAATTAATTTTTGAAGTTGTTTCAACAGATCAAAAAAGTGAGGTTAAGGCTAAAGTAATTCAAGGCGGCCCACTTAAATCTAAAAAAGGAGTAAACTTACCAAATACGAATATTTCACAGCCAGCATTAACTGAAAAAGATATCCAAGATGCCATTTTTGCTGTAAGTTTAGAGGTAGATTGGATAGCATTATCATTTGTACGTCATGCTGAAGATTTAATGCAATTACGTGATTTAATTAATGAACACAGTGATTCTAAAATTCCTATAGTAGCTAAAATTGAAAAGCCAGAAGCTATAGATAATATAGATAAAATTGTAACTCATTGTGATGGTATTATGGTTGCTCGTGGAGACTTAGGAGTGGAGATTCCAGCAGCCGATGTACCATTAATTCAAAAGCAACTAGTTTTGCGCGCTAAAAAAGCAAGAATTCCAGTAATTATTGCTACTCAAATGATGGAAACTATGATTTCTAGTTTAACTCCAACTAGAGCAGAGGTTAATGATGTTGCAAACTCAGTTATGGATGGGGCAGATGCAGTAATGCTTTCTGGCGAAACAAGTGTTGGAAACTACCCTGTACAAGTAATAAAACAAATGTCTAGTATTTTAACTAGTGTAGAAGACTCTAAACTAATTAAAGTACCTCAATTACCACCACATATTCGTACTAACCGTTATATAACAAAGTCTATTTGTTATCACGCGGCTAATATGGCAAATGAAATTAATGCAAAAGCAATTTCAACACTAACTAATAGTGGTTATACAGCTTTTCAAATATCTGCTTGGAGACCTTCATGTCACATTCTAGTATTTACTTCTAATAAACGTATTTTAACTCGCCTTAGTTTACTTTGGGGTGTACAAGCATTTTATTATGATAGGTTTGTAAGTACAGACGAAACCATAGAAGATGTAAATAAATTAGCATGTCAAAAGGGGTTTGTAGATACTGGAGATATGCTTATTAGTTTAGCGGCAATGCCAATACAAGATAAAGGTATGGTTAATACTTTACGTGTTACAGAAATTAAGAGCTGTAGTTTTTAATATTAAATTGTTTTGGCGTTACCCTATGGGGTCCGCGCTTTCACTATATCTTTTAAATAATAAAACCTGCTTTAAGTAAGTAGGTTTTATTATTTATTATAAAATGGATGAGCTTGTCTTTAGCTTGTAAAAAGGTCGCAATCGCTAACTAGGGCGTTCCTTAGCCTAGTTCTTTAAGATTAAGACTAGGTTAAATTTGGGAGTTTCATTAACGTTTAGTGTAAATGGGGTGGTTTCGATTTCTGCAATAAGCATCATAAACCTTTTAGGCTTTCACTTTATTTAAAACAAAAAATTATTTTCTTTTATTTTCAAAGTAATTTATAAGTTCTTCAACTTCTCGGTAGTTTCGTTTTTTTAGTGATGTAGATTTGAATCGAAGAATTTGGAGTTTTGCTGAAAGAAGGTATTTCAATTCACCATCCGTATGAATTTTTTCCAAGACTAGACGTGTTGTTGTTTTATCCCAAATACCTTGATAATCTACAAATTCAGCCGCATTGAATATGTCTTTATATTCATTTGATACGTAGGTTTGTATCCTGGTGTTTATTAATTTTTCAGCACCAACATGTTCTGCCCACCTTTTTTCACTCATTGTAAATGCTGTGTTTAAATCACTAACTATTTCTTCTGATTCAAGGAGAGCTAAAGTCCCTTCATTAATTGCACTTTTATAAAGATCTCCTCTTGGGTTTAAATACACAATATATGAGAATGCAAAATTTAATGGGTCTACTTGGAACCTACCAAATTTTGATAAAACCATGACCGAGTCCATCTGGATTTTATTATTATTGCTTACATATTGTATTAGGTTTTGCTGATACTCCACAGCCCTCAATTGATTATCCATTAATCTTTTCAACCCTCTTAATTCTTGCAGCAAATTCTCAGAAAGTTCTTCTGCTTTGAGTTCACTCTTTCTTTCAATATTCCAATTATTCACTTGTAATGCTATTAAAATCCCAATTACAACTAAGATAATTTCTCCTATAGCGTAAATTAAGTATTTACTGAATTTATTTTCAGAAAGTAGTTTTCGTCGAATCGTTCTAAAAATTTTTATCATTTTTTATATTGTTCTTAACGAAGGTTAACTTAGGAATATGCTTGGTTTTAATACAGAAATAAATTCAGCACAGGTGACTTATGTCCAGTATTTAACGAAGGTAACTGAATTTTTTTGCAAAGTCAAATACTCAAAAACCAAACTTCAACTGTACACTAACGCTTTTCTTCTCTGGTTTCTTTTTGGTTTCTGTATTTAAATTAGACAAAGAAATACCCAACAACCTAACCGAATTATTTAACCTTTCTTGATACAGCAAATCTTTTGCCGTATCAAGTATAACATTGTTGTCGCTTATAAAATAAGGCAAGGTTTTACTACGAGTTTGTAGTGTAAAGTCACTGTATTTAATTTTTAAAGTTATAGTTTTTCCAGCTACATTACTTTTACTTAATCGTCTAGAAACCTCTTCAGCTATACGTTCTAATTTTTCCAACATAAATACTTCGCTAGATAAGTTTTCACTAAAAGTACGTTCGGCAGCTAAACTTTTTCTAATTCTATCAGGCTTCACTTCGCTGTTGTGGATTCCTCTCACGATATAGTAATAGTATCTTCCAGATTTCCCAAAATTGTCATCTAAATATTCTAATGTTTTTTGTTTTAAATCTGCTCCAGTAAAAATGCCTTTTTGATACATTTTTTCTGCAGTTACTTTGCCAACACCGTAAAATTTTCTAATATCTAGTTGTTCCAAAAACTCCAAAACTTCTTCTGGGTTTACCGTTTTTTGTCCGTTAGGTTTGTTATAATCACTCGCTATTTTGGCAATAAACTTGTTAATGGAAATTCCAGCCGAAGCCGTTAAACCAACTTCGTTTAAAATTCTATCTCTTATTTCTTGAGCAATTAATGAAGCACTTGGGTTTCCCTTTTTGTTTTGTGTTACATCTAGATAAGCTTCGTCTAGAGAAAGTGGTTCTACCAAATCAGTATAATCATAAAAAATGGCTCTAATTTGTTTAGAAATTTTTGTGTACCGTTCAAAATTAGGTCTCACAAATATAATTTCTGGACATAATTTGGCTGCAAGATTTCCAGCCATGGCACTTTTTACCCCAAACTTTCGGGCTTCATAACTAGCTGCACTTACTACGCCACGTTTACCACCACCACCAACTGCTACCGGCTTCCCTTTTAAATCTGGGTTATCCAATTGCTCAACAGAAGCATAAAATGCATCCATATCCACATGAATAATTTTTCTAATTGGTAAATCATCAGACATACCGTAAATTTAGGCATTAAATGCCTTTTAAGTAAAAAAGTAAATGATAGAAATTGAACGAAAATTTTTGGTAAAGTCTAATGCCTATAAACAAGAAGCTTTTAAAGAAATTAGAATTACACAGGGCTTTTTGAATACGCATAAAGAGCGCACGGTTAGGGTTAGACTTAAAGGAGACTATGGTTTTTTAACGGTAAAAGGATTATCATCTGATGACGGTTTAAAGCGCTTTGAATGGGAAACCCAAATAACTGAAGAAGAGGCTAAAAGTTTGTTAAATATTTGTGAATCAGGAGTTATTGATAAAATTCGTTATGAAGTAGAAGTAAAAAACCATATTTTTGAGATAGACGAGTTTTTTGGTGATAACCATGGGTTGGTAATTGCTGAGGTTGAATTAAAATCAGAAAACGAAACTTTTGAAAAACCAAATTGGTTGGGTAAAGAGGTAACGGGAGATATTAAATATTACAACTCCCAGATAAGTAAGAATCCTTACTGTAATTGGTAATAAATAAACGGATGAAAAAAGGACTAATTTCAATGCTAATTTTAGTATTAATTGTTTCATGTAGAGAGGATAATAAAGCAAACCTACCAAGTGTTGAAGAAGTGATTAATGAAGAAGTAATAGATTCAACAAAACTGGAAGCTGTGCAAGAACCCATTGTAAAAACTATTAAACAATTAAAGGAAGAGTTGACATCAAAAGGTTTTCAAATTTTTGATTATGTAGACGAAAAAACTCAAGACACTGTTTTAATGCAGCAGTATTTTATCGCCTTTTTAAAACGGGGACCTATTAACACACAAAATGAAGAAGAGGCTGCATTAATACAAAAAGAACATTTAGAACATTTGGGTAAAATGTATGAATTGGGTTATGCTGATATTTCGGGTCCGTTTGGTGATGATGGTGATATTCGTGGTATTACTATTTATAACGTACCCACCTTTAAAATGGCCGATAGTTTAGCTAATTCAGATCCTGCTGTTAAAGCAGGACGATTAGAAATAGAAATACATCCTTGGTGGGCAGCTAAAGGCTTTCCGTTGCGCTAATGCTTAAAATTCTACGCCCCATTATTCATATTATTAATGCCATTATTGTTGTGGGGTTAATAGCAATTCATTTTGTTATAAAAGAGAGTACGTATCAAACCTCATTGTATTATTACACCTTCCCGCTACCAGCTATCATCATAATAGTTTTAGTGCTTTCAATTTTGCTAAATAAACGTTTCAGAAAATACAATTTGGTTTTGGCTGTCGTTTTTTTAATTATTTGGTTAAGCCGAAGTTTTAAAATAACATTTACTGAAGATATAAAAGAACAGGATTTAGAAATTGTGTTTTGGAATGCATCGAATAACCAAGAGTTTGAAGATGTATTTGAGGAAACAAAAAGGATTCCTGATGTTGTAGTTTTAGCAGAATATCATAGTTTTGATTTAAAAGAAGCAAGGAAAAAATATTCTAAATATCATTTTTATGAAAACTCTATTGAAGAAATTGGGGTTTTTTCAAAGGAGCAAATAGAAATAAAAAAAGTGATGCCTTCAAAATTTGGGAGTGCTGTAATTAATTTTGAAACTCATGGTCTCAATTTTTATGCAGTTGATGTTTCAGGAAGTATTGATGTACCTAGAAGTTGGGAGCTGGAATTTGTAGATAATGTTATCATAAAAACTAAAAATACGGTAGTATTAGGAGATTTTAATGTGCCCTATGAGTCTAAATTTTTAATGCAAATCAAAAAAAAATTCAACCATGCTTTTAATGAAAAAGGAAACGGATTTAGAGAAACTTGGTTTTGGGGGTTCCCTTTCCTGTCATTAGACCATATATGGGCTTCCAAAGATTTAAAGATTCTTAAAACGGAAAAAATAAGCACATGGAAATCAGATCATGCTATGCTAAAAACGGTAATAAAAAATTAGTTATTTACTTACCTCAAAATGCCGCTTAGCCTCATTACCAAACTCATCTACAACTGTAAGTGAATGTTTCCCTTGTTTGGGTAAAATGGCAATTTCGTGTATGTCTTTAGTATTTCCAATAAATGTATCGTTTATATACCAAAACAATGTGCTTTCAGGTTTTGAATGTGCCATTTTTAAAATCATTTCATTGGTATTACCGTTAAAATTTTTTGGTAAAAAGACATTGTTGTTTTTCTTGGGATAAATGAACTCCATGGAGATAGCTTGAGCACCTAAACAATCATTTCTGAATTTAGGAAGTGGTTTGTAAAACGGATTTTTTGTTTGATAATAATGTGCCATTAAAGGAGGCAATACAAACCATGATTTGTGTTTAATATTATTGACATCCTCACAGGAAGTATTTACCTGATAAGTTTCATTTTCATCAACATGAATAAGCAAGTGATACGGACAAGGTTTGGTTTTTAAGCCACTTAATTGCACAAAAATCTTTTCTATACTGTCACAATTTTGCGAAGCTCTATGTCCGCTTTGTTTGCAAATATCTACTTCTTGCATTTCATCAAAGGGCATTGCAAACCATTCACTTCTTGGCAATAAATCAAATATATCAAAAAGTATTGGGGCGGCCGTTTGTACTCCTACCAACCCAGGTCTTCCTTCACCATCAGCATTACCAACCCAGACACCCACCACATAGTCTTTAGTGGTGCCTATGGCCCAAGCATCTCTAAATCCAAAACTAGTGCCCGTTTTCCAAGCAATTTGTTTTGACCCATCAAAAAACTCCCAATTCTCATAACTTTCGGGTCTATTTACTTTTTTTAGACTTTCAAAGGTGAGGTATATAGATGCTGCATCAAAAAGCGTTTTTTCAGATTGGATTTTTCCAAAGTTAACCATATCAGAAGCTAATAAAGTGGGTTCACAAAATTCATTTGAGTAATATTGGCTTGAGGTTTCGGAAAAATGATTTATTGTTGAGGAGAGCGCTGCATAACTTTTACATAAATCCCAGAGATTACTTTCTGCACCTCCAAGAATTAGGGATAAGCCATAATGATTAGTATTATATTTTAAGTCTTTAAGGTGCAAGGCCTTTAAATAATGATGAAACCTATCCAATCCAAATTCCTGCAACATTCTAACTGAAGGTACATTTAATGATCGAGATAAAGCTTTACTGGCAGGAATAGCACCATCATAAGTTTTATTGAAATTTTCCGGATTATAACTTCCAAATTGAGATGGTACATCAGCTACCAGAGTGTTGGGTAGCATATCACCTGCATCTAACATGGCGGCATATAAAAATGGCTTTAAAATACTTCCAGTACTGCGGGGTTTATCAATAATATCAACATCTTTTTGATGTTTTGTACCCGTTGGGGTATTACCAACATAAGTTAAAACCTGTCTGGTTTTTACATCTAAAATTAAAACAGCCGCATTATGAATTTCGTTTTGACTTAAAATAGAATGATGTTGTTTTATAATGTTGTTTACTTGTTTTTGAAGTGATACGTCAATGGTTGTGGTAATAGATTGTCCTTGATTAGATTTTGATAGTTTTTGTAATAAATGAGGTGCAATCTGCGGTAAAGGATATGGTTTTATAGGTAGTTCTTCGGCTATTGATAAATCATAAGTTAACGAATCTATAATGGCATTTTCAAGTAACTTTTCAAGTAATCTATTCCGCTTATTAAGTAATCGGGTTTCATTTTTACCAGGATAAATTAAACTTGGGGCATTGGGTAAAACGGCTAAAGTTGCGCTTTCTGCCCAAGATAAATTGGTCGCGCTTCTATTAAAATAACGCCATGAAGCAGCATCCAAACCAACTACATTTCCACCAAAAGGAGCATTGCTGGAATAATACGCTAAAATTTTTTCTTTTGATGCTCTTAATTCTAAGCGAGTAGCGAGAACCAGTTCTTTTAATTTTTCAATATATGTTCTTTGTTTTCCTTGACGAGATAACCTAATAACTTGTTGTGTAATGGTGCTTCCACCACGTTTTACAGAACCAGATTTTAAATTTTCTTTTAAAGCCTTAAAAATTGAAACAGGGTTAAAGCCAGGGTGTTTATAAAAATATTCATCTTCAAATTGAAGAATGCAGGTTTTAAATTTTTCTGGAATGTTATCGTTATGAGGAAATCGCCATTGGCCATCTTCTGCAATTTTAGCACCTATTAATTCATTATTAGAACCTGTAATTACTGTTGATGTGGAATTTTTAAAAAGTTGTTTTGGTAAACAAATGTAATAGGCTACTAAAACCAAGAAAAGAAGAGTTGATCTTACTTTATGTTTTTTTATGTAGCCTATTATCTTAACCATATTTAAAATATATACTCTAAAAATTGTTTTTTAGATGTATTTTAAGAAAAGATTATATGAAATCAACATAATGATAAAGCGTTATTTTATTCAAATTCTAATTAAATAACCTCTATTGCTAGATAAATTGTTTCAATAACTAATTCTTCTCAAATATTGATTGTATGGTGTAGTATTTTAGATTGAGCATCAATCAATTTACAAATGAAAATATCGGTAACTTTTGTAAGAGTAACCAGAAAATTTATAGTTATACTTTGTCTTTTGGGTTTTCTAAAAACTCAAGCACAATTAGGTTTTTGTACAGGTAATTCAGGTGATCCCATTGTAGAAGAAACTTTTGGAGAAGGATCTACTTTTGGAGAGTTACCAAACGGTAGTTCTACTAGCTACAGATATATAAATAGTGAACCTCATAATGGATTTTATACCGTATCTTCAAGTTCATTTGGTTGGTTTGAATGGCATAATATTCCAGACCACACTTTAGGAGACACTAATGGAAGGATGCTTATTGTTAATGCAGGTAGAATTCCTGGGGAGTTTTTTAGAATTTCTGTTTCAGGGCTTTGCGAAAATACAAGTTATGAGTTTTCATCGTGGTTAGTAAACTTGTTACCAGCAAATTTTGATTGCCCCAGAAAGCAACCTATAAATGTAAGATTTGAAATTTGGGATAGCACGGATTCTGTAAGGATAAAAAGTGGAGATACGGGAAATATTTATAGTTCTTCCCGCCCTAATTGGCAGCAACATGCCTTAGTGTTTAAAACAAAACCAGGGCAAACATCGGTGATATTAAAAATGAGGAATAATGGTGTTGGAGGCTGTGGAAATGATCTTGCTATTGATGATATTATGTTTAGAACATGTGGGGATGCTGTTTTTATTAATGATATTTCAGGAAAGCAAAGTGTTGCAGTAAATAAAAATGATTTACCATTTTCAACAACACTATCTGCAGTACCCGATTTTTCTGTTTTTTCTAGTCATGCTTTCCAGTGGCAAAAAAGTACAGATGGAATACAATGGGAAGATATTTTAGGAGAAACCAATAAAAATTATACAATTACATCTTTAAACAAATTAAGTTATTATAGGGTAAGGGTTGCAGAAGATGAAATTAATCTTTCTAACCCCCTGTGTAATTATAATTCAGAATTTTTTGAGGTTAAAATTATAGAACCTAAAACGCCGCCTAAAACTAAGCCAGTAAAAAAAGTAAAAAGACCTACAATTCAAAAAATAGAATTCTTAGTCAACAAAGGTGTTGAAAACGATGAATTTAAAATTGAGCAACAGAATATAGTAATACCTGTTATTACTAAGGAGCAACTTGCAAAAACCTATAAACGTATTATAATTGTGAAAGAAGGATTAAACGTTATTAATAATAAAGTTTGGATTGACGGCGCTATTGGAAAGTATGTGCAAACTAGTGAAGAGGTTGTAAAACAAGGAGACCCAAATGGAGTTGTAATAATAGATGAAATAGTGTATTATAAAGCTATATATGGCTACAATACTAAAACTAGAAGATATAGAATAGAATAAAATTCAGGCTATTTTTCAAAATATAGAAAAATAGCCTGAACATGTTTAACATCCCATAGGAACATCAAATGCAATAACCTTTTCAATTTCTTCGTCAAACATTGTGGTGAAAATAACCTTAAAATAAATTTTACTAACACCAATTGAGGATGCACCTTTGTTTATTTTTTTCTCATCTTTAATCATATTATACCATTCCTCTCCACAGTGTTCTTTAACTGCATTTTTAAATTCTAAAATATCAACTTTTATGAATTTATCAGTGGCTTTATTGTTGTATGTAACAGTTTCAAAAACACCAGCTTTTTTTGTATCTTTTAATGGCTCCCAAGCAGAATAAAAATGTTTCCAATCTACCAAATCACAATGTGGACCTTCAGCCTGAATAGAAATACTATTTTCATGTCTTTGGTAGACCTTTATGCTTTTATATTTGGAATGATGCCTAATGCGTACCATTTTTCCCTGAACAGTTTCTCCTATTTCAAGTATGGCATCTATAGAGTTATTTGGATGTGTTGAGATTTGTTCATTTCCTATAATATCAGCTCTTAAATTCTCAAATTCCATAGTGAAATCTTCAAAGTCTATACTAAAACGTTTGTCAATTCTGTGTTCAGATAAAAATCCGTTAAATACATAGCCAGTTCTATTGTTATGAATGTCATCAGTACAAGTTACTTTAACCCATTCACCAGAAACAACGTCATTTTTATCTTTTACATCTAACTTTAAATTTGTGCGTTCGGTTATCTCTATTTGGGTGCCATAAACCAGTTTGTCAATGCGTTTGGAATCTTGACTTGGTGTATCTCTTAAAAACAAACCATTATCTGCGTTTACGTATCTTATTTCTTGTGCGTTGGCAATATTGAATGTTAATAATATTGCGATTATATAAATATATGTTTTCATTTTTTTAAAATTTTTTTGATGTCCTTTTTAGGGTGTAAAATCCCTATGTCATTCTGAATTTGTTTTAGATTGACAAGCTTAATTTTTACCTTTAAAAGGACGTTGTTACTATTTAATTACATTAATCCATTGCCCTTTAGTTCTCACTAAAAAGTCGTTGTCATACATAGCTTCCGCTTGAATTCCAGGTAGATAATAACTTCCCAAATAAGAAGCATTTAGCATTACTGAGAATGTTTTGGTGCTATTAGAATTTCCGTTTTTGCTTAAGTCAAAATAGAAATTCACGCGGTCGTCTCTAATGTCTGTGTAGCGCGCTTCACTAGAGGTTGTTGTGCCAAAGTCTGTAAATCGGGTATTTACAATTTCCCATCCCGAAGGGAAAATTTGAGTTAATGCCACATCTTTAACCTGTGCACTTTTAAGGTTACTTACCTTTACTGTGGCAATAAAATCTTGACCTTGTTTTAAGTTGGCAACATTTACCCTGTTGCCTTGTAAATCTTTATACGAATAGCTTATACTTAATCCTCTTTGTTCTGAAATTTCTTGTCCTAACGGCAGTTTTCCAGTATTTAAAACCCGTACATAAACCACATTGGTATTGTTATTTGTTATTACAATACTATTTGCACCATCAGCCACCTTTAAGTCACGTTGTGCAATAGCATTTTTGGTATCAATCGTATTATTTTTTCCGTTTACGGAATAAGTTAATTTCATAGCTTTTCCACCATTTGTGTTCACCATTTTTGCCATGGCCAATAAGCTGTACGCTGTGGTTTGGGTGCTCATCCAACGGTTACTAGATAAATCTTTTGCAATGTATTCTGCAATCGCTCTCTGTTGACTGTTTTTAGTCAATACCATTGTTTCTAAAGCCATAGCTCTATTTCTATCTACCGAACCATAAGAATAGTAATCATATTTGTTAGGTTTGAAGTTGATATTTGCGGTTTTCGAAATACGTTCACTAGCTTCCTTTTGTCCTGCCAAAGCATAAGCAGCGGATAATCGCCATTTAGCATTATTTGATAATTCGGAAAATTCACGAAGTCTGTTCATTGAAGCTAAATCCGGGCTTCCAGCTAAAGCTAAAGTGTATAGCCTATAAGCTTGTGCTAAATCTGAATTGTAACGTCTGTAACTTGGTCTCCAATTTCTAGCGGCTTGTTTTTGATATTTTATCCAATTGCTTTTAAACGTTAAGGGTAATACATAGCCTTTTTTTTCAGCCTCAATCATAAAATGTCCTGCGTAACTTGTGCCCCAATCATTGGCATTATTTTCACCAATCCAGTAACTCAATCCTCCGTTAGGTCTTTGGAAATGTCCTAAGCGTTTAATACCATTTTTAATATTCTCCTGAATGCTTTGTTTTTTATCGGCAGTTAAATCGAAAATATCACTTAAGAATAACTGCGGAAATACGCTCGATGTTGTTTGTTCCACACACCCATGAGGATATTGAATTAAATATTGCATTCTACGAGAGAAATCCATTGGAGGTAAGGTTGAAAACTCAACTGCAGCTGAATTAGTTCCCGAAACTCCAAAAGTTTCAAATGTGATGGTTTCAGAAGTATTAGCTGCTAATGTTTTATCAATAGCTTTTGATGTAAACGGATTAGGATTTACTACATCAAGCTCTACCTTATAGGTTGATTTTTCACCATTACCCGTTGCAATAACTTCAACCGTATTGATACCTTTGGTTTTACTAACATCTAAAGTGAAATAAGCCATTTTTTCGTCTGGTTTTGGGAAACTCAAGTTTTGAGTCAATTCACCTTCAACTGTAATACCTTCACTTAATTTTAAGCTAATGTTTACATTTTTAACTTTCGGTTCCATAGCAAAAATGGTTACTGGTAAGGTTACTTTTTCGCCTGGGCTTAACTTCCGTGGTAGTGTAGCTAAAACCATTAATGGTTTTTTAACCTGCACAGCTTTTTCTGTACTTCCGTAAGCTTCTTTAGTATGGTCTCCAGCCACTACCATAGTTCTTACAGAACCAATATAATTTGGCATTTTTATGGTATGCGATTTTTGCTCGCCATTCTTTAAACTAAAAGGTCCAAAATATTTTACCACTGGTTTGAACCTATTTGCTTTTTTCTTTTTTCCAGCTGTAGCGCTACCATCTCCGCCAATGGCAAATACTTGATCTATACTACCAGAATACGCGCCAATTATATCCTCAAAAATATCCCAAGTTTTTACACCTAAAGCTTCTCTAGCGTAAAAACTATTCCATGCATTTGGGGTTTTAAAACGAGTTAAGTCAAGTAAACCCTCATCAACCACAGCTATGGTATACGTCATTTCTTTTTTATTTTTTTCAGAGACTGTAACCTTAAATTCTTGCTCTGGACGTAATACATTGGGCATTTTTATTACTGGTTCTAATTTGGTGTTTGGGTCTTCAACCATCATAGGAATTACACCATATAAACGAATTGGTAAATCGTTAGAGGTTATGGCATGCGGCTGTAATAATGAAATATTAATAAACACATTAGGCGCCATTTCTGATATCACAGGAATATCAACCGTGGTTTCACCTTTTTGAGTTTTCACCCATTGGTAATCTATAACTTCGGTGCCATTTTCAATACTTACTAAAGCTCTACCTTCATTTCCAGATTGAAAGGTAACTTTAGCCGTTTCACCCACATTATAGGTTTCTTTATCACTAGAGAAAATTAGTATTTTAGCCGCTTCTTTGTCACCAGAGCTTGAGTTCTGCCACCAATTTTTATAGAAATAGGCGGTTCTTCCTGTGGCATGACCGCTAATTGGGTCTTCAATTCTAATTAAATATCTACCTCTATCATGGTCTGGCACTTTAATATTAAAAGTAGCCTTACCATTAGTATCGGTATTTATTTTAGATGTTGAATATGGTCTGTGATAGCTGCTAGACACATAACTAGACAAGTTATCGTAAGACGAATTCCACCACCAGCGCCATTGTACTTTATAGATTTTTACGTTGAGGTTATTACGTTTTACAGGTTTACCGTTGGCATCGACCACCACCACATCAAATGTTTGGTTTTCGTCTGTAAAGTAAGAGCCGTATGCATTTCCTTTTGGAGAACGTAAACCAACGAAAGAGCTGTAAGGTGCATATTTTTTTGTAAACGCATCAATAGAAAAATCGCCACCATTTTCAAAAGCTCTAACTAAAAACTGGGCGTTTAGCATTCCAGGAGCTTTCTTCTCAATATGTAATTTTTTATTGATTTTTGCTAACCCTTCTGCGTTTACCTTACCTTCAAAAACATTGAATTCTTCTGGGTAAAACTTACGTGTAGGGTCGTTAAAGACATAGTCTTTATAATTCTTAAAACCAGAATGCGAAGTTGTAAATTTGGCTTTAACTTCAGCTTTTAAATTTTTTCCTGGCGCTCCGTGTAGCCATTTTACGTCTAAGTCTCCAGTAAGCGGTTTTGTGGCTTTAAGTACCTCATCATCAAAATCAATTTTAATTTTTAAGCGGTTAGGTTTTACTGTTTCAATTTTTAATCCTTTATGAAATGAAGCACCGCCAACTGATATTATTGCGTTGTAATTTCCTGTTTTCCCTTCAGCCGATGTTGGTACCGTAAATTTGTAAACATTGTTGAGGTGATTGCTAGTAATATTTTTGTAAACTAATTTACCGTTAGGGTTTGTAATTTCTAGTTTTACAGGATGTCCCTTAGGTAGTTTGTTGGCTTTGTCATTAAGCATAAATGCTAAATGCAAAGTGTCTCCAGGTCTCCAAACACCACGTTCGCCATAAATGTAACCTTTGAGTCCGCGTTGTAATTTGCTTCCAGATACATCAAACTTGCTTAATGAGAGTGCGTTGCCATCGTAAAGACGCACGTATGTAATATTATTTCCTTTTGAAACTATAGCGAAACTTGCATGCTTTTCAGAATCAATAATGACTAAACCATCTTTATCTGTTTTAGCAGATTCTAGTTGTTGCTGTTGGAAATTATATAGGGTAACCGTAGCATTGGTTTCTGGTTCGGTATTTAAAATATTAGTAACCGCAAAGAAATAAGATTTGTTGGTGCCTTGTTTTGCAATTACACCTAAATTTGATGCAATAAGGTTTTGAGATACCACTTTATTTTGGCTGTAATAAGCATCATGACACGGGTTCTTTTCTTCTCGCCAATTGTAAGTGTAATTTTTGTATCTGTACAATAAGTTGTCCCAGTATTTTTCCTCTCGAAGGTCTTCGTTTTCACCGGTTAATTCATCTTCATTTTCGTAAAAATCTTCTTCATAATAATCATCTTCATCATTGCTTGAACTACTGGAGTGGGCTTCACAATCGTATAAAGAATAACTTTTGTTATAGCTCACTTCAACACGGTAAATAGAGCCAATATCCGTTTTAAAATAGTTTGATAAATCTATACTGTAAGCCTTCCATTTTCCTGTATTTTCAGCAGCACTTTGTAATTGTATGGTTTGTTTTGCAATACGCCGCCCCACCTTTTTAATATCGTATTGATTATTACTGTTTAAATTGTTGTCTTGTAAAAACTGAAGGACATTGTTTTCAAAAATCTTTATGATTCTAACATCAACAGCGCTCAGGTTTACTGCTTCAAAATTGAATTTTAATTCTTGTGAGTTTGGTAAAATTGAACCGTTATTTATTAATCGAACAGCAGGCTTTAAAGACTCGAAAGCAATGGTTTCAGAATAAGGCTTTTTAAGTTTAAAACCTTCCGTGTTTTTAATGCCTTGAAATACATTTACTTGAATATTGCCCACTAATTTGCTACTTGGATATATTTTTAAGGTATTGCCGTCAACCACATATTTTTGGTTTTTCGCTTTTTGAATAGAAACTAAACCATCAAAGTTTTGTTGTTTTTTTAAAGGGTCTGAAAAGTTAATTAATAAGTATTGTTCAGGCGATTGAAAAACCTCTGTTTTTGTAATGGTGAAATTATTTATTCCAGGAATTAAAACGGTGTTTTTTCCTTTATTGTCGGCACCAATAGTTTTTCCATTCCAAGACACTTCAATACTGCTGTCCTCAATAACACGGTTAATACTATCAATTTTAAACTCAAACATATTACTTTTAGCATCCCCTTCATTAAAAACAATGTTTAAGTTTTTTCCATTTTGTTCAGCCTTAATTAGTTGTTTTGCTTTTTCAATAGAAATTAAATCGGCAGATTTTATTACCCCTTCTAAATATTGCCAATTCTTACTGTAAGATTGCAGATTATTGGTAATCACATTAAAATTTGGCGTAATGGTTTTAAATTGAAAGGTGTAGTTTTTATAATCTGATGGTACATTCTTGTATATTTCAGAAAGCTTTATTGTAACGGTATATTCTGTTGAGGGTTCTAAATGCTCATCTGGTGTAAAAATTAGGGTATGATTATTACCCACCTCCAATTTACCTTCTACGTGCGGTTTAATGTGCACTATATTATTGGTTATCTCTTGGTGCATTTCCCAACCATCAACAGATTTAGCCAAATTAATTTGAATAGGTTTTGCTACCGATGACATTCCAGAAGTGGTGTAACTTATATAGTCTCTATACTTAAAAATGTTATCCGTTTCTACAGTTTTTTCTTTACAAGAAAGAATAATCGCTAAAGCTAAAACAGAAAAAAGAAGTTTTTTAAATGACATAGTATAGATGGATTTTTAATGAACTTAAAAAGAAAGCGTACGATGTTTAATCTGAAAATACATATTGATTTATATCTGTCAGATAGAACATCTAATTGAAAATGCGTTTTTAAATCACATTATCGTCGTACGATGTTTCTTGTTAATAAAGTTACGCTTTAGATTAATGCAATGGACTTTTAGTTTCTGTTAAAATGTTCTTAAAGTTGAAAAATTATTTATTTCAAAATATTCAGTAAATAATAAAATTTATTGATATTTTCGTAAAAAAAATTAGAATATTTAAATAATCACTATTTTAAAGGGTACTTATGGAAGCATTTAGTTTAGATGAAATATTGAAGAGCTTAGGTGTTTTAAACGTAAACAATGGCACTTCTACAGGAGTAAATAATTTTTCAAACGGTGAAATTATTAAAAGTTTCTCACCGGTTGATGGAAAACTAATTGCAAGTGTAAAAACTACTTCTGAAAGTGATTACCAAAAAGTAATGGAGGTTGCAACCAATGCTTTTAAATCATGGCGATTAACACCTGCACCGCAACGCGGTGAAATTGTTAGGCAATTTGGTGATAAATTAAGAGAAAAGAAAGAAGCTTTGGGCAAATTGGTGTCTTATGAAATGGGTAAAAGCTATCAGGAAGGTTTAGGTGAAGTACAAGAAATGATAGATATCTGCGATTTTGCTGTAGGCTTATCACGCCAACTTCATGGTTTAACTATGCATTCTGAACGCCCTGGACATCGCATGTATGAACAATACCATCCGCTTGGAGTGGTTGGCATTATTTCAGCATTTAATTTTCCTGTGGCCGTTTGGTCTTGGAATACTGCTTTGGCTTGGGTTTGTGGAGATGTCTGTGTTTGGAAACCTAGTGAAAAAACACCTTTGTGTGGTGTGGCTTGTCAAAATATAATTGCAGAAGTTTTAAGGGAAAATAATTTACCCGAAGGCATTTCATGTTTAATTAATGGCGATTATAAGGTTGGTGAATTTATGAGCAAGGATACAAGAATTCCATTAGTTTCTGCTACTGGTTCAACAAGAATGGGTAAAATTGTAGCTAAAGAAGTGGCAGGACGATTAGGAAAAACATTGTTAGAATTGGGCGGAAATAATGCCATTATTGTTACTCCTGATGCAGACATAAAAATGACGGTAATAGGAGCCGTTTTTGGTGCCGTTGGAACGGCAGGACAACGTTGTACTAGTACGCGCAGATTAATTATTCATGAAAGTATTTATAATAATGTAAAACAAGCCATAGTTGATGCCTATAAGCAATTGAAAATTGGAAATCCGTTAGATGAAACCAATCATGTTGGCCCTTTAATAGATAAAGATGCGGTTGCAATGTATGAAGATGCTATAGAAAAAGTAGTTGCAGAAGGTGGAACCATTTTAGTTGAGGGCGAAGTACTTTCTGGTAAAGGTTACGAAAGTGGTTGCTATGTAAAACCTGCCATTGCAGAAGCTAAAAATAATTTTGAAATAGTACAACATGAAACCTTTGCCCCTATTTTATACCTTTTAAAATATTCTGGTGAGGTTGAAAATGCCATTGATATTCAAAATAATGTTGCTCAAGGATTAAGTTCTGCTATTATGACCAATAATTTGCGCGAAGCAGAAAGATTCTTATCTCAAGCTGGAAGTGATTGTGGTATTGCCAACGTAAATATTGGAACCTCTGGCGCCGAAATTGGTGGTGCTTTTGGTGGTGAAAAAGACACTGGTGGCGGACGCGAATCAGGTTCTGATGCTTGGAAAATTTATATGCGTAGGCAAACAAATACTATTAATTATACAACCGAGTTACCATTGGCTCAAGGAATAAAGTTTGATTTATGATGTGTTTGTAAACAGGTTGTTGTTGACTTTCATCCAGATTAAACCTTTGTAACTCGCAAAAGTCTAAAAGACTATAAGCCAATAAGATGGTTTTAAGTTAATCTATGGAAGCGTTTCAAATACAACACTTATACAGAAGAGCAGGGTTTGGTATTTTACCTGAAACACTTAAAAGTTTATCTGCAAAAAGTAAAAAAGAAGTCGTTGATAATCTTTTAAACGGTTCTAAAAAAGTTTCGTTATTAGAAGTTGATATTTCTGAACTTAAGGTTGCTTTCAGTAGTATGATGAAAGCTGAAAAACCAGATAAAGAAGCACGCAAAAACCTTCGAAAATTAAGTAGGCAAAAACAAATTGATTTAAATGAAGCTTGGATTGAAAGGCTTACAAACCCAACAGCACTTTTACGTGAAAAGATGACGCTGTTTTGGGCCAACCATTTTGTGTGCGAAGACAATAATATTGTATTTATCCAAAACTTCAATAATACATTGCGTAAAAGCGCACTGGGAAATTTTGGTCATTTTGTTAAAGCTGTTTCTAAAGAGGCGGCCATGACCAAATATTTAAACACCAAGCAAAATAAAAAGCAAAAACCTAATGAGAATTTTGCTAGAGAGTTAATGGAGCTTTTTACTTTGGGAGTTGGAAATTATACAGAACAAGATATCAAGGAAAGTGCCAGGGCCTTTACAGGTTATGGTCATAATTTAAAGGGTGATTTTGTATTTAAAGAACGCCAGCATGACCATGGTATAAAATCATTTTTTGGGAAAACAGGTGCGTTTTCTGGTGATGATATTATTGATATTATTTTAAAGAAAAAGCAATGTGCTCAATACATTTCAGAAAAAATATACGCCTATTTTGTAAATGATAAATTAGATGAAAATCATGTAAATGAAATGACTCAGGTGTTTTATAAAGACTATAATATTGAGACCTTAATGCGTTACGTTTTTATGTCTGACTGGTTTTATGAAGAAAAAAATATTGGAAACAAAATAAAATCCCCCATTGAATTTTTAGTTGGTATTAAAACTTTAGTACCAACACAATTCAAAAACCCTAAACAACAAATATATTTACAACGCTTATTAGGTCAAACGCTCCTAGATCCGCCTAATGTTGCAGGTTGGAAAGGTGGTAAGAATTGGATAGATAGCAACACCATTACACTTAGGTTAAAGTTACCATCATTACTATTAAATAGTGCTTATATCTCTAAAAATAAAACGGGTACTAATGATTCTAAAATAGAAGAAAGAAAAGAATTCTTTAAACAGAATTATGGAAAACGATTTAATGTTGAAAGCAATTGGGACTACTTTAACAAGCATTTTAAGAAAGTAGATATTACTGAATTAGATGATTATATTTTAGCTTGTAATATATCACCTCATGCTAAGGCCAATTTAAATTCTCTGGCAAAAGTTTCTAAGCAAGAGTACTGTGTACAACTTATGTCTTTACCAGAATATCAAATGTGTTAATTATGGACAGAAGAAAATTTTTAAAGCAGTCATCGCTAGCAAGTGGTTTATTTTTTGTTCCAAGCTTTGTAAAAGCTTTTGAGAATGTAGCTAGTAGTAGTTTGGGGTTTAAGCGTTTGGTAATTGTTCAGCTTTCTGGTGGTAATGACGGATTGAACACAATTGTACCTTTTCAAAATGACACTTATTATAAAGAACGGGCAACATTAAGCATTGCTAAAAGAGATGTTTTAAGGTTAACAGATGAGGTAGGGCTTCATCCCAGTTTAGCACCCTTAAACAGATTGTATGATGAAGGGCTTTTAACTATAATCAATAATGTTGGGTATCCAAATCCTAATCGTTCACACTTTAGGTCTATGGATATATGGCAAACAGCTGTAGACTCAAATGAATATTCTCAAAGTGGATGGATTGGTAGATATTTAGATCATTACGGAGAGGTACCATATTCTGCAATTCAAATTGATGAAAGTTTGTCTTTGGCTATGAAAGGCGAAACTAATAATGCCATAGCTACCCAAGACCCTAAAACTCTATACAATTTATCTAGAGACCCTTATTTTAAGAACCTTCAGAATCATAAGAATGACCCACATTTGAGTGAGCATAATTTAGGCTATTTGTACAAGTCTATGATTGAAGCACATTCTTCAGCCAAGTATATTTTTGAAACCAGTAAAACGGTGTCTTCTAAAAAAGAATACCCAAAAAATAAGTTTGGTAAACAGTTAAAAACTACAGCCCAGTTTATTAATTCGCATTTAAGTACCAAGGTGTATTACGCCTCTTTAAATGGTTTTGATACGCATAGTAATCAATTGGCAACTCAAGGACGTTTGTTAACTCAATATGCTGAGGGTATTGAAACCTTTGTGCAAGATTTAAAAGCAGGTGGCACTTTTAATGATACGTTGATTTTAACCTTTTCAGAGTTTGGGCGCAGAGTGAAACAGAATGCTAGTTCTGGTACAGACCATGGTACAGCAAACAATCTTTTTATTATAGGAAATCAATTAAGAAAACCTGGACTTTATAACAATATGGCCAATTTAGATGATCTGGATGGTAATGGAGATTTAAAGTTTGAAATAGACTTTAGAACCATTTACGCCACGGTTTTAAATAAATGGTTAGATGTAAATGATGAGAAGGTTCTTAATAAATCTTTTAAGCAATTGGATTTTATTTAGTAAAAAAGCTTGCTTAACGGTCTTGTGTATGTTTTCATTATGTGGTTGAGCAATCAACTTAGCAAAAATGGAACAAACCAAAGAAAATTCCGAAGTGATTTTCAAGATAAGCACTGTCCATAGCAATTAATTATAGCCATTTTTGTCAGTAGATTTTTATTCGTTTTCGATTTTTTCTCCTTTAATTGGTGAATAGTCTTTTTTCAATTCTCCATTCACAGTTATTTCGTCAAAATAACATTTTGCTCCAGTCGCTTTGTTCATATCTTCCACGTTTTGAATGTGAAAATGTAAATGAGCTTCTGAAGAATTTCCAGAATTCCCACAAAGCCCTAATAATTCTCCTTGTTTTACTTTTTGCCCTTGTTTTACGACAATCGAATTTTGTTTAAAATGAGCGAAAAACAAATATTCGTTGTTGGCTGTTTTAAGTATTACCGTATTTCCTGGAACATAAATTGGGTTTAGTTCGCCAGGTATGTTGTCTTTTACTCCGTCAACTGCTAAAACCACTTCTGCATCACACGGTGCAATTAATTCTTTCCCAAATGCATAATAATCTTCGTTAGTTTTTCCGTCTGTTTTGAAGGTTTTTCCGTTTTTGTCCGTAATAACAATATCATATGCGTTTTTTTGAGCTTCACTTTCTACGTGATAGTTCAATTCTTTAGTGTCTCCGCCCCAAAATACGGTCCATTCGCCATTAAAAGGTAAAATCAGTTTCGTTTCATTTCTTTCAAGTTTGGGAAGATTGTCTTCTTTAAATGGTTTTACAAAAAGACCATTGATTTTTGAATTATTGTCAAGGGAAATATTTACCGCAAAAACTGCTCGTTCAAAGATTGTTTTGTAGGAGGCGTAAGTCTGTATATATTTTACAAATTCTTTTTTTTGAATTTCACCCGCTTGACTTTTCAACCCTTTTAAGAAATTGGTAGTTTGTTCAATGGGTAAAGCATTTTTCATTTCGGTTGAGAACAAGTTAAAAATCTTTTGATATTCATTAGAATTGTAGTATTTCTCAAATTCAGCTGAAACTTTTTTAGAAGCTTCTTTTTCAGTTTGTCCGAAACTTATGATTGGGATTAAAAGCAATAAAATTAGGCTTATTTTTTTCATTTACGTTGTGATTTGTTCAAATTACTGGCAACGGTTATGTGTATGGAAAGTTGCGTGCTTGTGTGCGAGGATTTTCCGAAGGAAAATCAGATGCAGGCAAGCAAAGCAACTAACATTGGTTTAGTATAAAACTAGCAATTTTTATACACGGTGTTGCTATTTCGTTGTTTTTTTCTTACAGTTTTTGGTCAGTCGTTTTTTTGCGTTTCGCTGATCAGTCCGACGCAACACTTGCGCACTGCTTTGGTCAGTCAGATGTTTTTTGAGTTTTTATTCCGCAAACAAGCTAAAAGTCCGACGAAACTTGGTTTTAAGCTTTCAATCAAAGTAAATGGGTAATGGGCCATTTTTTCTTGAATATTTGATAGTTTTATCAATTATTTCTTTTTTTTCTAATTCCGTAACTAAAACATTGTCAAAAGGTTTTTTCCATTTTTTAATTGAAATTATATTGGCATAAAATGCAGGAGTCGTTGTCCATTCACCATCAATTAAAATTGATTTGTGATTGTCGAATTTAATTTCAATTGTACTTCTGAAATAAACAATAATTTCTGTTATTTCCATTTTCAATAATTCTCAAATTAAATTATGTTCCGTTTTCAGCAATGAATGGCAACGTGTATATAAAAACAATTGCGTTTATATCTACTATGTTTATTTGATTAAAAATAACAAAAATTCTTACAAAAGAAGAAAAAGACCAAAAAAAACCTTGTCTCAATGCCGAGTTATTCGGGAGAAACAAGGTTATATCTTAAAAAGATTAATAGCAGTGCAAATGTAAGAAAAATAAATTAACATATGTTAATTTAAGATTAAATAATTGTTTATTTAACTGTACTTCATTTTTCTTAGAATGCGCATAGATTCTTTATATAAGTGGTAAACCTCTTCACTGTGTTTCTTTAAATAAGGTTTAGCCTCTTTTAATCTGTCAATGGCTTCATGAAACAAATTAAGATAACAAATTAGATATGTAGCCGGTAAATTTTTTAAATCTATAGTATCATTTATAGTCAATGGCATATCTTTTTTTAGCTTTTCTAAAATGGCATTGTTTGAGTTGTAAATATGGTGTAAAACTTTTTTATCAAACTGGGGTGGTTCAAACAAAAGCTTGGTGTCAATATTGTAATGAACATTGTCTTCAAATTTAATAATAGTCTCCTCTAATTTGTAATATTTATTGTTATTGTGAAGCCCTAAATTTACATATTCTATTATCTTAAAACGGTCTTCATCAAAAGAAATAGAAACTTCGTCTAAAGCAGAGAAGAATAACCGCACTTGTTCATTTATAAGTTCAATATCAACTCTGGAATAAAAAACTTCATCCTTTACTATTTTTTTTTGTCCAGACCAACATAGCACAAAATACTCTTTAAAGACTTTATATTGGGCATTAAAGTCTTTGCGTTTATTCATAAAATCAAAAACACCATCAAGAGTATGTTCAATATTGTTTTGAGCATTTTTTTCAATGGCCTCAACAATTTTAGAGTTAACATCTTTAATTTCAATATCAAAAACTTTAGGCATGCTCATACTGCCATCTCTAAAGAAAACCGAGCCACCGTAGTATTTCCAAATATTTTTTCTAAGAGATGTAAGTTTACCTGTTGCACGAATAGTAACCAATCCTACTACTTTATCATCAGGCAAATGCGGAAAAGGAATATTTTCATACTGAACTATGGGTGGGCTAGTTAAATAGGCATTAATAAGATTTTGAATTTTACTATCATCAAAAAAATCAACACCTGTAATATTATTATCTTCATCTTCAACCCCAATAACTATATAAGAATTGTTTTTTGGATTACTGTTTGAAAGGGCACAAATATGTTTTAAAAATTTAGCCTTTCCTTCCTTATGGCTAATGTCTATTTTACGCTTTTTATCATAAAAACTATTCTCATCATTATGAGCTAAAAGGTGTTTTATAAGTAGGCGTTTATTAATCATATTTTTTGGGTGAGAACCATTTCAAGTTTATTATTTCCTGATTTTGTATAAAAATACTTAAAACCATTTTAAATTTTAAACTCAAATGATGTAGTTTTTATTTTATCTATTAACATTTGTTAGCTATTGAAATCATTGGATTTTAGCATATTATTTTTAACCTTCCTTTAACACCATATCAATAAAAATTTTAACAATTTGCAACCTTCAATGAAGCTTATTATATTCGGGCTTCTAAAAAATTAAAAATGATGGAAGAAACAGGTACAATTGATATTAAGACAATTAACGAGAAGATAGAAAAAGAAAGTGCTTTTGTTGATTTACTTATGCTTGAAATGAATAAAGTAATTGTAGGCCAGAAGCATATGGTAGAACGCTTGCTAATTGGTTTGCTTGGGCAAGGCCATATTTTGTTAGAAGGGGTTCCGGGTTTAGCAAAAACTTTAGCCATTAATACCTTGTCACAAGCTGTAGATGGTAGCTTTAGTAGAATTCAGTTTACTCCTGACTTATTACCTGCAGATGTTGTAGGAACACTTATTTATAATATAAAGGAAAACGACTTTTCTATAAAAAAGGGACCCATTTTTGCAAACTTTGTGTTGGCAGATGAGATTAATAGAGCGCCGGCTAAAGTGCAATCTGCTTTATTAGAAGCTATGCAAGAAAAGCAAGTTACCATAGGAGATGAAACGTTTATTTTAGATAAGCCCTTCTTGGTAATGGCAACCCAAAACCCAGTTGAACAAGAAGGAACTTATCCGTTACCTGAAGCACAAGTAGACCGTTTTATGTTGAAAACGGTTATAGATTACCCAAAGATTGATGAAGAACAATTAATTATGCGGGCTAATATGAAAGGGGCTTTTGATAAAGTAAACCCAGTGGTTTCGGTAAAACAAATTTTAACAGCTCAAAAAGTTGTTAGAGAGGTTTATATGGATGAGAAAATTGAGAAATATATCTTAGACATCATTTTTGCTACCAGGTACCCAGAAAAATATAAGCTAGCCGAATTAAAACCATTAATTTCTTTTGGCGCATCACCACGTGGAAGTATCAATTTAGCAACTGCAGCTAAATGTTACGCTTTTATTAAACGAAGAGGTTATGTAATTCCAGAAGATGTTAGAGCGGTGGTTTATGATGTATTACGTCATAGAATAGGCATTACTTATGAGGCCGAAGCTGAAAATGTAACTTCAGTAGATATCATCAACAAAATAGTAAACGAGATAGAAGTACCTTAAAATTGACAATTGATAATTGACAATTGATTATTTAGAGTAAATAATCAATATTAAATGTTCAATAGACAATTAAAAGATGGATACTAAAGAATTACTAAAAAAAGTACGAAAAATTGAGATTAAGACACGTAGGTTGTCTGATCATATTTTTGGAGGAGAATACCACTCTACCTTTAAAGGGCGTGGTATGACTTTTAGTGAAGTGAGACAGTATCAATATGGAGATGATATTCGTAATATTGATTGGAATGTAACCGCTCGTACAAATGAGCCTCATGTTAAGGTTTTTGAAGAAGAACGCGAACTTACCATGATGCTTATGGTAGATGTTTCTGGCTCTAAGTTATTTGGTACTTCACAGCAATTTAAAAATGAAGTTGTTACAGAAATAGCGGCTACCTTAGCCTTTTCAGCAACACAGAATAATGATAAGATTGGGTTAATTTTATTTTCAGATAAAGTAGAATTGTATATTCCTCCAAAAAAAGGGCGCTCTCATGTTCTTAGAATTATTAGAGAACTTATAGAGTTTGAACCAGAAAGTAAGCAAACTAATATAGCCGAAGCATTAAAGTTTTTGTCAAACGTAATGAAGAAGAAAGCAATAGTATTTGTGATGTCTGATTTTATTGCTGATGATTATGAGCATACCATGAAAATTGTTTCTGGTAAGCATGATGTAACTGGAATAAGAGTATATGATAAAAGAGAGGAAGATATTCCGAATCTAGGAATGGTTCAAATGCAAGATGAAGAAACAGGAGAATTAATGTTGGTTAATACATCATCTAAAAAAGTAAGACTCAATTATGGTAGGTTTTACCATGAAAAGGTTAATTATTATAAAGAGAGTTTTACAAAATCTGGTGCAGGAATTATTAGTTGCAGAGTAGATGAGAGCTACGTAAAAAAACTTTTAGGGTATTTTAAAAGAAGAGGATAGTTTAGTTAAAAGTTAAAAGTTAAAAGTTAAAAGTTAAAAGTTAAAAGTTAAAAGTTAAAAGTTAAAAGTTAAAAGTGATAAGGGATAAGTTTCATAAAATAGTATTTAATAAAAAGCAATTGTTAATGTATTCAACTATTGCCTTTTTACTACTTACTAATGCCTTAACTGCTCAAGTTACTTCGGCAATAGATTCAACCTCAATAGAAATAGGAGAACAAATTACCTATAAAATTCAAGTTGAAACAGATACAACTAATTTGGTGGTTTTTCCTGAAGGACAAACATTCTCTCCTTTGGAAATGATTGAGTCTTACGCCATTGATACTTTAAAAAAGAATGACAAGTACAATCTTGTTAAAAAATACGGATTAACTCAGTTTGATTCTGGGGCGTATACTATACCAAGACAAAAAATTATTGTTGGCAATAAAACCTTCTTCACAGACTCTTTAAAAGTAGAGGTTAATAATGTAGTTGTAGATACTACAAAGCAAGGACTTTATGATATAAAACCAATTATTGAGGTTAAGAAAAAAGGGGGTAATTGGTGGAAATATGTATTACTTACATTATTGATTGTTGCCTTAGTTGGTGGAATACTTTGGTGGTTTATTTGGAGAAAAAAGCCTTTAAGTGAAGAAGAACAAATAGCTCTATTACCACCATACGATAGAGCTAAATTAGCATTAAAGAAATTAGATGAAAGTCATTATTTAGAGCACGAGGAATTAAAATCATATTATTCTGAATTAACGCTTATTATAAGAAAGTATTTAGATGAAAAAGTGTACGATCATTCTTTAGAGAGTACAACAGATGAGCTTATTTCTAAATTAAGATTATTAAAAGATGGTAATCAAATAGATTTAAGTAAGGAAACCATTAAGAATATTGAAAGCATTTTAAAACGAGCTGATTTGGTGAAATTTGCAAAGTCAGCACCAGATATTGAATTAGCCGAATTAGATAGAAATACCATTGATACTGAAATTGACCATGTTAAAGAAGTATTGCCAGAACCTTCTGAAGAGGAAAAGCTTTTGGATGAAAAGTATAGGGAAGAATTAGAACGTAAAAAGAAACGCAAAAAGATTATTGTTACTGTTGCAATTTCTTTATTTCTGCTAATGGCTACCATTGGCGGTTTTTCAATTAAGTACGGTTTTGGTTATGTAAAAGACACTATTATTGGTCATGATAGTAAAGAACTTTTAGAAGGTGATTGGGTAACTAGTGATTATGGTATTCCACCAGTTTCTATTTCAACTCCTAGAGTATTAAAACGTTTTGAGCTTCCTATTCCTGAAGAAGCAAAAGGAAAAGTAAAGATGACGTCGTTTATGTATGGCACCTTACTAGATGTTTTTAGTATTCTGGTAAATACAGCTACCTATCCAAGTTCCGGTGAGAATGATAATAAAATAGATTTAGAACAAGTTTCTGAGAATAGTATTAAGGGAATGGAATCTCAAGGTGCAGAGAACATTACAGTATTAAGAGAAAAATTTAATACACCCAATGGAGCTGAAGGCCTTAAAACATATGGAACATTAAATATAGTAGACCCAATTTCAAACGTTACAAAAGGAGGGAATTATGTCCTACTACTTTTTACTTCCGAAAATGTTTTACAACAAATTATAGTTACCTATCCAGATGATGACACTTATGCAGATCAGGTGGTAGAACGTATTGTAAATTCAGTAGAACTTAAAAAAGAAGAAGATTAATGTTAGAAGGTATTGAGTTTTTAAATAAACAATGGTTTTGGTTGTTTTTGGCACTACCATTGGCTGTTCTTTGGTATATAATAAAGCATAAAAAGCAAACAGCAGAACTTAAGATTTCTAGCTTAAAAGGTTTTAGGCTTACTAATTCTTGGCTGCCAAAAGTTAAACATTTGCTTTTTGTTTTAAGATTATTGGCATTAGCACTTCTTATAACTGCCTTAGCAAGACCTCAAACCGTTGATGTGTCTACTAAAACCAAAACCACTAGAGGTATTGATATCCTTATGGCCATAGATGTTTCTGCTAGTATGTTGGCAAAAGACTTATCACCTAATAGATTAGAAGCTTTAAAAAATGTGGCTGCTGAGTTTATTATGGGTAGGCCAAATGATAGAATTGGTTTAGTAGAATATGCAGGTGAAAGTTATACAAAAACGCCTATTACTAGCGATAAGGCCATTGTATTAAGATCTTTAAAAAGTATAAGGTATAATAACATTATTGAAGGCGGAACCGCAATAGGTATGGGTTTAGCAACTGCAGTTAACCGCTTAAAAGATAGTAAGGCTACTAGTAAAGTAATTATTTTGCTAACAGATGGTGTAAACAATACAGGTTTTATAGACCCAAGAATTGCTAGTGAATTGGCTGTAGAATATGGTATAAAAACATATACTATTGGTTTAGGAACTAACGGAATGGCCTTGTCTCCTGTTGGAATTTTACCTAATGGAAATTTTCAATATGGTCGAATTCAAGTTGAAATTGATGAAGAGCTGTTAAAGGAGATTGCTGATGCTACTGGAGGTAAATATTTCAGAGCTACTAATAATAAAAAGCTAGAAGAAATATATAACGAAATAAATAAACTTGAAAAAACCGAGATTGAAGAATTCAAGTTTTACAATTATGAAGAAAAATATAGGTCTTTGGTGCTGCTAGCAGGTATATTATTGATGTTAGAGGTGTTGCTGAGGTTTTCAGTTTTCAGAAGTTTCGTTTAAATAAAATTGAAGGTTTAATAGATGTATCAATTAGAAGAAAAAATATGGTTTTGGACGTTAATTATTATTCCAGTAATAATTGTATTCTTTTTGGTGCTTCAAATTTGGAAACATAGGGCACAGCGTAAGTTTTCAGATAAAGCCTTACTTAAAAAGCTAAGTCCTAACACGTCCTTGTTCAAATCGGTGTTAAAAATCATTGTTTTAAGTTTAGCATTTCTGTGTTTAACATTGGCGTTGGTAAATCCTAAAGTAGGAACTAAACTAGAAACGGTTAAACGTGAAGGCGTTGATATTGTTTTTGCTGTTGATGTATCAAAGAGTATGTTAGCAGAAGATATTGCTCCAAATAGGTTAGAAAAATCTAAACAGTTAGTCACGCAAATCATAAATAATTTAGCAAGTGACAGGGTAGGTATTATTGCTTATGCAGGAAAAGCATTTCCGCAATTACCTATAACCACAGATTATGCTTCTGCCAAAATGTTTTTACAAAATATGAATACTGATATGTTGTCATCACAAGGAACAGCTATCAATGAAGCTATAAAATTAGCAAAGACCTATTTTGATGATGAAGAACAAACAAACCGTGTACTAATTATTATTTCTGATGGTGAAGACCATAGTGAAGAGGCAGCTGCAATAGCAGAAGAAGCTAATGAAGAGGGTATTAGGATTTTTACCATTGGTGTTGGTGATGTTAAGGGAGGTCCGATCCCAGAAAAAAGAAATGGTATAGTTTTAAATTATAAAAAAGATAGTCAAGGAGAAACTGTTATAACACGTTTAAATGAAGAAACCCTAATGGCTATTGCTGAAGAAGCTAACGGGGCGTATATAAATGGGAAAAATACAAATGATGTAGTTGAAAATATTAGAGATATTTTGAGTAGTATGGATAAAACCGAGTTTGAAGCAAAACAATTTGCAGATTTTAAAGACCAGTTTCAATGGTTTTTGGCGTTTGGTGTTTTCTTTTTACTCTTAGATATTTTCTTGCTAGAACGTAAAACAGCTTGGTTAAAAAAGCTGAATTTGTTTAATGAGAATTTATAAATTCTTTAACGAAGAAAAAACAGAAGGTTTTATATATTAGAATTTAAAAACAAATTATAGAGGTGAAAATGAAAACTAAAAACAATTATTTAACTTTAATGCTTTTGTTTACAACAGTGTTTACTAGTGTAGCCCAAATTGCAGAAAGTGATTTAGATATTTCACCGCTATTAATAAGTGAAAAAGTACCAGATTTAAGCATTACCTCGGCAAATGGGGATACCTTACAATTAGCAGAAGTGTTTAATGAAAAACCTACAGTAATGCTATTTTATAGAGGAGGATGGTGTCCGTATTGCAACAGACATCTTTCAGCGGTTAATGATATAGAAGATGAGATTAATGCGCTGGGTTATCAGATTATAGGTGTGAGCCCAGATTCACCAGAAAATTTAAATGTATCAGTAGATAAAGCAGGTCTCAAATACAAACTTTTTTCAGATGCTAATGGAGCATTAAGTCAAGCAATGGGTATAGCTTTTAAAGCTCCTGAGCGGTATTTAAGTAAGCTAAATAAATTTTCTGCAGGACTTAATTCAGGGTTTTTACCCGTTCCGTCGGTATTTGTTGTTGGTACAGATGGTACTATACTATTTGAGTACATAAGCCCAAACTACAAGCAAAGAATAAGTGCAGGCTTGTTATTAGAGGTTTTGAAACAATTAAAAGAGAAATAGAGTTAGATGAAACAATTATTATCAATCATATCAATATTTTTTATAACCATTTCTTTTGCTCAAGAAAAGCAGGATAAAGAAAGGTTATTGGCTTTAAAGAACGCCAATAACTACGTATATGAAGGCAATAATTTGGTTAGTGAAGATGATTATGTTTCTGGTGAAATGGCTTATAGAAAAGCTATTTCAGAAAACCCAAATTCTGTTGAGGGCAATTTCAATTTGGGAAATGCCTATTACCAAAAAGGAAGCTTAATGGAGGCTTTATACAGGCATCAAGAGGCTGCTAATAGTAGTGTTTCAAAAGAAGAAAAACATAAGGCATTTCATAATATTGGTAATATTTTGATGCAGAATAAAAAGTGTAGTGAAGCTGTTGAGGCTTATAAAAATGCATTAAGAAATAACCCAACAGATGATGAGACACGTTATAATTTGGCACTAGCAAAAGAGTGTGCTAAACAAGAGCAAGAAAATAAAGACCAAAACGAAGACGACAAGAATAACGACGAGAATAAGGAAGATCAAGATCAGAAAGACGAGAATAAGAAGGATAAAGATAATGAAGGTGATCAACAGGAAGATGAGAAAGAGGATGGAGATGAAAAGGAAAAGGAAGGGGATGACCAAGAAGATGACCAAGGCAAGCCTAACGATGATAAAGATGATAAAGGAAAAGAAGGTGATAAGAAAGATGAAGATAAAAAACCACCTAAACCACAAGAAGGTAGAATGTCTCCACAGCAAATAAAGAATTTGCTTGAAGCAATGAATAATCAAGAACAAAAAGTTCAAGAAAAAATGAATGCCGAAAAGCAAAAAGGCGTTCCTGTAAAAACAGATAAGGATTGGTAATTATTTAGAATTACAAATTTGAATAATGAAGTTTAATAAACACATATTAATTTTAATAGTATTGCTAATTTCAAGCTTTGCCGTGGCTCAAGTAAAATTTGAAGCTAAAGCGAGCAAGAAAAAGCTTGGAATTAATGAACGCTTACGTGTTGATTTTGAAATGAATGAGGACGGTGATAATTTCAATCCTCCGGGTTTTGCCAATTTTACAGTTGTTGGTGGGCCTAACCAATCGGTTAGTAATTCATGGGTAAATGGCACTAGAACTTATAAGAAAACGTATAGTTACTTTTTAACACCTAAAAAAAGAGGTGTTTTTACTATTTCACAAGCAACAATAGAGGTAAATGGTGAGATTTATAAAACGCTTCCAATAAAAGTAGAGGTTACAGAGGCGGTTGATAAACCTACAGATCCTAATGACCCTAGTTATATAGCTTCAGAAGGGATACATTTAGTTACAGAGGTTTCAAAATCTAAACCGTATTTAAATGAAGCCATATCCGTGGTTTATAAATTATATGTTGCGCCTAATATTCGTATTCAAACACCTGGAACGGTAGATGTTCCAACTTTTAAAGATTTTTGGAGTCAAAGCATTGAAATTAAAGAATTAAGGTTAGAACAAGGTACTTATAAAGGAGAGGATTATAGCTATGTGGTTATGATGAAAGAAATGCTAATTCCTCAAAAAACAGGAGATTTAAAAATACCTGCGTTAGTTTTAGATGTGCCAGTACAAGTACCAACAAACAGGCGTGATATTTTTGGTAGCAGGATAATGAAACGTGTTAATAAAAGAGTAACCTCTGGAACTAGAACACTTCAAGTTAAATCGTTACCTGAAACGGGAAAACCAATTGATTTTACAGGTGCGGTAGGTGACTTTAAAATGAATGTTTCAGCATCAAAAAAAGAACTTGATGCTAATGAGTCATTACAAGTAAAGATTAGTGTTAATGGAAACGGAAACTTAAAACTATTTAAGTTACCTAAAATTTCTTTACCAAGTTCCTTAGAAGTTTACGAGCCAGAACATAATGAAAAAGTAAAGACTAATTTATCAGGGATGCAAGGTAGTATTTCAGATAGTTATACCGTTGTACCTCAATATAAAGGTAAATACCCAATACCAAGCATTTCATTTTCTTATTTCGATTTAAAAACAGAGAGTTATAAGCGTTTATCTTCAGAAGAAATAGTTATAGATGTTCTAAATGGTCCATCTTCAAGTAATGCTAATTCAGACAATTCTAATGTATTAAGCGCAAACAAACAAGCTGTTATATTAAATAATGATCAGTTTGCTTTTATTAAAACTAAAACTAGTTTTAGCAATGTTAATCCAACTAATTTTTTTAAAACTAATACATTTTGGGCACTGCTTTTAGCACCTTTTTTAGCTATTCCATTGGCTATTCTAGTTAGAAAGAAAAAGGTTAGTAGAGATGCAGATGTTTATGGAAATCGAATAAGGAAAGCAGATAAACTAGCCAGAAAGTATTTAAAAGGTGCCAAAAAATCGCTTGGTAAAAAGGAAGATTTTTATATAGCTTTAGAAAAAGCTTTACATAATTATTTAAAGGCAAAATTATATATTGAGACTAACGATTTAAGTAAAGATAAAATTAATAGTTTGCTAAAAAGCAAGGGGGTTGAAGATGCCACTATTAAAGATTTTATGGGCATTTTAGAAAATTGTGAATTAGCAAGATATACACCCGTAGATCAAGTAACTATGCAAGAAGATTACGAAAAAGCGGCTAAAACTATTTCTTTAATTGATAAACAAGCAAGGTAATTTCATAATGACTAAATCATTGTACCCAATTGAAATGAAGAATTTATTGAAACATATAGTTTACATATTTGTCGTGTTAATTGGTATTGGTGTATTTGCTCAAAATAAATCTTTATTTGAGGAAGCAAATACATTCTATAATGACGGAAAGTATGCCGAAGCTATAGATAGGTACAATGCGATTTTAGAAACCAACCAGCATTCTGCCGAATTATATTATAATTTGGGTAATGCACATTATAAACTTAATCATATTGCGCCAAGTATTTTCTATTATGAAAAGGCTTTGAAACTTAATCCAAATGATTCAGATATTGAAAATAATATTGCATTTGCTAGAAATATGACCATTGACGCCATAGAAGTTATACCTGAGACAGGTTTTTCAAAATTTGTTAAAAACATAACCAATGGTTTAAGCTTTGATAATTGGGCAAAAGTCTCAATAGCAATGGTTTTCTGTTTCGTTATTTTGTTTTTAATGTATTATTTTGCCTATGCTACTCTTACTAAACGTTTAGCTTTTTTAGGTAGTTTAACAGCTTTATTTTTAGTTTGTGTAACACTTGGTTTTGCATTTCACAAGTTCAACATTGATAAAAAGGATAACCCAGCAATTGTATTTGTACAAGAAACTAAGGTTAAAAGTGATCCCAATTTAAGAAGTGAAGAAGCCTTTAGATTACATGAAGGAACTAAAGTACAAGTGGTTGATGAATATAAGAATTGGAGTAAAATTCAGTTATCTGATGGGAAAACGGGATGGTTAATTTCAGAAGACATTAAACTGTTTAATGATTTTTAATATTTCCTTAACAATAAAAAGTATATATTTGCTTTTCAAATTTTTTTTAAATAAAGTGTCAAAACGAATTATATCCATCTTTTTTTGTGTAATATTTACGGCCTTTTTAACTGCGCCTACAATTATTACGTTGGTTGATGATTCTGTTGATATTTCTGTTTTCTACACTTCGGCTGAAGAAGAAGAAAAGGGTCATGAAAAAAATAAAGACACTGAGAAATTATTTTTTGAAATCTTATCTACAGAAACGGCTTTTGCCTTTTCTAACATGGATAGTGAACTGGAGTATTTTTATAAAAAATATTCTAAACCCCATCTAAACCTGATATCTCCGCCTCCCAGGTTAGCATAATATAAATACATAGTTACTTTTTGGCTTTTTAGCCGCTTAATTAATTTTTTAAAACACCCTTAATAAAGTCTAGGGTGCAAATATTTATGTTATGTTTAAAACAATAAAAAATGATTTACCGGCAAGTATTGTCGTGTTTTTTGTCGCATTACCATTATGTTTAGGTATTGCATTAGCTAGTGGAGCGCCACTTTTTTCAGGACTAATTGCTGGAATTATAGGAGGTATAGTTGTTGGAATTTTAAGTGGATCTCAAATAGGTGTGAGTGGTCCTGCTGCAGGTTTAGCAGCTATAGTTTTTGCCTCAATTGGAACATTAGGAGGTTTTGAAAACTTTTTAGTGGCCGTTGTATTAGGAGGAGCAATTCAAATATTATTTGGAGTTTTAAAAGCAGGTGTTATAGGATATTATTTTCCATCATCGGTTATTAAAGGGATGCTTACAGGTATTGGTCTTATTATTATTCTTAAACAAATTCCTTATTTTTTAGGTTATGTTGCTCCAAAGGGAGAAGGTACTTTTGAACAAATTTACAGTTCACTTTCAAATATAAATATGGGTAGTACTGTAATAGCTGTTATTGGTTTAGGAATTTTAATTCTATGGAGTAATGTACTTGCTAAAAAGGCCAAAATCTTTCAGTTAATACAAGGTCCACTTGTAGCGGTAATTATTGGAATTATTTTCTTTTCATTCTTTGGTTCATCTGGTGATTTGGCAATTCAAAAAGAAAGCTTGGTAAATGTGCCAATTCCATCTGATGTGTCGTCATTTTTTGGTCAGTTTACCTTTCCTAATTTTGCGGTAATAACAGAAGGAGATGTTTGGATTACGGCCTTCACGATTGCATTAGTTGCAAGTTTAGAAACCCTATTATGTGTTGAAGCCACAGATAAAATTGATCCTTTAAAAAGAGTTACGCCAACAAATAAAGAATTGTTAGCGCAGGGTACGGGTAATATTTTGTCTGGTTTAATAGGTGGACTACCTATCACTCAAGTTATCGTAAGAAGTTCGGCTAATATCCAATCTGGAGGGAAATCAAAATTATCGGCTATTATACATGGTTTCTTTTTAATTATTTCAGTTATAGCCATACCAAAATTACTTAACTTAATTCCGTTATCTGTATTAGCAGCTATTTTGTTAATAGTTGGTTATAAATTGGCAAAACCTGCTTTGTTTAAGCAAATGTATGATTTAGGTTGGAAACAGTTTATCCCATTTGCTGTTACTGTTTTTGGAATCGTATTTATTGATTTGTTATACGGTATAGGCTTAGGTTTAGGCGTTGGAATTATTGTAATACTACTAAAGAGTTACCAAAATTCTCACTTCCTTCATATAGAAGATAAAAGTAACGGTAAACACAAAATTAAAATGTCACTTGCAGAAGAGGTTACCTTCTTTAACAAGGGTGCTATTTTAAAAGAACTTGATAGTTTGCCAAGAGACACCTATTTAGAAATAGACCTGATGAAAACTAGGTTTTTAGATAATGATATTATTGAAATATTAGAAGACTTTTTATTTAAAGCCAAAGAACGACATATAGATATAAAGTTAACATCTAAACGTGGAGAAGTAGAAAACCCTGATAGTTTTATAGAATTCTTTAGAACAAGACCAAAGTCTAATTTAAGCTTAAGTTAAATTATTATGAGTATCAATAGATATAAAATATTAGTGCTTTCAGACTTAAAAAATAGTTCAGATACTATTTTAAAGACCACAGCTAATTTGGCTAAAATGGTTGGTGGTGATATTGACCTTTTACATGTAAGAAAACCGGTTGATGTTGTCAAAAATGACAATCAGTTATCTTCAATGCGTACCATAAATAGGGATTACCTTGCTAGTAAAAATCACATTGAAAGTATTATTAAATCTATTGATAAAGCTGTTAATATAAATTATAGCTTAATTTACGGTAATGTGAAGCAGGAAATAGAAGAGCAAATTCAATATACAAATCCAGATATTATTGTACTTGGAAAAAAGCGGTTTAATGCTCTAAGACTTGCAGGAGATAGAGTTACAAAGTTTGTGCTCAATAAGTATAAAGGTGTTGTTCTTATTGCATCTAATGATAAAATATTAGTGCCAAATGAGAATTTGTCTGTAGGCGTTTTAAATGGTTTAGAACATGCTAATGAAAGTTTAGCCAAACGCTTAATGGATTACACCCAAAAGCCTATAATGTCATTTAAAATTCAAAAGCCTAATGAATCTGTAAAAGAATCAAATGGTAATACATCTTCAAATGATACGGTTGAATATATTTTTGAATCAAGTAGTAATTCTATTAATACACTATCTAATTATGTGGTAAAAAATGATATTGATTTATTATGTATTAACAGAGAAATAGAGAGTTCTAGAAAAGGTAAACTTTCCTCTAGCAATTTAAGTAAAATGATTAGGAAACTTGATGTTTCCATGCTATTGGTAGATTAAGTATTTAGAATCTTGTTTACATATTTTAAATATTTGAGAAATATTTCACATGAAAAAACAGACATATAGGGCGTATCTGGCAGTATTAGTTTTACTAATGCTGCCTGTATTTGCACAAGCTCAAGAAAGTAGTTTAGGAAACTGGTTAATTTATATAGGTAGTAAAAAGCTAGACCAAAAATGGAATTTGCACCATGAGGTTCAATATAGAAATTATGATGCCATAGGAGATCTAGAACAGCTTCTTTTAAGAACCGGATTAGGTTATACTTTTAATGAAGGTAAGAACAACGTATTATTAGGGTATGGATATATTCTTTCTGAAAATTATATTGGAGATACTGATAATAAAACCTCGGTTAATGAACACCGTATATTTCAGCAGTTTATATCTAAACAAAAAGTTGGGAACGTAAGTTTAAGTCATCGTTACAGATTTGAACAGAGATTTGTAGAAAGTGATTTTAAAATGCGATTTCGGTATTTCTTAGCTTTTAAAGTTCCTTTTAAAAACAAAGAAAAGGGGAACAGCAAACTTTATTTATCTGCATATAATGAGATATTTTTAAATACCAAGAGCTCTGTTTTTGATAGAAACAGGGTCTATGGAGGTTTAGGGTATACGTTTAACCAAAACGTTAGAATTGAAGCTGGTTATATGAATCAATTTTTTGAAACTGGAGGAAGAGATCAGTTCAATTTAATAACCTTTGTGAATTTTTAGGTTTGTAAGAAAAACTTAAAAGTACTATCTTTTTGTTTTTATTTTTAAACTAAAAAGTATCAAAAGATGAAAAACTTATTTTCAAATTTAAAGGGAGACGCTTTCGGTGGAATAACTGCAGGAATCGTTGCCCTACCCTTGGCATTAGCCTTTGGGGTGTCTTCAGGTTTAGGCCCAAGCGCCGGACTTTATGGAGCTATTTTTATTAGTTTTTTTGCTGCGCTTTTTGGTGGAACAAACACTCAAATATCGGGTCCTACAGCGCCTATGACTGCAGTAAGTATGGTTATTATTGCTGCTATTATTGCTGCCAATGAAGGAGATGTGAATAAGGCTTTACCTATAATTTTAGCAGTTTTCTTATTAGCTGGACTAATGCAAATTGGCCTAGGTATATTAGGTTTGGGTAAATATATAAGGTATATCCCTTATCCGGTTGTGTCTGGTTTTATGACTGCTATTGGAGTTATTATTTTAATAACCCAAATATTGCCGTCAATTGGTTATTACTCAAAAGAAGATACAGAATTTGTTGACCAGTTTAAACCACTGGCAGAAGAAATAATTCTTGATAATATATTAAAGGAAGAAGCAGGAGAAGGAATTCTAGTTTTAGAAGATTTTAAAGAAACTATTAAAAGAGCAGAAAGAGTAACACCAGATGACATTCTAAAGGAAAGTAAAACCTTAGCAGGTAAAGAGGCATCAGGTGTTTTAGGAACCCTTAAAGTATTGCCAAGGGCTTTAAAGCAAATTAATTGGTTAGAATTAATACTGGCCTTAGGCACCATACTTATTATTTATGGTTTTAAACGTATAACCAAAGCAGTTCCTAGTACATTGGTAGCTTTGGTGGTAATGACAGGAATAGCTATTGGTTTTGGTTTAAATTACAGACCCATTGAAGAAATTCCTAGTGGGTTGCCAATTCCTAATCTCGAGATATTTTCTGAATTTAGATTGAGTAATCTTACGCCATACATATTTACTGCTCTTACTTTATCTCTATTAGGAGCTATTGATTCTTTGTTAACAAGCGTAGTTGCAGACAATATGACCAAGACTAAGCATAAGCCAAATAAAGAATTGATAGGGCAAGGTATAGGTAATAGTATAGCTGCAGTTTTTGGAGGTATTCCAGGTGCGGGTGCAACTATACGTACTGTAGTTAATATTACTTCTGGAGGTAAAACAAAGCTATCAGGTATGATAGCAGGTCTTTTGCTTTTTATTATTTTACTAGGTTTGGGACCCATAGCATCTAAAATACCGGCTGCGGTTTTAGCAGGTATTTTAGTAACGGTAGGAATTGGCGTAATGGACTATAAGGGTTTAAGAGCCATTCCAAGTTTACCAAAAGATGTTAAAATTGGGCCCATTAAGTTTAGTATGGAAGTTGTTATCATGCTTACAGTATTAATTTTATCAACCTTCTGGAATTTAGTTTATGCAGTTGGAATTGGGTTGGTAATAGCCTCTTTAATGTTTATGAAAAAAATTGGAGATTTAACTGCAGAACGTTCTGATGTTAAACCGCTAAAAGAAGAAGCATGGGCTGATGAAGTAGATTTTCCGGATAACCTTAAAGAAGAAGTATTTATAAAGCATATTAAGGGACCTTTATTCTTTGGTTCAACAAGCGATTTTCAGCAGTTAGCTAGCCAAATACCTGAAACAGCTAAAACTGTTGTAATTCGGTTTGACCGTATGCAATATATGGACCAGTCGGGGTTATATGCTTTAGAAGATATGTTACTAGACTTAAGGAAAAAAGGAATTGACTTTCTGTTTGTTGATTTATTAAGACAACCACGATACATGATGGAGCGAATTGATATTATACCAGATTTTGTTCCTGAAGACCATATTTTTGACACTTTTGATGAGTGTATGGCATGGATAAAAGAAAATATAGAAGATAAATTTTAATAAAAAATAATCGAAAAACAATTATGAAATTAGCTATATAACTAGGGATTTGTACCTGTTAAAATGGTGAATTCAAATAACAATTAAAAACAATAAAAATTAAACAAATGAAAAACATAGCAATTACAAAAGCAGTTCAAGATACATTAACACCAGCTGCTGTTATACAAGATTTATTAGAAGGAAACCAAAGGTTTGTAGAAGGTAGTGGGCAGGCAGTAGATAACTCAGCTTTAGTTGAACAAACTGTTGGTGGACAATTCCCAAAGGCAGTGGTACTTTCTTGTATAGATTCTCGTGTTCCTGTTGAAACAGTATTAGACCAAGCTATTGGTGATATTTTTGTTGCACGTGTAGCTGGTAATTTTGAGAATGTAGACATTTTAGGAAGTTTAGAATATTCTTGTAAAGTAGCAGGAAGTAAGGTAATCTTAGTATTAGGTCATGAGCATTGTGGTGCTGTTAAAGCCGCATGTGATGGTGTAGAGCTTGGAAATATTACAGATTTGTTATCTAATATTTTACCAGCTGTAAAACAATCGGCTGATGAAGTTGAAGGTGAAGCTAATTCATCAAACTCTGAGTTTGTTGCTAAAACTGTTGAAAACAATGTTAAACTTACAATTGAAAGAATTAAAGAGCGTAGCCCAATTTTAAAAGACATGGAAGCAGCTGGAGAAATTCAAATAGTTGGTGGAGTTTATATGTTATCATCAGGGAAAGTAGAGATGGTTTAATTTATATAAAACCAATAGAAAGGCCGCTTTAAGCGGCTTTTTTTATGCTTCATTATGTATGAGTTTATAAAGTTCAAAGTATTTCTTAGAAAATATTTTTAACTCCTTTTTGGTTTTAATATGATGGATAAGATAAGAAATACCACAAAGTAGAATGAAAACAATCAGCATTATCCAATTAAATTGAAATAAAAAGAAAATGAACAGAATTAAAAAGAAGGTATTTGTGATTAATGATAAAATCTTAATTGTTGATCCAAAACCAGATTTTAAGACAAACTTATTTTCATCATTTAATTCTCCAATTACAATATAGTTATTAGGGAAAATCGATCTCTTTAATTCAAATTTTTCGCTTTCAATTTTTCCTTTATAGAACTCTCTTGAAACCAATTCATTTAGAACTTTTAATGATTTTTCGTTTTTGGTAATGGTTTCTTTCATTGAATAACTTTAAGCCTCATTATTCAATTCTTCCTCCGATTCAGAAGGCTCTTTATTTTCAAATTCTAAAATATAGGGTAAAACTACTGGCACTAAAGCCTTTACATGAGTATATAAAATGGAAGATTCTAAATCATCTTCATCTGCAAACGGAATCGTTTTATTAAACTTATCAAATACAATTAAAACAACACTAAGTATTACGGCAATTTTTAATGCACCAAAAACAGCACCAAGAAGTCTGTTTATAAGGCCTAAAGCTGCAAAATTAGCTATTTTAGTTAGTGCTTTTCCTGCCATACCAATTACAACTACTATAACTACAAATGTAATGGCAAAAGCAACTATGTTAATGTATTTCAGTTCCCAATCAACCTTTTCAATCAAGAAATCGGCTGCAAAATTACTAAAGTGAATCGCACCATAAACGCCAGCTACCAAAGCTACTAAAGAAGCAACTTCAACAAAAAGCCCTTTAGAAAAACCACGTATTAAACCAAACAATATTAAAGCCCCTAAAACAATGTCAATTACACCCATAATATTTCAATTTAAACAAATATAAATAAGTCGTACATAGTTTATTAACTTTGCCAATTAAAAATTAGTATGTCTAGAGACGAACAATTAAAAGAAAGATGGGAGCAGGTGGTTGAAAAATTGTCTAGTCAATTTGCTGATGGAGACCCTTTAGACCTTGATGCTATTATTTACCTAATTGGTGTTCAGGAGCTTGGGCAATTAGATAGAGTCTTTAAAAAAGATCAAAAGCTAGACCTTATGCATATTGCTATTTGCAAGCTACTAACGCCTTATGGCTATTACGAATTAGATTTTGTAGACCCAGACGGGTGGCCACATTATAAGATGCTTGAAGCTTTGCCACATTTAAAAGCCGGTGAACAAAGTGTTTTAATGAAAGAAGCTATTGTAAACTATTTTATTGAAAGCGAATTTATAGATTAACTTTTATTAAATTTGCCCTCTATTTTTGAATTAATATCATGATTGATAAATTAAAAGAACTCATAGCTGATGCGGAAGCCTTTAAAGCCCAAACTAAAGAAGAGGTTGAAGCTTTCCGTATTAAATACTTAGGTAAAAAGGGATTGTTAAACGATTACTTTGCTGAGTTTAAAAATGTAGCTAACGAGCAAAAGCGTGAGTTTGGTCAAACTATAAATCAGTTAAAGAAAACGGCCGAAGACAAAGTAAAAGCCCTAAAGGAAGAGTTAGAAAGTAAGGAGGAAGTAAAAGGTATTTATGGGGACTTGTCTAGACCAGGTGAACCTATTGAAATTGGAGCACGTCATCCTATTTCTATAGTTAAAAATCAAATTATTGATATTTTTTCACGTATTGGGTTTAATGTAAGTGAAGGTCCAGAAATTGAAGATGACTGGCACAATTTCACCGCATTAAATTTACCAGAATATCACCCCGCTCGTGATATGCAGGATACGTTTTTTATTCAAACCAATCCTGATATTCTTTTAAGAACGCATACCAGTTCAGTGCAAGTGCGTTATATGGAAAACAACCAACCACCTATTAGAACCATTTCTCCGGGGAGAGTGTATAGAAACGAAGCTATTTCAGCACGGTCTCACTGTTTCTTCCATCAGGTAGAAGGTTTGTATATAGACAAAGATGTAAGTTTTGCAGACTTAAAGCAAACACTTCAATACTTTACCACAGAAATGTTTGGGAAGTCTGAAATTCGCCTACGTCCGTCATACTTTCCATTTACAGAACCAAGTGCTGAGGTAGATGTGTATTGGGGTTTAAAAACCGAAACCGATTACCGTATTACAAAAGGAACTGGTTGGTTAGAAATTATGGGTTGTGGTATGGTAGATCCTAATGTATTAGAAAACTGTGGTATTGATTCTAAAGAATACTCTGGTTTTGCATTTGGTATGGGGATTGACCGTATTGCTATGTTACTACATCAAATTGGTGATATCCGTTTATTAAGTGAAAATGATGTGCGTTTCTTAGAGCAGTTTAAGAGTGCTTTATAATTTCCTTATTACTTATTAATGAAAAAGGACATTGAAATTCCACAAGTAGAAGGTGTTTATGTGGCGGTAGTAAATGAGTACAATGATGTTTACAATACCCAAGATTGGAATGCTTACATTATTAATGATAAAGATGTAGATCTAGAAATGGTAATCATTGTAACCAGTGGTTTTTCAGAGAGCAAGACTACATCGGTATTTAGAAAGCGATTGGACAAGCTTCCTAAAAAGAGTTATGCGAAAATTGAATTGATTCAAGAAGACTTGTTTGCTTTAAATAATACTTTTAAGGTGTCTTTTTTTGAAGGAAATTCTATGTTTGATAAAACCTATTTATTTAGAAAAAATACTATAAATCTTAAAGCCTTACAGCCTATCCCGTTGATGGATGTTAAAGGTGTTTTGGTAAAGTAAGGTTAATTCAACTTTTCAGTTAATTTTTTAAAAACTTTTTTAGGGTTTTTCCCCTCATAAAGAATAGCGTACACCGCATTAATAATAGGTATGCGGGTTCTTTTATTATTTCTAACGTAAAGTTGGTGAGCGCTTTTGGTAGCATAATACCCTTCTGCAACCATATTCATTTCCATTTGGGCAGACTTTACCGTGTAACCTTTACCAATCATATTTCCAAACATTCTATTTCTTGAAAATACAGAGTATCCAGTAACCAATAAATCGCCTAAATAAGCAGAGTTGTTTATGTTTCGTTTCATTTTGTGTCGCTTTTTTATAAACCTATTCATTTCACGAATAGAATTACTCATAAGCACACTTTGGAAATTATCACCATAGCCTAAACCATGGGCAATACCAGCAGCAATGGCATATATGTTTTTTAGCATAACGGCATACTCCACGCCTATAACATCATCACTAACTTTTGTTTTAATATAATTTGATGATAAACTATCTGCAATTTGTTTTGCTTTAACTGTATCAGAACAAGAAATGGTAAGGTATGATAAACGCTCTAATGCTACTTCTTCGGCGTGACATGGACCCGCAATTACTGCAATATTTTCATAGGGTAAATTATAATATTCGTGGAAGTGTTCACCAACCAATAAACCCGATTCAGGCATAATACCTTTTACTGCAGAAACTATGGTTTTATTTGAAATATCAACCGTGAGTTTTTCAAGTTCACCGTGTATGAAAGCAGATGGAATTACAAAAAATAGCACATCTGCCCATTCTGCAGTTTCATTAATATCATTACTAAGCTTTAATTGCTCTAAATGAAACTCAACAGAACTTAGATAATTTGGATTGTGCTGTTCTTTTAAAAGATGTTCTTTGGTAAAAGTACTACGCATATACCAACCAACTTCGTCAAGATTTTCACAAAGCATTTTCACAATGGCTGTTGCCCAACTTCCAGCACCAAAAACTGCATATTTTAAAGGTTTATCCATATATCCTAAACTCAATTCTTTTTTAAAAGTACGTAAAAATAATAAAGGCTATTAGCTAAACAAACCTTAATAATATTTTTTTGGCACGCGTTTTGAATTCTAGAAAGTAGAAACCCTAAAATGAAAAGATATGAAGACCATAAAATTACTTTTAAGTTTTGTTTTATCAGCAAGCTTGTTTACATCATGTTATACCGAAGTTCATGTAGATGATTTTATTGATGAACCTACAATTTCTTTGAATCAGTTATTAAATTCATATGAGTTATGGTATGTAGATATCAACGCTACCAAAGGTTTTGGGGAAACACCATTTTTACAAAAAGCATTTACCATTTCATTTAGAGGAGGGGTAGTATTTGCTAACAACAATATTGCGGGGTTGGGAAATAACGGCAATGGATTTGGAATAGATGTAGGTGAATATGATGCATATAGTATGATTCTTGATGTAACCCATGATATTGATGGCTTTTCAACCTTTGATGTTTTTCAGGTAGATAATAACACTATAGAATTATATAATCCTAATAATGATACCTCATACTTTTTAGACGGGTATCAACGAAGTAATTTTGATTATGATTTTGTGTTCTATGATAATATTCATTATTTCTTACAAGAGTACGAAGCATGGGAGAAAATCTACACTAGTGAATTTGGAGCAATTAATGAATTTGATAATGAAAACTTTTTACGGTTTTTAGCAGGAGGGAATGATTCTGAATTTCAAAGTTCACAAGATGATGTTGGAACAAATGTGAATAATTTAGAGTGGGATTATTTGGGGGTTTATGGTGTTGGAGATGTGACTGGTGAGATGTACCTAAAAACTTTAACATTAGATTATGATTTCTTTGACAATGAATTTTTTGAATTGACCGTTATTAATGATGAAACTATAGAGTTATTTCACCCAACTTCAGAAACAGTATATGAGTTTAAGGGACGGGGATATATACAGTATTTAAAACAGGTTAATTCTAAAGGTAAAGTAAAACAAGTTGAAAAGAAACGTAAGTTTAAAAAAGAAAGGGTAGATAACCCAAGAGAAAATACAAGAAATTAGAAGAACAAATATTTTGGTTGGTTAGTTTAGAAACCGTTTAAAGTTACTTAGCTTTATTCGGTTTCTTTTTTTTTTTGATAGCACAAGTTTTTTTTTATTATGACATCTAAAGACATAGTTGAAAATAAACCATTAATAATTTATTGGGTCTTAGAGTAAAAGTTTTAATAATATTTATTGTGCAAAATCCATTAAGAATTACAAAAATGAGAGTTTTTTCATTTATTAAAAATATAGGAATAAAAGTGTTTGGGATCGGTAATATGAATCCACTAGAAGTATCACAAGCGGCTGTTATTGAAATGAGGCTAGAAGAAATTGCCGCTATAAAATTGGAAGAAATAATTTTTGATTTGAAATTAAAAGTAAAAGGTTTATCTATTTCTATTGATGATTGTGTAGCAATAGTTAAAGGTATTGCACATAATCAAGAAACTAAAGAAAAAATCATTTTAATTATAGGGAATTGTTCTGGGATTTCTAAAGTAAAGGATAAAATGAGTGTGGAGCATGAAGAAACTGAATCGAGTTTTTATACGGTAGAGAATAAAGATTCTTTAGGGAAAATTGCTAAATTATTTTACAACAATCCTAAATTATATTATAAAATATTTGAAGCGAATAAACCCATGTTGTCACATCCAAATAATATTTACCCTGGGTTAGTATTAAGGGTTCCTTGTTTATAGGGCAATTTTTTACACTATAAATGGGTTAAATTAGCCTATGAAGTTTGGTGTTTTAAGTAAATAAAATTTTGTAATTGCACTTATTTATAAAAATTCATTTCGTCTAGGTATTCCCAAACATGTTCCGGTAACAAAGGTTGTGTGTTTTTGCCTTCTTTTATAGATTTTCTAATAAAAGTTGAAGAGATTTCCATTATAGGCGCATCAATAAAATGAACTTTTTTGTGGTTGTTAATTTTGGGTTCTATTGGTTCTTTTGATATTCTGGGATAAACATAAATATGATAATTTTTAAGAATTAACTCGGCATTTTTCCATTTATGCAAATGATTCAAATTGTCTTCACCCATAATCAAACAAAACTCATGGTCTGGGTATTTTTCTTCTAAATGAACTAATGTGTTAATGGTATAATTTGGCTGAGGTAATTTAAACTCAATATCGCTTGGTTTTAATTTCGAGTAGTCTTTAGTAGCCCTATAAACCATTTCTAATCGTTGGTAATTATCCAGTAAAGTGTTTTTCTTTTTAAAAGGATTATGTGGGGTAACTACAAACCAAACTTGATCAAGGTCACTAAATTCTGCAAAATGGTTGGCAATAACCAAATGCCCAATATGAATGGGATTAAAAGAACCAAAATATAAACCAACCTTCATTATTAAGTGTTTATAAAGTTTTTAACCAAGGCTTCAGCATCTTGAAAAGCATTTTCTAAACTATCATTAATTACAATTTCATCAAATAATGGGGCTGTTGCTAATTCTGCAGAGGCTTTAGCAACTCGCATACTTATTTTTTCATCACTTTCAGTCTTGCGTTTCTTTAGCCTAATTTTAAGCTCATCAACACTTGGTGGTTTTACAAAAATGGCCAATGTTTGCTCTGGGAATTTACGTTTAATACGTAATCCTCCTGAAACATCAATATCAAAAATAACATGTTTCCCTAAAGCCCAAATACGTTCAACTTCGGTTTTTAAAGTTCCGTAAAAGTTGTCTCTATAAACTTCTTCCCACTCTAAAAACTCTTCGTTTTTTATTTTGTTTTTAAACTCATTCGCAGATAGGAAATAATAATCTTTACCATCAACCTCTGCACCTCGTTTATCCCGAGAAGTAGCCGATATTGAAAACTCTAAATTCAAATCTTCAATACCTAATAAGTGCCTTACAATGGTAGTTTTTCCTGAACCAGAAGGTGCTGAAAAGACTATTAACTTGCCTTGTTTATTTTTGTTACCTGTCAATATTTTAATTTTTAATAATTTGCTTTAGGTGATGCTCTAAATGTTCTACATAATCTTCAATCAAAAACCTTAAATCTACTATCTCACCTTTATCTAATTCTATTTTATAACCCAAAGTGGTTGTGTTCTGTAACAATATTACTTTTAAAATCCTATGGTTTAATGACAACCAAAGATTAACTATTTCTCTAGTCTCCGCGTTCTGATAATTGTTTGATTCAACTAAACCATTTTGATTATATGGTCTTATTTTATAGGGTTTACTTACAAACTGAATTTCAGTAAAACGTTGAAGATTATTAATTGCTGAATCAATTAAATGCCCAAGAATTTCTTTTTTCGACCATTTATCTGGAGTAGGCTTACACGTGTTTTCAGACTCTAATGATTTTAAAAAAAAATCTGAACCTAAATTTAGTGAAGCTTTTAATCTTTCAACCAACTCATTCATCAAAGATTGCTACAAAACATTTAATAACTGTTCTTTAATTTTTTCAAGTTCATCTTTCATTTGCACTACCAATTGCTGCATTGGCGCAAAATTACTTTTAGAACCTATAGTGTTTATTTCTCTTCCTATTTCCTGACCTATAAACCCTAATTTTTTTCCATTAGAATCATTAGAGTTTAGGGTTTCTATAAAATAATTTAGGTGGTTTTTTAAACGTACTTTTTCCTCTGTGATATCAAATTTCTCAATATAATAAACCAGTTCTTGTTCAAACCGATTTTCGTCATATTTCTCCTTCAAGTCTTCAACCCCTTTAAGTAATCTTTCTCTAACTGCTTCAACACGTTCTGGGTCTATTTTAATTACTTTATCTAAAAGAATATCAATATTCTTCACTCGTTTTATAAAATCTGTTTCTAGCACTTTGCCTTCGTCTTTTCTATAAGTGTTTATTGCAACAACAGCATTATTGATTTCTGTTTGAATGCTTTTCCATTCATTTTCATCAATTTCTTCTCTTACCGTATTAAGTGCATCTGGAAATCTTACAGCCATTTTAAGCAACTCTATTTCATCACCATCTACAACGCCTTTTAATTGATTAATATATTGCTGTACTACAGGTTTGTTAATTTGAGAAGACGAGTCTTCTCCTGTAACTTCAACATAAATAGAAAAATCTACTTTACCGCGCACTAAACTATTGGCTAATTGTTTTCTTATAAGTAATTCCTTTTCCCTATAAATAGAAGGCATTCTTGCATTTAAATCAAGGTTTTTACTATTTAGAGACTTTAACTCTATAGTGATTTTTTTTGTGGGCAGTTGCAAAACAGATTTTCCGTAACCTGTCATTGAATAAATCATAAACGTGTATTTAAGTTAGCAAAGGTAATTAAAACCTGAATGCCTAGAAAATTACAAGCCTAAGGAAAAGAATACTTTATTACTTGTTTAAAGCTTGAGCTAAGTTGCAAACAACAAATAACAAGGATTCAACAAATTTTACAGCACATGTTTGTTAGCGCACACGATATAAATTCGCTTTTTTTATTTGAAACATGCTTTTGCAACAAAAGTTCTATTAAGTGCTGTATTTGTTTTAATGTTATTTTTTTTATCTATATAGTTTTAGCCTCACAAACTAAACCGAAAAATCTAAATAGAAAAATCTATTTATAAAAGCATCCATTTTATGAAAATCATACTTATAAGAGTAATTATTGTAGCAGGCTTAATATTTACATTTTCATGTAATAAGGAAAACAAAAGCGTTTCGCATCCAAATATTAATATAGAATCTAAAATAGATAGTATTTTGTCACTTTTAACTTTAGAGGAAAAGGTGGATTTATGCCATGCTCAATCTAAATTTAGTACTAAAGGGGTTGAAAGATTAGGGATACCAGAAATATGGATGTCTGATGGACCACATGGAGTAAGAGCTGAAATAAGTTGGGATTCTTGGGATTATGCTGGTTGGACAAATGATTCCATAACAGCATTTCCAGCATTAACTTGTTTAGCAGCTACATTTAACCCAGAATTGGCAGGTGATTATGGGTTTAACTTAGGGGAAGAAGCCCGATTTAGAAATAAAGATGTGTTATTAGGTCCAGGGGTGAATATTTATAGAACACCATTTAATGGAAGAAATTTTGAATACATGGGAGAAGACCCATTTTTAGCATCAACAATGGTTGTGCCTTATATTAAAGGAGTACAGAAAAATGGAGTGGCTGCTTGTGTAAAACATTACGCCCTAAATAATCAAGAACATTGGAGAGATGAGGTTAACGTAGAAGTTAGTGATAGGGCCTTACATGAAATTTATTTACCTGCTTTTAAAGTAGCTGTACAAGATGCTAAGGCATGGGCTTTAATGGGAGCTTATAATAAATTTAGAGGTCAATACACAACCCATCATGAGTTATTAACCAATAAAATTCTTAAGGGAGACTGGGGTTATGATGGTGTTGTAATTAGTGATTGGAGTTCTGCTCATAATACATTAGAGGCTGCAAATAATGGATTAGATATAGAAATGGGAACTGGTACAGATGGGTTAGGTTTTACAACAGAAAATCACTATTCAAAATACTATTTAGCAGATCCTTTCTTAGAGAAATTAAAAACAGGTGAAATATCTGAAGAGGTATTAAATGATAAAGTGAGAAGAGTTTTAAGACTTAGGTATAGAACTAATTTGAGTGAAAATAGGCCTTTGGGAAGAGCAAATAACATAGAACATCATGAGGTAGCTAGAGAGGTAGCATCAGAAGGGATTGTATTACTTAAAAATGAAGATAATTTCTTTCCAATAAAAGACAAAGCAGGTTTAACAATAGCTGTTATAGGCGAAAATGCTACAAGATCTATGACTGCAGGTGGTGGTTCTTCAGAATTAAAACCAAAATTTGAAATCTCACCTTTACAGGGTATTCAAGAACGTTATAGAAAAGCTACTGTGTTACATACTATGGGGTTTGAATCAGGGCGTTCTGAATATGATATTGTGCATCCGTCAACATTAGATCAAGATTCTTTAAAAGTTGAAGCTATTAAGCTTGCAGAAAAGGCTGATATAGTTCTATTTGTTGGAGGGCTAAATAAGAGTCATTTGCAAGATTGTGAGGGCGATGATAGACAGCAATATGGATTACCTTTTGGACAAGAAGAACTCATTGGTGAAATTTCTAAAGTAAATAAAAATTTAGGTTTTATTTTGGTAACTGGAAATTCTGTAGAAATGCCGTGGTTAGATAAGGTTAAAGGCTTGTTAGAAACTTGGTATTTAGGTAGTATGGCAGGACATGCTATTGCAGATGTAGTAAGTGGAGATGTAAATCCATCTGGAAAATTACCTTTTACCTTCCCTAAAAAGTTAACAGATAATGCAGCACATTATTTTGGTGTGGAATCTTACCCTGGTGTTCATATAAATAATGAAAAAACAAGAAATAGTGAAACAGCGTTATTGAATGCAGAGATAAAGTCTCAGGTTAGTCCAACCCAAGAATATAAAGAAGGTATTTTGGTAGGTTACCGTTGGCACGACACTAAAGAAATTGAACCGCTTTATGCCTTTGGATATGGACTATCTTATACATCATTTAATATAGAAAATATTAGTGCTGACAATGAAACTTTTAATCAAGACGGTAAAATAACCATTACATGTGATGTTACAAATACTGGTGATATGGCTGGTGCAGAAGTTGTTCAAATATATATTGGTAAATCAGATTCTAAAATCGAACGTGCTAAAAAAGAGTTAAAAGGTTTCACCAAAGTTAATTTAGAAAAAGGTGAGAATAAAACGGTTTCTATAACAGTAGATGTTTCAAAGTTGAAATATTATAATGAATCTAAATCTGATTGGGATTTTGAAACCGGAGATTATGAAATTTATGTTGGAAATGCTTCAAATAACATTTCTAAAACACTTAAAGTGACTGTTTTATAACAATAGTTTTAGTTTAATAATGATACAAAGAGCATTCTGCATATTAAGTTTTTTAATCATTTTTGGATGTAAATCCGAAAAAAAAGAAACAATGGCAATAAATCTAAAAGCTGAATTAGAATATGAAATACCTGCGCAATTGGGTGAAGGTGCTTTTTGGAATTATAAAACCCAAGAGTTGTACTGGATAGATATTGAATCTAAAAAAGTAAATATTTATAACCCTAATACAAAATTAAATAGAGTTTTTGAGACTAACTCAAGGGTAGGAACTATAGTTCCTACAGATAAGAAAGATGTGTTAATAGCCTTAGAAGATGGGGTGTATAACTTGAATATTAATTCAGGAGAATGCACCCCGTTTACTAAAATGAAGAATGAACTTATTGGATGCAGATTAAACGATGGTAAATGTGATCCTTCAGGTAGATTTTGGGTAGGCTCCATGCATTTTCAACAAGAAGAAGGAAAAGCCAATTTGTACATGGTAAATGCAGAGGGAGAATTAGAAAACAAAAAAGAAAGGGTGACTATTTCTAATGGTATTGTTTGGACTTCAGATAAAAAAACAATGTATTATATAGATACGCCAACTTCTGAAATAAAGGCTTATGATTATGATGACGAAACGGGTAACATTTCCAACGAAAGAGTAGCCGTAACTATTCCTTTAGAATTGGGTTTTCCGGATGGGATGACTATAGACGATGAAAACATGCTTTGGGTAGGTATGTGGAATGGCAATGCGGTAATTAGATTTAATCCCAACACTGGAGAAATTTTACAAACTATAGAAGTGCCTGCTCATAACGTAACATCGTGCGCTTTTGGAGGTGAAAATTTAGAAATCCTTTATATCACAACAGCGTCATTAGATATGACGGATGAAGAACAGAAAAATTATCCGCTATCTGGGTCGGTGTTTAAAGTAATTCCAGGAGTAAAAGGTGTTGAAAGTTCGTTTTTCAAATCATCATCTAAAAACGAAAACTAATCATGAAAAAAATCATATGCCTATTGTTGGTAACTGTTTTTTTTACTTGTAAAGAAAACAATATCCAAAAATCTCAAAATTCAAAAGAAGAACAATTTATTAATGAATTATTGTCTAAAATGACAATAGAAGAAAAAATTGGTCAAACCAATCTTCGCGGGACTTCAAGTAGAACAAAGATATTACCAGAAGAATTAAAGGAAGCGGTTAGAAAAGGAGAAATAGGAGCCTTCTTAAACGTAATGAATATAGATTATGTAGACGAACTCCAAAAAATAGCCGTGGAAGAAAGTCCAAATGGAATTCCTTTAATTTTTAGTAGAGATGTAATTCATGGTTTTAAAACTATTTTTCCTATTCCATTAGGTATGGCAGCAAGTTGGGATGTAGAAGTAGCCAGAACATCTTCTGAAATCGCAGCTTATGAAGCTTCCGCTGCTGGAATTAGGTGGACATTCGCGCCAATGCTCGATATCTCAAGAGATAGTCGTTGGGGAAGAATTGCAGAATCCCCAGGAGAAGACCCTTATTTGGCAAGTGTTTTAGGTAAAGCTTATGTTGAAGGTTTTCAAGGAGAAGATTTAAGCGATTCAACCAAAATTGCTGCTTGTGCTAAACATTTTATTGGTTACGGGGCAGCTATTGGTGGTAGAGATTATAATACCGTGAACATGAGTGAACCATTACTTAGAAATGTTTATCTACCTCCATTTGTAGCAGCTTTAAATGCAGGTTCGGCAACCGTTATGACTTCATTTAATGAAATTAATGGCATTCCAGCTACAGGTAACGAGTATTTATTAAAGGAGGTGCTTAGAGAAGAACTAGAGTTTGATGGTTTTGTAGTTAGCGATTGGAATTCTACCATAGAAATGATTAAGCATGGTTTTGCCAGAAATTATAAACATGTAGCAGAATTATCGGCAGTAGCTGGTATGGATATGGAAATGACCAGTACATCTTATGAAAACCATTTAAAAGAGTTAATAAAGGAAGGGAAAGTTTCTGAAGCACAATTAGATGACTTTGTACTAAACATACTCCGTATAAAATATAGATTAGGATTATTTAAACGGCCCTATACCAATAGGGCGCATACAGGTAACTTTTATGCTGAATCACATTTGAAAGAAGCTAAAAAAGCAGCAGTTAAAAGTACTGTTTTGTTGAAAAATGAAAATAGTATTTTGCCATTAAAAAAAGAAGCTAAAGTAGCTGTTATTGGGCCTTTAGCAGATGCCCCACATGAACAATTAGGAACTTGGACTTTTGATGGCGAAAAAGAACATACCGTTACTCTAATAGATGTCTTTAAAGAAAGTAATGCAAATTATAGATTTGAAAAAGGCTTGACACATAGTAGAGATAAATCTAAAAAAGGTTTTGCATCGGCCATAAAAGCTGCGAAACAAGCAGATGTGATTCTGTTTATTGGAGGTGAAGAAGCTATCTTATCTGGTGAGGCTCATAGTAGAGCGAATATAAATTTACCTGGAGTACAAGAAGAATTAATTAATGAATTATCAAAGTTGAATAAACCTTTGGTTTTGGTAATTATGGCAGGAAGACCAATTTCAGTTTCAAATATTTTAGAAAAAACAGAGGCCATTCTTATGGCGTGGCACCCTGGAACTATGGGAGGACCTGCGCTTTATAATATTATTTATGGTGTTGAGGAACCAGAAGGCAGGTTACCGGTGTCGTGGCCAAAAACAGCAGGCCAGTTGCCTTATTTTTACAATCATAAAAACACAGGAAGACCTGCAAATGACCACCAATTTGTTGGTATAGATGATATTCCTATTCATGCGTGGCAAAGTTCATTAGGAAACGATTCACATTATTTAGACGCCGGTTTTACACCTCAATTCCCATTTGGTTATGGGTTGAGTTATTCAAATTTCAAATATGAAAAGCTATCTGTTTCAAAGGATACCATCAGTTTTAATGAAGATGTAACTCTTAAAGTTACAGTGACTAATACAGGAGATAGACCTAGTAAAGATATTGTTCAACTTTACACCCAAGATGTTGTGGGAAGTATAACAAGACCAGTTAAAGAACTTAAACGTTTTGAGCATGTTTACTTAGATGCTGGTGAATCCAAAGAAGTTACATTTACTATTTCTTCAAATGATTTAAAATTTGTAAATCATAAATTAATAAATGCCGCTGAAGAAGGGGATTTCAATGTTTGGGTTGGGCAACATGCGCTTAGTGGTTTAAAAGGTTCTTTTTACTTGAAAGAATAATTAATGCTATGATTGATTTTAATCTCCTTTTAGCTGTTTTTGTAGGTATTGCAATTTTATTGTTTTTAATTCTAAGGTTAAAGATTCAAGCCTTTATTGCTTTACTTGTAGCTAGTATAGTTGTGGGTGTAATGGCAGGCATGAACCCCAATGATATTATAAAAACTATGCAGGAGGGCATGGGCGGAACCTTAGGTTTTGTCGCTATGGTTGTAGGTCTAGGAGCTATGTTTGGAGCCATTTTAGAATATTCTGGCGGTGCTGAAGCATTGGCTAATTACCTTTTAAAAAAGTTTGGAGAAAAAAATGCATCATGGGCATTAGTAATTACTGGGTTTTTCATTGCGATTCCTGTTTTTTTTGATGTTGCTTTTATCATTTTAGTGCCATTAATATATTCATTACAGCGTAAAACAAAAAAATCATTATTGCTGTATGCAATACCTTTATTGGCAGGATTAGCAATTACGCATGCTTATATTCCACCAACTCCAGGACCCGTTGCCGTTGCTGATATTTTGAAAGCAGATTTAGGATGGGTAATACTATTTGGATTCATTACTGGTATACCAACCGCTATTATTGGCGGTCCAGTATTTGCAAAATATATTTCAAAAAAAATTCATGTTGTAGCCCCGGAAGTTAACCATACTAAAATTGAAAATGAGAAATATCCAGCTGTGGTTTTAATTTTAGCAATAATTGGAATCCCTATTGTGCTAATTGTTGGAAATACAGTTTTAAATAGTCCGTTATTTTCAGAAGGTACTATTCCAGAGGATTTGAAGTTGTGGCTTAAAATGATAGGTCATCCTTTTACTGCTTTAATATTGGCCAATCTTATAGCTTGGTATTTATTGGGTATAAAACGAGGTGCAAAAAAAGATACCTTACTTAAAATCACTACCAAATCCATGGAAGCTGCAGGTATTATTATTTTGCTTACCGGTGCGGGAGGGGTTTTTAAGCAAATGCTGGTTAATACAGGAACAGGCGAGATGTTGGCTGTTTATTTTGCAGATAAGGGTATTAGTATATTGTTGTTTGCCTTTTTAGCGGCTGCTGTTGTTCGAATTTTACAAGGGTCAGCTACTGTGGCTATGATTACGGCTGCTGGAATTACAGGACCATTACTTACTACAACAATTTCAGAAATTGACAAAGCGCTATTGGTAATTGCAATTGCCTCTGGAGCATCAATTTTATCACATGTAAACGATAGTGGGTTTTGGTTGGTTAGTAAATACCTTGGTATAAATGAAAAACAAACCTTTAGAAGTTGGACGGTAATGACAACTATTATTGCTTTTGTTGGGTTTACAACGGTGTTTTTATGTTCTTTAGTTTTTTAAAACTTCAATACACTGAAAATTGTCATTATTCTTAGCTGCTATAATATAGTTTTTCTTGCCAATTGTAATGTTTTGAAGGTCTTTAACATCTCCAGTTACATGAAAACCACTTTCCGAGACAGGCATACTTTTAAACTTTCCTTTTCCGTTCCCTTTTAACATTAGACCAAAGCTTGCATCATTTCTTGGTGTTTCTACTTCAGAGTTATATAAATTACCCGCAATGAGGGCATCTAAATTACCATCGTTATCATAATCTTTCACCAGAATACCATTAATGCTTGAAAATTGGGCTTCTATTGGTAATTCATGTATTAGAAACTTCCCCTCTCTATTTTCTAAATAAATACTAGCAAAAGATTTTACTTGGTAGTGTAATGAATTTTCTAGGTTCTCTTTTCCATACACATCCACTAGTTTAGCTTGAGAGAACTCTTCATAGTTTTTAAACTTCTGTTTAATCCCTGGAATTTGTTCAGACGAACATTGTCTACCACGAAGTGGATATTGCTCTCCTTCGTTATAATAGCTTAAAACAATATCTTGTTTTTTATTATTATCAAAATCATTTGCGTAAATATCAAAAGTTTCGTTTTCGGTGGCTTTATATTTATAGTTTAATCCGTTGTTACCAACAAGGTAATCTATATCACCATCACCATCAAAATCACCTGGTTTTATATTCCACCACCATCCTGTGGTGTCATTTGTTAATCCATAACTTTCAGAAACATCTTTAAAAACACCTTCAGAATTCATAAAAACTTTAATTGGCATCCATTCACCCACAATAATAATATCATCCCAAGAATCATTATTAAAATCAGAAATAACTGCACTTGTAGCCATACCTAAATCTTTAAAAAATGGCGCTGATTGTTCAGTTTCATTTTCAAACTTAATCATTGAATTTTCAGAAACATTTTTTAATAGGTAACTTGATGCAGGTGCAGGATATTTACCTGGAATTTGTCTGCCTAAAACAAGGAGGTCCTTTTTTCCATCTTTATTGTAATCAAGTTCTAAAACTTTTGATCCACTAGAACTGAATATAGGTAGCGCATTTTCATTTTTTGAAAAATTACCTTTTCCATCATTCGAATATATTCGGTCCTGTAGCATACTAGAGTTTTCGGCATATTCGTAACCACCACTTACTACATATAAATCTTTATCTCCATCATTATCAGCGTCAAAAAAGAGCGCCCCTAAATCTTCAGATAATTTATCTTTTTCAATAGCTGGAGTGGGTTGTTGTGTAAATCCAGTTTCATCTTGAAAATATAGACTAGAGGTCAAGCCAAATGAACCGCCCACAAAATAATCTTGTAATCCATCATTATTTATATCAGCAATAGCTAGTGCAGGACCCAATGTTGACATTTTATGAGGTAATAATACCTGTTTATCAAAGTCGTTTACGTCATTTTCAATGTGCTTATGAGTGTCTATTTCTTTAGACGTAGAAAACAATTTTGCTGAAGAAATTTCTTCATTTCCTGTAGAAGGAAAGGCTTCGGAAAAGCTCAGTGTTAATTCTTGGTTTACTTTTACATTTTTTAGATTTTGTACTTTACCATTATGCCATACAACTTTTAAGCTATCAACTTCTGAAACATTTCCTAATCCAAAGTGTAGTTTAGGTGAAACAGATGATTGAAAACCACGTGTTAGGGTTAACTCTTGAACTTGTGTTGCATTTTTATTGTAAACATAAACACGATTACCTAAACCGAACTTATTTGAGTTTTGTCCATTAAATTTTATTTGTAAATAATTGTTTTGGTTGCTTCTGTTTTCAAAAATTGTGGCTTCTTCATCTATATTATTAACTATAATTTCTAAATCACCATCATTATCTAAATCTGCATATGCCGCTCCATTAGAAAAACCTTTATGTTCAATTCCCCAATCTTTATTAGCTCTTGTAAAACCTAAATCACCCGAATTTTTAAACATAAAATTGTCTATTTTTTCAGAAGGAATCATTTTAGTTTTTTCAAGAAGTGAATATTTATCATATTCTTCTTTTCCTATTTTTTTGAAAAAGTCTTTATTGTTTACTTCGCGTCTTGTTCCATTTGTAACGAAGAGGTCTTTTAGTCCGTCATTGTCAAAATCTGCTAGTAACGGACCCCAGCTCCAATCAGTTGATGAGGTGCCAGATAACCTTGAAATATTTGAAAATTTTGGGACTCCATTTTCAGAATAACCAGTGTTTAACTGTAAATTGTTTTGCATGTATTGGTAGTGAAACCCATAAAGAACTGTTTCATAAAAAAGCCTTGGGTTCATGCTTGCCATATTTGCTTTTTGGCGGCGGTTGTTATTAGAATCCATGTCTACTTGAAAAATATCTAACAAACCATCATTATTTATATCGGCAATGTCAATACCCATTCCATAAAATGCAGTTTGATTAGTAGCATCTTTTACAACTTCACTAAATGTACCATCTTGATTATTTATATAGAAGAAATCAGGAATACTATAATCATTGGAAACATATAAGTCTTGCCAACCATCATTATTAATATCAGCAACTGTAATACCTAATGAAAAGCTGTAATTTTTAACACCTGCTTCTTCCGTTACATTTGAGAATGTATCTCCATCGTTTCTATATAATTTATCAGATTCTAACATGGAGACATTATCCATTCTGTATTTATAAACCATGTTGGATGTTGAAGGACTAGCTATAGGATAATTGGCTATGTATAAATCTAAATCACCATCGTTATCAAAGTCAAAAAATGTGGCTTGAACCGAGTTTGAAGAATCATCAATATTATATTCTGAAGCTTTTTCTGTAAAGGTTAAGTCTTTGTTATTAATAAATAATTGATTGTTTTTAATGCCACTTTTCCCAGCAACAGAGCAATAAATATCTAAATACCCATCGTTGTTTATATCGGCCATAGTTACCCCTGTGTACCACCTATTATCCCCAGTAATATTGGCATTTTTTGTAATGTCTTGAAACTCAAGATTGCCTTTGTTTAAGTATAATTTGTTTTCTACTTGATTTCCTGTGAATAAGATATCATCTAAGCCGTCGTTATTAATATCACCAATGGCAACACCTCCTCCCATATAGATTGAGGTATATTTAAAATAGTTTAGAGAATCTGTTTCTTTTAGATTGTTGCTAAAACTTATATTGGTTTTACTAGAAGATAGGCGATTAAATAATGTTTCAATAGTGTCGTCATCATTTTTTGAGGAGCAACCAATTAATCCTAAAGAAACAACTAATATGAAGAATTTTTTAACCATTTAATCAAATTAAAGAGAAATATAAAAAATAAAGCAGTACGAATTAAATCCATACTGCTTTAAATAAAAAACTAAACAAAATAGTCTAAAAAGAAATTAATAACCAGGGTTTTGGTCTGCTATTGTTAATGCATCATTTTTATCTATTTCTGATGCTGGTATTGGATATAGATTATTCTTAGACGTATATCCAGCGGCAGATAATTCTGCATCTGCTCTTCCCCACCTTACTAGGTCCCAAAACCTTTGTCCTTCATGGGCTAATTCTAAATATTTCTCATTGACTATGGCATCAAATAAATCAGTTCCTGATAAAGTTGCAGAAACATCTGCTAAACCAGCTCTATTTCTTATTTTATTTAACTCAGTTCTTGCATTCCCATCTTGACCTACGGCATTGTAGGCCTCTGCCGCCAATAATAACACCTCTGCATACCTTAACAATCTCCAATTTGTTGTATAATTTAATTCAGCCACACCTTCACTTACAGTTTCTGAAGTACGTGTTGCGTATTTTGTTCTAATGGCGCCCTCGTAATCCCAAGGTGACCCTGTAAGACTTCCTCCTGCAGCTACAAGTTCAGCTTCTGTCATTAATGTAGCTGCTTTACGATCCACATCACCAGCGGCTTCAAAAGCACTGACTAGTTTTGCAGTTGGTAGGTTAAATCCCCATCCGTTTATAAGACCTGTGCCACTTAAATCAAAGAAACCATCACCTCGAGGCCCCATTAATTGGATATGTAAATTGCTTTCTGTACGACCACCCCATGCAATGTTACCCCAGTCACGACCATCAGTTGATATATACCCTAATTCAAACAAAGATTCAATTCCAAATTCCGTAGATTGCATCCAAACATCTGCTACATTTGCCTCTAAATCATGGGCTGGATTAGATATTACTGCTTCAAATAAAGGTATAGCCTCAGCATTTCTACCCTGAAATACTAGGACTTTACCCAAAGTGGCTTGTGCTGTACCTTTTGATACTCTAAAATTATGGCTTACAGCACTTTTATCTGGTAAACCAGCAATGGCTGCTGCTAAATCTGATTCCACTTGAGCATAAATTTCAGCTCTTGTACTTTTTGGTATGGCAAATGATTCTGAACTTATCGTCGTTGGATTAACTAACCTTAAAGGGACATCTCCCCACATAGTGGTTAATTCAAAATAACACCAAGCTCTCATAAACTTTGCTTCCGCCAGTACAAACTCTTTATTACTTAATGAACCTGCTTCTACTTCGTTTATTATAGTATTTGCTAGAGCAATGGCCTTATAATAAAGCGACCAAACACTTTCTGTTGATGGATTGGATATTGATACATTTGTATAATCATCAATATCTTGTAATTGAGTTTGATCTGTTGAATTACCTCCTGCAGCATTTCCTGCATCACCTGGCAATATTTTTATAAAAAATGCACTGCTCCAGTCTTTGGCATAATTATATTGCATAATATCATACAGACCTATTAATGCTTCTTCGGCATTGCTTTCTTGTTCAAAGAACGTTGAACTTTCAAGTACTCCAATAGGAGCTACTTCAGTAAAGTTATCACTACATGCTACACTTATAAATACTATAAGCATCATGCTATAAATTAATTTTTTCATATCTATTTTTTATTAAAATTCTATTGATAGACCAAATAATATTCTTGAAGGAATTGGATAGAATCCTCTATCTATTCCAATACTATTATCTGAAAAACTCCCTGCTTCTGGGTCTAAACCACTATACTTGGTAAAAGTAAAATAGTCGTCCAGCGAAATATATGTTCTTAATTTGTTTAGTTTTAACTTGTCAGATAAATCTGTTGGGAATGTATATCCTAACTGAATTTGTTTAATTCTCATATAAGAACCATCTTCAACAACTAAATCTGTGTCATAAGAAGTAGTGGCGTTAGTGGCAGATGGGAAAGTTGCAATATCCCCAACCTGTTGCCATCTCCCAGTAAAAAATTGAATTGGCTTATTGGTGATAGGTCTTGATGGTTGGTGATAAGCCGCAAAAATGTCATTTCCTGAGGTTCCTTGAAACCTTATGCCTAAATCAAAGTTTTTATAACCTAAATCAATACTACCTCCATAAAGAACATCTGGGTGAGGAGAACCTATTTCTGTTTTATCATTAGAATCTATTCCAGCAACTCCGTCCGTATCTACAATAATGATTTCTCCTGTATTGGGGTCAATTCCATCTGTTTTATAGCCATAAAAATACCAAAGAGGATATCCTTTTTGAAAACGTGTAACGCCATCATTATTCTGAGGTGCTCCAGCACCTATAATGAAACCATCATCTCCTACAAAATTAATTTCTGTAACTTCATTTTTAAGAGTAGACAAATTTAAATTAACATTGTAACTAAAACCACTATCAGTAGTATCTCCATAGCCAAGTTCAAATTCAAGACCTTTATTTTCCACCGTCCCAGCATTAATAGATGGAACTCCTACTCCTAAAGAAGGTGGAGCAATAATGTTACCGTTATTTAGAAGTAAATCCCTTGTTGTTTTCTTATAATAATCTACAGAAAAATTAAGTTTATTATCAATGGCTCTAAAATCTACACCAAGATTTAATTGTTCTGAACGCTCCCAACCTAATTCTGAGTTAGGCAGGCTACCAGGGGTAATACCCCCTACACCTTCATACGTTACCGGCACAGTACCGCTCTCCTGTGCCACCGATTGAAATACCAAACCAGCTATATAAGTCCCTAAGTTATTGTCACTACCATTTTGACCCCAACTGGCACGGAACTTTGCATAAGTTATTTTAGAGTTTTCACCCCAAAAATTCTCATTTGAAGCAACCCACCCTGCTGATACGGCTGGAAAATATCCTGATTTTTTATCTGTTGGAAAATAACTAGAAGTATCGTATCTTAAAGATCCTTCTAATAAGTATTTACCAGCATAATCATAAGATAATCTTCCAAAAACAGAAGTTCCCGTTCTTTCATATAAATTACCTCCAACATTTAAATTATCACCTTGATTACTATAATCAAAAAAAGTAAATTGTTCGGTAGAATCATTTATAGAGTAAACTGGAGTTAAATTTCTTTCTGATGAGTAACCTATAAGGCCCGTAAAATTATGCTCACCTAACTCCTTGTTATAGGATGCGAAATTTTCCCATAACCATCTTGAATTTCGCGCAATGGAGTTGTTCAAAGTTATTTGGGTGTTTTGTGCTTCAGAAGAAGTTCCCCAAATTGGTGTCCAACTATTGTTAATAGTATTTGATCTTTCATATCCAAATCTTGTAGTAAATGATAAGCCTTCAGCCATATTTAATTTAGCATATAAAGAGGTTAAAATTTTATCAGAATCTATACCTCCTCTAAATCTAAAATTTGCAGAAGCTACAGGGTTTGTAACTTCTCCAGTTGAGTAAGTTGGTAAACCATATACATTCCCATTTCTATCAACCATTGCAGAACCATTATTGACTAAGTCTTGAGCTCTTTGGGGTAAAACTCCAGAATAAATTACAGGTGTTAAAGGATCTAAAATTATTGCATGATTGGCTATACCTCCGGTTGAATCATCTTCAGAAACAGAGTTAGAACCTATATTTGAATAGGTTACATTTGTACCTACTTCCAGCCAATCGGTTACTTGGCTTTTTAAATTAAGTCTTCCTGTAAATCTTTTATATCCTAAATCATCACCAATTAAACCTTCTTGATCTATATAGGAGCCTGAAAAATAAAAAGATGTTTTTTCTGTTGCTCCAGAAATACTAATATCATGTCTTTGTGTTGGCGCATTTTGAAAAGTTTCATTTAACCAATTAGTATTAATACCATTATCTACAACTTGAGTATGCCCTGCTTCTTGCATATATGTTACAAATTGAGAAGCATTCATTAACTCCATATCTGTTCTTAATGATTGAGTTCCTAGTTGAGTACTGTAAGTAAATACTGTCTCACCAACTCTCCCTTGCTTTGTTGTAATGATTATTACCCCATTAGCTCCTTGTGTACCATAAATCGCTGAAGAAGCAGCATCTTTTAATACTTCGATATTAGCAATATCGTTAGGTGAAATGTTATCAATAGAACTTACTTTAATCCCATCAACAATAAATAAAGGATCTGAATTTCCATTAGAACCTGCTCCCCTAATTCGGATTTTTGCACCAGAACCAGGTGATCCAGAAGAAGAAACTACTGTAACCCCTGATGTTTTTCCTTGTAAAACTTGTTCTACTCGAGGTGCAGAGGTGTTTTCGATGTCCTTAGAACTAATACTTGAAATAGCACCGGTAACTAAACTTTTTTTCTTAGTACCATATCCTACAACAACAACCTCATCCAATACTGAAGCATCATCGTCTAGAGTAACATTTACAGAGGACTGACCAGTGTAATTAAATTCTCGAGTTTGATATCCAACAAAAGAGAAGACTAATACCTCTCCGTTATTAACATTAATCTCAAATTTGCCATCAAAATCGGTTACGGTCCCTGTAGAAGTACCTTTAACAAGTACATTTGCACCTGGTATAGGTATACCATCTTTGTCTGAAACTGTTCCTGAAACCGATTGCGCATAAATTATGCTCCCAATCAATAAAAATGCAGGAAGCATTAGCTTTTTAAGTAATCTGTTTTTCATAAATTTAGTTTAAGTTATTAAGTTATTTATGTTTTAGAACACGTATTCTATAAGGAAAAGAAAAAAAACTATTATGCATATAATTAGCAATGCCTCTCCAATTCTCCTATTTCTACTTGTTTTAAACATGTTTCCAAATGTTAAAAAAAAATTAAATTTAAATTGTAATTGATAAGGCATGTGTTGCAAATTTTGTAGCAATCATGTTCCATTTGCGTATTATGCTACATTTGAAACAAATGATGCAACAACTTTATTAATAGATAAATTGGCATATATTGATTAATGAAGTGCTATTTATTTCTCTTCAAAGGGCTTTACTTCAGTTGGTAGTATGCCAAAGTAATTTTTAAAGCATTTGGTAAAATAAGAATGGGATGAAAACCCTATAGAATAGCATACTTTACTAATATTAGTTTCTCCCATTTCTAAGATTTGTTTTGCTTTTTTTAGTCTAATGTTTCTTAAGAATTCACTAGCTGTTTGATTTGTAAGCGCTTTAATTTTTCTATAAAACTGACTTCTACTTAAGTTTAATTGGGAGGCAAGTGTTTCAACATTTAAATTTGGATCACCTATATTTTCATTAATATGATTTAAAACATTTTCAATAAATTCTTTATCTAATGGCGTACTATTAACATCTTCAGGTAATTCACTAATTACACTAAAGTATTTATTAAAAATTAGCTGTCTACTGGTAATTAATTGAGCAAGTCTAAGTTTCAATAGGCGTATGTTAAATGGTTTAACCATATAGGCATCAGCTCCCGTTTCAATCCCTTCAATTCTATCTTCTACTTTGGCTTTTGCAGTAAGCATTAATACAGGTATATGGCTAGTGCTAATATTACTTTTTATTTGTTTACAGAATTCCATTCCATCAATTTCTGGCATTACTACATCTGTAATTATAACATCAGGAAACGTTTCTTTGGCAATCTTTAAGCCATCTGAACCATTACTAGCAATTAATACTTTGTATTGGTTAGTTAGTTCAAGTTTTAAATATTCTCTTAGTTCAACATTATCTTCTACAATTAATACGGTATGTTGTTTGGTCATTTCAAGATCTTCATCTTCCTGCTGTACTATGTTAACTGATGGTGCAAATGAAAAGTCATCATTTTTAAGAAATTCGGTAGATTCATCTAGTATGATTTGATCATCATTAAAATGATTGTTTCCAGTAGGTAATAATATTTTAAATGAAGTACCCAACCCAACTTCACTTAAAACTTCAATTTCACCTTTATGCAATTTTACAAAACTTTGCACTACTTCTAAACCAATACCAGTACCACCAAAATAAGTTTTACTTTGTTTTTCGGCTTGATAAAATCTCTCAAAAATCTTAGAAATTTCATCCTTTTCTAAACCTGGTCCTGTATCAGAAATTATAATTTCTACCGCTTTTACAGGTTCATCTTTATTAACTAGTGGCAAATTATAAAGAAACTCTGTAGATAATAGGTCAATGTTTATTGCTCCTCCTTCAGGGGTTATTTTTATGGCGTTTGATAATAGATTAAAAATTATTTTTTCAAGCATTTTATTATCAGCCCAAACCATTAAATCAGGGTTGTCCGTATCTACTGTTAATAGGATATTTTTATTATTAGCCTCTTCCTTAAAATAGCTTACAATGTTTTTAGTGAAATCTATTAAGTTAATTTTAATAGCCCTTACATTCATTTTGTTTAATTCAAGCTTTCTAAAATCCATTAACTCATTAATTAGTCTGTAAAGTCTGTCTGTGTTTTTGTTTATTATGGCATGCTTGTTTTTTATATTTTGAGGTAAATTCAACTCCTTATTATTAATAATATCTTTTAAGGGATTCATTATTAAAGTTAAAGGTGTTCTAAATTCATGAGAAATATTTGTGAAAAATTGAATTTTCTTTTTATTTAACTCATCTTTTTGTTGTCTTTGTAGTCGTTCATTTTTAATGAGCTGTTTTTCTTTTATTCTATTTTGAGTTAAATAGTTGAGCAAATAAATACTTGTTAAAAATAAGATGCCGTATATAAAAATGGCCCAATTAGTCTTCCACCACGGCGGTAAGATTTTTATTTTTAGCTCAAGAGGCGTCTCATTCCATATGCCATCATTATTAGAGGCTTTAAGCTTAAAAGTATATTCACCATGATCCAAATTTGTATAAGTGGCGCTTCTTTTTTGACCAACATAATTCCAAGATTCTTCATATCCTTCAAGATAATATGCATAATTATTTTTTTCTGGTCTGGTAAAATTTACACCAGTATATTCTATAGTAAATACAGACTGAGTGTGATCTAACGTTAAATTTTTGGTTTCTCCAATTACGGCTTGTATTGGGGAATTATCTTTATTTGGTGTTACAGTTTTATTAAAAAGTTTGAAATCTGTAAGATAAAGAGCAGGAACAATATTATTAGTTATAATATTTGAGGGATTGAAGAAATCTATCCCTAAGTAGTTTCCAAAATACAAATTCTTTTTATTGTCTATAAAGGTTGCGTTGATGTTGTAGTCATTAGAAAGTAAACCATCTTTTTCTGTGTATTGTTTAAATATCCCCGTACTAAAATCTAGTTTTGAAATTCCAGAATTTGAACTAATCCAAATATTATTAATTGAATCTTCAATTATACTAGTTATGTTATCAGATTCTACTCCATTTAGTTTATTATACCAAGAAAAAGTATCGTCTTTAGGGTTATATTTGCACAATCCAGCTCCTCTTGTTCCAATCCAAATTGCACCATCCTTACTTTGGTAAATTGACAATACATGATTAGCCGTGGTGTAATTACTAAACTTACCTGCCATTCTATCTGCTAAAGATTGTATGTTAAATTTGCCATCTGCAGATTGAATTATTTTGAACAACCCATTTGTAACGGTTCCTAACCATAGGTTATCTTCTTTATCTATAAGAACTTTTCTTGCATAACAATTAGGAATTCCATGTTTGGCAAATTCCTCTGAATCATGATGTGTAAACTGTTTTGTTTTTATATTGTATGAATGTAATCCCTTGTCCCAAGTTGCAAACCATATATTTCCCTTAGAGTCTTCATCAATGCTTAAAAAATTATTAGATTGTAATCCGCCTGAGGTATTAGCAATATTATAATTAATAAATTTTGTAGTTCCCTTTTTCAGGTAGTAAAGACCTTTATTCCATGTTCCCGCCCAAAGGTTTTGATTTTTATCAAAAAACAAGGATTCCACGTAGTCATCTGTTAAACCAGAAATGAAGTTGTTATTTTTTGTACTAATGTTTCTAAAGAAGCTTAAGGTAGGGTCTACAACATCAATTCCTCCACCATCCATACTAATCCAAAAATTATCTAAGTCATCTTTAGCAATTGCGGTAACAGACCCTATTTGTAATGAATTAGTGTTTTTGTGTAAACTTTCAATATTGTCAAACTTGTCATGAAGTTTATCATATATTGATATTCCGGCGTTATAATATCCAATCCATATACGTTCATTTCTGTCTAAAAACAAGTACCAAACAGAATTTGCTAAAATGCTTTTTTCATTTTCCTTATCGGCCGAATAGTGTTTTACAATATTGCCTTTGGAGTCAATATGAAATAATCCGTCATTTTCAGTGCCACACATTAAACTTCCATCAGGTAAGTTAATCATATGTAAAATTCTATTTTCTGAAATTTTGTACTGGCTTACTTCATAAACTCCGTCATTTGTGTTTTTAAGTTCGCTAATTTTATATATTCCATTTGAGACTGTACCAACCCATAAATTCTCATTGTTATCGTAGTATAAAGATTGTATTGGGTCTTTAATGATTTTCACCCCTTCTACAGTTCTTATTAGAGAAAGTTTAAGTGAATTTGTTTTTTCATCATATTCTTTAAGACCTCTATTCGTTCCGGCGTATATTGTACCGTTCTTGTCAGATTTTAAGGAATGAATCTCTAGAGGGTTATCTGGGTTAAAGTCTTGACTATCTACTTTTGTTACATTTAGAGTATTTAAATTAAGAATAAACAAACCTTGGGAGTAAGTTCCTATAAATAAATTTCCATTATTATCTCCTTGAAAACTTCTTATCGAAACATTAGATTTTTTTGTGGTCAATTCCTTAATAGGAATTCTTTTAAAACAATCCTTTTCACGGTCATAAAGGTTAAGACCTTCTTCTGTTCCAAACCATAGATTATTGTTTTTATCTATATAGGAACAAAAAATTAAACTACTACTTAGTGAAGTGGAGTCTTTTAAATGATGCTTATAGGTTGTGTAATCAATACCATCAAATTTGCTCAGACCAGATCCATTGGTTCCAATCCAAATAAAGCCATATTGGTCTTGTGTAATAGTACAAATACCAATATTAGAAATATTTTTCTTTACATTGAAAAATTCAAAATCTTTACGCGGTTTTTGGGCGTAGAATGTTAAGGATATTAAGAAAAAGTAGTAACAAAAAAAATAAGATAGCTTTTTCATATCTAAACCAACTAAAATGAATATTAAATGAATCAGGTTTTAAAACAAAATATAATAAAACTAATTTATTTACTAATATAAAAGCTTTTTTAAAGCGATTAATTTAATAAACAAGGGTTATTAAATATTCTTTAATTATCCCAAATTGATTCTATTTCTTCAAGAGATTTCCCTTTAGTTTCTGGAATGAATTTATAAGTGAAAGCCATTATTATTAATATAAAAGCACTAAAAATAAAGTAAGGCAATGATCCATTCCAGAATTCATTATTATTAACATCACTGGCTGTTACCATAGGAAAGGTTTGTGATACCAAGTAATTACCTGCCCATTGAACTGCAACTGCAACTGACATGGCTACACTTCTAATCTTGTTTGGAAACATCTCCGACAGCACCACCCATACTACAGGACCCATTGATAGAGCAAACGACCCAATGAATATTAAAACACCAAGTAAAGATATAAATCCGATAGATTGCAGTTGTATACTAAACCCTAAAAGTAAAAAACCAATTAACATGCCCAAGGACCCAATATAAACCAACGGTTTTCTACCCAATTTATCTACAGTAGCCATAGCAATAAAAGTAAAAACTAAATTTACAAACGCTAACAGTACTTGTTGTTTTAAAACATCGTCTTTTCCAAAACCAAGAGCCTTTTCAAAGATATCTGCACCATAATACAATACGGCGTTAATTCCTGTAAACTGTTGTAATATTGAAAAAATTGACCCAATTAATATTATAATAAATATACCTTTTGAGAAGTAATTAATTTTTGTGTCTTTTGTTTCATTTTTTAGTGATTTTTTTATTTCATCACTTTCTAGTTGTGCTTGTTTTTCACCATGTATTTTTATTAAAATAGACAATGCTTCTTCATCTTTACCTTTTAGAGACAACCATCTGGGGCTTTTAGGAACAAAGAAAAGCGTTGCAAAAAACAAACAGCTTGGTATGAGCTCTGACCAAAACATTTGTCTCCAGCCAAATTCTAAATTTTCTGCTTCTGTTAATCTGTTACCTATAAAGTAGGTAACTAAAAACACTACAAAAAAGCCAACAACAATAGCCAATTGATAAAATGTAACTAATTTGCCACGTTTTTTAGCAGGTGCAATTTCTGCTATATACATCGGGGCATTCATGGATGCAATTCCAATACCTAAGCCACCAAGAATTCTAAATACCACTAAAAGAGAAACAGATTCTGGCATAAATGAAGGAAGGCCTGAACCCCAAGCCGAAATGCTAAAAAGCAATGCAGAAATAATAAGGGAGTTTTTTCTGCCTATTTTAATACTTAATGATCCTGAGATTATTGCTCCTACCAAGCAGCCCAATAAGGCACTCCCAACAACCCATCCTTGTAGACTAGCGTCAAGCTGAAAATATTTTGTTAGATAAAATTGGGCACCGTTTATTACCCCGGTATCATATCCAAAAAGTAAACCGCCTAAAGCAGAAATAGATGTTATTAATATTAAAAATCCTTGTTTGTTCATAATTGTTTTTTATTAATTAGACTACATTTTTAATTTGAGAATGTTTACTGAAGCGTCTTGGTGCTTTATCAATTTAGCTCTAAACATTAATTGATTAAAAGGCGATGATATCAATTTGGCCTATTTTAAGTTCTATATCTAGCATAACCAGACTTTATTTCAGCAGGAACTAGATCGTATTCCATGGATTCTGTCTGTTATATTATTTATCTGTTATTTCAAGTTTAGCACTAGCTAAAATATTATTTGAAGCTGTACCTACTAGTATTTCAAAATGACCTGATTCTACTTTCCAATCTTCAGTTTCTAAATCCCAAAATGCAAAGTCTCTATCGGTTAGTGTAAAGTAAATAGTCTGTTTCTCACCAACAGCTAATTGCACTTTCTGAAAATCTTTCAACTCTTTTAAAGGGCGTTCAACGGTTGATTCAATATCACGAACATATACCTGAACAATTTCTTTACCTTCAACTGAACCAGTGTTTTCTATATCGATTTTTAAGTTGAGTTTTTCGCCCACTTTTATCGATTCGTTTTCTAATAGTAAGTTACTGTATTCATATGTCGTGTAAGACAAACCGAAACCAAATGGATAAAGTGGCTCAATTGCTTTGCTTTCGTACCAACGATACCCAACAAATACACCTTCATCATAATTCACATCAGTTATTGGGTCTATAATTCTATGGTCTTCATCCCAACCTGAATATAATTCTTTGCCTTCAGGGATGTAACCATATCCTGGTGAATCTTCAAATTTTTTCTCAATGGTAATAGGTAATTTAGCTGATGGATTAGTAATACCAGCTACTATTTCAGCAAAACCTTTAAATCCAATTTGACCTGGATACCAGCTATATAATAATCCAGCAATATCATCATTCCACTCTGTCATATTCACACCACTACCTGAGCTAACCGATATAATCGTGTTTTTATTTAAGGTAGTAATATGTTTAATTTCCGAGTTAATTGTCTCTGACAAATCAAATGGTTTATCCCATCCTTCAGAATCAAATGTTCCAGTGCTATAAATCACATGACTGGCAGTTTTTAAGTCTTCGTCCGTAGGTTTTTCTATATAATACACTTTTTCACCATAAATCTCTTTAAGAGCCATTATCATCGTTACATGGTCATATCCAACCACCTCGGCAGCACCACCGCCATGAGGTATTTTATCTGAATATTCTCCCGTAAGTAAAATTGATATATCGCCAGTTTTATTAATAGGTAAAACATTGTTGTTTTTTAGTAATACAATACTTTCTCGTCCAGTTTGTAAAGCAACTGCTTCGTGTTGGTCGAAGTTATCAAAATAAGAAGCATCCTTTATAGGTCGCTCTAGCAGACCCATTGCTATTTCTGTGGTTAGTATGTTGGTAACCATTCTGTTGATGTCCTCTTCTTGTACTTTCCCTTCTTCAAGAAGTGGTTTTGCAGCATTTCGCAAAAAGAATTCTGGTTTCTTCATATAATCAGGATATTCCGATCTCGGTTCCCCTGGCATATCAAGATCTAGACCTGATTTTATTACTTTTTCGGCATCATACACGGACCACCAATCACTCATAACTAACCATTTAAAACCTAAGTCCTCACGTAAAAGGCCTGTAATTACATCCTTACTTTGTCCGGCATACTCTCCATTTACTAAATTATAAGAGGTCATAACAGCCATAACGCCTGCATCAACACCAGCTTCGAACGCAGGTAAATAAATTTCGTGCAAAGTCCTTTTATCAACTACTGAATTTGATGTTCTTCTCTTATAGTCCGTATTATTAGCTATAAAATGCTTTAAAGTAGCCATGGTACCTGTACTTTGCATGCCTACCACATAATTCTCTATCATTCTAGCAGCTAGGTAAGGGTCTTCTCCGAAGTACTCAAAGTTTCTACCATTTTGCGCTATACGATAAATGTTCATTCCTGGCCCAAGTAGTACTGCAATTTCACCGGCTCTACACTCTTCACCAATAGATTTTGCATAATTACCTGCCAACTCCTTATTCCAAGTACTTGCCAAGGCTAGTGGACTTGGGAAAGCCACTGATTTTTCAAGCTGATCATCTAGATGACGTCGAATGTTTACACCCTGAGTAGCATCTGAGAGATACATGGCTGGCACATTAAATTTCTCAAACCCTTTAGTGAAAAATACATTATGACCACCTATCAAAGAAATCTTCTCATCGATTGTCATCTGATTAAGAATTTTTAATGCTTGCTCTTTTGCATCCTTATATGCAATCGGCGGTTGGAAAGGTTGAAAATTAGTTTCAGTTTTAAATTCTTGTTTTACTGGTTTTGTACAGGAACAAATAACTATACAAATAAGGGCGAAATGTGCAATTCTTTTCATAAAATGAATTTTTAAAATTATATAAACTGTATTTAACTTTTACAGTATTAAGGTTAAATAATTACAATGAACTCGTTTAAAAAGGACAAGAAAATTTCTATTCAAAACATGGTATAGAAGTTTCGTGTCAATCAATTTATTACTGATAAGGTTACTTCATTATCTCTTGAATTTCTTTGTTGTTAATTATTGGATTAGCTCCCTCTTTAGAGGCCACAATAGCTCCTACTGCACAAGCATTATCCAGTGCAGTTACTGCATCTTCACTATTAAGTAGTTGATATATTAATGTTGCAAGAAAAGAATCTCCAGCTCCCACTGTATCGATCACCTCAATATGATATCCCTTGTTGTAAACAAACTTATTATCTTGAAATAATACAGCTCCATGAGCCCCCATTGTTACACATATACTAGGTGTTTGAGTTTCTTGGGCAAAAAAGGATATGCTATCCTCTAGCGACATCTTCTTGTCTCCTATAGCAGCAGATAGCTCAAAGATTTCATCATCATTAAACTTTATAAAATCTGCTTGTTTCATAAGGTCCATAAGAGTTTTCAACTCATAGTGTGGTGGACGTAGGTTTACATCAAAAACTTTAAATTGAGAAGCTTTGAGTAAAGCAAACAGGGTATCTCTTGAAGTCAACTGGCGAGCAACCAAACTACCATATATAAAAGCATCTGCAGATTTAACCAAAGTTATGTCTTTTTCTAAAAGATGAATATCGTCCCACGCACAAGGCCTTTTTATTTCATAAGATGCAGATCCTGAATCATTCAGGGTTACCAACACCTCACTTGTATCGTAATTTTGGCTAACTTGTAAGTGATCAGTTGTTGCATTATACTTTTTCATCTGTACTGCAATATCATTACCGGCAACATCTTTTCCTATACAGCTAATTACCTTAGTTCTACAACCAAATGCTTGCATTCTCAGAGCCACATTAAGTGGTGCTCCACCCAATTTTTTACCCGTGGGAAGCATATCCCATAGCACCTCACCATAACACACAATCTGTTTCATAACCAACTCAATTTAGCATTCAATTCTACAATGCCATTTTTTGATATCATATATTTATTCTTAATAATAGATTCTAAATCATTTCCACCATATGCTTTTTGATATTGGTATCGTTATAGACTTTCTGAACCATCTCCGTGTACAAATCTGTAAATCGTTCATTTTTAGCAAGATTACCAAAAATAGATTCTTGTCTAATAAAGGCTAGTGAATCGGTTTGAGTTTCTTTGGCAGCTTGATACAATTCGGTACTCATGGCATCGACAATTTCAATTGCATGTCCGTGTCTATCTATTCCTTTATCACAACAATAACACCAAGCTGCAATAACCAATGTTGCAAATTTGATGCTTCCACCTATTTCTAAATTTTCATGTATAGTAGCAATTAAAAATTTGGGTAATTTAGCTGAGCTTTCCATACAAATACGACCAACACTGTCTTTAACATTCGGGTTCCCAAAACGTTCTAGCAGACTGTCCTTGTAGTCCTCCAAATTAATACCTTTAATATCACCTAAAATAGTTGTGGCCTCTACATCTAGAAAGGCACGTAAATATGTAGCGAAAGTTTCATCTTCAATACATGCATTAATAGTTGAGTGTCCATGAATGACTCCTAAAAGCCCTAAAACCGAATGACCCGCATTTAGCAATCGGAGTTTCATTTTTTCATAAGGACCAACATCGGGCACGAATTGAACACCTACTTTTTCAAAGTCTGGTCTGCCATTAGAAAATTTATCTTCTACAACCCATTGGATATAAGGTTCGCAAGTAACAGGCCACCCATCTTTTAAGCCATAAGTTCGTGCAAGAGTTTCTATATCTGCTTTAGTTGTTACTGGCGTAATACGATCTACCATACTATTTGGGAAACAGACTTCTTTAGCTATCCATTTTGCTAAGACCAAATCTTGGGCTTCGGCAAAAGTGAGCAGCATCTTACGGGCCATGTCACCATTGTGTTCGATATTGTCGCAAATCAAAATAGTAAAAGCAGGGAGTCCTGCATCACGTCGCCTTTTTAAGGCTGCCGTTAAAAAACCATAAACGGTTCTTGGGTCCTGTGGGTTTTGAAGTTCATATTGAATGTCAGGATTGTCAAAATTGAAATCTCCAGTTGTGGGATTAAAATTATAACCACCCTCAGTAATAGTTAACGATACGATTCTAGTATCTGTATTTGCCATTCGAGCGATTACAGATTCTGGGTTAGTAGTACCCATTTCAAAATCTACAATAGACCCAATAACTTCAGGTGTAATTTTTCCATCTGCATGTTTGACCATCAACGTATATAGATGGTCTTGTTTTCTGAAAACGTTGTGTAGTTTGCTATCTGCTTCGCGTAAACCAATGCCGCAGATATTCCAATCTGAAGCTTCACCCAGTTGTCTAAGCTGATGCAAAAAGTAGGCTTGATGCGCCCGATGAAAGCCTCCAACACCGATATGTATTATTCCAGTTTTATTAGCAGTACGGTTATAATTAGGTACGGGCATTCTGCTGCCTAAATCCACTAAGTTTTCCTGTTGGAGTTGTATTGGAGTTTTCATGCTTCTGATGCTATACTTGATTTTCCTCGTTTTAATGCCCAATAGGCAAGTACGAAATAAACAATTGTACAAATAAATGTGTAGGTATAAAAGAGTTCTCTGTTTGCTATATAGTCGGTTTCCGAAGCACTACCAAATAACACATTACATGCTAAAACCATGGTAATTGCTAGGGCTGCAATGGCTAAAATTCTCAGTATCTTAGAGAAGACAGAAACATCTTTTACTTGTACAGGCTCTTTCTTTGCTTGTTCTGCTTGAAAACGTTCAATAGTTTCATTTCTTAGACCCTCTTCTTTTACTTCCTCTGCATAAGTCTCTTTCGCTCCATATTTTGAAGCGAGTAAAGTGTACACCACTATAGTAAAAAACCAAGTAGGAATAAACAGGTAATAGAAGGAAATCACATCTAAGAAATTAAGCCCGAAACCGAAGACCAAGCCCAACCCCCAAGAGGCAATTGCTGGCATACTAAAGGTTAGTTTGCGGTACGAAGACCAGTAGCGCGTATAGCCAATTTTAGGGAAAACTTGATGTTCAGCAAACACAATAGCACCCACAGGAACTACCAACAAACCAGCATAAGTTAATAGCGGCAATATTTGCGAAAACACAAAGGGAAAACAGGCAATTATTATTGTAATTAACCCAACAACTATGGTTGTTTTCTTTCGAGAATGGTTGAAGAAAATTGCTTGTGCCGCTAAACCTGCTCGGTACAGGTTTGTAATCGCAGTAGTCCAACCGGCTATAATAACAATTACAAATCCTGACCATCCAAGAGCATAGTACGCTACATCACCTGGGTCTAATTCTATAATAGATTTTCCTAAAATAACGGCGGCACCAGCGCCCATGATTCCAGCTGCTATCCACGCCACATAATGTCCAAACATCATTCCAGTACTGGTTGCATATCCGTATGATTTCTTTTTTGCAAATCGTAATAGCGCCATATCTATTAAACCAAAATGAGTAATAGTATTGGCAGCCCAACCAAAACCGATAACTTCCACTAGTCCAATACCTGGAGCTCCATCGCTGTTTATACCTGTCCAAATAGACTGGTCACCTAAGGTCATAAAATCAATCCAATTCGAGGGTAAAGTTTTATCTAGAACATCTATAGACAAAGCAGGTAGAAGCACCATGGCGCCACTAGTAAACATTACAAAAAGCCATGGAGCACATATGCCTGAAAATTCAGATACAGCATTAAAACCATAAAGCGCAATGAAAACCACAAAGATGCCTACAGCTAAGACAATCAAAATAAACCAGGTATTGGTTGGGTACCAATTGAGTTGCGCAGGAATATTAAAGGCAAAACGCACTGCAGTGGACGATACCGTAATCATGGCTGCTGAGATTACCGAAAAAATGATGACGTTGGCCCAATTGTACATCTTGGTCATAGAATCACCTGCAATCTTATTAAGATAGGTATAGAGGCTTAAACGCGTATCGACTGCAATTGGGGAGGTGATGAACCTCCAACTTAGTACAGCTAGAATATTTCCAATCAAAAGGCCTAGAATGATATCCATAGTCTTAGCCCCAAGTGCCACAAAGGTAGCCCCGATAACAAATTCCGTAGCTGCTACATGCTCAGCAGCGTAGAGTCCCGCAAAATGAGTCCAATCATGTAATTTATGTTTGGCGACTGGTAATTGCTCTTCTTCTAAGTGTTCAAATTGTTTAAAATCTTCAGTAGTGTTCATATTTTAGTATGGCGTTGAAAATTAGATTTCCAGTTTTTTTGTTGTTAACGTATTTTAAAAAGATTATTTCACAAGAAGTTTCTCTACTTCTTCCAATGTTTTCCCTTTAGTTTCAATTACAAATTTGTAGACAAAAAATATACTGCATAATGATAAAAGAGCATATATTGCAAAAGTGGCTGTAGGCCCTAAATTTGTAAGCTCCCAAGGAAAAACCTGGGTAACCGAAAAGCTTATTAATGAATTGAAAAAACCAACAAAAGAAATGGCTATTCCCTTTATATTATTTGGAAAAATTTCAGAAATTAAAGCCCACATAACAGGACCCAAGGATATTGCAAAGGATGCCACATACAATAAAATTGCAATTAAAACCAAGGTTGCATTTATATCAATAAAATTTGTGATTTCATTTCTTTTAAAGTTTAAAAATGCCTTATAATCTAGTTTTGCTTGTAGTACTTTAAACAGTTGTCCTTGACTTGTAAATGTTTCGCCATTTAATTGACTCAAAGACGACTTCATTTCGGAATCTTTTATTTTACTTAATGTCTCTGTATTGAATTCGTATGTAGCATTATTAAAAGCCAATGTTGCCATCATTAGTGCCAGTGCCATAAAGGAAGTTCCTATTAGTAATAGAGGCCTTCTACCTAATTTATCTATTAACCAAATAGCCAGTAGGGTAAACAATAAATTTGTGAGACCTACAACTATAGCTTGTAAAAATGATGAATCTGTACTTCCACCGGCCTGTTCAAAAATTGTGGGAGCATAATAAAAAATGGCATTAATACCAGTTATTTGTTGAAAAAAGGCTATTCCTAAGGCAATAACCATAATGGTGGAATACTTACTTTTGAAAATATCAGACAGTTTTCCCTTAGTTTCTTTTTTGGAGGCAATTCTTTGAATTTCTTCAAGTGTAGTATTTGCATAATCTTCACCACCAATCTTCATTAAGATGCCAAACGCTGAAGACACATTATTTAATTTAATTACTAACCATCTTGGGCTTTTGGGTACAATAAATAGTGCCACAAAATATAGAAAGGCAGGAATAGCTTCAACGCCCAACATCCATCGCCAACTATCATTCTCTAAATTAACTAAAAAGTAGTTTGAGAAATAAGCAACAGATATTCCAATAACAATATTTAATTGATTAAATGATACTAGGCTACCTCGTAATTTAGGAGGTGCAATTTCTGCAATATAAATTGGAGCAATTAATATGGCTCCTCCAATACCAATGCCTCCAATTATTCTAGCAATAATAAATTCTGTATATCCTGTAGCTAATGCAGACCAAGTAGCAGATAATGTAAACAAAAAGGCTACGAAAATGAGTGTTTTCTTCCTACCGAACCGGTCACTCATAGGTCCTGCTAATAAATTACCTGCCATGGCACCAAAAATGACGCAGCCTACTGCAAAACCCAACATTTCATCGGTCATTTCAAAATAGATTGTTATGCCTTTTATAGCTCCAGAAATAACAGCACTATCAAACCCCAATAAAAATCCGCCTAGTGCTACGATAAGACTTATTAAAACGGTGTATGATTTATCCAGTACTATATTTTTGCTATCTGACTGCATAGTTTTATGATTGTTTAAGAATAATTGTTTGAATAGAATGAGGACTGGTTTTTAATGACGCTGTTTTAGATTGCATGGTTATTGTGTAATCCATGTCTTTATCACTCTGATTCATTACTATTATTACAATACTACCATCAGTATTTTTAAATGCTGTTGTTAGAATTGAATTAAAACTTGAAACACTAACTATACGGTTAGCTCCAGGGCGAATAAATTTTGAAAAATGCCCAATATAGTAGTAAGAATTAGTAAATGTTAATTGACCAGTTGTGGTATTACCATGAACAGGGGCAAAACAAAAATTACCAACATGGTTAGGTCCTCCAGTTTGGTCTAAAAGAATATTCCAATCTGTCCAAGCAACTGTACCATTATTAAAATCATTAATCATGGATTTTCCGTAACGTTCTGCCAGTTTTGGGTCTTCATTTTCAATTCTTTTAATATCATACTTCTCATTACAACCTTCAGTAAATATTAAGTTTTTATCAGGATATGCTTCTTTAACACGCTTTACAGCATCAAACATTGGTATATCATCTTTCCAATCTTCATACCAATGGAACCCCGTTCCCCAGACATATTTAGCGGCTTCAGGGTCATTTAAAATGGTACTAGCCCTTTGGAATAATAAATCTCGATTATGATCCCATACAATTATATTTTTATCGCCTAAACCTTCTTTTTCTAAAGTTGGACCTAAGTAATTTTTCAAGAAATCGCGTTCTTCTTCAGCAGTATAAATGCAAGACTCCCAGCGTTGTACGGCCATAGGTTCATTTTGAATAGTTAAGCCCCAAATAGGAATACCTTCGGCCTCATATGCCTTTATAAATTTTGCATAATAATTTGCCCAAGGTTGGTAAAACTCTGGTTTTAGTTTCCCACCTTTTAGCATATTATTATTGGTTTTCATAAATGCTGGAGGGCTCCAAGGACTGGCATACATGGTTAGCCTTCCTCCAGCTGCCGCAATAGCCTTTTTTGTGAATGGAAGTCTATATTTTCTATCGTGGTCTATATTGAAGGTTTTTAAATCTGAATCACCTTCCTGTATATAGGTGTAACTTTCTGTTGAAAAATCACAGCTATGAATAATGGTACGAGCTAACGAGTATCCAATGCCTTTTTCTTTGCTGAAATAGGCTTCTAAAAACTTAGATTGATTATCTTTTGTGAGTTTATAAAAGGTTTCTGCGGCCGCGTCTGTTAATGCTGCTCCAATACCTAAAAACGTTTGAAATTCTTTATTGGCATCAATAACAATTGCGGCTTCTGTTTCTAGAGGTTGCCTAAAACTCTTAAATGTCAATGAATCTGTTAAAGCTAATTTTAGGTTAGAATTGTGAACCGTAGTGTAAACTTCGCTTTTAATAGTATTTAAATTTAAAAGTTCAGATTTAGTTTCTTTAACCTCAGTTCGCTTTTTCTCCTCAGTCTTACACGAAAAAAATAGGCAAAATATTACAAATATTTTTAATAAATTGTACTTCATGATTTTTAATATAATTAAGTATGTATGGGTGATAAAAGTACTATCAGACCAAAAATTGGAATACTACAAATTCAGCATTCAATAACACATATGCTGCTTTTTTCTAATAGCGCCTTAAAAACGCATTCCTGAACTTTTGCCGTTACAGTAAATAGGAATATTGAAAACAGTATATTGTAATTACTTTACTTCGTGATTTCCCATTTCATTTCAAATGACATTTTATTAATCAATAAATACATCCAAACTTTTCTAACTGAATTTTGAAATTGTTATTGATAAACCCTAACATAATCTATTTCCATGGTAGATGTATCAAAATTAGGATCAATTGCACCTCCTAAATTTCCTCCTATAGCAATATTTAGTATTAGAAATTGATCATTATAAAACGGCCATGTTTCATCATTTTTAATGGATGGATTATAAGTATAGTATTCAACACCATCTAACATAAAAGTTATGCTGTCTTCTGTCCAAATAGCAGAGTATAAATGAAATTCTGTGGTTTCGTTATTAATAGAAGTTGCTTTATAATTAACAGTTGCACCAAAGCTAGATGTTGTATGTAAGGCACTCGAAATATGTCCTGGGTTATTCCCAACATACTCCATAATATCAATTTCACCACAAGCGGGCCAACCAACTGAACCAAAATTAGCTCCAAGCATCCAAATAGCAGGCCAAACGCCACCACCTGATGGTAGTTTAGCTCGAACCTCGACCCGTCCATAGGTAAATTCAAATTTACCTGAAGTAAGAAGTCTTGCTGAAGTATACTCTGACCCCGAAAAATCTTCTTTTTTAGCAATTATTTTTAATAAACCACCTTCTACTTTCACATTGTCTGATCTATCTGTATAATATTGAGATTCATTATTTCCCCAACCGTTATCACCAGTCCCTGTATTGTAACCCCATTTAGAAGGATCAGGTGCACCATTGGTGTCAAACTCATCTGACCAAACCAATTGTAATTCTCTATTTACATAGACCGTTAATGTATAAGTAGTACTTGTAAAACCATCAGAATTAAATGCTGATACTATAATTGAATGGTTCTTAGTTCCATTTTGTGTAAAGGTGTAGCTAAAGGTATTTTGAGTAAGTTCTAAAGTTTCATTGTTAATTAAAACACTATAGGAAGTTGCATTTGTAGCTGTAATTGTAAAGTTAACAACGCCACTTCCATCTCCGTTAGGATTATTAGCATCTGCACCAATTTTAACACTAGATATTAATAAGTTCGTTGGTGCATTTGATTCACCCCCCTCATTATCACTGCTACTACAAGATAGAAATGACAAGAACGTTACCATAATTACCAAAAAGATTTTATTTTTCATAGTTTTTAAATTTATTTATAACTTATTTTTTTAATAGGAAATTATTTTAGGATGAATTTACTTGATAGTGTTGTATTTGAACTCCCTCCTATATACATATTAAATTCGCCTGCCTCAACTACAAACTCCCCTTTATTTGTATAGAACCCTAGTTCTTTTTCAGTGAGTATAAATTCGATTGTTTTGGTTTATTTAGTTTCAGGATGCTTTTTTTCTTCTGTTTTACAAGATATAATCAGACAAAACAGTGCAATTATTTTTAGTAATGGACGCATCATATTTTTTTAAAGAATTAAGTATAATGAGCGGTAAAAGTACTGTCCGGCATAAAAATGGAATGCTACATATTCTGCATTTATTAATTCATATGATGTATTTTTAGAAAATTATTATTAGAGTGATAAACTGACATGAAAACCGTTAATTCTTACTCAAGAGCACAAATGATTTAGTATCTTTCCGAAGATGAAAAAGCGTATTACACTCAAACATATAGCCAACCAATTTGATGTTTCTATAGCTACGGTATCAAAAGCCTTGAATGATAGTTATGAAATAAGCGCTAAAACAAAAGACAAAATCCAGAGGTATGCCAAGGAACACAATTATAAACCTAATAGTGTTGCTTTAAGTTTATTAAACAAAAAGACCAAAACAATTGGTGTTATTATCCCTAATATCATGAATAACTTTTTTGCTAAGGTTTTTGTGGGAATAGAATCTAAGGCTACGGAAAAAGGCTATAGTTTAATATCATGTATCTCTAATGAATCTTTGGAAAAAGAACTTAAGACCATGGAACTATTAAAGAATGGAACTTTAGATGGTTTTATTTTATCATTAGCCGAAGAAACCCAGGCCAAAGGGGAATATCAGCATTTAAAGAATACCATAAATGAAGGTGTTCCCATGGTAATGTTTGACCGTGTGACAGATGATATTGAATGTGATAAGGTGATAGTTGACGACTTTGAAGGAGCAAGACATGCAACAAATCATCTTATTAAAACAGGCTGCAAACGAATAGCATTAATTTCGGTAATTGACAACTTAAGTGTTGGAAAACTTCGGGTAAAAGGTTACAAAAAAGCTCTTGCTGATAATCAAATTGAAATAGACCAAAAACTCATAGTTAAAATTGGAAAACAAGAAGATTTTGAGATAGCCATGAAAATTGTTTTGGCTGATAAATCTATTGACGGACTTTTATGTCTAGAGGAAAGCTCTGCAGTACAATCTTTAGAAATTGTAAAACGCATGGGTTATAATATTCCTAAAGATTTATCAATTATTTGCTTTACCAACGGTAAGCTACCGCAATATGTGACTCCGAAGATAACTACTATTAGTCAACATGGTAAATACATTGGCGAAACTGCTGCCCACATGCTTATTGACCGTTTAGAAGGAAACTCAAAAGAGCCTTTTCAAACTAAAGTGATTAAAACGAGTTTGATTGAGCGGGAGAGTACTAGAAAAATTTAAGAGAATAATAAAGAATAGTAAGAGCCCAAAAATTTAATTTCGGACTCTTATTAAATTCTAAGAAAGTTTTACTTCTTCCATATTTTTTCCATTTCTTCCAAAGTTTTACCCTTAGTCTCGGGAACAAATTTAAAAATAAATAAGGTGGCTAAAACACTCATAATACCATATATCCAATAAGCAAAACCATGATTAAATTGTTCTGTTAAATATGAATTGTCATTCATCATAGGGAATGTTAATGATACTAAGTAATTGGATATCCATTGAGCTGCAACTGCAATTGCCAAGGCTTTTCCTCTAATTTTATTAGGAAATATTTCGGATAAAAGCACCCATGTAACTGGTCCCCAGCTCATTGCGAAGCTTGCTACATAAAGCATCATGGCGCCTAGAGCAGCATAACCTGACGCTTCGGCATAAAAAACAAAACCTAGAGAAAACATAGCAATAGCCATTCCTATGGCACCAATAATCATTAATGGTTTTCTACCGTATTTATCCACAGTTCTTATGGCTATTATTGTAAATAAGAAGTTTACAATACCAACAATAATGGTCATTAATAAGGCGCTATCTGTTCCAGAAGATATTGTTTTGAAAATTTCAGGGGCATAATAGAGTACCACATTAATACCAACAAATTGCTGAAAAATAGAAAGTAAAATACCAATTACTAGAACCAACCAACCAAAAGATAAAAGGTTACCAGAAGTGGTTTTTTCGCTCATCGAAGTTTCAATATCGTTTAAAATTTCCTTAGCTTTTTCCTTGCCATTTACTTTTTCTAAAACAGTAAGAGCTTCTTCTGGTTTATTTTGAATTACTAGAGAACGCGGTGTATCTGGAACAAAAAACAGTAATAGCAGAAATAAACCGGCTGGGACAATTTCAGAAGCAAACATCCATCTCCATCCAATAGAATTTAACCAAGCATCAGAGCCTCCGCCTTTTGCAATAAAATAATTTACAAAATAAACCACCATAAATCCTCCTACAATGGCTAATTGGTTAAATGAAACCAATTTCCCTCTTTTATTAGCTGGTGCAATTTCGGCAATATATAAAGGAGAAAGCATTGAGGCTAAACCAACACCAATACCACCAATTATTCTATATATAATAAACACAGTAGAAAGTGTATGGTCTCCTTCTCCAATTTCAGTGATTAACATTTCGGGCATTGCTGAACCAAGAGCCGAAATTAAAAATAGTATAGCAGCTAGTATCAATCCTTTTTTTCTCCCAAGGTTTTTACTTACTAGCCCCCCTAAAACACCCCCAATAATGCATCCGATTAATGCACTAGAAACTATAAATCCTTTGAAGGCGCTTGCTGCAGTCTCTGATAGGTTTTTTGGGATAACAAAAAATGAATCTAAAGCTCCTACAGTTCCTGAAATAACACCTGTGTCATATCCAAATAGTAATCCTCCAAGTGTTGCCACTAGGGTAAGTTTAGTTAAATAAGAAGAATTTGTGGTTCCCATTGCTTTTTAAATTTAAGTTATTGGTAAATAGATGTCTTGGTTTTATTGAAAAGACATTTCTTTAATTTTCTCTCAAATTATAAGATGAGTTAGTGTTTAAAATCTATAAATGATTTTAAGCACAAAATCAATGACTTAATATAGAGGAGAAAGGACTTAAATTCACATTACAATGCAGTTAAGTACTTAGAGTATGTCTTATTTAGTTTGTTGGTTTTAAATATACTGATTTATTATGTTTTCAAATAATTCTTGCTTACCACTGGTTAATGATAATTCGCCGTTTTCGTTCGCAATTTCATAAAGAGAATTCATATCTAATTTTCCTTCTTCAAAATCTTTACCTTTCCCAGAGTCGAAAGAGCTATATCTTTCAGTTCTCAATTTTTCATATTGTGACGAAGATATGATTTTATCAGCAGTAATTAATGCTCTAGCAAAAGTGTCAGCACCACCAATATGCGCATGGAATACATCTTCCATATCGGTAGAATTTCTTCTAATTTTAGCATCAAAATTCACACCACCACCTTGTAAACCACCGGCTTTTAGGAATACTAACATAGCCTCTGTAGTTTCTTGAATGTTATTTGGGAATTGGTCTGTATCCCATCCGTTTTGGTAATCACCACGGTTAGCATCAATACTACCAAGCATGCCTGCGCTAGCAGACACCTCTAATTCATGTTGGAATGTGTGTTGTGCCAATGTTGCATGGTTTACCTCAATATTCATTTTAAAGTCTTTATCTAAACCATATTCTTTCAAGAAACCAATAGCAGTTGCTGCATCAAAATCATACTGATGTTTCATTGGCTCCATAGGTTTTGGCTCAATAAAGAATGTACCGTTAAACCCTTGTCCTCTTGCATAATCTCTTGCCATTGTTAAAAGCTGCCCCATGTGGTCTAACTCACGTTTCATGTCAGTATTTAATAAAGACATGTAACCCTCACGACCTCCCCAGAACACATAGTTTTCTCCACCTAAAGCAATGGTTGCATCTAAAGCTAATTTTATTTGAGCGCCTGCTCTGGCAACAACTCCAAATTCCGGGTTGGTAGATGCTCCATTCATATATCTTGGGTTTGAAAAACAATTTGCGGTTCCCCATAACAACTTTTTCCCAGATTCGGTTTGTTTTCCTTTTAGGTAATCAACAATAGTTGCTAATCTTTTTTCCGATTCTGCAAATGTTGGTGCTTCTTGAACCAAATCATAATCATGGAAACAGTAATAATCAAATCCCATTTTTGAAATAAACTCAAAAGCGGCATCCGCTTTATCCTTTGCTGCTTGAATAGGATCAGCAGCTTGGTCCCAAGCAAAGTTTTGAGTTCCAGGTCCGAATGGGTCTGATCCTTGTCCGCAGAATGTATGCCAATATGCAATAGCAAATTTGAAATGCTCACGCATGGTTTTACCAGCAACAACCTGGTCTGGGTTGTAGTATTTGAATGCTAAAGGGTTATCAGATTCCTTCCCTTCATATTTTATAGCATCAATTCCTTTAAAATATTCCATAATTCTAATATTATTTATTGTTTAATATAATTTCTAATTCTTTTTTCCAGCTTAAATAAGCTGCTTGATAAGGCTCTTTATTTTGAAGTGGCATAAAGGTCATAACGTGATCATTTTTGGTGATGGTATCCCCAAATTTCTTAAAATCACCATCAGTTAATCCAGCAGCTCTTGCGGCACCCACAGCACCAGTAGTGTTATAAATTTCAATTTCGTGACCAATAAGAGTTGCCACCGTATTAGAAAAGATTTCTGCACGAAATAAATTATCGTTTCCAGCCCTTATCACATTAATTTCGGCATTGTCATTCTTTAAAATTTCCATGCCGTAAACAAAGGCGAAAGCTATTCCTTCCAGTGCAGCTCTACATAAATGCGCATTGTTATGAAGATTTAAATTGAAGTTTAAAAAGTGAGCCCCAATATTCTTACTGTTTAGCATACGTTCAGCACCATTTCCGAAAGGAATAATAGCTACACCATCTGAACCAATTGGAACCTCAGCAGCTTTATTATTCATGGCTTCATAAGAGTCTATACCAATATTGTCTTTTAACCAACGATACATAATTCCGCAACTGTTAATACAAAGTAACTTACCAACGGTTGTGTTATTGGGTGTATAGTTTACATGAATAAAATGATTAATTCTTGAAGATTCTTTTGATTTTAATGTATTGGTCACCGCATAAACTACGCCTGATGTTCCACCAGTAGCAGCTACTTCACCATGATTAAAAATATTTAAAGACAAAGCATTATTTGGTTGGTCTCCTGCCCTATATGTAACAGGAACACCGGAAGGAATTCCAGTTTCTTCAAATGTTTTTTTATTAGTAACCCCTTGATTGGTAAAATTATCGACAATAGTTGGTGTTAAATCTTTGTCAATACCATAATGATTCAATAAAGATTCTGCCAAGGCATCGTTTTTATAATCCCAAAGAATCCCTTCAGATAACCCGTTTTTGGTCGTAGTGATTTCACCCGTTAATTTATAAGCAATGTAATCTCCAGGTAGCATATATTTGTAAACCTTATTGTAAATCTCAGGCTCATTATCCTTTACCCATTTTAATTTGGAAGCTGTAAAATTTCCTGGAGAGTTTAGTAAATGTTCAGAACAAAAGTCTTCACCTAAAACTTGATGCGCTTCTTCTCCAATAGTTACAGCTCTACTATCACACCAAATAATGGAATTACGTATGGGATTACCATTTTTATCAATAATAACTAATCCATGCATTTGATATGAAATACCAATACCCATAATTTTAGAGGCATCGGCATTTGTTTCTGCTAAAATTCTTTTTATAGCTTTACAGACATATGTCCACCAAAGGTTAGGGTCTTGTTCTGCCCAATCATTTTGAAGGGCTAAAATTTCCATTTCTTTAGTGGGTTCGTTTAGGCTCAAAATATTCTCCCCAGATCCTGCATTTACAAGGGCCACTTTTACGGAGGAACTTCCTATATCTAATCCTAGGTAGTACAAATTTTAAAAGTTTAGTTGGTGATTGAAACCATTTAATAGTTTCAAATGAAATTGGTTCTAGGATTAAAAGTATCTAATTCTAACTAATTTACATGTAAAAGATAAAGAGTTTGTAGGAGGTTTTTAAATTTAAGAAACTGAAATAAAGAAGAAAAATTATAAGAGTATTGGTTAAAAGGCTTAGTAAAAATAGTTTGTTTGAAAGGTTCAATTCAAAAAAACTAACTGAGCCTAAAACTTACTTAAACCTTTAAGTAAGTTTTAAGGATTTTAAAAGAAAAAAACCTTCAATTATGTCAATTGAAGGTTTTTGTACTCAAGGTGGGAATCGAACCCACACTTCCGAAGAAACTGGATTTTGAATCCAGCGCGTCTACCAATTCCGCCACTTGAGCGTTTCAGGACAGCAAAAATATATATTTTTACTAGAATAATCACAAAAATACTAGGCAATATACTTTTTAGGTTAAAATAATTGCATAAATTTGCACCTCGTTAAAATTAACGGAGTGTTTGCGCTCTCAAAAACAACAAGTTAACTATGCCAATTGTAATTACAGAAGCCAAAATTTTTGCATGTACACAGAGTAAAGAACTTGGTGAAAAAATAGCCAAAGCTTTTGGTGCAGAATTGGGTAATGTAATTACATCAACTTATAGTGATGGTGAGTTTCAACCATCTTATGAAGAATCTATTCGAGGTACTAGAATTTTCATTATAGGGTCTACTAATCCTGGTCCTGAAAATTTAATGGAAATGTTGTTAATGATAGATGCAGCTAAACGTGCTTCGGCAAGACATATTACGGCTGTTTTACCATATTTTGGTTGGGCAAGACAAGATAGAAAAGACAAACCTAGAGTACCAATAGCTGCTAAATTAGTAGCTAAGATGTTGGAAGCTGCAGGGGCAACTCGAATAATTACTATGGATTTACACGCAGATCAAATCCAAGGATTTTTTGAAAAACCAGTTGATCATTTATTTGCTTCAACTATTTTCTTACCCTATCTAAAAAGTTTGAATCTTGACAATTTGACTATTGCTTCTCCAGATATGGGAGGTTCTAAAAGAGCTTATGCTTATGCTAAAGCTTTAGAAAGTGATGTTGTAATCTGTTATAAGCAACGTGCAAAAGCCAATATAATTTCTCATATGGAATTAATTGGTAATGTTGAGGGTAAAAATGTGGTACTTGTAGATGACATGGTTGATACTGCAGGAACACTAACTAAGGCAGCAGATTTGATGATGGAACGTGGGGCATTAAGTGTAAGAGCTATTTGTACACACCCAATATTATCTGGCAAAGCTTATGATAATTTAGAAAACTCAAAATTAGAAGAACTTATAATAACCGATTCCATTCCACTTTCTCAAGAAAGTAAGAAACTTAAGGTTTTAAGTTGTGCAGATTTATTTGCAGAGGTGATGGAGCGCGTACATAATAATAATTCTATAAGTTCTAAATTTGTAATGTAAATTAATAATTAATATAAATAGAAAAATGAAATCAATTACAATCAACGGATCTCAAAGAGAAAGCGTAGGCAAAAAAGCAACAAAAGCCTTACGTAATGCTGGTCAGGTTCCTTGCGTATTATACGGAGGAGATAACCCAGTGCATTTCTCAGCACCTGAATTAGCCTTCTCTAAACTGGTTTATACGCCTAATGCGCATACAGTTGTAATTACTTTAGAAGGTGGTGAAACTTTTAATGCTGTATTACAGGATATTCAATTTCATCCAGTTACAGATAGAATCTTACACATAGATTTCTATCAATTATTTGAAGACAAAGAAATTTCTTTAAATATACCTATCAACGTTGTGGGTAACTCAAAAGGTGTTAAAAACGGAGGTGTATTAAGAAGACCATACAGAAAATTACGTGTTAAGGCATTACCTGCTAATTTACCAGATTTTATTGAAGTAGATATTACACCATTAAAAATTGGAGATAAAATTAATGTAGGAGACTTACAAAATGATAAGTACACTATTTTACACCCAGATAATAATGTTGTGGCTCAAGTTAGAACTTCAAGAACAGCTGTAGTTGACGATGAAGATGAAGATGAAGAGGCAGTAGCAGAAGGAGCAGAAGCTCCAGCAGCAGAAGCAGCTCAAGAATAGATATATTCTAGGTTAAATATTAAGAGCATCCTGTGTTATTCAGGATGCTTTTTTATTTTTACACAAATTGAGTCATGCAATGTGCAAGTTTATTTGGAGTTTGTTTAATAAAAGAACTGAATCTTTTAAAGTTGAAGAAGAAAACCCTATGAAAAAGTTTCTAATTGTTGGTTTAGGAAATATTGGCGAGAAGTACGAAAACACACGTCATAATATTGGATTTAAAATACTAGATTATTTTGCCCAAAAGGAAGAATTAACGTTTGATACTCAAAAATTAGGAGATGTAACAACCTATAAGTTAAAAGGAAGAACTTTTATTCTTTTAAAACCAAGCAACTTTATGAATTTAAGCGGTAAATCAGTTTTATATTGGTTAACTAAAGAAAAGATTCCTTTAGAAAACTTATTGATAATAACAGATGATTTAAATTTGCCTTTTGGAAGTATAAGATTAAAGACTAAAGGCAGTGATGGCGGGCATAATGGTTTAAAAGATATTCAAGATAAGCTTAGTTCTTCTAAATACAATCGTTTTAGGTTTGGTATAAGTGATACCTTTAGTAAAGGTAGACAAGTTGATTATGTTCTAGGAGAATGGAATAAGGAAGAAGAAGAAAAACTTCCTGAAAGATTTGATAAATCTATAGAACTAATAAAATCATTTGGACTGGCAGGAGTTAGTAATACTATGAATACCTTTAATGGTAAATAAAAGCATCTAGTAAAAGGCTTGTTTTTATTTTATAATTACTTTTTTTGTAGATTTCCTTAAGCCATCACTAATATTCAAAATATACATACCAGATTGAAGAAAGTTCAATTTTATTTCTTCATTAAAATCACCAGTAGCGTTAAAACTATCACTGAAAAGTAACCTACCCCTAGCATCAAAAAATTCTAAAAATATACTTCGAGTTAATGAACCATCAAGCTTTATTGTAAACTCACCCTCGTTAGGATTTGGGTAAACCATAAAATTTTCAAAACCAAACCTTTCAATATTTTCAGAAGGCAAAATATTTATAGAATAATCTTCAACTTCACCGTCTCCTCCATTGGTGGAAGGGACTAATTCCGCACCATTATCATAACCTGTTACAACTCTCATAATTGTATATCCCAGAACGGCATCTATAGGAATATAAATAGAAAGCGGTGAATTATTTGTTGGGGTGTTAGAAGCATTAGTGGCTTCTCCCAAAATATAGGCTTCACCTTCATCAGTAAATATTGAGTTTTGGTTCCAATCAATCCAAACCATAGTAGTACTTGTAAAATTGCCTTCCGTACTTACATTAACACTTAAATCATAATTATTATCTCTATGAACATCTGTTGAAATTGATGAATAATCAGAATAATCAGAAGTTTTACTGCTAACATTATTTATAGTGTTTAATTCCACCATAGTAATGGAGGTGTCAAAGTCTGAACTAGGTAGAACATTTAAGGTATAATCTTCAACTTCACCGTCAAAACCATTTTCACAAGACGTTACTAAACCATCATCTTTAAACTTAGTTGATACTCTCATAATTGTATTTCCTGAAACAGCATTAGCTGGTACTGTAACATTGAAAGTTGAATTTGTAGTAGCTCCATTAGAAACATTATTTGCATCCCCTAAATTATATTCTTCACCGGCATCATCAAAGCTACAGTTTTGGTTCCAATCTATCCATACTTTTGTATTGGTGGTATAGTTTCCATCGGTATTCACTTGCACTATTAAATCGTATGAAATATTTCGTTCCACCATTGTTGAAACGGAAGTATAATCGCTATACCCAGAAGGTTTCGCTGAAGACTGAGAAATAGTATTAAATTGAACTAAGGTTGTGCTAGTTTGGTATGTGGTATTAGCTACTGATAAACAAACACCGTTATAAAACGGGAAATCAATATTTTTGTTTTTTGTGATTGACGCTGAAGTTCCTATAACTGTAATGGTATAATCATTTTGTGAAACGTTATCAAGATTAGAAATAGTCATTGTAACTATACCTGAAGCTGTCATACTTGCCGGAGAAAATTGTATAGTTGAGCCCATAGGGTTACCTGATGCGTTAAAAGTAGTTGTTTCAGCAAACCCATTTGAGGCAACATAATCAAATTCAAATGTTACTGTACTTTCCCCACAATTAATTGGTGATAAGGTTTCATTTACAACAAAGAAATCTGGGTCTGCGGAAATAGAAAAATCAAAGTCGGAAACATCATAAAAAATGTTGTCAGCTGCTTCTATTAGCAATCTAGCTTGATCCGTATCTGCTATTGCCGGAACTGTATAAGTAAAAGAACCATCATTAGGTGTGTTTGATGCTATAGTGGTTGAAAATGTAGCGCCACCATCTGTAGATAAAAGAATGTTAACAGTTTGACAATTAATAGAAGCATTTGTGGTTTCTCCAACCACCCAAGTAATAGTTTGATTGCTCCCTTGTGCCCAAGAAACTGGATTGTCTATAGAAAAAGGAGTAACATCTTCAACAATAATTTGCATAGTATCGTAACTTGATTGCCCACCAGTTGAAGAACTAGGAGATCTGTCTCTTACGGTAAGAGCCCAGTTAAGTGATCTGCCAACAGAGGATACAGTTTCCCAATCACTTCCTAATGTAGGATTTGTTTGTTCAATGTTACCCTCAAGTACACTAACAAAATTTGGTATAAATCTATCTGAAGAACTAGAAGGCGGCAAAGACCTATTCATTGAGCCTGAAGTTAGAGTTGGACCAAAATTTAAGAAGTTGGTTATACCACTATCTATTTGCTCCCAACAATATGATAGATTATCACTACTGTCTATGTCTGTTGCAGAACCTCTTAGAACATAGGGAGTGCCTTTGGGTATATTATAATCAGAACCCGCATCGGCACTGGGCGGATTGTTTGTAATGGTTTCTGTGGTTTGGCAACTTTTAGAAGTTAAGTTGTCTAATATTTGTTTAATACTGTGGTAATGAAAATAATCGTCACCATTAAGCTCAACATTATTTGAGCCCTCAAGTCCGGCATAAGCCATAATAGTTGTGCCACTACCTGGTTCTGAGTTAACACCGGTTCCTTCGCTTTCAAAAGCCCAGGTATGATTAGCCCCCATTTGATGACCAATTTCATGAGCTACATAATCAATATCAAATAAATCACCTTGAGGAATACTATTTGAAGGAGAGGTATATGCACTTCCTTTAGAATTATTATTGCAAACACATCCTATACAAGCTGCATTACCACCTCCACCAGAAGCCCCAAAAAGGTGGCCTATGTCATAATTGCTTTCACCTATAACACTGGTTAAAGTAGCTTGTACTTCATCAGACCAAGCTCCTTCAGAGCCTGTCACTGCTTCTGAATAAGGGTCACTTCCAGGATCAGTATAAATTATAAGATTATTATTCGCTATTAACTCAAATGTAACAGCCATATCCGTTTCAAAAACCTCATTTACTCTGTTTAAGGTTGCGTTTATTCCAGCTAATGCACCAGCCACGGTTCCGCCATGAAAATTAGTATATTCTCCTGTGACCGAAATAGCTATTCTAAATTTTTGCAAGATTTGGTTGTTTGCTCCGCCTTCATCAACCTTTAAAGATAAGTTGTTGTTTTTTAAAACCTTATTAAGTTCATCTACTGTTTTGCATTCTAATTTGCTGCCTTTGTTGCGGGCACTCTTATCATATAAAACGTAGTTAATAGAACCCTGTTCAAGGGGTTGCATAAATACAGCAGGTTTGTCTAAGTACGTTATCATGGTTTGAACTCCTTCTGGAGAAACACTCATTCTTAATTTAGCTCCTTGATGTTCTAAACTGTATCCAATATATGATTTAATTTCAGGGAATTTTTTAGCTAATTCAGGTGCAAATACAGGAGCTTCGTAAATTTTAAATTGTTCAATATTGCCATTTAATCCAGGAAGTGTAATTATAGTATTCTCACTTTTTTGGCTAGAGTTTCGTAAAGTGGCTTTTGCGGTTTTTTTACTAAAATCAGATTTGTTAATTTTGAATAAATGAATTCTTGTTTCATCTATTTCAAGCTTAGATAATTCTCCATTATTTTCAATGGTATTTACCTTAATCCACGTTGTGTTTTGGGTAAAAGACGAAAATGCTGTTAAAAGCATTGCAATTGAAAAAACATAATGTAGTTTTGTTTTCATAAAGATTTTCGGGGCAATTTCTTTTTCGTTTTCCTAACAAATCTAACTTTTTTAAATTAATTTAACAATTTAGTGCGTTAAATGGGTAGTGTAAAAAACATTACAAAATATAAATCTGTTAAATCAACAGTAGTAACTATTGGTACTTTTGATGGCGTACACATTGGTCATAGAAAAATTATAGAAAGGCTTGTAAATACTGGTAAATTGGAAGGGTTAAAATCTGTAATTCTTACTTTTTTTCCACATCCACGAATGGTTCTTCAAAAAGACTCTAATATAAAGCTTATCAATACCATTGATGAACGACGCAGTATATTAGAATCTGTAGGGCTTGATTATTTGCTTATAAAAGAGTTTACAAAAGATTTTTCAAGATTGACCGCTGAAGATTTTGTAAAGGAACTTTTGGTTGAGAAGCTTAAAGCAAAAAAGGTAATTATTGGTTATGATCATAGATTCGGGCGTAATAGAAATGCGGATATTGAAGATCTTAGAAAGTACGGGGATATTTATGGTTTTGAGGTAGAAGAAATATCTGCTCAGGACATTGATGATGTTGCTGTAAGCTCAACAAAAATTAGAACTGCTCTAATTGAAGGCGATATAACAAAAGCTAATGCATTTTTAGGGTATAATTTTATGCTGATAGGTTCTGTTACTAAAGGAAAAGGTTTAGGTAGGCAATTAAATTACCCAACAGCCAATATTAACATTGCAGAAGATTATAAATTAATTCCTAAGCAAGGTGCGTATATTGTAAAAGCGGTTATTTCAGGAGCTACTGTTTATGGTATGATGAATATTGGAATGAACCCCACAGTAAATGGCGAAAAGCAAACTATAGAAGTTCATTTTTTTAATTTTGATCAGAATATTTATGGTGAAATTATTCATATAGAACTTTTAAAACGAATAAGAGACGAGGAAAAGTTTGAATCTGTTAATGCCTTAAAAAGGCAATTGAATAAAGATAAAGAAAAAGCACTTGCTTTTATAGCTAACCATCATGATTAACAAATTGTTGTTTAGACATATTGATAATGCTTCGCTTGTTGTTTTCCGTATTATTTTTGGGCTTCTATGTTTTTTAGAATCGGTTGGAGCCATTTTCACTGGTTGGGTAAATACTACTTTAATAGAACCTAAGTTTACGTTTTCGTTTATTGGTTTTGAGTGGTTGCAACCACTTCCAGGTTATGGTATGTATTTTTATTATTTCATTATGGGGGTTTTCGGATTGTTCATAATGATTGGGTACAAATACCGCTTTAGTATGTTAGCCTTTACACTTTTGTGGTCTGCAACTTACCTAATGCAAAAATCATCATATAACAACCACTACTATTTATTGATGTTATTAAGTGCTATTATGGTGCTTTTACCTGCAAACAGGTATGCTTCAATTGATGTAAAACAAAACCCGGACTTAAAAAGTTATTCCATGCCATTATGGTGTAAATGGGTGTTTGTGCTACAGCTTTTAATTGTTTATACATTTGCTTCAATAGCCAAATTATACCCAGATTGGTTAGATACATCTGTCATAGAAATACTAATGAGACCTAAAGCCGATTATTTTTTAGTAGGTGAATTGCTTCAACAAAAATGGTTTCATTATGCTTTAACCTACGGAGGTATTATTTTTGACGGGTTGATTATTCCGTTATTATTGTTCAAACCAACTAGAAAGTATGCTTTTTTTGTATCAATATTTTTTCATCTATTTAATTCGGTTGTTTTTCAAATAGGTATATTCCCTTATCTGTCTTTAGCATTTTCATTGTTCTTTTTTGAGCCAGAAACTATTCGGAATTTATTTCTAAAAAAGAAACCATTTTATAATGTTAACGAAGTAATTATCCCCATCTATAAAAACCCTCTTATTGTTGTTTTTGGTATTTATTTTTTAAGTCAAATAGCATTACCATTGCGTCATCATATTCTTGAAGATGATGTGTTATGGACTGAAGAGGGTCACAGGCTTTCATGGAGAATGATGCTGAGAACAAGAGGAGGAATTACAACTTTTAAAGTAAAAAATAAAGAAACGGGAGAACAAACGGTAATTAATTTAGACCATTACTTAACTAAAAAACAAAAGCACAATGTAAGTTCAAAACCAGATTTTATTTGGCAGTTTGCGCAACATTTAAAAAAGAGGTATCAAGAAGATGGGCAAGACGTTGCGGTATTTGTAGCAAGTAAAGTAAGGGTTAATAGAAAACCTTTTAAGCAATTAATAAACCCGGAAATTGATTTAGCAAGTTTAGATTGGGAAATGTTTAAACATAGTAACTGGATTTTACCTTCAAACTAGGACTAATTTTTAAGTAATTTCCTAAAACTTCCTCAATGAAGAACTAATTTTTATTTTTATAAATACGAAAATTAGCTTCATTTTAAGAACCATTCTTCAATATGCCCTGAGCATGGCTTTGGTAACCCATTTTTTTATTTCATTTGGGTTTTTTAGGAAACATAAAAATGAAAAAAATCATGTACTTTTGTCGCTCAAATTTTTAAGACATGTTACAAGTACCTTTTATTAGAGACAACAAGGATTTGGTTATAGAAAGGTTGGCTAAACGAAATATTGACGCTACTGAAGATATTAACCAAGTAATTGCTTTTGATGAAGATCGCAGGCGAATTCAAACAGAACTAGATAACGTTTTGGCTGAATCAAATGCACTGTCAAAAGAAATAGGCATGTTATTTAAGTCTGGTGAAGTTGAAAAGGCTAATCTAATAAAGGCAAAAACAGGTGATTTAAAGGAAACTTCGAAGAAGTTAACAGATGATCTAAATAATAAAGCCAATGCGTTAAATGAACTTTTGTATAAAATACCAAATGTTCCTAACGCTGTTGTGCCTGCAGGAAATACAGAAGATGATAACGAAGAAGTTTATAGAGAAGGAGATATTCCTGTTTTAGAAGAGGGTGCTTTACCGCATTGGGAGTTGGCTAAAAAATATGATATTATTGATTTTGAATTAGGAAACAAAATCACAGGTGCAGGATTCCCTGTTTATAAAGGCAAGGGAGCTAGATTACAACGTGCATTAATAAGTTATTTTTTAGATAAAAACACTGAAGCTGGATATACTGAATTTCAATTACCTCATTTAGTTAATGAAGCTTCTGGATTAGGTACGGGGCAATTACCAGATAAAGAAGGACAGATGTATCATGTTACTGGAGATAATTTGTATTTAATACCAACTGCTGAAGTTCCAGGAACAAATATTTTTAGAAATACAGTTCTTAATGAATCTGAATTACCAGTGGCTATTACGGGTTATACACCTTGTTTTAGAAGAGAAGCTGGTAGCTATGGAGCTCATGTAAGAGGACTAAATAGATTGCACCAGTTTGATAAAGTAGAAATTATTAGGGTAGAGCATCCAACCAAATCTTATGAGGCTTTAGATAATATGGTTTCTCATGTTAAGTCTATTCTTCAAGAATTAAAATTGCCATATAGAATATTAAAACTTTGTGGTGGGGATTTAGGATTTACCTCTGCGTTAACGTATGATTTTGAAGTGTTTTCAACAGCTCAAGACAGGTGGTTAGAAATATCTTCGGTTTCTAATTTTGAAACCTTTCAAGCCAATAGATTAAAACTTCGTTTTAAGAACAATAAGGGTAAAAATGAATTGGCTCACACCCTTAATGGAAGCTCATTAGCCTTACCAAGAGTTTTGGCTGGAATTTTGGAGAATTACCAAACTAAAGAAGGTATTTTAGTACCTGAAATTTTACAACCTTATACAGGTTTTAAAATTATAAATTAAGGTTTTCAAAAAAATTTAAATTGAAAATAATACCTTACAAAGCTTGAGGGGTATTGTTTTTTTAATCGATGAAATACATTTTTAATATGTTGTTCAACGATTTTTAAACTGTTTTTTTTGTGTTTTAGGTTTTATTTTGGATGTTAGCTATACCAAATCTATGAAACCTACTAACCATGAAAAATATAAAACGCCTAGTTATATTAATTGCTCTCGTTTTTTTTGCTGGTAAAGTGTTATTTTCAGATTTTCAAATTGTGAAATCCGAAAATAACTCAACAGCTATAGTGAGTAAATAGGGATTAATTTTGTAAAAGAAATATAATTTCCTAATCAAATTTTCTTTTAAATACAAGTGTCCCAAATCTAATTAATTCAATCGTTTTTATTTTAACGGTAGTTTAATAGGACATTTATTTTTGGTTGGTTAGAATGCCCGGATTTATTTCGGGCATTTTTTTATTATATTATTTAGAAAGTCTACTAAGCACATTTATTATATTTACAGTATGAAATTTCTTTTTGCTTTATGTCTTATAGTATCATTTAACTTATTTGCTCAAGACGCAAATTTGGCAATGGACTATTTTAAGAAGGGTGATTATGAAAAAGCACTTCATGAATATAAAAAACTGAATGCAAAAAGTCCGTCTAATACAAATTATATTAATCAGTTAATTGGTAGTTATCAGCAATTAGAACGTTATAACGAAGCTGAAGAATTTTTACTAAAGTTAACTTCTTACAAGGAATTTGCTCCTTACTTGGTTGAATTGGGCTTTAATTATCAGCTTAAAAATGATTTAGAAAACGCAAATCTTTGTTATAAGAAGGCACTTAATAATATTAGTTTAAGACCAACATTTGTTTTTGCAATAGCACGAGCTTTTCAAAAGCATTCACTTTTAAATGAAGCGGTTCTTGCTTATGAAAAGGCAATGAGTCTTAATTCTGATTTTAATTTTAATATCCAATTAGCGCAGTTGTATGGTGAACAAGGACATGTTGAAAAAATGTTTAATAGCTATTTGGATTTTGCACAGTATAATCCTGGAGTTTTGGGAGATATTAAACGAAGAATTAATGAGTTTTTGAGTGATAATGAGGAAGGTGAGAATAATATAATATTCAGAAAAATTTTATTAAAAAAATTACAGCAAGAGCCAAATTTGCTATGGAATCAAATGTTAAGCTGGTTATTTATTCAGCAAAAAGATTTGAAAAAAGCATTTGTTCAAGAAAAGGCCATATATAATAGGCAGCCCGAAAGCTTAAATAGAATACAAGAACTAGCAATTGTGGCGGTTGATGAAAATAAGAATGGCATTGCCAAAGAAATATTTAATTACCTTATTAATACAGCTCAAGATTTAGAGACAAAACTTAGCTCACATTATAATTTAATTCAGCTAGAAACTAAAGAATGCCCTAAAGAAGATTACCGCTTAATTGAAGAAAAGTATCAAAATCTTTTTGAAGAATTTGGGGCTTTTTCTCAAACCTTAGAATTACAAATTGCCTACGGTCATTTTTTAGCCTTCTATACGGATAAAACTAAAGAGGCTACAAAGTATTTAGAGAAAACATTGCAATTACCTTTATCAGAATTACAGAAAGCCCGTGTTAAGTTAGAACTTGGAGACATTCTTGTGTTACAGAAAAAATTTAATCAGGCACTTATTTATTATACACAAATTCAGCGTAACTTGAAGAATAGTACTATTTCTCAAGAAGCTAGGTTTAGAGTGGCTAAAACCAGTTATTATAAAGGTGATTTTCAATGGGCAGAATCACAACTCAATATTTTAAAATCCTCAACATCTCAACTTATTGCCAATGATGCGTTGTATTTAAAACTTCTTATAACAGATAATAAGTATGAAGACTCTTTACAAACTGCATTAAAGTTATATTCAAAGGCCGATTTGTTAGCTTTTCAAAATAAAACTAACGAAGCCATTTCTGTACTTACTAAAGTTTTAGAAGAACATAAAATGGAACCTATCGTAGCTCAAGCATTATATAAGCAGGCACTATTATACCAAGAAAAACATCAGTTGGAAAAAGCCAGTGAAAACTATAAAAAAATCATCTCAAATTTTAGAGATGGTATATTAGTAGATGATGCCTATTTTAATTTAGGGCTGTTATATGAGCAACAACTAGATCAACCAGATAAGGCTAAGGAATCATATGAGCAGATTATTTTTAATCATGCAGATAGTATTTTTTTCGTGGAAGCAAGGAAACGCTATAGAGCTTTAAGAGGTGATGCAATTAATTAATATATGATTGCAGAAACAAATCGTCTTATATTTGAAAAATTCACTTTGGAAGATGCCCCGTTTATAAAAACTTTGGTTAATACCCCTAATTGGTTGAAGTATATTGGAGATAGAAATATAAAAACTATAAAGGACGCCGAGGTATATATTCAGAATTCACATTTCAAAAGTTATATGACCATGGGGTTCGGTTTTTATAAAATGTTATTAAAAGAAGAAAAACTCAAACCAATTGGTTCTTGTGGTTTAGTTAAGCGAGATGAATTAGAATATGTAGATATTGGTTTTGCATTTCTTCCTGAGTATGAAGGTAAAGGATTTGGTTATGAATCATCAGTAGAAATTATAAAATTGGCCAAGGAAACTTTTAAGATTGATAAACTTCAGGCAATAACAGTATCTTATAATTTTAATTCAATTAAATTATTGGAGAAATTGGGTTTTACTTTTGAAAAAAGTATAAAACCTTTTGAAGATGACGAAGAACTCATGTTATTTGCAAAAACTTTAAGAGCATGATAATATACAACGTAACAGCAAATATTGATGAATCTATTCATGAGGAATGGTTAACATGGATTAGAGATCATATTCCGCAAGTTTTAGGAACAGGTAAATTTGACAAAGCTACATTAACAAGGGTGTTGGTTGAAGAAGATATGGGTGGTATAACGTATTCCATTCAGTATAGGGCATATTCAAGAGAAGCGCTTGATGCCTATTATAGAGAGGATGCCGAAAACTTGAGAGCTGATGCTTTAAAAAGATTTGCCGATAAAATGCTGGCTTTTAGAACAGAGTTAGAATTAATAGATGAGTATTTTGTAAATGTTAACCCTAATTAAAGGGAGAATTCTATTTTAATCATAATCTAGACCGTATGAAAATAAGAGAATTGGAAAGCGTAAATAGCCAAATTTTAGATGCTTTCACAAATTTAATTCCGATGCTCTCTCCTTCAAGTGCATTACCATCAAGAATAGATTTAGAAACTATTGTGAATTCCAACAATACAAAACTTTTTATTGCTGAAGAAGGAAATGCGATTATAGGAACTTTAACTTTGGTATTCAATAAAATACCTACCGGAGAAAAGGCATGGATAGAAGATGTGGTTGTAGATAATTCTGTAAGAGGTAAAGGCGTTGGCAAAAGTTTAACTCAATTTGCCATAGATTATGCCATTAAAAGAGGAATAGATAAAATTGATTTAACATCAAGCCCAGAGAGAATTGCTGCTAATAATTTATATCAAAAATTAGGTTTTAAAAAACGGGTTACCAATGTATATAGATACTTTAATAACAAATAAATTGAATCAATAACTTGTGGCTAGCAATTCAAATCAACATCAAGTAAAGGCAAAAAAACATTTAGGACAGCATTTCTTAAAAGATGAAAATATTGCTAGAAAAATTGGGGATACACTCACCTTGAGTGGTTATAAAAAGATTTTAGAAATTGGCCCTGGTATGGGTGTATTAACCAAATATCTTTTAGAAAAAGATGTTGAAACTTACGTCATTGAAATTGATACAGAATCGGTTGAATATCTTCAAGTTAATTATTTGAATTTGGCTCCAAGAATCATAGAACGAGATTTCTTAAAGTTTGATTTAACCAAAGTTTTTAATGAAGACCCCTTTGCTATAACCGGTAATTTCCCATATAACATATCAACTCAAATTGTATTTAAAACTTTAGAAATGCGTAATCAAATACCTGAGTTTACTGGTATGTTTCAAAAAGAAGTAGCGCAGCGTATTTGTTCAAAAGAAGGAAGCAAAGTTTATGGGATTCTCTCGGTATTGACCCAAGCATTTTATGATGCGGAGTATTTATTTACAGTGCCACCATCTGTTTTTAATCCACCTCCAAAAGTAGATTCTGGTGTTTTAAGATTAACCAGAAAAGAGGACTACACATTACCTTGTGACGAAAAATTATTCTTTAAAGTGGTAAAACAAGGGTTTCAACAACGCAGAAAAACACTTCGTAACAGTTTAAAAACATTCAATTTGTCAGATAATTTAAAAGCAAATAGTATATTTGGCAAGCGTCCAGAACAATTAAACGTTCAAGAGTTTATAGAACTTACGGCATTAATTGAAAACGATATTTAAATTTAATTGTCTTTGTCATTTAGACAGAGCTAAGCCACGAGAAATCTCATGCCTGAAGAAAAAGACAACATACAGTTTGAGTTAACCGATGAACTTATAGAGCGGGTTAAATTGCTTGTTGAAAATCAAGATAACAAGGAGTTACAAAAGCTTTTAAAGGAATTTCATTATGCTGATATAGCAGAGATTCTAGATGAACTTAATCTAGAAGACGCAATATATGTCATTAAACTTTTAGATTCTGAGACTACTTCAGATATATTGAAGGAGCTTGATGAAGATAATCGAGAGAAGGTTTTAAGAAACTTATCAGCCAAGGAGATTGCAGAAGAGGTTGAAGAATTGGATACCGATGATGCAGCAGATATAATCCAAGAACTTCCGGAAGAGCGCCAACATGAAGTAATTGCTAAAATTGAAGATGAAGAACATAAGGAGGAAATTAAAGAGCTTCTTACTTATGACGATGGTACTGCCGGGGCGCTTATGGCAAAGGAGTTAGTTAAAGTTTATGAAACTTGGACTGTTGCTGGTTGCTTACGAAGGATTAGAGGGCAGGCTGAAGAAGTTACAAGAGTACACTCCATTTATGTGGTTAATAAAGAAGAAAAACTTATTGGGCGCCTCTCTTTGAAAGATTTAATTGTAGCAAAAAATGATCAGAAGATAGCAGATATTTATATTTCGAATGTAGATTATGTTACGGTTGATGAAGAGGCTGAAGAAGTAGCCAAAGTTATGGCTAAGTATGATTTAGAGGCTATACCTGTTGTAGATCAAAGCAAAACACTACTGGGGAGAATTACCATTGATGATATTGTTGATTTGCTAAAGGAAGAAGCCGAAAAAGATTATCAATTAGCAGCTGGTATTACAGGTGATGTAGATTCAGATGATAGTATTATAGAGCTAACAAAAGCACGTTTGCCATGGTTGTTTTTGGGTTTAATAGGAGGTATTGGAGCTTTTTTAATCATGGGTAATTTCGAGGAACTTTTTGAAGAATATGTTGTTCTTTTCCTTTTTACTCCATTAATAGCAGCTATGGCGGGTAATGTTGGGGTTCAATCTAGTGCCATTATAGTTCAAGGATTAGCAAATGATGAGGTAAAGGGTAGTATTAATAAAAGGCTTTTTAAAGAAATGCTGTTGGCAACATTAAATGGTATTATACTAGCCATTTTTCTTTTCTTATTTGTATGGAGTTATAATGGAGACCTAAATAAAGCATTGGCCATTTCAATCTCATTGGTAGCAGTTATAATTATAGCTGGTTTAATAGGTACATTTGTACCATTGTTTTTAAATAAACGTGGTATTGATCCAGCCATTGCAACAGGACCATTTATTACCACTAGTAATGACATCTTAGGCATTTTACTCTATTTTTGGATTGCCAAAATGATTTTGGGAATTTAGTAAGGGTAAATTAGAAAATTAGTAGCGTTTATCAATAATGAAAATCCTTCACTTAGATACCAATCATAATTTATTAATTAATCAACTTAATGATTTAGGCTTTACTAATCATGAAGATTATACATCTTCAAAAGAAGCCATAATTAAAAGAATCCATGAGTATGATGGTTTTATAATTCGTAGTCGTTTTTCAATTGATAAAGCTTTTTTTGATGCTGCAACCAACCTAAAATTTATTGGTAGAGTTGGCGCAGGCTTAGAAAATATAGATTGTGAATATGCTATATCAAAAGGAGTTTATTTAATATCTGCTCCAGAAGGTAACCGTAATGCTGTTGGTGAACATGCGTTGGGCATGCTATTATCACTATTCAATAAATTAAATAAAGCAGATAAAGAAGTTTGTTCTGGTAAATGGTTGCGTGAAGAAAACAGAGGTATAGAATTAGATGGAAGAACAGTTGGTTTAATAGGCTATGGCAATATGGGAAAGGCTTTTGCAAAAAAACTAAGAGGTTTTGATGTAGAGGTTTTGTGTTATGATATTAAAGAAGGTGTAGATGATGAAAATGCTAAACAAGTAAGCTTATCAGAATTCCAGAAAAAAGTTGATGTAGTAAGTTTACATACACCACAAACACCTTTAACCTTAGGAATGGTAGATTCTAATTTTATTAGTGCGTTTAAAAAACCATTTTGGTTAATAAATACCGCTAGAGGGAAAAGTGTAATTACCAAAGATTTGGTTTCAGCTTTAAAAACGGGAAAAATTTTGGGAGCAGGACTTGACGTTTTAGAATACGAAAAGGCATCGTTTGAGAGCTTATTTACTTCAGAACTCCCAGAAGCATTTCAATATTTAATAGATGCTGAAAATGTAATTTTATCACCTCATGTTGCAGGCTGGACGGTAGAAAGTAAAGAAAAATTGGCTCAAACTATTGTAGACAAAATTAAAGGAAAATTTTGCTAAAGCTCATTTTTCTTAAACTTAAGAAAAGGATAGAGTTATCTTAATTTCATAAATTTATATTATAATTTATACGCTCCAAATAGCTTCGCCTACTTCTTAATTGTTAAACTAAAAATTTTCACAGCATGAAGTCTACAATTATAAAGTACGGAACCTATGGTTTTTTTGTAGGGCTTATTATTTTCATTATTCATTTAACTTTTGGCAAAAATTTAAGTTATGGCACAAATGCCATAATGGGCTATATAGCAATATGTATATCACTGTCTGCTGTGGTTTTTGGTTTAAAACATTACAGAGATAAAATAAATTATGGAAGTCTCACCTTAAGAAGAGCCATTATAATAGGAACATTAATATCCATAATAGTATCTCTTGGTATTGCCTTGGCAGATTTTATATATACTAAGTTTATAAACCCTGATTGGTTTGATAATTATTATAAAATGATGCGTGATGCAGGTAAAGAAGATGAGATAGTAGAAATGACAAGTTTCACCGCCGGGTTATTTATGCTATCTTTAGTAACTGTTATTGGATTTGTTATATCTTTAATTTCAGGTGTAATATTAAAACGTAAATAACTTGGTATGAGGTCAGAAGCAAAAACACCCAAGCAATACCTAGAAGAATTACCCGAAGAAAGAAAGGAGCCCATACTAAAATTAAGGCAACAAATTTTAGATAACCTTCCTAAAGGAATTGAAGAACAAATGGGATATGGCATGCTAGGGTATGTTATACCACATTCAGTATACCCTGACGGATATCACTGTACACCAAAACTACCATTACCTTTTATGAATTTGGCTTCGCAAAAGAATTTTATTGGGGTGTATAGTATGGTTATTTATGCCAAAAAAGAGTTGTATGATTGGTTTACTTCAGAATATGAAAAACGTTGTAAGTACAAGTTAGATATGGGTAAAAGTTGTATTCGTTTAAAGCGAATGGATGATATACCTTATGAACTTATTGGCGAATTAACTGCTAAAGTTGGTGCTGAAGAATGGATTGAGATTTATGAAAAATCCATAAAAAACAGAAAAAAATAGAAAAAAATGAGTCTGTTGATACAGCCTTTAAATATATAGCATTTGGCAATAACAGAAATTCTTCAATCATATAATTTATCATTATTTAAATGGATAGCTATTGGAATAGCTGCCTTTGTTTTAGGGGTATCTAAATCTGGAATAAAAGGTATAGGGATACTTATTATTTTAATTTTAGCGTTTGTTTTTGGTGAAAAAGCCTCTACAGGAATATTATTACCTATGCTTATTTCGGCTGATGTTTTAGCCGTGAGTTATTATAATAGGCATACGCAATGGAAATTTATTAGAATGTTGTTACCCTGGATGATTATTGGTGTATTAGTAGGTGTTTGGGTAGGAGATGCTATTTCAGAATTGGTATTTAAACGGGTTATGGCTGTAATAATTATTGGATCTATCTTAATAATGCTGTATTTAGAACGTAGATCATCAGGTAAAATACCAAGTAATAAATTGTTTTCTCATACTATGGGATTTTCTGCAGGTTTCACTACCATGATAGGTAATTTGGCGGGTCCTATTGCAAATATTTACTTTTTGGCAATGCGTTTACCAAAAAATGAATTTATTGGTACAGCGGCGTGGTTGTTTTTTATAATTAATGTATTTAAGTTACCCTTTCATTTCTTTGTTTGGGAAACGGTGAGTAAAGAATCTTTAGTATTAAATACAATCTTATTTCCAGCTGTAGCTATTGGTTTTTTTGCCGGAGCTAAAATTGTTAAACTAATCTCTAATACAGGTTATAGGCGTTTTATTATTATAGTTACAGCTATAGGTGGGTTAATAATGTTGTTTAGATAAGTCTTGTAACGAAATCAAAAAATGAGACACATATAATATAAAGTAAATTAAAATTTTTAATTTTATAGTATAACCAAAAATCAAATATAATGTCTGATGAAAAAAAATTAAGTGACGACCTAAATGATATGTTAGGAGACGCTAAGGAAGGGGCGAAAAAAGCAGCTGATAAAGCAGGAGAAATGGCGGGTGAAGCCAAAGAAAAAGCTAAAGAATTTGCTGAAGAAGCTAAAGAAGCTGCATCTGAGTTTGCCGATGATGCTAAGGAAGCATTTGATAAAGCTACAGGTGATAATAAAAAAGTCCTGGCTGGTGTTTTAGCTATTTTATTAGGAGCTTTAGGTGTGCATAAGTTTATTCTTGGATATAATAAGGAAGGAATTATTATGTTAATTGTAACCTTAGTTATTGGTGTTTTTACATGTGGAATTGGTGCTAGTTTAATGGGAATAATTGGTTTAATTGAAGGAATTATTTATTTAACAAAGTCTGACGAAGAATTTTATAATACGTATCAAGCAGGAAAAAAGTCTTGGTTCTAATAGTATAAAAAAGGTCAAAGTTTTAAAAACATTGATCTTTTTTTAAAATTTAATTAATCGTAATATTGCGATATTACGATTAATTTGTATATTTGTAGCGTAATTAGTAAAAATTATAGTTATGAAAACATTAGAATTATTTAAGGTATTAGAACAAAATGAAGATAAATCTTTATTGTTTGAATATGCACCCAATTTATTAGTTGGTGCTAATTACCATATTACAGAAGTTAAGCATACTAAAATAGATTCTGTTGATTGTGGCTCAAATAAAGACAGTTGGAACGAAACTATTATACAGTTGTGGGAAAGCCCTAATGAGCTTGGAAAAACAGAGTATATGTCGGTTTATAAGGCATTAGCAATTCTTAATAAAGTAGGAGAAATGAAGCCCTATGATTTTGATGCAGAGGTTAAGTTTGAGTACAGCAATGCTACTTTTCATAAAACGCAATTATTTATTAACGATTTTGAAATACAGGGTTCTAACATAATCTTTAAATTAGCCGTTGAAAAAACCGATTGTAAAGCAAAAGAAACTTGCGGAGTTACCTCTAAAGAACCTGTTTTATTAGATGATGAACCTTGTTGCTCACCAGACGGAAATTGTTGTTAAGAACTAAATTTGTCATTCCTGCGAAAGCAGGAATCCATAAAATAAATAATAAATTAAAAAGCAGATTCCTGGCCTTGCGGGAATGACACAAAGTATGAAGAATACCTCTATGTTTAACGCTGTATCTGGTGTAATAGATTCATTAGATATAACCGTTATTTCTGAAGAAAGAAGAGAAGTACTAGCACCTTTAGTAACGTATTTAAAAGAGAAGGTTAAAGCTAAAGAACCAATAAGGTTAAATTTTATATGCACTCATAATTCGCGTCGTAGTCATTTATCACAGATTTGGGCACAAACTATGGCTGCATATTTTAATATAGAAAAGGTGTCTTGTTATTCTGGTGGAACGGAGGCTACAGCAATGTTTCCTAAAGTTGGTGAAACATTAGTAAATCAAGGTTTTAGAATTGCTAAATTATCAGAAAGTAATAATCCGGTTTATAGTATTAAATATTCTGAAAATGATCCTGCAGTAATTGCTTTTTCAAAACAGTACGCTGATGATTTTAATCCGTCATCTCAATTTGCGGCCATTATGACCTGCTCTTCTGCTGATGAAGGCTGTCCTATGGTATTTGGTTGTGATAAACGTATTGCGGTAACGTATGAGGATCCTAAAATATCTGATGGAACCCCAGAACAAACAGAAACTTATTTTAATAGAAGTTTGGAAATAGCTAACGAAATGAAATATGTGTTTTCAAGTTTGAATTCTTAAGAGAAGTTTAATTATCCTTAGTTGAAAATTTACTTTCTAATTCTGCTTGAAACTCCTCCATTACAGGACGAACCGTGCTTTCGGGTAGGTCTGCAATTTTAATATACATTAAACCATCAACGGCATTATTAAATAGTGGGTCTACATTAAAAGCCACTAAACGCGCATTTTGTTTAATGTATTTTTTAAGCAGAACAGGGAGTCTTAAGGCTCCTGGTTCAATTTCATCTATGAATTTGTCAAATTTGTTTAAATCGGCTTCGGTTTCGTCAAAAACAAAATCTTTATCAGCATCTTTTAGTTTTACTTTAAATTCTTTTTTAGGGCGTACATATTGCGCCAAATAAGGGTCATAGTAATGTGATTTCATGAATTCAATCATCAAAGATTTTGAGAAGTTTGAAAACTGATTACTAATGCTAACACCACCAATTAAATAGTTGTGTTCAGGGTAACGTAGAGTAGTGTGAACAATACCTTTCCAAAGTAAAAATAGAGGCATAGGTTTTTGTTGGTAAGCCTTAATAATAAATGCACGCCCCATTTCAATAGACTCACTCATCATTTTATAAAGTTCTGGCTCAAACCTAAATAAGTCCTGCAGATAGAACCCATCAATACCATATCGGGCAAATATTTTAGAGCCTAGCCCCATACGGTAGGCGCCTGCAATGAGTTTACTTTGATTATCCCATAAAAACATATGGTGGTAATAGGTGTCAAAAGTATCTAAATCTATAGCTTCATTAGTACCTTCTCCCACTTCTCTAAAGGTAATTTCCCGTAAACGACCAATCTCTCTAAGTATGTTTGGTATTTTGTCTGCAGGAGCCAGATACACTTCGTAGTTTTTGCTTTCTAATAACCTACAGTCGGCATTTTTTAAAGCTTCAATCTCACTTTCCATCACTTTTGTCTCAATGGGTGTAACTATGCGTTTAGGTGGTTTTACTGTTTTTAATGTAGTTGGAATTTTATCAAGAATTTTTGATTTGTCCTCAAAACTGTTAGAAAGCATATAGGTTTTCTTTCTCATAAATTCTGAAAAATCACCTAGGTTTTGATATTCCTTTTGGTCCTTCACAGAAATGGGTTTGCCAATTCTAACTTTTATAGTTCTGCGTTTCTGAGTAAGTAATTCTGATGGCAGTTTAGCGGTTCTAAACGTATCACTAATTTTAGAAAGCTTGTAAAATAATTTGCTGTTTTTTGCATGAAAATATATAGGAACAACAGGAACTTCAGCCTTTTTAATCAACTTCATAGCAGCTTCTTCCCAAGGTTTATCAACTACCAATTTCCCGTCTCTATAAGTTGACACTTCACCTGCGGGAAATATACCTAAGGGATGCCCTTCACGTAAATGTAAAATAGAATTTTTAAACCCAGATATACTGGATGCTGCGTCTTTTCTATCTTCAAAAGGATTAACAGGCATTATGTATGGTTTTAAAGGCTCTATTCTATGCAATAAGAAATTTGCAATAATTTTAAAATCAGTGCGCTGTTCTAGCATTAATTTTAATAATAAAATCCCGTCTATACCTCCTAAAGGATGATTTGAAATCGTAATATAGGCACCGTCTTTCGGTAATCGTTTTAAATCTTCTTCAGGCATTTCAAACTTAATACTAAAGTCACCTAAAATTCCATTTAAAAAGTCAAGTTCACTTAAATGTTTATTTCTGTTGTAAATTTTATTAAGAGTAGATATTTTAAGAACTTTCATCAAAATCCAACCAATAAAAGTTCCAAGAAAGCCATACTTATTAAGCTGAATAGCTTTGGCTACTTCTTTAGCGGTAACTAGACCTGAATCTTGTTGTTTACTCATAGGGATAAAAGTAGTAAATAACTATTTAGTAACTATTTGAACGGTTTCTGGTGTTAATTGTTTTAATAAAACAGTTTTGTCTTGCTCTAATTGATTTAAAACCATTTTATTGTAATGTCTTATAGTATATAGAGATACATTTTCATGACAAGTTACACTAAATTTTGCTTTTAATTGTTGCAATAATTTGTCTAAATTATTATAAATATTATCTACACAAACCGAAAAACTAATTGCTGAATTCTGAATAAGATCAACCTTCATTTTATAGGTGTACAGCAAGCCAAATATTTCACTAATATTATTTTCTACTATGTATGAGAAATCTAAAGATGAAAGTGATATTAGCACTTGGTTTTTCTTTACAATAAAACAGGGGATGTTAGGTTCTAACCCTACACCTTTTTCTACAATTGTACCTGCTTGATTTGGGTTTAGAAAAGATTTTACATAAAGAGGTATTTCTTTTCGTTGTAGTGGTTGTAAGGTTTTGGGGTGAATGACGGAAGCACCATAAAAAGCAAGTTCAATAGCTTCTCTATAACTAATTTTTTTAATTAATTCGGCGTTTTCAAAATATCTAGGATCTGCATTTAGAACTCCAGGAACATCTTTCCAGATGGTTACGCTTTCGGCATTTAAGCAATAAGCAAAAATAGCCGCAGTATAATCACTACCTTCTCTACTTAGGGTGGTTGTAAAATTATTTGAATCACTTCCTATAAATCCTTGTGTTACATTTAAAATAGAAGTGTTTATTTTAGTAGAAATTGCCTTTTGCGTGAGTGTCCAATCTACATTGGCACGCCTGTAGTAGTTATCTGTTTTTATAAAACTTCTGGCATCTACCCAATTATTTGGTATGCCGTTAGAATTTAAATATTCGCTTATTATTATCGTTGAAACCAATTCTCCAAACCCAACAACTTGGTCATAAACAAAATTATAATTAGGTGATTTGTTAGTTTTAAAAAACATATTTAAATCATCAAACAGAGACAATATTTTTTTAAAAACTGCATGAGTTTCATTGTCAAATAAATCAAATAAAATATCGTTATGATATTTTTTTACTTCTTGCAGAGAACTTTGTAATTCAGCCTTATTATTAAAATAATTAGATATTACATGTTCCAAAGCGTTAGTGGTTTTTCCCATTGCAGAAATTACCACTAAGGTTTTTTTATAACCTAAAATTTTTAAAACTGAGGTTAAGTTTTTAACCCCATTGGCATCTTTTACAGAAGCTCCTCCAAACTTAAAGACTTGCATTATCTAGTTTAGCTATATAGTTTTTAATACTTTCTTCATTCATTTGTACTACATCCCAATCACGCATTACCCTAGCGCCTTTACTTTCATAAAAATTTATGGCGGGTTCATTCCAATCTAAAACTTCCCAATTAATGCGTTTTACACCCAATTTATAACCATGTTTAATGATTTCATTAAGTAGTGCTGTACCAATTCCAGTGCCCCTAAAACTTTTATTTACAATTAGGTCTTCTAGATGAATGGCTTTCCCTTTCCAAGTAGAATATCTATTATAACCCAAGGCTATGCCCTCAACTTTAGAGTTCACTTCAGCAACATAGCAAAAAAATGAAGGGTTTTTACCAAAACCATCCTTTTCAAGGTCTTTAACCGTTACTTCAACAGCATTAGGCTCTTTTTCAAATTCTGCTAATTGTTTGATTAGAGTTAGTACCCCTGGCATATCTGAGCTAGTTGCTTTTCTTATAGTAAAATCCATTATAATATATTATTATTTCAAAAGTAAATGATTTTTTTGTTTTTGATTAGACTTAATTTTTATTCTTAAATCTTGTACTTAGTATTGCCTTAATTCGTTCTTGTTTTATTTCACGAAAACGTTGTAGTTGAGTGAAAAAAAGTTTTTATTTGTATAACACAAATTTGAAAAACTTATTATGGCCCACCAAAATCAAACATTAGGAGAGTTTATTATTAAAAATCAAACGTCTTTTAAATATTCATCAGGAGAATTGTCCAGCCTACTTAATTCCATAAGATTAGCTGCAAAAGTTGTAAATCATGAGGTGAATAAAGCAGGTTTGGTAGATATCATTGGAGCCGTGGGAGATACTAATATTCAAGGAGAAGACCAACAGAAGCTTGATGTTTACGCAAATGAAAAGTTCATTCAAACTTTAACCAAAAGAAATATTGTATGTGGTATTGCTAGTGAAGAAGAAGATGACTTTATTACTATTAACAGTCAAGACGAAAACCATAGAAACAAATATGTTGTTTTAATCGATCCTTTAGATGGTTCATCTAATATTGATGTTAATGTTTCGGTAGGAACTATTTTTTCTATTTACAGAAGGGTTACACCGGTTGGTACCCCAGTACAACTTGAAGATTTTTTACAAAAAGGGAGTGAGCAAGTTGCTGCAGGTTATGTAGTTTATGGTACATCAACCATGTTAGTCTATACTACTGGAGATGGTGTTCATGGGTTTACCTTAAATCCTGCGATTGGGTCATTTTATTTGTCGCATCCAGACATGAAGTTTCCAGATGATGGTAATATATACTCAGTAAATGAGGGCAATTACGTTCATTTCCCTCAAGGAATTAAAAACTATATTAAATATTGTCAAGAAGAAGTAGATGATAGACCTTATACCTCTAGGTATATTGGTTCATTAGTTTCAGATTTTCATAGAAATATGATAAAAGGTGGTATTTATTTGTATCCTCAAAGTTCTAAAAACCCTAACGGTAAATTACGTTTATTATATGAATGTAACCCTATGGCTTTTTTAGCAGAACAGGCTAATGGTAAGGCTAGTGATGGTTTTACTAGAACTATGGATGTGATACCAACAGAATTACATCAACGTGTGCCCTTTATTTGTGGAAGTAAGAATATGGTTGAAAAGGCAGAGGAGTTTATGCAAAAGTCTAGATATAGTGTTTAATAGAATTTATAAGTGTTGAATAATAAAAAAAGCGAACCATTTGGTTCGCTTTTTTATATTTAATTAAGTATATACTTTTTTTAAAGCCCTACCAAATCACCAGCTTCATTCTTTGTTGGTAAATCAGACTTACCCATTAAGTAAATATCAACTTGTCTTGCAGCCTCTCTACCTTCAGAAATAGCCCAAACAATTAATGATTGTCCTCGGCGCATATCACCTGCAGTAAATATATTAGGGACGTTAGTTTGGTATTTTCCGTATTCAGCCTTATAATTTGAACGTCCATCTTTTTCAATGCCTAACTTATCAGCTAAAGTGCTTTCTGGTCCTGTAAATCCTAATGCTAATAAAGCTAAATCACAAGGCCATGTTTTTTCCGTACCTTCAATTTCAATTAGTTTAGGGCGTTCACCAGGAACCATTTCCCATTCTACATTAACCGTTTTTAAAGCGGTTAACTTTCCGTTTTTATCTGTAACAAACTCTTTTGTGTTAATTAGCCAGTTACGTTCAACACCTTCTTTATGAGAAGAAGATGTTTTTAACTGTAATGGCCAATAAGGCCAAGGTGTAGTTGGTGAACGGTGTCCTGGAGGCTTTGGCATAATCTCAAAGTTAACTACTGATTTTGCTCCTTGACGATTAGAGGTTCCAATACAATCTGAACCTGTGTCTCCACCACCAATTACAATAACATCTTTATCTGTTGCTAAAACTTGATCTTTTACTTCTTTACCAAAAACAACTTTAGTTTGTTGTGTTAAGAAATCCATGGCTTGAACAACACCATCGGCATCAATACCTGGAGTAGGTAAACTACGTCTTTCAGTTGCTCCACCACATAAAACAACTGCATCAAAATCTTTTAGTTCTTCAACATCATAATTCACTCCTACGTTTACATTAACTTTAAAAGAAATACCTTCTGCCTCTAAAATAACTACACGACGGTCTATAATTTCCTTTTCCATTTTAAAGTTAGGAATACCATAACGTAATAAACCTCCAATTTCATCATCTCTTTCAAAAACAGTAACGGTGTGGCCCGCTCTATTTAATTGTTGAGCTGCCGCTAAACCTGCAGGCCCTGAACCTACAACCGCAATAGTTTTGTTTGTTCTGCTTTTAGGAGGTTGCGGTTTTATCCAACCTTCTTTAAACGCACGTTCAACAATTTGCTTTTCAATGTTTTCAATAGATATAGGGTCTTCTATAATACCCAATACACAAGCTTGTTCACATGGAGCTGGACATAAGCGACCAGTAAATTCTGGAAAATTATTTGTAGAATGTAAAATCCAAGAGGCTTTTTGCCATTCTCCCTGATGAACCATATGGTTAAAATCAGGTATTAAATTTCCTAAAGGACACCCACTATGGCAAAACGGGATACCGCAGTCCATACATCGAGAGCCTTGTTCGGTTATTTCTTCCTCAGATAAAGGAATAGTAAATTCTTTATAATGCTTTACACGGTCTTTTACAGGTGTATAAGCTTCATCTTGTCTATCAATTTCTTTAAATCCTGTTACTTTTCCCATGATATTATGCTATTGTTAATTCTTCTACCATTGGTTCTTCGTTGGCAATTCGTTCTAATGCTATTTTATATTCTTTAGGCATTACTTTAACAAATTTGTTAATATAATTTTCCCAATTTGCTAAAACTTCCTTACCCTTATTACTATTTGTATATGCTACGTGGTTTGTAATAAGTTGTTTTAATTCTGTTTCATCAGCTTCAGTTATAGGATCAAAATCAATGGTTTCTTCATTACATAAACCATTAGTAAATTGTCCAGATTCGTTTAAAACAAAAGCATATCCACCACTCATACCAGCAGCAAAATTTCTTCCTGTTTTACCTAGAACAACAACTTTTCCTCCTGTCATGTATTCACAACAGTGATCTCCAACACCTTCTACAACTGTGGTTGCTCCCGAATTTCTTACAGCAAAACGCTCACCAGCAATACCGTTTATATAGGCTTCACCATGAACGGCACCAAACAAACATACATTACCAACAATAATATTTTCTTCAGCAATAAAATCTGATGTAGCTGGTTTTTTAACAATTAGTTTAGCTCCAGATAATCCTTTTCCTAAATAGTCATTGGTGTTACCTTCTAGGGTAAAGGTTAAACCATGAGCTCCAAAAGCGCCAAAACTTTGTCCAGCAGAACCGCTGAAGTTAATATTTAAAGTATCTTCTGGTAAACCTAAATGCCCGTAAATTTTTGAAATTTCATTACTTACAATGGCTCCAACTGTTCTGTCAATATTTTTAATTGGATAGGCAAGGTTCATTTTTTCTTTTCTATACAAGGCTCTATGAGAATCTTTAAGAATTCTAAAGTCTAAAACCTCTTCTAAGTTATGATCTTGCTTTTCAGTATTTCTAATTGTTAACTGACTGTATTCTGCTGGTCTATGTAGTATACTTGAAAGGTCTAATCCCTTAGCTTTATAATGCTTAATCGCTTTATTAGCATTAATTTTTTGTGTTTGCCCAACCATTTCAGCTAGTGTTCTAAACCCTAAATCGGCCATAATGCTTCTTAATTCTTCAGCTACATAGTAGAAGAAATTAATAACATGTTCTGGTGTTCCTTTAAAGTTTTTACGTAACTCTTTATCTTGAGTAGCTACACCAACAGGACATGTATTTAAATGACATTTACGCATCATAATACAACCAGAAGCAACTAATGGTGCGGTTGCAAAACCAAATTCTTCTGCTCCTAATAAAGCTGCTATAGCTACATCACGTCCTGTTTTTAACTGTCCGTCACATTCAACAACAATTCTACTTCTTAAATTGTTTAAAACAAGTGTTTGTTGTGCTTCAGATAAACCAAGTTCCCAAGGTAATCCGGCATGCTTTAACGATGTTAGTGGAGATGCTCCTGTACCACCATCAAAACCAGAAATTAATACAACATCTGCTTTGGCTTTTGCAACACCAGCAGCAATAGTACCAACACCTACTTCAGAAACTAATTTTACATTAATTCTGGCGTCTCTATTAGCGTTTTTAAGATCATATATTAATTGTGCTAAATCTTCAATTGAATATATATCATGATGAGGTGGCGGAGAAATTAAACCTACAAATGGCGTAGAATTTCTTGCATCTGCAATCCATGGTAATACTTTTTCACCAGGTAATTGACCTCCTTCACCAGGCTTAGCGCCTTGGGCCATTTTTATTTGAATCTCTTGCGCATTTGTTAAATAATGCGAAGTCACACCAAAACGTCCAGAAGCTACCTGTTTAATAGCGGAGTTTCTGCTATCACCGTTTACATCTTTTTGGAAACGACGTCTGTCTTCTCCTCCTTCACCAGAATTAGACTTACCACCAATTCTATTCATGGCAATAGCTAAATTCTCATGAGCTTCTCTTGAAATAGATCCATAAGACATAGCACCAGTTTTAAAGCGCTTAACAATTTCTGTCCATGGTTCTACTTCTTCAATTGGTATTGGGTCAAGTTTGTCAAATTCAAACAACCCACGAATTGTCATTAATCTTTCAGATTGTTCGTTAATAGTTTTTGAATAAACATCATAACTTTTTTGATCACTTAACCTAACCGCTTGTTGTAATTTGGCAACAGTTGTTGGATTAAACATATGGCGTTCACCATTACGTCTCCATCTATAATCACCACCAATATTTAAGCCTAATTTTTTGTGTATGGCATTATCAGGATATGCTTGTTTATAGCGTTGGTCTATTTCTTTTTCAACTTCATATAACCCAATACCTTCAATTCTTGAAGCAGTATAAGGGAAATATTTTTCAACAAAGTGAGAATTAAATCCAACAATTTCGAATATTTGAGAACCTCTATATGAGTGTAAAGTAGAGATTCCAATTTTATTCATAATTTTAAGTATACCTTTACCTATGGCTTTATTAAAGTTTTCTACAGCTTCATTTTCATTGTAATCTGTAATGAAACCTTCCTTAACCTGCATTCTTATTATTTCATTAACCATATAAGGGTTAATAGCAGAAGCACCATAGCCAAATAAAGTAGCAAAATGATGAGGTTCACGAGGTTCTGCAGATTCGATAATAATATCGAAATAAGAACGCTTACGTAAACGATTTAATTGATGGTTTACATAAGAACATGCTAAAAGAGCTGGAACAGGAGCAAATTCTTCATTAACACCTCTGTCTGAAAGGATAATGATATTTGTTTTTCTGTCAATAGCCTTTTCTACTTGTTTAACAATATCTTCAAGCGCATCTTCTAAACCATTTAACCCTTTTGCTTTAGGGTAAAGCATTTGAATAGTTTCTGCTTTAAAACTTTCAATTTGAATAGTTCTAATTTTTTCTAAATCAGCATTGGAAATTACAGGGTTCTGGATGCGAAGCTTTCTACATTGTCTTTCTGTAATACTAAAAATATTTCTGTCTTTTCCAAGATTTAAACTAATATCGGTTACAATTTCTTCTCTAATTCCATCTAAAGGAGGATTAGTTACCTGAGCAAATAATTGCTTGAAGTAGTTTGATATTAATTGAGGTCTATCTGATAATACTGCTAAAGGTGTGTCTATTCCCATAGACCCTAGGGCCTCTTTACCTTTTTGAGCCATTGGAGTAATAACCTCCTGAATATCTTCAATTGTATAGTTAAATAAGCGCTGACGCGTTTTAATATCTATAGTTTCAATTGGGCAAGTTTCGTTAGTATAAGGTACATCTCTTAAGTGTAACCTTGTTTTATCTAACCATTCTTGATATGGTCTTTCAGAAACTACTTTGTTTTTAATTTCTTCATCATCTATAATACGTCCTTCGTTCATATCAACCAAGAACATTTTTCCTGGTTCTAATCTACCGTGTAATTCAACATCGGCAGGGTCTACATCAACCACACCAACTTCTGAAGACATGATTAATTTACCACTTTTGGTTAAGGTATATCTAGATGGTCTTAAACCGTTTCTATCTAATAAGGCACCAATGTAATCACCATCTGTAAATGGTACAGAAGCAGGGCCATCCCAAGGCTCCATAATACAACAGTTGTATTCATAGAATGCCTTTTTCTCATCAGACATGGTTTTGTGTTTTTCCCATGCTTCAGGAATCATCATCATCATGATTTCTGGTAAAGAACGGTCTGTATGTGTTAATAATTCAACCACCATATCCATAGAGGCAGAATCTGATTTACCCGGAAGTACTATTGGGAAAAGTTTGTCTATTTGAGGTCCGAAAACATCACTTTTCATGATTTCCTCACGTACACGCATTCTACTTACATTACCTCTTAGTGTATTAATTTCACCATTTTGACACATAAAGCGGAATGGTTGAGCCAATTCCCAAGCAGGCATTGTGTTAGTTGAAAAACGTTGATGTACCAACGCTAATCTTGTAACTAAATCCTTTTGTTGTAAATCTGTATAATATGGCCCAATATCTTCAGGCATAATTATACCTTTATATATTAAGGTGGTGTTTGATAAACTAGGAAGGTAGAAGTAATCGCTTTGAGAAATCTTAGATAATCTAATTTCGTGCTCAGTTATTTTTCTGGCAGCGTATAATTTAGCCTTAAAGGTGCCCTCGTCAATGGCTTCAGTTTTTCCAATAAAAATTTGCTCAATATTTGGTTCTGAAGCCTTAGCTATTTCACCAAGTTGGGTAGAATCAACAGGAACGGTTCTCCATCCTAAAATTTCTAATCCTTGGGCTTTAATTTCATTTTCAAAAGTTTCTTTACAGAACTGATATTGGTTTTGTACTTTAGGTAAGAAAACCATACCTACAGCATACTCTCTTGTTTCTGGAATTTCAAAATCACAAACACGTTTAAAGTAATCGTGCGGAATATCAATTAATAATCCAGCACCATCACCTGTCTTCCCATCGGCACTTACACCACCACGGTGTTCTAATTTTACCAAAATTTCTAAGGCATCATGGATGATTTGATTTGTCCTTTCTCCTTTAAGGTTACAAATAAAACCGGCTCCACAGTTTTCGTGCTCAAATTCCGGTGAATACATTCCTTGTTTCTTCAGCATAATCAACTAATTATATTGGTTTAAAACATGACTAAGTAAGCGAAGATAGGTATAGATTTTAAATTTATAATAATGGGCATTTCATTATTTCGATTTTAACGACTAAGTTGAGTTAAAAATAATTATATATCAATATTCCTATGGTTTTTTAATAAATATTCAATCACTTAAATTTAATGATTATTGAGAATATATCAATTAAAGGTTATAAAAGATGAAATTATTGAATATAAACGTCTGAAATAACAGAAAACACTGACAATATATCAAATTCCTTTGTTGTTGAAAAATCAAAAAATCAAAAAATAAACAGAATACCTCTAAAAAAATAGGGTAAAAATTAAAATATCTATAAAAATACCTTTATTACCCCTCTTTTTTGCGGGGGTTAAAACTTTTTAACATAGTTTTGGCTTGTTCTTAAGGAAAATTAACTAATTAAAAATTTAATCTTAAATGAAAACAATTATGAAAAAACTATTTACTTTAACAATGCTTTTAATGGCAACAATTATGTTTGCCCAGGAAGAAGAAGCTAAGCCTTCATTTACCGTTAGTGGTAGTGTTGATGCTTATTACAGAGCTAACTTAAACGCTCCTAGTGATGAGAATGCCCAAGCTCCTGGATCTTCTTTTGCTAATCTACCTGGTTTTGCTTTAGGTATGGCTAATGTAGTTTTAGGTTACGAAGGTGAAAAAGCTGGTTTTGTTGCAGATTTAGTATTTGGACCAAGAGGTACAGATGCAATTTTCGCTTCTCCTATGTATTCAGCAACTGGTGATATCGTTAATCAGTTATATGCTTATTGGAATGTAAGTGATGCTGTGACTTTAACAATTGGTAACTTTAATACTTTCTTAGGGTATGAGGTAATTTCTCCAACTGCTAACTTTAATTACAGTACTTCTTACTTATTCTCTTATGGGCCTTTTAGTCACACTGGTATTAAAGCTGATATTGCTTTATCTGATGACTTTAGCTTAATGTTAGGTGTAATGAATGACACTGACTTAACTGAATTTAACCCAACTGGTGATTATGCTTTTGGTGCTCAATTAGGTTATGCTGGACAATATTTGAACTTTTTATTAGACCCATCTTTTACTGAAATTGACTTTACTGGTGGATTTGATTTATCTGATTCTTTCTTCTTAGGTATTAACGCTGCTCACTTAACTTTAGAAAATGATGGTGGTGGATTTACAGGTGTTGCTTTATACCCACAATTAGCTACTTCTGATTCTTTTACAATTGGTGTAAGAGGGGAGTACTTTGCTGAAGATGGTAACTTTGGTGCCATTGGTACAGGTATTGCAGACTCTAGTGTATTTGCAGTTACTTTAACAGGTAGCTTAGCTGTTGATAACTTAACTATCAAGCCAGAGATTAGATTAGATAGCTCTTCTGATAATGCATTTTTGGACAATGACTTAGCAATGCAAAAAAGCTTAGGGTCATTTGTACTTGCCGCAATCTACTCATTCTAAATATAAAAACACAAAAGCATTGCTATAAGCAATGCTTTTGTGCTTAATGTCTAACCATTAAATATAATTCAATTATGAAGAAAATTGATGCTATTATTAGAAAGTCCAAATACAGTGCGGTTAAAGAAGCTTTGCACGGTGTTGGCGTAAATTTTTTCTCTTACTGGGATGTAACCGGTTTAGGAAATGAAAAAGAAGGACACGTTTACAGAGGTGTATCTTATAGTACAAGTGATATTCAACGTAGATATTTATCAATCGTAGTTAACGATGATTTTGAGGAAGTAACAATCAAAGCTATTCTAGATGCAGCCAGTACTGGTGAAGTAGGAGATGGAAAGATATTTGTTTCTGATGTTTCTGAAGTATATAGAATAAGAACTGGAGAAAAGGGTGGAGACACTTTAAAATAATAACACTTAAAAAATTATTTAATCATGGAAGGATTATTTACAGCAAATAACGTATGGATGATGGTCTGTACAGCACTCGTTTTCTTCATGCACACAGGTTTTGCATTTTTAGAAATTGGGTTAACAAGACAAAAAAATACAATTAATATATTATTTAAGAACATCTTTATTATTACAGTTGGTCTTTTATTATATTACATTTTAGGATTTAACTTAATGTATCCAGGATTCGCAGAAGGATCTTCAGGATTTTTTGAATTCGCAGGATTTGGTATAGCGCCACCAGAAGGTGGAATGACTCCAGAATATGCTGATGGTGGTTATACTTGGTGGACAGATTTCTTATTCCAAGGTATGTTTGCTGCTACAGCTGCAACTATTGTATCAGGTGCTGTTGCTGAGCGTGTTAAAATTGGACCATTTATGATCTTTACGGTAATTTACGTAGGAATCATTTATCCTTTAGCAGGATCTTGGAAATGGGGTGGTGGATTCTTAGATATGAGAGAAACTCCTTTTTATGACTTTGCAGGTTCTACATTAGTACACTCTGTAGGTGGTTGGGCTGCTTTAGTAGCGGTTTATTTACTTGGAGCTAGAATTGGTAAATTTAAGGATGGTAAGCCTCAAGCAATACCTGGTCATAATATACCTTTAGCTACTGCTGGTGTATTAGTACTTTGGTTAGGTTGGTTCGGATTTAACGGTGGTTCTGTATTATCTGCAGATCCAGAATTAACTTCTTTAACTTTAGTTACTACATGTTTAGCTGCTGCTGCGGGTGGTGTAGTTGCTGCTTTTGTATCATTCTTAAGATATAAAAACTTAGATTTAACAATGTTCTTAAATGGTATTTTAGGAGGTTTAGTTGGTATTACTGCAGGGGCAGACCAAATGAGTCCAGAAGATGCTATTATTATTGGAGCCATTGCTGGTGCATTAATTGTATTTGCAGTTAGTTTTATTGATAGATTAAGATTAGATGATCCAGTTGGTGCAATTGCAGTACACTTAATTTGTGGTATCTGGGGAACTTTGGCTGTTGGTATCTTTGGTGCTTTAGCCGGAACAGATCAATTTGTTAGTCAATTAGTTGGTGTATTGTCTTATGCTGCTATTTGTATTCCATCTTCATTTATTATATTCTTTATAATGAAGAAAACAGTTGGTATTAGAGTTTCTGAAAAAGAAGAATTGGAAGGACTTGACGGGCATGAGCACGGTATGAGTGCGTACTCTGATTTCCGTATGAATGAGCACTAATATTTATTAGTTATATATTATAAAAAAAGGGTATCTATTAATAGATACCCTTTTTTTTATCTGATACCTACAACCCCTTTTGCTGCTTCAAAAAGTTTTTTAGAATTGTAACCTATTCCATTTTTAAATACTATTTCAATAGATCTTATGGCAGAAATGTCTTTGCTAATATCTTCATTAAGTATTACTAAATCAGCAATTTTATTTGAGGTTAATGTTCCAATGCTATCTACTTGTTCTAAATAAGTGGCGCCATTTAAAGTACAAATTTTCACAGTTTCAGGTATAGAAAAACCCATTTCAACAAATAATTCAACAAGACGCATATTAGCATATCCTGCAACTATTCTACCATCATATGTAGGGTCCGTTCCAGCTACTAAAAGTCCTCCAGCATCATAAAATGCCTTTTCCCATATTTTAGATTTGTTGAACATAACATAATCTAAAGAATCTCTCCCTTGTTTATTAATCCATCTATTATATACTTTTTCTTTAGCTTCTGTATATAAGGCATTTAATCCTCCTCCAGGAACCACTTCTCTTCCAGTGTAAGGCTCAAAAACATTTATTGTTGAGGTTAAAGCTACTTTCTTTTCAACTAAATAATTAATGAGGTCGGTCATTTCTTTAGAGTTTTCAGGAAGCTCTAATAACGATTTTCTCATGTCCATTGGCATACACTCATTTTCAATTTTATTTTTCACAAAATCACTTGAAGCATAAAAACCATGCTCTAAATTATCTATACCAATATCGGCAGCTTCTTTATAAGTTATTGAGCATAAATGACCAGTAACCTTTAAGTTTCTTTGATGGGCCGCATCGCATATAGCTTTTAAATCTGTCTTAGAAATGTAGTTATATACTTTAAATGAGGTAATGCCAATATCTGCATAAAAGTTAACAGCATTAACAGCCTGCTCTGAAGATTCAAAAGTTCCTAGTTCAATTAAACCTGTTCCCTCTCTATCAAGAAATGGGCTGGTAACGTCCATTTTAGGACCAGGAAGCGTGCCTTTATTTATTGCTTTTTTTAGGTTTAAATCTGCTTGTGGCATTATACTTCCAGCAGTTCGCATGGTGGTTACTCCACCTGCCAAGTAAAGTTTAGGGAATGAATAACTCATTTGGTTCACCCCAAATCTTCTATCTGGAGTGGCTTTTGGGTAAAATAAATGCTCATGAAGCATTATTAAACCAGGGATAGCACTTTTTCCCTTCATATCTATGGCTATTGCTTCTTTAGGTATTTCTAAATCAACACCGATAGATTTAATGATGTTTCCATCAATAATAATGTCCTGGTTATATTTTGGAAGACCGCCAGTACCGTCAACTACGGTTAAGTTTTGGAGTACATAAAGTCCTTTTTCATGAACCACATAAGATTTGGTTTCTTGAGAAAGGTTGTTTTGTCCATGTACTATTAATGCTCCCCAAGAGAGAAACATTGTTAAAAGCCATAATTTTTTCATATTAAACTAGATTTCACATTTATTCCATAAGATAAGGATAAATGTGAAACCTAATTTAATTAAAGTTTAAGCAGAGTTTCTACTGGCATTTATGTTTCCGAATAAAGAGCGTGTTACAATTTTTTCAAATATCTTAATTTGCTCTTCATCTTTAACTTCGGCCTTACTTAATTCTTGAACCTTTTTAAGCGCGTACTGTTGAATGGTTAATAAAGGTAAAACTATAGATTCTCTTACCTCTATAGAAGCCTTGCCTGCCGGTTCATTCTCCATTAATTGCTCATAGCCCGTAATTTTTAGTAGAAGCCTTTCAGTTTCTAAATACTCTTTATAGATGATTGTCCAGAATCCACCAAATTCTTCATCTTTAGCCATATATTTAGTTAAATCAAAGAAAGACTTTGTTAATGACATCATACTGTTTTCAAGTAATGTTTTAAAGAATTTGGAATTGTTATAAAGTTGAACAACCTTATCCCATTCACCTCTGTCTTCATATTGTTTTAAAGCTGTACCAACACCATAAAACCCAGGAACATTTTGCTTTAATTGACTCCAAGAACCTACAAATGGAATGGCTCTTAAATCTGAAAAAACTAATTTATCTGATTTACCTCGCTTTGAAGGTCTACTACCAATATTAGTTTTTGCATAATATTTTAAAGTACTCATGCGCTCCAAGTATGGAATAAACATTTGGTGACTTTTAAAATCTTTATAAACCTGATAGCTTGTTTCTGCTAAATCATTCATAACAGCTCTGTCATCATCAGACATACGATTTTTTTCACCATCAATTCTATTTTTAATTCCAGAACTAATTAATTGCTCTAAGTTATATTGAGACGAATCATTTGTTCCAAAATTAGAGCTTACTGTTTGCCCTTGAATGGTAATTTGCACTTCTTTATCTTCTATTGTAGGTCCTAATGAAGAATAGAAATTGTGTGTTTTTCCACCACCTCTAGCTGGTGGTCCACCACGACCATCAAAGAAAATAGCAGTAATATCATATTTTCTAGACATTTCTGTTAAGAGTTCTTTGGCTTTGTAAATACCCCAGTTAGCCATTAAGTAACCGCCGTCCTTGGTTCCGTCAGAGAAACCAAGCATTATATGTTGTTTATTGCCTCTTGCTTCTAAATGTGCTCTATATTCAGGGTTTTGATACAATTGTTCCATAACACCAGGAGCGTTTTCTAAATCAGGAATTGTTTCAAATAATGGTGCAATATCAACGGTTAAATTATCCTTAAACGATACCATTTTTAACATAGCAAACAACTGCATGACATTTAATGCTGTTTGGTTGTTACTTATTATGTAACGGTTAGCCCCTCGTTCGCCATTCATTTTTTGAATTTTCTTTATAACCCCAATGGTTTTTAAAGTATTTCTTACCATTTCATCCTCAAAGGCATCTAAATCACCAATATCATCTGTAGCTTTTGAAAGAATTTCAATTTGCTCTGTTTCAGTTAAATCATGATAATTATCTGGCAAAGAAGAATTTCCAGAAGCAATTAATGAATCTACAACCGTAGTAAAAACATTGTGATGGATTCTACTATCTTGTCTAATATCTAGAGAAGCAAATCTGTACTCAAAAAGGTGTACTCTATTAATTAGATTGTTAATGTCACTTTCGTATAAAGATTGATGTTGTTCAACAATAATATCTCTAATACTTAATAGTTCTGCCCTAAGCTCTTTAGTGCTTATAGCATTTTTGCTTTTTAAATTAATGCTGTATTCATACATCATAGTTTCAAGACGTATAATGCGTTCTTCAACACCCCTAAAAGTTAATTTTTTTCTTAAATCTCTAAGATCTTGATGATACTTTTTAAGAATTGATTTTTTTAGTTTTTTGGCAACTTTTAATGTTGTTTCTGGTTTTACAAATGGGTTTCCATCTCTATCACCACCAGGCCAGAATCCAATATTTATAATATCGTTATGTTTCTTGCCATCATCATAAATATTTGTTTGGATATAATTGTAAATATCTCCAAACGTTTTATAAAACACATTTTCTAAATACCAAATTAAGCTTTTAGCCTCTTGGTATGGGGTAGGTTTTTTATGCTTAAAGAAAGGTGTTTTACCTAATTGACCAAATAAATTATTAATCCCATTAAGGTCATTATTTTTTATAGCTTCAGTAAGATTAGTGATAATTCCTAATACTGAACCTGGATAAAATTGGGTTGGGTGAGCCGTTAAAACAATACGTACTTTAAATTCCTCTAAGAATTCTTTTAGCTCTTCTAATTTACCTTCAGATCTGGCATTTCCTTTAAGGTTTCTTAAAGTACCAACACCATCCATATTATTTACTGTAGAGAAAGCAGCATCTTCAATTGCATCAAATAAAACTACTTGCCTTTCTATATATTGAATAAATCTGAAAAGCAAGTTTATTTGACTTTGTTTATTTCTTCGTCCTTGGTATTTTTCAAAAAAGGTATTTACAATAGTTGTTGGGTCATCTCCGTTTTTGAATCCTTTTTCACATGTTTCGTGAAATAAAGGCAATAAAACACCTGTTTTTGTAACAGCATCAAAAGGTAAGGTCATAAATATACTGTTGTATATTTGGTATTTAGACAAAACGGTTTGATTAAATCGAGTTAACTTTGGCTCTACTGACATATTTTAGCTTTAGTATAAATTAGTCGTAAAAATACTAAAGGATAATGAAAGCCCCCTATGACTTTTGAAATTTTATTAATTTCTAGTGTTTACTTTGATGTAATTAAGAAAAATTAAAGAAACCCTTAAAAACATTTAATATTTATAACCTTTTTTGGGATATAAATAGAACAAACTACTTCAAATATAGTAGTATAGATTTTTGCTTATGATAAATATCATATTCTAACCAAAAGGTAGTGTATACTTTTGGCCTTTTTTGGGTTTAACCAATTTGCTACAATAAATTCTTTTTATGAAACACGCTCATTCCTTTCATATACCTGTAATGGGTATTGGATTCACTATAGACACACCCTTTAAAGTTGCCCAATATGGAATTGATTCTGTTATTTCTTTGGTAGATGATATGCTATTAGAAAAATTAAGAAAAATGTATTGCGAAAAATTTGAAATGCCATACACCGAAATCACTAATAAGGTGAACGATTTCAGATCAAAACGAATTACGTCTTACTTAAATTTAATGCAGGAATTAGTTGATAAAAAATTTGAATCACTTAAAAATATATCTCTAGACAAAGGAGAAGAAATAAAGAAGTATTTGAATATGCTTCCTAATGGAGAAACCCTTAAAAAGGAGTTTTCAAATCTTACTGAAAATGGATTCAATACCTCCGAAATCAAAAATTGGTTTTACAAAAACCTGAAAAAAGGTAGTATTGATGTTAACATTATGACTAAGGTTGATAAAGACAATTATTCCAAAAAGGAAAAATTACCTGTAGAGTTTAACGATGCGCATGCCGCTCTAAGGGGTTTTGCAACTAGTAGATTAAATGCTTCAGTAATTCTTTCGGCCGGATTAAACCCTAGACTATACTCCTATATGTCTCAATTTGATGATTTTTATCCCAATGAAAAAGGTGTTTTTAATAAGCGAATCATTTTAAAAGTTAGTGATTATAGGTCGGCCTTAATTCAGGGAAAATTTTTAGCAAAGCGGGGTTTGTGGGTTTCTGAATATCGCATAGAATCTGGGCTTAATTGCGGTGGTCATGCCTTTGCAACAGATGGGAATCTTTTAGGTCCCGTTTTGGCCGAATTCAAGGATAAACGAGAAGAACTAAGAATCTCCATTCAGGAACTATTGGTAAAAGAACTTGAGGATTCTGGTAGAGTAATTCCAATTGAACCTCTAGAAATGAAGGTTTCAGCGCAGGGTGGTGTTGGGACAAATCAAGAACATAATTTCTTAATGCACGAATTTGAACTAGATTCAGTTGGTTGGGGCAGTCCCTTTTTATTGGTGCCTGAAGCAACCACTGTGGATCAAGGAACTTTAATAAAACTTGCAAAGGCAAAAGAGGAAGATTTGTATTTAAGCGATATATCCCCTTTAGGTGTTCCTTTTAACAACTTAAAGAACAATACTAAAGATGTAGAAAAAGAAAATTTCATAAACAAAGGCAGACCGGGTAGTTCATGTCCTAAAAAATTTGTGGCTCTGAATAAAGAGTTTAGTGAAAAAGGTATTTGCACAGCATCTAGGGAATATCAACATTTAAAATTAAAGGAGTTAGAATCAAAGGGCTTATCTAGAGAAGCATACCAAGTTCAATTTAATAAAATAACCGAAAAATCATGTACTTGTGTTGGTTTAGGAACTTCAGCATTGTTGAATTATGATTTAGAAACCAAGACTGAAGGTTTGGGTGTTTCAGTTTGTCCTGGCCCAAATATGGCATACTATTCTAAAGTTATGAGTCTAAAAAACATGACGGATCATATTTACGGAAGAGATAATATGGTTAGCCGAAATGATAGACCCAATATGTTCATAAAAGAACTTAATATTTACACAGACTACTTAAAGAATAGAATGGAAAATGTAATGACTTCATTGAACAAAAAGGAAGAAAAATACTTACTTACATTTTCAAAAAACATGCTTTCTGGAATTGAATATTACAAACAAATGTTTCAGAAAATGGGCGGTACATTAGAAGATATTAAGGCCTCCGCAATTCAAGAATTAATCAAAAGTGAAATGTGTCTAATACAACTTCAAAAGAACATTCAAAATATGTCAGCACTTGTTAATGCTTAATTTTTCATTAATAGGTGTTTATGTTTTACTAATTATTTAAGCGTTTGCTTAACAAAAGTTTAATGAATTTATAAAAAGATTATTGGTTCCTAATTCATATTCTTTTTTTATAAGAAACATAATTTATTAAAAATTTTAATTAGGATATTTGTACATTAATGCTGGTAAGCTTCAACCAAGCTATTTTTATAATTATTTTAAAAGAGAGGGTTTGCAATGGATTTAGTAAAGGAGATAAACCGATTAAGGAAGGAAAAGAATGCCGTTATTTTAGCACATTATTATCAAGAAGGCGCTATACAAGATATAGCAGACTATGTTGGTGATAGTTTAGGTTTATCTCAGCAAGCTGCTGAGACAGATGCAGATATTATATTATTTGCAGGAGTTCACTTTATGGCAGAAACTGCCAAAATATTGAGTCCTGATAAAAAAGTAATATTACCAGATTTAAATGCCGGTTGTTCTTTGGCTGACTCTTGCCCTCCGGGTCTATTTAAAGAATTTACAGAACAACACCCAGATCATATTGTCATAACTTATGTAAATTGTTCTGCAGAAATAAAAGCATTGAGTGATATAGTTTGTACATCTTCTAATGCCTTGAAAATTGTAAACTCAATACCAAAAGAGACGCCAATTATTTTTGCGCCTGATAAAAATCTAGGTCGTTATATTATTAAGGAAACCGGAAGGGACATGCTACTTTGGGATGGAAGTTGCGTAGTACATGAAGCTTTTTCAATGGATAAATTAATTGAACTTCATAAAAAGTACCCAGAATATAAAATTATTGCACATCCAGAATCTGAGGAGCATATTTTAGATACGGCAACTTATATTGGCTCTACCTCTGGTATGATTAATTATGTAAAAGAGCACCAAAACGAAAAATTTATTGTTGCTACTGAGGCAGGTATCTTACACAAGATGCAATTGGAGATGCCAAATACTGAGTTAATTCCAGCGCCAGCTGTTGAGGATAATACCTGTGCTTGTAGTGAGTGTCATTTTATGAAAATGAATACCATGCAGAAACTGTATGATTGTTTATTGAATGAAAGCCCAAGTATTGATGTTCCGGAGCCATTAAGAACCCGTGCTTTACTGCCAATTGAGCGTATGTTAGAACTATCTAAATAAAACATTTTGGAAATCAATTATTTGGTTATAGGGTCTGGAGTTGCCGGCTTAACTTTTGCTGTTAAAATAGCCGAAAAGTTTCCAGAACGCACTGTTGTTATTGTAACAAAGGATAGTGAAGATGAATCTAATACCAAATATGCCCAAGGTGGTATGGCGGTGGTTTTAAATCAGGAGGATGATTCATTTAAAAAACATATAGAAGATACATTAATTGCTGGCGATGGTTTATGTGATGAAGGTGTTGTAAAAATGGTGGTTGAAGAAGGCCCTCAACGTTTAAAAGAACTTATTGAATGGGGTGCTAATTTTGATGAAGATAGTAAAGGAAATCTAGATTTAGGAAAAGAGGGTGGTCACTCAGAGTATAGAATTGTTCATCATAAAGATCTTACGGGCTCAGAAGTTCAACGTACTTTGCTTAAACGGGTACATCAATTACCAAATATTACATTATTGCCACATCATTTTGCTATAGATTTAGTGACTAATCATCATATAAAAGACGGTGATGAGGAGAAATTATTATGTTACGGAGCCTATGTTCTTGATGAAAGATCTGGTGAAATTTTTGCAATTAAAGCAAATGCCACTTTGTTAGCTTCTGGTGGAATTGGTTGTGTATATGGACATACTACAAACCCAATTATTGCTACGGGAGACGGAGTTGCAATGGCTTATAGAGCAAAGGCCAGAATTAAGGATATGGAATTTGTACAATTCCATCCTACGGCGCTCTATCAAAGAAAAGGTGAATCAGCATTTTTAATCTCAGAGGCCGTAAGAGGTTTTGGGGCTTACCTTAGAAATAGAAAGGGTAAGCGGTTTATGTTAGATTATGATGAAAGAGCAGAATTAGCATCTAGGGATATTGTTTCTCAAAGTATTGATGCAGAGATGAAAAAAGCAGGAGATAGTCATGTGTTTTTGGACTGTACACATTTGGATGTAAAAGGATTTAAAAAACACTTCCCAACCATTTATAATAAATGTCTTTCACTGCACATTGATGTAGAAAAAGATTGGATTCCAGTAGTGCCAGCATCACATTATTTATGTGGTGGCATTGAGGTAGATAAAAATGGAAAAACCACTGTGGAAAATCTGTTTGCATGTGGAGAATGTTCTAAAACGGGTTTACATGGAGCCAACAGGTTAGCCTCAAATTCGTTATTAGAAGCATTGGTATATGCCCATAATATTTTTAAGCATCTCTCTGAAAATCATTATAAGAAATCGGAGGTGTTTATTCCAGAATGGAATGACGAAGGAACTACCATTACTGAAGAACATATACTTATAAGACATAGTCTTAAAAGTCTCCAGGCTTTAATGCGTAATTATGTGGGTATAGTGCGCAGTAATAGGCGTTTAAAACGTGCTATTAGACATCTCGATTTAATTTATACAGAAGTTGAAGATTTGTATCGAGAGTCTAAAATTACAGCCTCACTATGTGAGCTTCGTAATATGATTAATGTTGCTCATATGATTATTAGCCAATCTTTAGAAAGAAAAGAAAATAAAGGAGGGTATTTTAATAAGGATAATGTTAAATAATAACGAGCAATTAAAGAATTACTCGTTATTATTTAAAACCTAAAGGTTATTTACCTAACATAAGCAACTCGCTACAAACCACCTCAGTAATGTAACGTTTATTACCATCTTTATCATCATAACTTCTAGAAGTAAGTTTGCCTTCTATAGCCACTTCTTTTCCTTTAGTTACATATTTTTCAATTATTTGAGCTGTTTTTCCCCAAGCGACAATATTGTGCCATTGCGTGTCTGTGATCTTTTCACCTCTATTGTTGGTGTAATTCTCATTTGTTGCTATAGCAAATTTTGCTAAAGTCTTCCCAGATTCTAGATTAATAATTTCTGGGTCATTTCCTAAGTTACCAATCAACTGTACTTTGTTTCTAAGCGTGTTCATAATTTAAATTTTTATCGTTAAACAATTGATACTATCGAGTTCTTATGTTTCGACTCTGCAAATATGGAACAGTTTTAAAAGTTTATTCGGTTAATACTTATTTAATATCGTTTGTAAATGTTTGTAGTCGTTTGTAAACGGATATAATTTCGTATATTGACAGCATGAAAGTATTAGCAATTATTGATAAATTGAAACAAAATCAATCTGTTTTTAAAGCCCTTTTAGAAGAAAAAAAAGAAGAAGAATATTTATGGCGCCCACAACCAGATAAATGGAATTTACTAGAAATAGTTTGCCATTTGTTAGATGAAGAAATTTTAGATTTTAGAGCCAGAACCAAACACACTTTAGACAAACCTTCAATACTTCCAGACCCTATTGATCCAGAAGGTTGGGTTGTAAAACATGATTACGCCGCTAAAGATTATTATAAAACATTGGAAAACTTTTTGGAAGAGCGTACTAAAACTATAGCTTGGTTAAAAACTCAAATTAATACTAATTGGAGTAATAGCTATATTCACCCAGAATTAGGTAGTCTTACCGCAAAACAATTTTTAAACAATTGGTTAGCGCATGATTATTTACATATTCGTCAAATTAACAGGTATCACTTTGAGTATTTTCAATCTGGTGCTGATACGGATTTAGAATATGCAGGTAATTGGTAATTTAACATTATGACTTTTCATATAGAAACAGAACGTTTAATTTTAAGGGAAATAAGAATAACCGATGTAGATGGCATGTTTGAATTAGATTCTAATCCAATTGTCCATAAATACTTGGGTAATACACCTATTAAAACCAAAGAAGAATCAGTCAAAATAATTGAATTTATTATAAAGCAATATAAAGAAAGAGGCATTGGGCGTTGGGCAGCTATAGATAAAGTTTCAGGAGACTTTATTGGATGGAGCGGATTAAAACTAAATATGAAGGGCGAAGAGTTAAACGGCTTAGTCAATTTTTATGACGTAGGATATAGATTTATTCCTAGATTTTGGGGAAAAGGTTATGCCACAGAATCTGCAATGGCATCTTTAAAATATGGTTTTGAAATACTGAATTTAAAAACTATTGTTGGAGCAGCAGAACAACAAAATATTGCCTCTAATAAGGTATTAAAGAAAATAGGGTTAAATTTTTGCATGACGTTTTTCTATGATGACATTCCTTGTAATTGGTACGAATTAAATATTAAAGAATATGGAAAAGAAATGTCCTGAATGTGGCGATAAAATTGTGGGTAGGGTTGATAAAAAATTCTGTAGTGATGGCTGTAGAAATGCTTATAATAACAGAGTTAACAAAGACAGTAAAAACCTAATTAGAAATACCAATAACCGACTTAGGAAAAACCACAGAATACTAGAAGCTCTTAATCCTAGAGATAAAACTAAAGTTTCTAGAGCTAAACTTATTGAACGCGGATTTGATTTTAATTACTTCACCAGTATTTATACCACCAAAAAAGGGACTGTTTACTATTTTGTTTATGACCAAGGGTATTTGCCTTTAGAAGGTGATTATTATGCGCTTGTTAAAAGGGATAATTAGTGTAACAACAGAAGATCAAAAACTACTAATAAGATAAACTCCCATTCATGATTTTAGCCGCCAATACAGAAGAAATAATTTTTCCAGTTTTAATAATTACTGGCTTTATAATTTTTGGTTTTTGCACGTATTATTTTGGCAGAAAGCAAACAATTTTAAGGAAATTTTCAAAATTTCAGTTTAAGAGTATTTCACAATTCAGGTCTAATGAATTAACAAAAATCACAGGTAAGGTGCTGCATGTTCATGAGCCTTTTGTAGCTCCATTTAGTAAACGGAAATGTGTAGCGTATTTATTTAAGATTGAGCAAAAGGTGAGTTCAGGAAAAAGTTCTCATTGGAAAACAGTAGTTGAACAAGAAGATATTCAAGACTTTTTTATTGAAGTAAATGGTGATGTTGTAATGATAAAGCCGGTTAAAGTTCCTAAAAATTACTTTAGTTATTTGGTTGAAGACAAAAGTATTAATTCAGGGTTTTTAAATGACCCAACACCTGAGTTTAAAAAAATATTGGATTATTATAATGTTGAGAGTGAAAACTTTTTAGGGTTCAATAAAACCTTGCGCTACTCTGAGCGTATACTAGAATTGGGAGAAGTGATTACCGTTGCAGGAATAGCCAAATGGAAATCGGTTCAAGAGCCAATAGAAGGGTATAGTTACTCTAAAATTGCAGCTCTTGAAAGTAACGAAACCCAAAAACTTATTATTACAGATTTGCCAGAAGCAAGAAAAAGTAGGCGTAACTAAATTATTATTTCCACCAATTTTGGCCTTTTAATGTCATGGCCGCTTTAAGCACATCTTTTTGGCTTATTTGACCAACCAATTTCCCGTTTTCAACAATAGGAAAACGTCTGCGTTTAGCATTTAAAAACTTATTGGCTGCATCAAAAATATTCATATTACCATCAATAGTTTCAATATTGGTGGCCATATGTTTTTCAATGGTTTTATCCTGCATAGGCAAGTTATAGTAACGGCTTTCACTAATTTGTTTGATACAATCTCCTTCAGAGATTATACCTATTAATTCATGCTTATCATTTACAACAGGTCCTCCAGAAATTCGGTGCTTTATTAAAGATTGCATTACGGTCTCAATAGTTTGGTCTGGGGTAAACGTAATCAGATTTCTAGTCATGTAATCACTTACCTTTAAAGGGGTGTTATCTACCGCATTTGCTTGTTGCCTTCTGGCTCCTTGAAAACTCTTTATTCCCATAATTATTAGTTTTAGTTAAAACTAAATGTAGATATTTTTTTTGAGTTTTCCTAAAGTCATCCATTATGAAACCATTAAATATGGTTTAATTGTGGTATTGTTTTTGAATATTAAAAAGCTAATTATTAGACTGTAATAAAATAATTAGCATTCTTTTAAGGATTTAAACTTTAATTTTTTTTAGCTTTAGACCCTTGAATTTTAAATTAAACAAAACCATAGGGTTGTAAATAATAACTAAATACAAATAAATACAAATGAAAAGATTGTTAGGATTAATGGTGTTGGTGAGTAGTTTCATGTTAAGTGCTCAAAGTAATACTGAGATAATAGCTCATTATGAGGCTTATTATAAACAAATGAAAAAACAGGGAGATGTTAGAGGAATTATTGATGCAATGACTCACTTAAATGTATTAGCACCATCTCAAGCAAGAAAAGATACCTTAGCCTATATTTATTTAGATCAGGGTATGAATAATCAGGCACTCAATACTATTGGTTATGAAAAGAATGCAACAGATTCTGATATTGCTATTCAAGTTAAGGCGTTAGCTTTAAAAGCACTTAAGCAACCAGAAATGGCTATTCCATTTTTTGAAGAATTGTTTAAAAGAGATCCTAATGCGGTAATTGCTTATGAGTTAGCAGAATTAAATATTCAATTAACAAAAACAGCTGATGCCGAAAAGCATATTATTTATGGTTTGGCAAACGCCAAACCTGAAATGAAAAAAGCCTTTTTTGAGAGGCAAACACCTTATGAAGTTTCATTAAAATCGGCTTTTATGTATTTAAATGCACTTAATGTTTATCATAAAGACAATAAAGCTAATATTGATGCAGCTGTTGATATTTTGGATGCTGCTTTAAAAGAATCACCTAATTTTAATATGATTCAAATTACCAAAAATGAATTATTAAGGCAAAAGCAAATTTTGCAAGCAGAAGCTACACAGCCTAAAAATTAATGAAAAGGTATATGTAAATAAAAAGCGGCAATTTTTATTGCCGCTTTTTTTATGCCTAAAACTATTGCTTATGGCTTCTCAATATTTTGACTATCAAATTCTACCTCCTTATTCATTTGCAAATTAAAATTAGAAAAAGCAACCAGTAAATCTTCAACATTGCTTAAAAGCTCTTTTTTAGAAACGTTAGTTAAGTTAGAAAAGCTTTCCAATTTCAAAAATTTTGTTTCAAAGGCGTTTATTCTTGCTGATATAGAGGGAGAGTTTATTTGCTCAGGAATATTTTTTTTAAAAGCAGTTAATGTACTGTCAATAAACCCTTCATTATTTTCAAAAAAGCTTAAGTCTCCTTTTTTAACATTATTAATAACGTTCTGTAGTTGGTAGTACTCAACCCAATCTTCAACAGTGTTTTCTGTTTTTTCATCTAAAGCAAACTCTAAATAATCTATGTTGTTAACGTCTTTTTCTGTTATTTCAAGACTTTCAATTTCTGCTTTTTTATCTGTTCCGTCTTGTGGGTTTTTACAAGAAAAAAGAACAACCAATAAAACAAGGTTATACAAGAATAATCTGTGCATTTGCTCTAATTTAAATTCTATGACAAAGATATGTTAATACTTTGTTTAACCGAAACTACAAATAGATATTGTATGGTAAGCTGTTTTTTTGGTACATTTAAAAACTCATATACATTAGAACCCTTTATTATGTTTGAAGATTTTTGGTTTAACGTAGAATATGGTATAAATCATGTTTTAGATATTAATGGTTATGACCACGTTTTATTCTTAATGGTTTTAACGGTCCCGTATTTATTTAACAACTGGAAGCGGGTATTATTATTAGTCTCTACATTTACCTTAGGGCATACATTATCATTAGTTTTGGCCGCTTATAGTGTGGTAAGAGTTAATGCAACTATAGTTGAATTTTTAATACCAATTACTATTTTAATAGTAGCGCTATTTAATGTGTTTACCGCTGGTAAAGGTGCTCAGAAAGAAAAGGTTGGGGTGTTGTTTTTATCAACTCTGTTTTTTGGTTTGGTACATGGTTTAGGTTTTGCAAGAGAGTTTCATATTTTTTTAGGAGATTCAGACAACAAATTGGTGCTTTTATTTGAGTTTGCATTGGGCATAGAATTAGCTCAAATCATTATTGTGTTTGTGGTACTGTTCTTAGGTTATATAGGTCAAACCATTTTCAGATTCTCAAGAAGAGATTGGATAATGGTAGTATCGGCTATTGTTGTTGGGTTAGTAATTCCTATGATCATGGGTAGTGACTTTTTAGCTTAAATACCTTAAAACGTTAAACTTTTATAAAACTTTAAGTAACAACATTGTAAATAAAATACTAACCAAGTATCTTCGTTAAACTATTTTTGCGTGAGGGACTGCCGAAAGCTAGGAATAACTTTATTGACTATACGCGCCCTAAATTTAAAAATAATTAATGTTAGAAGAAAAACAATTAAAATACGATAAGGCATATCTTAGAATAGCAAAAGAATGGGGGAAACTTTCTTATTGTAAGCGTAAGCAAGTAGGGGCAATTATTGTTAAAGATAGAATGATAATTTCAGATGGATATAACGGAACCCCAACAGGTTTTGAGAATTTTTGCGAAGATGAAGAAGGGTACACTAAATGGTATGTTTTACATGCTGAAGCTAATGCCATTTTAAAAGTAGCAGCCTCGACACAGTCTTGTAAAGGGGCTACTTTATATATTACCTTATCACCATGTAAAGAGTGTAGTAAATTGATACATCAGGCAGGAATTGTTAGAGTGGTTTACAACCGAGGATATAAAGATGATTCGGGGTTGAGGTTTTTAGAAAGAGCCGGTATTGAATTAGAATTAATAGAAGATTTAACAGCCTAATGTCTTACAAAAAAAAATATTTACCATTGGTTTTAGGCGTTGCTATTGCAGCGGGTATTTTTATTGGTGGCAAGTTAAACTTTACTGATACTCCAGATAGATTATTTTCTACTAATAGTAAAAAAGATAAGCTTAACCGGCTTATTGATTATATTGATTATGATTATGTTGAAGATGTGAATACGGATAGTATTGTAGATGTAACAGTTAATGGTATTCTAGATAATCTTGATCCACATTCAGTTTATATTCCAAAGGAAGATATGGAGCGCGTATCTGAAAATATGAAGGGAGATTTTGTTGGTATTGGTGTTAGCTTTTATACCTATAGAGATACTATTACAGTTATTAGGGCTATTGAAGGTGGTCCTAGTGAAAAGGCTGGAATAAAGGGTGGTGATAGAATTATTATGGCTGATGGCGATTCCCTTTATGGAGATAATATTAAAGATGGTGAGATTATAAAAAGACTTAAAGGGCCTATAAATACCAAAGTAGATTTAACAATTTTCAGAAAGGGAGAGCCTAATTTGTTAAAATTTAAGATTAAGAGAGGCGTAATTCCTATAAAAAGTGTTGATGCAGCATATATGTTAACAGATAAATTAGGTTATATAAAAGTGAACCGGTTTGCAGAATCTACATATAGAGAATTTAAAAAAGGATTAGACAAACTTATAGACTCTGGTGCCACTGAAATTGCTTTAGATTTGAGGGGCAACCCTGGCGGATTTTTAGGCATTGCAGAGCAAATGGTTGATGAATTTTTAGAAAATGATAAGCTTATTTTATTTACAAAAAACAAGCGGGGACATATTGAAGAAAGTTTTGCTACTAGAAAAGGTGATTTTGAAGATGGAAAGGTTTACGTTTTAATTGATGAAAATTCAGCCTCTGCTAGTGAAATAGTTGCCGGAGCCCTTCAAGATAATGATAAAGGAACTATTGTAGGCCGCAGAAGTTATGGTAAAGGTTTAGTGCAGCGCGAAATGGATTTAGGCGATGGTAGTGCGGTAAGGTTAACGGTGTCTCGTTATTATACACCAACAGGGCGTTCTATTCAGCGGCCTTATAAAAAGAATGGTCACGAAGACTATTTTGAAGAGTATTTTGATAGATTAGATAGTGGGGAGTTGTTAGATCCAAGTAAAATTGAGGTGGCAGACTCCTTAAAATTTACTACGCCTAACGGAAAAACAGTATACGGTGGTGGTGGTATTGTACCAGATATTTTTGTACCCATTGATAATAGTTTGCATAATGAAACACTTCAGTATATTGAACAATATCAATTCTTTGATAATTTTATTTTCAGACAGTTAGACATAGACCGTCATGCATATGATGGTGTTTCCAGAAATGATTTCATAAATAGTTTTGAAATTGAAGACGCTTTAGTTGTAAAGTTTCAAGATTATGTAAATACACAAACTAGACAAAAAGTAACTTTTGTAGCCTATAATAATGAGGTTAAGCAATACTTAAAAGCAACACTTGCAGACCAACTCTTTGGCAATGGTGCTTTTGAAGAAGTATTCAATCAAACAGATCTTATGATTGATGAAGTTATTAAGTTGAGTATGGGTAAATAGTGTTTTTTATATACTCATAAAACCTATTAATAATCATTTTTTTTTCTGCGTTTAGCCATATTTATTTTATAAAATACCACTTAGTTTTGCTCGCACATATTAGTGTAGATTAAAGAAGTAAAACGAAATTATATGGAAGCTAAAACAATTGAACTGGTACAAGGAACATTTAAAAAAGTGGTACCTATTGCAGATAAAGCTGCAGAAATATTTTACGATAAACTATTTGACTTAGACCCACAACTGAAACCTTTATTTAAAGGTGATATGAAAGCGCAAGGTGCTAAATTAATGACTATGATAGGTACAGCGGTAAATGGATTAACTAATTTAGAATCTATTGTTCCTGCTGTCCAAAACCTAGGTAAAAGCCATGTTGGTTATGGTGTAAAAGATAGTCATTATGACACTGTTGGTACAGCACTTATTTACACATTAAAAACGGGTTTAGGTAAAAGTTTTACACCAGATGTTGAAGATGCCTGGGTAGAAGTGTATACTGTTTTAGCAACTACAATGAAAGATGCTGCTAATGAGGTTGAATTAGAAACTCCTGAAACGAAGCCTTGGTGGAAGTTTTGGTAGATAATTAATTATAAAGTTTAAAAGGTGAAAAGCAGATTGAAAAATCTGCTTTTTTTATTGGAGTCTATGTTGTTTTATCATGAACTTTGGTGTGTTTTCCATTATTCCAAAGCGTCAAAATATCCGTAGCAACATGAGCACCACTTCCAGAGGCTATAGCAAATTGACTACGCCATCCAGCAAGAGTTCCAGCTACATATAGGTTTTCTTCTAATAAATGATCTGTGTTTTTTAACCAAAGGCGGTCTTTCTCTAGAGCTGCTCTTGGGTGTGGTTCAATATAGTGTTCTAAACCCTTAATGCGCATTAAATTGGTGTAGCCAACAGCGATTACAACTATTTTAGATTCATAAATATTTTTGTTGGTGGTAACTTTAAACTCATTTTCAGAGTTTAAAATTTCTAAAACTTTCTCTTTTTCTATTTGTACAACATGAGGGTACAAATCAGCTAATTGCTTTTTACCACTTTCTAAAATAGATTCACCAGTAGTTTCAGGGGCTAGACCTAAAACATTGTTAAATAGGGCAGTTTGTAAATGAGATGTTTTTTGATGAGCTATAATACCAATTCTTTTGTTTTTTGCAAAAGCTTTATTTTGAGCAGAACCCAAAACTAAGGCACAAGATAATCCTGCTGCACCTCCTCCAACTATTAAAGCGTCAAACATGTTATTGGTGTTCTTTTACTTTTTGCTCAATACGTTTAGATATTCTAAGAATAACCATTAAAATAATGGCGCATAAAGCTGCTACAATGGTTATTAAGGCAATCATACTATCACCTTCAAACGGTGCCTCAAAGTTGATTTTTGTAATATTAAAAATTGCTAAAATTGTTGCTAAAACAATAATTATTGCAGATATAATTTTCATAATTAATGAAATAAAATTTTAATGTTTTCGGCAAAAAGTTTTACCGCAATGGCTAAAAGAACAACGCCAAAAATCTTTCTAATAATACTTATGCCATTAGGTCCTAAAAACCGTTCAATATTTTTTGAGGTTTTTAAGACTATAAATATAACAATCACATTAAGAATAATAGCTATAATTATATTTTCTACTCTAAATTCGGCCCTTAAAGACAATAGAGTTGTTAAGCTTCCGGGGCCAGCAATTAAAGGAAAAGCTAAGGGAAAAATAGAGGCAGTCATTACATTGTTTTCCTCTTCTTTGTAAAGGGTAATACCTAAAATCATTTCTAAAGCAATGAAGAACAGAATGAATGCACCTGCTACCGCAAAAGAGTTTACATCAATGCCAATAAGGTTTAAGATGCTTTTTCCTAAAAACAGAAAGAGAACCATTATTACACCCGCTATAATTGAAGCTTTTTCACTTTGAATGTGGCCAACTTTTTTTCTTAAGTCTATAATGATTGGAATGTTACCAATAACATCAATAACAGCAAATAAAATCATAAATGCTGTAAGGATTTCTTTTAATATTAGCTCCATGCTTTTCGTTAATAATTTTGGGCAAAGGTCGGTATTTAAATTTAAAGTTATCTATTTTTGCGCTTCGTAAGTATTAAGAATATGTTTCAGCTGGGAAAAACAATTATATCTGATGATATATTAAAAAAAGACTTTGTGTGCAATTTATCTGCATGTAAAGGCGCTTGTTGTGTTGATGGAGATGCCGGAGCGCCACTAGATAAAGAGGAAGCTCATATTCTAGAAGCTATTTATCCTAGGGTAAAACCGTTTTTAAGGGAGGAAGGAATTGCGGCTATTGAAGCTCAAGGAACTTATATAACTACAGAAGAAAATGAGCTTGAAACACCACTTATTAATAATGCCGATTGCGCTTATGTAATTTTTGATGAACATGATGTGGCTTTATGCGCTATTGAAGAAGCTTATAATCAAGGTGAGATTTCTTGGAAGAAACCAGTTTCTTGTCATTTGTACCCTATTAGAGTTAGGGATTATACAGAATTTTCGGCCGTAAATTACCATAAATGGCAAATTTGTGATTATGCCTGTGAGTTAGGTGAAGAATTAGGAGTTCCTGTTTATAAATTTGTAAAAGAAGCACTTATTAGAAAATTTGGCGAAGATTGGTACATGGAACTAGAGAAAGTTGCTAAGACTATTTAAAGACCTAAAAATACCTATAAAAAAAGCTAAAAAACCCTTTGTTTAAAAGGGTTTTTTAGCTTTTAAAATATATTATTTTTTGTAAACTTTTTTAATTTACAAAAAACATAAATAACTGAATATCAAATAAGTAAGTGTTTTTTCTTGTAAACTTTCTGATAATCAGCGTTTTTTAAATTTGTTAAAAACTTGTTGAAAAGGTTTTTCAAATCGCTTAAAAACATATTAATCATTTTGCAATCTTTGTTATCTCAGTTCAGAGAAAAAAACACAATTTTTTAGCTTGTAAATAAACTTGTTAAAAATGTATTTTGAAAAATTGAAAATGCATTTAACAATTTTAAGACTTTGTTGAAGATATTTTGAATTGAAAGGTTTTCAATAGAGTTTTCAGGATTTTCCTGCAAGATTTGGCATGTCAATATTTAACTAACTATAGCAAATGGAAATAAACCAGATTATTAAAAGAGACTACGAAACAACGCCTTTCGTGTTGGAAAAAATCACTAATGCCATTGAGAAGGCCATGCTTTCAGTGAATCATGGTTCAAGAGAGGATGCCCAAAATATATCTGATAGAGTTTTTGAATCGCTTTTAGCTAGAAAAGCTCTTGATTCAAGATATGTTCCTACTGTAGAACAGGTACAAGATATTGTTGAGGATAAATTAATGGGTAGTGAGTTTCATAATGCCGCAAAAGCTTATATCTTATATAGAGATGAACAAGCAAGAAAAAGACAGTCTAATATCTTTGAAAAGCGTATTAACCTAAAGCCATATGAGTACCCAGATTTATATGAATATGTAAACGCTATTAGGCATTCATATTGGATTCATACCGAATTTAACTTTACCAGTGATATTCAAGATTTTAAGGCCCAACTTGGTCCTGTTGAAAAATCTGCAATTAAAAATACTATGTTGGCTATTTCTCAAATTGAAGTAGCTGTTAAGACGTTTTGGGGTGATATATACCAAAAAATGCCTAAGCCAGAAGTTGGGTCTGTAGGAGCTACTTTTGCTGAAAGTGAAGTTCGCCATCATGATGCATATTCACATTTGCTAGAAATTTTAGGGCTTAATACAGAATTTAAAGCACTTAAAAAGAAGCCCGTAATTATGAGGCGTGTTCACTATTTAGAAACTGCACTTAAAAATTCTAAGAGTGAAAATATTCAGGAGTATGCAGAATCTATATTGCTGTTTTCACTTTTCATAGAGCATGTGTCTTTGTTTTCACAGTTTTTAATAATCATGGCTTTTAACAAGCATAAAAACATGTTAAAAGGCATATCAAATGTTGTAGAGGCTACATCCAAAGAAGAACAGATACATGGAGACTTTGGTATTGATATTATTAAAATTATTAAAAAAGAAAATCCAACTTGGTTTGGAGATGATTATAATGAAAAAATCCAAACCCTTTGTAAAGAGGCTTTCAAAGCTGAAAGCGATATTGTGGATTGGATTTTTGAGGCAGGCGAATTAGATTTCTTACCTAAAGATGTAGTTAATGAATTTATTAAAAACAGATTTAATAATTCATTAGAAAGTATCGGAATAGATAAGGTTTTTGATGTGAAAGATGAATTATTAGCTCAAACAGAATGGTTTGATGATGAAATAATTGGAACCAAACATGGCGATTTCTTTGTAAAACGATCAATTAACTATAGTAAAAGAACAAAAAGTATAACTAGCGACGACCTTTTTTAAAAAATGAAAATTAAAACACACCAGCCAGAACACCAAACCGAACAATCAAATTACAACGAATTAATTGATGCTAGAAAGCAGCAAATTAAAAATGTAAATCAACCAGATGAAGAGTTAAACTTTGAATGGTTAACAGAAAATAGCCGTAAATTCTTAGAATCAGGGTATTTAACCGAAGGGGCAACTCCAGAAGGAAGAATTAGAGAAATTGCAGAAAGAGCAGAACAGATCTTGAAAATTGATGGGTATGCAGACAAATTTTACAAGTACATGTCTGAAGGGTTTTTCTCTTTGGCATCTCCCGTATGGTCTAATTTTGGAAAGAAAAGAGGACTGCCAATAAGTTGTTTTGGTTCTAATATTGCCGATGATATGGGTAATATTTTGTACACTCAGTCAGAGGTTGGAATGATGTCTAAATTAGGAGGAGGTACTTCTGGATATTTTGGAAATTTAAGACACAGAGGTGCTCCAGTAAAAAATAATGGGGCTTCGTCAGGTGCTGTACATATTATGCAGCTCTTTGAAAAAATGGTTGATGTTGTAAGTCAAGGGTCAGTAAGAAGAGGGCGTTTTTCACCATATTTACCTGTAGAGCATTCAGATATTAATGAGTTTTTAGAAATAGGTACAGAAGGAAATTCTATTCAAGAGTTAACACATGGTGTTACTGTTACAGATAAGTGGATGGAAGAAATGATAGAGGGTGATGTTGATAAACGTTCTATTTGGGCCAAAGTAATTCAACGCAGAGGTGAAATAGGATACCCGTATATTTTCTTTAAAGACCATGCTAATAATCAGGCTGCTGATGTTTATAAAGATAAAGAGCATAAGATTGTTGCTAGTAACTTATGTACAGAAATAATGTTGCCTTCAAATGAAAAGTGGTCTTTTGTTTGTGTATTATCATCTGTAAATTTATTGCACTATGATAAATGGAAAGATACTGATGCGGTTGAAACCATGGTATATTTCTTAGATGCTGTAATTACAGAATTTATTGATAAACTAGAAGAATTTAGAGACTCTGATGACTTAGATGATAGGCAAACGTTTATGTTTATGGAGCGTGCTTATAATTTTGCTAAAGACAATAGAGCTTTAGGTTTAGGAGCTCTAGGATGGCACTCCTTATTACAATCTAAAATGTTACCATTTGATAGCGCCGAAGCTTATGAATTGAATAGTGAGATATTTAGAGTTATCAAGGAAAAATCATATAAAGCATCTCAAGAATTAGCGGAATTGTTTGGAGAGCCAGAAGTGTTAAAAGGCTATGGTAGACGCAATGCCACCTTAAATGCCATTGCTCCAACAACATCTTCAGCATTTATATTGGGGCAAGTTTCTCAAGGTATAGAGCCAATTTGGTCTAACATTTATGTAAAGGATATTGCTAAGATTAAAACCACTATTAAAAATCCATATTTATTAAATCTTCTTGAAGAAAAAGGGCAGAATACTGCCGAAGTATGGAGAAGCATTAGAGATCATGACGGTTCTGTACAGCATTTAGAGTTTTTAACAGAACTTGAAAGAGATGTTTTCAAAACGTATTCTGAAATTGATCAGTTAACTATTGTTTATCAGGCTGCTAACAGACAAAATCATATAGATCAAGGACAGTCAGTGAATATTATCGTGCATCCAGATATGCCTGTAAAAGACATTAATAATATTTATGTTACAGCATGGAAATTAGGTTTAAAATCTTTGTATTATCAGCATAGTATGAATGCAGCACAAAAGTTTAAGCAGAAAAAAGAATGCGCAAGTTGCGAAGGCTAATGACGAGAAATTAATTTTCTTTAAGGGGATTCCCTCCGTGAGGAGGGGACCCCAAATTTATTAAAAAAAGCATCTCAATTGAGATGCTTTTTTTAATAACTAATTATATGCTTTAATCTACAATCTTATTCTCAGCAATAGAAGTGTCGTTTTCGGCCATTAATGCAAAAAATTTGTCAATGTTTGGGAGAATAACAATGCGTGTTCTTCTGTTTCTTGCTCTGTTTTTCCAGGTTTTATTATCTGTAAGAGGTTGGTAACTGCTTCTACCAGCTGCTATTAATTGTTCTGGTGCAACATCAAATTTATGTTGTAATCTTCTAACAACAGAGGTAGCTCTTAAAACACTTAAATCCCAGTTATCTCTAATCTTATCAGTATTAATACCTCTAGAATCGGTATGACCTTCAACCATAACATCTAAACTTGGTTCAGATTTTATTACTTCAGCTAATTTGGTTAAGATTTTGTCTGCTTTAGAACTCACAATATAGCTTCCACTGTTAAATAACATTTTATCAGAGATAGAAATCATTACTACAGTTTCGTTAATGTTTACAGCAATATCTTCATCTTCATCAATGTTATTATTTTTAATAGCTTTTTCTAGGTTATAAGCTACCGCTAAGTTCATTGAATCTTTAAGTGTTTTTGCTTTACTTAATTCATCAGAATCTACATTTTTTAGTGTAGCACGCATTTTAACTTTCGCATTATTAGAGATTACCGCACCACTATTTAGTGTTTCTAATTTAGAATTGTTTTCCTCAGTAAGAATATTTACATCTTCCTTTAAAGATGATATTTTTGCATTGTATTCTGTAACTCTAGTTTGAATTTTTGCAAATTTTGCTTCTAAATCTTCTTTTTCTACTCTTGTTTTAGTTAGTTCACTTTTAACCTGACCATTTTCATGCTCTAGCGCCATATATTTCTTTTTAGAAACGCATGAGAAAGTAAGTACAGCTAATAATAAAATTGAAATTTTCTTCATAATATTAAATTTAGGTTTACATCAATTACGTTACTAAACTTAGTATGGATTATGAAGTATGTGAATTCTTTTTAACCAAAAAAATGTTCCTCTTATCTTACTAAATAAGTTTTATTAAAAGTTTTATAGTTTTTGCAGTATATTTATTACAAAAATCATAAACAACAGTATATGGAGCACGAAGATTTTTTAGTTACAGAAGATATTTTGGCAAGTAAAAATAAGCGTTTTGTAAATCACCTCATTGATTTAGTTCCTCAATATGCATTCTCTTATTTTTTGGCTTATTTTTTCTTTTATTTAGGAGAGTTTACAGGGAATTATAGTTTAAATGATTACTTGAATACTATGAATTATTTTGAAGAATTAATAGTTACATATGCGTTCTTTTTGCTTTATTTCTTTATAATGGAGAGTCTAACCTTTAAAACGTTAGGAAAATATGTAACTAAAACAAAGGTTGTTTTGCCCAATGGAAAAGAGCCCTCTAAAAAGGATATTATTATAAGAAGTTTATGTAGAATGATTCCTTTTGATGGCTTATCTTTTTTGGGTACCAATGGAAAAGGTTGGCATGATTCTATTTCTAAAACCTATGTTGTTGATGAAATTAAATTTAATAATAAAAGGAAATTTAAACTAGAATTAGAATTAATAGGAAAGCCTGTAGATGAAATAGATTAATTCAAAATATCCGTCCCTAAAAGTTCATCATTCTTGTTATAATACCAAGCTCGGATTTTTGGCATTTTAATGCCATTTATAAGCTTTTCTTCAGTTAAAAGAATATATTCCCCTGAGTCATTCTTTTGAGAGCCATTGTCATCAGTCCTGAAAAACTGGTAAATTTCCATGGCGTAGGTTTTTGGGTTAAAATAGAAATACCAAATATCACTTCCAACATTATCATCATAAGTCACTTTTAAAACTAAATAATCTTTGCCTTTAAAGGTTTTTTTCTCAACCTTAGGGTCAATTATGGTACCAGGGTCTTTTAATTTCATTGGTAAACCGTAAAGATAAGTGTAGTAGTTTTTGTAAAGATTAGCACGTTCACAATTAAGGTTAAATTTCTTTATGTTTTCTTCTGAAATGTCTTCAGAATTATTTAAACCAAAAGAGCAATGCCCTTTTTCAACGGTCATTCTTGTGGTAATGGAGTCCCTTTTGGTAATAACCTGAAAGAATTCTTTAGGTAAATCTATTTGAATATCACTATATCTTGACGATTTTTCAGGTATTTTCATAGTAATGTTTAGTTGGCCGCTAAAGGTTTTCCAATTGTTATGTGGGTCATGATAATCTATGGCTTTGCTTAGTAACTGTGTCCCAGTTATATTTTGGGCATATAATAGGTTAGATAAACAAAAAAGTAGCGCGTAAAAATAAATGGTTTTCAAAACAGTAAATCTTTTCCTTAAAGATACTAAAACAAAAAAGCACCTCATTGAGGTACTTTTTATGTATTATAAAAACTTTTTAATTATTATTCTTGCTCATCATTATCATCATTATCATCATTATCATCATTTGATTCAGTTGCAATTATAGAATCTTCAGAAATGGTAGCAGGCTCAACAGTACCATCATGAGCATCATGATATTCTTCTAAAAGATTCATGGTTGCTTTCAATAAATCTTTTGTTTCTAAAAGAAGACTGAAATAAAGCGTTGTATTCTTTGGGCTAGACTCCTCTTTACGAGTACGCTCTACTTGTTTTTGTATCTTATCTGAAACTATAGAAACAACATTCTCTTCTCTGGTAAGAATATTTCCAATCTGTTCAAAAGAACGAGAATCAAAAGCAGCCTTTGTGTCTATAAATAATTGTTCAATGGCTTCGTTAACTTCTTTTAATTCTTTTATCTGATTGAACTTTAATTTCTTATGATTATTATTAACATGCTTGTGGCTTACTTTAGAAATATACTCTAAAGATTGTGTCATATCTTGTAAGTAACCTAAAATATTTATATAGAAGTTACTAGCCCCAATACTAGATTCATCTAAATTCTTAATAAAATAGAAAATATTATCTCTTAGATTGTCTACTTCTAATGATAGTTTATCAATTTGTTTTTGATTCTTTTTAAGAGATGATAAATCCTGTTTTGCTAAACCAGTAATAGCGTTAGAGTAAATTTTGTTACCTCTTTTAACAACGTTTGCTATATTATCAGCACTTTCATGAATCACCCCTTGAACAGAACTACTTTCAGCACTCTTTAAACTATCTTCGTTTTTAGCAAGTGTAGATTTTTTCTTGTGTGAAAGGTAATTTCTAACCAATAAAATTACTGTTAAAAGTAATAATATTGGAGTCATAACGGCAGGGTGCCAATTAATTAAAAAGACTACAATTCCCGCACCAGTAAAAGCACCAAGAGCAGTAAGAAACCAACCTCCAATAACATTAAGTACACCAGCAACTCTGTAAACCGCACTTTCAGCTCCCCAAGCTCTATCTGCTAAAGATGTACCCATAGCAACCATAAAAGTAACATAGGTAGTAGAAAGAGGTAGTTTCATTGCTGTTGCAATAGATATTAGTACACCAGCCACCATTAGGTTTACTGAGGCTCTAATCATATCAAATGCAGGAGCGTCAATACTTTGATCTTTAGTTAATACCGTAGAATCTGGTTTCTTAAAGCTTGCATTTACTTTTTCCTGTGTTGATTTAGGAATGATTGCTGTTAATGCATTAGACATTAAGGTTGTACCTTTAACAATGCTTCTAGATAACATATTAGGTTTAAACTTCTCATGAGTTTCACTTTGACGTGATAAACTAATTTCAGTTTCAGCTACAGTTTTAGCTTTTTTAGAGAACCATAAAGTTACCACCATAATACCTCCAGCTATAAATAAAAGGAATGGTTCTGCTGGCATTTTTTTATCAAGTACTCCCATAGTAAACTCAGTTGCTGGAATTCCAGAACCAGACCAAGCTTCAAATGAATGGTAGGCTGCCATTGGTACACCTATAAAGTTAACCAAATCATTACCTGAGAAAGCTAAGGCTAAACCAAAAGTACCTACAGCAATAACAACTAATAAAATACTCTTTTTAGTTATTTTTTGAAACACAAAAGAAAGAAGTGTAAAAATCACAAACCCTCCAAGGATGATATAGATTTCGTTACCTTCAATCATACCTTTCATGTCGCTATAATAAGGTGTGCCTTTTAAACCTTTCATAAATATGAAATAAAGAATAGCTGTTAAAGCAACTCCTCCAAAAAGAGCTCCGAAATTTTTAATTTTTTCTGTATAGTGAAAAGTGAAAATTAAACGAGAAAACCATTGTACAACAGCACCAACACTAAAAGCTATGACTACAGAGAGCAAAATACCACTAATAATTTCAATAGCCTTTTTAGTATTTATATAGGTGCCCAAATCTGCAAAGGTTTCTGTGTCTGAAGCTCCTACTTTAATAACAGCCATAATTACTGCAGCACCTAATAAGTTAAATACAATAGAAACCGTAGTAGAGGTTGGTAATCCAAGTGTATTAAAGAAGTCTAGCAACAGAATATCAGTAATCATAACGGTCATAAAAATGAGCATAATCTCATGAAAGCTAAATTGCGCCGGAACAAAGATTCCCTTTCTTGCAACTTCCATAAGTCCGCTAGAGTAAACCGCTCCAATAAAAATACCTAAACTGGCAACAATCATAATGGTTCTTAAAGAAAGTGCTTTAGATCCAATGGCCGAGTTTAAGAAATTAATCGCATCATTACTAACGCCAACAACTATATCTGCAACAGCCAAAATTGTTAAGGCTATTAGCATGTATAAGTAAATATTATCCATAGTATTTAATTGTAGTATATCTGCAAATATCATGACTATTATTGATTAAATTGTTATCTAATTGTTATTTTTTTAGAAGTGGAAATCAAACCCAATTCGAAATGTAATGTTGTCATCATTTCCATCAAGAGATGTATAACTAATATCACTTTGTACTTTTAATTTATGACCATGCACAAACTTATTCAGCCCCAGAGTATATTGTTTTACTGGTAGTGAATTTGTAATAGCTTCATAATCTAAAGCTGTGAATCTGCCAGCAATTTCAATATTGTTTTTAAATAAGTATCCAGTTTGTAGGTTTAATGCATTACCTGTTAAAACTACATCTCCAGTTGGTGTTACGCCATCTAATTCTGTAGCAATTTCGTTATCAGCAGTACGTTTTGCATACTCACCCATAAATGAAAAACCATTGTGCTTATACATGGCATCTACAAATATGGTTGTTTGATCTGTTTCATAAAGAGAGCCGTCTGTTCTCATCATATAATCACCAGCAAAACCTCTTTCTCTAACAGCATTTTCGTTAAAGTTATATGTAAATGTTAATGATAACTTTGGTTTTTCTTCTCTTTTCAAATCAGACCCCTTGTAATCACCTTTAGATTTAAAAGCTCCGAAAGGTAATAATTCTAAACGCGCAGTATATTGCATGCCTCCTTCATTACCTTCGGTTACGTTTCTACCTTCCCCTTGAGATAAGGCAACTTTTTCACGAACTAAAAAATTATCTCCTAAATAAAATTTATGACGTAATTGAATACCAATATCACGGTCTAGTGTGAAACGGCTATTCAGTAAAGAACGGTCTACAAGTTGTAGGTCTCCAGAAGAAACTACACGCTCTACATTCCCTGGTAATTTGGTTTGTCCTGCCCATAATTCCCAGTTTTTGGCAAAATGCCACATTAATACGGCATCTAATATGTAACGAGGCGTATTGCGGGTAAATTCACTTCCTCCAGATAAATCTCTATTAGAAAGCCCTAATTCTATTTTATATTTTAATTTAGGGCTATAAGCAAATCCATCAAATTTTAAACGTGCACGACGGATTATAAAATTTTGATCTGCAGATCCGTATTGGTCACCATCATGATCCCAAGACGACATATATCGCATCTGAAAACGAGGCGCGAATTTTATACTAAACGAACTGTCTTTGGCTGTAAAATTTATTAGTCCTTTACCGAAAGAAGTATCACTGATTTCTTGACCAAATGATAAGTTAATAGCCAATAAAGCTACTGCTACTAGCGTGAATTTAAGTTTCATTATAATTATAAGTTTTTGTCGCTACAAAGAACCAACTCCAATGTTAACTTAATGTTTCCAAATGATTAATTTATAAACAAAAAAAGGCTGCCTTAATTAAAAAGCAGCCTCATTAGAAATCATAATAATGTAGTCGACAAAAACTTATAGATTATATGAAATACTAATTTGATGTCCGAGGACAATTACAAATATCAGAGTTTAAGTTAATCTTAATGTAACCTCAATATTAAGTAATTATTAATATTCCAATGTTAAGTTTTTATTTTTTTTATCAAGTTAAAGAGTTGAAAATGAGATAAATACATTTCGAATGTTAACTCAACGTTAAGAGAGTGTTGTTTAAAAGTTAAGTTATTTGTAAATTCGATATATAATTATTAAAACCCCACATATTATGAGAAAATATATTTTAATTATAGCAGTATTATTTATAGGCACATCTGTTTTTTCACAGGAAGTAAACAACAAAGTTAAGCATGTAGAAAAAGACGGATTAATAGAAACAACCTACTTTTATGCCGATGGTAGCATTCAGCAAAAAGGAACCTTTAATAAAGAAGGTAAATTACATGGTACATGGGTTAGTTTCAATAATCAAGGTGAAAAAATAGCTGTAGGAAACTATGAAAATGGTAAAAAGGTTGGTAAATGGACATTTTGGGCCAATGGAACTGTAAATGAAGTGCATTATTCCGACTCCAAAATTACTAAAGTTATTACGCCAGAAGAGTCCGAAGCTCTTTAAGTTTATAATATAATATTATAGGAAATAAAAAAAGCATCCAAATGGATGCTTTTTTTATTTTCCTATTTAAAGCGGAATGTTTATTGTTTTGTCCACCCAGCTCCCCAAGTAGCATAGTCTGTAGCAGTACCAGAACCTTCACCAGTATAAAAATCTGCATCTGTAAAAGATACTGTTGTATCGTTTTTCATGTTAGTAGTAACATCTACAAAAGTAACGTTGGTTACTTGTAAATCATCGCTTACCACACCGTTTCCAGTATCTTCATCATCAAGATCAAATCCTTCAACGTAACCTGTAATGTGTACGTTAGTAAAGATTCCTTGTGTACCAGCTCTTAATCTAACCGCTTCAGAGTGACCTTCTGAAGTTCCTTGACCTACAATAGTTAAATTATTTACAGTTGGTTTAGAGAATACACCAGTAGCATTACTAAAATCTGTATTGTAACCATCTGCTTCAATAGCTTTATCGTCTGTAGTTCTGTTAGAAATATAAACGTTAGTTAATGTTCCTGCATACCCTTCAGTCCAATCTACAGAATCATCTTCAGCATTGATCACAGAAACGTAGCTTGCATTTACAGTTCCTCCAAAAAACTCAATACCATCATCTTTACCAGCGTAAGCCTGAATGTAGTTAACAACTGTACCACTACCTACACCATAAAAAGAAAATCCGTTGTTTTCAGATTGACCATCTGCAGCACCACCAGAATACTCAACTCTTACATAGTTTAAAGATCCAGAGTTATCATCAGCAGTTTGACCACCATAAGGTAAACTTGCAATTTCTGAAGTTGCAGTAGCTGTTCCAGTTACGGAGTTGATTGGTGCTTTTCCTAATACAATTAAACCACCCCAATCTCCTGCAGAAGGATTAGAAGCATCAGAAGTTAAAACAATTGGGTTATCTACAGTACCATTAGCTACAATTTTAGCCCCCTGTGAAATAGCAATATAAACATTTGCGCCAGAAGATAGAGCTTCAAGAGTCATTCCAGCAGGAATGGTTAACGTAGTTCCATCGGTCATGATTAAAGACCCATTTAATTTGTAAGTGTTGTTAGCATCTAAAGTTAAATCTTCTGTATAAGTACCTGATAAGAAAATTGTTCCTGGGTCTGTTGTACCACCACCATTATTATTAGTAACACTGTTATCATTTATTATAATATCAGCAGTGTCATCTGTAGAGCATGAGAATACCATTGAAACTAATGCTAAGCCTAAGATTAATTGTTTTTTCATTGTTTTAATTTTTAATTTATTTTTTTAATTATGTTGATTTTAGAATTTGTATTTAAGCTGAAGCCCTATATTCATACCTCTTTTATAGTCTGTAACACCTTTTCCGTTTGCAGATACCACAAGAACATCTCCTAAGTTTTGATCTTCTCTTACGTATTGAATAGTTGGGTTTAGTAAGTTTTTAGCGCTAAAATTGATTTCGAAATTTTCTTTGATTGTGTTTTTCCAGATAAAATCTAAAGTAGGAACACTTTTTTCTACAATATTTCCTAAATCGCCAGAACCTAAAGCATCAATACGATCTGAGAAATAAGAGAATACTAAGTTGGCAACTGGTTTGTAGTTCTCAAACGATGTGGGAGAAAAACTAACATCTGCATTTAATAAGAACGGAGAAGCACCTTGTAGCTCATCTTCATTTCTATTAAAGGCTAAATCAAAAGTTCCATCAATAGTTTCGTATAAATCTTGTTTGGTTTTCATATAAGTAGCGTTAACACCAAATGATAAATTGGCATTTTCATCTTCATCAACTAGAAGATTTTTTCTTAACTCTACCTCAAAACCATAAATAGTTGCTTGGTCACCAGTTCTTACGTAACGTTGTGTTCCTGTTGCATCACCAACAACAACTAAGTTAATTGGGTTATCAATCTGTTTTGTAAATGCTCCAGCTGAAAATATTTCGCTCTTGCCAAAGAACCATTCATATTTTAAATCAATGTTTAGAATATCTGAATATCCAAGAACGTCTGGGTTACCACCAATTCTTGTAGATACATCTTCGTAAACAAAGGGTGCAATTTCTTTAAACTCTGGAGTTGAAACTGTTTTACTAGCAGAAAAACGTAGGTTTTGGTCTTCGTTAAGTGCGTATTTAATATTTAAACTAGGAAGGATAAATGTTTCTTCAGATGATTTAGAGTCCACACCATTATTACCTAAGTTTATTACATCGTATTCAATGTTTTGTTCAAAGCTTTCAAGTCTTATACCTGGAACAAATAACCATTTTTCGCCTGCTGTAATTTCAGCATCAAAATAACCTGCATAAATATTTAGTTTACCGCTATAGGTATTTTCATTAAGCCCAGGTCTGTTTGTATTTGATAAGTTTGGGTACGGATTAATAACTTTTAATTCGTAAATACCGTTAGAATCATCATTAATATTTAGGTTATCAAGATTGAAAACCGCATTTAAATTATTAATATCTGTAATTTGGTAATCTCCATCTACAATATCATAACCATATCTTATATTATTGAATTGTCTGGTTTTATGACGACCGTTATATCCAAAATTAAATTTTATATTATCGTTTGCTTCATAAGCTAAGTTTAAACGACCATTGTATTCATCGTCTTCAATATTTTGAAAATAACGTTGGTTATCAAACACTACATTACTATAAAATGTTGGGTTTGTTGTAGTATCATTATCTAATGCATATTGGTAGTTTTCAACACTAAAACGCTTTCTGTCTGGTTGGTCTGAAAGTACTCTGTTATAACCAAATCCCCAATCTAATTCTAGCTTGCCAGATTTATGATTACCCAATAATTGATTTACAAACATTCTTGTCTGATCAAACTGAATGTTTTTTTGGAAAAACCCTTGGTCTGTATCTAAAATAGCATCTCTGTTTCTTCCATTACCATCAATACCGTAATAACCAACTTCATCTGAAGAACTATTAATAAATACTGAGTTAAAACTTAGGGTATTGTCACTGTTTATTCTGTAGAATACATTAGCCATAGCCGTAGAAGTAGTGCTATATTCAAATTCTTCAGAAGCTTCAAAAGCTTTCTTTTCTACAGTGGTAAAATCAATGTTTTTACCTGTTCTGTATTCATAACCGTTTTCAAAACTACCCGTTGCAAAAACACTTAATTTGGAACCGTTTTCAAATTTAAATGAGTGTCCTATTGAAGCTCCGTAAGAAACATTAATAGGTGTACTTACGCTTTCTGGATCTACACCATGTGATAATATAACCGCAAAAGGGTCATGAGCATATCTTCCGTAATAACCAAAATAGCCAGTACCTTCACTACGAACAAAATTTTCTCCTATGGCATTGGTGTTAAAACCTGTACCAGAAACTATATCAATAAAGAAATTACCTTTATGTTCTTTTGAAGTAATATCTACATTACCAGCAGCAAAATCTCCATAAAATTGCGCGCCGTATGCTTTACTAATAGATACATTTTGAATAACATCTGATGAGAATAAGTTTAAATCTATATTCTTCTTGTTAACGTCATTAGAAGGTAATGATAAACCATTCATAGAGGTGTTTAAATACCTGTCTCCAAGCCCACGTACATATACATTACTAGACCCTTCTTGTTTTGATACACCCGAAATTTTTGCAACAGCACCAGCAGCATCACTTACACCTTTTCTAGATAACTCTTGTGCGCCAATACTTTGTTTAATTTCTACAGCTTTCTTTTGTTCTAACAGTAATGCTGTTTCACTTTCACGTTTTGTAGTAACTGGAGCAAGAATAACCGCATCAAGAGCAGCAGCACTAGCTCCCATTTCAACATTAAGTTGCGCAGTTTCACCAGCAATAATAGTTACTTTAATTTCTTGTGTTTGGTAACCCACAAAACTGAAAACTAATGTGTATTCTCCAACTTCTAAATCTTCAATTTGATATAAGCCATCAAAGTCAGATGTGGTTCCTTTTGTAGTACCTTTAATTAAAACATTAGCAAACGCTAATGGCTCATTATTATATTCTTTATCAATAAGCTTTCCAGCCACTGAACCTGTACCTTGTGCATATGTAAAAGCAGTTGTAAAGAATAAAATTAACAGTATAAAATTTCTCATTATTATTTTTATAATTTCTTGGCGCAAAGAAATAGCACTAATGTAAATATGGTGTTATCTGCACATTAAAGAACAGTAATAAAAGCGTTATGCTAATGTTATGAGAAGTGGTGTGTTTTTGGGTTTAAGAAAACAATTTCTTAACATAGAAAATTAGAGTATAGGTAGATTTTTAAAAGAGCATCTATATTCCAAAGGAAAAGCTAATAAATAGAAAGCTTAACTCTTATTAAAAGAGCGAGTTAAGTTTTAAAAAACCTTAAAAATAATTAGTAGTAATTTACTAATTTAATGACGTGGAAGTTGCTTGTAAAACAGATGCTTTACTTGAGCTATCAATAGATGCTGTTAATGGCATTGGCATTGTAAATGAACCAAGTTCTAAACGTATTTCAGCAGGTTCTAAAGCATCAACTGTAATACTTAATTCTTTAGTTTCGTAACCCGGAAAATTACAAACTAAGGTATATTCACCAGCTTTTAAGTTTTCTAAAAGGAAAAGCCCAGAAACATCAGAAGAAACATTGGTAGAAGTGCCTTTTATAGAAACATTAGCAAAAGCAAGCGGCATGTTATTAGCATCTTTATCTAATACCTTTCCAACAATTAACCCCGTATCTTGGGCAAAAACACTTGCTGAAAAAAGAATGAAAAATATTGCTACTAAATGTTTCATTTAAATGGATTAAAATCTTGGTGCAAAGATTAGTTATTTTTTAGTGTTTAATGTTATGTAATTGTTAATGGTATTTCATTTTTAGGTTACCTTAATGTTAAGAGATTTTCCGTTTTATTTTTATTGAATTTAATTATCTTGCTTGTTCTTAAAATTATTGCATGAACTGGGAACAATTACTATCATTAAAACGCTTTGGAGATACCAATAAGCGCATAAGAAAAGAGCAAGACGAAACCAGATTAGGTTTTGAGGTAGATTATGATAGGGTTATCTTTTCATCAGAATTTAGAAGCCTTCAAGATAAGACACAGGTTATCCCTTTGTCTCAAACAGATTTTGTGCATACGCGTTTAACCCATAGTTTAGAGGTAAGTGTGGTAGGGCGGTCTTTAGGTAGAAAAGTAGGGCAGCGTCTTTTAAAAAAATATCCGCATTTAAAAGAAGTACATGGGTATCAAATTAATGATTTTGGTGCTATAGTAGCAGCCGCAGCTTTAGCACATGATATTGGAAATCCGCCCTTTGGGCACTCAGGTGAAAAAGCTATTGGCGAATTTTTTAAGACTGGAGATGGTTTAAAGTACAAAGACCAATTAACAGATAAACAATATCAAGACCTTTGTGATTTTGAAGGTAATGCTAATGGCTTTAAAATAATAACACAAAACAAGTTGCGCTTAAGTTATGCTACTTTAGGTGCTTTTATGAAATACCCAAAGGAATCATTACCTAAAAAACCAACCAACCATATTGCCGATAAAAAGTATGGCCTTTTTCAATCTGAAAAGGTGCTATTTGAAAATGTAGCCAAAGAATTAGGGCTTGTAAAACGCTCTGAGAATGATATAAGTTATGCGCGCCATCCGTTAGCATATTTAGTAGAAGCTGCAGATGATATTTGCTATACCATTATAGACTTTGAAGATGGTATAAATTTAGGTTTAATAGAAGAAGAGTTTGCCTTAGAGTATTTAATTAACTTGGTAAGAGATAGTATTAAATCAGATACATACTATGCCTTAAGTAATAAAGAAGAGCGTTTAAGTTACTTAAGGGCATTGGCTATAGGGGCACTTATAGATGAGGCTGCGGATATTTTTATGAACCATGAAGAAGCTATTTTAAGCGGCGATTTTAACTGTGCTTTATTTGATAAAAGTAAATACGAAGCTCAAATAAATGATATTATAAAAATTAGTGTAGAAAACATTTACCATTCTGAAGAGGTGGTAGATAAAGAAATAGCGGGCTACCAAATTATTAATAAATTATTGGGTGTTTATACTAATGCGGTAAATAACAGTTTTAACGGAAACGCTTCAAATTATGATGCGCTAATTTTAAATAGGTTACCCAAAACTATAGACTTTTCTAGTGATGATTTATATGAAAGGTTATTGGCCGTTTGTCATTATGTGTCTTTACTGTCTGATAGTAAAGCTATACTGAACTTTAAGACTATTGAGGGGGTTACTTTTTAATTGTCACTTCTAGTGATTCTGATTGAAAATTGGAATTCTATCGAGAAGTTGGGTGTTGCCTTTGTCCTGAACTGGATTCAGGACCAAAAGAGTGGCTTGGAGTCTACCTTGGGCCACGTTGAAGGAATATATCTTTTTATTGCGCCATTACGAAGGTGATTTTATTTTAAAGTTTTTAAATATTTTTTCCTTTTAAACTTATTATAGTCGTCAATTATAACTCCACTTGTTGTATGAAAAAATATAGAGTCAGAATTAACTTTTTTAATGATAGAGTCACCTACATTCAGTTTATCAAACAACTCTCTTTGTACAATTAATTGAGGTCCATTCTTTAAATAAATTTTATTTCCTTTTATGAGGTGTTCATCTTTTTTAGAGAATAATGTTGCTTTAAATTCAGTATTTTTAAAATCTAAGTAATCTTTTTTGATAAAATAAGTAGTGCTCAAAAACCAAATCAATAAACCGAATATCACTGCGAAAATTCCTAGCACTGAAATTCTTATTTGTTTATCGTTAATCTTTGTCATTTTCAAATTAGCTTCAACGCTTTTATATGAAATCGTTTCTATGTTTTATATCTACTGCTGAACGAAGTTAGCTGTTTTTAGCCTAAATAAAACCTCTAAATAAAATGCAAAATGATTATTTGGTGCTATTTATAACTTAATTAATCTCTCTGTTTTAGATATTGAAGTATTACTAAACGTATCTTTTACGTTAAAAACTAATAAATACACACCTGAGGAAAAATCTATTTTATTTGTGTAAGTGCCGTTGCTATAATGTTTGTTAACTAAGGTCTTTAATTTTTGTCCCTTCAAATCATATAATTCTATAGTAACCAACGTATTGATATTAAAGTTGAAATTAAATGTAATATCACTGTCTTTTACGGGGTTGGGATAAAAATTAATACCATTATCTAAATTCTTAATAGAATTAGAAACACTTAATGTAGGCATGAGGTAAGTTGGTCCAGTATTATCTTCATTCACATGGGGTTTCACAACTGAAGAAGCATTGTATTCTTCACAACCTACATCCTTATCCGTAATTATTGAAGGTCTAGCGTTTAATATAATATCTAGTAAAATGTTGTTATCATAGTTTAAGTCACTATAAATGGGTAAAGTTGGGAAGCCAGCAACACTGTTATCAATGGCAGGACTTGTAACAGTAATTTCATAATAACCTTGCCCGTTTGTAGCCAATAAAGGATCGGTCAAGGTAAAATTTGTGCTGTTAGCGCTACCTAAGGTACCGTTGGCAATATTTCCAATCCAAGTTTCAATTCCGGTCACATCTTCAAATAGTTCACTATCAGATGGGTATGCAAAAATATTGTTTGCTAGGGTAACATTTTCAGCTTCGTTAGTGCCATTTTCCATATCAATGGGGGCGCTATTTACAAAGGTGTTGTATGCAATTAATATATTGTTTAATCTATCTGTACTACCATTGTTTAGGTTTAAAGATCTATTGGTTAAGCCACTAAAATAATTATTGAAGATTAAGTGATCACTAGCTTCTTGAATTCTTATACCACCGTAGCCATTGGTGAAAAAATTGCCATAAACAATTCCGGCATCTCCATGTCTTAAAACTAATTCTGCATAGGGGTTATCATCAAACGTATTGTACCTGTAAACACATTGTCTGGCCTTATGAGAAATTATTTCACCATCACCATTACATTGTGTGAAATAGCAATATTCTACAATAGATTTACTTTCATACATGGCTGTAGAGCTAACACCAATTCTAATAGGTTCTACACCGGCATCTCCACCTGGGGTAGAGCCAGAAAAATTTTTAAATGAACAATATTGAATTTTGTGAAAACCTGCTTGAGAACTACTTACAAGTATTGATAATATGTTTTGATCTGGCGTATTTATTCTATTTTCAAAGTTGCAATAACTAACCGTAGTATACTGACTTTGGTCTTGTATGATTAAATATTTATAAGAGGTATATTGAGAAATGTTTACGTTGGTAAAAAATACATTACTACCGTAAATACGAACAACATGGCTAGTGCCAATATTACCACCAATGTATTGAAAACCACTAAATGTAATATTGTCTGCATCAATTTCAACTCGAGAGCTTCCGTTAAAAATAACTTCGCCAGCGGTTGCTGCTTTTACAGTAATACCAGCTTTAGTAATATCCATAAAAATGTTAGAATAGGTTCCTGAAGTCCATTCAATAATATCGCCACTTGAAGAAGCGGATAAGGCGTTGTTAAAACTTGATTGAGAGTTAACTATAAACGTATCAGCTGAACTACTAATACTTAATACTAGTGTGACTATTAATATGTAGAACTTTTTCATATATTTTCTTTTCAATTTTTACTAAGTTACCCCATCTTTTTATAAAGTAGAGTATTTTATAAAAGTTCTTCAATGAACTTATGTAGGCTATTTGCATCTAAACCAACCAATTGCTGCAACTCATCTATCTTACCATGTTCAATAAAATTATCTGGAACCCCTAAGGTTTTAATAGTGTTGTTATAATTGTTTTCTGAGGCAAATTCTAAAATGACACTTCCGAAACCACCTTTAACAGCACCGTCTTCAGCGGTTATAATGGTGCTGTAATTTTTAAAAATTTTGTGAAGTAAATTTTCATCTAAAGGTTTTACAAAACGCATGTCGTAATGCGATACTTCTAAATCAGTAATGGCTTCAGTAACATTTTTAGCAATACTACCTATGCTTAAAATTGCTAAACGTGCTCCTTTTTTAAGAGTAACGCCTTCACCAATAGTAATTTTTTCAAAGGCTTGTTTCCAATTTTTTATATTCCCTCTTCCTCTAGGGTATCTAATAGCAATAGGTTGGTTTAAGCCTAATTGAGCGGTGTACATAATATTGCGTAATTCAACCTCATTTCTAGGAGCAAAGATGATTAGATCTGGAATGCAACGTAAATAAGCTAAATCAAAAACACCGTGGTGCGTGGCGCCATCTTCACCTACTAAACCGGCACGGTCTAAGCAAAAAATAACTGGTAATTTTTGTAAAGCAACATCATGTATTACTTGGTCATAGGCGCGTTGTAAAAAAGTGGAATAAATATTACAAAAAGGTACTAAACCTTGAGTTGTCATACCAGCAGCTAAAGTAACAGCATGCTGTTCTGCAATACCAACATCAAAAGCACGATCTGGAATTTCTTCCATCATATATTTTAAAGAACTACCTGTAGGCATTGCAGGAGTAATTCCAACAATATTTTTATTTTTTTTAGCAAGTTCTACTATAGTTCTCCCAAAAACATCTTGATATTTAGTGAATTCTGAACTTTGTTTAATATGTAATTCGCCAGTTTTAGAATTGAATTTACCAGGGGCATGATATTTAACTTGGTTTTCCTCAGCTTGTTTTAAGCCTTTTCCTTTGGTGGTTATTATATGTAACAGCTTAGGGCCTTTAACAGCTTTTAATCTTTCAAGTTCAGAAATGATTTTATCAATATCATGACCGTCAATAGGGCCAGAATAATCTATATTAAGTGCTTCAATAATATTATTTCGCTTATTAGTGCCTTTTTTTACATTTGTTAAATACTGCTTAAGGGCACCAACACTTGGGTCTATACCAATGGCATTGTCATTTAAAATAACCAATAAGTTAGCATCTGAAACCCCGGCATGATTTAATCCTTCAAAGGCCATACCACTTGCAATAGAAGCATCACCAATAACAGCAATATGCTGTTTGTTTTCGCCTTTAAGCTTTGATGCTATAGCCATACCTAAGGCTGCAGAAATTGAAGTTGAAGAATGCCCTACGCCAAAAGCATCATAAATACTTTCGTCTCTTTTAGGAAACCCACTAATACCACCTAATTGCCTATTGGTGTCAAAAATATGTTTTCTACCCGTTAAAATTTTGTGTCCGTAAGCTTGATGCCCAACATCCCAAATTAATAGATCTTCGGGTGTGTTAAACACATAATGAAGTGCAATGGTTAATTCAACCACACCCAAACTAGCACCTAAATGACCTTCCTTTGTAGCTACAATATTGATGATAAACTCGCGTAGCTCTTGTGCCAGTTGAGGTAAATCATCAACCTTTAGATTACGTAAATTTTCAGGTGAATTTATATGTGTTAATAATTGGTTTTGCACAAGGCAAAAGTACAAGTTTTATTATTCTTCTGCTTGAAAAACAATAGGTAAACTATATAGCATTTTTATAGGCTTGCCTCTCTGTTTAGCTGGAATAAATTGTGGAAGCATATCAATTACTCTTATTGCCTCATTTTCCAAAGACGGATGAGGAGCTCTGGCTTTTATCTCAACAACTTGACCAGTGGTGTCAATTTTGAATTGTGTAAACACTTTTTGTTTTCCTTTTAGATCTAAACAAACTTTGGTGTTAAAATTTTTAGTTATAAATTCAGAAATGCGTTTCTGAAAATGGTCTTTTTTTTCTTGATTGGATAAGTTTTTTGGTGTGTTTTTAAATTCGGGAGGATTTTCGGCTATTATGAAACCTATGACTATATCACCTACAAGCTCATTTTCTGGTGCTGGACACCAACTTGGAGTTACAATTTCGGTATTTAAGGAATCCTTGTTGGGTTCAATATATTCTATGTCACCAACAGTTGTAATAAAAAGTTCTCCATCAATTGGAACCTCATTTATTGAGCTTATTTTAGAAGTAGAATTACATTCTTTTTTGGATAAGGAATCTATTTGTTCAAATTCAGGTAATCCCCCTAATACATCAATAATTTCTTTACTCTTTTCATCAATGATTTCTATACTATCAATTTTTTGTAGGTTACCATTTTGGTTTGTACAGTTCATTAAACTTGTTCCCATGGTAAAAAGCAGCGCAATTAAAAATATTTTATGAAATCCGAGTTGTTTTTCCAAAACTTGGGATGGAATTCTCAAATTAATGCTATCTAATTGAGTTTGTTTAAAGTGACCACATATTCGGTTTTCTTTATTCTGATGTATGAAATCTTGAATGTCTAAAGTGCTCATTTTTGTGAAATCGATAACTGTTTTTGCACAAGAATCACAATGGCGTCCTTTTTCCTTGGGTGTCATGGCATTCCAATTTTCATGACAAGGCTCGGGAATTTTAATAGAATAGTGTTTTTTCATGATGGAAGTGATTAATGTTTTTTCATCAAACTTCTTGCCGAATTACCTTTACAATTTTTTGAAATTGTATTTTTGCTATTATGATAGAACCTTTTGATGATACCTATTTTATGCGAAAAGCTATTCAGGAGGCTGAAACTGCTTTTGAAAAAGGTGAAATTCCTGTTGGGGCTGTTATTGTAATAGATGATAAGATTATTGCAAGAGGGCATAACCTTACCGAAACCTTAAACGATGTTACTGCTCATGCAGAGATGCAGGCTATAACGGCGGCGGCTAATTTTCTAGGAGGTAAATATCTTCAAAAATGTACCTTGTATGTGACTTTAGAGCCTTGCCAAATGTGTGCGGGAGCTTTGTATTGGAGCCAGATTTCAAAAATTGTATACGGGTCAAGAGATATAGAGCGTGGTTGTATTAATTTAAAGACTAAACTTCATCCGAAAACTAAAATTGAAGGCGGTATTCTAGCGGAGGAATCAAGTGAGTTAATAAAACGTTTTTTTGTTTCTAAACGTAATTTGAATTAGCGTCTGTTATCCTCTTGAGATTCTCTCATTTTATCAAGATTCTCCTTAGTTAACATATAGTCTTTAAGGTTTTTGTCTTTCCATCTGTAGTATGAAAAAAGTGGAAATACAATAACAAATAACCCTACTACCCCAAACCCGATAAGTTTTTGTGAGTTTTCCGTATTGGTGGTAAAACCCGCAATAATTAAGCCTGCTGAGGCTAAAAAAAATATAAGAATTAGATACTTCATTTTTAATGTGTAACATTAATTAATTGACGACGGTAGGCTGTAAGCAGTTTAGATTTTGAAATATAACCATAATATTTTCCGTTTTTAATTACAGGTAAATTCCAAGCACCACTGGTTTTAAATTTCATCATAATGTCATTCATGGTATCAGATTCATATTTAATAATACCAGCATCAGCATGCATTAAACTCCCTGCGGTTACTTTATCATAAAGTTCTGTATTAAACATCATATGTCTCATGTCATCTAATCTAATTACTCCTAAAAATTCATGATTTTCATTTACAACGGGGAAATGATTTCTAGATGATTTAGCCACAGCATTTTTTAAAATTGCACCTAAGGTCATATCTGGTGTAAGAATTACAAAGTTAGTTTCAATAACCTTGTCAATCTCTAACATCATTAATACGTTTTGATCTTTATTATGAGTTATTAATTCACCGCGTTTAGCAAGTTTTAAGGTATATATTGAATGCGAAATATAGTATTTAGTGATAGCAAATGAAATAGCAGAAACCAATATTAAAGGCACAAATAATTCATAACCACCGGTTATTTCAGCAATTAGGAATATTGCTGTTAAAGGGGCATGTAGTACTCCCGCCATTAGCCCCGTCATTCCAATTAAGGTAAAGTTAGATTCAGAAACACTAAATCCAAACCCAATGTTATTAATAATTTTAGCAAAAGCATTTCCTAAGGCGCTCCCCATTATTAAAGTAGGGATAAAAACGCCACCAACTCCACCAGCTCCAAAGGTGGTTGTCATAGCAATAGCCTTAAAAATAGTTATGCCAATAAGAAGACCAATAACTATCCAGATATTTTCTAAATTAAAGTTAAATGGTGTGTTTCCTATTGCGGCTATATGGTCTCCTTTCAGCAAGTTATTCATAATGCCATATCCTTCACCATATAGTGGAGGAATTAAATACAGCATAGTGCCAATGGCTAACCCACCTATTAAAAGCCGTTTTGCCCTACTCTCAAAAGATTTGAAGAAATTGGTGATTCCAAAAAATACTTTGGAAAAGTAAACAGACATTAAGCCAGTTACAACTCCTAAAACTATATAAAATAAGATGTCATTGATTTCAAATTTGTCTATTAATTCAAAACGAAGTAAAACATCTGTCCCCAAGAAAAAATAAGAAGTTACAACAGCTGAAACCGATGCTAGTAAAAGAGGAACTAAGGAGGCAAATGCTATATCTAAACTAAAAATTTCTATGGCAAATACAATGGCTGCAATAGGCGCTTTAAACATAGACGCCATAGCACCTGCCGAAGCACAAGCCACTAAAAGCAAACGTGTTTTGGTATTCATATGGAATAACCTAGCGGTATTAGAACCCAGGGCTGCACCAACACTTACTGCTGGACCTTGTAGCCCAACCGAACCACCAAAACCAGCGGTTAGCGGTGCAGTGATTAAACCAGCATAAATATTATATCTGGGTATAATACCATTAAGCTTTGAAATGGCATGCAATGTGGTAGAAATACCGTGGCCAATATGTTTTTTTAACCAAGTTTGCTTAATAACATAGACTAGCAAGAGTCCAATTATAGGTAGTACAAAATATAAAGTGCTTTGGTAATCTTTAAAAATATAGAGGTTAAAAAAATGACTAATATAATAGGTGAGATTTTTTAGTACCACTGTTCCAATTCCGGCTAAAAAACCAACCAAAACACTAAGGATATATATAAATTGGCGTTCTGAAATATGTTTGTATTTCCAGATAAGAAATTTGCGTAATAGACTTTTAGCGTTGAAAGGCATTTTTAAAATTAACAAAAAAATCCCGCAAGTAGCAGGATTTATTTAATTATGATATTGTATTAAGTTTTAAGCTTAACTCTTCTAATTGTTCGTCATCAATTGGTGCAGGTGCATCAATCATCACATCCCGTCCTGAATTATTTTTTGGGAATGCAATAAAGTCTCTAATAGTTTCTTGTCCGCCCAAAATTGCTACCAATCTATCTAGTCCAAAAGCTAAACCGCCATGTGGAGGTGCACCGTATTGGAATGCATCCATTAAGAACCCAAATTGTGCTCTAGCTTCCTCTTCTGTAAATCCTAAATAATCAAACATTAAAGATTGTGTTTCCTTATCATGAATTCTTATAGACCCACCACCAATTTCATTACCGTTTAAAACCAAATCATAGGCATTGGCTTTAACAGCTCCAGGGTCTGTTTTTAATAATTCTATTTGTCCTGGTTTTGGTGATGTAAACGGATGGTGCATGGCGTGGTAACGTTCCGTTTCTTCGTCCCATTCTAATAAAGGAAAATCCATAACCCATAGAGGTGCAAATTCATCTGGTTTGCGTAAGCCTAAACGTTCTGCTAATTCCATACGTAAGGCACTTAATTGCGTTCTAACTTTATTAGTATCTCCCGAAAGCACACAAATTAAATCACCAGCTTTAGCTCCTGTAACTTCCGCCCACTTTGCTAAATCATCTTGATTATAGAATTTATCTACTGAAGATTTATAACTTCCATCATCATTACATCTACAATATACCATCCCTAAAGCACCAACCTGCGGACGCTTTACCCAAGAAATTAATTTGTCTATCTCTTTTCTAGTGTAACTATTTCCTCCTGGTACCGCAATTCCAACTACCAATTCGGCGTTGTTAAATACATTAAAATCTTTATGTTGAGCTACAGCATTAAGCTCACCAAACTCCATTCCAAAACGAATATCTGGTTTATCATTTCCGTATAAACGTATGGCATCATCATAAAGCATTCTAGGGAATTTGTCAACTTCAACCCCGTTTACCTCTTTAATTAAATGACGTGTTAAACCTTCAAAAGCATTTAAAATATCTTCTTGCTCTATAAATGCCATTTCACAATCTATTTGTGTAAACTCTGGTTGTCTATCGGCACGTAAGTCTTCGTCTCTAAAACATTTTACAATCTGGAAATATTTGTCCATGCCACCAACCATAAGCAATTGCTTAAAGGTTTGAGGAGATTGAGGAAGTGCATAAAACTGCCCTTCATTCATTCTACTTGGCACAACAAAATCTCTAGCACCTTCTGGTGTAGATTTTATTAAATAAGGTGTTTCAACCTCAATAAAGCCATCTTTTGATAAATAATTACGAACCTCCTGTGTAACTTTATGTCTAAAAATTAAGCTGTTTTTAACCGGATTACGACGAATATCTAAATAACGATATTTCATACGTAAATCTTCACCACCATCCGTATTGTCTTCAATAGTAAAAGGTGGTGTTATAGCCTCATTTAAAATGGTTAATTCTGTAACTAACACTTCTATGTCTCCTGTTGGAATATTTGGATTTTTAGAAGCACGTTCTACAACAGTTCCTTTAGCTTGAATAACAAATTCTCTTCCTAAATTTTGAGCTTGCTCAATTAATGTTTTGGTGCTACGTTCTTCATCAAATACTAATTGAGTTATACCATAACGATCACGCAAATCTACCCAAACAATAAATCCTTTATCTCTAGATTTTTGTACCCAACCAGCAAGGGTAACTTCTGTATTAATACTTGAGGCTCTTAATTCGCCACAATTATGACTTCTGTACATAGTGAAATTTTGATGTGCAAATTTACAGAATTAGTATATAGTTTAGCCATATTTACAATGCTTTTTTAAGTGTTTAAAAGGTTATTCAGTGAAGCATGATTGTTACTAGTCGAAAAATATTTTGAAAAGGATAAAAAAAAGTAATTTTATTAGAAATAAAATTCATCATGAAAATAAATTCTAAAGACAAAATTCACATTCTTTTCTTTCTTCTTCTTAGTCTTTGCTTAAATGCACAACAAAAAACAGGCAATATTGTTGAGTATTTTGGAAAAGAAAAGGTAAATGATATTAAAGAAGGAAAGCTGTTGCATGTTTTTGATTCAGGTTTATCACTTAAACTTCAAAATGTTGGACATAACTCGATAACCTTTCCTAAAGATCCTGTTTTTAGCAAGTTTTTAATGAACCCAGAATATAGGGCGTTAAAAGATAAGGTGTTCGATATTGATTTTAAAGGTGATGAATTAAAGTGGAAAGCTATAAAAGTAGATTCTACAAATTCTTTTAGAGATAGAAGTTTAAGATCAAGTTATGTGTATCTAACATATAAATCTAATACAGAAAAAACAGTTCTTTTTGAAGCTTCAGGACATACTATAGCTTTAATAAATGGCTATCCTCATGAAGGTGATTATTATGATTACGGATGGAGCTTAATTCCTATCACGCTAAAAAAAGGGACTAACGTTTTTGTTTTAAAAGTAGGGCGCTTTCCTAGGATAAGAGCAAGATTGATAGAACCAAAAGCTAAAGTGCAAATAACAACCAGAGATTTAACCTTACCTGATGTTTTAATTGAAGAACCTACAGATTATTTAGCTGCGGTTAGAGTTATAAATGCTACTGAAAACTGGGTAAAAAATTATAAGATTATTTCTGAAATTGATGGTAAATCAAAAGAAAAACTAGTTCAAGATTTGCCGCCAATGAGTGTGCAAAAGGTAGCTTATAATATTGCTCCAGTAACAGATACTTCTAAGTTAGGAAGGATTGAAATGAAATTAAATCTCTCAAATGGAAAACAAATTGTTGATACCAAAACAACAACGAATATTAGGGTAAAATCTAAATATAAAAAATACAAACGCACGTTTATAAGTGATATTGATGGTAGTGTGCAATACTTTAGTATAGCGCCCACAACAAACAAAACAGAAGATGCTCAAGCTATGTTTTTATCTGTACATGGAGCTTCTGTTAAAGCCGAAAATCAAGCCAATGCTTATAAACAAAAAGACTGGGGAAATGTTATTGCACCAACCAACCGTCGCCCTTTTGGTTTTGCTTGGGAAGATTGGGGGCGTTTAGATGCTTTGGAAGTTTTGGCTGAAGCAAAACGAATTTACAAACCAGACGAAAAACGAATTTATTTAACTGGTCATTCCATGGGAGGTCATGGTACTTGGTATTTAGGTGCCACTTACCCAGATTATTTTGCAGCATTAGGTCCATGTGCAGGCTATCCAGATTTGTTACTTTATAGAGATCGTTCATTAAATAGACTATCACAAATGTCTGAAGAACGCATGAAACGTTTTGGAATAACACCAAAGGTTTTAGAACGGATGCAGATTAAGCATGTGCCATCTTCAGTTGAAAATATGATTGCTAGGGCAGGAACACCCAGTAGAACCCTTGGTTTAATTCGCAATTATTTGCATCATGGTATTTATGTGTATCATGGTGAGAAAGATAATGTTGTGCCAACAGCTATTGCTAGAGATATGAGAGAACGTTTAGGGAAGTTTCACAATGATTTTACTTATTATGAATATCCTGATGGCACACATTGGTATGGGGACCATAGTATGGATTGGGAACCCATTTTTGATTTATTTAAAAACCGAACTATTAAAAATGACGAAGATATTGATGAGCTAGAATTTTATACTGGTTCTCCAGGAGTATCATCTAAGTCGCATTTTATTAAAATTCATCAACAGGAGAAAGCATTTAAGGTGAGTTCATTTAAATTCTTAAAAGACAAACAGTATATTATAACAACAGACAATGTAGCATTATTAGAGGTTGATTTTAATAAAATAAATGATACCATAAACAGTTTGGTTTTAGATGGAAAACCTTTATCTGTAGATAGTGAGTCAATAATATTTTTTAAGAAGGAAAAAGGAGAGTGGAATATAACAACTAAGTCAGATTCTAAAGAAAAAGGACCACATAGAAATGGAGGATTTAAAGATGCTTTTAGGAATAATGTAGTTTTAGTTTATGCTACAAATGGTACAGAAGAGGAAAATAAATGGTATTACAAAAGAGCACTTTTTGATGCCGAAAAATTTTGGTATAGAGCTAATGGGAATATTGAAATGATTAGTGATAGAGACTTTTCATTAAAAAAATATGCAGATAGAAATGTGGTGTTATATGGTAATGAAGATAATAATGCAGCTTGGAATAAAGTTTTAAAAGAAAGTCCTATTCAGGTAAATAATAGCAAAATTAATTTTGGAGGTAAAATCTTAACTGGGAACAATTGGGGTATGTATTTTGTTGTGCCTAGGCAAGATTCTGATTTAGCAAGTGTAGGAGTTGTTACCGCTACTGGTGAAGAAGGCATGAAAGCTGCATATGCTAATCATTATTTGGTTAACGGAAGTACCTTCCCTGATGTGATATTGTTTGATGATTCTGTTTTAGTTGACGGTGTTTCTAAAGTTAAATGTGCCGGTTTCTTTGGAAATGATTGGAGTATTGAACATGGCGATTTTGAGTGGAAATAATGTAAATAAGAATGACTTACAAATAAAAACCTCAGTCTTTTTAAGACTGAGGTTTTTTCTGTTTATATGAGAAGTAAATTAAGATTACTCTATACGTTTATCCATATTGAATACTTCTTGTGGAATAGCTTTTTTATTATAATTAGCTACTCTATTACCATATAACCACATTTTAAACTTAGTAACTAAATAAAATAAAATAGGTACTACAATTAATGTTAAGAAGGTAGCAATGAAAAGCCCATATATAACTGTCCAAGCTAGGGGCCCCCAGAAAATTACATTATCACCACCTACATATATATGTGGGTTAAATTCACTAAACAAGGTAAAGAAATTAATGTTTAATCCAGTAGCTAACGGTATTAAACCTAATATAGTGGTTATAGCTGTTAAAAGTACAGGACGTAAACGAGCTTTACCTCCTTTTACAATTGCTTCTAAAAGTTCGTTGTTTTGTACGTAAGCATCTTCGTCTAGGTTCAATTCAACCTTTTTTCTATCAATTAAAAGTTGGGTATAATCTAAGAGTACCACGCCATTATTTACCACAATACCTGCTAACGATATAATTCCCATCATAGTCATCATGATAACAAAGGCGCTTCCTGTAGCTACAATACCTCCAAACACGCCTATTAAACTTAAGAAAATTGCAATCATAATGATTCCTGGTTTAGAAACCGAATTGAACTGGAATATTAAGATGAAGAAAATTAAGCCTAAGCCTGTAAAGAAAGCGCCCATTAAGAATGCCATTTGTTTGTTTTGCTCTTCTATTTCTCCAGTATAATCTATTTTCACACCATCTGGTTTTTCATTGAAATTTTGCATTTCTTCTTGGATTTTAGAGACTATAACCGCAGCATTTCCGCCTGGAGCTAATGCGGAATATAATGTAACAACACGTTTAGTATCACGGTGTTTGATTGCGCTAAAACCAGAGTTGTTGTTTTGTTTAGACACTGTAGATACAGGAATTTCTTTTATTTGGCCAGAAGCCATATCTCTAAATGTTATTTTTTGGTTGAAAATAGCACTCGTATTATATCTGTTTTCTTCATTAAAGCGTACATAAATATCATAATCTTCTCCGTCTTCTTTATAAACACCTGCTTTTACTCCAAAAATAGAATTACGTAATTGTTGACCAACTTGTCCTGCACTAACACCAAGTTCACCAGCTTTTTTTCTATCTACAGACACTAACATTGAAGGTTTAGATTTATTGACATCTATTTTTAACTCATCAATACCTTGAATGTTTTTAGAATTGATAAAGTCACGCATTTTCTCTGCTGTAGTAATGAGTTCAGAATAATTCTCTCCTTTTAATTCTAAGTTAATTGGATAACCCGCAGGTGGACCAACCGCATCTTTTTCAACAGAAATAGCTACACCTGGATAAATACCTTTTAAGCTTTCTTGCACTTTTTCAAGCAGGACATTACTATCGGCACCATCTCTAAATTTGTATTCGCGCATAGTAGCAGTAATCTTTCCTCTATGTGGCATTTCAGCTTGTGAACCACCATCGGTTTGGGGGTTTCCTGCACCTTCACCAACTTGAGAAACTGCACTTTCAGTTAAGAAATTAAAGTCTCCGTGCATATAAGCTTCTTCATTAAGAATTTTATATACGCGCTCTTCAATATCTTTAGTAATCGTATTGGTTTTTTTAATATCGGTACCTTCAGGATATTCTATGTAAACAATGATTTGGTTGGGTGTATTATTCGGAAAGAATTCAACTTTTGTTCTTTGAGTTGCTACTGAGCCAATAAAACCTACTATAGCTAGAATGAGAAAAAAGAAAGTACCTATGGCAATAACAGCAGGTTTTCTTCCGCTTAAAGCACTTCTTAATGCTTTTTCATAAAAACGTTCCCATTTTGGTAAGATTCTATTTTGAAATCCGTTTGCCCAATTTCTTAGGAATAAACGATAAGCCCATAACAAGATGATAGTAACAACCATTAGTGTTCCTAAGGCTCTGTTTTCACCTCCTAAAATCATAATTAATGCACCAATACCACCAACAATAGCAGAAATTTTGATGATGTTTTTAAGAGGCATTTCTTTATCTTCAGTAGTCATAAATTGAGACACTAAAACTGAATTGAAAAAGATAGCCACAAACAGAGATGAACCCAAAACGACTGATAAAGTTATTGGGAAATAAATCATGAATTGCCCCATAACTCCTGGCCATAAACCTAATGGAATAAAAGCAGCAACTGTTGTAGCTGTAGAAATTATTATTGGGAAAGCAATTTCACCAATACCTTTTTTAGCAGCTTCAATACGGCTCATGCCTTCTTCACTCATTAAACGGTAAACATTTTCAACTACTACAATACCGTTATCAACCAACATTCCAAGTCCCATAATAAGACCAAATAGAATCATGGTATTCATGGTGTAACCTAGCATATTTAATATCATTAAAGACATAAACATTGACATGGGGATAGCAAACCCTACAAAAAGTGCGTTTTTAAAACCCAAGAAGAACATTAAAACGGTAACTACTAATATAATACCGAATATGATGTTGTTTACTAAATCATCAACTTGTCCGATAGTTTTTGAAGATTGATCGTTGGTAATTGTTACTGTTAAATCTGGAGGAAATACGTTTTCAATAGCATCATCCACAATTACTTGAATTTGTTCTGCTGCAGCCACCATATTTTTCCCAGCACGTTTTTTAACATCAAGCATTACTACAGGATGCCCAAATTCTCTAGCGTAGGTGGTTTTATCTTCATCTTTAAATGTTATTTTTGCAACATCGCTAAGATATATTGGGTTTTTATTTTCCGCCTTTACGACGAAGCTTTCAAGTTCGCTTGGGTTTTCAATTTCACCAATAATTCTTATAGTACGTCGTTGTCCACTTGCAATTAAATTACCTGCAGATTGAGTGACATTGCCATTTTTAATTGCATCGGTAATTTCTTTAAAACTAACCTGTGCTGCCATCATTTTATAGATGTCAACAGCAACTTCAACTTCTTTATCTTGTGCGCCACGAATATCTACCTGCTTTATTTCTTGTAAGCTTTCAATTTCATCCTCTAAATACTCCCCAAATTCTTTTAGTTTATCAACGGGGTAATCTCCAGAGATATTGATATTGAGGATTGGAATTTCCTCAGACATACTTAAATCGAAAATATTTGGCTCTACCTTAGCACCATTAAATGTTGGCCAATCCTCACTTGAAGTTTCTGAGTCTACTTCATCTTTTACTTTTTGTTTTGCAGCTTCAACCGTTATGTCTTCATCAAATTCAACTATTACAATTGAGTAATCTTCCTGGGATGTTGAGGTAATTTCAACAACATTACTTACAGTTTTAAGTTTGTCTTCAATCGGGTCTGTAATTAACTTTTCTATATCCTCTGCTGTGTTTCCAGGATAAACAGAGCTGATGTATATTTTGGTTTCTTTAATTTCAGGGAAGTTTTCTCTAGGCATACTGAAATATGCACCAGCACCCAGAAAAAGAATCAAAGCAATTAATACATACATGGTTGTTTTATTATTAATTGCCCATGATGACAAACCAAACTCTTTGTCAATTTTCTTTTTATTTTTATTTTTTGTCATTAGTTTTCAGAATTTGGTTTATTACTCTTCAATAGAAAGAACTTTTACATCTTGTCCATCATTAACGCTACGTGCACCTTCTTGAATGATTTCATTGCCATTTTGTAAACCCGAAAGTACTTCAATAAAATCGCCCTGAGTTTTACCCGTTTCAATAAATACGCGTTTAGATTTTGCCTTATTTTCTACTTTATCCGTGATTGTATAAACATATTGTTGTCCCTCTGCATTTTCAGAAATTATACTTTGAGGAATTAATATGGCTTTCTCATTGGTGTAATCATTAATCTTAAGTTTGGCAGTTAAATTTGGTTTTATAGATTGATCATTATTAGATAAAGCAACTTCAACTTTAAAAGTTCTATTTGCTGGATTTATAAAGTTACCTGCTTGACGTACTTTAGCATCCATAGTTTTCCCTAATATTGGGAAATCTACTTTAACGTCTTTACCAGGAATGATATTAGAAACGTAACGTTCAGGAACATCAGTTTCTATATACATTTCATTTAGGTTTACAATTCTAAATAATTGTGATTGACCCGGTGCTACATTACTACCTTGTTCTGTAATTACATCATCTATAGTTCCAGAAAAAGGTGCGCGAACAACACTTTTTGCTAATTGTTGCTCTAATTGACTAACAGCTTGTTGTTGTGCTTCATAATTTGATTTTGTTTGTAAAAATTGAATTTCGCTGCCAATTTTTTGATCCCATAAACGTTCCTGACGTTCAAAGGTAGTTTTAGCCAAATTTGCCTGAATTTTTAATTGAGCCAATTGCTGGTTTAGTCCGCCGTCATCTATTTTTGCTAAAACGTGCCCTTTTTTAACTTTTTGGCCTTCCTTGACAAAAACTTGTTTTAAAACACCACCATACTCTGCCATTATAACAACATTTTGTTTGGTACTAACATTTCCTTGTAACTCAACAAAATGATTAAACTTGTCTTCTTTCACAGCAAAAGTTGTAATTAATGGAATTTTCTCTTGAGGGTCTAATTCTTTAATTTTGGCCTCAAGTTGTTTAAGTTGAGATGAAATATTTTGGGCCGTAGCATCCAATTCAGATTTTTTTTGTCTTATAGATTCTAAATCATTTGTAGCTATAATATCTTCAACTGATTTTGATTTTTCACCGCCACATGAAGTTAGAATAAAGGCGCTTATTAATGTTAGATATATATATTTCATGTTGGTTTTATTTAATGTTTAATAAGTTTTTAAGAGCTGCTTTTTTGTTAATTACATCTATAATAGCTTGTAGATATTCTTGTTGACTACTGTATAATTGTGTTTGCGCTTGTCTTAATTCAAAACTGCTAGCAATTCCTTCTTTGTATTTTATGGTGTTTTTATTTTCAATTTTTTCTGCTAAGGCAAGATTCTTTTGTTTATTGCCATAAGTGTCAATTGCTAATTGGTATTCGTTTTTAGCATTTTTAAATTCGATAGACAATTGGTGTTCTGTATCAATTAGATTATTTTTTGCTTTATCCCATTCAATCTTTGCTCTTTGTCTTTTAGCTTTTCCTCCAAATGAGCTAAAAATGGGAAAGGTTATATTTAAGCCTGTTGCCGTTGAGAAAAACCAAGGTTGTTCCGGTTTTGAAAATGTGGAAAATGATTCTGAAATGCCCAAGTAGCTAGAATTTACAAAAGCATTTATTTTTGGAAGTTGGTCTGATTTTTCTAATTTATATTCTAACCGTTTACTTTCCGCATCATTAGCTGCAATTTTATAATCAATGTTTTTGTTTACTTGGTGTGTGTCACTAATTAAATTCAATGAAATGTTTTCAATTACCAGAGATTCTAAAACATCTGTAAGTTCTATTGTTTCATTTTGCCCAATACCTAATAGAATCTTCAAATAGCCTTTAGAAATATCAGAAAGTGTTTCTAAACTCCTTAGGTTGTTTTGTAAACTAGAAAGGGTTAATTGTAGTTGTTCAACGTCTTCTTCCTCAGTTAAACCATTTTCAAAAACCTTTTTGGTTTCTTCTAAGTTATCAGATAATACCTTAATATTATTTTTGGTTATTTCAATACTCTCTTTAGTTAATAAGGCATTATTATAAGCACTTACTACGTTAGTTTCTATGGTATTAATCGTTTTGTCTTTGGCGTTTTGAGAAATTTCTAGAAATACTTTATTAGATTGCAATCCAACAATATATCCGCCATCAAAAATTAATTGATTGAGCCTAACACTAGGTGTTAATTGATGCTTTGGAAAAAAGAATGAAAAAGGATCATCTGGTTCCGGTTCAATTGGTCTAACAACGTTAAAAGTATAATCAACATTACCACTTATTTGTGGTAAACCCCTAGCGGTAGTTTCCCATACCTGTTGTTTAGCAGCAAGAATACTTAAATCTGCATTTTTTATATTTCTATTGTTTTCTAGGGCGTACACAATGGCTTCTTGCAAAGAAAAACTGTGTTTAACTTCTTGTGAAAAAAGAGTAAGGCTACATAGAAAACTAAAAAATAATATTAGTCTGTTTTTCATTTTTTATGATTGATTTGATTTTATAAATTTATTTAATATTTGAAGCCCTTGGTCTGTAACAATGGCTCTAAGGTGATACTCTAAATAACTTTCCATAAGGTATTCCATGTCATAGATTACTGTTGGGAAAAAGGTTTCATCTTTAATACCCATCAAACCGTTGAAATACATTCGGGAAATAAAATCTACATTAATAGTGTCTCGGAATAGAGCGGTATCAACACCATTTTGTAAACTGTCTTTTACAGATTCATGCATTTTCTCGAATTGCTTGACTCGAAGTTGATTATATATTTGGGGATAATATTTTTTTAATTGAAATTGTGGAGATGACTTTTCACTTTTCAAATATTGTAAAACAAACATTTTTATATCGTAAAGCTCTTCAATAGGGTTTACTGATGTGTTACAAATACCATCTATACCCTGACAAACATTCTCAAAAACAGCAAAGGTTACGGCTTCTACTAATTTTGTTTTGTTGGCAAAATGTACGTAAATGGTTTTTTTAGATATGGCCATTGCGTTGGCTATATCATCCATTGTAACACTTTTAAACCCAAAGTTTAAAAACAAGTCTGTTGCTTTATGTATAATTTTCTCTCTCATATTGGGGTGCAAATATAGTTAGGAAACTTAAAAAACCAAAAAAGTTTCCTAAGTTTTACTTTTTTTTAACACATAGTTTACTTCATAGCTTTTTAATAAGACGAATTAATTTATTTTTGCTAAATGCTTTCAATAGAAAAATATCAAGAAGCGTTTTTAGACTTCTTAAGAGATTATTCAGTAGTTAAAGAGCCTAAAGGATTATATGACCCTATTCAATATATTCTTGGATTAGGTGGCAAACGTTTACGTCCGGTTCTAACATTATTAACAACTGATGTTTTTAATGGAGACTATAGAGATGCTTTAAATGCTGCTTTGAGTGTGGAGGTTTTTCATAATTTTTCTTTGGTTCATGATGATATTATGGATGATGCTCCATTGCGGAGAGGCAAAGAAACTGTTCATGAAAAATGGGATATTAATACTGGAATACTTTCGGGTGATGCTATGTTAATTATGGCGTATCAGTTATTTGAAGAGTATGATGCTCAAATATTTCAAGCATTAGCGAGGTTATTTAGTAAAACGGCAATTGAGGTTTGTGAAGGTCAACAATATGATGTCGATTTTGAAACCCGTAATGATGTAACTATACCAGAGTATTTGAAGATGATAGAATATAAAACCTCTGTTTTAGTTGCTGCCGCCATGAAAATGGGTGCTATTATTGCTGGTGCATCAGAGAAAGATCAGAATAGTATATACGAGTTTGGAAGAAACTTGGGTATTGCATTTCAATTACAAGATGATTATTTAGATGCTTTCGGAGATCCTAAAACCTTTGGTAAACAAGTAGGCGGAGATATTATTGAGAATAAAAAAACCTACTTATATCTCAAGGCATTAGAGTTTTCTTCAGTCAAAGAGCAAGAGCGTTTGGAAAACTTGTATATGGTTGAAACTGATAAAAACGAAGAGAAGGTATTTGTTGTTAAAGAACTATTTAAATCTACCGGAGCTGCAGAGGCCACAAAACAAGCCGTAAAGGATTATACTAATATTGCTTTTTCAGTTTTAGAAACTTTAGGTGTTGCTGAAGAGAAAAAGCAATTGTTAAAAGATTTTGGTACTGGTTTAATGAGCAGAACTGTATAATGCAACTTCCAACAACTTTTGATGATTTAATTGAAGAAGCTGACAATTTAAATTTGTACAAAAAGCTAATTGTTCAACTAAACAAGGATTTTTTATTAGCTAATTTAGACTTGGGGTTTCATGAAGATATTTTACCTTCAAGTTTAAAATTACTCCTGCATGAGACCGTATATAAACTAATCCAAGAAAAGTTTACCGAGTACTTAAACCTACTTTATATTATAGATGTTTCGGAAAAGGCAATCAAATCATTGAGTGGAGAGGATACTTTAAAACTAGCAGAAGAGGTGTCATTTTTGATCTTAAGGCGCGAATGGCAGAAAGTCTGGTTTCGCAATAGCTATTAATCAGTCCTTAAAAAATAACACCTCAATTGAGCTAGGGTTTTATGTAAAGCTTAATTCTAGTTCTTTTGCTTTTCTATGTAGAATATTGTTTTCTAAATGTACGTGTTGGTGTAAATCTTGTTCGAATTCTTCCAATTTAGCATAAAGAGCTTTAAAAGTATTGCAAGCACCTTTTGGGGGTGTGTAATTATTTGTTAATTCAGCAATGGTTTTGAAAATATCTCCTGCAGATTCATGTTCTTGTTCCATCATTTGAATGGGGTTGTTCACGGTTTCAAAGGGAGGTGTTTCTAGTTGAGCACCTTCTGTTTTTAGCTTTAATAACTTTTTAATATAAGGAAATAATACAAGCTCTTCTTTCTTTAAATGTGCAGCTAATTCATTGGCAACCTCAGTAAAAAGTTGATTGATTGTAACCACTTCGGTATAATGATGTCCATGTACCTGTGCTACTTTATTTGAATATTGGAGAATTAAAGGAATAGATTCTTTAACATAAGTGTGGTGTATGTTTATAATGTGGTCAATTAAGAAGTCAAGATTCCAAGAGTTGTAGGCATATGCTATAGGAGCATCGTCAATTTGTAAAAGTTCATTTTTAAGAATCTCATAATCTAATGCCTTCTTCTCGCAAGCTTTTTCAATGGTTATGCCACCACCACAGCAAAAGTCAATACCATGTTTTTTAAAAATATGAGCTGTTTTAATATTTTCGGCAACTACTTCAGCAACTGTTTTATTATCTATAGAATTCATAGGGTTTTTAAATAAAAGATGTTTTTATCTTTTTTGTTTCGAATTCAAAAATATTAACTATTCAATGTTAAAAACATGACATTTGTTAGGATGCTTCAAATAACTTTTCAGCAGTATGAAGTATTATAAATTAGTGGGTTAACTATTTTAAAGTCCTGAAATATTCCAAAATAGCTCTAGAGTCTTCTTCAGTTAAACTCTGGTTGGGCATTGGAGCTCCGTTAAATTCTATAAGCAAAGTTTTGGCTAAAGGATCTTTTTGTGTCATTTCAACTGGATTTAGAATCATATTCATTACCCATTCTGGAGAACGACGTTCTAAGATGCCGGTTAGAGCTGGACCAATAAATTTTTTGTCTGTTCTGTGGCAGGCAGTACAAAGCTTTTTGAAAATTTCGGCTCCATGATTTGCCATTTTTTTATCTATTTTTTTACTAAGAGTTAATGATTTAATTGGTCCAATCCCCTTGTTGCTAAAATTTACCTGTTTGGAAGGGGGAGTAGAAGTATTTCCCTTTACATCTTTTTCAACAGCGGTTTCTCTTTTTTCATAACTAAAACCCGCTTTCTTTTTATCTTCCTTACCACCGCAATTCAATAATATTGTTATCAATAATGTGGTAATTAATTTTAGTGTTGTTTTCATAACCAGCGCTTTAACACTAGCAAATTTAATGAGTAAATGTTTTAATAATATGATAAAAATCATTTATGATTTAAGTTCCTTGTAATATATTTGTTCATTTAATTATGCTCTCAAATTCTTCAAAATATGCTATTAAAGCTGTTCTGTTTTTAGCTTTAAACTCTAATAATAATAAAAGAGTTATGGTTAAAGATATTTCAGAACCTATAAATGTTCCTCAGGCTTATTTGGCAAAATTGCTCCAACCATTGGTAAAAGAAGGGTTAATATCTTCTGTAAGAGGACCAAAAGGAGGTTTTTATTTGAATGACGAGAATTTAAATAATACCATAATTGATATAATACGTGTCATAGATGGAGATGATAAATTTGACTCCTGTATGTTAAGTTTAGAAAAATGTAATAAGGAAAAACCCTGTCCCTTGCATAATATATTAAGTTCTTCAAGAAATTCAATTCTTAACAATCTTAAAAATAGAACTTTAAGTGAGTTAATTCAGGAAGTAGAAAAAGGGAATGCATACTTACCAGTATAAAAAATAGACGCCTTAAAGTTTTAAAATGTTGTTTGCTATATTGTTAAAACATGAAAAATATTTTGTGGTTTAACAGGTAAATATTTCAAGAAACTGGTAATTATTGGGTAACCAATTTTTACTGATTTAAAAAAAATAGGGGAGAATATTTAAAAATCCTTAAAAAATTAACATTTAAAAATAAAGTATTCATTAAATAAATCAAAAAGAGGTATTATTACTGCAGAAGAAACATCTAATTTTTATAAAAGTTGTATTTTTGAAGAATGTTTTTTTAAGAAGAGATTAGGATAAAAAAATAATGGATAAATTTTCCTTTTTAAACGCGGCCCATACGGCATTTTTTGCTGATTTATACGATCAATATTTAAATAACCCTGATAGTGTTGAACCTAGCTGGAGAGCTTTTTTTCAAGGGTATGATTTTGGTAGTGAAAACTATGGGTTAGATGGCGAAATAGTTGAAGGCGTTACAACGCAGATACCTGAACATATTCAAAAAGAATTTCAGGTAGCACGATTAATAGATGGTTATAGAAGTAGAGGGCATTTGTTCACTAAAACAAACCCTGTACGAGATAGAAGAGCTTACTCACCCACTTTAGATTTAAAAAATTTCGGTCTTTCCGAAAACGATTTAGATGCGGTTTTTAATGCTGGAGAAAAGCTAGGTTTAGAGGCACAACCTTTGCGTGAAATTATTAAGCACCTTGAATTAATTTATTGTGATTCAATTGGTGTTGAATATATGTATTTGCGTAATCCAGAGGTTATTAAATGGTGGCAGGATAAACTTAATGTAAATGATAATCACCCATCATATTCAGCTGATACTAAGAAGTATATTCTTTCTAAACTAAATCAAGCGGTTACTTTTGAGAATTTTTTGCAAACTAAATATGTTGGTCAAAAACGTTTCTCATTAGAAGGAGGAGAATCACTTATTCCTGCAATTAGCAATGCTTTATATAATGCTGTTGAAAAATACGGTGTTGAGGAATCCGTTTTAGGAATGGCACATCGTGGGCGTTTAAGTACACTGGTTAACATTTTTAGAAAACCTTTACATGAATTATTTAGTGAGTTTGAAGGGAAAGATTTTGAAGACCAAGATATTGATGGGGATGTAAAATATCATTTAGGCTTAACATTAGATAAAACCTATCAGAATGGTAAGACTATCAAGATGAACTTAGTACCAAACCCATCGCATTTAGAAACCGTTGGGCCTGTTGCTGAGGGTATTACCAGAGCAAAGATAGATGATGATTATAATGGAGATGATTCTAAAATCTTACCTATTATAGTGCATGGAGATGCTGCAATAGCTGGACAAGGTATTGCATATGAGGTGGCTCAAATGAGTCTATTAAATGGATATAAAACAGGAGGAACAATTCATATAGTAGTAAATAACCAAATTGGGTTTACAACTAACTATTTAGATGCGCGTTCAAGTACCTATTGTACAGATGTTGCCAAGGTTACCCTGTCTCCAGTAATGCATGTAAATGCTGATGACGCAGAGGCTGTGGCTCACGCTATTGAAATGGCCTTAGATTACAGAATGCGTTTTAAAAAGGATGTATATATTGATTTATTAGGATATAGAAAGTATGGCCATAATGAAGGTGATGAACCTAGATTTACACAACCTAAACTTTATAAGTATATATCTAAACATCCTAATCCGTTCAAAATTTATTCTGATAAATTAATTGCAGAAGGTACTATTGATAAGGCATATTCAGATGGTATAGTTAGTGAATTTAAAAACACACTTGAAAGTGAATATGAAAAAGCAAAGGAGTCAGACTCTTCAAAAGTAAGAGAGTTTATGCAAGAGCGTTGGGCTAATTTTGAGCGTAAAGGCTTAGATGCAATGCTTAAAACCATTGAAACTAAATATCCTGAAGACAATTTAAAAGGTATTTCTAAAATAATTTCAACGGTACCCGAAGGTGTTAAGTTTTTACGAAAGGCAGAACGCATTCTTCAAGGTAGAGAGAAAATGGTTTTTGAAACCGATTTACTTGATTGGGGAATGGCTGAAACCTTGGCTTATGGTAGTTTGTTAGAAGAAGGGTTTAATGTTAGAATATCAGGTCAGGATGTAGAAAGAGGAACATTTAGTCATCGTCATGCAATTCTTCGTGATGAGATTTCTGAAGAGCGTATTAATTTGCTGAATACAAATCCAGAGAATAAGGGAGAAATGAGTATCTATAATTCCTTTCTTTCAGAATATGGAGTACTTGGTTTTGATTATGGTTATGCTATGGCAAATCCTAATACTCTTACTATTTGGGAGGCTCAGTTTGGAGATTTTAGTAATGGTGCTCAAATTATATTTGATCAATATTTGTCTGCAGCTGAAGATAAATGGAAAGCTCAAAATGGTTTAGTAGTCTTATTACCTCATGGTTATGAAGGACAAGGTTCTGAGCACTCATCTGCAAGAATTGAACGATATTTACAATTATGTGCTAATGATAATATGATAGTTGCAGATTGTACTACACCTGCCAACTTTTTTCACTTATTGCGCCGTCAAATGAAGCGTGATTTCAGAAAGCCATTAATTGTTTTTACACCAAAAAGTTTATTGAGGCATCCAAAAGCTGTTTCTTCAATTAAGGAATTAGCAAATGGAGCCTTTCAGGAAATAATTGATGATACAATTAACCCAGATAAAGTTAGAAAATTAGTATTCTGTACAGGTAAGTTCTATTATGAATTATTAGCAGAAAGAGAGGAGCAAAATAGAGATGATATTGCCATTGTTAGAATAGAACAAATGTTCCCATTGCATTTAGATAATATTCAAGAGGTTGTTGATAAATATTCAAATGTTGAAAAATACGTTTGGGCACAAGAAGAACCTAAAAACATGGGGGCATGGAGTTTTATGCTAGAGCGTTTAAATATAGTTAAGCTAGAAGTTTGTTCTAGACCATACGCATCAGTTCCAGCACCAGGATCAAGTGCAAGAGATAAATCAAGACAACGTCAAGTTATAAAAGACGTTTTCGATATAAAGAATTAAGAAAAGACAAATTTTAGAATACAATTAAAATTATTACAGATGATTTTAGAAATGAAAGTACCATCACCAGGAGAGTCTATTACAGAAGTTGAAATAGCGACATGGTTAGTAGAAGATGGAGATTATGTAGAAAAAGATCAAGCTATTGCAGAAGTGGATAGTGATAAAGCTACTCTTGAGCTTCCTGCCGAAGTAAGTGGTACAATAACACTTAAAGCTGAAGAAGGTGATGCCGTAGAAGTAGGGGCAGTAGTTTGTTTAATTGATACTAGCGCAGAAAAGCCAGAAGGAGGGGATGGGCCTGAAACAGAGGTAAAAGAAGAAGCGCCTAAAGCAGAAGTTGCTAAAAGTACTCCAGCCACAGAAACTTATGCAACAGGTACAGCAAGTCCTGCAGCTAAAAAGGTTTTGGCTGAAAAAGGTATTGATGCAGGTTCTGTAAAAGGAACAGGTAAAGATGGAAGAATAACTAAGGACGACGCTATAAAAGCAGTACCATCAATGGGAACTCCCTCTGGAGGCAGTAGAGGTACTTCAAGAAGTAAAATGTCTATGTTACGTCGTAAAGTTGCGGAGCGTTTAGTAGAGGCTAAAAACACTACGGCTATGTTAACTACATTTAACGAGGTTGACATGTCCCCAATATTTGCTTTAAGAAATGAGTATAAGGAGACATTTAAAGCAAAACATGGTGTTGGTTTAGGTTTTATGAGTTTCTTTACTTTAGCCGTTGTTAGAGCTTTAAAAATGTATCCTGCAGTTAATTCTATGATAGACGGGAAAGAAATGTTGTCTTATGATTTTTGTGATATAAGTATTGCTGTTTCGGGACCAAAAGGACTTATGGTGCCTGTAATTAGAAATGCTGAAAATTTAAGTTTTAGAGGTGTTGAATCAGAAGTAAAACGTTTAGCACTTCGTGCGAGAGACGGACAAATTACTGTTGATGAAATGACTGGAGGTACATTCACCATTACTAATGGAGGTGTGTTTGGAAGTATGTTGTCTACACCAATAATTAACCCACCACAAAGTGGGATTTTAGGAATGCATAACATTGTAGAGCGTCCTGTTGCTGTTAACGGTAACGTTGAAATTAGACCAATTATGTATGTGGCACTTTCTTATGATCACAGAATTATTGATGGTAAAGAAAGTGTTGGTTTCTTAGTTGCTGTAAAAGAAGCTTTAGAAAATCCGGTAGAAATCTTAATGAATAATGATGTTCAAAAGGCTTTGGAATTATAATCATTTAATTACTATAAAAAAAAAGGGATGTTCAAACGAACATCCCTTTTTTTTTATCGCTAAATTTAAACTATCTAAAACAAAAAATAAGATTCATATAAAGGATTATTATGACTAAGACGGAAAGCCCAACCATACAGCATTTATTTATAATGTTATTTTCGTATTTCATTAATATCATATGATGGCTAAGGATTTGAGGAAAACTCTGCATCCAAAGGATGCAGAGTTTGGTATTAATAATTCTATCTCTCAAAAAAGAATTATATAGCTTAATAGCAATTATAAAGTTAGGTTACATTATTGGGATAAAAAATAAGCACTTGTACGTATTTTTTATTTTTGAATGGTGGCAAAAAAAGTGAAAGCTCTGGATCATCACAATACCAGAGCTTTCTTAATTCTCCCTAAGAACTAATTAATAGCAATGTAAAGGTATGGGTTAAGGGTGTCTTAAAAAATACGCAGTTCTACGTATTTTTATAAATTTGACTTGTTTAGATTGGCCCAAATTGAAAGAGATGTTGGCTTGTTGTCCAACCCTAATTTAGCCACTATATTACTACGATGTTTATCAACAGTTCTAATTGAAATAGATAGTTCATTGGCAATGTCATGACTTGTTTTGTTATCAGAAATCAACTTTACTATTTTTAATTCAGATTTTGTTAGTTTATCTAGTTCTTCAAGGTGGCTATTAATAAGATTACAGTTTAAGTGTTCGGCGATTTCCTCACTGAAATAAGGATTGCCATTTACAACATGTTCAATACAAGTTTCAATTTCCTCAACTGCAAATTCTTTGAGAATATAACCATATACGTTAAAAGATTTAGCTTTATCGAATAGTTCTTCTTCTTTGTCAAATGTGATAAGAATTACCTTTGTAGGAAGTCCGTTCTTTTGACATTCTTCAGCAATTTCCAAACCCGTTTTATGAGGCATTCTAATATCGAGAATAGCAATTTCAGGTTTTAGCTTTACTATTAAATTATAAGCGGCATTCCCATCTGTGGCACTTCCAATTATATTGAAACCTTTTGAAGTTAAAAAGTCGGTTAATCCCCTAAGCATCAACGGATGATCGTCGGCAATAACAATAGATGTATTCATTTAATTTTGGGAGATGGAATGATTGCTATTAAATTATAATTTTAAATATAAATATTTCTTTTGATAATCTATTATGCCTTTTCCTTTTTTTAGTATGTCTGCGCCAATAATACCATCTACTGGTTTAGAATTATGATTAACTAAGGCTGTATTAACATGAGTGAGATCAAAAAGAACAAGAACCACCTTATTGTGGTTCCATTTTCCAATTTTAACCTTGTTTTTTTTAGACATTTTGGTATCCATATCAATGGCACCAGCCCCGGCAGCCTTAATAGAAGAATCTTCGGTTTTTAGTTTAAAGGTTTCGGCACCTTCAAAGCCAACGCATGAACTAGAAGCTCCAGTATCAAGGATAAACAAACCTTTTTGGCCATTAATGGAGGCCTTAATTTCAAAATGATTGGTTTTGGTTAGGTGTAATTTCACCTTGGTGTAACCTTTGTCAAGCAGAAAATCTTGAAGCAATTCCATAAACTTAAATTAAGACAAATATAATCATGTAAAAACGATTATTTTTACAAAATTAACTTTAAGAATTAACTTTTGATTATAACAGATACACATACACATTTATATAGCGAAGCATTTGATGAAGATAGGCACGAAATGATTGAGCGCGCTATAAAAGAAAATATATCTCGTTTTTTTATTCCCGCTATAGATTCAAATTATACAGATTCTATGCTTCAATTAGAAAAGGATTTTCCTGAAAATATTTTTTTAATGATGGGATTGCATCCAACTCATGTCAAAGAAAATTTTAAGCAAGAGTTGCAACATGTTGAGGAAATGCTAGGAAAAAGGCCGTTTTATGCGGTTGGCGAAATTGGGATTGATTTATATTGGGATAAATCCACGTTGGGTATTCAACAAGAAGCTTTTAAATATCAAATAGAATTGGCTAAAAAGTATAAGTTGCCAATCGTGATTCATTGTAGAGAAGCTTTTGATGAAATATTTGAAGTTTTAGAAGAGGTTAATCACGATGAGTTGTTTGGTGTTTTTCATTGCTTTACTGGATCTTTAAAACAAGCCCACCAAGCCATATCTTATAATATGAAGTTAGGCATTGGAGGTGTTGCAACTTTTAAAAATGGTAAGATTGATAAGTTTTTAAATGAAATAGATTTAAGACATATTGTGTTAGAAACGGATTCACCATATTTAGCGCCAGTTCCTTATAGAGGAAAGCGAAATGAAAGTTTATATATATTAAAGGTGCTGGATAAACTTTCGGAAATTTATGGTTTAACTATTGAAGAAATCGCTAATATTACAACTAACAATTCAAAAGAGGTATTTGGTATTTAAATTATGAGCCACTCTAAACCTAACATATTGCTTATTTATACTGGTGGAACCATTGGGATGATTAAGGATTTTAAAACAGGTGTTCTAAAAGCATTCGATTTTAAAACGCTTTTAGATAAAATACCAGAATTACAATTGCTAGATTGTAATATTGAAACGGTTTCTAACAAACCCATAGATTCCAGTAATATGAGCCCCGAGTATTGGGTTGAAATTGCAGAATTAATAGAAGGCAATTATGATAGATTTGATGGTTTTGTGGTACTCCATGGGAGTGACACGATGAGTTACACCGCATCAGCTTTAAGTTTTATGTTAGAAAACTTAACAAAACCTATTGTGTTTACAGGATCTCAATTACCTATAGGTGATTTAAGAACTGATGCTAAAGAGAATTTAATTACATCTATTCAAGTGGCTTCGCTACAAAAGGATAGCGAACCTGTTATTAAGGAAGTGTGTCTCTATTTTGAATATAAATTATACCGAGGTAATAGAACAACTAAAATAAATGCAGAACATTTTCAGGCTTTTGCTTCACCAAATTATACAGATTTAGCAGAGTCTGGAGTGCATTTAAAAGTTAATAAAAAGTATTTGTTTAAGCCCAATGATAAACAACCTCTGAAGGTTCATAAAAATTTAGATAATAATATAGCCTTAATTAAACTATTTCCAGGAATAACAAAAGGAGTTGTAGAAAGTATATTTAATAACCCCAACCTAAAAGCGGTAATAATAGAAACTTATGGGGCTGGAAATTGCACAACGGAATCCTGGTTTATTAAGTTACTTGAAAAAAATATTACAAATGGAATTCATGTGGTAAATATCACACAGTGCTCCGGTGGTAGTGTTATGATGGGGCATTATGAAACAAGTAATAGGTTAAAAGAAATAGGTGTTATTTCTGGAAAAGACATTACTACAGAAGCTGCAGTATGTAAATTAATGTACCTCCTTGGGCAAGATATTTTGAGTGAAAAGTTTAAATCTTTGTATGAAATGCCATTAAGAGGAGAATTGACCCAAAATTAACACTATAAAATTTTAAGGTTTCAAGAATTTTTTGTTATTTCATGCCCCCGTAATTAATACGATTGAAATATTTATAGAGAGGTGGCCGAGTGGTCGAAGGCGCACGCCTGGAAAGTGTGTATACCTCAAAAGGGTATCGAGGGTTCGAATCCCTTCCTCTCTGCTGTTATTTTTAACCATTTAATTACTTTTTTTTTTTATCTTTAACACTTTAACTAATAAAATTAAGATCGAGACATGAAAAGATTATTTTCTATCCTAGCCATTACAGGAATGATGGTATTTGGAACTGCTAATGCAACTACAATTGCAGCTACTACAACAGCAAGTACAACTGTAGTAACAACAACTCAAGATGAAGAAGCTGCACCAGCTGAGACTCTTGGATTTCATCAAGAATTAAAGAAGAGATTTATAGAAGGAGGCCCGGGCTTTATGGGTATTGTATTGTTATGTTTAATTCTAGGTTTAGCAATTGCTATTGAGAGAATTATCTTTTTAAATCTATCTACTACAAACACTAAAAAATTAACTCAAAATGTTGAGGATGCTTTATCATCTGGTGGTGTTGAAGCGGCTAAGGAAGTTTGTAGAAACACAAAAGGACCTATTGCTTCTATTTTCTATCAAGGTTTAGATAGAACTGATGAAGGAATCGAAGCTGCTGAAAAAGCTGTTGTTGCTTATGGTGGTGTGCAAATGGGTCAATTAGAGAAAAACGTTTCTTGGATTTCATTATTTATCGCCTTAGCTCCTATGTTAGGATTCATGGGTACGGTAATAGGTATGATTAACGCATTTGATAAAATTGAGGCAGCTGGAGATATGCAGCCATCGCTTGTTGCAGGTGGTATTAAAATTGCACTTTTAACAACTGTATTTGGTCTTATAGTAGCTATTATTCTTCAGATTTTTTATAATTACATTATTGCTAAAATTGATAGTATAGTTAATGACATGGAGGATGCCTCTATTACATTAATGGACTTATTAATTAGAAGTAAGAAGTAATAATTAAACAATAAAAAATTATGGGTTTACATAAAATATTAAAAATAGTAGCCTTTGCTGTTGCAATTATTGGTGCAATTTTTGCACTAATGATTATTGCAGGAGATGAAGGAAGTGCCGCTGGTCCTGCTGGTAATATGTTATTTGTTACTTATGTTGTACTAGGAGTAATAATAGCTCTGGTTCTAATATTTGTTATTAAAGGCTTATTTGCAGGTAACATTAAAAAGACCTTGCTTACTGTTGGTGCTTTTGTAGCAATTGCACTTATATCTTACGCCATGTCATCTGGTACGGATTTAGATTTAAAACCATTTACTGATAAAGGACAAGATATAACAGAGGCAACCTCGAAGAAAGTAGGGGCAGGTTTATATACATTTTATGTTTTAGCATTTTTGGCTATTGCATCAATGGCTTTCTCAGGAGTTAAAAAAATATTTAATAAATAATTTAGTATGGCAAAAAGAGCAGCACCAGAAGTTAATGCAGGCTCCATGGCCGACATTGCGTTCTTATTATTAATATTTTTCTTGGTAACTACTACAATTGAGGTGGATTCTGGTATTAACCGTAAATTACCTCCAATTGAAGAGTCTGAGGAAGATGTAATTATTAAGCAAAAGAATATTTTTACTGTATTGTTAAATGGTAAAGATCAACTGCTTGTTGAGGACGAATTAATGGAGCTTAAGGATTTAAGAGAAGCCGCCATTGAGTTTTTGGACAATGGAGGGGACGGATCTTGTAGTTACTGTAAGGGTAAAAAAGATGCAGCTTCTTCTGATAATCCAGATAAGGCGATTATTTCTTTAAAAAACGAAAGGGAAACCACCTATAAGACTTATATAGCAGTTCAAAATGAATTGGTTGCGGCTTATAACGTTTTAAGGGATAGAAGATCAATGGAACAGTATGGCAAACCTTTCACAGAAATGCAGGCAAACCATAAAGATGTGAATTGGCCTGGAAATAAAGAGAAGTTAAAGGAGAAGATAGATCAAATAAAGTTGGACTATCCTCAAAAGCTTTCGGAAGTACAATAATTTAATAACATTTACAAATATGTCTAAATTTAAAAAGAAAAAGAGCGGCGCTTTACCTGCCATATCAACAGCATCTTTACCGGATATTGTATTTATGTTATTATTCTTTTTTATGGTAGCAACTGTAATGAGAGAGAATACTTTAATGATTCAGAATAACTTACCATTTGCTGATCAAGTTGAAAAACTTGATAAGAAAGATTTGATTATGTATATATATGCTGGGAAACCAAGTGACAACTATAAGCAATATGGTACAGAAGCAAAAATTCAGTTAAATGACAAGTTTGCTGATGTTAGCGATATCGCGGCATTTATTGCAGCTGAAAGAGCTTCTAAAAGAGAAGAACTAATTCCCTTTTTAACTACAGCTTTGAAAGTTGATAGTGATGCAAATATGGGATTGATTGGAGATATAAAGCAAGAATTACGAAAAGTAAATGCGCTTAAAATTAATTATACTACTAAAAAAGGTAGTGTATTTAGATAATATTACTCTTAATTTTATAAAAAGGCGTTTTGAATTTTCAAAACGCTTTTTTTTTAAGTAACTATCAAGTTACTTACACTACTTGTGACTTAATTTAAAAGTTGATGAGAAAATTTGGTTGGTTTATTTTTTTTGTATGTGGTTTGAGTTTTTTAGTTCAGGCACAAAATAGAAATTTAAAGGAAGTTGATTCACTTTATAAAGAAGATCAGTTTTATGCTGGAATAACGTACAATCTTTTAGGACATAAACCTATCGATTTATCTCAAAGCGGTTTTTCTTTGGGCTTTCATTTAGGTTTTATAAAAGATATGCCCATTAATAAAAAAAGAAATGTTGCTTTTGGTTTAGGTGTTGGATATTCTGCTAATTCTTTCAATCAAAATTTGCTTATAAATAAATCTGATAATACCATTAATTACAGTCTTATAAGTGATGTTAGTACTTTTACCAAGAACAAGTTTTCTAGTCATTTATTGGAAATTCCTTTTGAATTTAGATGGCGAACTTCAAATGCTAGTGATTACAATTTTTGGCGTATTTATGTTGGTTTTAAGGCTGGATATATATTAGCACATAATTCAAAGTATAAAGGTGATTTAGGAAGTGTTAAACTAACGGATATTGAAGGTTTTAATGATTTTCAATATGGGTTGACTTTAAGTGTTGGTTATAACACATGGAATTTATTTATGTATTATGGTCTTAATCCAATTTTTTCGGAAAAGGTTGTTTTAAATAATGACAAGATTGACATTAATGCCATTAAAATAGGATTAATGTTTTATATATTATAACCAGTAAGGAATTAAAATTAATTGAGGAATAAACCCTATAAAAATTCCTGTAATCAGTTCTTTATAATTATGGGCTTTAACATGTAATCTTGAGCTTGCAATTGCGCCCATAATTATACTCATTAAGGCTAGGGTTCCACTAATATTTATACTAAAATGGATACTCAATGCAATAAAAAACATGAATACTCCAGCAACAGCCGTCATATGAATGCTGGCTTTTATTTTAAAAAAGGCAAGTGTTAAGCAAGCCATTGATGATATTAAAGCACCAATAAAAAAATAATACAATTCTATAATTTGTGTAGGTGTAATTATTCTTTTTACAATTATTATAATAACTATACAGTTTAATACTAATGGGAATATACGTTCTGAAGTTGTTTCTAAGTATATAGATTTTACCTTTCCAAGAGTTTTTAAAAGGAAATATAGTAATATAGGAAGAATTACGGTTAATATTAGAAGTGATATTAACTTAGCCCAAATGATTTCCTTGGGAATAAACCTAGGCGACTTAGAAAAATAAAAAATAACACCTATTATTGGCATTAATAATGGATGAAAAATAAATGAGATACTTCTTAAAAGATGGTTCATTTATATTTTTTTTCGCAACCTAGCTACGGGAATATCTAACTGTTCACGGTATTTTGCAACCGTCCTTCTTGCAATAGGGTATCCTTTTTCCTTTAAAATTCCAGAAAGCGTTTCGTCTGTTAATGGTTTTTTCTTGTTTTCCTCTTCAATAACTGTTTCTAAAATCTTTTTAATTTCTCTAGTAGAAACATCTTCTCCCTGATCATTTTTCATTGACTCAGAAAAGAACTCTTTAATTAATTTGGTTCCGTAAGGCGTATCGACATATTTGCTATTTGCAACTCTTGAAACTGTGGATACATCCATTTCAATTTCATCAGCAATATCTTTCAGAATCATTGGTTTTAATGTCCGCTCATCACCGGTTAAAAAATATTCTTTTTGATAATGCATTATTGCGCTCATAGTGACAAATAAAGTTTGTTGGCGTTGTTTTATTGCTTCAATAAACCACTTAGCAGCATCTAGCTTTTGTTTTATAAAAATAACTGCATCTTTTTGCGATTTTGATTTGTCTTTAGAGTCCTTATACCCCTTAAGCATATTGTTATATTCTCTTGACACATGAAGCTCTGGAGCGTTTCTACCATTAAGCGTAATCTCTAATTCCCCATCAATAATTTTAATGGCAAAATCTGGGACTATATGTTCAACAATACGGTTGTTTCCTGAATAAGATCCACCAGGTTTGGGGTTTAAATGTTCAATTTCTGAGATAGCATCTTTCAATTGTATTTCTGAGATATCAAACTTTGCTAATAGCTTTTTATAGTGCTTTTTAGTAAACTGTTCAAAAGCCTTATCTATAATATTAATTGCCAATTCAGTATTTTGATTTTTTTCTTTTCTATGTAATTGAATACTCAAGCATTCTTGCAAATTTCTTGCACCAACCCCTGCAGGGTCTAACTGGTGAACAATTTTTAGAACATTTTCAATTTTTGTTTCTTCAGTATAAACATTTTGGGTAAAAGCAAGATCATCCATTATGTCGGATAAAGATCTGCGTATGTAGCCACTTTCATCAACACTACCTACTAAAAACTCAGCAATTTCACGTTCTTCTTCATTTAATCTATAAGTGTTTAGCTGATTTTTTAGGTGCTGGGTAAAAGATGTGCCAGCAGCATAAGGCATTGTTTTTTCATCGTCATCAGAACTATAGTTATTAGCACGAGTACGGTAATCAGGAATCTCATCATCACTTAAATATTCATCAACATTAATATCCTCAGCGCTTATGGTTTCGCTGTCATTGAAATCATCTGAAGTGTCAAAGTCATCATATTCATCATTATCTTCCTTACCTCCTTCAAGAGCTGGATTTTCTTCTAATTCTTGTTTTAATCGTTGTTCAAATGCTTGTGTAGGTAGCTGAATCAACTTCATTAATTGAATTTGCTGAGGAGATAGCTTCTGTGATAATTTAAATTGGAGATGTTGCTTAAGCATGATTTGGTTACTGGTTGTTAATCAAAGATAAAAAAAGCAATTAGCTTACCAAAGTCATACCAAACTAATAAAGATTCAACTTTTTTTGTTAAAATTCAGCATTTTGGGGTGTTCTAGGGTAAGGAATAACATCCCTAATGTTGTTCATTCCAGTAGAAAACATAACAAGGCGTTCAAAACCAAGTCCGAAACCAGAGTGAACAGCGGTACCAAATTTTCTTAAATCTAAATACCACCAAAGTTCTTCTTCTGGAATATTTATGGCTGCCATTTTCTCTTTAAGAACATCTAAACGCTCTTCACGTTGTGCACCTCCCACAATTTCACCAATTCCAGGAAATAAAATATCCATGGCTCTTACTGTTTTTTTGTCGTCATTTAACCTCATGTAAAAGGCCTTGATGTTTGCAGGATAGTCAAATAAAATAACTGGACATTTGAAGTGTTTTTCTACAAGAAAACGTTCATGCTCACTTTGTAAATCACACCCCCATTCATTAATCTGGTATTTGAATTTCTTTTTCTTGTTAGGTTTACTATTACGAAGAATATCTATGGCTTCTGTATAACTTACTCGCTTAAAGTTATTGTCTGTGACAAACTTAAGCTTTTCAATAAGCGTCATGTCATTTCTTTCTGCCTGAGGTTTTCTTTTATCTTCATCTTGTTGACGCTTGTCTAAAAACTCTAAGTCTTCAATATTATTTTTTAAAATATATTTAATTACATATTTCAAAAAGTCTTCCGCCAAATCCATATTACCGGCTAAATCCATAAAAGCAACTTCAGGTTCAATCATCCAAAATTCAGCTAAATGGCGAGATGTGTTAGAGTTTTCTGCTCTAAATGTTGGGCCAAAGGTATAAACTTTGCCTAAGGACATTGCATAGGTTTCTGCCTCTAGTTGACCAGACACGGTTAAATTGGTTTCTTTTCCAAAAAAGTCTTGAGAAAAATCAACTTTACCATTTCCATTAGTAGGTATATTATTAACGTCTAAACTTGTTACTTTAAACATTTCTCCAGCACCTTCGGCATCACTTCCAGTAATTATTGGCGCATGCATATAGTAAAACCCATGTTCATTAAAATACCTATGTATAGCAAAAGAAAGCGTTGAACGCAAGCGCATTACAGCACTGAACGTACTTGTTCTAGTACGTAAGTGGGCATTCTCTCGTAAAAACTCAAATGAATGCTTTTTAGGTTGAATAGGGTAGGTTTCGGGATCAGAATCACCCAATATATCAATATTTTTAACTTGAATTTCTAGAGTTTGCCCTTTTCCTTGACTTTTAACTAAATCTCCAATAATATGAACTGCAGCTCCAGTTGTGATGCGTTTTAACAAAGATTCTTCTAAATTATCAAAATCTACTACACATTGAATGTTTTTTAAGGTGGAACCATCATTTAAAGCAATAAATCTATTGGCTCTAAAAGTTCTAACCCATCCTTTTACTTCAACTTCTGGATTACTGATTTTTTCTGATAATAATTCTAAAACGGTAAACTGCTGCATTAATATCTGAATTTAGAATGTAAATATAAAAAAAGCCTTTCGGCTTACAAGTCCAATATAATTAAAAATCAAAATTCTATAAGCAAAATATTAAAAAAAGTTACTTATTGAAATCTTTATCTGATTCGTCTTCCTCAGGAATTATATTAATTGGTGGTTTTTTTAGAACCTCCTTATTAGCTATACTGCGCTCTAGAGACAATAGTAAAGAAGGTAACAGTAGTAAATTAGATAACATTGCGAACAATAAGGTTGCAGAAACTAAAGCTCCTAATGCCACTGTTCCCCCAAAGCTAGAAATAGTAAAAACAGAAAAACCAAAGAATAATACTATGGATGTATAGAACATGCTTACTCCAGTTTCTCTCAGAGCCCCGTAAACCGATATTTTTATTTTCCATTGGTTAGCTTGTAATTCTTGTCTGTATTTGGCTAAAAAATGAATAGTGTCATCAACCGAAATACCAAAGGCAATACTAAAAACTAAAATTGTGGAGGGTTTTATGGGAACTCCTAAATATCCCATTAAACCAGCAGTAACTAGTAGGGGTAACAAGTTTGGTATTAATGATACAACAATCATTCTGCCCGACCTAAACATATAGGCCATAAACAAAGCAATTAAAAATATGGCTAATGATAATGAGATGACTAAGTTTTTAACTAAATATTTTGTTCCCTTTTGAAATAATAATGCCTTTCCCGTCATAATTACATCATAACGTTTCTCAGGAAATACTTTATCTATTTTTGTTTGCAGATTTTCTTCAATGCGTTCCATTTTATCCGTGCCAATATCTTTCATAAAGGTGGTTATTCGCGCATATTGCCCAGTACTGTCTACAAAGTTATTAAGTAAATCTACATTTGAAGATGAATTTTTAGCGTATGATAGAATAAAGCTATTTTCTTGTGAAGTAGGTAGTTGATAAAACTTTGTATTGCCATTGTAATAGGCTTGTTTTGAATATTTAACTAGGCTAACAACTGAAATGGGTTTTGATAATTCAGGTGTTTCAATTATTAAATCTTCAAGTTGGTCCATTCGCTTAAGAGTAGATAATTTCATAACTCCCTTTTTACGTTTGGTGTCAATCATAATTTCTAATGGCATAATACCATTAAATTCATCTTCAAAAAACCTAATATCGTTAACAAAATCTGATTCCTGAGGCATATCCTCAATTAAACTGCCTGATATTTTTATTTGATAAATACCAATAATGCTTACTACAAGTAAAACTATAGAAGTGATGTAAATAGCAATCCTTTTTTGCCTTACCATAAGTTCCATCCAATTCACAAAACCACCTATCCAACGTTTGTTAAGGTGCTCTAAATGGCGATCCTTAGGATATGGCATGAAGCTATATATAATAGGAATAATTAATAAGCATAGAATAAAAATTGCTAATATGCTTAATGATGCAACAACACCAAACTCTTTTAAAAGTTTACTCTCAGTTAAAATAAATGTAGCAAATCCAGAAGCGGTAGTAACATTGGTCATGAGAGTAGCATTACCAATTTTTGTTATAACACGTTGTAAAGATTTTACTTTATTTCCGTGTAATTTCACTTCATTTTGATATTTATTAATTAAGAAAATGCAATTAGGAATACCAATGACAATAATTAATGGTGGGATTAACGCGGTTAAAACGGTAATTTCATAATTGAGCAAACCAATAATACCTAGGGTCCACATAACTCCTATACAAACTACAACTAGCGAAATAAATGTTGCTCTAAACGATCTGAAAAAGAAAAAGAAAATAATTGATGTAACTAGTAAAGCAGCAATTACAAACAAATTAATTTCATCAATAATGTTTTGAGAATTTAATGTTCTTATATAGGGCATTCCTGAAACCCGAACGTCTAAATTGTTTTCTTGCTCAAAAATTTCTAATTTTTTCGTTAAAACATCTATAACAAAATCTTTTCTAGCAGAAGTATTTACAATATCTTTTTTTAGATATATAGCAGTTCTAACTGTTTTAGTTTCTTTATTAAATAAGAAGTTATCATAAAATGGATATTTATGAAACAATTCATTTTGAAGGTTTTCAATTTGCTTAATAGATGTAATAGAATCTTTTATAAAAGGCTCTAAATCAAATTTTTCACTTTTAGTATTCTTTACTAACTTTTGAAGGTCTTTTATCGAAACAACGGTTTCAACCGCATCATTTTTTTTAAAATCTTCTGAAAGCCTATTCCAAGCATTAAGTTTATTAACGGAAAAAAGGCTACTATCTTTAACTCCAAGAACAATTAGGTTGCCTTCTTCACCAAAGGTTTTTAAAAAGTTGTTATAGGTTATATTTACTGAGTGATCATCGGGTAAAAGATTAGCTTCGGTATAGGTAAAGCGCATGTTATCCCATTGTCTACTAAAAAAATAAGTAGCAATAATAATACCTACAAGAATGAAAATTTTATTGCGTAAAATCAGTCTTGCCGTAACATCCCAAAAGTCTTTGCTAAATAGTTTAAACATCCCTTTTTATGAAAGCAGCGCAAAGGTAGAAAAAACAAGTGTATTACATCACAAAGTCACGTTAAATGTGAACTTTAGCGCAATATTATCTGTGAATTCAGCTAAATGATAAGCTCCGTATCTATAAGTGAAACTCAACCCAAAACCAAAAAGCAATTTATTAAGCTCAAAACCAGATTCTGTATAACCTTTTTGTAATGTTGCAAATGTAACATTTTGATGTTTTTCGGGTTGTTTCATGTCTCCCAAAGCATATCTGGTTATTAAAACTAGTTGTGGTTTAAAACGCGTTGAAAAATTAAAAGGTTTTACAAAATGTTTTAGTTGTACAGTGGTAAATTTATCAGAAAAAAATTCATTAAAGTACATGGTTTCAAAACTGTTTAAGCCCGCAACGGAAAAACGTTGCATTACCGTCTCTTTTGATATGTTATTGGGGTAGGCGTGATACATATGTGTTAATGGTGTATCGCCATTAGTTATTCCTGATACCAAAGTAATTTCAGAATAATTATCTTCATCAAATATAAATTTTTGAATTGTTCTGAAATCTATTTTAGAAAAATTGAAGTTACCCTTAAAAGCATTCTTAATACTTTTTGAGTATTGTAAAGTAAATTTCGGGTAACCTTCTTTTGTTTCTTTTAACCCTTTTTCGGAAGTTTTAAATTTGCTAAAAGGACTCCATTGAAAAGCAATTTTAGCCATGCTAACACGAAAATTGCTTATTGCTGTATTATTTGAATTAAAACTATAGGCGTATGTTGGACTTATTTTACTAACTGAAAATTCAGCTTTTGAAGATACGTTATGAAAAAGCTGATGCTCTACTGTTGTTGATTTTGTAATGTGTTTATGAAATAAATCAATATTCAAAAGTCTAGGTTCAAAGAACTGAAAAAATCTACCGTCCGTAATAAATTTGGTGCTTCCAGTTTCTTGTAAATCATTGGTGTATGATATATTTACCCATGTGTTTGTTTTTTTTGCAATCCTGTAACTTCCGCCTATACTATATTTATACTTACCATCTCTAAACCCATAAACAGTGTAAGCATTTATTCTAAATTTTTCAGAAAATGTATTATTTGTTATACCGCCTAACCCGGTTCTAATACCTTCATATTGGTTGTATTTTATTAAATAACGCAAGTCAAAATTGAAATACTTTGTAGGAAGAAATCCGTTTCCTAAATGCTTAATAAAAGCACTTTTTTTGATAGAATCTTGAGCAGATGTCTTTATGTTTTCTAACGAAGATTGACTGTATGATATTTTAAAACAAAAAATAAAAGCGATTAACAGGAATTGTTTTAACATTTATGGAACAGAAGTAAGAGTTAATAAAAAAAGCGACAATTGAAGTCGCTTTTTTTATGATTTATACGGTCATGATTTCAGTTTCCTTCTTACTGAAAATCTCGTCTGACCTTTTAACGTAAGAATCTGTCATTTCTTGTATGTCAATTTCAGCATTTCCTTTAAGATCTTCAGATGCATCATCTAACTTTTTAATATCATTCATAGCATCTCTTCTAGCATTTCTAATGCCTATTTTTGCATCTTCTGCTTCGCCTTTTGCTTGTTTGGAGAGGTCTCGTCTGCGTTCTTCTGTTAAAGGAGGTACATTAATTATAATACTTTCGCCATTATTCATAGGATTAAAACCTAAATTAGCAATCATTATACCTCGTTCTATTTCTTGTAGCATGCTTTTTTCCCAAGGCTGAACTGTAATGGTTCTTCCGTCTGGTGTATTAACATTTGCTACTTGATTTAAAGGTGTTTGCGAACCATAATAATCTACCATTACACTACCAAGCATTGCAGGACTTGCTTTTCCTGCCCTAATGTTTGATAGTTGTTTCTCTAAATGAGAAATAGCATTATCCATGGCTTCTTTAGTGGTATCTAAAATAAATTGTATGTCTTCGTTCATTATGTTATAATTTTTGTTGACAGTAACTATTCAAAAATTACGCCAATTTTACACGTTAACTACGGTGCCTATTTCTTCACCAGAAACTACTTTAAGTAAATTACCTTTTTTGTTCATGTCAAAAACAATAATTGGCAATTCATTTTCCTGACTTAAAGTAAAGGCTGTTGTATCCATGACTTTTAAACCTTTACTTAATACATCATCAAAGGTAATTGTATTAAATTTAACAGCTTTTTTGTCTTTTTCTGGGTCAGCAGTGTAAATACCGTCTACTCTTGTGCCTTTTAAAATGACATCGGCTTCTATTTCAATAGCTCTTAAAACAGCTGCGGAATCTGTAGTAAAATAAGGGTTTCCTGTGCCACCACCAAAAATAACTACACGACCTTTTTCTAAGTGTCTCATAGCTTTTCTTCTAATAAAAGGTTCAGCAACCTCATTAATTTTAATTGCTGTTTGTAATCTAGTGGGTATATCTGCGTCTTCTAAAGCTCCTTGTAGCGCTAGCCCGTTAATAACGGTTGCAAGCATTCCCATGTGATCTCCTTGTACTCTATCCATACCCTTACTAGCACCAGAAACTCCTCTAAATATATTTCCACCACCAATTACTATGGCAACTTCAACACCTTTATTCGTTATGTCTTTAATGTCTTTTGCGTATTCTGCTAAACGTTCTGGGTCTATTCCGTATTGGCGATTTCCCATTAAGGCTTCGCCTGAAAGTTTAAGGAGTATTCTTTTGTATTTCATAATGTTTTTTGAGGTTGTGCAAATATACAAATTGATTTAACACAGTTATATTGAAATATATTTTAGTTGTTAATTATTGAAACAAAAAAAGCGAAACCATATTTGATTTCGCTTTTTAAATATTTATGTAGGTAATATTTATCCTAAAGTAACACGTTTAAAACTTGTAATTTCTACTTCGCCATAAGAAGACACATATTTTTCAACCGTTACTTTTTCATCTTTGATAAAGTTTTGGTTTAATAAACATTGTTCTTGGTCTAAAGTAGTATTGTCTGAAATAAAACGTTGCATTTTACCAGGTAAAATTCTATCCCAAATTTGTTCTGGTTTACCTTCTGCCTTTAACTCAGCTTTAGCTTCTTCTTCAGCTTGAGCTATAGCTTCTGGAGTTAATTGTAATTGAGAGATGAATTTTGGCACGTTTTTAAGAGTTTTTCCTAAACGCTCTAATTCAATATTGTCTTTTTCAATTACAGCAATTCTAGCTTCAGTTTCAGAGGCAACATAAGCTGGGTCAAAATCTTTATATGATAAAGTTGTAGCTCCCATAGATGCAATTTGCATTGCAACATCTTTAGCTAAAGTTTCAACATTATCAACTGCGTTAGATAACCCTACAACAGCAGCAATTTTATTAATATGAACGTACGTACCAACATAAGGAGCTTCTACTTTTTCAAAAGCTTTTATGTCTAATTTTTCACCAATAACACCAGTTTGCTCAACTAATTTTTCAGCAACTGTTATTCCACCAAAATCAGCAGCTAAAAACTCTTCCTTAGAAGCAGTATTTAATGCAATTTCTCCTAATTGGCTAGCTAATGCTAAAAAGTTTTCGTTTTTACCAACAAAGTCAGTTTCACAACCTAGTACAATAGCAACTCCAGCAGTATTATCTGCATTTACTTTTGCAACAGCAGCACCTTCACTAGACTCACGGTCTGCTCTTTTAGCTGCAACTTTTTGTCCTTTTTTACGTAAAACTTCAATAGCTTTATCAAAATCTCCTTCAGCTTCAACTAAAGCTTTTTTGCAGTCCATCATTCCTGCACCAGTAGCCTTTCTAAGTTTATTTACTTCTGCGGCTGTAATTTTTACTGTAGATTCCATATCTATTTTAATATTAAAAAAAAGTCGTTCAATAAATTTTCTGCTAAGAAAAGAACTAAACGACTTATTTGTGTTGTGTTAATGTTATTTATTCTTCTTCTTCAGCAACTACTTCTTTTGCTGGAGCCTCTTTAGCCTTTGGAGCTTCTTTTTCAGCTGCAGCAGCTTCTTTTTCAGCTTTACGTTCTGCTAAACCACCAGCAACAGCGTCTGTTACATATGATAAAATTTTATCTATTGATTTAGAAGCATCATCATTTGCAGGTATAACATAATCAACTTGACGTGGGTCAGAGTTGGTATCTACCATTGCAAAAATTGGAATGTTTAATTTTTGAGCTTCTTTAATAGCAATATGCTCACGCTTAATATCAACAACAAATAATGCTCCTGGTAAACGTGTCATGTCACTAATAGAACCTAAGTTTTTCTCTAACTTAGCTCTTAAACGGTCTACTTGTAAACGCTCCTTTTTAGATAAGGTGTTAAAAGTTCCGTCTTTTTTCATTCTATCAATAGAAGCCATTTTTTTAACAGCTTTTCTAATAGTAACAAAGTTAGTTAACATACCTCCTGGCCATCTTTCAGTGATGTAAGGCATGTTTATTGAACCCGCTTTTTCAGCAACAATATCTTTTGCTTGTTTTTTGGTTGCTACGAATAAAATTTTTCTTCCAGAGGCTGCAATTTTGGCTAAAGCTTCACCAGCTTCATCAATTTTGGCCGCCGTTTTGTAAAGGTTAATAATATGGATACCGTTACGCTCCATATATACGTAAGGAGCCATGTTTGGGTCCCACTTACGTGTAAGGTGTCCGAAGTGTACACCTGCTTCAAGTAATTCTTTTACTTCTACTGCCATTTTGTAATAGTTTACGTTCTGTTGAATTAGCAATAATTAAGTGGTCATTTATTAAATCGCCTTAATTATTTAGATGCTAAACTAAATCCTGTTTTTACACTAGGACAACAATAACTGTTTTAAATTTTGTTTTTTAAATTTCAACAAGATTGAGATAACGCCGTAACAAAATCTCAATCGTGTTGAGGATACATTAACGTTTAGAGAACTGGAATTTCTTACGCGCTTTCTTCTGACCGAATTTTTTACGCTCAACCATTCTTGGATCTCTTGTTAATAAGCCTTCTGGTTTTAAGATTGCTCTATTTTCAGCATCTAACTCGCATAAAGCACGAGAAATTGCTAAACGAACAGCTTCTGCTTGACCAGTGATGCCACCTCCATATACATTTACTGTAATATCAAAGTTGCCATCATTGTTAGTCAAAGCTAAAGGTTGGTTTACTTTATACTGTAAAGTTGCAGTAGTAAAGTAATCCGCTAAGTCTTTTTTGTTGATTGATATGTTACCTTTTCCTTTGGCAACATAAACACGAGCAACAGCCGTCTTTCTACGGCCGATTTTGTGAATTACATCCATTATTTGAATTCGTTTAAGTTAATTGTTTTAGGCTTTTGAGCTTCATGACTGTGCTCTGATCCTACAACAACTGTAAGGTTACGGAATAAAACTGATCCTAATTTGTTTTTAGGAAGCATTCCTTTTACTGATTTTTCTACTAATCTAGCTGGGTCTTTCCCAAACAATTCAGTAGCAGTTAAACTTCTTTGACCACCTGGGTAACCTGTGTGACGGATATAAGATTTATCTGTCCATTTGTTTCCAGTAAGGTTGATTTTTTCTGCATTAATAACAATTACGTTATCTCCGCAATCAACATGTGGTGTGAAGTTTGGCTTGTGCTTACCTCTTAAAAGTTTTGCAACTTTAGAAGCTAAACGACCAAGCGTCTGACCTTCAGCGTCAACTAAAACCCACTGCTTATTTACAGTAGCTTTGTTAGCTGAAATAGTTTTGTAGCTTAATGTGTCCAAACTAATTTTTTTTATTTATTAAACATTCCTCTCTTAAAAAGAGTTTGCAAATTTACGATTAAATATTTGATTACCAAATAGTGTAGATGCTTATTTTTGAACTTAATTATTTCAGTTTTTTGTTTGATTATCAGGGCTTAAAAGTGGTTTAGAAAACATAGTCTTTCTATTTTTTGTAAATAGCCGATTTTATTTTAACTATTTTTGCACTTCTATGGAGGAGTTAAGGTTGTCAAATTGGTTACCTACCACAAACAAGGAGGTTAAAATTCGCGGTTGGGAAGCACTAGATGTTATTTTGTTTAGTGGTGATGCTTATGTAGATCATCCATCTTTTGGTCCAGCTGTTATAGGGCGTATACTTGAAAGTTACGGATTACGAGTTGCTATAGTTCCGCAGCCGAACGTAAATGATAACCTTCAAGATTTTGTTAAACTAGGAGCTCCGAAACTGTTTTTTGGTGTTACTGGTGGGTGTATGGATCCCATGATTAGTAATTATAATGCTAATAAGAAGCGAAGAGATAAGGATGCTTATACACCAAATGGTGATATTGGTTTTAGGCCAGATTACGCAACTACTGTTTACTCAAAAATTTTAAAGGAAAAATGGCCAGACGTACCCATTTTAATTGGAGGTATTGAAGCGTCTTTAAGACGTGTTACCCATTATGATTATTGGAGCGATACATTAATGCCTACCATTTTAGAAAGTTCCAAAGCTGATATGTTGGTTTATGGTATGGGAGAACAACCGCTAAGAGAGGTGGTCCGGTTATTACAAAAAGGTGTGCCTTTTAGTAGTATCAATACTATTAAGCAAACGGCGGTTCTTGTAGATAAAGATGCCAGAATTCCTAAAAACAGTAATTGGGAAGATGTTGAAATAGTTTCACATGAAAAGTGTTTAAAGGATAAAAAGGCATATGCTTCTAACTTTAAAATAATAGAGCAAGAAAGTAATAAATTAGCAGCCCGTAGAATTTTTCAAAAAGTAGGCGATAAGACTTTGATGATAAACCCGCCTTATCCTACAATGACTGAAGATGAAATTGATGCCTCATTTGAATTGCCTTATACCAGATTACCGCATCCAAAATACAGTAAGCGTGGACCCATTCCAGCCTATGAAATGATTAAGTTCTCCATAAACATTCATCGTGGATGTTTTGGAGGTTGTAGCTTTTGTACAATTTCGGCACATCAGGGTAAGTTTATTGCTTCACGAAGCCAAGAATCAGTACTGAAAGAAGTTGATAAAGTAGCCAATATGCCTGATTTCAAAGGCTACCTATCAGATATTGGAGGCCCAAGTGCGAATATGTACAAAATGAAAGGGAAGATTCAGTCTATTTGTGATAAGTGTGTAGCTCCAAGCTGTATTTCTCCTGTAATTTGTAGCAATTTAGATACCTCTCATAAGCCATTAACTCAATTATATCAAGCGGTTGATAGTCACCCTAAAGTTAAGAAGTCTTTTATTGGTTCTGGGATACGTCATGATATGCTAGTGCCGGAGTTTAATAAAAATGCCGACCCAAAAGAATTAGATGATTATACAGAAGAAGTCATGACTAAACATGTGTCTGGGAGGTTAAAAGTGGCACCCGAACATACTAGTGATCCTGTTTTGAAACTGATGCGTAAACCGTCTTTTAGTTACTTTCATAAATTTAAAGAACGTTTTGATAAAATAAACATTAAAAATAAATTGAAGCTTCAGCTTATACCTTATTTTATATCTAATCATCCTGCTTGCGAGGCAGAGGATATGGCGAACCTTGCTGCTGAGACAAAAGATATGGGGTTTCAGTTAGAACAAGTTCAAGGCTTTACACCAACGCCAATGACGGTGGCAACTGTTATTTATTATAGTGGTTACCATCCCTATACACTCCAAAAGGTAAGAACTCCAAAAACACGAAAAGAAAAAGATGAACAACATCGTTTTTTCTTTTGGTATAAAGATGAGAATAAAGCATGGATACGTAATACTTTAAATAAGTTAGGTCGTCAAGATTTATTGGAAGTTTTATTACCTAAAAAGGAAGAAAAATGGCGTAAAAATAAACCAGGTAAAACCAAAAACACTTTTAATGATGCTGTACCTTTTAATCAAAGAAAGAAAAAAGCTAAGTTTAGATCTAAGAAAAGGTGATTATCATAAATTAATGAAAAAGCTGGTGTGTATCTAAAAGAACATAATTTAACATTTCGTTTTAATTCTTATAATCTGTAATTAAGTAAAAAATAAAACCTGTTTAGTTTGTAATTCCCTGAATATAATCCCATTGTTGTTTCAAGCCTAGTTTCAATAGAAAGATTATCATACCTTACACCAAAACCTAGAAGCCCCCCATGTTCTATTTTTTTGTTGTTGGACCTATTTGATTCATAAAAGGTAATCTCTGAATATAGTTTTTCTTCTGTAGAACTATAATTATTCTCTGCTATTACAAAACCGGTTGAAATGCCTGCATTAATATATGGAACTAAATTTTTACTAGGAAAATTAAATCGTAAAAGATTATTTAGTTTAAGATAGGAAAGATTGATTCTAGAATTCTTTATTGTATAAACATTTTCATTTTCATAGTTTTCATGATAGCCTGTTGTTTCAAATGATGAGTATAAGATTTCATTGTTTATAGACCATTTTCCTTGGTCTTTGGGAAAAATAACATCTAAAAATAATCCTAATGAGATGTCCGTAGATGAATTGTAATTAGTTGAGAGATGTGGATAAATCAATAAATCAGATTTGCCATATTCAAAGTTTAGAGAGGTTAAAGAGAAACCAGCAATAATTCCCTTTTCTATTTTAATTTTCGGTTTAGTTGGTTGAAACTCTAATGGTGAATTGCTACATTCATAATATTTTTTAAAAATATTTATAAGGTTTTTCTTATTATATGAGGAGTTGTTAATTTTTGGTTTTAATGACGGACAATCTTTTAGGTATAAAATCAATTGTCCCCTAAATCTATTGTTTTCGATAATACTGTTCTCATTTAGATGTTTTTTGTGAATCAACAACATTAATTCACTATTCTGTTTTATGTAAAAATTATTAGGCCCCCATTTATCTTTATAAACATACAAGTTTTTCTTTCCTTTATAAAGAACTTGCAAAAAGACCTTTTTATTCTTTAATTTTAGATTTGGGTCTTGGCTTTTATCTGAACTAATTTCAATGTCTACGTTGGCACTGAGGTAGATTTTATTCTTAATACCAAATTCTTTTATTGAATTTGGCGATTGTGGTCTAGAAGAATTTTCTCTTTGGTTTTTAAATTTAATTTCCTGAGGGTTATTACTCCAATTTTTATAATCAATAAATCCATGAATTGTATCATCTTGCTTGTTTATAATATATCCCTCTATAAAATTTTCTTGGGCTGAATAGTTTTGAAATAGAAATAAAAGTGATATTGTAATAATACTATTAGCAGTTTTTTTCATTTTTTGATATTTTTTTGAAAGATATGTTAACAAGAAAAACCTAACAAGCTTTGTTTTTAAAATGGGTATTATCTTATAGGGTTAGGGTAATATCTTACAGTTATAGTTTTTACTTTAAAATATGTTTATCTATTTATAATCAGTGACATAAGTCAACTATTAGCCCTCAGCTCAATACTTAAATTAAACATTTATAGATGTATAAAAAGTATCATACCTCATTAATAAAGATTTTTATTCTATATCAATTTGTTTTTTTTAGTAATTGTGTGGAACCCGTAGAGCCAGAGTTTGATTTGATAACAGGTTTAGTTACTGTTGAGGCGATAATTTCTAATGAAGAAGAGAGCTCTTTTGTTAAAATACAAGAGTCTGAATTAGGTTTAGTTTTTGGTTTGTACAAAAACTATCCTATAAATGGTGCCGATATAACATTTGTAAATACAAATACATCTGAAATTGTTAACTTATTAGAAAATGATGAAGCCAATATCTATTTACCGCCAAGTGATTTTGTTGCTGAAGTGGGCGATTCTTGGGAGTTAGATATAAAACTGGCAGATGGGAGGCATTATAAATCTTTTCCAGAAAAAATAAAAGAGCCAGTAGTTATTGAAGGAATTGATGCTGAATATAAACAAGAGTTAGAATATTCTGTAGAAAGCAAAAGATTTATTTCAGGGCATGAAATTAACGTGAGTTTTAATGACCCCGTTGAAGAAGAGAATTATTATTATTGGAGTTATAAATCCTTTGAAACTAAAACAATTTGTCAGGAGTGCGTGGATAGCTTTTATAGAGGTGGTTATTGTAATGATTTTGGTGTATATCCAACTCCAAACCAAAGAGATCCTTTTACAATAACATATGAGTGTGAAGTAGATTGTTGGCGAATAAGATACAATCAAAATGTTGAAATATTAGAAGACGAATTTATTAATGGTTCAACAGTAGCTCAAATGCCAATAGCAAATGTGTTACTACATAATAAAAGAGATATTTTGGTTGAGGTAAAACAGTTTTCATTATCAAAACCGGCTTATAATTATTATAAAGTACTTAAAGATATTGTTGAAAATAATAGTGGTTTTAATGCTCCTCCACCAGCAGCATTAGTGGGTAACATGTATAATGTCAATAATAGTGAAGAATATGTATTAGGAAGATTTACTGCCGCAGCAACATCAAAAGCTACCATTTTTTTGGAACGAGAAGCTTTGCAAGGAACTGTTGCTGATCCTGTAGATCTGTTTTTTCCTGAAAGTGATTCTAATCCAACCCCTCCAGGGGCTCCGCCAGTTCTCTATGCTCCTTGTGTTGAGGGGTTTTATTCCACATCAATTAAACCAGAAGGTTGGCAAAATTAATACTTGTATTTATGAAATTAGTTCAATTATTTATGGTCTTATTATTTGTATGTACAGGTTTGGGTTATGGACAAAGTGAAGAGTATGAGTTGTCTATTACTGTTGTCAATGACCAAACAGGCAATCCAATGGAAAATGTAAATATTTTTATTGAACCTTGCTCATGCGGAGGAGTCACAAATGCTCAAGGTTTATTTTCTACTAATTTACCTCAAAATAAATATCAAATAGTTGTTACCTATATTGGTTTTAAGGATAAATTACTAAGTATTCTATTAGATAAAAATATTTCTCAACAATTAAGACTAAGAAGTAATAATGAAGAATTATCAGAGGTAGTTGTAAACGCAAAAAAAGTTAATGATAATTTAGAATCTCCTCAAATGGGAGTGGTACAATTAAAAGCAGAAGATTTAGTTAAGATTCCAGCGGCTGCTGGCGAATTTGATGTGCTTAGGGGAGTAACTTTACTTGCTGGCGTAAATAATTCTGGGGAAATAAGTAACGGATTATCTGTAAGAGGAAGCTCATTAGACCAGAACTTAATATTATATGATTATGCACCAGTGTTTAATCCAACACACTTATTTGGTTTGTTTTCAGTTTTCACGCCAGATGTACTATCATCAGTTGATTTATATAGAGCCAACATTCCATCAAGATATGGAGGAAGAACTGCATCTGTTTTAGATATAAAAGTTAAAAACCCATACGTGAGCAAATTTAAACTTAGTGGAGGTTTAGGTTTGGTTTCAAGTAGGTTAGCTGTAGAAACGCCTTTAATAAAAGATAAGCTTATGCTAATTGCTGGAGGTAGAGCAGGACTTACAGATTTTTTATTACCCATTTTTTCTGACCAACTTGAAAATACAAAAGCACGTTTTTATGATGGAACATTAAAGTTGTTATATCTACCAACAGAAAAAGATCAAATATCATTTACGGGGTTTTACAGTAAAGATTTTTATCAATTAGATTTAATTTCTAGTGTTGAAAATATTATTGCAGAAAATAATCAATATGATTTTAAAACTATAAACGGAACATTAAATTGGTTACATACATTTAATAATAGAACTAACCTTAGAACAGTATTAGTTGGGAGTAATTACAACCCCAAAAATATTTTTCCTGAGTTAGAAAGTACAAATGAAATAGAATTTGATTCTAAAATTTCATACTTAAGCCTTATTTCAGAATTCTCTAAAAAAGTTTCTAGTACAATAGATTACTATGCTGGAATACAAGCAAATCAATATAAAATATATCCTGGAAAGTTAAATGTTGGAACATCAAATACGGTTTTGCCAGTTTTACTTCCAACAGAAACTAGTTATGAGTTTTCAGGGTTTGGGAATTTTAATTGGAAACCATCTTCTAGCATTGTTTTATCAGCTGGATTAAGATATAATAATTTCTTATTTCAAGGTCCTTATACCTTTAATAGGTATGATGAAACAGGAGATATAATAGATTCAAGATTTTATAACAATGGAGAAAAAGTTACGTCTTATAATAATTTAGAACCCAGATTAGGTGTTAATTTAAAATTAAACAAAACAACTTCGGTCAAGGCTAGTTATTCAAGTGTAAACCAATATTTACAAAATATTTATAATAGTACAACACCAATACCAACATCAAGATGGAAAGCATCAGACCCTCATGTTAAACCCCAAACAAGTAACGCTTATAGTTTTGGCGTTTATAAGAACTTTGATGATGATAAAATAGAAATGAGTGTTGAAGGTTATTATAGAGATACTAAGAATAATTTGACTTATAAACCAGGAGCTGATTTTTTTCTTGAAAAAAACATAGAGCAATTTGTTGTGCAGGGAGAAGGGAAGGCATATGGTGTTGAATTGAGTTTAAAAAAAGCTAAAGGTAAAATTAACGGTTGGCTTAATTATACATGGTCAAAAAGTTTGTTACGTACTGAAAATAAAAAATTAGCAGATAGGATAAATAATAATAAATGGTATGATTCAGATTTTGATAGACCTCATGTTATTAATGCAACTCTTAATATAGAAACTGATAAATATAATACCTTACGTTTTAATTTTACAGGGCAGTCTGGGAGGCCTTATACTATTGCAAATGGTAATTTTAATATTGAAGATATAACTGTACCTATATTTTTAGAGCGAAATAACTCCCGCTTACCAACCTATCATCGTTTAGATTTTTCTTGGAATGTAAACGTAAGTAAAAACAAAAATAAACGTTTATTAAGCGACTGGACTTTTACCATATATAATATATATGGACGAAAAAATCCTTTTAGTAAGTATTATACTCAACGTAATGGAGAATTTAATGAGGTTTTTTCTAATAACCCCTTAGGCTCCTATGAATTGTTAGTAACAAATAGCCCAATATTTTCGTTAACGTATAATTTTAAGTTTCAGTAGTTAATATGGGTTTTATAAAAAAATATTCTTTTTTACTGTGGGTAATATTATTTATTTCATGTGTAGAACCAGTTGAGCCAGAGTTTGATTTGATAACTGGAATAATTACTGTTGAGGGTGTAATCTCTAATGAAGAGGGGAGTTCTTTTGTGAAAATACAAGAGTCTGAATTGGGTCTGGTTTTTGGATTGTACAAAAACATGGCTATAAACGGTGCTAATATTTCATTTGTGAATACAAATACTTCAGAAGTTGTTAGGCTTACAGAAAATTTTTCACCAAGCATTAATTTGTCTCAAGAAGAAAATGAGGCAGGTATTTATTTGCCTCCAAAAGGTTTTGTAGCATCAGTTGGTGATACTTGGGAATTAGATATTAAATTGCCAGACGGAAGGCATTACAAATCGTTTCCGGAGACCATAAAAGAACCTGTGGCTATTGAAGAAATTGATGCTGAATTTATACAAGAATTAGAATATTCAACAGAATGGGAGCAATTTTTTTCAGGACACACCATTAATGTAAGTTTTAATGACCCAGCGGATGAAAAGAATTATTATTATTGGAATTTTAAATCTTTCGAACCCAAGGTCATTTGTTTAATTTGCAGAAATAGTTATTTCAGGGAAGGGTATTGTAATGACTTTGACGGATATTTTCCAAGGCCGAATGGACCTGATCCGTTTTTTATTTCATATCTATGTGAAACCGACTGTTGGCGAATACGATACAATCAAAAAATAGAAATATTAGATGATGAATTTATTAATGGTTCTAGAGTCTCTCAAATACCGGTAGCAAGTGTATTGCTACACAGTAAAAAAGATATTTTAATTAAGTTAAGACAATTTTCATTATCAAAGCCAGCTTATGATTATTATAATGTGTTAAAGGATATTATTGATAATAATAGTGGTTTTAATGCGCCACCACCAGCAGCATTAGTAGGTAACATGTTTAATGTTAAAAATAATGATGAATACGTTTTAGGAAGGTTTACAGCAGCAGCAACATCTAAAGCAACAATTTTTTTAAAAAGAGAAGCTTTACAAGGGTTTATTGTTGAATTTCCAATGGAATCTGATCCAGAAAATGAGAGTCAAGGTGACCCTCCAGGTTTGCCGCCAGTTTATTATTACCCTTGTGAAGAGACTTTTTATTCTACGGCCATTAAACCAGAAGGATGGCCTGATTAGGTTTAAGAATTTCGACTAATGCGCCTCCAACCAATTATCACCAACATCCAAATCAACGTCTAAAGGCACCTCTAATTTATAGGCATTTTCCATTTCGGTTTTCACTAAAGCTTTTATAGTTTCCAGCTCAGGTTTGTAAACGTCAAAAACTAATTCATCATGAACCTGAAGTAACATTTTAGTTTTAAAACCACCTTCAGTTAGCTTATCATGAATGTTTATCATGGCAATTTTAATAATATCTGCAGCACTACCTTGAATAGGAGCGTTAACCGCATTACGTTCGGCAGCTCCGCGTACCACCGCGTTACGAGAGTTAATGTCTTTTAAATAACGGCGTCTGCCGGAAACAGTTTGTACATAACCATGATCTCTAGCAAAATCAACTTGCTCACTAATATAATTTCTTAATTTAGGATAGGTGGCGTAATAGGTGTCTATGAGTTCTTTTGATTCTGAACGTGAAAGGTTAGTCTGGTTACTTAACCCAAAAGCAGAAACCCCATAGATAATTCCGAAATTCACAGTTTTTGCATTACTACGTTGTTCTCTAGTGACTTCATCAATAGGAACGCCAAAAACTTTTGAAGCTGTTGAAGCATGAATGTCTTCTCCGTTTTTAAAGGCTTCAATCATAGTTTCTTCATTGCTTAAAGCTGCTATAACACGTAATTCTATTTGTGAGTAATCCGCAGCCAGAAGTGCGTAGTCTTTATTTCGGGGCACAAATGCTTTACGTACTTGTCTTCCTCTTTCAGTTCTAATAGGTATATTTTGAAGATTAGGATTATTGCTGCTTAAACGTCCTGTTGCGGCCACAGTTTGCATATAATCTGTATGTACACGTCCCGTATTATCTTCTACCTGGGTAGGTAAAGCATCTACATAGGTGCTTTTTAATTTTGAAAGCCCTCTGAAGGCCAAAATATTTTGAATGATTTCATGGTCTTTAGCCAGATAACTCAGAACATCTTCTGATGTGGAGTATTGTCCGGTTTTGGTCTTTTTTGGTTTGTCAACCAATTTCATTTTTTCAAACAAAATAACCCCCAGTTGCTTTGGTGAAGCAATATTGAATTCTTCCTCAGCCGCTGCATATATTTTTTGTTCTAATTCTTTAATATCACTATTTAAGACTTCTGATAGAGAGTGTAAAAAATCTTTGTCTAAATTGATTCCTTCTAATTCCATATCCGCCAAAACACGAAGTAAGGGCAGTTCTATATCATTAAATAGTTTTTTTGTGTTTGCTTCTCCCAATTCGTTTTGAAAATGTTCTTTTAGTTGTAACGTAATATCGGCATCTTCAACAGCATATTCGGTTTGCTTTTCTAATGCAACCTCTCTCATAGAAAGTTGATTCTTTCCTTTTTTACCAATAAGGGTTTCAATAGAAATAGGAGTGTAATTCAAATAAGTCTCGGCTAATACATCCATGTTATGGCGCATATCTGGGTTGATAAGGTAATGTGCTAACATGGTATCAAATAATTTTCCTTTTACCTCAACATTGTATTTTGCTAAAACCTTGATATCGTATTTCAAATTCTGGCCTATTTTTTCAATAGACTCGGATTCAAAAAACGAACGTAACTCTTCTATCAATTCCTGAGCCTCATTTTTATTTTCTGGAAATGGTATGTAGAAGCCTTTACCTACCTCCCAAGAAAATGCAATACCAACCAATTCTGCAGTAATTGGATTCAAACCTGAAGTTTCAGTATCAAAGCACACACTAGACTGTTGCAATAGTTTTTTAATAAATAACTTTCTAGCAACAGGTGTATTAATATATTGGTAAAAATGAGAAGTGGTTTCAGAAGTTTTTCTGGTATATTCAGAAGTTGTTTCGGTTACATCACCATCGTTGCCAAACAATGAAAATTGTCCTGCGCCTGCAGCTGTTTTTGGTTTAGGAGATGCTGACTTTGTTTCGCTTAAGGTTGTAGTTGCTTTAGTTTCTGTACTTTCACCATTCTCAGCAAAAGTTTTAAGGAAATTATCAGTCAGTCGTCTAAATTCTAAATCTTGAAAAATGGTTTTAACTTTTTCAATGTCTGGATGATCTAATTCAAAATTTTTTGCATCAAATGTAACGGGTACATCTAGCATAATAGTGGCTAATTTTTTAGAAAGCAATCCTAATTCTGCATTGGCTTCAACCTTCTCTTTCATCTTGCCCTTAAGTTCGTGCGTATTAGCCAATAAATTTTCCATACTACCGTAAGCTGCTAAAAACTTTTTGGCTGTTTTTTCTCCAACACCTGGAAAACCAGGAATATTATCACTAGAATCTCCCATCATGCCTAAAAAGTCAATTACTTGAAGCGGATCTTCTACTTCAAATTTTTTCTGAACTTCTGGAATGCCCCAAGTTTCATAACCACCGCCAAACACTGGGCGATACATAAATATATTCTCTGAAACTAATTGAGCAAAATCTTTATCAGGAGTTACCATGTATGTTTTATAACCTTCTTTTTCAGCCTGTTTAGAAAGGGTTCCTATTACATCATCAGCTTCATAGCCTTCTTTTACCATGATTGGAATATGCATTGCTTTTAAAATCTCATAGATGTAGGGGACCGCCACCTTTATAGCTTCTGGAGTTTCATCCCTGTTAGCTTTGTATTCGGTGTACATTTCAACTCGATCTGCACTCCCTCCTTTATCAAAACAAACGGCTAAATGGTCTGGCCTTTCTCGTTTTATAACATCTAATAAGGAGTTCATAAACCCTAAAATGGCAGATGTATCTGTGCCTTTAGAGTTAATTCTAGGGTTTTTAATAAATGCATAATAGCCACGAAAAATGAGTGCGTAAGCGTCAACTAAAAAAAGACGTTTTTGTTCAGACATTGTATTTGTTTTGATAGGAAACCAAATCTACAAAAAGTTAAGCGGAAACAGAGCTTTAACCTATTCACATTTTTTTTATTGAAACATTAATTCTTAACTATAAGTTAAATAAAATGCGCTATCTAACCATTGATTTAGATTAGCTTTATCTTTGAAGAAAAAAGAATGTCTCGCTTAATTATATTTATTGTGATTTTTCTGATTTTAGATCTGTACACACTACAATCATTCAGAACCATTTTTAAAAGTAGCATTACCACCTATTTGTATATTTTCTTTTCACTATTAATTTTGGGTAATTTTTTCTATCAGATTTTTACGTTTGATAGGTCAAACGGCATTCCAATAAGGTTTTCATTAGCCCTTATTTTAGTGGTTTTGTTCTATGTGCCTAAAATTATTGTTGCGGTTACTTTATTAGGTGAAGATTTGGTTAGAGTTTTTTCCTTTGCAATGGAGAAGGTTACAGGAGGATCGGATAATAAGGTTGTTTTTAATAGTAGAAGAAAATTTATTTCTCAATTAGCTTTGGGACTAGCTGCAATTCCATTTGCTTCCGTTTTATATGGTGTTATTAAAGGGAAGTACAATTACAAAGTGTTAAAGTATACTTTGCATTTTGAAGATTTGCCTAGTGCTTTTGATGGCTATAAATTAACTCAGATTAGCGACATTCATTCGGGAAGTTTTGATAATATAGAAAAGGTTGATTATGCCGTTAATTTAATAAACGAACAACAAAGTGATGTGATTTTATTTACTGGAGATATTGTAAATAATAAAGCAGAAGAATTGGTGCCATACAAAGATATTTTTGGGAAACTAAAAGCCAAAGATGGCCTGTTTTCTGTTTTAGGGAATCATGATTATGGTGATTATATCCATTGGGAATCAAAAGAAGCGAAACATCAAAATTTAGAAGATTTAAAAGTACTACAAAAAGAAATTGGATTTGATTTACTTTTGAATGAACATAGATTTATTGAAAAGGATGGCCAACGTTTAGCTTTGGTTGGTGTAGAAAATTGGGGTGCAGGTGGATTTAAGAAAGCTGGCGATTTGAAGCAAGCCTCTAATGGGGTTAAAAAAGATGATTTTAAAATTCTATTAAGTCATGATCCTTCTCATTGGGAAAAAGAAGTCATAGAAGACACTTATCATTACCACCTAACTCTAAGTGGGCATACACACGGTATGCAATTTGGCATAGAAATCCCAGGTTGGTTTAAATGGAGTCCAGTTAAATGGCGCTATAAATATTGGGCAGGTATTTATGAAGAATTAGGACAGTACATAAACGTTAATCGTGGGTTTGGTTATTTGGCTTTTCCTGGGCGTGTTGGCATATGGCCAGAAATAACTGTAATTGAACTTAAAAAAGGAGATAAAATTGTTTAATAAATGATATGTTTAAATTGTGATATTTCGCTCTTTTTTAATAAATTAGATTAATTGATAATCCTCATTTTCTTGTTGATTATTAGACAATTAACTCAATATAAAAAAAATGTGTAGGTTTGTAATACAGCATTGTGTTAATAAATACTAAATAAGTATGTCAAAATTTGGGGAACTTATAGATGTAGAAATTCCGGTTTTATTAGAGTTTTATACCGACTGGAATGAGCAATCAACTGAGATGCATTTGGTTTTAAGAGATGTAGCTGCTGCTTTAGGAGATAAAGCTAAGGTGATCAAAATTGATGTAGATAAAAATGAAGAGTTAGCAGAGGCTTTAAGAGTAAAATCACTTCCTACCCTGATAATTTATAAGGATGGTGAAATGAAATGGCGACAAAGTGGTGAATTAGATGCCAATGCTCTAATAAATGTCATTCAAGAGTATATCTAAGCAATAGCTTTAAAAGCATATTCTTTTTTACTAAAATATTCTAGAACTTTTGGTAATACATACTGCATGTTTTTTGAAGCTTTTATACTATCATGAAATACAATAATACTTCCTTTTTGAGTTTTTGAAATCACATTTTTTAAACAAGTTTCATTACTTACATTCTTGTCCCAGTCAAAAGACAATACATCCCACATGATTATTTTGTAACCATTAGCTATTAATTTTTTTCCTTGTTTTGGAGTAATGTGGCCGTAAGGTGGACGAAACAGGTTTACTATTGGCGGGTTATTAGTTTCAAGTTTTGAATTTGGAATATTGTATTTGAAATTAGAAAACTCAGAATTACATTCTTCTATATTTTTCAGGTAGTCCTTACTTCTGGTATTCCAACCATTAATATGATTTTGTGTGTGATTACCAATATGATGTCCAGCTTTTAAAATAGCTTGAAAAACATCCGGATATTTTTTAACATTGTCCCCTATACAAAAAAAGGTAGCCTTAGCATTAAATGCTCTTAAAGTATTTAAAACCCATGTGGTGATTTCAGGAGTTGGTCCGTCATCAAAAGTTAGGTAGATACTTTTTTCATTAGTAGGGATATCCCAAACATAGTTTGGAAACATTTTTTTTGCTAATAATGGTGTTTTTATAGGTGTTAATGTCATGCACTAGTTAGTAGAATCTTTACTTTCTTCTAATATTAAACTGTCATTTTGAGGGATATCTTTATCTGTATGTTCTTCCTCTTCATCATCTCCATAAAAATGTTTGAACAATCTTAAGTGATTATTAAATATATCACCTTCGGCATTTGCAAATTCAGAATCATAAGTTATTAAAACATCAATAAGTGCCTTATAGCGTTCAATGTCCACATAAATATCTTCAAATAAACTTTCCTGATTACGTGGTTCTAAACTGCTGTAATACTTCAGGTTTTCTTGGTATTTCCCTGAAAGATCTTTGAAGAGTTTTTGCGCCTTTTCCTTGTTGCCAACTTCATAATAGGCACTAACGTAAGGTTCTAATAGCGTGTAATAGCCAAAGTAGTCTACTGGCATGTTTTCCATAGCAATGTCTGCAATTTCTTCAGCCTTATCTAATTTTTCCTCATTAATTAATTGCTCAATTAACCGTGCTAAATTACCTCTATAGGTAATGGAGTTTTTTCTAGTTTCCGTGTCATGATAAATACTAGTGCTCCCGCTATTTCCCCAATCCCAACTCTTAACTTTGTCGTACATGAGATCTGTATCAATACGGCCCATGTCAAATGGGTTCGCTCGGTCTGTTTCCGTTCTGATAGGAACTAACTTATAGCACATACCATCCAATTGAAGGTAGTTTTTCATCCATATATAATCATCATCACCAAAACTACCACCAGTAAAATAAATTGGCCTTTTCCAATCGTTATTCGCCACAATATCCAACATGAGCAGTCGGTTTTTGTAAATAGCCCCACCTTTTACTTGAATATCAATATGAGGTACTATTTTATCGGCATCCTTTTGTTTTACTATGCCATATTTAAGAGCATTTTCTTTATTTACTGGTAGCCTTAAAAATTCCGTAGGCAGATATCTATTATTCAATTCTTGTGAAGGATAGGCATTAATATCGGTATCAGTAAATTGTTGCAAGTAGAATTTAAATCTTGTTTTAGGGTTATCACTTGTAATAAAGTTCAAAGCCTCCTTTATTTCAATGGTGTCTCTTGCAATTGGTGCCATTCTCACATAATCATTTGTGCCATGTTTGTAATGTTCATGAGTTAACTGAGAAGGTATTGGGTCACTTTCATACGCTTTGCGTTTCATCTGATCAATGTACCAATCGGTTTGAAATAAACTAGTGTTTACTATTCTAACATCTGTTCTGTATCCTTCAATTTCTTGAGCATACCAAAGCGCAAACGTATCATTATCACCAATAGTAAAAAGGATGGCGTTTTCAGCACAAGAATCTAAATATTTCTTTGCCATAGCTTGGGCAGTATATTTTCCTGAACGATCATGATCATCCCAATTATTGGCAGCTAAAATACCTGGTACCAGAATTAAGCAGATTATAGATATAATTGGTGCTGCTAATTTTTTCGGCAAATAGCTTTTTAGAGTATCGTAAATAGCATAAACACCAAAGCCAATCCAAAGCGCAAATACGTAAAAAGAACCAACTACTGAATAATCACGTTCTCTGGGTTCAAAAGGTCTTACATTGGTATAAACTTGAATGGCTATTCCCGTAAATAAAAAGAATACTAGCATTACCCAGAAGAGCTTTTTGTCTTTATTAAATAAAAAGAAAAAGCCAATAAGTCCTAAAATTAGTGGCAATAAGTAATAAGTGTTTCTGGCCTTATTGTTTTCAACATCACCTGGTAAATTGTCTTGAGAGTAGCTTAAATGCCATTCATCTAATGGTTTTATACCGCTTATCCAGTTTCCATGGTTGTCATATCTCCCTTGAATATCATCTTGTCTTCCAGAAAAATTCCACATAAAATAACGCCAATACATGTAGCCTAATTGGTATTCAAATAAATAGGCTAGATTACTTCCTAATGAAGGTTTTTCAATATCTAGATAAGATGATCCATATTGTCTTAAGAAATTATGGTAGTCTTCATAGTCAACATTGCCTTGCATAACATCTTGTCTAAAATTGTTAACCAAAGCGCGTAATTCATTCTCCATTTGATATTCAGGCTTCAACTTAAAATTTAAAAATCCAGTGAACATCATATAATTTTCAGCGTGCTCTCCACTCCACATACGTGGTAAAATGGAGGCTTGTTCTGAGTTGTAGTTTTGTCTGGCATTTTTCCAGTCATTAACAATTATATACTCGCCCTTAGTTTTGTCTTTCTCGTATTTTGGTTTATCATCTTTATAAGGGTTGTTCTCGTCTAAAGAAGCGTATTGGTCTGTAAACATTGGGCCATAGAACAAATGCGTTTCAGGGTATTGCTCTAAGTTGTAATAGGCAAGTAATTCCCTAGCACTAGAAGGGTTATTTTCATTAACAATAACATTGGCATTAGCTCGAATTGGGAGCATTAACCAAGTAGAGAACCCTATAATTATAAAAGTTAAACACAAAATAGCCGTGTTTAAGTGATTGTATTGTTTTTTACGAGTGTATTTTAATCCGTAAAAAATAACAGTGAATAATAAAATACCAGCAATGATAGAACCAGAATTAAATGGAAGTCCTATAGAATTGATAAAAAATATTTCTGAAACACTAAATATTTTAAGAATATTTGGTGCTAATAGCTTAAAAATGAACAATAAAATAGCAACAGATACCACATTTGCTATAATAAAGTTTTTAACAGTGATGGTTTTATAATTCTTAAAATAGTAGATAAGCCCAATGGCTGGAATGGTTAAAAGTCCCATAAAATGAACTCCAAAAGATAAACCAATAACAAAAGCTATCAAGATTAACCAACGATTTCCACGGGGTTTGTCCATATCTTGTTCCCAACGCAGTCCTAACCAGAATAGAATAGCCATAATTAGGGTAGCCATAGCATACACCTCAGTTTCAACAGCATTAAACCAAAAGGAATCAGTAAATGTAAATGCTAAACTACCAACTAAACCGCTTCCAAGAATGGCTATGGCCTTAGATTGATTGTCTTCAGGTTTACCTATTAGTTTTTTTAATAATAAGGTAATGGTCCAAAACATGAATAGAATAGTAAAAGCACTGGCAATAGCACTCATCATATTCATCATAAAACCAACTTGAGAAGGTTCTAAAGCAAACATTGAGAAAAAAGCTCCCAGCATCTGAAATAAAGGTGCTCCTGGTGGGTGACCAACCTGTAATTTAGCTGATGTTAATATGTATTCACCTGCATCCCAAAAACTTACCGTAGGTTCAACCGTTAAGCCGTATGTTATAAGTGCAATTAAAAAAGAGAACCATCCTAATAAGGTATTCCATTTTTTAAAGTTTAAATTGGTCATAAAATTCAGTGTTTATTTGCTTTGGCGAATTTAATAATAAATATGGTACCTCAAATTTTTTTAAGTAAACCTTAAGGATTTAGAATTATTTTTTCAATAAAAAATTTGTACAGAATAAACTTTGTATTAAATTTGCACCCTCATTTACACAATGGCCTATGGTGTAACTGGCAACACGTCTGGTTTTGGTCCAGAAGAGTCTAGGTTCGAGCCCTAGTAGGCCAACAAGTAATTTAAACCCTAATTGCGAAAGTAGTTAGGGTTTTTTGTTAATTTAAATTCTCTGTAGATGTCTAGAAAGCAAGCGCTGATAAGAATTATCCCTGTTGTTATTTTGTTGTTTTTCGTAATTTATTCAATTAAAAAGAGTAGCTACAACAAAGGTGTTGAATTCTATGAGAATAATTTTAATGCCATTATTAAAAGTTTTGAAAAAAGTAAAGTGACTAGAGGTACAAAAGTCTTTTACTCGGATGATGATGTTTACTTTTACCTAGAAAATTATGAAGGAGTTTCTTTGAAGGTAGGTGATTCGATTATAAAATCGGGTCAAGAAATTCAGGTTTTCAGAAAAGCTAATAAAGTTTCTGGATATGAATTGTTAGGTGATGGGAATCCAATCAAGCCTCTCGAAAGTTTTTGGGATTATTTTCTTTTTTAAATTGAGCTTTTGTTTCCTATATCCTAAAAGTAATAACAGGACGTCTAGCATGATTCACCAAATCTTCACTAATACTGCCATTAAAAAAATGAGAAATACCCTGTCTGCCATGGGTGCTCATGGCAATTAAATCTGCACTAATAGATTGAGAGAAATTCATAATACCCTTTTCAATAGTATCGTCATTATAAATATGAAGGGTACAAAAAATAGGTGTTACAGCGTCAAGAAAATTTTGAATACGTTTTTTAGCTTCGGTAGTCGTTATAAATTTATTTGCTGTAACAACCATTAGTAAGTGAATTTCGGTTTTAAAAAGTGAGGCAAATTTTAGTGCTTTTAAAAAAGGCACTTTAGATTCTTCTTTAAAATCTGATGCAAAAACAAAATTTTCTACATTAAAGTTTTGATGTTCCTTTTTAATAACAAGAACAGGTACTTCAGAAGTTCTTACAACTTTTTCCGTATTACTGCCAATTAAGAGTTCTCTAAAACCACTTACGCCATGAGAACCCATCACAATTAAATCAATTTTGTGCTTTTCACAAGTTTGATAAATACCTTTGAAAATTTCATGAAAATCTACCAGTTCATGTATTATTAGGTCTTTCAAAAAATCTTTTTTTAATAATTTTTCAAATTTTTGATGGGCCAATTTCATAAAGTAAAGGGCTTCAGGTAAATCATTGTAAGAACTTAAGGGGTCAACCTTATGAAGTGGTATTTCTAACATGTGTAATAAGAAAATTTCAGATTTAAATTTTCTTGCTAATTGAACAGCAACCTTTAAGGCGTTTTCTGATTGATCTGAAAAATCTGTTGGAACAAGTATTTTTTTCATATCGAAGGCGGGTGATGGTGGTATCTAAATTTATGAATTATTACTTTAAAAATCAATAAAATTGTATATATTTGCAGCGTTGAAAGACGAAATTAAGATAATGAGGGGACGGGAAGTCCCCTCTTTTTATACTAAAAATGTTTAAAACAACTGTTGAAAATTTACTTGAAGCTGCATTAAATGACAGACCTGATTTATTTCTAATAGATTTTTCTATTCAAGGAAGTAATCAAATTAAGGTAGTAATAGACGGAGATAACGGCGTTTTGGTTGAAGATTGTATGTTCATTAGCAGAGCTATTGAACACAATCTAGACAGAGAAGAACAAGATTTTTCTTTAGATGTCATGTCTGCTGGGGCTACAGCACCATTGGTAAAAGAACGTCAGTATAAAAAAAACATTAATAGAACACTAAAAGTTAAGACGGCTTCTGAAAAGTTTGAAGGTATGCTTTCAAATGCATCAGATGAAAATATTACTTTACAGTGGAAGGTTAGAGAACCTAAACCAATTGGTAAGGGTAAAGTAACAGTAAATAAAGAAGCGAATATCGCTTACAAAGATATTGTAGAAGCAAAAGTTATGATTAAATTTTAATTCAGTAAGAGTTATGGAAAATGTCGCGTTAATTGAATCTTTTTCAGAGTTCAAAGACGATAAGCTAATTGACAGAGTAACGTTAATGGCCATATTAGAGGATGTATTTAGAAGTGCCTTAAAAAAGAAATATGGTGATGATGATAATTTCGATATAATTGTAAATCCGGATAAAGGAGATTTAGAGATTTGGAGAAATAGAATTGTAGTTGCTGATGGTGAAGTTGAAGATGAGAATCAGGAAATTTCTTTGACTGAAGCAAGAAAAATTGAGCCCGATTTTGAAGTAGGTGAAGATGTATCTGAAGAAGTTAAATTAGTTGATTTAGGAAGAAGAGCTATTTTGGCTTTACGTCAAAATCTTATTTCTAAAATCCATGAGCATGACAACACCATAATCTACAAGCAATTTAAAGATTTAGTTGGAGAGATTTACACGGCTGAGGTGCATCATATACGTCACAGGGCTGTTATTTTATTAGATGATGAAGGTAATGAGATTGTGCTTCCTAAGGATAGACAAATACCTTCAGATTTTTTCAGGAAAGGTGATAATGTAAGAGGTGTGATAGATACGGTTGAGCTAAAGGGCGCTAAACCAACTATATTAATGTCTAGAAGTTCACCAATGTTTTTGGAGAAATTATTTGAACAAGAAATACCAGAAGTTTTTGATGGATTAATAACCATTAAAAATGTGGTTAGAATACCAGGAGAAAAAGCAAAAGTTGCCGTAGATTCTTATGATGATAGAATTGACCCTGTCGGAGCTTGTGTAGGAATGAAAGGTTCAAGAATACATGGTATTGTACGTGAATTAGGTAATGAAAACATTGATGTAATTAATTACACTAATAATTTACAATTATATATAACTAGAGCTTTAAGTCCAGCAAGAGTAACATCAATTAAAATTGATGAAGAAGCTAAACGTGCTGAGGTTATTTTAAAGCCAGAAGAGGTAAGTAAAGCCATTGGTAGAGGTGGTCATAATATTCGATTAGCCGGTCAATTAACTGGCTATGAGATTGATGTGTTTAGAGAAGGTGCTGAGGAAGATGTAGAATTAAGTGAGTTCTCTGATGAAATAGAAGAGTGGATCATTCAAGAGTTTAGTAAGGCAGGTTTAGATACAGCTAAAAGTGTATTAGAACAAGATGTAAACGACTTAGTGAAGCGAACCGACTTGGAAGAAGAAACAATTAACGATGTTATTAGAATTCTGAAAGAAGAATTTGAAGAATAACACATATATTTGAGTATTTTAAAGGCAATTTATGGCTGGGACAATTAGATTAAATAAAGTATTACGCGAGCTTAATATTTCTTTAGATCGTGCTGTGGAATTTTTAGATTCTAAGGGCATAGAAATTGAGAAGCGTCCAACTACAAAAATTTCTGAAGACGTTTATGCAGTGCTTTCAGATGAATTTGAAACGGATGCTAGTAAGAAAGTTGCGTCTAAAGAAGTTAGTGAAGCAAAGCAAAAAGAGAAAGATGCATTGCGTGAACAACGTGAGCGTGAACTTGAAGCAAAACAAAATGCAGCAGCCAAAAAAGAAGAAGTTGTAAAAGCTTCAGGAAATCTTACTGGTCCTAAAACAGTTGGTAAAATAGATTTGTCTCCGAAAAAGGAAGAGGTTATAAAGGAAGAACCAGTAAAGCCAGAACCAGTAGTTAAAGAGGCGCCTATAAAAGAAACACCAATTGAGCCTGTAAAAGAGGAAAAACCTGTTGAGGCACAAGTTGAAGCGCCTAAAGAGGAAAAGCCTGTTCCTACTGTTGATAAAGAAGAGCCTAAGCCTGAACCTAAAAAAGAAACACCTAAAAAGAGCCCTGAAGCGCCTGTTAAAGAAGTTGTAATTGATGAAGTTCCAGTGGTTGAGGAGAAGGTGAAAACACAATACAAAAAACTTACGGGTCCTAAAATAGCAGGAGATAAGATAGATTTATCTCAATTTAATAAGCCTAAGAAAAAGAAGGAAGAGAAGAAACCAGAAGCTAAAACTGGTGATGCTGCTAAGAAAAAGCGTCGTAGAATTAGTAAAGTTGGTGGTGGACAACCAGGTAACAATAGAGGTCCGGGTCAAAGAGGTCCTGGACAAAATAGAGGAAATGATAGGTTTAAAGGAAAACCTGGACAAGGACGAAGAAATATAGTTAAAGAAGAGCCTAGTGAGGAAGATGTGAAGAAGCAAGTGCGCGAAACACTTGAAAAACTTCAAGGTAAATCTTCTAAAGGGAAAGGTGCTAAATATCGTAGAGAAAAAAGAGATCAGCATAGAGATCAAACAGAAAAAGAATTACAAGCAGAAGCAGCAGAAAGTAAAATTCTTAAAGTAACAGAATTTGTTACGGCAAGTGAGGTTGCTACTATGATGGATGTTGGTGTAACTGAAATTATCTCAGCTTGTATGTCTTTAGGTATGATGGTAACAATGAATCAGCGTTTAGATGCAGAAACATTGTCAATTGTAGCAGAAGAGTTCGGTTATCAGGTGGAGTTTATTACTGCCGATATTGAAGAAGCCATTGAGGTTGTTGAAGATAAAGAAGAAGATTTAACGCCAAGAGCACCAATTGTTACTGTAATGGGTCACGTGGATCATGGTAAAACATCTTTACTTGATTATATCAGAAAAGAAAATGTTATTGCAGGTGAGTCAGGTGGTATTACTCAGCATATTGGAGCATATGGTGTAGAGTTAGAAGGCGGGCAAAAAATTGCTTTCTTAGATACACCAGGTCACGAGGCGTTTACCGCAATGCGTGCACGTGGAGCTCAAGTTACGGATATAGCAATAATTGTTGCAGCGGCAGATGATGATATTATGCCGCAAACTAAAGAGGCTATTTCTCATGCACAGGCTGCTGGAGTGCCTATTGTATTTGCTATTAATAAAATAGATTTACCAGCTGCTAACCCAGAAAAGATTAAAGAAGGTCTTGCTAATATGAATTTATTAGTTGAAGATTGGGGAGGTAAAGTGCAGTCTCATGATATTTCAGCTAAAAACGGAACCGGTGTAAGTGAATTACTTGAAAAGGTATTGTTAGAAGCTGAATTATTAGAATTAAAGGCAAACGCTAATAAACCGGCTGTTGGAACAGTAGTTGAAGCATTCCTTGATAAAGGTCGTGGATATGTGTCAACCATATTGGTTCAAGCAGGTACTTTAAAAGTTGGAGATTATGTTTTAGCTGGCCAGCATAGTGGTAAAGTAAAGGCAATGCATGATGAAAGGGGTAATGATGTAAAAGAAGCAGGTCCTTCAACACCAGTATCTATTTTAGGTTTGGATGGTGCACCACAAGCGGGTGATAAGTTTAATGTTTTTGAAGATGAGCGTGAAGCTAAATCTATTGCAACTAAGCGTTCTCAATTACAACGTGAACAATCAGTTAGAACACAACGTCATATTACATTAGATGAAATTGGAAGACGTATTGCTTTAGGAGACTTTAAAGAGCTTAACATTATCCTTAAAGGTGATGTTGATGGTTCGGTGGAAGCTTTAACAGATTCATTCCAAAAATTATCTACCGAAGAAATTCAAGTTAATATCTTACATAAAGGAGTTGGAGCTATTACTGAAAGTGATGTATTATTAGCATCAGCATCTGATGCCATTATTATTGGGTTTAATGTTAGGCCAATGGGTAATGCGCGTTCAATTGCTGATAAAGAAGAAATTGATATCAGAACCTACTCAATCATCTATGATGCCATCAATGATTTGAAAGATGCCATGGAAGGTATGCTGTCTCCAGAATTTAAAGAAGAGATTACTGGAACTGCAGAAATTAGACAAACGTTTAAAATATCTAAAATTGGTACCATTGCAGGTTGTATGGTTACTAACGGTAAAATATTTAGAAACTCTGGTGTAAGACTTATTAGAGAAGGAGTGGTAATATTTACTGGAGAATTGGCTACCTTAAAACGATTTAAAGATGATGTTAAGGAAGTATCAAAAGGATACGATTGCGGTATGCAGGTGAAGAATTACAACGATATTAAAGAAGGTGATATTATTGAAGCCTTCCAAGAGGTAGCGGTTAAGAAAACGTTGAAATAGTGTAACGTCACTTATTGTGATTCTGGTTTTTCAGAATTGTATCTATAAGTATATTAAAAAAGCGAACCAGATGGTTCGCTTTTTTTTATGTCATTCTGAATGAAGTGAAGAATCCATAGACTCTAATTATTCTTTTCCTTTTTAGGTTTAAAAATAAAAGCACTAGGAAATTTTCTTTTTATTCTTTTTAAAGCTCTATCAGCTTCTAATCGCGTTCTAAAATTTCCTACCCAAATTTTAAAGTTTGGAGGCTCATATATGTCTGTTGTTCGCCAATCGCTAAATGATTCTAAGAATTCCTTTTGCGCAGTATAAGCCCCAGATCGGTTGCCATTATAAATTTGAATTTTATACCTATCTGAGCTATTTTCAGTCTTGTTGAGCTGCTTTTTTACCCCTAATAAATTATCGATTTTACTATCCTGATTGACTTCTATTTGACCTTGTTGCCCAAAACTTTTTGCTGAAAACACAAGGAAAACAACAATAATAATGGGCTTAAATTTAAAACTTAATTTTTGCATAAATAATTATTTCTACAAATGTATACGTTATAAAATAAAATATTGTTCTTTTATTTATTTAGAATCCCTCTAAATTACTAATAACAGTTGGTTAACATTTCTAAAATCGACTTTAAATATTACTTTTGCGAGAGATTTTATAAGTATGACATTTATCATGTTTTAATGAAAAAATCATACCAAAGATTAGAAGTTAATTTAACCAATAATATGAAACAGGTGATTCACCGTAAATTAAGCAAAAACTTTCTTCGTTTTGGCTTAATTATTTTATTAGCGTTTACAACCTCGCTTTCTGCTCAAGAAGGAGATCCGGCAAAAGGAAAATCATTGTTTAATACTAATTGTGCTGCTTGTCATCATTTAGATAAGAAAATGACAGGTCCGGCTTTACGCCATGTAGAACGGCGTCTATCTGATGATGAAGGATTGGATAGAGATTGGATCTATACTTGGGTTAGAAACAGTTCTGCTGTTATTAAGTCCGGAGATGCATATGCAAACAAAGTTTACAATGAGTATGGTGGTGCAGCAATGACTGCTTTCCCACAATTATCAGATGAAGACTTAAATAATATTTTAGCATATACTGCTCAAGAAAAGCAGGAGCCTGCAGCGACGGCTGGTGCTGTAACTGCTGAGGCAGCTTCAACAGATTCTAGTGGTATTTCTAACGAATTAATTTTAGGTGCACTTGCAATATTATTTGTGTTGTTGGCAGCCGGTTTGTATCTGGTAAACAAAACATTACGCAGATTTGCTGAGGCTCAAAACATAGATTTACCTGAAGCTACCGGTAGAACACCGCTTTGGAAAGCATTTGTTCAAAACCAATTCTTAATGTTAGTAACAGCTATTTTCTTTTTATTAGCTAGTGCTTATTTTGCTTTTGGTTACTTTATGCAGATAGGTATAGATCAAGGATATCAACCAGTGCAACCTATTCATTTTTCACATAAAATTCACGCTGGTGATAACGGTATTGATTGTAAATACTGTCACTCTTCAGCAAGGGTTAGTAAAACTTCTGGTATTCCATCATTAAATGTTTGTATGAACTGTCATAAAACAATTTCTGATTATAACGGAGAAGTAACACCTGAGCATTCAAAAGAATTCTATGATGGTGAAATACAAAAATTATATGCTGCAGTAGGTTGGAGTGATGCTGATCAAAAATACACAGGAGAATCTAAACCAGTAAAATGGGTTAGAATCCATAACTTACCAGACTTCGTTTATTTCAATCACTCACAGCACGTTTCTGTTGGTGGTCAAGAGTGTCAAACTTGTCATGGTCCTGTTGAGGAGATGGAAGTGTTGTACCAACACGCGCCATTAACAATGGGCTGGTGTATTGAGTGTCATAGAACCACTAACGTGAAAGTTGAAGATAACGAGTACTACGAAAAGATTCATGAAGAATTATCTAAGAAGTACGGTGTAGAGAAGTTAACAGTTGCCGAAATGGGTGGACTGGAATGTGGTAAGTGTCATTATTAATTTAGTAAGAAGTAATTCAATTATATAATATGTCATCAAACAAGAAATACTGGAAAAGTGTTGAAGAGCTAAACGAAAATAGCTCTATTGTTGAGACGCTAAAACAAAACGAGTTTACTCAAGAAATTCCTGTAGATGAATTTTTAGGAGATAAGGAAACTTTAGAAGAAAGTTCTACAACTCGTCGCGATTTCTTAAAGTATGTGGGCTTTAGTACAGCTGCTGCTTCATTAGCTGCTTGTGAAGGTCCTGTGAAAAAATCAATTCCTTACATTGTTCAACCAGAAGAAATTATCCCTGGTGTTGCTAATTATTATGCAACTACAATTGCAAATGGTTTTGATTTCGCAAGTGTTTTAGTAAAAACTCGTGAAGGTCGTCCAATTAAAATTGAAAATAATGCTTTAGCAACTAGTCATGGAAGTGCCAATGCTAGAGTCAATGCGTCAGTTTTAGGCTTGTACGATAGTTTAAGAGTTCAAGGTCCAAAGAAAGGTGGAGAAAAGTCTTCTTGGGATGATTTAGATGCTGAAGTTGTTTCAGAATTAACTAAAGCTTCTGATGCTGGTAAAGACATTGTGTTATTAACACAAACTTTTGCTAGTCCATCAACAAGCAAGTTGATTTCTGAATTCAAAGAAAAATATGGTAATGTTCGCCATGTAGTTTACGATGCTGTTTCAGAATCTGTTGCATTAGATGCATACCAATCTAAATACGGAGAGCGTGGTCTTGCAGATTACGATTTCTCTAAGGCAATGACCATTGTTTCTATTGGGGCTGATTTCTTAGGAGATTGGCAAGGTGGAGGATTTGATTCTGGGTACTCTAAAAACAGAATTCCAGATCATGGAAAAATGTCAAGACATATTCAGTTTGAATCTAATATGTCTTTATCTGGTGCTAATGCAGATAAGCGTGTGCCATTAACCCCTAGTGAGCAAAAATTAGCTTTAGCTAAATTACATAGCTTAGTTGTAGGTGGTGGTTTTTCAGGAAGTTTACCTAAAAATATTGAAGAAGCAGTTCAAAAGGCAGCTTCTCAACTTAAAAAAGCAGGAAGCAAAGGTGTTGTTGTTACAGGAATTCAAGATGTAAATGCACAAACAGTTGTTTTTGAAATTAACGAAGCTTTAGGAAGTAAAGCTTTTGATCCTAAAACACCTATTAAAACAAGACAAGGTAGTGATAATGATGTTGCTGCCCTAGTATCTGATTTAAAAGCTGGTAAGGTTGGTGTGTTAATTATGAGTGGAGTAAATCCAGTTTATACATTACCTAATGCTGCTGACTTTGCTGAAGGATTAAAGAATACATTCTCTGTTGCTTTCTCTATGAAAGCTGATGAGACTTCAACGTTAGCAAATTATATTGCTGCAACCCCTCACTATTTAGAGTCTTGGGGAGATGTTGAAATTAAAAAAGGACATTATGCGTTAACGCAGCCTACTATTCGTCCGTTATTTAATACAAGACAATTACAAGAGTCTTTATTAAAATGGACAGGTAACGATGCGTCTTACTTAGATTATATTAAGGAAGCTTGGGGAACAAGTATTTTAGGAGATAGCTCATTTAACAAAGCACTTCATGATGGCGTGTTTGTTGGTGAAATTGCTACACAAACTGAAGATACTACCGAGTCTTCTGATGATACAGAAACACCGGCTAGTAATGCTGCTAGTGCTTTAGCATCATCTGTAAAATCTTCTGCAGGATTAGAATTAGCTTTATATACTAAAACAGGTATGGGTGATGGTCAACAAGCCAATAATCCATGGTTACAAGAATTTCCAGATCCAATTACTAGAGCATCATGGGATAACTACTTAACCGTTTCTAGAGCTGATGCTGAAGCAATAGGCTTAGTTAATGAGCATGTAGCTACAGGGGCTTTAAATGGTAGTTATGCAAATGTAACTGTTAATGGAGTTACAGTTACTGCACCTGTAATTATTCAACCAGGTCAGGCTAAAGGTTCTGTTGGTTTATCATTTGGTTATGGCCGAAGCGCTGGTCTTAAGGAAGAAATGCAAACGGGTGTAAATGCCTACGCATTATATAATAGCTTTAATACAGTTCAAAATGTAACTGTTGAGGCTGCTTCTGGAATGCATGAGTTTGCATGTGTTCAGTTGCATAATACTTTAATGGGACGTGGAGATATCTTAAAAGAAACATCTTTAGAGATATTTAATACTGAAAAATCTAGTGTTTGGAATCCAATTCCAACAGTGTCATTAAATCACGAGCCTGTTGCAGTAACGGAGCCAGAAGTAGATTTATGGGATGAGTTTGATCGTTCTATTGGGCATCACTTTAATTTATCTATAGACTTAAATGCTTGTACGGGATGTGGTGCTTGTGTTATTGCATGTCATGCAGAGAATAACGTACCAGTTGTTGGTAAGGAAGAAGTGCGTAGATCACGTGATATGCACTGGTTACGTATAGATAGATATTACTCCTCTGAAGAATCATTTGAAGGAGATAATGATAAGAAAGATAATATTGCAGGTTTAGGAAGTTCATTAAGTGAATTTGGTGAAATGGAATCTGCATCAGACAATCCGCAGGTGGCATTCCAACCTGTAATGTGTCAGCATTGTAACCACGCGCCTTGTGAAACTGTATGTCCGGTAGCGGCAACATCTCATGGTCGTCAAGGTCAGAACCATATGGCTTATAACCGTTGTGTAGGTACAAGATATTGTGCAAACAACTGTCCTTATAAAGTACGTCGTTTCAACTGGTTCTTATACTCTGGAAATGATGAGTTTGATTATCATATGAATGATGATTTAGGACGTATGGTATTGAATCCAGATGTTGTTGTTCGTTCTCGTGGTGTAATGGAAAAATGTTCTATGTGTATTCAAATGACACAGAAAACAATCCTTGATGCTAAACGTGACGGACGCGCTATCAAAGATGGTGAACTTCAAACAGCATGTTCTGCAGCTTGTAGTAGTGGCGCTATGGTATTTGGAGATATCAATGATAAGGAAAGCAAAGTTGCAAAACTTAAAGAAGGAAACCGTATGTATCACTTGTTAGAACATGTAGGAACAAAACCTAATGTTCAATATCAGACAAAAGTGAGAAATACAACAGAAGCATAAATCTAATTAAAGAATCAATTATATAATTATGGCGTCTCATTACGAAGCACCTATTAGAAGACCTTTAGTTACAGGAGAAAAATCATACCACGATGTTACTGTGGATGTGGCAAAACCTGTAGAAGGAAAAGCAAATAAACAATGGTGGATTGTTTTTGGTATTGCATTGACAGCTTTTCTTTGGGGTATTGGATGTATTATTTATACTATATCTACAGGTATTGGAACTTGGGGTTTAAATAAAACCGTAGGTTGGGCTTGGGATATTACTAACTTTGTTTGGTGGGTAGGTATTGGTCACGCAGGAACACTTATTTCTGCAGTACTTTTATTATTCCGTCAAAAATGGAGAATGGCTATTAACCGTTCTGCAGAGGCAATGACAATTTTCTCGGTAGTTCAGGCAGGCTTATTCCCAATTATTCACATGGGTCGTCCGTGGTTAGGATATTGGGTATTACCAATTCCAAACCAATTTGGATCACTTTGGGTGAATTTTAACTCGCCATTGCTTTGGGATGTATTCGCAATTTCTACATATTTATCGGTATCATTAGTGTTCTGGTGGACAGGTTTATTACCAGATTTCGCCATGATTAGAGATAGAGCTGTAAAACCTTTCCAAAAGAAAATTTATTCAATTTTAAGTTTTGGTTGGTCTGGTAGAGCAAAAGATTGGCAACGTTTTGAAGAGGTGTCTTTAGTACTTGCTGGTTTAGCAACACCATTAGTACTTTCTGTACACACTATTGTATCGTTTGATTTCGCAACATCGGTTATACCTGGTTGGCATACTACAATCTTCCCTCCTTACTTCGTTGCTGGAGCGGTATTCTCAGGATTTGCCATGGTAAACACTTTGCTTATTATTATGAGAAAGGTGTGTAACCTTGAAGATTATATTACAGTACAACACATTGAGTTAATGAATATTGTAATTATGATTACAGGTTCTATTGTTGGTGTGGCATATATTACAGAGTTGTTTATTGCATGGTATTCTGGTGTAGAATATGAACAATATGCATTCTTAAATAGAGCAACTGGACCTTACTGGTGGGCTTATTGGGCAATGATGACTTGTAATGTGTTCTCTCCACAATTTATGTGGTTCAAGAAATTAAGAACAAGTATTATGTTCTCTTTTGTAATCTCAATTGTAGTAAATATTGGTATGTGGTTTGAGCGTTTTGTAATTATTGTAACATCCTTACATAGAGATTACTTACCATCATCTTGGACAATGTTCTCTCCTACTTTTGTGGACATAGGAATATTTATTGGGACAATAGGATTCTTCTTTGTATTATTTTTACTGTATTCAAGAACATTCCCTGTAATTGCTCAAGCCGAGGTTAAAACTATTTTAAAATCATCAGGAGAAAGGTATAAGAACTTAAGAGAAGCTGGTAAAAGTTTAGTAGGTTCTGGTGCAGATGAAAGAACATCTGGAGTTGATGCTACAAGTACTACTGAAGTTGTTGAAGAAGATACTTCTGGAAAAGTAAGTGATTTATTAGGCACAATAGGAACATTTAATAAAGAAACTGAAACAGCTGACGATTTGAAGAAGATTAGTGGTATAGGGCCTAAGATGGAAGAAGTGCTTAACAGCATTGGAATCTATACATACCTACAGGTTAGCAAAATGACAAAGAAAGAATATGACTTACTAGATTCTATTACTGGTTCTTTCCCTGGAAGAGCAGAACGTGATGATTGGTCTGGTCAAGCTAAAAATTTAATAAACTAAAAGTAGCATATGGAAGCTTCAAAAGTAATTCACGCTATTTATACAGATGATGATGTGTTAATGTCTGCTGTTAAAAAGGTAAAAGCAGCAAAGCATCATATAGAAGAAATATATACACCATTCCCAGTGCACGGTCTAGACAAAGCTATGGGATTAGCTCCTACAAGAATTGCAATTACTGCATTTATGTATGGTTTAGTTGGTTTAACGGTTGCAATTACAATGATGAATTTCATTATGATTGAAGACTGGCCACAAAACATTGGTGGTAAACCAAGTTTTAGTTATATAGAAAACATGCCAGCCTTTGTGCCAATTATGTTTGAGTTAACAGTATTTTTTGCAGCACACTTAATGGTAATTACTTTTTACTTAAGAAGTAGAATGTGGCCATTTAAAAAAGCTGAAAACCCAGACCCAAGAACAACCGATGATCATTTCTTAATGGAAATTGCTGTTCATGGTAACGAGGGTGAGTTAGAAAGCTTACTTAAGGAAACTGGAGCTGTAGAAGTAAATTTAGTAGATAAAGAAGCGCATTAATATAGTAATATGAAAAGCTTAATTAAAATATTAGCAGTAGCAATTGTTTTTGTAGCAGTATCATGTAAAAAGGATACCGCTCCTAACTATCAATTCATGCCAAACATGTATGAGTCTCAAGGATATGAAACCTACGGTGAGGCTGCTTTCCCAAATGGAGTTGAAGCTCAATTACCAGCTGAAGGTTCAGTTGCCAGAGGTTACATTCCTTTTGATATTGAAAATAGTACAGAAGGGTACGAATTGGCCAAAGCAACTTTAACTAGTCCGTTAGATTCTACCCAGGTAGATTTAGCAAGAGGTAAAGAACTTTATGATATATATTGTGGTATATGTCATGGTAATAAAGGTGATGGACAAGGAAATTTAGTAAAGCGTGAAAAAATACTTGGTATCCCAAGTTATGATGATGCGGGGAGAGCAATCAACGAAGGAAGTATTTACCACACCATTTACTACGGAAAAAACAGTATGGGATCTTATGCTAACCAGTTGAAAGAGGAAGAGCGTTGGCAAGTGGTTTCATACGTGTTAAAGTTAAAATCAGATTTAGAAAAGTAAGAAGATAAGATTATATAGATATGTATACGTTTTCAAAAAAATTAAAGACATTTTCTATCATACTAGTAGTTTTAGGATTATTAGGTGTTGGTTATGGTTTTATTGATGCACATAAATATGATACTACTGAAAAGGTAGAAGCTCTTTTAGCGACTGAGGAAGCCCATCATGGTGGAGGTCATGGAGAAGAAGCTGTTCACCATGAAGAAGTTTCTCATGATGCTCATTCAGTAGATTCGCATGGCGAGGAAGCCCATGTTGATGAACATGCTAAGCATGTAGCGCATGTTATGCATGCCATCCATAACAGACCTTGGGCTGCATTATATGTGGCTGCTTTTTTCTTCATGATGATTGCCTTGGGTGTTTTAGCATTTTATGCTATTCAAATTGCATCACAAGCAGGATGGTCTCCTGTACTTTTTAGAGTTATGGAGGGTATTACTTCATATCTATTACCAGGTGGTTTAATTGTTTTAGCTATTGCATTTTTTGCTGATAGTCATTTGTTCATTTGGTTAAAAGAAGGTATGACTGTTGAAGGTCATGAAAATTATGATAAGTTAGTTGCTGGTAAATCTGGTTGGTTAAATAAAACAGGGTTCTTTATTAGAGGTTTTATTTTCTTAGCTGGTTGGGTTTTATACCGTCATTTTTCACGTAAATTTTCTATTGCTCAAGACACAGCTGAAGATAACAGTAACTTTAAAAAATCATTCCGTATTGCGGCTGGGTTTTTAGTTTTCTTCATTTATACGGAATCTATGATGTCTTGGGATTGGATTATGAGTGTTGATCCGCACTGGTTCTCTACCTTATTTGGATGGTATGTGTTTGCAAGTATGTTTGTAAGTGGTATAACGGTAATAGCCTTAATTTCAATATACCTAAAATCTAGGGGGCACTTAGAATTTGTTAATGAAAATCATTTACATGATGTTGCTAAATTTATGTTTGCATTCAGTATTTTCTGGACTTATTTATGGTTCTCTCAATTTATGCTTATTTGGTATTCAAACATACCAGAAGAGGTAACATACTTTATTACAAGATTCAACGACTATAAATTACCATTCTTAGGTATGGTAGTATTAAACTTTGTTTTCCCAATATTAATGTTAATGAATGCTGATTATAAACGTATACCTTGGTTTGTTGTAATGACAGGTCTGGTAATATTATTCGGTCACTATATTGACATTTTTAATATGATTATGCCTGCTACCGTTGGTGATAGATGGTTTATAGGAATTCCAGAGATTAGTTCAATATTATTATTCGCTGGCTTATTCATATTTGTGGTGTTTACGGCATTAACTAAAGCACCATTATTAGTAAAAAGATATCCTTTTAGAAAGGAAAGCGAAGAATTTCATTATTAATTTAAGAATTAAATAAAGACGAACAATACCAATGACTGCTTTATTAACAATTATAGTTTTAGTATTTATTTTAATTGCCATTTGGCAAATGGTTAAAATATTCGATTTGGCACAAGCTAAAAGTGGAGACGATATACCTGGAGTAGCCACAGATAAGGATAATACCTTAAATGGATATTTAATGATGGGCTTTTTAGCGTTCATCTACATTATAACCATTGTATGTTGTGTAAAATGGGGTGATTTACCGTTAATGTCAAATTCAGCTTCGGCTCATGGACCAACCATTGATAATTTGATGATTATTTCGATGGTAATTATCTTTTTTGTACAAACTATTACCCAATTTTTATTACACTATTTCGCATTTAAATATAAAGGTGAAAAAGGTAAGAAAGCATTGTTCTTTGCAGATAACAATAAATTGGAAGCTATTTGGACAATCATTCCTGTAATTGTTTTAGCTGGGTTAATAATTTACGGATTAAACACTTGGATTAATATTATGGGTGTAGATGAAAGTGATGATCCTTTGGTAGTAGAATTATATGCACAACAATTTAACTGGAAGGCAAGATATGCTGGAGAAGATAATACTTTAGGGAAAGCTAATGTTCGTTTAATAGATATTGATCGTGCGAATATTTTAGGTTTAGATGAAGCTGATCCTAATGCACAGGACGATGTTATTACATCAGAATTACATTTACCTGTTGGCAAGCCAGTGTTGTTTAAAATGCGTTCTCAAGATGTATTACACTCAGCTTATATGCCTCATTTTAGAGCTCAAATGAACTGTGTTCCTGGTATGATTACTCAATTTGGTTTTACGCCAACAGTAACTACTGCGGATATGAGGCAGACGCCAGAAATGGTTGAAAAAGTTCAGAATATCAATAAAATTAGAGTTGAAAACAGTAAGAAGTTAGTAGCAAAAGGTGAAGATGCTTTAGAGCGTTACGAATTTGACTATTTACTTATCTGTAATAAGATTTGTGGAAAATCTCACTACAACATGCAAATGAAAATTGTAGTTGAAACACAAGAAGAATATGATGCTTGGATTAAGGAGCAAAAAGAATTCAAAAACTCTCTAATTAACTAATTTAAAAAAGAAAAAACGATATAAGATTATGTCAGCACACGCAGATACTCACGCTCACGACGACCACGGACATCATCATAAAGAAACGTTTGTAACTAAATATATATTTAGTCAAGACCACAAAATGATTGCAAAGCAGTACCTAATTACAGGTACGATTATGGGAGTTATTGGTGTAATAATGTCATTAATGTTCCGTATGCAAATTGCATGGCCAGAGGAACCTAATGTGATTTTTGAAGCATTATTGGGTAAATGGGCTCCAGATGGTGTTATGGATGCCGATATTTATTTGGCATTAGTAACTATTCATGGTACCATAATGGTATTCTTTGTATTAACTGCCGGATTATCAGGTACGTTTAGTAACTTATTAATTCCACTACAGATTGGAGCAAGAGATATGGCATCAGGTTTCTTAAACATGATTTCATATTGGTTGTTTTTCCTTTCTAGTGTTGTAATGGTAATCTCATTATTTGTTGAGGCAGGACCTGCAGCAGCTGGTTGGACAATTTACCCACCATTATCTGCGTTACCAATGGCGCAAGGTGGATCAGGGATGGGTATGACTTTATGGCTAGTGTCAATGGCTATATTTATTGCATCCTCACTTTTAGGATCGCTTAACTATATTGTAACAGTACTTAATTTAAGAACAAAAGGTATGTCTATGACAAGATTGCCATTAACTATTTGGGCGTTCTTTATTACGGCTGTTATTGGTGTTATTTCATTCCCAGTTTTATTATCGGCGGCTTTATTATTAATAATGGATAGAAGTTTTGGAACATCTTTCTTCTTGTCAGATATATTTATTCAAGGTGAAGTTTTGCATTACCAAGGAGGATCTCCAGTATTATTTGAGCACTTATTCTGGTTCTTAGGTCACCCTGAGGTATATATTGTAATATTACCTGCAATGGGATTAGTTTCTGAGATAATGGCATCAAACTCACGTAAACCAATTTTTGGATACCGTGCAATGATAGCTTCTATTTTAGCTATTGCGTTTTTATCTACAATAGTATGGGGGCACCACATGTTTATATCTGGAATGAATCCATTTTTGGGATCTGTATTTACATTTACAACATTATTAATAGCAATTCCTTCAGCAGTAAAAGCTTTTAACTGGATAACCACCTTGTGGAAGGGTAATTTACAAATGAATCCGGCAATGTTATTTTCTATTGGGTTTGTTTCAACATTTATTACCGGCGGTTTAACAGGTATTATTCTTGGTGATAGTGCATTAGATATTAATGTTCATGATACTTATTTTGTAGTGGCACACTTTCACTTAGTAATGGGTATATCTGCATTGTATGGAATGTTTGCTGGAATTTATCACTGGTATCCTAGAATGTTTGGAAAAATGCTTAACAAGAATTTAGGATATATTCATTTCTGGGTAACTGCGGTTTGTGCTTATGGGGTTTTCTTCCCAATGCATTTTATAGGAATGGCTGGGTTACCACGTCGTTATTATACTAACAGTAACTTCCCGTTATTTGATGATTTAGCTAATGTAAATGTGATTATTACAATTTTTGCTTTAGTTGGTGGAGTGGTACAGTTAGTTTATTTATACAATTTCTTTGCTAGTATTTTCTACGGAAAGAAAGCAGAACAAAATCCTTGGCGTTCAACAACATTAGAGTGGACGGCACCAGTTGAGCATATGCATGGTAACTGGCCTGGTGAAATACCTCATGTGTACCGTTGGGCATATGATTATAGTAAACCTGGGCATGACGTTGATTTTGTTCCTCAAAATATTCCATTAAAAGACGGAGAAGAAGAGTTACAGCATTAGTAACATTTTTACTTAAAATATTTAAAACCCATCAATTTTTGATGGGTTTTGTCGTTTAAAAGCATATAATACCGATTAAATGTAAAAAATATAGAAAAAAATCGATGAAATACAAAAAAATCAGTTAAATTGCATTAGTCTAATTATTTGTAGGATTATATTGATTTATTAAAATAAATAATCTTCATCTAATTTTAGAAGTCAATTAATACAAGATTTTAATATTTCAAAAATGATAACAAAATCCGCGTTTAGGAATGCCATTAGAAAAGCTACCTATGCTTTGGTATTATTATGTACATCGTACTCTAGTTTTGCACAGTGTCCTACAATACCAGATTCCACCCCGCCAGCAATATGTGATGCTTCTGACTTCACTTTTGCAGACTTAGATGCTTATGCTACAGATCAAGGTAACGGTATTGTATGGTACGATTCTTCTTTAGGGGGCCATTCTTTTAGCTCCAATGAGCTAGTAATTGAAGGTACGTATTATGTAGATGATAATTCAGGTACTTGTGGTTCAAGAAATTCTATAACCATAGATTTTCAAGTAAATAGTGTACCTCTCGGTGCTTCAATAGATAAATTTTATTGTAGTAGTGAAAATGCAGACATTCAAGATTATATAGATGATACTTTAACACCATATATTACTACAGGTGTAGAAATTTATTATGATTTAGAGCTAACAAATCAAGCCAATGCTACTGATACCCTATCAAATGGTATTATAACATATTATATTATTTTTATAGATGGAGGATGTAGAAGTCAAATTAATATAGGAACAAGTATAGTAGCAGTTTCTCCTTCAGATCCAACACCAGCAGGAATTCAAGAATTTTGTTCAGATTCAACCCCCTTAGTTGGAAATTTAGACCCGGGAACCACAGATACATTTAATTGGTATTTAAACATAAATGGAGAGGGAGATCCAATTCCTCCAGCATTATCACTTACCACTTCATTGATGGATGGAACAACCTACTATGTGCAAGCTGATAATTTAATTTGTGATAGTAATCCAGTAGCTGTTACGGTATCTATAAATAATGCTTTTGATTCAGGAACATCAGGGGCTTTAGAGTTATGTCATAATACCATACCTTCCAGTGATTTTAATTTATTCGATGAATTGGGCGGTTCACCTGATACTAATGGAACTTGGAGCGGGCCATTGGCAACAATAAATGGGTACTTAGGTACAGTAAATATTTCAACCTTAACTACTCCTAATATCTATACATTTACTTATACTGTACCAGCAAACGGTACATGTCCGAAAAGTTCATCAAATGTGTTTATTACAATTCATGAAGCACTTAATTCAGGAACTGTTTCAACAATAAATCCAGCTACGTTTTGTGAGCAAAATTTACCGGCATCATTTGATTTGTTTACCTTATTAGATAATGAAGATGCAGGAGGGCAATGGACTATAGGAACAACAAGTTCAGACCCTGTAATATCATCTCAAATAGATTTAAGTACTGGTTCCTTTACACTTGGTACTTATAATTTCACATATACTCAAAACATTTTACCAAATCCATGTAATGAAGAATCTACAACGGTTCAAGTTGTAGTTTTATCAGATCCTAATGCAGGAAATGCTGTGAATCAAACATTTTGTGAAAATGAATTAGGAACTAATTCACCATTTAATTTATTTAATGCTTTAGATGGTTCTCAAGATAATAACTCTGGAACTTGGACTGACGCTGCTAATGTTACAATATCAAATACTATTGATATTACTGGTTTTACATTGTCAGGAAGCCCTTATTTATTTACTTATACTATTTCTAATGGGGCTTGTGAAGATTCAGAAACTATTTCAATAACCATAGAAGATGCACCAGAATCGGGAATACCAGTATCAGCTTTCCCAGAATTTTGTGAAGGTTCAGCACCATCTAGTTATGATTTGTTTAGCTTACTAGAAAACGAAGATCAAACTGGAACTTGGTATATCGGAACAGATAATACAGGAGCTTCAACAACAAATACAATTAACCTGTCTGGTTTAACACCAAACACTTATAGTTACACCTATGATGTTGATGCCATTGGTAGTTGTGATGATGAATTGGTAACTGTTCAAATTACAATTAATCCGTTGCCAAATACCGGCATACCATCATCAGCAACGTTTTGTGAAAATGATGTTATACCAAATTCACCATTAGATTTATTTGCACAACTTTCAGGAGAAGATTCAGGTGGTACTTGGACAGATGATGATGTTTCAGGAGCTTTAACAGGAAGTGATGTAGATTTAACAGTATTAACAATTGGATCATTCAATTATACCTATACAATTACTGATGCTAATAGTTGTACAAGCAGTTCAACAGTAACAATAACCATAGAAGATGCACCAGAATCTGGAATTGCCAATTCAGCTTTTGAGGTTTGCCTTTCAGATGTAGGGCTTGTTTATATAATAGATTTATTCTCTTTGATAGAAGGGGAAGACCAAACAGGTGTTTGGAATGATGATGATGCTACCGGCGGTGTAAGTGGTGGAACTGTTAATATTAGCGGTTTGCTAGCTGGAACCTATAATTTCACATATGATGTAACTGCTATAGGAAGTTGCGATGATGTTAATGTAACGGTGAGTATTGTAATTAATGACACTCCTGCCCCCGTAGCTGTCTCACCTCAAGAGTTTTGTGATACCGCTATGGTCTCTGATTTAGCTGCCACAGGAAATAATGTTCAGTGGTATGATGTTATAACAGGAGGAACTCCTCTATCTAGTTCTACTACTTTAATTAACGGACAAACCTACTATGCCACACAAACAGATGCATCAACAGGTTGTGAGTCCTCAATGAGAACAGCAGTAGATGTTACAATTTACCAAACGCCAAATGCAGGAAACCCCAATACAACTCCAATTGTAGCGTGTAATAATGATAGTAATATTGATTTATTTACAGGTTTTGATGGTACCCAAGATACAGGTGGAACATGGAATAATGACGACGGTGTAGGTGTTTTGTCAGGGAATATTTTTGATGCAACTGGAGTTGCTTCAGGAACCTATAGCTTTACTTATTTGGTTACTGCTTCGGCACCATGTGTTGATGATAATGAAACTATTACGGTGACTATTGAAGAGCCTTTAGATGCAGGAACAGATGCAGCGCCATTAGATTTATGTAGTAATAATGGAACGGTAGATTTATTTGCTCAATTAGGCGGAACACCAGATTCTGGTGGAATATGGTCTCCAGCATTAGCTAGTGGAACAGGAGTATTTGATCCGTTGGTAGATATATCAGGAACATATACCTATACATTGTCTAATTCTTGTGGAACTGTATCAAGTAGCATAGATGTTTCAGTAACATTAGCACCAAATGCAGGTTCAGATAACGCATTAACTTTATGTTTGATTGATGATGCTTTGGATTTGTTTACATTATTGGGAACTTCTGCGCAGACAGGAGGAACATGGTCTCCAGCATTAGCTAGCGGAACGGGAGTGTTTGATCCGTTAATTGATACAGCAGGAGTTTATACATATACAGTGGCAGCGGTTGCACCATGTTCACCAGATTCAACGTCAGATATAACAATTACAGTAGATGATACACCAACACCAATAGTTATAAATAATAATCCAGAATTTTGTTTAATAAATAATCCAACAGTTTCAGATTTAAACAGTGAAATTAGTTCATCAGGTACTATTAATTGGTACGAAGATGCGGCTTTAACACTTCCATTAACGGGTACCGAAACTTTAGTAGATGGAGAAGATTATTATGCAACACAAACTAATAGTACTGGTTGTGAATCTTCAACCTCTGTTCAAATAGATGTTGTTGTTTATGAAACACCAACACCAACATTAATTAATGTAAGTGAGGAGTATTGTATAAATGATGGCCCAACAATAAACGAATTAACCTCAAATATTAGTTACAATGCATCTTCATATGATTTAGTTTGGTATGATGCAGATGTTGGTGGTTCAAGAATTTCGGGTAATGCAAGTTTAACTAACACAACTTATTATGCTGCCTTAGTGGATTTAGTAACAGGTTGTGAAAGTTCAATAAGATTAGAAGTAACACCAGATGTTACGGCCTGTGGTAAAATAAGTATGCCAGATGGATTCTCACCTAACGGAGACGGCGTAAATGATACTTATGATATTGATAATCTAGGGTTGCTATATCCAAATTTTGAAATAGAAATTTATAATAGAAACGGAAATATTGTTTATAGAGGAAACGCTAATACTCCAAGATTTGATGGAACATCAAATCAGTCTAGAATTGTTGCAAAAGGGGATTTACCAGTAGGGGTGTATTTCTATATTTTCCGATTTAACGATGGAGAAAATAAACCAGAACAAGGACGCTTATACTTAAGCAGATAATTTATAGATACAACACATTAGAAACAATGAAACATTTAAATATATATCATAAAATAGCTGCTTTGTTAAGTTTGACCTTATTGTCATTACAAAGTTATGCGCAGCAAGACCCTCAATTCACTCAGTACATGTATAATATGAGTGTGATAAATCCAGCCTATGCAACAGCCGAAGAAGGTATTTTAAATTTAGGAGGATTGTACAGAGCACAGTGGGTAGGAATAGAAGGAGCACCTTCAACAGGAACCTTTTTTGCTCATACTCCAATAAATAATAAAATTGAAATGGGAATTTCTTTTACTAACGATAATATAGGCGATATAGTAAACGAGAATAATATTTTTGCAGATTTTGCTTATGTACTTCCTGTTGGAATTGAAAGTAAAATATCATTTGGAGTTAAGGGTGGATTTAGAATTTTTGACACCAACTTTAATGACTTTGTATTGCAATCAGGAAATGTAAGTACAGATATTGCCTTTAACGAAAACATTAATAGAGTATTTCCAAATTTGGGAATAGGCGCGTTCTTCTTTACAGATAATTATTATTTAGGATTGTCTGCACCAAACATGTTATCTACAAAACATCTCGAGAATGAAAATGGCATTAGGGCTACAGGAATTGAAAACGTGCATTATTTCTTTACGGGAGGATATGTTTTTGATATAAATGAAAACCTAAAATTAAAACCAGCATTTATGGGTAGAGCGGTAAAAGGAACACCTTTGGCTTTAGATATTACAACCAATGTGCTTATTAATGAAAAGTTAGAAGCAGGGTTAGGATATCGTTTAGGAGATGCTGTTAGTGCTTTAGTGAATTTTAGAGTATCACAAGACCTTAAAATAGGTTATGCTTATGATTATACCACTAGTAACTTAGGAGATTATAGTTCTGGGTCTCATGAAATATTTATTCTTTTTGATGTGGATTTATTCGGATTTAAAAACGGGTATGATCGCTCACCAAGATTCTTCTAACATATAACACTAGGAAAATGAAAAAACATATATATATACTTGCAAGCCTTTTATTAGTTAGCGGATTAGGGTTTGCCCAAAATAAAAATTTAAAACGCGTAAATAAGCTTTTCGAAATGAGAGCTTATAAAGATGCCGCAGAGATATACGAAACAAAAGAACGTAACCAAGAAGTTTTACAAAATTTAGCTGACAGTTATTATTATAATGCTAGCCTCCAAAAAGCTATTAAAACGTATAGAGAGTTGTTTATTCAATATGGTGATTCCATTGATATTGAATATCACTTTAGGTTTGCACAAGCACTTAAAGGCGTAAAGGAGTATAAAGAAGCAGATAAACATTTAATACGTTATTATAATAAACCAATAAATACTTTGGCTTTTATTGAAGAAACTGATAAAACTACACCGCATACATTTAAGTTGAAGCAAATAGAAAACACCAATTCAATCAGTGATTTTGGTTTAACGTTTTACGGTGATGATAAAGTAGCTTTTGCTTCTGCAAGAAACTCCGAAAATCCAGATTATTCTTGGAATAATTTGCCATATTTGGATTTGTACAGTGGTACGCTAAATAATCAAAATGTATTGGAAAATGTAGAACCTTTTTCAGAATCTATTAATACCGAAACTCATGAAAGTAATGCTGTTTTTACCAATGATGGGAAAACCATGTATTTTAATAGAACGAATACTACTAGAAAGAAAACAGATGAAGAACGTATAGCACACATTAAAATTTATAAAGCTGAATTAGTAGATGATGAATGGACTAATGTTACGGCTTTACCATTCACCTCAAACACTTACAGTACAGAGCATCCAGCATTAAGTAAAGATGAAAAAACACTTTACTTTGCTAGTGACATGCCAGGAACTTTAGGAAGCTTTGATATTTATAAAGTTGCAATAAATGATGATGGAACATATGGAGAACCTGAAAATTTAGGAGATATCATTAATACTAAACATCGAGAGCAATTTCCATTTGTAGGTAAATATAATACGCTTTATTTCGCATCTATTGGTCATCTAGGTTATGGTGGGCTAGATGTATTTAGAAGCAATTTGGTAAATGGTAAATTTGATAACCCTGTAAATCTTGGAAGCACTATTAACAGTTCTTTAGATGATTTTGCTTATGTAATAAGAGAAAAAGATAATAAAGGTTTTGTGTCTTCAAACAAAAGTGGATACGATAGGTTGTATGGTTTTGCAAGGGAACAAAACCCATTAACTATATATCAAGTTGAAGGAATTGTACAAGATTTAAATAGTAAAGAATTATTATCGGGTGCATTAGTTACACTTTTTGATGAATCAGATACAGTAATTCAAGATACTATTGTTGGAGATGATGCTTATTACATCTTTAAAATAGAACCTAATAAAAAATATAAGGTTAGAGGAACACGTAAAGCCTATATTCCGCAAGATGTAGAATTTTCTACTGATAGCAAAGGAAAGGTTCAACATGATATTTACTTGAGCTTAGAATCTTTTGCAGATGCTGAAGAGCGTGTTAAAAAAGATGAAGAAAAAGATGTTGTTAAAATAGAACTAGATAAAATTTATTTTGATTTTGATAAGTCAGAAATCCGTGAGGATGCTGCAAATACTTTAAATGTTTTAGTTGGTTTAATGAATAAATATCCATCTATGGAAGTTGAGGTATCTGCACATACCGATGCTCGTGGTCCAGACCAATATAATTTGAATTTATCTAAAAGAAGAGCCGCTTCAACCTTAGAGTATTTAGTAAGCCAAGGTATAGAACGTAACCGTTTAAAAAGTATTGGTTACGGCGAAATGCAACCACTTAATAAATGTATAAAAGAAGGTATTTGTACTGACGAAGAGTACGATATTAACCGACGTTGTGAGTTTACAATTTTAAACTAAGCCACATCCTAACCAACCTAAAGTTAAAAAGCCTTTCCTTTAATTCGGAAAGGCTTTTTATATAAGTGCTTTTGTGATTAATAAATTTTAAGGAAGTCATTTGTTTTACGTATTTTTATCATATTAAATAGTAAGAATATGGTGTATTATATAGCTGCAATAGTTTTGTTTTTGTTGGTTGGTTACATTATTCACAAACTAGCCTATAAAAGGTTTAAAAAAATAAAAGGTAGAACACCAAATAGAAGGGAGTTTTGGAGTATCTATCACTGGGAAGGTGTTCTTGGGTTAAGTGCTGTAATAGTGCTTATCTTGGTATACGTTCTTAAAATCTCGAATGTTTTACCCTTATAAATATTTTTTAAACCCGAACAATTAATGGGGTTAGTTAAATTATAATAATGAACGAAAACCTAGATCCTACCAACGAGAATTTTTCACCTGAAGAACTGGATGTAGAAAAAAAGTTAAGACCCCTAGCTTTTAATGATTTTACAGGGCAAGATCAAGTACTTGAAAATCTTCAAATTTTTGTACAAGCCGCAAATTTGCGTAATGAAGCTTTAGATCATACACTATTTCACGGTCCTCCTGGATTAGGAAAAACTACCTTAGCACATATTTTGGCCAATGAATTAAGTGTGGGTATTAAAGTTACTTCTGGTCCAGTATTAGATAAACCTGGTGATCTAGCAGGGTTGCTTACCAATTTGGAAGAGCGTGATGTTCTGTTTATTGATGAAATCCATCGTTTAAGTCCAATTGTAGAAGAGTATTTGTACTCGGCTATGGAGGATTATAAGATAGATATAATGATTGAAACGGGGCCAAATGCACGTACTGTTCAAATCAATTTAAATCCTTTTACACTTGTAGGGGCAACAACCCGTTCAGGCTTGTTAACCTCCCCAATGCGCGCACGTTTTGGTATTCAAAGTAGATTACAATATTATAAAACAGATTTACTTACAACAATTATTCAGCGGAGTGCATCTATTTTAAACGTACCTATTTCTATGGAAGCGGCTATTGAAATAGCAGGTAGAAGTAGAGGTACACCTCGAATAGCAAATGCATTACTTCGCCGTGTTCGAGATTTTGCTCAAATAAAGGGTAATGGTAGTATTGATATTAAAATTGCAAAATTTGCGCTAGAAGCTTTGAATGTTGATGCCCATGGTTTAGATGAAATGGATAACAAAATTTTATCAACCATAATAGATAAATTTAAAGGAGGTCCAGTTGGCATTACTACCATTGCAACGGCGGTAAGTGAAAGCCCTGAAACTATAGAGGAAGTTTATGAGCCTTTTTTAATCCAACAAGGGTTTATTATGCGTACACCTAGAGGAAGAGAAGTTACAGAGCAGGCTTATAAACATTTAGGAAAAATAAGAGATAATATTCAAGGCGGTTTATTTTAATGAGTAATTATAAATACCCTAATAAACTTTCTTTCTTTAATTTTTTACTAAGATCAACTTCTATTGCTAAAAATCCAATTCCTTTTCACAGAAAATGGTTTGATGAAAAGGGAGATTCTTTTGCCATTAAATCGCCGTTTTACGGGCATATCATTTTAACAAGAGATATAGATTTTACTAAGCATATACTTCAAAAAAAACATAAAAAGTATCATAAGTCTAAAATACAAACACATTATTTATCTAAATATGTTGGCTATGGGTTGTTAACCTCTAGTGGTGATTATTGGTTAGAACAGCGTCGTTTAATTCAACCAGCTTTTCATAAAGAAAAAATTCAGAATTTAGTTGATATTATTCATAAGGCCATTAAAGATCAAGTAAGCCAAATTAAAACGGATGGTTTTGTTGACTTGTATCCTATCATGAATGAATTAGCTTTTGAGGTTGTTGCAAAATCGTTATTCAATTTTTCAGCTCAAAAAGAAATACTTAGTAGGTTGCAGTTTATTATTGAGAAACTCCAGTTATTTATTGTTAAGGAACTAAGAATGCCCTATAAAAAGTTATGGTATACTTTAAATGGAGATATAAAGTATCATATGAAGTTGGTAAAAGAAAGTAGGGCGATTATTAGTACCATTATTACCCAAAGAAAAGTATCTAAAGCTAAACATGACGATCTTCTAGACATGCTTTTACATGCCCAATATGAGGATGGAACAACCATGGCCGATACTCAGATTATTGATGAAATTTTAATACTATTTGTTGCAGGACATGAAACAACAGCCAATGCCTTAACATTTACCTTTAAATTATTAGCACAAGAAAAGGAAGCATTAATTAAAGTTAAAGAAGAAGTTGCTAAGCTTGATAAACAACAGATTGACCCGTTACAAGAAATAACTCAATTAGAGTATACAAAGTGTTGTGTTGAGGAAAGTTTACGATTATATCCACCAGCGTGGATTACCGATAGGGTAAATATAGAGGATGATGAGTTTAAAGCGTATGCTCTTAAAAAGGGTACTATTATAGGGTCGTCTATTTATGAGTTACATAGAAATGAAAAATATTGGAAAAATCCAGAGGCTTTTGTGCCAGAACGTTTTTCAGAAGAAAACAGAAAAAAATGTTTACCTTATTTTATGCCTTTTGGTGCAGGACCGCGCTTGTGTATTGGAAACAACTTTGCCATGTATGAAATGGTTTTAACTGTTAGTGAGGTGCTTAAATGTTTTAATATTGAAACAGATGAAGCACAAATTAAGGTAAATCCTTTAATTACGTTAAAACCAGTAGGCGTAAAACTGAGATTTACACATAACGCTTAAATTTTTTTAATGAATGCTTTAAAATATACAGAACTAATTAAAGCCGAAGCAAAACGCCTTGGGTTTTTGTCTTGTGGTGTTAGTAAAGCACAATTTTTAGAAGAAGAAGCTCCTCGATTAGAAAAATGGCTAAATAAAAATATGCATGGAGAAATGCGCTACATGGAAAACCATTTTGATAAGCGTCTAGACCCTACAAAATTAGTGGAAGATTCAAAAAGTGTTGTTTCGTTATTGTTGAATTATTTTCCAAGCCAAGAACAAACAGTTAATAGCTATAAGTTGTCTAAATATGCTTACGGGACTGATTACCATTTTGTTATTAAAGACAAGTTAAAATCACTTTTACATTTTATTAATGATGAAATAGGAGAAGTAAGCGGGCGTGCATTTGTTGACTCAGCACCAGTTTTAGACAAAGCATGGGCTGCAAAAAGCGGATTAGGTTGGATTGGTAAGCACAGTAATTTGTTAACACAACAAGTGGGCTCGTTTTATTTTATTGCAGAACTTATAATTGATTTAGAGTTGGAGTATGATAATCCGGTAACAGATCATTGCGGTACCTGTACAGCATGCATTGATGCTTGTCCAACTGAAGCTATAACAGACCCATATATTGTTGATGGAAGTAAATGTATTTCTTACTTCACTATAGAATTAAAAGAAAACATTCCAACCGAGTTTAAAGGGCAATTTAATGATTGGATGTTTGGTTGCGATGTATGTCAAGATGTATGTCCGTGGAATAGATTTTCAAAACCCCATAATGAACCGCTTTTTAATCCGCATCCAGAATTACTCAGTATGTCAAAAAAAGACTGGGAAGAGATAACCGAAGAAACTTTTCGTAAAGTATTTAAAAAATCTGCTGTAAAACGCGCTAAATATTCTGGTTTAAAAAGAAACATCAAGTTTGTAAAGTAAAAAATTTGAAGTTTATTTTTTTGCAAGTTTAATTGTTACGGTTTGTTGATTTAATAATTCTAAATATTAGCTTATAGGTTAAATTATATTGAGAAACAGGGAATTTCTTATTATAAAATAAAAAGTTGATAATTTCTTTAATTAGGTGGTCAAATTAATAAAAGATAAGCAAATTCATCTTCAGTATTGTTATCTTTGGAGCCTTAAAAATGTTTCATTTTCGCTTAAGCGAAAATTCAAAAATAATCCATTATGAGTGAAGAAAGTAAACGAAGAGAAGCTCTTATTTATCATGCAAAACCACAGCCTGGGAAAATAAAGGTTGTTCCAACTAAAAAGTATGCAAGTCAAAGAGATTTGTCATTGGCTTATTCACCTGGTGTTGCGGAGCCTTGTTTAGAGATTGAAAAAGACAAAGACAATGCTTATCGTTATACTTCAAAAGGAAATTTGGTTGCTGTTATTTCTAATGGAACTGCAGTTTTAGGATTAGGTAATATTGGTCCGGAAGCCTCAAAACCAGTGATGGAAGGGAAAGGTCTTCTGTTTAAAATATTTGCTGATATTGATGTTTTTGATATTGAAGTTGATACAGAAAATGTTGATAAATTTATTGAAACCGTTAAAAATATAGCGCCCACCTTTGGAGGTATTAACCTTGAAGATATAAAGGCACCTGAAGCTTTTGAAATTGAAAGACGTCTTAAAGAGGAGTTGGATATTCCAGTAATGCATGATGACCAACATGGAACCGCTATCATTTCTGCAGCGGCATTGATAAATGCAATAGAAATAACTAATAGGAAAATAGAAGATACCAAAATAGTTATAAGTGGTGCAGGAGCAGCAGCTATTTCATGTTCTCGTTTGTATCAGTCATGTGGCGCAGAAAAGAAGAATATGGTTATGCTGGATAGTAAAGGTGTCATTAGAAATGACCGTGAAAAGCTTACTGCCGAAAAAGCCGAATTTGCTACCCATAGAAAAATTGATACTCTGGATGAAGCCATGAAAGATGCCGATGTGTTTATTGGTTTGTCAATGGCCGATGTGTTATCTCCGGAGATGTTGAAAACCATGGCTAAAGACCCGATTGTGTTTGCTATGTCTAACCCAAACCCAGAAATAAACTATCAATTAGCTATAGATACACGTGATGACATCATCATGGCTACTGGACGCAGCGATCATCCTAACCAGGTGAACAATGTACTTGGTTTCCCATTTATTTTTAGAGGAGCTTTAGATGTTAGAGCTACAGCTATTAATGAGGAAATGAAAATGGCAGCGGTTAAGGCATTAGCCCGATTAGCTAAAGAGCCAGTTCCAGAACAAGTTAATATAGCTTATGGGAAGACTAAGCTAACCTTTGGGAAAGATTATATTATACCAAAACCATTTGACCCACGTTTGATTGCTGAGGTGCCTCCTGCAGTGGCAAAAGCGGCTATTGAAACGGGTGTTGCTAAAAAGTCTATTAAAGATTGGGAAAAGTATAAAGACAACCTGTTACAACGTTTAGGTTCTCATAATAAATTGGTTAGGCTACTACTAAATCGTGCAAAATTAGACCCAAAGCGTGTTGTTTTTGCCGAAGCTGATCAACTTAACGTTTTAAAAGCTGCACAGATTGTTCATGAAGAGGGTATCGCAAAACCAATTTTATTAGGTCGGACGGAAACCATTAAAGAACTAATGGCTTCAATTGATTTTGATGCGGATATACCTATTATAGATCCGAAAACTGAAGAAGAAAATGCAAGAAAAAATAAATACGCCAAAGTATATTGGAATCAGCGAAAGCGTAGAGGTGTAACATATTATTCTGCACAAAGGTTAATGAGAGAACGTAATTATTTTGCAGCTATGATGGTTGATCAGGGAGATGCAGATGCTTTAATTTCAGGTTATTCCCGAAGTTACCCAACAGTTGTTAAACCAATGTTAGAGCTTATAGGTATGGCTCCCGGTGCAACAAAAGTAGCTACAACCAATTTAATGATGACAAAACGCGGGCCTTTATTTTTAAGTGATACCTCTATCAATATTGATCCTAGTTCTAAAGATTTAGCAAAAATTGCTCAAATGACTGCCTCAGTAATTAAGCTTTTTGGTTTAGACCCTGTTTTAGCAATGGTTAGTTATTCAAATTTCGGGTCTTCTGGTAATGAAAAAGCGTCTAAAATTCGTGAAGCAGTTTCTTATTTACATCGCCATTTTCCTGATATGGACGTTGATGGTGAATTACAAACAGATTTTGCATTAAATGATGAGATGCTTAGAGAGAAATTTCCGTTTTCAAAATTAGTTGGTAAAAAAGTAAATTCATTAATATTTCCAAATTTAGATGCTGCTAATATTACATATAAAATGTTAAAAGAATTACATGAGGCAGACTCAATCGGACCTATTATGATGGGTATGAGAAAACCTGTGCATATATTACAGTTGGGTGCCAGTGTGGATGAAATTGTAAACATTTCTGCAATTGCCGTTATTGATGCCCAACAAAAAGAAAAACAGGAAAAGGAAAATGCTGAATAGAAGTAAAATAGTAACAATAAATTTTACTACATTTGGTGGTTAAGGGATTTAGCATAAATGATAACACATATTCAAGGAAAACTTACTGAGAAAAATCCAACACATGTGGTGATTGATTGTAATGGAGTTGGGTACATGATTAACATTTCATTGCATACATTTTCTCAGATTCCTGATAATGAACATTTAAAATTATTTACACATCTTCAAGTTAGAGAAGACGCACATACTTTATATGGGTTTTCATCTGTAGCAGAACGTGAGATTTTCAGATTATTAATTTCAGTGAGTGGGATTGGTGCAAGTACAGCACGTACTATGTTGTCTTCATTAACTCCAAAACAAGTTAGAGAAGGTATTGCCGGAAATGATGTGGCTTTAATTCAATCAATTAAGGGTATTGGAGCTAAAACAGCTCAACGAGTTATTATAGATTTAAAAGATAAAATTTTAAAAATTTACGACTTAGATGAAGTTTCTGTTTCTCAAGACAATACCAATAAAGAAGAAGCGTTATCTGCATTAGAAGTGCTAGGTTATACCAAAAAACAGGCAGAACGTGTTGTGGATAAAATTGTTATGACACAATCAGAAGCTAGTGTTGAATTTATAATTAAGCAAGCCTTAAAAAATTTATAAAAAAGATTTTGAACAAAACTAACCTCAAATTTTATAAATCGATTAAACAATTTACCTTATTAGTTTTTGTGCTATTTAGCTATATGGTTGTTTGGTCTCAACAAATAACACCGCAAGATTCAGTTAAAACGGGATATAATAAAGGAAACATTAAGTCTCCAACGCCTAATAGTATAGAGTCTAAATACACATATGACCCTGCTACTAATAGGTACATCTATACTGAAAAAATAGGGAGTTTTAATATTAACTATCCTATTATTTTAACGCCTACTGAATATTATGAGCTAGTTGCTAGAGAAAATATTAAGACGTATTATAAAGAAAAAATAGGTGCTTTTGATGGTAAAAATGATGAAGAAGATAGCCAAAAAAACCTACTGCCTGAGTTTTACGTAAAATCCGATTTATTTCAGTCTATTTTTGGTGGCGAAACCATTGAAGTGATTCCACAAGGTTCTGTAGAAATGGATTTAGGAATTTTATTTTCAAGACAAGATAATCCTGCGTTTTCACCAAGAAACAGAAGTAATTTTACTTTTGATTTTGATCAAAGAATTAATTTGAGTTTACAAGGAAAGGTTGGAGAAAGACTACAAGTTAATGCTAATTATGATACCCAGTCTTCCTTTGATTTTCAAAACCTTATTAAGCTAGAATACACCCCGACTGAAGATGATATTATTCAAAAAATAGAAGTTGGTAATGTAAGCATGCCACTAAATAGTTCTTTAATTACTGGTGCGCAAAGTTTATTTGGTGTTAAAGCTCAACTTCAGTTTGGTAAAACAACGGTTACAGGGGTGTTTTCAGAACAAAAATCACAGGGTAATACTGTAGTTGCTCAAGGTGGTGGAACTGTGGAAGAATTTGAGTTATTTATAAGAGAATATGATGAAAATAGGCACTTCTATTTAGCTCAGTATTTTAAAGACACATATGATGCATCATTAAAAGACTATCCTTTTATAAATAATAAAGGGCTTCAAATTACAAGGCTTGAAGTTTGGATTACAAATCGAAGTAACCAAACAGATAATGTTAGAAATATTGTAGCACTTCAGGATATTGGAGAAACGGATAGAGTTGGTTCTTCGGTTAATGTTTTTGGCGCACCTGGGGCATTACCAGATAATAGTAATAATGCTTTTGATCCTACAAATATTGATGGAGGTTCTCAATTAACAAGTGCAGTTAGAAATATAGCTACAGTACAAAGCGGAATTACGGTATCTAATGTAAGAGAAGGTTTTGACTATGCTAAACTAGAAAATGCTAGAAAGTTAACACCTCAAGAATATGACTTAAATGCTGAGTTAGGTTATATTTCTTTAAATCAACGTTTAAATAATGATGAAGTTTTAGCAGTAGCTTACCAGTATACTGTTGGAGGGCAAGTATACCAAGTAGGTGAGTTTGCCAATGATGGCGTTGATGCTACAAATGTAGATACCAGTTCTGGTCAGGTCACAAATCAAAGTTTAATTCTTAAGCTTTTAAAAAGTAGTATCACAAATGTAGACCAACCAGTTTGGGATTTGATGATGAAAAACATCTATGATACTGGAGCATATAATTTAAGTCAAGATGATTTTACTTTAAACATATTTTATAATGAAGCATCTCCATTAAACTTTATTTCACCGGTTGGGGGTAGTTTTGATTTAGATATTAACGGAAATCCAGTTAACGGTTCTACACCGGAAGATGAGTTAATTGAAAATGTGCCTTTACTTAGGGTTTTTAATTTAGATAAGTTAAATTTCAATAATGACCCACAAGCCAATGGTGATGGCTTTTTTGATTTTTATCCTGGTATAACAGTAATACCAGATAACGGAAAAATTATATTTACAAGTGCTGAACCTTTTGGTGAGTATCTTTATGATATTTTAGGAGGTGGTAATAATTATGAGGATGATACCACTTATAATGAAAATCAAAGTAAATATGTATATGATATTCTATATAAGGAAACTAAAACGGCGGCTTTAGAAGAGGTAGAAAAAAATAAATTTAAACTTAAAGGACGTTATAAATCAACTGGTAGCGATGGTATTCCTTTAGGTGCTTTTAATGTTCCAAGAGGTTCTGTTACAGTTACAGCAGGTGGACGTGTTTTAGTTGAAGGTATAGATTATACCGTTAATTATCAGTTAGGGCGTGTGCAAATTCTAGACGAAGCGTTAAAAGCTTCAAATACACCAATAGAAGTTTCAACAGAGAATAATGCTGTTTTCGGTCAACAGACTAGGCGTTTTACAGGGTTAAATATAGAACATAAGTTTAATGATAATTTTGTTCTTGGTGGTACTTTGTTAAATCTTAATGAGCGGCCTATTACTCAAAAAGCTAATTATGGTACAGAACCCATTAATAATACCATTTTTGGAGTTAATGGAAATTTTGCTACGCAGGTTCCCTTTTTAACAAGATTAGCTAACAAATTACCTAATATTGATACAGATGTAGAGTCTAATCTGTCTTTACGCGGTGAATTTGCATATTTAGCACCAGGCGCGCCAAAAGGCACTGATTTTAATGGTGAAGCAACATCATATATAGATGATTTTGAAGGCACTCAAAACAACATAGATTTAACGGCTCAACAATCATGGTTTTTATCTAGTAGACCGGTTGATTTAGACGGTGATGGTTTAGAAGACCCTGAAAGTGATATAAGTGTTGGAATAGCAAATGGTTATAATAGAGCTATGTTAAATTGGTATACCATAGACCCTATTTTTTATAGTACAAGACGACCAGATGGAGTTACAGATAATGATATGTCTAGTTTGTATACCAGTCGTGTTTTTATCAATGAGTTATTTCCAGACCAGGATTTGGTACAAGGACAAAATACAGTGCTCTATACCTTAGATTTAGCCTACTATCCACAAGAAAGAGGTCCATATAATTTTGATCCTTTTGCTGCAGATGGAATTACCCCAATAGAGGCACAACAGAACTGGGCAGGAATTACAAGACAATTAACTTCTACGGATTTTGAACAACAGAACGTGGAATATATTGATTTTTGGGTGCAGGACCCATTTCAAGAAAACCCATCAAACCCAGGAGGGAAATTAGTTTTTAACCTTGGTAATATTTCTGAGGATATTATTAAAGATGGTGAGAAACTATATGAAAACGGGTTGCCAGAAGATGGTGATGTGAGTTTATTTAATCCTACTTCATGGGGAACGGTTACACCGCAGAATCAATCACTTATTTATGCGTTTGACACTACCGGTGAGGAACGTACCAATCAGGATGTAGGTTATGATGGTTATGACGATATTGAAGAAGCAGCGGTATTTGGTGATGCTTTTGGGCCTGACCCAGCAAACGATAATTATTCATATTTCTTAGATGCTGAGGGTGATATTTTTGAACGTTATAAAAAGTATAATGGTGTTGAAGGAAATACTCCAGATACTTTTTCAGACACGCAAAGAGCGGCTAATACACAGCCAGATGTAGAGGATATTAATCGTGACAATACTATGAACACGATTGACAGTTATTTTGAATATGAGTTGGATATTACAAGGCAAAATTTACCAGAGTCTGAATCAGATTTTAATAACCTTCCTAATAGTAATCCTTTAAAAGATTTCTTAAGAGATTTTAAAGTGCAACCACGTTCTTTACCAAACGGTGATAGTGAAAATGTAAGATGGTATCAGTTTAGAATTCCAGTTGAAGGTAGTCATGTTAGGGCTGTTGGCGGTATAAGTGATTTAAGATCTGTTCGTTTTGTGCGTATGTTCCTTAAAGATTTTTCAGAGACAACTATCTTTCGTTTTGGTACTTTAGATTTGGTTAGAAGTGATTGGAGACGTTATACACAGGCTTTAGATAAGAATGATGCGACACCTGATGACCCACAAACAGAGTTTTCAGTAGGAGTAATTGGTACTATTGAAAATAGTGGAAGTTATGAAAGACCTCCAGGTATTGAGCCTGAAGAGTTATTTAATAACAATACAGTTGTTGAACAAAATGAGCAATCGTTAGTTGTAAATGTATGTAATTTAGAAACAGAAGACTCTAAAGCTGTTTATAAAAACATCAATTTAGATATGCGTCAATTTAAGCGTATGAGAATGTTTATGCATGCTGAAGATGCAGATGATGCTGGCAATTTAGAAAACAATGAGTTAGTTGGATTTATTAGAATGGGTAATGACCTTACTGAAAATTTCTATCAAATAGAAATACCGTTACAAGTTTCAACATCAAGAACTAGAGAAGGGTTATGGCCAGAGGCAAATGAAGTTAATTTACCAATAGAATTATTAGGACGTATTAAGGCTCAGGGAATTTCAGATATGACTTTAACTAATGAAGATCCTACTTTTTATGATGTTGTTGATGGTGAAATAATTTCTGTTAGTGATCCTTATTCAGGTTATGTGACTGGTCAGCATAGAATAGGAATCAAGGGAAATCCAAATTTTGGTGACGTCAGAACCTTAATGGTAGGTGTGAAGAATGCTAGTAATAATAATGACGTATGTGCTGAGGTGTGGTTTAATGAACTTCGTTTATCTGATATGGATAACGAAGGAGGTTGGGCTGCTGTAGTAAGCATGGACACTAATATTGCCGATTTTGCAAATATTAGTGCTACTGGAAGGCAAAGTACTTCTGGTTTTGGTTCTATAGAGCAGGGTCCTAGTCAACGTAGCTTAGAAGATGTTAAGCAATATGATGTGGTTACTAATGTTCAAGTAGGGCAGTTGTTACCTAAAAAATGGGGCGTTCAAATACCATTTAATTATTCGCAAAGCGAAGAGCTAATTACCCCAAAATACGATCAGTTTTATAAAGATTTAACCCTAGAATCTAGGTTAGATGCAGCTAATAGTAATGAAGAAAGAGAAACTATAAAGCAACAATCTGAAGATTACACAAAACGTCAGAGTATCAACTTTATTGGGGTACGTAAAACAAGAACCACAGATAAGACGCCACGTTTTTATGATGTGGAAAATGTGACCTTAAATTATTCATATAATAAGGTAGAACATAGAGATTTTGAGATTGAAAACTCTGTGAATAAAACGGTACGGATTGGTGCAAATTATGCGTTTAATTTTAATCCAATTAAAGTAGAACCATTTAAAAAGAATGATTCTTTATTTACCGGGAAATATTGGAAATTTTTAAAAGATTTTAACTTTAATTTATTACCATCAAGCTTCTCAATTAACACAGATATAAATAGGCAATTTAATCGTCAGAAATTTAGAGAAGTAGATTTGACTGGAGATAATATTAGTATAGATGAATTGTTTAGAAGAAATTATACTTTCGATTTTCAGTATACTATAAATTATAACCTAACCGATGCCTTACAGTTTAATTTTAATGCAGCCAATAACAGCATTGTTAGGAATTATTTTGTAGATAATGATTTAATTAGAGGTGAACAAGATGAAACATTGGATGTTTGGGATGGGTTCTTGGATGTTGGAGATCCTAATAGGCAAACTCAAACTTTGGGGTTAACTTATCAGCTGCCAATAAACAAAATACCAACTTTTAGTTTCATTGATGCAAATTATCAGTATACAGGGAATTTTCAATGGGAAAAAGGTTCAGACTTATATGGGCAAGTCATAGGAGAAAATATTAATACCATTCAAAACTCTAATGTGCATGATATTAATGCTTCGCTAGACATGAATAGGTTTTACAGATATATAGGTTTAGTGAAAAAACCTATACGTAGAGCCAGAACAACTTCTAGTGGTGCACCTCCAGGAGGTGGCGGTAATGATAAGCCCAAATCTAGAGTGAAAAATCAGTCGGCAACTAAAATATTAAATGGTGTTGTTGGAGCTTTAACTAGTGTAAAAAGAATCCAGTTTAGATATTCAGAAAATAACGGAACCTATTTACCAGGCTACACACAAACACCAGGTTTTGTTGGAACCTTAAGGCCAACACTTGGTTTTACTTTTGGTAGCCAAAGTGATATTAGATTTTTGGCAGCTAGAAAAGGATGGTTAACAGTTTTTGATGAATTTAACCAGCAATATACAGCTACCCAGACTAAACAATTAGATGTTTCTGCGAGTTTAGAACCAGTAAGAGATTTAAAAATTGATATTGTAGGAAATAGAACATATTACGAAAATTATACAGAAAATTATATAGTTAATAATGGGTTGTATCAGTCTCTAACCCCAAATACTTTTGGAAACTTTAATATCTCAACGGTTCTTATAAAAACAGCATTTAACCAAAGTGATGCAGTAACATCTGAAACTTTTAACACGTTCAAAGAAAACAGATTAATAATAGCAGAACGGTTAGCGGAGGAGTTTTATGGAACTACAACATATGCAAGAAATTCAGATGACAATTTTCCATTAGGTTTTGGTAAGACTAACCAGAAAGTATTATTGCCCGCCTTTTTAGCGGCATATTCAGGACAAGATGCAGGAAAAGTTAAAACAGGGGCTTTTAGAGATATACCAATACCAAACTGGGATTTAAAATATTCTGGATTTATGAAATTCGCATGGTTTAAAAAGCATTTTAAACGTTTTTCTTTAACACATGGATACCGCTCATCTTATACTATTAATCAATTTAATACTAATTTAAATCTAAACATAAATCCTGATGATAACCAAGCACCTGTTCCTGGTCTTGAATATGCAAGTCAGCCTTTAGAATCGTTTGATCAATCTGGGAATTTTAAAAATGAAAGGTTATTTGGAGGGATTAATTTAACAGAATCTTTTAGCCCGTTAGTGAGAATTGACTTTGAAATGAAAAATTCAGTTAAAATTTTAGCTGAGGTTCAAAAAGATAGAATGTTATCTCTAAGTTTTGATAATAATTTACTAACGGAGGTTCAGGGGAATGAGTATACTCTTGGGTTAGGTTATAGAATAAAAGATTTAAGAATCAAATCAAATTTAGCAGGACCTAGTAAGCGTATTGTTAGTGATTTGAATATGAAAGCAGATGTTTCGGTTAGAGATAACAAAACTATTATTAGATATTTAGATTTAGATAATAATCAAGTTACATCTGGGCAAACAGTTTGGAATCTTAAATATACCGCAGATTATGCTTTTAGTAGAAATTTAACAGGTATTTTCTATTTCGACTATGCCTTTTCTGAGTATGCTATTTCTACAGCATTTCCGCAAACAACAATAAGGTCTGGATTAACCATTAGGTATAATTTTGGAAATTAGGTAATAAAGGTTTGAATTTATCATTTGAATAGATATTTTTGTGAAACAATTTTTAATTTATTAATGCATGAATATTCCATCAGAATTAAAATATACTAAAGATCACGAATGGGTTAAACTTGAAGGAGATACTGCAACAATTGGTATAACTGATTTTGCCCAAGGTGAATTAGGAGACATAGTATATGTGGAAGTTGAAACTCTTGATGAAACTCTTGACGCTGATGAAGTTTTTGGTACTGTGGAGGCCGTTAAAACAGTTTCAGATTTATTTTTGCCTTTATCTGGTGAAATTATAGAGTTTAATGAGTCTTTAGAAGATGAACCTGAAAGTGTGAATTCTGACCCTTATGGTGATGGCTGGATGATAAAAGTAAAGTGTTCAGATCTTTCTGAAGTTGAAAATCTTATGTCTGCCGACGATTACAAATCCTTAATTGGTGCTTAAGAAATACGTTTTTTTAGCCACAATTTGCTATACAATATTTTTGATTGTTGTAAGTTTAATTAGACTAAACAACTTACCTGATATAAAATTATCTTTTGGCGATAAAATATTTCATTTTGGGGCTTATGCAGTTTTAACTATTTTTTGGTTTTACTCTTTTATAAACACATTTAATTTTAAGTTTAAGAAAGCGTTAGTTTCTGCATTAATATTATCTGTAATTTTTGGTATAGTTATTGAAGTATTACAAGGAAAAATGACGGATTACAGGGCATTTGATGTTTATGATGCTTTAGCTAACACTTTAGGAGCATTATTGGCTACTTCGGTAATTTTGTTGACGAAAAGTTTCAACGTTAAAAACTTGTAATCTCTTGCATTTTTGATAAATAAATAGTTATTTTAGCAATCTTATATAACGAATAAATTATGGAACCTAAGAAAAATTCTAAAGCAAACGTAGGACGTAATAGTTCTCTTTACTTCGCAATTGGTTTAGCATTAATGTTGTTTTTAACAAATTTTGCAATCAATTATAAGACTTATGATAAAGCTGATATTGATATAGGTCAGTTAAACATGGATGAAGAATTAGAAGAAGAAATTCCAATCACAGAACAAATACAAACACCTCCACCACCTCCACCGCCTCCAGCAGCACCAGAGGTGATTGAGATTGTTGAGGACGAAGAAGAAGTTGAAGAAACAGTAATTGAATCAACTGAGGTTGATCAAGAAACTGAAATCGTTGAAGTAGAAGAAGTAATTGTTGATGAAGTAGAAGAAGATATAGATGTTCCTTTTGCAGTAATTGAAAATGTTCCAATTTTCCCTGGATGTGAGAAAGGTAGTAACAATGCCAAAAGAGCATGTATGTCTAAAAAGATTTCTCAATTTGTAAATAAAAAGTTTAATACAGATTTAGCAAGTGATCTTGGTTTATCTGGTAGACAAAGAATTAACGTAATCTTTAAAATTGATAAAAAAGGAGACGTTGTTGGTATTAGAGCTAGAGCACCGCACCCTGGTTTAGAAAAAGAAGCCAAAAGAGTTATAGGTATGTTACCTAAAATGAAACCAGGTAAGCAACGTGGTAAGCCAGTAAATGTTCCTTATTCGTTACCAATTATATTCCAAGTTCAAGACTAGTATATAATATATATTACTATCATATAAAATCCCGTTACAAATTTTGTAACGGGATTTCTTTTTTGGTATGCTTCTTGTGATTTTATCATAATATTAACATTTAAAACTATAATTATGAGAAATCTTAAAGAATCTCACAGTGGCATTCGGCAAAATGACCAAACTGTGAAAAAATCAAAAAAGCATGATGCAAATTTACAAAAAAACTCAACCCTCTACTTTCAAGTAGGATTAATAGTTTGTCTATTGGTCACCTACGGATTGTTTGAAATGAAGTTTGAAACTAAAATCCCTGCAGTTGTTGATATTCCAATTGATGATAGCCCTTACAGTATTGATATTCCACTAATCAAACCAGAAAAACATTCAATTGAGGAACCTGTTAAACAGAAGAAAGTAAAGCAGCCGAAAGATTTTATTGAAGTGGATAATGATATCCCAGTTGCAAATCAAATTCTTGATACCCCTGATGACCCTGTAATGGATAAAAACCCTCCAATAGAACCTGGAGATATTATAATTGACGATTTACCTGATGAAACAATTGTGGATTTTGTATTTATTGAAGAAGTTCCAGTTTATCCGGGATGTGAAAACAAGAAGGATAATAAAGCTAAGAAAAAGTGTATGTCTGAAAAACTATCGAAACTAGTCAGAAAAAATTTTGATACATCAATTGGAGGTGAATTAGGGTTGTATGGAAGGCAAAGGGTTATAACACAATTTACTATTGATAGGGAAGGTAATGTTATGGATATTAAAACCAGAGCGCCGCACCCAGAATTAGATAAGGAAGCCTCAAGGGTTATTAATAAGGTGCCTAAAATGAAACCTGGTAAGCAAAGAGATAAAACAGTCAATGTTAGATATACATTACCCATTGTTTTTGATGCTCAGTAACTAGTTAACTATAATTTAGAACTTTAAAACCGTTATTATAAAAGTTGATAGCGGTTTTTTAATGAAGTACATTGTTAAAAATATACTATCTTTCGGTTTTAAATTAATTCCAAGCCTTTTCCATGATAAGATTTATTGTACTAGTCCTACTTTTAGTTCAATTTAATGCGTTTTCACAAGATGAATTTTCAAAAGAAAAACCACCAGTTTTTCCAAATTGTAACAATATAGAAATAGATTCATTGCAGCAATGTTTTGATAAAAACGTATATAATCTCATTTTTAGTAATTTTAAGGTACCACAAAAAGTAATTGATGAGAACTATAAAGGCAAAATAGTAGTGCTTTTTGAAGTGGATGTTAACGGTAATTTTAAAGTAATTTATGTTGATGCTTTTTATAATGTCCTAGAAGAAGAAATTAGGCGCGTTTTTGCTACGTTTCCTAAAATTACTCCAGGTACATATAACGGCAGAAACACGTTTAAACAGTATTCTATTCCAATACAAATTCCTCTGGTAAAACAAGAACCTAAAACTCTGGATTTAGCCACTGAAAAGCAGGTTTCTAAACTTGAAGAAGCAGCTAAACAAGAATTTGATAAAGTAAATAAAGGTTTGTATGCATATACTAATAAGCGACACTCAAGTGAATTGAGCATTCAGTTTATTCATAGTGATTATGCTAAGTTTGACAGAGCTATGAATTTGTTAGGAACAAATAGTCATACGGCTGCAAAACCATTTTTATATAGTGACGTTGCAAAATATTATGACTTTGATGAAGAGCAAAAAAGCCTTCAAAAAAATGCAGATTCATGGGCAGGTAAAAAACTATGGAATGAGCATTTTGTACAGATTCAAGGAAAAGATTATTGGTTCATTATAGATCCTGTTTTCGATTTACAAGTTGGTAAAGATACGGATGCCGATTTCAATTCAACATATAATAATACTCGTGGTTTTGTGGTTCAAGGAGGTTTAGGAAAGAAATTTAATTTTTATTCGGCAGTATTTGAAAGTCAAGGTCGTTTTGCAGATTATGTAAATAGATATTCCGAAAGTTTAAAAGCTTTTGGGCCGGATCCAGCTATTATTCCTGGGCGTGGTATAGCTAAACGTTTTAAAACAGATTCATATGATTATCCGGTAGCGGAAGCGTATTTATCTTATTCACCAGCAGAGTTTTTGAATATTCAGTTTGGACATGGAAAAAACTTTATAGGTGATGGTTATAGGTCACTTTTAATGAGTGATGTAACAAGTCCACATCCGTTTTTAAAACTGAACACAAAATTTTGGAAATTAAAATATACCAACACCTTTATGTGGATGAAGGATGTGCGTGATGAAGTAGTTGAAGACAAGGCTTTTTTAACCAAATATGTAGCAAATCATTACTTAAGTTGGAATGTGTCAAAACGATTTAATTTGGGATTATTTGAGTCTGTACTATGGACTAATAGTAACGACCGTGGTTTTGATATTAACTACCTGAATCCAGTTGTTTTTTATAGAGCTATTGAGTTTGAAACTGGTCAAGGAGCTGGAAACGCTTTATTAGGAGCTACAGCTAAGTACAAGTTTAATAATGATGTAAATGCATATGGCCAATTCATTTTAGATGAATTTTCATTAAGTGATATTAAGGGTGGTGAAAAAAGCTGGAAAAATAAATATGGTTATCAATTAGGGGTGAAGTATTATAATGCTTTCAAAGTAGATAATTTACTTTTACAGTTAGAGTATAATAGAGTTCGACCATATACTTATTCACATAATACTGTCGTATTGAATTACGGGCATAATAACCAAACCTTGGCACATTTATGGGGGGCTAATTTTAGTGAATTAGTTCTTATTGGTCGGTATCGTTTAGATAGATGGTTTGCTGATGCTAAATTTATATTAGGTAACCGTGGTTTAGATTATAATAACGGAACGGATAATTTTAGTTATGGCGGAGATATTTACAGAGATTATAACGATAGGCCATTTGATACTGGTGTGGCAATTGGACAAGGGATAAAGGCCAAATCGTTTTACGGAAACTTACAGGCGGGTTATGTTGTTAATCCAGCATCAAACTTAAAGTTGTTTACTGATATTACAGTTAGAAATTTTGACCCAAGTGCTACAACAACTACAACATTTAGTAATAATACAGTATGGTTTAACTTTGGTTTAAGAACCGATTTATTTAACTGGTATTTTGATTTTTAACATTGTCATGCTGAACTCGTTTCAGTATCTTATCTTTTTTATAATCAAACCCATTGTCAAAAAGCATTATTAGAGTATCTTTGCACTCGCAAAACAAAATAGAGCATTGGCTAGGTCAAAATCTTCAGTAACAACACCTTCGGTAATTTCAGATTTTAAAGAAATTACAAAAATGCGTTTGTCATTGAGCGTGGTGTTTTCTTCTCTTGCAGGTTATTTATTGGGTGTAGAAACAATTGATGTTAAAACACTTATACTTTTAGCTTTAGGAGGTTATTTCATGGTTGGAGCCTCAAATGGTTTTAACCAAATAATTGAGAAGGATTTAGATGCTTTAATGAACCGAACTAAAAATAGGCCAATCCCTGCCGGGAGAATATCTGTAAATTCTGCATTTATTATTTCATCTATTTTCACCTTATTAGGTATTATAATATTATACACTATAAATAAGCAAACGGCAATGTTTGGTGCTATTTCAATATTTTTATATACCTGTGCATATACACCACTTAAAACAATGACACCAATCGCTGTTTTTGTTGGTGCTATACCTGGTGCTATACCGTTTATGTTAGGATGGGTAGCAGCTACAGATGATTTTGGTATTGAACCAGGAACCTTATTTGCATTGCAATTTTTTTGGCAGTTTCCACATTTTTGGGCTATAGGGTGGTTCTTGTTTGATGATTACGAAAAGGCAGGTTTTAAAATGCTTCCAACTGGTAAGCAAGATAAAGGAACCACGGTGCAAACTATTATGTATACTATCTGGACAATTATAGTTTCTGTAATTCCAGTTTTTGGGTTTACGGGTAAGTTACAATTATCTATAGCTGCGGCCATTGTAGTTTTTGCACTTGGATTAGGGATGCTAAATTATGCTATTAAGTTATTTAAGGAAATGACAGCCAAAGCGGCGAGACAGTTAATGCTTGCCAGTGTATTGTATATTACACTTATTCAAATAGTATATGTAGTTGATAAATTTATTAGATAACTATGGATTTAACTCAAGGAACACAAAAAGAAAAGAAGGCAAGAGCAAAAAAAATGATGCTTTGGTTTGGTATTATTTCATTAATTATGTCATTTATGGGATGGACTAGTGCTTTTCTAGTAAGCAAGTCAAGACCAGACTGGTTAAAAGATTTTCAACTTCCAGATGCTTTTATTACCAGTACCGTTTTAATCATTATTAGTAGTTTTACATTTATTGCTGCAAAAAAAGCATTAAAACAAGGTAGTAGTCAAGGTACATCATTATGGTTATTAACAACCTTAATCTTAGGTGTTGCCTTTATTGTTTTTCAGTTAAGGGGATTCAATGAAATTATAAATATGGGTTATCACCTGACTGGACCAACAAGCAACGTTAAGGTGTCTTATATCTATTTGATTGCTGTGGTGCATATTCTGCATGTTGTTGCTGGTTTAATTTGTCTTTTGGTGGTAATTTATAATCATTTTAAACAGAAGTATTTCCCAGAAAACCTACTTGGGTTTGAATTGGCTGCTACTTTTTGGCATTTTGTAGATATACTGTGGGTTTACCTATTCTTATTCTTATACTTTGTTAAATAAATCATTCGTATTTTTTTCAAAAATTTCAGTTGGTTTATTAATTTTTTTAAACTGATATTTATCATAGTTTAAAATTTGCAGCTTATATTTCGTTAGATAAATAAAATGATTATTTTTGTGCAACTTTTAAATAACAACCATTACATATGAGTACTACAGTTGTAAATGCTGAAGCAGACGGAAAAACTTGGGGAGGCGGTAACCAACCGTTAAAAGCAAGTTACGGTAAAATGATGATGTGGTTTTTCATCGTTTCAGATGCATTAACATTTTCAGGCTTTTTAGCAGCCTATGGGTTTTCAAGATTTAAATTTATTGATTCATGGCCTATTGCCGATGAAGTGTTTACTCACTTTCCATTTTTACATGGTGTAAATGCTCCAATGTATTATGTGGCTTTCATGACATTTGTGCTTATTATGTCATCGGTAACTATGGTATTAGCAGTAGATGCTGGTCATCATTTAAATAAAGCTAAAGTTACAATATACATGTTCTTAACCATTATAGGTGGTTTAATATTTGTTGGGTCTCAGGCTTGGGAATGGAACACTTTTATCAAGGGAGATTACGGTGCTGTACAAACAAAAGGAGGAAATATTCTTCAGTTTGTTGACACGGAAGGACACCGTGTAGCGCTTAAAGATTTTGTTGTTGTTGATACGCATAAAGAAAGAGTACAAGACCAACGTAAAAGTGGCCTATGGTTTACATCTGAAGGAACTTTGCCAACATACACGGTTGAAGAAGTAGTACATGGTTTAGAAGCTCATGATAATGTTTTAGTGAGAACTCAGATAATTAATGAAGAAGGTGAAAAAACAGTTTTGTCTAGAGCCGAATCATTAAGACAAATAAAGGAAAACGGGAAATTAGTTGTTGAAGGAGCTAATTTGCATGTAAATGAATATGGTTCTCCATTATTTGCAGACTTCTTTTTCTTTATTACAGGTTTCCACGGATTCCATGTATTTTCTGGAGTTATTATTAATATCATTATTTTCTTCAATGTGGTATTAGGAACATACGAAAGGCGTAAGAGTTACGAAATGGTTGAGAAAGTGGGGTTATACTGGCACTTTGTAGATTTAGTTTGGGTATTTGTATTTACATTCTTCTACCTAGTTTAATTCAAAAAACAGATTTTAAAAAGACATGGCACACGCACATAATTTAGCAATATTAAGAGGTCTAATAAAATTTAAATCAAATACTCAGAAAATCTGGGGAGTTTTGATTTTACTTTCAATAGTAACAACAGTAGAGGTATGGTTAGGTATTGTAAAACCTGAATGGTCTTTGGCTCAGGTTTTAGGTATGAAAATCTTAAACTGGATATTTATTATCCTTACCATAGTTAAGGCGTATTATATCACTTGGGACTTCATGCATATGCGTGATGAAACAAAAGGATTAAGACGTGCTGTTGTTTGGACTGCTATCTTTTTAATACTTTATTTAATTTTTATCTTATTACAAGAAGGAGGTTATGTTTTTGATGTGTATAAAGATGGTTTTATAAAAAGAGATTTTTAATTCAATCTAGAATAAAAATATAAGTGAAAGGTGGTTTTTAAGAACCACCTTTTTTATTTTTGCATAATTTATTTATAGATTTAGTAAACAATCATTTAATGGATTTAAAAAAAGTTGGTCGTTATACTGTTTTAGGAATTTTGTTTTTTCTTCCAGTTACTTTTTTATTACTGTTGTATCCAGCTACACATAATTATTCACCATTAGATATTGTAAATGAAGACGTTTTAGAATTAAAAACTTTCACTTCTAATATTAATGAACCTGTTTTATTAAATGATCATATAACAGTTCTAGGTTTTTTTGGAAACAACCCAATGGATAAATCTACCGCAGCATCAAATTTGAAAGAGCTTGTATATGATAAATTTAAAGGATTTAAAAAGTTTCAAATAGTTATTGTTGTACCTGAAGGAGCAGAAGATCTTGCTGAAATTTTGAAAAAAGAAATTAGCCAGTATGAAGATTTAAAGTTTTGGCATTTTGTTTATGGTACACCTGAAAGCATAAATAAGCTATATAAAAGTATAAAAGTTTTACCAACGTTAGATAACTCATTAGCCACTGATGATGTATTTATTATTGATAAAGAACTTAATCAACGCGGACGTATTGATGATAGAAATGATGGCCAAATTGAAAAGAATAATCCCGTTTACGGATTAAACGCATACAATTGTATTGAAGTAGCCACTATAAAAAATAAGATGAGCGAAGATATGCGTATTCTATTTACGGAATATAGGCAGAAACGAAAAGGAGAGTTTAATTCTACTGTAAGACGAGCAAACGATTTAATAAACAGCAATGAAAAAAACTAATTACTCTTATATAGGTATAGCTTTTATAATTCTTGTTTTTGGAATTATTTTCATCCCAAGAATTGTTGATAGAATAACAAAAGGGGATATTACTCGGCAAGAAAGTAGAAGTGATTATTCTGAAGATAATAAAACGGAAGCATTAGACTTAGTTTTTATTCCTGGAAGTGAAGGTGATAGAACGGTACCTGAGTTTAGTTTTACAGACCATAATGGAAACACCATTACCAACAAAGATTATGAAGGGAAGGTTTATGTTATAGAATTCTTTTTTACAACATGTCCTACCATTTGTCCTAGAATGAATCGTAATTTGGTTAAAATTCAAAGTGAATTTAATGACTTTGAAGATTTTGGAGTGGCATCTTTTACTATAAACCCTGATTACGATACTCCTGAAGTTTTAAAGGCATATGCAGATAATTATGGAATAATTAATCCTAATTGGCACTTAATGACTGGTGATAAAGATGCTATTTATGAATTGGCAAATGAAGGATTTTATATTTATGCTGCAGAGAATAAAGATGTTGAAGGCGGTTTTGAGCATTCAGGAAATTTTGCATTAATTGATAAAAACGGATTTATTCGTTCTAGAAAAGACAAATCTGGAAACCCAATAATTTATTATGAGGGCATAACTTCAGAGGAAGAACAGGTAAATGATGAAGGACAAAAGGAACAAATAAGTGCATTAAAAGAGGACATTAAAAAACTACTTAATGAGTAATCAAAAAAAAATATTGGACGATAAAAAATATAACAAGCTAATAGTCATTTTGTCAATTGTTATTCCGTTAGCAGTAGCGGCTCTTTTCGGAATTAGAATAGATTATGAATTGCCTGTTTTTTTGCCGCCAATTTATGCTTGTATAAATGCAGCTACAGCATTGGTTTTAGTGTTAGCGTTTATTGCTATTCAAAACAAAAAAATAAAGCTACACGAACGTTTAATGAAGTTTGCAATAATGCTTTCAGTGCTATTTTTACTTATGTATATTGCTTATCATATGACCAGTGACTCTACTAAATTTGGAGGAGATGGTACTACAAAATATTTTTATTATTTTATTTTAATAACACATATTGTAATGTCTATAGCCGTAATTCCATTTGTGTTAATTACGTATGTAAGAGCTATTACTAATAATATTGAAAAGCATAAAAAAATAGCAAAAATCACATTTCCACTATGGCTTTATGTGGCTGTTACCGGTGTGGTAGTTTATTTAATGATTTCACCATATTACTAAAATGAAACGAGTCTTACTCTTTTTTGTTTTTTGTTTTTTCTTTTATATGGATATAGAAGCACAATGTGCCATGTGTAGGGCTGTTCTTGAGAGTGAGGAAACTCAAAGTGCTGCCAAAGGAATTAATAATGGTATTAAATATTTAATGGCTGTTCCGTACTTACTTGTTGGTGGAATAATATTTATTATTTATAGAAAGTATAGTAATAAAACACAATAAATTAACAATTAATTGTAACATTTCCTGTTGATGATAGTCTAACTTTAAAGCTTAAATAAGTTTTATCAATCAATTTGTTATGCTAGAAATTAATCAACTTCACAAATCCTATCCAATAGGAGATTCTCAATTACATGTTTTAAAAGGTATAAACCTTTCTGTTAAAGAAGGGGAAATGGTTGCCATTATGGGGTCTTCTGGTTCCGGAAAATCTACCTTACTTAATATTATAGGAATGTTAGATATGGCAGATTCAGGAGAGTATATTCTTGACGGGTTGCCAATTAAGGACTTAACCGAGAAAAAAGCGGCGGTTTACAGAAATAAATTTTTAGGTTTCATTTTTCAATCTTTCAATCTTATCAATTATAAGAATGCCTTAGAAAATGTGGCTTTACCGTTGTATTACCAAGGTATGAAACGTAAAGAACGTCAAGAACTCGCTTTGTTTCATTTAGATAAAGTTGGGTTAGCAGATTGGGCTAAACATTTACCAAAAGAATTATCTGGAGGACAAAACCAACGTGTGGCAATTGCCAGGGCATTAGCTGCAAACCCAAAATTATTATTAGCAGATGAACCCACAGGAGCTTTAGATACTAAAACCTCTTATGAAATTATGGAGTTTATACAGCAATTAAACGATGAGGGTAAAACTATTTTAATGGTAACGCATGAAGAAGATATAGCTAATATGTGTAAACGTATCGTTCGTCTTCGAGATGGGGTTATTATGGAAGATAAACACGTAGAACAAGTGAGAGCTGAACAATATGTTTGACTTAGATCTTTGGCGAGAAATATTTCAGAGTATTAATAAAAACAGAACTAGAAGTTTATTATCTGGTTTTACTGTGTCTTTTGCAATACTACTTTTTACAATATTATTTGGCATTGCTAATGGTTTAAATAACACTTTTGTCGAGGCCTTTGGTACTGATGCTACTAACTCAATTGTAGTTTATCCTGGAAGAACAAGTAAAGCACATAAGGGCCTTCAAGCTGGAAGGCGTATCCAGTTTAAGAATGAGGATTACGATTATGTTCTTGATGAATTTGAAAATGAAGTGCAATATATTACTAGCAAAGTTCATAGAAATGTTACTGCTTCCTATAAAAATGAAAAGAACAATTACCAAGTTAGGTCTGTCCACCCAGAATACATGTTTATTGAAAACAATCAAATAAAGTCAGGTCGTTATATTAACCAAAATGATATAAACAATAAAACTAAAGTTGCTGTTATAGGAAAAGTTGTTGAAGATGATTTATTTATAAAGACTGATCCTGTTGGTAAGTATATTAACCTTAGCGGAATTCAATATAAAGTTGTAGGTGTTTTTACAGATGATGAAGGGTATAACGAAGAAAATGTTATTTATACTCCATTATCAACCGCTCAACAGATCTTTGGTAACAATGATTATATAGACTTTATGCATTTAACTTTTAACCCAAAGTTAAATTATAATCAGGCAATAGATTTTGGAAATAAGCTTACTGATGATTTGAAAGAAAGATTTAATGTTGCTAAAAATGATCAACGAGCCATTCGTGTTCAAAATATGGCACAAGCCTCAAAAAATGTTGAACAATTTAATTTTGTACTAGGAGCCATTATTCTTGTTATCGGTTTTGGTACGCTAATAGCTGGGGTTGTTGGTATTAGCAATATCATGATTTTTATTGTAAAAGAGCGCACCAAAGAGATAGGGATTCGAAAAGCACTTGGGGCGTCACCAAAATCAATTGTTTCAATTATTTTAATAGAATGTATCATTATTACAGCTATTGCAGGATATTTTGGGTTATTAATTGGTGTAGGTGTTTTAGATGCAGTAGGTCCTAGTTTAAAAACTTATTTTATAAAAGACCCTAACGTTAGTACCGGATTGGTAATAGGAGCTACTATAGTTTTAGTATTAGCAGGAAGCATAGCAGGATATTTGCCTGCTAAAAAAGCGTCAAAAATTAAACCCATAGTTGCTTTAAGGAACGATTAATATGTTTAGATTTTTATTTGATAGAGATACTTGGCAAGAAGTTTATGATAGCTTTAGTAAAAATAAGCTCAGGTCTATATTAACTATGGTTGGTGTATGGTGGGGAATATTACTATTAATTGTTCTATTAGGCTCAGCTCGGGGTTTGGAGAATTCATTTAACAGATTATTTGGAGATTTTGCAACCAACAGCGTATTTATCTGGGGGCAAAGTACAGGAAAGCCATTTAAGGGCTTTCAAGAAGGTAGAAGAGTACAGCTAGCATTATCTGACACAGATAAGATTAAAGATAATATTGAAGGGATTGAGTTTGTGGTTCCAAGAAGTCAAAATCAAGTAACAGTGGTAAGAAATTTTCTTTCTGGAAGTTTTAGGGTTGCTGGTGATTATCCATTACTAGATAAAGTTGAAAAGAAGAAATTAATACATGGACGTTTCATTAATCATAATGATATAGCTAATAAGAAAAAAGTTGTGGTCTTGTCTGAAGATATTTATAAACAACTTTTTCAAAAAGATGAAAATCCTATTGGAGAATATGTTCAAATAAATAGTATAAACTTTAAGGTGGTTGGTATGTTCGAAACTTCAAATATAAGTATGGGGCCACCTATAGATATGCATATCCCGTTTACTACATTTCAAGGTGTTTTTAATAGAGGTGACAAAATTGGATGGATGATGATTACTGGTAAGATAGAATATGATATTGTTCAAATAGAACATGATGCTAAATTATTACTAAAAAATTTAAATGATATTCATCCAAAAGACAATAGGGCTTTAGGTAGTGCTAATGCAGGAAAAGAAATTGGAAAGGTAACAGGGTTTTTAACAGGGATGCAATTTTTAACATGGTTTGTTGGTTTAGCAACCTTAATAGCTGGAGTTTTTGCAATAGGTAACATTTTACTTATCACAATTAAAGAACGGACTAAAGAAATAGGAGTTCGCAGAGCATTAGGGGCTACACCATTTGAAATTAAAAGACAGATTATACTAGAATCTGTGTTTTTAACAATGGTAGCTGGCTTTTTTGGGATAATAACGGGAGGATTAATTTTAATTTTAATAGATAAGCTTTATGGTCAAGGTATTGAAGCAGCCCTTGTAAATGCCTCAGTACCTATAATAGTAGTCTTTTTATCACTAATAATTTTGGTGGTTTTGGGAACCTTGATAGGTTTAATTCCGGCCTTTAAAGCAACAAGTGTAAAACCAATTGAAGCATTAAGAGAAGAATAAAAGAAATTATATAAAATGAATAAAACAGTAAAAATTAGTTTAGGTATTGTAGCTATGCTACTATTAGTTTGGGTGTTAAAGTATTTTAAAGATGCCAATTCTAAAGATGTTGTAGAGTATAAAGTTGAAGAACCTTTTTACACCTCTATTAACACCAAAGCTGTAGCAACGGGTAAATTAAACCCAGAAGAAGAGGTTGAACTGAAACCACAAATTTCTGGAATTGTAGATAAGATTCTAGTGGAAGAAGGAGATGTAGTTAATAAAGGTGATTTAATAGCTAAAATACGGGTGGTTCCAAATGAGCAGAGTTTAGTAAGTGCTAAAAGTAGAATAGCATCATCTAAATTATCATTTGAGAATGCAAAAACCTTATATAACAGAAACAAATCTCTTTTTGAAAAGGGGGTGGTTTCTAAACAAGATTTCGAGAATAGTGAATTGTCTTTTAATCAAGCTAAAGAATCATTGGCCCAAGCTCAAAATGATTATCAAATAATAAAAAGAGGTTCGCTTTCTGGAGGGAATTCTGCTAATACAAATATAATAGCCCAAATTTCAGGAACTATTTTAGAAATTCCAGTTCGTGAAGGAGATCAAGTTATTCAGAGTAATAATTTTAACGCAGGTACAACTATAGCTACAGTTGCAGATATGAGTTTAATGATTTTTGAAGGTAAAGTTGATGAGTCTGAGGTTGGAAAATTGGAAGAAGGAAAGGAGATAAAAGTGATTTTAGGCGCAATTAACGATAAAGAATTTTCTGCAAAATTGACTTTTGTTGCTCCCAAAGGAGTTGAAGAAAATGGTGCAGTACAGTTTACAATTAAAGCTGATGTTAATATAGAAGTTAGTACAAATATTAGAGCGGGGTATAGCGCTAATGCTGAAATTGATATTGAGGCAAAGGATAGTGTTTTAGCAATAAAAGAGGCCTTACTTCAATATAATAGGATTACGGATAAACCATTTGTTGAAATCTTAGAAGGAGAAGACAAGTATAAAAAGCAAAATATCAAACTTGGTCTGTCTGATGGAATTAATGTTGAAATTATTGAAGGTGTTAAAGAGGGAGATAAAATAAAGGTATGGAATAAGGCCTCAAAAGATAACGAAGAAGATGAAAATGACGACAATGATTAAAAATAGATCACATTTTATGAAGCAGATTTTAACACTATTTATGCTACTCATAGTAGGTTCAGTTTTTGGACAACAAAAAAAATGGAGCCTTCATGAGTGTGTAAATTATGCTTTAGAGAATAATATATCTATAAAGCAGGGAGCTTTAGATTTACAGCAAAGTGAAATTAATAAAAAAGATGCCATTGGTAATTTTCTACCTACTTTAAGTGGCTCAGGTTCGCATTCTTGGAATATTGGTTTAAACCAAAATATTACAACCGGATTGTTGGAGAACCAAACTACCCAGTTTACATCTTTAGGCTTATCTTCAAATATTACTATTTATGGAGGGTTAAGAAATATTAATCAGTTACACCAATCAAACTTGGCAATTCTAGCTAGCAAGTATCAACTAGATAATATGAAAGATGATATTTCTTTATTAGTGGCGAATTCTTTTTTGCAAATTTTGTTTAATAAAGAACAATTGAAAATTCAAAAAGCTCAGTTTGATGTTACTAATCAGGATCTTAAACGATCTATTGAACTAGTTGAAGCTGGTGTAATTCCTAAGGGAGATGTTTTAGAATTAAAAGCAACATTAGCCTCACAAGAGCAACAAATTGTTAATGCAGAAAATGCTGTTTTACTATCTAAAATTAGCTTAGCTCAAACTTTACTTTTAGATAATTATAAGGATTTTGATATTATAGACCTCGAATATGAGGTGCCTATTACTAGCATTTTGAATGAGGAACCGGAAATTATAATTCAAAAGGCAAAAGAAACCAGATATGATATTAAAATAGCTCAGACTAATGTAGAGTTAGCTGAATATGATTTAAAATTGGCAAAAGGGAATTTGCAACCAACACTCTCGGGATTTTACGGCTATAATACCAGAGCTTCTTATAGTGATAGGGTTATTGGGGTAAACAGTATTCCAGATGGAACTAATACTGCTATTGGATTTGTAGAAGCTTCGGGAGAAACTGTTGTTACTCCTAATTTCACAACTTCTCCAGTTGTTGCAGGACCAGATGCATTATTTGATCAGTTTAGTTTAAATGATGGTCATTCATTTGGATTAAGTTTAAGAGTTCCAATTTTTAGTGGGTTTTCAATTAAAAACAATATTAAAAGAAATAGTTTAAATTTGGAGCGTTCTAAAATTCAATTGAAGCAAGCTAGTATTGATCTTGAAACGGAGGTGTATCAAGCTTTAAACGATGCTAAAGGAGCCTTTAAGGCCTATGAGGCCGCCCAAAAAACTTTAGATGCTAGACAAGAAGCTTTTAATTATTCTAAAGAACGATATAATGTAGGGCTTTTAAATTCTTTTGATTTTAGTCAGTCTCAAGGAAGATTTGAGCAAGCCCAAAGTGAAGTGGTGCGAACAAAATATGATTATATTTTTAAATTAAAAGTCATTGAGTTTTATTTTGGAATACCAATCATGAATTTAAATTAGAAAAATTGGCAATATTATTAAATATTGAAACGGCAACAACTAATTGTTCTGTTTCAGTTTCTAAAGAAGGAAAAACTATAGCTCTTAAAGAGGATAGTAGAAATGGGTACTCGCATGCTGAGAAATTACATGTCTTTATAGATGAGATGTTAACTGAAGCTAGTCTAAAGCGGAATAACATTGACGCTATTGCTGTTAGTAAAGGACCTGGGTCTTACACAGGTTTAAGAATAGGTGTTTCTGCTGCTAAAGGGTTATCATTTGCTTTAAATAAACCATTAATTTCTGTGCCAACATTGGAGGCTTTAGCGCAACAAGTACACTGTGAAAACGGAATTATAGTAGCCATGTTAGATGCGAGAAGAATGGAGGTTTATTCTGCAATTTACGACTCTAAGTACAATGTAATAAGAGAAACCCAGGCGCAAATTTTAAATGAGAATTCTTTTTCTGAATATTTAGGAAAACAAAAAGTTTATTTTATTGGTAATGGTGTTGAGAAAACCAAAGAGCTTATAAGACATCCAAATGCGGTTTTTATTGAAGACAAATTACCATCTGCAAATGAAATGAGTGTTTTAGCTTATAATAAATATAAAATAAGCGACATAGAGGATGTCGCTTATTTTGAACCGTATTATTTAAAGGACTTTGTGGCTTTAAAGCCTAAAAATTCTTAAGCTTCTTTATGAATTTCAACTTGATGTGGGTAAGGAATTTCTATACCAGCAGCATCTAATGCTAATTTACATTCTTCAGTTACACCAAAGTAAACATCCCAATAATCTGCAACTGTTGCGTAAGGTCTTACTGCAAAATTAACCGAACTATCGGCCAATTCAGAAACATTCACACTTGGTGCAGGATCTTGTAATACTTTAGGATTAGAAGTTAATATATTCATTAGAACTTCTTTAGTTTGTTTAATGTCGGCATCATAGCTAACACCAATTGTTAAGTCTACACGTAATTTACCTTCTGTAGAATAATTGGTAATATTTCCATTTGATAAGGCTCCGTTAGGAATAATAACTTCCTTGTTTGTAGGTGTTAATATTTTAGTAGTGAAAATTTCAATTTCTTTAACAACCCCTAATTCACCTTGCCCTTCAATTAAATCACCAATTTTAAATGGTTTAAAAATCATTATCAAAACACCTCCGGCAAAATTTCCTAAAGAACCTTGCAGTGCCATACCAATGGCTAAACCAGCAGCAGCTAAAATAGCAGCAAAAGAGGTGGTTTCAATACCAAGCTGAGATAAAATAGCTAAGAATAATAGAATTTTTAAACCCCAACCAATTAAATTGAGAAGGAACTTTTGTAAACTAACATCATAGTTGTTTTTAGACATGACTTTAGCAATGCCTTTTGTTATTTTTTTGATAATCCAAGAACCAATAATCCAAATGACTATGGCTCCTAATACTTTAATTCCATATTCTATGATGAAATCTTGTGCGAGGGAGATATATCTTTCTATATCCATAATTTAATAGTGTTTATTTAGAGTTATAAAATTAAAAACTTATATTAATTATTTCAGCTTTAGGTAATTGAAATAATTGTTAAATATATTTTAGAAAAAAGCAGGCTGTTAATACTAAAATAGCTGGTAATGCCTGAACATAAAATAGTGCTGTTTTCTTTGTGGAGTAAGACCCATAAATACCAGCAATAGTCACACATAAAAGAAAGAAAATAGCAAAATCTATATTGTTTTTTACTACAGAATAAATTAATCCAGCAGCTAAAAACCCATTGTAAAGTCCTTGATTAGCTGCTAAAACCTTTGTGTCTTCAGCATATTCTTTTGATTTTAATCCAAAAGTTTTAATGCCTTTAGGTTTTGTCCAAAGAAACATTTCCAGCACAAGAAAATATAAATGTTCCAGAGCAACAACAGTAATTAAAACAGAGGTTAAGGTGTTCATTCTTTTAAAAATTCAATAGCATCATTAACTTCAGATACAGGCAGTTTACATGCTTTATTTACACAAACATAAATCAAAGTAGCCTCTGGATTATATCTATTTAATAGTAATGGCATATTGCTTTCAGAGGTACTGCCAGCAATAAGCTTGTTTGGAAGATAGGTTTGGTTCAACTTGGTAATCTTTTCCTTAGCCTTATCTCCAACAATAGCAACTTCATAATAAGGACTAGTATAATTAAGCATTAAATCTAACCAATTTGAATAACCCGATGCGTATTCCTGAATTTCCGGTTTTACATTGTTTAACATGGTCTTAGCTGTTTTGCTGTAATATGTATTGTCAAAGTAATGAGAAAGTTTAAACAAGTTTTTAGCCATGATGGAGTTGCTACCCGGAATAACATTATCTCTGTATTCTATGCTTCTAGATACTAATGAAGCATCATCATTTGAGGTAAAGTAAAACATGCTACTTTTTTCATCATAAAACTTATCAAAAGTATAATTTGTTAAGTCTCTAGCAGTATTTAACCATTTAGTGTCTAAAGTACTTTCATATAACGCAATAAAGGCGTCAATTACGGTAGCATAATCTTCAAGATAACCATTAAATTTACTGTCACCTTCTTTATAGGTGTGGTTTAGAGCACCATCATCTCGCATCATTTTTTCAGAAATAAATAATGCATTCTTTAAGGCAATTTCTAAATATTTTGATTCTTGAAAAACTCTGTAAGCATCAATATATCCTTTCAACATGAGTCCATTCCATGATGCTAATGTTTTATCATCTAATCTTGGTTTTGAACGTTCATCTCTAATTTCAAGAAGTGTCTCTTTCCAAGAGGTTATTTTTTTATCTAATTCTACTTTGGAAATACTATGATTGTTTAAGATAGTTTTATCGTCATCTTTTCTAATTAGAACATAATTGCCATGTTCCCAAAGACCGTAGTTGTTTATATTATAATAATCTGAAAACAAATTAAAATCTTCACCCAAAAGAGTTTTTAATTCCTCTTTCTTCCAAACATAAAAAGCACCTTCCTCCAATTTACCCTCACTATTGTTGCTGTCGGCATCTAGTGCAGAGTAAAAAGCTCCTTCAATAGTAGTCATTTCCTTTTTTACATACTCCAAAGTTTCTGCAACAATATCTCTATATAATTCGTTTTTAGTAATCAGATAGGCATCAGCATATAAACTTACTAATTGAGCATTGTCATAAAGCATTTTTTCAAAATGTGGCACATGCCATTTAGTATCAACGGAATACCTTGAAAATCCCCCTCCTATTTGATCGAAAACACCTCCATAAGCCATTTTAGTAAGGGTAAGGTTTACGTAATTTAAAAGCTCTTGATTGTTATTTTGGTAGGCATATCTTAGCAAAAAGTGATAGTTGTTTGGCATCATAAACTTTGGAGCTCTGTTTAACCCACCAAAATTATTGTCAAATTGTGTAGACCATTTTTTAACAGCAATATCAATAAATTCACTTTCAAATTTTGCGTCTTCATTATTTAATTCTACCATGTCTATGGCTTTGAGTCCTTTTTCAACATTATCTGCTTGTTGATGAAGTTTTTCAGGGCTTTCAGTATATAACTTAGTAAGTTGTTCAAGAACACTTATCCATTGTTCTTTTGGGAAATAAGTGCCACCCCAAACAGGTCTTCCGTCTGGTAAAGCAACAACGTTTAAAGGCCAACCACCACTACCAGTCATTAATTGAACGGCATTCATATAAGCTTGGTCCACATCTGGTCTTTCCTCTCTATCAACTTTTATGTTTATAAAGTTTTTGTTCATTACTTGAGCTACCAAACTATCTTCAAAGCATTCATGTTCCATGACATGGCACCAGTGACAAGCCGAATAACCAACACTAATAAGTATTAGTTTGTTTTCTGATTTAGCAGTTTCTAATGCTTCATTATTCCATGCTTTCCAGTTTACGGGGTTATGTGCATGTTGGAGCAAGTATGGGCTTGTTTCGTTAATAAGGTCGTTAGTGTATTCGTGTTGCATAGTGTTTTCGTTCTGACCTTTACAGCTAAGTAATGTAATTATTACTAGCAATAGTATATAGGAAGTTTTTTTCATGAGTTTTCTTAACGTATAAATATAAGATATAAAAAAGCGTTCATGAAATGAACGCTTAAATAATGCTTAAAATATGTTATTACTTAGCCGTTTATAGCCTCAACCATATTTACTTTTCCAGGAAGCATTTCTTTAAGCATATTTTCAATGCCATTTTTTAAGGTAAAGGTTGAAGAAGGGCAACCACTGCAGGCACCCTGAAGAAGAACATTTACACTTTTGGTGTTTTCATCATAAGACAAAAACTGAATATTGCCCCCATCACTAGCAACAGCAGGTTTAACGTATTCTTCAAGAATATTTACTATTTGTTTAGAGGTGTCATCTAAAGCATCAAAGTTAGAGTCTTTTTGATGTGTTGTTTTTTCAAGTTTTTCAACAGCTTCTGGCAAAACAACGTCTTTACCGTTTTCAATAAAAGTTTTAATAAGTTCCCTAAGTTGAACAGTTATATCTTGCCATTCAGCTATGTCATACTTGGTAATAGAAACATAATTCTCTTCTAGAAAAACACTTTTTACAAAAGGAAAATGAAACAATTCTGTGGCTAAGGGAGATAATTTAGCATCATCAATTGATGTGAATTCAAATAAAGCAGTTGCAATTTTTTTATTAGCCACAAACTTCATAACAGAAGGGTTTGGTGTAGCCTCTGCATAAACAGTTACTGGAACTTTCTTAGGAGCTTCTTTCTCAATAATTACAATACCACCATCATTTAAATAAGCTTCAATTTGTTCTCTAACTTCATCTTGTACATCCGCCCATTGAACAATATCAAAACGTTCTACAGCAATGAAGTTACCAGAAATGTAAATTTTCTTAACAAAGGGCAAATAAAAAAGTTGTTGCGCCAATGGAGAAGGTTTTGCTTCGTCAATATTGTTAAATTCAAAACTTTGATGTTTTGTAATGAATTGGTTTACTTCAAACTTAACAATGTTATTATTAGATGTTTCTTGCACAGAAACCTTGAAAGTGTTCATTTTAGCTAATTTTTTGCAAAAATACTAAAAGAAAACTTTAGTTATCCATATATTTGAGTTTTATGTCAGTGATTTAAAACTGTTTATTTTGAATAAAATAACATTTTTTAATTACTAAGACGTTTAAGAATTGGCCAAATCTACTTAGAAAAAGTTATGAGATTAAAACGTATTTTTATTGGACTGGTAAGTTTGCTATTTACTAATATAGCCCTTTCTCAAGAGGGTTTACCTATTTATACCGATTATCTTACAGATAATTATTATTTAATCCACCCGTCAATGGCTGGTGCAGCTAATTGTTCTAAAGTTAGATTAACAAGTCGCCAACAGTGGTTTGGACATGAGGATGCACCAAGATTAACTACCTTAAGCATTAATGGGCGTATTGGAGATACACCATCTGGTATTGGTGGTATTTTTTATACGGATAAAAACGGGTATCATTCTCAAACTGGAGCATATGTAACTTATGCACATCACCTTATGTTTTCTAGAAGCGAGGTAGACTTGAATATGTTATCTTTTGGTTTAAGTGCTGGGTTTATTCAATATAAACTGGATGAAACCTCATTCTTGTTTGATGGACCAGACCCTATAATTGATGGTATTGTTCAAAACGCTACAAATTTTAATGTAGATTTTGGATTTTCTTATCACTATCTTGATTATTATGTTCATGGAGCCGTTAAAAATATGCTTAATAATGATGGTATTAACAAAGAACCAAATGTTACAAGTAATTTAAGAAGATATTTAATTACTGTTGGGGGTGTTTTTGGAAAGCAAGGTAGTACTTGGAGTTATGAGCCTTCTGCTATGTTGCAATATAGAGATGCTACTCAAGAGGCTTCTGTTGATGTAAATGCAAAGGTTTATAAGCGAATGGATTTTGGAACTATTTGGGGTGGTCTATCCTATAGAAATAGTTTTGATGGGGCAGAATATATTAGTTCTAATACAATTAATAGCCAAAGGTTGCAACAGATTACTCCTATATTAGGGGTTAACTATAAAAATTTCATGTTTGCTTATACTTATACACACCAAACAAATTCTGTAGTTTATACAAATGGTGGGTTTCATCAAATTACCTTAGGGTTTAATTTTAAATGTAGACGAGAGCGTTTTGACTGTAAATGTCCTGCAGTTAATTACTAAATATAAAAGGCTCGTTTTTAACGAGCCTTTCTTTTTTAATTCCAAGTATATTTTTTCTTTTTTGCTTGTTCTTTAATGGCTTTGGTCATGGCATTTTCTAAGCCATTTGTATTTTCAGACTTGGCTTTCTCAGATAAATATTTATTACGCTTTGCATTTAGTTCTTGAATTTGTTTTTTAATATTATCACGTTCCTCCTTCTTTTTTGCAACAAAGACTTTTATTTCAGCTTCAGATTTCCCTTTAAGCTCATTTGGTAAAGCTTCTGGTTTTATATCTTTAATTAATTCTTCATCATCTTCAAGGGCATCAACTAAATCCCAGGACGAATTTTTGTAAAAGTGAGAACTTTTACTAACAGATCGTTTAACCGCATTTGCATAACCATATGTGCTAGCATTTGTGTCTTGTTGAGCTTGAGTTGCCATTTTTGTTCTACCTTTTGTGCCGTAAGCTACATAGGTTTTGTTTAATCTTTGATTTAAGATTAAAATGTCATCATCAAAAGGAGAAGCTATATGAACTGTTTTCTGATTATGGTTAATAGCCATGTAATCACCATTAGTTAATTTGGCACCATCTTTCCAGTTTGAAGAAATACCTTGATTATAATTTCCACAGAAAATAGTGTTAACGGTAACCTCTTTTTCATTAGCATTTACAGCTGCATCCTTATAATTTACTTTTCCTTGGGTAAATGGTTCGTTACCCGCAATAAAAACTAGTTTTAAGTCGTCTGGGTTATTTCCCCATTTCAATTGATTTAAAGCTGTTTGAATAACTTGTCCGCAATATTCATTACCTCCATTTGTAGTTAAGGAGAATAGTTCTTTTGAAATTTCATCTAAATCATCGCTAAAAGATATTACTTGTCTTATATAACCTTCATCACTATTAAGTCCGTCATTACCATATTCATACAAGGCAATTTGTAAGCTGGGTTTGTTGGTTCCACATTTAGCATAAGATAACTCATTTACTATGTCCCAAAGTTGTGCTTTTGCTTGATCTATTAGGCCATCCATACTATTACTGGTATCTAGTAATAGAGCAACTTTAATAAACTGTTTGTTAGTATCTGGGTGTTCCGAAACGACCTCGGTTAAATGATTTTGTTGAGGTTTTTTGTTATTAGCGTTACAAGATATAAAACCTATTAAGGTTAAGCTTAAAATGAAAGTTTTAAAATGTGTTTTCATTTGAATTTGTTTTTTTGATTAATAGCGTAAAACTATATTCAAAGTTTTTCTTAAAAAAAGCAGAATGAGTGAAGTAGATATCTAAATGAGTAAACAGAACTAGTTAATATGTAAACGGGGCTTTATTCTATATAAAATGAATGAAATTGTAAAATCTTCATTTTATTAAACCAATGAAAGTGCGTAAGTTTATCTATTATAAATTAGTAGATGCAACAGGCAATTAAATATTTGATTATTCTTTGTGTTTTATTCAATACACTTTCGTCATTGAGTCAGGTGAATTTTGATGAAGACTCACCTAAGTTTTCAGTAAGAGGTAAAGTTGTTGAAAGTGATACCAGAGAACCTATTCCTAATGTAAATATTGAAATTAATGGAGGTTCTTATACTACAACTGATATTTTTGGAGAGTTCAGAATTCAAGCTAGAAAAGGAGATGAACTCATAATTAGGTATAAAGACTTTGAAACCATTTACTACACTATTCAAACTAGTGAACGTATTCTTGTTGAAGTTGAACCCGAAAGCCAAGATAAATTCATTAGCAAAAAAAGGTCTAAAAAAGCTTATGCTCCTCATTTTAATTGGTTTATTGATTCGGCAGAGGTGTACTTAAAGAAAGATCCGAAAAAAAGTATTCAATTTGTAACGGATGCTCTAGAGTTTAGCTATTCTAAAAAGGAGACTGCTGAAGCCTATGAAGTTTTAGGTGATATAAATATATTTTGGGAACAGTATGATTTAGCGGTTTCAAATTATAGGATAAGCTTAGAGAATAATAACATCAATGAAGTAAAATTAAAACTAGCTAAAGCTTACAAGGAAAACAGAAATTACCAAGAAAGTCTAGAGCTTTATAACAATATAAATAAAAGGTCATTATCAAACTATCAGTTAGTTACTCTGTATGAAGGGTTGGGTGATGTTTATAAAACTATAAAGGAATATGATGCATCAATTAAAGCTTATCAAGAGGGGTTAAAAGTTGCAAGAAAACATTTAATTACCCCAAAAGTAACAGATTTAAACTCTAGAATAGCAGAGGTTTATAATGAAAAAGGTGAGGTAGAAGAAGCGCAGGGTTTTTTCTCTAATTCATTAAAGTTAGCCCAAGAGGAAAACAAAAAAAGAGCTCTAGAAGAAAAAGTTAAGATAGCTGATTTTGCTAGTAAGAACTCAAATTATTCAACTGAAATTGCATTGAGAAAGCAAGCTTTAGAAGATATTGAAGATATTCAACTTGACTCTTTAACGATATACGGAAATGAAAGTCCCTTAACATCACAAAGACAGAATTATAAAATAGGTAATGCGTATGCCTTACAAAATGATATACCTAATGCAATAACTTATCTTGAAAAAAGTATTGCGGAAGCTGATGATAAGGAAGACTTGGTTGTTCAAAAGGATGCAGCTAGAAAATTATCTGAAGTTTATCGTGATGTGGGCGCGTTTGATAAGGCTTTAATAGCATATCAGAATTATGTAGAGCTAGTAGAAAAATTGGTAATTAAAAATGAACAAGAAATATCTCAAGCAGCTAGGTTTAGTAAGGATATTATAAGTAAACAAAACAGGATTGCTAGTTTAGAAAGTGATAGAGCGTTATCTGAAAGCAAGTATGAGCTTACAACAGAACAAGCTAAAAGGCAAAAATTAATTATTTATTCTCTTTTTGGTGGTCTCTTACTCCTTTTAATTGTTGCATTCTTTATGTTCAAATACATTAGGCAACAGCGTTTAGCTAATAATTTATTGGCACTAAAATCATTGCGCAGTCAAATGAATCCGCATTTTATTTTTAATGCATTAAATTCTGTTAATAGTTTTATTGCCTCCAATGATGAGCGAACGGCAAATAGGTATTTATCTGATTTTTCACTTTTAATGCGCGCTGTTTTAGAAAACAGTGAAGAAGATTTTATTCCGTTAGAAAAAGAAATTGAACTACTTCAATTGTATACTAAATTGGAACATTTTAGGTTTAAAGATAAGTTTGATTATAAGATTACTATTGATGAGCATATCAATATAAAGGATTTTGTAATTCCTCCTATGCTGTTGCAGCCTTATATTGAAAATGCTGTTTGGCATGGGTTACGTTATAAGAAAAGTAAAGGTCATTTAGAAATTAGTATTACCCAATTCAAACTGGAAGAAATACAAATTATAATTGCAGATGATGGTATTGGTAGAAAAAAATCTAAAACCTTAAAAACTGCTCATCAAGAAAAACAGAACTCAAAAGGTATGGGTAATATTAAAAAACGTGTCTCTATATTAAATGATATGTATAAAGATAAAGTTGATGTTAAGGTAACCGATTTTCAATATAAAGAAGACACTGGAACAAAAGTTATTGTAACTCTTAAAAAGGATTAAATGAAATTAAACTCCATAATAGTAGAAGACGAACAAACCAGTAGAGACATTTTAAAAAACTACTTAAAGAAGTATTGTCCAAATGTAACTATTTTAGGAGAGGCAGCTAATATAGATGAAGCTTTGGTTTTAATTAGAAATCATGATTTAGATTTGGTGTTTTTAGATGTTGAGATGCCTTATGGAAATGCATTTGATTTGCTAGATAAGGTTGGAGATATTGATTTTGAAACCGTTTTTGTAACAGCATACAATCATTATGCTATAGATGCCTTAAATTCACATGCATCCTATTATTTAATGAAACCCATTTCTATTGATGAACTTATTAAATCGGTTGATTATGTATCCGAAATAAAAACTAAAGAGGAGGCATTACAAGACCAGGTTTTAGTACCAAAAACAAATAGTGTAAATGGTAAAATAACTATACCTCAATTAGATGGATTCGAAATTTTGAATACTTCAGATATTTTGTATTGTAAAGCAGATGATAATTACACTGAAATATATTTAAATAACAACAAAAAGAAACTAGTGAGTAAAACCCTGAAATATTTTGAAGAAGCTTTAAAAGAGTCTAGTTTTGCTCGTGTACATAAAAGCTATTTGGTTAATGTGAATGAAGTAGTGAAATATGTAAAGGGAAAAGGAGGAAGTGTGGTGTTAAGTAATGGAAAAGAAGTCATGGTGTCAGCCTCAAAAAAATCGAATTTATTATCCTATTTTAAATAATCCATATTTGTGAATGCGAGTATCTCAAAATAGGTAAACCCATATTAAATTAATTTTAAAAAGAATTAGCATGCCAGTAATATTACCAGTAAAAGGAGTGTCTCCAAAAATACCTGATAATTGTTTTGTGGCAGAAAATGCCACTGTTGTAGGTGATGTTATTATGGGAGCTGAATGTAGTGTTTGGTTTAGTGCTGTGATTAGAGGGGATGTTAATTATATTAAAATGGGAGATAAAGTAAACGTACAAGATGGAGCCGTTATTCATGCTACGTATAATACTCATCCAACTAATATTGGAAACAACGTGTCTATAGGGCACAATGCTTTGGTGCATGGGTGCACCATTCATGATAATGTTTTGGTTGGCATGGGTAGTATTATTATGGATGGGTGCGTTGTAGAAAGTAACAGTATTATTGCTGCCGGTGCAGTACTCACTCAAAACACAAAGGTAGAAGCTGGCAGCATTTACGCTGGTATTCCAGCTAAAAAAATTAAAGATATTAGTAAAGAACTTATTTCTGGTGAAATAGACAGAATAGCCAATAATTATATAAAGTATTCCAGTTGGTTTAAAGAATAATTAGTTTGTTTTGAATGTGTAGCTTTAGTTTCAGTCACTAAAGTAGTGTAAAATATGTATATTAAGCCTTGTTAAAGCTGTTATCCTTTTCTGAATAATGACAAAAAGAGACAAACTTGTTGCCCAACGTATTTATATGCTTCTAGGGGCGCTTTTTATTACTTCATTGGTGGTTTCAAACCTTATTTTTCAAAAATTTTTTTATTGGTATCCTTTCGATGTTGAGGTTTTTGGAAGTAAGCTTTTTGTAATTTCTGTTGGTATTTTACCTTATCCAATCACTTTTTTAATTACAGATTTAATTAGTGAGATTTATGGTAAAAAAAGAGCAAATCAAGTTGTGGTAACTGGTATTTTTGCATCTTTATTTTCTGTTTTAATAATTTATATTGCAGATATTGTTCCTGCTGTATCTAGCTCACCAATTAATGATACTACATTTACAGATGTATTTGGGAGAACTATTTTAGCTGTTGGGGCTAGTATGATAGCTTATTTATTTGCTCAGTTTGTAGATATTCAGATCTATCACTTCTGGAAACGTCTTACCCAAGGTAAACATTTGTGGTTACGTAACAATTTTTCAACCTGGTTGTCTCAATTTGTTGATACATTCTCTGTTGTATTCCTTTTATGCTTTTTTGAAGTATTGCCATGGACTTTATTTAAGGGGCTTTTAATTTCAGGTTTCCTATTTAAAGTTCTTGTAGCTGCTTGTGATACTCCATTCCTTTATTTAGGAGTTTACCTGTTTAGAAAGCGTTTTAAATTAAAGGTAAATGAGGAGATAGATATATTGTAATTGAGGTTAATTTTGGGTTAAATTTTAATGGGATTTCAACCAAACTAGCTCGTCTGACGTATATTTATTTAAAAAGTATTCTTTATGAAGCGAATTTTTAAAATTATTGGAATTACTCTTCTAATAATAATTGCGTTGCTAATAGCTATTCCTTTCGCATTTCAATCTCAGATTTCAGACATTGTAAAAAATTATATTAACAACAATCTTAATGCAAAGGTAGAATTCAGTAATGTAGGACTCTCCTTTATTCAAAATTTCCCAAAAGCTAGAGTTAATGTTTCAGATTTAGTTATTACAAATATTGAACCTTTTAAAGACGAAACCTTGGCTACGGCTAAAAGCATTTCTTTCACTATGCCAATAAAGGAATTGTTTAAGAAAGCTAATGAAGGGCCTATTTTGGTTAATTCTTTTAAAATAGATGAGATTTTATTGACACTTAAATCTGATAAATTCGGAAATGTTAATTATGATATTGTTAAAGCCGGTGACCAACAACCAAACGAAAATGAAATATCGAATAGTTTTTCGTTTAATATTCAAGATTACAGCATTCGCAATAGTGCTTTAACTTATTTAGATGAAGCCTCAAATATGCGTATTCACTTATCAGAATTCCAACATAAAGGAAATGGGGTTTTTTCAGCTGAAACTTCAGAAATGGATACAAAAAGTGAAGCTAATATTACTTTTGCTATGGATGGCATTGCCTATTTGGAAAACACAGATTTAATCTTAGATGCCATTATTGGTTTAGACCTAAACAAGAGTACATATTCTTTTAAAGATAATATTGGTTATATCAATAAACTACCCATAGAATTTGATGGCCATGTACAGCAATTGGAAAAAGGGCAACAAATAGATATTACATTTAAAAACCCACAAGCATCTTTTAAAGATTTTTTGGCGGTTATGCCAAAACCATATACTGAAAACTTAGAGGATATTGTTACTACTGGGGATTTTAATGTTATAGGAGTTATAAAAGGCCTGAATTCTCATGAAACCATTCCTAACCTGGATATTAATATATCATCAAATAATGCATCGTTTAAGTATCCAAATTTACCTAAACGGGTAGAACAAATTTCTATTAAAACTTCTATAAAAAACACCACAGGAGATTCAAATGATACTTATATTGATATTGAAAAACTAAACTTTAAGATAGATGAAGATATTTTTAAGTCTTCGTTTACTTTAAAGAATTTAACAGAAAATATGATAGTTAATGCCAATGTAAACGGAGTTCTAAATTTGGCAAACATTACTAAAGTGTATCCTGTTGAGTTTGATAAGACATTAAGTGGTGTTTTAAAAGGAAAATTAAATGCGTCTTTTGATATGAAAGCCATTGAATCCAATGCCTGTGAACGCATTAATACTAGTGGTTTTGCAAACATTAAGGATTTTGTTTTTTCGTCAGAAGATGTAGTAAATCCTATTCACATTTCTTCGGCAGAAATGACGTTCAACCCAGAAAAAGTATCACTAAATAGTTTTAAGGCGCAAACAGGAGAAAGTGATTTTAGTGCTTCAGGTAATATAGAAAACTTATTGGGCTTTTTGCTAAGTGATAATACATTGAAAGGCTACTTTAATCTAAGTTCAAATCTTTTTAAAGTAGGTGATTTTATGACTGAAGATAAATCAGTTTCAAAGGATAATAAAACAACTACTACAGATGAGTCTTTAAAAATACCTGCCTTTTTAGATTGTACTATTAATGCCAATGCAAAAACAGTTGTTTATGATAATCTTAATTTAAATGACCTTTCTGGAACTCTAGTCATTAAAGACCAAAAAGCTACATTTAAAGATGTGACTTCTAATTTATTTGATGGTTCTATAGCAGTTATAGGCGATGTTTCAACAAAAGAGAAAACACCAACATTCGATTTAAATTTAGGGGTTAATGGTTTTGATATTGCACAGTCATTTGATAATATGGAATTGTTGCAAAATTTGGCGCCAATAGCAAAACTGTTTCAGGGCAAACTTAATTCTACATTGCACATTTCAGGAGATTTAGATAGTGAGTTTTCGCCAAAATTATCTTCCGTTTCTGGGGTGGCACTGGCTGAATTATTAACCACAAAAATTAATGAAAATAATGGAACCTTATTAAGCACTTTAGAAGACCATCTAAATTTTATTGATTTTGATAAATTAAATTTAAAAGATGTAAAAACACAATTAGAATTTGTAGATGGAGGTGTAAGCGTAAAACCTTTTAGTTTAAATTATGAAGACATTGCAATTACGGTTTCGGGAAATCACAATTTTGACAAAACTTTAGATTATAATATGGTGTTTAAGGTTCCCGCTAAATATTTAGGAAGTGAAGTTAATAGGTTAATTGGTAAAATTAACACGGCAGAAGCTAATAATATTTCTATTCCAGTCAATGCAAATGTAAAAGGCAGCTATAATTCACCAACGGTAAAAACAGACTTAACAAGTGCCGTTACCAATCTAACAAAACAGCTTGTAGAGATAGAAAAACAAAAGTTGTTAAATCAAGGAAAAGATAAGATGAAGGATCTATTGGGAGGCGTTATAGGTAATAAAGACCTAGAAGAGACAGATTCAATACCAAAGCCTGAAGATAATTCTAAAAAAGATCCTGCCTTAACCATAAAAGATGAGGTTAAAAATATTTTGGGAGGGTTGTTAGGTAATAAAAATAAGAAACTAGACACTATTAATTAGGATTTAACAATTAAAAGTGTGACCTTTGCAGCCCTTATTGGGAATTTACCTAAGAGGATTAATAAATTATTTTTATGTTAAAGATTATTGTTAAAGATGGTGAAAACATCGAAAGAGCTTTAAAACGTTACAAAAGAAAGCACAGAAATATTAAAGTAATGCAGAACTTAAGAGATGGTCAATTTTTCACAAAACCTTCTGTTAAGAGACGTAGAGAGATTCAAAAAGCAGCTTATATTCAAAATTTAAGAGACCAAGAAGAAGTATAGTCTCATTAAATTAAATAAATATATTAATCCCATTTACTATTTGTGAGTGGGATTTTTTTAGTTTATACTAATTTTAACTACAATACCTTCATTTGCTCTAACATTAAATACAGTTTGATCCTCAAATAGTAAGTATTGTCCTTTTATTCCAACCAATTTTCCTGTATAACTTTGTGATTTTACAATGTTTAAACTCTTAGGTTTTTCAGGGTATTTGCTCACCGGAAAATCTAAGTTGGTTTCAGAATTGTTTTCAATAATATAATCTTTTGCTTCATTAGGAATAAGACCTTTTAAACGGTCTCTCCATTCTAAAAGATTTTCATCTTCAATATCGTTCCTCAACATTTTGCGCCAATTGGTTTTATCAGATACGTGGTTTTTTAAAGCAACTTCAGTAATACCAGCTATATATCTGTTAGGTACTTCAACAATTTCAATAGCTTCATGAGCACCCTGGTCAATCCAGCGTGTTGGCACTTGGTTTTTTCTAGTGACCCCAACTTTTACGTTGCTAGAATTAGCTAAGTATACTATATGAGGTTGTAATTGGGCTTGCTTTTCAAATTCTAAATTGCGCTCTTCAATACCCAAATGCGCTTTACTTAATTCAGGACGCATAACCCAGTCTGCAGCCTGAGGGACTTCAAAAAAGCATTGTTTATCAAAACCCTGACGGAAAATAGGTTTGTCTAAACCGCAATGTAAACATTGGTATTTAACAAATTCCATGGTTATTGTCTTGTTTAGTAATTGATTGAAATTGATAAAATCATTTTCAAACACTAAATAGTACTGAATTGGACTTGTAAACTCCGTTTTCATTTTTGTTAGAACACCTTGGTAGAACATGAAAAAAAGTATTATTTTTAAAAACTTAAAGATAGAATAAATATGCCAATTCCCTTAGTAAATTCTATTGCTTCTTGGTTTCTTAAAAAACGTTTTCATCAGATAGAATTGTTTTTAAAATATCCTAATGAAGTGCAAGATGAATTACTGTTAAACCTTATAGACTTTGCTAAAAACACTGAAATTGGTAAGCAATATGATTTTGCAACTATTAAAAATTACAAAACTTTTGCAGAGCGAATTCCTATTAAAAATTATGATGGCTGGCAAGATGTAATTGAAAGGTCAAGACGTGGGGAAACTAATATTTTTTGGCCAACTCCAATTAAATGGTTCGCTAAGTCTAGTGGAACTACAAGGGCAAAAAGTAAATTTATTCCAGTAAGTGAAGAGTCTTTGGAAGATTGTCATTACGCGGCAGGGAAAGATTTGTTATGTATGTATTTAAACAACAATGAAGACTCTCAATTGTTTACTGGTAAAAGTTTGCGCCTTGGTGGTAGTAAAGAATTATATAAGGAAAATGGAACTGTTTTTGGCGACTTATCTGCTATCTTAATTGATAATATGCCTTTTTGGGCAGAATTTAGCAGCACGCCAAGTAATAAGGTTTCTTTAATGAGTGATTGGGAGTATAAAATGCAAGCCATAGTTGATGAAACCATAAACGAAAACGTAACCAGTTTAGCAGGGGTGCCATCATGGATGTTGGTCCTATTAAACAATGTTTTAGAATCTACTGGAAAAACAAACCTTCATGATATTTGGCCAAATTTGGAGGCTTATTTTCATGGTGGTGTTAGTTTTACACCCTATAAGGACCAGTACAAAAAAATATTGTCTGATAATAGTTTTAAGTATTATGAAATATATAATGCATCTGAAGGGTTTTTTGCTATTCAAGATCAAAATAATTCTGATGAATTATTACTAATGTTAGATTACGGCATTTTTTATGAATTTATTCCAATGAATATATATGCCACTTCATCAGAGAAGGCCATCCCCTTAAGTGAAGTAAAGCTCAATAAAAATTATGCAGTAATTATAACTACTAATGCGGGATTATGGCGTTATAAAATTGGAGATACCGTAAGGTTTACATCTTTGAGCCCATATCGAATAAAAATATCAGGTAGAACTAAGCATCATATTAATGTTTTTGGTGAAGAACTTATAATTGAAAATGCAGAAGAGGCCTTAAAAAGAGTTTGTAAACGTACTAAGGCCGAAATTGTAGATTTTACTGCTGCTCCTATTTTTATGAAAGGAAAAGAAAAGGGAGCTCATGAATGGCTTATAGAGTTTAAAACTCAACCTAAGGACATCAATTATTTTAATGAGCTATTTGATAATGCGCTTAAAGCTTTGAATTCAGATTATGAAGCCAAACGATATAATAATATTACTTTGAACAAGCCTAAAATAAATATAGCAAGACATCATTTATTCCATGATTGGTTAAAGCAGAATAATAAATTAGGGGGGCAGCATAAGGTGCCTAGACTATCAAACACTAGAGACTACTTAGATGATCTCTTGAGATTAAATGTTTAAATATACAGCTAACAGGATTTTAATGCGCTTAGAAACAATAACTTAACGATTTATCTCGTTTTTGGTCCAATAAAATAGGTTAGCAATGGGTTTTGAATTTATATTTGGGTACTAACTAACCAAAAATACGTTCATGATGAGGTTTAAATTACTAATTATCATATGTTTGGGTGTTAATATGATTATAGGGCAAACGTCATTCGTTGCCAATAACATCTCAAAAGAAACTTCTTTTTCTGATTCTTATGTTAACATAAAAAACTCGAATGTTTCCATTGATGCTAATGGATTTAATTTTGAGGTTTTAGATACCGGTATAAATAGCAAATTTTCAGAATTTGCTTCTGGGTTTTTTAGAAGTAAACTTATTGTAGTGTCATCAAAAAAGATTGGAGGTCTTGCAAAAATAGACCCAAATACTAATGAGGCTTATAAGGAATTGTTTTGTTTAGATGTTTCTGAAAGTGGGGAATTGGGTTCTCCCTTGTTATTCTCAAGAATATTGAATACCAGTTTGAGTGAAGATCAAATTACGTTCTCACCAGACCAAAACACTGTTTATTATACTAGAAGTACTCAAGAAAATTCTTTAGAATTTAAACTTTATAAGGCTACCTTAGAAAGAAATTCTCATGGTAATTGGATTGATCATGAAATGTTAAGTATAAATCAAGAAGGTGTCTCAATCGAAACTCCTTATCTTAATAAAAATGGAACCTTACTATATTTTTCTTCTAATATGGAGGGTTCAATTGGAGGCTATGATATTTTCGTTTCTAGAGTGGGTGAAGATGGAATTTTAGAAAAACCAATAAATTTGGGGCACGCCATAAATACTACATCCGATGAAAAATACCCATCATTGACCGTAGACGGAAGACATCTGTTATTTTCTTCTAATGGACATTTAGGACTTGGAGGCCATGATATATTTATTAGCAAAATTATAAATAACAAGACGTATAAATCTCCAAGAAATTTAGGAAACACAATTAATACTGCCTATGATGAATTAGCATTCTTTTTTGCTACAGAAAATAATGGGTATTTGTCTTCAAATAGACCAAATGGTAAAGGAGGCTATGATTTGTTTACTGCTGTTAATAATGGAGTACACCAATCTTTACAAGGGGTAGTACAAGACTTAGAAACTAAAATTAAATTACCTAACACTCTACTTGTTTTAAAAGATGAAGATAATACCGTGGTAAGCAGGCAATCAACAAATGAAAATGGGGAGTTTAAGTTTGACAATATAGATCCTTTTGAAACGTATACTATTACGGCCAAAAAAGAAGGTTTTAAGAATGGTGAATTTGAGTTTTTTGCGGATAAAGGGTATGACGCTAATTATAGTAAAAACTTAGAGCTTGATATTACAGAGCCAGTAATTGCTGCGGTTAATGATGAAATGCATTTAGTTTTAGAAAACATCTACTTTGACTATGCTAAATATACTATTAAAGAAGAGTCTACTATTTCTTTAAACAAAATTGTAAAAGTGCTTAGGGAAAATCCAGAAATGAAATTAGCTATTAATGCACATACAGATATTAGAGGTAACGATTCTTACAACTTAAAGCTATCAAAAAACAGAGCATGGTCGGCTTTAAATTATTTAACAAATCTTGGTATAAATAAAAGTAGATTGGCTTCTAAAGGGTTTGGTGAGTCTAAACCATTAATTGATTGTAAGGCCAAATCGTGTTCTGATGAAGAGCATCAAACAAATAGAAGAATAGAGTTTGTAATCATAGAATAGTAACAAGCTTGCTCTTGATTAGAAGATTATAATATCGACTAAATACTTCTTTGAAAGTTATTAAACGAGTATTTGTTCTAATCATCTAAAAGAGAAAAAATGACTTTGCTACTTTATTAAATAAGCATACTTTTAAACTGTTATAAATAAAGAACAAGAAATTATCATAGTGTTCATTATTAATTAATATCCATACAAAAACAAAAACCACGCTATTTGCGTGGTTTTTGTTTTATATTAAGTGTTTCCTTTTTTTATTAAGAAACTGCTTTTAATTTCTTTAAGGTTGTTTTTGTTAATTTATCTTCGGCATAGGTCTTAGTTACATTAAGTTTCTTTTCATCAGAACTTGGTAACTCAAACATAGCATCAGTTAAAATTTCTTCACATAGAGATCGTAAACCTCTAGCTCCTAGTTTGTATTCAATAGCTTTGTTTACTATGAACTCTAAAGCTCCATCGGTTATTGAAAACTCAATCTCATCCATAGAAAAGAGCTTTTTATATTGCTTAATAATGGCGTTTTTCGGCTCTGTTAAAATGGCTCTTAATGTATTTGCATCTAATGGGTCCATGTATGTTAATACTGGTAGACGTCCTATTATTTCTGGAATTAACCCAAAGTCTTTTAAATCTTTTGGAATGATGTATTGCAATAAGTTATCAGGATCTATAACATCATCAGATTTAGAGGCACTATAACCTACAGCTTGCATATTTAAGCGTTTAGTAATAACACGCTCAATGCCATCAAAAGCACCACCAGCAATGAATAAAATATTTTCTGTGTTAACTTCAATAAATTTTTGATCTGGATGTTTTCTTCCTCCTTTAGGTGGAACGTTTACAACCGTTCCTTCTAAAAGTTTTAACAATGCTTGTTGCACACCTTCTCCAGAAACATCACGAGTAATAGAGGGGTTGTCACTCTTGCGAGCAATCTTGTCTATTTCATCAATAAAAACAATTCCTTTTTCAGCCTTTTCTAAGTTGTAATCTGCGGCTTGTAGTAAACGTGTTAAGATGCTTTCAACATCTTCACCAACATAACCAGCTTCCGTTAAAACGGTAGCGTCAACAATTGCTAACGGAACATTTAGCATTCTGGCTACTGTTTTAGCCATTAAGGTCTTTCCTGTTCCAGTTTGTCCAACCATGATGATATTACTTTTTTGAATGTCAATATCGTCATTTGATGGCGGTTGTAATAATCGTTTATAATGATTGTATACTGCCACAGACATTACTTTTTTTGTACTGTCTTGACCAATTATATATTCATCAAGAAACGTTTTTATTTGCAGTGGTTTGCGAAGTTTCAATTCTGCCGATAAATCACTACTATCATTCTGCTTGGATTCTTCAAGCACAATGCCATGTGCTTGCTCAATACATCTATCACAGATGTGAGCATCTAAACCTGCTATTAATAAGTTTGTTTCGGGTTTTTTTCTACCGCAAAACGAACATTCTAACTCTTCCTTTGCCATTAATCTAATTCTGTTTTTAAGAACAAAAAATTATAAGTTCCTTATATATAATATATTAAAATTACGAATTTTTATTTAATTCCTAGATAAAATCTCGTCAATCATACCATATTCAAGGGCTTTATCAGCTTTCATCCAATAATCTCTATCACTATCTGCATATACTTTGTCGTAGTCTTGACCAGAGTGCTTACTAATAATTTTGTATAATTCTTCTTTCAGAATTAAAATCTCTCTAGCCGTAATTTCAATGTCACTAGCTTGTCCTTGTGCACCACCTAAAGGTTGGTGAATCATAACTCTAGAATGTGTTAACCCACTACGTTTTCCCTTTTCTCCAGCGCATAATAATACTGCGCCCATTGAAGCTGCCATCCCTGTACAAATAGTTGCTACATTAGGTTTTATAAACTGCATTGTATCATAAATGCCCAAGCCAGCATATACACTTCCTCCTGGAGAATTTATGTAAATCTGAATATCTTTGTTAGGGTCAGTACTTTCTAAAAACAATAATTGGGCTTGAATAATGTTTGCTACTTGATCATTAATACCTGTACCAAGAAATATAATTCTATCCATCATTAATCGAGAGAATACATCGAAAATAGCAATGTTCATTTGCCTTTCTTCAATAATGTTAGGTGTTAAGTTGGTAGGGTACATACTGCTTATAATTTTATTGTAATATGTGCTACTTATACCTTGATCTTTTATTGCGAATTTTTCAAACTCTTTAGCGTAATCCATAATTGTTTAAATACTTTAAAATGTTTAATCTCTTGATACACATCAAGATAAAATTAAAATCTGTTTTTAAAAAGATTTTTTAGATGAATAAAAAGGCGCTTAAACCAATGTTTAAGCGCCTAAATATAATGAATTATTCTTTTAATTATTTGTCTCCGTAAACTTCTTTAACAAAGTTTTCGTAACTTAATTCTTTAACCTTGATATTTGCTTTTTCTTTATAAAGCTCTAATAGTTTTTGACTTACTAATTGTTCTGATATTCTACGAGCTTCATCTTGGTTTGATAATACTCTAGCGGCAATATCGTCTAATTCCTTATCCGAAGGGTCCATTTGACCAAACTGAGCCATTTGTCCTTTAATCATTTCTCTAGCATGGTTTTTAATATCATCCATAGTTACTTTGATATCGTTCTCTTCAATTAATTTACTTTCAATTAATTGATAGCGTAGACTTTTTTCAGATTTTTCGTATTCTTCCTTAGCTTGTGCTTCATCCAATTCTTTTTCACCAGCAGTTGCCATCCATTTAGTTAAGAATTCAGCGGGTAAGTCAAATTTGGTACTTTCAACTAAATATTCTGTAACGTCATTTAAAAGCTTTTGGTCTGCTTGTTGAACAAATTGTTTTTCAGCATCCTCTTTTATTTTAGCCTTTACCTCGGTAACGTTTTTAACAGCATCTTTACCAAATAGTTTATCAAATAACTCTTGATCTAAATCTGCTAATTCACGTTTATTGATTTCAGAAATTGTAAAGCTTACCTCAATATCCAGTCCATGAACTTCGTCATGACCCAATTTCAAAGCATTCATTAATTCATGGTCATCACTGTAAAGTCCTTTAGTTTTTAAAGTAATAACATCTCCAGCTTTAGCGCCAATAAATTTCTTTTCAGTAGCTTTCCCCTTAAATTTATCAAGTGTTATAGTTACTGTATTGTCAATTTCCTTTTCTTCATTTTTAAAAGCACCTGTAATTTCACTATCTTTTTCAACTGCATCTTGAGAAACTAATTTCCCGTATTGCTTTTGAATACGTTCTATTTGCTCATCAATCATTTTATCATCTGCCACAATATTATACTGTGTTACCGCTTTTTTTCCTTTTAATTTAACTTCAAATTCTGGAGCTAAGCCTAATTCAAACTCAAAAGAAAACCCATCAGCATTCCAATCTATATCATCTTGTGGTTTAGGTAGGGGTTGCCCTAATACATCTAATTTTTCTTCAGTTAGGTATTTGTTTAAGGCATCTTGCAATAATTTATTTACTTCATCTACCAAAACAGCTTTTCCATATTGTTTTTTCACCATTCCCATTGGTACATGACCTTTTCTAAATCCTGGAATGTTAGCTGTTTTACGGTAATCAGATAAGATTTTTTCAACTTTATCACTATAATCTTCTTTAGCAATATCTACTTTTACTACCGCGTTTAATGCATCAACGTTTTCTCTTGTAATATTCATTTTATATGATATAAAGCCTTTTGGGCAATTAACAGTTTTATCTAACTAAAATCGGGATGCAAAAATAACATATTTTTACATCCCGACAAAGTTTTTAATCCTCTGATTATAAGGCTATTTTTTGTCTTCTTTTAAAAGTGAATGAAGTACAGATTGCAATACTGAAAGTAGAATGCTAAATAGTAAGGCTGTCCATATGCTGCTTACTGAAAAACCGGCAATGAGTTTATCCGCTAATAGAATAATTAAAGCATTAATTATTAATAAAAATAACCCTAAGGTCACTATGGTAATTGGTAAGGTAAAAATAACTAGCACCGGTTTAACAAAAAGGTTTAAAACAGATAAGACAACTGCCACAATTAATGCGGTTACATAGCTTTCTACATATACGCCGTTTAGTACATGTGCAATTACAAATACTGCTAATGCATTTAATAAAAGTTTGATTAAGAGTTTCATGGTAAAAAACTTTGCAGCTACAAGTTACAAAATATCAACTAACAAACTTCATTACCTCCTCAAAAAAGTCTTTAGGGTTTTCTGCGTGTAACCAATGTCCAGAATTAGCAATGGTTACTATTTTAGCTTTTGGAAACTGATTTAAGATTAAGAGTTCATCTTCCACGCCAATATATTCTGAGCGGTCTCCTTTTAAAAATAAGGAGTCTTTTTCAAATTTTAAATATGAAGGTAAAGATTCTCCAATTTCAGAAACTTCATTTTTTAAAACTTCAAGGTTTATTCGCAATCCTAATTTTCCTTTTTCAACCCAATAGAGGTTTTTTAATAAAAATTGACGAATCCCTAGTTCTGTTATATACTCACCCAAAACTTTATCAGCTTGACCACGGCTTTTTATTATATTAAAATCTAAATCACTTAAGCCTTCTAATATTGTTTGATGATGCACGGGGTAAAATCTAGGGGAAATATCTGCCACTAATAACTTCGAAACAATTTCTGGGTAAAGAGAAGAAAACAACATAGCGGTTTTGCCTCCCATAGAGTGTCCTAATAATATAATGTTGCTTAAATTATTAGTTTCACAATAGTTTTTTAAATCTTCCGCAAGTATCTCATAGCTGAAGTTGTCATCCCAAAAACTGCGTCCATGATTGCGCTGATCAACTAAATGCACTTGAAAACCTTGTTCAGCTAAATTTTTGCCGTGGGTTTTCCAATTGTCACTCATGCCTAAAAAACCGTGTAGAATTACAAATGGTTTGCCTTCTCCTATTATATTAGAATGTAAAAGCATCTATTTTAGTTTATGTAAATACATTTGAACAACATTCTCTATTCCTAAATATAAACTTTCGGCAATTAATGCGTGCCCAATAGATACTTCTAAAAGCCCAGGAATGTTTTCTTTAAAAAATTCAATATTATCTAAAGATAAGTCATGCCCTGCATTAACACCTAAACCTAAACTATTAGCTAGAGTAGCACATTCTGTATAGGGTTTTATGGCATTTGTATTTCCTAAACTATATTGATGAGCAAAAGACTCAGTATATAGTTCAATTCTATCAGTTCCAGTTTCTTTGGCACCCTCAATTTGGTTTAAAACAGGGTCTACAAAAATTGAGGTTCTAATATTGTTTTTTTGAAATTCTTTAATAATGTCAACTAAGAAATCTTTATGCTTAATAGTATCCCAGCCTGCATTACTAGTAATGGCATCTTCTGCATCTGGTACCAGTGTAACTTGGGTAGGTTTTACTTCTAGCACCAAATCAATAAATGATTTAATAGGATTACCTTCAATATTATATTCTGTGTAAACTTCAGGTTTTAAGTCTTTTGCGTCTTGGTAGCGAATGTGGCGTTCATCTGGTCTTGGATGAATAGTTACACCTTCTGCGCCAAAACGTTGTACGTCTTTTGCAAATTCAACTACATTGGGTACATCACCACCACGAGAATTTCTTAAAGTAGCAATCTTGTTAATGTTTACACTTAACTTTGTCATGAATCATTTTTTAAAAAGACAAAAATACAAAGTAGAACAGGCTTAAGTACTATTTTTTTAATTAATTTGCATGGTCATATAATGGTATTATGAAACTACGAGAATTTATAATTAATGATATAAAACCTGTTGGTAGCAATAGTCAAGTATCTGATTTACAACTATTGTTTAATCAATTAACATATTCGCATATCCCTATAAAAGATGCCAATGGCGTTTTTATAGGTGTTCTTTATGAGGCCGATGTTCATTGTTTTGATAGCGCTAAGTCTGTTAGCGAGTACCTTTACGCAATTGAAGATTTTTACGTTAGGAATAGTACCTTATGGCTAGATGTTTTGGAAGCTTTTGCTACAAATTCGGCTAATGTTATGCCTGTTTTAGATGATAAAAATAACTATTTAGGGTATTATGAGTTAAAAGATATTATTAGCCTATTTAATGAATCTGCATTTTTTAATTCGCCTGGGGTTGTTTTAGTAGTTGAAAAAGGAATTAATGATTATTCGTTTAGTGAGATAAGTCAAATTGTTGAATCTAATAATGGGAAACTTTTAGGAGCTTTTGTTTCTAGAACTACAAATGATATGGTTCAGGTAACACTTAAAATTGGAAATATAAATATTAATGAAATTATTCAAACATTTCGTAGGTATAGCTATAAAATTGCTTCCGAGCATCAAGATGATAGTTATATTGAAAATTTGAAAGAACGATCTGATTACCTTAACAAATACCTAAACATGTAATGTAATGAAGATAGCCATTTTTGGTCGTTATAATAACACTCAAACCATAACCTCATTTGATAGATTGCTGAACTTTTTTAAAGAGAAGGATATTGAGGTTTTAATAGAATCTGAATTTTTAGCACTTGTTAATTCAGTTAAATCAAATGATAAATTATATAATGCATTTAATATTTATACCCAATTAGATGCAACATTTAATTTGCTTATAAGTATTGGTGGAGATGGTACCATTTTAAGGGCTATACCTTCTGTAAAAGACTTAGGTATACCGATTATAGGAATTAATACGGGGCGTTTAGGTTTTTTGGCTACAATACAGGTTGAAGATATTGAAAATGCAGTTCAAAATATTCTTGATGGTCATTATACTATTTCAGAACGTAGTTTATTGGAGATAGAAACTTTGCCTGAAAATGAAAACATAAAGCCCTTAAATTTTGCTTTAAATGAAATTGCGGTAAGTAGAAAAAATACTACTTCTATGATAACAGTTAAAACACACTTAGATGGGGAGTTTTTAACCTCTTATTGGAGTGATGGCTTGATTGTTTCTACACCAACAGGTTCTACAGGGTATTCATTAAGTTGTGGTGGTCCAGTAATTACACCTGGTGCTAATAGCTTTGTACTTACGCCAATTGCACCTCATAATTTAAGTGCAAGACCTTTGATAATTCCAGACTCTACAGAAATTCAATTAAGTGTTAGCGGTAGAGAAAAACAACATTTGGTGTCACTAGATTCTAGAATAGCAACCCTTGATAATGAAACCATTATAAAAATTAAAAAAGCTAGCTTTAAAATAAAAATGATTGATTTGCTTGATGAAAGCTTTTTAAAGACTTTACGGAAGAAAATGCTTTGGGGTGAAGATAAGCGAAATTAAAGCAATAATTCACAATAAATTAGAGGAAAATTTGTTTTACACTAATACAATTTAGCTCAAATTATATTTGGCTAATCTTATTTATTATATTTGCAAACTTTTGAATTTCTATGAGGTATTTAATAGTCTTAGTTTTTAGCATTTTTTGTTTTCAATTAACCTATTGCCAAATCAATGAAATTGGTTTGTTTGTTGGTGGGAGTAATTTTATTGGAGATGTAGGTGCAACCAGTTATATTTCCCCAAATCAATTAGCTATTGGTGGGATTTATAAATGGAATAGAAGCAAAAGACATTCTTATAGAGCATCATTAATTTTCACGGAGTTAGAGGGAATTGATGTAAATTCAGATGACCCTAGGCGTATTGAAAGAGGTTATGAGTTTTCAAGCACAATAACCGAGTTGTCAGTTGGTATTGAGTTTAGCTTTATTGATTTCAATTTGCATTCAGAAAGAAAAATAGGAACACCATATATGTTTTCTGGAATTACAGCAGCTAAACATGATGATTATTATTTTCTTAACGGGGTGCAAGCATCTGCAAATACTTCTAGTTGGGCAATGGGGATACCAATAACATTGGGTTACAAAGCAACATTTATTGATAATCTTGTTTTTGGGGTTGAGGTTGGTGCTCGTTATACTTTTTCTGATAGTTTAGATGGTAGTTTGCCAGAAGATACGAGTCTTCAAAATTATAGATTTGGTAATATAAATAATGACGATTGGTATGTTTTTTCTGGTATAACATTAACTTATACCTTTGGAGAAAATCCTTGTTACTGCGTAAATTAAAATGAATTTAAAAGAAAGCATACAGAGTAAAAAACTTCCTGAACATATTGCTATAATAATGGATGGCAATGGACGTTGGGCAAAACAAAAAGGAAGGTTGCGGGCTTTTGGACATGAAAACGGTGCTAAATCTGTTAAAAGAACAGTTGAGACATGCACAGAATTAGGGATAAAGCATTTAACACTTTATGCTTTTTCAACAGAGAATTGGAATAGACCAAAATTAGAAGTTCAAACCTTAATGAGGTTGTTGGTTTCTTCGTTGAAAAAAGAAATAAAAACACTTCAAGATAATAATATTAAACTGGCAGCAATTGGTAATTTAAAGTTACTTCCTAAAAAGGTTTTTAACGAGTTAAATGAGGTTATGGACCAAACAAAGTTTAATAGCAGGATGACATTGACTTTGGCCTTAAGTTATGGTTCTAGGGAAGAAATATTAAATACTGTTAAAGAGATTAGTATTAAAGTTAAAAATAACATAATTTCGCCCGACGATATTGGTGAATCAATTATAAATGAGCATCTTTACACGCAAAATTTACCTGATGTAGATTTGCTTATTAGAACAAGCGGAGAGCAACGTATTAGTAATTTTTTACTTTGGCAAATAGCCTATGCAGAATTATTTTTTACTAAGGTGCTTTGGCCTGATTTCACAAAGGAACATTTGTATGAAGCTATTATGGAATATCAAAAACGAGAAAGAAGATTTGGGAAAACAAGTGAACAACTTAACTAAAATTTTGCCTTTTAAAACATATATTAAGTACAGTTTAACATTATTATTTTTTGCTGCAAGTATTTTTAATTCTCTTGCTCAAGACACGTCTATTAGTTCTAGTAAAAAGTATACCATTGGTGAGGTAAATGTTTCTGGAAATACTGCTTTTGGCGAGCAAACAATTATAAATTTTTCTGGTTTAAGGAAGGGACAAGAAATAAATATTCCTGGAGAAGAAATAGGAGCTGCTATTAAAAAACTTTGGGGTACAAAACTTTTCAATAATATTGAAGTTTTTGTTGTTAATGTTGATGGTAATACTGCTAGCTTAGAAATTAGATTAGAGGATTTGCCTCAACTTAATGAGCTCAAAGTTAACGGTGTTAAAAAAGGTAAGATTGAGGGTATTGTTCAAGAGAATAAGCTTACCAAAGGGACTAAGGTAACAGAGAACCTTATTACTACAACCAAAAATTATTTAACTAGGAAATATAGAAAGGAAGGGTTTTTAAACTCTAAGGTACATATCAATACCATTGATGTTAAAGATTCTATAAAAACTTCTAGGGTTAATATGGTTTTAAATATTGACAAAGGAGAGAAAGTGAAGATTAATGATATTGTATTTAATGGTAATACTGCTATTAGTGATAAGAAGCTAAGAAAAGCCATGAAAAGTACCAAAAAGATTAATCGCTTAAGAATTTTAAAACGTTCCAAATATATAGATTCAGCTTATCAAGCAGACCTATCTAGTGTTATAGATAAGTTTAAAGAGAATGGTTATAGAGATGCCCGTATTATTTCAGATACTTTAATTTACAATGATGATAAGACAATCTCTCTTCAAATTGATGTTAAAGAAGGAGATCCTTATACATTTGGAGATATTAAGTTTATCGGAAACACAGTGTTTTCTGATGCTGAGCTTAAAAGAGTACTTCGTATTAACAAGGGTGATACGTACAATGGTGTATTGTTACAAAAAAGAATAGCTGATGATTCTAATCCAGATGCCTTAGATATTACTAATCAATATCAAAATGGTGGTTACTTGTTTTCTAATATCCGTCAGGTTGAAGTAAGCGCTGATAACAATGTAATTGATATGGAAATTAGAATTACAGAGGGTAAACCGGCTTATTTTAATAGTGTATCTGTTGTTGGAAATGACAAAACAAATGATCATGTTGTTTACAGGCAATTAAGAACGCGCCCTGGTCAATTATATAGTAAATCTGATGTGGTTAGAACCGTTAGAGAATTAGGTCAATTAGGATTTTTTGATGCACAAGAAATATCTCCTAATTTTAACAACCCTAATCCGGTTGAAGGTACTATTGATATGGAATACTCGGTTAAAGAAACGGGGTCTAGTCAAATTGAGTTACAAGGTGGTTACGGTGGTGGTGGTTTTATAGGTACCCTAGGTTTATCTTTTAATAACTTCTCTATAAAAGATATCTTTAAAAAGGAAGCGTATAAGCCAATCCCAATGGGAGATGGTCAAAAACTTGCTTTACGTTTACAGGCTAGTAGGTTTTTTCAAACCTATAGTTTTCAGTTTTCCGAGCCTTGGCTTGGGGGTAAAAAACCAGTTCAGTTCTCAACTTCTTTATCGCAAACCAAACAGTTTTTATATAATTATTTAACAGGGAATGCAGATAAAAGTCAGAGTTTTAATATTACAGGTATTACTTTTGGTTTAGCAAAACGATTATCTTCACCAGATGAATATTTTACATTATCCAATGCAATAAGTTTCCAGAGATATGATTTAAATAATTATAATACTGGCTTATTTACTTTTGGTAATGGTTATTCAAATAACTTGTCCTATACTATTGGATTAAGTAGAGATAACACTAGGTTTGATCCTATTTTCCCAACAGGAGGGTCTAAATTCTCAACAACACTTAAATTCTCACTTCCTTACTCTGCTTTTAATGGGGTAAATTACGCTCAACTGGCAGAAGATAGGGAGGAAGCTGTTATTGATGGAGATGCAGATGAAATAGCTCGAATTGATCAGGAAAAATACAAATGGTTAGAGTTTTATAAAATAAACTTTAGAGGAGAATGGTATAATGAAATTGCAAAAGATTTGGTTTTAAGACCGCTAGTTGAATTTGGATTCTTAGGTGCTTATAATAATGACAGAGGTATTATTCCTTTTGAGCGTTTCTTTGTAGGAGGTGATGGTTTGGGTCAATATAGTTTAGATGGAAGAGAGGCTGTTCAGTTACGTGGTTACCCTAATCAATCTTTATCAGATACGGATGGAGGAGCAATTTATAATAAATTCTCTTTAGAGCTTAGATACCCAATTACTTTAAAAGCTTCTGCGAAAATTTATGCTTTAGGTTTTTTAGAGGCGGGTAACTCATATAATAGTTTTAGGGATTTTAATCCGTTTAACGTTAAGCGTTCGGCAGGACTAGGTATTAGAATTTTTATGCCGGCCTTTGGGTTATTAGGAATAGATTTTGGTCACGGATACGACTCTACGTTTGGTCAAACTCAAAAACATGGTTGGGAAACACACTTCATAATTGGACAACAATTTTAATTCAAAAATATTTTTGGCACGATATTTTCTAATAACTGTTTGATGTTTTGTATAAGAATTGAAATTTTTCAGATTAAAATTCGTTAATTTTGAAGATTAAGTGAAAAAACAAAAATATAACAGCATGCAAAACAAAGTTCTTTTTTTACTGATAATAGTTTTACTCAGCATATCATTACATGCTCAAAGAGGTGTAAGAGTGGCTTATATAGACACAGAGTATATTCTAGAAAATGTTCCAGAATATCAGGATGCAGTAGCACAATTAAATCAAAAGGCAGATAAGTGGAAGAATGAAATTGAAGTTAAATTAGGAGCTATTGAGCAGAAACGAAAAGACTTAAGCAATGAAAAGGCGCTTTTAACAAAGGAGCTAATTGATGAACGTGAAGAAGATATCTTTTTTGAAGAAAAGGAAATATTAGATTATCAGCAGAAACGCTTTGGTCCTAGTGGAGATTTGTTTATTCAACAAAAACAATTGATGCAGCCTGTACAAGATCAAATTTTTGCAGCGGTTCAAGATATTGCTGCTAACAGAAAATATGATTTTATTTTTGATAAATCATCAGATGCTACAATGCTTTTTTCTGCAAAGCAATATGATCTTAGTGAAACTGTAATACGAAGTATAACTAGAACAGCTAAAAGAACTCAGGCTCAATCTAAGGTGGAACGTAAAGCTGCAAAAGATGAGGAGTTAGTTCCTGAGATAAATCTAGAGCAAGAAGCTCGAGAAAAAGCTTTGGAGGAAAAGAAAAAAGCTCGAGAAGATGCCATTGAAAAAGCTAGACAAGAAAAACTCGCCATTCGCGAGGCAAAAGTTAAAGAAGCTGAGGCTAGACGTCAAAAAATACTAGATGAGCGAGAAAAGGCAAGACAAGCCAAACTTGATTCTAGAAAAAATGTTGAAGAAAAAGCTTCAGAAACAAAATCTCAGGTGGTAGAAGAATCAGTTGAAAAAAGTGAGACAAAAACAAAAGAGCAACTAATAGAAGAAAATAGACTAAAAAAGTTAGCTGAGAGAGAGGAAAGAAAAAAAGCTTTAGAAGAGAAAAAGAAAAAAATATTAGAGGAAAGGCAGAAAGTTTTGGAAGAAAGACAAAGAATTAGAGACAGTATAAGTAACAGTAAAAATTAATTATATATAACACATTTAACTATTTTAAAAATGAAACATTTAAAAACTATTTTATTAGCAACGGCAGTATGTATAGGAAGTATTAGTTTTTCTCAAGCACAAAGTAAAGTTGCCCACATAAACACCCAAGAATTAATATCTGCAATGCCAGAAATGAAGTCTGCAAAAAGTGAGATTGAAGCGTTAGGTAAAACTTACCAGCAAGATTTTCAAGCTTTAGGAACGGAGTATCAAAATACTGCTAAACAGTATGATGCTGAGGCTGCAACAAAAACAACAGAGGAGAATAATAAGAGAATGGTTGAGTTACAAGAAAAGCAACAACGTATTCAACAATTTCAAGTAGATGCCCAAAAAGATTTACAAAAAAAGGAAATGGATTTATTGCAGCCAATTACAGAAAAAGCTAAAACAGCTATTTTAAAAGTAGCCCGGGCTCAAGGGTTTGATTATGTTTTAGACTCTTCTGTAGGAGTTACAATTTTGGCTGATGGTAAAAATTTACTTGATGATGTTAAAAAGGAATTAGGTATTTAATTTGCCTGAACATAAATAACTTACTTAAAGCTGCTTTTTTAAAAGGCAGCTTTTTTATTTTTGTTTCTGTATGACTGATAAATCTATAGGTATTTTTGATTCTGGTGTAGGAGGAACTTCTATTTGGAAAGAGATTCATTTGCTGTTGCCATATGAAAACACAATATATTTATCAGATAGTTTGAATGCACCTTACGGGCCAAAAGGCAAAAAGGCTATCACGGAATTATGCATTAAGAATACTGAGCTTTTATTAGAAAAAGATTGCAAAATTATTGTAATAGCTTGTAATACGGCAACTACAAATGCTATAGATTATTTAAGAGAAAATTACAAGGTTCCTTTTATTGGCATAGAACCAGCTATAAAACCAGCGGCTTTACAAACTAAAACTAACGCAGTTGGTATATTGGCTACAAAAGGAACATTAACTAGTGAGCTATTCTCAAAAACTTCAGGAAAGTTTGCCAGTAACATTAATGTAGTAGAACAGGTAGGTGAAGGTATAGTTCAGCTTATTGAAAGTGGGAAGTTATATTCAGGTGAAATGACTAATCTTTTAAAAACCTATTTAAAGCCCATGCAAGATGCTAATATTGATTATTTGGTTTTAGGATGTTCTCATTACCCTTATTTAATTCCTCAACTCACAGCATTATTACCTGAACATGTTAAAATAATTGATTCAGGTGAAGCAGTAGCTAAACAAACTAAGGTTGTTTTAAAACAAAATGACTTGCTTAGTACAAGTAGTATTAAACCTAAAAATATATTTTATACTAATGGGCAGCCTGAACTACTAAATAAAATTTTAGAAGATGACGTAGTTACTTCTTATTTGAATTTTTAGTTCAGCCTTTAATTTCATTTTAAGGCTATTTTGTGGATAAATACCTGTTATTTGTATAAAAGAAACCATTTACTTTTTCTTATTTTGGCTGTTCTATGCTACAACCTACCACGTTTCATATAGCTTTAGGAAGTAATAAAGGAGATAAATTAAAAAATCTTCAGAATGCAGTTGATGCTATTCATTTAGAAATAGGTAATATTAAGTTAATTTCCAAAGTATATAAATCACCAGCTTTTGGTTTTGAAAGTGATGATTTTTTAAATGCTTGTTTGGTTCTAGATAGTTATTTAAAACCTGAAAAAGTTTTAGAAGCTTTACTAAAAATTGAAAAGTCATTAGGGCGCACCAGAAAAAGTGGAGAAGGGTATGAAGCCCGTGTTATTGATTTAGATGTTATTCTTGCACAAGATCAAATTATTGATACTGAAATTTTACAGGTGCCCCATCCTGAAATGACAAAACGTAGGTTTGTTCTACAACCTTTATATGATATAGCATCAAAAGTTGAACACCCTAAATTTGAAAAGGAAATCTCTGTTTTATTAGAAGAATGTGAAGATAAATCGGTTTTAGAACCAATAAAAATTTGGTTAAAAAACCCTCGAAAGGCTTATGATTTTTCAAGTTATAACTATATAGCAATTGAGGGCAATATAGGTGCCGGTAAAACAAGTTTAGCAACAATGATAGCACAGGATTTTAATGCTAAACTAATATTAGAACGATTTGCTGATAATCCTTTTCTTCCAAAATTTTATAAAGACGCCACTAGATATGCTTTCCCCTTAGAAATGTCATTTTTAGCGGATAGGTATCAGCAAATATCTGATGATTTGTCGCAATTGGATTTATTTAAAGATTTTATTGTAAGTGATTATGATGTGTTTAAATCATTAATTTTTTCTAAAATCACCTTACAAGATGATGAGTTTAAGCTTTACAGGAAGCTCTTTTATTTAATGTATAAAGATATTGCAAAACCTGAGCGGTATGTATTTCTTTACCAGAACACAGAACGATTGCAGGCTAATATTAAGAAACGAGGGCGTGATTATGAGCAAGATATAGATGACGAATATTTGGAAAAAATTAATTCGGGGTATTTAGAATTTTTAAAATCTTTACAAGGTTCTAATGTAAAAATAATAGATATTTCTAATAAAGATTTTATAAAAAACCGTATTGATTATTTATGGTTATTAGGTGAAATTTGCAGTTATTAATTTAAAACCTACTAATTGGTTGTGTGAATTCTCATCTCACTCTGTTATTTGCTCCAAAACCCAATTAGTTCTAGCCCCAGATACACCGGTGCTTGGACATTTACCTTTGTCCAATAGATCGTTTATAATAGTTTGGATAAGAGTTTTTTGGATGTATTTAGGAACTTCAAATTCAAATTTCTTAGGAGGTTGGTTCTCTAATTTTAAAGTAACGTGATGATCTCCCCAAAAAGGGAAAGATATTTGCCCTTTACTACCAATTATAGTTGTCATTTCGAATTGAGAAGCCTTACTAGTGTTGAAAGCCCACAAGCCTTTTCCAATAATTCCATTTTTAAATTTAAAAATACCAACGGTGATATCATCAGCTTTATAAGTTTCAGATTGATTTTCAGAAAACCCCTTTGCCTCAATGATGGGGCCAAAAATAAAATCTAGTGCATCCAATTGATGTGAAGCTAAATCATAAAAATATCCACCTCCTGCAACTTCTGGATCAACTCGCCAATTATTAGGGAGGTGATGAGTTCCTACAATCTCATTTTCTATGGTCATTTGTACTGCTATATCTACACTTCGAATGTCCCCGATAATATTATTATCAATTAATTCCTTTACCTTAAGTATGTTAGGGAGTGTTCTACGATAATAGGCTACAAATAAAGGAACATTTGCCTTTTTACATGCTTCTACCATTGATTGACATTCTTTATATGAGCGTGCCATTGGTTTTTCTACATAAACTGGTTTTCCAAGTGCGGCTGCTTTCAATGTATATTCAGCATGTGTTTCTGGAGGTGTTGCAATATATATTGCATTTACATCAGGGTCATTCAGTAAATCATCAGCATTGTCATACCACTTTGAAATACCATGACGTTTGGCAAAATCCATTGCTTTATCATAATTTCTCCTCATGACAGCTTTAACACTTGAATTGTGTGTTTGTATAAGAGGTATACCGCTTTTCGTTTCACAAACATCTCCAACTCCAATAATTCCCCAACAAATGTCATTTGTATTTTTCAGTTCCATTTTCTAAAGGTTTTATCTATAGTTGTTACTAAACAATAGGTATGATTAAAAGTAAATTTACAAAATCATATATTCTTTATTATTATTCTATTCAAAATTTAACTGTAGTAATAATGCCTAATCTGTTTTGGGAGATTTATTAAGATAGGTTAGAATGTTTTCTGGATATTTTCTATTTAGAGGATTGTGATGGATATGTATTTGTTTCAAAGATTTTGTAAAAAAACTCTCCAACTATGAATTAAAACAAATAATACACTAAAACTTCCAACTTATAATAAGTTATTAGTTTTAAAAGACTTGGAATAATTTAGTGACAATATATTCTTTATTGTTTTCCAAAAGGTATTCGTTTAAAACTTTAATTTCTTTTACTTTAAAGTTAAAAGGTGGCTTTAAAATGTCTAATCCGCTATCGTGTTTTAACCTTATGCCTTGCCCAGAAATGATATCTTTGTTTGGTGAAAAATTACCAACTGGAATGTGTTCTGTTAAGAGGATAAATTTATAGTGTTGAATTTTTTTAAGAATTCTTTGAATCTCCGTATTAGATAAATGTTGCAACACTTGTCTTAATATAATGCAATCAGCCTGAGGTAGACTGTCTTCTGAAATATCTAAACAGAGAAACTCCAAGTTGTCTTGTTGAAATAATTCTTTATTTCGGCTAATTAAATCGTCAACAATATCCACACCAATATATTTTTTTGCGTATGGTGTAAGGTGCTGTCCAATATTAAAATCACCACACCCAAGGTCGCAAAGGGTTAAAGGTGTTTTAAAAGATTTTAAAAAATTAGTTACCGCCGTAAGATAAGGGTTGATAATTTCAATATTGTGAGAACCTCCACCAGAATAGAAGTCAAAGTTATTTCCACCCCAAAGATGCTTGCTATAGATTTGATTCATAGCGTCTTTGGTTGGCCAGGGTTTCTTAAGATTATTATACAATTTTTTTACATTGATGTTAGTTTGTTAAATATATCCCATATAACCACCCCGCAACTTACAGATATGTTTAAAGAATGTTTAGTGCCAAATTGAGGTATTTCAATTACAAAATTACTAGTACTTACTACGTCTTGAGAAACACCTTTAACTTCGTTACCAAAAACAAGTGCATACGTTGTTTCTGGTAAAGGGTTAAACGTATTAAGCAAGGTAGCTCCTTCAGCTTGCTCAATAGAGCATACTTTTATTCCTTGAGATTTTAATCTTTCAACTAAATCAATGGTACTTTCAACATATTCCCAATCTACGGTATCTGTGCTTCCAAGAGCCGTTTTGTGTATGTCTTTATTTGGTGGTGTAGCTGTAATTCCGCAGAGATAAATCTTTTCTATTAGAAAGGCATCGCTGGTTCTAAACACAGACCCAATATTGTTCAGGCTTCTAATATTATCTAAAATAATGATTAAAGATGTTTTTTTAGCCGTTTTAAAATCATCAACACTTAATCGTTCTAGTTCGCTATTTTTTAGTTTTCTCATGAAATTAATAATCTATACAAATAAAATAAAGTTTTAATTATAACTATAGATTTATCTAATTAAAGAGATAAAACACCCGTTCGACGACACTTAAGTGTTTTTAATCGATACTTTATTGGTATTTTGTGAGTAAAAAGCCTCTATTTTGATAATTTTCTCTTTTATTTGTAGTACAATTATTATAAGTTGTTAATTATTATTAAGCTATGAAACCAAATAGAACAATTTTTAATGCTATTTCTCTCTGTTTAACATTATGCATTCTTTCTTGTGATGTAACTCAGGAAATTGAAAACTTCGAAGTTGAAGTTGATGAAAGAGAAATTGAAAACTTAAATATTCCAGAAGGTTTTAATTTCAGTACACATAAAGAGGTACAGGTAAGTATTAGCGATACCAAAGATTTTGTAAAGTATGAAGTATATGCTTATTCTGATGAGAAATATTTTGCAGGTATGGAGACTTACGAAAATGAAGAAGGTGTTGTGGTTACAGATTCAGTGTTTAAATCAGATGTCTTAAATAATTTAATTTTTACTGGTGTGATTAATAATGGCGCGTTGATTCAAACAATAAGTTTGCCTAATCACTATGATAAATTATACATAAGAAGAAAAGAAGGATTTAAATACGCTGCTTCGGTGGAAAATGTATATAACAATGAAGTTGTTTTTAATGGAGCTTCATTAACTGATAAAAATAGTTTTGTAATTAAAGCCCCCGCTGGAGTTACAGATTATTTGTATTGTGTAAATGGATCCGCTGAATTATTCCAGGTAGATCCACTAACTGGTAACCAGGTTTATTTATCAGATATGCCAATGGGAAGCTATACCTGTGCAATAGATCAAGAGAATAAAGTATTGTATTCTATTGGTAGGAGTAATCCGCATCCTTTAATGAAATATTCTATAGAGAATAATACTTGGGAGACTGTTGCTAATTACGGGAAGGGAGGCCCAAGATTAGATTATAACCCTGATGATAACCTTTTGTATTTTTCAACTGGAGATAAATTGTATACTATAAACCCTGATACGGGTACTGATGTAAACTCTTGGGATATTAATGGATTGCATTTAACTAATGGTGGTGATTTGGTTTTTGCTGATGATGGAACATTATTTCTATGTTCATTTTCGGGGTTATACAGTTTAGAATTAGATAATAACAATGTATATCAAGCTTCAAGAATTAGTGCAGATAATCTTCCGTTTAATCCTACTTCAATGACTTTTGATTCTAATCAAGAATTATGGTTAGCAAGTAATGGAAGTAGTTCAGATTTAATAGTTATGGATACCCAAACCGGTGGTTGGCAGATAAACTGGGGTACAGGAGCTGATAATGATTCTGATTTTGGTAGAACTATTAATGATTTAACCACCTTTAGAGTTTATTCTGATATAATAGACCAAACCGATACAGATAATGATGGTATAATAGATATTGAAGATGAATTTCCAGAAGATGCGGAAAAAGCCTTTGAGGTATTTACACCAAGTAAATATGGGTGGGGAACCTTAGCATTTGAAGATTTATGGCCTTATACGGGAGATTATGATTTTAATGATGTAGCCTTAAACTATAAATGTATAGCTATTTTAAATGCTCAAAATATGGCAGTTCAACTAGATTTTATATATACCGTTAAAGCAAATGGTGCCGGCTTTAAAAATGGGTTTGGTTTTGAAATAGAGAACCTAACACCATCACAAATAGAAAGTGTAACAGGTACCGTTTTAAATGAAGGCTTTGTTAATGTTAGTGCAAATGGCACTGAAAGTAATCAGGAGAATGCGGTTGTTATAATTTTTGATAATGTTCATGAAAGGTTTGGCAAGGAAACTACAGTTTCTATTAAGTTTACTCAGCCAATAAGTACTGCTACTTTAGGTGTAGCACCTTTTAATCCTTTTATAATAGTAAATGCAGAAAGAGAAAAAGAAGTTCATTTACCGTCAAAAAGCGCCACGAGTTTAGGTAATAATTTATATCAGGTACAAGAAGGGTACCCAAAAGATTCAGATGGAAATTATTTATCTGATACTGGGTTGCCATGGGCTATTAATGTGGTGCATGACTTTAAAGTTCCTAACGAAGGAGTAAGGGTCAATGAAGCGTATAATTATTTTAACCAGTGGGCTACATCCGGTGGAACCAATAATACGGATTGGTATAAGGATAGTCCAGGGAATAGGAATGTAGATAAAATTCAAAATTAGATATATTTGAAAAGTCAGTTAACATAACTGACTTTTCTTACTTTTAAGAGATGTTTTTTAAATTTTCTTACCGTTCATCGAAAAAATGAAATATAGTTGAGAGAATTTTATAGTAAAAAATCGACGAAATACACATTTTAACGTTTATTTGCTAAAAAATACTCTCAATAATGAAATTAATTAGCCCCAAACTAATAATAGCATGTCTTGTATTGCTATTTATTTTTTCTTGTGATGTCACACAAGAAATTGAAGATTTTAAAAATGTAACCCCTGAAACAGAAACTCCTGTTTCTGAAGATCCCATAGATAATTTAAACATACCCTCGGGATTTGATTTCAGTACTCACAAGGAGGTTAAGGTTACTATTAATGATACTGGAGATAATGTGAGATATGATATTTTTGTTTATTCTGACGAAAAGGAATTTGTTAGAATTGAAACCTATGAAAATGAGGAAGGGCAGATGGTAACTGATTCTGTATTTAATTCAGGTATATTAGATAAGTTAATATTTAATGGTGTTATTAAAAATGGAAAAATAACTCAAACGATAGCCGTTCCTGAACATTTTGATCAATTATATATTCGTAGGAAAAATAATTTAAAATATTCATCAGAAGTAGTTACTATCTCAAATGGTGAAGTTAATTATTTTGGTTCTGATTCTACAAGTAAAGTCTTTGGTAAAAGTAATAATGAAAGTGATATTTTTTATTGTGTAAATGGTAATGGTGAATTATTTCAGGTTGATCCATTTACTGGAGCATATACACTACTTTGTAATATGCCAATGGGTAGTTATACTTGTGCCATAGATCAGGAAAATAAATTACTTTATTCAATAGGAAGAAGTAGGCCTAATCCTTTAATGAAATATTCCATTGAAAATAATTCTTGGGAAACAATTACAGATTTAGAAATAGGCGGACCAAGATTAGATTTTAATGAAGATGATGGGATGTTGTATTTTTCTAATTGGGACAAGGTCTATACCATTAACCCAAGTAATGGGTCAATTACTGATACTAAAGATATGGATGGAGCTCTTTTAGGAGGTGATCTTGTTTTTGCTGAAGATGGTACAATGTATATGTGTTCCTTTACTGGTTTGTACCAAGTGGAATTGGATGGAGATGGAGTATATCAAAGAACATATATTAGTTCTACTGTGCCTTTAAATTTAACATCAATGGAATTTGATTCCGATGGTCAATTATGGCTTGCAGACGCCTGGTTTGGTAATTCTGATTTAATGACTGTAGATTTACAAACAGGATCATGGCAATACGTTTATGGTGTGTCTGCAAATAACGGAACTAATTTCAGTCGTAAAATTAACGATTTAGCAATCTTGAATGCCGTAGAGGAAGTTGTAGAGATTCCAGACGCAGATGGCGATGGAATAGCCGATTACGATGATGCTTTTCCCAATGATCCGGATAGAGCTTTTGTTGCATTTACACCAAGTGAAAGCGGTTGGGGAACCTTTGCGTTTGAAGATTTGTGGCCACATACAGGAGACTATGATTTTAACGATGTAGCGCTTAATTACAGATTTAAAGCGTATTTAAATGCTCAAAATAATATAGTTCAGCTAGACTTTAGTTATTATGTAAAAGCCAATGGAGCAGGTTTAGTGAATGGATTTGGTTTAGAGATAGAATCTTTAACTCCTGGTCAGATAGAAAGTGTTACGGGGCTAGATTTAAAGCATGGTTTTGTTAATATAGCTGGAAATGGAACGGAAAGTGGTCAAGACAATGCAGTTTTTGTAATGTTTGATGATGCTAGATCAATGCTTGGTAGGGAAGTTACAGTATCTATTTTACTATCACAACCAGTAAACCCGAATAGTATGGAGCCCGCACCATTTAATCCTTTTATTATTGTTGGAAAAGAAAGAGAAAAGGAAGTGCATTTGCCATTTAAAAACCCTACCTCTTTGGGTGATAACCTACCAGATGTGGTTGGATCAAATAGGGACTTAGATGGTAATTATGTTACTGAATCTGGTTTGCCATGGGCAATTAACGTGGCCTATGATTTTAAAGTTCCAAATGAAAGAATACAAATTATTGATGCTTATAATTTCTTTTCAAATTGGGCGTCTTCGGGTGGGTCTACCAATGATGACTGGTATAAAGATGATCCAGGTAATATAAATTCAGATAAGGTTTCAAATAATTAGTACAACCTTGATAAATAAAGATATTTTCAGCCTCTAATAAAAAATTAGAGGCTTTTTTGTTAAAATCTCTCTTCATTTGTAGATAACTTGTCGGTTATCAGTTTTACAAAAGCACAAATAATATTTACATTAGCATTCTTACTTCCTTGAAAAGAAGAACCTAAAACCTCATTAATTTTGGCAAAGAAAGAGACACCCCTGATGAAGCAATATAATGCTATTAAAGCAAAATATCCAGATGCTTTATTGCTTTTTCGAGTAGGAGATTTTTATGAAACTTTTGGTACAGATGCTGTTAAAACGGCAGGTATTTTAGGGATTATTTTAACCAAACGTGGCGCTGGCAGCGAGAGTGAAACAGAACTAGCGGGATTCCCTCATCATTCATTAAATACGTATTTGCCAAAACTTGTTAAGGCAGGCGAACGGGTTGCAATTTGTGACCAGCTTGAAGACCCAAAATTAACAAAAAAGATTGTTAAACGTGGGGTGACAGAGTTAGTTACCCCAGGAGTAGCTTTAAATGATGAGGTCTTGGTATCAAAATCTAATAACTTTTTATGTTCAGTATATTTTGATAAAAAAAATATAGGAATATCATTTTTAGATATTTCTACGGGTGAGTTTTTAACTTCTCAGGGTAACCTTGAGTATATAGACAAGTTGCTTCAGAATTTTAGCCCTAGTGAGGTTTTAGTATCTAAGCAAAAACGTAATCAATTCAATGAAGCTTTTGGAAATGATTTTCATACGTTTTATATAGAAGATTGGGTGTATCAAACAGATTATACTTATGAGATACTTACTAAACATTTCGACACTAAAACACTTAAAGGTTTCGGTATTGAAAATTTATATGAAGGTATTATAGCATCAGGTTCTATCTTGCACTATTTAGGAGAGACCCAACATCATAAATTACAACACATCACTTCTATTTCTAGAATAGCAGAAGATGATTATGTATGGATGGATAAATTCACAATTAGAAATTTAGAACTTTATAATTCAACAAATCTTAATGCTGTTACTCTATTGCAAGTTATAGATAAAACAATTTCAGCAATGGGTGGACGCATGCTTAAACGTTGGTTGGCATTGCCTTTAAAAAGTCTTGATAAAATTAAACAACGCCATGAAGTAGTTAAATTTTTAACTGAAAATATAGAGGTACATCATAAGATTCAAAACTATATTAATCAGATTGGAGATTTGGAGCGCCTTATTTCAAAAACGGCAACGGGAAAAGTAAGTCCACGTGAAGTTATTCAACTTAAAAATTCAATAGAAGCTATAGTTCCAATTAAAGGGTTGGCTTCAAACTGTAGTAACGAATCATTAAAAATTATTGGAGATACACTACAAGGGTGTGATGTGCTAAGAGAGAAAATAAAAACAACTTTAAATGAAGATGCTCCGGTAAATGTGTTAAAAGGTAACACTATTGCTATGGGGTTTTCATCTGAGCTGGATGAATTAAGAGGCTTGTCAAAATCCGGTAAAGATTACTTAGATAGTATGCTAGAACGTGAAAGTGAACGTACAGGTATACCATCTTTAAAAATAGCTTCAAATAATGTGTTTGGTTATTATATTGAAGTTAGGAATACCCATAAAGATAAGGTTCCTGAAGAATGGATTAGGAAGCAAACTTTAGTAAATGCCGAACGTTATATTACAGAAGAACTTAAAGAATACGAAGCCAAAATATTAGGAGCTGAAGATAGAATACAAACACTAGAGCAACAGTTATTTGCGGATTTAGTAGTTTGGATGAATAGATATATTAAGGCAATACAACAAAATGCTTTTTTAATTGGTCAGCTAGATTGTTTATGTGGTTTTGCACAATTGGCAAATGATAATAATTATATATATCCTTCAATTGATGAGTCGTTTGATTTAGAAATTAAAAATGGGCGTCATCCAGTTATTGAAAAACAATTGCCAATTGGTGAAGTGTACATAGCTAATGATGTTTTTTTAGATAGAAAGGAACAGCAAATTATTATGATTACAGGTCCTAATATGTCTGGTAAATCAGCTATTTTACGTCAAACGGCACTAATAGTTTTGTTAGCGCAAATAGGGAGCTTTGTGCCAGCAGATAGGGCTCGTATTGGTTTGGTGGACAAAATTTTCACCAGAGTAGGTGCTAGTGATAATATTTCAATGGGAGAGTCTACTTTCATGGTTGAGATGAATGAGACAGCTTCAATCTTAAATAACATTTCAGAGAGAAGTTTGGTTTTACTAGATGAAATAGGAAGAGGAACAAGTACTTATGATGGTATTTCTATTGCTTGGGCTATTAGTGAGTATTTACATGAGCACCCAGCAAAACCTAAAACCTTATTTGCCACGCATTATCATGAGCTTAACGAAATGACCGAAACTTTTGAGCGTATAAAAAACTTTAATGTTTCTGTGAAGGAGTTGAAAAATAATGTACTGTTTTTAAGAAAATTAGTTGAAGGTGGAAGCGCACATAGTTTTGGTATTCATGTTGCTAAAATGGCTGGTATGCCGCAGCAAGTGTTACACAAAGCAAATAAAATATTGAAAAAATTAGAGCAATCTCACTCCAGTGAAGAGTTAACAGATAAAGTTAAGTCTTTAAATGATGAAATGCAGTTAAGCTTTTTTAACTTAGACGACCCTTTACTAGAAAATATAAAAGAAGAAATACTACATACTGATATTGATACACTTACACCTGTTGAAGCTTTAATGAAACTTAATGAAATAAAGCGCATGCTGGTTAAGAAAAAGCAAGCTTAAAATAAATTTTATTTATTTTTAAAAAAGGCTTTGCTATTCATAGAAATATTTTAAATTTGCATCCGCAATCAAGAGATTGTACGTTCATAAACAAAGACTGCGAAAGTAGCTCAGGGGTAGAGCATCACCTTGCCAAGGTGAGGGTCGCGGGTTCAAATCCCGTCTTTCGCTCTGAGACTTTTTAAAAATATACCAATGTCGATTTGTGGTTAACACAATCGAACATGCTGAAGTGGTGGAATTGGTAGACACGTTGGACTTAAAATCCAATGGCCCTTGGGCCGTGCGGGTTCAAGTCCCGCCTTCAGTACAAAGCCTTTGCAAGATTTCTTGTAAAGGCTTTTTTTATTCAGTTAAATAGATATAAAAAAAAGCAGCCAATTGGCTGCTTTTTAATTTTTAAAGTTTGGTAAATTAGTGACCAGTCACTTCTTTAACTTTATCTTTAGCAGCATCCGCAGCATTATCTACCGCTTCACCAGCAGCCTCAACCGCATTGTCTACCGCTTCACCGGCAGCCTCGGCAGCGTTATCTACCGCTTCACCAGCAGCCTCAACAGCTTCACCAGCAGCGTCAACAGCTTCACTTGCAGCCTCCTCAACAGCTTCACCAGCAGCCTCGGCAGCGTTTTCAACTGCATCAGCAGCATCTTCAGCTTTTTTAGTATCCCTACAAGAAGTAAAAGATAAACTTAATACCAGTAAAACTGCAGTACTTAAAATTAATTTTTTCATTGTCATTGTTTTAGTGTTAATTAATTAGGTTTATAAAAACTCATATTACGAATTTAATAGAATTTTAATAACATTGAAATGATATTGTTAAAAATTTTAACAAACAATAATAAATTCAAGTTATTTACGTAGATAATCTAAGATTTGGATTACGGAACCTTTATTTTCTTTAACGTAATTCAAATTTTTTGACCCACTTTCACGACGTAAGTCACTATTACTAATTAATTTATTTAAAATAACAGTAAATTCATCCTCATTAGAAACTGAGAACATGCCACCTCTGTTTATCATTTCTTGAGCTTCGGGAAATTTGCCGTGGTTTTTTCCAATAATAATTGGTATACCAAAAGTAGCTGGTTCAAGCGTGTTATGTAAACCGGTATTTCCAATGGCTCCACCAACGTATGCCATATCTGCATAATGGTAAATTTTTGTTAGTAAACCAATGGTATCTATTATAAAAACTTGAGCTTCTTCAAGGTTTTCTTGCTCTTTAGAAGAGTGCAAAATACTTTTAGTCTTTAGTTTTTCTTTTAGATTGTTAATTTGATTAGATTTTATATTATGCGGGGCAATAATAAATTTAACTTCCTCAGATTTTAAGGAGTTAATATAATTGGTAATTATAACTTCTCCTTCTGGCCAGGTGCTGCCAGCTACAACACAAAGTTTGTTGTCCTTAAATTGCTCTATAAAATCTAAAGTGTTATCTTGTTGTAACTGACTGTAAACCCTGTCAAAACGCGTATCTCCAGTAACAGTTACATTTTTGTAATTTATACCGCTTAATAAGGATTTAGAATTCTCATTTTGCGTAAAAATATGTTCAAATGCAAATAAAGCTTCCTTAAGTTGTTTTCCATAAAATTTGAAATAAGATTGGTTGCTTCTAAAACTTGCAGAAATGAGAACAGCTTTTAAGTTTCTTCGTTTTATTTCACTTAAAAAATTTGGCCAAATATCATATTTAACAAAAATGGTAAGTTCTGGATTAATAATATTTAAAAAACGTTTAGCGTTCTTTTTTGTATCTAAGGGAAGATAAACAACTACATCAGCAATTTCCGCATTTTTTCTAATTTCATATCCGGAAGGTGAAAAAAAACTAAGAACAATTTTATGTTCCTTATATATCTTTCTTACTTCCTTAAAAACAGGTAAACCTTGTTCGTATTCACCTAAAGAAGCACAATGGAACCAAAGTGTTTTGTCTTTTACTTTTAAATATTTTGATAAAATACTATAAGTTTCAATGCGCCCTTTAACACCTAATTTAATTTTATCATTAAATGGAGCTATGCATTTTAAACCAAAAGAAGTTAAAAAAACACCAATGTTATAAATAAAATCCAATATCATTTATTTGTTGCTAAAATACAGTTCTTAAAACAATTTCATTGGTTTAGGTATGTGATTTTTTGTAATTTCGTAAGGTCAAAACTCTTTGTTGAACTAATTTAGTTTTCAATAATAAAATGGAGTTATAATTCTTTCAGATGAAGAAAATTCAAATGGTAGACCTAAAAGGTCAATATAGCGGTATTAAAGACGTTGTAAATCCTTCTATACAAGAAGTTATTGAAACCACATCATTTATTAATGGACCTAAGGTTCATGAATTTCAGAAAAATTTAGAAAACTATTTAGGTGTAAAACATGTTATTCCTTGTGCCAATGGTACGGATGCTTTACAAATAGCCATGATGGGTTTGGGTTTAAAACCCGGAGATGAGGTTATTACGGCTGATTTTACTTTTGCTGCTACTGTAGAGGTAATAGCTTTACTAAATTTAACTCCTGTTTTAGTTGATGTTAATCCTGATGATTTTAATATTAGTATTGAAGCTATAAAGAAAGCTATTACACCAAAAACAAAAGCTATAGTGCCAGTTCATCTATTTGGTCAATGTGCCAATATGGAGGCTATTATGGCAATAGCAAGAGAGCATAACTTATTTGTAATAGAAGATAATGCTCAAGCTATAGGTGCTAATTATACCTATGAAGACGGAACAAAAGTAAAAGTTGGTACTATTGGTAATGTTGGAGCCACTTCATTTTTTCCTTCTAAAAATTTAGGTTGTTACGGAGATGGTGGCGCAATTTTTACCAATGATGATGAACTAGCACATACTATTAGAGGTGTAGTAAATCATGGAATGTATGTAAGATATCATCATGATGTTGTAGGAGTTAACTCAAGATTAGATAGTATTCAGGCAGCCGTGTTAGATGCCAAATTACCTCTTTTAGATGGTTATAATAATAGCAGAAGAGAGGCTGCTAACAAATATGATAATGCTTTTGAAGGGGTTTCAAGTATAGAAACACCTCATAGATATGGTGCAGAAGACAATCACGTATTTCATCAATATACACTAAAAGTTAAGGGGGTTGATAGAGATACTTTAGCTAAACATTTAAATGAAAATGGTATTCCCTGTGGTGTTTATTATCCAATTCCGCTTCATAAGCAGAAAGCTTACTTAGATGATAGATATAAAGAGGAAGATTTTACAGTGACTAATCAGTTAGTAAAAGAGGTAATTTCATTACCAATGCATACTGAATTAGATGATGAACAAATAGAATATATTACAGCAACCGTTATAAAATTTGTAAATGGATAAAATATTAGTAACAGGTGGTTTAGGGTTTATAGGATCCCACACCGTTGTAGAATTACAAGAGGCAGGTTATGAAGTTGTTATTATTGATGACTTGTCAAATTCATCTGAAAATGTACTAGATGGCATCAATGCAATAACTGGAAAAATGCCAGCTTTTGAAAAAATTGATTTAAAGGAAAAGGCTGATGTTGAGGCTTTTTTTAAAAAGCATAGTGATGTAAAAGGAGTTATTCATTTTGCAGCAAGTAAGGCAGTTGGAGAAAGTGTAAATGAACCATTAATGTATTATGAAAATAATATTGGCACATTGGTATACTTGTTAAAAGAGTTAAAAAAATTATCTGAAGCTAGTTTTATTTTTAGTTCGTCTTGTACGGTATATGGTCAAGCAGATGAGTTACCTATTACAGAAAATGCTCCTGTTAAAGAAGCAGAGTCTCCTTATGGTAATACAAAGCAAATTGGAGAGGAAATTATTAGAGATACTTGTAAAGTTGTTCCAACTTTAAAAGCTATTGCTCTTAGATATTTTAATCCTGTCGGTTCACATGAATCCGCTGAAATAGGAGAGTTGCCAATTGGTGTTCCGCAGAATTTAGTGCCTTTTATTACTCAAACTGCTGCAGGGATTAGAGAGCAATTATCTGTTTTTGGAGATGATTATCCAACTCCTGATGGAACTTGTATACGTGATTATATTCATGTTGTTGATTTGGCCAAGGCTCATTTAGTGGCTTTGGAAAGATTGCTTCAAAATAAGAATGCGGCTAATTATGAAACATTTAATTTAGGAACTGGTAAGGGTAGTTCTGTTTTAGAAGTTGTGCAATCTTTTGAGCGTGTTTCAAATGAAAAACTTAATTACAAAATAGTAGATAGAAGAGAGGGCGATGTTATTTCAGCTTATGCAGATACAGCTAAAGCTAAAGAGCAATTAGGTTGGGAAACAAAACTCGATCTGGATGATGCAATGCGCTCAGCTTGGAAATGGGAACAAAAAGTAAGAGGAGTTTAATCTTTTGACTAGAATTTGATAAACAAAAAAGCCAATTATTTTAATAATTGGCTTTTTTGTTTTAGATGATTTATTGTTATTACCAGCAGGGTTTTTAGGGGTAAATTATTATCGGGGTTTACCCTTAAGATGGTTTTTAAGATTGTTTTATGAGATTTTGTAGGTTAAAGATTGTATATTTAAAATGCTAATTGTAGGTGATAATTTGGCTAATTCGATCACATGCGAGACCTATCAAAAATAATCATATCACTATTGATGCTTTTATATATAAGTTATAGTTATGCTATAATTTATAATTCAAGTAAGTATCATTCTACTTTACAAATAGACAGTGTTATACAACAGCAAAATATTGAAAGAGTAAAAACTCTTGAATCCGCATTAAATTATTATGAAGAAGGTATTAAACTAAAACACTCTGATTCATTAAATTTATTAAAAAACCTAGCTTTAGCCCATGCCGAACTTAATAATCCCAAGGAAGCTGCAAATTTTACTGAAAAATATATTGAACAATCATCAGATATTTCAGTTTTAAATAATACTGTTTTTGAAAATGTCAAAGCAAGTCCTGAATTTTCAAAGTTAAATGGAAAGTATTCGCTTAAAATAACTTATTTGTCCTTATTTTACATATTTACTAGTTTTATTGGGTTGTTTATAGCAATTGTAATTAATTTTAGGAAAAGTGAAAACAGGTATAGTAATTTTCTAATTGGCCTCTTTGTGTTTTTACATTCCTTATTTATAATAAACTCTACTTTGTATATTACCAACTATATGTATAAAGTACCCCATTCTTTATTCATTACAGTTTCTTTTTCTTATTTGTACGGGCCTCTTCTATATTTTTATTTCAAATCAATAACTAAGAATCTTGTTTTTCGGATGTCTGATTTGCTTCACTTACTTCCTACTATAGCTATGATTATTTATGCGATTCCCGTATATTTTTTGAGTGGTAATGATAAATTAAGATTTATGATAAATAACAATACAGAATCTCCAGGGTTTTTTGTTGTTTTTTTAGTATTTACAAAATTTTTGTCATTGGCCATTTACACTTTTGCCATACATAGAATTTATGTTAATAATAAGAATGAAAATATAGGGTATTCTCCTATAGACTTGAAATGGCAATATATCTTGAAAAATATTAGTATTGCATATGTTGTTACTTATTTGTTGTACGGTTATGCAGGATTGTTTTATCCATATATTACCGCAGCTAGACACCCACAGGTTTTAATAATGTCTTTGTCTATATTATCTATAGCATTTGTAGCCTATATAAATCCAGAATTGTTTAGTAGCAAAACTCAAAATATTATTAATAGTTCCTTAGGTTTTAAGAAATATAAGAAATCCGGATTAACCCAAAATTTATCTATTGAACTAAAAGAAAATTTAATTCAATTGTTTAATGAAGAGAAGCTATATAAAAATAGTTCAATAAATTTAGACACCATAGCATCAAAATTAGAAACTACTAGGCATAGTGCATCTCAGGTAATAAATGAGCATTTTAATATGAATTTTTCCGAGCTAATAAATAAATTCAGAGTTAAAGAAGCTATAAATATACTTGAAGAAGATATTCATGGAAGTCTTAATATTATAGATGTTGCCTATGAGGTAGGATATAATAATAAAGTTACTTTTAATAAAGCCTTCAAAAAAGAGACTTCACTAACACCTTCAGAATTTATCAACTTAAGAATTAAGAAGAGATCTTACGCGTAAAATTAAAGTAAGCTATTATCGGAAAGGTAAACTATTATAGGTATTGCCGAAGAAAAATAGCATTATAACTTTCTTTATTCCTGCAATTGTAAAAGGTAAGGCGGTAAAAGAGCTTTACTATTAAGCTGGAGTTTCACTAAAACTTTGCTTTCTTTCTTATAGTATTTTTTTGAATTAGTCACTTAAAAAAATCTTCAACTGCCTTCCTTTTTTACAATCAGCAAAGACTAACTCAAAAATAATTTTATGAATGTAAAAAGTAATTACTTGTTGGCGTTGCTTTTGTTATTTAATGTAACAATGGTATTTGCACAAGAAAGAACAATTTCTGGATCAGTTTCAGATATTGCAGAATTACCTTTACCAGGAACAACTGTTTTGGTAAAAGGAACGACAAATGGCGTTTCAACAGATTTTGATGGGATTTATTCAATCACGGCAAATGAGGGTGAAATTCTAGTATTTAGTTTTGTTGGATATAAAACCCAAGAAATTAAAATTGGTGCATCAAATACCATAAATGTTACGATGCAAGAAGATGCTTCGGTACTACAGGAGGTAGTAATCACTGCATTAGGCTTATCAAAAGAAGAAAGAGCATTAGGGTATTCTGCTCAGTCTCTTAAATCTGATGTTATCACAGAAGGAGGGCAATCTAACTTAGTAAATGCCCTAAATGGAAAAGTAGCTGGGGTTAATATTACTAGCTCAAATGGGGCTCCTGGTTCTTCAGCTAATATTGTTATTAGAGGTTCTTCTAGTATTTCAGGGAGCAATCAGCCTCTTTTTGTGGTTGACGGTTTGCCAATAAGTAATAATACAGACAACGGGTCTCAGTTAGGTGTTCTAGATGGAACAACTTTTGAAGATTATGGAGAAACAGTTGGTACTAATAGAGCCGCAGATATTGATCCTAATGACATTGAATCTGTTACGGTTTTAAAAGGTGGAGCTGCAACAGCTATTTATGGAAGTAGAGCAGTTAATGGAGCTATAATAATTACTACAAAAAAGGGAAAGGCTGGAAATGGACTTAATGTTACATTTAGCACAAGTTATTCTATTGAAAAAGTTAATAAATACCCTTCATTTCAATATCAATACGGTAGAGGTAGAAGTGGTGATTATTCTAATGTAACTCACTGGAGTTGGGGGCCAGCTTATGATGACAACCCTACATTTCCTGCAGGAACGAATACAGATTTAGATGGTGATGGTGTTGCTGAAGATGTTTCAGGTCAAGCCATTCCAATTTTTAGAGATAATTACAAAAACTTTTGGGATGAAGGTCATACATTACAGACCTCAGTATCAGTTTCTGGCGGAGATGAAAAAGGAAATTTTTATGCTTCTATTGGAAGACAAGACCAAGAAGGTATAGTTCAGAATAGTGAGTACGAAAGAATAAATGCTACTATAAAAGGAGAGTATAACATTACTGACAAATTCAAGGTTGGAGGTTATGCAACATATGCTAATTCAAGAACGGTATCTATACAAGGAGGTGACACTGGTTTTGCTGGAATAGGATATTATCATCACATGTGGGATATAACTACTAGGCAATGGAAAGATGCCGAAGGAAATAGAACGTGGTTTAGTTCTACTGTAGCCGAACCTCAGTGGGTAGTTAATGAAGAACTAGAAAATGATGAAGTAAATCGTTTTATAGGCAGTGTAAATTTTTCTTATGATTTTGCAGATTGGTTAAAATTATCATATAGAGTGGGAATGGATACTTATGCAGATGATAGAAACCTGGTTAGACCAATTAGTTCTGTTAATACGACTAATAATGCAGGAGATCTTTATGAAATTAGAGTGAACAACAAAGACTTTAATTCTGATGTTTTATTGACTGGAAAGGTGAATTTGATGGATGATTTAGGTGTGTCTTATTTAATAGGTAATAATATTTATGAATCTTTATATGATAGATTGTATGTAAGAGGTGATGGGCTTTCAGTTCGGGGGTTTACAGATATTTCTAATGGTATTGCCATTACCTCAAATAATATTACCAATAGAAAAAGAACAATAGGTGTTTTTGGTGAGTTAAGTTTTGATTACCAAAACACATATTTTCTTTCTGTTACAGGAAGAAATGATTGGTCTTCAACCTTACCAGAGGGTGCTAATTCGTTTTTCTACCCTTCAATTAGTGGTGCTATTGTGGTGTCTGAACTTTTAAATGACATAGGTTGGCTTTCTTTTGCAAAAATAAAAGGATCATGGGCAGAACTTGGTAATGACTCTCAAGGTCTTTATGCTACTTCTGATGTTTATGCAAAAAGAGACCCTAATGTTTTAGGGAACCCAAAATTTACAGTTAGCAATGTACAGGGGAATCCAAATATAAAACCAGAAATTTCTTCAACTTGGGAAGTAGGAACAGAGTTGAAATTTTTGGATAATTTAATAAATATAGATTTCACTTATTATAATAGAACCACTGAAGATCAAGTTGTACAAGTGCCTTTGTCTTCCACAACAGGATATGCAGCGTATTATGATAATGCCGGTAAGGTAGTAAATAAGGGAGTGGAAGCTATTTTAAGTTTTAATAATATTATTAGAAATTCTGAGAATTTAAATTGGGATTTGCTATTCAACTTCACAAAAAATGAGAGTGAAGTTATTTCCATACCAGATGGTTTAGACGAAATTATTATTGGTTACGGTTACTTTAACGGTGCTAATATTGTAGCAAGACCAGGGCTTCCTTACGGAACATTTGTTGGGGTTGGCTATAAAAGAAATGATGATAGCGTGTTGCTGTTAGATGATGAAGGGTATCCACAACTTGCTACTGAAAACCTTGTGTTAGGTGATCCTAACCCTGATTGGGTACTTAATATTAACAATAGCATTTCTTATAAAGGTTTTACATTAAGTGCTATTATGGAGTTTAAAAAAGGAGGTCAAATTTTAAACGACTCCGAAGCAAACTTTAAATTTTATGGTTTAAGTAAATCTACGGAAGATCGTTATTACTCAGCAGATCAACCTAACGGTAATGCTACGGCGGTATTTGATGGTATTATAGAATCTACAGGTTTGCAAAGTGATGTAGCTGCTCCACTTACTAATGATTATTACCAAAGTTTAAACGCGCTGGTAGATGAAGCAAATATAGAAGATGCATCATGGGTGCGTTTAAGAAATATAAGTTTGTCTTATGAGGTACCTAAAACTTGGTTAAAAAATACAGGAATTTATGGTTTAGATGTTACTCTAAACGGAAGAAACTTATGGTTAGATACTAAGTATAAGGGTGTAGATCCAGAAACTAATGCTTTAGGAGCCGGTAATGTTCAAGGTGTAGATTTTGTTAATGCACCAGGAACAAAAAGTTATGGTGTTGCAGTAAGAGTTAAATTTTAAAAAAGATGAAAATGAAAAAAATATTTATAAAAATCTTTGTGTTTTCTATTCTTTTATGTTCGCAATCTTGCCAGAAAGAATCGTTAACGGAATTAAATATAGACCCAAATAATCCAGCTAATGTAGATCTTGGTTTAACATTTACAGCTGGAGCAGACTACATACTTTACAGGTATGGTCGTTTTACAAATGGAACAGATTGGGATGTTTGGACTGGATTATTTACTCAACATTTTGCTGGAAATCATGGTAGTGGTATTAATTATGATCAATATGAGATACGAAATAATGATGCACTTTGGGCTAGATGGTGGGATGGTTTTTTAGATTTAAAAAATGTAATAGAAAGAGGTGCCGAACAAGAAGCGTGGGGGCATGTAGGAGCTAGTAAAGTGCTTAGTGCTTTAGCCTTAGGAACACTTACAAGCTGGTATGGAGATTTACCTTGGTCTGAAGCCCTTCAAGGTGCAGCTATACCAACTCCAGTATTTGACTCTCAAGAGCAAATTTATACGACTATGTTCGCCTTATTAGATGATGCTATAACTGATTTTGGGAAAACTTCGGTAATAGCTATGGGTGTTGAGGATATAGTTTATAATGGAGATATAGAAAAATGGCATGCCCTTGCTTATGCGCTTAAAGCTAGATATGAAAATCACTTTAGCATTAAAGATCCATCGGGTTCTGCAACAAGGGCATTAGCCGCTATTCAACAGGCAAAAGCTTTAGGTTTTACTGGTTTTGATTCTGATTTAAAATTCACATATGATAATACAGGTGAATACCAAAATGGTTGGTATGATATGTTTGAGAATAATCAAATGATAGCTTCCGATAATTTTATGAGTTTATTAATTGATAATAACGATCCAAGACGATATTCATATTGGAATGATGTTGAGGTTACAGGTCAAGATGTAGGTTTTACGGGAAAATCTAATGGTTTCGGAACTTCAAATATTAGTTATTCTCCAATTGGCCCTAAAGGGTTTTATGGTAAAGCAGATTCGTTTCAATTAATTATGACACATTTTGAGCTGTTATTTATTGAGGCCGAAGCGGAGTTTAGGCTAAATGGTGCAACAACTGACGCAGCAACAGCTTTAAATGAAGCAATTACTGCTCACCTAAATTTGGTTATCCCTACAAATTCAGATTATATAACTGAATTTATGAGTTTAAAGCCTGATTATTTAGCGAATTTCGCAAGCGAAACTTCAGCAACTGTATCCATGGAAAAAATTATGCTTGAAAAATATAAAGCTATGGTAACTATGAATAGTGAAGCTTGGGTTGATGTTAGAAGACATAATTATCAATATCCAGATTATTTAGATATACCAGAAACTAAAGATGGTGTTGTTGTGGCTAATGAGTTTATTCAAAGATTATTATATCCACAAGAGTCTTTAAATTCAAACCCCAATACACCTAATGATGTTGATATTTTTGATAAGCTTTGGATTTTTCAATAACCTCTAATAAACACAATATGAAAAATATAAAAAATATAATCTTAATAATGACAATAGGGGTGTTTGTTAATTCCTGTGTTGTAGAAGACGGACAAAACCTTTTTTATTCTCCAGGTGAATATGGTGTATACCCTATTATTACTGATATAGAAAATGGTTTTTTTGATATTATAGATACCAGTTCTGCTCTGGTTGGTTTTACAGTAAATCCTTCTGAATCTGGTGGAGCTAAAGCTAATGGTTCGGGAGAAGTTCAAGTAAGTTTCAATGGTGGCGATTTTGTTAAAATTGATGATATTACCTCATTTCCATTTATAGCATCATATACTTTAGATGAAACGGTTGCAACTGTTGGTACTAGTGCAGGTAGTTTAACTTTAGACGATAGTTTTAGATTTCGGTTTTATTTTGATTTAACTGACGGCCAAAGAATGACTTCTGGGAGTTTCGTTAATGTACCAATGAACTGTGCGTCAGATTTTGGAGGTACGTTTGATTACGTATCAACTAATTTGGTAGCTACAAGCCCATTTGCAAGCTGTACATCTACATCAACAACAGGTACCGTAACTTTTGAGGACCTTGGTGGAGGATCATATTTGGTTTCAGATTTAGGTTTTGGACAGTATGATACATGTTGGGCAGATAGTCCAGCAACGAGTCCAGATGCTATAATTGTTGATTCTTGTTTAAAATTAACTACAGGAGGTTTAGATCAATATGGTTTGGTTTACATTTGGGTGATTACTGATATATCAGGCTCTTCCATGACAATTAGTTGGTCTAATGATTATGGAGACTCAGGTGTTGCTGTTTTAACAAGGCAAGATGGTAATGATTGGCCAGCACTGTATACGGAATAGAAAATGCTATTAATCAATTTTGAAAAACAGTTGCTCATATTATTTGAGTCAGCTGTTTTTTCTATATGATTATTTATGACAAGCTTAAAAAATACAATCTTTGCAATAGTTTTTTTGGGAGTGTTTTCTTGTGAAAAAGTTGAAGAGATTCAAGTTGAGACCATTCCTAAACAGGAAATTTTTCCGGAGATTGTTATTCCAGAAACCAATACTCTAGGTGTGCTTAAAAAAACCGATGGTGCATATGAAGGTTTTACTTTATTTCCATCTAATAAGAATGTTTTTTTGATTAATAATTGCGGAGAAGTTATTAATCATTGGGTTAGTGATTTTGATAGAGGTGGAGGCGTTTATTTATTGGAAGATGGGTCTATATTAAGAGCTGGTAAAATTGAAAACGAAAATATTTCAATTGGAGGTATAGGTGGTATTATTGAACATTTTGATTGGTATGGGAATTTAGTTTGGAGCTATAAGTATTCCGACGAAAACGTTTCTCAACATCATGATTTATATCCTTTGCCTAATGGTAATATTCTCTTATTAGTAGCTGAAAAAAAGTCAAAAACAGAAGCGATTCATAAGGGGAGAAATCCAGTGCTTTTAGAAGATGATGAAATTTATACTGAGCAAGTTATTGAAGTTAAGCCAGTTGGTTTTGATAATGCCGAAATAGTTTGGAAATGGGACATTTGGGATCATTTGATTCAGGATTTTGACAATACTAAATCTAATTTTGGAGTAGTGAAAAATAATCCGCAGCTATTAAATGTAAATTATGTAACGGTTGAAGGTGTGGGAAAAAAAGATTGGTTGCATTTTAATGCAATGCAATATAATAAAGAACTAAACCAAATACTTTTAAGCTCACAAGCATTGAGTGAAATTTATATTATAGATCATTCTACAACAATTCAAGAAGCTAAATCACATTCTGGAGGTTTAGCTGGTAAAGGAGGAGATATTTTGTATAGATGGGGAAACCCCAGAGTTTACGGCACTGATGAGAATCAAATATTATTTGGTCAACATTATCCTAATTGGATGCCTTATGGGGAAAATAAGGGTAAGATTATAATGTTTAATAACGGATTAGGTAGAGACCAAAATTTTTCTTCAGTAGATATAATAAATCCGCCAATTAGTATTAGTAATACTTATAAAATGCCTAATATTAATGAAAGCTTTTTGCCAAGAAATACTGAATGGACATATACAGATCCTACAGATAACTTAAACTTTTATTCTAGAATAATTTCAAGTGCGGAACAATTACCTAATGGTAATATTTTGATTTGTGAAGGAACAAAAGGTCATCTTTTTGAAATAAATGAAAATAAAGAAATTGTATGGAGCTATATAAATCCAGATTCAGCTAATGGAGTATTACAACAAGGAGAAAATCCAACCTCAAATTCAATTTTTAGAGCTAAAAAATATAGTGTTAATTATTTAGCGTTTAAGGATAAAGACATAACACCTAAAACTCCTATAGAATTGAATTATAATTTGGGAAATTGCAACTAAAAATAGCAACTATGAAGTTGTTGTTTTGGTGTTTTTCTTCTTATTAAATAAAGTAATAAATACAAGAATTATCATTCCGGTAGTTACAAATACATCAGCTACATTAAAAACTCCTGTTTTTAACGGACCACCTAAATCTATAAACCAAAAGTCAGTTACTTTTCCAAATACTATTCTATCAAAAACATTCGCAACTCCACCTCCAATAATACTTGAAAAGGCAAAGAGCGACCAATTATTAAGGCTTTTATCTTTGAAAACGTAACGGAGTACAAACCCTAGGACAAAAATTGGCAAAATCCATAATAATATAATTCTCAGGGTGTCATTTAACTCACTACCCATACCAAGAAACGCCCCTTTGTTTTCTACGTTCATTAGAAGAAAGTAATCGCCAATAATCGATTTTACCTCACCAGGAGATGTGCTAGATCTTAAATCTATATTTGCTCTTACCCAAACCTTAGAAATTTGGTCTAAGGCAATAGATAAAATAATGGTTAGCGAAATAAATAATGAGCGACTAGATAACTTCATTTATAAATTGCCTTCAAAAGTTGCAGAAGCGGTTTCAGATGCTCTATTAATTTTCTTCACTAATCCTTGTAAAACTTTACCTGGACCAACTTCAGTAAATAATGAAGCCCCGTCTTCTATCATTTGTTGTACAGATTGGGTCCAACGCACAGGTGCCGTTAATTGGGAAATTAAATTTGCCTTTATTTCAGATTCATCAATTACAGCGTTGGCTGTTACATTTTGATAAATTGGGCAGTTTGGTTTGCTAAAAGTTGTGTTTTCAATAGCAGCTGCAAGCTCTTCGCGGGCTGGTTCCATTAAAGGTGAGTGGAAAGCACCACCAACTGGTAAAACTAATGCTCTTCTTGCACCTTCTTCTTTTAACGCCTCACAAGCTTTGTTGATAGCATCAATTTCTCCAGAAATTACTAATTGTCCAGGGCAATTGTAGTTAGCTGCCACAACGGTGCCTTCAGTTACAGCACATATTTTTTCAACAATATCATCATCTAAACCTAAAACAGCAGCCATTGTACTTGGTTGTAATTCACAAGCTTTTTGCATAGCTATAGCACGTTGTGAAACAAGTTTTAATCCATCTTCAAAGTTCAAAGCTCCATTAGCAACCAATGCTGAAAACTCTCCTAATGAATGACCTGCCACCATATCTGGTTTGAAAGAGTTACCCAAAGTTTTAGCTAAAATTACAGAGTGTAAAAATATTGCTGGTTGTGTAACTTTAGTTTGTTTTAAATCATCAGCAGAACCTTCAAACATGGTGTCTGTGATGTTAAAACCCAAGATATCGTTAGCTTTTTCAAATAATTCTTGAGCTTCAGCAGAGTTTTCATAAAGGTCTAAACCCATTCCGGAAAACTGAGCGCCCTGTCCTGGAAATATATATGCGTTCATATTTTTTAAAAATTTACAAGCGCAAAAATACAATTTAAATTAATAATACTACTGCATTTATTATTTGTGTTAAGATATAATATAGCGCTCTTTTAAAATATTTAAATGATGTTTAGCATGACCAATAATAGTAAACCCTATAGCAAGAACACTAACTTTAATATCTGAACAAATTCCTGTTTGGCTTAAAGTGTTATTACTAAAACTTTTAAAAAGAGTAATGTTAGACTGCCTTACTAGTTTAAATTCTTGCAATAAATCTTCAACTGTTCTTTTACTTGCATTAGAGTTTTTAGCATATAAATTTTCATCAAAACCAATTAATGTTTTAGGTTCAGATCTTGATAATGCCAAGGCTCTGTAGGCAAAAATACGCTCGGTATCTATAATGTGTTGAAGCACTTCTTTAACGGTCCACTTTTCTGGTTGGTATTTGAATTCACCTTGTTTAATTAAGGTTTCGGTATATTCATCAAAAACTGAAATAGAACTACTGAAAGCTTCTATGATGTTTGTGTTTTGATCAACCAAATTTATATATCTGTCGTAATATTTTGGAGTAAATTTTAAATCTGCTATCGTCATTTTATTAAGATTGGTTTTTGTTATAATATTCTAAAATATGTTCAGGCGTTTGAGTTTCTTTAGGTAAAAGCACATCATTTATTGGTGCTTCTGCAATTTGTTTAATTGGTATTATTCCCGCCCAAGTAGGGTAATCTAAATCTGCTTTTTCATCAATAACGCCATCTGCTCTTACCTTAGCCGAAGCAGTTTGTATTTCTAATTCAAGAACTAAGGTGCTATTAAATTCTTTAGAATTCATAGGGCGTAAACTATCCCATCTATTGGGAATCATATAGTCTAGAACACATTTTAGTGCAGCCTCTTTTTCTGTAGCATTTTCAACTTTTTTTACGCTAGTAAAAAGTGTAGCAGACCTGTAATTTACAGAATGATGAAAACCAGATCGTGCTAAAACTAAACCATCTAAGTGCATAATGGTTAAACTAGCTTCTTTGGCTTCTAACAAAGCTAAAAGCATTCGGTTTTTAAGAGAACCGTGCAAGTAAATTTTATGTTCTATTCTGCCATAGGCCATTGGAATAGTTATGGCTTTTCCTTTATAATTATATGCTACGTGGGCGATGAATCCAGCGTCTAATATTGTATTAATTTCCTCTACATTGTAAGTGGCCCGATTAGGACCTCGTTTTACTTTGTTAAGTTCTGAGATTGAATAGTTACACATAACTTTTCGTTTTTGATTTAATATGTTTAAAACAAAATTACTAGTTTAGTGGACTGTTGTTTTCATCCAGTTTTAATTTTTTTAGTAGTCCAGATATGATTCCGTATAAAACCATTTTAATAATAGACAGGTCTAATAGGCAACCAATCTATTTACAATTAACACATCAGTTTATAGATTTAATAAAATCTAAAACAATACCTTCTAATACTAAATTACCAAGTTCAAGATTATTGTCAGATCTTGTTGGTGTTCATAGAAAGACTATAGTGGCTTGTTATGATGAGTTAATATTACAAGGTTGGATTATAAGTATTCCAAAAAAAGGAACTTACGTGAACAGTACTATTCCTGAATTGCAGCAACAATGGACAGATAATTTATTACAAAGTAGAGCAAAAATATCTGGTTTTAGTTTTAGTAAAAATGATATATTGCAAAGAACATTTCCGCAGGCTTTCCAAGATGATTTTATTTATGTAAACGATGGTGTCTCAGATGAAAGATTAACGCCTATAAAAGAGTTAGCTACAATTTACAGAAAATTGGCAGGTAAAAAAGAGACCTTGAAACATATTGGTTACGGGACAACTTTTGGCAATTTAAAATTACGGGAAGTATTAGTTGAATATTTAAACGAAACAAGAGGTTTAAATATAACGATAGACAATATACTAATTACAAGAGGTAGTCAAATGGGTATGTTTTTGGCATCTCAATTACTTATTGAAAATGAAGAGTATTTTATAATTGGTGAAACAAATTACAGTTCAGCAGATACAACGTTTCAATATGCAAATGCGAAGTTGTTACGTGTAAAAGTAGATGAAAATGGGTTGGATACTAAAGCTATAGAACAGCTTTGTAGAAGGTATAATGTAAAAGCAGTATATACAACATCTCATCATCATCATCCTACAACTGTTACGCTGTCGGCAGAACGAAGGATGCATTTATTAAATTTAGCTAAAACGCATAGTTTTGCCGTTTTAGAAGATGATTATGATTACGATTTTCATTATAATCATGCGCCTATTTTACCATTGGCTAGCCATGATACTAATGGTAATGTTATTTATGTGGGCTCTATATGTAAAACTGTGGCTCCTGTATTTAGGGTAGGTTATTTAATTGCTTCAAAAGATTTTGTTGATGAATGTGCAAATTTGCGCCGTTTTATTGATAGGCAAGGTGATGCTGTTTTAGAACTTACTTTTGCTCATTTTATAAAAGAAGGTAGTTTAGACAGACATATAAATAAAGTGGTAAGAGCGTATAAAGATAGAAGAGACTTTTTTTGTGAGTATTTGAAGCAAGAATTAGGAGATTATTTGTCATTTAAAACCCCGAAAGGCGGTATGGCAATTTGGGTAACTTTAAACAAGAAATATTCTTGGAAGGAAGTTGTAAAAATTGCCGCCCAAAACAAATTAATATTTTCTGAGTGGCAACGATATGATTCTGCAAATACAAACCATAATGCCGTTAGAATTGGGTTTGCACGTTATACGAAAGAAGAGGCTAAAGAGTTTGTGCTTAGATTAAAAAAAACAATTCTACAGTTAGTATAATATAACTCATTAATTATTTACGCTCATAAGTAATAAAAGAAAACTCGTAATCGTGCTTCTCATCTTTTTTATGAAACTCGTTAAAAGTTTCTTTCCAAATATTTGTGTCTATTTCAGGGAAAAACGCATCTGCTTCAAAAGTTTCATGAACTCTTGTAAGTTCAATTTTATCTGCAATTTTCATGGCTTGCTTATAGATTTCTCCACCACCAATAATAAAGGGTTGAGAGTCGCTATTTGAAGCCTCAATAGCTGCTTCAATATTGTTTACAATTATTACGCCTTCAGGAGCTTTGTAGTCTTCCTGCCTAGTTATTACCACATGCGTTCTATTAGGTAATGGTTTAGGAAAACTCTCAAAAGTTTTTCGACCCATAATTATATGATGACCGTTAGTTAATGCTTTAAATCGTTTTAAATCATTACTTAAATGCCATATTAGTTTATTGTCTTTACCAATCGCATTATTTTCAGCAGCAGCTACAATAATGGTGAGTTTTGTGGTTTTTGGTTTTTGAGTAATCTCCTCATTGTAAACTTCACTTTCTGCTATCAAAGGAGCTTCCTTTTTAAGATTATTTTTAATTTTTTCTATTCTATTTTTTTGTTCGTTCACCAATTTTTCCAATTGTTTTTGCTCCCAAGCTTTCCCCATAAATTTATTGGTAACAAACACATTAAATGTATGAAACATTAAAAAGAACAACCAAATAAAAATGGCGAATACAAACCAATCAATTTGAAAAAATTGTACATTTTTTCCAATACCTAAAACTGTATTGGCCGCGATTAAAAAAATGGAGCCAATTAAAAAAAATACAAAGTGAATGTACAAACGTTTCTTTTGTCTTATTCGTTGTTGTGCATTTTGAATAAGTTCTAACTGATCTTTATCTATTTCTGGAACGTTTTTTTTCTTACCGAACATACTTTTAAAATAATGGGTGTAAAGTTAATATTTTTATATGAGACCAATTGTGGCAATTTGTTACATAAAAAGCTTTTTTTCGAAAACGATTAAGTTGCAAAACTTCTGAATATCAGTGTGAAAAGTTCTATTTATGAGTTGATAATACATCAATTTTATGGTGGTTTTTTAATACACCTTAAAAATAATGAGGTGTAATATTAACAAATTAATAATTCTTAATGTATATGCAAATTTATTATATAACCTAGGGTTTTGTTTTATAAATTTGCATCATAAACAACACACAAAAATTTAAAGTTATGGCTATTAAAAAACAATATTTAAAAAGTAAACCTGTATGTAAAGTTACTTTTTCTATAGAAGCAGAAGAGGCAAAAAAAGTTTCTGTAGTAGGAAGTTTTAATGAGTGGAATGCAAAAAAGGCCCCTCTTAAAAAATTAAAGAGCGGAGTTTTCAAAGGCACTATTGATTTAGATAAAGACAATTCTTATGAGTTTAAGTATTTAGTAGATGGTGAGTATGTAAATGATGTTGCTGCCGATTCTTATGCTTGGAGTGAATTTGCAGGTGCTGAAAACAGCGTTGTAACTGTATAAGCTGAAAAAGAAAATTTATTTAAAAGCGTTTCCTTTTTAGGAAACGTTTTTTTTTGTCAAGAATTTGAGCGTTACATGGTTGGGTTGTGCTTTCGGCAAAAGTTTATCATAAACGAAGTTGAAATGTTCTTTGCGAGGGGCACTAACAAACCTACCTTGAGCGCTGTCGAAGTATACTTCAATCCCCATAGTAAAGGGGGATTATTTCTTTTCTTTTTTATCAGAATTATTAACATTGAAGTAAATAGGTAGCCTATAAATCATACTAATTGGTTTGAGACTATTTGTGGCTGGTTTTGACATTCTCGGAATTAACTGAATAACCCGTTTAGCTTCCTCTTCAAGTTTGGTGTGTGGTCCAGATACTTTGATATTGGTAACTTTTCCTAAAGTGTCAATTTCATAAAAAGTTTTGATTTTTATAAGACCATCTGGTAAATCTAAAGACCTAAATAATAACGTATCAAAGTTTTTACTTATTAATGTACGTATCTTAGCATTCATACATTTTTTTAATCTATAGTCCCTTTTGAGAGAATCACATCCAGGGTAAACCGGAAAGACTTCAATTGCAGGCCATTGATAATAAGTTGAGTCGATTTCTTCAATTTGAGCCTGAAGAAGTACCGTACTTAAAAATATAGGAAAAAAAAGAAATCTCATAACCTAAACCGCCACAACTCCTTTAATATGAGGGTGTGGGTTATAATCTACCAAAGTAAAATCTTCAAATTTAAAATCGAAAATATCTTTAATTTCTGGATTAAGAATCATTTTAGGTAGTGCTCTTGGTTCTCTAGAGAGCTGTAATTCTAACTGCTCAAAATGATTGCTGTAAATATGAGCATCGCCAAAGGTGTGAATAAATTCACCTGGTTGATATCCACAAACCTGAGCCATCATCATAGTAAATAATGCATATGATGCAATGTTAAAAGGAACACCTAAAAAGATATCGGCGCTTCGTTGGTATAATTGACAAGATAGTTTTCCATCAGCAACATAAAACTGAAAGAATGCATGACATGGTGGTAAAGCAGCTTTACCGTTTGCTACATTTTCGCTGAACGAAATTGAAGTATCTGGCAACACAGAAGGGTTCCAGGCAGATACCAGCATACGTCTACTGTTAGGGTTATTCTTTAAAGTATCTATAACCTCTTTTATTTGGTCAATTTCATCGCTATTCCAATTGCGCCATTGATGCCCATAAACAGGACCTAAATCTCCGTTTTCATCAGCCCATTCGTTCCAAATTCTAACCCCATTTTCTGTTAAATAGTTGGTGTTAGTGTCGCCTTTTATAAACCAAAGTAATTCATGAACAATAGATTTTAAGTGTAACTTTTTGGTGGTAACCATAGGAAAACCTTCGCTTAAATCAAATCGCATTTGATATCCGAAAACACTTTTAGTTCCGGTTCCTGTACGGTCTCCTTTTTCATTTCCGTTTTCTAAAACATGCCTTACTAAGTCGTGATATTGCTTCATGTAGTTTTTTTTCTGCGGAAATAAAAATATAAAAAAGCCTAAAAAATTAGACTTAAAGCTTAAGATGTTATAAGAAAGTTATTAACCAATAATCATACCCGCAATAGTGGCAGAAACTAAAGATGCTATGGTTCCTCCGAGTAAGGCTTTCATACCAAATTTTGATAGTAATTTACGTTGTCCGGGAGCTAAAGAGCCAATACCTCCAATCTGAATACCAATTGAAGCAAAATTAGCAAACCCACACAGCATATAAGTAGCCATAATCACAGACTTTTCAAATTTCAGATGGGTAGTGTTAGAAATATTTTTTAAATCCGCCAATTGAATGTAACCAACAAATTCACTTGCAGCTAATTTTATACCTAGAAGCTGTCCCATTAGCGCCATGTCTTCTTTTGCAACACCAATGAGCCACATTAAAGGCGCAAATGCATATCCTAAGATAAGTTCTAGAGATAAACTTTTATAAGGTGTATTGTCACCAACCCATGTATTAAGGTTAGAAATATCACCAACCCACCCTAAAATACCATTAAACATGGCAATAAAAGCAACAAAAACCAGTAGCATAGCACCAACATTTACTGCCAGTTTTAAGCCTTCCGTAGTTCCATTAGCTATTGCATCTAAAAAATTAGCACCAATTTTTTCCTGAGACACTTTTACCTCTGTATTGATGTTTTCGGTTTGAGGATATAATATTTTTGAAATCACTATAGCTCCAGGAGCTGCCATTACAGATGCCGCCAGTAAATGTTTTGCATAGAATAATCTTAAAACAGGGTCATCTCCGCCTAAAAAGCCAATGTAAGCAGCTAAAACTGCACCTGCAACCGTTGCCATACCTCCAACCATAACGAGTAATATTTCAGACTTATTCATTTTTTCTAAATAAGCCTTAATTAAAAGAGGCGCTTCTGTTTGACCCAAAAAAATATTTCCTGCTACACTTAAACTTTCAGCACCAGAAATTTTTAAAGCTTTTGAAAGTAACCAAGCCATAGCCTTTACTACCCATTGTATAACACCTAAATAGAATAGGACAGAGGTTAGAGCAGAAAAGAATAAAATAGTAGGTAATACCTGAAAGGCAAAAATGAAACCATAGGAGTTTACATCCATTAGACCACTAAACAAAAATTCACTTCCAGCCCTTGTAAATTCTAAAATTTCAACAAAGAGACCGCCAATAAATTCAAAAATGGCCTTTACAAATTCTACCTTCAATACACCAATAGCAATTAATAATTGAAAAGCTAAGCCAATACCAACAATTTTCCAATTAATAGCTTTTCTGTTACTGCTAAAAAGAAAAGCAATAAATACTAGTACAAGCATTCCTAAAACACCTCGCCATAAACTATTAAATGAAAAGCCTTGACTTGGTATTATTTTAGTAACTGTAGAAGGTGTTGGAGTTACTTCGTTTTTAGCAGAGTGATCTACTAAAGTAGTAGTAGAGGTGCTATTAATTTCAGTTGTAGAAACTTCAATGTTTGCTTCCTGCAATGTTGTTTTTTCTGTTTCTTGTGCAATTGTTGTAGTTGTGGAAATTAATAGGGCTGCAAAGAAAAATAGAAAAAACTTTTTCATATTTTAAATGGTTTATTTTCGTTTGGAAATCTCGTCTCTAATATGAGCTGCTTTTTCGTAGTCTTCATTTGCAACAGCTTCATCAAGTAGATTTTGTAATTCTTTTAAAGTTTTACTTGAATAGTTTTCTCGAGGTGTCTCTTGTTCCAATTCACTAGCTACTAAATCATCTACCAATATACTATCCTCTTTTGATTCTTCATCTCCTTCCTTTGGGTTAACTTTTAAGTAAATTCCAGCCTTGTCTAATATGTTTTTATAAGTGAAAATTGGAGCTTCAAAACGTAATGCAAGAGCAATAGCATCACTGGTTCTAGCATCGATAATTTCTTCAATTTTATCACGCTCACAAATTAGGCTGGAGTAGAAAACACCATCAACAAGTTTGTGAATAATAACTTGCTTGACAACAATGTCAAATCTGTCAGCAAAGTTTTTGAATAAATCATGAGTTAATGGTCTAGGAGGTCTAATTTCTTTTTCTAAAGCTATAGCTATAGATTGTGCTTCAAAAGCACCTATAACGATAGGTAGTTTTCGGTCTCCATCTACTTCATTTAATATTAATGCGTATGCGCCATTTTGTGTTTGACTATACGAGATTCCTTTAATATTTAATCTTACTAAACTCATAATTTATAAAACACAAAGAACTGCTTAAATTAGGACTTTACCAAACGCCTTCAGTAGATTTGGATGAAATACAATTTAAGCAGCCTTTAGTTAATACAATTTATAAAAAATAATTTATTCTTGTGCTTTAAAAGCTTTTAATTTGTCTATGAGTTGAGGTACAACTGTAAAGGCGTCACCAACTACGCCATAATCTGCGGCTTTAAAGAATGGGGCTTCTGAATCAGTGTTAATTACCACTTTTACTTTAGAGGCACTAACTCCTGCTAAGTGTTGGATTGCACCAGAAATTCCTATGGCAATATATAGGTTTGAGGCTACCGGCTTTCCTGTTTGACCAACATGCTCACCATGAGGTCTCCACCCTAAATCTGATACGGGTTTAGAACAAGCCGTAGCAGCACCAAGTATGTTGGCTAATTCTTCAATCATTCCCCAGTTTTCAGGACCTTTTAAACCACGCCCACCAGAAACCACAATATCAGCATCTGCAATGGTTACTTTGTCTGTTACTTTGTCAACAGATTCAACGGTAATATTTGATTCAGCAATTGAAGGTTCAAAATTTTCTTCTGAAGCGTTTCCTGAAGTTTCAACTAATCCAAAAGCATTACTAGAGACACCAATTATTTTCACATCGGTGTTTATTTGAGTTGTTTCAAAAGCCTTGTTAGTAAAAGCATTTCTTTTTACTGTTAAGGGAGATGTGCTACTAGGTGTTTCAATAACATTTGAGGCATAACCTGCATTTAATCCAACTGCTAAAAGCGGTGCTAAATATTTACTATCTGCACTTGAACTTAATATAATAATTTGTGCACCTTCTTTTTCTGCTGACTGTTTTAAGGTGTCAGCATATAATTTGGCGTTAAATGATTGTAAAGCATCTTTTGAAATATTTAAAACTTTATCAACACCATAATTCCCTAATTTTGATGTGTCATTGGCATTTATTGCCACTGCTGTAACTGTTGTTCCTAATTGGTTAGCCACTGCTTTGGCGTAAGAAGCTACTTCTAAAGCACCTTTTTTAAAGGTTCCTTGATCTGATTCTGTATATACTAAAACTGACATTTTATTTTTTTAAAAAATTGATTAAATAACTTTAGCTTCGTTATGTAGTAAACTAATTAGCTCATCTAAATTATCTTCAGAAACTAATGTTACGGCACCTTTAGGAGCCGGTTTTTCAAACTTAACCGAGGTTGTTTCTGGGTTACCATCTAAAGGGTCTATTACTGTAAGTGGTTTTTTTCTCGCCATCATAATACCCCTCATATTAGGTATTCTTAAATCGCTTTCTTCAACCAATCCTTTTTGTCCCCCAATAACTAACGGTAATGATGTTGAAACCGTTTCTTTACCACCGTCAATTTCTCTTGTTACTTTAGCGGTATTACCTTCAACTTCCATTCCAATACAGTTATTAACAAAATTTGACTGTGTTAATCCTGCAATAATACCAGGAACCATACCGCCATTATAGTCAATTGATTCTCTTCCTGCAATTACTAAATCATAACCACCATCTGTTACTACCTTAGCCAATTGCCTTGCAACCGAAAAACCATCTGTAGCCTCAGTATTAATACGTATAGCTGCATCAGCACCTATAGCTAAAGCTTTTCTTAAGGTTGGTTCTGTTTCTGCACTTCCAACATTTATGACTGTGACATTGGCGCCTTGTTTTTCTTTAAACCACATGGCACGAGTTAAGCCAAATTCATCGTTCGGGTTTATTACAAATTGAACACCAGTAGTGTCGAATTTAGAGTCATCTTCTGTGAAATTAATCTTTGATGTAGTGTCTGGAACATGACTAATACACACTAATATTTTCATTTTTTAAAGTATTTTTTTGTTGTATTTATTTTTGAAAATTCAAGTATAGTAGATGATTAACGCCAATATTTCAGACGAATATCTGAAATGAATTTTACAATTGTGCGAAGGTAATTATTTTATTCTGAATATTTACTATGCGCGCATAGTAAATTTAAAAATATTTATTCGAGAACATAATATGGTGTATCAATTTTTTATCTAAAAATAGGACTGAATTCAATTATCTTAAGAATGGATAAAAGAATTTCATCTTGTTTACACTATCAATTTTTCAGTTTACCTAGATGATTTATGTAAAATTATTAATTTTTATCTGTCAAAAATTTAACTATAGGTTTTTATGCTATTAATTAGCAATAATTCATATTTTTGTATCCTCAATAAAATCAATTTAATGAAGACAATTCAATTTAGAGAGGCTATTTGTGAAGCCATGAGCGAAGAAATGCGCAGAGATGAAAGCGTATATTTAATGGGAGAAGAAGTTGCCGAGTATAATGGAGCTTATAAGGCATCAAAAGGAATGTTAGATGAGTTTGGTCCAAAACGTGTTATTGACACTCCAATTGCTGAACTTGGTTTTGCTGGTATAGCAGTGGGGTCTACCATGACAGGTAATAGGCCAATTGTTGAATATATGACCTTTAACTTCTCTTTAGTTGGAATTGATCAAATTATAAATAATGCTGCTAAAATTAGACAAATGTCTGGTGGGCAATTTAAATGCCCAATTGTATTCCGTGGTCCTACAGCATCTGCTGGTCAATTAGGAGCTACGCACTCACAAGCTTTTGAAAATTGGTTTGCAAATACACCAGGTTTAAAGGTAGTTGTACCATCTAATCCTTATGATGCAAAAGGATTGTTAAAAGCAGCAATTCGTGATGAAGACCCTGTTATTTTCATGGAAAGTGAGCAAATGTACGGAGACAAAGGAGAAGTGCCGGAAGGAGAGTACATTTTACCAATTGGTGTTGCAGATATTAAGCGTAAAGGAGATGATGTAACTATTGTGTCTTTTGGAAAAATTATAAAAGAAGCCTATAAAGCTGCTGATGAATTGGAAAAGGAAGGTATTTCTTGTGAAATTATTGATTTACGCACCGTTCGTCCAATGGATAGAAAAACTATTATAGAGTCTGTTAAGAAAACCAACAGGTTGGTAGTTTTAGAAGAAGCATGGCCTTTTGGAAGTGTAGCCACAGAAATTACATATTCTGTACAAGCAGAAGCTTTTGATTATTTAGATGCGCCAGTTGTGAAATTAAATACAGCTGATACACCTGCACCTTACTCACCAGTATTATTGAAAGAGTGGTTACCAAATAGCGATGATGTTATTAAAGCAGTAAAGAAAGTATTATACCAATAAAATAAACCTTTTTACGTTATATAAACTTCATTAGCAATTTTTGCTAATGAAGTTTTTTTGTATTATGAATATAAGATTACTTAGTCTTTTAGTTTTTATCATACCGTTCATGACATTTGGGCAAACTAAAGTTAGTGGTCATGTGTTTGATGAATTTAATGAACCAGTATCATTTGCCAATGTTATATTTCAAGGGTCTACAGAAGGAACCACTACCAATGAGAATGGTAGGTTTTATTTAGAATCTGATGAAACTTGGGAATCACTTTCTATTTCTTTTATAGGTTATGAATCCTTATTAATTAAACTTGATAAAAAAGTTAACTTCAATTTAAAATTCACCCTAAAAGAAGAGGCGGCACAGTTAGATGCTGTTGTTTTAATGACTGGAAAGCAGTCTAAAAAGAACAATCCAGCTATAGATATTCTTAAGAAAATTTGGGAGCATAAACGTGAAAATGGGCTTAAGCGTTTTAAACAATATGAATACGATAAATACGAAAAAGTTGAATTTGATATTAATACAATTGATAGTACTTTAATAAAAAGTAAACTTTTTAGAGGTATGGAGTTCGTCTTCAATGAAGTGGATACTTCTAGAGTTACGGGTAAAACCTATTTACCAATGTTTATCAATGAAGCGGTTTCTAGGGTTTATGGAGACAATACAGCAAATAAAGAAAAGGAGGTACTTAAGGGAAATAAGAATTCTGGTTTTAATGATAATCAAGTAATTATTGATTTTGTAGATGATTTATATTCAGACTTTAATGTTTATGATAATTATTTGAAGTTTTTTGATAAAAGTTTTGTCAGTCCTTTGTCCAAAACTGGTGTAAGTACATATAATTATGTGTTAACAGATAGTGCTTTCATTGATAATAAGTGGTGTTTCAATATTATTTATTATCCAAGGCGTAAAAATGAACTTACCTTTAAAGGAGATTTCTGGGTAGCAGATACCACATACGCTGTAAAAGAAATAAATCTGCAAGCCTCAAAGAGTGCTAATATAAACTGGGTAAAAGAAATTTATATAGAGCAGGAGTTTGATGTTTTAAATGATTCATTGTTTTTAGTGAAGCGCGATTATATGATGTCTGATTTTGCTTTTAGCAAAAAGGAAAAATCTAGAGGTGTTTATGGAAAGCGCACAACACTTTATGATAATTATGACTTCGATCTTCAAAAAGATAAAAAATTCTATGAAGCAGAAGTTTATAATTATGATAAGGATGTTTATGATAGAGATGATGCTTTTTGGGAGAAAAACCGCTTAGAAGCTTTAAATAAAGACGAAAAAGGGGTTTATAAAATGTTGGATACCCTAAAAACGGTTAAAAAGTTTAAACAAATATATAATTTAGGTAGTATTTTATCATCAGGTTATATTGAGTTTAATACACTACCCCTAGATTATGGACCTATATTTTCTACTTTTGGGTTTAATGATGTTGAAGGCCTACGTCTAAGAACAGGAGGGCGCACCTACTTTGGAAGAAACGACCTTTGGAGATTAGAGGGGTTTTTAGCTTATGGGTTTAGGGATGATAAATTTAAGTACGGTATTTCAGGTAAGTGGTTATTGGATAAAAAAAGCCGACTTATTATTTCAGGAGGAAACAGAAGAGATGTAGAACAAATAGGGGCAAGTTTAACTACAAGTACTGATGTTTTGGGCAGAAGTTTAGCCTCATCTGCGGTTGTTGGCACGGGTGCTAATGATAAGTTAACAACAATTAACTTAACTAGTTTTGCTGTTGAAGCAGAACCCTTCCGTAATTTAATTATAAGATTAGGAGGGAATTACAGAACCTTAGAATCAGCATCACCAACATTTAGTTTAGATTATAATACCCCAACGGGAATTGAATCTGAAATTAAGCAATTTGAAGCTTCTGCCTCTTTATTTTATTTTCCAGGGCGCAAAATGACTGGGTTTGGTGTAGAACGTCATGATGCTAATGATGATTATGCGCGCGTTTTTGCTCAGGTTAGTAGAGGTGATAAAAACATGTTTAAAAGTGATTTTGATTATACCAAACTACAGTTTTCTTATATACAACCCTGGCAAATTGGTGGGTTTGGTAGACTAACAACTTCTGTTGAAGCCGGTAAAACCTTTGGTGAAGTGCCTCTTGGTTTGCTAAGTGTTATTCCAGGAAACCAATCTTATTTTTCAATCTATAACACGTTTTCTCAATTAGATTTTTACGAGTTTGTATCTGATACCTATACCTCATTTCATGTAGAGCATAATTTTAACGGACGTTTATTATCAAGAGTTCCATTATTAAGAAAGCTTAATTTGCGTGAAATTATTAGTATCCGTGGGGTTTGGGGAGATATTTCAGAAGAAAATGTGGCTTTAAGTACCACTAATAACCCCTATTCTATACCTTTAGTTGCTCCAAATGATAAGGTGTATTATGAATACGGTGTGGGCATAGGTAACATATTTAAAGTTTTCAGAATAGATTTTAATTTTAGAGGTAATTACCTAGATAACCCTGATGCGCGTAAATTTGGTATTACCGGTAGTTTTGGGTTTAATTTTTAGAGAGGTTCGTTTAACGGTGTTGTGTATGGTTTGTTGCGAGATTAAGTGGTTAATTTGGTATACAATCATGGGCCCGAAGAAATTCTAATGGAATTTCCAAATAAGCTGGAACCAAACAATTACATATGCGTGTTATTACGGTTCGTTTTTATTTTGAAATAGTTAATATTTTGCATCGTTTACTTCAATCCAATATCCATCTGGATCTTGAAAGTAAACTTGCCTTACCCCATCTGATCTAATCTGTATTGTTTTGCTTTTTCCATTGAAAGTAGAGTATTCAATGTCTTTTTCAACTAAATATTTTATATAGCCATCAAAGTCATTTACCGAAAATGCAATATGTAGGACTTTGTTAATTTTTATTTCACCATAGTCAACCTGAGCAATATGAAGTTGTTGATTGTTCCCAATTGCTAAGTATCGTATCATCCTATTTTCAGGGTTCGGAGCTTCAATCTCCTTAAATTTTAATATATCAGTATAAAATTCCATACTTTTCTCTATGTCTACAACCTGAATAGTGGAATGGTCAAGTTTAAGGGTAAAGGATTGACTATAAGAATAGAATGAAATACAAAGTAAAGTAGAGATTAGAATAGATTTTATCATGTTTATATATTATATGGTTTTAATTCAGTGAATATTTGACTTTTAGTTTTATTTAACCTACAAGCAAATGTTTTACAACTTTTACGGATATGTGTTGTTTTGATAATGAAACAAATTCATTATCAATAACTTACATTCTTCCTGAAACGAAGGTAGTTGAAAATATTTTCAAAATCAAGAAAGTGCTTTCCATTTCTGAACGCATTTTTTTTGTCTCGTTTTCCTATTCCTTATTTTTAAATTGTAATATTATAAAATGAGATATAAAGAATACAACGTAAATAATGTTCTTGAAAAGTGTGTTAAACTTTTTTGGGAACATGGTTTTAGAGGCTGCTCTGTAAAGGATATTGTTGAGGTTACTGGTGTTAACCGGTTTTCTCTTTATCATGAATTTCAGGATAAAAATGGTATACTTTATCATGCGTTAAAACTTTATAGAGAGCGTTATGTTATTGATAAACTCAAAATTCTAGAAGAAGATGACCATCCAAAGGTGGTATTGACCAAATTTTATTTAAGTTTTCTTAATGAGGTTAATTTGCATCATGGTTGCTTTTTCATACATATTGGAACTGAATTAGCTGATACAGATGAAAATGTTAATGTATTAGTAAAATCTTATCTTGGAGAGATAGAGTCTCTTATTCAGAATCTTTTAAGCAAGCATCCCACTACCAGGAACCAAGCACAGTTTTGCGCAAGACACTTGGTGGGATTATTTTGTACCACCATGAGCTTTTGTTTGATACATTCTGAAACGGAAAGAAATAATCATATATCAAACGGAATTGAAGTTATTTTAAGTAAAAATAAAAGTTATGCCACAAGCACTTAATCAAACATACGAGGAATTAGTATTTAAGGCCCAATCATTATTTTGGAAACAAGGCTATAAGGGTGTGAATGCAAAAGAACTTGCAAATCATCTTGATGTAAGTATGTCTACTATTTACAATAAGTATACAAAAGACATGTTGTTCATAGATTCCATTGAATATTACATGAACACTTATTCCGACCCTTTTTTAAGTCAATTAAGAGCTTCTAAAGAAGGTTTAATATCTTTAAAAGACTTTTTCTACGCTTTAATTGAAGCCCTGTTAGATAAGACATTTCCTAGAAGTTGTTTAATGGTGAATACGGTTGTTGAAATGCGTAATGAAAATCAAGATGTAATTAGTTTATATCAACGGTATTTTGATGCCTTGGTAAATAGTTACAAAGTAGTTTTAGAAAAAGCTATAGAATTGGGTCAAATAAAACATCCGGAGAAGAAAGATGATTATGCCCGCTTTCTATTAGGTGTTATATTTAGCTTGAGTATTTTATATAAAATAAATGATAAAGAAAGTTTACAAAACTTCATTGACGAGCGCCTTTCATTTATAGTTTAGTTTTATTTCTGAACGGGTTTTTTTATTCACTTCTATTAGTGAAATACATTTGTAATAGAATGTGTAACCAATAAAATATAGAAACCATGACAGAAGTAGTAGTAAGTAAACAAATTAAGGTAGAAGCAGTAAATGCTTGGAATAAATTAGCATCTTTTAGAGGAATAGAAGAAATCTCCCCAATTGAAAAATCTATAACCGAAGGAGAAGGTGCGGGAGCAACACGTACGTGTTATTTACCTGATGGTGCCGCCATTCATGAGATTTTGAATAAAGTTGATAATAATACTATGGAAATGGAATATGTTATAACAGAAGGTCCGTTTCCAGTTGAAGGCTATGTGAGTACAATTAAGGTTGAAGGTGTTGATGAAAGTAATTGTAAAGTGACTTGGGGTTGTGAGTTTGAAACATCATCAGAAAATGAAAAAGCTATGAACGAATTGTTTGGAGGTTTTTACAATGTAATTATTGATAATTTAGAAAGTGCACTTCAAAACTAGAAATTTATATATGAGACAATAAAATAAAAGGGCTGCCATTGGCAGCTCTTTATTTTATTAATTCTAAAAAATCCTTCAATATGGGGTTTCTATTGTTTTTATTCCAAACTACTGAAAGCGTCGTTTTCTGCTTTATTTTATTTAACTCAATAAACTTTATCTTTTTGTTGTCAGTAGTTACTAAAGATTTTGGAACGATTGAAATTCCGAAACCATTTTCAACCAATTTGTAAATGGAGCCAGCGTGAATAGTGTTGTGAGATACTATAGGGGTAAAACCACTATCATCAAAAATTTGCATCACTTTTTCGTAATATGATGCGCTGTATTTGGGGTCAAATAGGATGAAAGGTTCTTCTTTTAGTACTGATAGATTTCTAAAGTTTTCTGTGTTAATAGGATAGTCTTTTGGTAATACCAAACAAAAGCTCTCTTTTAAAATAGACTTTATTTCTAACCCCTTTGGTACACGCTCTAATCTTACAAATCCTAAATCCAAATCAAAGGATAATAAATTTTGTATTTGAGTTTCGTTGTCTAACTCTTTTAACCCGAAAACCACATTGGGATGTTCTGCTTCAAAATCTAACAATAGGTTGGGGATGATTTCTTGCATAGCAGAACCTACATAGCCTAGTTTCAAATCTCCTTTTTTGCCATCATTTAACAATTTAGCATGTTCTAAAGTTTGGTCTAAGCTTTTTAGGGTAAGTTTCAATTCTTTTTTAAGGTAAGCTCCAGCCTTGGTTAGAACAACTTTTCGGTTATGTCTTTCAAACAAGATAACCCCCAAATCCTCTTCCATTTGTTTTATTTGTCGGCTCAATCCGGGTTGTGAAATATATAGTCTTTCGGCTGCACGCCTAAAGTGCAATTCTTCGGCTACAGCCAAAAAATATTTGAGATGCCTTAATTCTAATTGATTACCCATAGTTATCAATAATCAACAAAGATAGTCTTTTTAAGTATTAAAATTAGGGATAAATTTGAGAAAAGAAAATGAACATTGATTATGAGTTTTAAATACGGAATTGATACCCTTACGGTTGATAAGGTTTTAGATATTGCAAATGGCAAACTTGTGGCCGAAATTACTCCGGAAGCGAGAGAAAAAGTATTGATCTGTAGGGAGAAGGTTGAAGCCATAGCCAATAATAATAAACCTGTTTATGGTATTAACACAGGGTTTGGACCACTTTGTGAAGTTCAGATTACTCCAGAAGAAACTAAAGCATTACAGAGAAATTTGTTGTTAACTCATGCGGTTGGAGTTGGAAACCCAATTGATAAAAAGTTATCTAAAATCATGATGATATGCAAGGTGCATGCATTATGTCAGGGATTTTCCGGTGTGCGATTAGAACTTATTGAGCGTATTATTTATTTTATTGAAAATGATTTGTTACCTGTTGTTCCAGAGCAAGGTTCAGTTGGAGCATCGGGAGATTTGGCACCTTTAGCACATTTGTTTTTGCCATTAATTGGTGAGGGTGAATTTTGGGTTGGTGATGATATAAAATCGGCTAAAGCTATTTTGGAACTGCACGGGGTTAAACCAATACAACTTCATTCTAAGGAAGGACTTGGTTTAATAAATGGAACTCAATTCATTTTGGCGCATACTATTGTTGGTCTAAATAAGATGCAATACTTGTTGGATATGGCTGATGTTGCTGGCGCTATGAGCATTGAGGGGTATCAAGGAAGTTTTTCGCCATTTAAAGATGAACTTCATAGGATACGGCCATATAAAGGTACTATTGAAGTAGCAGAACGTATGTTCATGTTGCTTTATAGGTCTCAAAACGTAGATTCTCATGAAAATTGTGGGCGTGTGCAAGACCCTTATTCTATGCGTTGCATTCCTCAGGTACATGGCGCATCACGAAATGCCTATTATCATTTGAATGAATTGGCTGAAGTTGAAATGAATTCGGTAACAGATAACCCTATTGTTTTAAGTGAATCCGAAGCTATATCTGGCGGGAATTTTCACGGACAACCGTTAGCGATGGCATTAGATTATTGTTCAGTGGCCGCAGCAGAATTAGGTAATATTGCCGATAGAAGGTGTTATTTATTACTTGAAGGAAAGTATGGTTTACCAAGATTATTAACCACAGGTGGTGGTGGATTAAACTCTGGGTTTATGATTCCGCAATACACTACAGCCGCTTTGGTAACAGAAAATAAATCATTGTGTTTTCCGCCATCGGCAGACAGTGTGCCTACATCATTAGGACAAGAAGATCATGTGTCTATGGGTAGTATATCGGGGAGAAAGTTTAATCAGATTCTTGGTAACTTGGAAAAAATATTGGCAATAGAATTAATGTATGGCGCCCAGGCTTTAGAGTTTAGAAGGCCTAATACGTTCTCAGATATTATAGAAGACAACTTCAGAATTATCAGAAGCAAGGTACCAAAGTTAGAAGATGATAGAGCCTTAAAAGCAGATATAGATGCTATGATTGAATTGGTAAGAACACAAGCGTTTAATTTAAGATAGGCTTTATGACATTTCAAGAACAGATATTACAAGGCATCCCAAATGCGCTTCCAGAAAAAAAAGCATACCCTAAAGGTGCTAACAGAGCGCCAAAAAGAAAGGATATTTTATCGGTTGAAGAAAAGCAATTGGCTATTAAAAATGCGCTGCGTTATTTCCCTAAAAGTTGGCATAACGAACTTGCCGAAGAATTCGCCAATGAGTTAAAAGAATTTGGTAGAATATATATGTACAGGTTTAAACCTGATTATAAAATATATGCGAGACCCATTTCGGAGTATCCAGCTAAATCTATGCAAGCGGCAGCTATAATGGTTATGATTCAGAATAATTTGGATCCTGCTGTGGCGCAACATCCAGAAGAATTGATTACTTATGGAGGTAATGGGGCTGTGTTTCAAAATTGGGCGCAATACCTGATGGTGATGCAATATTTGGCTACTATGACAGACGAGCAAACGCTTCATATGTATTCTGGTCATCCTATGGGATTGTTTCCTTCGTCTAAAAATGCACCGAGAGTTGTCGTGACAAATGGTATGATGATTTCTAATTATTCCAAACCAGACAATTGGGAAAAATTTAATGCATTAGGCGTGACTCAATATGGGCAAATGACAGCGGGTTCGTTTATGTATATTGGTCCGCAAGGAATTGTTCACGGAACTACCATAACGGTAATGAATGCCTTCCGAAAAATTTTAAATAAAAACGAAAATTCAAATGGTAAAATCTTCTTAACTGCTGGATTAGGAGGCATGAGTGGTGCGCAACCTAAAGCAGGTAATATTGCCGGTTGCATTACCATTGCTGCAGAGGTGAATCCTAAAGCGGCAACTAAACGCCGTGAGCAAGGTTGGGTAGATGTGTTGGTAGATAATTTAAACGATTTAGTAACTCGTGTAAGAAAGGCTCAAACCGAAAATGAAGTCGTTTCGATAGCCTATATTGGAAATGTGGTTGAGGTTTGGGAGCGTTTTTATGAAGACGATATTTTTATTCATTTGGGGTCAGACCAGACCTCATTACATATCCCATGGACAGGTGGTTATTATCCGGTCGATGTGTCTTATGAAGAATCAAACCGATTGATTCGTGAAGAGCCAGAAGTGTTTAAGCAGAAAGTTCAGGAATCTTTAAAAAGACATGCCAATGCTATAAACAAACATACAGACAGAGGAACGTATTTCTTTGATTATGGTAATGCCTTTTTATTAGAAGCTTCCAGAGCGGGGGCTGATGTGATGGCTGAAAATGGCATCGATTTTAAATACCCATCATACGTACAAGATATTTTAGGACCCATGTTTTTTGATTATGGTTTTGGACCATTCCGTTGGGTATGTGTTTCTGGCAAGTCTGAAGATTTAGACGCTACCGACTCTATAGCTGCTGACGTGCTTCAGGAAATTATGGAAAATTCACCTGAGGAAATTCAATTGCAAATGCAAGACAATATCACTTGGATAAAAGACGCCAAAAAGAACAAAATGGTGGTGGGTTCCCAAGCTCGAATTTTATATGCTGATGCGGAAGGACGTTCTAAAATTGCTCAAGCTTTTAATAAGGCTATCGCTGAAGGTAAGATTGGGCCCGTAGTTTTGGGTAGAGATCATCATGATGTAAGTGGAACTGATTCACCGTTTAGGGAAACCTCTAATATCTATGATGGAAGTAAGTTTACGGCAGACATGGCTATTCATAATGTAATTGGTGATAGCTTTAGAGGTGCCACTTGGGTATCTATCCACAATGGTGGTGGCGTTGGTTGGGGCGAAGTCATCAATGGTGGTTTCGGTATGGTTTTAGACGGCACCAAAGAAGCAGAGGAGCGTTTAAAGAGCATGTTGTTTTATGATGTAAATAACGGAATAGCCCGCAGAAGTTGGGCAAGAAATGATGAAGCGATATTCGCAATTAAACGAGAAATGGAAAGAACACCAAATTTAAAAGTAACTTTACCTAATTTAGTAGATGATACTATTCTAAATAATCTGTTTTAATGGCTACCCTTTTTAAGAACATAAAAGAATTACTTCAGGTAAGAACTGAACCTGTCAAGTTTGTTTCTGGAAAAGAGATGAACATTTTGCCAACTATTAAAGATGCTTATTTATTGATTGAAAATGGTTTGATTTCTGATTTTGGAAGTATGAGTGACTGTCCTAATAGTAATTTTGACGAAGTTATTGATTGTACTGGGAAAATGGTGATGCCGTCTTGGTGTGATTCGCATACGCATTTGGTTTATGCTGGAAACCGAGAAAGTGAATTTGTTGATAGAATAAATGGGTTGACATATGAAGAAATAGCCAATAGAGGAGGAGGTATTTTAAATTCTGCTAAAACTCTACAAGAGACGCCTGAGGATGATTTATATAATCAAAGTAAAATAAGACTAGAAGAAATTATCAAGTTAGGATCTGGTGCAGTGGAAATAAAATCGGGTTACGGATTAACATTGGAAGCTGAGTTAAAAATGCTTCGGGTGATAAAACGTTTGAAAGAGAACTATTCCATAGAAATAAAAGCTACTTTTCTCGGGGCACATGCGCTACCTGAAGAATTTAAGAATACTTCTGATTACATAGATTATGTTATTGAAACTATTTTGCCAATAGTTGCTAAAGAAAATCTAGCAGAATATATTGATGTGTTTTGTGAAACGGGCTACTTTTCTGTAGAAGATACCAACCGTATTTTACAAGCAGGAAAGCAATACGAATTAATTCCTAAAATTCATGTTAATCAATTTACAGCAATTGGTGGTGTGCAAGTTGGTATAAAACATAAAGCCTTGTCTGTTGATCATTTAGAAGAAATGCGTGATGAAGATATAGAAGTATTAATAAATACTGAAACTATGCCAGTAGCATTACCAGGTTGTTCTTATTTTTTGAGTATTCCATATACTCCAGCGCGTAGGATAATTGATACTGGTTTACCATTGGCATTAGCAACGGATTATAATCCAGGTTCTGCACCTTCAGGGAATATGAATTTTGTAGTGTCAACAGCTTGTGTAAAAATGAAAATGACACCAGAAGAAGCTGTTAATGCAGCTACTATTAATGGCGCTTATGCTATGGGGTTACAGGGTAAAGTAGGTTCCATTACTAAAGGAAAACTAGCTAATTTAATTGTAACAAAACCAATTAGCTCATATGGTTTTATATCTTATGCTTTTGGCGATAATCAGATTGAAAAGGTGTATTTGAGCGGGAAAGCTGTTTGAAATTAAAAATAATCATAATTCGACTTAATTATTTTTGGAATTTAATTACGCTCGTTACCATATTTATCCATTTTGCAACCACAATTTTTGCAAGTACTTCCTCCCCATAAAATTTCTCTCCAGCCTTTTGGTCTGCGAACTTTGGGTTGTTGAGTTTGGCATCTTGGACAGTTAACAGGTTTCAAGTTAACCCCGAAATCTTTCAGTTTAATGCTCATGTTATATTTTTTTATGTATCAACTTTCAATGTGTTTAAAAATGACGTTGCTGAAGGATCTATCAATTACTTGATTGTTTCTTTTTAAATGAATCAAAATCAGATTCGGTTTCAACCTTAGGGAAACTATTGTTTTCAATATTGGTATCAGCAAATTCAAAATTAGGATCTAAATTAACTTTAGATACCTCCTTTTCTTTAACAAAAGTGTGTTTGATTTGGTATTCGTTTCTTCGCCAAATTTCTGCTGGTAATCGGTCTATTTCTTTACTGCCATCAGTAAAAACCCATTCAATTGTTACAGGCATTACTAATCCGCCTTTATTTTTAATGGTAACTTCATAAATGTTTTTGCCAGATAGTTGTTTTCTAACTTCAGCTTCATCAAGCCTTGATAAGAAACCACCGTATGCAGCCTCCGGAGTTGAGGTCATATTAATGGTTTCTGGTCCACTAGAAAAATCTTTGGCCGACGCTTCAGAGCTTTTTCCATCAGCTTCAATTTTTAATTTGGTAGATTGATTTTGGTCTTCAATATTACTCTGCTCTTCGTAAACTTTAAACCACTTTACATCGCTTAATTCCATGTCAACGTTGTCAGTTGTGAAAAACCATCCTCTAAAAAACCAGTCTAAATCAACGGCCGTAGCATCTTCAAGAGTTCTGAATAAATCTCCCGGGTTTGGGTGTTTATATTTCCAACGGTTAGCATATTCCTTAAAGGCTTCATCAAATAAATCTTTTCCTATGATTGAGTTTCTAAGCATTTGTAAACCTACCGTAGGTTTAAGGTAAAAATTAGCTCCAAATTGTTGTAGCAACTCATTATCTGAAGTTGTCATTATTGGTCTCAAAATGTTTTTGTCACCACTCATAAAAGGTACTATACTTTTAGGTGTTGTACTATTAGAATTCGGATACCTTTCAGCAATAGTTCTTTGATGTAAAAAAGTGTTTAAACCTTCGTCCATCCACATCCATTTTCGTTCATCTGAGCTCACAATCATAGGGAACCAATTGTGGCCAACTTCATGTATAATAGTGCTTATCATACTTGCTTTAGCTCCTTTACTTATTTTGCCGTTTTTTGGCCTACCCCCATTAAAACTAATCATAGGGAATTCTATTCCAACATTAGAAGTGTTAACAGAAATGCAAACTGGGTATGGGTAGTCAAATGCAGCCTCAGAGTATACTTCAAGAGCGTTTTTAATGGCTTTAGTAGATTCTTTCTTCCAAACAGGAAGCCCTTCTTTTGGGTAGAAAGACATGGCTATAACATTATTTGTTGGGAGTTTTATAGCTTGAGCATCCCACATGAATTTTCTAGAAGAGGCAAACGCAAAATCACGAACATTATCAGCTTTAAATCTCCAAGTTTTTTTCTTAGTAGACTTTTTGTTTTCATTAGCTATAGCCTCTTCTTCAGTGATAATCATTACAGGATGGTCAAATGATTTTTTGGCTTCCATTAATCTGGTACGCTGTTGTTTTGATAAAACCGATTCTGGATTTGATAATGTTCCCGTAGATGCTATAATATGGTCTGAAGGTACTGTTATTTCAACCTCATAATTGCCAAATTCTAAAGCAAATTCACCTAACTTTTGAAATTGTTGATTTTGCCAACCTTCAGTGTCGTTATAAACTGCCATTCTTGGGAACCAATGGGCAATTAAGTAAACCGTATTATCATCTTCAGGGAAGTATTCATAACCTTCTCTTGAAAGTAAATACATACTGCGGTCTGTGATATGATAGGACCATGCAATATTTAAAGTAGTAGACTCACCAGATTTTAAAGGTTGATTTAGTTTAACCTTCATCATGGTATTGTTTACGGTGGTTTTTAAGTTGTTGAAGTTGCCGTCTTTTACATGTTTAATGCTATATCCTGCAGGAAAATTAATGGCCCTGGTAAGAAATTGCATTTGGCGGGTATTAATTCCGTCCCTTATATTATTGTTTATAGTTCCAAAATCTTCATTTCCCTTTTTATTTACGTTTTGCTCCAATTGAATCCATACGTAACTTAACTCATCTGGAGCGTTGTTGAAATAAGTAATGGTTTCTTCTCCTGAAAGAATGTTACTGGTTTCATCTAATTCTGCTTTTATATTATAATTAGCACGTTGTTGCCAGTAATCTTTCCCTGGTGCTCCACTAGCGTTTCTATAATTATTAGGAGGTGAAATTAAATTATCAATAGGTTCAAATTTACCTTTCCAAGGTTGTGTTTGAGCTTGTAATTCTAAAAAAAAGAATATTGAAATTAATAATATCTTCGTATATCGCATCATAATTGAGTTAGTCAGAATCAATAATTGCCTACAATATAGCAAATAATAACAGGTTTTATTGTTAAAAATACATTCTATAGGAAGCTAAATTTATGCTTTTGTGAAAAGATATAAATGTGAGAATTTATTATTGTTTAAAGCATATGTGTTCTTTACCTTTACGGTCTAAAATAGAGTATATATGGCAAAGAAAAAAGAAGTAACATTTGACGTGTTAATTGAAATTCCAAAAGGAAGTAGGAATAAATATGAATATGATTTTACGTTAAATAAAATCCGATTTGACAGAATGTTATTCTCCTCAATGATGTATCCAGGAGATTATGGTTTTATTCCTGAAACCTTAGCATTAGATAAAGATCCTTTAGATGTTTTGGTTTTAGGTCATCAGCCTACCTATCCCATGGTAGTTATGGAAGTTAGACCAATTGGTGTTTTCCATATGACTGATGAAAAAGGACCTGATGAAAAGGTGATTTGTGTTCCTGTATCAGACCCAATTTGGAGCAATAAATCTGATATTTCAGATTTAAACCCACATAGATTAAAAGAAATTGAACATTTCTTTCAGGTTTATAAAGATTTAGAAAAGAAAAAAGTAGATGTAGGTGGTTGGGGAAATGCTGAGGAAGCTATTAAAATTTATGAGGAATGTGTGGAGCGCTATGATAAAAGTGAGCACAAAAAGAAGCGTACTTTTGTGATTTAACTAGTAGCTGAAAATAATAACTTTAAAAAAGCCATCATAATTTTTATTATGATGGCTTTTTTATTAAATAAACTTTAGTATATAATCTTTATTTTGATCTCAAAATGTTGATAAAAAACTAACAAAAATCATAGTATTGTAAATATAATAATTTAAGGCTTATATAAATGTAAAATCTTTAATTTGTATAGGTTTTTTTTATCACTTTTATTTTTCTATTTTTATCGGCATTAAAAAATTACTAATCATAACTAACTAATTAAAATATGGAATTTATTGTAGATTTTTTACCGCTCTTTGGAGTCTTAGCTTTAATTTTTGTTTTTGTAAAAAGTGCTTGGGTTTCAAAGCAAGATCAAGGCGATGAAAAAATGAAAAGGATTGCCAAAAACATTGCAGATGGAGCAATGTCTTTTCTAAAGGCGGAATACAAAATATTATCAATTTTTGTTATAGCTGTAGCTATATTATTATACTTCAAAGGTGCCAGTGAAGCAGGGTCTAATGGCATGGTAGCGGTTTCATTTGTGGTTGGCGCTATCTGTTCTGCTTTAGCAGGATTTATAGGAATGAAAGTGGCAACCAAGGCTAATGTTAGAACAACAAGTGCTGCAAGGTCTTCTTTAGGAAAAGCCCTTGAAGTAGCTTTTGCAGGAGGTGCTGTTATGGGTTTAGGCGTAGTTGGCTTAGGCGTTTTAGGACTTAGCGGATTATTTATGATATATAGTGAAATGGGATGGGGTATAAATGAGGTGCTTAATGTGCTTTCAGGATTTTCTTTAGGTGCTTCATCAATTGCTTTATTTGCACGTGTTGGTGGTGGTATTTATACCAAAGCAGCAGACGTAGGTGCGGATTTAGTGGGTAAGGTGGAAGCTGGTATTCCGGAAGACCACCCTTTAAACCCTGCTACAATTGCTGATAATGTAGGTGATAATGTAGGTGATGTTGCAGGTATGGGAGCTGATTTATTTGAATCTTATGTAGGTTCTATAATTGGTACCATGGTTTTAGGAGCCTTAATTACTACTGGAGGATTTGATGGTTTAGGAGCCGTTTATTTACCATTGGTATTAGCTGCTGTTGGAATTATCATGTCTATAATAGGTACTTTCTTTGTAAGAGTAAAAGATGGTGGTTCTCCGCATAAAGCACTTAATTTGGGTGAATTTGGTTCTGCAATGTTAATGGTAATTGCTTCTTACTTTATAATAGATATTATGCTTGCAGATACTACAGGTTTACCACATGGTTCAATGGGTGTTTTTATAGCTGTAATTGCTGGATTAACGGCTGGTTTAGCTGTTGGTAAAATTACGGAGTATTATACTGGAACAGGAACAAAACCAGTTAACTCTATTGTTAGACAATCTGAAACTGGAGCTGCAACTAATATTATAGCTGGATTAGGAATAGGAATGATGTCTACTATGATTCCTATTATTTTAATTGCTGCAGCAATATTAGTATCTCATCATTATGCCGGTTTATACGGAATTGCAATAGCGGCAGTAGGAATGTTGGCAAATACAGGTATTCAACTAGCAGTTGATGCTTATGGGCCAATTTCTGATAACGCCGGAGGTATTGCTGAAATGGCAGAATTACCAAGTGAGGTTAGAGAAAGAACAGATAAATTAGATGCTGTTGGTAATACTACTGCAGCTATAGGAAAAGGGTTTGCAATTGCTTCAGCGGCATTAACAGCTTTAGCATTATTTGCTGCTTTTATGGAGACAGCTGGTGTTGGCGCAATTGATGTTTCTCAGCCAAAAATAATGGCAGGATTATTAGTAGGTGGTATGTTGCCATTTGTGTTTTCAGCCTTGTCAATGAATGCTGTTGGTAGAGCTGCTATGGCAATGATAGAAGAAGTACGTCGTCAGTTTAGAGATATTCCTAAACTAAAGGCTGCTTTAGAAGTTATGAGAGCAGTAGATTCTGATATGTCTAAGGCTACTGAGGCGCAAAGAAAAATATTTGATGAAGCCGATGGTGTTGCCGAATATGATAAGTGTGTTGCTATTTCAACCCAAGCTTCTATTAAAGAAATGGTGTTACCAGGGTTATTAGCCATTGCTGTTCCTGTTGCTGTTGGTTTTATTGGTGGCGCAGAAATGTTAGGTGGGTTGCTTGCAGGGGTAACAACTTGTGGTGTATTAATGGCTATTTTTCAGTCTAATGCAGGTGGTGCTTGGGATAACGCTAAAAAGACTATTGAGGAACAAGGTAAAAAAGGTACGGATGCACATAAAGCAGCTGTAGTTGGTGATACTGTAGGAGATCCGTTTAAAGATACATCAGGACCTTCATTAAACATTTTACTTAAGTTAATGAGTGTGGTTGCACTTGTTATTGCACCAAGTTTGGTTTCTGATGAAGCAGTTCAAGCTTATAATGATAATGCTACTGATGTAGAAATGGTAGAGATTTCAAAGGAAATAAAAGTAGATATGACAAGTAATGATGATGGAACAGCTAAAGCTGTTGTTACTGTTGTTACTGTAGAAAACGGTGAAAAATCAACTTCATATGAAACTTTTGAAGGTTCTGAGGCTGAGGTAAAAGCCAATGTTGAAGCAATAAAAAAGAGTTAAATAAATAATAATTAATCGACAACAACTAAACTAAGTAAAAAACCACGCGTAAATGCGTGGTTTTTTTATTTTATAAAATCATAATATGTAGCCCATGATTTAGAATAACCCGTTAATTTCTGCGTCAATGGTGTTTATAACACTTCCTAAATCTTCTGGGTTGTCTACAAAGTTTAAATTATCAACATCAATAATCACTAATTTACCCTTGTTATAACCATGAATCCATGCTTCATAGCGTTCGTTTAACCTACTTAAATAATCAATACTTATTGTGTTTTCATAATCGCGCCCACGTTTATGGATTTGAGAAACTAGGTTAGGGATTGAGCTTCTTAAATAAATCAACAAATCTGGGCCTTGAACAAGGGACTCCATTAACTCAAAAAGAGAACTGTAATTCTCAAAATCACGATTAGTCATTAACCCCATGGCGTGCAAGTTAGGCGCAAAAATATGGGCGTCTTCATATATAGTTCTATCCTGAATAATACTTTTTCCACTTTGACGAATTTGAAGAACTTGACGGAATCTACTATTCAAAAAGTATACCTGAAGATTGAAACTCCAACGTTCCATTTGGTTATAAAAATCGTCTAAATAAGGGTTATCTACAACATCTTCTAATTGGGCTTCCCATTTATAGTGTTTCGCTAGTAATTTAGTTAGGGTAGTTTTTCCAGCGCCAATATTTCCGGCAATCGCAATATGCATACTTAATTAATTTTTAATTGAAATTGTTGTAGTTTTTGATTCTGGTAAATATACAAGGTTTCATTGGTTACAAAAAACTGTTTTATCAACAAATTTGGTAAAGAAATTGGAATGGCTTTATCACTGTTATTCTTTAAATAAAAAAGCTTATTGTCCTTTAGTAATAATAGATTTCCGTTATTTTCTTCTAGTTTGGTATAACCAGTATTAGGTGTTTTGCTAATTAGGTTTCCAAAGTAATTATATTCTAAAATATATGCTGAGGTAAGCAACCAAACTTGGTTGTAATTACTTTTTAAGTCAAGTACTTTGTTTTGAATGGGTAATGATCGTGCTTGTGTTGTATTGTTTTTATGGTTGTATAATTCTAGCTGTTGTGTGTCTTGATTAAATATCCAAATTGTATTATCAAAACCATTAGATAAGTGGGTGACATTCTTATAGGGTTGTCTGTCGTTAAAATCAATTTTAAAAATTTCAGCTAGCCTATTGTCTAAAATAATGACTGTATTAAAATCTCTATAAAATAAATTGATTTTTAATGGGTTGAAAGCATTGGCTGTTGTCACTTCTCCCAATTGCAAGTTGTTGTATGATATGGTGTTAGATGTGCTTTTTTTATAGAATGTATTATTGTTAAGATGGTAAATGGTGCCAAAATTATCTATGGCAACAATCTTATTAGTATTAAAGTCTGTGGTTTTTATGTGGGTTGTTTCAATAATATCTTGAGAGTATATTGAAAATGGTAATAGCCAAAAAAAAAGTATAGCATTTTTCATGTCGTTTTGAAAAATACAAAAATCAAACCATTATTAGCAAATTAATTTATAGCCATACCCTCTAACATTTATAATTTGAAGATTTTTGTCTGAACTTATTTTTTTTCTAAGTTTAGTTATAAATACATCCATACTTCTTGCGCTAAAAAAATCATCATTCCCCCAAAGTTTATTTAAGATTAATGAACGGTCTAAAACTTGGTTTTTGTTCTTAATTAAATGGAATAATAAATGCGCTTCTCTGTGAGTAAGTTGTTGTGTTAATTCGTTTTTATACTGAAGTTCTTGTTTTGGAAAATTAAAAGAGAAATTACCAATCTGAAGTATATCTGCTTCTCTTTGAACTTTGGTTCTATTCAATAAATTGTTAATCCTAACAATAAGTTCTTCCATGCTAAATGGCTTTTTCAAATAATCATTTCCGCCAATAGTAAAACCCTCCACTACATCTTGGGTTTGTGATTTGGCAGTTAAAAAAATAATAGGAATTATCTCATCTAAGATTCTAATTTCTTTTGCTAAAGTAAAGCCATCTTTTTTTGGCATCATAACATCAAGGACTAACAGCTCTGGGTTAAATTTTTTATAGGTTTCAAAAGCCTTGTCTCCATTTTCACATAGTAAAACTTTAAAGTTTCTAGTTTCTAGACTTTCTTTAATAATTAATCCTAAAGCTGGTTCGTCTTCTGCTAAAAGTATGGTTATTGGTCTGCTCATTTGGGAATAGAAATTTTGAAAGTTGTTTCATTCTTATGTAATTCCAAATCAATAGTTCCGTTGTGTTTTTCAACTATTTTTTTTGTGTAATAAAGCCCAATTCCAAAACCTTTAACGTCGTGTGTATTGCCTTTAGAAATTCGATAAAATTTTTCAAAAATTTGGTCTTTATTAGCTTTGGTTAGGGTGTTGCCATTATCAGAAATAGTAATAATGATGTTTGATGATTTTTCATTTAAATTAACCGTAATTTTATCACCTCCATATTTTACGGCATTATCAAGAATATTGTTTAATGCGTTATCAAAATGGAATATGTCAATGGCTCCCATTATGTTTTCAGATGAGGTTTTGAAACCAAATGTTTTGGCTACTGTTTGCATTTTATGCTTATCTACAATTTGCTCTAAAAGTTGGTTTATATTGTAACGTTCTTTATTTAGTTCAAGACTATCGCTATCTAATGTGGCAGTTTCTAAAAGCTTTTCAACCATCACATTTAGTTTTGATAGTTGTTGATTAGACATGTCTAAATATGTTTTTGTTTTCTCTTTGTCGTTAATGGTATTAAAGTCCTTTATGCTTTCAATAGCTACACCTATGGTTGCAATAGGTGTTTTAAATTCATGAGTAATGTTACTAATTAAATCGTTTTTAACTTCAGCTAATTGCTTTTGTTCTTTAATGATTTTTAAGAGATAAAAAAGAGAAAAAATAACGGCTAGTATTAATAATAATGAGACAAAAACACCTCCTAATATGCGTTTTAAAATAATCACCGTATCATTAGTAAAACTAATGTTTAGTTCACTTCCTTCAGGTAAAAAGGTAGACTTTGAAAATGTATTTAAAATAAATTTGGTATTAGGAGAATTTAGGGTTTCAAAGCGGTTAAAATTTTTAACATCATTTTGTGCATTTTTGAAAATAAGCTCATATTTGGTGTCAATATTTTTTCTTTTTAATTCTATATTTAAGAGACTGTCAACCTCTTTAAGGTTTAATGTGTCATTATTAATAGAAAGAACAACCTTAGATGTTAGCATTTTAATATTGTCTAATTTTGATTTAATTAGTAGGTGATTTGCTATAGAATCATGTGAATAATAGGTGGTATCTATATTTATTTCAGTAATTATAGAATCAACTTTTTTTCCTCTTACAACCGTGATGCCTTCTGCTTTGGAAACATCTACGTTATCAAAATTTTTGAAATGTTTCTTTGTTTTGTCTATTTGAGAAATAATATGTTGTAACTCACCTCCTTCCTTAAAAAAGTGCTCTTTTTTATCTTCATTAAATTCAAAACCAATGGTAGTGCGTTCTGCTAAAAGTGCATAATAGTTATCTACTGCCTTATCTAAACTGCTTTGAACATCATTTACTAGTTGTTGTTTATTGCTAAGGTAGTTTTTGTAATTCCAGAACACTTGTATGCCAATAGTGCCTACTATTACAGTAATAATAGAATAAAGTAGCCATCTGTATTTTTGCTCGTTCATAATTCAAAAGTAGAGCTTAGAATTAAATAAAACCAATTGGTTAACACTAGTTAACATTAGTTAACTAAAGGTTTTAGAAATGTGTGTCATATTTGTATGGTCAATAAAAAACGAACATAAAATATTTAAAATTAATTAAAATGAAAAAATCAATTATTTTATTCGGAATACTATCCATGGTCTTATTTTCTTTAGGTGCTCAGGATTTTCAAGGTGTGGCAACTTATAAAACCAAACGAAAACTAGATTTTAAGATAGATAGTACAAAAATGGATGCAGAAATGTATAAAAATGTAAAAGCTATGTTGAAAAAGCAATTTGAAAAGACATTTCTTTTAGCATTTAATAGGGAGTCTTCTGTGTATAAGGAAGATAAACCTATTGAAGGCGCAGGCTCAGGTGGTATGCAGATTGAAGTTATGACTACAAATGACTCTGAAATATTATATAAAAACATAAAGGAAAACAGGTATACATCGCAAAGCGAAGTATTAGGAAAAGTGTTTTTGGTTAGAGACACTTTAGAAACTCAAGATTGGCAATTAGAAAAAGAAACAAAGTTTATTGGTCAATATGCTTGTCGTAAAGCAACTAGAAAACGCATGGTTGAAGTTTTTGAAAGCACGGTAAGTATTGACGGTGATAATGATTTTAATGAAGAAAATAGTGAGCCAGAAATGAGAGAAGTTATAGTTACAGCATGGTATACTATGCAGATTCCAATTAATACTGGTCCTGATAGATATTATGGTTTGCCAGGTTTGATTTTAGAGGTTCATGATGGTGATGAAACCATAGTATGTAGTAAAATTGTTCTGAACCCCAAAGATAAAGTAACTATTAAGGAACCTTCTTCTGGTAAAAAAATAAATCAAAAAGATTTTGATGTTATAGTTGAAGAGAAAATAAGAGAGCAAGAAGAAAAAAGAAATCAAATTCGCGATGATGATGATGGGCATAGCGTTGAAATTAGAATGGGTGGTTAATTTTAAGAATTATTTAACGTTTTTAGTTTAAACTATTGTCTGGGTTGTTGGTCTTAAAAAGAAACTTTTTAAGTGTTAACCTAAACTTTTAAAATGAAAACCACACTAAAAACAATTTTAATTCTAGTCTGTTTTGTTGCCTTTAATTTTTCACAGGCTCAAGACTTCCAGGGTAAAGCCTATTACATGTCTAAGACTACAATAGATATGAATAATTTTGGAAGGCCAGGAATGAGTGAAGAGGATAAAAAGAGAATTGCTGCTAGAATGAAAGATGCACTGGAGAAAACATTTATACTCACCTTTAATAAACTAGAATCTATTTACAAAGTAGAGGAGAAGATAGAAGCGCCTGGATCTGGAGGTGGTGGTAGAGGAGGATTTAGGTCTATGATGATGAGTAATTTTGTTGATGGTAATGAATATAAAAATGTTAAGAATCAATCATTTTTGCAAGAGCGTGAATTGTTTGGAAAAAAATTCTTGATTAAAGACTCAATACCAAGCTTTGAGTGGAAAATGACGGGTGAGTCTAAACAAATAGGTCAGTACACATGTTTTAAAGCTACTGGAAAAAAAATAAAGTATGGCTTAGATGTAAATAACGCTAGACCAGGACCAAGAAGAGGTAATGAATCTGAACAAGCATCTAAAGAAGAAAAACCAAAAACTGAACCTGAGATAAATGAAGTAGATGTTGTTGTTTGGTATACGCCACAGATACCAGTAAGTCAGGGGCCAAGTGATTATTGGGGTTTACCAGGTTTAATATTAGAAGTTAATGAGGGCAGAACTACAATTTTATGTACTAAAATAATAATGAATCCTGGAGACAAAGAACCTATAAAAGTACCTTCAAAAGGTAAAGAGGTTAGTAGAGCTGAATACGATGTTATTTCAAAAACAAAAATGGAAGAAATGCGTCAAAACTTTAGAAGAGGAGGAAATCGCTCTGGTGGTGGAAGAAGATAAATCAATCAAATTTTAAGATAAAACCAATCAATGAAAAATGTTTTAATATTTATGTTACTTATGGTAGCATCAACATCTTTTGCTCAAGTTAGACTAGAAGGTGTAGTTAAAGATAGTTTAGGAAATGCATTAGAACTTGCAAATGTAATAGCTATAAATAAAGCTACTCAAAAACTAGATTCTTATGGCATTACAAGTAGTGATGGGCGATATAGGTTATCATTAGAAAGAAATAGTTCATATACGATTCAGGTGAGTTATGTAGGCATGAAAACTGCAAAAGCAGATGTTCAGACAATTGATAAACCTGTAAGTCAGGATTTTGTTTTAATGAATGATAATACTTTAGAAGCAGTTGAATTGGTTTATGAAATGCCGGTAACTGTAAAAGGTGATACTATTATTTATAATGCAGACTCATTTAAAAACGGGTCTGAACGAAAGCTAGAAGATGTTTTAGAAAAATTACCTGGAGTAGAGATTAATGATAGTGGGCAAATAGAGGTAGAAGGTAATGTGGTACAAAAAGTTACTGTAAACGGTAAAGATTTTTTTGATGGCGATTCTAAATTAGCGGCAGAAAACATCCCCTCTAATGCTGTAGATAAGATTGAAGTGCTACGTAACTTCTCTGAAGTTAGCCAATTAAGGAGTGTAGAGAATAATCAGAACAATTACGCTATTAATATAAAGCTAAAGGAAGGGAAAGAAAATTTTTGGTTTGGAGACGTAACAGTAGGAGCAGGAGTAGCTCCTTCACCCAATGATGAATTATATTTAGTGCAACCAAAATTGTTTTATTACAGTCCAAAGTATAGTGTCAATCTTATTGGAGATTTAAATAACATAGGCGAACCAGCCTTAACTAATAGAGATTTGCGCAGTTTTGGAGGTGGGTTTAGGTCCCCAAGTAGAGATAGCGGTACAAGTCTTAGTTTGGGTAATAATGGTTTAAGTGGATTAACAAGCCTTTCCAATGCACAAGAGGTAAAATCTAAATTAGCAGCAACAAATTTTAGTTATTCACCAAATAAGGCATTAGATTTAAGTGGGTTTTTAATTTACAATACAACACGTTTAAATACTCGGCAAGAAAGTTTTAGAACCTATACAGACCCTAATTTAGACATACCAGATGAAGAAACAGTAAATACAGGTAAGGAAGCATCAGATCAGGGGTTGGTGAAATTAAGTGCATCATATAAGCCAAATGTAAATAATCAATTAGACTATGATGTTATGGCAAGACTAACTAAAGATTCTGAAGGACAAACAGAATTATCTTCTGTAATTGGAACCACAGATCAACTTGAAGAAGTTACCCCGTTTAGTATTAATCAAAATTTAAAATATTATTACACCCTTAATGAGAATAATATTTTTGCTTTTGAGGCGCTTCATGTTATAAAAGATGAAGATCCGTTTTACGATGCATTTTTAAATAATGATCCTACTAACAATGGAACAGATGATGAAGATGCTTATGATGAAACCGCTGCGGAATTAGGATTAGATAGGAGTTTAGATTTCTATAACCTAGGACAAAATCAACGTGTTAAATCTAATCAAATTGATGCTAAATTAGATTACTACAATATACTAAACCCTAAAAGCAATATTAGTTTCACGCTGGGAACTATTTTTAGTAGGCAAGATTTTAACTCTAATATTTTTCAGTTTTTAGAAAACGATAACACCCTTGATATTACTCCAAATATTCTTGATTTAGATAACAATGTATTAGGAGCTATTAATGATACGCAGTATAATTTTAGTGATGCATATTTAGGTATGCGATATAATGTGCGTTCAGGTAAATTTACATTTAGACCCGGTGTGTCTGTTCATGCTTATGGTAATGAAAACACACAATTTGGAGAAAAATATGAAGATAATTTCTTCAGGATTTTACCTGAGTTTGAGGCACGTGTACAGTTTAAAAATTCTGAGAGCTTACAGTTTAATTACAGAATGAATAACCAGTTTACAGATGTAACTAGAATAGCTAAAAATTTGGTTTTAAACAGTTTTGATAACCTTTCTTATGGTAATGAGGCTTTACAAAATGGACTTACGCATAATTTATCATTACGTTATAGAAGTTTTAATCTTTTTAATTATACCAATGTTTTTGCAACAGTTAATTATTCGAAAAATATAGATCAAATACGTTCTAGAGCATATTTCAACAATGTTATTAGAACCAGTACGTTTTTTAATTCTCAATTTGCAGATGAGAGTTTGTCAGCATCAGGAAGGTGGCAACGTACTTTTGGTAAAATACGCACAGGGCTTAGTGCTAGTTATAATTATAGTTTGCAAAACCAATTTGTTCAAGATATGCAGTCTGTAAACGAGAGTTTTACTCAAGCCTACAGACCGGAAATACGAACTAACTTTAATAAAGCACCAAATTTAAGATTAAGATATAGTTATTCTGTAACCAATACAGACCAAGGTAGCGGAACTTCTAAAATTGTTAGAAAATCACCATCGGCTAGATTTGATGCTTATATATGGAATTCTGTGACATTTGTTACAGATTATGCTTATACCAATCAAGATGTTGATGGGCGCTCACAATCATTCCAGACTTGGGACGCAAGATTGGCTTATAGAAAAGATAGAGATGCTAAGTGGGAGTTTGAAATAAAAGCTAGTAACCTACTAAATATTGATGCAAGAATTAATAATAATGTTGGTGCATTTTCAGTTTCTAATTCTGCTACTTTTATACTACCAAGGTTTGTGACTTTTAGGGCTATTTATAGTTTGTAATTTGACCTTTTTTTCTTTGCATAATTAAATAACAATAATATATTTGCGCTCGGTTTGGGGAAGATACTCAAGCGGCCAACGAGGGCAGACTGTAAATCTGCTGGTTTTACCTTCGCAGGTTCGAATCCTGCTCTTCCCACATTAACTCGAAAAGTCTGCACTTCCGTGCAGACTTTTTTTATTTCAAAATATTCAAAAGCTTGCTTAAAGATATATTTTGGAATAAAAAAAGAACACTGCGATAGCAGTGGTACTTTTCAATTTCAGGATTGGGAAATAAGGATATTTAATCCTGCTCTATTAACAAATAAAAATTAACAACACCCACTACTAGGTGTGCAACAGCTATCTTGTAATTCAGATAATTTCACTTTAGGTTTATCGGTTTTAACTCCTGGTTTTTCAGCGTAAACAGTAATACTAAAAATACCAACACCGCTATTATTGAAACTGTTTACAGCGTCTTCAGAAAGATATTTGGAAAGAATATCATCTGGAATACGTATAGGTTTTTCCTTTTGAATGGTAATGTTCTGGAACCCTTGGTTTTTTATATATTGCATGTATTCCTTTTTTTGAATAGCGCCTGCAACACAACCTGCATACATTTCGGCATCCTGTTTTAGGGCATCAGGTAAATTGCCGACCAAAACAATATCTGAAATACTAAAATGGCCGCTAGGTTTTAAAACTCTAAAAATCTCACCAATTACTTTTTGTTTATTAGGTACTAAGTTAAGAACACAGTTGCTTACAATAACATCGGCTACATTCTCATTCACCGGAATGTTATCAATGTCTCCTTCTCTAAATTCTACATTATTATACCCTAATTTTTCAGCATTGGTACGTGCTTTTTCTATCATAGTAGGTGTAAAGTCTATACCTATTACCTTACCCTCTGCTCCTGTTTCATGTCTGGCAACAAAGCAGTCGTTTCCAGCTCCAGAACCTAAATCTATAACAGTGTTGCCTTTATTTATTTTGGCAAACTCAGTGGGGAGCCCGCAGCCTAAACCTAAATCGGCATCTTCAACATAACCATCGGTTTCAGAATAATCATCCATCATTATGTTATACACTTTATTTGATGGGGTAGTGGCACCACAGCATGATGAGGCATTTTCAGCTTTACCTTGTTCAGCGATTTTGCTGTATCGTTCTTTAACAATGTTTTTTAATTCTTGTTCATTTGTTTTCATATGGCTATTCTTTTATTGTAATTTTACGATTAATGCTTTCAAATTTTTTTAACAGCAGTCAGGAGCGTTATTTACGTCTAAATCCAAAAAGTTAGATATCATATTTTTCATGTTAGCCCAATTGGTTTTATCAATACAATAACATACACTGGTACCTTCAATACTGCCTTTAATTAGTCCTACATTTTTTAATTCTTTTAAGTGTTGTGAAATTGTAGGTTGCGCTAAACCAATTTCATTGACCAAATCGCCACAAATGCAAGCGTTGATTTTGAATAAGTACTCAATAATTGCAACTCTGGCAGGGTGCCCTAGCACTTTAGCCAATTGCGCAATTTCATTTTGTTGACTCGAGAATTTATCAGATTTAGTAACGCCCATGTTAATTTTATTAATCCATTGTAATATTACGATAAATATTTGAGTTGGTAAAGTTTTTAACAAAAAAAGACCGCGAATATTGCGGTCTTTTGCTTTAATAAGGGTTTTATTTATTCTGAATCTCTTAACACATGAATAACCCCGTTAATAGTATGGGGGTTACCATTGTAATCTTCATAGCTACCGCTAAAATTAATATCAATATACTCTCCAACCTCACCTAATGAGGTTACATTATAAATAATATTATTGTTGTTTTGAGAGATGCCTATGCATTCACCTATGTTTATTCCTGTGTCATTTGGTGTTTGCCAATCTAAATTATCATAAGTCCCAGTATGTGGAGAATCATTTAGCTCGCCAAATAAATAGAAACAGTTATTGGCGCCAGCATCACCTTGACCTGAAATGTTTAAACTATTACCAGTTTCGGAATTTGTTGTATCTGATTCACCAAAAGTGGCTCTGATGTTACTTGCAATTAAAACTGAATCTCCAGAATCTCCATCAATATTATATTGAATGAATTCCGTAATATCATCACATGATGTTAAATTACCTAGATTGGTTTCTGGTGTGTTAAAGGAATAATTTATTTCACCAGTAGTTTGTAGGTTATCATGGTCTATAGCTTCAATACTGAAGTTATCTGAAGAAGAACAGCGTAACATATTTATTTCAAAAACACCATCTGTAACAAGGTCAAAAAATTGTTGATTGCCATAGGTTAATACTACATAGCCATTTGTAATAGGGTTGTCATCACAGTTTATAAATGAGCCGGTTACTGTTTCATTGATAATATCAGAATTCTCACCTACAATTATAGCTAAGGCACTATCTATTGCATATGGCCCTATGGCTGCGGTAGAGATAACATTTGAGCCACAAATTTCAAAATCGTAAACATTTATTTCAAGGGTTTCACCACTTGGTACCAAACCACATACTTCACCCAATTCATTAGTATATCCTATTCTAGTGCCGAAGGTTGTGCTTGTTATGGTAACTTTAGTGTTGGCAAAAGGTGTTTCGTTTTCATTAATTACAGTAACACAAAGATTAATAGCTTCAGCTGGAATATCACAATTCCAAAACGAAAAATGGTTTACTGTACCTATGTAATTGTTGCCAACTAAAGTAGCTTCACCTTCTTCAATCCAATAGCCATTATCTTCATCAAAATACCAAAGTGGAATAGTACTTGGTGCTATGGAAAGTAAACTGGCATCAACCGGAATTTTAATTTCAGCGGAAGACCCTTCGGCAATATTTAAATCTTCACCACCGCTTCCCCTTAGTTCAACGGCAAGCATGCCTAAGGTTTGAAGCATACGCTCTTCGTTATCTTCATTTTCGGCATAAAGCATCCCAGGCATTTGAAATAATATGTTGTCGTCAGTTGGGTCTAAATGATGAATTATAACATCTAAATTACCTGAATAGGTAGAGCCATCTTCTTTAATATATTCGCCTTCTAAACTCACTGAAGCTCCATTTGAGGTTGAAATGGTTTCTTGAGTGCCACTAGAGGTTGATCCCGATATAGTTTCTTCCAAAAGCATTATGGTAATTTTATTTGATCCCGATGTTGGTACAACAGATCGAGAGCCATGAATGTAGCCATTTTTATATGCTTTTATAAATGCGAAACGGTCATTAACTTGTGCATTATTTATGATAAAAACTCCGTTTTCATCAGTTTGAGTTTGACTAGAACCAATAGAGATGATAGCGCCTTCAACAGGATTACTATTAATGTCTATTATATTTCCAATGAAAGTTCTTGTAGTTTCGTCACCAAAATTTTCATGAAAATTTGTAGGGGTATCATCATTGTTTAAATTGTCATCTGGAAGTTTTTCTTCATTGCAAGACAGTAAAGTTCCAATTAAACAAAGCGTTAAGAATAGTTTTGTTCTCATAAACATAGTTATTTGTAGGTTAAACAATTTGGGGTGATGACTGCTTTAAGCAGTCATCTGCTTATATAACAGTTAACTTGAAAAAACTCCTACCCTTATAATATGAAAAACAAAAAAAATCCTCTAGTCAAATTTGATTAGAGGATTTAGAAATATGGTAATTAAATATTTTACAGTCCGAAAACTTCTTTTACTTTATCAACGTAATCAAGTTTCTCCCATGTAAATAATTCTACATCTAAAGTTTTACTTTCACCGTTAGGTTGTGTAAATGTTTTGCTTACAGTTTCATTGATACGTCCCATGTGTCCGTACGCTGCAGTTTCACTGTACATAGGAGATCTTAACTTTAATCTGGTTTCAATGGCGTAAGGTCGCATATCAAATATTTCTGATACTTTTTCAGCTATTTCACCATCACTAAGGTTAATTTTAGAAGTTCCATAAGTTTCTATAAAGATACCCATTGGTTCAACTACTCCAATAGCATAACTTACTTGAACTAGTACTTCGTCTGCTAATCCGGCTGCTACTAAATTTTTGGCAATATGACGTGTTGCATAAGCAGCACTTCTATCAACTTTACTAGGGTCTTTTCCAGAAAAAGCACCACCACCATGGGCGCCTTTACCTCCGTAGGTATCTACAATAATTTTTCTACCTGTTAATCCAGTGTCTCCATGAGGTCCACCAATAACAAATTTTCCTGTTGGATTGATATGATACTTTATATCATCATTAAATAATGCCTGAATAGCTTTTGGCAGTTTTTCAACTACTCTAGGGATTAAAATATCAACAATGTCTTTTCTAATTTTTGCCAACATGGTGTCATCATCACCAAAATCATCATGCTGGGTAGATACTACAATAGCATCAATTCGTTGAGGTACGTTATCGTCACTATATTCAATAGTTACCTGACTTTTTGAATCTGGTCTTAAATAGGGGATGTCTTTATTTTCACGACGTAAATCACCAAGTTCTTTTAAAATACGGTGAGACAAGTCTAATGCCAAAGGCATATAATTTTCGGTTTCATTGGTTGCATAACCAAACATCATACCTTGGTCTCCAGCACCTTGTTCTTCTTTAGATGCTCTATCAACACCACGGTTAATGTCATCTGATTGTTCATGAATTGCAGAAAATACGCCACAAGAATTACCATCAAACATATATTCGCCTTTGGTATAACCTATTTTGTTTATTGTATCTCTTGCAATCTTTTGTACATCTAAGTAGGTGTTAGATTTTACCTCTCCGGCAAGTACAACTTGCCCTGTTGTTACTAAAGTTTCACAAGCTACTTTAGAATCAACATCAAAAGCTAAAAAATTATCAATTAAAGCATCACTAATCTGGTCAGCTACTTTATCAGGGTGTCCTTCTGAAACACTTTCCGAAGTAAATAAATATGGCATTTGGTTTTTAGTTTATGAGTGGGATTTGACACATTTGTTAGGGGCTAATACTGCCTTTAGCATTTTGTTTATATCAAGTTTTTTTCTGATATAAGAGGTTGCAATCAGTCAAATCTTTCCTCTGTTATTATGCTGCTAAAATATGAAATTTCTTTAAAAAACAATGGGAATTTTAATTTTTTTATCGATTAAAGTGCTTTTTTTACCGTTGAAATACCTTATTTCATTAAGTTGTTTTGTTTTGGGCTTCCTAAAAAATACACCTAAATAACTGTTAATAAGTATGTTAGGCTTGTTTTTAGTGCGTGAGATTTTGAATCTCTACTTGATTCAAGGAATCAGTAAAAAAAATAATAAAAGATTTTATATGCAGGTATATCCAAATCAATTTTCATTATTTTCATCTAATTCTTGTTGAATTTTATGCTAATAAAAAACATTTAAAGGTCATTTCTATTATAAGCCGTGTTAATATTTTAGGCAATTTAAGAAGTGTTATTTAGTTGATAAAAATTAGGTTTAAGCCTTCCTGTAAATATGGAAGGATTTTTTATGAAATTTTTTTACGCACTGGGCATCATAAAAATAAATAGTTAAACCATTGAAATGCAGTATTATAAGATGTATTTTTGTTCAGTGAATTTAACTAGGTGTCGGGTTGGAAAAGGCTTGTAATTAGCCAAAGGATTATTTTCGTAAGCCTAATTAGTAATTTTTGTTAAAATCCTAAAATTATTGAGGATTTATACCTAAAACTAGATAAGATTTAAAATTATTTACAAGAAATATGAGTAAACTTAATAAATATAGCAGTAGGCTAACTCAAGATGAGTCTCAACCAGCATCTCAAGCCATGTTGTATGCCGTTGGTTTAACGGATGAGGATATGCAAAAAGCACAAGTGGGAATTGCCAGTACAGGATACGATGGTAACCCATGTAATATGCATCTTAATAATTTAAAAGATGAAATTAAGATTGAATGTAAAATTGCAGGCTTAGTAGGTTTAGGTTTTAATACTATTGGAGTTAGTGACGGAATTTCTATGGGTACCTCTGGAATGAATTACTCATTAGCATCAAGAGATATCATTGCGGATTCAATAGAAACAGTAATGAATGCTCAGAGCTACGATGCGCTAATTTCTGTTGTGGGATGTGATAAAAATATGCCAGGAGCGGTTATTGCAATGTTACGTTTAAATCGTCCTTCAATAATGATGTACGGAGGAACAATTGCCTCGGGGAATTATAAAGGAAGAAAATTAAATATTGTATCTGCTTTTGAAGCACTTGGACAAAAAGTAGCGGGTGAGATTGGTGAAGATGAGTATAGAGAAATTATAAAGAGAGCAATTCCAGGTGCTGGAGCTTGCGGTGGAATGTATACTGCTAATACTATGGCTTCTGCTATAGAATGTATGGGGTTTGCTTTACCTTATAACTCTTCTATTCCAGCTGAAAACCCTAATAAGTTATCTGAAAGTGAGCGTCATGCGATTGCTATAAAAAATTTATTAGAGTTAGATTTAAAGCCACTGGATATTATTTCTAAAAAATCAATTGAAAATGCTATCGCTCTTGTAAATGCATTGGGTGGATCAACAAATGCAGTATTACATTTCTTAGCTATTGCTCATGCGGCAGATATAGATTTTACATTAGAGGATTTCCAGAGAGTTAGTGATAGAACACCTTTAATTGCAGATTTAAAGCCTAGTGGAAAATACTTAATGGAAGATGTACATGGTATTGGTGGTACACCGGCGGTTATGAAATATTTGTTGGATAATGGATACTTGCATGGAGATTGTATGACAGTTACTGGAAAAACGCTTGCAGAAAACTTAAAAGATGTAGAACCATTAGAGTTTGAAGAAGATAGTCAAGATGTAATTTACCCAACAGACAAAGCTTTAAAAACTTCAGGTAATCTTCAAATTCTTTACGGAAACTTGGCCTCAGAAGGAGCCGTAGCCAAAATATCTGGAAAGGAAGGATTAGTTTTTGAAGGTAAAGCGGTTGTTTATGATGGAGAACAAGCTGCAAATACTGGGATTTCTAATGGAGAGGTAGAAAAAGGTGATGTAGTCGTCATTAGATATGTGGGGCCTAAAGGTGGTCCTGGAATGCCAGAGATGTTAAAACCAACATCTTTAATCATGGGAGCAGGTTTAGGTAAATCAGTTGCTTTAATTACTGATGGTCGTTTTTCTGGGGGAACACACGGATTTGTGGTTGGACATATTACTCCAGAAGCTCAAAGCGGTGGAACTATTGGGTTATTAAAAACTGGTGATATGATTAGAATTAGTGCAGAAGATAATTCCATTAACGTTTTACTTTCTGATGAGGAAATTCTTGAAAGAAAAGCACAATGGGTTGAACCACCATTAAAACATAAAAAAGGAATTTTATATAAATATGCAAAATCAGTTGCTTCAGCATCTAAAGGCTGTGTAACAGATGCATTTTAATTTCTGTTAAGAACAGAAATCTTTCAAACTTTTAAGTTACAATTATGAAAGAAACTCAAACCATACAAACTAATAAGACAAGGACTGTTAAGACAGAACGTATTACTGGATGTGAAGCTATTATAAGATGTTTAATAGCTGAAGGTGTAGATATACTTTATGGGTATCCAGGAGGTGCAATTATGCCTGTTTATGATGAATTATTTAAATATCAAGATAAGATTCATCATGTTTTAACACGTCATGAGCAAGGGGCGGCGCATGCTGCTCAAGGATATGCTCGTATTTCTGGAAAAGTTGGGGTTGCAATGGCAACTTCAGGTCCCGGAGCTACAAATTTAATAACAGGGATTGCTGATGCTCAAATTGATTCAACACCTTTAGTGTGTATTACAGGGCAGGTGTTTTCACATTTGCTAGGAAGTGATGCTTTCCAAGAAACGGATATAGTAGGAATTTCAACTCCGGTTACCAAATGGAATCATCAAGTAACTAAAGCGGAAGATATTCCTGGGGTTATTGCAAAAGCATTTTATCTAGCTAGAAGTGGAAGACCAGGTCCAGTTCTTGTTGATATAACAAAAGATGCCCAAATTCAGGAATTTGATTTTGCATATGAAAAATGTACTGAGGTAAGAAGTTATAAACCTGTACCAAAAACGGATATCGATGCTGTTAAAGCTGCTGCTGAATTAATTAATGCTGCGAAAAAACCTTTTATAGTTTGGGGTCAAGGTGTTATTCTTGGTGAAGCAGAAGAAGAATTGAAAGCGATAATTGAAAAATCTGGAGTTCCTGCTGCATGGACCATTTTAGGAGCCTCGGCGATACCAACCTCCCACCCATTAAATGTTGGAATGGTTGGAATGCACGGTAACTATGCACCCAATAAACTAACAAATGAGTGTGATGTTTTAATTGCAATTGGAATGCGTTTTGATGACCGTGTTACGGGTGATTTAAAAACCTATGCTAAACAAGCCAAGGTAATTCACTTTGATATTGATCCAGCTGAAATTGATAAAAACGTAAAAACAGATGTAGCTGTTTTAGGTAATTCAAAAGAAAGTTTAGCCTTATTATTAAACGAATTGAATCCTAATTCACATGATGCTTGGTTGCAGGAATTCAAAGACTTGTATGCTATTGAATATGAGCAGGTAATTAAAGGTGATTTACTTCCTGAAAAAGAGGGTTTAACAATGGGAGAGGTTCTTAGGGAAATAAATTCTCAAACAGAAGGAAACGCAGCTATTGTTTCTGATGTAGGTCAGCACCAAATGATTGCTTGTAGGTATGCCGAATTTAATAAAACCAAGAGTAATATTACCTCTGGAGGTTTAGGCACTATGGGGTTTGCGTTACCTGCAGCAATTGGAGCTAAAATGGCTGCGCCAGAACGTGAAGTAGTAGCAATAATTGGTGATGGTGGTTACCAAATGAACATTCAAGAATTAGGAACTATTTTCCAACAAGAGGTACCCGTAAAAATTGTAGTTTTGAACAATGAATTTTTAGGAATGGTACGTCAATGGCAACAATTGTTTTTTGATAAACGATATGCATCAACAGAAATGACTAATCCAGATTTTGTTACAATTGCTAAAGGATACCATATTGAAGCAAAACGTGTTACAAAACGTGAAGAATTAGCAGATGCCGTTAAGGAAATGATTGCATCAAAATCGTCTTATTTCCTTGAAGTTTGTGTAGAGAAAGAAGATAATGTGTTTCCTATGATACCAGCAGGAGCTTCAGTATCTGATGTAAGATTAAGTTAAAAATGTAATTCAGCGTATATGAGCGAAGAAATAAAAACACTAACCATATCGATTTATACCGAAAACAATATCGGTTTGTTAAATCGTATTTCTGCTATTTTTCAGCGTAGACATATTAATATTGAAAGTTTAACTACATCTCAATCTGAGATTGAAAATGTGAATCGATTTGTTATTGTTGTTAAAATGACCGAGACACAGGCCAAAAAAATAGTTGGGCAAATAGAAAAACAAGTTGAGGTAATCAAGGCATATTATCACACCAATGATGAGACTATTTTTACTGAAAATTGTATGTTCAAAATAAAAAGTGAATTACTTTTTGAAGAACCACAGATTCAGAATATAATCAAGGAAAGTGATGCCAGAATTGTTACAGTGAATCGTGAATTTTTTGTTTTAGAAAATACAGGAAGACGTCATGAAATTGAAGAACTTCGAAAAAAACTGGATAAGTTTGGAATCATGCAATTTGTGCGTTCTGGTAGAATAGCAGTGACAAAAGACGAAATGAAAATAACAGAATTGTTAAGCAAATAAAAACCGAATTATTAGTAATTTAGCATCCCGGTTTACGGGAGAAAACAAATATTTAAACAAGCATATTAAAAGATGGGAAATTATTTTAACACTTTATCGCTAAGAGACAAATTAGAGCAGTTATCAAAGTGTAGGTTTATGGATTCTTCAGAGTTTGAAGATGGTGTAAATGCCTTAAAAGGGAAAAAGATAGTAATAGTAGGTTGTGGAGCTCAAGGATTAAACCAGGGCTTAAACATGAGAGATTCTGGTTTAGATATTTCTTATACGTTACGTGAAGCAGCTATTAAAGAAAAACGTGCTTCTTATGTAAATGCAACAGAAAACGGATTTAATGTTGGTACTTATGAGGAATTAATTCCAACGGCAGATTTAGTTTTAAACTTAACACCAGATAAACAGCATACTAATGTTGTTAGTGCTGTAATGCCATTAATGAAAAAAGGCGCTACTTTATCATATTCTCACGGATTTAATATTGTTGAAGAGGGAATGCAAATTCGTGAAGACCTTACGGTTATCATGGTTGCTCCTAAATGTCCTGGTTCAGAGGTGCGTGAAGAGTATAAAAGAGGATTTGGAGTACCAACCTTAATAGCAGTGCATCCTGAAAATGATCCAGAAGGAAAAGGATGGGCACAAGCTAAAGCTTATGCTGTAGGAACTGGTGGTGATAGAGCAGGTGTTTTGGCATCGTCTTTTATTGCTGAAGTTAAATCTGATTTAATGGGAGAGCAAACTATTCTTTGTGGATTGTTACAAACAGGTTCTATTCTTTGTTTTGACAAAATGGTTGAAAAAGGAATTGATCCAGGATATGCTTCTAAATTAATTCAATATGGATGGGAAACTATTACTGAAGGATTGAAATACGGAGGTATCACTAATATGATGGATAGATTATCTAATCCAGCAAAAATTAAGGCTTTTGAGTTATCAGAAGAATTAAAAAACATCATGCGTCCGTTATTCCAAAAGCATATGGATGATATTATGGAAGGTCGTTTTTCAAGTGGAATGATGGCTGATTGGGCTAATGGTGATGCAGATCTTTTAGGATGGAGAGCAGCTACAGGAGAAACTGCTTTTGAAAAAACACCAGCCGGTGATATGGAAATTTCAGAGCAGGAGTATTATGATAATGGCGTATTAATGGTTGCAATGGTAAGAGCGGGAGTTGAATTAGCATTTGAAGCTATGACAGATTCTGGTATTATTGATGCATCAGCTTATTACGAATCTTTACATGAAACGCCACTTATTGCAAATACAATTGCAAGAAAGAAGTTGTTTGAAATGAATCGTGTGATTTCTGATACAGCTGAGTATGGTTGTTATTTATTTGATCACGCTTGTAAGCCATTATTAGGTGACTTCATGAAGACAATTGATACTGATGTTATTGGAAAAGCATATGCTACAGATAATGGAGAGGGTGTTGATAATGCGAGATTAATTGAAATTAATGCAGCTTTAAGAGCGCATCCAGTAGAAAAAGTTGGAACTTTCTTAAGAGCTTCAATGACAGCAATGAAGCCGATTGTTTAAAAGCAATTCTTTTATAAATATAAGCCTCATAAGTTTTTTGCTTATGAGGTTTTTTGGTTTTTAGTATTTATTGAGAAAATACAATTACGTAACTTGCAATTAAGTAGGTTCAAACCTAAAATGTTATAAGTATAGGATATGGAAAAGGAGTCTAAAATATATTTTCCAGACATCAAAGATATTAGGCTGGCTACAGAAGCTATCAAAGAAGTGTCATTAGTTACACCACTAAGCTTTGGTAATAGATATTCAAATAAGTATGATGCCAAAATATTTTTCAAAAGAGAAGATCTTCAACAAGTACGCTCTTATAAAATAAGAGGAGCCTTTAATAAAATTAGTTCACTATCTGAAAATGAATCTAAAAACGGAGTGGTTTGCGCTAGTGCAGGTAATCATGCTCAAGGTGTAGCGCTATCATGTAAGTTGTTAAAGATAAGAGGTGCTATTTATATGCCAACACCAACACCAAATCAAAAAGTTGAGCAGGTAAAAATGTTTGGAGGTGAATATATTGATATCAAATTAGAAGGCGATACCTTTGATGATGCCTATCATGCTGCAGTAATAGAATGTGAGCAAATGGAAAAAGTATTTATACATCCATTTGATGATAAAAAGGTTATTGAAGGGCAGGCAACTATTGGTTTGGAAATTATTGAACAAATAAAGGACCCTATTGATTATGTTTTTATTCCCGTTGGTGGTGGCGGATTAGCAGCAGGATTATCTTCAGTTTTTAAAACGTTATCACCTAATACTAAAATTATTGGCGTTGAACCAGAAGGAGCACCATCAATGTCAATTTCAATAAAAAACAATAAAAATACTACATTAGACCAGATTGAAAAATTTGTTGATGGAGCTGCTGTAAAACGTGTTGGTAATTTAACCTTTCCTATATGTAAAGAAAATTTACATGAAATGATTACCGTTCCTGAAGGTAAAATTTGTGAAACTATTTTAGAACTTTACAACAAAGATGCTATTGTAGTAGAACCCGCTGGTGCGCTAAGTATTGCAGCATTAGATTTTTATGCTGAAAAGATTAAAGGTAAAAATGTGGTTTGTTTGGTAAGTGGAAGTAATAATGATATTACAAGAACTTCAGAAATTCAAGAACGTGCCTTACTCCATGCTAATTTAAAGCACTATTTTATTGTTAAGTTTCCGCAAAGAGCGGGCGCATTAAAGGAGTTTGTTGTTGATATTTTGGGAGAGAATGATGATATAACTTATTTTGAATATGCCAAAAAAACAAATCGGGAGAATGGCACCGCAGTAGTGGGCATTCAATTAAAATCTCCACTAGATTTAGAGCCTTTAATTGATAGAATGAAAGTGCATAATTTTTATGGTGATTACCTAAATGATAAACCAGATTTATTTCATTTTTTGGTTTAAACTATTGAGTTTTTTTCTTGGTAAAGAAGGGGTTTTTCGAAATCGTTTTCGCTTTATTAAGTATCGTTTTATCTTTTTTTGCAATACATTATAAGTATTATTTCTTTCCTTTGAAGTGTTGGTTTAGGTCTGAATTAAGTTGTTTTTACCAGTTTATTCAGAATTTTAATAATTAATTCATAAGTCATGAGGCAACCATTTAAAGAAATTCCGGAGGTTTATAAAATTAATTCACTTTTACATCAAAAAACGTATTTGGTAAATGGTGAACTTAAAAGCTGGGATGGTGATACTGCTGAGGTATACTCAACGATATCTTCAACCTCGGAGTATAAAAAAACGCTCTTAGGAACCATTCCTCAATTAGGAGAAAAGGAAGCTTTAGATGCGCTTAATTCAGCAACATCTGCCTATAGTAATGGTAAGGGTTTATGGCCAACAATGAAGGTGGCTGACAGAATTGCCTGCATGGAGGCTTTTGTAGAACAAATGCAAACCAAAAGAGAAGAGGTTGTAAAACTTTTAATGTGGGAGATTGGTAAAAATTTACCTGATTCAGAAAAAGAATTTGACAGAACAGTTGACTATATTTATGATACCATTGAGGCATATAAGGAAATTGATAGGAATTCGGCAAAGTTCGAAAAAAGCTCAGGAGTATATGCGCACATTCGTAGAGGGCCTTTGGGGGTGGTGTTATGTTTAGGGCCTTATAATTACCCTTTAAACGAAACATTTACCTTATTAATACCGGCTTTAATAATGGGTAATCCTGTAATATTCAAGCCAGCAAAATTAGGCGTTTTGTTAATATCACCTTTATTAGAAGCTTTTCAAGCTAGTTTTCCGGAAGGTGTGGTTAATATTGTATATGGAAGAGGTAGAACGTTGGCAACACCAATAATGAAATCTGGTAAAATTGATGTTCTTGCTTTAATTGGAAATAGTAAGTCAGCTAATGCGTTGCAGGCACAACACCCTAAAGGCAATAGATTAAGAATGGTTTTAGGATTGGAAGCTAAGAATCCGGCCATTGTATTGCCAGATGCGGATTTGGATTTAGCTGTTGATGAATGTATAGCTGGAACCTTATCTTTTAATGGGCAGCGTTGTACGGCACTAAAAGTGTTATATGTTCATGAATCTATAGTAGAAGAGTTTAACAGGCGTTTTGCCTTTAAAGTTGATAAACTTAAGTTTGGGAATCCTTGGGATGATGGTTCAAAACTAACGCCTTTACCAGAAGACGATAAGCCGGCATATATAAAGGAATTGATTGAGGATGCTCTTGATAAAGGAGCAAAAATATTGAATAATAGAGGTGGTGAAATTTCAGAAAATTTCATTTTCCCTGCTGTTTTATATCCTACAAATAAGGATATGCGAGTATTTCAAGAAGAGCAATTTGGTCCTGTGGTGCCTGTAGTTTCTTTTTCCGATATTGAAGAACCGCTTAATGATATGGCTGAATCCAATTATGGTCAACAAGTAAGTTTGTTTGGTAAAAACATCCAAACCCTTTCGCCTTTGATTGATACATTAGTTAATTTGGTTTGTAGAGTAAATTTAAATAGCTCATGCCAAAGAGGTCCTGATGTATACCCTTTTACTGGAAGGAAAGATTCTGCATTTGGTACTTTAAGTGTTCATGATGCCTTGCGTTCATTTTCAATAAGAACGTTTGTAGCATCTAAAGACAACGAATATAACAATGCTATCCTTACTGAATTGTTAGAACAAAAAACTTCAAATTTCATTAGTACAGATTATATTTTATAATATCCCATATCTATAGTTTTTTTAATTGGGTTATTGATTGTTTAGTATATTTTTTTTCAGTGAAAAATAATGCACTTCTTTCCGTTTATATATTTATATATTTGGAATTGCATTAAATATTAATAAGTATATAAGAACTTAAAACACTAAAAAATGAATATACTGAAGTTTGGACTCATGTCTTTTTTTACCTGTATTTTAATAATGAGTTGTGGTGGTGAAAAGAAAAAAGAAAAGGAGAGCTTTTCCTATGAAAATAAATCTCAAGTTAAAGAAGAAGTAAAAGAAGATTCTAATCTTGCTAATGTTGTGTTGGTTGGAGATGATGGGATGAAGTTTGATAAAACTGAAATAAAAGTTAAAGTAGGTCAAAAAGTTAAACTAACGTTACGTCATAAGGGGAAGATGGATATTAATGTTATGGGGCATAATGTTGTAATACTTAACAAAGGTGTTAATGTTGCTGCTTTTGCAGTTAAGGCAGGGGCTTCAAGAGATACTAAATATATACCTGGAGATTCGGGAGAAGATATTATAGCTCATACTGATTTAATTGGTGGTGGTCAAACTACTTCAATTGAATTTGATGCACCAGAAGCAGGGATTTATGATTTTATCTGTAGCTTCCCCGGTCATTACGCAATAATGAAGGGTAAGTTTATTGTAGAATGATTTCCTCAATAATAATTATTAGCCCTTATTTAAATTACCAATAAACTTATTATTAAATGAAGAATAGAATATTTGGAATAGGTCTAGCTATTACTTTAGGCTTTACGTTTTTTTGTTGCCAAAAGGAAAAGGAATATGTTGATAAGATTTATGAAAAACCTGAAATAGTTCCAGAGGCACCATCAACTTTTATGTCTCCAGAAGAAAGTATGAAAACCTTTTATTTGCCTGAAGGATTTAAAGTTGAATTGGTAGCCAGTGAACCTATGGTTGATGAACCTGTTGCTATTGCTTGGGATGGAGATGGGAGAATGTATGTTGCTGAAATGAATACTTACATGCAAGATGTTGATGGCTCTGGTACGAAAAGATCTATTAGTAAAATAAAATTACTTGAAGATTTAGATGGTGATGGTAAAATGGATAAGTCTACTGTTTTTGTTGACAGTTTAATGTTGCCAAGAATGATTTTGCCTCTTGAAAACGAGCTAATTGTTAATGAAACATTTTCTTATGATTTATGGAGTTATAAAGACACAGATGGAGACGGTGTAGCCGATGAGAAAAAACGTGTTTATTATAATGAAAATAAACGTGGTGGAAATTTAGAACACCAACAAAGTGGTTTGTTATGGAATTTAGATAATTGGGTTTATACTACATATAATCCTGCAAGATTTAGGTTCAAGAAAAATGAGGTTGTTGTTGATACCTTAGAGAATATGACTAAAGGTCAATGGGGTTTAACCCAAGATGATATGGGTATAATGTACTATTCTACAGCGGGTGCTGAAAATCCTGCATATGGTTTCCAACAACATGCTGTTTATGGAGCTTATGATCCTCCTGGTAGATTAGAAAAAGGTTTTATGGAACCATGGCCTGTTGTTGGAACACCTGATGTTCAAGGTGGTCCCAAAAGGTTGAGAGAAGATAATACGCTTAATTATTTTACGGGAGTAGCAGGGCAGGAGATATACCGTGGTCATAAACTACCAAAGTTTATGTATGGAGATTTATTTATTCCGGAGCCAGTTGGTAGGCTTATACGTAGAGCTAAGGTTAAAAATGAAAATGGGAAACGTGTTTTATATAACCCATATGAAAAAACTGAGTTTATGGCATCTACAGATTTAAATTTTAGACCAGTTCAAGCCAAAACAGGACCAGATGGTGCATTGTATATTGTAGATATGTATCGTGGTATTATACAAGAAAGTAATTGGACTAGGGAAGGTAGTAAGATAAGACCTGTTATTGTACGTAAAGGCTTAGATAAAAATATAGGTAAAGGTAGAATTTATAGAATAGTTCATGAAGATATTACACCAGATAAAAGACCTAATTTATTAGGGAAATCTGCTTCTGAATTAATAGAGTTTTTAGGGCATCCTAATGGATGGTATAGAAACACGGCACAGAAATTAATTATTTTGAAAGAAGACATGTCTGTTGTTTCAGAATTAAAAGAGATAGCTTTAGATAATACATCTTTTTTTAGTGGAGATAAGGATTTGGTATTACAAAGAATACACGCACTTTATACTTTGGAAGGTTTAGACGCTTTAGATAAAGAGTTGATTGCTGAAAAATTAAATGATGAAGATTCTAGAGTAAAAGTAATAGCCATAAGACTAGCAGATCGCTTTTTAAAAGAAGGAGATACTTCATTTTTGCCAAAATTGAAGGAATTAGCTGGTTGTGATGATATTGAAATTATAAATCAAATAGCATTAAGTTTAAGAAATAGTAAGGATGAGAAAGCTACCGAGATTTTAAATGCAATTGGTAGTGATTTTAGTGAAAACGAAATTATTGCACATTCGGTTAAGGAAAGTTTAAAGAAGGACGATTCTAAATTAGCTAAGTTAAAAGAGCAGTTTGCAAGTAAAACTATGGGGCAAAGACAAACCATATTTAAAGGGTATGATATATATAATGAATTGTGTATTACATGTCATGGAGCAGATATGGAGGGTGCAAAGAATGAGGATGGTTCTTATATTGCACCTACCTTAATAGGAAGTCCTAGAGTTACGGGTAGCAAAAGTACCTTAACCAAAATACTATTGAATGGTTTAATTGGTCCTATTGATGGAAAGGATTATGGTATAATGCTGCCATTAAAAAGTAATGGTGATCAATGGATTGCAGATGTGTTAAGTTATGTAAGAGCGGTGAATGAAGCAAGCTTGGTTAGCAGAAAGGATGTTCGAATTACAAGATCAGAAACAAAAGAGCGTGAAGATTATTGGACTTTAGACGCGCTTGAAAAAGAAGAAAAAAAGTAATTTAATAAAATTAGTTAGTGAGTGAAAACACCTGTTAACCAATACGTTTCAGGTGTTTTTTTAAATAAGTCTTATTATCTGTTTTGGTATAGGCTAAAGGCTATATTTTAACTGTATTATGGCTCTTCTCGGTAATACAGGAACTACAACAAAACTAGCGTCTGGATTTGCAGCAATAAACTCAGGAGTTGCTCCGTTAGCATTAGCACCAAAATTATTAGCACCGAAAAAGTTAGCTAATCCTTCAGAATTAAAAAGGTTTGTTACTAAAATATTTGTTGTTATATGTTTGTTGATTTTATATCCAGTACCAAAGTTAAAAATACTGTAAGCAGAAAGTTCAAAACCATTGGCAACATTGCCAAAGCGTTTCCCCATATATTGCCATTTTAAGAATACTGAAAAGTTATCTTTTGCAAATTCAGTATTAAAATTAAACATGCATTTTGGGTTAAATGGTAGCGTACTACCTGAATAATCTACAATGCTATCATCAGTTGTGTCTACAGATCCAGCGGCGTCATATATATTCCAGCCTGTTGCTTTTGGGTTTTGAAGGATACCATTAAAACGAAATACTAAATTTAGAAATGGTGTGTAAATACTTTCCCATTCTAAACCAATAGTTCTGGAGGTGTTAAATAAAATTGGCGTGTAAAAAACACTACCACTACTTTCATCAAATTCAAAATTAGCAATTCCAATATCTTTAAGCTGGCTCCAGAAAGCGGTACTTGTAAAAGAAATGTTTTTTAGGTTGTATTTAATACCAATTTCTGCCTGCACTATTTTTTGAACTTCTCCTTTTTTGTTTATTGGAACATTAGAGAAGTTATCGAAATAATAATTTAGTTCTGGGGCTTTATTACCTTTAGATAGTCTTGTGAAAACTGCACTGTTGCTGTTTATTCTATAATTGATGCCTCCGGAAAATGATAGATAATGGTATGAATAATTAAAAGGATCTTTTTCACCGGTTGGTTTTAAAATGTTATTGTCGTAAGCCGTATTTTCGTTACCGTCTAGTCCACCATTTTGTGTAAAAGGAGCAAAACGGTCTTTGCTGCCCTTGTGCGTAATTGATTCATGACGAAGACCTAAGTCTATATGAAGTTGGTCAGATACTTTCCATTTGTCATTAATAAAGGTTGATATTTGGTCTACTTTGGCTTCAGTATTCACAAAAAACAAACCACCGTAATTACTAAGTCCGTTTTCATCAGACAATTCCATAGCAGGACTTCCAGGGTTTTCAAGAGTAACTTGAAGCATTCTTGGGTTAGGTTCGTAAGTGGTAAAAGCAAAAGAACCCTGTGTGTATAAAGAAGTGTTAGAAATTCCTAAATCCAATCCAACAGAAATGTTATGGTTATCCGTTTGCTTGTTTAATACCAAACGATCCATAAATTCGTCGGCGGTAGTGTCTTTATACCAAGCTGAAGTTCCCATTATAGCATCGTTTGGTAATCTGCTATCTGTTAAATATTCAATAGGTTCACCAGAAAAAATAGGGGCATTGTTAATTCGAGCTAATTCTGAACCAGATTCTGCATCGCGAAATATAATTTGACCTGCAGGAAAAGGATTGCCGTTACTAACTAAATAATAAGGTAAAAAACCATTAAGAGATTCAAAAGTATTACTTATTGATGTTTGCCAATTTGCTTTTTTTGCTGAAAATTTAGCATTATTTTGAAGATTCCATTGGTTGCCCAAATCTATAGAAAAATCAACACCAAAAGCAATGTCTTTGGCATGAACGCCTTGTGCGGGATTAAAACTAACGGTGCTATTTAGGTTTCTCCCATCAGGAATATTACCATTAAAACTTGGCATTAATAAAGAGGTAGTGTTAAAATCTTGATTGAAAGCAGGTGTAGGGTTATCCCAGTTTGTAGCTGCAACACCATTGTAACGATTAGTTTTATCATTCAATAGTTTTCCATAAAATTTCAAATACCCACCAGTATATTCTTTTATAATATTGAATTTAAATTGCCCGCCTTGGCTAAATGAGAAATCATTATTGCGGGCTCCATTATCCTGTCTGTAATGTCCACCTGTATTAAAAAACCAATGTTTGCCTAAAGGCCCGCCAAAATTGGCGTCTATTTTATACAAACTGTTATTGTTTTCAGTTGGGTTGCTTGTAAATTGAATATCTCCTCCAAATTGGTTTCTTCTGCCATTGGAAATAAAATTATAAATTCCACCTGGCGCATTAAGCGTTGTAATTGATGAGCTTCCCCCTCTTAAAGCTTCTACTTTTTTAGTGGTTAAATCAACACGATGAAACAAATCTGGACCATAATAAGAATATTGTACAAGACTTACAGGTAGTCCATCTTCTTGTAGGGATGTGTAATACCAACCAGTGTCGTCTTCTGCGGACGCTGAAATTCCTCTTGTATACACTTTTGTAAATACTTCACCAGCTGAAGCATCTGTAAATGTTCCTGGAATATTTTGAAGTAAACTAGCGGTGCCTTGAGGCAAAGTTTGTTGAATAGTTTTATTGTTGAGTATGCTAACAGAAGTGGTAGATTCTAAAGATGTTCTTGGGTCAAAAGTACCTGTAACAATTATAGTTTCTAGGTTGAGTAAATCTTCTTCTAATACAAAAGAGAGTGATAAATCTTTTTCTATTGAAATATTTTGGGTAATAGATTTATAGCCTAAATGAGAAATTGAAATTACGTAATTTCCGTTTGCAACGTTTTCTAAATAAAAAGCACCATTACTATTTGTGTTAGTGTTTAAGTTTGAATCTATAAAAGATATGATTACGTCTTTCAGAGCATTATTGTTTTCATCTTTTACATGTCCAGAAATATTATTTTGAGAAAATGTTGTGGTTGAAAATAGACTTACTACGGATAGTAAAAAAAATGTAAAAAACCGATTCATTAATTAGTTGTTAGTTTGAAAGTAGGTGGTTGATTGATGAAATTTAAACGAACAAAGATGAGAAATTTTAATAGAATTTATGTGCGTATTTGTTCATTGAAAAATTTTAAACAAAACAAGATGGTTTATTTTTTTTGTTTTAAAATATATAAAACACTCAAAGCAGCTAATAAAAGCCCAATAAATTCTCTGGTGCCTTCTAGATAAGGTTTTTCATAAACCATTTCCCCAAATATTTCTTTTTTGTTGTCTGTTTGTAAGTAATCAATAAAAAGAGAAAAATGAAAAATAGAGTAAATTAAAAGTCCAGCAATTGTTATGTTTAAAAGTATTTTAGGGATTGTTTTGAAATTGGCTATTAAACAAATTAATGCCACATAAAAATAAATTGAAAACCATAAAACACTATCTGGGTCATTTAATTGAATCACAGCAAACAATGTGAATACAACAAATAAAAAGTAGTTGGTTGTCTTTTTACTCATAACTTGTTTTATAGGGACCATGCCATTCCGTTAGTTGCATCTTCAACAGATATGCAGCCTTTGTAATCTCCTGGTATAGGGTCATAGGCAAGAACATTTTCTCCTATTTCCTTTGAGGTGAAATACCCAAATAGTGTATAATGTTTAACCGATAATAAGAATTTATAAATAGAATAACTTGCAGTATGTTCAACGGGAATTTCTTCTATTTCTAGGCTTTGAAGTTTTAAGATTTTTTCTGATTCTTCTTCAGAAATTTTAAAATACGTGTCTAGTAGTTTTTCAAAATCTTCTTTTTTTCCTTCTATTGCTTCATAATTAAACGTATTCTTAAATATTTTACTAAACAAGGTTGAGCCACTCTTAAAAAGCTTTTGCTTGTCTTTAGTTTCCATTTCATAATACATTTTATCTAAAAATTGTGGTGTATTTACATCAATGGCTCCGGGGGTTTCTGATGATGGTAAAATAATGTCTGCCAAATGAGTAACTATATGTTTCTCAAGTTCAGATAAGAATAGAGGAGACCATGTTTCAGCTTTACCTGAACAAGAATTAAGTATGCTTAAAACGGTTGGTGCTGCAACTGTATATCCTAAACCTATGGTTAAATTTTTTAAGGCGTCTCTTCTGTTCATGGTTTTAAGCTTTTTTATTTTTTTTAAATGCATTAGCGGCATGATTAGCAGCTCTAGCTGTTAAAGCCATATACGTTAATGAAGGGTTTTGGCAAGCCGAAGACGTCATGCAAGCTCCGTCTGTAACATAAACATTTGATACGGCATGTATTTGATTATGCTCATTCAAGACAGATGTGTTTGGGTTTCTCCCCATTCTAGCAGTTCCCATTTCGTGTATACAAGCGCCTTGGATAGCTTTTTCATTAAACCCTTTAACATTTTTATAACCAGCAGCTTTTAACATAGCTATAGCTTGATTCATAATATCCTCTCGCATTTTCATTTCATTTTCTTTAAATTCTGCATCAATGTCTAGGGTAGGTAATCCCCATTCATCTAACTTATCATAATTTAATGATATTTTGTTTTCATGATATGGTAGGCACTCACCAAACCCAGTCATGCCAATAGTCCAATGTCCAGGTTTTAGAAGTTCATCTTTTAATGCTTTACCAAAACTTAATTCAGAAACTGCTCGTTTCCAGTTTGTTCTACTAGCGCCTCCTTGGTAACCATAGCCACGTATAAAATCTTTAGCTTTAGTTTTATCATTGCCTAAATTCCTAAAACGAGGAATATAAAAGCCATTAGGTCTTCTGCCTTTATAGTATTTGTCTTCAAAACCATCAATATCGGCTTTTGCTCCAACTGCATAATGATGATCCATTAAATTGTGTCCTAATTCACCACTATCATTACCTAATCCATTTGGAAATCGTTGCGATTTTGATTGTAGTAAAATACTTGTGGTTGCTATTGTTGAGGCACAACAAAAAATAATGGACGCCTTAAAAAAGAATTTTTCCTTAGTTTTTGCATCGATAACTTTTACTCCAGAAGCTTTTTTCCTGGTTTCATCATAAACAATTTCATAAGCAATAGAGTTAGGACGTAAATGCATATTTCCAGTACGTTCGGCTGCAGGCAAAGTTGATGAATTACTACTAAAATAACCCCCAAAAGGACACCCACGAATACATCTATTTCTGTATTGACAATTAGAGCGCCCCTCATGTTCTGCATTTCCAGTTTTATGAGCTACTCGTCCAATTGTTAATAAACGATCATCATCAAAATTTTCGTTTATATGCTCTTGTAAATCTAATTCGACACAATTTAACTCCATAGGAGGAGAGAATTTTCCATCAGGAAGTTGTGCTAGTCCTAAGTTTTTTCCAGACACACCTATAAATTCTTCCACCTTATCATACCAGGGTGCAATGTCCTTATAACGAATTGGCCAATCTACACCATGCCCATCTAATTTGTTGGCTTCAAAATCCATTTCGCTCCATCGGTACGTTTGTTTGCCCCACATTATTGAACGTCCACCAACATGATAGCCACGTAGCCAAAGATATTCCTTAACCTCGTTGTATGGATGTTTAATGTCATCAACAAACCAGTGTCTCGTTTCAGGCTTTGTTAATGTTCCGTCCCATAAACGGCTTTGAATATGCTGTCTTTCCTGAGTTTTTATACTTTGTGCTCCTCGATGTTCAAAATCCCATGGATCTTGGTACATTGTTGGGTAGTCTTCAATATGTTTTACATCTCGACCACGATCTAAAACCAATGTTTTTAATCCGTTTTCACATAATTCTTTAGCAGCCCAACCACCGCTAATACCAGTTCCTATTACTATAGCATCATATTTTTGTGGGTGTTCTGTCATCATAAAGTTTGTTTAAAAAGGCAATATATTTCTAGTTGTAATTTGATAATGAAATGTAAAGTTAATTGTTAAAAGTATTAAATAAACTAACAATTTTTATAATAAGTGGAAAAATAACTACTTTGCATGATAATAATGTTTAAATTATTTCAGTGAAAATAAACGTACAGGAAATAGAGCCATATGAAGCTGATGGTGTTGTTTATCACGCAGATACATGTTTGCCTCTTATAGATGCGTATAAGAGAAAGAAATTGAAGTTTAAGGCCCTTGCAAGACATACGTATCCTGGAGATAGGCTGGATGAAAATACCGTTGGTTTAAATAGTATTGGTTACTGGGATGCTAATGAGCCGCAAGACTGGGGTCTTGACTGGCATAGAAATGAAGGTATTGAGTTTCATTTTTTAGAGTCTGGTTCCATGCCGTATTCTCAAGAAAATAGAGAGGTGTTGTTAACGCCAAACCATCTAACAATAACGCGTCCGTGGGAGGCGCATAAAGTTGGGAACCCTCACATAGGAATGGGGAAGTTTTATTGGGTTATTATTGATTTGGGAGTGCGCAGACCACATCAAGAGTGGGTTTGGCCAGATTGGATAACGCTTACGGATTCAGATCTTTCCAGATTGACTAAGATTTTAAGGCATAATGAGAAGTCTATTTTAAAAACAGACCAACGTGTAAGAGATTGTTTTAAACGTATAAATTTAGCTATAAATACAGATGAAAATGGCAGTAATGCTTCAAGAATAAGGTTGCTAATAAATTACCTTTTAATCCTTATTTTAGATTTATTGAACACGGAAAACATTGTTTTAAATGAGTCTTTAACAGATAGCTCTAGAAGTGTACAGTATTTTTTGAAGGAGTTAGATAAGAATTTAGCAGAAAATTGGACTATTGAGCAAATGTCTCAGTCTGCAGGGGTTGGTTTAACACGATTTACACATCATTGCAAGAGATTAACTAACTTAACACCAATGCGTTACTTGACGATGCGGAGGTTAGAGATGTCAAAAAAAATACTTAAAGAAAAGAATAATTTAACCGTTAGTGAGATAGCTTATATGTGTGGTTTTGCTACAAGCCAGTATTTTTCCACAGTATTTAAAAAGCATGAAAAGTGCTCTCCTAATGAGTACAGAAGATTACATTCAATTGATGAAGCATTGTCTGCTTACTCATAATAATTGTAGTTTTAGTGTTTAAATTCTTTCACTGAATAAAAATAAACATGCAGTTTATTTTTATTCTATATTTTCACGTGTTTACCAACGCAAACTATTATGGGATGAAGGGAGATGTGGAGTAAATTTTTCATCTAATTATATAGGTAAAAAGTACATGTCTGTAATAGAGATACCTTTATAGAGAGGAATACTAACTAAACTAAATAGAAATGGAAAACATCAACAAAAACAGACTTTTTTTTGGAAGTTGTCTAGCTTTAATTACCACGGCTATGACTTTTGCTATTAGAGCTAGATTAGAAACCGTATTCGGTCCTGAGGGTGTCGGTTTAACTTTAGAGCAGCTAGGTTATGCTTTTGCTCCAGCTTTTTTTGGATTTACTATTGCCATGATAATTGGAGGTCCATTGGTTGATTTATTAGGTATAAAAAAAATAACATGGATGGCTTTTATAACACATGCAGTAGGCATAGTGTTAACTTTAATGGCAGATTCAATGACTTCACTATTTATTGCAACCTTATTTATTGGAATTGGGAACGGTTTTGTTGAAGCAGCATTAAATCCAATGGTGGCGTCTATGTATCCTGATGAAAAAACTAAAATGTTGAATAGGTTTCATGTTTGGTTTCCTGGAGGTATTGTAATAGGTGCACTATTAGGTTGGCTTGTTATGGATGTATTAGATTTAAGTTGGCAAGTTATGGTAGCTACTTTGTTTATTCCACTAATGGCCTATGGGTTTATGTTTTTTGGGCAAAAAATCCCGGTTACAGAACGTGTACAACTAGGTATTAGCAATAAAAAAATGTTCAGCAGTGTACTTAAACCATTATTCTTATTTATGGTGGCTTGTATGTTTTTAACTGCGGCGTCAGAATTGGGTACTACTCAACGCATAGAATCTTTGTTAAAAGAATCGGTTTCCGCACCTCTTTTAGTTTTGGCATTTATTAATGGAATTATGGCTCTTGGTCGTTTATTTGCAGGTCAGGTAGTGCATAAATTAAGTCCGTCAGGTATGTTGTTATATTCAGCAATATTTACATTTATTGGATTATGGTTATTAACTGTTACAAGTGGCGGAATGACCTTTGTGGCAGCAGCCGTATTTGCAGTAGGTGTTACTTTTTTCTGGCCAACAATGCTAGGTTTTGTTGCAGAATATTTACCAGAAACAGGAGCACTAGGACTTTCTATAATGGGAGGAGCAGGAATGTTTTCTGTATCAATAGTATTACCAATAATGGGACGTTTAATGGATGGTGCTAGTGGGGCAGGAGAAGCATTAAGAACCATGTCCATTTTACCAGCAATTTTAATTGTGGCCTTTTTAGGGTTAAATATATACATGAAAAAAAATAGAAAAACAGAACAAGCTTAATTAAAAAATGAGTAGAAAATTAAGAATGGGAATGGTCGGTGGTGGCGCTGGTTCATTCATTGGAGATGTACACAGAAAAGCGGCTTCGATTGATGGGATGATAGAATTAGTATGTGGTGCTTTTAGTAGTAGTGCAGAAAAATCAATAGCATCAGGTAAGGCATTATATCTTCCAGAAGATAGGTGTTATGGCACTTTTGAGGAAATGATTTCAAAAGAAAAGGAATTACCAGAAGATATACGAATGGATTTTGTTGCTATTGTAACGCCAAATTACATGCACTTTCCGCCAGCAAAAATGGCATTAGAAAACGGCTTTCACGTGGTAAGTGATAAACCCATGACATTAACTTTAGACGAAGCTGTTGAGCTTGAGAAAATAGTTAAAAAGAGTGGGAAACTATTCGCTTTAACCCATAACTATACTGGGCACCCATTAGTAAAGCAAGCCAAGGCTATGGTGGCTAAAGGCGATTTAGGAAATATTAGAAAAATACAAGTGCAGTATTTACAAGGGTGGTTGTCAACCTCTATAGAAAAAACAGGACAAAAACAGGCGTCTTGGAGGGTAGACCCTAAACGTTCTGGTATTGGTGGGGCTTTAGGAGATATAGGTACACATGCTGAGAATCTTGTTGAGTATATAACAGGGCTTAGAATTGAAGAGCTGGCTGCAGATTTAGGTGTTTTTGGGGAAGGTAGAACCTTGGATGATGATGGTAATTTATTATTGCGAATGGATAATGGAGCTAAAGGTACCATGTCTTTTTCGCAAATTGCATTAGGAGAAGAAAACAATTTAGCTATTAAGGTGTATGGTGAAAAAGGTAGTTTAGAATGGCATCAAGAAAATCCTAATCAATTAATAACACATTGGTTAGATAAACCTGTAAAAGTGTATACACCAAATGGGAATGATTTGTATGATGAAGCATTAAGTGTTTCAAGAATTCCTGCGGGCCATCCAGAGGGGTATTTGGAGGCTTTTGCAACTATTTATAAAAACTTTGCAACCCATTTAATGGCAATTCTAAATGGTGAAACCATTGAAACACCAGATTACCCAACAGCTAAAGATGGCGTGCGAGGTATGCAGTTTATTTATGCTTCTGTAGAAAGCGATAAAAATAATGCAGCTTGGACTAAGCTAAGTTAAAATTTAAAGAGATTATTATAATATGAAAACAATAAAAGGACCTGCTGTTTTTTTAGCTCAATTTGCTGGAAGTGAGGCACCATTTAATAGTTTAGATGGTATGTGCAAATGGGCAGCCGATTTAGGATATAAAGGAATTCAAATACCTACTTGGGAATCTAGTCTAATAGATATTGAAAAGGCAGCCGAAAGCCAAACCTACTGTGATGAATTAAAGGGAAAAGTAAACTCATACGGATTAGAAATTACAGAATTGTCTACCCATTTACAAGGGCAATTGGTAGCGGTTAACCCTGCTTACGATTCAATGTTTGACGGTTTTGCTCCAGAACATGTAAGAGGTAACCCCAAGGCAAGAACAGAGTGGGCCATAGACTTTGTTAAAAAATGTGGGACAGCTAGTGGAAGATTAGGTTTAAAATCTCATGCATCATTTTCCGGCGCATTAATGTGGCATACGGTATACCCATGGCCACAACGCCCTAATGGATTAGTAGAAATGGGTTTTAAAGAATTAGCGAATAGATGGTTGCCTATTTTAAATCATTTTGATGAACATGGAGTTGATGTGTGTTATGAAATACACCCAGGAGAAGATTTACATGATGGTATTTCGTATGAACGTTTTTTAGAGGCAACGGGAAATCATTCTAGAGCTAATTTACTTTATGATCCTAGTCACTTTGTATTACAGCAATTAGATTATTTGTCGTTTATAGATATTTATCATGAGCGTATAAGAGCCTTTCATGTAAAAGATGCCGAGTTTAATCCAACAGGAAGACAAGGGGTTTATGGTGGTTATGCTGATTGGAAAGATAGAGCGGGCAGATTTAGAAGTTTAGGAGATGGGCAAGTAGATTTTAGTGCTATATTTTCTAAATTAACTAAGTACGGATTAGACTTGTGGGCGGTTATGGAATGGGAATGTTGTATTAAATCTTCTGAGCAAGGTGCTAGAGAAGGAGCTCCATTTATTAAGAAGCATATTATAGAAGCTGCTACTCGTAGTTTTGATGATTTTGCTGGAGGAGACATTGATGAAGATTATTTAAAGAGCGTATTAGGGATTTAAAATGAAAAAGTTTCTAGTCTTACTTGTTTTGATGTCTTTTTTTTCTTGTAAGCAACAAGGTTTTACCGAGGAAGGTTCTGAACCAGAAGAATTGATAAAAACCTTTAAAGAAGCCCCTGGAGAAGAACCAACCAAGCCTAAGCAAACTGAGGTTTGGGAGCCCAAACCTAAGGAGATAACGGTAGATGAGGTGACAAGGATTCCATCAGATGCTATTGTACTTTTTGATGGTTCTAATTTTGATGGGTGGGTGTCATCTAAAGATTCGTCAGCCGTGAAATGGATTTTAAATCCAGACAAAAGTATGACCGTTAAAAATAAAACTGGTGACATACAAACCAAACGTAATTTTGGAGATATACAATTGCATATAGAATGGAAATCACCTGGAGAAGTTAGAGGGGAAGGTCAGCATAGAGGTAATAGCGGTATTTTTATTCAAGGTAGATATGAAATTCAAGTTCTAGATAATAATGATAATGATACTTATGTGAACGGACAAGTTGGGTCTATTTACAAGCAATCAATACCCTTAGTAAAAGCTTCAGCTCCAAGCGGAGAGTGGAATAGCTATGATGTTATTTATCATGCGCCTAAGTTTAATAGTGAAGGTCGTAAAATAAAAGCTGGAACAATTACTGTGCTTCATAATGGTGTGTTAATTCAGGACCACTATATAATTAAAGGAACCACGGAGTTTATTGGCTGGCCAAAAAATAAAGCCCATGAAAAAGCCCCTATAAAGCTTCAAGATCATCGTGATAATAGTGGTGTGAGTTATAGAAATATTTGGGTTAGAGAATTGTAATAATAATTTCAATATTATGAAAAGATATATCACTTTTTTAATGTGTGTTTTTTGCTTTTTTACTAATGCTACAAAAAGTAGTGCTTATGCAAAAAAGATTAAAGTGTTAATAGTAGATGGACAAAATAATCATGAGGTATGGCCAAAATCTACAATCATGATGAAACAGTATTTAGAAGAAACAGGACTTTTTAAGGTAGATATTGCCAGAACCAAATTTTTAAATAAAAGTGAGAAATTTAAGGATTGGTTGGGCTATGCGAAAAAGGTACCAGAGGGTATAGAAGGAAAACCTAAAACTGATCCTGATTTTAGCCCAAAATTCTCAAAATACGATGTGGTAATTTCTAATTTTGGTTGGCGTGCAGCTTCATGGCCTGAAGAGACCAAAATTGCTTTTGAAAATTATATAAAAAATGGTGGTGGGTTTGTAAGTGTGCATGCCGCAGATAATAGTTTTCCAAAATGGGAAGCATACAATGAAATGATAGCCATAGGAGGTTGGGGTGGAAGAACCGAAAAAGATGGTCCTTATTTATATGTAGATAAAGACAATAAAACAAAAAGAGATTATAGTCCAGGTAAAGGTGGTGCACATGGTAAGAGGAAAGCTTTTCCTATATCTATTTTTGATACAGGACACCCCATTACTAAAGGAATGCCGAAAGTATGGATGCATGCTCCAGACGAATGTTATGCCTTTTTAAGAGGTCCGGCGAAGAATGTTGATATTTTGGCTACTGCAGTTTCTACAAAAAAAGCTCCAGAATTGGAGCAAAAAGAACCAGTGGTTATGGTAATAAAATATGGGGAAGGTAGAGTTTTTCATACGCCATTGGGGCATGATACAAAATCATTTGAATGTGTTGGGTTTATAACACTATTTACTAGAGGTGTAGAATGGGCTGCTACAAATAAAGTAACTCAAACAGAAATACCTCAAGATTTTCCTTCAGCCGATAAAGTATCTACAAGAGAATTTAAATATTAGGGCTAATTTTTTGATCTATTGTTCTTTCATAGAAAATTATAGGTGTTGATTTTTTTAGTTTAATGTTGTTTAATTCATAATAAGTTGTAATTTTGCGGCTTATATTAACGAAAGGGGCTCACGCCGACGATTTAGAGTTAATAGTTAAGATGGTTATTCAGTGAAAACAGAAAACAACATATCTCTTATCTCTTCTGTTCTAGTTAACACTACTAGAACAAATGTTGTGCGTTTTCCTCAAGCTCGCCCCTAAGGGGCTATTCAGTTTACGAAAGTATGCGTTACTTTCATTTTCGTTATAATTTAGAGTGAAAATTTAAAAGCTAAAAAAGCTTAATTAAATACTTTGGTCATTAATTAAATCTGAAGTGTTTATTAAGTATTGAAAAATGAATTCAATATTGGACATAGAAAAAAATACTGTTGTAGAAGAAGCAAAGGCCTATAGCGAAATACAAGGTTTAGAGGTTGTTTTTACACATGAGATTTCTAAAACTCAGTTACAGATTATCTCAGAACGAACAAAAAACCTTCCAGCTATGTATCATGCTAGTGTTGGGATGTTGCTAGATCGTTTAAAAAATGGTTGCTATCTTTTAATGAAAGATGATGAGATTTATGGTCATATTTTTGCCCACAGACATACCATTGATAAATATTCGGTTTATGAAAGGTCTTCTTTATGGATTCATAAGTCATACAGAAACAATAATTTAGGGCTACTTCTAATGGATTTTTTAACCAAAAAGTTCTCTAAAGAATTTCTTATTTCAATAGCCCAAGATGCTACAGTCCATAACAATAATGAGTTGTTAGGAATGAAATTTATTACTCTAAGAGACTTATCACCTGTGTTAATTGAGACCTTAGAAAAACTAGGAAAACTAAGAGATGAGTACAAATATAAATATTACGTTAATCCATATTTCGAATCGAAGATTAATCAATTTAATAAGATTCTTAAAAATAAAATTTAAATAGAACACATGAAGAAGTTAGTAATTGCATATAGTGGAGGTTTAGATACATCATATTGTGCGGTAAGTTTATCAAAAGAATATGAAGTTCATGCGGTTAGTGTAAACACAGGTGGGTTTACAAAAGAAGAAATAGGTCATATTGAAAGTAACGCCTATAAAATGGGGGTTGCTACTTATAAAAATATTGATGCGGTTTCAACCTTTTACCAAAAGGTTGTGAAGTACTTAATTTTTGGAAATGTGTTGAAGAATAACACATATCCGTTATCAGTAAGTGCTGAACGTATCGTTCAAGCTATAGAAATAGTTGAATATGCAAAAACTATAGGTGCTGAGTATATTGCCCACGGAAGTACAGGGGCAGGAAACGACCAAGTAAGGTTCGATATGATTTTTCAAACTTTGGCGCCAACCATTCAAATCATCACACCAATTAGAGACGAGCAATTAACAAGACAACAAGAAATTGACTATTTAAAGCAAAATGGTATTGATATGTCTTGGGAAAAAGCAAAGTACTCTATCAATAAAGGACTTTGGGGAACAAGCGTTGGTGGCGCTGAAACATTAACTTCAGACCAACCTTTGCCTGAGCAAGCATATCCATCTCAGGTAAAACATTCAGAACCTGAAAAAGTAAAGTTAACTTTCAATAAAGGAGAATTAACTAAGGTGAATGGTGTAGAAAATGCACCTGAGGTTAATATTGAAGTTTTAAATAATTTGGCTTCGGCATATGGGATAGGAAGAGATATACATGTAGGTGACACCATTGTTGGAATTAAAGGTAGAGTTGGATTTGAAGCAGCGGCAGCCTTAATTACAGTAAAAGCACATCATCTTCTAGAGAAACATACATTAACCAAATGGCAATTACAGCATAAAGAGTATTTGTCTAGTTTCTACGGTATGCACTTACATGAAGGTCAATATTTAGATCCTGTAATGAGAGATATTGAAGCCTTTTTAACTAGCTCTCAAGATAAAGTAAGTGGTGATGTTGTTGTAACTTTAATGCCTTATAATTTTTCATTGGATGGCATAAGTTCAGAGCATGATTTAATGAGTGCTAAATTTGGTAGCTATGGTGAGGAAAATAAAGGTTGGACGGCAGATGATGCTAAAGGGTTCATTAAAATCCTAGGAAACCAGAATAAAATATATCAACACGTAAATTCAAAGTAATGAAATGAGTTTAACGAAAATTATTTTTTAGTTTTCAATCGAAAAAAAGAATTTTTTTAAGCGAAAGCGAAGCGGTTGATTTTTACTAAATTATTTTATTAACTCATTACGATATAAAAAAATAAAAGAAATGATTAAGGTTGGAATAATTGGAGGTGCTGGTTATACTGCAGGAGAATTAATAAGATTATTAATTAATCACCCTCAAGTAGAAATAGACTTTGTTTTTAGTACCAGTAATGGGGGAAATCAGATAAGTAAAGTACACCAAGATATGGTGGGGTCTTTAGATAAAACGTTTACTGATACGGTGAATCCTAATGTTGATGTTTTGTTCTTATGTTTAGGACATGGTAATTCTGTAAAATTCTTAAAAGCTAATTCCTTCTCTGATAATACAAAAATTATTGATTTAGGAAACGACTTTAGACTAGAAACCGATAAAGTATTCAATGGAAAAACTTTTGTGTACGGATTACCAGAGTTGCAAAAAGAAGCTATTGAAAGTGCAAATTATATAGCTAATCCAGGTTGTTTCGCCACAGCAATCCAATTAGGGTTGTTACCATTAGCGGATTCGGGTTTACTTAATCAAGATGTGCATATTAATGCTGTAACAGGAGCTACTGGAGCGGGTACGTCATTATCGGCTACCACCCATTACACCTGGAGAGATAATAATTTTTCTTATTATAAACCATTTACGCATCAACATTTAGGAGAGATAAATCAGTCGGTTAAGCAATTACAAAATAATTTTGATTCAGATATTCTTTTTATGCCTAATAGAGGAAACTTCTCTAGAGGAATATTTGCAACCATTTATACTGATTTTGAAGGAACGGTAGAGGATGCAAAAGAAATTTATAAATCATATTACAAGGATGCGGCTTTCACTTTTGTAAGTGATGATAATTTGCATTTAAAGCAAGCGGTGAATACTAACAAGTGTTTAATTCATTTGCATAAGCATAATGGTAAATTATTGGTGACTAGTATAATTGATAATTTATTGAAAGGAGCCTCAGGGCAAGCCATTCAAAATATGAATTTAATGTTAGGGTTGGAAGAAACCACTGGGTTGAATTTAAAAGCTACTTATTTTTAAAAGAAAAAAACATGAAAATAGCTATAATAGGAACTGGAAATTTAGGAAGTTCAATTGCAAAAGGTTTAATCAAAAATAAAACGTTTACCTCTTTATATTTGAGCGACAAGAATACCTCTGCGGTTTCTCAGTTTGAAGAAGAAGAATATGTAACCATAACCAATTATAATAAAGAAGCGGTTATGAATTCTGATTTGGTGATTTTTGCATTACAACCAAGACATGTTGAAGCTGTTTTAAAAGAAGTGGCTTCAGAAATTACCAAAAAACATTTGATTATGTCGGTAGCTGCAGGATTCGCTATTTCAAAAATTGAAAGTGTTATTGGAGCAGATAAACATATCATTCGAGTGATGCCAAATACGGCTATTTCCATTGGAAAATCAATGACCTGTTTGTCAGCAAATGAAATTGGCGAAGAGAAAATTGAATTGGCACAAAAAGTATTTAACCAATTGGGAACTACTATGGTAATTCCTGAAGAACAGATTCAAGCAGCAACAGTAATTTGTGCTAGTGGAATTGCTTTTTGGATGCGTTTGGTACGCGCTACAACGCAAGGAGCTATCCAATTAGGGTTTGAAGCTGAAGAGGCTCATGAGTTAGCATTACACACTTGTTACGGAGCGGCTAGTTTATTGAAAGAATCAGGTAGACACCCTGAAGCAGAAATTGATAGGGTAACTACACCAAGTGGTTGCACTATTGAAGGATTGAATGAAATGGAGCACCAAGGGTTAAGTTCATCTTTAATCAAAGGGATTAACGCTTCATTCGAAAAGATTAATCAAATTAAAAAGAGTTAAAAATGCCATTATTTGACGTTTATCCATTATATGATGTTACACCGGTTTCAGGAAAAGGAATTCATGTTTATGATGACCAGGGAACCGAGTATTTAGACCTTTACGGAGGGCATGCCGTTATTTCTATTGGGCATGCGCACCCAAATTATGTAAAGGCCATTACAGATCAGGTGAATGCCTTAGGGTTTTATTCAAATGCCATTCAGAACCCTTTGCAAAAGGATTTAGCAAGTAAGTTAGAGCAGCTTTCTGGCTGTGAAGATTACCAATTATTTTTGGTGAATTCAGGAGCTGAAGCTAATGAAAACGCTCTAAAATTAGCTTCTTTTAAAACAGGAAAGAAACGTGTGGTATCTTTCAAAAAAGGTTTTCACGGGCGTACATCTGCGGCGGTTGCGGCAACTGATAATCCAAATATCGTAGCGCCTATAAATGCGCAACAAGAGGTAACCATTTTAGAATTAAATGATGTTGAGGCTGTAAAAACCGAATTAGAAAAAGGAGATGTTTGTGCGGTTATTATTGAGTTCATTCAAGGTATTGGTGGTTTAGATGAAGCTAATGGAGAATTCTTTGAACATGTAGATGCTTTATGTAAAGCCAATAATACTATGTTTATTGCAGATGAAATTCAATGTGGTTATGCACGTTCAGGTAGATTCTTTGCTTTTCAGAATTATGATGTAACACCAGATATTATTTCCTTAGCTAAAGGAATGGGGAATGGATTCCCAATAGGTGGGATTTTAGTTCACCCAGATATTGAGGCGAAGTATGGTATGCTTGGAACCACTTTTGGTGGAAACCATTTAGCTTGTGCAGCAGGTTTGGCAGTTTTAAATACTATTGAATCAGAGAACCTATTAGATAATGTAAAGGAATTAGGAGCTTACTTTGTTGAGAAGGCCAAAGAGATTCCTCAAATTAAAGAGGTTAAAGGAAGAGGATTAATGCTTGGACTTGAATTTGATTTTGAAGTAGGAGGTCTTAGAAAGGAATTAATTTATAATCATAAGGTGTTTACCGGTGGGGCAGCAAATAAAAAGCTATTAAGGATTTTGCCTCCCCTAAATATTGAAAAGGTTCATGTAGACCAATTTTTTGATATTCTAAAAGTTGCTTTAAAAGAAATAGAACAAACAGTTAGCTAGAGAGAGATGAACACACTATTATCCATAGAAACAAGAAATGCAGTTTTGCTTAAAATGGCGGTGCTTTTAGAGCAGGAGCGACAGGCAATAATCGATATTAATAAAGTAGATTTAGAATCTTACAACGGTGATGACATCTCTATGTATGACCGTTTGAAAGTAGATGATTCTAAAGTAGATGAAATGATTAATGCCGTTACACATTTGGCTTCTCAAGAAGACCCGGTTGGCGTAGAGCGTTTCAGTTTCAAACATGATAACGGCATGCAGGTTTACAACAAAACAGCATCGTTTGGTACTGTATTGATTATTTATGAATCTAGACCAGATGTAACGGTTGAAGCTGCTGGTATTGCCTTTAAATCTGGTAACAAAATATTATTGAAAGGTGGTAAAGAGTCGTTACGTTCCAACTTAAAAATCGTGGAATTATGGCACCAAGCTCTAAAAGAAGAAGGTGCTTCAACTAATTGGGTGGAGTATTTGCAATATAACCGAATTGAAACTCAGGCCTTTTTAGAAAAACCAACGCAGAGCGTTGATTTAATTGTGCCTCGTGGCGGGGAACGTTTAATTGCTTTTGTAAAACAGCACGCAACTTGCCCTGTGATTATTAGCGGACGTGGTAACAATTTTGTGTATGTACACAAAGAAGCTGATTTTGATGTGGCTTTAGATGTAATTATGAACGGGAAGTCGAAAATTTCGGCTTGTAACGCCGTAGATAAAGTCTTGATAGATGTAAATCTTCCAAACAAAGAGGGGTTTGTGCAAGAGTTAATTTCGAAATTAAAAGCCTCTAAAATTGAAGTTTTAGGAGATGCTAATATTTCAAAAGTACATAACCTTGAAAGCATTACATCTGATGATATATGGTACGAAGAGTTTTTAGATTATAAAATACTAATTGGAGAAATAGCATCTAATCAGGAAACTATTGCCATGATTAATAAATACTCTGGTGGGCATTCATCGTCAATAATAACGACTAATGAGGCTGAAGCAAAAACCTTTATGGAAAATGTAGATACGGCGGCAGTTTACCATAACGCTTCTACTAGATTTACAGACGGAGGACAATTAGGTTTAGGTGGTGAGTTAGCAATTAGCACAGATAAATTACACCAACGCGGACCTATTGGCCTGCAACATTTGGTGACCAATAAATGGTACGTTCACGGAAACGGACAAATACGTTAAATAAATTGGTGTTCGAGTGTCACACTGAGCGCAGTCGAAGTGCAGAGTCAAAGACACTGGTAAATGAATAGAATGGGAAAAAAGAAACGCATATTACTAAAAGTAGGGTCTAATACCTTAACCAAAGAAACTGATAATATTTCCAGAGGAAAGATTGAAGATATAGCAAATCAAATTGCAAAACTTCAAGATACCTGTGAGTTTATCATCGTGAGTTCGGGAGCAATTGCTGTGGCAAAACAGTTTGTGAAGTTAGAAAGTAAGCGCAAACCCATTTTTGTAAAGCAAGCCTTAGCTTCTATTGGGCAACCGCATTTGATTAGAATTTATCAAGAGATTTTTAGAGAATATGGGTTATTAAGTTCGCAATGTTTGTTGTCGTATTCAGATTTTGAAAAGGAGGAAAGTAAAGTGAATATCACAAATACCATTAACGTACTGGTGAATAACAATTACATTCCAATTATCAATGAAAACGATACTGTGGCTACCGATGAAATTAAATTCGGAGATAATGACAAACTAGGAGCTCTAACCGCATCTTTAATTGATGCTGATTTATTTGTTATTGCTACTAATACAAATGGTATATATACCAAAACCTCAATGGAGAATGGAACACCAAAAACCATTGAAGAGGTTACTGATTTTAAAGAATTAGCAGAGGAAGTAGTAAGTTCTAAATCCTCACATGGTAGTGGTGGTATGCAAAGTAAGATTGAAGCTGCTGAGGTAACTAAAAAAGTGAATATAGAAACATGGATTGTAAACGGCTTAGAGGATAATTTTATTCTAAATGCTATGGAGAATCATGTGCCGTTTACCAAGATAAAATAAGAGAAAGATGAAACATTATACTTCCATAAATGATATTGATAACATCAACGATTGGATTGAGGAAGCAAAAGAATTAAAAGCGAATCCGTTAAATAATATAGACTTAGGAAAAGATAAAACTTTAGGGTTGTTATTCTTTAATTCTAGTTTACGTACGCGTTTAAGTACACAAAAGGCGGCTTTGAATTTAGGGATGAATCCCATCGTGATGAATGTTTCGGGTGATGCATGGGGATTAGAGTTTGAAGATGGTACGGTGATGAACGGAAATACAGCCGAACATATAAAAGAAGCTGCTGCTGTAGTATCTCAATATTGCGATGTAATTGCGGTGAGAGCATTTCCAACCTTGACTGATAAAGAAAAGGATGAAAATGAGCAGGTGATGAATGCCTTTATGGAGCATGCGTCTGTGCCAATTGTGAATATGGAAAGTGCTACCGGTCATCCACTACAAGGGTTGACAGATGCTTTGACGATTTCAGAATTCAAAAAGGTTTCTAAACCTAAGGTGGTATTAAGTTGGGCACCACATATTAAACCATTACCACATGCTGTGGCAAACAGTTTTACCCAAGCCATGCAAAAAATGGATGTGGAGTTTGTAATTGCAAACCCCGAAGGTTATGATTTAAATCCTGAAATAACTGGAGATACTCCTATTTACCATAACCAAGAAGAAGCATTCAAAGATGCCGATTTTGTATACACCAAAAACTGGAGCTCTTATGAAGATTACGGGAAAGTTGTTAATACTGACCCTGATTGGATGATAACAAAAGAAAAAATAGGTGATGCTAAGTTTATGCACTGTTTACCTGTAAGACGTAATGTTGTGGTTGAAGATGCTGTATTAGATAGTGATAGTTCTATTGTAATAGAGCAGGCTAATAACAGAACCTATGCAGCGCAATTAGTCCTTAAAAAATTGTTAGAAAATGGCTAAAGAAAAATTATCCATAGTAAAAATTGGAGGGAATGTTATTGAAGACAAAGATGCTTTAAAAATATTTCTAGAAAACTTTTCTAATCTTGAAGGAAAGAAGATATTAGTTCATGGTGGTGGAAAACGTGCTACGAGTGTAGCTGCCAAATTGGGTATTGAATCTAAGATGGTAAACGGTAGACGTATTACAGATGCTGATACACTTGAGGTGATTACTATGGTTTATGGCGGATTGGTAAACAAAAACATCGTTGCGAAACTTCAAGCTTTAAATGTGGAAGCCATAGGGTTGACAGGTGCCGATTTAAACAGTATTAAATCAGATAAAAGACCTGTAAAAGAGATTGATTTCGGTTTTGTAGGAGATGTGAAAAAAGTTGCTCATCAATCTATAGATAAACTAATTCAGGCGGATTTTACTCCCATATTTTGTGCAATCACACATGATGGTAACGGACAATTATTAAACACAAATGCTGATACCATAGCTTCTGAATTAGCTGTAGGTCTTTCAGAACTTTATAAAATTGAATTGACTTATTGTTTTGAGAAAAACGGCGTATTGATGTCGGTAGATAATAATGATTCGGTTATTGAATATATGGACTCAGGAACTTATCAAACATTGAAAGGTGATGGTGTATTCCATGACGGGATGCTTCCAAAGTTAGAGAATTGTTTTAATGCATTAGAACAAGGGGTATCTCGAGTGATTATCGGAAATCCATCTGTAATAAGTAATAAAGAACAAAAGTTTACCACTTTATATTTATGATACAGCAATTAACATCAGAGGCTATTGCTCTTTTAAAGCAGTTGATTGAAACCCAATCGTTTTCTTCTGAAGAGGACCAAACGGCGGCTCATATTGAAGATTGGTTTAAGCGTAATGATATTGATTATAAAAGGACACAGAACAATATTTGGGCAGTCAATAAACATTTTGAAGAAGGGAAGCCAACCTTGTTGCTCAATTCACATCATGATACGGTAAGGCCTAATTCTGCTTACACAAAAGACCCTTTTAAGGCGATTGTTGAAGATGGTAAATTATATGGTTTAGGAAGTAATGATGCGGGAGGTTGTTTGGTAAGTTTAATAGCAACATTTACATATTATTATAATCACGAAAACCTAAAATATAATCTGGTAATTGTGGCTTCAGCTGAAGAAGAGAGTAGTGGTCCAAAAGGATTGAACAGTATGTTGTCTGTGATTCCTGAGGTTGATGTGGCTATTGTAGGTGAGCCTACCTTAATGAATTTGGCAGTTGCCGAAAAAGGATTGGTTGTATTTGATGCTGTATTAACAGGAACACCTAGTCATGCAGCGCATCCAAACGATGATAATGTAATTTATAAATCTATTGAGACCATAAAATGGTTCAAAGATTTTAAGTTTGAAAAAGGTTCTGAGGCTTTAGGAGATGTAAAATTAACGGTGAGCCAGATTAGTGCTGGAAAGCAACATAATGCAGTACCAGCTGATTTAAGTTTGGTTATCGATGTTAGGGTAAACGATGCTTATAGCAATGCGGAAATTGCCGAAATATTGCAAAAAGAAGCTCCTGTAACAAGCATTACACCGCGTAGTTTAAGATTGAATTCATCTTGTATTCCAACGGACCACGATTTGGTAAAAGCTGGTGTAGCCATGGGAAGAACCACTTATGGGTCTCCAACATTGTCAGACCAAGCAGTATTGTCCTGTCCAAGTTTAAAATTGGGTCCAGGAGACAGTACAAGATCACATTCGGCAGATGAATTTATTTATTTAAACGAAATAGAAGAAGGCATAAAAATATATGTGGAATTGTTGAATCGGGTAATCGTTTAAACGAATCAACACATAAACAGACAAACGGATTGTCACCCTGAGCGCAGTCGAAGGGTCTCAAAAAAGTTAGAAAATACAAAATGGATTCCCGCCTCCGCGGTAATGACAAAAAAAGATAATAATGAAACTCTGGGACAAAGGCATATCAATAGATAATAAAATAGAGCAGTTTACGGTAGGTAACGATCGGGAAATTGACATCCATATAGCAAAGTACGATGTTATAGCATCCAAAGCACATGCAAAAATGTTGCATAGTATAGGCATCCTTTCGGCTGAAGAATTAGAAAAGCTTTTAGGAGGGCTAGATAAATTGGCTTCGCAGATTGAAGAAGGTACCTTTGTTATTGATGAGCAGTTTGAAGACGTGCACTCAAAAATTGAGTTTGAATTAACCAAATCTCTTGGAGAGGTTGGTAAAAAGATACACACAGCACGTTCTAGAAACGACCAAGTTTTAGTGGCTTGTCACCTTTATTATAAAGAGAACTTACAGTTAATTCAGTCGAAAACTAAGGCGCTTTTCGATACGCTTTTAGATTTAGCAGAGACCTATAAGGATAAATTATTGCCTGGTTATACGCATTTGCAGGTGGCAATGCCGTCATCGTTTGGGTTGTGGTTTTCAGCCTATGCCGAATTGATGATTGACGATGTGTATCTATTAAATGCTGCGTTAAAAACTGTGGACCAAAACCCCTTAGGGTCTGCAGCAGGTTATGGAAGTTCATTTCCCATAGATAGAGAATTGACTACAAAGGAAATGGAATTCTCAACTTTAAAATATAACGTTGTTGCTGCTCAAATGGGGCGAGGTAAAAATGAACGGACTATTTCTGCTGCTTTAGGAAGTTTAGCAAATACACTTTCAAGGTTTGCAATGGATGTTTGTTTGTATATGAGTCAGAATTTTGGGTTTGTAACTTTCCCGGATGAGCTAACTACAGGAAGTAGTATTATGCCTCATAAAAAGAATCCAGATGTATTTGAATTAATAAGAGGGAAAAGCAACAAGATTCAGGCACTTCAAAGTGAAATGGTTTTAATTACTAATAATTTGCCTAGTGGCTATCATAGAGATTTTCAATTGTTGAAGGAGAACATGATTGCGGCTTTTGAGGAGTTAAAGGATATTCTTGATATTTTCAATTATGCTATTCAACAAGTGATTGTTAAGGACATAGATTTGAATGATGATAAATATAAATACCTGTTCACTGTAGACAACATTAATACGCTTGTGGTTGAGGGGCAGAGCTTTAGAGAGGCGTATCAAAAAATAGGAGGGCAAGTGCAAGATGGAACTTATGTTCCGGATACATCTAAACAGCATACGCACGTTGGAAGTATTCATAATTTGAGTTTAGATAAAATTAAAGCAAAGTTTCCTGATTGAAAATAGTACTTGTATTGGTTTTGTTGAGTTGAATATCTCAATGTTAAAAGGTAAACACAAAGGGTGTATAGTTTTTGTTAAGTCTTATTTTCAGTTTTAAACTTTATAACAAACTATTTTAGCAATTTAAAAAACTAACTAATAAATATGAAAATTGGAATTTTAAAGGAATCTCAAAAAGGTGAAAAACGAGTCGCTCTTTCTCCTTTTATCACTAAAAAATTGGTGGAAAAAGGCTTCGAGATTTATTCGGAGAATGGCGCAGGGGTAAGTTCCCTTTATAAGGATTCCGATTATGAAGAAGCAGGAGCTTCCATTACGTCGCGCGAAGGCGTTTTTGAATCGGCCCAAGTGCTTGTTAAAATTAATCCGTTTGATGAAGCCGATTTAAAATTAGTGCAACGCCGTCATATTTTAATGAGTCAGTTGTATCACAAATCAAGCCCAGAATTAATCAAAGCTATTTCAGATAAAGGGGCTACAGCATTTTCTATGGATGCAATGCCGCGTATTTCTAGGGCTCAGGATATGGATGTTTTGAGTTCGCAAAACAACTTAGCGGGTTATAAAGCCGTTATTTTAGGAGCTTATGAAATGACAAAAATTTTCCCTTTAATGATGACTGCAGCAGGGACAATTACACCATCAAGAGTGTTAATTTATGGTGTTGGTGTTGCTGGTTTACAGGCTATAGCAACAGCAAAACGTCTGGGTGCAGTTGTAGAGGCAACAGACATTAGATCTGAAACCAAGGAGCAAGCAGAATCTTTAGGAGCTAAATTTATTTCAGTAGAAAATAGTGGCGAGGATTCTGAAGGAGGATATGCAAAAGAAGCATCTGAGGATTATGTTAAAAGACAAAAAGAAGCTGTAAATGAATCCTTATTCAAGGCAGATTTGGTTATTACCACGGCCAATGTGCCGGGAAGAAAAGCACCAGTTTTAATTACCGAAGAACAAGTTAAGCAGATGAAAAATGGTGCTGTAATCATTGATTTGGCAGCTGCACAAGGCGGGAATTGTGAGGTTAGTAAACTTAATGAAAAGGTGATTGTTAACGGCGTTAAGGTTATTGGAACCACCGTAGCACCAGAGAGTGTATCTACCAATGCCAGTGAGCTATATGCTAAGAACATATACAACTTCATTATGCATTTAACAGAAGACTTGAATTTTAAATGGGATTTAGAGGAAGAGATAACCGATGAAACCCTGATCGTTCAGGACGGGGTTCAACGTAAAAACTAACTAAACATGGAAAACTTAATAGAATTTATAACAAACAATTTGCAGATTGTTTACATCATAATTTTAGCAACCTTTGTTGGGGTAGAGCTAATTAAAAGTATCCCAGCTGTATTGCATACACCATTAATGTCTGGTGCAAATGCCTTAAGTGGGGTAGTAATAGTTGGAGCTATATTGGTTATGTTACATTCAGACCCAACAGATTATCTGGCTTTATCATTAGGATTTGTAGCTGTGGTCTTAGGAATCTTAAATGTTGTTGGTGGTTTTGCAGTTACCAACAGAATGTTAGAAATGTTTAAAAAGAAGAAATAATGAGTGTAACATTAAGTATAATATATCTAATTGCCACGGTAACCTTCGTATTTGGTTTAAAGCGATTAGGACACCCAGATACGGCCAAGTCAGGAAATTTAATTGCCGCTGGCGGAATGGGGTTAGCCATTGTTGGTACCATTTTTATTCACGATTTGGAAGTGCCAACCATCATTTATGTATTAATAGGAATTGCCATTTTAGTAGGAGCCATTATTGGTTGGCTTATCGCTATAAAGGTAGAAATGACCAAAATGCCAGAATTAGTATCCTTATTTAACGGTTTTGGTGGTGCCAGTGCTGCCTTAATTGGGATAGTTGAATTTGGTAATGCCAATATTTCTGCTACCAGTGCTTCTATTGTAGCAACTATTTTAGCCGCTATTATCATTGGAGCCATCACCTTTTCTGGAAGTTTAATGGCTTACGGAAAGCTAAACGGTTCAGTGAAAAGTGTGATTAAGATACCTCAATATAACATTATCAATAATATCTTTATTCTTGGTTTAATTGCTTTGGCAGCTTATATGGTTGCAACAGGTATTGATAGTAGTGTTTTATTATATGGTTTAGTAGCTGGTGGATTGGTTTACGGAATCTTATTCGTAATGCCTATTGGTGGCGCAGATATGCCAGTAGTAATTTCATTATTGAACTCCTTAACAGGTATTGCAGCAGCTATTACAGGTGTGTTGTATGATAATATGGTAATGCTGGTTGGAGGTATTTTGGTTGGTTCTGCTGGAATTATATTAACCGTGGCTATGTGCGTAGCTATGAACAGAACATTGGTGTCTGTTATTTTTGGTTCGTTTACTGCAGCTGGAGGTCCTGAAGGTGCAAATAAAACTATGGGCTCTATTAAGAGTACTACTGCCAGTGATACAGCTATTATGATGAACTATGCAGCCAACGTGATTATTGTACCTGGGTATGGATTAGCAGTAGCACAAGCTCAACATGTGATTCATGAATTGGAGGAACTATTAACCGGTAAAGGGGTGAATGTAAAGTATGCTATTCATCCTGTAGCAGGACGAATGCCAGGGCACATGAACGTATTGTTGGCAGAATCTAATGTAGAGTATGATATGCTAGTGGAGATGGATGATATTAACCCGCAGTTTAATAATGCAGATGTAGTATTGGTTGTTGGGGCAAATGATGTTGTTAACCCAGCAGCTCATAATGATCCTTCAAGTCCAATTTACGGTATGCCAATATTAGATGTGGAGAATTCCAAACATATTGTAGTAAACAAACGTAGTATGAATGTAGGGTATGCTGGTATTGACAACGAATTGTTCTACAATGCCAAAACGGCTATGTTATTTGGTGATGCTAAGAAGGTATTGACTGATTTAGTTGCTGAGTTGAAGAATATGTAAGCTGAAAATAAATATTGATTTAAAAGCTCTTTTCATAATTGAAAAAGGGCTTTTTTATTGTTCTTTTTTGATTGGTTTTGTGGGAAAATTTAACGACATTCGTTTTGTTTAATATTATAAGTTAAAAGTAATATGAGAATATCAAGAAAACTGCCTACATTAATTTTACTGTTATGTTTTATTAGTTTTTATGCCCAACAAAAGGCCATTACTGAAAGAGGAGAAGAAGTTATATTGTTTGAAGATGGAACCTGGAAATATCAGAATGAAGAGGTAATTAAAGAAACAGAAATACCTACTAACCCAGAGAAATTTGAAAAAGATACAAATTCCACCTTCTTACTTAAAAGTAATAAATTGAATGTTGGTTTTTGGTTGGACCCTAAAGTGTGGTCTTTTAAAAAGGCTACTGATAATCCAGAAGCTGAATATGAACTTCAAGTCAAGGATGGGGATTTATATGGTATGGTTATATCAGAAAAAGTAGAGATACCCCTTGAAATGCTGAAAACCATAGCATTAGAGAATGGGAAAGCTGCTGCTCCTGATTTAAAAATTGTAAAGGAAGAATATAGGATGGTTAATGATTTAAAAGTTCTATTACTTCAAATGGATGGTACTATGTATGGAATTAAATTTTCATATTATGGATATTATTTTTCTCATGAGAATGGAACAGTTCAATTCATAACCTATACCTCGCAGAATTTATTGGAAGAAAGTAGGGACGTGTGTGAAAAGTTATTGAATGGCATTGTTAAATTAGATGAATAATTTCTAATTATGGAAAGGATTCCTTTGAATTTAAAACAGAAAATATAGGTTTTTTTATTGTAATATTATGAAAGATTTCCCTGTAGCTACACCACCACCAAAAAGCGATGTTACCATCTTAGATAAATCAATTATTGAAAGAACAGTGGAGTTGTCTAGAAGCAGTCCGCGGAAACGTATTATTGCTCCATTACATAAGTCGGCTTCAGATACTTTACATAGAATGTTTAATGTTATTCAACCTGGTAGTTATATAAGACCTCATAGTCATGAAACTGATAGTAAAGCAGAGTCTGTTATAGTTTTAAAGGGTGGGATTTGTGTGATGACATTTGACGATGACGGCAATATGCTTTCACATAATAATTTATACGCCAATTCTGATGCCTTTGGTGTTGATTTAGAGCCTCATGTAATTCATTCGTTTTATGCTTTAGAGGAAGACACTGTGGTTTTTGAGGTTAAACCAGGTCCTTACATCCAAAAAAATGACAAAGGATTTGCAAGCTGGTCTCCAGAGGAAGGCACTCCAGAAGCGGAACAGTTCTTAAATAATTTGATAGAAATGACTCAAATAGCTCCTACAAGATAAAAAGAGCTTTCAACTAATTTAATTTTCAATTTCGTAGAAGTTATTTTAAAGCTTTATATTTAGGGCTAAATTTTTAAAAGGTATTATTCATGTTTTGGTTCTTCCCGGATTTAGAACGATTAGAAAATGAAGTTGAGGCATTGGAATATGATCCGAAATTGGTTTTTTACGGAAGTTCTACGTTTACTTTATGGAGTGAATTAACCTCTGTTTTCAAAGAATACAATCCGTTGAATTTAGGTTTTGGAGGTTCTACTGTGGCTGCTTGTACATGGTTTTTTGATCGTGTTTTTAAAAACATAGACAAACTAGAGTCTATTGTAGTTTATGCCGGTGATAATGATTTGGGAGAAGGTAGGCATCCTGAAGAGGTTGTCCTAATTTTAGAAAACTTGTTAGCAAAAGTAAGAGCAAAGTATGGCGATGTGAAATTTACCTGTATTTCCATAAAACCTAGTATAGCACGTAAACATTTAATGGGAAGCATTCATTTTACAAATAGCAAAATAGAAGAGTTTATGTCTAAAGATGAAAACTTTCATTACGTACATATTTATGATGTTTTACTTGATGAAGGTGGTAACCCCAATATAGACTATTTTGAAGAAGATGGTCTGCATTTAAATAAGGCTGGATATAAAGCCGTATTAAAGGTACTAAAAACTCACCCTGAGATATTTCCTGAAAAAGTACTTGAGGAAATATAATTTAATTCCTAACTTACAAATAAGAGTTTTATTTTATGAGAAGGGAATATCATAAATGGTATAGTCCCAATCTTGACAGGGATATGGAACTTTTGGTTTTTGGTCATGCCGGAGCCAAAGTTTTATTTTTCCCACCTAGAATGGGACGGTTTTACGATTATGAAAACTGGCGGATCATTAAAGCTGTTGAAGAGAAAATCAATGAAGGACATTTACAGGTTTTTTGTGTAGATAGTGTAGATTTAGAGTCGTTCTATAACAGTTTTGTACATCCTGGTTATCGTATTTATAGGCACATTCAATATGAAAAATATGTATTGGAGGAAGTATTACCCCTTGCCAATTTAATAAATAAGAATGAAAATGTGATTTCGGCTGGATGTAGTCTAGGGGCTTATCATGCAGTTAATGTGGCTATGCGCCATCCAAGATTGTTTTGCAAGGTTGTTGGCATGAGCGGACGCTACGATTTAACCCAATCTAAAGGTTATTTTGAGGATTTACTTAGTGGTTTTCATAATGACTTTGTGTATTTCAATATGCCCAACCAGTATTTAAAAAATGTTGATGATCCTATTTTAATTAAGCAATTGGAAGATATGGACATTGTTCTTGCTATTGGAAAGGAAGACCCATTTTTGGAAAGTAATTATACCTTGTCTAATATCTTACTTGAAAAGGGCATTTCTCATCAGTTTTTCGAATGGGACGAAGAAGCCCATAAAGCGAGATACTGGCGAAAAATGGTTCAGATTTATTTTTAAAATTTATTCTATTTCAGTTAAGACCTTATCTAGAATTTCAATGAGTTCTTCCCTGCTATACTTATAAGCTTGGTTTTCATTGAGCTGCACCATTTCGCGTAAAATTTGAGTAATGGTCCAATTACCTTCAATCTCATTAGGAACAACCATATACCGGCGTTTTGGGCTGTCTGAAAAGAGTGCTTTTTCTACGGCATCAGCCACCTCACTCGGATCTTTGTATTGGCTTCGGTCTCCTTCTGAAGAAATTAGTTTATCATATTCCTCTTTATACAGTGAATTTTCAAAAGCTTCAGGATTTGATTTAGCCCTTTTAACCAGTGTTTCTCCAATTTTAGAATTGTAATTTCCAGGTTGAATAGCACTAACCTGAACGTCAAATTTTTGCATTTCAGCTGCCAAGGCATCTGTATAAGCTTCCACGGCATGTTTAGTCATACAGTAAGGGCCCATAAATCTACCAGATAAAATTCCAGCAATAGAACTTATGGTACTAATGCGTCCTTTAGACTCAATAATTAAAGGAGCAAAAGCTTTTGTTACTCTGTAAGGGCCGTATACATTCACATTGAAAATAAATTCTAAATCGTCTTCTTCAACTTCAGTTAAAGGTCCCCAAATACCAACTCCCGCATTATTTACCAATGCATAAAGTCCACGACCTTCTTTTTTTACAGTTTCAACGGCTGCATTGATATCATCCCATTTGGTTACATCCAGTTTAATGGCTTTTACATTTTTCATGGCATTGAGCCTATCTATGTCTTTTTGTTTGCGCGCTCCGGCATATACGAAGTAGCCATTGGATGAGAGTTGTTCTGTGATTTTTAAACCAATCCCACTACTAGCACCTGTAACCAATACAGCTTTCTGTTTGATGTTTGATTCTTGCCCGTTAATAATGAAAACTGTTAAAAAGGAAACAAAAATAGCCGTGAAAAGCTTGTATTTAATAGATGTCATAATTGCTTGTTTTTTAATTGGTTTGTTTTAAATGTAAGCAAAATTATTATGACTGTAAAAGTTATGGGCCATAGCTTTTTAGAACGAACATGGTATTTGCGTTTGTTATTGTAGTAAGTTACAATTTAAAACGTGAAGCCTGAACCGATATGGTAACGCCCAAAAAATTATACTTTAGATGCTAAAGATTTTATGAATACGTATCCAAAACCTATAAATAACATGGCGTGAAATGGAAATAAACCAAAGTCACCTCCTTGGTCTCCAACAATAAAGGCGCTATACATGCCAAATCCAAAGTAAACCATTAGTGCTCCTTCAAAAATTACATTTGTAGAAACCTTTTTTCTAATGTATTTATTGTTTTTCCAAGAGTCTTTTAAATTATTAATATTGAATTTTGGTGTACGTATAAAGGCAGATTTTTTACCAAAATGACCTTCTAAAACGGCAATAGAGTTGTGTAGAGAAAAACCCATGGCTATTGAAAAAAACATAAAAAACATTCCTATATAACCCATGAAATTTTTAATCCCTTTACCATAAATATTACGATACATAATCCAATAACAGATAAAGAAAATAACGGTACTTAGTACAAAGAAACTCATTACTAAGAAGTAGGTTTTTAAATGCGCATATTCGTTCTTTATATATAACATAGGAATACTAAGAATAGCCACGACTAAAATATTTAAAAACATGGTGCTATTAAGCAAATGCAAAAGTCCATGAATTTTAGTTTTAGCTGAAATGTTCTTACTTTTTAAAACGCGCCAAAGCATTTTTTTAAAGTTTTCAGCACCTCCCTTATTCCACCTAAATTGTTGTGATCTAGCTGCACTTATAACAACTGGCAACTCAGCAGGTGTTTCAACATCTTCTAAATATTTAAAGTTCCAGTTTTTAAGCTGAGCGCGGTAGCTAAGATCTAGGTCTTCTGTAAGTGTATCTCCTTCCCAATTACCGGCGTCAATAATGCAAGTTTTTCTCCAAATACCGGCAGTACCATTAAAATTGATAAAATGGCCTTTGCTATTTCGTCCCACTTGTTCTAAAGTAAAATGAGCATCAAGAGCAAATGCTTGAATTCTAGTTAAAAGAGAATAATTGCGGTTAATGTGCCCCCAACGTGTTTGAACTACGCCAATTTTTTCATCTTTAAAATAAGGTACTGTATGTTTTAACCAATCTGATTTTGGCAAAAAATCTGAATCAAAAATAGCTATAAACTCTCCTTTTGCTATTTCTAACCCCTCCTTTAAAGCTCCAGCTTTAAATCCAACTCTATTGGTTCTTGTAATGTGCTTAATATCTAAACCTGTTTGTTGAAGTTTTTCAATATGTGCGGCCGTTGATTGTACCGTTTCATCTGTAGAATCATCTAGAACCTGAATTTCTAACTTGTCTTTAGGGTATTCAATTTTAGCGATGTTATTTAACAGACGTTCCATAACATACATTTCGTTATAAACTGGTAGTTGAATAGTGACTAAAGGAATTTGATCTTGGTTAGATAAGTCGAATTTTTGAGCATTATCTTTTTTCTTTGCAAAAACATAGTTGATTAACAAATTTAATTGCGCCAAGGCATATAGAAATATCAGTAATATTGCGATGGTATATAGAACTATGACGATACTTTCTAAAATCATTATTTAAAACTGTATTTGAATATCCAAACCAAAATTTTTACGCCTGCAAATATAGCACCTTTTATGGTTCCAGAAACTTTAGAGATACCTATTCTGTTTCTGTATTTTACTGGTACTTCGATATATGTGAATTTTTGTTTTAAAGCTTTAAGCTGCATTTCTACTGTCCAGCCATAAGTTTTATCTTCCATTTCTAGAGCCAACAACTTGTCATATTTTATAGCTCTAAACGGACCTAAATCTGTAAACTTTGAACCAAACATAAGTTTCATTAAAAATGTTGCCAACCAATTCCCAAAAATTTGAGGAATGGTCATAGAACCTGCTTCTCTAAGTCGTTTTACACGTGCGCCAATTACAAAATCTTTGTCATCATTTATTATTGGTTCTATTATTTTTGTAAGTTCCTCGGGATAATCAGAATAATCACCATCAAGAAAAACAACTATGTCTGGTTTAACTGCTTTATTGGCAATGTAATCCATTCCTTTTAAACAAGCGTAACCGTAACCTTTGCGACTTTCTGTTAAAACGGTGGCTCCAGCATTTTGAGCATTTACCTCAGTGTCATCGTTAGAATTATTGCTTACTACAACTACCTCTTCAACTGTCCTTGGGATATCTTTTATAACGTTTCCAATAGAATCAGCTTCGTTATAGGCAGGAATGATGACGTTTATTTTGGGCATGAAAAGTAATTGTGGTACAAAAATACAATAAGCTATGTCGTTGGTCAAATTATGAACTAACAACATTTTTAAATTATTATAAAGAAAAAGAGCATATACATGCTCTTAGAAAAATTCTGTTTTGAGAAATTTAAGCTAAAACATGATTACAAATTGAAGCTACATGAGAGGCATCTGTACCACAACAACCTCCAAAAATGGCTAATTCTGGTAAATGTGTTGTTAAGGTTTTGTGCAATTGCCCCAATTCTTTTGGGTTTCCTCTGTCAAGCTCTTTAGACTCATCTAATTCTGTATGACTTTTACAAGATGCGTTAGCCCGAATACCCTTGATTCTACATTTCCAGTCTGACGATGATTCAACTTTATCCATAAAGTGTGTTGGGTGGGCACAGTTTATCATGTAGTAAAGAGGATAGCTGTTAGTGGTTTTGTCAATTTTTTCTATGGCTTCTTTCAAGCTTTCTCCACTTGGTAAATGTCCGTCGGTTTCAACAGTGAAAGATAGTACAACAGGTAAATTACTTGCTTTTGCGGCTTTTGTAATGCCTAAAGCTTCATTGCTATAGGTCATGGTTATGGCGGATACCAAATCTACTTTTTCATTTTTGAAAACTGACATTTGAAGTTTGTGATAGCCCTTTGCTTCTTCTACTGACATGGCGTTTCGTATTTGATAACCATCGCGTCTTGGTCCTAACTGTCCGCTAATAAATATGGTTTCAATATCTTTTTTATATGTTGCTCTAAGACTATTCATTTGTTGAATAGCTTGTTTATTTACTCTTATTAAATCGTCTTTTGAATATCCTAGTTTAAAACCCCAATCTGGGTTAGCTCTCCATGTTGGACTCTCTAAGATATAGCCGGTTTGATGCTTTTTAGCCATATCCATATATTCTCTATAATAAGATTCAAAGGTTTCCTGATATTTGGGGTTTTCAATTAATGGAAATGCAGCAAAATGCGGTAAATCAATTCCTTTATTAAAAATTAAATCGGTTTCTAAACCTCCGTCTGTTAAAAAGATGGAGGCTTGAAGTTTTTCTAAGATATATGACATGGTTTTAGGCTTTAGATTTATTTATGTCTTGGAAAGTAAGCATCTCAACTACCTTAGCAGAGGCACCTTCATAAAACCCTGTTTCATGTTCGTAACCTTTGGGGTTTTTAAATGAGCCAAAGATGATGTCGAATATTGGTAAATCAGAATAATTGTGCTTGTGAATTCCTTTAGCATGGTGAATTGTATGGCTTTCTGGACGCTGAATAATGTATCCTAACCAATGAGGTGTTTTTATGTTAGTATGTTGGAATATCCCTAAGAACATAGTTCCCAACAACATGATAGTTACCGCTTGAGGGGTTACACCTACTAGAAGAGCTAAACAGATACTTCCTAAGAAGGTGAATCCAATCATATCAAATAAACTAAAGTAAAAGGCGCCGTAAGTATCCATACGTTCTGCACTGTGATGCATTTGATGGAATAGTCTCCAAAGGAAATCAGACTTGTGCATAGCTCTATGCCACACAAAAACACCGAATTCATAAAGTACAATGGCGAAAATACCGCCACCAACATTTCCAAGACTTGTTAGGTCAAAGAATTGATATTGCGCTAAAAATGGGTCTGTTAGTAATGGTAAATACGATGATAAAAAGAAAAATACCGCAAAGGAGGTCATACCTCTCAGTTTCCAGTTCTTAACTTTTGGCAATGGTCTTGCTGGGAATAAGGCCTCCCAGATAATTAAGAGAGCATACATTCCTAAAGCTATTAATGATATGGGGTCTAATAAGATTTCTAAAGGTGTTGGCATAATAATTCGTTTTTTTGATTAATAATTTGCTTTTACCTAATAGACGTAAGTTTTTAACTTACAATGTAAGTTTTGAGAAAAGAAGATGTAAGTTCAACAAATTAGAGCATCCAATCTACCTTGATTTCAGGCTTATAAGAACAATATGTTCCTGTTTTTATGGAATTGGATAGGTGGGTTGCCAATTGCGGATGCGCCTTGTTTATTTTTTTTATGCTACTTCTTATACGCCACGTTACTGCAGACCTTGCTTTTTCTATAGTAGAACCCACTTTTCGGGACTTACCAGATAGTCCTAATGACTTCGATAGGTGTTCCAGAATTCCATCATATTCTTCTCTAAGTTTAGCAATGTTTTCAGTTTGACCGAAGGATTCCGCTTCTTCTATTTCAATTTGAAGTTCTTTTATTCGCCTTTGGTATTCAGCTTTAGCTTTATTGTCAATTGCAGACGTATTGCTACTTTCATCAACGGCGGATTTCATTAAATCTAAGCAGTGCAATTCTTTTTCAGGATTTGAAAGTAATTTGTAGATGTCATGAAACCCTTTAGTGTCTTTTAGAGTTACGAGCTCACCCTGATAATTCACTTCCCAAACGTCACCTTTTCGATAAAAACCGTTATCTTTAGTGTTAGTTGTTTTATTTATCTTATCGGTTTGAGATACTTGCTTCTCCGTTTTAATATACTCGATTAAAGGTGTTAAATAAGTGAAGTTTTTAAATGGATTAACGACCATAAGCCATTCTAAAGATTCTTCCTCTATTGTTTTTTTTCCGGAATACACAGCTTTTTCAAAGAGTTTCATGTACTCATCCCAATAAAGCCACATTTTGTCATAATCCTTGAGTTGCAAATAGGCAGCAGCAACAAATGCGGGGAAATCGGTCCAACTTTTTTTTGATGCTTTTTTAGCTAAAGCTACACTTGTTTCAAAATCGCCTATACCCAAGTAGTAATTTGAACCGTGAGCATAATAATGGTTAGAGTGAAACGGATTCAACTCTATAGCTTTGTGGTAAAGTTTAACAGCTTCATCATTATAACCTAAAAACATTAACGAAAAGGCAACCCGTAATAGGTGAGAGCAGTCATTGGAATTCATTCTCAAGGATTTTCTCAGGTAATGTTCAGCTTTTTCAAATTCACCAAAATACACATATGTCCTTCCTAAAACACCCAAAGCAGTATAATCATTGCTGTCAAGCTCAATAGCTTTTAAAGCATAATCATGGGCACCTTGCATGCTTTCATCCCAGCGTTCCCAAAGGAGGCACGACCAAAAGTTGAAGTAGCTTAAGGATAACCCAGTAAACGCTAACGAATAATTAGGGTCAATTTCTAAAGCGGCATTAAAGTATTCACGGGCTTTAATGTCATTATCTTTTGAGCCCTTTTGTAAGGTGTTCATTCCAATGAGGTAATTCTCATAGGCAGCAAGTTCTACAGAACTTTTCTTATAGGAATGAGAGAGTAAATTGTAATTAATTTTTTCTTCAAGAACTGTAACGATTTGCTGAACAATATCATCTTGTGTTTCCAAAAGCGAATCAATAGTTTCGTCATACCGATTGCCAAAAACCAAACTTTGGTCTTCAGTTTTTATAAGCTGAACGGACATTCTAATGTTGTCATATCTATGACGAACCGTTCCATATACTAAGTAATCAGCCCCAAGTTGGTCAACTTCTTGTTGATTAGAAATATCCTTAATCCTTAAGGTTGAATAGGAAGAAATTACCGAAAGGCCTATAAATTTTGAAAAATGTGTAATTAGGTCTTCAGAAAATCCGGAAAAAAGTTGTTGTATTCTATCCTCCTCACTCGTTATTTGAAACGGTAAAACAGCTATGGTAATATTCTTGTTTTTAGTGAGCATTTCGGAAATTAAGTGTCAATTTTTTAAACCGAACTACTAAATTAAGAATTTAATCGATAAGGTTACTTTCTATTTACCAAATCCATTAGGTCTACATCATTACCTAATAAAATATCCGTAGGATTGATGCGGCCTTTTTCTGGACCATTTTCTAATTTTAAAACACCTCTAGGGCAAACAGCAGAACAAATTCCGCAACCCACGCAACTAGCACGAACAATATTTCCACCTTTTTGGGCATAGGCCCTAACATCAATACCTTGTTCGCAATAGGTTGAACAGTTTCCACAAGAAATACATTGACCGCCATTAGTAGTTATTCTAAATCTAGATTTAAAACGTTGTACTATACCTAGGTAAGCTGCTAAAGGACAGCCAAATCTACACCAAACTCGATTTCCAAAAATGGGATAGAACCCAGTGCCGATGACTCCTGCAAACCAAGCTCCGATAAGGAAACTATAGGTGTCCTTAATCCATTGGGAATTAATTCCTAGAAAAGATTGCGTGCCGGAAAAATAACAATACAAAGTCACCGCTGTCATTATTAATGAAAATAAAAGGACAGCATGAATTAGCCAACGTTCCAATTTCCATGCATTTAAACTTTTGTTAGAATGTTGCCTGTATGGGTCTCCTAAGGTTTCAGCTAAACCTCCGCAACCACATATCCAAGAACAGTACCATCGTTTTCCGAAGAAATAAACCATTACGGGCACCACTATAAGTGTTAAAAGGGTTCCCCATACTAAAATAAAAATGCCTATTGCTCCACTTTGACTCAAGCTTTCTAAATTCCATTCGAAAAAGAAATCATAATCTAAAGGGAAGGCGTTTTTAAAATCGTACCCAGGCATATTTAGGCTTGCCATGATTTCAGGAATAAGAAATGCAAAGACTATCTGAAAAAAGAGAACAGAGGTGGTACGAATTACTTGGTATTTATTATGTCTGTATTTAATATACATACGTGCAGCCATGACTAACATTATGACACAATACAGGAAGCCATAAACAAACCATTGACTAGCAGGTCCTCCATTAAGAAACTTACTTATGGGGTCTAGAATGTAGGTCCAATTAACCACATAATCTGCCTTAAAATAAAGTAGTAAATAGAATGCTACCAGATAAATTAAAACCAACCATGCAATCCAACCGCGATTAGTGCTAGATTCAAGATAGATGCCATTGTTTTTTATACCTGGTCTGCCAAGTAATTTAATGTTTGGAAGGATAAACAAGAGCCCTCCAAGTATTGCCAATCCAAAAGTTAACCACCAAATTAAGGCTGGATTATCTTTTATAAAACCAGAACCTGCTTTTTTAGACAATTCATAGCTTAAGGTATGCGGTTTTCCATAGATTATGTATTGATATTGCTCTCCTTTTTTATCCCAATTTTTTTCGGCATCATATTTAGCAATTAAATTTTCGTAGTGTTCGTTCGAAGCTTGGTAAGCTGCTCTTACCCGACTGGAAAACTGAAAAATGTTTAAGTCTTCATTGGTGACTGTGGCCTTTTTAAGTTCCTCTTTAATAATTTCACTTTGGTAACCCTTAGATTCAATAAAATCATTTACATCTGATTCTGATAATTTGAAACTTCCGGTAAATATGGTCCCCGTAAAAATGCTTAAACCTAGAATGAATAAGACTAATCCTAATTTTTTTAATGCTTTCATATATCCTTATTCTAAGCAAAAATGCGTTTCCAACTTTTCTTTTTCAACTGAATGTTTGTGCCATTTTCTTGATTGAATTTAGCAACAATTTCGGGTTCATGGAGTTTGTAAAACTCTGGGTCGAAATTAGCGTCTGCCAAATGTTCCAGTACATAATCAATAGTTCTTTCTTCGCTCAAAACCCTATCAAAAAACTCATGGCGCATTCTAATTCCCAGATTATTGATGCCAATAAAAGCTCGGGTATCCTTGTGATAGCTTAAATGAATACACTTTTTACTGCTTTCATGTTCCCAATAAAAACGGGCTTCATTTTCTTTGGGTTGCGCCCATACCCAACCATAGGTTTGGTATTCAATATCAAAGAACTTAGCAGAGTTGAACCAATGTCCTGGTTTGTATTCAATATGATTACCGCAAATGGTTTGCGCTACGGTTTCACCCATCATTCTTCCGGTATACCAAACGGCTTCTATAGGTTTTCGGCTTCCAATTGGTTCATGTTGTTCAGCACAATCACCAATGGCATAAACATCAGGAATGTTGGTTTCTAAAAACCGATTTACCTTCACACCTCTACCTGTTTCGATTTCAGAATCTTTGATAAAATCTATGTTCGGTGTTACACCAGCAGTTAATCCAACTACATTACAAGCTATTTCTTCTCCAGTTTCAGCTATTACGACCGATTTTACCTTTCCGTTATCGTCTGATTTGATTTCTTTTAAGTTAACTCCCAGTCGTAAGTCGATACCATTACTTAAAATTTCCTTGTTTATCATTTCGGACTCTTGTTCTGGAAAAACTTTGTTCCAAAAACTAGTTTCTCTCACTAAAAATGTTACTGGAATATGTCTTGAATGTAGCATTTCGGCTAATTCAATTCCAATCAATCCACCGCCAACTATCACAGCTCGTTTACAAACTTTATTATTAGGAGCAAACTTCTCAAGGTTTTCTAAATCTTGTTTATGATACATCCCCATTACACCATCTAAGTCTTGCCCGGGCCATCCAAACTTATTTGGTTTACTTCCTGTTGCAATAATCAATTTATCATATTGTAAAGTTTCTTCGTTTGAGAATTGAAGCGTTTTACTTTTGGTGTCTACCGTTTTCACGAAACCTTTTTTCAAGTCTATTTTATTCTTTCTCCAGAACCAATCTTCATAAGGTTGTGTATGTTCAAATTTCATGTGCCCCATGTATACATACATAAGTGCAGTACGTGAAAAGAAGTAATCCGTTTCGGCAGAAACGATTGTGATTTTTTTATCGGAAAGCTTTCTAATATGTCTGGCAGCCGTGACTCCAGAAATTCCATTTCCAATGATAACAATGTGCTCCATTTTTTGAGATTATGATGTATTAGGTCGAAACTAAAGATAAGAACTTAATGTGACCTGCGTAAATTTAGAACCAATTCAAATTAAGTATCTTGTGTAAGGAATCAATTGAAATGCAGACCCCAAAATCTTTTTTATGTATTTGTAAGTTAACTAACATTTTGTTCGACAGAGGAGTTGTTACTTTGTGAAAACTAAATTTTATTATGAAGAAAACAGTTGTTTTATTAAGCCTTTTAATCGCCTTTTCTGGTTGGTCTCAAAGTGAGGCATCATTTTTTAAAAAAGCCAACGCTTTTTTTGAAACCTATGTAAATAATGGGAAAGTAGCCTATGCAAAACTTCATAAAGATTCAAAAGATTTAGAAGATGTTTTAAGTCTTGCAAAAACAATTTCAGTTTCTAAAGAGATGACAAATACGTATCAAGCGTTTTGGATTAATGCGTATAATCTATCCGTTATAAAGGGTGTTATTGATAATTATCCTACCAATTCACCATTAGATAATTCTGGTTTTTTTGAAAAGACTAAGTACGATTTGGCTGGAACCAAAATCACATTAAATGATATTGAGCATAAATTGTTGAGAGCACAATTTGAAGACCCTCGCTTTCATTTTGTTTTAGTTTGTGGAGCCATTGGATGTCCTCCATTAATCAATAAAGCATATTTACCCGAGACTTTATATAAACAGTTAGAAACTCAAACAAAAATTGCTTTGAACGGTACGTTTTTAAAAGTGGATACTAAGAAAAAACGTGTGGCTGTATCTCAAATTATGGAGTGGTATAAAGAAGATTTTAGAATGAATGGAACCACCGAAATTGATTTTATAAATAAATACAGAACTGAAAAAATTCCAGATAATTTCAAAATAAGATACTTTCCTTACAATTGGAAAGTCAATGAACAATAATTTAAAAACAAATTCATGACAAGATTTATTACATTACTATTTATAGTATCAATTGCTTTTACCGGATTTTCACAAGAAGAGCAAGAAGAAACAAAAAGTAATATTCAAACCTATACACCTTCTAAACTTTTGAAAAAAGGGCAATGGGATATTAAATGGTTTAATAATTTGTATACAGAAACTGAGGCCCGAAATAATGGTGTTAAGTCAGATAAAGCTAGGGAGACCTATTTTACTTCAAGTTTTGATATATTTACAGGAGTCTCTGAAAACAGCACTTTTAATATTGGTGTTTTATTTGATGTTAGGTCTAATGTAATTGGAGATAGAAGTGCTCTGGATGTTTTTTCTTTTGATGGTGAACGTGGAACGGCACGTTCTGGTTTTACTTCGGTTGCTCCTGTAATTAAATTTAATCCCATTAAGAATGTCGGTAATTTCACAGTTCAATCAGCATTTCATATTCCATTATTGGGGGAAGAATCTGATGTCGATGGAGTGTTTTTAGATCAAACGGCCTATACATTTCAGAATAGATTTTTTTATGACTATACCCTGCCTAATGGAGATTGGCAATTATTTACAGAATTAAATACGGAATATAATTTTGGCGAAGATAAAAGTTTTGCCAATAATACATTTGTATTTTCACCGGGAGTCTTTATGAGTTACTTTCCTAGTGGAAAATCAACTGTTTTGGGTTTTGTGCAACATTTCCAAAGAATTGGTGATTTTGAACAGGATTTCACTGCCGTTGGTTTTGGTGGTAAGTACCAAATAACCGATGTTTTAAATTTGGAATTGCTCTACAGTAAGTTTGTTAGAGGTGACAATACCGGTTTAGGTCAATCCTTTAATATAGGTTTAAGAGCATTGTTTTAATTGATAAGTGTTAAATTAGGAGTTGTGAAAAAACCAAAATGAAATTCTTTAAGCTCTTAATAGTGTCAGCATTGGCTTTTCAATCTTGTCAGGGGCAGTTTGAAAAGATAAATGGTGTAAGTTTCGTATCTTCTAGGGATGCTATAAGTGAAGCACATGTAAAACCTGTGGTGGCAGTTAACGCTAATTATGCCTCTGTAATGCCTTTTGGTTTTTTAAGAAGGGTTGATAGTCCTAATCTGATTTATGATACAGATCGTCAATGGTTTGGAGAGACAGCTGTGGGTGTAAAACAATATATTCAGGAACTGAGAAAGCATAAAATTAAGGTTATGCTGAAGCCTCAAATTTGGATTAGAGGAGGGGTGTTTACTGGTTATATTAAGATGAATTCTGAAGAAGATTGGAAAGTTTTGGAAGCCGCCTATTCAAAATTTATTCTAGACTATGCTCATTTGGCTGAAGAGTTAAAAATTGAAATATTTTGCATTGGTACAGAGTTAGAAACTTTTATTAATAATAGACCGGTATATTGGTCTAAATTAATAAATGAGATTAATTCAATTTACAAAGGTGCGTTGACTTACGCAGCTAATTGGGATGAATTTAAAAGAATTCCTTTTTGGAGTGAATTAGATTATATAGGCATTGACGCTTATTTTCCAGTAAGTGAAAATAAAACACCCTCAGTGGAAGATTGTTTAAGAGGTTGGATGAGCCATCTTCCTGAAATAAAAAAGAATCAAGAGGGGTTTGAAAAACCAATATTGTTCACTGAGTTTGGTTATAGAAGTGTAGATTATACGGGAAAAGAACCATGGAGAAGTGATCGTGATATGAATGAAGTAAATTTGGAGGCTCAAACCAATGCTACAAGGGCCTTATTTGAAACCTTTTGGGATGAAGAATGGTTTGCAGGTGGTTTTATTTGGAAATGGTTTCATAGGCATGAGCAAGCAGGAGGTGTCGAAAATTCTAGATTTACACCCCAAAATAAACCAGTTGAATTGTTAATAAAGGAACATTATGAAGCTTATAATTAAATTGAAATATTTAGTTGTTTCATTATTAATTTGTTCTTGTTCAAGTTCAGGTGATGATGTGGTGTATACCTTAGATTCATATATTCAAAATAAAGCCATTGAACAAGGAGGAGTTATTGCCTGTGCAGCTAGTGATAAAACTACTGGTGAAATTTTAACCTTTTATTATCCTAAAACAGGTGCAACTAATATTAGCTATTACGAAACAGTAAATATTTCAGTAGACGGGAATGATTATTCTAATTATAGCTTAGTTTCACTGCCCCATTCGCCTGTTTTTAATGGTTATTTAGGGAAGTTTACACATACATCAACCCATGAAAAATGGATGATTGTAACTTTTGAATTAGAAGGTGAAATAAAAATATCTAACCCTATTCGCTCCAAACAAATATCAAAAGAATCGGTTTGGAATGACCAAGTTACCATTGATCAATCACAATCTATGATGCCGAATTTTAAGTGGACTGATAATCCTGTTGGAGATAACGCTATTTATTTTCAAGTGATTACAGATGAGCAGAATAATTTGTTATCTGGTACTTATACTTATGATAATCAATTTCAGTATTACAATACATCTAACGTTGTACTCAACGTAACTGAACATAATCCACCAGATTTGATGGTTGGTAGCACATATAATTTCGTTTTAATGGATGTAAGTGAAGATAATTGGGTAAATTGGGTGGTTGAAAAATCATTTCAAGCCCAATGATACAAAAGTATTTCGCATGTATTCTTTTTCTGTTAGTTTATTCTTTTGCGGTTTCCCAAAATAAGGTTGTTTCGGATATTAAAATTCAAGGCAACAAAAGGATTAAATCGTCTTTTGTAAAAAAAATGGCTTCTGTTAAACCAGGAACCGTTCTTGATTCTCTATTGCTTGATGAGGATATGGAGGTTTTAAAACGATTACCCTCTGTGTCTCATGCATATTATCAGGTATACACAACCGAAGATGGTAATTATAATATATTCTACAATATAGAAGAGAGTTTTACCCTTATTCCCTCTCCAAGCATTTACACCACAAATAATGATGAATTTGCCTTTAGATTGGGGTTAACGGAGTTTAACCTTTTGGGTAGGAATATAGCTTTAGGAGCCTTTTATCAACATGATGTTTATGATTCTTTTGCTATTAATTTTAGGGCTCCTTTTTTGTTTACAAGACGATTAGGTTTGGCTATAAATGTTCAGGATTTAACAACTTTAGAACCCCTTTATTTCAATAACGGTAGTGCAGATTATAAGTATGATAACGAGTCTGTTGAAGTTTTAGGTTTGTATAAATTCAATTTTAAGAATAGGATTGAATTAGGTGGTACACATTTTATCGAAACCTACAATTATTTAAGCGGAGAAACAGATCCCAATGTTCCTCGGTCCTTAAGTGTTGACAAATGGTTGGCCAAGTTTATTTATGAGTTTAATAATCTTTCTTATCATTATCAATATGTAGATGGCTTTAGAAGTATGTTTAATTTTCAATATGTAACTTCAACTGATGATAGTTTACCTGATTTTTTTATTGGGTGGAACGATTTGTATTATTTTAAACGTATTGGGGAAAAAGGAAATTGGGCCAACAGAATTAGAATAGGGCTATCATCAAATGATAATACTCCTTTTGCTCCTTTTTCGGTAGATAATAATGTAAATATTAGAGGTGTAGGTAATGTTATTGATAGGGGTACCGGCTCCATAGTTTTCAATACAGAATACAGACATACCTTAATAGATAAGCGCAATGTGGTATTGCAAAGCAATGTGTTTATAGATAGTGGCTCATGGCGATTACCGGGAGGGGCATTAAGTGATTTTACAAATGGTGATAACATAAAAGTTTATTCAGGTATAGGATGCCGCCTTATTCATAAAAAAATATTCAATGCCATTTTTAGAATAGATTATGGTCTAGGGCTTACCAAAGATGCTACTAGAGGCATTGTGTTTGGTATTGGGCAGTATTTTTAATCTAAACTTAACTTGAAAAATCTTCTATTTTAAGATATTCTACCATAATTTTGCCAAAAATAATTTTTGATGGCACGTACAATTGCAGTTGGTGATATTCACGGAGGCTTAAAGGCCTTGATTCAGGTTTTAAATAAGGTTGAAGTAAAGGATGAAGACAATTTAATTTTTGTTGGTGATTATGTAGATGGGTGGAGTGAAGCTGCTCAAGTAATTCAATTTTTAATAGAACTTTCAGAAACCATCGATTGCATATTTATAAAAGGAAACCATGATGTTTGGGCAGAAGAATGGTTAAGAAGTGGCGAAGTGCACCCTACTTGGTATATGCATGGTGGTAAAGAAACCATGGAAAGTTATGAAGGCTTTTCAGAAGAAGACAAGGCAACACATTTGGCCTTTTTTGAAAATACGAAAATGTACCATATAGATTCTGAGAACCGCTTATTCTTACATGCGGGGTTTACTTCAATGCATGGCGTAGAAAAAGAGGTGTTCCAAACCACATTGTATTTTGATAGAACGCTTTGGGAAATGGCTCTAACCATGGACAAGCGCATCGAAAAAGATTCGGCATTATATCCTAAGCGATTAAAACATTACCGTGAAATATACATTGGGCATACGCCTACCACTAATTTCAAGTCTGATGTCCCAATGAATGCTGTTAATGTTTGGAATATAGATACAGGGGCCGCCTTTAAAGGCAAGATAACGGCTATGAATATAGATACAAAAGAGTTTTGGCAAAGTGATAATTTACCAGTCCTTTATCCCAATGAGAAGGGAAGGAATAAATAGTTATTCTATACTCTTAAAATCTTTTATAGCTTGATTTGGTTCTATAACATTATGGCCTTCCCAAAAAGTTGGGTCGTAAGCTGGTAAATAGGTTGGGCTTACATTAGGTTTTTCTTCAAAAACATCATAAACCGTTTTGTTTATGGTTTCACTTTCAAAAACTACCAGTTCTTTTTTAGTAATATTAGACATGGTGAAGTGCAGGTCTGTTGAAAGTTCATTCTGTTTTCTTCTGCCCTTTACGTTTTTGTTCTTTTCAATAATTTTTAAAGGGCGTTTAATGCCAAAGTTATTACCTGATTCAGATTCGGCATATTTTAACGTGTAGGTGTTAACATCATTTTTAGCATAGATTAATGTGCCACGATGCAACTTTTCTTGGTATGAAATACCTAACAGCCTAAAGTTTCTCAACGGTTTTACATTTTCGTAATCAACCCTAATGATTGCAAAATCATCTGTATTGATGTATAATGTGCCTTTATAATCTGCGCTACGTTTGGGTTCAAAACTAATCTTATAGGCAAACTGCCCGTTTAAAAAGATGTAGTCTAATAATTCAAAATTATACTTCTTAGATTTTTCTAAAAAGTTTAAATGAGAGTCTTCAAAAACAAAACTACCATGTTCTAAATTGGAAATCGTGTTTTTTCTATGTTTTAAGAAATTCTTTTTACGTTCTTGTTCCTTCTTTTTCTGTTCTTCAATAAAGGCATCGGTCTTTTCTTTTTCCTTTTGTTTTTTTGCATCGGCACTATCAAAGAGGGAAGAATCTATTTCTTCCTTGGTGCCAAAAATGCCCGATTTAATCTTAAAATAAGAATCTCGTTTTATATGTTTTTTGAATATGTCATTAAAGCGCTCTTCAAGTCCATCAAATGATACCTCTTTCTTTTTGTCGTATAAATGAGAAGCCTTTATGATGTCGAGTTTTTGAGTTTCTTCTGGGTATGATTTGGTGTACAAATCCCCAAGAATTTCGGTGTAATCATCAGCTTCCTTAGGCATGATAGTCATAATGCTATCCATAAAATGCTGGTTAAATTCTGGAATGGTAGATTCCTTGACTTTAATACTGTTTTTGGTAACCCGATTAAAATATGATTCCCGGTAAAATAGTTTGCTTCGGTTATATTCAAAGTCGTAATTATTGCCTAGATTTTCATAGGCTTTTTCAATAATTTCTTCGACAGTATAATTCTGATTAGATACTAAAACTTCATCTAGTTCAATAGATTTTTGACTTAGTTCAATGACTTGGTTCGTAAAGTTCAGGATAGGAATCTTTTTGGTGTTATAGCCCAAACAACTAATGAAAAGTGAGTCTTTTTTTGAAGGTGTTTTTTTGAAATATATTTGAAAGTCTCCATCGGAATTGCTAATTACTCCAGTCTTCTTGCCATAACTAATTGTGGCATACGGAATTGGTTTCTGGGTAGTTGAATCAATTAATTTGGTGGTAATGGATTGCTGAGCTTGAGAATAAACTGTAGTTAAAAGAATTAAAATGATTGTTTTGTATTGATTGTACATACGATTGATGTTTCTTTATAAGTAGACGATTACATCAATTATTTGTAACACTTAATTTTTTTAAGTGTTAATTAGCTATTTTTTTACATGAATATATTTAAGATAGTAGTTGTTCAGAGTATTTGCATCTGCTCCTAACCATTTTTTTAAATGAATTGTCCAATAATGGTATTGTAGTTTCCAGATGCCATTTGTCTCATAACATCTTGGAGAAGTTGTTATCCATTTTTGTATAACTACAAACTCTTTTTGTTTGTAGAGTTTACTTATAAAGTCGTTGTCTTCATATATAGCATAACGTTCATCAAAGCCGCCAATTTTGTTAAAAAGTAATTTGGTAATGAATAGACTTTGATCTCCACCTCTTCCTATTTTCCATGAAAACTGAGTGAACCAACCTGCTAATTTTAACCACCAATGTTTACTATTAAATTTCATTTTAAAACACCCCGCATTGTTGCTTTTTTCTACTTCGTTTATAATAAGTTGGTCAAAATTCTTAGGAGGAAATGAATCTGCATGCAAAAAATATAAAATATCTCCTGAAGCATATTTTACGCCATGGTTCATTTGTTTAGCGCGTCCTTTTCCTGAACGTATTAGGGTTGTTTGGCTAAAAGATTTTACGGTTTCAATAGTTTTGTCATGACTACCACCATCAACTATGATAATCTCACTAATATTTTCTTTTTCAGCATTTTTTAAAAGATGATTTAGAAGAAGTTTGATGTGTGCTTCTTCATTTAACGTAGGTATAATGATTGAAATCTTACTCATTCAAGTCCCAATTATAATTTAAAAAACTTTTTTTAACCTCTTCTGAAATTTTAACATGAGAATAAGTGTTTAAAAAATCTATTAATGAACCGCCCTGCTTGAAATCTTTACCAAACCATAGAAATAGTTTAGAAAGTTTGATTTGATTGTTAGAAATTTGATTTTTGGTAGTATTATTTATAAAGTCTTCAGTAGCTTTTGTGAGTTGTTCTTCAAGATGTTCACTTGTGAAAGCTTTGTTTTGTAATTTAGGACAAGACACCGATGCACAATTAATAGCAAAATGAATTCTTGGTTCATTCATTTTACGTAAAACATCATGTTCAATTTTATCTAAATCATACCATTTATCACCTAATTTCCAATAACGTTGTTTCCAAGGGTCTTTAATATCTTTTATACTTTTTAGCGGGTAATGGCGTAGAATTAAATCTACGGTAAAGGCATTGTATGCATTAATCCAGTATGCTAATTTGTGTTTTATGGAAGTATTGTCTTTAGGAATAGTAAGATGAAGAACTCTAATATACCCAAGAAGTTTATCATGGTCATTCTTAAACCCTTTATAGTTTACAATGCCTTCAGTTGAGACATGATTTTCTAAAAGCTCATTCCATAATTGGTGTGGCGCTAAGTTGCGTTTTGCTGTGTTCTGATTAAACTTTTCATATATTGCGTTTATCTCTCTTTGCCTGTTATCAGAAGTGTTAACGCTAACAGGGATTAAATCTGAGATTTCACTTTCTGGGTTTGGTTTTGGATGAGTTGTAATAGTTTGTTTGTTTCCGCCACAAGATATTAGAGTACAGATTATGAATATGCAGTATAAAAACCTCATAAAGGAACATTTAAAGAACATTCAATCCTTTAGCAACAGCCCCCACCGTCATAATGATAGGTAGATTCACTAATAAAAATATCATCTCTTCCTAGGGCAGCTAAGTTACCAGCTGTTTTATCACAAACGGCTAATGGTTGATTTTTTAATAAGATATGACCAGCTTTGTCATCAATAAAATCATCATCGCCAAAATAAATAGCAGCTTTACCTGTAAAAACACAAGGTCCGTCTGCCGGCATGGGGTCCTTTATAGCTGCAACTTCAATAGATTCAATATAAATCAATTCGTCTGTTTCATAATGCTTTGGGCTCAATACACGATATGGCTTTCTTGCTCTAATTTCAATAGTTCCAAAACCTGCATCTGTAAGCATTTTAACGTATTCTTTTATTGGTAAACTTCCACTCAAACATAAAGCTCTAAGCCTGTCGTCATTTCTAAGCGCATCACTCATAGGTTGTTCGCAAGTAGGGTCGCTCATCACTAAACGTCCATGAGGTTTTAAAACACGGTACATTTCGGCAATGGCCTTTTTTAAATCTTCTTCCTTAAAAATATTAAATAGGCAATTTTGAGCAGCTACATCAATGCTATTATCTTCAACGGGTAAATTAAGCGCATCACCTTTTCGTAAATCAACAAATTCACTTTTAAACCATGAGTTTAATTCCTCCGCTTCTTTAAAGTTTTTACGGGAGGCTTCTAACATTTCATCCACTACATCAACGCCAATAACTCCTAAATTTTCACGATTAAAATATGAGAATTGTAACAGTTCCATGCCGCCACCAACACCAACATATAACATTTTAGGGTTGTTAGATAAATCTCTAGCATGAACGGTGGAACCACAACCATAATTCATCTCCTGCATGATTTTTGGGATTTTTAATCCAGGTAATTCCCAAATAGGATTAGTAGTACAGCATAAACCAACATCTGGAGTTAGTGCAGCTTCTTTATATACATCTTTTGTTGTTTCTAAGTAATTACTCATGTTGTGATATTCAGTATTCAGTTAGCAGTATTCAGGTACGGTCTATATCATTTTGACTATTTACAAGTTTATGGTTACCGCTATCGTGTTAAAGTTTTTTTATCAATTCCGTAAATAAGGTGATCATATTAGGTTCAGCTTTTTTAGCGTTTGCAATAATATCCTCAATATTTACAGGTTCTAGGTTATCTGGGTCGCATTCATCTGTTAAAACTGACACTGCTGCCACTTTTAAATTTAGATGATTGGCAACAATAACCTCTGGAACTGTGCTCATACCAACAGCATCTGCGCCAATTAATTTTAACATACGGTATTCAGCACGTGTTTCTAGCTGAGGACCAACAACCGAAGCATAAACACCTTTATGTAAGTTGATGTTGCTTGATTTGGCAATACCTTCAAATTTTGAATTTATTTCAGCATCATAAGGGGCACTCATATCTGTAAAACGTTCTCCTAATTGTTCAACACCTCTAAAGGCTAAAGGAGATTTCCCTTGAAGGTTGATATGGTCATCAATAACCATTAACTCGCCTTTTTTAAAGTTGAGGTTTATTGCTCCAGCAGCATTTGAGACTAGTAATGTTTTAATACCTAGTTTTTCCATAATACGAACCGGATATGTAACATCTTGCAAGCTATACCCTTCATATAAATGAAAACGCCCTTGCATAACAATTACTTTTTTCCCTCCTAAAATGCCGTATATCAGTTTGCCTTTGTGAAATTCTACGGTTGCCGTTGGAAAATTAGGAATATGATTGTAACTAGCTTGCTGAATAATATCAATATGGTCAATCAATTGCCCTAAGCCTGTTCCTAAAATAATACCAACTTCAGGGTTTTCAAACCCTTTATTTTTTAAATAATCTACAGTTTCTTCTATATATTTAATCATATAAAGCCTTGATTTTTTCTTGTAATACTTTATTAGATTTATAAAACTTTGACGCTTTTAAATCTTCAAACGTATCTATATCATTTAATGTTTCTAAAGTACTAAATGTTATGTTATTTTTAGTTAAGTCTTTTAGTGTTTCTTCTAGTAAATTATTTTGGCTCCAAGGTTTATTGTTGAAAGCTGTTTCAACCATTTTAGATAAGCCAATTAAATAATAACCTCCATCTTGTGCGGGCCCAAATACGGTGTCGGTTTGTTGTAAGGTAGATAAAGCCTTTTCTATTTGATAGGCTGAAATATCTGGTAAATCAGATCCAATTAGTATAATGTTTTTATAACCGTCTAGAAATCCCTCAAGGAAAGCATTTTTCATGCGTTCACCTAAGTCTTTGCCTTTTTGAATGTCTTTGTAGTTATTCACCCATTCAGACTCAACAATAGCATCTGAAAAATAAATACGCTTATCAATATTTAAATTTTGTATTGCTTTTTCTGTGATTTCAACTAGTTTATTGTAAACCTCAAAAGCAGCTTGATTTCCTATTGTTTTGGCTAAACGCGTCTTCACTTTTCCAGGAATCGCATTTTTTACAAAAACTATAACCAGATCTTTACTCATATATCTTTTGGCCTTGTTTTAACCATTTACTCCATTCTTTTGAAAACGTATGAACTTCATTGGTTTCATAACCTTCAGAGTTATAAACAGGGTTGCTCTGGTTTTTCCATTCAAAAATACCTCCATATAAGTTAAAGATATTATTATAGCCCGCTTTCTTAAGTTTTTCTGCAATATCTTCTGATCGAATTCCTAAAGAGCAGTACACAATAATTTTGGAATCTTTATTTGGAATTTTTTGGCAAGTAGAATCTAAATTAAAGAAATCATACCCTATGAAAATAGCATCTTTTAAATGACTAATTGCATATTCTTTAGATTCTCTAGCATCTAAAAGAATAATATCTTCAGGGTATGATTTCAATTCATTTACATAAATATACGGAATACTTTCTGTATTGTACTTTTTGAGTAATTGATCTAACTTTTTTTGAGAGTAGCTCAATGAAGCAATTAAAACCATTAAAAATACCAGAACTTTTTGCATAACTTTAATTTAGTTTAAGCCACTGTGCCTTGACAACTACTTCCAGCACCAGCAGTACATCCATAGCAGTGTTGTGAAATTACAATATTTCTGCCTTCTAGAAGTTTTTCGTTGTATTCAGATATGTGTTTTATCTTGCTATTAATGGGTAATTCAAGCATTTGGTTAAAATCACAATCATACAAATAGCCATCCCAACTAATAGAAAGAGTGTTAGTACACATAACATTGTTTACTGCTGAAGGGTTATAGGCTTCAACTAAGGCATACATGTAATCTTCGTAATTTTCAGAGGCTATTAAATAATCTAAAAACCTGCTGATAGGGAGATTTGTGATGGCAAATAAGTTATGGAATTGAATATCAAAATCTTCTAACAATGCTTTTTTAAAATCTTTTTGCATTGAATCTTGATCACCTGGTAAAAATGCTCCTGATGGATTGTATACCAAATCTAATCTTAAATTGCTATTAGGCATTCCATAGCCAATTGAATTTAGGTCTTGAAGAGCTTGTATAGACTTGTTAAAAACGCCATCACCACGTTGCTTGTCTGTTTTTCCACGAGTCCAATGTGGCATAGAACTTACCACATGTACATTGTGTTTTTTAAAAAACTCTGGTAAATCATGATATTTTTTATTGGCTCTAATTATTGTAAGGTTTGAGCGAACAATAAAATCTTTAATACCAGCCTTTGCGGCTGCTTCAACAAACCACCTGAAATCAGGATTCATCTCTGGAGCGCCCCCAGTTAAATCTAAAGTGTGGGCACCAGTGTTTTTAATTACCTCCAAACATTGCTCCATGGTTTCGCGAGTCATTATTTCCTTCCGGTCAGGGCCAGCATCTACGTGGCAATGTTCACATACCTGATTGCACATGTAGCCAACATTTATTTGAAGGATTTCCAGTTTTTTTGCCTTTAACGGAAATTGATTGCTTTCGGCTATTTTATCTTTAAATGTTGGTAATTCTCCGTTTTGAAAAATACCATTTGATAAAATTTCTAACTGTCGCTTACTATTAGCTAATTGACTATTTCGTTTGTGTAGTGACTTTGTAGCCATTAATTACATTTCAAGTTTATTAACCTTATTCATCATTTGAACCCCATGAACTAAAGTAGCTCCACTTTTTATAGCAGCACCAACATGAATAGCTTCCATCATTTCCTCCTTGGTAATACCTCTTTGAAGAGTGTCTTTGGTGTAGGCATCAATGCAATAAGGGCACTGTTCTGTATGTGATACGGCTAGGGCAATTAATGCTTTTTCTCGGGCAGATAAAGCGCCTTCTTCAAATACTTTTCCGTAGTACTCAAAAAACTTGTTACCCAATTCTTCACTCCATTCAGTAATATTTCCAAACTTTCTCAAGTCTGCAGGATCATAATATGTTTTACTCATCTTATATATTTTGGTCTAAAATATGAAATCTAAAACCTTAAGTCGGCATGAGAAGGCTTTCTTAACAGAAGTTTTTAAGTTTTTACTAGAATTAGCAAGTTAGATAATTTTTTTGATAACGACTATCCTTGATTAGTAGAGTAGAGGTTTTTACAGCGCTTTGGAGGTACGCAAGAGAAATTTTTGTTTTTTATTAAAAACCTGTTTAAAAAAAGTGATAATTAGTATCTTCCGGGTTCTAAATTTACTGTTTAATGGCTGAAAATAGAGAATTGGAATTGGCGTGGAAGTTTGTGAACCACACAAATCGTTCTATTTTTTTAACGGGTAAAGCAGGTACTGGTAAAACCACCTTTTTACACCGTTTAAAAATGCACAGCCTAAAACGCTTGGTGGTGGTGGCTCCAACCGGAGTAGCTGCAATAAATGCCAAAGGGGTTACCATACATTCATTTTTTCAGATGCCTTTTGGACCTATACTACCCGATACCGACCTGAACGCGAGTAAAGGCTTTAATCGAAAATTTAACAAAACTAAGATTAATATTATCAAGTCAATGGATCTTTTGGTAATTGATGAAATTAGTATGGTACGGGCAGATTTGTTGGATGGAATTGATAGAACGTTACGTCGTTTTAGAAACCGCAATAAGGTATTTGGTGGTGTGCAAGTGTTGATGATTGGAGATTTACAACAATTATCTCCAGTTATAAAAGAGCAGGAGTGGGATTTATTAAGGCATACTTATAAAAATGTGTTCTTTTTTAGTAGTAAGGCATTTGCTGAATGTCATGCAATTACTATAGAACTGAAGCATATTTATAGGCAGGAAAACCCCAAGTTTATAGATATATTAAATGCCATTAGAAATAATGCACTTAACAATGCTGTGGCTACTGAGCTGAACAAACGTTATATTCCAGATTTTACTCCAGAACCAGATGCTGGTTATATTTCGTTGACTACTCATAATAATAAAGCAGAGGCTACTAATACCGCCGAGTTGAAAAAGCTGAAGGGTGCAATAAAAACCTATACCGCTGAGGTGGATGGGAAATTCCCTGAGTTTGCTTACCCTAACAAGAAAGTTTTGGAGTTGAAGGTAGGAGCACAGGTTATGTTTGTTAAAAATGATAGTAGCCCTGAGAAACGCTACTTTAATGGGAAGATTGGAAAGGTAATACACTTAGATTCTGATGAAGTGGTGGTGCATTGTCCTGATGATGATTTTAATATTAACGTAACTCCAGAGATTTGGGAGAATATTAATTATTCGGTTGATGTGGAGACCAAAGCTATTGCCGAGGAAAAAATAGGATCTTACACCCAGATACCATTGCGTTTAGCTTGGAGTATTACCATACATAAAAGTCAGGGGCTAACTTTTGAAAAAGCCATTATTGATGCCGGTGCTGCTTTTGCTCATGGTCAAACCTATGTGGCTCTAAGTAGGTGTAAGTCTTTAGAAGGCTTGGTGCTAAAGAGTAAGATACATTCCAACCAAATTATTAGTGATGAGAATGTGACAAGTTTTAATGAGCAGGCTGAAGAAAACGCCCCAGATGAAAATGTTTTAAAAGATTCACAAAAGAACTTTCAATTAGATTTAATAGCCGAGATTTTTGAGTTTTATGCCTTTTTAAATCCCTTAAATAGAATTCTGGATATTTACTATAAAAATAGAACGGTTATTGAAGGAACTATTGAGGCTACTTTTTTGCCTATTAAAGAATGTATTACCAATTTTTTAAAAGTGGCTAACGGATTTAATGCACAGTTGAAACAGCTTTCAGAAAATGGAGATTTGGTCGAAGATAATCCAGTTATTCAAGATCGTTTTAAAAAGGCCATTCAGTATTATAAAAATGAAACTGAAACTAAAATTGTTGAACCTTTAAAAACATTTGCTTTTACTACCGATAATCAAGCTATAGGAAAAGAGATAACGAAACATTTAGATGTGTTTGAAGAATTGCTGATTGTTAAAACTACCTATTTTAAAGGGTTGAAAGAGAGTTTTAATTCAAAGCAATTTTTAGAATTTCGAGCCAAATCAGTTTTTATGGGAAAGGACAAACCCAAGAAACGTAGAAAAGAGGTTATAGATGGAACTACCAATGTAGAACTTTTTGAAAAACTTCGTATTTTAAGAAATGATATAGCTAGAGAAAAGGATTTAATCCATTACCAGATTTTTGCACAAAAAGCCTTGTATGAAATTTGTGAAACTTTGCCTACCACAAAACAGGAATTGTTGCGGGTAAACGGCATGGGAAAAACACGTGTTGAAAAATATGGTGCGGCTATTTTAGGGGTAATTCATGCCTATTGCGAAGAACACGATATTGAAACTTCACTAGAGGTAGAAATTTTTGATACCTTTAAGCCTAAACGTAAAAAAGGCGATACCCTCAAAGAATCCTTGGCTATGTTTCAATCTGGGAAATCAATTGAGGAAATATCCAATTTACGTGAACTTAATACCAATACTGTTTTTGGGCACTTGGCAAGTTTTATTGCTACTGGCGAGGTGAATATCACAGACCTGATTCCTGAAGCTCATTACAGCGAGTTAAAAGCACTAATTCCAGAAAAGACCTTTGAAAACCTATCGGACTTGAAACATCAGTTGGATGAAAAATATAGTTATGGGGAATTGCGATTGGTTTTGGAGGAATTACAACAAAGCTAATCCCGTAAAATACTCCTTGAAATCACAATCTTTTGAATCTCACTAGTTCCTTCGTATATCTGTGTGATTTTTGCATCACGCATCATGCGCTCTACATGGTATTCTTTTACAAAACCGTTGCCACCATGAATTTGTACAGCCTCCACGGTATGTTCCATGGCTACTCTAGAGGCATATAGTTTTGCCATGGCGCTTGATAAGTCATAGTTGTTGCCTTGATCTTTGTCCCATGCGGCTTTCATAACTAAATAACGAGCTGCAGCTATTTCTGTATGCATATCGGCCAATTTAAATGCAATCGCTTGATGATTACCTATTTCTGTGCCAAATGCTTTACGTTCTTTACTATATTTAAGGGCTAATTCATAAGCTCCTTGGGCTATTCCCAAAGCTTGGGCAGCAATGCCAATACGGCCGCCAGAAAGTGTTTTCATTGCAAACCTAAATCCAGAACCATTAACACCTATTCTGTTTTCTTTGGGTACTTTAACATCATTAAATTGAAGAGTGTGTGTGTCACTTCCTCTAATACCAAGTTTATCTTCTTTAGGGCCAACATGAAATCCTTTCATGTCTTTTTCAACAATAAAAGCATTGATACCATGTGAACCTTTGTCTTTATCAGTTTGAGCAATCACAATATAAATTTCTGCTCGTCCGCCATTCGTAATCCAGTTTTTCGTTCCGTTCAATAAATAATAATCTCCTTTGTCAATTGCAGTTGTTTTTTGAGAAGTTGCATCACTTCCAGCTTCTGGTTCGCTTAAACAAAAGGCGCCAATACATTCTCCAGAGGCAAGTCTTGTTAAATATTTTTCTTTTTGGTTTTCAGTTCCATAGGCTTCCAATCCGTAACAAACCAATGAATTATTAACCGATACCATTACTGAAGCTGAAGCATCAATTTTTGATAATTCTTCCATAATTAGTACATAGGAAAAGGTGTCCATACCACTGCCTCCATATTTTGGGTCTACCATAACGCCCATAAAGCCTAGTTCTCCCATTTTATTTACTAATTCATCTGGGAATTCCTGTTTGTTGTCACGTTCAATTACACCTGGCAGTAATTCGGTTTGAGCAAACTCTCTAGCTGCATCTCTAATCATGATATGTTCTTCGGAAAGCTTAAAATTCATAACCTGGGAAATTATATTTTTAACAAAATTGTTATCAAATATAAATATTTGATGTGATATTTTTAATGATTATCTCTATTTTTGTGAATATGATAAAATCGAATTATAGAATCGTTGGTGTGATGTCAGGGACTTCACTTGACGGAATTGATTTGGTACACGTTGATTTTCAATTTGAGGACACTTGGGAATTTAAAATTAATAGCGCTGAAACAGTAGCTTATCCAAAAGAATGGAAAGAGAGGCTTAAGGGTTTGATTTCATTAAATACAGAAGAACTGCATCAAACAAATAGTAGTTATACTTCTTATTTGGCCTCTGTGATTAACGATTTTATTAAAAAGAATAAGATTAAAGATTTGGATGCGGTATGTTCTCATGGGCATACAGCTTTACATCAACCCGAAAAGCAGTTGACTTTGCAGATAGGAAACCTTCCTCAACTAGCTTCTCTAATAGAAAACAAAGTAGTTTGTGATTTTAGGTTGCAAGATGTGTTATTAGGAGGACAAGGTGCACCATTGGTGCCCATAGGAGATACGTTGTTGTTTTCAGAGTTTGATTATTGCATAAACCTTGGAGGGTTCGCCAATATTTCAACAAATATTAATGAGGAGCGCATTGCCTATGATATTTGCCCAGTGAATATTGTTATGAATCATTATGTGAAGTCCGTAGGACTGGACTATGATGATAACGGTAAATTGGCATCTAAGGGAGAGGTAAATGTAACGCTATTAGAAAAGCTCAATAGATTGTCTTTTTATAAAGAATTACCACCAAAATCATTGGGTTTAGAGTGGGTATATGATAATGTCTTTCCTTTAATTAATACTAATGAAAGCAACCTTAATAATATTTTAAGAACTTTTGTGGAACATATTGCTATCAAGATTTCAGAAAGTATATCCAGTAAGCCAAATAGTTCTGTTTTAATAACTGGCGGGGGTGCTTATAATTCATTTCTAATTGATAGAATAAAGGAGCTTTCAAAAAATGAAATAGGTATTCCATCACAAGAAATAATTGAATTTAAAGAAGCGCTTATTTTTGGTTTTTTGGGTGTTTTAAAGCTTAGAAATGAAATCAATTGCCTACAAAGTGTTACAGGAGCTTCTAAAAATCACAGTTCTGGTTATGTTTTTATGCCGTAAAATTAATATTTAAGAACTTAAGTTTTTTATATTTGTTACCAGTAATAATTTCCAAACGTTTTTATAAAATGACTCAACTTTAGCTATTCTAGAGCGAAATTGCTTCGTAATTAGGTTGTTAGGCTTTTAGTTGAATTATATTTTTATAAAAATGAAAGAATTATTAAAACGATACGAAAATAAAGAACCAGAAATAGTTTTTAATTGGAAAGATTCCAAAACCGATGCAGAAGGATGGGTTGTAATAAATTCTTTAAGAGGAGGGGCTGCAGGAGGAGGAACACGTATGAGAAAGGGGTTAGATATGAATGAAGTACTATCATTAGCTAAAACTATGGAGATTAAATTTACGGTTTCTGGACCACCAATTGGTGGAGCTAAGTCGGGTATAAATTTCAACCCCAAAGATTCAAGAAAGAAAGAAGTTTTAGAACGCTGGTATAGGGCCGTTTCTCCGTTGCTTAAAAGCTATTATGGCACTGGTGGTGATATGAATGTAGATGAAACTCATGAGGTTGTTCCAATAACTGAAGAAAGTGGTGTTTGGCATCCGCAAGAAGGTGTTTTTAATGGACACTTTAAGCCTACCGAATCGGATAAAATTAATAGAATTGGTCAATTAAGACAAGGAGTAATAAAAGTAATTGAAAACCCAATTTATACCCCAGACGTTTCAAGAAAATATACCATAGCCGATATGATTACTGGTTTTGGAGTAGCTGAAGCGGTTAAACATTATTATAATATTTATGGAGGGCATATTAAAGGGAAACGAGCTGTAGTACAGGGTTTTGGAAATGTTGGTGGAGCTGCTGCTTTTTACCTTGCACAAATGGGTGTTAAAATAGTGGGAATTATTGATTCAAGTGGTGGGTTAATAAACGAAGATGGGTTTTCATTTAATGATATTTGTCATTTTTTTCTAGCCAAAAAGGGTAATACATTAGCATCCGAAAATTTATTACCGTTTGAAGAGGCCAATAAAAGAATTTGGGCTATTAAAACGGAGATTTTTGCACCCTGTGCAGCCTCACGCCTAATTACTATTAATCAAATTGATGAAATGATAGATAGTGGTTTGGAAGTAATTTCATGTGGAGCAAATGTACCTTTTGCAGATAAAGAAATTTTCTTTGGGCCAATTATGGAACATACAGATTATAGGGTAAGTTTAATTCCTGATTTTATTTCAAACTGTGGAATGGCAAGAGTTTTTGCCTATTTTATGGAGCGAAAAGTTCAAATGACGGACGAAGCAATTTTTAACGATACATCAAATAGAATAAAAGAAACAATTGAAAAAGTATATAGCAAAAACAAGTCAAGGACGGGGTTAAGCGCTACAGCTTTTGAGATTGCATTAAAACAACTAATTTAAACTAATTTATGGAAGCAGTAATTATTATAGTATTTGTAATGGGCTATTTAGCTATTACCCTTGAACACAGTATAAAAATAGATAAATTAATTCCTGCTCTGGTTATGATGGCCATTTGTTGGGCCTGTATAGCACTTGGTATAGAGTCCTTTCCGCAGTGGTTTGATTCTGGTAAACATGCGCTTTTAGATAGTTTTGGTTTATTAGAGCATGAAGAAAAGATGCATTTAATGGAGGAAACCTTATTGCATCATTTAGGTAAAACCGCCGAAATTTTAGTGTTTCTTTTAGGAGCTATGACCATAGTAGAAATAATTGATTATTTTGATGGATTTTCTACTATTAAGGGATTCATAAAGACCAAGAAAAAGACAAAAATCTTATGGATATTTTCAATATTGGCATTTATTCTGTCTGCTATAATAGATAATTTAACAGCTACAATTGTTTTAATTTCAATTCTTCAAAAGATAGTTAAGGACAGAAATACTAGAATTTGGTTTGCTGGATTAATAATTATTGCAGCTAATGCTGGAGGAGCTTGGTCTCCAATTGGAGATGTAACTACTACAATGCTTTGGATAGGCAATAAAGTAACTACCGGAAATTTAATTGCTTACCTTTTAATACCATCTTTCTTTTGTATGGCGGTGCCATCATTTATTGCTACATTTTTACCAGCCTTTAAAGGGGAATTAGAGATGGAAGAGACTAATGATAAACCAAAGTCTAAATTTAGTTCTACCATGCTTTATCTTGGTTTAGGAGCTATTGTATTTGTACCAATTTTTAAAACGGCAACGCATTTACCACCATATGTTGGTATGATGTTGTCTTTGGGTGTGGTTGCTACTTTTGCCGAAATATATAGTAATTCTAAATTTAGTTTGACTGAAGTTGATTCTGCCGAAAGTGATGCACATGCACATCATAGTCCTGTGCATTATTCATTATCAAAAATTGAGTTGCCAAGTATTTTATTCTTCTTAGGGATATTAATGGCCGTTGCAGCTTTAGAGTCTTTAGGTATTCTATTTGGCGCTGCAGATTGGTTACGTGAGAGCACACCACAATTAGGTACAGAACTTGAAACCGGAGGAGTGTCAGATTTAGTAGTAATGTTCTTAGGTGTAGGTTCTGCAGTTATAGATAATGTTCCATTAGTGGCTGCTAGTTTGGGTATGTTTTCGGAGCCATTAGATCATCAATTATGGCATTTTATCGCTTTTTCTGCTGGTACTGGAGGTAGTATGCTAATTATTGGTTCTGCTGCTGGAGTGGTAGCAATGGGAATGGAAAAAATTGATTTTTTCTGGTACCTTCGCAAAATTTCTTGGTTGGCTTTAATAGGGTTTGTTGTAGGTTCCATTGCATTTATGGTAATGAGAGGCATTCTAGGTTAAGTTTTTCCTAAGGTTTAGGCATTTGGTCTAATAATTGTTAGTAAGATTTTGTTATTTTTTTTTGTTATACTTTAATAAAAAAAGAAACGTTATACTTTTGCAATAAATTTATATTATATGCTTATCACATTTTTAACCCTACAAAATACTCAGGAAAGTGCTGAAGCTTTAACTGATGGAGAATCAGTTGAAAAAACACTTTCAATTATAGAATTAATTACAAGTGGAGGTGCCGCAGGACAAGTTATTATTGCTATTCTGTTTTTACTTTTAATAGTTGCTAGCTACATTTATTTTGAACGACTATTTGCTATTAAAGCTGCGTCTAAAGTAGATTCAAATTTCATGAATCAAATTAAAGACCATGTTAGTAATGGTAAAGTTGAATCTGCTCAAGTTTTGTGTGCACAAGTAAATTCTCCGGTTTCTAGGTTAATTGGAAAAGGAATAACAAGAATAGGTAAGCCTTTAGCAGATATTAATACCGCTATTGAAAATGCTGGTAGATTGGAGATTTACGGATTAGAGAAAAACGTGAGTATTTTGGCTACTATATCTGGAGCTGCTCCAATGATAGGTTTTCTTGGAACAGTTGTTGGTATGATTTTAGCCATATTTGAATTGGCTAATGCAGGAGGCTCTATTCAAATGGATGTTCTAGCAGGAGGTTTGTATACAGCAATGACAACCACTGTAGGCGGCTTAATTGTTGGTATTGTGGCTTACATAGCCTATAATCATTTAGTTGTTAGAACAGATAAGGTGGTGTATCAAATGGAAGCTAATTCACTAGAGTTTTTGGATCATCTAAACGAACCGACGTAATATGAATTTTAGAGGAAGAAATAAAGTTACACCAGAATTCAATATGTCGTCAATGACAGATATTGTATTTCTGCTTTTAATCTTTTTTATGATTGCTTCTACTTTGGTGTCTGCTGAAGCCATAGATTTATTATTGCCCAAATCATCTAGTAAAACAACTCAAGTAAAAAATATATCTGTAAGCGTTAATAAAAAACACCAGTATTTTGTAGACATGAAAATGGTGGCTAAAAGTCAATTAGAATCTGCTATTCTAACGGCTATGCAAGGAAGTAGTACTTCTTCAATAACTATTAGGTCTGACCAAGATGTTGAAATGAAACATGTGGTCTATATTATGGATATAGCCAATCGGAATAAGATTAAAAGTACCTTGGCCGTAAAATCTTCTAGGTAGCCAATAATCGTGTTATTTTGAAGCAAACTTTGATTAATGATGAAATATTTCAAAACAAAACATGAAAAAGATTCAGCAAAAATCACCTTGCTGATTACATTAATTCTGTTGTTAATGATATTTGTCATGGGGCCTCAATATATGGATCCACCAGAAGAGTATGGGGTTGCGGTGAATTTTGGAACTTCTAGAGTTGGTCAAGGGAAAATTCAGCCTAAAAAACCAATAAAATCTGAGCCAAAGGAAATAAATGAAACACCACAACCAGAGGCCTCAGAATCTCAACCTACAAAATCTTCAGAGGTAAAAGAGGAAGTTCTAACTCAGGAAAATGAAGAGGCTATTGCTATAAAAAAACAAAAAGAAGCCGAAGCTAAAGCGAAGGCAATTGCAGAAGCCAAGGCAAAGGCTGAAGCAGAACGCATTGCTAAGGAAAAGCGTGAACAGGAAGAGAAAAAGAAGAAATTGGATGCTTTAATTGGCGGCGTAAGTAAATCTGATGGTTCTGAAACGGGTAGTGAAGGAGATGATAATCAAGCTGGTGATAAGGGTCAATTAGATGGAAACCCTTATGCGCCAAGTTATTTTGGTGGCCCTGGATCAGGTAGTGGTGGTGTTGGCTATGGATTGAATGGAAGAGGACGTGCATCATACAAAACTTTAAAGCAAGATTGCAATGAATCTGGAATGGTAATAGTGAGAATTGAGGTAAATAGAAATGGAAATGTTGTTAGTGCAACTCCTGGGGTAAAGGGCACTACCAATACTGCCCAATGCTTGTTAGATCCAGCAAAAAAAATCGCCTTATCACATAAATGGCAACCAGACTCTAAAGCTCCAGCAAAACAAATAGGTTTTGTTAAAGTAAACTTCAAACTTGGGCAATAAACAATGACCTATACAGAAACTCTTAATTGGATGTTTTCTCAATTGCCAATGTATCAGCGTCAGGGTAAATCTGCTTATAAAGCAGATTTGAGCAATACGGTTTTATTGGTAAATCACTTAAAAAAACCTCATTTAGACTTTAAATCTGTTCATGTAGCGGGAACTAACGGGAAAGGTTCTACAAGCCATATGGTGGCTTCTGTTTTACAAGAAGCCGGATATAGGGTGGGATTGTATACATCGCCCCATTTAAAAGATTTCAGGGAACGAATAAAGATTAATGGGCAAGTTGTAAGCAAGCAGTTTGTTATGGGCTTTATTAAACGTAATAAAGTTTTTTTTGAAACAAACCAATTGTCTTTTTTTGAAATGACCGTTGGAATGGCATTTGAATATTTTTCCAAGCAAAATGTTGATATTGCAGTTATTGAAGTTGGTTTGGGAGGTCGTTTAGATTCAACAAATGTTATTACACCAGAAGTTTCAGTTATAACAAATATAGGATTAGATCATACCCAGTTTTTAGGAGATACCTTAGAAAAAATTGCAGGTGAAAAGGGAGGTATTATTAAGCCTAATGTTCCCGTTGTTATAGGTGAAAGCCAAGTAGAAACACAAACCGTTTTTGAAGGTTTAGCGGAGCAAAATCAGACAAAAATTAGTTTTGCAGATAGAGAAGTTAAGACTGTTTTGGGAAGTGATTTAAAAGGTGCCTACCAACTCAAAAATGTAAAAACCGCCACTCAGACTATAAAAGAATTGAATTTAAATGGGTATCAAATATCTGATAGTCATTTGGAGAAAGGGTTACACAATGTAATTCCTAATACAGGTTTATTAGGGAGGTGGCAAGTTTTAAGTGAAAACCCAAAAGTGGTTTGTGATACAGGACATAATAAGGAAGGTTTAGTTCATGTAATGGATCAAATTTCTAAACAGGTTTTTGATGATTTACATATTGTTTTCGGAGTTGTTAATGATAAAGATTTGGATTCCATTATAGATCTATTGCCTAAAGGAGCAATTTATTATTTCTGTAAACCTAAAATTTCAAGAGGGTTACCTGAACAAGTCTTACGTGATTATTTTCTTGCCAAAGGGTATTTTGGTAAAGCCTATAATTCAGTAAATGAAGCCTATAGGTTTGCCTTACAAAATTCCAGTAATAAGGACTTTGTTTTTGTTGGAGGTAGTACATTTGTAGTTGCTGAAATAATTTAAAATTTCTTTTAAAAAGTTTTTGCAGTATTAAAAACTAGGTTATATTTGCATCCGCAATCAGAGATAATGATTGTTCAATATTAGGGCGCGTAGCTCAGTTGGTTCAGAGCACTTGGTTTACACCCAAGGGGTCAGGGGTTCGAATCCCTTCGCGCCCACATAAAGAAACCCGATACTATCTTAGTATCGGGTTTCTTGTTTTATAAGACTTATTGGAATTATTAGTTTATTTGTACGAAGGTCTTATAAAACTTTTTCGTAGATTTAGATAATTGTTATTAGAATGATATTAAGGGATATAAAACTTGCTTACGAAGATATTTTTAAATCTTATGATAATCCTTCTCTCGAAGAACATATTATAAAAATCATAGAACTGGATGCCTACTGGCCGTATAGTTCTACATTTTTTTGTATTACTAATACAGCAGATTTATCTTTTGAATATGTTAGCAAGAATATGACTTCTTGTTTAGGGATTGATAAGCAAGAACTTCATAAAGGAGGTATGAAATATTTTTGGAGTAGAATTCATCCTGATGATATAGAACCGTGGCTTAAAGCACTTAACGATTTAATGGTCTTCACTTTAGATACCATTTCTGAAGAGGAAAGGAAGAGAATGAGTTATACTTGGAATTATCGTTTTATGAACGCTCGTGGGAATTATGTTAACATTATTCAAAACACTACGCCTTTAGAATTAGACTCTCAGCTTAAACCGATTATAGGGTTAGCACATTATACAGTTTTAGATTCTAAAATAAAGATGGATATTACTGGTACAGCTAAACTATTAAATGATAAAAATGAATACGAAACCAAGTATTTTAATAATTTTTCTCAGAAACTTTTAACTGACGGGATAAGTAATAGAGAACGAGATGTTATTAGGCTTTTATTGTTAAATCAATCTAGTAAAGAAATTGGAGAGAAGTTAAAAATTAGTTCTCATACCGTTGATACACACAGGCGTAACATATTAAAGAAGCTTAAATTAGCATCAACAGGTGAACTTATTGCCAGAATGAAATTGAATAACATGTTATAATTCCACGTTATTAATACTAAGTTTTGTCGAAAATACTAAAATGTGGGTGTAATACTCAAATTGAGTATTGTCCGTTAAACAATTATTTTGCAACTTTACATTGCTATTAATTAGTTCTTAGGGAGAACTTATGAAAAGTGCTGTAAAAAATTTTAACATAAAATTATAAACGGCACTTTTTTCATTATAATAAATCTAGAATTCTTTCCAAAGCCATACCTCTTGAACCTTTTATTAAAAGAATAGACTTGTCAAATTGAGAATTGTTATAATTATTTTTAAAATCATCAAACAACTTAAATTTTGATGCTTTTGAAGTATTTAAGGTAGTTTTATAAAAGTTTTCTCCAACAAATATTAATTTATTAATATTTAGGGAAGATGCCATATCAACTATACTTTGATGTTCAGTTTTTGCTTCATTACCCAATTCAAACATATCTCCTAGAATGGCTATTTTATGGCCTAATTGTTTTTCAAAGTTAGATAAAGCCGCTTTCATGCTTGAGGGGTTTGCATTGTAAGCATCTAAAATTATTTTGATACTTCCTTTTTCAATAATTTGAGAACGGTTGTTATTGGGAATGTAATTTTCTATAGCTGATTTAATGGCTGTATCGTCAACTTTAAAATAATTACCAATTGTAACGGCAGCTGCAATATTATTAAAATTGTATTCACCTATTAAATGACTTTCAATACTTAACTTGTTATATTCAATTTTAACATAAGGTTGTGCATCTACCAGTGAAATGTTTACATTCGATGTGTAATTACCAAAACTAAAGGTTTGAGTATTTTTGGTTTTTTCAACTTGAATGGCATCGTTCGCATTTACAAAAATGAATTTCTTATTAGTAATTAAATGATCATACATTTCGCTTTTACCTTTAATAACTCCTTCAATACCACCAAAACCTTCTAAATGGGCTTTTCCAAAATTTGTAATATACCCATAATCTGGTTTGGCAATATTGCATAAAAATTCAATTTCTTTTAAATGATTGGCTCCCATTTCAACAATGCCAATTTCAGTTTCTTTATTCATTGAAAGCAATGTTAAAGGAACTCCAATATGGTTGTTTAAATTTCCAATGGTTGCAGTAGTTTTATATTTGTATGATAAAACTGAATTTATGAGTTCTTTAGTAGTGGTTTTGCCGTTGCTACCAGTTAGCGCAATTATAGGAATGTTTAAATAACTTCGGTGGAAAGAGGCAAGTTTTTGAAGACTTTCAAGAACATTATCAACCAAAATAATATTTGAATTTTGTGCAAACTCCTCTTCGTCAACCACAGCATATTTAGCTCCCTTTTCAATAGCTTGTGAAGCATATTTATTACCGTTAAAGTTATCACCCTTTAAGGCGAAAAACATAGTGCCATTTTCAATTTTTCTGGTATCTGTATTAACCTTGTTACATTTAAGGAATAGCTGATGAAGTTGCTCTGTATTCAATGTTTTTGGGATAAAAATGATTTCGAATAAAAGTATAAAAAAAGTCCTAACTATTGCTAGGACTTTTTTTATTTATCTAATTAAGAATGATTAATTCTTAGTCTTATTTTTAGTTTTACTTTTAGAACCTACACGAGACATAGCGCATCTAAACCCAATATAGTCTGTTGCCATATCTTGTGGGAAGTAACGTCTTTGTGCCGGGTCTAACCAATATTCTCTGTCTTTCCAAGAACCGCCTTTAAAAACTCTAACTTGATCATTAATTAAAGAGGTTCTGTTATTGTCTTTGTCATATTCTCTAATAATGTTACCATCTTCATCTCTTGTAATGGTATGCTTAGGAGAGTTATACATTTTTCTAGTTTCAGTTCCGGCATTTTCTTCGCCTTCTTCATCATTAAAGCTTTCAAAATAACGAGATGAACGTTTGTCTCCGTCTCTAAAGTTTATTTCATTACTTCTATCAAAGTTAGTACGTAAGTACGTTTCATTTTCATCAATAGGAACTTGTACAATTTCACCAGGAAGATTTCTAGCAACAACTTTTCCATTAGAAAGTGTGTCGTACTTAATATCATCAACAGTAACAATTTTTACTGTTCCGTCTTCATCAATTGCATTTTTAGTATAAACGTTTCCACGGTAGTAGTTAAAATCATTAAACTCATCGTCTACAATTGGTCTGTAAACATCAGCAACCCATTCCGCAACATTACCAGCCATATCATATAAACCAAAATCATTAGGAGCATAAGATCTTACAGCATTGGTAATATCAGCACCGTCATCAGACCATCCTGCTATTCCACCATAATCCCCTTTTCCTTGCTTAAAGTTGGCCAATTGATCTCCACGATATTTTCTGCTTCCATTACGAGTATATTGTCCATCCCATGGGTACTTTTTACGTCCTCTGTATAAGTTGTAACTTCTAATTTCACTTAATCCTAATGCAGCATATTCCCATTCTGTTTCAGTTGGAAGTCTATATTTAGGAGAAATTAAACCTGTTTCGCGAGTAGCATAAATTCCAGTTTCATTTCCATCGGCATCTACTTGTACATTTCTTCTACCTCTACCATCTCCATTGATAACTTCTTCGTTTCCACCGTAGGTTAAGGTAGGTGCATTTATATAAGTATCTGTATTAAAAGTAGATTCTGAATTTACATCAACAATTTTAGCATCACGTTTTAAGTATCCAGCTTTCTCTAAGTTATATTCGTTAACACGATCAGATCTCCAATTTGCAAATTCAACAGCTTGAATCCAGCTAACTCCAACCACAGGGTATTCGCCATAACCCGGGTGACGTAGGTAGTTATCTGTCATAACTTCATTAAAACCTAAACGGTTTCTCCAAACTAAAGTGTCTGGTAATGCACCATGATAGATTGCTCTAAAATTTTCATCAGATGGTGGGTAAACACGCTTAATCCAATCTAAGTACTCCATGTACATAGCATTTGTAACTTCAGTTTCATCCATATAAAAAGACTGAACATGTTGCTGAGTTGGGCTATTATTCCAATCATGCATTACATCATCCTGAACGCGTCCTTTTGTAAAAGTGCCACCTTCAATAAAAACAAGTCCTGGAGCGGTTTCTTGCTCTTTGAAATCTGTATTATATTGAAAACCACCTTCTCTAGAATTTATTTGCCATCCGGTAGCTCTTGAGGAGTTTTTTGAACTTGAAGATTTTTTACAACTAGTTGTAGATACCATAAGTGCTAAAACTAGTAAAATCTTTAACGCTACTACTTTTTTCATATCCATAGGTTTAAGTAAGCTAATAATATTTTTGGTGCTGCAATATAAGAATTAAACCGAATAACGCAAGCTATTTTTCGCATTTTAACCAAAAAAAAGTGTATTTCACCTTGTTTTTAATGCGTTTTATCGATGATTTCTATGCTTTTTATCATCGTTTTGTGCTGTAATAACGCACAATTAACTAATTTATTATTGTATTTTTACATCAAAATTTTAAATTGTAGTTTTTTAAATAATAACACATCATTAATGGCGTTATTTTAGCAATGAAAAAGAAAATATTACTGTTTTTTTTAATCACTTCTGGTATTTGTTTTTCCCAACAGAGGGTTTATAAGCTAGTTTGGGAGGATTTACAAACTGTTTCTGGAGCAAGTTTTAATCTTAAAGTTCCCTCATTCAATAATGAGTATGTTAATTTTGATTTTGATGAGGGGTTGTTACTTGTTGATCAATGGGGAATAAGTAGTTTAGTTAATGAATCATCAGCTCAAATTAGTAAGGTGGTTTATTCATCAATTTTGGTGAGTGAATTAGGAGATTTAGATGAATCTAAAATTCCATCAAAACTCGAGTATAGTTTAAAAAATTCTATAGCTAAAGATAATATTTTTGCATTCTTCCAAATATCTCCAATTATAAGAGATGCTAATGGCAGATATAAAAAAGTAATGTCATTCCAGTTAAATTATAATACGTCAAGTTCAGGAAAAGTAATTCAGAATAGAAAAAATACTTTTAACTCTAAGGTTATTTCTAATTCGGCTTTAAGTTCGGGTGAGTGGTATAAGTTTTATGTTGATACCACTGGTGTTTTTAAGCTTTCTAAAAGTTTTTTACAAAGGTTAGGTGTAAACGTGAATAGTGTAGATCCAAGAAATATTAGATTATTTGGAAATGGAGGAAGCATGATTCCGTTTGAAAATTCAGAACCTTATCCCTTTGATGTTACTGAAAATGCTATAAAGTTTGTAGGAGAAGAGGATGGTATTTTTAATGATGAAGATTATATCTTGTTTTATGCCAAAGGTCCAAAGGGGTATAATGAAGAAAGTAATACTAACATAAATTGTTATACAGATAGAACTAATTATTTTATTAATGTTGGTTCAGCTTCTGGAAAACGCATTCAACCTTTTTCTCAACCAAATGGAACTCCGAATTTAGTAATTAATACGTTTCATGATTATCAGTTTCATGAAATTGATGAAAGTAATATTGCTTTTTTGGGTAGACGTTGGTTTGGTGATAATTTTGATTCTGACTCCAATAAGGTTTTTAATTTTGTGTTTCCAGATTTGGTAACGTCTCAGCCTATCAACTTAAAGGTTTTTGTAGCATCAACTGGAGCTACATCAACCTCAATGGATGTAAGTGTGAATGGTAGTCCTGTGTCTACCTTAAATATCTCAGGTGCTTCAACTCCAGCTTTGGCAAATGGAGCTAGTTATAATGGTAATGTTAATGTTGGTAATTCTAATATTGAAATTACTCTTGACTATAACAATCAAGGCAACCCTAGTGCAAGAGCTTATTTAGATTATATCTCCATTGAGGCAGAAAGAGCTTTAAAGTTTTATGGTAATCAGTTTGAATTTAAAAACAATAATGTAATATCAGTTTCTGGAATAGGACAATATGATATAACGGATGCTTCAGGTATCACTGAAATTTGGGATGTTACAGATATTTATAATGTATCAAATTTTCTTAATGAAGAATCAAGTTCTAATCTTAGCTTTACCTCTGAATTAGGAAGTTTAAAAACATATATTGCATTATCACCACAAGATTATTTTGAACCTAAATTTGATTCTAATACAACGGTATTAAACCAGAACATTAAGGGAACAATCTTTCAGGATAATTCAGGTAGTTTTCAAGATATTGATTATTTGATAGTTTCACCAAATAACATGTTAAGTGAAGCGGAAAGATTGGCAGAAATTAATAGAAATCAGTATAATTTAAATGTAAAGGTTGTTGGATTAGATGAAATTTATAATGAATTCAGTACAGGTAATCAAGATGTAGGGGCTATCAGAAATTTGGTTAAATATATTTATGATAATGCCAGTGCTCCAGAGAGTAGAATAAAATATTTGTGTTTATTTGGTGATGGTTCTTTTGATTATAAAGACAGGATACAAAATAATACTAATATTGTTCCATCATGGCATTCTTATAACAGCTTTAATTTAACGAATTCCTTTGTGTCTGATGATTTTTATGGAATGATGGATGACAATGAGGGGACAATGCAAAGCAGTGATAGATTAGATATTGCTGTGGGTAGAATATTAGCAGACACACCACAGCGGGCCACCGAGTTAGTTGATAAAATTGCTTCTTACTACTTAAAAGATTCCTTTGGTAGTTGGCGTAATAATTTTGTGTTATTATCCGATGATGTTGATGAGGATTGGGAGGGGTCTTTGCAAGGAACAACAGATAATGTTGGGAATTTGGTGTCTCAAGAAAAGCCTTTTATTAATGTTGTGAAAATTCATAGTGATGCTTTTCAACAAGAGTCATCTGCTGGTGGTGATAGATACCCACAAGTTACAACAGAATTTGTGAATGCTATTGATAATGGGGCCTTAGTTGTAAACTATTTTGGTCATGGAGGTGAAGATGGTTTAGCACAAGAACGTTTCTTTTTGAAGACAGATATTGAAGGGCTTCGTAATTATTGTAAGTTAAATTGTTTTGTAACAGTTACTTGTGAGTTTACCAAGTTCGATAACCCGTTCAGAGAAACAGCCGGAGAATTCACTTATTGGAGTAAGCAAGCGGGGGCCATAGGTTTAATAACTACAACAAGGCAAATCTTTGTGAGTTTTGCTATTACTTTCAACAGTATATTAGGGCAATATTTGTTTTCTTATAGTGATAACGATACATTTTCGGATTATGAATATCCTACAATGGCAGAAGCTTTAAGGTTGGCGAAGAATGATCGTTCCATTTCTGGAAATAGTCAAAGAAGGTTAATATTTTTTATAGGAGACCCCGCTATGAAATTGGCTTTTCCTAAACCAAATATAAGGCTAACAAAACTGAATGATATTCCTATTGGTCAATCAACAGATACGCTAAAAGCATTGAGTCATGTTAAACTTTCAGGAGAAGTAGCAGATATTGCAGGGAATGTTATGTCAAATTACAATGGCAAACTATCAGCAACTATTTATGATAAATCAATAGAAAGGCAGACTCTTGCAAATGATGGTACTAGGTTAAACGACGAACTAGTTCAATTAGATTTTGAGACATTAGGAGAAATAATTTTTAGAGGGCAAGCATCCGTAAGCAATGGGGTATTTGAGTTTGATTTTGTAGTGCCAAAGGATATTGGTATTCCTGTTGGGTATGGCAAAATCAGTTTTTATGCAGAAAATGAAGAGTCTTTAGAAGATCAAACTGGGGCAAGCGTAAATACTATAAGAATTGGCGGTATAAATGAAAATGCTGCAGAAGATAATATAGGGCCTGTTATTACGCTTTATATGAATGATGAAAATTTTGTTTCAGGAGGTATTACAAATGAGTCCCCAACATTATTGGCAAAATTAGAAGATGAAAACGGAATAAATACTTCCAGTGGTATAGGTCATGATATTGTTGCTATTATTGATGGAGATGAAACTAATCCAATAGTTTTAAATGATTATTACCAGACAGAAGTAGATGATTATCAAAAGGGAGTGGTGAGCTTCCCTTTGAGCAACATAGAACCAGGGCTTCATACAATGACTTTGAAAGCTTGGGATGTTTACAATAATTCATCAATTGCAGAAATACAATTTGTGGTATATGATGAAAATCAGGAATTAGTAATAAATAATGTGCTAAATTACCCTAATCCCTTTGTGAATTACACTGAATTTTGGTTTAATCACAATAGTTCAGAGGCTTTAGACGTTTCTATACAGATATTCACCGTTTCAGGTAAATTGGTAAGGACTTTAAATGGACAAACCACAGGAGGTTTTAAATCTACTAGTTCTTTGTCAAAAGATATAGTTTGGGATGGAAGAGATGATTTTGGTGATAAAATAGGTAAGGGTGTTTATATTTATAAACTAACTGTATATTCTAGCTTATCGAATAAAAAGGTAGAAAAGATAGAGAAACTTGTAATACTCTAATAAAAAATTATATTTGTTAAATAAATAATATTTCATGAAGAATAAAATATTGCTATTGATGGCGCTTGTGTTTGTAATAGAAATTACTGCACAGAATACCATCATTACCTCAGGAGGAGAAAGTAGGGTTATAACAACAGGTATGCCATTTGGTTTAATTGCTCCAGATGCAAGGGCTGCTGGTATGGGTGATATGGGGGTAGCTACCTCAGTTGATGCCTTTTCACAGCATTGGAATTCATCTAAGTATGCATTTTCAGAAACTAAATCTGGGTTTGGTTTCAGTTATACTCCTTATTTGAAAAAATTAGTAAATGATATAGGAATAGGTTACCTGTCATATTTTAATAGAATTGATGAGCGTAGTGCTTTTGGTGTTAGTTTAAAGTATTTTGGATTGGGAGAAATTGAATTTGTAACTGACGAATTTTCGGAAGCAAGCATACAAAAACCCAATGAGTTATCATTAGATGTTTCTTACGCGTTAAAATTAACAGATCAGTTTGCAATGTCTGTAGCTATGCGCTATCTGCGTTCAGATTTAAGATTGAATTATGATAATAGTGATGCAAGTGCAGCAAGTACTTTCGGAGTTGATATTTCTGGATATTATCAAAGTGAAGAAGAGGCTTATTCTGATTTTAATGGTAGGTGGAGAGCTGGTTTTGCAATTCAAAATGTAGGACCTAAGTTTAAATATGATGATGCAGGACCAGATAATTTTCAACCAACAAACTTACGTTTAGGTGCAGGCTTTGATTTCATATTTGATGATTATAACAAGATCTCTGTAACTGCTGAAGTAGCTAAACTATTAGTGCCAACACCTCCGGTTTATGGTTTTGTAGATACTGATGGTGATGAGTTTCAAGATACAGATGAACCAACAATACTTTTGGAAGGGAAAGACCCAGATGTAAATTTCCTATCAGGTATTTTTCAGTCATTTGGTGATGCTCCAGATGGTTTTAGTGAGGAAATGAAAGAATTTACATGGGCATTAGGTGCAGAGTATCTTTATCAAGATTCCTTTGCTTTTAGAGCTGGTTATTTTAACGAAAGTGAAGATAAAGGAGCTAGAAAATTTTTAGCGTTAGGTGCTGGTTTTAAGGCTAATGTGGTTAATTTAGATTTATCTTATTTATTCTCAGCATCAAAGGTGCAAAGCCCAATTGAAGGAACACTACGTTTTTCAATTACATTAAATATTGGAGAAGGAGAATATGTAGAGTACTAGTAAAGATTATCTATAAAATTATACAAAAAAAACTATTGTCTATGGCAATAGTTTTTTTGTTTGTAGTTGTTTCTCTAAATTTATAAAGTATGAAAGAAATAAAAATAGAGTCAACATTTTTTGTTTATAATTGCTTAGAAGATCTTCCAAAAGATGTTTTGTTACTAATGAAGGAAGCAAATCTAGCTAGGAAAAATGCATATGCTCCATATTCAAAATTTAAAGTAGGTGCTGCAATACTTTTAGATAATAAGGAAATAGTTACAGGAAACAATCAAGAGAATGCTTCTTATCCTTCTGGGTTATGCGCAGAAAGAACAGCAATATATTATGCTGGTTCTCAGTTTCCAGAGGCTAAAGTACTTAAAATTGCTATAGTGGCTGGTTCCCAAAAAAAGCTAACAAATAAACCCGTGCCTCCATGTGGTGCATGTAGACAAGCTATTGCTGAATATGAAATTAATCAAAATACTCCAATTGAAATTTATTTTATGGGAGAAACGGGTAAAGTAGTTAAGTCTAATTCTCTTGCAAATTTGTTGCCACTAGTATTTGATAAATCAGAATTATAATATTTTTTGAATTGATAATTTTAATACTATAAAAATTGGTTCAATTTTAAATCTCATATAATTCATATTAAAAAATTAATAAATAGGCAATAATTAAGGTTTGGAGTCTGTTTTTTAATATTTTTTGCGAGTTTAATTGCCTTAGGTTTTTGCAATAAAAATCAATGTATTACTTTTGTATCCCGCTTATTTAAATCTTAATATAAGTTCATGCAAAAAATCACAAAAGAAACATACTTAAAATGGTATGAGGATATGCTGTTCTGGAGAAAGTTTGAAGACAAACTTGCCGCAGTTTACATACAGCAAAAAGTTAGAGGATTTCTACATTTATATAATGGTCAAGAAGCAGTGTTAGCAGGTGCTTTACATGCAATGGATTTGACCAAAGACAAAATGATTACTGCTTATAGAAATCATGTTCAACCAATAGGAATGGGAGTAGATCCTAAACGCGTAATGGCTGAATTATATGGTAAAGTAACTGGTACTTCAAAAGGTATGGGAGGTTCGATGCATATTTTTTCTAAAGAATTCCGTTTTTACGGAGGACATGGTATTGTAGGGGGTCAAATTCCTTTAGGTGCTGGTATTGCATTTGGTGATAAGTATCATGGTAGTGATGCTGTTACCTTATGTTGTTTTGGTGATGGTGCGGCAAGACAAGGGTCTTTACATGAAACTTTTAATTTAGCCATGCTTTGGAATTTACCTGTGGTTTTTGTCTGTGAAAACAATGGGTATGCTATGGGTACATCGGTAGAGCGTACTGCTAATCATGATGATATTTGGAAATTAGGTTTAGGTTATGAAATGCCTTCTGCTCCAGTTGATGGGATGAATCCTGTAAAAGTAGCCGAAGCCTTTGATGAAGCTATACAACGTGCAAGAAAAGGGGGCGGACCAACATTCTTAGAATTAAAAACCTACCGTTACAGAGGTCATTCAATGAGTGATGCTCAACATTATAGAACAAAGGATGAAGTAGAAGAGTACAAGAAAATAGATCCAATAACTCAGGTTAAAGATATAATTCTTGAAAAGAAATATGCTTCAGAAGAGGAAATAAAAGAAATTGATAAACTTGTAAAGGCTAAAGTTGCAGAGTGTGAAAAATTCGCTGAGGAATCTCCATTCCCTGAAACACAACAGCTTTACGATATGGTTTACGAACAAGAAGATTATCCATTTATACAACACAAAATATAGACTATGGCAATAGTAGTAAATATGCCGCGATTAAGTGATACCATGGAAGAGGGTACCGTTGCGGCTTGGTTAAAAAAGGTTGGAGATAAGATTGAAGAAGGAGATATTTTAGCAGAAATTGAAACAGATAAAGCTACTATGGAGTTTGAGTCTTTCAATGAAGGTACTTTACTTCATATTGGTGTTCAAGAAGGAGAGACAACAAAAGTAGATGAGCTTTTAGCTATTATTGGTGAAGAAGGTGAAGATATATCAGCTTTATTAAGTGGAGGTGGTTCAGCTCCAGTTGAAGAAACAAATGAGGCTGAGGTAGTAACAGAAGTTGCTCCTGTTGCAGCTGAAGAAAAGCAAGAAGCTGCTCCAGCTCAGGAATTACCAGAAGGAGTTGTTGTAGTTACAATGCCAAGGTTGAGTGATACCATGGAAGAAGGAACTGTGGCTCTTTGGATTAAAAAAGTAGGTGATACGGTTGAAGAAGGAGATATTTTAGCAGAAATTGAAACTGATAAAGCTACTATGGAGTTTGAATCATTTCAATCTGGAACATTACTTCATATTGGTTTGCAAGAAGGTGAATCTGCAAAAGTAGATGAACTTTTGGCAATTATTGGTCCTGCTGGAACAGATGTGTCTGCCGTTGCTACTAGTTTTAAAGCGGCACCATCAGTAGAGGCGCCTAAAACAGAAGCTCCTAAAACAGAAGCTCCTAAGGCAGAAGCTCCAAAGGCAACTGCTAAAAAAGAATCAAAACCTAAAAAACCAGTTAAATCTGCAGAGAGAGTATTTGTATCTCCGTTAGCTAAAAAAATGGCTGAAGAAAGAGGTATAAATTTATCTCATATTTCGGGTACAGGTGAAAACGGACGTATTGTTAAATTTGATATAGAGAATTTTGTTCCAGGAGCTGGTGCTATTGGTAAGTTTGTACCTACTGGTCAAGAAGATTTTGAAGAAGTTCCTAATTCTCAAATGAGAAAAGCAATTGCAAAATCATTAACAAAATCTAAATTCTCTGCGCCTCATTATTATTTGGCCGTAGAATTTGATATGGATAATGCCATTGCTTTCCGTAAACAATTTAACTCAATACCAGATACGAAAATATCTTTTAATGATATGGTAGTTAAAGCTTGTGCTTTAGCTTTAAAAGAACATCCACAAGTTAATTCTCAGTGGTTTGATGATAAAATGCGCTTAAATAACCATGTGCATATTGGTGTGGCTGTTGCTGTTCCAGATGGTTTGGTTGTTCCTGTAGTTCGTTTTACTAACGAGCAATCCTTACCTCAAATTGGAGCTGAAGTAAAAGAATTGGCTGGAAAGGCTAGAAACAAAAAATTAACACCAGATGAAATGTCTGGTAGTACTTTTACTGTTTCTAACTTAGGTATGTTTGGTATAGATTATTTTACATCTATTATCAATCAGCCTAACTCAGCAATATTGTCGGTAGGCGCTATTGTTCAAAAACCAGTAGTTAAAGAAGGTGAGATTGTTGTGGGTAATACTATGAAGTTAACCTTAGCTTGTGATCATAGAACTGTTGATGGAGCAACCGGTGCTCAATTCCTTCAAACTTTAAAAGGATATATTGAAAACCCTGTAACAATGTTGGTGTAATAGATCCTTATACTTAGTCAAAACTAGTAAAGAATTTAATATATTAAAAAAACCTGTTTCAAACGAAACAGGTTTTTTTATCTTTAGTTTTTTAAATAATTAGAGATGAAAAATATATTGGTTATTTGTGTTGTATTACTAATAGGTGGTTGTGGAACTAAAGCCAAACTTTCCGAAGAGGGTAGTATTAAAACATCTTTAGGGTATTTAGCTTCTGATGAATTAGAAGGTAGAAATACCGGTACAGCAGGTATTGAAAAAGCGGCAATATTTATTGAAAACTATTTTAGAAAAAATAAAGTTAGCCCTTACTTTACTAGCTATAGGGATAGTTTCAATCTTGATAAGATTGTTGGATATAACATAGTGGGATATGTTGAAGGAAATGATAAAAAACTAAAAGATGAATTTGTAATTCTTGGAGCACACTATGATCATATAGGTGTTATAAAAGAAGTTAATGGAGATACCATTGCAAATGGGGCTAATGATGATGCTTCAGGAACTGTGGCGGTAATGGAATGGGCAAAATATTTCGCTAACTCCAAAAGTAACAAAAGGAGTTTGCTGTTTACTTTATATGATGCTGAGGAAATGGGATTAAAGGGATCTAAGCATCTAGCAGAAAAGCTAAAAAAGGAAAATATTAAATTGTACACCATGATTAATTTTGAAATGATTGGAGTGCCAAGAGCCAAAACTAAGAAGTTAGCCTATATTACCGGTTATAATAAATCGAATATAGCTTCAAAAATTAATGAATATGCTGATATAGAAATTATTGATTATTTTTCAAAATCAGAAGATTATAACCTATTTAAAAGATCAGATAACTACCCTTTTTACCAACAGTTTGGAATTCCTGCACATGCCATTTCTACATTCGACTTTACTAATTTTGAATATTATCACCATGTTGATGACGAGGCCGGTTTAATTAATTATGCCCATATGACCTATTTTATAAATACAATGATTCCAGCAATAGAAGGGATAACTAATAGTGAATTACAAGAAATAAAAATGAATAATGAGTAAAAACATCATCATTACAGGAACTAGCAGAGGTATAGGTTTTGAACTAGTGAAGCTATTTGCAGAAGCGGGTCATAAGGTATTGGCATTGTCTAGAAACGAAAGGCCTATTCAGGAATTGGGCTTAGATAATGTTACAACTTTTCCTTTCGATTTAACTCTTTCTAAAGATTATAAAAGAGTTGAAACATTTATTGAGTTAAAGTTCAAAAGAGTTGATGTACTTATAAATAATGCGGGTGCTTTGTTAAATAAACCTTTTACAGAAACTACTATTGAAGATTTTGAGCATGTTTATAAAATAAATGTTTTTGGGGTTTCTGAAATGATTAGAACTTGTTTGCCTTTTATGAATAAGGAAAGTCATGTAGTAACAATAAGCTCAATGGGTGGGGTTCAGGGTAGTATGAAGTTTCCAGGTTTAGCAGCATATAGTTCAAGTAAAGGAGCAGTAATTACTTTAACTGAATTATTAGCTGAGGAATATAAGGATTCTGGGATCTCATTTAATGCTTTGGCTTTAGGTGCAGTTCAAACAGAAATGTTAGAAGAAGCATTTCCAGGGTATGAAGCACCAACTACAGCATTAGAAATGGCGAAATATATTATTGATTTTTCACTTACTGGAAATAAATACTATAATGGGAAATTGCTTCAGGTTTCAAATTCTACACCTTAAGACTAAACTATGAGCAAATACAAATGCGTAATTTTTGATTGTGATGGTGTTTTAGTTGATAGTGAGGTTATAGGTAATCAAGTATTGGTTGATATGGCAAATGAATATGGAGCCAATATTAATATTGAATATGCCTTTAATCATTTTAAAGGAAGCTATATAGACGCTTGTGTTGAGAAGATTAAAAAGCTTGTTGCACATCCAATAAAGGATGGTTTTATTGATGAATATCGCCATAGAAGTTATGAAGCCTTTAAAGAAAATATAAAACCTGTAAAGGGTGTTAAATATGTTTTGGATAACTTAGACTTACCATTTTGTGTTGCTTCAAGCGGACCAGAGGAAAAAATTAAACTCAATTTAGGGTTAACAAATCTCTTGTCATATTTTGAAGGTAAAATTTTTAGCTGTTATGCTATTCAAAAATGGAAACCAGAACCAGATGTTTTTCTTTGGGCTTCTGAAATTATGGGATTTAAACCAGAAGAATGTTTAGTGATTGAAGATAGTATTTCTGGGGTGAAAGCAGCTAAGGCTGGTGGGTTTGATGTGTTTGGTTATACTGAGCATGATTATAAAAATGAGTTGCAAGCATTAGCTGCTAGGACTTTTAATAGTATGGAACAGCTCTTAAAGATGATTTAATTATCAATACAATTATCTTATTATATAGCTGTTTAAAATTTATATTGACCAATACAAACTTTAAACAGCGATATAAATAGTTTCTAAAAAATACCAGGAATCCCTGGAAGTTGTCCTACTAAGGCAAGAGAAACAATACAAACAAGAAACATTATTCCAGGAATAATTAGTTTTTCTTTTAGAGATAATTCTTTTGCTCTATCTCTATCTCCAATTAACCCTAGATTATCAAGTAACATAGTTAAGGCCCAACCAAATACAGGGTTTACAAAGGCACAGGCAAAAATACAAGTCCCCGCACTGAGTGAATCATTATGTTTGTTCACCATTTGCATTCCTGCTTCCAATAGAGGTAAAAATACTCCAACTATTAATGCAACTCTAAGTACAGGTTCCCACATTGCCAAATCCATTGGATAACCAAAAATGGCAGCTAAAACACAAAGTAAAGCTGTTAGTACAGCTCCTCCAGGTATAGGGCGTTTTGCTATTGCGGCAGGTATCATATAGGTTCCCCATGAAGAGGCTATGTTTCCACCACCTAAAAATGCTCCAACAACTTGACGAATTGATGCAACAGTCATGGTATCATCAACATCCATCAGAACATCCTTGGCTTTTTTAGGATAGTTAAGTTCTTGAAAAACACGATGACCTAAATAGTCTGGAGACCACATGGCTACGGCTAAAATAGCAAATGGAATTACAGCAATATAATGGCCAAAATCAGGCCACCCTAGTTGCCAACCTGTATTTTCTCCCCACCACCAAAATGGATTCATATGCGGTAATCCTGGTTCGGTAGTAAACTCAAAATGAGCGCCCATAGCAAAAGCAATGATACCTGCAACAGCAGAGCATAAAGGTATGGCTAGCCATCTTTTTTTAATACGAGCTAAGTACGCATATATAAATATGGTAATACCAATTACAACAAATGATATTGTACTTGTATTGGCATTTGAAGCCCATGTTTCAAATTTGGTTATCTGTCCAATTAGGCCTACAGCTCCTAGGTATATTAGCAGCCCCCCACGTACTCCAACTCCCGTTAAAGCCATAAGTTTAGAACCTCCTTTAGTAATACTTAATGTAAGGCCAAAAACACCTATTAAAATTCCTAAAGCAAGCGGGTGGCCACCTGCTGCCGCAATGATTGGAATTAATGGAATCATGGGTCCATGTGTTCCCGCTAAATTTGCACGTGGATTTAAAATCGCTGAAAATATTATAACAAATATTCCACCAGCAATTAATAATTCATATCTAACATTTTCAGCAACAAATTCTGGTGAAAGCCCAAATTGTATTGCAAATGCGGCTACCATAGCCGTAACCATTACAACTTTACCAATAGTTGCGGCTAAAGCGGGAACCCAATCTTCAAGTTCTATGTGGAAATCTCTAAAAGGTAGGTGAACTCTCCAGCGCTTGAACTTCATTATTGATAGCTCGTGCTCCAAATAGTCCTGTCTTTTTTCAAACTCAGTTGATTTTTTTCGTTTTTCTTTGTAAGTATTGTTTTTACTCATTGTTATTGACTCTTAAAGTTCAAAATTGTTCTTCAAGCATACATTCGAAATAAAAATGCGGCTCAATTTTATCTTCGCAAAATTAATACGGGAAGGTGGTTTCAAATATGAGATTTATCATATTTAGGAGGTGTTAATCTTAAAAAGTAAAGACCGAAAGCTTTAATTTCTAAAATCAAATCATTAATATTACATTTACATTTTTCTAAAATATTTTATTAGTTGATATCGCCATCTTCCATAGATCAAGTATTTGAAACTGCCAGAGTTGAGGAGGTAATTGGTGATTTTGTGAACTTAAAAAAAGCTGGAAGTAATTTTAAGGGGTTGAGTCCATTTAGTGATGAGCGCACACCTAGTTTTATGGTGTCTCCAGTAAAACAGATTTGGAAAGACTTTAGTACTGGGAAAGGAGGGAATGTTGTGGCATTTTTAATGGAACATGAACACTTCACTTATCCGGAAGCTATAAAATATCTCGCTAAGAAGTATAATATTGAAATTGAGGAAACGGAGCAAACCAATGAGCAAAAAGAAGCGGCCAATGAGCGCGAGAGTTTGTATCTGGTTAGTGAATTTGCAAATGACTATTTTCAAAATATATTGCATAAAACTGATCAAGGAAAATCTATAGGGCTTAGTTATTTTAAAGAACGGGGTTTTACAGATGAGACCATAAGGAAATTTAATTTAGGGTATTCCCTTGATGAGTGGCAAGCCTTTACAGATGAAGCTTTGAAAAAAGGTTATAACATAGAGTTTCTTGAAAAAACGGGGCTATCTATAGTTAAACCTGATAAGCATTTTGATAGGTTTAAAGGGCGTGTTATGTTTCCTATTAAGAGCATGAGTGGTCGTGTTCTAGGTTTTGGTGGGCGTATTTTAATTAATGATAAAAAAGCAGCCAAATACCTAAATTCCCCTGAAAGTGATATCTACCATAAGAGTAAGGTGCTATATGGGATTTATAGCGCTAAACAGAGTATTGCCAAAGAAGATAATTGTTATCTAGTTGAAGGTTACACTGATGTGATTCAGTTTCACCAAACAGGAATAAATAATGTAGTTTCTTCATCGGGTACAGCCTTAACTTCGGAACAGATTAGATTAATAAACAGGCTTACAAAGAATATAACTGTACTTTTTGATGGGGATGCTGCAGGTATGCGTGCTTCACTTCGTGGAATTGATTTAATATTAGAGCAAGGAATGAATGTAAAAGTTTGTTCTTTTCCTGAAGGAGAGGATCCCGATAGTTTTGCTAAACAGAACACTTTGGAGGAACTCAGGTTGTATCTCGAAAAGAATGCCAAAGATTTTATTCAATTTAAGGCAGGGGTTTTGTACGAAGATTCTAAAGATGACCCAATAAAGAAGGCCGAAACTGTTAGAGATATTGTAAACAGTATTTCTAAGATTCCAGATAGAATAAAAAAGGAAATTTATATTCAGGAGTGTGCCAGAATTATGGATATTAGTGAGGAAGTTCTCTTTAGCACGTTAGCTCAAATAAATAAAAAGGAATTTCAAGAAGAAAGCAAACAGTTTAAAAAACAGCAAAAAGCTTTTGAGGTTGTTAAGCACAAGCAGCCATTAAAAAAAGTTAATGTTCAGTACCTTCTAGAACGAAAAATTATAGAATTACTATTGCTTTATGGTAACAAAAAGGAGGAGTTTGAAGATTTGGTTTTAAAGGAAAACGATAAAGGTGAATTAATTTTAGAACCTGTAATTCAGCAGGCAAAAGTATTTGAAAAAATATACTTAGATCTTCAAGATGATGAGATGCAGTTTTCAAATGAACAATTCAGGTCTTTGTATTATACCGTAATTGACCGTTTAAACCAAAATCCAGAGTTTGATCTTAAATTGTTTATTAACTCTGTAGACCAGGAAACGGCAAACGAAATAACAACCATCTTAATGGAAGATGAGCGTTATACATTAGATGATTGGCAGCGAATGAATATTTTCCCAAAAGAAAAAATACATACGGTTGCGCAATTGGTTAGTGAAACAATTTTAAGCCTGCGATGCTTTTTAATAGACCTAAAGGTAAAAGAATTTCAACAAGAAACTTTACAAAATAAAAATGATGTAAATAAAACTGTTCTTGAAGAAGTTAAAGACTACTCAGGCTTAAAAATGTTATTATCTAGAAAACTTAACCGAGTGTTATAGTTGGTCTGCAAGTTTAGCTTGATTAACTAAATCTACCAAATTAGTAACTTTGAGCTTACGCATTAAACGTGCTTTATATGTACTAACGGTTTTTTCATTAATATCTAGCTCTTTAGATATCTCCTTGTTTTTTCTACCAATGGTTAATAATTTAAGAACTTCTGCTTCTCTGGTAGAAAGCTTTTTGTAAAAAGAACCACTACTTTTTCCAACTCTATTTCCAAAAGCTAGTTGTTGTGTTAACTCATTACTTAAATAAATGCCACCTTCATGTACTTTCATAATGGCTTCATTTATAGTTATTACATTTACAGTTTTAGAAATATAACCAGAAGCGCCTGCTTTTATTGCATTTATGGCGTATACTTCTTCAGGTTGACCACTAAATATAATAGTTTTAACATCTGGATGGTCATGTTTTAAATGACGTAACAAGGTTAAACCATTAAGCTTAGGGAAGTCAGCCTCAGTTAAAATAATGTCTACAGGGTTTTTCTTTAAAAAATCCAAGATGGCATCGCCATCGTCAACACTTCCTATAATTTTTATGTTTGGAGATGCTGAGAAAAGAACTTCTAGTCCCTTTCTAGTGATAGGGTGATTGTCTGCTATTAATAATTTAATCATAATTTGGTTGTTTTTGCATAATTATTTTTGAGAGATAATTATAAGTTGAGAGAATATGCAACTACAAAAGTAATGATTTCCTGAAGATTTTACAAAAATTACCTGAAATTATTAGGAATATCGCAAACAGGGATAGGAATCATTTTATGCTTATTAGCATTATTGAACCTTTTGTAAATTTTAAAAACGGTACGTTCCCTACCTTCAAAATCACTTTCTGTCTTTCTTTTATCATCCATTTTCATAGCCCATTCTAGTTCTGGATAAGAGGCACCAATTTGGTCTTCGTCACTTCTCGTATCACCAAATAATCCATCACTAGGTGCTGCATTCATAATAGAATCTGGTACTTGTAATTGTTCACCTAATCGATAAACTTCAGATTTCATTAAATCTGCTATTGGGCTTAAGTCTACACCTCCGTCTCCATATTTTGTATAAAAGCCAACACCAAAATCTTCAACTTTGTTTCCGGTTCCCGCAACTAAAAGTTTATATAATCCTGCATAGTAATAAAGGGTTGTCATACGTAATCTGGCTCTAGTGTTTGCTAAAGCCATGTCAACAATAGCTTCATCACCCTCTAGTAAAACTTCAGTTTTAAATTCTTCAAAAACAGGTGTTAAATCGGCCCTAGTATCGCTAACATTATCAAATCTATTCTTTAATTGCGCTATATGTTCATGGGCTCTACTTACATGACTTTTGGCCTGGTGTATTGGCATTTCAACCACCAAAACTTTCATGCCAGTTTTTGCACATAAAGTTGATGTTACCGCAGAATCAATACCGCCCGAAACACCAACAACAAAACCATTAACACCAGCTTTAGTAGCGTAATCTTTTAGCCAATTAACAATATAATCAACAACTTTTTCTGTTTGCATATTAAATGAATTTAATTCTAAGAATAGTACCTTTGTAAACAAAAATAAACGAAAGACTCAAGTAATAAAAATTTATGTCGTTTAAGTTTCATATGAAGAACTTTTTATTCTTTTTATTAATAATTACAGCAATTGTTTCTTGTAATAAAAGCAATCGGCTTGAAAAAGAAATAGCTTTAATAAATACAGATATTGAAGTTGAACGTTTTGATAGATATGTAGCCCAAGCCTCTTTAAATGATTTTCCTAAATTAAAAAAGGCATATCCTTTCATGTTTTCTGAAAATGAAAGTGATTCTTCCTGGGTAGAAACTAAAAGGGATACTTTTCAAATACAATTATTTACAGAGGTTGATAAGATTTTTGGAGATTTTAAAAAAAATGAAGAAGAAATAGAGTCTTTTTTTAATCATGTAAAATACTATTTCTCTGAATTCAATCTGCCACGAATCATTACAACTACAAATTATGTTCGTTTTAGAAATCGTACTATTGTTACTGATACAATTGTAGTTTTAGCTTTGGATAGTTATTTAGGAAGTGATCATGAGTTTTACGGAAACATTCAAAAATTTATAACAGCTAATTTAAATCAAGAGCAAATAGTAGTTGATCTTGCTGGCGAATACGCCAAAAAATTCATTTACCAAAAGCAAAATAAAACCTTACTAGATGAAATGATTTATCATGGTAAACAACTTTATTTTAAAGATAGGCTTGTTCCGTTTAAAACGGAGGCACAAAGAATTGGCTATACTCCAAAACAAATGGAATGGGCCAAGATTAATGAAAGTGATATATGGCGATATTTTGTAGAGCGGGAGCTACTTTTTAGTACTGATTCTAAATTGCCAAGCAGATTTATTAACCCAGCTCCATTTACCAAGTTTTATATAGAAGAAATTGATGCCGATTCACCTGGAAGAATTGGGCAATTTGTTGGCTGGCAGATTGTGAGGTCTTTTATGAATCAAAATGAGGTGTCTTTAAAAGAGATGCTTGTAAAATCTCCTGAAGAAATTTATAATAATACTAAGTATAAACCAAAAAGATAATAGCAAAAAATGCATACTTCTAAAATAGAATTAAATGTTGAATTAGATGAGAATAAAGTGCCCGAAAAACTGTCATGGTCTGCACAAGATGGAGGAATAGATAATGAAGAAGCTAAGGCAATGATGTTGAGTGTATGGGATTCTAATACTCAGGAGTCTTTAAGAATTGATTTATGGACTAAAGATATGCCTGTAGACGAAATGAAAGTGTTCTTTCATCAAACATTAGTATCTATGAGTGATACTTTTAAAAGAGCTACTCAAGATGAAAAGATGACAGCTACTATGAAAGATTTTTGTGATTATTTTGCTGAGAAGCTGGAGTTAAAAAAGTAAGGTGCAACGGTAAAAGGTTGTTTGAAAAAAACAAGCTTACGCCATAAATAAAATATGTTTTTAAACTTAGTGATATTTTGCATTGTCAAACGGATGCCTTCTTTTGCTGGATTTTAGCTAAATTATTTCGGCCATTTAAGGAATCTGCACTATCATGAAATTCATTAAAGAAGTGATAGTCAATTCTTTTTTACTTCTAATAATTGCCGTATTTTTACATAAATGCAATCCCAAATACAACAATATATACCAGAGCCTGCTTTACACCAAGTTTTAAAACTTTTGGAGCATGATAATCTTGTGGTAAAAATAAAAAAGGAACGAAAGACACGTCATGGGGATTACAGAGCCTTACCTAATAATAAACATCAAATTACAATCAATTCTAATTTAAATGAGTACAGGTTTTTAATTACTTTAATTCATGAGGTAGCCCATTTTGAAGCATATAATTTGTATGGAAGATTTATAAAACCTCATGGTGTTGAATGGAAAAGGGTGTTTCAAAAATTAATGTTACCGTTTTTAAACCCCGAAGTGTTTCCTAATCACCTATTGCAGCTTTTAGCAGGACACTTTAAAAACCCTAAAGCCAGCAGTGATACTGATGTTAATTTAGCGTTAGCTTTAAAACAATATGACGAGCCTAACGATAAAACTTATATTTTTGATGTACCACTAGAAAGCGCATTTAAACTTTATAATGGTAAAGTATTTAAAATGGGTAAAAAACGGGTAAAACGATTTGAGTGTGTTGAAGTAAATACGGGAAAGATGTACCTTTTTAACCCTAATGTTGAAGTTGAATTACTAGAAAAAAGAAATGAATAAAAATTACTACGCCGTATTAATGGCAGGAGGTGTTGGGTCTAGGTTTTGGCCTGTGAGTACACAAGAGTTTCCTAAACAATTTCATGATATGTTGGGAACAGGTGATACTTTGATTCAAAAAACATTTCAAAGACTTGCTAGGTTAATTCCAAAGGAAAATATTTTCATTTTAACCAATGAAAGGTATAATGATTTGGTTCTTGAACAATTGCCGGAGGTAGAACAGCGTCAAGTTGTATTAGAACCTGCTATGAGAAATACGGCGCCCTGTATTCTATATGCATCGTTGAAAATTCAAAAGGAAAACCCAGATGCAGTGATGATTGTAGCTCCAAGTGATCACTGGATTGAAGACGAAACTACTTTTGCTAAAAACGTAGAAACAGCATTTAATTATTGTTCTGAAAATGATGCATTAATGACTTTAGGTATTCAACCTACCTTTCCAAATACAGGTTATGGGTATATAGAGTATGATAAAAGCTCATCAGAAGAAATAAAAACAGTTAATCAATTTAGAGAAAAACCAGATTATGAAACTGCTAAAGAATTTCTTGCACAAGGAAATTTTCTATGGAATGCAGGTATTTTTATGTGGAGTGTAGCTTCAGTTCTAAAAGCGTTTAAAAATAATAAGCCTGTATTATTTGAGCATTTTGAAAAGGGTATTTCTAGTTATAACACTGGTGAAGAAAAAGCTTTTATAAAGGAAAACTATCCGAAAGCAGAAAATATTTCTATTGATTATGCCATTATGGAAAAGTCTCATAATGTTTTTGTTATTGCTGCGGAATTTGATTGGAATGATTTAGGTACTTGGGGTAGTTTATTTGATAAATTAGATAAAGACGAATCTGAAAATGCCATAGTTAACGCAAGAACCTTAACTGAAGATGCTTCAGGGAATATGATTAGAACAAAGAACAATAAAATTGTTGTTGTTGATAGTTTAAGTGATTATATTATTGTTGATAAAGAAGATGTTTTGCTAATTTACCCAAAGGAAAAAGAGCAAGATATTAAGAAAACACTTCAAAGCGTAAAAGATAAATTTGGTGAGCAATACGGTTAATATTCCAAATACATTGTGTTCTAAAATTATATTATATTCGTAAACACGAGTTAATTTAGCTACAATGGAAGAAAATAAATTTAATTTTTCTGAAGAGGAATCTGAAAAAAACAAAGATCAAAAGGTAGAGCAATCTAAAGAAAATGTAAAAAAGGATGCTCAAGGTTTATTTGCAAGTATATCAAAATTTCTAAATGAATTATTAGATTTTAGGGAAGATACTGATAGAAATGCCACTATTGAAGCTATAAAGAATGATATTCCATTTAAAGGTGCAACAGCATGGATATTGGTTTGTTCTATATTTGTTGCTTCTATTGGTTTAAACGCAGATTCTACTGCTGTAGTTATTGGTGCTATGTTAATTTCTCCGCTTATGGGGCCTATTTTAGGAATAGGTATGTCTATAGCAATTAATGATATTGATACTTTAAAAAAGTCTTTAGTAAACCTAGCTACAATGATAGTTTTGAGTTTATTAACGGCATTTTTGTTTTTTAAGTTTTTTCCAACGGCAGATATAATGACCAACGAACTTTTTGGTCGTACCAAACCAGATCTAAGAGATGTGTTTATTGCATTTTTTGGTGGTCTAGCTTTAATAATTGCACGAACCAAAAAAGGAACTATTGCTTCAGTTATTTTTGGTGTAGCAATTGCAACAGCCTTAATGCCTCCACTTTGTACAGCGGGGTATGGTTTAGCTCATAATTTCGATTACTTTTTAGGAGCAATGAATTTGTTTACTATAAACACTATTTTCATTGCGTTGGCTACATTTATTGTGTTAAAGCTTTTGCGCTTTCCAATGCTTAAGTATGCAAATTCTAAGAAGCGCAAGCGTATTGCAAGATTGGCTTCATTAGTAGCCATAATTGTAATGATTTGGCCTACTATTAGCTTTGTTGATTTTTATAGGCAAAGTGGTTATGAGAATGATTATAATAGTTTTATTTCTGATGAGGTTACTTCAAATAGAGAGTTGTGGTTTCAAAATGGAACGTTAAATTCTGAGTCTAAGAAAATAACATTATACTTCAATGGTGAGATTTCTGAAGCAACTGAAGTAGATTTACGTAACGAATTAAAACGTTATGAGAAAATTAATGATTTTGAATTAGAGATTAGCGGTAATAAAAATAGAAGCTTTGATAAAATATCTGAAGCCTATGATAGAGCTATTAGAGATCTAGATAATAAGGATAATATTATTGCTGGTCTTCAAAAACAGATAACAGAATTACAAGAAAATATCACAAATTTAAATCAGCAAGTGGAGGCTAAAGGCACCGGAAATGAAATATCATTCACCAATTTGTCTAGAGATGCAAAGGTGAGGTTTAAAGATTTAGAGTATTTTGGGTATTCTAACATGCTTACATCAAAAGATTTTATTAATGTTGATACAATATCTGCTCTAAGCCTAAAATGGAATAAAAATTTATCAGATAGTATTCGATTGCAAAAGGAAAATGAGCTTAAAGACTGGTTGAAAAAAGAATTAAAACGGGATAATATTCTAATTTTAAAATAAGAATAACAACGTTATTTCTTATCATATTTTGAAGGGTCTTTATCTCTCCACCAAGATGCAAGGGCAGATCCAGATATATTCATCCATGGACCAAAAACAGCAGGAGCCAGTCCTACAGTGGCTACTTTTCCAATTTCAATAGCAATTCCAGAAGCTAAACCACCATTTTGCATACCAACTTCTAAGGCTATTGTTCTGCAATCTGCTTCTTTCATTTTTAACAATCTACAACTCCAATAACCTAAAAAGTAACCTGCACTATTGTGAATTATAGCTGCCAGAATTAGCAGGAGTCCAATTTCAAGTAAACTATCTCTTCCTGCGGCTGTGATAATGGCTATAATTAATGCAATAGCCCCCATTGAAATTTTTGGAAGCACTTTATCTAACCATGAAAGCTTACCATGAAAAATTTGATTAAATACCAATCCGGCAATTATAGGTAGTATGACCATCTTAATAATGCTAAACATCATTTTCCAAACATCTATAGGTATAAATTCACCCGCAAAAGTTTGCATTAAAAAAGGCGTCAACAATGGTGCTAATAAAGTAGCTATAGATGTTAAAGTAATTGATAATGCTAAATTAGCTTTAGCAAGGTATACCATAACATTTGATGCTAATCCACTTGGGGAACATCCTATTAATACAATTCCTGCAGCAATTTCACTACTAAAACCAAAAAAATGAGCTATAGAAAAACCTAAAATGGGCATTATTGTAAACTGACAAATTAGACCAATAAAAACACCTTTAGGCATATTTATAACACCTTTAAAATCTTTAATACTCATGGAAGTACCCATTCCAAACATTATTATTTGAAGTAAAGGAACAATGAGTAATTTTAATTCAAAATCACCAATTTTTATAAATAATTTTGGAAAAAACATAGCTAAGGCTACCATGCCAAAAATTAAAATAGTGAAAGAAAAACTTCTATATTTAGTTGAGCTAGCAGATGCAACAGCCAATGAAATGAAGCATAAAACTAAAGAAATCCCTACCCAACTATAGTTGTTAATAAATAACATTGTTAAGACAATAATTAACCAAATACCTGTAAATATTAGTGAAAGTTTAGTTGTATTTTTCATAAGTATTGCAGCAAGTTTATATTGGTGTATTACTCATTTTCTTCTAAATACATTTTACGTACTTTTTTAAATAAGTTTGAAGAATAAACAAAGTCTGTTACAGATTCATTATCTGTTTTAAAAATAGTTTTGTTTGAGCCCTCCCAAGCTTTTAATCCATTTTTCAGAAATACAATTTTTTCACCTATTTCCATAACGGAGTTCATGTCATGAGAATTAATAACAGTAACTATTTGATATTCGTCTGTTATTTCCTTAATAAGATTATCTATTACAATAGCGGTTTTGGGGTCTAAACCAGAGTTAGGTTCATCACAAAACAAGTATTTTGGATTGTTTACAATAGCACGAGCAATAGCCACACGTTTTTGCATACCACCAGAGGCTTCACTTGGCATTTTATTATGAGCTTCTGGCAGGTTAACCCGTTTTAGAACAATATCTGCTCGGTCTTCCATTTCACTTTTACTCATTTTAGTAAACATTTGTAACGGAAACATTACATTTTCAAGAATGGTCATGGAGTCAAAAAGTGCACTTCCTTGAAAAACCATACCTATTTCAGCTCGTAAATCTCTTTTTTGGTCTTCAGATAATTCAGAAAATATTTTCCCGTCGTAAGAAATAGAACCTTCTTCATAAGGAAACAAACCTAGTAAACATTTTAAAAAAACAGTTTTTCCAGAACCACTTTGTCCTATAATTAGATTTGTTTTTCCTTTTTCAAAAGTAGTGCTAATGCCTTTTAAAATTTCAGAATCTCCAAACGACTTATGTAAATTTTTAACTATAATCATTAGCCTAACAGCATTCCGGTTAAAATATAATTTAATAGAATTATTACTACAGATGTCCATACAAAAGCAGTTGTACTTGCTTTTCCAACTTCTAGCGCGCCACCTTGCATATAATATCCGTGAAAAGACGGGATTGTTGCTAAGGCAAAAGCAAAAACATATGTCTTTATAAAAGAATAGGTAATATGAAATCCATCAAAATCTGTTTGTAATCCTAAAATATAATCTTCTAAACTCGTATAGCCACCAAAAACGCAAGCAGCCATACCGCCTAAAATACCCAAAAACATACCAATGGCAATTGCAAAGGGATATAATAATAAAGCAATAGTCTTGGGGAATACAAGGTAATTTAACGAGTTAATCCCCATGACTTCCAGAGCGTCAATTTGTTCTGTAACACGCATGGTCCCAATACTTGATGTAATGAAAGATCCTACCTTTCCCGCCATAATAATAGAAGTAAATGTTGGAGCGAATTCTAAAATAACAGATTGTCTTGTTGCAAAACCAACTAAATACCTCGGAATAAGTGGATTTTCAATATTTAAAGCGGTTTGAATGGTAATAACTCCACCAACAAAAAATGAAATAAAAGCAATAATTCCTAAAGAACCAATTATTAAATCATCAATATCTTTTAAAATCAATGTCCTCATTACAGACCACTTCGTTGGTTTGCGGAACATTTCTGCAATCATCAAAAAATATTTACCAATATTATGAAGGTATTTCATATATAAATTTGTTAATGCTAAAGTAAAAAAAAGTTACAGGTATTTAACCTTAATTTTAAATAATGATGTTTTAAAAACTGTATTTTTGAACTCTAAAAATGTTAATTGTAAAATGAAAAACATAATTTCCTTTTTGTTAATAGCGGCTTCGGTCTTTTCTTGTAAAGCTCAAATAACAGTTGAGTCTGAAGAAACAAGTGAACGGAAAATTTCTTTAACAAACCCCAAATTGGTTGTTGCCATTGTTGTAGACCAAATGCGTTATGATTATTTAACACGTTTTGAAAGCAAGTATGGTAATGGAGGATTCAAACGCATGATGCAAGAAGGTTTCAATTGTAAAAACAATCATTTTAATTATGTACCTACTTATACTGGACCTGGGCATGCTTCAGTTTTTACAGGAACTACACCAAATAATCATGGAATTATTGCTAATGATTGGTTTGATAGAACCTTAGGTAGAACTGTAAACTGTGTAGAGGACAGAACTGTTGAACCACTTGGAACAAATAGTAATGATGGGAGAAAGTCGCCAAAAAGAATGGTGTCAACTACTTTTACTGACGAAAACAGGTTGTTTACACAAATGAGAGGTAAAACCATAGGTATATCTATTAAACATAGGGGGGCTATTTTACCTGCGGGACATACGGCAAATGCGGCATACTGGTTTGATTATGAAAATAAAGGCTCAGGCAACTGGATTAGCAGTACTTATTACATGAAAGATCTACCAAAGTGGGTTAAAGATTTTAATTCATCAAATATTACAGAGTCTTATTTTAAAATATGGGATACCTACTATGATATAAATACCTATACAGAAAGTGGTAGTGATAACAATGATTTTGAGAGAGTTTTTAAAGGAAAAGAGACACCAACATTTCCATATGATTTGAATAAACTTAAAGGTTCAAATGGTAATTTTAAAATTATTGCAGAATCACCTTATGGAGATAATTTGACCACAGATTTTACTATTGCCGCAATTGATGGTGAAAATTTAGGAAAAGATGATATCACAGATGTTTTAACCGTGAGTTATTCTAGTCCTGATAAAGTTGGTCATGATTTTGGAGTTAATTCTAAGGAAATTGAGGATGTTTACATTCGATTAGATAAAGATTTGAAAAGGCTATTTGATACGCTTGATGATAAGGTTGGAAAAGGAGAATATACCGTGTTTTTAACTGCAGATCATGGGGTTGCAAATATTCCTAGGTATCTAGAAAGTTTAAATATTCCATCAGGATATTTCACTTCCAAAGAACTTAAAACAAAATTAAATGCTTTTGTTTTAGAGGAGTTTAAGACTACAGGTTTAATTAGAAATGTTAGTAACAATCAAATTTTTTTGAATAGAAAAAAAATAAAGGAACTAGGCTTGGATTTAACATTTGTTCAACAAAAGCTGGTTAATGAAATCATTTCATATAAAGATATCTACAAGGTGTATTCGGCTACTAGTATGAGTAATAACTCTTTCCACAATGGAATTGAACATCTATTGCAAAACGGCTATAACCAAAAACGTTCAGGTGATATTTTAACTGTTCCATATCCAGGTTATATTTATTATCGTAAAACGGGTACAACTCATGGGTCTGGTTTTTCATATGATACGCATGTGCCTCTATTGTTTTTTGGAAAAGGGATTAAACATGGGGAGACTTTACAAAAAACGGTAATTCCTGATATTGCTCCAACCATATCAGCGCTTTTAGGTATTAGTTATCCAAGTGGTTCAACAGGTCGGCCTTTAGGGTTTGTTTTAGATTAGAATGAGGAGAAGGACTATATATTCTTTACTTGCAATAATTATATTGCTTACTGTGTTAGGTTATGAGTTTTTTTTAGATGAAGAGGTTAAAACCGAAATTATCGTTGAAGGTAAAAAGGTAAAAGATAATACTAACGAGTTTTTTTTACCAACAAGTACCACAGGACAAATTGTACATCATGACGCTTATTCTCTGTCATATAATGAAACTCATGAACAGGCCGAATGGGTGGCTTATGAGTTGAAAAAATTACATCTATCAAATACAAATTTTAAACGTCCTTTTTTTGAAATAGATAATGCTGTTAAAACAGAAGCAGCTCATTGGCGTAATTATAAAAACTCTGGTTACGATCGAGGTCATTTATGTCCTGCAGCAGATAGAAAATATAGTAAAGAAGCTCATGATGAAACATTTTTAACCAGTAATATAAGTCCACAAACACATGATTTTAACTCTGGGATATGGAATAGACTTGAACAAAAAGTGCGTTATTGGGCAGATAGATATAATGGTGTTTTTGTGGTGACAGGAGGTGTTTTAAAAGGTAATATGAAAACTATAGGAGAAGAATACGTGTCTGTGCCTAATCAGTTTTATAAAGTGCTAATAGATAATAACACAGGAAAAACTAAAATGATTGCGTTTTTGATACCACATAAAAATTCTAACAAACCTTTATATGAATTTGTTGTACCTGTAGATGATGTTGAAGAATTAACAGGTATTGATTTCTTTCCAGAATTAGAAGATACTATAGAGAACAGTTTAGAAGCTGCTTCTTTATATAGAGAATGGTTTAAATAAAACTTACCATTAAAAAAACACATAATAAACTAATAAATAAAACCTGAAATGTTAGCTGTCTAACATTATAACTTAATTGTTAAACATAATTTTATCGAATAATTAATTAATCGATATTATTATGAAAAAAGAACAACGCTTAGAATTTACGTTGCCTAATTTTTGGCATGGAGTAAATGCGCTTTTGTTTGTTTTCTTTTTACTAATTGCCCCTAATAGTAATTCTCAAACAAATGAAGGTATTATTGATGGAGGTGAAATTAGCACCAAAGATGACACAACAATTTGCCTTAATGGCAATTCGGATCCAATTAATGTATATTTAATTGGAGCTAAAGGAACTTATCAGAACTGGATTATCACAGATGAAAGTGATAACATTCTCGCTTTACCAGAAGCACCACCTTTTAATTTTGAAGGCGCAGGAGCAGGTATTTGTAAAATATGGAGTGTGTCTTATAAAGACATATTTAATTTAGAAATAGGAGTTAATGTTGCTGATTTGGAAGGTTGGTTAGATTTATCAAATTCTATAACAGTTTACAGAAATCAGCCAGAGGGAGGCACACTAGAAGGTGGTCCATTTGAATTTTATGTAGGCGATGGAGAAGCGGATCATATATCAGAAGGAGCCATTACAATAGAAGGGAATTCAGGAGCTAATTCACAGTGGGTTGTAACAGATTATGATGGTAATATTTTAGGTTTACCACCAAGTCCATATGCTGTAAACTTTGATGGCTCAGGCGAAGGCATATGTTTAGTATGGCATTTGAGTTTTGATGGTGATATAACAGGAGCCGAAGTTGGTAACAATGCCTCAGATATAGAAGGTTGTTATAGTTTGTCAAATCCAGTAAAAGTAATTCGTAAGTATCCACCAGCCAATGGCGGAACGTTAACAGGTGGTCCATTTACATTTTGTGTGGGTGATGGTGAAGCCGATAATATTTACGAAGGCGCCATCACCTTAGAAGGGGAGTCAGGAATTAACAGTCAATGGGTAGTAACCGATTACGATGGTAATATTTTAGGTTTACCGCCAAGCCCTTATGTAGTGAACTTTGATGGTGCCGGATCAGGAACCTGTTTAGTATGGCATTTAAGTTTTAATGGCGATCTTACAGGAGCCGAAGTAGGTAATAATGCGTCTGAGATTACAGGAGATTATAGTTTATCAAATTCTATAACAGTTTACAGAAATCAGCCAGAGGGAGGCACACTAGAAGGTGGTCCATTTGAATTTTATGTAGGCGATGGAGAAGCGGATCATATATCAGAAGGAGCCATTACAATAGAAGGGAATTCAGGAGCTAATTCACAGTGGGTAGTAACCGATTATGATGGTAATATTTTAGGTTTACCACCAAGTCCATATGCTGTAAACTTTGATGGCTCAGGCGAAGGCATATGTTTAGTATGGCATTTGAGTTTTGATGGTGATATAACAGGAGCCGAAGTTGGTAACAATGCCTCAGATATAGAAGGTTGTTATAGTTTGTCAAATCCAGTAAAAGTAATTCGTAAGTATCCACCAGCCAATGGCGGAACGTTAACAGGTGGTCCATTTACATTTTGTGTGGGTGATGGTGAAGCCGATAATATTTACGAAGGCGCCATCACCTTAGAAGGGGAGTCAGGAATTAACAGTCAATGGGTAGTAACCGATTACGATGGTAATATTTTAGGTTTACCACCAAGTCCTTATGTAGTGAACTTTGATGGTGCCGGATCAGGAACCTGTTTAGTATGGCATTTAAGTTTTAATGGCGATCTTACAGGAGCCGAAGTAGGTAATAATGCGTCTGAGATTACAGGAGATTATAGTTTATCAAATTCTATAACAGTTTACAGAAATCAGCCAGAGGGAGGCACACTAGAAGGTGGTCCATTTGAATTTTATGTAGGCGATGGAGAAGCGGATCATATATCAGAAGGAGCCATTACAATAGAAGGGAATTCAGGAGCTAATTCACAGTGGGTAGTAACCGATTATGATGGTAATATATTAGGTTTACCACCAAGTCCATATGCTGTAAACTTTGATGGCGCAGGCGAAGGCATATGTTTAGTATGGCATTTAAGTTTTGATGGTGATTTAGCAGGAGCCGAAGTTGGTAACAATGCTTCAGATATAGAAGGTTGTTATAGTTTGTCAAATCCAGTAAAAGTAATTAGAAAAGTTAATAAGGATGAATGTGATGTTGAAGGAGGTTATTTAAAACCAGGCGGTATTTATCTTTTCTGTGAAGGAGATGGTATTGAAGATTATGCTACGGGTATTGAATTAAGTAAAAGTGAAGGTGACTATTCTCAATGGGTGATTACAGATGTAGAAGGAAATATATTAGGATTACCCTCAAGTCCTGACGAAGTGAATTTTGACGGTGCTGGACCTGGGGTATGTTTAATATGGCATTTAAGTTTTAGTGGCGAAATTGATGGAGCCAAATTAGGAAGCAATGCATTTACAAGTTTAAATGGGTGTTATGACTTGTCTAATCCTGTGCCTGTATTTAGGTTTCCTTCAGATGGAGGGTTTTGTGATCTTCTTATCTATAGTGGTCAAGCATTATCTAATATTGAAACAGACGATATTAGTATATCTATGTATCCTAATCCAGCCAGTCATAATGTTAAAATAGATTTATCTAAATCAGTTTTAGAAGATGTTACTGTTAGAATTCACAGTTTTTCGGGTAGTGAGGTTTATAACAGGGCTATTAATCTAACATCAACTAGATTATTAGATGTAGATGTTAGTAATTTTGCTCAAGGACTTTATTTGATAAGTGTGACGGATAATACAAATCGTTCAGTAAAATCAATTAAAAAATTACTTGTTGAATAATATATTATTAAATTGATAATGGATAGGAGTCATCTAGAAATTAGGTGACTCTTATTTTTTACGTTAATTTTTTGAGCATTCCTTTCCAGCGAAGTTTTCTAATAAATTTGCCTTGTTCTTCTGTAACTAGTTGTTCAGGTTTTTCTTTTTTTGCCTTAAAATAACCAGCCATATAATCTTTAAATAAGTTAAAGTTTCTCTTTTTGTAGGCTAATTTTAATGCAGAGATTAAGGTAATTATAAAACCATAGCGCATTTTATACATAGCTTCGCCTTGTAAATATTTAGAGGCTTTATTATAACTAATACCTGTAGGTTTTAAATGTTTTACATGTAATGTGCTATCAGTAAGTATCTGCCAGTTATAATATTTAGCTAAAAGTTCATCAACTGTGTCCCAACCCATAGAAGGTTTTAATTTACCTATGTCTAAAAAGCATTGTTTGCGGTATGCTTTTAATGCTCCACGAATGTGGTCTTTTCTCGTAAGGTTTTCTAGCTTCCAGCCTTCATTTTTTTCTATGTAACAGAAGCCAGAAACCATCCCTAATTTTTTGGATTCTTTATAATGCAGAGCTAATTGTTCTAAATAATTTGAGGGGAAAATTAAATCCGCATCAAATTTACAGATTACATCATAATCTTCATCTAAAACCTCATAGCCCTTATAAAAAGCATTAATAATTTTTGCTCCCGGTAAATGTTCATTTGACGATTTAGTGTTCACAAGAGTAACAAAATCATGTTTAAAAGAGTAACCTTCAACTACTTCTAAAGTCTTGTCTGTAGAATTATCATTAACCACAACAACCTGTTTTGGTTTTAGGGACTGATAAATTAAAGAATCTAGGGTTAGGCCAATAGAGCTTTCTTCATTGTGAGCGGGAATGACTATGTAGAAATTCATATTGTAAAACTCAAAATAAAAAAATGAATTTCCAAGTAATTTAAGAAGTTCCTATTTTGTTCTTTCAGCGTAAACCATGTAGTATCTGGGTGTAAACCATCTTAAAATAGGGCGAATACCGATTTTTTTTGTTGGATTAGTCCATTTTTGACGATCAATAATTTTCCAACCAGTTTTTTCTAATAACCAGTCAAATTGCCAATCTTCAAATTCATGATAATGCCTATCCCATTGATCAGTTTTACTTCTATATGCTGAGGAAAACCATAATTTTAAGGGAATACTAGCAACTATTTTATTAGCTTTAATCTCTTTTAAAACCGTATAAGGTGATAACAAATGTTCAAATATTTCAAAAGCTGTAACAACATCTGCTTTTGAGTTAGCTATGTTAGTTGTGTTTTCGTCTAAATCTTCTCCCTTCGTGTTTTCAACAGTATACCCATGTGCTATCATGATTTTGGAAAAAGGGTTTTGTACACCCAAATCTAAAATAGATTCAGAATTTGATACATGTTTCTTTAAAAATTGAATGGTGTGCTTAAAACGTTTATTAGGATATGTTTGTTCGTACATTAATGAAGTTAGTATTTATAAACAATAGCATTAATATGCATACCAGCGCCAACACTTGCAAAAATAATCACATCACCTTTTTTCAAGCTGTGATTTTCCATTTTATTATTCTTAACTAAGTCAAATAAAGTAGGGACGGTAGCAACTGAACTGTTTCCTAAAGTTTGAATACTCATTGGCATAATGTGTTCGGGAATTTCAGTTCTATATAATCTGTAAAATCGCTTTAAAATAGCTTCATCCATTTTTTCATTTGCCTGATGTATGAAAATCTTTTTTACATCTTTAATATCGTAACCACTATTATCTAAACATTCCTTCATAGCCTTAGGAACATTCATAAGCGCAAATTCGTATATTTTGCGGCCTTCCATTTTAATGTAGCGTGTATCTCTACAAAGTTCTTGTTTATTGGAATTCCCAAAGTATAGGTAATAAGCTTCGTCATAAGTATAGCTAGCCGTTTCATGAGAAAGAATACCACCTTCTTCATGAGTAGCTTCTATAATAGTTGCACCAGCACCATCAGAAAAAATCATGGAATCTCTATCATGTTTATCAACTACTCTTGATAATGTTTCGGTTCCAATTACCAAGCATCGTTTTGCCATTCCTGACTTTATAAATGCCTTGGCTTGAATGACACCTTCTATCCATCCTGGACACCCAAATAAAAGGTCGTAGGCTACACATTTCGGGTTTTTAATGCGTAAACTATGTTTTATACGTGAAGCTATAGAAGGCAACATATCACTTTGAATAGTATTGCTTTTTACATCTCCAAAATTTTGCGCAACTATAATATAATCTATAGTTTCGGGGTCAATACCAGCATCTTCGATAGCTTTTTCAGCTGCAAAAAAGCCTAAATCTGAAGAATTGTGGTGAGCCTTCGCATAACGACGTTCGGCAATTCCGGTAATAGCTTTAAATTTATCTACAATAACTTCATTTGGTGAGTTTATAGAAGTACCATCAGTATTTAAAAATTCATGATTATGAAAATTTTCATTCTTCTCAATTGTGTCAGGTATATAGCTCCCAACTCCGGTTATTTTAATATTCATAAAATGTATTTTGCTGCTAAAAACTTTTCAGGAGTCTAATATACTTGCTTTAACTGAATGTTAAGTTGTATAGTAATTTTCATTACGACGTTCAACCTCATAAATTAAGCCTCAATATACTCTTCAATTGGGGCACAAGAGCATACTAAATTCCTGTCACCAAAGGCGTCATCAACTCGTCTTACACTAGGCCAAAATTTATTATTTCTAATATAATCTAACGGAAATGCAGCTTTTTCTCTTGAATATGGGAAATACCATTCATCTGCAGTAATCATTTCCATAGTATGAGGTGCATTTTTTAAAATGTTATTAGGGTCTTCTTTTGTAACACTTTCAATTTCCTTCTTTATAGAAATCATAGCATTGCAGAATCGGTCAAGTTCTTCCTTACTTTCACTTTCTGTTGGTTCAATCATTAAAGTTCCAGCTACCGGGAAAGACACCGTTGGCGCGTGGAAACCATAATCCATTAAACGTTTTGCAATATCAGAAACCTCAACACCATTAGCTTTAAAGGGTCGGCAATCAACTATCATTTCATGTGCGGCTCTACCACGTTCTCCTGAATATAATGTATTGTAATGGCCATCTAATCTATGTTTGATATAATTTGCGTTTAAAATGGCTACCTTAGTAGATTCAGTCAATCCTTCAGCTCCTAGCATTTTAATATAACCGTATGAAATTAGGCATGCTAAAGCAGAGCCAAATGGTGCTGCAGAAATTGCAGTGATTGCTTTGTTTCCACCGGTTTTAAGCACTGGGTTTCCGGGTAAAAACGGTTCCAATTGTTTAGCAACACAAATAGGACCAACACCAGGGCCACCACCACCGTGAGGGATGGCAAATGTTTTATGAAGGTTTAAGTGACAAACATCTGCTCCGATGTTTCCTGGATTGGTAAGTCCAACCTGAGCATTCATATTAGCACCATCCATATAAACCTGTCCGCCATTATCATGAATAATTTGGGTGATTTCTTTAATAGCTGATTCATACACTCCATGAGTAGAAGGGTACGTAACCATTAAAGCTGATAAATTATCTTTATGTTTAATAGTCTTTTCCCGTAAATCATCAATATCAATGTTTCCTTCTTCAGTAGATTTTGTAACTACTACTTTCATCCCCGCCATAACTGCACTTGCAGGGTTGGTTCCGTGTGCAGACGACGGAATTAAACAAATATTTCTATGGCCTTCATTACGAGACTCATGATATGCTTTTATTACCATTAATCCAGCAAATTCTCCTTGTGCTCCTGAATTTGGTTGTAATGAGGTTGCTGCAAAACCAGTAATTTCTGTTAATTGGTCTTCTAATTTCTTTAAAACTTTTCTATATCCCCTAGCTTGTTTTTTCGGAGCGAACGGATGAATATTTCCCCATTTAAACCAACTTAAAGGTAACATTTCAGATGCAGCATTAAGTTTCATGGTGCAAGATCCTAAAGAAATCATAGAGTGATTAAGCGATAAATCTTTACGTTCTAAAGATTTTATATAACGCATTAGTTGTGTCTCCGAGTGATGTTGATTAAATACATCAAGCTCTAAAAATGAAGATGTTCTTTTAACAGAATTATCAATATTATTTGACGGAGATACTTCGGAAATAATAACGGTTTCTTTATTGGCAGCTTCAGCAAAAACGGAAATCAGATAATTAATATCTCTAATAGAAGTGGTTTCATTAATAGATATTGTAACCGTGTTTTTATCAGGATAGCAAAAATTAACTTTCTTTTTGGTGGCAATCTTTTTAATCTTTCTTGCTTTCGTTTTTATTTGAAGTGTATCAAAAAATGACGTATTCACTTGTTGAAAACCAAAGCTTTCTATAACTTCAGCAAGTTTAGAGGCTTTGTTGTGAACTTTGTTAGCAATAAATTTTAAGCCTTTAGGTCCATGAAAAACAGCATACATACCAGCCATTACAGCCAATAATACCTGAGCTGTACAAATATTTGATGTAGCTCTATCTCTTTTAATATGTTGCTCACGAGTTTGCAGTGCCATTCGTAGAGCTCTATTTCCATTAACATCTTTTGTAACGCCAATAATGCGCCCCGGAATATCTCTTTTGTAAGCTTCTTTAGTAGCAAAATATGCCGCATGCGGACCACCATAACCCATTGGAATTCCAAAACGCTGGGTTGTACCAACTACCACGTCAGCACCAAAATTACCAGGAGCTTCAAGCTTAACCAAACTTAAAATATCAGCGGCAACGGCAACTTTAATTTGAGTTTCATTAGCTTTTTCTATAAAGGATTTAATATCCGTTATTTGTCCGTCTCTTCCAGGGTATTGTAAAATGGCTCCGAAGAATTCATTTGAAAAATTAAAAGTTTCCTCATTTCCAACAACCAATTCAATGCCTATTGGGTTGGCTCTGGTTTCAAGCAATGATAATGTTTGTGGTAGAATATTTTCTGAAACAAAGAATTTATTAATGCCGGCTTTCTTTTGTGAACGTTCTCTAACAGCGAAGAGTAAACTCATAGCTTCAGCAGCAGCCGTACTTTCGTCTAATAAAGACGCATTGGCAATTTCCATACCAGTTAATTCAATAATCATGGTTTGGAAATTCAGGAGAGCTTCTAGTCTACCTTGAGCAATTTCTGCTTGATATGGGGTGTAAGCTGTATACCAACCGGGGTTTTCCAAAATATTACGTTGAATTACCGCCGGCATCACTGTTGGGTGATACCCTAAGCCAATATATGTTTTGTAAGCTTTATTTGTTTTTGAAAGATCATGAATATGCAATAAATACTCATGCTCGGTCATAGGTTCATCTAAATTCAATCCGCTTTCTAATCGGATATCATCAGGAATAGTTTCATATATTAATTGATCTAAAGATTCAAGACCCAAAGTCTTTAGCATTTCTTTTTGATCTTCTTCATTAGGTCCAATATGACGTAGAGCAAAAGCGTTTGTGTTCATTAAATTTTAATTTGATATGCAAACCGTAAAAATAAGCATTATTTAATGTTGTTAATTCATGGTAAAAGAAAGTTTTTAACCATTTAATGACGTTATTAACAGTTTAATTATTTTTGTTTAATGACTTGGTTGAAACATATATTAAACTTTTATATAAACAGTAGTATTCATGTGGCTTTATCAGTATGTTCACTAACATGGATTACGCTTATTGAGTTTCAAATTCCTTTTGATAAACCACTGTTGTTTTTTCTGTTTTTTGCTTCTATTACAGGTTATAATTTTGTGAAGTATTTTGGCATTGCAAAATTTCATCATAGAAGACTTGCTAATTGGTTAAAGACTATCCAGATTTTTTCGTTTTTCTGTTTCTTGCTGCTGTGTTTCTTTGCCATGAAATTATCAGTGAAAACCTTGTTGTATATTTTGGGATTTGGGATGCTTACCTTCTTTTATGCGATTCCATTTTTACCTAAACGTTTTTTTGTTGATAAACAACAAAATTTACGAAGTATTGGTGGGTTTAAGATTTATTTGATTGCTTTTGTGTGGAGTGGTGTTACAGTGCTTATTCCATTGGTTAATAATGATATACAATTGTATGCAGATGTTTTTATAACTGGCCTTCAGCGGTACATTTATGTTATTGTTTTGATGTTACCTTTTGAAATTCGCGATTTAAGATTTGATAATTTAAAGCTCTCTACTATTCCTCAAAAAATAGGTGTGATAAAAACAAAAATTATTGGTTTGTTTCTATTAGCAGTGATGTTTGCTTTAGAATTTTTTAAAGACGATATTCAATTAACTCAAGTGTTTGTTTTAGGAATAATATTAATTAGTACACTTATTGTAGTGGTATTAGCAAGAATTGAACAAGGGAAATATTATAGCTCTTTTTGGGTTGAAGGAATACCCATTTTGTGGTTAGGGCTTTTGCAATTGTTTAGCTAGTTAGCTTGTTCTTTAATAGCTTTGTCTAACTCATTTTTCATGTTCTTTTTACAATCAGGGTCTAAACACTCAATTTTAGATTCAGCTATTTTTTTAGTTAGCTTGGTATTGTTTTTATAATAAACCCTAGTGAGTCGGCAATATGAAAGTCTAATATTAAGCTTAATTTTTTCCCACAAACTGGCTTCATTGTATTGTGCTTTATCACAGATGTGCTGAGCCTCTTCACAGCTAATAAATAAAAACTTTTTCTTCATTACTAAAACCAGTTTTTTTCAAGGCAACCAGCCATAGCAGTTCTTGCTCTATGAATAATTACCCAAAGGTTAGACGCAGTAATATCTAGTTCATTACAAATAGCTTCGGTTTCATAATTTAAAATGGTTTTCATTTTAAAAACTTCAGCTTGCTTTTTAGGGAGTTTACTTAGGCAATTGTGAATAGCATCACCTAATTCACTATTCTGCATGCTATCCTCAGCAGTTTTATCAAAAGGATCTGCAACACGTTCTTCTAGCCAATCGCCTTCGCTTTCGTCATCCTTATAATTAATTCTAACTTCTGCTTTCCCTTTATTAGAATTAATTTTTCTATAATGGTCAATGATTTTTCTTTTTAAAATGGAGATTAGCCATGTGCGTTCACTGGCTTCACCTTTAAAGTTTTTCATAGACTTTAAACCCGCCAAAAAAGTATCTTGAACCAAATCTTGTGCTATCTCACGATCGCTTACACGGGTAATAGTGTAGTTAAAGAGGTAGTCTGAATATAAATCGATCCATTTATTTGGATTAATTTGATGGTTGGGCATTGTCTAGCAATTGTTTTTAGTAAACCAAAAATAAGACAAAAAAATGAATATTGTAGACAAATATTATAGCATCATTCCTTTTTCTACTTTTACTTGAGAGCCATTAACTAAATAAGTAGAAAGGTGTTTTAAATTTTTGAAATCAGGTGGTAATAATTTTAATATATCATTATCAATGTGCCAATTCTTTATTTGTTGTGTTTTCCATGGTTTATGGTAAATATTATATCTAAGCGATTTTCTTTTTTTTGTTTTTATAAATGCAATGTATCTGTCAACTACAAAATGTTTTAATGTGTTTTTTTTAAGGTCCTCAGTTAAATTACTTGCAAACACTTTAATTGTAGAGTTTTTGTATTTGTAACTCATTTGAACATTGTTGTTTTTATGGTGTTTTTCCAGGCGAATAGATTTAAAAAAATAGGGTTCATTATAGAATTTATTTCCTACAAAAGCAATTAAATGTTTTGGAGCAAACTCTCTAATAAATACAACGCCTCTTGAGCCATCTATTTTAGATTTTGCATAAAACCGGAAATTTATCTGACCGAAATTTTGGTGAAAGGGGACTTTTAATCCGAAGAATTCGACATTAGAAAAAGTGAAAGCAACTAAACTTAAAATGGCTTTTCCCTTATATAAATCCAATTCAGTATCAACTGGGAGGTAAGGTATAAGTATTGCTTTGTCTACCTCAAAAGTTGACATGATTAAGTCTTTCCATACACAGGTCATAAATACATTTTTAGTTTTCATTTTTTATGTTTTAAACTTTCAGAAAATATTGAAAGTATATTTGAAATTTTTTTATTTAATCAATTTAAGTAACGATTTAGTAATCCAGTTTTGTTCCTGAGCAGCAATTTTATTTAATAAAGAATCCGCGGTGTTTGCTAAATCATGCAATGCTTTGGTTTGTTTAATAAGCTCTTGTGTTTTAGCTGTGCCATCATCTTTAATAGAACTCACTTCTTTTAAGGTTTTAATAACTGGTTTAATTTCACGTCTACTTCTTTCTTTAGCAATATGTCTTGCTAATTCTTCAACATCTTTAACTGTGGTAAAGAACTCTCTGCGTTCTCCAGGAACTAATTCTTTTGTTACAATACCCCAATCCATAAGTTGGCGTAAATTCATGCTAGTATTGCCTCTGGAAATTTTTAATTCTTCCATAATATCTTCCATAGACAAGGGTTTGGTAGATATAAAAAGCAAAGATTGAATTTGAGCCATAGCCTTGTTAATGCCCCACATAGACCCCAAACTTCCCCAGGTACTAATGAACTTTTCTTTTGCTTCTTGATATTCCATAACACAAATATATAAATTATTTCTAAACTTTCAATAAATATTGAAAGTTTATTTAATTTGAAGATGAATATGGTCATCATGCCTGACTGCTTGACAACCCTGAAATCGTATTTTGTTTTCTGAAGATAGCCCCAAGGATTGTTTAAGATAAGGCTCAATAAATATCTTTTCAGTTTTAGATGAAGCCAATAATTGCTTTATTAGGACTTTTGTTTTATTCCGATCCAATTCTAAATCATTAATAGTTCCAAAAGTTAAATACTTTGGAAAGTCATATTGCCAGTAACCTCGGTTTAAACAATCTCCTGAAGTTTTAGACTGCTTGTTAATATAAGCGCCATAACCAGAAACCGATGGCTTTTTATTTGTTGATTCCCATTCTCGTCCAAATACATAAACGAAATATCTACTTTTTTTCCATCGTTATGGCTTAAATGAGGCAATAACGGAAAGTTGTTGAAAAAAGGAAAGTTAGCATCTAGATATGTTATTTCAATGCTTTTAAGTTTTAATTCTTGAGAAGAATTGACCAATAAATGGTGCAAATCTGGAGATACATAATTCCTAAACAATAAGGGGTAGACCAAATTTTGGGGTTTTACATTAGAATTGAATACTGGCAGTTCCTCCCTACCAAAAGATTTGGCAATGGGAGGTACAATAATTAGATTGGTAGCCATGTATAAAAAAGGGAAAATATGTCTCATTTTACCTTTAGTCTTTAGTGAAAACAAAAATGCTATTAACCAAATAACCCCACCAACTTGAGTAAGGGTAGTTAGAAAACAAATTATAATAATGTGCCCGAGGACTTTAAAAAACTTCATTAACCTATATAAACGAATGGAAGATAAACTTATTTTCATTAATTTTAGAAAGTGATTAATAAGGAATATAATAGGAGAGTTGTTTTAAAACTATCAGGACTTGCTGGATTGGGAATAGCATTGTCTCCATTATTGTCCTCGTTTAATTTCAAAAATGAAATTTTGCTGAGAAAAATACCATCATCTAATCAAAGCTTGCCGGTTATAGGCTTAGGTACATGGCAAACTTTTGATGTGGGAAGTTCTGCTGAGGAGATGGTGAAACTGGTTCAAGTATTAATTGAGATGGATAAACTAGGAGGTACCGTTATAGATTCTTCTCCTATGTATGGCAGTTCAGAGGGAGTAGTTGGGAATTTAACCAGAAAGGCTAATTTGAACAATTCCTTTTTTTATGCCACTAAAGTCTGGACAAAAGGTAAAGACGAAGGAATTCGCCAAATGCAAAACTCATTCAAACGAATGAAACGCCAGCAAATGGATTTAATGCAAATTCATAATCTAGTAGATTGGAAAACCCATGTAAAAACCCTTAGAGACTGGAAGGACCGTGGAAAAATTAAATTTTGGGGTATTACGCATTATACTGACGGATCACATGAACAATTAGAGCAAGTTATTAAAGCTGAAAAACCAGATTTTGTCCAGTTTAATTATTCCATTTTATCGCGTCATGCAGAAAAATCACTTTTTGAAACTATACAAAAAAACAATACGGCAACTTTAATTAACAGGCCTTTTGAAAAAGGCAGCCTGTTTAGAGCCACCAAAGGAAAGGATGTCCCAGATTGGGCCAAGGAATATGACATAAATAGTTGGGGACAGTTTTTCTTAAAATTTATTTTGTCAAATGAACTGGTGACTTGCATTATTCCTGGAACCTCTAAACCGCATCATATGATTGATAATATGATGGCAGGTTATGGTAAGATACCAGATTCAAAGATTAGAGAAAAGATGTATAACTATATTAAATCCCTTTAGCAGAATTATTTTTTAATCAACCCTGCACGTTTTAACAAAGCTTCAGGTTTTGGTTCTTGTCCTCTAAAACGTTTGTAAAGAGTCATTGGGTTTTCCGTTCCTCCTTGGCTTAATACGTTGTCTTTAAATTTGGTGGCAGCTTCCTTGTTAAAAATGCCGGCCTCTTTAAAATATTCAAATGCATCAGCATCTAGAACTTCAGCCCATTTGTAACTGTAATATCCTGAAGAGTAACCGCCTTGGAAAATATGTGCAAATGCAGTACTCATACAATTATCAACAACATCAGGGTACAATTTAGTATTACTAAAAGCTTCTAATTCATGGTCTTTTACTGATGTGATTGCATCTGGTGATTCAATACCATGCCAGCTCATATCTAATAAACCAAAACTTAACTGACGAAGTGTTTGCATCCCTTCGTGAAAAGTTGCAGATTCTTTAATCTTATCAACTAAATCCATTGGAATTAATTCTCCGGTTTCATAATGCGTTGCGAATAATTCTAATGCTTCTTTTTCATAACACCAGTTTTCCATCACCTGACTTGGTAACTCTACAAAATCCCAATAAACACTGGTTCCAGATAAACTAGGATAAGTTGTATTAGCTAACATACCATGCAAAGCATGACCAAATTCATGGAATAAAGTTGTTACTTCATTAAAAGTTAAAAGTGAAGGTTTGCTTTTAGTGGGTTTGGTAAAGTTACAAACTATAGAAACGTGTGGTCTAGAGTTTTCTCCGTCTTTGATGTATTGAGGTTTGAAGGATGTCATCCACGCACCGTTTCTTTTTCCTGTTCTTGGGAAGAAATCTGCATAAAAAACAGATATAAAATTGCCTTTGGAATTGGTTACTTTATATGTTAAAACATCTTCATGGTACTTATCAATGGTGTTTACCTCTTCAAAGTTTAAATCGAAAAGCTTGTTGGCAACTTTAAAAGCGCCAGCAATAACATTTTCTAATTTAAAATAAGGTTTGAGTAATTCATCATCTAAACTAAATAACTTTTGTTTTAGTTTTTCAGCATAATAAGCACCGTCCCATTTTTCTAAGTTCTCTAACCCATCAAGTTCATTTGCAAATTCTTTAAGTGTTTCAAATTCCTTTTTAGCGGCAGGTTTGGCTTTGGCTAGAATATCATTTAAAAAGTTTAGAACGTTTTCTGGTGTTTCTGCCATTCGCTCTTCTAATACAAAATGGGCATGTGTTGGATAGCCTAAGAGTTTTGCTCGCTTATGCCTTAATTTTACAATATCTAGTACTATTTTTTGATTGTCTAAATCATCATTTTTAAAACCTTTACTGCCTGCTGCGAGCGATAACATTTTGCGTAATTCTCTATTATCGGCATAGGTAACAAATGGAATATAACTTGGGTAGTCTAGAGTAAACAACCAGCCTTCTTTCTTTTTTGATTCGGCTAATTGTTTAGCGGCTTCTTTAGCGCCTTCTGGCAAACCAGACAAATCTGATTCTTCAGTAATAAACATTTCAAACTTATTGGTTTCTGCTAACAAGTTTTCACCAAAAGTTAATTTTAATTTGCTTAAATTTTTATCAATATCTCTAAGTTGTTCTTTTTTGTCTTCCTCAAGATTTGCTCCATTTCTAGAAAAACTTTTGTACTTCTTGTCTAGTAATGTTTGTTGTTCAGTATTTAAATTTAAAGCATCTTTCTCACTGTAAACAGATTTAATACGCTTAAACAAATCTTCATTTAAGGTAATATCATTGCTAAATTCCGAGAGTAATGGAGAGACTTCTTGTGCTATTTTTTGAATAGTTTCGTTGGTTTCAGCAGAATTTAAATTAAAAAATATACTTGAAATTCTATCTAATTGCTCACCTGAAAAGTCTAGGGCCTCAATAGTATTCTCAAAAGTAGGGGCGTCAGAATTATTTATTATGGCATCAATCTCAGCTTTTGCATCTTTAATGGCTTGTTTAAAAGCTGGTAAATAATAGTCGTCTTTTATTTTAGAGAATGGAGCTGTATTATAGGCGGTGTTAAAAGAATTAAGTAATATTTTATAAGACATTTTGTAGGAAATATGTTAAAGTTTTAATTTATTATGCATACATAATAAAATTTTTATATTTTAGCGTTCTTAAATTTTAGAGTGACTAACTCAAAAAAAATTATAAGTTAATAGCTAGGAACCTCGGGTGGAACTCGGGGTTTTTATTTTAACTCTTTGGCAGATTGGTTTACCTTAACTTTTAGTTCTTCTTTATAAGCAACAATTTTGTCTAAAACCCCTTTATTGTTAGAACCAATAATTTGGGCTGCTAAGATACCCGCATTTTTTGCACCATCTAAGGCTACCGTAGCAACAGGTACCCCACCTGGCATTTGCAAAATAGATAGTACAGAATCCCAACCATCAATAGAGTTACTACTTTTTACAGGAACCCCAATAACTGGAAGTGGAGAAAGTGAAGCAATCATACCTGGTAAATGTGCAGCGCCACCTGCGCCAGCAATAACAACGGCAAAACCTCTGGTGTGTGCATTTTTACCATAATCAAATAGTTTTTCTGGAGTACGATGTGCCGAAACAATATCTACCTCAACTTCAATATCAAAACCTTTTAAGATGTCTATAGCATCTTGCATAACAGGAAGGTCACTTTTACTTCCCATAATTACGCCAACTTTATTCATAATTATTCGCTTATAACTTTAATAGATTTTTTTACTTCTTCTGCAATTCTTCTAGCCTCATTTAAGTCTTCGTTCACAATGGTAACATGTCCCATTTTTCTAAATGGTCTCGTTTGTTTTTTTCCATAAATATGTGGTGTTACACCATCCATTTTCATAATGGTGTCAATGTTTTCATAAACTACATTGCCAGTATAACCTTCTGCACCAACAAGATTTACCATAACGCCACCTACTTTGCTATCTGTTCTTCCAAGCGGTAAATCTAATATAGCTCTTAAGTGCTGTTCGAATTGAGAAGTATAACTAGCCTCAATAGTTTGATGACCTGAATTATGCGGTCTTGGAGCAACTTCATTTACCAATATTTCATCGTCTTGGGTTTGAAACATTTCAACGGCTAACAGACCAACATGATTAAAAGATTCAGATACTTTTAATGCCACATCTTTGGCTTTTTTAGCAACATGATCATCAATTCTTGCTGGACAGATAACATATTCTACTTGATTAGCTTCAGGATGAAATTCCATTTCAACAACAGGGTAACTTTTAATCTCTCCTGAGACATTTCTCGAAACAATAACTGCTAATTCATTTTTAAACGGAACCAAATTTTCTGCAATGCATTCTACATTTGGTAAACCTTCTAAATCTTCTAAAGATCTTACAATTTTAACGCCTTGACCATCGTATCCAAATTGAGCACTTTTCCAGACAAAGGGTAAATTTAGCCCTCCGTGATTTATAGTTTCTTTAATTTCGGATGTATATGCAAAACGAGAAAAAGGAGCCGTTGGAATATCATTATCAACATAAAACAACTTTTGTTTTGCCTTATTCTGAATGGTTCTTAATGTTTTAGAAGCAGGATAAACTTTAATGCCTTCTTTTTCTAAAGTTTCTAAAGCATCAACATTTACATTTTCAATTTCAAATGTTAGTACGTCTACCTGTTTTCCAAAATTGTAAACAGCGTCATAATCCATTAAATCGCCAATGGTAAATTCATTACAAGCAATTTCACAAGGTGCTTCATTGCTAGAGTCCATTACAAGCGTGTTAATGTCAAATTTTCTAGTGTTGTAAAGTACCATTTTACCCAATTGGCCACCACCAAGAATACCAAGTTTAAAGTCAGAAGAAAAGTAATTCATCTATGCAGTTTTATTAGAAACTTTTTAAAGTAATGCAAAAATACACTTAAATATCAAATTCTTATCTAAATCATAAATCAAAACATTCTAAATCGTCAATCATTTAATTATCTTTGCCACTTCTAAAAGTTGTTTTAGGTGATTAAGCTACATGATAAATACTTTAAACCGTTTGTTTCTGCAAAAGAAATTGATGCGGCTTTAGACAAATTGGTAATGGAAATTGCTAATGATGTTGGCGATGAAATACCCGTTTTTGTTGGAATATTAAATGGGTCTTTTATGTTAACAAGTGATTTTGTTAAAAAGTACCCTAAACCCTGTGAAGTTCAATTTATTAAATTAGCTTCATATGAGGGCTTAAAATCTTCTGAAGATATTCAACGCTTAATAGGACTTACTCAAGACCTTACAGATAGAACAGTAATTATTCTTGAAGATATTATTGATACAGGAAAAACCTTGGCAGAGGTACATCGTATCTTTAAAAATGAAAAGGTGAAAGCTCTAAAAATAGCAACACTTTTTTACAAACCTGAAGCTTATAAAAAAGACTTTAAATTACATTATATAGGTATTGAAATTCCAGATAAATTCATAGTTGGCTATGGCTTAGATTATGATAATTTAGGAAGAGATTTACCAGAAGTATATCAAATAAAAGAAACACAACACATGACAAACTTAGTATTATTTGGCCCTCCGGGAGCAGGTAAAGGAACACAGGCAGAATTTTTAAAAGAAAAGTATAATCTTATACATATTTCTACAGGAGATGTTTTTAGGTTCAACATTAAAAACGAAACTGCTTTGGGTATGCTTGCTAAATCTTATATAGATAAAGGTGAATTGGTGCCAGATCAAGTTACTATAGATATGTTAAATGCTGAGGTGGAAAAAAACACAGATGCTAACGGGTTTATTTTTGATGGATTTCCACGCACTAATGCACAAGCAAAATCATTAGATGAATTAATGGATACTAAAGACTCTGCAATAAATGCAATGATTGCATTAGAAGTTGATGATGAAGTTTTAGTTAAACGATTATTAGAAAGAGGAAAAACTAGTGGTAGAGCAGATGATGCTGATGAGAGTATTATTAGAAACAGAATAAAGGAATACTACAATAAAACTGCAATATTAAAAGATTACTATTCAGCACAAAATAAATACTATGGTGTTGATGGTGTTGGTAGTATTGAAGATATTACTAAACGCTTAAGTGCTGTAATTGATAATCTATAAATTGTTCTTGTTAATACAGGAATCTTATTGTTTTATATAGATTTAATTTAAAAGATTCCTGCCTATGCAGGAATGACAAAAGTCATGACTGAAGGTAACTTTGTTGATTATGTAAAAATGTATGTGTGCTCTGGTAAAGGAGGGCAAGGTTCTGCGCATTTACATCGTGAAAAATATATTGAAAAAGGTGGTCCGGATGGAGGTGATGGTGGCCGAGGAGGACATATTATTGTTCGTGGAAAAGAAAACCTCTGGACCTTGTTGCACCTCAAATTTAAGAAGCATATAAGAGCTGGCCATGGCGGACATGGAAGTAAAAGCAGAAGCACAGGAGCTGATGGTGAAGATGTTTATATAGATGTGCCCTTAGGAACTGTTATTAGAGATACAGAAACCAATAGTATACTTTTTGAAATTACTGAAAATGGTCAAGAGCAAGTTTTAGCGGAAGGAGGAAAAGGAGGTTTAGGGAATTGGCATTTTAAATCATCCACGAATCAAACACCGCGCTATGCTCAACCAGGAATGCCAATTGAGGAAAAGTATGTAACCATAGAGCTGAAGGTGTTGGCAGATGTTGGTTTGGTTGGTTTTCCAAATGCTGGAAAATCTACATTACTTTCTGTAATAACATCGGCAAAACCAAAAATTGCTGATTATGAGTTTACAACGCTAAAACCAAATTTAGGTATTGTAAAATACAGAGATTTTCAAACCTTTGTTATGGCAGATATTCCTGGGATAATTGAAGGTGCTGCTGAAGGTAAAGGGCTAGGTCATTACTTTTTACGTCATATAGAACGTAATTCTGTATTGCTGTTTTTAATTCCTGCAGATGCAGATGATATTAAAAAACAATACGATATTCTTCTTGATGAATTAAAACGTTACAACCCAGAAATGTTGGATAAAGAACGCATAATAGCAATATCTAAAAGTGATATGCTTGATGATGAGTTAAAGGCTGAACTTAAAGAAGAACTAGATAACGAATTGCCTATTCCTTACCTGTTCATTTCTTCTGTAGCCCAAAAAGGTATCACTGAACTAAAAGATTCTTTGTGGAAAATATTGAATGATTAGATTAACTCAAGAGCTGCCTTAATCTCATTTTTTGTTTTTTGAATATGCTTATATATAGCTCCCTTTCTTGCGTAGTTTATATGAAATAGAATACCGTTGGCATCATACAAACTATATAGCGCCATAGTTAATCGGTGGTCATTTTTAACCAAATTACGTAAATCTGAATCAGACAATCTACTATTAGGCGGAATTCCTAATTCTTTAAGAAGATCTACAAGATAGTCTACATGCGGTTTAATAATATATTCTTCGTTTCCAAGTGCACTTAACATTCGGGCATAATAAGATTGTATGCTTTGTCTTAATTTTTTGTCTCTTATAACCTCGATATTTCCTGTTGATGTCAAATCATTAATTGTAGTTTGTGTAAGATCAAAAATTCTAAATTCTGTTAACTCGGTAATTTGTTCTCCAAAATATTCCAAATAAGTTTTGCCAGATGTTATTAGAGAATCTTTATAACTAACCGTTTTATTATGAATGTTTACACTTTTATTAGCTAATTCGTAAGTTCTTCCTTTTGTTAAAATTGAAGTGTCAGCCCCAAGCTTAATTAAAGCATCTTCAGATAAAATTAAATTTATTGCATTATTTGTTATTACCTGTTTTAAATCTTTTTGATCATGCTCTAAGTCTTCAAGTAAACGCACAAGGTACTCTTTTTCAAGTATCTTATTTTTTCGTGCTTCATTCCAATTGTTAATTTGTAATGCTAATAAAATACCAATTACAACAAGTATAATTTCACCTATTGCATATTGAAGATACTTTCCTGTTTTACCTTCAGAAAGTAATTTTTGTCTTATTTTCCTAAAGAATTTTATCATTGGCTATATGGCTTGATGTAGTGAAATCTGGATTCCGTAAAATTTTATCTAGACTACCATAAGATATGGTTTTTTTTAAAATCAATTTATTCAAAACACATATGTTATTAATTACTTGTAAAAACAAAATTCAGTATTGGATCAATTTTTGATTAACTTTAATCAAAAAAATATTGAAAATGAAACATATAAAAATAGTATTACTTGCTTTACTTATAGTTAGTTGTGCTCCAATTCGTGTAAACTATGATTTTGATAAAACAACTAATTTTTCTCAATATAAAACCTACCAGTATTATGGAGATATGAAAACTGGTTTAAGTGAATTAGATACCAAACGGTTATTAGATGCCATGGATGCTAAAATGACAAGTTTAGGGTTCTCTGTTTCAGAAAATCCAGATTTTCTAATTGATATAAGAAGTGCAGAATTTCAAGGTGCCCCTCGTCAAACGGTTGGTGTTGGTCTGGGTGGTGGCGGACGAAATGTTGGTGGTGGAATTTCTATTGGAATTCCTGTTGGAAGTGCAAATGTAAACCGGCAAATAACTATTGATTTTGTTGATGAAAAGGGAAAGGGCTTGTTTTGGCAAGCAGTTAGCGAATCTAGTTTTAATCCTAATGCTAATCCAGAAAAGAGAGAAGAACGCTTAACAGCAATTGTGGAAAAGATACTCGTTAGGTATCCACCAACAAACTAATGTTTTACAAACTTTTTATGTGCTATTAAAGTATTGTTTGCATAGATATTAGCTATATATATTCCTGAAGTTAATCGGTTTATATTTATTTTGGAAAACGAATTTAACTTTACGGACTTAACTTTTTTTCCATCTAAACTCACCAAATCAATTTTAAATTTTGAATTAGTTAAACTTTCAATTTTAAAATTTAAAAATTCAGATGAGGGGTTAGGGTACATGCTAATTTTAAACGCGTTTTCTTCACTTGTAATATTTTCAACTCCTAAGGTGGAATAATTAATTGTCCAGGTAACAGTATTTACATGAATGGTTTCGTGATTATCAATTTTTAAATAACTATTATTATCTATTACAACAGCAGATAAAGTGTTTACACCTTCATTTAAATCGGTACTAGAAAGAGAGATGTTATCAACATCATTGGAGAAAATGGAACCATTAAGTGTCCAGGTTCGTTCTAAATCTTGATTTGTAGGGTGTAATAAAGTCAATTCAAAGTCTATGGGAAAACTTGGGTTTTCAATTGTGGTAGAAACCGGTGAGAATGAATTTATAGGCGAAACCAAATCATGAATTTTCTCAATCATTCCTTCTTTACATACAGAACAGAACGGAAAGCCTAAATAACGCATTTTACAAGTTTGATGAGGTCTATTCCAGGTTGCTGATGTTCCTGAATTGCCATAGGCATAAATACCAATACCATTAATACCAATCCAGTTTTTCCATTTCACCAAACTGGTATTAGTTTCCTGGGTCATATTAATAGCTTCTCCTGCCAAGGCGTCTCCAGGATAATATTCATCCTTTAAATCAAATAGAGAATGCCCCAATTCATGAATTGCTATTTCACTGGCACTTGCTCCTGTTGAACTAAATGGAAATGTGCCACCACTTCCACCATAGACGTCAGAGTTTACCAGAATAAGTGCTTGGTCATATTCTGGAAAATTATTGGCTAATACAGTGCTAATGGTAGCGTGGTCAGTTGAGTATAATAACCTATGGATATTAAAGTAGTCAAATGTGGTGTTAAAGTATGTGTCAACGTTCGTTATTGGAGATATGGGTTCAACAACATCTGTAGCTGTTCCTGGGTGATCAGTTCCACTTTCATTAGAAACAACCTTAACAGCATATACATTGAAATAATTGGCATATTCTGAAAATGGTGATTGACTAAACATGTCATTTGTGAAATTAGTGACGTCAGCAATGAAGTCTGTAAGTTCAGTGCTTTGGTAACCTTCGCTCAATATCACCAGGTTAATTCGTTTATTATTGTCACCTGAAATTTGAATAGCCTCCACGTCAAAAATTTGAGCAAACCCTGAATAAAAACTTAGAAATAGTACTATGTGATTTAGCAGAATTCGCATTATAAGTTTGTTATGATTAGGGGTTTTAGCTTTTTATTTACAGTATCAATTTCTGAAATTGAAATAGAAGTAACATTTGGTTTTAATTGAAGTCGAAATGAGAATTGTGTACTATCTAAATCTAACTGTTTTACTTTAAGATGTTTAGTTTCATCTACATATTCAATAGTCTTGAGTAGTGGGTTTTTTATAGCGAAACTTTCAAGTATTTTTCCTTTTTCATTTAATAAATTACAGCTTAAATCTCCTTGAGAACCTTCTTTTAAAAATGGATTTTGTTTTAGTTTACCCTCAGCTTTAATCTTATTAATTAAAACGATTTGTTTTTGGTTGTTTTCAGTTTTTGAAATAAAATAATTTAAAAATAGAATCTTGGGGTTGCCTGTAATTGATTCTTTTGAAGTAATGTTTTTATTGGTTTTACACGAAAGTAAAGCCATTAAAACAACTAATAAAATAGTTCTTAAAAAATGATGATATGTGATTTTGGGGCTTTTCATCATCACAAATTTAAGAAAATAAACAAGAGACTCTAAGTCTCTTGTTTATTAACATACTTTAATTCTAATTAACCTGTATTCTAACACCCTCACTATGACTGCTAAATTCTGGAGCGTACATGCTTTGAATTGTGGTAATGCCATTACTCATATTACCGGAATTATTCACTCTTAAATCGTATTCAAAAACGTAAACGCCTTTAGGTAAATAGTCAAAAAAGAAATTAGTACTGGCGTCTTTGGTGCTTTCATAGTACCCTAAACCATCTTGCCATTTGTACTTAGAAAGCACATTTATAGGTTCTAATCCAGCGGCTCTCATATCCTTCATATGCACAAACTCCATAGCTCTATCATTTCTCAATTCAATTCTTACCCTTACTAAATCGCCAACTTTTAATAATGTTTCATTCGTAATTTCTGATATTTCTTCACCAGTATGTGTATTCTTTTTTAAGAATAATTTCTTTTCTAGTTTTAAAGATGTTTCAGCTGAAGTTATCTTGTCTAAATTTTCAAAATACTGCCAATATAAGCCTCCCCATGCAATACCATTACCTTTTTTTGTGAGTTTTACTTCTCCCATATCTGGTTGAATTTCAGAAGTGTTCCATGAGGTTTTAAAATAGCCTGTACCAGCTTCAATTTTTACACCTTCTAATTTTGAAGGTTCAATTTTTTTGCCACCTAAAACCACATCAACCATTTCTGAAACACTTAACCAATCACTACCTTGAAGTAATAATGCATATATTGCATCTGTAGTTGCTTTGGTAGTTTTCCATCTATTGGTTTGTTTGTTTTTGAGCAACCAAATTTTTAGATTATCAATTGTTTCTAAATTTTTTGTTTCACTTTGAATGGTGCTACCTGCTTCAGAAAATACTTCAATGAGTAGGGCCTGTGTTTCAATTGGTGCTTGATACCAATACCATGAGTTTGTGTTTTCTTTCCAATACATCCCTAACTCCTCATTAGTGATACTATTTTCTTTTAATGATTTTAAAATTTTAGAAGTAGTTTTATTATCATTCATTCTATGTGAAACTAATGCCATTAGACCTTTAGAATAAAGAGAACGATTAAGCCAATATTTCTGAATTTGAGTGTGGTAATATTTGCTAATGTCTTCCGTTTCTTTTGATTTTTTAATCTCTGGGTGGAAACTGCGCATATATAAATAATGTAATTGCGTATTACTTAAATGGTCCTTACTTAAATCTACATGTTTGTCGTACTTTCTTAAGTTTTTATATTCCTCAATAAATTTAGAATCTAAATATTTAATGGCTCTTTTAATCATTTGAGATTCTTCGCTATCACTCTGAATAACATAAAGTTGTTTGAGATGACCAAACCCAGTGATTATATGTTGAGTTATCCATCTGTTTTCTCGACCACCATTAAACCAAGCCCATGCACCTGATGACATTTGATTGCTTTCTAATTTATTTAAAGCAGATTGCAATTCATTATTCATTTTATTTAAATCAAATAATAAGGCAATACGCTTTTTTTGTTCGGATTCACTTTGTGCATCACGTAACCAAGGGGTTTCTTGAATTAAAATAGATTTTAGTTCTTGATTTTTTTCAAGGTTAGAAATCAATATGTCTTGAGATGCCCATTGATTAAATACTTCCTGAATTCTTGGGTTAGAATTTGCAATATGACTAGCTAGAGTATTGGCATAATATCTACTAAATGTCTGTTCATTACAATCATAAGGATATTCCATTAAGTAGGGGAGTGCTTGAATGGCATACCAAGCAGGATTACTTGTTATTTCTAATGTTAATTTATGGTGACTGAGCGATGTTGAAGTTACGTTCTTTAATTTGTCTAATGAGAACGTTCTGGTTTCATTGCTTTTAATCCACATTGGAAGGGTCTCTGTTATCATCATTCTATTGCTTAAAACTGGTAAAGCATTTTGTTCACCATCACTAAAAGCATCTGTTTTTGCAATTACCTTATATTGAATAGCTTGTATGTAATCAGGGATAGATAAATTCCAAGACACTTGGGTATTTCCTTTGCTGTCCACAGTGAACGCCTTGGTATTAGCCGCATTTCCTAGTTTAGTATCTATTGAATTGCCAGTAATAGCATCAGTTAATATTAATATGGCATCTCCGGAAAGTTGTTGTTCTGTTAGGTTTGCAATTTTGGTGCTTATTGTAATTTGGTCACCCTCACGTAAAAATCTAGGTGCATTGGGTATAACCATTAGCTCTTTTTGAGTAACGGTTGTTAAAGTTCTAGTAGCACTTTCTAAAGTTTTTGTATGGGCTAACAACTGCAGTTTCCATTGGGTTAAAGCTTCAGGTGTGGTGAAGCTAAAACTTATATTACCATTTTCATCTGTTTTTAAGTGCGGAAAGAAAAATGCGGTTTCTTTAAGGTTTTTTCTAACCTGTACCTGAGTTAGAGCATTTAACCCTTTTTTTGTAGAAATTAAAACAACGCCGTTAGCTGCTTTTGAACCATAAATAGCTGTGGCAGATGAATCTTCTAATACTTCTATAGATTGAACATCAATTCCTAGTATATCTAAATCACCTTCAATTATTTTACCATCTACAATATAGAGTGGTTTGTTTTTAGAGGCTATGGAATTTGCACCACGAATTTGAACTTCAGCATTTGCTCCTGCTGCATTATTAACCGTAAGGCCAGCAATTCTACCTTGTAAAGCCGCTTCAACACCAGGCGAATTTTCAGTTGTAACGGTAGATATTGCTGCGGATATAGAAGCTTTTTTTTGAGTTCCGTAACCCATAACCACAACTTCATCTAATTCTGAAGCGTCTTCTGATAAATATATATTGAATGTATTATTGTTAGTGATTTTCACTTCGTGAGTAATAAAACCAATAAATGTAAATTCTAGCACATCATTTTTATTAGCTTTAATACTGAATCTTCCATCGAAATCTGTAGTGGTTCCTCTAGAGGTATTTTTGATGATAACATTAGCAGCTGGAAGAGGGGAATTATCTGAAGCAGAATATACAGTTCCAGTAATTATGTTTTTCTTTACAGTATCATCATATTTCTCTTCATGTCTCGATTCGTATTTAGGCTTTATTGAATTCAAATAGTTTTTGTACCTCCATTGATTGAATTGCATTGAAAACCCAAACCAATTTAGTTGATCATAATACTGTTGTGGATAATTATTACCATGCTTTTTTACATTATATACTCTAAAGGTTCTATTGCCAAAACTTTGGTTGGCATTGCTTCTAAATGTGGCATAGTAAACAGGATTGTTAATTGGGTTAAAACTCCAAGTATGTGGTTTAAACTGATCTAAAGAAGCGTCATACATGCTTGCCAATAATTCTGCACTTACCTTATCTCCCTTAGGCCCTTTAATATTAAAACTCCATGTTTCATCTGTTCCTGGTTGTAAACGGTCTCTGAAGGTATTGGTTTCAATTTCTAAATCTGTTTTCGGGTAGGGCACTGTTATAGTTTGTGAACCAGTTTGAAAACTATTAAATGCTGCAAAACTATAATGTATTACAAAACCTCCAATATTGGATTTGTCAACCGGAACGCTAATAACTTTTTTGTTATTGTTTAATTGTATAATTTCGGTTTGAACAATCTTTTTGTCCTTTTCTATAGAAACAGTAACATTAAGGTTTTCGGCCGCAGAAGCGAAAGTTATATTTGCCGTATCACCTATATTATAACTTGATTTATTTGGTGTTATACTAAATAATTGGTTATCTGCTATAGTTTTATCGGTATCACTGTAAAGCGTAATTTTTGCTTCATCTCTAACGTTTTGTCCGAATTTATCTTGACTCTCTAAAATGATAAGATATTTTCCAGATATCCATTTTTTAATTTTTCCAAGCTCAAGTATTTTGGAATCTTTAGTATTAAAATCTTTTTCAAAAACTAGTTTTCCTTTTTTCCAGTTTTTAGAATCGTCCTCATTGAAGTAAGCATCGTTCGGGAACAAGTTTTTAAACACTTCTTTAGAAAAAGCTTGATAATCTGGAGCGTCCCATGATCTTGGTCTAACCACAGAATGAGGGGCCATAAGTTTGTAAATTTTAACAAGGCCTTTTGCTGGTACAAATTCACCATTTAAATTTTCCGTATTAATGTTAATGGCATAATCTTTTTTTGATTTATCAAGTGTGTTTGCTATTGTTATGTTGGCATTTAAAGCATGATATCCAACATTAACAATAGTTGTTGCACTTCTAGTTTCTCCGTTTACATCAGTGACATCTGCAGTAACTTCGTATTTAAAAATAGGCAAGGTAGTTTTGTCAACACTTTTATCAGGTAGCGCTTTAAACAAAATTTCAAATTCACCGTTATCATTGGTGGTGCATTCACCATGGGCAATTTCTTGAGGTTCGTTAGTAAAATAAGGCCTATACCAATAGTACCATGGCGGGTATTGTACTTTTCTGTGTACTCTGTAAACTACTTTGGCATTAGTAATGTTACTTCCTGCATATGCTATGGCATTTCCTTTAACAGTTACAGAATCATTTATCTTGTAAGTTTCTTTTAGAGGCTTAAATTTAGTTTCAAACTTGGGGCGTTTGTACTCTTCAACTAAGAACCTGTGTTCAACATCAATGTCAATTTTATTAGAGTCTGCCCACAGTTCTATGTAATAATCTCCATTTAACCCATTATTTGGTAATACAAATTCTCCTGATATAGCACCAAATTCATTGGTTTTAAATTCTAATTCAGCAATATCTTCATCATTAGAATTAAACACGTCTACATAAAAATCCTCATTAGGAATAACTTCAGATTTACCGTTTTTTGTTTTTAAGGTAATGGCTTTAAAATAAACTGTTTGTCCTGGTCTGTAAATGCTTCTATCGGTAAAAATGAAGGCTTTATATTGAGTTTCTTCTTTATCTTCTTTTTGGTAGGTTCCCATCCAGTAGTTGCCAAAATATGCTAGGTCTTCATCAGTTTTAACTTTAAGAGCTATGTTGCGGTAATAATTATGGTCTTTTTTAATATGTACTTGCCCAATATTGTTTGTGATATGGTTTTGAGTCTGTTTAGATTTTGAATTTTTAATGTAAAATGATAGTTCTACGTCTGCATTAACAACGGGTTTGCCATTATTTCTATTTATAATTTGAAAAATTTGATGTGTGTTGGATTCAGAATCTACCAAAGCTAAATTGGTAACTTGAAGTGTTGTAAAAGCGTAAGTACTTTGGGATTTTTTAGATGTGGTTGAAACAATTAAATACCTGCCATTATCAAGTTTTGGTACTAAAACTTCTGTAGTGTGAGAATGGAAATCATATTCATTAGTTAGTTTGGTTTCCCAAGTTTTGCTAACATCTAATTTGTTAAAGAATGTCCACCTATCATCCTGACTATAAATTCTGTTGAATCTTTCTAATTGTCTTTCATTTATCCTATAGGCCTTAAAATAAAGTGAATCTATGTTTTTATAACGCACTAAAACTCTGCTGTGTTTTTGTATGGCCAAAAATTCTTCGGCAGTTATGTTTAATGACTTTTGTTCAATTTGTTGCTTTAGAATTTTGCATTTTTTGGCACCTGTACTTTTAGGGAAAGCTACAATAACCTTATTGCAAATATCAATAGCTTCTTTGGCTTTCCAGCGATTTGCCTCACTGGTTTTTGGTTTGTATTTTTCACTTAACTGATAATAAATAGAGGCAATTTCATAATCATACAGGGTAGAAACCTCATGGTCTTTGTATCCTTCACTTTCAGTCTTTAAAGCTTTTAAAAGTATATTTTGCTTATCATTAAAAACGGCATGCTGATTTACAAATTTTAAACGTTCAATATTTACACTAGCTAAAGCTTTTGGAGATTCGTCTTTAAGATGAAATTGAATTAAATCTTGATATATTTTTAAGGCATTTAGCTGTAGTGAAGTTGAATCTTTAGATTCTATTTTTAAGTTTGAAAATGTATTTGCATCACCTAAAAACTCTGGATTGTCAATTTCAAATTTATAGGCAGGTTTGATAATATGTGTCTCATTTGTTTTATAAAACTCCAATGCATTATGGCTTAAAAAATCATAAAGAGAGGGTCTGAAAACTCTAGAATTTTTTTGAGTATTTATAATAACATCATATTTATTCAACGGTTCTAATTGTAACATCAGTCCGTTTTGCAATGAGTTCTGATAATGTTTATGAATTTGATTGAATAAAGTTTGTAAATCCCAAGTTCTAAAATCACCATTAGAAACTTCTAAAGCATTAGCTACCTTGGTTCTATTATAAAACTTATATCTATTTTGATTAAAATACTGCCAATATAAATTTGCAAGTATGTTTTCTAAAACATTTTTGGTTGGGAAGGAATGTGCTTCTATGGCAGCTTTAAAATTATTTATAATTTTTAATTGCGCATCCTCCTCTAAAACCAAAGCAAATTTGTTTTTAAAAAGCATGGTTTTAATAAGTTGAGGTGTGTTTTTGTCTTTTTCTGCTTTGGTTTTAATAGTCTCAACTATTTTAAGCGCAGATTTTGGCAAGCCAGCAATTTCAAACTGCTCCACTTTTGCCCAAAGTGTTTCATAGTCTGAATTTTGCGCTTGTGAATGAACAGCGAAAAGTATTGTCATTAATAAGAGTAAAGTTTTTTTCATTTGTTCTGAATTTGTTTCAGGATTGTGAATTGTTTTACATCTAATTTACTTTCAAAAGCTATACCAAAAAACGGTGAATGAGTAAACTGCTTTTACCGTTGAGTGAAGTTAGCTATTTTTAAAGAAACCTGTAATGTTTAACTTTGTGTTTCCGACATACACTTTATGAATAAATTTCTTTGCCTTTTAGTTTTACCTTTTTTAACCTATGGCCAACTTGATCTTGAGAAAGCTATAAAGTTTATTGACCAGAAAGAGTTTGTACAAGCTGAAGAAATACTTTTAGCATATGTCAATAATCATCCAGAAAATATGCTTGGTATAGAGTTGCTGGGAGATTCATATGGGCATCAGAAAAAATGGGATGAAGCCATTTATCAGTATAAAAAACTAGTAGACTATAAACCAGAAAATGCTAATTACCATTATAAATACGGTGGTGTTTTGGGTATGAAAGCACTAATGGTAAATAAGTTTAAAGCTTTAATGATAATTGGTGATGTGAAAGCTTCTTTTCTTAAAGCGGCGGAGTTGGATATTGAACATATTGATGTGCGTTGGGCATTAGTAGAGTTATATATGCAATTACCCGGGGTTATTGGTGGTAGCAAAAATAAAGCCTTAAAGTATGCTAGCCAGTTAGAAAACCTTTCAAAAGTAGATGGTTATTTGGCAAAGGGCTATATCTATGAATTAGATAAAGAACCAGAACTTGCAGAAAAACACTATAAACAAGCATTAAAAGTTGGTGGTTCTGTTACCTGTTTTGAAAAGCTCACCAGTTTTTATGAAAACAATAACCAACCACAAAAAGCCATTAATAATTTAGAAAACGCTTATGAAAAGCACAATAAAAATGCTATGCATTATCAAATTGGTAAAGTATGCGCAGATTATAACATTCAATTAGAGAAAGGAGAGCGTTGTTTATTAATGTATATAGAAAATCACTCAGTAAAAGATGGGGTGCCCATAGAATGGGCTTATTTTAGGCTTGCCCAGATTAGTAAAAACAAGTTAGATAAAGTTGGAGCACTTAAATGGATTGATAAAGCATTAGCACAAAGACATGATTTTGAAGAAGCCCAAGAAGAAAAATCTAAAATATTAGCACTTTAATATTTGGGCATTACCCTATCGGGTCGGGCTTTCAGCAGTCGCTTCCCAAATTTATTTTGGGAGAGCTCCAACAAATGCTTCAATCCCTAATGCAAAACTTCACCATAATAATTTGGAATTTGATATTTGGAATTTGATATTTGTTGTAAAGCAACACCATGAACGTACATTTTATAGCTATAGGCGGTGCAGCAATGCATAATTTGGCACTGGCATTACACAATAAAGGATATAGGGTAACTGGCAGTGACGATACTATTTTTGAGCCATCAAAATCTAGATTAGCAGTAAAGAATTTATTACCCAATGAATTTGGTTGGTTTCCTGAAAAGATCACTAAAGATTTAGATGCTATTGTGCTGGGTATGCACGCAAAAGAAGATAATCCTGAGCTTTTAAAAGCTCAGGAATTAGGACTAAAAATTTATAGCTATCCAGAGTTTTTATATGAGCAAAGTAAACAGAAAACTAGAGTTGTTATTGGTGGAAGTCATGGCAAAACAACCATAACCTCTATGATTTTGCATGTCATGCATTATCATGATAGAGATGTTGATTATATGGTTGGGGCTCAATTAGAAGGTTTTGATGTTATGGTAAAACTCACTGAGGAAAATGACTTCATGGTTTTAGAAGGTGATGAATATTTAAGTTCGCCGATAGATAGAAGACCAAAGTTTCATTTGTATAAACCTAATATTGCGCTTATAAGTGGTATTGCTTGGGATCATATTAATGTGTTTCCAACCTACGAAAATTATGTTGAGCAGTTTAGCATATTTGTAGACTCTGTTGTTAACGGCGGTAGTATAAATTATAACGAAGAGGACCTAGAAGTGAAACGTGTAGTTGAAGCTTCTGAAAACACCATTAGAAAAATACCGTACCAAACACCAGAATACACCATTGAAAATGGCGAGACCTTACTAGAAACTCCAGAAGGACCGTTGCCTATTGAAATTTTTGGGAAGCATAACTTAAACAATCTGGCGGGAGCAAAATGGATATGCCAGCATATGGGAATTGATGAGGACGATTTTTATGAAGCCATATCAACTTTTAAAGGCGCTAGTAAACGTTTAGAGAAAATAGCCGAAAGTATTACTAGTGTTGCCTATAAAGATTTTGCACATTCACCAAGTAAAGTAGAAGCAACAACTAAAGCAGTAAAAGAACAATACCAAAATAGAACTTTAGTAGCTTGTTTAGAATTGCATACTTATAGCAGTTTAAATGCCGAGTTTTTAAAAGAATACAAGGGAGCACTAGATGCTGCTGATGTTGCTGTGGTTTTTTATTCCCCACATGCCGTAGAAATTAAAAATCTAGATGCCGTTTCTCATGAACAGATAGCTGAAGCTTTTCAAAGAGAAGACTTAATTATTTATACTAATCCAGATGATTTTAAAGCGTTTTTGTTTTCTCAAAACTTCGAAAACAAAGCGTTGTTACTCATGAGTTCTGGTAATTATGGCGGATTAGATTTTGATGAGGTGAAAGCATTGATTAAATAAGGTTAATTTTCTTTCCTTAAAATTTTTTCCATTTTTTTGCCCTTTGCTAATTCGTCAACTAATTTATCCAGGTATCTTGTTTGTTTGGTTAATTCATTTTCAATGTCTTCAATTCTGTAACCACATATAACGCCTTTTATTAAATGAGCATTAGGGTTTAAGTTGGCTCTAGAAAAAAAGGTTTCAAACGTTACCTTTTCATCAAGGAGTTCCTTTATTTTGTTTTTGTCAAAACCTGTTAGCCATTCAATTACTTCATCTAGCTCATCCTTAGTTCTTCCTTTTTTTTTCAACTTTGGTCAAATAGTGTGGATATATTGATGCAAATATCATTTTTGCAACTCGAGCATTATGTTCAGGTGTCACTTTCATAGTTATTTTAGCTTCTCTTTAAAGAAATTAATGGTGCGCTCCCAAGCTAATGTAGCGGCAGCTTCATCATATCTAGGTGTACTATTATTATGAAACCCATGATTAACACCCGGGTAAAAATGAGCAATATGTTCAATATTATTGGCTTTTAAGGCCTTTTCATAATCTGGCCAACCGGCATTAACCCGTTTATCTAATTCTGCAAATTGTAACATTATGGGAGCTTTTATTTTAGCAGTATCTTCAGCAGATGGTTGCCCCCCATAAAATGGTACAGCCGCCTTTAAAGTAGGTACTCTTACGGCCATCATATTAGATATCCATCCACCAAAACAAAAACCAACTACACCAATATTACCGTCACAATTCTTATGATTTTTTAAGTAGTTAAATGCTGCAATAAAATCTTCTAGCATTTCTTGTTTATCTCTTTTACGTTGCATTGCTCTACCATCATCATCATTCCCCGGATAACCACCAAGAGGAGATAAGGCATCAGGAGCTAAACTTATAAAGCCTTCAATAGCAGTGCGTCTACCTACATCTTCTACATAAGGGTTCAAACCACGGTTTTCATGAACAACAATAACTCCAGGGTATTTTTTAGAGTTCCTTTTAGGTTTAGAAAGTAAACCTTTTATTGTGCCTCCTCCTTTAGGAGAATCAAAAGAAATAAAATCAGAGTCTATACGCTTATCATCAGGTTGAACCACAAGGTTTTCAATGTATTTAGGACTTATAAAACTAAGTAAGGAGGTTACTGTAATACCACCAATCGCATAAAGTGAGAGTCTTTCAATAAACTGACGTCGGTTTAATTTATTATGAGCATAATCGTCATAAAGGTCAAATACTTCTTGTTTGATGTCTTCTTTTTTTAGTGGCTTCATAATTAGTGGTTTTTAATAAATTAAATGTAGGTAATTATGTTGAGGGTTTTAAAGTTAAAAAAAAGAAGATGTATTTTACGTTTGTTATGATTTAATTAACAAGCCAAAACCAATTAAGCTAAAGATTAAACCAAAAAATATGAAGGCATAATAAAGGTAAAGTTCAGAATTGTTATTGATAATTATATCATATTCTTCCTTTTCTTTTAAGTAGGTTATTGATATAGTGCTGCCTATTTTGTATTGAGGTTTCCCTTCACCAAAACTTAAAGTGATTCTAGTAAGTTTCCCCTTTTCATTAATAAATTCAATGATAGGCATATAATAGGTGTAATCATTATTTTGGTTTTTCTCATAATCAATAATTTTACCCTTAGTTTTTCTTCCCGAAAGTTTTACTTTGTTGTATTTCATGAGAAGGTAAATGGAAATTCCAACGAAGCTTACACCAATAAAAGCGAACAAAATTCCTGTTCCTAAGTTACCCATCATAAGATTAAACCCCAAACTGTTTCAAATGATGATCTAAATGTTTGTATTGCGCCTTTCCCCATTGTTCTGATGAGAGTTTGCCAAAAAGAGGGTGTGCAACCCAATCAGTTTTATTATTTAAAGCATGAAATTCGTTCACTAGAGTTTTTAAATTTTCTTTTTCAACTTTAAACTCCGGTTCATCTCTAACCACATATTCGGGAGCAGTTGGAATGCCTTCTTTCCAAGGTCTATCATTATAAAGGCTAGATTTAAAGAGTTTGAATATTAGTTTTTTCATAAACCCTAAATTAGCGTCGAGTTTTTTAGTTCCCATAGCAACTTCAATTGGTCCATGACAATGTTTAACCATTTGATTTACACTCATTTTACCCCATTGAGGTTTCGTGTTCTTTTTTAATTTATTTATTCTATTTAGAATTTCTTTGTGAGCCTCTGCTTCAAACAATGATTTCATAGTAAACCTTAATTTAAATTGCACCTGAAATTTACAATATTTATCTTTAGCAGATGTCGGGAAACAATGCTTCTTTTTCAATAAAAAAATGGTCACAAGATGATCAACCCAGAGAGAAACTTCTATACAAAGGGAAAGCAGTTTTAAGTGATGCAGAATTGGTAGCTATCTTAATAGGTTCTGGTAGTAAAGATGAAAGTGCAGTTGCTTTATGTAAGCGGATTTTGGCAAGTGTAAACAATAATTTAAGTGAGCTAGGAAAACTTTCCGTAAAGCAATTAATGGAGTTTAAAGGGATAGGTGAAGCGAAAGCAATTACCATAGCTGCTGCAATGGAACTTGGAAGAAGGCGTAGAGGAGAGGAAGCGCTTGAGAAAAAGAAAATCACATCTAGTATTTCTGTTTTTGAACTTATGCAACCAGTAATTGGTGAGTTAGAACATGAAGAATTCTGGATAATTTATTTAAATAATTCCAACAAGGTTATTAAAAAAGATCAATTAAGCAAAGGTGGTATTACTGGTACTTTGGTTGATGTACGTTTGGTGCTTAAGAATGCTTTGGAAGTTGGTGCCACAGGATTAATATTAGCACATAATCATCCATCAGGAACATTAAAACCAAGTGAAGCCGATAAGCAAATAACCTATAAACTTAAAAATGCTGCTGAAAGTTTAGATATAAAAGTATTAGATCATTTAATAATAACTGAAAAAGCATATTTTAGTTTTGCCGATAAAACACTTTTGTAAATGCTATTAGTTTATACGCATAAAATATCACCTAGGGTTAAATATGTCTTCAGGCATATTTGTACAAGAATTTTGGGCGTGGAAGTTGATTTTACTACTAAAATTGAAAATTTTATTGCTCATGACAGCTTAAAAATGTCATACACTAAACAGCAGCTAGGGAATGAATTTTTTATTAAGAGTCATGATATTATGTTTGATCAAGGGCTCTCTGATATTGAAGTTCATGTTCATGATTGGGGAGATACTAAAGGTTTCTTTTTTATTGGTGAAAAAGCAAGTTTACCGTTTGATATATTTGCATCGTCTTTCTATTTGCTTTCTAGGTATGAAGAATATTTACCACATGTTAAGGATGAGTATGGTAGATTTACAGCAACAGAAAGTTTAGGCTTTAAGCATGATTTTTTACATCAACCAGTGGTAGATATTTGGGCCTATAAATTTAAAGAAGCCGTACAACAGCAATTCCCAGATTTTAATTTTCCAGAAAGAGCTTATAGTATAAGACCAATAATAGATGTACCAAGTGCATACGATTATAAGTTAAAGGGAATAATGCGTACTATTGGCGGTACATTTAAGGATTTAGTTCAGTTTAAATTTAAGAGTTTATATCTTAGGTTTGCTGTACTTCTTGGGTTTAAGCATGACCCATTTGACACTTTTAAATACATTATCAATAGGCAAAAACTGTCTAAGAATAAATTCTTATTTTTCTTTTTAATAGGAGATTATTCAACCTATGATAAAGGTATTAATGCCAATAAAAAAAGTTTTATATCTCTAATAAAACATGTTGCTGATTATTGTAATGTAGGATTAAAAGTATCATATTTTGCTATTGATGATGAGGTTATACTTAAAAAAGAAAAAAATAGGATAGAGGATATTTTAAATACACCATTACAGGCATCTAGACAGTCATTTTCTAGATTAAATTTACCAGAGTCTTACAGGAATTTGATTGATTTAGAGATTAAAGAAGATTATACTATGGGCTATGTAAATCATATTGGTTTTAGAGCAGGTTCATGTACTCCATTTTTATTTTATGATTTAGACTATGAAGTACAAACTCCCTTAAAAATATATTCTTACAACCTTTTAGATTATGCTTTGTTAAAAAACAAATCTTTACTAGATAAAAAGCAGGTTTTAAATGAAGTTATTGGTCAAGTAAAAAAGGTTAATGGTGAATTTGTTTCGGTGTTTCACAATTATACATTTACCGATATTGATAAATGGAAGGGGTTTAAAGAATTGTTTAACATAATTTTAGATTCAGGAAATGAAAGTTAATGGGATTAAAGATGTCTTTTTTGATTTAGATCATACGCTATGGGATTTTGACCGTAATTCTGCTTTAACATTTGAGAAAATTTTCAAATTGAATGATGTTGATGTTTTATTAGAACATTTTCTAACTTATTATGAACCTATAAACCTAAATTATTGGAAGCTTTATAGAGAGGGAAAAGTTGATAAGGATTCTTTACGTTTTGCTAGATTAAATGAAACTTTTCGAGCCATCAATATGGAAGTTGATAAAGAGCTGATTTTTAAATTATCAGATGATTATATTACTTATTTAACTACTTATAACTTTTTGTTTGATAATACTGTAGAACTCTTAAATTATTTAAAAAAGGATTATAATTTACATATAATAACAAATGGCTTTAAAGAAGTTCAGCATAAAAAATTATCAAGATCGAATATTCAGCATTTTTTTAGAACTGTAACAAATTCAGAAATGGTAGGCGTTAAAAAGCCTAATCCGGAAATATTTAATTTCGCCCTAAAAGAAGCTAAGGCTAATGTAGAAACTAGCATTATGATAGGTGATAGTTATGAAGCAGATATACAAGGAGCACAAAATATTGGGATGGATGTCATTTTTTTTGATGTTAGAAATACACCAGTAAACAACGAAGTAAAAAGAATTAATAAGTTAATTCAGATAAAAGATTTTTTGTAATGTAGTAATAAAAGTGTTCTTTAGCGTTATAATTATAGTTAACCTGTTTAATTTATGAGAAAGTTAAGCCCCATCTTATTATCTCTTTTCTTTATTATTTCTTGCACAAAAGAAGTGGATTTTAATCAAATTAGTGATATAGAAATTTCACCAGTTGTAGAGTCTAGTTTAATTTTTTTTACTGCCTCCGCCAATGACTTTATTCAAAATAATCAAGAAGTTTCGTTAAGTCCAGATTTTATTGAAGTTGATGTTTTCAATAATTCTTTTGTGAATGACAATGTTAACAAAGTAGATTTAGTTTTTGAAACTGAGAACACACTTCCAAGAGACTTTAGCTTTTCTATAGACTTCTTTAGTGAAAATGGACAGTTTTTAGAAAATTTCACTTTTTTAACTACAGAAGCATCTCCTCATGTTATTACATTTGAAGATACTAATCTTAGATTAATAAAAAACACATCTGTCCTACTTTTTTCTTTAACAATGCTTAATGGAGATTTATTAAGTGATACTACAGAGGGAAGAATTGCTTTAAAATCTAAAGCGGTGTTTTACTTTAATATTGAAGGATAAAATGAAGAAGTGTTTAGTATTAGTTTTATTTTTTGCCTGTATTTGTCATTCTCAGAACAAGCAAATCCTTTATGGTTTTTCAGAGTTACCGCAATCTCTTTTATTAAATCCAGGAGGGAAAATAGATAACGATTGGTATTTTGGAATTCCATTGTTGTCACATATTCATGTAAATGCAGGGTCCTCAAAAATATCTACATATGATTTGTTTGAGGATAATAACGTTAGTTTTAATGATAAACTTAATCGTGCTATTAATAGTTTGAATTCAAACGATTTTTTCACAGCCAATCAACAGTTAGAAATTATTTCTGGAGGGTTTGCATATGGAGATAATTATGAGAAGAATAAATACATTAGTTTTGGCTTATATCAAGAGTTGGACTTTATAGTTTATTTTCCAAAAGACTTTGCTGTTTTGGCTTTGGAAGGCAACGTTAATAACACCAATAGACTCTTTAGAGCCAATCATTTAAACTTTAATGCTGAATTAATATCTGTTTTGCATCTTGGTTTTAATAAAAAAGTAAATAATAAATTTACTTATGGTTTTAGGGGTAAAATTTATTCTAGTGTGGCCAATATAAATTCAACTAATAATAAAGGTGGTTTTGTTACCTCAAATGGAGAAAATAATATATTTAGACACGTTTTTGATTTAAATGGAGGTGTAAGAACTTCCGGTTTAGCAACATTACTAAATGATGATAATTCAGATGTCAACGAAGATTTCGCAACCTTTAAAAAGCGATTTCTTTTAGGTGGTAACTTAGGTTTAGGGTTTGATTTTGGTTTAACGTATCAAATTAATGATCAATGGTATCTAGACTCATCTATTATTGATGTTGGATTTATATCTCATAAAAAGGATGTTGAAAATTATGAACTCAATGGGAATTATGTTTATGAGGGTGTTGATCCATTATTCCCGGATGCGAATGGGCAGACCGCTAATACCTACTGGAGTGAGATTGAGGATGAATTTGAAGAGCTTTTTGAGATTGACTCCACAAGTACTAAATTCACTACTATAAGACCTATTAAATTTAATGCTTCTTTAAATTATTCTTTTGGTAAAAAGAAGATAAAGGAATGTAATTGCTATAATGAAGAGGGTGATTATTTAAATAGAATAGGGACGCAATTATATGCTATAAATAGACCAAGGGCGCCGCAATTGGCTTTTACTATGTACTATTATAGGAAATTGTTAAAAGGATTGAATGCCAAAGCAACTTATACAATAGATTCCTATTCTTTTAATAATTTAGGCTTAGGGATATCTTCAAATATTGGAGGGCTAAATATTTATGCTATGGCAGATAATTTTTTTAACTATAAAAATCTTTATGATGCACAAAGTGTATCTTTACAATTGGGTATTAACTATATATTTAATAAAAATGAAAATTAAGCTGTTATTTTTTAGTATTTGTTTTATTATAATTTCAAATGTTTATGCACAAAACAAATTGAATAATTATAAATATGTTGTTGTACCAATTAAATTCGATTTTTTTAATGAAAAAGATAAATACCAATTAAATTCATTAACCAAATTTTTATTTAATAAATATGGGTTTCATGCATTATTAGAAGGAGAAGATTACCCAGATGAAATGATGAATAATAGGTGTTTAGTTTTAAAGTCAAATGTTTTGCGAGAGTCCAGTATGTTTAAAACAAAATTGAAGGTTGTTCTTAAAGACTGTAATGATAATATTGTATATTCTTCCCCATTTGGAGATAGTAGAGAAAAGGAATATAAAGATGCGTATAATGAGGCAATAAGAAAAGCTTTTGGTTTTATTAAACAGCTTAATTATGAATATAAGCCCACAGAAAAGGTTATTGTATCAAACTCATCTGTTGTTAAAGAACAGGATAAAACTACTGAATATGAGGAAGTTAAAAAACTGAAAGCTGAAATTGAAAACTTAAAGAAGAAGAGGCTAAAAGAAAAAAGTTTAGAATCAAAGCCTAAGATACCAGTACAAGTACAAATATCTTCATCAAATTTGTACGCTCAGCCAATAGAAAACGGATTTCAGTTGGTTGATAGCTCTCCAAAAGTGGTTTACAAAATTAAAAATACAGGACTTGAAAACGTGTTTTTAGTAGAAGGTAAAAGTGCAATTATCTATAAGAAAGATTATAAATGGGTTATTGAATATTATACAAGCAATAAATTAAAAACGGAAGTTTTAAATATCAAGTTTTAGTAATTATATTTATCCTTCCACCTTTGTTTTAAAAATTCACGTTGGGCATTCTCCCTTGAATTGTTTCCAGGTTCATAGAATTTAGAGGCTTTTATATCTTCGGGTAAAAACTCTTGGTTAGCAAAATTATTTTCATAATTATGGGCGTATTTGTAATTATCACCATAACCTAATTCTTTCATTAGCTTTGTAGGCGCATTTCTTATTTCTAAAGGAACACCTAAGTCTCCAGTTTCACGAACTTTTTTTTGTGCCAAATTAATAGCAGAATAAGCTGCATTACTTTTTGGTGAACAAGCTAAATACGTAGCACATTGACTTAAAATAATTCTAGATTCGGGATAGCCAATGGTTGAGACTGCTTGAAATGTATTATTGGCAATAACCAATGCAGTGGGGTTTGCATTGCCAATATCTTCACTAGCAGAAATTAATAACCTGCGAGCTATAAACTTTAAATCTTCACCACCTTCAATCATTCGGGCTAACCAGTATACAGCTCCGTTGGGATCACTGCCTCTAATAGATTTTATAAAGGCAGAAATAATATCATAGTGTTGTTCCCCTGTTTTGTCATATCTAACGGTGTTATTTTGGACCTTCTCTAGAACAAAAGCATCGTTAATAACAATTTCATTACTTTCAAAAGAACTAATTATAAGTTCAAACATGTTAAGCAATTTTCTAGCATCACCACCAGAAAGCCTTAAAAGAGCATTTGTTTCTTTAAGCGTTATATTTTTTTTGGAAAGAAATTCATCTTGTTCAATAGCACGATTTAAAAGGGTCTCTAAATCAGCTTTATCAAAAGCATTCAATATATAAACTTGACATCGAGATAATAAAGCGGAAATAACTTCAAAGCTTGGGTTTTCTGTTGTAGCTCCAATTAAAGTAATCCAACCTTTTTCAACCGCCTGTAATAAAGAATCTTGTTGAGATTTACTAAACCTATGAATTTCATCAATAAATAAAATAGGGTTTTTAGTAGTAAACAACCCACCACTTTGTTTTGCTTTTTCAATAACGTCTCTTACATCTTTTACACCAGAGCTAATTGCACTTAAGGTATAAAAAGGTCTTTCAGATTCTGTAGCAATAATATTAGCTAGAGTTGTTTTGCCTGTTCCTGGTGGTCCCCAAAAGATCATGGAAGGTATTAACCCCTGCTTTAAACTTTGTGTTAGTGCTCCACTTGGACCAACTAAATGTTTTTGACTTACATAATCTTGCAAAGTTTTAGGACGTAATCTTTCTGCTAACGGTTCGTTCATAATTGTAAAATTAATCTATTTTTTTGTTTTCAGCGTGACCCCAAATAGTTTGGTTTATACTTTTTTATATGTTTTCCTTTGTAACATAAAGATGGACCAAATTTTTAGTACCGCACGTATTACCTGTCAATTTAGCATTAACAAATAGTTTGGAAAACTATTTGCTATCTTTAATCGTATGAGCGATAATCAACAATTTAAATTCACAACGGGTGTAATAGTATACCCTGTTTTTTTTGTGTTAATTATTTGGTCAGTAATGTCTTTTGAAGTTCAATTTAATGTTAACTTTAATGAATATGGCATTTATCCATTAACATTAAAGGGGCTTAGAGGTGTTTTGTTTAGTCCTTTTATTCACGGAAGTATAGAACATTTATATCATAATACGTTACCGCTTTTTGTGCTAACCATGGCGCTATTTTATTTTTATCGTCCTATTGCTTGGAAAATTCTTGTTTTAGGAATCATTGTTTCAGGATTTTTAACTTGGTGTATAGGACGGTCATCTAACCATATAGGTGCTAGTGGTCTTATATATGTGCTTGTTAGTTTTACTTTTTTTAAAGGTATTTTCGCCAAACATTTTAGACTAATTGCTTTGTCTCTTTTAGTGGTTTTTCTTTACGGAAGTATGGTTTGGTATGTGCTACCAATAAAAGAAGGTATGTCTTGGGAAGGACATTTATCAGGTCTAATAACAGGTTTAATCTTTGCATTTGTATTTAAGAATAAAATAGCAAAACCTAAAAAGTTTGAATGGGAACAAGATAGTTATAGTGAAGAAGAAGATGCTTTTCTTCAACATTTTGATGAAAATGGTAATTTTATAGAAAGCATTTCAGAAGAAGAAGAATCGATAGTAAATTATTCTTTCAAACAATCAGAAAATAAAGATTAGAGTCTTTGTCTTATTGCTTCGTATAAAAAAGCGCCACAGGCCACAGATACATTTAAAGATTCAATATCTCCTAAAAGGGGAAGTTTAGCCTTTTCATCAACAACCTTAAGCGTAGAAGGGTTAATGCCTCTGCCTTCTGAACCCATTATAATAGCACAAGGTTCTTTAAATGATACGTCGTATAATGTGTTTTGAGTTTTTTCTGTGGCAGCTATAACTTTTATTCCGGAAGCTTGCATATGGAAAACGGCATCTTTAATGTGGTCTACTTTGCAAATGGGGATTTTAAAAACTGCTCCAGCACTCGTTTTAATAGTGTCACCATTCACCGGTGCGCCGCCTTTTTTTTGAATAATAATACCATTTACTCCAGTGCATTCTGCTGTTCGTATTATTGCACCAAAGTTTCTTACATCGCTCAATTGGTCTAACAATAAGAATAAAGGTATTTTATCGGATTCAATAACATTCATTACTAATTCATCAATGTCATAAAAAGCAATAGGGGAAATTTGTGCAACAGCACCTTGATGGTTTTTATTTGTTAATCTATTAAGTTTTTCAACAGGTACGTATGAGCTATTGATGCTGTTTTTTCTAATCAAAGACTCTAATTCTGAATATAAATTACCTTTTAGTCCTTTTTGTAAAAATACTTTATCAATTGTTTCTTCAGAATTTATTGCTTCTATAATAGCTCTTATGCCGAATATCTGTGTTTGGTTTTGCATGGGGTAAAGGTATAAAAAAACCACCTCAATTGAGGTGGTTTGATTTATTACATAAAACTTATTTTAGAGTAAAGAATAAGTTTCGTACATAGCATTGCCATCACCATCAGTAGTTTTAGTAAATCCAACTGAATCAATAAAACCTACAGCAGGGTCAACAGCAGCTTCATATATTTCTTGCGTACCATCGGGGTGTGTTAAAACTATTCTAATTGGAATAGGAGTAACATCATCTGCACTTGTCCAAATGGCAGTTTCTATTATATAATCTCCATCTGGGTGACTTTCATTTGCAGGGTTATTGAAAAAATCTCCTTCAAATCTTGAACCTGATTCTGAACTTTCAAAAACTGCAGTAAATGGATTGTCAAAGATGTAAAGATCCAAATCATTTAAATTATAAGGTCCTTCCCAATCTAAACTTACCATTAAAGTTTGATCTACAGAATTCATATATGGATCATGAAATTCAAATAGATTAACCATTACTGGATCAGAAGTCATGACATATGGGTCTTCAATGAATCCCATTTCAGGCTGTTCAAGAGCAATACCAGTTATGCTTGCAGAAAGAAAACCAGAGAGACCATTGTAAGGAGCCTCGTTGTCAAAACTTGGCATGGTGAAAGTTCCCGATCCAGATGTAGCTTGAATTGGAACATCAATATACACCTTTTGAAGGTTAGGGTTAAATTCAAATACATTTCCAAAGGTTGAAACTAAGGTAACTTCCAATATAGTTGGACGATTAAACCCTTGTGGCAAAGTATAGTTTATCTCAACTTCTGAATTCCCAAATGCATTTGCATTAGTAATTGATAAAGAACCAACCAATTCGATTTTTTCTTCATCATCAACATAGGCTATTGAATAGCTGTCATCTTCACTACAAGAGAATAGCCCAATAGTTACTATTGATAATAATATATATTTTAATTTTTTCATTATTAATTGTATTAGAAGGTTATTAGCTATTAAACTTTAGTCAATATAATTTCTGTTTCTTCGTCAGGAGCACATCCACAATCTTGACAAGCCTCTTGGAATTTTACTACCAATACACTGTCATCAACTTCATCATATCCTCCAGGAGCATCAGATCCATTGAATAAGATACCATTAGCACATTGCAATCCAGAGTTTTGGTTATCAGCTGCTGTAACTTCTCCACAGATAAAGTTGATAGTAAAATCTATAGGTCCATTACCAATGGCAAACTGCTCAAGATAAATAGCTGGGAATGAACGTTGATATACAGATACAAGTTCTAATTCAACCTCTTGATCTAAAAATATTGCTCCACCACAGCATGTTCCTACAGGGTGTGTTAACATATACTTTCCAACATATTTTGTGTCATCTATAGGACAGGCAACAATGTAATCAAACGTCATTGCATCTTGATAAGCTATAGCATTTAATAAGTTTGATTCAGTATTTCCAATACCTATGGTACCATTAGAATCATCAAATGTTGGTGGTATGCCATAAAATTTAACTCCATCATTTCTAGTAGCTACACCCGTAAATTGAATAAAATCTCCTGCTCCAAATGCAGATAAATCTACATTTATTGCATCAGCAATCATTTGGGCGGTAATGTTTAAAGTAGCTGGAAAACTTGTAATGGTAATAAAGTTTTCAGCAATAAAAGTCTCACCAGTACTAACAATGTTAGCTGTAACGGAAAGGTCATATTGTGCTACATTTCCATTAGCATCATATAAGTCAGCGTTGATAGAAACACTTTGTGCCACTTCTGGTACAAAAGATGTAGGTGGTGCCGTAACAAACCTAACGTATGCGCCATTTTCTAACTCATACAGAGAAGGGTTGGCTATTGTACTTTGATCTAAACAAGAATAGTTAAGAGCTGCAAGTACAAAGAATATAATTAAATAACTTATTTTTTTCATAATTGATTTTTTTTAGTTAATCTATAAAACCTGCAGGGTTAGTATCCCAAAATACTTGATCTGTTAGAGTTTTTTGATTATTAATTCTTGGATTAGTATCTATTTCAGATGCTGGTAAGAAGAAACTTCTTGGGAATGCTCCTCCACTACTTAGTACATGCGGTTCTAAATCTGGGTAACCTGTTCTTCTATAAAGGTTGTAAGCCTCAATACTATTACCAAAACTTGCGATATAGAACTCTCTTGCAATAACGCTTAATTTAGCTTCGTCATCGGCTGCATTAAATTCAGCCATTACTTCATCAATATAAGCTGTAACATCACCATCTGCAATATCTTCACCACTAACATCTTCAACCTTAGCAAAAGCTAATTCCATAGCCGCCTGAAGTAATGCTCCACTGTCACCAGAAGCTCCCAAACCTTGAGGGGCCGGTAAAGCCGCTTCAGCAAGTAAGAAATGTATAAAACTTGCAGTTAAAAATGGACCAATCCCTTCGCCACCTAAGTTGGAACTATTTATGGTACTAGGGTTAACAGTGCTAAGATGTCTTGTAATGAATTCTGCCAGAGTTAGTCCTGAAGAAGCATCATAATTAGCTGTTGCAATCGCAGTTTCTTCAGCTTGAGTTCCGGCCGTATCAAGAGCCCCTCCTCCTGGATATATACCAAAAGCAACTCTTTGTTCTCCATCATTTTCAATACCTTCATCATCTCCATGGTCTCTACCGTCATAACCGTTACCTAAATAACAGTAAACAAAATTGGCATCACAATGATCAAAATCTTCAGCTGGTGGGTCATTTAAATCTTGACGGTAAAAGTATAATGGTGTTCTAGGGTCTGGACTAGATTTTGTGTTTAGAAGTAAATTCATGAAATCATTATTCTGAAACACATTTCCTGCGTTAGTACCATCAGCATATTGTTGCTGAAAAAATGGATGTCTTACATCAGGGTTTGTTTCATTTGTACCAAAAAGGACAATGAAGTCATCTGCCGGATCTGAAATAAAATTACCACTAGAAACAATGGCGTCTATACTAGAAGCAGCGCCTGGAGCTACTAACTTACTTTGAACGTACATTCTAAGTTTAAGTGAATTAGCTAATTTAATCCATTTACTAACATCTCCATTATAATAAATATCTTCAAATGCTAAGGAATTTTCTTTACCTAAATTTTCGATAGCTTCATCTAATTGAGCATACATGGCGTCATAGATAGAAGCTCCGTCATCTAAAGTTGGATTAGGGAAATCTGGATTTACGGCCTGACTGTAAACTGCAGTACCAATAAAATCAACCAAGTTAATATAGGCGTACGCTTCTATAATTTGACCAACACCAACGTGTTGTGGTAAACCTTGTGATTCCGATAAAGTTTTAAGGAAATTTAAATTACTAGTTATCGCATAAGTTTGTTGCCAAACGCCATCCATTGTATTTGTTCCAGCACTATTTGCATACGTACCAAACAAATGGGTATGTCTTACCATAGGCGAAGCAATTGCCGAGAATGTAAAATGTTGCTGACCAAAAGTTCCAAGTATGGAATTTAATACATAACTAGGGTTAGCCGATTCTTCGGTTAATTCATTTGGGTTATCTTGTAACTCCAAATTTGTAGTTTCACACGAGCTTAAAAATGTTATTAATACTACACTCGTAACAAAACAGTATATTCTTTTTAATTTATATCTTTTCATTGCTTAATCTTTTAAAAGGTTAACTTGATGCTGAACGAGTATTGTTTATATGATGGAGCATTTTGAAAATCTACACCAAAAGTGTTTCCTTGTCCTGTCAACAACACTTCAGGGTCTAAGTTTAGATGCTCAGGTAAGTTAGGTGAATGCCACCACAAGTTGTTCCCGGAAAGCGTAAATGACATGGTTCCAAAAGGAGTCTTTTCTAAAAGTTTTTTTGGCATGTTATAACTTAATGAAATATCTCTTAATCGAATAGTTGTAGCATCATATACTGAGTTTTCATCTACATCCATTAGATTTATAAAGTATAAATCATTAGCGCCAATTTGAACAGTGTTAGGGATTACATCTCCATTACCATCTGTAAGTGCTTCTCCTGTAGCAGGATCACCTAAAACTCCAGGAATAATATAAGAACCTTCTCTGTCATCAGTGTCTTTAGTTACACCACGTCTTAATAAATTTTGAGCAGAATTTGAATAAATGTCACCTCCGTGAATATATTCTAATTGAGCACTTAAACTAAGATTCTTGTATGATATAGTATTAATAGTTGTAAATCTGAAATCTTCATTAGGGTCTCCAATGATTTCATCTTCAAGACCAACATTATCACTAAAAATAATCTTCCCAGTTGTAGGGTCTATTAATAAATTACCATCTCTATCTTTTACAGCATAATTACCTCTAAATACTCCAAAAGGCTCTCCATTAATTGCTGTATTAAGAGTATTACCATTAATACCAGCACCAGAACCAATTTCAATTAAATCTACAGGAAGGTTTTCAACCGTTGATTCATAAGCGGTAAAGTTATTGTTTATATGCCATGTAAAATCTTCTGTTTGTAATGGAATAAAAGTTAATCCAACTTCTATACCTTCAGTTTTAACATCACCAGCGTTTACCTGTGTTAAAGTAAATCCAGTTGAATTAGGTAAATCTGAATATAAAATTTGGTCTTCTATTCTTTTTGAATACAATGAAATATCAAATGTTAGGCGATTATTAAAAAACCTACCTTCTGTACCTACTTCATATTCTCTTAAGAACTCTGGACCTAAATCTGGATTTGGCAAAAAGGAATCTACCGAATTAAAAGCTACGGTTGAACCGTCAAAAGGATTAACCCAGCCGTTTGCTGTAGAGTTTAAAGAAGGTCTTGTTAAATATGCAACAGGGAAACTTGCTGAAGATCCGTAACTCGCTCTAAATTTAAGGTAGTCACCTCCGAAGCCTTCAAATGCAGATGAAGGTATAAATGATAAAGCGACACTAGGATAGAAAACCGACTGATTTTCCTTTTCTACAGTAGAAGCCCAATCATTTCTAGCCTGAATGTTTAAGTATAAATAATTTTCATAAGCAACATCGATAGCTCCAAAAAGACCAATTCTATTTTGTTCAGAAGGGGTAATTGCAAAACCATCTAATGTAGACCATGCTGTGATTGGTGTAAACTCTCTATAATTATCTAAATCTAAAACTCCAAACACTACTTGATCTAATGCTTGAATCCCATAGACATCTCTGATTGTGTTTTTGGTTTCAAAACCTAATTGACCATTCACAGAAAAAGAATCATTAAGGTCTATACTATTTAAACCAAGGATTACCCTGTGATTCTGTACTTTATTATAATTGTCAAAACTTTGCATGAAACCAAGTGGGCTTTCATTACCACCTTTATTAACAAAGTTTAGGTTTAATTCATTATACAGGTCTAAACCATATGTGTATGTTAAATTAACCTTATCGGAAAAGTCATATTTCAAATTAACACTTCCAATAAAACGATCACTATCTAAATTAAAACCTGAATTCTTAAGGTTCCAGATAGGGTTAGTAATGGTAGTTCTATAATAAACACTTGCTCCCGTATTAGGGTCTTGGTAAGGAAGATTATGGATATCTAAATTTCTTGGAATCCAAGTTAATAATTGAAATGTAGCTAACGAAGGTCGGTTAGTATCTGTATTTATAAAATCCGCCTTTGCTCTTAATGAGAAGTTATTAGTTAATTTTATATCTCCACCAAAAGACATATTTAAACGTTCTAAACTACTTGATTCAACAAAACCTTGTTGGTCTGAGTAACTTAAGTTAAATGCAAAAGAAGCATCTTCAACACTTTTAGAAACAAGAACTGAAGTTGTTGTACCTAGTTCTCTATTGAAAAAATCTGAAACGTTGTCTGGAATGGCCTTATACTCTACTGTTGCACCCTGAAATTCTGGGAATGAGTTAGCATAAGCATCTATTGATAAATGATGTGGAACAGTTTGACCATCAAACTCAGCACCCCAAGTTCCAAAGAAAGTGGTATTGATACTGTTGTCTGAACCTTGACCATACCTGTTTTGGTATTCTGGTAAGTTAGCTACTTCTAGCATAGATGTAGTTTGTAAAAACTGGATTTCAAATTTCTTGTCTCGTTGAGCAGTTGTTCCAGTTTTTGTTTGAATTAAAATAACCCCATTTCTACCATCTTCACCATATAAAGTAGATGCAGCTAAACCTTTAAGTACACTTGTAGATGCAATATTATTTGGATCAAGGTCAAAAGTACGATCTCCAGTAATTGGAATACCATCAATAATATATAATGGTTGGTTATTACCTGTAATAGAGTTTTTAGATCTGATAATTACGTTTGGTGATTGTCCTAAAAACCCACCAGCGGTATTAACCTGAACTCCGGCAACCTTACCTGTTAATAGTTTTGCAACATCAGTCTCAGGTTTGTTTTCTATTGCCTCAGACTCAATTGTTGTTACTGCATAACCTAATGCCTTCTTTTCTCTTTTAATACCTTGAGCAGTTACAACTACTTCTTCAAGAGATGTTGCATCTTCAGATAAAGTTACATTAACAGTGTTGGAGGTCCCTATCACAACTTCTTGAGTGGTATAGCCAACAAAACTAAATACAAGGGTGCTACCTTGTTCAGCAATAATTGAGTAATTACCATCAAAATCTGAAGAAGTACCAGATGAAGTACCTTTAACTAAGACAGTAGCTCCAGGTAAGGGTAGTCCACTATTATCTGAGACTGTACCTGAAATTGTCTTTTCTTGTGCAAAAGTTATCTGCACAATAAACGCCAGTAATAGCGTTAGAATTCCACTAAACTTTGTTTTCATTTTATAATTATTTGAATTAGTCAATGTCAAAAATCATAATAAAAAGTTAATAAAACAATAAATATTGGTTAAAATTTGTCTTTTGGGTTAAAAATTAAACGAAATGAAATTTTTTGGTTAGAAATTTTAGTGAATAAATAGTTTTTTTCTAAAAAATTGTAGTTAGACTAATATGAACCTTTGAATTGGAAAGTTTAAATTGTTGGTCCTCACTTTTCCCATTGGCATAGTTTAGTTTAAACAACCCTGATTTGGTGTTAATGCCAAAGCCGAAGCCGTAGCCAAATAGTTTTTTACTTAAACTTAAAATTTTATTCTCATAATAAGCAGCATCAATTACAGTGTGTAAGTAAATTGAGTTATTAAGTTTAAATCTGTATTCTGAGTTAATTACACCAAATAATGTGGCGTATAAACTATTTTCTTCAAATCCGCGAATAGAATTTATACCACCAAATCTTAAAAGTTCATTTTCGAAGTATGAATCGGAATTTATTGTTGCACCGTTTATTTCAAAATATAAACTATTCTTATTATTTAGATTAAATATGTTATAAGCATGTATGTTGAGCAATGATTGTTTCTGGTTTTGTTCTTCACTTTTTCTATTTCCAAAATTTGTTTCTACATATAAATAAGACTTAATAGGGAAGAGTCTGTTGTTGATTATTGGTTTAGTGAATTCATATGATAACGACAGGAAGTTTTTTTTGTAGTCAAGAATTGAGGTCGGGTTATTTTCATTTAATAAGTTGTTTGACTCTTCATATAGTATTCCAGAATATACTTTGTTTTTAGAATTTATTTGATAATGAAGTTTAGCAAATTGATTCACAGTTGTAAAAGAAGAGTCTTTTTTGAAAATGTTAAGAGATAGATTTATGCCAATAGGTGTTTTGAATATATAGGGTAGTGTTAGATTGCTGCGAAATGTCTTTTGGTTGTTCTTGTCACTTTTATAAAGAAGCTTGAAAGATTCTCCAAAATCTAAATTGTTAATTAGGCTAAAATCTAAATACCCATCAAATTCTATTTTATTGGTTTCTTCATTGGTGCCAAACCCTAAAAAACCGTCAAAAGAATTGTTTTGTTCTTTTTTTAAGTATAAGTAGATTGTTGAGGAGTCTTTAGAGAAAAGAACTTCAGGAGGTTTTGTTTGGCTTGCAAATCTTAGATTGTTTAAATTTTCGGTTTTGTTTTTAATTTTATTTAGATCGAAAACCTGTGCTGTTTTTATTTTTAGATAATGTTTAAGGTAGGATTTTGGAAACTTCTCATATCCTTTAATGATTATTTTGCTGATAGTTCTTTTTTTCTCGTTAGGGCTTATTAGGAGTTTAGCGCTTAAGGTGTTGCTGTTTTTTAATTTAATTTCAGACAATTTTAGTTTTGAAAAAGGGTTTCCTTTTTCAGTGAGTTTTGAATTAAGGAAGGATAGGGTATTTTCAATTTCTTGAAAATTTAAAATAAAATAGTGTTCAGTGATATTTTTTGTTACAAGATTTATAATGGATTTTGAAATTAAAGAGTCATTATAATATATATGTATAAGTTTAAATTTTTTCTTTAATGTAAAAGTTGCACTATATGTATCGTCCTTTATTTGTTTTAATTCAGTTAACTGATTTTCTATGTATCCTTTTTTAGATAATTGATTTTGGATAGAATCTATTTCTGCTTTAATTGAGATATAGTCTTTATGGGTTTTTAAGTAATTTAAAGAATCAATTGAAAGTGTTTCTTCAGGACTGTTACCTGTAATTTTTAATTTAAAATTTTGCCCAAAAACTTTTCCAGAAAGAAGTAAAAAAATATAAAATATAAAGAAGGCGCTTTTCTTCACGTAAAAAATAGGGTTGTTTTTTTTGTAAATCTAACGGAAAAACCACAGTTATAATATGGCTTTTGGCTATAATTTTAAATTCCCTTGAAAATTAATGAATTAGGATTTGAATTATTCATTTTAATTTCTACCTTTGCAGCCCTCTAAGAAGAGGATTTTAAATTTATATAATAATTATATATGCCAACAATTTCGCAATTAGTAAGAACAGGAAGAGCCAAAATAACCAAGAAGAGTAAATCGGCTGCTTTAGATTCTTGTCCGCAAAGACGTGGTGTGTGTACTCGTGTTTACACAACAACTCCTAAAAAACCTAACTCAGCAATGCGTAAGGTAGCAAGGGTTCGTTTAACAAACGGTAACGAGGTTAATGCATACATTGGTGGAGAAGGACATAATCTACAAGAGCACTCGATAGTATTGGTTAGAGGTGGAAGGGTAAAAGATTTACCAGGAGTTAGGTATCACGTTGTTCGTGGGGCTTTAGATACAGCAGGTGTTGCTGGAAGAACCCAACGTAGATCTAAGTATGGTGCAAAACGCCCTAAAAAGTAATTAAACTTTAAGAAAAGACATGAGAAAAAGAGCAGCGAAAAAAAGACCACTTTTACCGGATCCAAGATTTAACGATCAATTGGTAACACGTTTTGTTAATAACATGATGTGGGATGGTAAGAAGTCTGTAGCGTTCAAAGTATTCTATGATGCAATTGATATTGTAGATGCTAAAAAAACAGACGAAGAGAAGACAGCTTTAGAGCTTTGGAAAGATGCTTTATCTAATGTGATGCCGCACGTAGAAGTGCGTAGCCGTCGTGTTGGTGGTGCAACATTTCAAATTCCAATGCAGATTCGTCCAGATCGTAAAATTTCTACAGCCATGAAATGGTTAATTAGTTATGCTAGAAAGCGTAATGAAAAATCTATGGCACAAAAATTAGCCTCAGAAATTTTAGCAGCAGCTAAAGAAGAAGGAGCAGCGGTTAAGAAAAGAGTTGATACTCATAAAATGGCGGAAGCTAATAAAGCATTCTCTCACTTTAGATTTTAAGAAATGGCTAGAGATTTAAAATTTACAAGAAACATAGGTATTGCTGCACATATTGATGCAGGAAAAACTACTACTACAGAACGTATTCTTTATTATACAGGAGTATCTCACAAAATTGGAGAAGTACATGATGGTGCTGCTACAATGGACTGGATGGAGCAAGAGCAAGAGCGTGGTATTACTATTACCTCTGCGGCTACAACTTGTGAGTGGAAATTCCCAATTGAAAATGGGCAACCAACTCCAGATACTAAAGGATATCATTTTAATATAATTGATACTCCAGGTCACGTTGATTTTACGGTTGAAGTAAACCGTTCTTTACGTGTTCTTGATGGGTTAGTATTCTTATTTAGTGCAGTTGATGGTGTTGAGCCACAATCTGAAACTAACTGGAGACTAGCCGATAACTATAAAGTTCCTAGAATTGGTTTTGTTAATAAAATGGACCGTCAAGGATCTAACTTTTTAGGTGTTTGTCAACAAGTAAAAGATATGTTGAAGTCTAACGCAGTGCCAATTGTATTGAATATTGGTGATGAGGCGGACTTTAAAGGAATTATCGATTTAGTGAAAAACCGTGCTATAGTATGGCATGACGAAACACAAGGGGCTACTTTTGATGTTATTGAGATTCCGGAAGATTTAAAAGAAGAAGCGCGTAAATACCGTGCACTTTTAATAGAAGAAGTTGCAACTTACGATGAGAACTTATTAGAAAAATTCATGGAAGATGAAGATTCTATTACAGAAGAGGAAGTGCATGCTGCACTTAGAGCTGCTGTAATGGATATGGCTATCATTCCAATGATTTGTGGTTCTGCTTTCAAAAATAAAGGTGTTCAGTTCTTATTAGATGCCGTTTGTCGTTACTTACCATCTCCAACAGATAGAGATAATATTGTAGGTACAAATCCACAAACCGGAGAAGAAGCTGTTCGTAAGCCAGATGCAAAAGATCCTTTTGCAGCTTTAGCTTTTAAAATTGCGACAGATCCATTTGTAGGTCGTTTAGCATTCTTTAGAGCATACTCTGGTCGTTTAGATGCTGGTTCTTATGTGTTGAATAATCGCTCAGGAAAAAAAGAACGTATCTCTCGTATTTACCAAATGCACTCTAACAAGCAAAATGCTATTGAGTATATTGAAGCTGGAGATATTGGAGCAGCTGTAGGTTTTAAAGATATTAAAACAGGTGATACTTTATCTGACGAGAAGAATCCAATTGTTTTAGAATCTATGGACTTCCCAGATCCAGTTATTGGTATTGCGGTTGAGCCTAAAACTAAAGCAGATGTTGATAAATTGGGTATGTCTTTGGCAAAATTAGCAGAAGAAGATCCAACATTTACTGCAAGAACTGATGAAGCTTCAGGACAGACTATTATTTCTGGAATGGGTGAGCTTCACTTAGATATTATTGTTGATCGTCTTAAGCGTGAGTTTAAGGTTGAGGTTAACCAAGGTCAACCACAAGTTGAATACAAAGAAGCTATTACTCAACGTGCAGAGCACAGAGAAGTTTATAAGAAGCAATCTGGTGGACGTGGTAAATTTGCTGATATTGTATTTACTATTGAACCGGCCGATGAAGGTGCTACCGGATTACAGTTTGAATCTGTAATTAAGGGTGGTAACGTTCCTAAGGAATTTGTTCCTTCTGTAGAAAAAGGATTCAAAATGGCTATGGTAAATGGTCCATTGGCAGGATATGAAGTTGATGCTATGAAAGTTACATTAACTGATGGTTCTTACCATGATGTAGATTCGGATCAGTTATCTTTCGAATTGGCAGCAAAACTTGGATTCAAAGCTGCTTCTAAAGCTGCTAAAGCTGTAATAATGGAACCTATTATGAAACTTGAGGTAATTACTCCTGAAGAAAATATGGGTGATATTGTAGGTGATTTAAATAGAAGAAGAGGTCAAGTAAGTGACATGGGAGATAGAGCAGGTGCTAAAACTGTAAAAGCAACAGTGCCATTATCTGAAATGTTTGGATATGTAACGACATTAAGAACATTGTCTTCAGGTCGTGCAACATCAACAATGGAATTTTCACACTATGCTGAAACTCCTTCTAACATATCTGAGGAAGTAATAAAAGCAGCTAAAGGCATTGAAGCTTAAAATCTAAGAAAATGAGTCAAAAAATCAGAATAAAATTAAAATCTTACGATCACAATTTAGTAGATAAGTCTGCTGATAAGATTGTAAAAACTGTAAAAAGTACTGGAGCTGTAGTAACTGGGCCAATTCCTTTACCAACTCACAAGAAAATTTTTACTGTTTTACGTTCTCCACACGTAAACAAGAAATCAAGAGAGCAATTTCAATTATCTTCTTATAAGAGATTATTGGATATCTACTCTTCGTCATCAAAAACTATTGATGCGTTAATGAAACTTGAGTTACCAAGTGGTGTTGAAGTAGAGATTAAAGTATAGTTATATTTCCTGTTTTGCAGGAAGTTACATGTCCCACCGATGTGGTCGCGGGAAAAACGGAAAAATACATTTCAGGGACGAAAGGTATTTTGTCCCTGAAATTTTTTAAATAAGTAAATAAATTAAATAAATAATTATGTCTGGGTTAATTGGAAAAAAAATCGGTATGACCAGCATCTTTGATGAAAACGGGAAAAACATTCCTTGTACTGTAATCGAAGCTGGACCATGTATCGTTACCCAAGTCAGAACTGAAGAGGTTGATGGCTATGAAGCTGTTCAATTAGGTTTCGATGACGCGACAGAAAAAAGTGCTACTAAAGCAGACTTAGGTCATGCTAAAAAGGCAGGTACTTCTGTAAAGCGCAAAGTTGCTGAATTTAAAGGTTTTGATGAGGAGTACAAATTAGGAGATGCAATAACTGTTGAACATTTTGCTGAAGGTGAATTTGTTGATATTGCAGGTACATCTAAAGGAAAAGGATTTCAAGGTGTTGTAAAACGTCACGGATTTGGTGGTGTAGGTCAAGCTACTCACGGTCAACATAACCGTTTAAGAGCGCCTGGTTCTATTGGAGCTGCTTCATATCCTGCTAGAGTATTTAAAGGAATGAAAATGGCCGGAAGAATGGGTGGCGAAAAAGTGAAAGTTCAAAATTTAAGAGTTTTAAAAGTAGTTGCTGAAAAGAACTTACTTGTTGTGAAAGGTTGTGTGCCTGGACATAAAAATTCTTATGTAATTATTCAGAAGTAATGAAAGTAGCAGTTTTAGATATAAACGGAAAAGACACTGGTAGAAAAGCGGAGCTTTCTAAAGAGGTGTATGCTATTGAGCCTAATAATCATGCTGTATATTTGGATGTTAAGCAATACTTAGCTAACCAAAGACAAGGTACTCACAAATCTAAAGAAAGAGGTGAGATTACTGGTAGTACTCGTAAGATTAAGAAGCAAAAAGGAACTGGTACAGCAAGAGCTGGTAGTATTAAGTCGGGTGTTTTTAAAGGTGGTGGACGTATGTTTGGTCCAAGACCAAGAAATTACAACTTTAAACTTAATAAAAATTTAAAGCGTTTAGCACGTAAATCTGCCTTAAGTATTAAAGCAGGAGAAAAAGCAATTACTGTTTTAGAAGACTTCAATTTTGATGCTCCTAAAACAAAAAACTTTAGTGCTGTTTTAAAGGCTTTAGATTTAGAAAACAAAAAATCTTTATTCGTGTTGGGTGGGTCAAATAATAACGTATATTTGTCATCGCGCAATTTAAATGGTTCTGAAGTTGTAACTAACACAGAATTAAGCACTTATAAAATTTTGAATGCAAATCAAATAGTGCTTTTAGAAGGTGCTTTAGAAGGAATTGAATCTAACTTAAGTAAATAAGAAACAGATGAGTATCTTAATTAAACCTATAATCACGGAAAAAGCGACTGCAGATAGCGAGTTAAGAAACTGCTATACTTTCGCGGTGAATACGAAGGCGAACAAGGTGGAAATCAAAAAAGCTGTAGAGGCTACTTATGGTGTTTCTGTTGAAAAAGTTCGTACTATAAATGTCCGTCCAGATCGTAGTACCAAGTACACAAAAACTGGTATTCAACATGGTAAAACAAATGCTGTTAAAAAGGCAATTGTACAACTGGCGGAAGGTGAGATGATTGATTTATACGCTAATATGTAATTAGACAAAAATGTCAGTAAGAAAATTAAAACCAATCACACCAGGACAGCGATTTAGAGTAGTAAATGGATTTGACGCCATTACTACTGATAAGCCGGAGAAAAGTTTATTAGCTCCGAAAAAACGTTCAGGTGGTAGAAACAGTCAGGGAAAAATGACCATGCGCTATAAAGGTGGAGGTCATAAGAAGAAGTATCGTATTATTGATTTTAAACGTAACAAAACTGGAGTTCCAGCTGAGGTTAAAACAATAGAATACGATCCAAACAGATCAGCTTTTATTGCTTTATTGAATTATCAAGATGGCGAGAAGCGTTACATTATTGCTCAAAATGGTTTACAAGTTGGGCAAAATGTTGTGTCTGGTAACGAAGGAATTGCTCCAGAAATAGGTAATGCAATGCCTTTAAGTCAAATTCCATTAGGAACAATTATTTCTTGTGTTGAGTTACGACCAGGTCAAGGTGCTGTTATGGCACGTAGTGCTGGAGCATTTGCTCAATTAATGGCAAGAGATGGAAAGTTTGCCACTATTAAATTGCCATCTGGTGAAACAAGATTAGTTCTTGCAAATTGTTTGGCAACTATAGGGGTTGTTTCTAATTCAGATCATCAATTGTTAGTGTCTGGTAAAGCAGGTAGAACAAGATGGTTAGGTCGAAGACCAAGAACTAGACCAGTAGTAATGAATCCAGTAGATCATCCAATGGGTGGTGGTGAAGGAAAATCATCTGGTGGTCACCCACGTTCTAGAAACGGTATACCTGCTAAAGGTTTCAGAACCCGTTCTAAAACAAAAGCTAGTAATAAATATATTGTAGAACGTAGAAAGAAATAAGACATGGCAAGATCATTAAAAAAAGGACCTTACGTTCATTATAAGTTAGAAAGAAAAGTGGCTGCTAACGTTGAAGCTAACAAAAAAACAGTTATCAAAACTTGGTCTAGAGCAAGTATGATTACTCCTGATTTTGTAGGGCAAACTATAGCAGTACACAATGGCCGTCAATTTGTACCAGTTTATGTAACTGAAAACATGGTAGGTCATAAATTAGGAGAGTTTTCACCAACACGTTCATTCCGTGGACATGCAGGTGCTAAAAATAAAGGTAAAAAATAAGAGCTATGGGAAGTCGTAAAAAACAAATGGCAGACGCTATTAAGGAAAGTAAAAAGCATATAGCTTTTGCTAAACTTAATAACTGTCCTACGTCACCAAGAAAAATGCGTTTAGTAGCTGATTTAGTAAGAGGTGAAAAAGTAGATAAAGCACTTAATATTTTAAAATTTAGTCAAAAGGAAGCATCTAATCGTTTAGAAAAGTTATTACTTTCTGCAATTGCTAACTGGCAATCTAAAAACGAAGATGCAGATGTAGAGTCGGCTGAATTATTTGTAAAGGAGATTAGAGTTGACGGAGGATCTATGTTAAAAAGATTACGTCCGGCTCCTCAAGGTCGTGCACACAGAATTAGAAAACGTTCTAACCATGTAACATTAGTGGTTGGAGCTAACAATAACACACAAGCTTAATAACAGTATGGGACAAAAAACAAATCCAGTCGGGAATCGCTTAGGAATTATCAGAGGATGGGAATCTAACTGGTACGGAGGAAACGATTATGGTGATAAACTTGCCGAAGACGATAAGATTAGAAAATACGTTCACGCGCGTTTATCTAAAGCTAGTGTTAGTAGAGTAATTATTGAGAGAACTTTAAAACTTGTAACCGTTACTATCACAACGGCTCGTCCAGGTATCATAATTGGTAAAGGCGGTCAAGAGGTAGACAAGTTAAAAGAAGAGCTTAAAAAGATTACTGGAAAAGAAGTTCAGATTAACATCTTTGAAATTAAAAGACCTGAACTAGATGCAAATTTAGTAGCGTCAAGTATTGCTCGTCAAATAGAGAACCGTATTTCGTATCGTCGTGCAATAAAAATGGCAATTGCTGCTACAATGCGTATGAATGCTGAAGGAATAAAGATTCAAATTAGTGGTCGTTTAAACGGAGCTGAAATGGCACGTTCAGAGCACTATAAAGAAGGACGTATTCCTTTATCAACCTTTAGAGCCGATATTGATTATGCTTTAGTTGAAGCGCACACTACTTATGGTAGATTGGGTGTTAAAGTATGGATCATGAAAGGTGAAGTATATGGTAAAAGAGAGCTTTCTCCGCTTGTTGGTTTATCTAAGAAGCAAGGAAAAGGTGGTGGACGTGGAAACAAAAACCCTCGTCGTAGAAAGTAATTTTTTATAAAGTAAAGAAACATGTTACAGCCTAAAAGAACAAAATTTCGTAAGCAACAGAAGGGACGTATGAAGGGGATTTCTCAAAGAGGAAATCAACTTTCAAACGGAACTTTCGGTATAAAAGCATTAGATTCTAAGTTTATAACTGCACGTCAAATAGAAGCTGCACGTATTGCTGCTACTCGTTACATGAAAAGAGAGGGTTCGCTTTGGATTAAAATATTTCCAGACAAGCCTATTACAAAGAAACCTCTTGAAGTACGTATGGGTAAAGGTAAAGGTGCTGTAGAATATTGGGTAGCTGTTGTGAAACCAGGAAGAGTTTTATTTGAAATTGGTGGTGTGCCATTAGACGTAGCTAAAGAAGCATTACGTTTAGCAGCTCAAAAATTACCAGTAAAAACTAAGTTTATAATTGCTCGCGATTACGAAGCATAATTTATTAATATTATGAAACAATCAGAAATTAAAGAATTATCTACAGCTGAGTTACAAGAAAAACTTAGTGAGACTAAAAAAAGTTATTCAGACCTAAAATTGGCTCATGCAATATCTCCTTTAGAAAATCCAATTCAATTACGTTCTGTAAGAAGATCTGTAGCTAGAATTGCGACAGAATTAACTAAAAGAGAAATACAATAATTCTGCTGAAAGATGGAAACAAGAAATTTAAGAAAAGAACGTATAGGAGTTGTTACTAGTAACAAAATGCAGAAATCAATTGTGGTTTCTGAGGTTAAAAAAGTAAAGCACCCTATGTATGGAAAATTCGTTTTAAAAACGAAAAAGTACGTGGCACACGATGAACAAAACGACTGCAACGAAGGTGATACTGTAAGGATTATGGAAACTCGTCCTTTAAGTAAATCTAAATGTTGGAGATTAGTTGAAATAATTGAAAGAGCTAAGTAATTATGGTACAACAAGAATCAAGATTAAAAGTAGCAGATAATACCGGAGCTAAAGAGGTTTTAGTTATTCGTGTGTTAGGTGGTACTAAAAGAAGATACGCTTCTGTTGGAGACAAAGTGGTTGTTTCTGTAAAAGATGCAACTCCTAATGGAAACATTAAGAAAAAAGCTGTTTCTACAGCTGTTGTAGTGCGTACTGTAAAGGAAGTAAGAAGACCAGATGGATCTTATATAAGATTTGATGATAACGCATGTGTATTATTAAACCCTACAGGTGAGATGAGAGGTACACGTGTATTTGGTCCTGTTGCAAGAGAACTTCGTGATAAACAATTCATGAAGATTGTATCATTAGCACCAGAGGTGCTTTAATACATTATTAAGATGACAAAGCTTAAAATTAAATCGGGAGATACTGTAAAAGTAATTGCTGGAGACCACAAAGGATCTGAAGGTAAAGTACAAAAAGTATTAAAAGATACAAACAAAGCCATTGTTGAGGGTGTAAATATGGTTAAGAAACATACTAAACCAAGTGCACAAAATCCTCAAGGTGGAATTGTAGAGAAAGAAGCACCAATTCATATTTCAAACTTATCGTTGTTAACTTCATCTGGAGAAACAACAAGAGTTGGATATAGAGTTGAAGGCGATAAGAAAGTGAGATTTTCAGTAAAATCTAATGAAGTAATATAGTTATGGCATATTCACCAAGACTTAAAGAAGAGTATAAAAGCAGAATAATTGCAGCTCTTACAGAAGAATTTGCATACAACAATGTAATGCAAGTTCCTAAATTAGAAAAGATAGTAATATCTAAAGGTGTGGGTGCAGCTGTTGCAGATAAAAAGTTAATTGACTACGCTTTAGAGGAGTTAACTACTATTTCTGGACAAAAAGCTGTTGCAACAATATCTAAAAAAGATGTTGCCTCATTTAAATTACGTAAAGGTATGCCAATTGGAGCTAAAGTAACTTTACGCGGAGAAAGAATGTATGAGTTTTTAGATCGTTTAGTAACATCTGCTTTACCTCGTGTAAGAGATTTTAACGGAATTAAAGCTACAGGTTTTGACGGAAGAGGTAATTACAACTTAGGAGTTACTGAACAAATCATTTTCCCAGAAATTAACATTGATAAGGTGAACAAGATTTCTGGTATGGATATTACATTTGTAACGACAGCCGCTACAGATAAAGAAGCAAAATCATTATTAACTGAATTAGGGTTACCTTTTAAAAAGAATTAAGATATGGCTAAAGAATCAATGAAAGCCCGTGAGGTAAAAAGAGCTAAAACAGTAGCTAAGTATGCAGCAAAACGTAAGGCTTTAAAAGAAGCTGGAGATTATGAGGCATTACAAAAGTTGCCAAAAAATGCTTCACCTATTCGTATGCATAATAGATGTAAATTAACTGGAAGACCTAAAGGGTATATGAGAACTTTTGGTATTTCTCGTGTAACATTTAGAGAAATGGCCAATCAAGGTCTTATCCCTGGAGTTAGAAAAGCTAGTTGGTAATATTATTATAAATAATCAGGTTTAAGGTTCGGTCACCAACATCGAAAACCAAAATCGCAAAATCAATTAATTATGTACTCAGATCCAATTGCGGATTTTTTGACAAGAATTAGAAACGCAGTGCGTGCTAACCATAGAGTGGTTGAGATTCCTGCTTCTAATTTAAAGAAAGACATGACTAAAATATTATTCGAACAAGGATATATTTTAAGTTATAAATTTGATGATTCTACTACTCAAGGTACTATCAAAATTGCACTTAAGTATAACAGTGTAACTAAAGAGCCTGTAATCAAGAAGATTCAGAGAATAAGTAAACCAGGTTTACGTAAGTATGCTGGTGCTAATGAATTACCTAGAATTCTTAATGGTCTTGGTATTGCTATTGTTTCTACTTCTCATGGAGTAATGACTGGTAAACAAGCAAAAAGAGATAATGTAGGTGGTGAAGTTTTATGTTACGTTTACTAAAAAAGGGAGAAAGAAATGAGTAGAATTGGAAATAACCCTGTTGCAATTTCGGAAGGAGTTACAGTAGAAGTAAAAGATAACGTAATTACAGTTAAAGGAAAATTGGGAGAGTTATCTCAAGAGTTTGACACTGTAGGTATTAAAGTTGAAGAAGGTAATGTTTATGTTACACGTTCAGCGGATGATAAGGAAAGTAAGGCAAAACATGGTTTATATAGATCTTTAGTTAATAATATGATTGAAGGTGTGTCTAAAGGTTTTACTAAAGAATTAGAGTTAGTAGGTGTAGGTTATAGAGCAAGTAACCAAGGACAAAAACTTGATTTAGCTTTAGGTTTTTCTCATAATATTGTTTTAAGCTTAGCTCCAGAAGTTAAAGTTGAAACAATAAGTGAAAAAGGAAAAAACCCAATAGTTAAGTTAACTTCTCATGATAAACAACTTGTAGGTCAAGTAGCTGCAAAGATTCGTGGTTTCAGAAAGCCAGAACCATATAAAGGTAAAGGTATCAAGTTTGTTGGTGAAGAAATAAGAAGAAAAGCAGGTAAATCAGCTTAATAAGTAAGTTATGGCATTAACAAAGAACCAAAGAAGACAAAGGATAAAAAACAGAATCCGTAAGGTAGTTTCTGGAACAGAAACAAGACCAAGATTAACTGTTTTTAGAAGTAATAAAGAAATTTACGCTCAAATTATAGATGACGTTTCTGGTAAAACTATAAGCGCTGCATCTTCAAGAGATAAAGACATTGATTCTGCTAAGGCAAACAAGTCTGAAACTGCTAAATTAGTAGGAAAGTCTGTTGCTGAAAAAGCTTTAAAAGCTGGTGTAGAAACTATTGCTTTTGATAGAGGTGGGTATTTATATCACGGTAGAGTAAAATCATTAGCTGAAGGTGCTAGAGAAGCTGGATTAAAATTTTAAGAAATTATGTATCAAAATTATAAAAGCGCAGAATTAGTAAAACCAGGTGGATTAGATCTTAAAGATCGTTTAGTTGGTGTACAAAGAGTTACTAAAGTAACTAAAGGTGGTAGAGCTTTTGGTTTCTCAGCAATAGTTGTTGTTGGTGATGAAGCTGGAGTTGTAGGTCAAGGTTTAGGTAAATCTAAAGATGTTGCAAGTGCAATTGCAAAAGCAGTAGAAGACGCTAAGAAAAACCTTGTTCGTATTCCTATTAGAAAAGGTACTTTGCCACATGAGCAAAAAGGAAAATATGGTGGAGCTAGAGTTAACATTATCCCAGCTGCACCTGGTACAGGAGTTATAGCAGGTGGTGCGGTAAGAACGGTTTTAGAGGCTGTTGGAGTACATGATGTATTATCAAAATCTCAAGGATCTTCTAACCCTCATAACGTTGTTAAAGCTACATTTGATGCTTTATTACAATTAAGAGATGCTAACACTATTGCAAAAGATAGAGGTATTTCTCTTGAAAAAGTTTTTAACGCTTAATTTTAAGATCAATCATGGGAAAAATTAAAGTAACAAAAGTTAAAAGCGCAATCAATCGTACGCAAAGACAAAAAAGAACTTTAGAAGCTCTTGGTCTTAAAAAGATTGGACAAGTAAAAGAGCATGATGCAACACCAAATATTCTTGGTATGATTGCTAAAGTTTCACATTTAGTTTCTGTTGAAGAAGCTTAAATAATATAAAACTGAAAATGGATTTAAGTAATTTAAAACCTGCAGAAGGTTCAGTAAAAAATCAAGGTAAAAGAGTAGGTAGAGGACAAGGTTCTGGAAAAGGTGGTACTGCTACACGTGGTCACAAAGGAGCTAAGTCGCGTTCTGGTTATTCTAAGAAACTAGGATTTGAAGGTGGTCAAATGCCAATTCAAAGACGTGTTCCTAAATTTGGTTTTAAAAACATCAACCGTGTTGAGTATCAAGGGATCAATTTAGATACTTTACAACAATTGGTTGACGATAAGAAAATTAAAGATACTTTAGACTTAGAGGCTATTTTATCTAACAGATTAGCTGGTAAAAATGAACTAGTTAAAATTTTAGGTAGAGGAGAATTAAAAGCTAAATTAACAGTATCTGCTCATAAATTTACTGCTTCAGCAAAAGCTGCTATTGAAGCTGCCGGAGGAGAAGCTGTAACATTATAAGACCTTATTATTAGTATGAAATTTATAGAATCAATAAAAAATGTTTGGAAAATAGAAGAGCTAAGAAACAGAATCATAGTTACACTTGGTCTGTTGTTAGTATATCGTTTTGGTACTCAAGTAACACTTCCTGGTGTTGATGCAAGTCAACTGGCTGAACTTGGAGCTAATACCGAAACGGGAATTCTAGGTATACTTAGTGCATTTACAGGTGGAGCTTTATCAAGGGCATCAGTTTTTGCTTTGGGTATTATGCCATACATTTCTGCTTCTATTGTTGTACAATTAATGGGTATTGCTATACCGTATTTGCAAAAACTGCAGAAAGAAGGTGCTAGTGGTCAGAAAAAAATCACTCAGATTACACGTTGGTTAACCATTGCAATATGTTTGTTTCAATCACCAGCATATTTAGCAAGTTTACCTAGCTTGGGAGTACCACAAAGTGCGTTCTTATTAGGAACGGGACCTTTATTCTATTTTTCATCAATTAGTATATTAGTTACAGGGTGTATATTTGCCATGTGGTTAGGTGAAAAAATCACAGATAAAGGTATTGGTAATGGTATTTCATTGCTAATAATGGTTGGTATTATTGCTACATTACCACAATCATTCCTTCAAAATGCTGCAGCTAGAATGGAAGGTAACAACGTAATGCTTATTCTTTTTGAATTGGTTATTTGGTTTGTTATTATTTTGGCTTCAATTATGTTGGTTATGGCTGTTAGAAAAATAGCTGTACAATATGCAAGAAGAACAGCTTCTGGTGGTTATGAAAAAGCTGCTGCAGGTGGTTCAAGACAATACATTCCATTAAAGCTTAATGCATCAGGAGTAATGCCTATTATATTTGCACAGGCTATTATGTTTGTTCCTGGTCTTATCGGTGGTTCAGGGTTCTTAAAGGATACTGCTACTGGAGCATGGTTACAAACTAATTTTGCAGATATTTTTGGTTTCTGGTATAATTTGGTTTTTGCATTATTAATTATAGTATTTACATATTTTTATACGGCAATCACTGTACCAACCAATAAAATGGCTGATGATTTAAAACGTAGTGGAGGTTTTATTCCTGGAATTCGTCCAGGTTCTGAAACAGCTGAATATTTAGATAAGATAATGTCACAAATCACTTTACCTGGTTCTGTATTTTTAGCATTAATAGCTGTGTTCCCGGCATTTATTGTTAAGCTTATGGATGTAAGTCAAGGATGGGCATTATTTTTCGGAGGTACATCGTTATTAATTATGGTTGGAGTTGCAATTGATACTATGCAGCAAGTGAATTCATACTTGTTAAATAGACATTATGATGGCTTGATGAAAACGGGTAAAAATAGAAAAGCAATAGCTTAATTATTATACTATGGCAAAACAAGCAGCAATAGAACAAGACGGAACAATTATAGAAGCATTGTCAAATGCTATGTTTCGTGTTGAATTAGAGAATGGTCACATTGTGACTGCTCATATTTCTGGTAAAATGCGTATGCATTACATTAAATTATTACCAGGAGATAAAGTAAAATTAGAAATGAGTCCTTACGATTTAACTAAGGCTCGTATAACTTATAGATACTAGCAAGATGAAAGTAAGAGCATCAGTTAAAAAAAGAAGCGCAGATTGTAAAATAGTGCGTAGAAAAGGAAGACTTTACGTTATAAACAAAAAGAATCCTAGATTTAAACAAAGACAAGGTTAAAAAAAGAGTCATTAGTTTTTTAGACGTTAGATGAATCTGTTCGAAATAGAAATGTTTAGGATTCTAACAACTAAAAGCTAACATACTAGAAACTAAAAACAATATGGCAAGAATTGCAGGTGTAGACATACCAAAACAAAAAAGAGGCGTGATCTCTTTAACTTATATCTACGGTGTAGGTAAAAGTAGAGCAAAAGAAATTTTAGCAACGGCTAAGGTTGATGAGAACATTAAAGTTCAAGATTGGAACGATGACCAAATAAGCGGTATTCGTGAAGCTGTTTCAGCTTTTACAATTGAGGGTGAATTACGTTCTGAAACTCAATTAAACATTAAACGTTTAATGGATATTGGATGTTTTAGAGGAATCCGTCATAGAGCTGGATTACCTTTAAGAGGTCAACGTACTAAGAACAACTCTAGAACTAGAAAGGGTAGAAGAAAAACAGTTGCTAACAAGAAAAAAGCATAATTTAGCATGGCAAAGACAAGTAGTAAAAAACGTAAAGTTATTGTTGATTCTGTTGGTGAAGCACACGTTACAGCTTCTTTCAATAATATTATCATTTCTCTTACCAATAAAAAAGGCGATGTTATATCATGGTCTTCAGCTGGTAAAATGGGATTTAGAGGATCTAAGAAAAACACACCTTATGCGGCTCAATTAGCTGCTGAAGATGCTGCTGCAGTGGCACAAGAAGCTGGGTTGAAAAAGGTGAAAGTTTATGTTAAAGGACCTGGAAACGGTAGAGAATCTGCTATCCGTTCTATTCACAATGCAGGTATTGAAGTAACAGAAATTGTTGATGTTACGCCTTTACCACACAATGGGTGTAGACCTCCTAAAAGAAGAAGAGTTTAATCACTTTAAAAGTGATTTTTATAAGTAATAAATTAATATCATCTGTTTGTCAGATGGTATTAATTTTTTGCGTAAATTTGCAGACTGAAAAAAATTAATAACAAGTATCAACAAGAGATAAAAATGGTTATCGAAGGATAAGATTAAGACCTTAATTCATAACCACTCTTAAAAACAATTAAAAATGGCAAGATATACTGGTCCTAAAACTAAAATAGCTAGAAAATTTGGTGAAGCTATTTTTGGAGAAGATAAATCTTTTGAGAAAAGAAATTATCCTCCAGGTCAACACGGAAACAACAGAAGACGTGGAAAAAAATCTGAGTACGCTATTCAATTAGCTGAAAAGCAAAAAGCTAAATATACTTACGGTATTTTAGAACGTCAATTTAGAGGTTTATTTAAAAAAGCAAGAGCCGCTCAGGGTATTACTGGTGAGGTGCTTTTACAATTATGTGAATCTAGATTAGACAATGTTGTATTCAGAATGGGGGTTGCTCCATCAAGAAGTGGTGCTAGACAATTAGTATCTCACAGACATATTACTGTAAACGGTGAATTAGTAAATATTCCTTCTTACCAATTAAAAGCTGGAGATGTTGTTGCAGTAAGAGAGAAATCTAAATCTTTAGAAGTTATCCAAAATTCTTTGGCTAACTCATCTAGTGTTTACGAATGGATTACTTGGAACAATGATACTAAACAAGGAACTTATGTTTCTGTTCCAGCTAGAATTCAAATTCCGGAAAACATTAACGAGCAATTCATCGTCGAATTATACTCTAAATAATAAATTAATAATATTGGTATTTGGCCAAAGGGTTTGTAAGTATTTCTTCAAACTTTTAAACCGCGCAACCAGATAACAATTAAAACGAAGAAAAAAAATGGCAGTATTTAATTTTCAAAAGCCCGACAAAGTAATCATGATTGATTCAACAGATTTTGAAGGGAAATTCGAATTTCGTCCTTTAGAACCTGGTTATGGATTAACAGTAGGTAACGCATTAAGAAGAGTATTATTATCTTCTTTAGAAGGGTTTGCAATAACTTCTATAAGAATAGAAGGTGTAGATCATGAGTTTTCTGCAATTGCTGGTGTTGTTGAAGATGTAACAGAAATTATTCTTAACTTAAAACAATTACGTTTTAAAAGACAAATAGATGATATTGATAACGAATCTGTTTCTATTTCAATATCTGGTCAAGAGAGAATTACGGCTGGAGATTTTCAAAAGTTTATTTCAGGGTTTCAAGTGTTAAATACAGAATTAGTTATCTGTAACTTAGACCCGAAAGTAAACCTTAACATGGAAATTACCATAGAAAAAGGTAGAGGGTATGTTCCTGCAGAAGAGAACAAAAAAGCTGCTGCACCGGTTGGAACAATCTTTACAGATTCAGTTTATACTCCAATAAAAAACGTTAAGTATAGTATTGAAAACTATCGTGTAGAACAAAAGACTGATTACGAAAAATTAGTTTTTGAAATTATTACAGATGGTTCAATTACACCACAAGACGCTTTAACAGAAGCTGCTAAAACATTAATTCATCACTTCATGTTATTCTCTGATGAGCGTATCACTTTAGAAGCAGATGAAATTGCACAAACTGAAACATATGATGAGGAATCATTACACATGCGTCAGTTGCTTAAAACTAAGCTTATAGATATGGATTTATCTGTTCGTGCGCTTAATTGTTTAAAAGCTGCAGAAGTTGATACTTTAGGAGACTTAGTGTCATTCAATAAAAACGATTTAATGAAGTTCAGAAACTTTGGTAAAAAATCATTAACTGAGCTTGAAGAGCTTGTTAATGTTAAAGGTTTAAATTTCGGAATGGATTTAAGTAAATATAAATTAGATAAAGATTAATTAATAACTCAACTCCTTTATAATTTGCTCCTCTGAAGAGTTGTAGCAAGATAGAGGTTTAAAACAAATGTCATGAGACACGGAAAAAAAATTAACCACTTAGGTAGAAAAACAGCTCATAGAAAAGCTATGTTGGCTAATATGGCATGTTCTTTAATAGAGCATAAGCGTATTAATACAACGGTAGCTAAAGCAAAAGCTTTAAAGCAATTTGTAGAGCCTTTAGTAACTAAGTCTAAAGAAGATACAACGCATAACAGACGTCTTGTTTTTAGTAAATTAAGACAAAAGGAAGCTGTAACTGAGTTGTTTAGAGATGTAGCTGTAAAAGTGGGAGATAGACCTGGTGGATACACAAGAATTATTAAACTAGGTAATCGTTTAGGTGATAATGCTGATATGGCTATGATTGAGCTTGTAGATTATAATGAAATTTATAATGCAGATAAGCCAGCTAAGAAAACTACTAGAAGAAGTAGAAGAGGTGGTAGCAAACCAGCTGTAGCTGCTCCTGTAGTAGAAGCTTCAACTAACGAAGAAGAAGAATAAATGTTAATAAGCATTTAATATATTAAGGATAAACTATTTTTAGTTTATCCTTTTTTTTTGAATTTTTGTAAAACTTTTTTTTAAAATGAAATATCAAAAAAGACAAGATGCCGTAGTGCTTTTAGCCGATGGCGCTATTTTTTACGGTAAAGCTGTTGGAGGTAAACAAGGTACAGCATTTGGTGAAGTATGTTTTAATACTGGAATGACGGGATACCAAGAAATATTTACAGACCCATCATATTATGGGCAACTTATGGTAGCTACCAATGCCCATATTGGAAACTATGGAACCAATGTAGAGGAAGTAGAATCTGATTCTATAAAAATAGCTGGTTTAATTGTTAAAAACTTTAGCTATGATTATTCTCGTGATGCTGCAGATAGTTCTCTAGAAGAATTTTTAGATAAAAATAACCTGCTGGCAATTTCAGATGTTGATACGAGAGCACTAGTAAGCTATATTAGAGAACACGGTGCTATGAACGCTGTAATAAGTACAGATGTTGATAATATTGAAGAGCTAAAAAAGCAACTTGCTGATGTACCAAGTATGGAAGGTTTAGAGTTGGCTTCCAAAGTATCAACAAAAGAACCTTATTATTTTGGTGATGAGAATGCAACTTATAAAGTAGCAGCGTTAGATATAGGAATTAAGAAAAACATTTTAAGAAACATTGCAGAAAGAGATGTTTATATTAAGGTGTTTCCATACAATTCTAAGTTTGAAGATTTAGAGGCATTTAATCCAGACGGGTACTTTTTATCAAATGGCCCTGGAGATCCAGAACCTTTAGTAGAAGCCCAAGAAGTAGCAAAGGAAATAATAAAAAGAGATTTACCTTTATTTGGTATTTGTTTAGGGCATCAGGTTATAGCCATAGCTAATGGGGTTTCAACATATAAAATGTATAATGGACACAGAGGAATAAATCACCCAGTTAAAAATCTTAAGACTGGTAAAGGTGAAATCACCTCTCAAAACCACGGTTTTGCTGTGAATAGAGAAGATGCAGAATCAAATTCTGAATTAGAAGTTACGCATGTGCATCTTAATGATGATACAGTAGCTGGATTGGCAATGAAGAATAAAAATGTGTTTTCTGTTCAGTACCACCCAGAAGCAAGTCCAGGGCCACATGATTCATCTTATTTGTTTGATCAATTTATTGAAAATATAAAAAAATAATAAATGGAATTAAGTCTTAAAGAGTTTGCTTTTTTAAGACTTAAATTTTACTAAAACGTTATAGAAGCCATTTCCATATTTTCTTTAAAAACATCTGAAATAACACAAGATTTAAACGTAAATTTGAAGTATTAAAAGATTAAAAATAAACCAATTATGAGTATAATAATAAATGTCCACGCAAGACAAATTCTAGATTCAAGAGGTAACCCTACCGTTGAAGTAGATGTTGTAACTGAAAATAATATATTAGGTAGAGCTGCAGTACCATCTGGAGCATCAACGGGAGAGCATGAAGCTGTAGAATTACGTGATGGTGGTGATACTTACATGGGTAAAGGAGTTTTAAAAGCTGTTGAAAATGTAAATACTGTAATTGCTGAAGAATTAATAGGTGTTTCAGTTTTTGAACAAAACCTAATTGATAAAATAATGATTGATTTAGATGGTACGCCAAATAAATCAAAATTAGGAGCTAATGCCATTTTAGGTGTTTCATTAGCTGCTGCAAAAGCTGCTGCTAACGAATTGAATATGCCATTGTACCGTTATGTTGGTGGTGTATCTGCCAATACGTTGCCAGTTCCAATGATGAACATCATTAACGGTGGTTCTCATAGTGATGCGCCTATAGCATTCCAAGAGTTCATGATTATGCCTGTAAAAGCAAAAACTTTTACACATGCAATGCAAATGGGTACTGAAATTTTCCATCATTTAAAGAAAGTTTTACATGATAGAGACTTAAGTACGGCAGTTGGTGATGAAGGTGGATTTGCACCTAACCTACCTGGTGGAACAGAAGATGCTTTAGATACTATTGCTAAGGCAGTTGAAAATGCAGGTTACAAATTTGGAGATGAAATTAAGATTGCTTTAGATTGTGCTTCTGCTGAATTTTTTGAAAATGGTAAATACGATTATACATTATTCGAAGGAGATAAAGGTATGGTTAGAACTTCAAAAGAACAGGCAGAATATTTAGCTGAATTGGCTTCTAAATATCCTATTATCTCAATTGAAGATGGAATGGATGAAAATGATTGGGAAGGAACTAAATATCTTACTGAATTAATTGGAGATAAAGTACAATTAGTTGGTGATGATTTATTTGTTACTAATGTTGAGCGTTTATCTAGAGGTATTGAAGAAGGTATTGCAAATTCAATCCTGATTAAAGTAAACCAAATAGGTTCTTTAACAGAAACTATTGCTGCTGTTAATATGGCTAAAAACGCTGGGTATACTTCTGTAATGTCTCACCGTTCTGGAGAAACTGAAGATAATACAATCGCAGATTTAGCAGTTGCTCTTAATTGTGGACAAATTAAAACAGGTTCTGCGTCTCGTTCAGATCGTATGGCTAAATACAATCAGTTATTGCGTATTGAAGAAGAGCTTGGAGATGTTGCTTATTTTCCACAAGAAAAAGCTTTTAAAATTAAGTAAGAATACTTAGTTTTTATAATTAATACTTAAAAGTGATTATTTTTTAATAATCGCTTTTTTTTATGTTTAATTTTAGCAAATTGCTAATTTGGTTAACCAATCATGGTTGCCACTTTAATAATCCTTATTTATTTTGTAAATTAGCGCTCCTTTAAACAAAATAAATCATAAAATACATATGTCAAATACTGCTACATTAGAAGTTAATGGTGAAAAATATGAGTTGCCATTAGTTACTGGAACCGAAAATGAAGTTGCAATAGATATTAAAGCCTTAAGAGGCGCTAGCGGATTAATTACTCTCGATCCAGGTTATAAGAATTCAGGTTCTTGTGAAAGTAGTGTTACATTTTTAGATGGTGAAAAAGGTATTTTAAGATATAGAGGATATTCTATTGAAGAACTTGCTGAAAAAGCAGAATTCTTAGAGGTGATTTACCTTTTAATATTTGGAGAATTACCAAATGCTGAAGAATTAGAAAAGTTTCATGGTGATATCATGGATAACTCTATGGTAGATGAAGATGTTCATAAAATTTTAGACGCCTTTCCTAAGAATGCACATCCAATGGGAGTGTTATCTTCTTTAACTAGCGGATTGATTGCTTTCCATCCTTCTTCTGTGAATGTAGATTCACCAGAAGAAATGTACCATGCTATTGTTAGAATTTTAGGAAAATTCCCTGTATTAGTTGCTTGGGTAATGCGTAAAAAGACAGGCTTACCTCTTAACTATGGTTCTAAGAAATTAGGATATGTTGAAAATATTATGAAAATGATGTTTGAGCAGCCTAATGAGGAATATGAAATGAATGATATTGTTAAAAACGCCTTAGATAAACTTTTAATTTTGCATGCAGATCATGAGCAAAATTGTTCTACTTCTACGGTTAGAATTGTAGGTTCTTCTCATGCGGGATTATTTGCTTCACTTTCGGCAGGAATTTCTGCATTATGGGGGCCACTTCATGGTGGTGCCAACCAAGCGGTTTTAGAAATGCTTGAAGCTATTAAAGAAGATGGAGGAGATACTAAAAAGTACATGGCTAAAGCAAAGGATAAATCTGATCCGTTCCGTTTAATGGGCTTTGGACATAGAGTATATAAAAACTTTGATCCTAGAGCTAAAATTATTAAAGTTGCTGCAGATGAAGTTTTAGCAGATTTAGGTGTTGAAGATCCAATTTTAGATATAGCAAAAGGATTAGAACAAGAGGCATTAACAGATCAATATTTTGTTGATAGAAAACTATATCCAAATGTAGATTTCTACTCTGGAATTATATATAGGGCAATGGGGATTCCTGTTGAAATGTTTACTGTAATGTTTGCATTAGGACGATTACCAGGTTGGATAGCTCAATGGAGAGAAATGCGTTTAAGAAAAGAACCAATTGGTAGACCAAGACAGCTTTATACAGGTGAAACTGAAAGAAGTTTTGTTCCGCTTTCTAAAAGATAAAAATTATATATATTTTAAATAATTGTTAAGCTTCATGATTTTTTCATGAAGCTTTTTCTTTTTTATGGGTTATTTTTAAGAATAATTTAAAAATTACTTTTTTATCATTAGCTTTGAGCCTTTAAGATTTTAATTTAGTTTACCTGTGAAATTAAATATTCAGAATGAAACTTCAAGGCTTAGAGCTGTTGTTTTAGGAATAGCGGATAGCTGTGGGCCTGAACCAAAAGTTGAAGATTGTTATGATCCAAAAAGCGTTCAACATGTTTTGGCTGGAACTTATCCGAAAGAAGAAGATATGATTTTGGAAATGGAGGCAGTAGCCAAAGTTTTAAAAAAGTATGATGTTACTGTTTATAGACCAGATGTTTTAAAAAATTGTAATCAGATTTTTTCGAGAGATATTGCTTTTGTAATTGAAGACAAAGTTTTTAAAGCTAATATTTTACCCGACCGTGATAAAGAGATTGAGGCTATTAGGTATGTCTGGAATAAAATAGAGAATAAAAATAGAATTATTTTACCTGAAGAATGCCATGTAGAAGGCGGTGATGTTATGCCATGGAATGATTATATTTTTATAGGTACATATACAGGTGATAATTATCCAGATATTATCACGGCAAGAACTAATATTCAAGCTGTAAACGCTATTAAGGATATATTTCCGCATAAAAAAGTAAAAGCGTTTGAATTAAGAAAGTCTAATACTAACCCAAAAGAGAATGCTCTTCATTTAGATTGTTGCTTTCAACCTATAGGCAAGGATAAGGCAATAATACATAAAAATGGCTTTTTAATTGAAAGTGAATATGAGTGGTTGATTAATTTCTTTGGTAAAGAAAATGTTTTTGAAATTACCAAAGATGAAATGTATGATATGAATAGTAATATTTTTTCAATATCTGAAGAAGTTATTATTTCTGAAAGGAATTTTACAAGATTAAATTCTTGGTTAAGATTACAGGGGTTTATAGTTGAGAAAGTGCCTTATGCCGAAATTGGAAAGCAAGAAGGACTTTTACGCTGTACTACTATGCCTTTAATTAGAGATTAAAATGAAACAAACTACTAATACCATACTAATGGTTCGTCCCTTAAATTTTAGGATGAATGAACAAACTGCGGTGAATAATTATTACCAAAAGGTGATTAATGATTTATTACCAGCTGCCGTGAATAAAAAAGCCCAAGAAGAATTTGATACTTATGTAAATAAATTAAAGTCTTTTGGCATAAATGTAATTGTTATTTCGGACACAGATGAGTTTGATACGCCAGATTCTATTTTTCCTAATAATTGGATATCATTTCATCAAGACGGAACTGTTGCTTTGTATCCAATGTATGCAGAAAATAGACGATATGAACGCAGAGAAGATATTCTAAATATTTTAGAAGAAAAAGGTTTTTTAATTGAAAATGTAGTGGATTATACATCTGCAGAAGATGAAAATGTGTTTTTAGAAGGCACTGGAAGTCTGTTGTTAGATAGGGTTAATAGAAAGGCATACTGTGCGTTATCCCCTAGAGCAGATGAAGGTTTGTTTATAGAGTTTTGCGAAGATTTTGAGTACACGCCAGTGGTTTTTAGGGCTAATCAAACTGTAAAAGGTAAAAGAAAAGCCATATATCACACAAATGTAATGATGTGTTTGGCAGAAACTTTTGCAGTGATTTGCTTAGATGCTATTGATGATAAAAAGGAACGTAAAAGTATTATAAGGCAAATTAAGGAAGATAATAAGGAAATAATTGTTATAACCGAAGACCAAGTAAATTGTTTTGCGGGAAATATGTTACAGGTTAAAGGTGGAAATAATCAGTTGTATTTGGTAATGAGTCAAGCTGCTTATAATAGTTTAACTCAAAATCAGATTAAACAACTTGAGAAACATTGCCCTATAATTTCAAGTTCTTTAGATACTATTGAAGCATGCGGAGGGGGCAGCGCCCGTTGCATGATGGCAGAAGTGTTTTTACCTAAAAATTAGTTGAGGCGCGAATAATGCAATAGCAATTGAAAGGGCATCCTCCTTTCTGTAAAAAAAATAGATTAGAATATTAGAGAGAATTAAATAACTCTATAAAAGAGAGATTAAAAATAAATACTAGCTTATAAGCAGAAAAATATAGTGCAAAGCTCCGATTAAAATTTATTTGGGGTTACGCCCAATTAGTTTACTTGTTTTAGGCATCTGCAGGCCTAGACTTTGGTAATTGTACATAAAAGGTGCTACCAATATTTAACGTACTTTCCACCCAAATTTTACCGTGATTAAGCTCCACAAGTTCTTTACAAATAGATAGTCCTAATCCAGTGCCTTTTTCGTTGCTGGTACCTACAGTGGTAAAAGAGGTGTTTTTAAATAGTTTTTCTAAATTCTCTTTAGAAATACCTATTCCAGTATCTGCAATACTGATGATGCAACTACCGTTACTAATATGATTTGCTATAGTAATAGTATCACCTTTTTTACAGAATTTAATGGCATTAGCTAATAGGTTTTGAATTATAATTTCAAACATACTTCTATCTGCGTAAGCAAAGTCTCTTAATGAATGATTAACTAAGGTAATGCCTTTGCTTTCAACTCTGTTTTCAACAAGCTTAACTTTGTCTTCAAATACTTCTTGAACATCAAACAAACTTGGTTTTGGTTCTAAAGATTGCATTTGTGATTTAGACCAATTCAATAAATTAAAAAGTAATAACGATGCATTATTTGCATTTTCACTTAATTCTGGTATTAAGTTATCAAACTCCTCCCTAGATAACGAACCATCTCTTAGAAGTTCTATAAAGCCATTAATAGAAGAAAGAGAATCTTTTAAATCATGAGATACTATAGAGAAGAGTTTGTCTTTTACATTATTTACATTTTCAAGATGCTTTGTTTGTTCTTGAAATGCTTGGTTTTGCAATTCTATTTTTATGTTTTTTTCTTCTAATTCCTGAGTGTATTTAATATTACTATTACGTTTTAAATAAATAAGAATTAAAAAGGTGGAAACAATAGCTAAGGCAGCCAATAAACCATAAAAGATAAGTTTAAATTTATCCAATTTTTTACTGTCATCAGTATTGTTAATTATAGATGGGTTGGTTTTTTTTATTTCTTCTTGTTGTGGTTTATCAAAATTTGGATCTAGATCTAACATTATTTTATCCGAAGAAGAATTAAGATCTGTTTTTTTTTCTTCTAGGTTAATTTTTAAATTATAATATTCTCGTTGCCAATTAAAAGCCCTATTAAATCTTTTATAGGTAGAGTCAAGAGATTTCATAAGCTTATAATGCTTTAAAAGCTCGGTTTTATTGTCAAGTTCTTTTGCAAGTGCTCCAGCTTCTAGTAATTGTTGTTCAGCTATTCTAAGCCTATTTTGTTGTAAATTTAAATCACCTAAATTGTTAAGTACAGTTAACAAATTGGGTTTGTTGTTCTGTCGTTTTGAAATATTATATCCTTGAATTAAATATTGAGAGGCTTTAGAATAATCATTAAATAACAAATATTCTCCTCCTAATTTCGGGTAAATTTTACCACGTACAGAATCATTTTTGTTATCTACTAGTACTTTTTCATAAAATTCGATAGCTTTTCTGTGCTCTTTTTTGCGTGAGTATAATTCAGCTAAATTACTATTAGAAACATTAATGCCTTTATTGTCATTCAGCTGTTCTTGAATGGCAAGCGCTTTTTCATAGAATTCAATAGCTTCATCAAAAGCCTTAATTTTTTGGTACGCTTCACCTAAATTACTGTATGCAAGTTTAAGGTCGTTTCTTAAATTTCTTTTTTCTAATTCTTTAATTGCGGCAAGGGAGAATTGCAAACCTTTAGCATAGTTGCCTCGTTTAATTTCAATTAATCCAATACTATTATTAACTTTAGCAATACCAAGGGTATCGCTTAAATTTTGAAACAATTCTTTTGCTTTAGTGTAACCGCTTAAAGCATTTATGTAATCATCTTTTTGAGCATAGATTAAGGCTTTGTAGTATGTGGTTTCTGCAATTCCCTTTTCGTAATAAATAGAACTTGAAAGCTTTTCACTTTGAATGATGTATTTTAATGCTCTTTCAAAATCTTCTATTTCATATAAAGACTTAATAAGTTTTAGTGAAGTGTCTACTTTTAAGGAATCTTGAGTTTGGTAAGCTAAATCAATGGTGAGGCTGTCTATATCATTGGTTTGTGAAAACCCAATGGCTACAGATAAAAATATAATTAAAGTAATTATTTTCCTCATATAACATTTTAATTTAAAACACCATAAACCTACCACAAAAGAAGTCCTATTTTGAGGGAAAAGTAAGATTGCTTTAATAAGCTGTAACAGGTTCGTTAGTTTTTAAAATGTCCAAATTAAATTGGATATTAATAGCTTTACATAACAAAATTTGTAAAAAGTCATTTCAAAATCTAATTTCTAGGTTTTAATACCAATAAATCAGATAAAATGATGTGCAATTTTTTGGCCAAAATTCGACGAATAGACGAACGGTAAAAATCATGGGAAAAATACACTTTTATCGATGAAATGCACCATGTTTTTATTGTGTTTTTTTAGTTTCTAATAAACAAGATTTTAGTAGTGTTTTTGTTTAATTCTAATAAAATCTATTAATGGTTTTATATTTAAAAATTTATATCAGGGATTTAATAAAAGTTTTATCTTTGCTCACCTAAAAATACACCTTAAATGAGTCTTCAAGAAACCCTGTCAAACCATGTAAAACAAGCTGTTTTTGCTTCTTATGGAGTAGTTATTGAATCTATAGAATTTCAGACAACTAGAAAGGAGTTTGCTGGAGACATTACAGTGGTTGTTTTTCCTATGTTAAGATTTATAAAAGGAAACCCTGTAAAAATAGGTGAAACTCTTGGAGAATATTTGGTGGATAATGTTGAAGATGTAAAAGCTTATAACGTAGTTAAGGGATTTTTAAATATTGAAATTGAGGATTCTTATTACTTAGATTTTTTTAACAGTATTAAGACTAATGTTAATTACGGTTTTCAAACTTCAGAATCTGAAGATAAGGCAATTATGGTTGAGTATTCTTCTCCAAATACTAATAAGCCATTGCATCTTGGTCATATAAGGAATAACTTGTTAGGTTATAGTGTTTCCGAGATAATAAAAGCTTCAGGAAAGAAAGTTTACAAAACCCAAATAATTAATGATAGAGGGATACATATTTGTAAAAGTATGTTGGCTTGGAAACTATTTGGAAATAATGAGACACCAGAAACTACTGGTTTAAAAGGAGATAAATTGGTAGGTAATTATTACGTTAAGTTTGACCAAGAGTATAAAAAGGAGGTTGCAGATTTGGTTACCTGTGGAAAGTCAGAAGAAGAGGCAAAAAAAAATGCCCCTATTTTACTTGAAGCTCAGAGTATGCTGAGAAAATGGGAGGCTGGTGATAAAGAAACTGTTGCTCTTTGGAAAAAAATGAACGGCTGGGTATATGATGGTTTTGATGTTACCTATAAAAATTTGGGAGTTGACTTTGATGCGCTTTATTATGAAAGTAACACCTATTTGTTAGGAAAGGAATTTGTTGCGGAGGGATTGAAATCTGGTGTCTTTCAGACAGAAGAGGATGGTTCTGTTTGGTGTGATTTGACTGATGAAGGCTTAGATAAAAAGATTGTGCAAAGAGGTGATGGTACTGCGGTTTATATGACTCAAGATATTGGTACAGCTATACAGCGTATAAAGGATTTTCCTGATGTTGGAGGTATGGTTTACACGGTTGGAAATGAACAAGATTATCACTTTCAAGTGTTGTTCTTAATATTGAAAAAGTTAGGCTTTGATTGGGCAAAGAATCTGTATCATTTGAGTTATGGAATGGTAGATTTACCAAGTGGTAAAATGAAGAGTAGAGAAGGAACTGTAGTTGATGCAGATGATTTAATTACAGAAATGGCAGCAACAGCTGAAGAAATATCAAAAGAGTTAGGTAAGCTGGAAGGATATTCTGAGGATGAAAAAAAGGAATTATATAAAACCATTGGTTTAGGGGCTTTAAAGTATTATATATTAAAGGTTGATCCTAAAAAACGTATTTTATTTGACCCGAAAGAGTCTATAGATTTTCAAGGTAATACAGGGCCTTTTATTCAGTATACATATGCTAGAATTCAATCTATTTTAAGAAAGGCTGATGTTAATGCAGAAGGTGGCATAATATCTTTGCATACTAAAGAAAAGGAATTGATAAAACAACTTCAATTATTCCCAGAAGTGGTTCAAAATGCGGCGTCACAGCATAGTCCCGCTTTAATTGCTAATTACACTTATGATTTAGTAAAGGAATTTAACTCATTTTATCAGAATGTGTCTATTTTGGGAGCTGATAATAATGATGAAAAAACTTTTAGAGTACAGTTGTCTAATGTGGTAGCTAATACTATTAAAAATGCTTTTAGTGTTTTAGGTATTCAAGTACCAGAAAGAATGTAAAAATCATTTCAGGTTAATAATTACTTTTAATAGACAATGCTATCACCAACAGAGAGGTTCCATGTGTCAATTAACCCCGCATTAATTTCTAATACATATTTTGCAGGAACTCCTGAAGGTAAGGAAGATTCATCAAAAGGTTTTGCGTTTTTTTGAAAACTAACAATACGTTTGTTGGCATTAATAAAGATGAGGTCTAAAGGAATTTTAGTGTTCTTCATATAGAAAAAACGTTTGGTTTCGTCATTAAATACAAATAACATTCCTTGATTAGTTTTCATGGAATTTCTATACATCAGACCAGTTTGAATATCAAAATCAGTATCGGCAATCTCAATATCTATAGTAACTGTAGATGAATCTGTAATTATTTTATTAATAGTTAATTCACCTTCTTTTTTAAAAGTGACTTCTGTCTGTTTTACTGTTTTGTTATCTTCTTTACAAGCAGATAGGCCAAGAATAAGTAAAAGAGATAAAACTGTTTTATACCACATTATTTTACTGCAGTCTTAGGTTTGTAAACAAACATAAAGTATAAACCAATTAAGATGAAGGGGATGCTTAACCATTGTCCTGTATTTAAAAACCATTCAGCGCGTTCTTGGTTTTGAGGTTCTTTGACAAATTCTACAAAGAAACGCACCGTCCATAGTAAAATTAAAAACAGACCAAATAAGAACCCAGTTTGATCCTTTTTAGGTGTTTTAGAATAGAAAAACCATAAAATTAAAAACACAAATATGTAGCAAAACGATTCGTATAGTTGTGCTGGATGACGATATGGTACTTTTTCTAATAATTCGGAAAATTGAGGATTGTCAGTAACCGCAGCATAGGCTTTTTGAACATCCTTTATTCCCGTTAGTTGAGTAATCTGACTCTTGTAATAATATTCTTGAACAAAACGTACACCTAAATTTGAATCTGTTACTTTTCCGATAATTTCAGAGTTTATGAAATTACCAATTCTTATAAAAACTGCACCAGAAGCTACGGAAATAACCACGCGGTCTAAAACCCAAAGGAGAGATTTGTAGTTGTATTTTTTTCGGTACAAATACATGCCTATAATAATACCTATAGCTGCTCCGTGACTTGCTAGTCCTTGAAAACCAGTGAATTCAAAACCGCCCTTAAACTTAAACGGTAAGAATATACTAAAGAAGTCTTGAGAAATTAATTCTGATTGGTAAAAAAGTACATGTCCTAATCTAGCCCCAATCATAGTGGCCAAAACGGTATAAATAAATAAAGGGTCTAAATAGGTAAGAGATACTTTTTCTTTGGTAAAAATGCGTTTCATTATATACCAACCAATTAAAAATGCAATAACCCACATAAGGCTATAGAAGTGCAATTTAAAATTACCAATAATATCAATTCCTGTTATAGGGTTCCAATCAAATTTTAATGCATGCATACCAAATCTTTTACGGTATAAATATAAGTGTTTACTATAACTAAAGTGTTAAAATTGTGTTGACTTATTTAACTATTTCAATAATTTCTACTTCGTAAATAAGATTGGTTTTTTCAGGAATTCCTTCTATTCCTGCTTCACCGTACGCGAGATGATAAGGTAAAAACAGTGTGGCTTTATCACCAACCCTAAGTTGCTGCAAGCCTTCCTTAAAACCAGGAATCATAGGTGCATCGGGTCCAATATCTGCTTTTATTGGTTTGTATCCCTCAGAATCTAATTTTCTTTCATTTAAGGCATTAAGAAGTTTAGCAGTTTCTAGGTTGCTAGTCTCTAGAAGTTTTCCATTTTCTAAATAAACTGCGTAATGAGTCATTACTTTAGCATTTTTGGGTAATTTATCACCTTCACCTGGTTTGGAAACAAAATATTGCAACCCAGAAGGTAATGTCTCTGCCTTAGATTTTTGTTTTTCAAACTTTCTTACCGTCCTTTTTATAATGGCCTCTTCTACATCTTTAAGTTCTTTTTCTTTAATAGCTTCTTCTTCAAAATGGTCATTAAATATCTTTGTTGCATCAAAGTTTTTGGCTTCTTTTCCTTTTCTTATAATGTTAACCGTTTTCAAAGTGTCATTTAGTTTAATAGAGTCAATTATATTAAGTCCTATAAGCACTTCACCAAAAACAGAATGGCAGTATACATAATCTTCTTCGCAAAATTTTAAGAAACCTTCATCATCATAAGCATCTAACCAAGGAGCTTTTCCATGAGTGATGTAAAACTGACTACCATTTGAGTTTATTTTACCTGGGTTCGCCATGGCTAGAATACCTTTTTTATCATGTTTTAAGGTTCTGTCAAACTCATCGATAAACCTAAACCCAGCATCTGGCATACCGTAAGAGGAAGGTCGTCCGCTTTGAATGATAAAGCTGTCTATAACTCGATGAAAGGTGCTGTTGTTATAAAACTTTTTCTCTTTAAATAAAGAGTCAGCCATGGTGTTTGTACCTTCTGTAAGGGTAATGAAGTTGGCACAGGTAATTGGTGTTCTTTTATAAAAAAGTTTAGCCACCATAGTGCCTTTATTAGTAGAAAATTCTGCATAAATACCGTCATCCAAATTGGGGTATTCAGATTTACAAGAGGTTGAAAGGAATAAAGGAATTATATGTAAAATAAAAGCAAAAGTCCTGAAACACCTCATTATTTTCCTTGAATTTGGGTAATTGAGTTTACTGTAACTTCACAAATTAAAGGAACATTAGTTCCAATTTTATTTTCATCACCATAATAGCCATATGCTTTTTGTGAAGGGAAGAGAAAGGTTACAGTTTCTCCGGTTTTCATAAGTTTCAAACCTTCACGTAAACCAGTAAAAAGCTCTTCTTTATCCATGGTGTAGGTTTGGGTCTTAATATCTGATTTAGAATATATTACATTACCGTTTAAGGCTTTTACATTGTAATTGTAATTTACAATATCTCCAAAGTTTGGGGTGTTTAATGTGTCAGCCTCTATTTTAGTATTGTAATAGTACCAAAAACCACTTTGAGAAGCAATATAACTTTGGTCATTTTGTTTCAATATTTTTTTAATAGCTGCCTGCTCTTTGGCATTAAGTTCTTTATTTCGTGCAACAGATTGATCAATAAATGAGCCTGATTTAGAGGATATAGGTCTTCTAGCTTCAGGTGTTTTACATCCAAAAATAATTAGAACCAAGATTATGGTGAGTAGTTTATTCATCATTTAGGGCTTTTTTATAAGTAGGTAATATACTAATAAATTTTTCAACGGTTTCTTGTAATGACGAGTAACTCTTACCTCCAGCGGCATTTGTATGGCCGCCACCGTTAAAGTGTTTTCTAGACATTTCGTTTACCGAAAAAACACCTTTTGAACGAAGTGAAATTTTGATTATACCTTCGTTTTTATCTTCAATAAAAATAGCTGCTAGTTTAATACCATCTAATGATAATCCATAATTAACAACCCCTTCTGTGTCTCCTTTAGTATAGTTGTACTTATTTAACTCTTCTTGAGAAAGGGTGATATATGAGGTCTTTAATTCCGGAATTATTTTTAAATTATTAAGGGCGCAACCTAATAATTGAATCCTGGAATAACTGTTGGTATCATAAACACTATTATGAATTTCAGAGTTATTGGCTCCTCTTTCAATAAGGTCAGCCACAACTTTATGTGTAGTAGTTGTGGTTGAGGCAAATCTGAAAGAACCTGTGTCTGTCATAATACCTGTGTATAAACAGGTGGCAATTTTGGCTTCAATTTTGTTCAAATTCCCTAGCATACTTATAAAATGATAAACCATTTCACAAGTTGAACTCATCTTAACATCACTGTACATGTATGTGGCATAATCATCAGGAGCTTGATGATGGTCTATCATAATCTTAATTGCATTGCTTTTGGAAAGAATTGGTTCCATTTTGCCGGTTCTATGAAAAGCATTAAAATCTAAAGTGAAAATAATATCGGCTTCATTTATTAATTTTTCACAAAGTTCTGTTTGGGAATCATGTTTTAAAATAGTGTTTTCTCCAGGAATCCATTTTAAAAAATTAGGGTAATTATTTGGAGTGATAGGTGATACTTTATGCTGGCCATTTAATAGATAATGGTAAAGCCCAAGTATAGAGCCAATGGCATCACCATCTGGGTTTCTGTGCGGTACAATTATTATCTTTTTAGGAGTTGATAATAATTGTTTTATACGTTCAATTTCTTCTTTATTCATAGACGACGAATATACAATTTTTTAAAATTGGATTATCTTGTTTTTAATTAGAAATACGTTACTTTTGCACGAAATAAATTTTTATAATGGCAACAAATAGAACATTTACAATGCTTAAGCCAGATGCTGTTGAGAAAGGACACATTGGCGCAATATTAGAGAAAATATCGGCTTCAGGATTTAGAATTGTAGCCATGAAACTAACTCAAATGACAAAGGCTGATGCAGAAACATTTTATGCAATTCATAATGAGCGACCGTTTTTTGCTGATTTAGTTGAATACATGACACGCGGACCAATTGTAGCTGCTATTTTGGAAAAAGAAAATGCGGTTGATGACTTTAGAACATTAATTGGAGCTACTAATCCTGTTGATGCTGCTGAAGGTACAATAAGAAAGTTATATGCGGAATCTATTAGTGAAAATGCGGTTCATGGTAGTGATAGTGATGAAAATGCCGCTATAGAAGGAGCTTTTCATTTTGCAGGAAGAGAACAATTTTAGTTATTTAGCTGCACCAAAATATAAAAAGCCCACAACATTGTTGTGGGCTTTTTTTGTGTTTAAATAAAAAAAAATCTGCTAATTTTAATTAGCAGATTTTGCATTTTGTAATTGTTAAAGTATATATCTTAGATTACTTTTACGTTTACGGCGTTTAATCCTTTTCTACCTTCTTGTAGATCGAATTCAACATTATCGCCTTCACGAATTTCATCGATTAATCCTGAAATGTGTACGAAATGTTCTTTGTTGTTGTCTTCTTCAATGATGAATCCAAAACCTTTAGAATCATTGAAAAATTTTACGGTACCTTTACTCATTGTATTTGTATTAAAATAATAATTAAGTTGCAAAGGTAACGTAAATAATAATAGGTTGTTGTTTTTGAGGTGGTTATTTACAATAATTTAAAATTAGTAATTAACGTAAAATCAGTTTTTTAACAATTTCTTTTCCCAAATCTTCATTTAGTAGCTTTATTATTTTTTGTTTTCCATAACTGAGTTCCTCTCTTAATACACTAGAGCTTAGTTGAACATAAAGCGTGTCTCTTTGCAAGTTAACCGAAGTAGTATAATTATTAACACCATTACCCATGAGATTTGCCCAAGCATCGGCTACATTAATCTTGTCTAAACCTTTTTCTAAGTTATTGGTTTCTACAAATTCTTTTAAGGCGTCTTTTATACTGATATGTTCGTTATTTCGTTTTGGCATTTAAAAATTAAAGTTTAAAAATCTTATAGGATTGATGTACTTGTTTTACTGCATTTTCAGTACGCTCCGCATGGGTGTCACTTATAAATAACTGTCCAAAATTCTCGTCATCTACTAATTTAATAATTTGTGCCACACGTTGCTCATCTAACTTGTCAAAAATATCATCAAGCAATAAAATAGGGTTTACCCCACTTTGTGCTTTTATAAAATCAAATTGAGCTAATTTCAATGCAATTAAAAATGATTTTTGTTGCCCTTGACTTCCAAATTTTTTTATAGGATGCTCTTCAATATTAAAATGTAAATCATCTTTGTGTATACCAACACTGGTGTACTGCAAAGCTTTATCTTTATTAATAACGTTTCGTAAAAGTGTGTTTAAATCTTCCTCAAAGAGATTACTGTGGTAAACTAAATCAACTTGTTCGTTTCCATTACTAATAGCTTGGTAACGCTCTTTAAAAATAGGAATAAATGTTTTTAAAAAGGCATCACGTTTTTTGAAAATAAGAGTTCCGTATTCTGTAAGTTGGTCGTTATACACCTCTAAAGTATCTACATTAAATGTATGGTTTAAGGCGAAATACTTTAATAATGCATTTCGTTGGGTTAAGACTTTATTGTAATTAATAAGGTTTGATAAGTAGTTTTTATCGCTTTGCGAAATAACACTGTCAATAAACTTTCTTCTAGTATCACTACCTTCAATTATCAGGTTTCTATCAGCTGGTGAAATAATAACTAATGGTAAAAACCCAATATGTTCACTAAACTTTTCGTATGCTTTTCCGTTGCGTTTAATTACTTTTTTTTGACCCCGTTTAAGGCTAACTACTATCTTTTCGGTTTTATCATTTTTATTGTATTCACCATTAACCACAAAAAAGTCTTCATGGTGTTTTATGTTCTGTGTAGCCACGGGGTTAAAGTAACTTTTGCCAAATGAAAGGTGATAAATTGCGTCTAAAATATTAGTTTTTCCAATGCCATTGTTGCCTACAATACAGTTTATTTTGCTATCAAAATCAAACGATTTACTATCGAAATTTTTATAGTTAAGTAATGAGAGCGATTTTAAAATCATACTGTAAATTCGGCTTGAAAATCTGTTTTAGGTAGATAAATACTTAAAAAGAAGTGCAAATTATTGAAAATTATCAAATAATTAGCCTTTTAGTTAGGAAGAAAAATTATATTTTTGCGGCGCATTAATTTATAATATATGGCAACGTACAAGAAGAGAGGTTATAAACCAAAAACTAAGGTAGAAAAAGAACAGAATATAGAAGAGGGGTCAACTACTGCTGAGGTTTTTAATACGCTTGATGAAGGTGCTTCAAAAACAGAAGCTTTTGTAGAAAAAAACCAAAAGTATATTTTTATCATTATTGGTATTGTAGCGGTAATTGTTTTGGGATCAATGGGGTATAAAGAGTTTATCTATGGTCCAAAGCAAACAGCAGCTATGAATGATATGTTCCAAGCACAAAAATATTTTGATGAAGCTACTACAGCAGTTGAAAAAGATTCTTTATATACTTTAGCCTTGAATGGGGGAGAAGGTAAGTTTGGAATGTTAGATATTATTAGTGAATATAGTGGTACTGATGCTGCTAATTTGGCTAGCTATTATGCGGGTACCGCGTATTTAAGGTTGAAAGATTATAAAAATGCGGTTGAGCATTTAAGTGATTTTAAGAGTGATGATGAAATTCTTGCGCCTTTGGCTAAGGGAAATATTGGTGATGCTTTTGTGCAATTAAATCAGTCTGAAGATGCTCTTAGTTATTATGAGCAGGCTGCTAAAATGCGTGATAACGAATTTACAACACCAATGTATTTGTATAAGGCTGGAAATATTGCTTTAGATTTAGGAGACGCAGATAAAGCGCTTTCTTATTTTGAAAGTATTAAGGCTGATTATCCTAATGCAACAGAAGCTTCTAATATTGATGTATTTATAGGAAAAGCACAAGTTTTAGCTAATAAATAATATGGCTACCGAAAATAAAAATTTATCAGAATACGATAAAACAACAATCCCAAACGCGAGTACATTTCGGTTTGGGATTGTTGTTTCAGAATGGAATGATATCATTACGGAAGGGCTTTATAAAGGTGCTTACGATACTTTAGTAGATAATGGAGTTTTACCTGATAATATTATTCGTTGGAATGTTCCTGGTAGTTTTGAACTCATTTATGGCTGTAAAAAAATGCAGGAGCAAATGGTGAATGCTGTTATTGCTATAGGTAGTGTTATACAAGGTGAAACAAAACATTTCGATTTTGTATGTGAAGGTGTTGCTCAAGGAATAAAAGACCTAAATGTGCAAGATGAAACACCGGTTATTTTCTGTGTGCTTACAGATAATAATATACAACAATCTATTGAACGTTCTGGTGGTAAACATGGCAATAAAGGCACTGAGGCTGCTATTGCTGCTATAAAGATGGCAGAACTTAGAAGGAACAGTTAAGTAGTTTCTTAGTCTGATTTTTCATTATTTAACTTCTATTTTAGCTCGTTATTTTGTTAACAATTTTTGGGATTTTCAAGGCTTAAGTCTATCTAATTTTGAGTACTTTTGAAGAATACCAGTAATGCTGTTTAAGCAGGATTGGAGTTAAGCGATTACTAGATTTGTTTAAACAAAGAAAACATAAAAGATTCAACTATCAACCCAGGTTTTCAAAAGACCATCAATTGGAAAAGGGGGAAGAGGGTGAATCTGAGTCTAAGGAGTTTGTTTCTAGATGGAGGCGTCAAAGTGGAAATAAGATGAAGTATAAAGGTATTTTACCAGTGAGAACTTTAATTTTGGCTTTGGTATTATTATTGCTTTGTATGTATTTATTAGAGAAAAAATACATGTAAAACTAATACTTAGAAATTATGGGAATTTATAGACTGCCTAAAATAAAAAATAAAAAGTATAGTTATACTCCACGCTATTATAAGGGTGAAGGGAATCCGTATGAAATTAAACATAAGTTTGATGAACATAGGACTACAGTTGGTGGGAGTAAGGATTTAAAAACAAGATTTAATAATGCTTTAAACGATTATAAGAATAACCCGGATAGAAATGCCGATAGACGTGTGTTTATAATTGCCGCAGTTTTAGTTTTAATTTTCTTATTTGTTATTGGCTTCGATTTATCTATTTTCTTTTCTTAATAATACATGGCAGACATTATACAGCTTTTACCTGATCATGTAGCAAACCAAATTGCCGCTGGAGAAGTTGTACAAAGACCAGCTTCAGTAGTTAAAGAGCTCTTAGAAAATGCTATTGACGCGGGTGCCTCAAACATAAAACTTATTATTAAAGATGCCGGTAAAACCCTCATTCAGGTTATTGATGATGGTAAAGGTATGAGCGTTACAGATGCCCGTTTAAGTTTTGAACGTCATGCTACTTCAAAAATTAAAACTGCTGATGATTTATTTCAATTAGATACTAAAGGGTTTCGTGGTGAGGCATTGGCAAGTATTGCGGCCATTGCACATGTAGAGTTAAAGACCAAACAGGAACAAGTTGATCTAGGTACCGCTATAATTATTGAAGGTAGTGAGGTTAATTCGCAGGATGTGGTGGTAACTCCTAAGGGAACATCGGTTTCTGTAAAGAATCTGTTTTTTAATATTCCAGCTAGACGTAATTTTTTAAAGTCTAATGCTGTAGAATTAAGGCATGTAATTGATGAGTTTCATCGTGTGGCCCTGGCCCATTGTACAATTAGTTTTGCAATGTATAATAATGGCAGTGAAACGTTTAATTTACCAGCTAGTAATTACAGACAACGCATAGTAAATATCTTTGGTAATAAAACAAATGAGAAGTTGGTACCCGTTGAAGAAGATACTGAAGTACTTAAAATCTCCGGTTTTGTAGGTAAGCCTGAATATGCTAAAAAGACTAGGGGAGAACAATACTTCTTTGTTAATAATAGATTTATTAAAAGTGCCTATCTAAATCATGCCATTGCTTCGGCATTTGATGGTCTATTAAAAAGCGGAACACATGCAAGTTACTTTTTAAACTTAACTGTAGATCCGCAGACTATAGATATCAATATTCATCCTACAAAAACAGAAATAAAGTTTGATGATGAGCATACACTATACGCCTTGTTGCGTTCAGCTGTTAAACACAGTTTAGGACAATTCAATATAGCGCCAGTATTAGATTTTGAAAGAGACTCTAATTTAGATACGCCTTATGATTTAAATAAAAAACAAACCCTTGAACCGGTTATAGAAGTTGATAGAGGCTTTAACCCGTTTAAGGATAGTACTAAATCAAGTGAGGGGACTTCTGTTAAAAGTTCATCTTTTAAGAAAGAAACTAGCGCAAATTGGGAAAGTTTGTATGTTGGATTAGAATCAAAAGGTAATAATGAACGGGAAGATTTTAGTGAAGTTCAATTTGAAAGTCAAGAATCTACGGCTTCTATGTTTGTGGATGATGCTGAGGTTGAACAAGTTCATACCACCTATCAGCTTCATAACAAATATATAGTTAGTACCATTAAATCTGGTATGTTGGTTATAGACCAGAACAGGGCGCATCAACGTATATTGTATGAGGATTTTCTGAAAAACATGACTATTAAAGAGGCTGTGAGCCAACAGCTGTTATTTCCATTACAGCTTCATTTTTCGGTTCAGGAAATTCAAATATTAGGTCAATTAAAAGAAGATTTAGAACATACAGGTTTTGTGTTTTCTAACGTTCTAGTAGAGTCTGTTGAAATTACAGGAGTTCCTATTAGTGTGCCAGAAAGTGAAGTGTCTATTATTTTGGAGCAGTTAATTAGTGATGTTGAAAACGAAGTGCCCGATGCACATTTTAGTGCCACAGATTTATTGGCAAAATCTATGGCAAAAAGTTTAGCCATTAAAACAGGACAGAACCTGAAAAAGGATGAACAGGAACATTTGGTTAATAAGCTATTTGCTTGTAAAGAACCTAATGTGTCACCAACTAATAAAACAACATTTGTTACCATGAGTGTTGATGAATTAGATAAAAAATTTATTTAAAATATGATGCGAATTTCAGATACTGTTAAACACCTTTTAATCATTAATGTGATTATGTTTATTGGTACTATGGCTATTGGAGAAGGACAATTGTTTTATAGATTGTTTTCAATGTATTTTCCAAAAAGTGAGGCCTTTCAGCCTTGGCAAGTAGTGACTCATATGTTTATGCATCATGGTGCTTTACATTTAGCATTAAATATGTTTGGGTTATGGATGTTTGGATCACCAGTTGAACATTTTTTAGGTAGAAATCGTTTTTTGTTTCTCTATTTTTCAGCTGGATTTGGAGCTTTAGCTCTTCAGTTAGGTGAGTATTATTTTAGATTCTTGCCGTATTTCAACGAATTAATTGCGTCTGGTTTGAATGAATCAGAGATATTACAAATGCTTGCAGACGGTAGAAGTTTTGATGGAATTAGTACTACTCAACATGATAATTTGCAACAAGCATTTAATTTTTATACTGTATCGATGGTTGGGGCATCAGGGTGTTTAATGGGATTACTTGCAGCTTTTGGAATGATGAATCCTAATGCTGAGTTAATGTTGATTTTCCTTCCTATTCCTATAAAGGCGAAATATTTTATTCCGGCTTTGTTGACAATTGAAACCATTTTAGGGTTTAATGGGCAATCTATTTTTGGAGGTGTTAGTATAGCTCATTTTGCACATGTTGGTGGCGCCATAACTGGAGCTATTATCATGTGGTATTGGAAGAGAACGCAGTTTAATAGAAACCGTTGGAATTAAATGACAACGTTTACCCAAGACATAAAAGATAAATTAAAACGACTTAATGTTTTAGAAAAAATTATTGCCATCAATGTGGTGATATTTATTATTGAAAAACTTTTTAGGTTAAGTTTTGAATGGTTTAAATTACCAAGTGGGTTTTCTGATTTTATTGGAAAACCATGGAGTATTTTTACTTATGCTTTTTTACATGGTGATGTTTTACACATCCTTTTTAATATGCTTTGGTTATACTTCATTGGTCGTATGATTTTAAACCTGTTTTCTCCTAAATTGGCTTTAAATATTTACTTTTTAGGAGCTATTTGTGGTGGCCTATTGTTCATGTTGGGCTATTGGTTGTTTCCAAATTTTCTAGGTGGTAGTGCAAAATTAGTTGGAGCATCCGCAGCGGTAAGGGCATTGCTAATTTTTATTTGTGCTTATATGCCTAATCAGGAAGTTAGGTTTTTTACTTTCAATTTGAAATTATGGTATTTAGCGGCTGCTATAGTTGTTTTAGATTTTATAGGTTTAACTGGAGGTAATGCAGGTGGTAATTTAGCGCATTTAGGAGGTGCTTTATTGGGATATTTCTATGCTAGAAAATTAGCAAAAGGGAAAGATATTGGCAAAGGTTTTGAACGTGTAATGGATTCTTTGGTAAGTATGTTTAAGTCATCAAAGAAAAGCCCCTTAAAGACAGTACATAAAAAGAAAAGTAAAGTTGGTGGTTATACTAAAGCAGATTTTAGTGAGTTTAATAACCAAAAGCAAATAGACGTTATACTTGATAAGATAAGCAAAAGTGGTTATGATAGTTTAACCGCTGAGGAAAAAGATTTTCTATTTAGAGCAGGAAAATAACTTTTAAAATTAGTTAGACAAGGCAATGAAGAAACTTAGTTTTATGAATAAAATTATCTACTTCATTAATATAGTTGCTGCTCTTGTATTGCTGTTTTCTTTTGTGCTTCCTTTTTTACCTCCTAAAACATTTGCAGTTTTATCTGTACTTAACTTAGGGGTTTCTTTTTTAATTATTCTTAATATTTTATTTGCCTTATACTGGCTAATTAGGTTAAAAAGACAGTTTGTTTTATCGGCTTTAATACTGTTTTTAGGTTACTTTTTGTTTGGGTCTTTATATAAGTTTTCGGCATCAAAGCATGTGGAGAGCGAAAGTAATTTTAAAGTGATGAACTACAATGTAAGGTTGTTTAATTTATATGATTGGATTAAGGACGACAATATTCAAACCAATATTGTAGATTTTATTAAAACCGAGGCGCCAGAAATTTTATGTGTTCAAGAATATCACCCACATAAAAATATTGATTTATCCTTTTTTAAATATAAGTTTGAGAAACTATCAGGAAAAACCATAAAATATGGGCAAGCTATTTTTTCACAATTTCCAATAATAAATTCTGGTTCAATTGAATTTCCAAACACTGGAAATAATGCCATTTTTGCGGATGTGGTTAAAGACACAGATACCATTAGAATTTATAATATTCATTTAGAGTCTTTGCATATAAACGCGGATGTTGAAAGTTTAAAAAATGAAGATTCTGAAAGGTTGTTGAAAAGAGTAGGGTCAACCTTTAAAATGCAACAATTTCAGACCGAGCTTTTTTTAATGCATAAGAAGCAGTGTAAACATAAGATGATTGTCTGTGGAGATTTTAATAATACGGCTTTTTCATTTGTGTACCGAAAAGTAAAGGGCGATTTACAAGATACTTTCAAAGAAGGGGGGAATGGTTTTGGGCGAACCTATGATTTTAAGTTTTTCCCCGTTAGGATAGATTTTATTTTTGCTGATGAGATATTTAATGTGAATGGGTTCAAATCCTTTGATGCCCATTATTCAGACCATTTTCCTATAATGACTACTTTGGCTTTAGAAAATTGATGCTTTTCTATATGTAAAGGAAGAAACCATAAATACAATTGTCGTGTTACATAAAAGAACAATCTGCCATATCAGCTATAATGTGTATAACAAGTCCTAAAGCCACTAATCTAGATTTTTTAGGAATTAATAGAAATAGGTAAAATGTTATGGCAAAAGAGGAATGGAGCGGATGAAAACCTATGCTACACCGGTTTGGGTCAAAAATTGGGTTAGCCAACAAATGGTCTAAATCTATTAGCATGCCAGCAATCATAATTAAATAAGCTAATTTCCAATGAGTTTTAAACCATACCAAGGCAACCAGTAATGGTATTAAAAAATGACAACCATAATGCACTATAGGTTGAAGCATTATAAAGGCTTTAACGTTTGAGACTCCAAATAATTAACCGCGTTAGGGCCTTCATTAAATAACAAATCTAAGATGCTTAAATTGTTTATAAACCCATGTTTATTATTAAATACTTGAGTGTAAACATCAAATTGTTGGTGCTGTTCTTTTTTTGCATTTACTAAAGACCTCAGGTCTAGTTCATTTTCAGTGGTCTTTTTAAATACAACCGATTTTGATATGGTTAAATCTAGTTGTAAACAATCACAAATTACCTCAAAACACTTAAGGTTGAAATCTAAAATAAAGTCTTCTTTTTTATGGAACAAAGGCTGTAAGTCATCTTCATAATATTCAAAAAAAGGAGATGTTCTATACGCAGAAAGTAACGATTTCCAATGATTAGCTTGCCATTTGTCTTCATTAAAAATTTTAACATCCTTGTACTTTTGGCGATTTTTTTGTGAATAAGTCACAGGCACATTTAAAGTTAATTTGCCATTGGCACCATATATGTTGGTGCGGTTCCTGTAGGTCTGTTTTACAAAGTTATCTTCAACCTCAAACATAACTTCCTTAGCCTGGGTTATTGCTACAAAATGAGCAATATCAGGAAAGTATGTTGGGTGGATAAGAATATCCATTTTTAAGAATTAGCTTTTCTTCGTTTGCGTAATTTGTTAAAACCAATCCAACCAAATAAAACCACAAGGAATGGAATAAAGAAAGATGTTGCCTTTCCGCTACCACCAACGGTTGTGAAGAAACGTTTCCAACGTGGGTTTTTAAGTCCGTCCCAACTCATCCAAATAAATACAGGTTTACCAACTACGTGATCAAAAGGAACAAAGCCCCAAGCGCGAGCATCAACAGAATTATGGCGGTTATCACCCATCATCCAATAGTAATCTTGTTTAAAAGTATAGGTGCTTGTAGCCTCACCATTAATGAAAATCTGATTGCCTTTTACTTGTAAATCATTACGTTCATATTCTGTAATAACGCGTTTATATAACGGTAATACATCTAAACTAATATCAATAGTTTTTCCTTTTTCAGGAATATAAAGCGGTCCAAAGAAATCTACATTCCAGTTATAATTAGGGTCATGCGGAAATATATTTGAATCTCTAACGCCTTTTTCTTGTTTGTTAGGAGTTATGCTCTCTACATTAGGATGGTTTTTAAAATTGGCTAAAGCTTCATCTGAAATCGCTGAAAAATAATAAGTGTTTTGATTATTTATTATACCAAAATTATCAGTTATATCATAGCGTTGTTTTAAAAATTCAGAGCTAAACCTGTTTGTTTTAGGTTGCACAAAATAACTAAACTGTAAATGAGCTCTATCTGGTAATACATTTTGTTTGCCATTGATATACACGAAGCCATCACGGACTTCTAATGAATCTCCAGGTACACCAACACAGCGTTTAACCAAATTTGTTTTCTTGTCAATAGGTTTATAGTAATTTCGGTCTGGGTTAAAATTATTCATATCCAGCAGCGTATCTGCCGGTTGGTTGAAGACAACAATATCATTTCTTTCAATTTTTTCAAATCCAGGTATTCTTAAATATGGTAATTGTAGTTTATTGATTAGTGAGGATTTTCGTTTTGAATAATCATCATCAAAAAGATAAGATTTCTTCTTAAGTCCAGGGATAGTATCATGAACCATTGGGGCTGCAACCGTAGTCATTGGAACTCTGGCGCCATAGTGAAACTTACTTACAAATAAAAAGTCGCCAACCAATAAAGATTTCTCTAAAGAAGAAGAGGGGATGGTAAATGGTTGCATAAAATATGTGTGCACTATTGTGGCAGCCACTATAGCAAACAGTATAGAACTTGTCCATTCTCCAGATGATGACTTTGGGTTTAAATCTCTATTTTCAATATATTTTACATCTGCAACATAATTTAAATAGTAGTTGTAAAAACCTAACGAAGCTACTGCTAAAAACGTGTCAACCATTTGGTTTTTACCAAAGCTTCTTGCAGTTTCTACCCAAACAATTATTAACATGATGAGGTTTACTATTGGAAGAAACAAAAGTATAACCCACCACCAAGGCCGGTTAATAATTTTCATTAAAATAACACCGTTATATATGGGAGCAAATGCTTCCCACGCTTGTCTTCCCGCTTTAATGTATAACTTCCAAGTGCCTAAACCATGAATCACTTGTATAATCAATATGAAAATAAACCATTGGGTTAATGTCATAACTGTAAAATTTAAATCGTTTTGTTAAAGGCTAACATATTATTATTGTTTCATTTACTAAGAGTCATTAACCAATATTTAACACGTCATTCATTGAGAATACCCCTGTTTTTCCTACTAACCACTCTGCAGCCACAACAGCTCCAAGTGCGAAACCTTGTCTGTTATGAGCAATGTGTTCTATGTTAATAGTGTCTACTTCACTTGTATAATCAACACTATGAGTACCTGGAACATCTTCTATACGTTTGGCCACAATAGGAATGGTGTTGTAATTGTTGGTTTCATGAAGCTGCCATTCTTTATAATTGTTGTTGTTTTCAATAACGCCTTCGGCCAAAGTAATTGCGGTTCCGCTTGGTGCATCTAGCTTCTTTGTATGATGAATTTCTTCCATAGAAACATTGTACTGGCTTAAATTACTCATCATTTTTGCTAATACCTTATTAAGCTCAAAGAAGATATTTACACCTAAACTAAAGTTTGATGCATATATGAAACCTCCTTTTTTTTCTTTACATAAGTTTACGGCTTTATCATAATTGTCTAGCCACCCGGTGGTACCCGAAACTACGGGGACACCATTGTTTATACAGTTGGTTATGTTGCCAAATGCAGCAGATGGTAAGCTAAAATCTATAGCTACATCGGCATCAGTTATATCATAGCCTGTATCGTCTTTATCTATTTTTAAAACAACATTATGTCCACGGCTAATTGCTATTTTCTCTATGGTTTGCCCCATGCGTCCGTATCCTAGTAAAGCAATTTTCATCTATTTAAAATTTTCTAAACGTTATTAAATATTTGTAATAAACTCCTAATGAGTTAAAATTTGAAATTTAAGGTTAATCCTAAGCTGCTAGTAGCATCAAACTCATTAAATTTATAATGAGGAGCTAGTGATAAGTTTTCATCAACATTATATTGTAATAAGTGTGCATCAACATTAGCATCAATTATATTTAAAGCATAAATACCAAGAGTAACAAGTAATGATATTTCCTTATTGCGACTATAAAAATCTTGTGCCTCTTCCAAACGATCGGTTGTTACTCTGGGTGATGTTAGTTGATTTCCATTAGAATCAAAGTAAAATTCGTCATCCGTAAAACCAGCAAGTCTTCGTTTGTAGGCATCCCGGTATCTATTGTATTCGTTATTGTTAGTTATATAAAAGTAAACACCAGTTCCTAAAGCCGCATAAACAATTGGTATTTTCCAATATTTTTTATTGTAAGCCTGACCTAAACCAGGTAAGACCGCCGAATAAAATGCAGCTTTGGCAGGAGATAAAGGGTTAATAGGTTTTCTTTCAACAATAGAGTCTACCACAATCTCTTTTGATATTCTCTTTTTCTTAACTTTTTTCTCTTTTTCTTGAGCGGTTAATGAAAAACAAAATAAAAAGGCAAATACACTTACTATAACGGATTTATTTAGCACCCTGAATTAATTTTTTTATACGATTAAAGTCTTCTTCTGAATGAAAAGGAATAGTGATTTTTCCTTTACCATTTTTAGAGACTTTAACGTCAATTTTGTGCCCAAAGTATTCTGAAAACACTCCAATTCCTTTTTTAATGTATTTTGGAGTTTCTTCTAGATTGTCTTTTGTTGGAATTTTAACTTCTTTTGAAGTGTTATAATTTCTAATTAAGTTTTCAGTGGCTCTTACAGAAAGTTCATTTTGCAAAACTTTTTCATAAATATCAAGCTGGATTGATTGATCTTCAATAGCTATTAATGCACGTCCATGGCCCATTGAAATAAAACCATCTCTCATGCCAGTTTGTATAATTGGATCGAGCTTTAAAAGGCGTAAGTAGTTAGTTATGGTTGAACGTTTTTTTCCTACGCGTTCACTCATTTGTTCTTGAGTTAGTTGAATCTCATCAATTAATCGTTGGTAGGATAAAGCAATTTCAATAGGGTCTAAGTCTTGGCGTTGAATGTTTTCAACCAAAGCCATTTCTAAAGACTCTTGGTCATTAGCAATTCTTATATAAGCTGGTATGGTTTCCAATCCAACCAATTTTGATGCCCTAAAACGGCGCTCACCAGATACTAATTGGTATTTATTAAATTCTAATTTTCTAACTGTAATGGGTTGAATAATTCCCAACTCTTTAATTGAAGAAGCTAATTCCTGTAAAGATTCTTCACTAAAGTTAGTTCTAGGCTGAAATGGGTTAACTTCAATTAAATCTAGATCAAGTTCAATAATATTACCAATAACCTTATCAGCATTTTTATCTTGAACTGATTGAATGTCATTTTCAGGATCTTTTAAAAGTGCCGATAAACCTCTACCTAAAGCTTGTTTTTTAGTTGCCTTAGCCATAATTTATGAGTTTTTATTGATGATTTCTTTTGCCAAACTTAGGTAATTGTTTGCACCTTTGCTACTGGCATCATAATTAATTATGCTTTCACCGTAACTTGGTGCTTCACTTAAGCGTACATTTCGTTGTATTATGGTTTGAAAAACCATATTATTAAAATGCTTTTGTACTTCTTCTACCACTTGATTTGATAATCGTAAACGTGAATCATACATGGTAAGTAGCAACCCTTCTATATCTAAATTTTGATTGTGAATTTTTTGAACACTTTTTATGGTGTTTAAAAGTTTCCCTAGGCCTTCTAATGCAAAATACTCACATTGAATTGGTATAATTACAGCATCAGCAGCCGTAAGGGCATTAAGTGTTAGTAAACCTAAAGATGGTGCACAATCAATTAAAATGTAATCATATTTGTTTTTAATAGGTTCTATGGCCTTCTTTAGCATATACTCCCTAGATTCTTTGTCTACCAATTCAATTTCAATAGCAACAAGATCTATATGAGCTGGGATTATGTCTAAATTAGGAGTTTCTGTTTTTACTATAGCTTCTTTAGCCGAATTAGAGTGTTCTAGAAGTTGATATGTTCCAACTTCAACAGACTCTACATCAATTCCAATTCCAGAAGTTGCATTTGCCTGAGGATCAGCATCTATTAATAATACTTTTTTCTCTAAAACACCAAGTGAAGCTGCTAAATTAATGGAAGTAGTTGTTTTTCCTACACCTCCTTTTTGGTTAGCAATTGCAATGATTTTACCCATTAAGTTTTTTGATTTTAACAACGGTAAAAATACAATTATTTATGAGGAATAAAAACGGAAATTGTTAACAAAAGGGAATTAGGAATATAAAGTTGATTTTATAACAAAATCAAAAGTTCTAATCAATTAAAATAGCTAGAATTTTAATAGCTGCTTCACCTATTTTTGTTCCTGGACCAAATACAGCTATAGCTCCAGTATCAAATAAAAACTGATAATCTTGTTTAGGAATTACTCCACCTACTATAACCATAATGTCATCTCTACCGTATTTTTCAAGAGCTTTAATAACTTGTGGTACAAGAGTTTTATGTCCTGCTGCTAAGGAAGATATACCAAGAATGTGTACGTCATTTTCAACAGCTTGTTTAGCTGCCTCTTCGGGTGTTTGAAAAAGAGGACCAATATCAACGTCAAAGCCAATATCAGCATATCCAGTTGCTACCACTTTGGCCCCACGATCATGACCGTCTTGACCTAATTTTGCAATCAAAATACGAGGTCTTCTACCATCTTGTTCGGCAAAAATATCAGCTAATTCTTGAGCTTTTTTAAATGATTTGTCGTCTTTCACTTCTTTACTATATACACCAGAAAAGGATTTGTTTTTAGCCTTATAACGCCCAAAAACTACTTCTAAAGCATCGCTTATTTCTCCTAAGGTAGCTCTTTCTCTAGCAGCTTCAACAGCTAAAACTAATAAATTTTCCTTTCCTGATTTGGCAGCTTCAGATAATTTTGAAAGTGCTGTTTTAACTTTTTCTGAATTTCTTTCAAATTTAACCTTATTTATACTTTCAATTTGTTGAAGTCTAACAATTTGATTGTCCACTTCTAAGGTTGAAATTGGTGCTTCTTCTTTAAGTTTATATTTGTTAACACCAACAATTATATCTTGTCCCGAATCTATTCGAGCTTGCTTTTTTGCAGCAGCTTCTTCTATTCTAATTTTTGGAATGCCAGCCTCTATAGCTTTAGTCATTCCGCCATAAGATTCAATTTCTTCAATTAAATACCATGCCTTTTGTACTATATCATGGGTTAGTTTTTCAACATAATAACTTCCTGCCCAGGGGTCTACAGTTTTGGTTATTTTAGTTTCTTCCTGAAGAAAAATTTGTGTGTTTCTAGCAATTCTTGCAGAAAAATCTGTAGGTAAAGCAATGGCTTCATCTAAAGCATTGGTATGTAAACTTTGTGTACCTCCTAATACTGCAGCAGTAGCCTCAATGGTAGTTCTTGCTACGTTATTAAAAGGGTCTTGCTCAGTTAAGCTCCAGCCAGATGTTTGACAATGCGTTCTTAAGGATAAAGATTTAGGATTCTTCGGGTTGAATTGCTTTACTAATTTAGCCCATAGCATTCTTGCAGCTCTCATTTTAGCGATTTCCATAAAATGGTTCATGCCTATTCCCCAAAAAAAGGATAAGCGTGGTGCAAAAGTGTCTATATCCAAACCTGTATCTAGCCCTTTTCTTATATATTCCAATCCATTTGCTAATGTGTATGCCAATTCTATATCACAGGTAGCTCCAGCTTCTTGCATATGGTACCCTGAGATGCTGATGCTATTGAATTTAGGCATGCTTTTACTGGTGAATTCAAAAATATCAGAAATGATTTTCATTGAAGGTGTGGGAGGATAGATATAGGTGTTTCTAACCATAAACTCTTTAAGAATGTCATTTTGAATGGTGCCAGTTAGTTGGTTTAGTTTTACATTTTGTTCTTCGGCTGCAACAATATAAAATGCCATTATGGGTAAAACCGCACCATTCATAGTCATTGAAACCGACATTTTATCTAGAGGAATTTGGTTGAAGAGTGTTTTCATATCTTCGACCGTATCTATGGCAACGCCTGCTTTTCCAACATCACCCACCACACGTTCATGGTTACTATCATAGCCTCTATGCGTGGCTAAATCAAAAGCCACAGATAACCCTTTCTGCCCTGCGGCTAAGTTGCGTCTGTAAAAAGCATTACTTTCTTCGGCAGTTGAAAAACCAGCATATTGCCTAATAGTCCATGGTCTTCTTAAGTACATGGTGCTGTAGGGACCACGTAAATTAGGTGCTATTCCGGCAGCAAAATCTAAATGTTCTAAATTTTTAAGGTCTTCTTTTGAATAATTTGATTTTATAGTGATACCTTCAGCCGTCATAAATGAATTATGCGCATTAACCTGTTTTTCAGGGTTAGCCTTTTTCAGGGTTATATGTTGAAGGTTTTTCCTTGGCATTATATAATCATTTTTTGAATAAACGGATCAAAGTTTATGTCATAAATACTAGAAAGTTTAATCATGGTGGTTTTACCGTTAGATGATATAATATATGCAGTACTGTATGTAGATACATCGGTTTCAGGATAATCTACTTTGAAAATAGATCTGAAAATTTGTTGCTTTTTGTTTCCAGTATATTTGGCGGTAATTTTGGTGAATTCAATATTTTCTTTTCTTGTTATTTTTTCATTGTTCATTCTTATAATTCCAAGAAGCTGGCTAGCATCTCTTTTTGAAAAAGGAAAATAAGGTAAGGTATTTAGTGTATAAGTTATGCCAAACTCATTATCAAAATAGATGTAAAAGTTTCCTTTTAGGTCTCTTAAAGTTTCTATAGCACGTAATTCAAAGGCATAGTCTTTTTTTGAGGTAAGAGAATCAATAATTTTTAAATATTCAGATGAGGAATATTTTTTAAAGGTATCTGGTAAATAAATTTTTATACCATCTTCACTTAAAAAATGGTATTTGCCTTTTACCTCTTCTACATTCTCAATCTCAAACCAATGCTTAACATCAGAAGCAATATTAATGCATGATGACATGCTTAAAAATATTACTAAATAAAGAAACAAGTATTTGTAATTAATATTCATTTTAATGATTATGTCCAGCATGTGCATTAGGGTCATGAGAAGGAGGAGGTACGTTATTAAAATCTACCTTGGTTTCGGGTTTTTCAGGGAAAGTTATATTAGATAAATCGATATCAAATAATCTAGAGTAATATAAGTCAAAAGCAATATAGGTTGCTAAATATTTGTCGCTTATAGCAGATCTGTAATTTGATACCAAAGGAGCGCCGAAAAGTTTTGGGCTTAAATCATTTATAGATAATAGAGCGTTAAACGTAGTTTTTAAATTCTTATCAGCAATATTTTCACCAATACATTTAATTAATGGACTGCTATAACTCAGGTGGCTTTTAGTATTGTTTTCATCCCAAAGTGTGTTGTCATTTTTTAAAGCTTCAAAAACCGCCAAAGTGTGTTTAGATACTATCCCTTCATATCGAACTTTTCCGTAAACAGCATTTCTTGTAAATTGGTTGTAGGCATATGTTAGGCTAGATGCTCTATTAGAGCTTCGATTATTCTTTACATAAAAGTTGAAAATATCTTCTTCAAATGAATATAAAGCTTCTAGGTATAGTTTTTCATTTGGGGTGTTACATGCTATTGAAGCTGGTTTATCAGCAAATTTGTATTCAAGATTTGTGTTGTTGTTTTTACAATTAAATACAATAAGGGTTAAACTTATTAAAGTAATTTTTACAATGGATTTCATTTTAATGTTCATTTTTTAATCGTTTTTTTTCTAAATTTTCAGCTAAACGTTTTTCTATTATAGGTTCAATTAAAGTCTTTCTTTGTTTTGTTTTTATAAACGGGTAAAGATCTATATTTACTTTCATTTTATCACTAGGGTTGGGGTGCTTGTTGGTGCCCAATAGAGTTTCTTCTCCCGAATTGAATTGCTCCTGTTCTTTAATAGCACTTTCTTTTATTTTACGTTGAATAATGCCATCTTTTAGTTGTTTTAAAAAGCCGCCATTTGCTTCAATGTTTTTAAATAAGTTTAACGCTTTTTCTGCTAATTGATTAGTTATTGATTCTATATAATAAGCCCCATCTGAGGGGTTATTTACTTTATTGAAATAACTTTCGTTTTTCAGAATTAATAATTGGTTTCTGGCAATTCTATCTCCAAACTCATTGTTTTTATGGTATATGGCATCATAGGCTAAATTATTAACTGTATTTGCGCCACCTAAAATTGCACTCATACATTCTGTAGTTGTGCGCAACATATTGGTGTTATAGTCGTAAATTGTTTTGTTTCGTTTGGTAGGTGTAGCAAAAATGTGACAATCGGTGTTGATTTTGTATTCTGATACTAAAGTGTTCCATAGCAAGCGCAACGCTTTTAGTTTGGCAATTTCAAAAAAGTAATTAGTGCCAATAGAAACATTAAAAATGGCATTAGTAGATTGGTTGGTGTTTTGCGAAAGATTTAAATATTCGTTGGCATGTGAAAGTGCGTAAGCCAGTTGTTGAACCATGTTTGCTCCTGCATTCTGGTATAATGAAACATCAACACTAAATGAGTTGGTTTGTTTAAAAATGGAATCAAACTTTGAAATATCATCTTTTAAGTCTTTAAACCAATTACCAGTTCTAGCAATATTTCCAATAATATCATTATCAAAATAAACTCGTGAATTTGTTAAAATATTTGTTAGGTTTTTTACATAACTAGGAGATAAGAACTCTAGTTTTAGATGTATTAAGGTTGAAGATAGATCAATAGTTTTTAATACGTTTTCAACTGAAATATCTTCAGATGGAATGATGAGTCTAATGCTTTCTGCACCTCCGTTTAAAGCATCAATTACCCTTTTATTTGATTTTTCTGCGTTAGCCACAAAAATAGATTCACATGTCTTCCATTGTGTAGCTTTAGTGTTTGAAGTATCAGGAAGTTCTTTAAAGTCATCAGAATGATAAAATGGTTTAACAGAAATGTTTTCATTTGAGTTCCAAACAAGCGCATTGTTATAATCAGCTCCATTTAAATCGAACTGTATTTTTTGTTTCCACTGTTTTGATGAAACAGAATCAAATGCGTTAAACAATTGTTTACTCATTCACTTCAACTTTTAAACTATCTTCATATTCGATTATAAAAATTTCTTCATTTTCACGCTTCATATAATATTCTTCTCGTGCAAATTTTTCTAAACCTTCCTCTGTACTTAGTTTTTTAATGTTTTCATTGTCTTTTTCTATTTCCTTTTTATAATATTCTTTTTCGTTTTCTAAATCTTCAATATCTGTATTTAATTCATGATGTATTAGCCATGAATTAGTGTCAAAAAAAAGCATCCATACAGCAAAAGCCACCAGAATTAGAATAAATATATTTTTGAATGGTTTGAAAAATTTGTGTTTAAAAATGCTCATTATAATTTTTCATTAATTATTGTGCGAACTATATCAATAGCTACGGTATTGTATTTGTTGTTTGGTATAATAATATCAGCATATTCTTTCATGGGCTCAATAAACTGATCATGCATGGGTTTTAGGGTGTCTTGATATCTAGTTAAAACCTCATCTAAATCTCTCCCTCGTTCAGAAATATCACGCTTTAATCGTCTAATTAATCGTTCGTCAGAATCAGCATGAACAAATATTTTTATATCGAACATATCTCTTAACTCAGGGTTTGTTAAAATTAAAATACCCTCAACAATCATTACTTTTCTAGGGTGGGTAAAAATGGTATCTCCTGTTCTATTATGTTTTACAAATGAATAGACTGGTTGGTGTATAGATTTGTTGTTTTTTAATTCTTTAACATGATTAGCTAACAAATCAAAATCTATTGACCTTGGGTGGTCAAAATTAATTTTCACCCTTTCATCATAGGTTAAATGCGTGGTGTCTTTATAGTATGAATCTTGGGATAATACGCCAACTTCACCTTCTGGTAATTCCTTAAGAAGTTGGTTAACAACAGTTGTTTTTCCGCAACCTGTACCCCCTGCAATTCCTATTATTAACATAAATAATTTAACCTAAATTGTATACACAAATTTAAAATTAATTATTAGATTTTTTAGAATTAACAGTGTTTTGTTACGAATAATGAAATAAATATGTGTTTTAAGTGCTTTAAGTTTATATAACATTTAAACTACAAGCTATGTGTAGTTATTTTTTTATGTTAGAAACCTCCTCTTCAGTAACCATTTTTTCATTTTTATTCCCCCAACTATTGGTGATGTAATTCATAACATCAGCAATTTCCTTATTACTCAAACCCATTGCGGACATGGCACTGTTATAGGTTACTCCATTTACAACAATTTCACCCGATTGCCCATATTTAATGCCCTTTATACTGGCTTCTCTGTTTTTCATTAAGTAATCAGATTTAGCTAATGGTGGAAATACTTTTGCCATACCTTCTCCATTAGGCATATGACAAACAACGCAAAAATCTGTATAAATTTCTTTGCCCATTTCAATGCTTGACTCTATGTTGTTTTGGGCAGATGTGAAAGTTATTAATAAACAGGTAAATGCACTTAATAAATAGGTTTTTTTCATTTTGGTTTTAATTTTCTGGGACAATTTTGATTATTCCATGGTTTTCAACGGCTACATAAATGTAATTATCAGGTGCTTGAATAACGTTTCTTATTCTACCTAAACCTTCAAATAGCTTTTCTCGTTTTATAACCTTGTTGTTTTCAATAATTAGGCGTTCAAGATATTTAAATTTTAAAGACCCTACAAGTATATTGCCTTTCCAATTAGGATACTTTTCAGAGGAGACTATTGTCATTCCGCTTGGGGCAATAGATGGAACCCAATAGAAAAACGGTTGTTCCATGCCATCTTTTTCGGTAATATCAGTAAAAGGTGTTCCACTGTAATTTACACCATAAGAGATTACTGGCCATCCATAATTTTTTCCCTTTTCAACAATATTAATTTCATCACCTCCTTTTGGTCCATGCTCATTTACCCAAATTGAACCTGTATAGGGGTGCTTTACCATACCTTGAGGGTTTCTGTGGCCAAAACTAAAAATAGCAGTTTTAGCATTGTTTGTACCAACAAATGGGTTGTCTTCAGGGATGCTGCCATCATCATTCAATCTGTAGATTTTGCCACCATCTCTGGTTATATCTTGAGGGTTTACATTTCGGTTTCCGCGGTCACCTACTGAAAAATACAGGAAACCCTCATTGTCAAATTCAATTCTAGACCCCCAATGTTGCCCCTTTTTAGTGTTTGGTTCTGCTTTATAAAGCACTTCAAGGTCTGTAAGTTTACTTCCATCAAGTTTTCCCCTTATAAGAGCAGTATTCCCACCTTCTCCGCTACCTTCAGAAGAAGCATGCGTTATATAAATCCATCCATTATTAGAGTAATTAGGGTGTAATTTGATATCCATAAATCCTCCCTGACCCCACACATAAATTTCTGGAGTGCCTTCAATATTAATTTTTTTACCGTTCTTAAAATGAATTAATTCACCTGATTTTTCAGTAATTAGTAAACTTCCGTCTGGTAAAAAAGTCATGCCCCATGGAATATCTAAATCTGGAACAAACATTTGGGTGGTGTAATTTATGTTAATAGGATCTTCTGCCTTTACTTCAGATTCTATTTGTTGAGCGCAAGTGGCGCATGTTATAAAAGCTATTAATACTATACTGAATTTTTTCATGCTAATTGAAAGAATAGATTAAGTTGATTCCACTGTAATAATTAACAGGGTTTCCTGGATAATAATATCTAGGTGCGTTTCCTCCAAAACTTGAGGCATTTATCAGAATTTGGGAGGCATAATGTGTATCAAAGATATTATTTAAACCTATAAAAATATTCAATTTTATATTTTTATTAAGATTTCTCCGGAAGCCGAATTTACCATTTAATAAGTTGTAACTTGCTGAATACAAGTTGTTACTATCGGTTATTGGTATTTCACCAACATGCTGAAAGTTGAGGTTTCCGTATAAACCGAGTTCTGAATCAAAATCAATTATGGTATTAAAAACTTCTGAAGGAACTCCAGTTAAATCATTATTTGAATAGTTGTTCTCATTATCAATAAATTCTTTGAACTTGTAGTTGTTTAAGGAGAAGCTCGTTGAAATGTTTAGTTTAAGAGATTTAGTAGATACTAATTGGTAATCTAGACTAGTTTCTAAACCATCATGTTGTGTCTTTCCAGCGTTGATTCCAATAAATTGGTCTTGGTCAATCCGTCTTGACACTATAAGATTTTTAATGTTTAATCTATAAAAAGAGATGCTATATTGCAAACGGCTATTGGCAGTTGTGCCTCGGGTTCCTAATTCAAAATTCCAACCGGTTTCTGGCTTTAAGTTGGTGTTTATTTGTCCATCTGGAAGTAAGGTTTCATTTAGAGAAATAGGAGAGAAGCCATGGCTCAGGCTAGCAAAATAGTTCATGTTTCTGGTTAGTTGATGAGAAATACCAAATTTTGGAGATAAAATGCTTTTAAATTCAAAATTACCAGACTGGTCTTGGTTTTCTTCAGAAATGGAGAATCTATCCTCTAAATCGTATGATGTTTTATTTAAGTTTAATCCAATTGAAAGTGTGGTTTTTTCTGAGAGTTCGTGGTTGGTTTCAAAAAACAAATTATAATAACTTCTTATTTCTTTATAGTCTGATAATCGGTCTCCTTTTACACTTCCTGTTTCTGGCGGAAATTCTTGATATAAATTTTCAAAGGTTTCGTGCTTATAAATGTCTCTAAAAAGTTCACCTCCTAGAGTCCAGTTTACTGGTTTTTTAAAAAGCTCGGTGGAACCTAATAGTCTGCTTCTTAGTCCAGAGGCAAATATGTTTTCAGATAAGATGTTAAACGGTCTTGGTTCGTAATTATCTTTAAAAGATGTAAAAATACTGGTTGATTGTTTGAGGTTATTTGAGTATGTGTGGTTCCATGATAAGCCAAAAATGCCTCTTTGAGTGTCTTCAAAACCTTTGGTGCTATTCCAGGTAAAAGCGGCAGCCTTAGGATTATTCAAGTAGTTGTCTTCGTTTAAAGAACTAGGTATAAAAGCTTTTAAGTCAACATAACTTGCTAAGAAAGAAAGTTCGTTTCTATTATCAATAAAGTGATTGGAGTTTAAAGTGAAGGTCTGTCTTTTATATTCGTTGTTATCTCTATAACCATCAGAATTTGTGTTACTGTAAATGGCTTGAAAACCATTTCTTTTTGAGCTTAAATTTATACTAGTTAGGTTTTTTATTAAACCAAAGGACCCAAAGGTATAGTCATTTTTTATGTTTTGATTACTGAATTCTGGAGTGTGGGGAATTAGTTGAATGGTACCTCCTAATCCAGCTCCATAAATACTTGAAACAGCACCTTTGTTGATTTCTATACGTGATATGTTTCCCAATTCAAAATCTTCAATAGTAGTCTCTCCGCTGCCATTGGTTAAGGGTATATCTTTGAAATAGGCTCTAATCTTAGAAGTTCCAAATAAATTTCTAGATCCAATTCCTCTAATGGTAATTCTGTTAGTGTTAAGTGCTCCACTTTGCATAAAAACCCCCGGGATTCTGTTAAAAACGGTATTATAATTAACGTTGTTTGAGCGCTCAATATCTTTTGTAGAAATAAGTGCTATGGAGGCGGTGGTTTTTTTGAGCCTGTTTGGAATGTGATGACCTGCTATTATAACTTCATTTAGTCTATTTGGGTTTAAACTTAATTGAATTATATAATTTGAGCCAGTTTTTAGGTATACCAGTTTTTCTATATATCCTGTTTTTTTAAAGGAATATGTGCCAGATTCGATTATTTGAAATGACCCATTTTGGTTTGAATATACAGAGGTTAATGTTTTGTTGTTCGTTATTTCAACAGAGGGTATTTTTATGTTGTTATCAATGTCAATAATGGTTCCAGTTATTTCAGTTTGAGAAAAACAGATAATACAACTAAAAATCAAAAAAATAGAAGCTCTCTTTTTAAGTATTAGCACCGATATTTAATTATAATTAATTAGTAACTAAAAGTATTGAATTTCTGCCTAATTTATAGATAAATATTTTTTTCATTAGAGCCTTTGTAGTAAAGAAAAAAAAGTATATTTGCATCCCGTTATGGATAACCATTATCGGGGTGTAGCGTAGCCCGGTTATCGCGCCGCGTTTGGGACGCGGAGGTCGCAGGTTCGAATCCTGCCACCCCGACAAATTTAAAAAACACTGATAGTTATTTAATTATCGGTGTTTTTTGTTTTTGGGTATTTAACTTGGTGCTGAATATAGTGTCGCGTTCTAAATAAAAAGGTGCATAAATAAAGTAGTGCTTTTTCTGCTAAAAAGTTATACAGCTAAATCTCTCAATCTATTAGCAGCTTGTTCTGCTGTAATATCGCGTTGTGGTGAACCAAACATTTCATAGCCTACCATAAACTTTTTTACTGTTGCACTTCTTAAAAGAGGAGGGTAAAAACTCATATGCCAATGCCAATGACTGTTGTCTTTGTTATTAGTAGGTGCTTGATGTATGCCGCTTGAATATGGAAACGAACATGAAAATAAAGCATCATAAGCTTTGGTTATTACTGAAATGGCTTCAGCAAAGTCCAAGCTTTCTTTTTTAGAAATTTGTAGAATATCCTTGTAATGTTTTTTTGGTATAATCATAGTTTCAAATGGCCAAATTGCCCAAAAAGGAACCAAGACCACAAAAGAATCATTCTGAAAAATTATCCGTTCGTTTTTCTCTAATTCTTGATTTAAATAATCTCCTAAAAGACTGGAGTTTTTCTTTTTGAAATAAGCTAACTGTTGGGTGTTTTTTTTATCTACTTCGTTTGGAAGTGTAGATTGACTCCATATTTGCCCATGAGGGTGGGGGTTGCTACAGCCCATAACGGCGCCTTTATTTTCAAAAATTTGAACATAATTAATGAGGGCATCATCACCTAGTTCTTTAAATTCTTTTTGCCATGCGAAAACTACTTTTTGAATCTCAATTGGGGTCATATCTGCCAAACTCTTTGAGTGATCAGGACTGAAACAGACTACCTTACAGATTCCTTTTTCACTTTGTGCAAATAATAAGCCATCTTCAAATGAAAAGTCTGGTGATTCTTTTTGTAATGCAGCAAAATCGTTGGTGAATATAAAAACGTCTTCGTATTTTGGATTAGTTTCGCCATTTATCCTTGTATTTCCAGAACACAAATAGCAATTTTCATCATGTGAGGGTCTTACGGCATCAGAGATGGCCTCATTTTGTCCTTGCCAAGGTCTTTTTGCTCTGTGGGGTGATACTAAAACCCATTCCCCGGTTAATATATTGAAGCGCTTATGAGAGTAATCTTGTAGATTGGTATTCATTTTATTGGTGTTATAATTCACTATTTTACTAGGTGGGTTCCATCTGCAAGCTTTACAAAATAAACGGAACAATCTTTATTAAATTTTTCTTTGTAGGCCTTTGAAACTGATGCTTCAAACATTTCAGCCTTACCTTTTTCAATTAAATTAATTGTGCAGCCTCCAAAACCACCACCCATCATTCTAGCTCCAATAACATAACCACTTTCCTTAGCTTTTTCTACCAGAAAATCAAGCTCATCGCAGCTTACTTTATACTGTTCTGAAAGTCCTTTATGAGAGCAGTAAATTAAATCACCAAGCTTTTCAATGTCATTTTGTTCCATGGCCTTCGACGCTTTTTTGGCTCTTGCATTTTCTTGAATAACGTAAAGTGCTTTTTGATAATTAGCCGGTGTAACCTCGTCTTTTATTGATTCTAAGTCATCTTCTGTAGCATCGCGTAAAGCACTTACGTGTAAAATTTTCGCGATATTTTCACAGGCTGAACGTCTGTCATTATAAGCGCTATCAGATAAACTGTGTTTTACATTTGTATTTATTAAAAGTAATTCATGATTTTTAAATTCAATCTTAAAGGGTTTCGCTTTTATGGTCCTGCAATCTAGTAATAATGCATGATCCTTAACACCAAACATACTTGCATATTGGTCCATAATACCGCAATTTACTCCAACGTAATTGTGTTCTGCTTTTTGCGAAATAAAAATCATTTCTTCTTTTGTGAAACCTAAATCAAATAATTCATTTAGACCAAAGACAATACTGTTTTCTAGTGCAGCTGAAGAAGACATGCCGGCCCCACTAGGAATATTACCTTTAAATACAATATTGAAGTTGTCAACTACTTTATTTCTGTTTTTAATTTCGGCAATAACACCAAAAACATAATTTTCCCAACTACCTTCTTTTAATGGTTTTAATTCATCAAGTTTAAACTCAACCTTACTATTCATATCTAAGGCATAGGCGGTTGAAATTCCAGAATTGCTCTTTTGAAAAGCTGCTGCAATACCTTTATCTATTGCTGCTGGAAATACAAAACCGTCATTATAATCAGTGTGTTCTCCTATTATATTTATTCTGCCTGGTGAAAAGATTAGAAAAGGTTTAGTGTTGAACTCTGTAATGTAAAACTCTTTTACCTCGTTTATTAGCTTCGTGTTCATGCTTGTTTTTAATCTATTTTTAAACACCATGTTATATTGTAAGAGTCATTTGCTTTTAATACTTGTAAGCCTATTTCATTATTGAAACTATCAGAGACTCCAGTTGTTGGTTCAATGGCAATGGTGTTTTCCTTTGGAGGTGTGTAAATTTGTAAGAAATTATTATCTCCAGTTGCATTGAATGTTAAGTTGTATTTAGGTGTTTTAAAAACAACTTTATCTGAATTTAAAATCCAACAATCATCTAGTTGTTGGTTGCCTATTTTAATTGGTTCTTGTGTTGCTGTGTCAGTTATACCAGTAGTAATACATCGATTATCTAAAACAATTTTTTTTGAGCTATTAAATTCAATAGAACTATCAAATAAATTGTTACTTACAAAGTATGGATGCCACCCCACTGTAAATGGAAATTTTTTAATATCCGTATTTTTAACGGTTACATTTAAATCAAAATTTTCTTTACTGAAAATGTATTCTAACTGAATATTATAGGTGTATGGAAACGCGTTACATTTATTAGTTTCATTATATTCTAATTTGATTGAAGCCGAATCCTTATTTGTCTTTATGTTGACAATTTCAAATGTTTTATTGAATACCAAACCGTGTAAGGCATTGTTATTATCAGGTTCATTTATTTCAAATTGATAGGCTTTATTTTCAAAGGAGTACTTTCCATCTTTTATTCTATTTGCAAATGGGAATAGTATAGAGGAAGCATATGTGTTTGCATAGTCTAACGGTGATAAATCTTTTATAATTTCATGTCCACTTAGAGTAAGTTCAAATAAGCAGGCTCCTTTATCTAAGCAAATTTTAGCATACAGTTGGTGATTTGGGTTTTCAATTTCTAAAGTGTTTAATTTCTTATTTTGATTAATACTATACATTTACGGGCTATAAAGAGTTTCTAATAATTAAGCTATTTGGGTTTTCAATTTGAGCATTTTCTTTATTTAAAATCATTTCGGCAAGACGTTTTCCCATAGCGTTAAAATCTGTAGAAATAGTTGTGATACCACCTTCAACAATTTCTTTAAGTAAAGTGTCGTTGTATGAAATTATACCAATATCCTTACCAAGACAGAGTTGAGACTCTCTTGCTTTTTTGATTATTCTCAAAAGATTTTTATCATCTGGAATGATGTATAAATCCCCGGTGTCTGGAATGCGGTCTTTTAGAGTGTTTAAAATTGCATGTTCAAAATTGTTTGTTTTACAAAACTCTGAAAACCCAGTTAGTATACCCTGAGGTTGTTTGTTGCTAGTATTAACAAAAAACAAATTCTTATATTTTTCTATAAGATGTTTTGCTTCATTTAAATTGTTCAAAAGTGCATTCTTGAAATTTTGATAGATGGCAGGATATTCTAATAAATCGTCATGAATCTGGTCTAAAATATAAACCTTTTCATTGGGTAAATTTTTAATGTCATTATTAGTTTGCTCTAAATTAGCGGGCATAATAACATAGTAATTATAATCACCAATATTTTCCAATATTAATTTGCTAAAACTACTGCGGTTAAAATGATGAAAATAAATATCTACCTGTATATCACTTCCAAGGTTTTCTAAGAACGAATTGTATAAATCTTCTTTAAATGAATTTAGTTCGTCAAACAATAGAAATATTTTTTGGGTAACACTAATGTTCTCACTGGAAATGTAATAGCCTTTACCAACAACAGATTGAATAATCCCTCTGTTTTTAAGTTCATTAAAAGCAGTTAGAACAGTGTCTCTGGAAAGGTTGTGTTGTTTTTTTATATGGTTAATGGAAGGTATTTGATCTCCCTTTTTTAACCTGCCAGAAATTATTAACTCTTCAACAGAGTTAATAATCTGCTTGTACTTTGGGATGCCTATGTTGCTTTTAATTTTAATCATATTGTAAGCAAATATATGTATAAAATTCAAATAAAAACATACCAGACCCTACTAGTTTTTTTTTTTGTCAATAATTTGATGCTTTGTGTTATATAATTTCTATATTTGACCTGATTTACACCAACTAATAACTAAATAATTTATTATGACAGCTGGATTTGATATTTGGGACTATGTGGTTTTTATAACCTATGCAATATTAATTTTAGGAGTAGGGTTATGGGTGTCTAGAGATAAAAAAGGACATCAAAAAAATGCTGAAGATTATTTCCTGGCAAGTAAGTCTTTGCCATGGTGGGCTATTGGAGCGTCTTTAATTGCGGCTAATATTTCTGCTGAACAGTTTATTGGGATGTCTGGTTCTGGTTTTGCATCTGGTTTGGCTATTGCATCTTATGAATGGATGTCTGCCCTAACTTTAATTATAGTAGGTAAATACTTTTTACCTATTTTCATTGAAAAGGGACTTTATACCATACCTGAATTTGTTGAAAAGCGTTTTTCTACAAACTTAAAGACCATTTTAGCTGTATTCTGGATTGGTTTATATGTGTTTGTTAATTTGGCCTCTGTTCTTTATCTAGGCGCATTAGCTTTACAAACAATAATGGGGGTTCCTCTAATTTATGGAATTATTGGGCTAGCTTTATTTGCAGCGGCCTATTCTTTATATGGAGGCTTATCTGCTGTTGCATGGACAGATGTTATACAAGTAATCTTTCTTGTTTTGGGTGGTTTGGTAACAACCTATTTGGCATTAAATACGGTTTCTGGAGGAGAAGGATTTATGGCTGGGTTAACAAAGGTCTATGAAGCTGTTCCAGAGCGGTTTGAAATGATTTTGGATCAATCACATCCAGAATATAAAAATTTACCTGGTATTGCAGTGTTAGTTGGTGGTATGTGGGTTGCAAATTTATACTATTGGGGATTCAATCAATATATTATTCAAAGAACTTTAGCGGCCAAATCATTAAAAGAATCTCAGAAGGGAATTTTATTTGCAGCCTTTCTTAAATTATTAATACCATTAATAGTTGTGATACCTGGTATTGCAGCATATGTTATTATTAACGATCCAGAATTGATGGCTGGATTGGGCGAAATAGCCTTACAGAACTCACCTCTTGAGGTTAAAGATAATGCCTATCCATGGTTGCTTCAATTTTTACCAGTTGGGTTGAAGGGGGTTGCGTTTGCTGCCTTAGCGGCTGCTATTGTATCTTCTTTAGCGTCAATGTTAAATTCTACATCAACCATTTTTACAATGGATATTTATAAGCAATATATTAATAAGAATGCTGATGATAAAACAACCGTAAATACAGGAAGAATTTCTGCGGCTGTTGCATTAGTTATTGCATGTATAATGGCACCGCTTTTAGGGGGTATTGATCAGGCTTTTCAGTTTATTCAAGAATATACGGGTATAGTGAGTCCAGGTATTTTGGCTGTGTTTTTATTAGGTTTATTCTGGAAGAAAACAACAAATAAGGCTGCTATAGTTGGAGCTTTAGTGTCAATACCTATAGCGCTTTATTTCAAGATTGCCCCAAAGGGTTGGTCTACATCTCCTATTTTTGTAGATGTGCCTTTTATGGATCAAATGGGGTATACTTTATTGTTAACTATGCTTGTTATAATAGTGTATAGTTATAAGCAACATAAAGGTGCTAATGATGAAAAAGGTATTGTAATTACAAAACAATTATTTAAAACATCGCCTTTATTTAACGTTGGTGCGTTTGCAATAATGTTAATTCTTGCGGCTTTGTATGCTGTTTTTTGGTAAAAGCGTTTTAGGCTATTTTTTTTAAAAGTTTTTCTTAATGATGTGTCTTTTGAACGCATGAAGCCATTAGTTTCATGCTTCATTGGTTGCTCAATAATTTTGTTGTTCTGCAAAAAGGCTGAAAATTACATCTTAGGGGTAAACAGTCTCTCCTAATTATTTAACTTAAAATACAGCTTAAGCAAACACATTTATGTAAAGAAGTGTTTTCAGAATTAGAAAAAAGAATAAATCAGCAGGCTTTAGAAAAAAGCCAGAGCCACTAGCTGAATAAAATAATATTCTTAAAATTAGTATTTAAGTTTTGGTTAGTTAATTCTCATTAGTTTTTGAATCATAAGTGGTAGGATTTGAGCAATAATTATACTGAAAAGTATATTTCAAAGACTATCTTTTTCCTGTCTAAATTAAATTGGCTAAAAAAATGAAAAAAACCGTATTAGTTTTAATTTATGTTATTGCTTTTTGCAGTTGTTCCAAGGTGGAAAAAATGGAATTATCTTCTCCAAATGGAGAGGTTTTTGTTGAGCTTAGTAATTTTGAAAATAAAATAAAGTATAATCTTTATAATGGAGAAACAGATCTCATTTTAAATTCTGAAATTTCCATTCTGCAAGATGTAAAAGTAGAGGTGATAGATTCAAAAATTAATGAAGTTAACACAACATGGAAACCTGTTTGGGGCCAGTTTAGTGAAATTGAAAACCATTATAGAGAAATGGAAGTGTCGCTAAATTATGAAGGTACACATGCAACGCTTCTGATAAGAGCTTATAATAGAGGCGTTGCTTTCCGTTTTAAGGCAGATGATATTTCGGTTGATTTAAATCCTTCCTTTTTTATAGAATATGGTATGTCATCATCCAATAAAGTTTATTCACCGGCGGGAGAAGGACAACCCTATGGGCCTGTTGCAATATCCAATTTAGGAAAACCTCAGGAAAATGGAAAAGCCTATAAAATTAAGATGCCTTTAGTTGTAGAAAATCAGCAAAAGAACTTTTTATCACTATTGGAGTCAGATTTAATAAGTGCTCCCGGTTTTAAGGTTATTAATTTTACTTATGATGAACAAAGAGATATGTTGGTTTCTAATAATGCATTTAAGTCTGAAAAAGATAGTTTGGTCACGCCTTGGCGGCTTATACTACTAGAAGACCAAATAGGAGATTTGCTTACTAATACAGTGCCATTAAATGTAGCTGCTCCTAATCAAATTCAAGATGCCTCCTGGATTAAACCAGGGAAAACGCTTTGGGATTGGCGGGTACACGGTTTTACTACAAAAGATGGGTTTACCTATGGAATAGACAACGAAAGTTATTTCCGCTTTATAGATTTTGCAGCAGAAAATAATATTGAATATTTCCTCATTGATGATGCTTGGTACACCAAGGTAGAACCAGGAAAAATTACCATGTCTGAAAAATTAGATCTAGCTAAAGTAGCTGTCTATGCCGAGGAAAAAGGAGTAGAACTGATGTTGTATTATGATAGGAGACAAGGTAATTATGGAGATGAAGAGTTGTTTCCTTACTACCAATCTTTAGGTATGAAAGGCATTAAATATGGCTTTATGGGTTCAAATGTACCATTCACAAGAGATGCTATACGATTAAGTGCAGAAAGTAATTTATTAATTGATTTTCATGATGGACCCGTGCCATTTACTGGAGTTACAAGGACTTATCCAAATGCTATCACAAGAGAGTTTTGTCATGCACAACAAGATTCTAGACGTGCATTTACGCCAAAAACATTTATTAGAATGGCATTAATTAATGCATTACAAGGGCCATTGGATATGAATAACGGTATTTTCGATATTTCAAGCGTTAACGCTGGAGAAAGAGATAAAGGTCCAAGAAAATTAAATTCCTTACACACTACGGTTACAGCAGAAGCAGCAAGGACTTTAATAATATTTAGTGGTTTGGTATGTATTCCAGATGCACCTGAAGCCTATACTGAAAAACAAGATTTATTTGAATTTATCCAAGAAATGCCTGTTGGTAAATGGGATGAAACTAAAATATTGCACGCCAAAATGGATGGATACATTTCTACTGCTAGACGTCATGGTGACCAATGGTTTATAGGGTCGGTACATAATGAAGGAGGTACACTAGACATTGCTTTAGATTTTCTAAAAGAAGGTGAAAATTACATTATTACCTATTATGAAGATACTAAGAACACAAACAGTAAAACCAATCCAGAAGCATATCAAGTTAGAATTACAAGTGCAAAAAAAGGTGATATAGTAAAAGCTAAAATGGTTGCTGGTGGTGGTCATTGCATGTGGATTAGACCGGAATAAAGTTTATAACCTATGAATAAAATAATATACTTAGTAGTACTGATATTACTAGCTTCTTGCAAAACTAAAAAAGAAGAGCCTGTAGCAGTAACCAAACCCAACATTCTTTTTGTAGTAGTAGACGATTTGGGTTATGCTGATTTAAGTGTTATGGGTAGTAAGTATTATGAAACATCGAACATTGATGCTATAGCAAAATCTGGAAATATTTTCACTAATGGTTATGCAACATGTGCTGTTTGTAGTCCGTCCAGGGCAAGTTTGTTAAATGGTCAGTTTACAGCAAGACACGGACTTACGCAATTTGATGGTGCCCCCTCAAGTCAGGAATGGAAAAAAAAGAATCGTCATACCAAATTATTACCACCGGAATATAAACACCATTTAGACCAAGACGATGTAACCTTACCCGAAGTATTAAAGGAGAATGGGTATGCTACCTTTTTTGCTGGTAAATGGCACTTAGGTAGCGAAGCAGATAAATCCTTGCCTACCAATCATGGTTTCGATATTAACCAAGGCGGTTACGAACGGGGTGGTCCCTACAGCGGAGGCTATTTTTCACCATTCAACAACCCGCAAATGGAAGATTATGAAGACGAAAAAGGTATGTCTTTTTCCATGAAATTAGCAAAGGAAACTTCCAAATTCATTGAAAAAAATAAGGATACTACATTTTTAGCCTACTTGTCTTTTTATGCGGTGCATTCTCCCATTCAAACAACAAAAGAAAAGTGGAAAAAGTATAGAGACAAAGCTGAACAAATGGGAGTCGCTGATAAAGGTTTTGAAATGGAACGCATTCTACCGGCAAGAAAATATCAAGATAATCCCGTTTATGCTGGTTTGATTGAACAAGTTGATGATGCTGTTGGAAGTGTATTGCAAACTCTGAAAAAAAATGGCTTAGATAAAAATACAATTGTGGTTTTTACCTCAGACAATGGAGGTGTAACCTCTGGAGATAATTTTTCTACTAATCAACTTGAACTAAGAGGGGGTAAAGGTTATCAATGGGAAGGAGGTCTGCGTGTACCATACTTTATTTATGTGCCGTGGATGGAGCAAAATGGAGGCTTGATTGAAACACCAGTATCCGGTGCCGATTTGTACCCAACACTTTTAGACTTGGCTAACATTCCTCTAAAACCCGAAGAGCATGCAGATGGCGTGAGTTTGAAACCATTATTAAATGGAGGGGAAATAGCAGAAAGACCTTTGTATTGGCACTATCCGCATTATGGAAACCAAGGAGGAGAACCTGTTTCTATTATTAGAAAAGGTAATTGGAAACTAATACATTATTGGGAAGACGAACATCAAGAATTATATAATTTAAGAGCTGATGTAGGAGAACAGAATAATCAATTTGATGAAAATAGAACACTAGCCTTAGCTATGAAAGAAGAATTAATGAATTGGTTAAAAGAAATGGATACACATTATGCTTCTGAAGACCTCGAATGGGATAAAGAAGCTAGGAGAAAGCGATTAGAAAACCATAGAACGAAACTCATGCCTCGGTTGGAAAAACATAGAAAAGAAATGTTAAGCAAAGATTGGCAACCTAATGATGATTGGTGGGGTAGTGACATTAAAAATTAACAGAATAGAAAGAAAATGAATTTTAAAGTAAGAATATTTCAGTTATTAATGGGCTTTGTTTTTTGTGTTGGTTATTCACAACAAAACCAGTGGCCTGTACTGAAAACTTATGATCAAGACCATATCCAAAAAATTAAAATGCCTGTGGGTGGTATTGGTACGGGAACCATTTCACTAACAGGGCGCGGTTCTTTTGAAGATTGGGAAATTATGAATCGTCCGGCAAAGGGTTTTAATCCTACCTTAGAAAATAGAGGGCCGGCAAAGCAAAAAGGCCCCTTCTTTGCTATATATATAGAAGATGGAGATGGCAAAAAACAAACCCGACTATTAGAAGGCCCTCCAGATGAGGCTTCTTATGAAGGGGCGTGGGGAGCTAATTCAAATCATCATGGATTGCCGCGATTCGGTAATGCAACATTTAAAGCTGCTTATCCTTTTGGTCAAGTATTGTTGAGTGATAATAACCTGCCTGTTGAGGTTATGGTAGGTGCATTCAATCCATTAATTCCGGGGAATATAGATGACAGCAGTATCCCTATGGCTATTCTTAATTATACTGTTAAAAACACCAATGAAAAGGATCTTGTAATTTCTATAGCTGGTACCATTCAAAACTTTATTGGATTTGATGGAACTAGAGGAAAAGCAATAAACAATAAAAATACTTACAGAGAAGATAATGGTGTAAAAGGTATTCATTACACTACAGAGGGTGTAAACCCAGAGAGTGAGCAATGGGGAAGTATGAGTTTTGTGTCGCTAAACGAAGAAAAAACAACCCATCGTACAGCATGGCAAAAGATGGTAAGCCGATGGGATAAAAAAAGATTGGATTATTGGGATGATTTTAGCGATGATGGTGTATTGGAAAAGCGAATAAATGATGAAGCAAATGCACCTTTAGGCTCATTAGCAGTTAAAACCACTTTAAAAGCTGGTGAAGAAAAGAATTTTCGTTTCTTAATTACTTGGCACTTTCCTAACCGGCAAACTTGGGATAAACCAGGTTTTCAAAAGTATATTAAAGCCACAGTTGGCAATTATTATACTACTAAATATAAAGATTCATGGGATGTCGTTTCTAAAACGTTGTCGCGCTTAGATATGCTAGAAAATCAAACAAAAGCATTTGTAAATGCCTTAATTAAAAGTGATATACCATTTGAAATAAAAGAATCAGCACTTTTTAATTTGGCACATCTAAGAACTCAATTGGCATTTCGTATAAAAAGTGGGCAATTATTAGGTTGGGAAGGTGTTTTTGATGACCGAGGATCTTGTTTTGGTTCATGTACACATGTTTGGAATTATGAACAGACTACAGCCTTTTTATTTGGAGAGTTGGCTAAAACCATGCGTGATGTGGAATATGGTTACGCAACCGATGAAACAGGCTTAATGAGCTTTAGAGTGTATTTGCCCTTAGAGGAAGGACAAAAATGGGGGAAAGCTGCAGCCGATGGACAAATGGGAGCAATTATGAAATTCTATAGGGATTGGCAATTGTCTGGAGATGATGCATTTCTAAAAAAGCATTGGCCCATGGTGAAAAAATCATTAGAATTTTGTTGGATTCCTGGAGGTTGGGATGCCAATAAAGATGGTGTCATGGAAGGTTCACAACACAACACCATGGACGTAGAATATTTTGGACCCAATCCGCAAATGGGATTCTGGTATTTAGGAGCTTTAAGAGCTTCTGAGGAAATAGCTACTTATTTGGGAGAAAATAAATTCGCAAAAAGGTGTAGAGCAATCTACAAAAAAGGATCTAAGTGGATGGACGAAAACTTGTTTAACGGTGAATATTATGAACAACATATTCAACCGCCAATGTCAGCTAAAAATGTAGCGCCCTCGTTGATAGGTGCTACCTCAGGTCTTAAAGCTACAGATTTTACATCTCCCGATTTTCAGTTAGGAAAAGGTGTTTTGGTAGATCAATTAGTTGGTCAGTTTTTTTCACATCTTGTAGGATTAGGGTATTTGGCCAAAGAAGAAAATATAAAAACAGCGCTTCAATCCATAATGAAGTACAATTATGTTGAGAACATGACATCTCATGCTAATTTCCATAGGTCTTATGCATTAGGTGATGAATCGGCATTGCTTATGGCGGCTTATCCAGATGAACGACCAGAAAAACCATTTCCTTATTATACTGAAGTGATGACAGGTTTTGAATACACAGCAGCCATTGGCATGTTGCAAGAAGGACAAACAGAAGAAGGTCTAAAATGTATTAGAAATATAAGAGACCGTTATGATGGCCGTAAAAGGAGTCCGTTTAACGAAGCAGAAGCTGGACATCATTATGCACGTAGTATGATTGCTTGGGCAGGTGTTTTGGCCAGTACAAAATTCCATTATTCAGCCATTAATAAATCCATGTCATTTACATCTAAACCTGGAACCTATTTCTGGAGTAATGGTTACAGTTGGGGAACTTGTGAGGTGAAAAATAATGAGGCTATTTTAAAAGTAATTCAAGGACAATTAGAATTGAATAGTTTTTCATTAGATGGTTTGGGTACAAAAAAGTTAAAGAGACAATTAATAAATAGTTCCGAAACATTGAATATAAAATTTTAATCATAAAAAATGAGAGTCATTTTAATCTTAGGGTGTTTAGTTTTAATGAGTTCTTGCGGTTTTTTTAAAGAAGCTAAATCTAAAGGAGATACCCCAAATGTAGTTATCATCTTCACCGATGACCAAGGCTATGGGGATTTGAGCTGTTTTGGTGGCGAGCACGTTTACACACCTAATATAGACCAAATGGCTAAGGATGGTGCAAAATTGACCAGTTTTTATGTGGCTTCTCCCTTATGTACACCCTCTAGAGCTGCTTTAATGACGGGTTCATATCCTAGAAGAGTAAGTATGGAGCCACCTTCTAGTTTAGAAGTGAATCGTCCTAATATTCCGAAAGGAAAAAAATTTCCGGTTTGTTTAGCGGCTGATGCTAATGGCCTAAATCCAGATGAAGTTACCATAGCAGAAATTGCAAAAACTGCTGGGTACAGAACAGGAATGTTTGGAAAGTGGCATTTAGGAGATCAACCAGAGTTTTTACCAACCAAACAAGGATTTGATGAGTTTTTTGGCTTGCCTTACAGTCATGATATCGCTCCAACACATCCAAGGCAGCACGTTTTTAAGTTTCCTTCTCTTCCTTTGTTAGAAGGAGAAAAGGTGATAGAAATGAACCCTAATCCAGATTATTTAACCAAAAGAATTACAAATAAGGCAGTCGATTTCATAAAGAATCATAAAGATGAGAATTTCTTGCTGTACATTCCTCATCCGCTACCTCACAGGCCATGGGCTGCATCCAATGAAATCAAAGAGAAATACAAACAGGTCTTAACAAATGAACAAAAACTATCACCAACTATGTATGCTACAGCTGTTTATGACATTGATTGGTCCGTAGGACAAATATTATCAACCCTAAAAGAACAAGGAATTGATAATAATACCATTGTATTGTTTACCAGTGATAATGGTCCAGCCGGTAACGGTGGTTCTGCCAAACCTTTGAGTGGTCGTAAAGGACAAACTTTAGAAGGAGGAATGAGAATGCCTACAGTAATTAAATGGCCAAATAAAATAAAGGCTGGAATTGAGATTGATGAGCTAATAACCACAATGGATATCCTACCTACATTCGCAAAATTGATAGAGGCAGAACTACCTAATGATCGAATTATAGATGGGAAAGACATTTTGCCGGTACTTACAGAAGGTGCAAATAGTCCGCATGAATATTTTTTCTACTCGCATTGGGGAACCTTAGAAGCAGTGAGATGGAAAGATTGGAAACTTCGAATCATTAAAGGAGAAGAGTCGCTATTTAATTTATCAACAGACATTTCCGAAAAAATAAACATCAAAGACCAACACCCAAAAATTGTTGCAGAACTAAAAGAGGCTATGCAAAATTTTGAAATAGAAGTAACAAAAAATACACGCCCTGTGGGTAAGGTTGAAAACCCTAAACCATTAACCCTTAATTAAAACAAAAAGATTATGCTAGCTAGAAACTTTATAATGAAGACAATTAGTCTCCGCGGGATGTTCTTGGTTATTTTTATTTGTTCTATAGCAGGTTTTGTGCAAGCACAAAATACCGAAGCGAATAAGTCTGTGTTAATCACAGGTGCTAATCGTGGATTAGGCTTAGAGCTTTGTAAACAATTTATAAAGGATGGTTATACGGTATATGGGACGGCTCGAAAGCCTAGTGAAGCAGTTGAGCTTAAGGCAACAGGTTCAATAGTTTTGCAATTGGATGTGACATCTGAAGAAAGTATAGAAGCATTGGCAGAATCTTTAAAAGGAAAACCACTTGATATACTAATTAACAATGCAGGTTATTTTGGACCGAATAAAATTGGTACTAAGATGGATAACATTCATAACCTTACACGTAAAGAAATAGAAATGTGTTTTGCCGTAAATACTATGGGTCCCATTTTCGTTACTCAGGCCTTATTACCCAATTTAGAAATGGGAGATACCAAAAAGATTATCAATATGTCTACGCGTTCAAGCATTATTAGTAATGCAAGAGGAGGCGCTTGGGGTTACCGGGTTTCTAAGGCGGGACTTAATATGGTAACCAGTACCTTACACGGAGAGCTATATAAAAAAGGTTTTATTGTAGTTTCGGTTGCGCCTGGGCATAATAAAACAGATATGGGGACAGAACGAGGAAAATTAATGCCCGAAGAGTCCATGCCGCTTTTAAAAAAGGTAATTGAAGAACTTACCCCAGAACAATCTAGTGGTTTTTGGTATTATAATGGCAAAGAGCTGCCTTGGTAATTTATCAAATGAATGATAATTAAAAAAACACAATGAATTTAAAAACCTTATTTACTAGTCTTACTCAAATAAAGCCTTCTGAGGTTCGGGGTGTTTTACTGTCATTTTTATTTGTCTTTATTTTGATGGCGTCATACATGATTTTAAGACCAGTAAGGGATGCGCTCCCAAGTGATTGGGGAGATGTTAGTTTGGCAGTTCAATGGTCTTTTACCTTTGTGATTTCTACCATAACAGTATCGGTTTACAATTTTTTTGCCTCTAAAATTTTACTTCAAAAATTAGTACCTGGAGTATTTGTTTTTTTTGCGTTAAGCTTTTTTTCAATTTTTATTCTAAGCAAAACAGGTTTTAATCCAGGTTTACTGGGAAAAGTATTTTATGTTTGGACTAGTGTTTTTGCTCTTTTTCATATTTCTACATTTTGGAGTTTTACATCTCAAGCATACACTAAAGAAGAAAGTAAAAGGGTATTCGGTTTTATTAATACAGGAGCTAGTGTAGGAGCCATTACGGGTCCATTACTAGTGATATTGTTAGTTAAAAATGTACCGTTAGAAACTGTTTTATTAATTACTAGTGTGTCTTTGATTCTAGTGCTTCCCATTATTTCAATTTTAAATAAAGTTCGCAAAAAATCAGGATCGAAACATGAGGCGACCAAAGGAAATTTGAATCCAAACCCTTTTAGCGGATTTCAGGATTTAGTTACTAATAGACAGTTGCTTAATATTTCACTTTTCATTTTCTTGTTTTCTGGTATAAGTTCGTTCTTGTACATTGCTCAAAATGAGGTTTTAGTTGATTATTCTAGAAGTGAACGAAGAGAATTGTTGGGCTCACTTGATTTAGCAGTAAATACCTTAACAATATTATTAGGTATTTTCTTTACCAATCGTATTACCCGTAAGTTTGGTTTATCTACAGCACTTTCTGTGGTTCCCTTCTTCATTGCGTTAACGCTTTTATTGTTGAGTCTTAATCCGGCAGTGATGTTCGTTTTGGCCCTTCAATTATTGAGAAAATCAGGTAATTATGCTATTACTAGACCTGCTAGAGAAATTCTGTATACGGGAGTTAGCAAAGAAGCGCGTTTCAAAACGAAACCAATAATTGATGTTGCAATTTATAGGGGAGGTGATGTTTTTTGGATATGGGCATTAGCATTTTTAGGTGATGGATATTTTAACTTGAGTTTAAGTGAAAAATTGTGGATTGGTGCTGCTATAGCCATAATTTGGGGTGTTTTAGGTGTACGGTTAGGTAGAAGATATGAACAAGAAGATAAGCTTTAAATGATTCATATGAGAAAACACCAAATATTAGTTATAACTACCTATTTAGTGATTTTTAATTTGAGTAAGACTATAGTCCGACCCATAACTTCAAACAACAATTAATCATTTAATAAAGAAATTCAATATAGAATTATGAACCCATTAAGATTACTTTGTTTTACCTTGATTATAAGTTTTAGTGGTTTTTTAAACGCACAACAAAATAGTTGGCCAGTACTTAAAACTTATGATCAAAATCATACAGATAGAATAGCTATGCCAGTTGGGGGTATTGGAACGGGAACCATTTCCTTAACAGGAAGAGGTGCTCTGGAAGATTGGGAAATTATGAGTCGGCCTGCAAAGGGTTATAATCCAAAATATGCAGGTGTTGCTGTTATAAATCGTGCACCATTTTTCTCTATTTATCTTAAGGAAGAAGGTAAAGAAGGGCAAGCATTACTTTTAGAAGGTCCAGCACCTACTAAATATGATGAAGGTTTTTATGGGTCTAAAGCACCAAACCACGGACTACCTCGTTTTGCGGAGTCTAGATTTCAAACGGCTTATCCTTTTGGTCAAGTGTTGTTACAAGATAAAGATTTGCCTGTAGAAGTTACGGTTGGAGCATTTAATCCATTAATACCTGGAAATACAGACTATAGTAGCCTTCCAATGGCAGTATTAAGTTATAAGGTAAAAAACACCAGTGAAAAACCGATTACTATTTCTTTAGCAGGTAACATTCCTAACTTCATAGGATTTGATGGCAAGGAAGGAAAAGCATATCAAAATAAAAATACGTACAGGGAAGAAAATGGTTTAAAAGGCATTCATTATACGGCCGGTGACGACGTAGATAAAGAAAGTTATCAATATGGAACGTTTAGCTTGACAACAAATAGCGAAGGCGAAATATCTTATCGAACCGCATGGCAACCTGGTGAGTGGGGGAATAGTACTTTGGAATTTTGGGACGACTATACCGATGATGGTAAACTGGAAGAACGAACGTCTGAACAAAAAAATAATATGGGCTCGTTGGCAGTTAAAACAATTTTAGCTCCTAATGAAACAAAGGATATTAGATTTTTTATTACCTGGAATTTTCCTAATCGTCCCGCATGGAGTAATGCAAAGTCTAATGTGGGTAATTATTACGCTACTCAGTATTCCGATTCTTGGGAAGTCGCACAGAAAAATGTTAAAAGAATTCCGGACTTGGAAAAACAAACCAAAACCTTTGTAGAAGCATTTATTAGTAGTGATATCCCAGAAATTGTAAAAGAAGCCGCTTTGTTCAATTTGGCACACTTTAGAACACAACTGGCTTTTAAAACCAAATCAGGTTATTATTTGGGTTGGGAAGGTATCAAGGATAACGATGGAAGCGGTACCGGAACATGCACGCACGTTTGGAATTACGAACAAACCATTCCGTTTTTATTCGGAGATATTGCGCAAAATATGCGCGAAGTGGAATTTGGATATGCCACTGATGAGAACGGATTGATGAGCTATCGCATACATTTACCATTGGAAACGAAGGCTACAAGTTTTGGATTGGCTGCTGCTGACGGACAGATGGGAAGTATAATGAAATACTACCGAGAATGGCAACTTTCAGGTGATGATGCATTTTTGAAAAAGCACTTGTCAAATGTGAAAAAGGCTTTGGAATTCTGTTGGATTCCAAAAGGGTGGGATCCTGATAAAGATGGCGTTATGGAAGGCAGTCAGCATAACACCATGGATGTGGAATATTTTGGACCCAACCCACAAATGGGATTGTGGTATTTGGGTGCCTTACGAGCTTCCGAAAAAATGGCGAACTATATAGGAGATAGAAAATTTGCTAAAACTTGTAGGGCTTTATATGAAAATGGTTCAAAATGGATGGATGAAAATCTGTTTAATGGTGAATATTATGTGCAGGAAATAGTACCTCCAATGCATCTTGATAGTATTGCAAAAGGACTTATACGAGTAAAAAGACGATTGGTTGCAGACGACCCACAATATCAGTTGGGAGAAGGTGTACTTGTAGACCAATTGGTAGGGCAAGTAATGGCTCACATATTAGACTTAGGCTATTTGGTGGACAAGGATAACGTTAAAAAAACCAATGCATCTATTTTAAAATACAACTACCGAGAAAACCTGATGAAGCATCCCAACTTTATGCGTTCGTATGCCTATGGTAACGAGTCAGCATTATTGATGGCTGATTATCCTGGGAAAAGACCCAAACAACCCTTTCCATATTTTACTGAAGTAATGACTGGATTCGAACATACGGCGGCAGTAGCTATGTTGTATGAAGGCCAAATAGAGGAAGGTTTAAAAACCATTCAAGATATTCGCAATCGTTATGATGGTAAAAAGCGAAACCCCTTTAACGAGGCAGAATATGGGCATCATTATGCCAGAAGTATGATGGCTTGGGGAGGCGTATTGGCAAGTACAGGATTTCATTATTCAGGTGTTGATAAATCCATAAAATTTACTTCTAAATCGGGTGTTTATTTCTGGAGCAACGGCTATAGTTGGGGCTCTTGCGAAGTAAAAAATAAGTCGGCAAAAATAAACGTGCTTTATGGGCAATTGGAACTTAAAAGTTTCACGCTTAAAGGTCTTGGGAAAAAGAAGCTAAGGCGCAAAACTATTTCAAATGGAGAAAGTTTAACTGTTGATTTTTAATAGTATGAAAAATTTGAGGGTATCTTTTGTTGTATTGGTTTTAGTGGTTGCCTTATTAAGTTTTAAGCAGCCAAAACCTAAAGTTTTAATTATTGGCGATTCCATTTCAAATGGTTATACGCCCTTTGTTAAGGAAGAGTTGAAAGACATGGCTGAGGTACATCATAACCCCGGAAATGCAAAACATACGGGTAATGGTTTAAAGTATATAGAGTCTTGGTTGGCAGATGGCGACTGGGATATTATTCATTTTAATTGGGGCTTATGGGATTTATGTTATCGGCACCCCGATTCAAAAGTTCAAGGAAAAAGGGATAAAGTAAATGGAACTATTACATTTAGTCCTGAGGAATATGAGAATAATCTTGAAGCTCTTGTTAAACTCATAAAGCGTCATTCTGATGCAGAATTAATTTTCGCAACAACCACCTACGTTCCAGAAAAAGAAGCAGGACGGTTTCAGGAAGATGCCATAACCTATAATGGTATAGCCAAAAAAATAATGAAAGCGAATGGGGTGAAAATCAATGATGTTTTTGAAGCTTCCAAAGTAATACATGCTGATTTCGGGATAGGTAATGATGATGTACATTATACAAAAAAGGGCTATGAATTGTTAGGAGAACATATTTCAGAATTTTTAAAACAAGCAATAGAGTAGATGCTTTTAAAGATTATAGGAAAACGAAACAATTATAATAAAAATACCATATCAATATCATATTAACTAAGTAAACTAAACCAATTAAAATGAAACAAATATTAATTATTTTACTATCTATTCTAACGGTTGCATGTCAATCAAAAAAAGAAGAAACAAAAGAAGAAAGTAAAATCCAGGAACCAAATATCATTTACATTCTGGCAGATGATTTAGGTTATGGTGATGTAAAATCCTTTAATCCGGAAGGGAAAATACCAACACCAAATTTAGATGATATGGCTGCCAATGGTATTAAATTTACAGATGCACATACATCATCTTCTGTTTGTACACCAACTAGATATGGTATTTTAACAGGACGTTATAATTGGAGGTCTTCATTAAAAAAGTCAGTACTTGGTGGATATTCAACATCTCTTATAAAACAAGAGCGCACAACCATAGCTGAAATGCTTAAAACGCAAAATTATTCAACAGCTTATATTGGTAAATGGCATTTAGGTTGGGACTGGGCAATTCAAGAAGATGCTAATGAAGATGATAGGAACAAATGGGATGGACAGTTATCCGTTGACTATAGTAAACCTATAAAAAACGGACCATCAACTCATGGATTCGATTATTCCTTTGGTTTTTGTGGCTCATTAGATATGGCACCCTATGTTTATGTTGAAAATGACATGCCTACCATGGTACCAACGAAAACAACAGTTAATGTAGATGAAAAAGGATTTTGGCGTAAGGGACCTACTTCAGATGATTTTAATCATACGCTTTTACTTCAGGATTTAACTGATAGAGCTGTAAATTATATTAGTGAGGAAGCAAAAAGCAAAACGCCTTTCTTCTTGTATTTTCCTTTACCAGCACCACATACACCTATTTTACCAACCACAGAGTTTCTAGGCAAAAGTAATACCAACATGTATGGTGATTTTGTAATGCAAGTTGATGATGTGGTAAGGCAAATTAGGGAGGCTCTTAAAAACCAAGGTATTTCGGAAAACACATTATTGGTTTTTACAAGTGATAATGGATGCTCTCCTCGTGCGGGTTTTGAAGAACTCGCCAAAGTAAACCATAATCCTAGTTCTAAATTTAGAGGTTCAAAAGCGGATATATTTGAAGGCGGTCATCGTGTGCCTTTTATTGTTGAATGGCCCGCAAAGGCATTAAAAAATTCAAGTTCAGAACAAACCATTTGTACCACCGATTTTTTCGCTACTTGTGCAGATATATCCGGATACCAAATTCAAGATTCTGAAGCTGAAGATAGCTTTAGTATGTTACCATTACTAATTGGAGAAAGTGATGATGAAATTAGAGAATATACCGTTCATCATTCTATTAATGGCTCTTTCGCCATTAGACAAGGTGATTGGAAATTAAATGTTTGTCCAGGCTCTGGAGGATGGTCTTATCCTAGGCCTGTTGACATTAAAAATGAAAATTTGGATTTACCCGATATGCAATTATACAATTTGAAAGATGATATTGGAGAAACCAAAAACCTCATAGTTGAAAACACAGAAAAAGCCAATGAATTAAAAGCGGCTTTAAAGAAAATAATTCTTGATGGAAGAAGTACAGAAGGTGCCATTCAACAAAATGAAGGAATGAATGGATGGAGTCAAATCGAACCAATTATAAACTAATAATCACATTTAAATGAAGAATTTATTTCTTTTTGTTCTTTCGATATCTTGTTTAATATCATGTTCAGAACATACCAAGGCAGAAAAACAAGAATCTGAACTTGATTTGATTCCAAAGTCATTGAATGTAGCAATGTTCAATAATAAGGGAGTTGTAACTGTTAAAATGCAAGAATTAAAACCAGATTCTAATGGAATTATTTCAGAAATAAAACTAGAACTTCCTGAGTATAAAAAGGGGGTTTATTTTAGACCATTTTCAGAAAAACTCGCGGCAGGAAATAGGGTTGAGCCACTTTGGTTTGATGATATTTCAGAATTAAGTAACTACCAACACGAAGCGCCACGGTTTGATAGTAATATCAATCTTGGTTCATTTATGATGCTTCAAAAAGAAAATGGAGAATATTTGGCACTTTTACCTTTAGTGTCTAACCGCACAGGTAATACGTTTTCAATTCGTGATGAAAAAATCTATTTAACGGTGGCAACTTATGGAACTGACACAGAGCATGTAGCCTTACCATTATTGAGTTATGCAGAATCAGAAAGCCCTTATGAGGCAGCAAGATTGGTTTGGGAGCAAGCCATGAAAATTAAAAATGTAAAAGAGAATATTAATTGGCGTTCTGAAAAAACATACCCTGAAGCTTATAAATATTTAGGTTGGTGTTCTTGGGAACATTATAAGCACAAAATAAACGAAGATGTTATTTTAAATGCTTTACAGGGATTAAAAGAAAGCGCAATTCCCTTTAGATGGATGCTAATTGATGATGGCTATTTGGACCACAAAAAAGGACAATTAGTATCATTTGGTGTTGATAAAAAGAAGTTTCCAAACGGCTGGAAACCCATTACAAGTCAGAAGGATGATAAAATAAAATGGATGGGAATTTGGCGTAACTTCAATGGCTATTTTGGTGCGGTATCACCAGAATATAATATGCCTGATTTAAAAGAACATTTAGTATTACGAAACCCGAGTGGTAAAAAACCGCTTTATGTTCCAAAAATATCTGAACAAGCGTCTAACGCATTTTTTCATGAAATGACTTTTGATACTAAAGACAATGGTTTCGATATTATTAAAGTTGATTTTCAGTCAGATAATTTTAGAAACAATACAGGAGCTAGTAATGCTATTCTTGGTGTGCATTATAACAACATTGCTTTAGAAGAAAACTGCAAAAACAAGAATTTGATGTTGTTAAATTGTATTGCACAACAAAATTTTAATGTATTTAATCAAAGGCATAGTAGTATTATTCGTGGAAGTGTTGATTACAAAACAACAAGGGATAGGTTGGATATTACCTTAGTTCAAAACTTTACCAACGCATTATGGCTAGGGCATACACATTGGTTAGACCAAGATATGTTTTACGCCAATTTTGAAGAAACGGCTCAGTTAATGGCCATTGCAAGAGCCATGTCTGGAGGGCCTATTTATTTGTCTGATGTACCAGAACATATAACCGATGAAGTTTTAAAACCTCTAACTTATAATGATGGGCTTATTTTAGGAACGTTAGCTCCAGCGGTTCCCCTTCCGGAAAGTTTAATGCAAGACCCGTACTCTGATGGGAAGTCTTTTAGAGTTATAGCGCCATTAAAAAATAAAACTGCGGCAATCATGGCGGTAAATCTAAGTCAGAATGATGAGGGGCAAACGACACAAGTTTCCTTGAAAGATTATGCTTTTGCAGGTGGCATGATTCAACCTTATAATGGGCTTTGGGAATTGCCAAAAGAAGGTGTTCTGCTGTATGATTATCATTTAGGTACAGCTCAGGTTCTTTATAAAGATTACCAATTTCAATTAGAATCAAGAAAAGAAAAACTGTTGTTATTGAATCCGATTCAATCCGGTTGGTCTGTTATTGGAAGACCAGATAAGTACTTAGCTGCTTCAACTTTTGAATTGATAAGGGTTGATGAAAAATCACTTGAAATAGAAATGGTGGAAAATGGTTCTCTTTTATTGTGGACGAATGGTAAAATACCACAATCTGAAAATTTTGAATTTGCACCATTAGAAAATGGATTATGGAGCGGGAAATTGGTTAAGCCAAAAACAGATAACAAATACATCATTTCATCAAATATTGAATAGAGAAATAACAGTATGAATAAAGGTATTGTCACTTTAGTGTTTTTAATTTCAGGGTTATTAGTTAATGCGCAATTTTTATTGAGCTATGACGAGCCAGCTACTGAATTTACTCAAAAACAAAGGAAGGACTATAGAGAAGCTGGATTTATGCAAGAAGCATTACCTCTGGGTAATGGGCGTTTGGGCGCCATGTTTTCCGGGGGTATTGAAGAAGAACATATCATGCTAAATGAAATCACCTTATGGATGAATGCCAAAAGAGGCTTAGATGAAGTAGCTCAATCAGGAACTAGAATTGGGGCTTATAAAAATTTTGAAAAAGTACGTGAAGCTTATAGGAGCGAAAAATATGGTACCTCAGAAAATAGTATGGAAGGCATGTCTACCAAATACCTGAGCACCCAGCAACCTTTAGGTAATTATGCGCCTTTTGCTGATATATTTATTTCAACAGAACATCAAACCAAAGAAGTTACTAATTATTGTAGGTCTTTAGATGCTTTTACTGGAGTAGGGAATGTTAGTTACAGTATCGGTAATGCAAAATTTTCTAGAGAATATTTTTGCAGTTACCCTAACGATGTTATCGCCATGCGCTATATGGCTGAAAACTCGGATTTCAATCTTGTAATAAAAGCGAATACACTTCACAATATCACCAATTTAAAAGCCGAAGGAAATGTAATTGTTTTAAATGGAGAGGCTTCCATGGTAAAAGACCCGGTTCAATTTCAGAAAAATATATATGTAGATACTGGTAAAGCAAAAGTAGTGCCTCAACAAGATGGTTCTTTATGGGTAGAAAAGGCAAAAGATGTTAAAATATATGTTTCTGCGTACACCGATTATTTACCAGTTTATCCCTCTTTTAAAGGGCGTGATTTTAAGACTGATGTAGAAAAAACTCTAGGTGATGCTATTAATTTAGGATATAGTAAACTTAAAACAAATCATCAAGAAGATGTCACTTCCTTAATGGATAATTGTGTGTTAAATCTTAAATACCAACCTTCTAACTTAACTACAGATGAATTGATAAAAAAAGGGTCGAGCTTAGAGTTAGAAAACTTGTATTTCAATTACGCTCGTTATTTGCAGCTAAGTTGTTCGCGGTCGGCTCCAGTACCTTCTAACTTACAGGGCTTATGGAATGGCCATTTAAAACCTGCTTGGAACTGTGATTACCATACCGATATAAATGTAGCCATGAATTATTGGATGACGGAAACAGCAAATTTACCAGGTTCTTTTTCTCCTTATGTAGAATGGCTTAAAATATTGGCAGAGTCTGGAAAACATGTAGCAAAGGAAACTTATGGTATAAATAAAGGCTGGAGTACAGGGTTAAACGGGAATGTTTTTGGATTTACTGCTCCAAATGTACACGGTCGTAGAATGCAACAATCTGGAGCTTGGTTATGTCAAAACTTATTTGAGCATTATGCCTTTAATCAAGATAAAAACTATCTTGAGGAAATTTACCCCATAATAAAAGGAGCTGCAGAATTCTATTTAGAATTTTTAGCCCCTTGGAAAGATGGTTCATTGGTGGTTTATCCAACATGGTCACCAGAAAATGCTTATTTGGTAGAAGAACATGGTAAACTAAATAAACAAGCTTACGGAACAGCATACGAACAGCAATTAGTGTTAAATTTATTCACAGATTGTATTGAAGCTTCTACCATTTTAAGTCAGGATGAAAAGTTTAGAGAGAAGTTACAAACCATAACCCCTAAATTGAGTCCGCAGAAAATTGGTCAATATGGTCAAGTACAGGAATGGCCAGAGGATTGGGATAGTCCAACAGATCATCATCGTCATATTTCTCATTTAATAGCCTTACATCCAGGGCGGGATTTTTCACCTTTAACAACCAAAGAAATTGCCGATGCAGCATTGGTAACTATGAAGCATAGAGGCGATATTTCTACAGGTTGGAGTACAGCTTGGAAAACCAATTTCTGGGCAAGATTGCACAATGGAGATAAAGCGCATCAGTTTTATAAGTTTTTAACCTCAAAGCGGGCATATCCCAATTTGTTTGATTTTCATCCACCTTTTCAAATCGATGGGAATTTTGGAGGTACTGCTGGTGTTTGTGAAATGTTGTTACAAAGTCATTTAAGGAGTATTGATAATGCGGCTGAAAGTATTGAAGAAGCTGCATTTGTAGCATATCAAAAAGATGACGAGAATGCTAATTATTTTAATCCTGTTGTGCCCGAAGAGCGTATTGCAGATGCACCTTATATCCTTCATTTGTTACCAGCATTACCAACGGCATGGTCTAATGGTAGTGTTAAAGGTTTAAGAGCACGAGGTGGTTTTGAAGTAGATATTATATGGAAAAATGGAAAACTAAAACAAGCTAAAATTCATGCTATTAAAGGCGGGAGCTTTAGGGTTTATTCAGATAGTAAACTGAGTAAAATTTTGTCATTAAAACAAGGGGAATTCATGATTTGGACAAATAATTAATGTTAGAAAAGAGATTTAGAATGAAACATATAAAAATACCTTTCGGGTTATTGGTACTCGTGTTATTGAGTTTAACAGGTTGTAATACTAAGCAAGAGGAAAAAGAAAAGCCCAATATCGTTTATATTATGTTGGACGAATGGGGATACTTTGAGTCATCTGGAATGGGTCACCCTATTTTTGAAACACCTAACATTGATAAACTAGCTTCAGAAGGTATGCGTTTTACACAATTTTTGGCTGGTGGAAGTGTTTGTGCCCCCACTAGAAGTACGTTCATTACAGGTCAGCATACCGGTCATACCACAGTACGTTCTAACAGTGGAGGATTGGGTTTAGCAGAGGATGATACTACTATTGCTAGTATGCTTAAAGAAGCTGGATATACCACTGGTGGATTTGGTAAATGGGGATTGGGTGATGTTGGAACAACCGGTGTGCCCGAAAAACACGGTTTCGACACCTTTTTTGGATATTATCACCAAGTGCACGCCCATACCTATTATCCAAAATATTTAGTTCACAATAGTAACAAAGTGCCACTAGAAGGTAATACTGGCGATTTTTTAGACGGAGAAACATTTTCTCATCATCTCATTCATGAAAAGGGATTAGAGTTTATTCGTTCTAATAAAGAAGAACCGTTTTTTGCTTATATGGCTTGGACTCCACCACATGGTTATTGGTCTATGCCCGAAGATGAGCCGGCTTGGGAAAAATATAAGAATAAGCAGTGGGATGCTACCAACCAAAAAGGCAAATACGATGCACAGATGTATGCGGCAATGGTTGAAATGGTAGATAGGCAAATTGGTGAAATTGTAGATTTACTTGAAGAATTGTGTATTGCCGATAACACCATAGTTTTTGTGTCGGGGGATAATGGCGGGCAACCATATTTTAAAAATGAAAATCACCCACATGGCTTTTTTGCTCCAAATTTAAACCCCAAAACAGGTAAACGTTTTAGAGGGGGAAAAGGCAATTTTTATGAAGGCGGCCTCAGAATTCCTTTCATAGCCTATTGGCCTGAAAAGATTGAAAAAGGAAGTGTTTCAAATCATTTAGGATACTTTCCAGACATTATGCCAACGCTTGCCGATATTGCTGGAACGCAAACGCCACCTACAACTGATGGCATTTCTATTCTACCAACATTATTTGGTGAACATTCAAATGATTCTCAAAAACAACATGATTATTTGTACTGGGAAGACCCCAAAAGTAACGCTATTAGAATGGGAGAATGGAAGGCTATTAAACCTAAAAATCAGTTAGATTACGAGTTGTATAATTTGAGTACAGATATTGAAGAGAAGCAAAATCTAGTGGCTGAAAATTCTAAAATTCTAAAAAAAATGCTGAGCTATGCCAAAGAAGCCTATACGCCACCAAAAAAGGGAGAGGTTTTAGATGCTTCGGTTGGTTTTAAAGGACATAAAAAAGATTAAAAGAACCTAACACAAAGAGGGTTTTATAAAATTATAAAAAAAGTAGTATGTCGATATACAGAACAGTTATAGTGATATTCATTTTAGTATTTTGCTTTGCATGTTCCGATTCAGAACAAGAAAGCAAAAACCAAGAAAGTAATGAACAGGCTTTAAAAATCTGGTTCGAACAACCCACCAAAAAATGGAATGAGGGGCTGCCTATTGGAAATGGGAGTTTGGGGGCGATGGTGTATGGTACGCCTTCAAAAGAAATAATTTGTTTAAACGAAGAAACCATATGGACTGGTGAGAAACGTTATAACCGTGATAAAAAAGCTGGTCCTGAAGTTCTTAAGAATATTCAGCAATTAATTTTTGATGGTAAATATGTAGAAGCTGAAACATACCTCACGGAAAACCTTTTAGCAAAACGTCTTCCTACAGGAACCATGACAAACCAGATGTTAGCTAATTTCTTTGTAGAGCGGCAAGGATTTGGTAGTATTACCAATTTCAGTCGAGAACTGGATTTAAATAATGCTGTACAGACCACTAGTTTTAAAAAAGGAGGTATTACATTTCAGAGGGAATGTTTTTCAAGTTACCCTGATAAAGCTATGCTTATTAAATATACGGCAGACCAAAGTAAGGCCATTAGTTTATCTGCCTTTATAAAACGAACTGATAATACTCAGATTGAGCTTAGTGAAAATAGTATTCGTTTTTCAGAACACGTTGGTGATGGAATTGGCGTAAAATTTCAGGCAGCCATTCATTTTGAAACCAAAGGCGGAACATCTGAGGTTCGCGATAATAAAATTGTAATTTCAGATGCTGATGAATTAACTATAAGAATTATAGCGAATAGTAATTATAGAGGGGAAGACCCTAAAGTTCTTACGGAAACATACCTTAAAAAAGTGGTGAATAAAGATTATGAGAATTTATATAAAACACATATAGATGATTACCGTTCACTATTTAAAAGATTAGATTTTAAAATCTATGAAGGAGATATTGAAAAATTACCAACAGACAAGCGTTTACAGCGAGTAAAAGATGGTGTTATAGATAATTATCTTACCCAACTTCATTATCAATACGGGCGATATTTGCTCATTAGTAGTTCGCGACCAGGAACGCTTCCAGCTAATTTACAGGGTATTTGGGTAAACGGATTTAAACCTCCTTGGAATTCAGATTATCATATCAATATTAATATTCAAATGAATTATTGGATGGCTGAAATGACAAATCTTGCAGAGTGTCACAAACCGTTTTTGAACTTTATTGACGATTTGCAGGAAATGGGTAGAATTACGGCTAGAGAAACTTATGGAAGCCGTGGTTTTGTGGCTCATCATACTAGTGATGCTTGGCATATGACGGCGCCTTTCGGAAGGGCTCGATATGGCATGTGGCCAATGGGAGCAGCTTGGAGTTGTCAGCATCTATTTACACATTATCAATATACTAGGGACAAAGAATATTTAGCTAATCATGCGTATCCTATAATGAAAAAGGCTGCCGAATTTTTCTTAGACTTTATGATTATAGACCCCAAAACGGGCTATTTGGTAACTTCTCCTTCAATATCACCAGAGAACGATTTTATAACAGAAGAAGGAGAAATTGCAACAGTGTCTATGGCCTCTACTATGGATAGGTCGATTATTTTGGAATTATACCATAACTGTATAGAATCTGCAGAAATTTTGGGTATAGATGAAGACTTTAGGAATATATTAAAAAGTAAGATAGCAAAAATTCAACCTTTACAAATTGGTAGTGATGGTCGTTTGATGGAGTGGATGGAGGAGTTTAAGGAGCGTGACCCAGGGCACCGTCATATTTCACATTTATATGCGCTGCATCCTTCAAATCAGATTTCAAAGGAAAATACTCCAGATTTGTTCAATGCAGCAAAAAAAACTATAGAACACCGTTTGGCTAATGGTGGAGGACATACGGGTTGGAGTCGCGCATGGATTATTAACTTTTGGGCACGTTTATTGGAAGCAGAAAAAGCCCATGAAAACATTATTGCACTACAACAAAAATCTACATTACCAAATCTGTTAGATGTTCATCCTCCTTTTCAGATTGACGGAAATTTTGGATTAGTTTCAGGTATTACCGAAATGCTTATGCAAAGTCATGATGATAAAATTAGTTTGTTACCTGCTTTGCCAACGGCATGGCCAAATGGCAGCATTACAGGATTGATAGCACGAGGTGGTTTTGAAGTGGATATTGAATGGGAAAATGGAAAGTTAAAACAGGCAAAAATTCGCGCTATAATAGGCGGGAGTTTTAGGATTTATTCAGAAGGAAAACTAAGTGAAGTCATCACATTGAAAAAAGATGAAACTTATGATTGGAAACATTAAAACGAGAAATATTTAAACTGAAGTATAAAACCTTCAAATCATGATAAACTATTCAATTAAAAATATAAAACCGATGACAATACTATTTAAAAGAAGCCATTTTTATTTCCCTATCATGGTTATGAGTTTAATGCTAATCACCGCTTGTGGTAACAAAAAAGAGAAAAAAGAAGAGACTGTCCATGAGGTTGTAAATCAGGAAAACAAAGAAAAAACAGTGAATTTCAGCTATTCTGAAGTTACAAGCATAGGTAAAGATTCGGTTTATAATAGAAGAGACCCAAGCGATATTATTAAAGTTGGAACCAAATACTACATCTGGTATACTAGAATGGATAAGCCAGTTAGGTCTGGATACTGGGGTACTATTTGGTATGCTACTTCTGAAGATGAAGGACATACATGGCAAGAACAAGGTATGGCTTTGAATGTGGGGGAGAAAGGAAATTTTGATAGTCATTCGGTGTTTACTCCAAATATTTTAGCTCACAAAGGAAAGTACTATTTGTATTATACTGGAGTACAACCTACACCAGGCAACCCGAAAGGGAAATTTGAAGGAAACAGTACTACCGATTTTACAGGAATTGGAGTAGCTGTTGCTGATAGTCCCGATGGTCCTTTTAATCGTGTTGCTAAAAATCCTGTAATTGCGCATAGCGAAGTGTCGTCAGATTTTGATAGTTACCGTGTTGATGATGCAAGTTTATTGGTGAAGGATGGGAAAATATGGATGTATTATAAGGGTAGATGTATTGAACATGGAAAAGAAGGACCAAAACGCACACAAATGGGAGTGGCTATGGCAGATAAACCTGACGGTCCTTTTCAAAAATATTCAAAACCTCTAGTAGAAAAGGGTCATGAAGTTTTGATTTGGAATCAAGAAGGTGGAATTTCTTCACTAACTTCATTAAGCAAATCCATTCATTGGGCTAAAGATGGTTTAAACTTTGAACCAAGTCAAGAAAACTTAACTAACATTCCTATGGCTCCAGGTTTGTATAGACCACATTTGGAGGATGGAAATACGGCAACCCATGTTCCTGGATGGGGAATTTGTATGAGACAAAGTAAAGGTGAAGCACACCTATTTAGATATGAAATAAAATAGTAAGATGAAGAAATTATTATCATGTTTAGTATTAGTCATTTTTGTGACAGGATGTAAGAATGAAGTAGAAGCTCAAAAAACAACTAAAAACAAACCCAATTTCATCATCATTTTTGCAGATGATTTAGGCTATGGAGATATAGGTTGTTTTGGTTCTCCAAACATTAAAACGCCTAACATTGATAAGATGGCAGATGAAGGCATGAAGTTAACCAATTTTTATGCTCAAACAGTTTGTGGACCTTCCAGAGCAGCATTAATGACAGGTTGTTATCCTATGAGAAATGCTAGAACGGATAATGGTGCATCTCCCCATCCTAAATTGGCTTTGAGTGAGGTAACCATTGCAGAGGCCTTAAAACCAGCAGGGTACAAAACATGTATGATTGGTAAATGGGATTTGGCAGGGCACAACCCAGAAAAGTTTAGCGAAAATCTACTGCCCATGCATCAAGGTTTTGATGAATCTTTTTTTACACCAGGTAGTAACGATTCTAGAGTACATTTGCTTAGAAACGATGAGCTGATAGAAAAGAATGCAGACATGTCAAAGTTGACCAAAATATATACAAATGAAGCGTTAGATTTTATAGATAGGAATACTGAGAATCCGTTTTTTATATACCTAGCGCATACCATGCCACATACCAGATTAGCTGTTTCCGATGAATTTAAAGGAACCTCTAAAAGAGGATTGTATGGTGATGTTGTAGAAGAGATAGATTACAATGTGGGTAGAATTCTGGATAAGTTAAAAGAGAATGGTCTAGATGAAAACACCTATGTGGTTTTTACTAGTGACAATGGTCCGTGGTGGATTAAAAAAGAGCATGGAGGAAGTGCGGAACCTCTTAGAGGTGCAAAAACTTCAGCTTGGGATGGAGCCTTTAAAGTGCCTGCCGTTATTCGTGCTCCAGGAAAAGTTTCAGAAGGTGTAGAGGTACATCATGTAACAGCTACCATAGATTTATTACCAACTATTGCAAATATTGCTGGAGCCAATATCCCTACAGATAGAGTAATTGACGGAGTTGATATTTCAGGGTTGTTAAAAGGAAAAAATAAAGAGTTGGATAGAGTTTTTTACTACTATCAACATCAAGAATTAAGGGCAGTTAGAAAAGGAAAGTGGAAATTGCATTTGGCGCATCGTCAAGATGCTAAATCTATTTGGTATACCAAATGGCCTAATCATATTGCTCCTAACGATAGAGTTTTATTTACAAAACCAATGTTGTACAATTTAGAAACTGATGTTGCCGAAATAAAGGATGTTTCAACTGAAAATCCTGAAGTTGTAAATGAACTATTAGAACTATTGGATTGGGCTAAAAAAGATATTGGCGATTGGGACAAGAGAGGAGAAAATGCCCGTTCCTTAGGAGATGAACCTTATTTTACTCCGAATCGATTTTTTGCATCTAACAATAAATAAGTACTAAAGACTATGCATGCATTTTTAGGGAAAATCACCACTTTAATTCTGTTTTTTGCAAGTATTGCAATACAAGCACAAACATTAAAAATAGCCACTATTTTTAGTGATGATATGGTTTTGCAAAGAGATAAAAAAGTACCTGTTTGGGGAAAAGGAATTCCTGAAGAGCAAATTACCGTAACGTTTGCAGGTCAATCAAAAACAACCAAAGTAGGGGCTGATGGAAAGTGGATGGTGAAACTAGACTCAATGGAGGCATCGTTTACTGGAAGAGATTTAAAAGTGATTGGGGAAAAAGAACTTACTATCAAAAATATATTGGTAGGAGAAGTTTGGATTTGCTCAGGACAATCCAACATGGCTATGGGATTTTCTTCATCAGCAGAAGTTAGCGGTTTGGTTCCTTTGGCTAAAAACATTCGTAGTTTTTATGTAGAAAACAAAGTGGCTTTGGAAGAAAAAGAAAATGTGGTTGGAGCATGGAAAATAACCAATCCTAAAAGTGCTGTGGCTTTTTCTTTTGCCTATTTCTTAGAAAATATTGCTGATGTTCCAGTGGGAATTATTCAAACCTCTTGGGGAAGTTCTTCTATAGAAGCGTGGATGCCTAGAGCTATGACTCAAGATGTGCCACATTTTAAAACCATGATGCAAGAGTTTGATGCTGATAAAGAAAGAGTCGCTAAAATTCAACAACTCATCAACCATGACAATTGGACAAACAAAGAGAATATTTTCTTAAGACGTCATTCCAATATTATTTACAACGCCATGATGCATCCATTAATTCCTTTTGCGTGTAGAGGATTGGTTTGGTATCAGGGAGAAAGAAATACGCGATATATGACGAGTTTGCCAGATGTTGATAAGAAAAATTGGTTTCACAGAGTTTGCGGTATCAAAGATTATGGTACAGTGCTTAAAAAATGGATGACAACCTATCGCAAAAGATGGGACGATGAGCAAATGCATTTTATGGTGGTGATGTTACCTGGTTTTGGAAAGGGAACGCAGCAAAAACCTTTTGTAGACCCCGAAATTCCTACAGAACCTTCTTGGGCTTGGATGCGAGAAAATCAAATGAAAGCATTGGAATTATCAAACGTTTCCGTTGTAAATACTATTGATTTGGGAGATGTGAAAGACATACATCCTAAGGACAAGTTACCCATTGGACAAAGAGCGGCTTTGTTAGCAGCAAAACACACTTTAGGGCTTTCTGTTACTGCTCAAGGTCCTATTTTAAAAAATGTTGAGGTTCATAATGGGCAGTTAATCGTTGCTTTTGAAAATGCAGAAGGCTTAAAAACGAGAAATGGAAAAGCACCAACTGGTTTTTGGATAGCAGACAATTCTAAAAACTGGGTAAAGGCCAATGCAAGAATTCAAGAAGGAAAAGTGTTGTTGAGTTCTCCAGAAGTAGAAGCACCCAAATATGTGCGTTATGCATTTGCTGGGAAACCTTCTGTGAATTTGGTAAATAAATATGAATTACCAGCGTATCCGTTTAGAACCGATAGTTGGGAAGAATAATTTAAAAAAAACTAAGAATGAGTTTATCAGTAAAATTTAGAGTTATTATATCGTTTGTTAGTTTGGTAAGTTTTTCAGTTGTTCAAGCTCAAGAAAAACCAAACATCATTATTCTTTTTGCCGATGATTTAGGCTATGGAGATTTGGGGTGCTATGGTGCTCAGGATGTACAAACCCCCAATATTGATGGGTTGGCTAGTCAAGGCTTACAATTTACAGATTTTCAGGTAGCATCCTCAGTTTGTAGTCCGTCAAGAGCAGCGTTGCTAACAGGACGTTATCCTATGCGAAACGGTTTTCCTGTAGCTCAAGGTAAAATAGAAAAGCACAAAGATTACGGCTTACACCCCGATGAAATGACCATTGCAGATGTATTGTTGAAGCAAGATTATGCCACCATGGCCATTGGAAAGTGGCATTTAGGATTTAATAAAGGCCATCAGCCAACGGATCATGGGTTTCAACGGCATTATGGCTTGCAATCCAATTGGCATACAAAGCATCCAGATTTAGATGATGTCTACTACAACGGAAAAGTGGTAAAAGAAAACGTGCCTTTTGAATCACTAATTAGCGATTATACAGATAAAGCTATGGAGTTTGTTACCGAAAATGATCGCAAAAAGAAACCGTTCTTTCTCTATTTAGCTTATCATTCGGTACACTCGCCCATTCAACCAAGTAAGGCCTTTATAGGAACTTCCAAAGGAAGCTTGTACGGAGATTATGTTCAGGAGTTGGATTTTTACGTAGGGAAACTAACCAAGACGCTTTCAGAAAAGGGAATGGATAAAAATACCATCGTTGTTTTCTTATCAGATAATGGACCCGCTATTTGTCATTTTGGAGGTTCTGCAGGCCCTTTAAACGGCGGGAAATATACGACCATGGAAGGTGGTTTCCGTATTCCGGCCATCATCAAATGGAAAGGGAAATTTGCTTCGGGAGTTAACGATACATTTTTATCGTCAATGGACTTATTTCCAACCTTAACATCAATAGCAGGAGCAGAACTTCCAAGTGGCAGAACTATTGATGGGAAAAATATTTTGGATATTTTAAAAACAGGTAAAGGAGTATCACCACACAAGTATGTGTATTACTATAACGGAATCAATCTACAAGCTATTAGAAAAGGAAAATGGAAATTGCATTTATCTAGAACTTCTGAAGATCAGCCATTTTGGTCTAAAAACAAGAATGAAAAACCCTTTGGAGGGAAAAACTTAAAGAATATTGGGTGTAAAGGGTTAATTGCTTTAAAGCGTCCGTTGTTATTTAACTTAGATTTAGATATGGGTGAATTGACTGATATATCACAAAAACACCCTGAAATAGTAAAAGAGTTGCTGCAAGAAGCAGAAAAAGTAAGAAAAGAATTAGGAGATATTGATGTGATTGGAACAGACCAAAGAGTTCCTCCGTTTAAGAATATTCAAGAAAAACACTAAGATTATAAATATTTTAAACTATGAATTTACAATTTAGCAAGTTGCCACTAAACATTTTAGGAGTTTTTGCATTTCTATTATTAAGTTGTGGACAATCAAAAACAACAGAGCAGGATAGGTTACCTAACGTAGTTTATATTTTGGTAGACGATTTAGGCTATGGTGATATTGGTTGTTACGGTGCAACAAAAGTGAAAACACCAAATATTGATAAACTAGCAAGCGAAGGAAAAATATTTACAGATGCACATTCGGCTTCTGCAGTCTGTACACCTTCACGTTATGCATTACTAACTGGTCAATATCCAGTAAGAGGGAATCATGGAAAAGGTATTTGGGGACCAGCACGAGTTACTTCAAAATTATTAATTGAGACAGAACAATTAACCATTGCCGATGTATTTAAAAATAAGGGTTATTCAACAGCAGCATTGGGAAAATGGCATTTAGGTTTTGGTGTTGAAGAAAACGATTGGCAAGAACCTTTAAGTCCAGGTCCCAACGATTTAGGGTTTGATTATTATTATGGAGTGCCAGTTGTGAATAGTGCGCCGCCTTATGTATATGTTGAAAATACACATGTGGTAGGAGGAGATTCTGAAGACCCTTTGGTTTTTGTAGGCAGAGGAAAAAACAAAGAAGTAACTCCAATTACACCTATTCCTCCGGAAGCATCGCAGAGAACACAAAACATGTTTAAAGGAGCTGTTGAAGCTCATAAATTGTATAATGATTATACAGTAGGTCAAGTGTTGGCGGGTAAAGCAGTAGATTGGATTACAGAAAAAACTACTGGTGAAAAACAAGATCCATTTTTCTTATACATGGCAACAACACATATTCATCATCCTTTTACTCCAGGAACCAATTTCCAAGGGAAAAGTGATGCAGATCTGTATGGCGATTTTATCCAAGAATTAGATTGGATGGTAGGTCAGGTGTTATCAACCTTGGAGAAGCAAGGAGTGGGTAATAATACCTTGGTGGTTTTTACCAGTGATAATGGTGCTATGTTGAATTTAGGCGGACGTAATGCTGTCAAAGCAGGGCATAAAATCAACGGTGATTTATTAGGGTTTAAATTTGGAGTTTGGGAAGGTGGACATAGAGTTCCTTTTATTGCCAAATGGCCAGGTAAAATTAAATCTGGTACAGTATCAGATCAATTAATATGTAATGTAGATATGTTGGCTACGTTTATGGCGGTTACAGGACACGATTCTAGTAGTATAGAAAATTTAGACAGTATGAATGTATTACCTGCGTTTATTGATAATCCTAGTGAACCCATTCGAGACGAATTACTTCTTGCTCCACATAAGTCTACACATTTATCACTTCGTAAAGGAAAATGGATGTACATTCCCTCTAAAGGAAGTGGCGGATTTGGAGGGTCTAAACCGCACCACCACGCATGGGGTGGAGCAGCAGCTGTAAATTTTGTAGGCGGAAAAAATAGCGAAATGGAAAACGGAAAACTAAAGGAAGATGCACAGGAAGCCCAATTATACAATTTGGAAGAAGACAAGTATCAAACAACAAATGTGTTTAGTCAATACCCAGAAGTAGTAGAGGAAATGGAAGATATTCTAAACACTTATAGACCTAAAAAAACTAAATAAACATGAAAAAATCACTTGTTAAAAAATTAGGAGCCCTAATACTTACATTTGGATTAATGATTTCCTGTAACACAAAAAAGAAATCTGAAAAAGAAAATGAAACTTCTGATATTCAACAATATAAAGGAGTATCTGTTGTAGGGACAACTTACGGAGATGATGTCAGTTTTATGAAAGATTACATCGAATTGATTGAGCTCACAGATAACTCTAACCAATCTAAAGTTGCAATATCTGCTGCACTACAAGGTAGAGTTATGACCAGTAGCGCTTTTGGTGAAAACGGAAGAAGTTATGGGTGGATTAATCGTGAATTATTCAAATCACAGGATACTTTAGACCACATTAATGTATTTGGTGGAGAAGAACGTTTTTGGCTAGGGCCAGAAGGTGGGCAATACTCCATTTTTTTTAAAAAAGGGAGTGTGTTTACTTTAGATGATTGGTATACGCCAAAGTTAATTGATTTAGAACATTTTGAGGTGAAATCCGTTTCGTCTAAAAAAGTGGTGTTTACAAAAAAAGCATCTTTGAAAAATTATTCAGGTTTTCAGTTTGATATGGGAATTAAAAGAGAAGTTTCCATTCTATCTAAAACTGAAATACAAGAAAATTTAGGGCTATCAGCATTGTCAGATAATGTAAAATCTGTGGCTTACCAAACAACCAATACATTAACCAATATTGGAGAACATGCTTGGGAAAAAGATACTGGTTTATTGTCTATTTGGTTGTTAGGAATGTTAAATCATTCTCCAAACACAACTATCATAGTTCCTTATGTACAAGGAGATGAGGCTGAGTTAGGAGCTGTTGTAAACGATGCCTATTTTGGAAAAGTTCCTTCAGATAGATTAGTGGTAAAAGAAAACGTTGTCTATTTTAAGGGTGATGGAGAATACCGAAGTAAAATAGGGTTAACGCCGCAGCGCGCAAAAGATATTGCTGGTTCTTATGATGACAAAAATGGCATATTAACTATTGTAAAATACAATAAGCCTAGAGGCGTTTCGGACTATGTTAATTCTATGTGGGAAATACAAAATGAACCTTATAGTGGTGATGTGGTAAACGCTTATAACGATGGTGCTCCAGAACCGGGAGCTAAACCTTTAGGACCTTTTTATGAGTTAGAAACATCGTCTCCAGCATTAGCTTTAAAAGCTGGTGAAAGCGGAACACATATTCAAACAACTTTTCATATAGAGGGGGATGAAGAAACATTAAACCCAATTATTGAAAAGCTTTTTGGAGTTAGTATCAACGAGATAAAAACAGCATTTAATTAAATTACATCAAACAAATGAATAAATTTAAAAGTTTAGTATTATTAGGTGTTAGTGTCTTAATCTTAGTTTCTTGCAAATCAGAAATAAAGGAAGAAAAAGTAACGTTGCCTTATGACGGAACTTGGGAATCACTCCAGAAAATGCCCGTTCCGGATTGGTTTAATGATGGTAAGATTGGAATTTTTATTCACTGGGGACCTTACAGTGTTATAGGTCACCGCAAGGGCGGAAGAGGTTATGCAGAGCATGTTCCTAAATTGATTTATAAGGATTCATCCTATTATTACCCTTATTTAAGAGAACGTTGGGGAGCAGCTCCACCTGAATTGGGGTATAAAGATATCATTCCAGAGTTTAAAGCAGAAAATTGGGACCCAGAAGCATGGGCAGAATTGTTTGCTGAAGTGGGTGCGCAATATGTTGTGTTAACTGCAGAACATCATGATGGTTGGGCAAATTGGGATTCTGATTTAACACCTTGGAATGCTATGGATAAAGGTCCAAAGAGAGATTTGGTTGGAGATTTAGGTAAAGCTGTTAAAGCCAAAGGTTTAAAATATGCACCTTCTTACCATAGAGAACGTCATACCAGTTTTTTTACAACAAAACAGTACAAGGTTCATACAGAACCCCATGCCGATATTTTAGAAGAAATTAAAAGAAATCCCGAGGCATCATCTTTATACGGACCTTTTGGGTTTAGTAAAGAAGCCGTAGATGAGTATGTGGCAAGATGGAAAGAGATTCAAGAGAAATACCAACCTGATTTTTTATGGGTTGATGACATACCAATCTTTACTAGAGATGGGAACAACACTCAGGTAGAACCTAAAGTGTTTAAACCAGAAATTCAATATTATTATGGCCAGTGCAGGTTGATGATTACTGATTTTATGAACAATGGAGCTCAGAATAATCAAGAGGTATATGTTAACAATAAAGGGAAAAATCGTAATTGGCCAGACGGTATTGGTTGTTTGGAAAAGGATAACTTAAAGCTGAAAGTAATTGGTCCAAAATGGCAAAGTTGTACAACTTTTGGAACGTCGTTTGGGTATTTAGAAAATGATAAATATAAGACCGTTGAAAGTGTTATTCATGAAATGGTAGAAGTTATAAGCAGAAATGGAAACTTCTTAATCAATATTGGTCCTAAGGCTGATGGTACCATTGTTCCTGAACAAGAAGAACGATTAATAGCCATGGGGAAATGGTTAAAGATTAATGGTAAAGCTATTTATGGAAGTCGTTATTGGAAAGAAAACCATCAAGCAAATGGAAATTTAGCTTTTACAACCAATGGAAAAACACTGTATGCCATTGCATTAGAAAAACCAGTTGATTCTTTTTTAATTGATTCAACCAAAGGATGGACTCAGGAGGATGTTTTATCAGTTAAATTATTGGGTTCAGAGGAGGATATAACATGGAAAATAACTCCTGAAGGTTTAGAAATTACACCTCCAAAGAATTTGGGAGAAAGCCAATACGCATGGTCTTTTGAAATTGAAACCAATACCAATCAGCATAAGCCAAGTGCAATACAAACTGATGCTAGTAAGGCTTTGCAAGGGACAAAAAAAGTGGATTTAGAAGGAAATCATTAATAATTCAAAGTGAATTATAAGTTCAATATAAATGAAGAACAGAAAACAAAATAGCAAGAAATTTATGGTTTTAAGAGTGATTGTAGTCACATTTTTGTTAAACCTATGTTTTACCCAAAATACGTTTGCACAATTTAACAGCTCAACTAAAGTAGTTGGTTGGGTGACAGATGCTGAAGATAATCCATTGGACGGTGTGACCATTGAAGCCAATGGAGAAGGTGCCAAAACTAAATCAGATGGGAGATTCGAATTAAAGTTGCACAAATCCCATAACAAGAATATTGAAGTTAGTATTTCTAAATTGGGCTATAAGAGGCAAACAATTAAGGTAAATACTTCAAAATCTAAAAAGGAGTTAAAAATTCAATTGATTTCTGATGGTAATTCATTGGCTAAGTATCAAATTGAGAAGGTACGCATAGAGCCTGAAGTATTGGCTACCATGCAAGAAAAATGGGGTAATGATTTTGTTCATGCAGAATACCCAAAACAATATTTAAACAATGTAATTACCCTTAATCCAGGTGATGATGTTCAGGTCGCTATTGATAAGGCAAATAAAGATGGAGGCGGAATTGTGTTTTTAACAGAAGGTGTTCATACTGCTGATAATTTAAAAATTAAAAGTAAGGTAACCCTTTGTGGTGCCGGACGCGATAAAACTGTTTTAAGGCATGTTGGAGAAGGACACTTTATGAGTCAGGCTGAGAAGAAGTTGACCGATGTTGTGTTTAAAGATATCACACTACGAGGTGGAGAAAATACTAAAAGTGGGCTGGGTTTACGAGGGCAAAATGACGATAGACACGAACGGTTTATGTGGCAAAATGTAAATATTACTGGTATCAACTCCCATGGTATAGGTATTAGCCGCGTGAATCATATAATTATGGATAATAGCCATTTTCAGAGCAATGGCCTTAAAGGTAGTCTTCATCATAATGTATATTTTTTATTTGTGAGTTATGTGTTACAATCAGATTGTGATATGTCTAATCCCGCCGAAGGAAAATCTAATAAATATACTTCTACCTCACATTTGCTTACACAACGATGTGTCATGAAAAACGGAAAAGGGAATGGTATTCAGGCAGATAATGACCAAGGTGGTTATTTGTTTTTTCACAAACATCATTTGTCTGGCTTTGCACGTGTAGCCATGTGGTTTCCTTGTGAAGAATATTACAATAAGTTTCAGTACACAGAAGACCCTAAATGGGTACCTCAAAACGTTGTTTTAAATCGTTGTGAAGTTATTAATAATGGGTATGGAGCTATGTGGAGAGTGGTTGGAGGTAAATCTAGCGTAATCAATAGCCACTTTGATAATGATAAGTTAGATATGGGCTTATTAAAATGTAAGGTAGAAATGGATGAAAATAGTGTTTTTAAGAAAGGAAATGAATCTTATGATGATGTAAAAGAATGGCCAAAGAACTTAAAACTTTTGGGGTAGGTTAATGGTGTTAGACAAATTACAAAATGAATAAATGTTCATGAAAAATTTAAAGAATATAATAGCCCTTTTGCTTATAACTTTTATGTTTTATTCCTGTTCCAAACAAAAGAACCCTAATATCATATTTATTATGGCTGATGATTTGGGTTGGCAAGATGTAGGTTTTATGGGTAGTAATTGGTTTGAAACTCCCAATTTAGATGCTTTGGCCAAAGAAAGTTTGGTGTTTACAGATGCTTATATGTACCCAACATGTTCACCTTCAAGAGCGGCTTTATTAACAGGAAAACATTCTTTTAGAACGGGCGTTTATACTGTGCCTGTATTAGAAAAGGGAGATAATAAGCACAATATATTTTCACGTTGGACAGTTGGCTTGGAACATACCATGTACGCCCAACCCTTAAAGGAAGCAGGTTACAAATCCATTCATTTAGGTAAATGGCATGTGGTAGGACCAAACCCAAAAGAAGAAACAAATTATCCGTTTGAAAAACCGTTGAGACAACCTGCAAACGGAAATTTAGATTGGTTACAAGAACATAAGTCGGCAGAAATTCAACAGTATTATCCAATAGGAAAAGGTTTTGACGAAAATGTTGGAGGTACGTGGTGGGGAGACCCTGCTAGGGGTTATGAAAAGGGGTATCGATCTGAAAGTGGTGGATATAAAGCACCTTTTAAAAACCCTTTTATTAATGATAAAAAGGATGACGAATGGTTAACAGATAGATTAACTGATGATGCGATAGATTTTATAAAGCGAAATAAAAACGGGCCATTTTTTGTAAACCTCCATTATTACGCCCCGCATAGACCAACGGTTCCAAGAAATAAAGAACAATACCAGAAATTTTTAAACAAGACTCCAGATTCTATTACAGGACAAGGTGAAAAAGGACTAGAGGAAATAGCTGGTTACGCTACTATGATTGCTTCGATTGATGACAACGTAAAACGCATTTTCGATTATTTGGATGAACAAGGTTTAAGAGAGAATACCATTGTTGTTTTTACTTCGGATAATGGGGTTAATGGTTTGCAAAGTAATACGAATAGCTTGAGAGGAAATAAAGGAACTATATACGAAGGAGGCATTAGAGTGCCAGCTTTTGTAAACTGGAAAGGAAACATTGAGGCTGGAACGTCTAAAGTTCCTATTTGCGGAATGGATTATTTTCCAACGTTTTTAGACCTGGCACAAATAAAAAATTATAACGGTGTTTTAGATGGTACATCTATTCTTCCCATTATAAGGAAAGAACCTTTTACAGAACGTTCCCTTTTTTGGCAATTGTCGAGCAACACTTACAAGAATCAACCTTGTTCCATTATTAGAAAAGGTGATTGGAAATTGATTCAATTTTTGAATGATGGTAAAGTAGAGTTGTACAATTTAAAAGAAGATTTAAAAGAAGAGCATAATTTGGCTCTAACAGAATTAGAAATAAAAGCAAACTTGATAAATGAGCTTGTGGATTGGAGAAAAAAGAATCGTGTGCCACTACCACCAGCTTCAAACTTAAATTTTTAAAATATGAAAAAAGGTATTCAAATATTACTGTCCATAATTTTCTTGGTATTCATGTATTCATGTAGAGATAGCAATACAAAAGATAATACTTTATTAAATAGTTCTAACGAAAATAAAAAAGCACCAAATATCATATATATTTTGGCGGATGATTTAGGCTATGGTGACTTAAGTTGTTACGGACAAAAAAACTTCAATACGCCTAACATTGACAAATTAGCTTCAAACGGTATGTTGTTTACGCAACATTATTCAGGAAGTACGGTTTGTGCACCATCAAGGTCTGCTTTACTTACTGGATTGCATACTGGTCACACAGCAATTAGAGGAAATAAAGAGGTAAGACCAGAAGGACAACACCCTTTGCCAGATAATACTTTTACTATAGCAAAACAATTGAAAAAAGCTGGTTATGCAACTGGAGCTTTTGGTAAATGGGGTTTAGGATTTCCAGGGTCTGATGGCGACCCTTTAAATCAAGGGTTTGATACTTTTTTTGGGTATAATTGTCAACGCCAAGGGCATCATTATTATCCATATCACCTATGGTCTAATAAAGACTCAATTATGTTACAGGAAAATTCAGGATTAAAGAAAGGGTTATATGCGCCAGATTTAATCCATAAAAAAACATTGGAGTATATTGAATCTAATAAAAACCAACCTTTCTTTTTATATGTGCCTTCAATTATACCTCATGCTGAATTAGCTGCCCCAAAAGAAGAGCTTAAGAAGTATAGTGGGAAATATCTCCCCGAAAAAAGTTATAAAGGTTTAGATTCTGGGAAAGGATATAGACGGGGAAAATACGAATCGCAAGCTGAATGTCATGCCGCTTTTGTAGCAATGATAAAATTATTGGATAAACAGGTAGGTGAAATAGTATCAAAGGTTGAAGAATTAGGGCTTTCAGACAATACAATAATAGTTTTTACTTCAGATAATGGTCCACATAAAGAGGGTGGTGCAGATCCTGAGTATTTTGATAGTAATGGTGAGTTGAAGGGGTTTAAAAGGGATTTGTACGAAGGAGGAATTAGAGTGCCAATGATTGCTTCATGGCCTGGGTATATTAAATCAAATACAACTTCTAATCACATTTCTGCGTTTTGGGATGTGTTTCCTACTTTTTCCGAACTAGCTGGTTTAGAAGTTCCTAAAAACCTAGATGGAATTTCATTCTTGCCTGAACTTATGGGGAATAATAATAATCAGAAAAAGCACAATTATTTATATTGGGAATTTCATGAAAGAGGTGGTCGTCAAGCTGTAAGGATGGGTGATTGGAAAGCAGTTAGATATAATGTTTTAAAAAATCCAGAAGCACCATTAGAGCTATATAACCTTTCTAATGATATTGGCGAAAAAAACAATTTATCTGAAAAGCACCCCGAAATAGCTGGTGAAATGAAATTAATTATGACCGAAGCAAGAACACATTCTGAAATATTTACTTTTGGAAATGTATCGTTTAAAGGGAATTAGCTTCACAGTCTACTACAGATAATTTTAGTAGGTACTGGAATTCTTTAATAAATGTATTCAAAAGAGATAAGGTGCAAATACAGCAAGCTTATAATAAATAATAACTAATTAAATGAAAATAATTTTAAGAATAGTACTTCTTATTTTACTAAATAATCAGCTAATATTAGCTCAAGAAAGCAAAAAGAGTATATCTCAAATTAGACCTTGGGAAGACCCTCAGGTTTCGGGAATTAATAGATTGCCAGCCAAAGCTACTTCTGTGTCCTATTCTAATTTAGAATTGGCCAAAAAAGCAAATATGAGTAAATCATCTCGATTGAAATCTTTAAATGGAGATTGGAAATTTTCTTGGTCTGAAGTTCCTGAGAAAGCACCAAAAGATTTTTATAAAACCGATTACATTTCAGTAGATTGGAAAACCATACCAGTGCCTGCCAATTGGGAATTGGAAGGTTACGGAACCGCAATTTATACAAATATTACTTATCCTTTTGTTCCTGTAGAGCCCCCGTTTACTCCGGAAAATGATAATCCTACAGGGTGTTATTTAACTTCTTTTGATGTTCCTGAAGAATGGAAAGATATGCAGATTACTTTAAGTTTTGGAGGTGTAAGTTCTGCCTATTATGTTTGGCTCAATGGTAAAATGCTAGGATATAGTGAAGATAGCATGCTTCCTACTCATTTTGATGCTACTCCGTATTTACAAGAAGGGGAAAATAAGTTAGCTGTAAAAGTTTTTAGATGGAGTGATGGTGTGTATTTAGAAGATCAGGATCATTGGAGATTAAGTGGTATTCATAGAGATGTTTATTTAACTGCCGCTCCAAAAGTTCAGCTATATGACTTTTTTGTGAAAACCGATTTAGATGAAAATTATAAAGATGCAGAGTTACAAATCCGCCCTAAGATTAAAGTGTTTAACAATGCTTCCTTAGAAGGTTATATTTTGGAGTCTATGTTGTTTGATGCTGATGGAAATTCTGTGATAGACCAACCGTTGACTATCAAAGCAAAAAAAGTATATGAGGAAAAATACCAACAAAGAGGAAAGCCTGATTTTGCTATGTTAAAGGCTACTATTAAAAACCCAAAAAAGTGGAGTGCTGAACATCCAAATTTATACACCTTGGTTTTTACTTTAAAAGATAAAAAGGGAAGCGTTGCAGAGACAAGAAGTGTTAAAATTGGTTTTAGAGAAGTTGAATTTATAGATGGGGAATTGTTTGTAAATGGAGAATCAACGTTAATGTATGGTGTAAATAGACATGATCATAGTGCGATTACAGGAAAGGTGGTTTCGGAAGAATTGATGTTGCAAGACATTTTATTAATGAAGAAATTCAATATCAATGCGGTTAGAACCTCTCACTATCCTAATAACGAAAAATGGTATGAGTTGTGTGATGAATATGGAATTTATCTTATGGATGAAGCTAATTTGGAAACACATAATATTGGCGGGAAGCTTAGTAATGATGCTGCTTGGTCTAATGCGTTTTTGCAAAGAGCTATTAGGATGGTTGAGCGTGATAAAAACCATCCATCAGTAATTTTCTGGTCTTTAGGAAATGAGTCAGGTTCTGGGTTTAACCATGCAACCATGGCAAATTGGATGAGAAGCTATGATGATACCAGAACGGTACATTATGAAGGTGCACAAACCACAGGAGGGAAACATAAAATTGAAGATGAAATTTTTATGGACCCTAATTATGTTGATATGATTAGTAGAATGTACAATCCTATAGATTATATGGTTAAAATGGCGAATTTTAAAGATGATGGCAGACCTGTTGTTTGGTGTGAATATGCCCACTCAATGGGGAATTCTACTGGGAATCTTTTTGAGTTTTGGGACGCTATTAGAGCAAATAAAAGAATGTTTGGAGGTTATATTTGGGATTGGGTAGATCAAGGTTTATTACAAAAAACAGATGATGGAGAAGAATATTTTGCTTTCGGGGGAGATATGGGAGATACTGCAATTAACTCAGGGAACTTTTGTTTGAATGGTATTGTAGACCCAATAAGAAAACCAAAGCCTGCTTTATGGGAATGTAAAAAAGTATTTCAACCTATAGAAATTACTACCAAAGATATTTTAAGCGGTTGGGTTGAGGTTAAGAATACACATGATTTTACCAATCTAAATCAGTTTGAGATATTATTTGAATTACAAAAAGATGGCGTTACTATAAAAGAGGAATTAGTGAATCCAGTTAATGTGCTTCCTAATCAATCGGAAAAAATCAAGATTCCTTTCAAGTTATCAAAACTAAAAATAGGTTCTGAGTATTTTGTAAGAGTTGGTTTTAAATTAAAACAAGCTACAAAATGGGCTAATAAAGGACATGAAATTGCCTGGGAACAACTTCCAGTTTCAAATGCTAAGAAATCATCTGAAATAGATTATTCGAAAACCTCTAAATTAATAGTAGACAATTCTGGAGAGTCCACCCAAATAAAAGGAAAAGGTTTTGTAATTGGGTTTAATAGTAAAACAGGTGCGTTAGAATCTTATAATTTTAAGGAGTATGAATTGATTCATGGAGCATTGATTCCGAATTTCTGGAGACCTATTACTGATAACGATAGGGCAGGAGCCAGAACGCCTAAATTATTGAAAGTTTGGAGAAATGCCCATAAGAATAAAAACTTAGAGTCTTTTAAAGTAAAACAAATCAAAGAAAATCAAGTGGAGGTTGCAACGAGTTATTTGTTAAAAGATGTAAACTCCATGTTGAAATTGAAGTATACAATTTTCGGTGATGGAACTATAGAGGTAAGTAATACTTTAAATATTGATGAAGCTACTAACTTGCCAATATTACCTAAATACGGCATGCAAATAGAAATTCCAAAAACTTATGATGTTTTTACTTATTATGGAAAAGGGCCTCACGAAAATTATATTGACAGAAGTTTATCTGCTGATGTAGGTTTATACACAGAATCGGTATCCAATGACTATCACATGTATATTCGTCCACAGGAAAGTAGCAACAAAACAGAAGTGCGTTGGTTTAGTTTAACTAACAAAAACGGCAATGGTATTAAGGTGTCTGGATTATCGGCAAATTTAAGTGTTAGTGCATGGCCTTATACTGCAAAAGATATTGAGGATGCTTTACATACTTACGACCTGGAAAAAAGAGGGTTTATAACGCTTAATATAGATCATAAGCAAATGGGCGTTGGTGGAGATGACAGTTGGTCTCAAAAAGCATTACCGCACGAACAATTTAGAGTTCCTGCAAAAGACTATAGTTATAGTTTTACAATAAAGCCAATGAATAATTAATTAATATACAGGATAAAATTTATTGAATAAATAGCTTTATCTATACTAGGGACAAAGATTTATTTGGATATTTTTGTAAGAAAGAAATCAAAAATATTATTCTGCCAAAATTGAAATATTATAAAAAACAAAATGAAAAACCAAAAAACTTTAATTGCCATTATAGTCACTTTAATAATGGTTGCAGCGTGTAAAACAAATCAAAAAGAACCACTTCAGGTGTCTGAAAATTGGATTATTGATTCTCAGGAGGATTGGACAAGAAGCATAACCAATCAAAATCATATTAAGATTGTTGATGGCAATTTAAGACCCACAGATAGTGTTGCAAGTTTTAAAAGTACGTTTAAAAAGTTTTCTAAAAAGCAAGCCCTAAGTTCTATTGCCGTTTCTCAATCTCCAGAATGGCTTAATTGGAAACCAGTATCAAATATTGGTCCTTCTAATTTGGCTGATGCTCCTGTGGCCTTGCAATTAGGAAAGGGAGATTATTGGATGTTTGGAAGATATAATGGAAGTCAAAAAAACGAAAAATTTAAAGCAGAGGTAGCTACTTTAGAAGGTTTCGAAATTCCACTAAAAACCACGCCTTTTAAAAACCAATATGACGCTCCAGGAGGTCTAAAATCTTCTTTAGGAGGTTATCATGCATGGCAAAGTAAGGATATGGTAAATTGGGTACATCATGGCCCTGTGTCCGAAAGTTTTTCAAAATGGGTTACTTCGGCAGAATATGTTGATGGCAAATTGTATTTGTATTACGATTTTCCAAACGATCAAGACCCGCACCTGTACATAGATGAAGATTTAACAGATGGTGTTCCTGGAAAAAATATGGGAATGGCTTTTAACGACCCTACACATGGCTCAGATTGTGCAATAATAAGAGATTTGGAAGGTGATTTTCATTTGATTGTTGAAGATTGGTCTCCTATTAATGCTTCCACTCATGCCTGGGATTCTCCTTTGGCGGTTCATGCTGTAAGTGCCGATGGTAAAGGCGGTTTTAAAACCTTAGTACCTCCAGTAGACGAACGAACCAAACCTACTGGGGAATTTGCGGAATATGTACATCCGCATTGGCATGCTGAGGCTCCAGATAGATTTCCTGCAAAAGTAGCTAAAGAGGATGTACCACAACATCGTGTAAAAAAGGGAGACAAAAAAGCTTATGCTAAATATGAAATACATGAGCCAGAGCAAAATGCTTATGGAGATTGGGCTTCAATTTCTATTGGTGGTCAATATTACTTATTTGCGGATTTTGATCCAGCAAATGGTCATGGAAGAAAGGATATGAGTGTAGCATGGTTTACTTCAGATGATATCAATAAACAGTTTACTTTTTGTGGTAATATTGGTCAAGGTCACCCAGATCCAGATATTATGTATGCTGAAGGTAAATTTTATTTGGTTACTCAGATGAACACAGATTATATTAGTGATGGTCCTTGGGTTGAAACAGTAGAAGTAAGAGCTGGTGTTGATACTACCAATGATGGTGAGTCTGATGAATGGAGTGATTGGAAGGTGGTAAAAGAGCAATATAATATAATTGAAGGTTTTTCTAAACAAATTGAAAGAACTCCTGCTCAACTAGATTTATCTGGTCTTCCAGAAGGTTATGGTTTTCAATTTGAAGTAAGAATAATAGATGTTACTCAGAATGAGTCTAAACCTATTATAGATAAAATAGTCGTAGAATTTTAGAAACAAAAAAAGGTGCTTCAATGTAAAGCACCTTTTTTATAAACTAAACATATTTAAATTAAACTACTTCTTAATTAGTTTTATAGAATTTATTCCATTAGCCGTTTTTATTTGAGCGAAATAAATACCAGCTGTTAATTGTGAAGCATTTAAAGTTGTTTCATTAGTGTTTGGTGATACATTTAGTACTTTCTTGCCTAAAGTATTAAAAACACTAATTGATTCAATAGCCTGATTTTGCGTTTTAATGGTCCAACTATCTTGAGTTGGGTTAGGATAAAAAATAAAGTTATTAAGATTGAAATCTTCTTTTGATAAAGTGGCAATTTGCTGGACATCATCAAAATAAAAAGTTGAGGTTGCCGTACCATCTCCTAAATTTCCTATGTCAAACATAAATACTAACTTATCATAAACGCTAGATCCTAAGGCTGAGAAATCCCAACTTAAGGTTTCCCATTGCCCAGTTACTTTTGTTGGAGTTGATAATTCTGAGGCTGAAGCTCCAGCCTGTTGTTCCAGTTTAATCTGTACTGAGGTACCAACTGGGGCATCGGTCCAAAGTCTTAAGGTGATGTACTTTTTATCCATAAAGTTTAATGGCTCGTTTAAGTTTAAATATGAGCCAGCCCAAACCTGACCGCCATCTCTAACTATTTTAGCCAAATTACTGCTTGTATTTCCAGTACTTTGTGGTGCGGAAATTGATTCTACTGTTGCTGTTCCGCCATCAAAATTGATAAAGTCTGCTGTTACGGGTGTTGTTTCAAAGTCAAACGGCAGACCGGTATTCTCTCCCGGAGGAGTACAGGCTACAGAATTATAACTAAAGCTCATACGTCCTATATTGACTTCCCCATTTGTAACCCCTAGTCTTAAAACATGGGTTCCTTCCGTTAAATCTATGGTTGCTGCCTTAGTGCTCCATGCGCCCCAGTCTCCTGTATAAGAAAAATTAATTTCTTGACTAACTTTAGTGCCATCAATTTCAAAGTAGATTGGGCCACCACCACCTGAATTTCCTGAGGCAAATCTTATACTTAGGTCATAGCACCCTGTAGTCTGTACATCAACCGTATATTCTAACCATTCTCCACCAGAAATCCAACCAACTGTATTTCCTTCTGAAACATCTGCCACAGCATCAACATATTCGGTTGGCCTAAAACCTCCTTGATTATCAATTGACGAATCGAAATAGGCTATGTTCTGAGCGTTTCCACCCTCAAATGCATCATAATGCCCTGCTTCAATAGTTCCTGGTATGATACTTGGTGAACCAGAGTAAGGGATTTGGTTTCCTATCTGGATGCTAATGGTATTGGTAACATTAAAATTAGTTCCAGAATACACTTTGGCGTACATGCTATGAACACCAAAAGGTAAGGCTCCCGTGTTAATTTCATAAGGTGCGGTAGTGTCTTCTCCAAGATGTGTGTTACCATTGTAAAATTCTACTTTGGTAATCCCGCTACCCATTGTGGTGGTAGTAAGGTTAACGCTATCATTTTCATTACCTGTATAAATATCAGAAGTTATAGTTCCTGAGACATTGATATCTTTACTCGTTGCCATTGAGTTAGGTGGTACATCAAGCATGAAGCTATCAGAGAACGTAATTGTAATAGGGGTGTTGGAATAATTATGTCCCACATAAGTTTTATCACCACTGTTATTAAATACCGCTGCTATAGGGTGATTAGCTGTTATTGAAGCGTCCAAATGTCCTAAAGCATTCATGGCATGCAACCAATGGTAGGTTTGCGCATCTGAGATACCAAATTTTAAATTTCTATCAGGGTCTGCATTGTACAACGAGATAGCTTCCTCAGGATCAAGAAAAGATAAATATTTCCATATTGTATCATGCCAAAGGTTAGGGTTGGTATCAGTGGCATCTAAGATGTTAGTATGTGTTTTTAGTTCGTCCCAAATTGTTTGAACGTAAGTAGTGTTTTGCCCTAGGTATAAAGAACCACCATGCATAGGGTAAAGTTCTATGCCATAAGATGCTGCAATATCAGAGGTCCAGAAGGTCCCATTGTCATAAGAGTTCCCCCAAACCCGCGAAACTAAACTATAGGGATGTGAAGGTTCGAAATTTCTTTCGTTCATATCAAACCAATATTCTTCAACGGCAGTTTGTTCGGTGGTATAAAGGTATATACCTAAATCCCTGATGGCATTATTTTTAGTAATGGTGCCCCAATGAATAAGAGACGAATTGAATTGCATACTTTCGGAAGTAGATTCTTGGTCATTACCCTGAGGAAAAGAAGCAAAGCCATTAGCCCAACAATGACCTGCGTAAGGGCTAAAATTTCTTAAAAATGGGAATTGGGTATCATTTCTGTTTGAAGAAGCGGCATCCCTAACTAGTAAGTTTACCATGTCTCCCCAATCATCCGCCCATCCTGGTTCAAACTGTTCCATAAATGCGGCCGCATGAATGAAATACCCCCAATGGAAATGGTGGTCATTGATGTTGTTGTCTTGTCCGTGTCCGGCGGGATATCCTAACATGGCGGACCAATCAGTATTGTAATAAAACAGAAATGCTACTTCACCTGACTGGTAGGTTAACCAATCTTCCAAACGTTCTTTAATCGTGGCTACCATTTTGTCCCTAGCAGCTGTATTACCCACTTGGTCTGCAATACGGGCTGTTTGAATCAGTCGATTCATTACTTGTCCTTCATTATAAGAGTCAGTCCACGTTGCTAATCCATCATTTTCTAATTGAGCTATTTTATTGTGTAATTCCGCTGGACTAAAACTGGCACTGTAATTGGCTAAATATGGTAAAGTTGGCAGAATACCTTTAAAGGTGTTTTCTACTTCAAAGGTATTGCCGTCCATTGTTTTTAAATCACCTCTAATAGAGCGGTAGGTGTAGCCACCTGGAGTGGCAGAGGCTGAAGCCAAATTATCCCACTGGTGTGGCAATAACCCCTGGAGTATATTAGTATTTGTAACCGAACCATCTTTAATATCAACGGTGGTGGTAAAGGTTGTATTGACCTTTGAAGTGGTTTCATTATAACTCCACGAGACTTCTGTGTTGGTGGGAAATACATAGGCATATTTCTTGTATTCGTTTGCAACGGTGGTGACATTAGATGCCGTTAATGGTAACATGGCGATAGACCAGTAATTATTGCCATTAAGCGTTGAAGTATATGTGTTACCAGTCTGTGTCCATGAACTTCCTACAGGCGCGTAAATTGCAAAGTCGCCTCCGTTTCTGGCATCTGTAACGGTTATCATTTCTCCAGAAATACTTACGGTACCTGAGTTTATAATAATAGATGCTGTTTCTAAATCATTCTTTTCAAAATAGATGAATGGCATGCCAATACCAGAGGTAGCATTAAAGCGGTCTCCCCAATTCATAGTAACTGTCCAGTCCGAATGGTCGGATACCGTAGTTTGATTTGCATTAAGTCCTTGTACACCAACTATAATAGGTTGAATGTCGTCTATAACACCCCAAGGAATATAAGTAACAACCAAACCGTTGTTAATTGTTTTCATAGTCATAGGGTAGTTGAAGAGGTTGCCGGCGTGGTCTTCTTTAACCAGTTTTGACCACCAATCATTAGTTGGTACTGGTTTTCCCAGGGCTGTACCGCTTAATTGGGGTGTGCCGGAAGGAAATCCGTTTCTGCCAGCTGCATCGGTTCCAGGGAACGTTGTTGTATAACTTCCATTTCCAATTGCTACTTGAGAGTGGGTTTTAAGGGTAAAGCCAAATATTAGGGCAATAAGGAGGCCTGATAATATACTATGTTTGGTATTCATCTGAATATTTTTAGGATTTGATGGTAAAAAAAGGTGCTCTTTAAAGCACCTTTTCTTTCATCAACTAAACATAAACAACATCTATTGTTTAATAAGTTTTATGCTATTAATACCAGAGTCTGTTTTAATTTGGGCAAAATATAAACCGGTTTTTAGGTTAGAACCATCTATTGCTGCTTGATTTCCATTAACGGCTAAGGATATGACATTTTTACCTAAAACGTCAAATACCTGTATAGACTCAATATTTTTGTTTTGTGTTTTAATGGTCCAGCTATCCCTTGTTGGGTTTGGATATGCTTTAAACGTGGTTTGTTCAAATGAGTCTATGCTAAGAGAAGCTTCTCCAAATTTAAGGTCATCAAAATAATATGTTTTGTTACTATTGGCAGTACCAAAATCGAAGAAGATAGATGCTTTGTTATATATCCAACCATTTGCTATTCCATTGGCGAGAGTTGCTGTTCCAGAAGCTTCATTGGAAAAATCAAATTCTAATACTTCCCATGCTCCAGCACTTGTAGTTAGTACTTCGGTTTCACATGTATGTGTATCATCGGCAGCATCTTCAATTTTCAATCTAACAGGAGTATTGGCATCTGGAGACCAAACACGTATGTTCATTTTAGAATCCGAGTTTGAAATTGGTATATTTGTAGCAAAACCGGCTGCAGTACCAATGGTGGTTCCCGCCCATGTTTCTGATACAGCACCTTTAATACTTTGAATTACCATATTTCCTGAATCAGTGGGGTCTACAACTAAGCTAGATGAATTTCCTCCAAAATCTGTAACCGCAAAATTGGTAGTAGAACCTTCAAAATCAACGGGTAAATCAATTTGTGCTAACCCTCCAGAGTTGTCAAATTGTTCAACGTCGTCAAAAAGAAATGTTGAAGTGGCTGTACCATCACCAGTAGAACCAAGATCAAAAAGAAAAACTAAAGCATCATAAGTGCCGGAAGCTGCTCCTGCAAAATCATATTCAATGGTTTCCCATGCATTAGTTACTGTTGTTACCCCTGGTATTTCTACATTAATTGCTCCGTTCGCGGCATCCTCAATTTTTAAAGTAACAGCTGTACCTATTGGTGCAGCAGTATACACTTTCATTCTAAGACCTTTATTGGTAGAGAAATCAAGTTTGCTATCTAGGACTATTTTACTTCCAGCCCATACTTGTCCACCATTTCTAATTAATTCCACTACAGTAGCGCTAGTATTTATACCCCCACTTTGTGGGTTAGCTTTAACAGTGGCTCCACCACCATCAAAATCAATAAAATCTCCTGTAACAGGGGATCCTTCAAAATCCATTGGAAGAGCTATTTGAGCGTATCCTATAGATACAACAAATAACATGCATAATAATGTAATTTTTTTCATAATAATTGTTTTAATGAATATTAGTTTTAGTTGTTTCTCAAAGATACACCTGTATATCTATTAAAATGCAATTTGTAGCCTATACAAAAAACATACATTGTTGAAAATGTAATGGGTTTGTATTTGTTATATATGATTTAAAAAACTGTAAATCAGGTTAATATGTATTTTTTGATAAGTTTTTTAGTCTGATGTAAATTTCAGTTTAATTGGTTTTGTTGTGGTGATGTTGTGGTGTTGTAATGGTGTTAAATGGAAAGATTTCAATATTAATTTTAAAAAGGACTAAACAATCTTGGTTTGAAAAAAGTAGTAATTGAATTTTTAATAAAAACTAAAAATTTTAGTTTCATTATTGTTGTTAGAGATAATGAATAATAAATTATTATCAGAAGATTTAATTTTATTAATGTTTCTAGAGTCATTTGGTACATAAAAACCGCTTTCTTTAGGTGATATGTATCTGAAATTATTTTTGCCATCACCCAAAAGTACGGTACCAAAGCCAGCATCATAACGAGTAGTTTCAACTTCAACTCCATAATGGTTGCCTACAGAAACTATATCTTTAAATCCATCTTTATTAATATCTACAATTGTAGATGATTTTAATGGAGATAATTGGGCTTGAATGGGTAATACTTTTCTTTTAAGGATACCAGAATCATTAATTAGAACAATGCTCTCGAAACTTGAAATCTCGTGAATTACAGCATTTTCTATCTTTTTATCTGGTAATATGTCATATAATTTGGAAGATGCAAAGCTGTGATAATCTTTGAATTTTTCGGTAACATAAGGCATTTGCTGACTTGTACACTCTCTGCCTCTTAGAGGAACATAATCTTCTTTATAAAATTTAGCTAAAACAATATCATTTGTTCCGTTATCATCAAAATCATTAGCATAAACCTTAAATGGATGCTCTACGGATGCCTTGAATTTATTGTTTTTTCCTAAATTACCAAGAATATAATCATCATCGCCATCATTATCTATGTCGTTTGCCGTAATAGACCACCATAATCCTTTGGTGCCTTTGTTTAATCCGAATTTTTCTGAGTTTAACTTAAACTTTCCTTTATCATTTTCTAATATAGTAACCGCCATCCATTCACCAACCAGAATTAGGTCTTGATCATCGTCATTGTCTATATCTGTGAAAACAGCATCTGTTACCATTCCTATGTTTTGTAAATCTGGTGCTACCGTATTTTGAACTTTTTTAAAGGTACCATTACTGTTATTAAGAAGAATATAACTAGTTGCCGGATGTGTGTATTTTCCTGAAATTAACCGAGTGCCAACAAATAGATCAAAATCTCCATCTTTGTCAACATCAGAAACCTTTACGCATTGAGAGCTTTCCTTTATGGGCGGTAAGTTTTTTAGGCCTTTATTAAAATTTCCATTACCATCATTAATGTATAAACGGTCTTGTAAATATTTGGAGCCTTGTTTGTATTCGCTTCCACCACTTGCAACATATAAATCAAAATCGTTATCCCCATCAATATCAAAAAAAACACACCCCAAATCTTCTGATAATTTATCGTCATTCCAAGGTTGAGAATTACTCTTTTCAAATTTACCCTTTTCATTTTGGATGTAAAGCACTCCTGATTGCCCCACAGCACCTCCAATGAATAGGTCCTCTAAATTATCTCCATTTACATCTGCCACGGCAGTAAAAGGTCCGTTTTGTGAAATGTTATGAGGTAAGAGTATTTCTTCAGTATATTCATCATAATTATTTTCATTATGTTGAAAATTAATTCCAAGAGCTGATGGGTTAGCTTCAAGAAGATATCCCTTTGAAAGGTTTTGCTTGGAATTAGCTGGTTCGGCTTTGTCGTATTTGACAATTAAAGTGCTATTGGCATCAACATTATCAAAAGTATTCTTCTTGCCATCTGGCCATACAACTTCTATGTTTTCAACTTCAACTTCTTTCCCAAGGCCAAAAAACAAACCAGGTTCAATAGATGAAAAATAACCTCTTGTTACTGTATTTACTGCTGTTTGTATAGAATTATTATAATGGATAGTTGCCTTTGCGCCATAACCAAATGTATTTTGTTTTGGACCATCAAAAACTAGTTTTAAGAAATTTCCTGTGGCCTTGTTTTTGTAAATAAAAGCTGGAGATCCCATGTTGTTTGTAACAACATCTAAATCACCGTCATTATCTAGATCGCCATAAGAAATACCATTAGAAAAACTTGGAGTGTTAAAAGTCCAATCTTTTGATACTTTTTTAAACTGCAAGTCTCCCTTGTTTTTAAACACATAATTGGGTAGAGGAGATGATGGTGCCAAATTGGTCATATTGAAAAATTCTTCAATTGTAATGTTTTCATCAACATTATTTAGGGCGTCCACAAAATCATTATTTCTAACATCTTTTGGAATACCATTAGATACCAAAATATCCTTTAAACCATCATTGTCTAAATCTACAATTAGTGAACCCCAACTCCAATCGGTTTTGCCAATTCCAGCTATATTTGCAACATCATAAAACCCAGAACGTCCTGAATTTATCTGTAATGTATTAAACATATATTGATAGTGGTCTCCCTTGTTAACAATTTTATTGAATTCTTCAGTACTCATTGATCCCATGTTAGTTTTGGATCTGTAATGATCTTCAGCAGCCATGTCTAAAGTTATCAAATCTATTAAGCCGTCATTATTAATATCACCAGTATCTGCTCCCATACTAAACCTTGATATATGCTTTAAATTTTTATCAATAACATTTTTAAAAGTGCCATCTCCATTATTATAGAGCATAAAATCAGGCTCGTCATAGTCATTGGTAACATATAAATCTGTCCATCCATCATTATTAAAATCGGTTGCACAAACAGCTAAACCATAGGCTAATCTTGGTTCAATACCTGCTGCACTGGAAACATCTTTATATCTACCGTTTTCATTTTTATAAAGTTTATCTGTATAATGTTTATATGTATCTTGATCTATGGAATAACGTTTAAAAAGTTTAGCATCAGGAGGTTGGTTTACTTGATACATATCTAAATCACCATCATTGTCCATATCAAAGAAAACAGCTTGAGTGGAAAATCCTGGATCAGCAAGACCATATTTCATTGCGGATTCAGTAAATGTTAAATCTTGATTATTTATATAGAGTTGATTTTTTCTATCCTCTAGGGACATAGATTCACCATTTCTACTTACATATATATCTAAATAACCGTCACTATTAACATCGGCCATGGTAACTCCCCATGACCAACCAGCGTTTATCGCAGCCTTTGATTTTTTAGTAATATCATCAAATTTAAATTCTCCTTTGTTTAAATAAAGTCTATCACTCACCTGATTACCGCAAAAGAAAATGTCTGGTAATTCATCATTATTAATATCTCCAATCGCAACTCCAGCACCATTGTAAATTTGACTATAAAAAAACATGTTTAATGTGGTTGATTCTTTTATGGAGTTGTTAAAGTTTACTCCAGTAATTTCCGGAGATAACAATTCTAAACCACCATTTAGGGTGTCTGGGTAAATATTTCTGTCTAACTTGGAGTTGCAGGACAAAAAGACCAGAATAATTAATATATATATAATTGACTTTCGATTAAACATGTATTAAATTTAGTAACTATTCATTAAAAAATAATGACTTCTTTTTAAAATCTAAAATATTCGATTTAAATTTAGGTTTTTCGTTTTTATCCCATAAGCCCCAAAAGGCTCCAACATCTCCTTCAGCGCCTACCTTCCATGGCTCATCAAAAGAAGAAAAATAAAACATTTCTATATTGTCTTCATTAGACCATAATTGAGAGTTAATGAAGTATTTTATGGCATTTTCATATGATGGTTGTGCTCCTTGTAAAGACTCTCCTTCACTAGGCCACCCTGTTTCAGTAATAATAACCTTTTTTCCATTTCCAGCTTTTAACGCCTTTCGAAACATGTCTTTCATATAAATAAGAGCATAATCATTTGAGCAACCTTCCCAAAAGGGATAGCAATTGGCTAAAATAATGTCACAAGCCTGCGTGATTTTTGGTCTTTCAGCAAATTCATAGTAGGCATCAACATATCCAACTGGAATATTTGAAATGTCTTTTTTTACATCATAAATATAATTTAAAAGTTCATTTTCATTTAAGTCATTTCTATATAAAACTTCGTTACCCACGGCAGCAATATCAACATATCCTTCATGGGCTAGTTTTTTTAGTCCTTCTACTTCTTTATTGTTAATTTCAAGATCGTTTCCAAGCCATGCTCCAACTAAAGTTTTCAAACCAAATTCCTTTGCAATTATAGGAATTAGTTCATTACCGTCGGTACAAGAAAATGTTCTTATCCATTTGGTGTATGGCTTAATTATTTTCATACGTCTCCTAATTTGAGTCTCTGAGAGTTGAGCACCAATTTCTTGGCCATCTTCATAGGCACTAAAACAGATTCCATGCATTCCTTTGTTTAAAACTCTATTAAACATACTATGCAATCCATTTGAGGTTTTTTGATTTAATTCACCTCCAGACAAAGACATTATTTTTGCATTTCTTCTTGACATAATTATTAATTTAAAGTTCTCCTCTTCGTTTTACTAATTCAGCTTTTATTTGTTTTGCTCTAGTTTCATTAAGGCTATATTTATACATTATCCAAATAGCAAGAGCAGCCGTTATTGAAGGGATTAATATATCTGCAATTCTTAAGCTATTCATGGTTTCTGCTGTCTGGGTTTCTGCATCAGAAATAAAACCTACCAACTTCAATACTAACCCTCCTAAAAATAATGCAATAGATTGGCCAATTTTAACCATTAACCAATAGATAGCACCAAATGTTCCCTCTTTACGTGGCATGCCATTTTCTAATTCGTCTAAATCACAAACATCTGCTGTCATACTCATCATTAGAGTAAATAATCCTCCTAAACCAAAAGCAATAAAAGGTATTGGCATAAAAATTAACCAAGGTGAGCCTTGCGAAGTATCAATACTAAACCATGACATTCCAACACTTTCTAGAAATGGGTTCAGCCATTCGAAAAGTGAAGCTACTCCTTCATTAAGTGATTGACCAAAGCTAGTTTTATTAAAGTTCTCATTTAATCCTGTATCAAAACCCCACCATTTTAAAATATATCCAATAATTGAAATAATAGTAGAAATGATGAATGCTTTTCTTTTTCCCCATTTGTTGGATATTGCGGATATTATTGGAATGACTACAAAAGCAGTAATTACTGCTGTAATAGTTGAAAACCAAGCCGGCCAAGTACCTGCAAGAGCATAACTGCCATTATACATGTAAAATACAATAATATAAACACTAAATGCTGATACTAATTGAAAGCCATTAAAGACTAAAAATGTTGCGCCGCAAAGCTTTGTAAAAGGTTTGTTCTTAGAGACTTGTTTTATGCCAGCCCATAAATCTGTTAGGTTTGAGGCCATAGTTTTAAACGTTATTTTCTTTCTGTTTTCCATATGAGAGGAGTCTAAGCCTCTACAGAAAATTGCTGGAAGCAAACCTAAAATAGCGCATATTGAACCTACAATTATTGATAAATTCCTAACTCCAACTGCTTGAGTCTCGTATACTTGAGGGTCTGCGATAATAACCCAAAACCAAGGCACTATCATCCAAGCAATTTGCCCCATAGTATTTGAGAATGCCATAAGTCTTGTTCTCTCATTGTAATCGGTTGTCATTTCATATCCCAAACCTACTAAAGGAGTAGCATACATGGTGTTGCCAATTAAAAAAAGAATAGTTAAAGTAAGGAAATACCAAAAATTATACATTTGCGAGTTATCCGGAGACATTTGCCAGGTTAGGGCAAAAAGAATACCGCTTAAAATCGCACCAACGAAGATATAAGGTCTTCTGCGGCCCCATCTTGATTTTGTGTTATCAGAAATAAATCCCATTATAGGATCTGAGAGTGCATCAAATAATCTTGGTAAAGCCCCTAAAAGTCCTGCATATAAAGGGTCCATTCCAAAGGCAGTAAGAAGAAAGAACATGAAAAATGCCAAAGACCCTGGTAATAGATTAAGAACAAAATGGCCTGCACCGAATGCCATTTTTTGACCAATTGGAACTCTATCTTTTTTTGATGTTATGATGTTTGGCATGACTTATTGGTTTAGTTAGTTTAGTTTTTTAATCTTTTGGAATTACAATAGTTTGAATAGCTTTTGCATCTATTGAAAATTCTACGTTTTTGTCATTTAATGATAGGTTTATTGTTTTTGGGGTTTCAAATTCATTAAATAATACAACTGCAATGGTTCCGTCTGGGTTCACCGCTGCTGTTGCCATAAGTTTATCGTCTGAGTTTTCTAAACCTATAACTTTGGCTTCGGGTCTAATATATTTACTAAAGTGAGCCATTGTATGAAATAAAGGGGTGAAATAAACTTCGTCTTTATCTGGATCTACTATTACCGGTGCAATGCACCAATTTTCAAACCAATTTGGCCCTCCTTGGCGATCTAAAACCATATTCCAATCTACCCATCCGTCTACCCAGTTATTAAGACAACCTATTATATCTCTAGCATATCGATTGACCGGTGCATATTTTGGATGTAAATGTTTTTGGTCTTCTGGAGCCCAATCATAACCCCAATCTGTAGCTTCTTTTTTCCAATACCAAGCATCGTCTTTCCATACAGGTACTTGAGCATCTATACAGCCTTCTGTTTCAATTAAATATTTATCTGGTGCCTTATTGTGAGCATATTGTAAGGCTTCCGGAAAGTAATCATAGGTGCTTTCATACCAGTGAATAGCGGTTCCATGAAAGTATTTAGAAGAAGCCTCGTCTCTAAACATTTCATCTACCCATTCCTTTAACCCTTCTCTATTTTGGTCATACCCTAAAATAATTTTATCTCCATGACCATCTGCTTCTAATTTTGGACCTAAATGAAATTGAACAAAATCTGTCATTTCTTTTGGAGTAAAGTGCATACTTTCCCAATTGTTTCCGTTTCCATGAGGTTCATTTTCAACAGTAAATCCCCAAATATCTATGCCTTCTGCTTTATATGCATCAATATATTTAGAAAAGAATAGCGCCCAGGTGTCATAATATTTTGGTAATAATTTTCCACCCACCCAATGGTTGTTGTCTTTCATCCATGGAGCAGCGGTCCAAGGTGAACCAAAAATTTTGAATCCGTCTTCAGAAATTGTCAAAGCGTCTTTAATCATTGGTATAAGGTCTGCTTTGTCTTCGTTTATAGAGAAGTATTCTAAATTTTTATCATCTTCAATCGGTGTATATGAGTAATTGCTTAATGAGAAATCACAAGAATTCATATGTGTTCTTGTTAAAGAATAATTAGCACCGTTTTTTGCGAAATAAGCTTCTAATATTGTGTCTCTATTTGGCTTGCTAAGTTTATTTAATAAATAAGCGGATGACTCTGTGAAAGCGCCTCCAAAACCAGTTATTTTTTGAAATTCTTGTGCAGGATTAAGTTTAATTGTTACTAAGGAGTCTGCTTTTTTAAATTGGTTTATTTTAGTAAGCTTGTTTCCTTTTGCAGAGGTTTCATAAACCTCAATGTTAAGTCTGTTAGCGTTTTTATTACACCCTGTTAAGATTGCAACTGCCATAATTAATAGAATAAAATTAATCTGTCTCATTAGTTTAGTTTTAGTTGGTTTTCAAATAATGTTTTTTAATAACCTCAAATGTTTTTTTCTTGTTTCTATCAATGTCAACAATACCCCAGTACTCTTCATTAGGAGAGCCATCATAGGGAACCCCACTACTATTTGGAGCCCATCCTCCAATGTCTTGTTGGTCAGGATTTCCTGCTTTCCACCAACCATCTGTGAAAGAGAACATAGTAACTCCAGAGCATACATCGGTATTATTAAAAACACTTTTTAAAATGTTATTATTGGCTGAAGCTTGGGCCTCTTCATTAATTCCCTGAGAGAAACCGTCTTTTTCAATGGTCATATAACTATCTCCACCTGCTTCAGAGAAATACATAGGCTTATGGCTTGCTTTTTTCCATTGGTTATATATGGTTCCTGGATTGTCCCATCTATAAATGTTTATGCCCCAAACATCAATATTAGGAGAAAGAGTAAGAGCTTGATTATTTGGTAAATCACCATGTGCAGTTGTTGTTGGATGAGAAGGATCTATCTGGTGAATAACAGCAGCCGCATCATTCATGGCTTTATACCAGTTTTTTAAATCACCGCCAAACCATTCTGGGTGGTAGTTGTATTCATTTCCTAATTCCCACATTAAAATAGCGGGATGACTTTTATATTTATTAATGTAATTAACGTAACTACCAGATTTAATATCAAAGTAACCATCTTGATTATACCCAAAACCTATAATTACTTTTATTTTAAACTTATGGATGTTGTCTAAAACCGTTTTGTTGTCAATAGGAGCATATACTCTAATAGTGTTTATACCTGCTTCTAGCATTAAATTAAGATCTTGTTCTAATGTTTCAAAACTTCTTTTCATACTGCCTTTTGCAACAGGATGATAACAAATGCCTTTTATTGAATAAGGTGTGTTGTTCACCAATATTTGTCGTTCTTTAACAGAAACTATTTCCAAATTGCCATTTTGCTGGCACCCCATAATAATTATTGAAAATAGTATTAGTAGTAATGTTTTTTTTCGAAAATACATGGTTTTATGGTGTTGTTACTTCGTATGTTACCGGAGGAGATTGAATAGTTTTAATTAAAGTATCAATATCTCCATTTAAAGATTTAGTAATTGGGTTTCCGTCTCTTGTTAATCCAGAAAAAACACCCTGGTCTACCAAATTCCATAAGGCGTATTTGGCTTCTCCATTTAGTTTAATCAGGCCAAAATGGTTTTCAGATCCCATACTATTCTCAGCATCTTTCCATTGTTCATCAAAAGCTTCGAAGTAAAAACAGGAAATGTTATTTTTATTGGTCCACTCTCGTAATAGTTTATAATATTTTCCAGATTTGTATTCATCTGCAGCTCTTGATCCGTTTGTTCCGTAGTGTCCGTTTGAAACTGTAGCCCAACCTGTTTCTCCGATATGAATTGGTTTGTTAACTCCCAAACTTTTCATATAATTTGAAACGCTATCGTATTGACTTTTAGCAAAATTTAAGGCTCTTTGCATTCCTGAATCTATTTTTTCTTTGCTTGATAGACCAATTTCTTGTTCTGGAGTTAGCCAAAATGCTGGGTTATAATGAGAATTATGCATTGGATAAGTATGCATGGAGATATAATCTACTGCTTTGATAAGATTTTCTAAATCTTTAGTATGATAACTGGTGTCACCACCACCCCAAGATGAAAAATCATCTGAACTTGTAATCCACAAATCTTTTGGTAATTCTCCTGAATTTTTGAGCTCTTGCAAGTGGTTTACCCATTTTAAAATTACGCTAGGTTGTACGTAGTAGCTAGTTGCCCAAGTAACCATGGCTTCATTTCCTACAGCTATTATTTTAACTATATCTGGGTATTGCTTTGCTAGCTTAATAGCTGTGTTTATTTCAGTTTCGTTTCTTTCACTTTCCTGATAATGATCTGGTACCAAATCTGAAAATGCATTTTTACAGTCTATCCAAGCACCTAACATAACATACATATCAAAGTCATTGTCTTCCTCTTTTAGCTCCTTAATGGCTTTTAAAAGGTTTGAAGCTTGTTGCAAATGAACATTATATGTTCTTAGAATCTTAATACCCATTGCAGACAATATTTTCATATCTTCTTTCAACTGAGTTATGGTGGGTTGATCTTCTCTTGATTTAGTTCGGTATCCTCCATAAGAAATGGCTAAGTAGTTTGGATTCCCTAAAATTTCGGCAGCAGTCATGTTATCTTGTTCAATATGAGTTTTTACTTTTTTTTTAGATGTGTTATTGCAACTAATAAAGATTAGTGAAAGCACAAGAATGAATATTTTACTTATCCTATTTCTCATTATAAAATGGATACTTCTATACGTTCTATAATTCCAGTGCGCTCAAAAATATGTTTCGAGGTGCTTTTATCTAGAATTAGGTTATCTAATTTTACTGTTGATTTATCATTAAAAATCACTTTTATACTTTCATTATTGGAACGTTTGTATATAATAGGTGTTTGACAATACGTAAAACATAATGTGTTTTTTTCAACCTTAATCTTTTGTTTTTGGTTTTTAAGATTTGTAAATGAGAATACTGAAGAATCATTTAAGAATTCTTTCTTTTGTAACAGTCTTGGGTTAAAAGTAACTTGACCATTTTTAACAAACAGACCTAACTCACCAAACCTACTTATAATGTCTTCTTTCACTTGACCAGTCATACCTGGTTGTTGTGCTCCCTTAGTAGCAGGTGTATGCGAATAAGGATCTGTTGGGAACGCTCCATATAATTCGGGTGATTTATGTGCACCAATACCAGCGTTTATTTCGTAATAATGGTCTAGTAATCTGCCAATTATTTCATCATTCTCATTAGAATTAATTGCGATTAAGCAGTTTTCTTGAACTGCCAATAATAACTTAGAAACCATATGCCAGTATATAGATCCTAGACCTTCATAACCAAAAAAGGTTCCTGAGCGACCGGTAAAGGACTTATGGTCAAAAATTTCTTCAAATACTTGCAACAATAATTCTTTATCAGATTTAACTAAATTGTCATAGGATTGGTCTAAATTATCTATAGCTTCTTTTAAGTCGTTGGCATTATTGAAATTGCCATTAAAGTGATAAATGCCTTTAATATCTTTTTCAATAATTTGTCTATTACCGTTAGCAACTAATGTTTTAATAAGTTTAGATTTCTCTATACTAGCATGAGGAATGTTGTTTTTTACCTCAAAATTGGGAAGGTTTTTGTTTGGGTATAAGATATAACTGTATTGGTCTTCTCTAAATAAGGAACTGTTTTTTAAACCATCTAGTAATTCTAATGCTTTAGCAGGAGTGAGGTACCCAGAGCTTAAAACAGCTACTTGACCCTCTAACATTTCAGGTAAATAAGAAATAGATATTTCATCCTCGTTTTTAACTGTCATTAAATTATAGGCATGATACATGCTATCATCTCTCTTGTTGACTTTTATGCTGTGCTCCAAAAATAATTTAGAAGTCTTTATAAAATCAGATATATCAGCTAGTGAAATGTCTGCTTTTGAACTTGAAAAACTTTCATTGTATATGGATTCTCTATATTTACTCCCTGCCATTCCTAAACCATCAAGAATAGTTTTTCTGTCTTTATCAGAGATTCTTCCATATAGAACGCTGCTATTCCTTTGAAGTGTATTGTTAATGCTACTGAAAAACTGTTCCAATTCTTTAGAAACCTTAACTTGCTCAATACTTGATTTTAATATTATTTTTTCAAAGAAATTTAAAAACCGGTTTAAATAATATAGGGTAACCATAGAAACACCGTTTCCAACTAAAGCGTTGTTGGCATCGTTCCACTCTGGTCTTTGGGTGTTAAGCCAGATACCACCTTCGGGAATAAAATTTGATATTTTAGATAATACTGTGGCTAAGATTTTTTCAATGAAATTAACTTTGTGGATGTTTGAATTTTTATCAGTTAATAAAGCTCCATCTGAGCCTAGCTCTTCTCTTCGTTTATTAATAATAGTATCCAAGTTATGATCAAAATCAATTGTGTCTTTGGAGTTTTTAAGAGTCTCAGCATAACTTTTAATTTTATAAGGTACGTTAGCATAAACAAATATATCCTCAGTAAAACGAGTCTCTAAAGTGTTAGGATAGTAGTTTTCTATAAACTCTAAAAATTTTAACAAATAGATAATCTGATGGTCTCCCCAATAACCTATATAAGACCATGGGTCATTTTCTTCAATAATTTCCCAATCAAAACCATCTTTAGTAACCCGGTATGGGTTGTAGCCTTCAAAAGTAGAAGCGTTTAAAAACTTATGAATCATTCCTTCAATAAAATCAGGGTATGAATGTGCTAAAGCTTCCCAGTTTTGAAAGATGTCACGCCAATTACCTTCATAATCTAATACCTTTGAACCATCTATTTCACTTTTCGTGTTTATAGAAAACTTGTTCCATGGACGACTAGGATCTCCATGTCTTCTACTAAATTTTAAAGGCAAATACTCATAAGCGAGTCGTTTAAAATCTTTATTCTCCTCCTGTTCCGCTAATTCTTTTAAATAAGTTAAATTGAAAACATTGGGTAAGTTATTAAGGTCTTTACTTTTAGTAATATAAAGTTCTTTGTTGGCTTTACTTATATATTTCAGAAAGTCATCTTTTTCTATGTTGTAATTATCATCAAAAATACCGCCACGCATTATGTTAAACATTGTGTTGGCAAAATGTCTGGTGTTTATTCTTTGGTCTTCTGTTAACTGAATTCCATCAGAATTAGAGGTTAATTTTATTAAATTTTCGGTTCCTAAATCAATATCTTCTTGAATTCGTTTATTGATATGTGTTTCGCTATTAATAAATTCTGAAATTTCAACTACGTCTGAAATGGATTGATTAACATTGGCAACAAAAATCCATTTTTCTTCAGAACGTGGTTGTAAATACATCTTTGATGAGGCAAAATAAGCTCCCTTCTCTGCTTTTATATCAGTTTCAGGTAATATGTTTTTTCCATTTCTAAAATCATCTAATTGTAATGAAGATGCAAGGTAAACCGGGTTAGCAAAGCCGTGCGACCACACGGTATTAGCTTTTAAAGCTTCACTAGGTTCTGCTTTGTCTACTATTATAGCACTTAGTGCATAAATTCCAAGACCAGTATCAGCATTAATTTCACTTCTCTTATAGGCATCAACTAAGTTACTTCTTGAGTTCTGAAGATCTGCACCAACACCTGAAGGAAGGATATTTTGTAACCCATCTAAAACGGTTAGGCTTATTTCTTTGTCTGAGTTATTTACTAATGAAGATTTTTTTACAAACCCAAATTTATTACTTGAATTCCAAGAATATCTATAGGTAAGACCTAAGTCTAAGTTTGTTTGTTCAAAAACAATTTTATTTCCATAAATATTTTTATAAAGATTGGATTTTATACGATACACTCCTGTTTGGCGAATTGAAAAAGGTTCCCAAATAAGGTTTTTACCTTCAAGGTTTATTTGGAAAATGGTTTTTGTGCCACTGCTTTCAGCTAATTCTGTTATTTTGTCGTCTGTATAATATGGGAATAATGCATATTCAGCATTTTTTCTTCCCGCAGTTAAACCACCGTTACTAGAAATAAACATCCAATGGTTGGAATCAGAAACAATGCTCATAAAAAACGGACGCATGTTATCACTATCTGAAATTTTATAATAGGATTCGTTCTCAATTTGAACCAATTTTCCATTAGGTGTAGTTGTATCTTTAATCACTTTTTCTTTTAATAGAATATTAGATTTCATCTGTAAATAATTGTTACTTAAACATCTCTGAATTGAATTTTTAATGAAAGAGATGTATAAGGTGAGGTTAAAAAGGCCAGATTAAAAAATGAAACTGGCCTTTAAAGTCAACTATAATTAACCTATTGATAGACTCTTACATAGTCTATTTCCATAGTGTCTTCAGTAAATGCAGGATCTATGTCTCCACCTAATGTGCCGCCCATGGCAATGTTTAGTATGAAAAAGAAGTCTGCATTAAATGGTAAAGTTTCATTGTTATTAAATTCAAAAAACGGAACGTTGTCTACAAGAATGTACATTTTGTCAGCAGACCAGTCTAATGAATAAATATGAAATTCGCTACCTGAATCTGCCAATGGTGTAGTTTCGCCAAAGCTCGCAGTACCATTATCAAACCAGTGTACAGTACCCAGAACAGTATTTTTATCTTGTCCTGTTTGTTCCATAATGTCAATTTCCCCACTTGTTGGCCATCCTACGGTTGGGAAATTTGAACCAAGCATCCAGATTGCTGGCCAAGTACCTTGTGCTGTAGGTAGTTTTGCTCTAACATCTATTCTTCCATAGGTGAAGCTTTGAAGTCCTTGGCTTTTAATTCTTGCAGATGTATAGCCTCCGCCGCCATCAGATTTTGCGGTTATTTTAAGCAAGCCATCTTCTACTATAACATTTTCAGCGTCACTTGTATAGCTTTGCACTTCATTGTTACCCCATCCGTTTGTTCCGGTACCTATATCATAAGTCCAATTGGCTGGGTTAGGAGCGCCATTGGTATCAAACTCATCTTCCCAAACAAGATTAGTGTATGATGTTTCAAAATCATTTGAAGCACCTTCCTCTAGGGTAGTTAATGTAAACCACCAACCAAATTCTCCATTGCCATCAACAGATTTTACTATCATTTCATTAGCTGAGCGTTCAATGATTTGGTATTCATGATTACCGCCTATATAATACCCTAAGAAACCTGTTCCTGATAGTGTTAATGTTTCCATATCATTAGGAGCAGTTAATGTCCATTGAGCTGTGTAATCATTGTATGGAAGATTAAGAATATCAGCTCCGTCTTCTTCTCCTCCAGAGCCTCCAAGCTCATCAATTAAATTAACTCTACCAAATACAGTTCCTGACGGATCATTGGTTGGGTCATCATTCGTGTTATCTGTAATGTGCGTGAAAGTGCCATCAGCATTAAAAATATATCTATCGTCATACATTCCTACCGTAGCTTTTTCAAATGGTTCTGCTGAATACCATTCACCAGGTATAAATCCATCTGGAGGTCCTAAACCAAAATGAGGTTTTGATTCGGCTTTAATTCTCCATGTTTTTTCAGAGTTTCCGTGAAGCATTTCTGATAAATCTGCTGGTGGTTCGTATAGTGCTAGAACTTCAACTTCAATAGTTTGACTAGTTGAAGAACCTCCAGTTCCAAAGGCAATGGCGGTAACCAAATACGTGTTAACACCTAACTCTGTAAAGTTGTGTGATACAATTCCAGATTCTTGCAGTTTTGTTTGTTCTTGAATAATAAAATGAAATGATAAGGCATTATCTGCAGTTGCAGAAAAGTTCACCAAACCACTTCCTAAACCAGGAGCAGCAGAAGCTACACCTTCATCTATATAAGTGGTGGTTATTGTTAGGTTAGAAGGCGCAATAATGGCCCCCAATGCATAGTCATCTTCTTGACAGCTATTGAAAATCAAAGCCATCAATATAAAAACTCCTAAATAATATTTTAAATTTTTCATAATGTTTGTTTTACAATTTTTGACTTTTAGTTAATATCAATATCATCAATGTATATGGTGTAATTTGCTGATCCATCACCTTCTACACCATTATCCATGATTAGTACTAGATTATACCATTCAATGGCTGCATCAACTGTAGGGAAATCAAATGTGAGTTCTTCCCAAGCATTTGCAACGGTTGTAGTTGCTGTGATTTCTGCTGTTGCAGTAACATCTGGCCAAGGAACATTATCTTCAAATTTTATTAATAGGTTTAAACCAGATCTTGGAGACCATACCTTAGCAGTTACTCTAGAACCGTTGGATAATTCAAATGGCTCAGGAACTGTAATTTTAGATCCTCCCCAGGTTTGTCCAGCATTTTTTACCATTTCTGCTACCATGCTAGATGGGTTGCCATTAGTATCAGGGTTTGATACCACAGAAATTGCACCACCATCAAAAGAGCTTAATTCAAATTCTGGTTCAAAATCTAAAGTTGGTGTAGTAGAAAAATCATCTAAGTAAATTGTATAATTTGCTGATCCATCACCTTCTACACCATTATCCATTATAAGTACCATATTGTACCAGTCTATTGAGGTATCAATTGAAGGGAAGGTAAATGTAAGTTCTTCCCAGGCATTAGCAACAGTGGTCGTAGCTGTTATTTCAGCCGTAGCAGAAACATCAGGCCATGGTACTGCGTCTTCAAATTTCATTAGTAGGTTTAATCCAGCTCTTGGTGACCAAACTTTTACTGTAATTGTTTCTGAACTACTAAGGGTAAAAGGTTCGTCAATAGTTATTTTAGAGCCACCCCAAGTTTGTCCTGCTCCTTTAACCATTTGAGCTACCATGCTAGATGGATTGCCATTAGTGTCAGGGTTTGCAATTACAGAAATATCACCACCATCAAACGAACTAAGAGAATAAGGTGTTTCAAATGTTAAAGGTGTAACACTTGGTCCTGCTGATATTAAATCTTGTTTAATGTTATCAATGTAAAAAGTCCAATCTGCGCTACCATCTCCTATAACTCCAAAGTCAAAGAATACTACTATTTTTTGATAAGTGTTTCCTGTGTCTATGGCGCTTAAATCAAATGTTGCTGATTCCCAAGCGTTATTACCAGATAGTGTGGCCTCTGTTTCGTAAAAAATATTTCCGTCATCAAGGTTTTCTAATTTTAATAACATTTTACCACCTGGTCTAGGTGACCATACATCTAAAGTGATAGCTTTTTTAGTAGATAAATCTATTGGTGATGACAATGTAATGACATTTCCAGCCCAAGTTTCACCTGCCCCTTTAATAATTTCACCTACTTTACCAGATATATTTCCGTTTGTGTCTGGGTTGTCTATCACTGCATTACTTGCTCCTCCAAAACCTTGAAAGGTGTTCGCGTCAAATACTTCAAAGTCTATTGGTAATTCCGTTGGTGCTGCAATGGTTATGTCTTGAGTTACTTCAGTGGTTTCTACACCACCACTTAGGGCAACAACTTTAATTGAGTAATCACCAACATTTGCATATTCAAAACTTGCCGTTTCTCCTATTGCTAAGGGAGTTGGTTCTTCGTCCGGATTCGAAGTATCAAAATATACTAAAAAAGAAGCAGCAAAATCAGCAGTTGCTGTTACGTTTAATATAAACGGATTTGATGCATCAATTTCTGCCGAAACTTCTAGGTTTTCTGGCGCTTTAAAAGATACTGTCAAATCTTGAGTTGCAAATGTTGAAAGTCCAGTAATACCAATAGCTTCAATTTGTACAGAATACGTGCCTTCTTGGTATGTGTTTTCAAAATTTTCTCCCTGTTTTATTTCTACAGCATCTGAACCGTCTCCTGGAGTTATGTTGTATGAAACAGCACCAACTGAGTTAGGTGTTATAGTAACTAACCCTGAATTGTCTTGGGTTATTTGAAATTGAGCAGAAACGTTACTTGGAGCAACAACTTCTTCTATGAAGGTCAAATCGTTATCATCTTCAACACAGCTAAATAATAATAAAAAGGCCATGCTAAAAGCATATATATATTTTAATGTTTTCATATTCATCATTTTTTATTTTTTAATAACCCGGATTTTGTTCCCAGCGATTTCCTGATAAATTGATTTCTTCAATTGGAATTGGAAATAATTCATGTTTACCAGCAACAAAACCATCAATCTCTTGGGCAGCTCTACCTGTTCTAACTAAATCAAAGAATCTATGACCTTCACCAACTAGTTCTACACGTCTTTCTTGATAAATGGCTTCTGTTAGATTGTTACCAGTTAAATCTAATTCTGGTAACATAGCTCTTGTTCTTATCATATTTAAATAAGTTAAAGCTCTGGTGTCACTTATACTACCTCTGTTTAAAGCTTCAGCAGCCATTAATAATACGTCAGCAAACCTTATGGCTCTATAATTATCTGGATTTGTTAAAGCTGCATCACCAATGTTCAAATCTCCTTTTCGTGCTATGTATTTTCTGTTAAAATAACCGGTTTGTTCATAGCCAGCAGTTTCGAGGTAAGATGATCCTGGGTTATCGGCAATATACTGTTCTATGTCTAAAATAGATGTTTCATAGCGTAAGTCCCCATCTTCAAACGCATCAACTACTTCTTGAGTTGGCACATTAAAACTATAACCAGCATCAAATTTTCCGGTAGAATCTATAAACCCTCTTGGGCCATTAAAATAAACGGAATAATTTCCTTCGAGACATTGAAAACAATCAAAACTTCCACCTTCTACATCAGAATACTGAACCTCAAAAACAGATTCAATATTGTTTTCCCAATCGCGTTCAAACATATTGGGGTATTCTATAGAGGTTAATAATCGGTGAGGTCCATTGTTGATTAAATCTTCTAGTACTGCTGCAGATTCGGTAAATTTATCTTGATACAAATAAACTCTACCTAAAAGTCCTTGAGCAGCTCCTTTAGTAACTCTACCTGTTTCGTTTTGTATATATGGTAAATTAGCAATTGCAAAGGTTAAGTCAGCTTCAATTAAAGCATATACTTCAGCTGCAGGTGTTCTGTCAATAGAAAATTGATCACCAAATTGAATGCGTTCGTCAACTAGCATTGGCACTGCTCCCCACCACTTTACTAAAATAAAGTTGTAATAGGCTCTTAAAAACCTTGTTTGTGCAATAACACTTGTTTTATTTGCAAATTCGGTTTTGTCTTGAAATTCCATAATGTAATTACAACGATTTACGGCTTCATACATCCATTGCCACATGGTTCTCAATCCTCCATCATTTTGTCCTACTGCAGAATGAATCATGTCATCAATTTGTTGTAAGTAAGGTGAATCCGTTGCGCTTTCTCCTCCACATAAAGTGTTGTCTGACGCTATTTCTGCAAATTGATAAAATTTTGCTGTTGTTTGTAAATAGTCATATGCTGCAACTAGTGCAAGTTGGTAATCTGACTCTGAATTAAAATAGTCTTCAGAGTTTTCATCTTCTGATGCAACATCTACGAAATCATCGCTACAGGAAACTATGATAAGAGACGTTAGAAGGATATATATATATTTAAAATTTTTCATTTTTTCTTTTTTAAAATTTTACATTAATACCTAATAAAAATGTCTTAGCACTAGGGTAAATACCCTGGTCTATTCCTCCTCCTATTGGAGCGCCTGTTCCGGCTGTAGGGTCATAACCACTATATTCTGTTAGTGTAAACAAATTACTTGCTGACACGTATACTCTAAATTTATCGAATACTGGGTTTTCACGTTCTTCATTTGAAAAAGTATATCCTAACTGGATGTTTTGTAAACGAACAAAAGAACCATCTTCAACATAAAAGTCGGAAAACAAGGTGTTTGGATTTGTTCCAATGGTCTGTCTGGGCGCTTCATTAGTAGAGCCAGGTCCTGTCCATCTATCTAAATACCATAATGGTTTATTTACTAATTGTTGGTTTCTTTCGTAATTACGTACTATTTCATTTCCTACAGAGGCAAAGGCATATGCAGAAAAGTCAAATTGTTTATAATCAAATGATATGTTAAGACCCATCGTGGCATCGGGTAGAGGGTTACCCAGGTCTGTACGGTCATCTAAATCAATAACTCCATCGCCGTTTTGGTCAATAAATTTAAAATCTCCTGGTTGAGCACCTAATTCGGATACTGGAGAATTGTTTACCTCATCTTGTGTTTGAAATATGCCATCCGTTTCATAACCCACAAAATAACCTAAAGGGAAACCAGCTTCCATTCTAGAAATTGCCGGTTGGGATATACCAAATCCGCCACCTTCAAGAAATTCTCCTTCACCACTTACAGAAATTACCTCATTTTTAATTCCGGTTACGTTGTAATTAATGTTAAATTTAAATTCTTTACCTATAGTGTCAGAATATCCAATTGCAAATTCAATACCTGTATTTTCTACAACACCAGCATTCACAACTGGTGAAGCTCCTGTTCCAAGTAAACCTGAAACTTGCGGAGATACTAATAAATCTTCAGTTCTTCTTTTAAAGTAATCAGCTGTAATGTCTACTTTATTGTTAAGAATACGCATATCTACCCCAATATCCAGAGTTTTTTGCTTTTCCCATCTAATTTCAGGGTTAGCAATACCTCCGGAAGCTTTTCCAAAGACTTGATTTTCAGCATCATTACCACCAAAGAAGTAAGTACCTTCTCCAGTTAGTAATGAAACAAATCGATAATCGCCAATTCTGTCATTTCCTAAAACACCATAAGAACCTCTGAATTTTAATAAATCAAAGAAGTTGCTATTGCTCATAAACTCTTCATCTGATACTACCCATCCCAAAGAACCTGATGGGAAATAACCAAACTTATTTCCAGGGCCAAACCTTGTAGAACCATCTCTACGTACTACAGCAGATAATAAATATTTACCTTTGTAATCGTACTGAAGTCTAGTAAAATAAGATAATAATCTGCCGTCAAATTTTGGGTTGCTACCACGTTCTTCATAAATATCTTCTGATTCTAAAGCAAGTGCCACACTAGCATTTGCGGGGTCGTTATCAATTATGTTTCTTCCTGTTCTTCCAGAGAAAACGCCCGTTGTTCTAAAAACAGAAGTACCCAAAATAACATTTAATTTATGAGTGTCATTAAATGTGTTTTCGTATTTAATAAAACCATCGAATGTATAATCTCTAAAGATATTAAACCCTTCAAATACACCACTTGTAAGTGTATTGAAAACCTTTCCTACACCGTAATAGTCTATGGGGTCAAATGAGTAATTTTCAACTTCGGCATAATTAAATTGAAAGTTTGCTTCAGCTGTAAAGTGATCTAAAAAGCTATATGACAAACCTGCAAAACCATTAAGCTTCATTACACTGTTGTTGCTGTAGGTATTGGCCATTTGAGCCAGCGGATTTATTACTTCTCCGCCTAAACCGTCGGCTAAAGAGTATTCTCCGTTTTCATCTCTTACAGGAATATTTGGTGCCATGTTAAGAGCGTTGAATAAAACAGAGCCTAAGGCACTTTCTGGTAAGTTGTTCTTTTTAGTTCTGGTTAAAGTAAGACCTGACTTGAATTTAAAGTTTTCTAAAAAGTCTAGTTTATAGGTAGCGGCATTTGTGAAACGAGAAAAATTTGATTTTTTCCCTCCAACAATACCATCTTGAGTTAAAAAAGAAGAGCTATATGAGTAAGCTGAATTTTCACCACCCCCTCTAAACGTAATGTTATGGTTAAAAATAGGGGCGGATTCAAAAACTTCATTTTGCCAGTCCGTTCCAATTCCTAAAATTGATAAATCTGAAAAAGGAGGTGTGCTTCCTGCTGCTGCATATCCTTCATTAACTATTGCTCCATATTCTGAAGCATTAAGAACTGGTATTTCTCGTGTAGTTTGTTGAAATCCCGCATAAGCATTATACTCAATGGTTAAAGGCATTGCTCTTCTACCGGTTTTAGTGGTAATTAAAATAACACCATTTGCAGCTCTTACACCGTATATACCAGCTGTCGCATCCTTAAGAATGTTCATGCTTTCAATGTCATTGGGATTTATAACACTTAAATCTTCAACAACGTTGCCGTCAACAAGAATTAATGGTCTACTATCACCATTGGTAGATACCCCTCTAATACTTATTGTAGAACCTCCTCCGGGAGAACCTGAGTTTGTTGTGATGTTTACACCAGCTACTTGACCTTGTAGGGCTTGTTCAATCCGAGTTGGCTTAAGTTTTTCAATTGTTTGAGCTCCAACTACAGATACAGCACCAGTTATTTCTTTTTTAGTTTGTGTACCGTAACCAATAACAACTACCTCATCGAGTTTGGCTAGGTCTTCTTCCAACTCAATAGTAAGGTTGCTTTTGTTTACTACTACTTCTTTAGTTACATATCCTATATAACTAAATACTAAAGTAGCCCCTTTTTGAACTCCAGAAATATTAAAATTTCCATCAAAATCGGTAACTGCACCTTTAGATGTGTTTTTTACAATAACATTTACACCTGGTATAGGAAAACCAGTATTGTCATTTACAATACCACTAACTTCAATTTCTTGAGCGCCTAAATGCGCGACAAAAAAGAGCATTAGAATTTTTAAGAACGTGTGTCTCATATTAGTTTAGTTTTAGTTTAATGTAAATTTATTGTAAATAGATGTTGTATGAATATTTTGTGCCACTACAAAAAACATACAATTCTAAAAAAAAGATATAAAGACTTCTTAGCTCTTGTTTTTACTTAGATTATCGTCTGATATTTATTTTAATAACAGTGACTATTTTTCACTTATTGTTTGGGTGTTGTATAGGTGTGTATAGTTTATGTTAAGGTGTTTATATCTCCAGTATGTAGTCTGTGAGACTGGATTCATGGGCTAATTTCATCTTTTTTCTTAACCTGTAGCGTTTCACTTCAACACTTCTTGGTGAGATATTAAGCAAAGGAGCAATCTCTTTTGAAGATAAATTTAACCGTAAATAAGTGCAAAGCCTTAAATCATTTGTTGTTAATTCAGGATGTAGGCTTTTAATTTTTTTAAGGAAGTCCTTGTCTGCATTATTAAATGCTTCTTCAAATAAATTCCAATCATCCGTATTGTTGAGGTTCTTATCAATAATGTTGATAACACTTTTAAGTTGGCTGGCATCTTTTATATTTTGCAGTTCTTTTTTAATTGAGCTTAAAAGCTCATTTTTTTTGATGATGCTCATGGTAGAAATTCCTAATTCTCTACTCTTGTTATCTATATCTTGTCTTAATTTTTCATTGTTGAAGCGCATAAGCTGTTGTCTGTTTTCTAGCTCTTTTAGCTCTAATTCACGAGCTGTTTTACGCATGAGATTTTCTCTTTGATTTTTATAATAGCGTTTGTAAAAACTATGTGTTATAAATACAAGTAGAATGGCTCCAATGCTGTAAGCTATTATCATGATATTGGATAAATACCAAGGCTTTGCTATTGTAAATTTGTAATGACTTACATTTGCTGATAGGTTATTGCCTATTTTGGCTCTTACATTGAATTCATATGTGCCATGTGGTAGATTTTTGAAAAAGATTTTTGGAGTTTTAGACCATTCACTCCAATTTGGGTAAAAGCCTTTTAATTGATATTGATATTCTGTATTTAAATATTTATTGTATTCGGGTACGCAGAAATTAAATTCTATATTGTTGTGTGTGTTTATGAAATTACCGTCCTTATTTATTTCTAGTAAGTTGATTTTGTTGTTTTTAATGTCACTTAGTATAATGGAGTTTATAGAAATATCATATGAAGAGTTTCTTGGTTTGTCTAAATCTAAAATTATAAACCCTCCAGAAGTTCCAATTAAAAATTTGTTGTCACTTAATTTCGAAATGTTTTCATATCCTGTTAGTGCATGGGGTAATGTTTCTGGAAAAGGGATACTATTTATTTTAAGGTCTGAACTCAATTTTCCTGGTGAGATATAGTTTAGTTTGTTTTTAGAAAAGCACCATAAATTACCGTTATTATTGTTTATTATTAATTTCCCTGATGTAAACTCAAGTTTTTTAAATAATTCACTAATTATAGTGTCTTTAATAAAATGTTTTTCATTGGGCCTATATTTGTAAATACCTTCTTTATAAGAATAAAGAATGTTGTTATTGTATTTTACTAAACTAGAATAGTCTCCTTTATCAATAGAAGGTTCTTTTGTTACTGAGATGGCTTTGGTAAAATCTTCGTTAATTGCAATCTTAAAAACGCCTTTGTTTTCATGATTTACAAAAATCTTGTTGTCTTGAATTTCAAAAAATCGACTAGAGACTTTGAAGCCGTCTATGGTGTTTCTTAAAAACCAATTACCATTTTTGTTTTCTAGAACACTTAAGCCATCATAATTTCCTTGTACTAAAATATTGGGATTTTTTAAACTAGAGGTTAATTTCCATGTGCCATTAATTTCAATTTTTTTATCTATGCTTCCGTTGTTAATTATAAATGTGCCTAGGTTGTGTCCACAAAATAATGTGTTCTGGTAGTTAAACAAAGACCAGACCGGACCTTCGGTTCCTTTAATGAATTTTAATTTAAATACTTTGGAGTTAAGTGGTTTGTAAAACAACCCTTGGTTAGTGCCTAAGTAAAGTAGTCCTTTATGTATTGTTGATGCGTAAACAGTTCCTAATTGCCCTTCTTTGTCATGATAAATAGAAAAAGGAGAATTAATATTAACACAATTAAGGCCGTTTTCCAAGGCTAGCCAAATATTGTTTTCAGCATCCTCAAAAACATCATGTATGCTATTATTTAATAAGCCATTTGATACATTTAAAACGTATTTTAATTCTCCTTCATGGGATAAATGAATTATGCCATTAGATCTAGTTCCTAAAACATAGCTACCATCCTGTAACCTAGAGCTTCGGTATATGCTTAACTCGGATAGAAGTTCATTAGCAGGAATCATCCACTTATTTAATTCATTCTTGGAATTCAAAATATAAAATCCGTTTTCTTCAGTTTGAGCTAAGATTTCATTATTAAAGCTAAACAGGTTTACAAGGTAGTTGTTTTTAAAAATGGTATTGTCACTAACTAATTTAGATTTACCATTTTCTATTTTAAACAATCCCTCTTTTACACTTTGAAAATATATAGTTTCTTTTATTTTAAAAATTTTATAAATAACAGAATCAGACTTGATAGTAAAATAAGAGTCATTGGTTTTATTCCATGCGTATATTCGCTTTAAGGATTGAAATAAAACCCAATCGTCAACTGAAATAATATTCCAAAATTCTTCATCTTCTAAAAATTGAATATTTAATTCTTGAGATATTGAATGATAGTTTTTAGTGCCAAGTGTATTATTTGCCCAATAACCAAACTCTCTATAACTGCCCGTATAGACAATATTGTCAATAACATTTACAGATCTGGTTTTACCATTTGGAGATTCATATAGCTGCCATGTTTCTCCGTTATATTCCAGTAAACCCTTGTTGTTGGCTACATAAATAAAATTATTGTCTGTTTGAGCTATAGACCAGTTTTGATTGTCTGCACCATAAATTTCAGGAGGGTAAGTAGCAATTGGAGGTGTTTCTTGACCATGTTGAAGAGATATATTCAATAAGAATAGTATGATACAATAATATGCTTTCATTTTGTTAGTTGGTAATAACATAGGTTGTTGTGGTAACAATATAGTGCAAATACTTTAAATATAATATAATTATTACTACTTGTAATGTCACTGTATTGGTGTTTTATTGAAATTTTATATGGTAAACCTTATTAAAAAGTTAAATGATTAATTTTATTAAACACTGTTTATTAGATTTGGTTTCAAATCCAAATTATATAATCTATTTAAAGTAATAGAAAAGAAAATGGGGTATGGAGACTATAAAAAATGTAAAAGGTTTGGTTAAGTTTCAATAAGAAGTGTTTATTTTTAATGACGCGTTGCCTTTTTAGTTTTGACCATGTTTTTGACTAAAAAATCCATGTTAATAATATACGAAAAGGCTAGTTTTGGAATTCAAAGATGGATAAGAATAAATTAAATTTATATGAATACAAAAATTAATAAGCTAAGAATAGTATTAACTTTTTTAGTGGTAGCAAGTTTATTAGGATGTTCCAATGTGAAAAAAGATTCTATTCCCTGGGTTGATTTATTTGATGGGAAAACCTTAAATGGTTGGTCTAAAATTGGTGGTAATGCTAATTATAAAGTTGAAAATGGTGCTATAGTTGGTGTAACTGTGAAAAATACTCCAAATACTTTTCTGAGATCTGATAACATGTATGGTGATTTCATATTGGAATTAGACTATAAAGTAGATTCAACAATGAATTCTGGTATTCAAATTAGAAGTAATAGTTTTGAAAATTATATGAATGGAAGAGTACATGGTTATCAAGTAGAAATAGATCCATCAGATAGAGCATGGAGTGGTGGTATTTATGATGAAGCTAGAAGAGGTTGGTTAAATCCATTGGAAGGAAACGAGGAAGCTAAAAAAGCTTTTAAACAAAACGATTGGAATCATTATAGAATTGAGGCTATTTCAGACACAATCAAAACTTGGGTCAATGGAGTGCCCGCCTCATATTTAATTGATGATAAGACAGCTGAAGGCTTTATAGGTCTGCAAGTACATAGTATTAAAGATCATCAAAAAGAGGGTACAAATATTATTTGGAAGAATATTCGAATTCTAACCGATAGTTTAGAGAAATACACAACTAAATCTCCTTTAAATCCTATAGTGACAAAAAATAATCTAACAATTGATGAGGCCAAAAAAGGATGGGAACTACTTTGGGATGGTAAAACAACTAAAGGCTGGAAAGGTGCAAAATTAGACGCTTTTCCTGAAAAAGGATGGGTGATAGAAGATGGGGTTTTATCAGTATTGTCTTCTGGTGGAGCTGAATCTAGAGCCGGTGGAGATATTGTTACAAAATCTTTGTTTGGTGATTTTGAATTGAAAGTTGATTTTAAATTAACTCCAGGTGCTAATAGCGGAATTAAATATTATGTTGATACAGAAATTAACAAGGGTCCTGGGTCTTCCATTGGTTTAGAATATCAAATATTGGATGATGCTTTGCATCCAGATGCTAAAAAAGGAAACCATGAAGGAAGTAGAACGGTGTCGTCATTGTACGATTTAATCCAAGCTGATGTTAATAAACCGATAAACCCTATAGGAGAATGGAATACTGCCTACATTAAATCTATTAACAATCATATAGAACATTGGTTAAATGGAGTTAAAGTTCTGGAATATGAAAGAAAAAGTCCAGAATACAGGAAGTTGGTTTCAGAAAGTAAATATGTTAAGTGGCATGATTTTGGTGAGTTGGAAAAAGGTCAAATACTTTTACAAGATCATGGAGACCTTGTTTCATTTAGAAATGTAAAAATCCGATCAATAACAAAAACAGCAAAAGAATAATTATGAGTACAGATAGAAGAAGTTTTATAAAGAAAGCCACGGCAGGGGCGGCAGGTATTGCAATTTCAAGTAATTTAAATGCAATGAGTGCAAAGAGTTATTCTAAAATTATTGGAGCAAATGACCGTATAAATGTTGCGATTCAGGGTTTAGGTCGTAGATATCAAGCGTATTTAGGAGCTATTGCTTCTAAAAAGAGTAATGTAGAGTTACTTTATCTATGTGATGTAATGAAAAGCCAAAGAGATAAGGCAGCAGGTGTTGTTTCTGAAGTTTTAAGAAATAAACCGATTTTGGAGAATGATATTCGCAATGTAATAAATGATAAGAATGTTGATGCCATATTTATGGCTACACCAGATCACTGGCATGCACCAGGTGCCTGTATGGCTATGCAAGCAGGGAAGCATGTGTATTTAGAAAAACCATGTAGTCATAACCCGAGAGAAGGAGAGCTTTTAGTGGCTTATCAACAGAAATATGATAGGATGGTACAAATGGGGAATCAGCAACGTTCGTCCTTACAATCTCAAGAAATAATAAAAGATATCCATAACGGTATAATTGGTGATGTATATGAAGCAACTGCTTTTTATACTAGTAGGAGAGGACCCGTTCCTCATCAAACTAAAACAGCTCCTCCAGAAGGATTAGATTGGGATCTTTTTCAAGGACCAGCACCAAGGCGAGAGTATACAGATGACACTTGGAATTATAATTGGCACTGGTACGGTTGGGATTATGGAACAGCTGAAATGGGAAATAATGCAACACATGAATTAGATATAGCTCGTTGGGCATTAGATGTGAAATTCCCAGAGCGTGTTGATGTGGATGCTGGAAAATTCCATTATAAAGATGATGGCTGGGAAATGTATGATACCATGCAAGCTACTTTTGAGTTTTCTGGAAATAGAAGAATTAAATGGGACGGACAAAGTAGAAATGGTTATAAAAAGTTTGGCGCTGGTAGAGGGACAATTATATATGGTTCTAAAGGATGTGTGTTTATTGATAGAGATGGCTATAAATTATTTAACCAAAAAAATGAGCTGATTAAGGAAAATATTGTTCCTGGAATTGAATCTGGAAATACTTTAGGGGGCGGTGGTAAACTCTCTACGGCACATACTTTAAACTTTTTTGATGCCATTAGGGGAAAAGCTCCTTTAACATCACCTATAGAGCAAGGAGTAATAAGTCAGCTTTTAACACATTATGCTAATATTGCCTCTAGAATTGATGACGCTTTTGAAGTTGATGAAAATACAGGGCGTATTTTTAATAGAGAAGCTATGAAGTTATGGTCTAGAACTTATGAACCTGGTTGGGAAATTAAGTCTGTATAATTTCTAATAATAATTTTCTTAATCACCTTTAAAGTATATCTTTAAAGGTGATTATTTATTAATAAAAATGACTAAATGAAAAGAAGAGATTTTGTAATAAAAAGTGGTTTGGTAACTGCAGGAATAGCTACTTCTACATATGCCGCAACTAATATTATAGGTTCAAATAAAGCTAGAAAAGTTTTGAATATAGGTGTTATTGGAACAGGAGATAGAGGACAAGGTTTAATACCTAATATAAATAGTATAGAAAACTTTAATGTTGTTGCTTGTTCTGATATTCTTTCTTTTCGTTTAGATAAAGGGTTAAAAAAAGTTATGAATCCTAATGTAAAAGGGTTTAGTGATTATAGAGAGCTGCTAGATGATAAAAGTATTGATGCCGTTTTGGTAGCCACACCGTTTAATACACATTCTCAAATTGCAATTGATGCTTTAGATGCAGGAAAACACGTGTATTGCGAAAAAACAATGGCCAAAGGCTATGAAGGCATTAATAAACTTGTGAAAAAGGTAAATGGCTCTAAAAAGGTATTTCAAACAGGGCATCAATATCATAGTTCTAGATTATATACCCATGTAGTTGATTTAATAAAAAGTGGTAAGGTTGGAAAAATACAGTCTTTTGACTGTCAGTGGAATAGAAATGGGAATTGGAGGCGATCTGTTCCAAGTCCAGAATTGGAAAAATCTATAAACTGGAGGATGTATAGAGAATTTTCAGGAGGTTTATTAGCCGAATTATGTTCGCACCAATTAGATTTTGCCAACTGGGTTTTAGATGCTACTCCAAATAAAGTTACTGGTTTTGGAGGCGTTGATTACTGGAAAGATGGAAGAGAAACCTATGATAATATACACCTTATTTATGATTACCCAGAAGGTGTTAAAGCAAAATATACCTGCTTGACAGCAAATTCTAAAGACGATTATCAAATAAAAGTTCACGGTGATAAGGGAACTATAACTTTAAGTTATGGCAAAGCTTGGTTTTTTCCAGAAGGGAAATTGAAAAAGGAATTAGGAGAAGTGGATGGGGTTTCTGGCGCTACAATACTTAATGAACATGGAAAGGGAATTCCAATTGTGGTAGATCATATTGAACCAAGTAAACAGGCTTTAATAGATTTTAGGGATAACGTTCTAAATAATAAAAGACCCGATTCTGATGTTGTTACTGGTGCTAATGCAGCTGTTTGTGTACAAATGGGGTTAGATGCTATGTATAATGAGTCAATAGTGCATTGGAAACCAGAATTTAATATTATTGGCTAGCATGTGTTAAGTTAATAATATGAAAATTAAACTAATTGTTTTCTTTGCCTTTATTTTTACTAGCACAGTTTCATTATACACCCATGCTCAAAACAATATTTCTAAAGAAATACAATTAGAAATATCTCCCGAAACAGTTGGTAAAAGTATAATTTCTAATATTGTTGACAGACGTTTTGGTTGGAGATATCAAAAGGTTTGTTCTTATTACGGAGGTTTAATTTTTGCGTATGCCATTAATGATAAAAGCATAAGCAATATGTTTAAAAAAGGATACGCTCCTTTTTACAATGGTATCCGTAAGCCACATTCTGGACATGTAGATTATAATGTGTTTGGAATTTGGCCTTTTGAACTGTATCGTCAATATGGCGATAAAAAATACTTGAATCTTGCCAAAGAATTGGCAGATACTGAATGGGAAAACCCAAGAGAAGACGGTTTAACCAATTTAACCCGTTTCTGGATTGATGATATGTATATGGTTGGGGCTTTACAGGTACAAGCCTATAGAGCTACTAAAGATAAAGTTTATATTGATAGAGCCGCTTTACAATTAAAAACATATTGTGATAACCTTCAAAAACCAAACGGGTTATTTCATCACCGTGATGATGCCCCATTTTTCTGGGGACGAGGTAATGGTTGGGCAGTTGCTGCATTAACTGAGTTATTATTGGTATTGCCTAAAGACCATGAATATTATTCTGACATTTTAAAGGCCTTTCAAAGCATGATGAATACATTGCTTAAATATCAAGACCCAAATGGAATGTGGCATCAACTAATAAATGATTCTAAAAGCTATGTTGAATCATCATGTACAGGAATGTTTTTGTATGGACTTGCTTCAGGGGTTCACAAGGGTTGGTTACCTATGGGAAAATATAGACATTGTATTGAAAAAGGATGGAATGCTTTAGCTAGCTATGTTAATGAAGATGGTGAAACCGAAAATGTTTGTGTTGGGACTAATGCAAAAAATAATAAAAAACATTATCTCACAAGACCAAAAAGACCGGGTAATTTTCATGGTCAAGCAGCTGTTCTTTGGGCTGCTACAGCAATGATACGTTTGCAAAATAACAAATAACAATAGTAATGTTTTATCCTATTCCTATGCGAATTAATTGTTTTTAGATTTTAAAAATATGTTAGGTCGGCTCTAGTTTAATAATGTTAAGTCTTCTTTCTCTGAAAATATCTACTAAAAACAAGAAATAATATTCCGCAAAGCACCCAAGTAGGAAGTGTCACAAAGGATAAGAATACATCAAATTTAATAGAGATAAAATAGAATAATCCAAAGCTTATAGCCCACGCTAACAACACAGATTTGTTGAAATTGCTATTGGTAGCTTCAGCATAATTTTTAATAATCCCAGCTTTTTTATGTAAGAAATGTTCAAACACAATAATAGCTCCAAATGGTGATAAAATAAAACCATATAACGCCACAAAGCCTAACAGTTTCATGGCAAAGGCAGGGAATAATCCAGCAATGGTGGCTACAGTTCCCGCAATGATAGTTACCCAAAAGGTAGATACTTTTGGTATAATGGCTTGAAAAGCCAAACCAGCTCTATAAATGGTTGGGTTAGCGGTTGTCCATCCTGCTAGAATAACAGCAATAATTCCAAAAAGCCCAATCGCGTTATGTGCTAATGGTCCAGGAGCTACTGGAGGTGCTTCTCCATTGCTTAAGAAGGTTAATGCTTCAGGAGATTTTAAATAAACGGCATACAATAGGGCAGCAGCTATCCACGCCATATAATGACCTACATACATGCCCGCAGCGGTTGTCCATCCTGAACTTGCTTTTTTAGCAAATCTAAACACAGATAAATCAGACATACCAATATGCATAGCGCCATTACAAAACCAAGACCATAAAACCACATGCCAAAAAGTATATTTTATTTGACCAGGAAATGGCTCTGAGCCTTCTCCCCAAATATTCCAAAAATCTGAAAAACTAGATACATTCAACTGTTTAAGAGCAACTATACCGCAAGCAATAAAGGCAACTACAATTATTGGTGACATCCAATTAGCAGCTTTAGATACTGTATCGTAACCTCTTGCAGCTATAATAGAAATAACAGCTCCTATAATAAGAACAATAACTACCCAAGTAATGCCATTGGGCATTGTATCGGTAAGTTTGGGCATGGGCATATCAAAAGGAACACCAACAGCAGTTGCAGAAACGGTAATCATAGAGCCCGCTAAAAAGCAAAATAGAATACCATTTGCAAAATTATAGCCTGTTACCAATTTTTCACCACATATTTTTTCTAACTGATAATAGAGTGTCAACCTATTTTCAACAGCTATTTTAGCCGTTAAAAAGCGCCAGCTTAAAACTGCTAAAAAATTTCCTAATAGTAAACCAATAATTAAATCGAAAGCACTAACACCCGCTGTTAAAAACAGCGGGCCTATCATAAATTCAGTGCCAGCAGCATGTTCGCCGGCATACATACCTAAAAAGCTTTTCCAACTCTTTAACTTGGAGTTTGGTACTGGTTGCCTCTCAAACTCATTCGATGATGTGTTTTCAATATGTTTAGTATCACTCATGTTGTATTGCTTTAGCTAGTTGGATTATTTTATTATAAAAGGTACATGTTTTTTAAGAGCATAGTTGTTCTTTAAAAATTTTGAATTCAATTTTTTGTCAGAAATTGCAATGGCGGCTCCTAATGCTGATCCTAAAGAAGCATCTGTTGTTCTTAGTTTTTTGTCCCTTAAATTGTGCGATAATAGTTTGATGAAAAGGTCGTTGTCAGTAAATCCACCATCAATGTAAACTCTAGTGATTTTGTCATTGCCTATAGCCTTTTTTATACTTTTAATTTGGAGTTGAACAAGTTCAATCATTAATTGATGATAGGCATATTCAAAAGTATTATACGCTATAGTGGTTTCATTGGGCATGTTTTTATCGATTATACTGTCCCATTTAAAACAGTATTTAAAATTTTTATTGATATCAAAAAATGTATCAAAGTCAAATTTTACAGATCTATGATAGCCAGGTGAAGCACCAAAATATTCTGTTAGGTTTTTCACCTGAATTTTGTATTCATTGCCCAAGAATAGACGTTCGGCTTTTACATGTTTTCCATTAATTCGCATATAATTAATGCTATCAGATTCATTATTTTCAGTTGAAATAGGAAAATCTGTAAACGGGTTTAAACTAATGCTCCAGGTACCAGTAGATACTAAAACAAATTTTTTATTTATGCTTCTTACATAAGGCAGTAAAGCAGAGGAACTATCGTGAATGCCCACTCCAATTTTAATGCGTTTGCCATTATAATTCATATTAATGCTTGTTTCAGTAGAAACTATTGGAGGTAATATTTTATGAAGTTCTTCTTGATATACCCAAGAATGATAATCTTTTTTCTGATAGTCCCACAAAGCAGTATGGCAACCAATACTGGTATATTCACTCACAGGAATACCTGTAAAAATATAACTCAAATATTGAGGTAAATGTAGTGAGTACTTTATCTTTTTAAACACTTCTGGTTTGCTATGTTTTAACCAGTATAATTGTAATCCAGAATTCAGCATGCTTAAATCAGAACACCCCGTAATTTTTAGAAATTCATCTTTAGGACCATATTGTTCTAAAAAAAGGCTAACCAATGCTTCATCTAAAGGTTTTGTGTAATTGTAAAGAGGTGTGATAGGTGTGCCGTTTTCATCTAAATGAACCAAACTAGCGCCATAACTAGAAAAATTGATAGCCTCAACGTTATATTCTTTAGTTTCTAGAATTTTGTTGAAGACACTTTTTAACCATTTTTGTAAAGCAGGAAGATTTTCTGTAGGGTGGCCATCTTCATCAGTAATTTCATCAAATAAAATATATTCTTTATAGACTTCTTTAAAGTCTTTATCAAACAAAAAGAATTTTTTATTCGTTTTTCCAATATCAAAAACAGCGGTAACCTTTAATGCCATATTATTTAATTATAAGCCTGTTGCTATGGTATGCTTTCCTCTTTCTTTTATAAGTGTATTTCTTACATTTAAAGTTCTGTAAGCATCAATAGGGTTTAAAGAGCCTCCATTGTTTATTCTTGCTTTTTCAAGTAATGGTCTAACATCTGTTCTGTATGCATTTTGTAAGATGTCTTGACAAAGGGTTACATCATTATTTAGTTGAGCTGCTTTTAGTTTTTCTTGATCGATAAGTAAAGCTTTTGCATAAGCTTCTTGTATGGCTTCTAAAGACTGTATTAAATCTTCTAGAGGGTCTTTTACGTTATGACTAGCATCAATCATCCACGCTAAATCAGGGTTTTGTGGATTGTTTTGTATACCATAAACCAGTTCATTGAAAATTAAGAATAAAGCATATGGTTTTATACTTCCAACGGTTAAATCATCATCACCATATTTACTGTCATTAAAATGGAAACCACCAAGTTTTCCTTTCAACATCAAAATAGAGACAATTTGTTCTATGTTGGTGTTAGGCAGGTGATGTCCAAGGTCTACAAGAGAAAATGCTTTATCCCCACATTCATTAGCTAACATAAAAGATGTGCCCCAATCTTGAATTACGGTGCTGTAAAAATTAGGTTCGTAAGGTTTGTACTCAATGAGCATTTTCCAATCGTTAGGAAGCTCTTTGTAAATTTCTTTTAAACTATCTTGAGTGTTACTAAAAGCAGTTTGAAAATTGTTTTGTCCGGGAAATGATGAGCCGTCAGCTAACCAAACGGTTAAACTTTTAGAGCCCAATTTGTTGCCAATGTTAATAACGTCTAGATTGTGTTGAATAGCCTGTTCTCTTACTGCCTTACTAGTATTACTTAAAGAGCCGTATTTATAGCTTTCTTTTGCGTTTTTCTGATCCTGAAAAGTGTTAGAGTTTACAGCATCAAACTTAATGTTTAATGATGAAGCCAATTCTTTTATAGTGCTATAATCTTTAGGAACATCCCAGGGTATATGAAGTGAAACTGCTCCGGCGGTTTGAGTTAGGGCATGTAAAACACCAATGTCTTCTATTTTTTGCTCCAAACTAGAAGGCTGGCCATAAAATGAAAATCTACCAAAACGAGTGCCTCCAGCACCTAATGCCCAACTTGGGATGGCTACTTGAAAATTGGATAACTTCTCTACTAGCTTATCAATATTATGCCCTTTCTTTGATAATTGATTACTTAAAAAGTCAAACCTTTCATCATGGTCAGATTGGTAGGCTTGATTAGAGTCTTTTATTTGTTCTTTTGAGATTTTCATACATACAGTTTTATTAGAAACAGCTGTTACAAGATAAGTTTTTTATCTAACGAATGCATTAGCCATTCCTCCATCAACATTTATTATGTTTCCCGTTGATTTATCAAGTATTCCAACTAAAGAGAATACGCCGTTTGCAATATCATTTGGGGTTATAATTTCATTTAAAAGATTTCTTTTAGCATAAAAGGCTGGTAATTCTTCTACAGTAATACCATTTGCCTTTGCTCTACCTTCAGCCCAAGCGCCTTCCCAAATTTTACTACCCACAATAACGCCATCTGGATTTACCGTATTTACTCTTACTTTATCTTTTGCTAATTCTGCTGCCAATAAGCGAGACATATGTTGTTGCGCTGCCTTTGCAGTACCATAGGCCACATTATTAGGGCCAGCAACTAAGCCGTTTTTACTGGCTATGCATATAAAATCTCCACCTAAACTTTGTTTGCGCATCACTTCAACACCTTGTTTAGCCAATTCAAATTGCCCTTTTACTAGTACATTTTGTAAAATGTTCCAGTCTTTTTCTGTAGTCTCTTCAATTGGTTTAGAAATAGCTAAACCTGCACTATGAACAATAATGTCTACACCTCCAAATTCTAAACAAGCCTTTTTAAAGGCCGAAGTTATAGATTCAGTATTCGTAACATCACAAACGGCATACGTTGAAACGTCTCGTTTGTATGTGGTATTAGCTTCAATAAGTCTATCTTCTGCAATATCTGCTAAAACTATATTAGCACCTTCTTCAGCTAATTTATCGGCAATTGCTTTACCAATACCTCCACCAGCGCCTGTAACTAATGCTACTTTTCTAGATAGTGGTTTTTCTTTTGGCATACGTTGTAATTTAGCTTCTTCAAGTAGCCAATACTCAATATCAAAAGCCTCTTGTCTTGGTAAAGAGGTGTATGCTGAAATAGCTTCAGCACCTCGCATCACATTAATTGCGTTTATGTAAAACTCACTAGCAACACGTGTTGTTTGTTTGTTTTTAGCAAAACTAAACATGCCAATTCCTGGATATATAATGATAACAGGATTTGGGTCGCGCATTGAAGGACTGTTATCTTTTTTACAAGTATTGTAATAATTTGCGTATTCGTTTCTATAAGTTTCAAAAGCAGGTTCTAGTTGTTTTAAAACGGCTTCGCGATTTGATAAATCATCATTCTTATCTAATTGTAAAACTAATGGTTGAATTTTAGTTCTCAAGAAATGGTCTGGACACGATGTACCCATTGGTGCTAGACGTTCTAAATCATTACTGTTTATGAATTCTAAGACAACATTATCATCTGAAAAGTGGCCAATCATTCGGTTTTCAGAAGAGCATAAACCTCTTAATAAAGGCATTATTTGAGCAGCTTTTTCTTTGCGTTCTTCAGCTTGTAAACTTTCTATTTTTTGACCACCAAATACAATGCCTTTTTGTTTTGTTTTTTTGTCAATATATTCAGAAGCCATTTCAATAACTTCTAAACTATTCATATAGCATTCATACGAGGTATCTCCCCAAGTAAATAATCCGTGACTACCTAAAACAATACCTCTTATTCCAGGGTTGTCATTTAAACATTTTTCCAATTGCAATCCCAAATCAAAACCAGGACGTTGCCAAGGTACCCATCCCATAGTGTCTCCCCAAATTTCTTTGGTAACTTTTTCACTATCTTCAGCAGCAGCAACTGCTATTAGTGCATCAGGGTGTAAATGATCTATATGTGCAAACGGTAATAACCCGTGAAGCGGTGTGTCTATTGATGGTGCTTTACTATCTAAGTCGTAGATACAATGATTAAAAAGTCCAACCATTCTGTCTTCATCTTCTATCCCACCATAAATATTTTTTAAGTTTCTTAATCTTTTGGTGTATAATCCTGCTATTCCAGAACGTGTTAAAGTACCAATATCTCCCCCAGAACCTTTAACCCACATAATTTCTACCTCTTCATTGGTTAGTGGGTCTGTTTCTACCGTTTTGCAACTGGTATTGCCACCTCCATAATTAGTTATTCTTAAATCGGCTCCTAAAATATTAGAACGGTATAAGAATAATTCAATTTGATTATTGCCTAAAGATTCAGCTTTGGCATCATCCCATAGGTAATCTACATATTTAAAGTTTTTAGTTTCTGTGCTCATGGATTATAAAGTTATGTTACGAATATAATTTAACTAGAAAATTTATGTATCCTGTACTGTACTGTGTCTATTATTAATTATGTTATGCTTGGTAGGTTCATAAGCTTTAATTAATTTGCTTAATCTTAAAAAAATCTTTTTCTAAGTTGTAATGGATGTATTAAAATGTATTAAAATTGAGGAACATTCTAGAGTTCCGAAGTATCAGCAAATAGTTGATTCTGTAATACATAATATATCTATCAGTAATTTTAATATAGACCAAAAACTGCCTTCTATTAATAGTTTAAGCGAAGAGTTTTATTTGTCAAGAGATACCGTTGAAAAAGCCTATAGAATATTAAAAGAGCGCAATATAATTACGCCAATAAGAGGTAAGGGATATTATATAAATAGAACCAAACTAATTTCTAAAGTAAATATTCTGTTTTTGGTTAATAAGTTGAGTTCTTATAAAATGCGAATTTACAACTCCTTTGTAAATACCATAGGGGCAAATTCTCATACAGATTTTCATGTTTATCATTGTGATGAGTCTTTATTCTTGAATTTGTTAGACAAAAATAAAGGAACTTATGACTATTTTGTGATTATGCCACATTTTAAAACTGAAGACTTACATCACATAAGTTTCACGGAGAAAATTAGTAAAGCAATTTCCAGAATTCCACCTAAAAAATTAATAATATTAGATAATAGTAAACCAGAAATTAGTGAAGAGGTAACAGAAATATTTCAAGACTTTGAAAATGATATTTACAATGCACTTAGATCTGGTTTATCAAAAATTGGGAAGTATAGTAAATTAGTATTGGTGTACCCTGAAAAAGCTCAGTATCCGTATCCAAGAAGAATATTAAAAGGCTTTACAAAGTTTTGCGTAGAAAACGCAATTGATTTTGAGGTTTTAAATGAGGTTTATGAAGATATAATTCTAAAAAAAGGCGATTTATTTATAACCATAGAAGAATCAGATTTGGTGAATCTCGTGAATCAAATAAGAGAAGATGAATATGTTATGGGAGAAGATATTGGTGTTATTTCTTATAACGATACACCTTTAAAAGAATTATTGGGTATTACCGTGATATCAACAGATTTTAAAGTAATGGGAGAAACTGCTGCAAACATGATTCTAAATAAACAACAAAGTAAAATAAAAGCACCGTTTAATTTTATTGATAGAGCATCTGTTTAATTATGTTTTATAAATACTGAAAGCAGTACAGTACAGGATACAATTTTAGTTCTAAAATCTGTTATTTGTGAATAATCTATTTTTTATGAAAAAGCCATTTCTAGGAGTTCTTTATAGTGCAATTTTAATATTTTTCATGGCCATTGTTAGTTGCAAACAGGTTGGGCAAGCTCAAGTATCAGTATCGGATGCCTCAAGTCCAAAAAACTTAAGCATTGAATATATAAGGCAACCTCAAAATGTTTTAATTGTTGATAATAATCCAGAATTTTCTTGGGAAGTTCCAAGTGTGGCTATTTCTCAATCTGCATATCAAATATTGATAGCATCTTCAAATGAAAATATTGAAAATGATAAAGCAGATATATGGGACTCGAGTAAAGTATTAAGTGATCAATCTGTAAACATTGAATATAAAGGACAATTGCTCAAAGTTGGAAATACCTATTACTGGAAAGTGAAAATATGGGACAATGAAGGAAAAGAATCCTCCTTTTCCAAAGCACAAAAATTTAATTTAGGAGAAGAAAAAGATATTATAACAAGTGCCAATAATTTTCAAGTTGAGACCATAGCTCCTATAGTTTTTAAAAAGACAAATGATACCACTTGCTTTGTAGACTTCGGAAAAGCAGCATTTGCTAATATGGAGTTTAAATATAAAACCGATGTCTCTGATACTTTAATTGTGCATATTGGAGAACAACTTGTAGGCAATAGAATAAATAGAAAACCCAAGGGGACTATTCGTTATCAAAAAATTAAAGTACCAGTAAGTCCTAAGCAGACAAAGTACATTTTAAATATTAAACCTGACAAAAGAAATACCAAACCAGTAGCTATAAAATTACCAGATTCAATTCCTGTGTTATTACCTTTTAGGTATGCTGAAATTGAAGGAGCAAACAATGAGCTTAAAGCTCAGGATTTCACGCAATTGTTTTATCACAGTTATTGGGAAGATGATACCAGCTATTTTACAAGTTCAGATACCATATTAAACCAAATTTGGGATTTGTGTAAATATTCTATTAAGGCAACAACATTTGCGGGTGTATATGTTGATGGTGATAGAGAACGTATTCCTTATGAAGCCGATGCCTATTTAAATCAGTTAAGTCATTATACAACCGACAGAGAATATGCAATGGCGCGTCAAACCATAGAATATTTTATGGAACATCCTACATGGCCAACAGAATGGCAATTACATGTAGCGCTAATGTTTCATGCAGACTATATGTATACGGGGAATACAGAGCTTATTGAGAAATACTATGCGGAATTAAAACATAAAACTTTAATGGAATTACGTAGAGAAGATGGACTTATTAGTTCAGAAAACGCTACGCCAGAGTTTATGGAGAAGTTAGGTTTTAAGAACCCCAAGGCTAAATTAAAGGATATTGTTGATTGGCCACCAGCACAAAAAGATACTGGTTGGAAATTGGCTACTGAAGAAGGTGAACGTGATGGTTTTGTTTTTAAACCAATTAATACAGTGATTAATTGTTTGTATTATAAAAATTTGGAAATTATAACAGAGTTTGCTGAAGTTTTGAATAAGGATGAGGAAGCAAAACAGTTAAAACAATTGGCTTTAAAAGTAAGGCAAGCTATTAATGATAAGTTGTTTGATAAAGACACAGGTGTTTATATTGACGGAGAAGGAACAAACCATGCTTCGCTTCATTCAAATATGATGGCATTGGCTTTTAATATAGTACCTAAAGATAATATAGAATCGGTTGTGAATTTTATGAAAACCCGAGGTATGGCATGTAGTGTGTACGGCTCTCAATATTTATTGGAAGCCCTGTATAATGCGGGAGAGGTAGACTATGTCTTAGATTTAATGACAGCTACTCATGACAGAAGTTGGTATAATATGATAAAGATTGGTTCTACAATCACATTAGAGGCATGGGATATGAAATATAAACCTAATGCAGATTGGAATCATGCCTGGGGAGCTACTCCAGCTAATATTATTCCAAGATATTTGTGGGGTATTCAACCTAAAACTCCTGGGTATGAAATAGCCATGATAAATCCACAAATATCTAGTTTAAAGTCAAGTTCAATCGTAGTACCAACTATAAGAGGAGTAATAAAAGCAAATTATGTCTTAGACGGAGATATAAAAACATATGTAATAAAAATACCCGCTAATATGAAAGCAGAATTTTGTTTTGACTCTAATAATGGTTCTTCATTCACTATAAATAACAAGAGCTTTAATGGTGAGAAAGGAGGTATTGTTAAGCTGGCCCCTGGAGAAAATGTCTTAAAGATAATAAAGTAAATACTTAATATTATTTAATAAGGTTACACTCAATAAACCAAAACTGGTGAACTCATTCATTTGGTTTAAATTTCATGTATTTTATGAATATTACTAGGTGTGCTTATCAACATAACCAAGCAAATTTCAAGTCTATTTTCTTTTCGTTTATTATCTATGGCTTAAGTCTATTTATATGGATATTTTATGCAGGCCTATGGATGAATTGTTCATGCCTGGTTTTTTAATACAGAATAAAATAGGTTCTTTTTTATTATGAAATTCCATGTTGTTTGTAGAAACTGCGTGGGTAGGAGCCTAATAATCCCGTTTAGATTTAATCAAGAAAATCCAGCAATCCATGTTTTTGATTGAAATATCCATTTAAAAAAAACATAGGTAATCTAGTTTAGCAATGATATACCACATGATGGTAAGAATTAATTATTAACTAAACTAATTAAAATGGAAAAACTAAAACTCTTATTGATTGCCTTATTAATAGGCTACACAAGTACTTCTTGGGCGCAGGCAGAAGTGTCAGGTGTAGTAACTGATGGGGATAATGTTCCAATACCAGGAGTAAATATTCTCGTTAAGGGTACTTCTAATGGTGTAGCAACAGACTTTGATGGTAATTACAAGATTAACGCTAATAATGGAGATGTATTAGTGTTCTCTTATGTTGGTTATCAAACTAAGGAGGTAACATTTAGTGGGCAATCTACTTTAAATGTTAAACTAACAGAGGACGCTTCTGTTCTAGATGAAGTGGTTGTTATTGGTTATGGTTCTGTGAAACGAACAGATTTAACAGGAGCAGTTGCTTCTTTAGGTACACAACAAATAACCCAACAGAAAAAGACGGATCTTGGTCAGGCCTTACAAGGGCGTGTTGCGGGCGTAGATGTTAGAGTTACAAATAACAAGCCTGGAGCACCTCTTTCTTTTGATATTAGAGGAAATACTGTAATACAAAATGGGGATGAAACTAGAGATGGTTTAAATTTCGATGGAGATTTATCAAAACCTTTATTCGTTGTAGATGGTGTGTTTTTTGATGATATCAATATTTTAAACCCTTCTGATATTCAACAAGTAGACATTTTAAAAGATGCGTCTGCAACCGCTATTTATGGGTCTCGTGGTGCTAATGGTGTGGTAATTATTACTACTAAAAATGGTATTGAAGGTAAGACAAGATTTACCTATGAGGCAACTATGGGAATAAATTCAGTAGCTAATAAACCAGATATGTTTAATGGTGATGAGTTTGTGGCTTTTGTTGAAGACGTTTTAAGAAGTAGAGCGTGGCAAGGTATGTTTGATTTTGATACGCCATATTACCCAACAGTTGATGATTATAATAATGCTGTCATAGATTTTTCAGGAGAATTCAGATCTTCAAATGAAGAAGCTGATAATGTGGCAAATCGTCGTTATACTGATTGGCAGAATGATTATATTGAAACTGGTATTCAAACTAGTCATAATATAGCTATGTCTGGAGGTAATAATGGATTAACCTATAACGGATCTATTGGGTATTTACGTAACGAAGGTGTTATGGGAGGTCAAGTATTTGAGCGTTATAATTTAAGTACGGCAGTTACCAAAAAAGTGTCAGATAAATTTACAGTTGGTTTAAAAGCTTATTTATCATTGTCTGAACGTGAAACGGGTAGTAACGAATTGTATAGAAGTACATTGCGTTTGTCGCCGACAGTAAACCCTCGTGATACTGAAGGAAACCTTATATTATTTCCAGATGATCAAGATGGGCGTTTTTTAAACCCTTGGTATGAAGCTCATGGAGAATCATGGTTAAACAATACTAGGGCGTTAGACGTAATAAGCAATGTGTTCTTAGATTATAAGCCTAATGACTGGATAAGTTTTAAAACGCAATTTGCGCCTAATATTCGCACTACTCGTCATGGGCAACAATTTGGGTTGTTAACAAAATCAGCAAGAAATGATGAGACTCGTACAAGAGCATATTACGATGCGTTTTTTGACACCTCTTATACTTGGGATAATATTATAAATTTAAACTTTGATGTTGCTGAAGGCCACAATTTAAAGACTACTTTAATATCCTCAGTATACTACAGACAAGATGAAGGTAGTAGAATTGAAACTAGAAATTTTGATACCGATATTTATAGATACTACAATACCGCTGCTGGTTTAGATGTTAGAACCTATGCTACTGGTTATGAAAAAGAAACCTTAGCTTCTTTTGCAGGTAGATTAAATTATAGCATAGATGATAAATACTTATTTACATTTACTGGTAGATATGACGGATCATCGAAATTAGCTGTAGGTCATGAATGGGCATTTTTCCCATCTGCAGCATTTGCGTGGAAAGCCAGTGACGAAAACTTTTTACAAGATGTAAATTGGTTAAGTAATCTTAAGCTACGTTTGAGTTATGGTGAATCTGGGAACGATAATGTAATTGGCCCATATCAATCTTTGGCGTTTTTAAATGGAACGGATTATGTTTTTGGTAGTAATCATTTAAATGGAGTAGTAGTAGGAGGCTTGGCTAATTATGATTTAACTTGGGAGCGTTCTAAGGAATTCAATGTTGGTTTAGATTTAGCACTTCTTCAAGATAAAATACGCCTAGGGTTAGAAATTTATAATAAGAAAACTGTAGATGCCATTTTGGGTAGAACCTTATCAGCTGTATCAGGTTATGGAACAGCAATTGGTAATTATGGGTCTGTTAGAAATAAAGGGGTTGAGATAACTCTTAATACAACCAATATTCAAACAGAGAATTTTAAATGGACCACTAGCCTAAATTATGCTAGAAACAAAAACGAGATTGTTGAATTACAAGGTGATTTAGATAAAATACCTTACGGAAACCACGGAGTACGTCAAATAGGGCAACCTGTAGATGCTATTTATAGTTATAGAATTGATGGGATTTGGCAATTGGATGAAGCTGCCGAAGCGCATACTTATGGCGCGTTTCCAGGACAATGGAAATACGCTGATCTGAATAACGATGGTGTGTTGAATCAAGATGATAATACAGTAATTGGTTCTATTTCTCCTGATTGGATTGGCGGTATGACCAATACTTTTACATATAAGAACTTAGACTTAACAGTGCAAATGCATACAAGACAGGGCGTTTTCGGTCACTCGGAGTTTTATAACAACTTTGCGCCATGGCAAAATGATAGAGCAAAGTTTAATAAGGTCGATTTAGATTATTGGACACCTAATAATCAAAATGCTAAATATCCAGCTGCTCAATATGCTTCAACTGGAAATGATTACTATGTAGATGTAGATTTTGTTAAAATTGGAAATATTGGTTTAGGATATAATTTTTCAGGTGAAGCCTTAGAAAAGTTAAAAATGTCTAGCTTAAGAATGACTTTAGATATTCAAAACCCATTCACGTTTACCGATTTTGCAGGACCAGATCCAGAAACTGGATTAAGTAATACATATAATGCAGGTTATATGATGAAAACTGTATTATTCGGACTTAAGTTGTCGTATTAATTTTAAATATATTAAAGATGAAAATATATAAAAACATAAAACCAATTATAGCATTGTTAGTGTTTTCAATGCTGTTCAATGCCTGTGATGACTTTATACAAGAGGATGTGTATTCTTCAGTAACCAGTGAAAACTTTATTACTGAAGATAATGCAGATCAATTAATAGCTGGTATTTATGCCGCTACAAGAGGTGTATACAGAAATCATGGTTATAAGTTTGCCGGAACTGACCTATTCACAATCAAGGGTGAATTATTTTCTTTAAGTAGCGGGAATGATTACAATAATTTTGTAGCTCCTGAGACTAATGGTGTTTGGAGTGATAATTATAATGTGGTTGCAAAGGCTAATACGGCAATTAATCGTTATGAAAACCAAGTTAGTTGGAGCGATTCTAATCTGGGAGCTAAAGCGTATGGTATTGCCCAAGCACGTGCTTTAAGAGCTTTGGCATTTTTTAATTTAGTAGTACAATACGGTGGTGTGGTTTTAGATCTTGAAGAACCGTTAAGCATACGTAATGATTATACACGTTCTTCAGAAGAGGCTACTTTTACATTAATTATTAGTGAGTTAGAAGCAGCTATGGCAGACCTTGAAGAAAGCCCTGAAGTAGGACGCTTTTCAAAAAGAGCAGCACAACATCTTTTGTCTGAAGTATACCTTACAAGAGCTTACAAATCTTTTGCGGGAGCGAATGATTTCCAAACCGCTGCAGATTTAGCTGTTCAGGCTATAGCTGGTTACGATATCAGATCTCAGACTTTTCCTGAAGTGTTTGATTATGATAATCAGGTAAACGATGAAATTCTTTTTGCGGCGCATTGGGAAAACAATGCTTTCTCAGAAGATAGAAATAATAACAAGCATTCACTATTTAGGAATAACCTGTTTGATTTCCCTGGTGTTAGTCGTGCAAGCCTATATGGTACATCGGGAGCTGGCTGGATGATGACACCATATTTCTATTCATTATTCGAGGATAATGACACTAGAGAAGATGCAACTATTCATCGTGTTATTTATGCAGATGAAGATTCTGCTTGGGAGGACGATGTGATTATCCCAGGAGATACAGTTGTGTATTTTCCTAAAGAACCTCTTGATATAGCTGAACTTACCGATAAGTTAGATAGATATTGGGTATATCAACCAGATGAATACCTGTGGGGTAAGCCAGATGATATTGCTGGGGTAAATTACACATATTCATCAAATCCATATTTTACAAACTTTCCAATAATGAAAAAGTTTGATGATGAAGTGTTTTTTGATCAAAATGGTGGGGCACGTGATACGTTTATTTTTAGAGTAGCAGAAACCCATTTATTAGCTGCTGAAGCCTTTTTAGGAGCAGGTAATACATCATCGGCATTAACACATATAAATAGAGTAAGAGAACGCGCAACTGGGGTTGTAAACCATTATGGCACAATAGACTTAGATGATATTTTGGAAGAACGCGCTTTAGAGTTGGTAGGAGAAACTAACCGTTGGGCGGTGTTAAAGCGTATGGGTAAATTAGAAGAGCGTATAGAGATGTACAATCCACATGTTGTAGACCATGGTGCATTTGATGCTTCAACACATTTGTTAAGACCCATTCCAACTAGGGAACTTGAACTTTCACCTGATACTATGACACAAAATCCAAATTATTAGAATTTTCTTTAAAAAAATAAATAGTTTTTTGAATTAGTTATTGTTGAGTTTAGTTAAAAAGGCAGATGAAAAGATTTTGTCTGCCTTTTTTAATGAATTAAACTTAAGACCCCATCTATTTGAATATTATTTATCTGGTAGTAATGCTTAGCTTCAAATTTTGGGTATTCCAAAAGAGTACATAGCTAGTAATATGCCATGATATAGAAATTAATAGTATAAATGAATTTTTGGATGAGCGTAGAAGTTAAATACTAGCTTCAAACTTGTTTTTTAAATATAAAATTGATGAAACAGAATAAATTATTTACACAAATATTAATTTATCTTTTTATTGTAATAGTATGTTCTTGTGAAGAACAAGTGAAGGAAGAAAATAAAACTGTTTCTGAACAATTATCCTTTTCAGATATGGTCTATCCTTTGTTAGATACAGAACATTCAAGATGGTTTTTCTTTTCATCTGCAAGTAGGCCATTTGGTATGGTAAATCTAAGTCCAGATACAGAGGTTAGTGGTGCTTGGGGTAGTGGGTATCGATATAAAACAGATACCATTAAGGGGTTTAGTCATATACATGCGTGGCAAATGTCTGGTATATCAGTAATGCCAGTAACGGTTTCAGAAGAGAACAGAGAATCAATATTTAGTGATTTCTATTCAAAGTTTAGTCATCAAACAGAAAAAGTATCTCCGGGGTATCATTACCTTGAACTAGATAGGTACCAAATTAAGACTGAGTTAACAAGTACTACACGTGTTGGTTTACACAAATACACCTTTCCTAAAGAAACGCAAGCATCTATATTATTCAGCCTTAATACAATACTGGGGCCGTGTGAAAACATTAAGGGCACGCTAAAAAGAATCAGTAATAATGAGATTTCAGGAAGGGTTACTATGAAGCCAACTATTAGAAGACCTAAACCTTTTACTGTATTCTTTAACGCCGAATTAAACACTGATATAGCATCCATAGATTTGGATGAAAATACTGGAAACTATTTGGTGAACCTTGTAGCACCTAAAGAGGGGGTTCTTATGAAAATAGGGATTTCGTACACCTCAAATGAAAATGCTAAGAATAATATTAAAGAAGAATTGCCTCATTGGAATTTTGAAACTATAGTATCTCAATCCAAAGATGAGTGGAATAATTTATTGGGAAGAATTAAAGTTGAAGGCGGAACACTAAAAGAACAGAAAAGATTTTATACAGATTTGTGGCATTCGCTACAGGGGCGTAGAATTATAAGTGATGTAAATGGTGCTTATCCTGATAATACTGGGGATACCTTTAAAGTGGGGCAATTACCTTTGGATGAAAATAATAAACCAAAATTTAATCACTACAATTCCGATTCTTTTTGGGGAGCACAATGGACCATAAATACTCTTTGGGGACTTGTTTATCCTGAAATAAAAAAAGAGTTTGTTTATTCGCTTTTGCAGTACCAAAAAGATGGTGGATTAGTACCAAGAGGGCCCTCAGGAGGCAATTATACTTACGTTATGACAGGAGCTTCTAGTACACCTTTTATTGTAAGTGCCATTCAGGAAGGTTTAATCACTGAGGATTTAGAACATATTTATCAGGCCTTGAAAAAGAACCATATGTTAGGTGGTATTATGGAAAAGGCAGGCTACGAACATAGAACTAATTTTGGTGGAGGTCTTAATTATTATATTAATAATGGCTATGTACCCTATCCTATTCCAGAAGGTCAATTTGCTGGACATCAAGATGGTGCTAGCCTTACTATGGAGTATGCGTATCAAGATTGGACATTGGCTCAATTAGCCAAAAAATTAGGGCATCAAGAGGACTATGATTATTTTATAAAAAGATCGGAAAATTTCAAGAATGTTTATGACAAAAACTCAGGGTGGATGCGACCCAAAGATGTCAATGGTAAATGGAGTGAGAATTTTGATCCTTATGAGTACAAAAATGGATTTATAGAAGCCAATGGAGCTCAAGCTACATGGTTTGTGCCTCATAATTTAAAGGGCTTGGCGGAGTTAATGGGAGGTTCAGAAAAGGCTGTTGAAAAATTAAATAATCAATTTGAAGCAGCAAGTCAATTAGGTTTTACAGCCGGAACATCTCATGATGTAGAGGAGCATCCTGAGTATAGAAGAATACCAATTAACTACGGTAATCAACCATCAATACAAACCTCACAAGTTTTTAATGAATTAGGTAGGCCAGAATTAGCACAGTATTGGACACGCAATGTTATTAAAAAAACGTTTAGTGGTTTATCACCATCAACAGGATATAATGGAGACGAAGATCAGGGTTTAATGGGTAGTCTAGCAGTATTGATGAAATTAGGTTTGTTTCAAATTAACGGAGGTACAGAAGATAATCCTGAGTACCAATTAACTAGTCCTATCTTTGATAAGATATCAATCCAGTTAAATAAAGACTATTACCCAGGGGGTGTTTTTGAAATTGAAACTATAAATAATAGTTTGGAAAATGTATATGTGAATAAAATAACACTTAACGGTGAGGTTATAGAAACAAATGCTATCAAGCTAAGTGAAATAGTTAAGGGAGGAGTTCTAAAGTTGAATATGAGTTCAAACAATATTAGCGATCAACTCCTCACAGCAAAATAATATTTTATAAATTTTAATATCCCTAAGATTAGTTGATTTATCTTTAAATGATCAACTTGAAGATAAGCTAAAGTTCAAGCGCAGTTTTATGGGTTTGAACTTTGGTCTTTTTTTGTTCCTAGGAAAATAGAAACTTAAATACTTTATAAAAATGAAGGTTAAGAAAGTTCTAAAATACATTTTAAAAATTTCAATAACAATATTGATCTTACTTATAGTTTTCAATAACAAGCAGCTTAAATCACAAGTTTATGGCGGCTTAAAATATCGAGATTTTGAGATGAGTCCTGGGAATATTTCGGTACCTCATCAAAGAACTCTAGATTGGAAAAATAAATCCGCTTTTGCTGATAGTTTATACCACGTAATCGCAAACCTGCCAATTACTGAGGATATGCTGCTAAAAAAGGGTAATACTACTAGGATTCTTTTAGCTAGGTTGATGTTAAGGCAGAATGTTGAAGAAGTTAATGAAATATTGCAAAAGATGACTGTCTGGGGGAATTGTGGTTCATCATGGCCATTGAACCCCAAGGGAGATTATGATTTTTCATTAACCATTCTTACCACTATTCTTTGGAAATTTGGAGACCAACCTAACATTATTTATCCTGAGACCAAAAAATATTTATTGGATATACTCTTGTCTGAAGACGGAAACAAATTCCGCTATACTGCCCCCAAAACTTTGGGGCTAGTCATTGAAACTGAAAATCATATGCTGATGACCGAAGGATCCAGGTATCTGAAAAACAGATGGGTTAGGTTGCATGGAAATTCTAATGGCTACTATGATAATGTTCAAAATGGCATGGAAGAAAAGCTTGTTTCTTTGATGGGAGAAATGAAAACCAATGGTTTACTAGAGTTCAATTCAATCCCGTATCTAGGATACACAATTACCGCGCTTCTTAACCTTGAAGCTTTTGCTTCGGAAAAAGTAAGCAAAATGGCTAGAGACGTGCTAGATTATATAAACTGGAGTTATGCTTTGAGTAGTTACAATTTGAAACATTTTCCACCCATGTGTAGAAGATATGAAAAAGCAAGTATAAAAGAACTTACCACTGATTATCATTCTGCATTTATAAAATCTTGGTTAAGCTATTCAGATATTCAGAATTATGATAGTAACGTTGGTGTTGCGGTAATACATGCATTTATGGGAGCATGTATGCCATATAGACCAGCGGATCAGTTTGTTGAAATGCTTTTCAACAAAAGGGAAGGATATTTTGTTCTACAGGGACATGGCCCAAAAGCCTCCCCAGAAATTAGTAGCGCAGGGAAAAACTTTTTAATTAGTTCTGGAGGTGTAAACAGAGGCTGGAAGTCGCAAATTGTTACAAGACCTATTTGCCTTTTTCTCAATGATCAAACAGACCACCTTTCAGAAGTATTTCATCTCTCGGGGCCAGGTAATGATTTTATGAAATGGAACAATACAGGAGTATATAAAAACTTTGCTTGTACTGCTGGACCTGTATCAATTCCTAGAGATATGCAAGCAGTAATTAAAGAAGGAAACTGGTCTTGTTATTTAGGAAGTGAAGATGTTGTCATAGTGGTTTATTCTACAGATAACCTCGGATTAATGGTAATATTTGAAGAGGTTGATCCAACTTTAGTTTTTGCTGAGGTTTTAAAAGAAAATTCTAATTTTGAGATACTAAGAAGTCAATTTAAATTTCCTAACGGTCCTGTATTAAGGTACGATGTAAAAGCCGAAAAAAATCAATGGGTAATGGTATCTGAAGATGGTCAAAATCTAGATAGGGATTTTGATTCATGGCCTTTAATTGATGGTGATTTATAGGTGAATAAATAATGGGTTTTCTAGGAGATTAAAATGGGTAATAGAAAAATGTAACAATGATTAATTACAAAAAACAATCAATAGTAGTATTATTAGTTTTAATGAGCATGTCTGTATTTGGTCAGCTAAAAAACAAACCAGAACTCAACGAGAAATTTATGGATATGGGTTTTGGTATATTTATTCACTGGAGTATGGATTCTCAGTTGGGAAGTGTTATTAGTCACTCCATGGTTGGTGCTTCTGAAGATTATGTCCAACGATACAAAAATGAGTTACCGAAGACCTTTTTTCCGAATAAATTTGACCCTGATGAATGGGCAAGACTTTTCAAGTTAACTGGTGCAGAATATGTTGTTTTTACAACAAAACACCACAATGGATTTTGCATGTGGGATACCAAGACTACTGATTTTAATATTATGAACACACCTTATGGCAAAGATATTACTGGAATGTTGGTGAAATCTTTACGTAAATTTGGATTAAAAGTGGGGTTTTATTTTTCACCTGAAGATTTTAATTTTATTCATAAGCAAGGGCATCTTATTTCTCGTAAAGGGGAAATGACTCAAATTACGGCTAACAAAGAGCTTTTTGAATATGATAAAATTCAAGTAAAGGAGTTAATTGATAATTATGGTCCAATAGATGTGATGTTTTTTGATGCTTTTCATACCAAGCCTTTAGTAGAATATGTACACGAAATTGCTCCAGATGTCGTGGTTACCCGTGGGGAGATGAGTACGCCCGAGCAAAAAATTCCAGGGGGAGCGCAACCGGGTCCTTGGGAAACTTGCATGACCATGGGTACACAATGGGCATACAAGCCAACTAATGAAGATTATAAAAGTGGGCAAGAACTAATAAATAAACTCATTGAAATTAGGGCAAAGGGTGGTAATTTTTTGATGAATGTGGGGCCAAAGCCAAACGGGGAAATACCGATTGAACAAGAAGAACGTTTGCGTGAAATTGCCCTTTGGATGTTTGTAAATAATGAGAGTGTTAAAAATGTAAGAACTGTTCCTGGTTTAATTAAAGATGGGAAAATATGGTTCACTAAAGCAAAAGATAAAAACACTGCTTATGCTTTTATTACAAATGAACCAGAGTGGTTTAAGGGAAAAAGGAGGCTTTTTTATATTCATAATTTAAAAACTACAAAGGAAACTGAAATTTCTATTTTAGGACAGAATGATTTAGTTGTGGAGTATTCACCTAATAATTTACCTGAATCTCGTTTTAAACAGCAAGAACATAACGTTGAAATTTCTATAACTAGAGCTCAACGAGTTTATAACAACAAGATATGGCATAATGCTATAGTGGTAAAATTAACCAATGTAGAGTTTGTAGATGACAATGATTAACCATTTAATTGATATATCCTTTTATTAAAAAGTAAGAAGTAATGATTTCAAATCTAAAATTAGCATTAACACTTTTATTAGCTATAAGTTTTTCAAGCTTTGCACAATTAAGAAACAAGCCTGCTGTTGTTGAAGAATTTATGGATATGGGCTTTGGCATATTCATACATTGGAGCATGGATTCGCAGTTAGGTACAGTAATTAGTCATTCTATGGTTGGAGCATCAGAAGATTATGTGCAACGTTATATGAAAGAGCTTCCAAAGACATTTTACCCAGATAAATTTGACCCGGATGAATGGGCAAGATTATTTAAAATTACTGGTGCGGAGTATGTGGTTTTTACAACCAAACACCATAATGGATTTTGCATGTGGGATACCAAAACTACAGATTTCAATATCATGAATACACCTTATGGAAAAGATATCACTGGTATGTTGGTAGAATCTTTACGTAAATATGGTATAAAAGTTGGTTTTTATTTTTCTCCTGAAGACTTTAGTTTTATTTATAAACAAGGGCATCTTATTTCTAGAAAAGGTGAAATGAGTGGCGTAGACAAAAACCCTGAATTATTGGCTTATGATAAAAAACAAATTGCCGAGTTAATTAATAATTATAGCCCTGATATTATGTTTTTTGATTCGTTTAAAAAAGCAGATATCGTGCAGTTTGTACATAAGAAAGACCCCGCTATTATGGTGACTAGGGGTGAAATAAGCACTCCAGAACAGAAAATTCCAAACACTGCTATTCCAGGACCGTGGGAAACCTGCATGACTATGGGAACACAATGGGCATACAAGCCTACCAATGAAACTTACAAAAGTGGTAAAGAACTTATAAATAAGCTTATTGAAATTAGAGCCAAAGGCGGTAATTTTTTAATGAATATTGGCCCAAAATCAGATGGTGAAATACCTATTGAACAAGAAGAACGATTGCGCGAAATAGCCCTATGGATGTTTGTAAATAACGAAGGTGTTAAGAATGTACGTACCGTTCCAGGATTAATAAAGGATGGCGATATTTGGTTTACAAAGGCAAAAAACGAAAATACAGCTTATGTGTTTATAACCAACCAGCAACATTGGTTTAAAGGTTTTAGAAGAAACTTTTTATTAAAGAATATTAAAGCGACTAAAGATACCGAAGTATCTGTATTGGGCAAAATGATAAAGTTGTAGAATATTGGCCAGAAAATGACCCGAAAACCACTTTTATTCAACACAAAGACAGATTGGAGATATCTGTAAGTAAAGCACATAGGCTTTATAATAATAAAATATGGCCAAATGCAATTGTAGTTAAAATTACCAATGTGGAGTTTACTGAGGACTGAAAGGAGCTAGTAAATAAAAACATATATTTAAATACATGATTCAATGTTAATTTTATTTAATGTAATTTTTTTGTTTTGTCCATTCATATAGGAATAAAATCAATATAAAAATGATATTTTTATTTTTCGAATGGCTTTGCTTGAGTTAAATTTAATTAAAGCGTATAAGTAATGCTTAACTCTTAAAAAATGTTTCTGTGATCCATCGCTATTTAGTTTTTTCTTTGTTTTTAATCTTTTGTTGCTCTAATGCGCAGAACATAAAGTTTGAGCATTATAATGATAATGATGGACTATCACATAACTCTATAAGGCATATTGTTCAAGATAATCATGGTTTTATGTGGTTAGGAACATTTTCTGGGTTAAACCGTTTTGATGGCTTTCAGTTTAAATCATTTTTGAGTAAAGATCAAGATATTACTTCACTTCACAACGATGATATAACTGATCTTAAATTAGATAGTAAAACGAATAGTTTGTGGATAGGTACAAGGAAGGGATTGTCTCATTTACAACTTGAAACGCAAATTTTTACAACTTATTTGCCTGATAAGTCTAATCCGAATAGTTTACCCGATGAAGAAATTAGATCTGTCTATGTTGATAAATTTAATAGAGTATGGGTAGGTACCCGAGATACGGGTTTGTTTTTGTTTGAACCAGATAAGGAGAGTTTTACCAAGGTTGCTTTGGAGGGGTTTGAATATGTTAAAGAAATTTTTGAAGATTCTAAGGGTAATATTTGGATAGGTACTTATGGTACAGCTGGTGTTGCAAGAATACGACTTGGAAGTACAGGTGTTATTTCAGAAATAGAATATTTTTCCATAGCTGATGAGCAATTGAAAATTAATAATCCTTATCTAAATTTTATTTATGAAGATGAAAAGCAAGATGTATTTATTGGAACTAGAGAAGGGCTTTTTAAATTTGATATAACTACTAATAGTTTTGTTTGTTTAAACATTAAAGATAATGAAGTTAAAGAAAAACTGGGGCCATATTTTTTATCTGTAGCACAAGCACCCAATGGAAATTATTGGGTTGGAACTTTAGGAGGGTTGTTGGTTTGTGAAAAACTTGAAGATATAAGTAAAGGAGAGTTTCAATGGTATTATTCTGTTTTATCTGAAAACACATCTTTAGTTGATAATTTAATTTCAGCCTTATATTTTGATCTTTCTGGAGTACTTTGGATAGGAACTGAAAATGGTTTAGATAAATATGACCCATTTAAGAATCAGTTTGAAATAAATAAAGATATATCTAAATATATTGATGATCAAGCTCCTAGAATTAGGGGGTTTTCTAAAACAAATTTAGATGAGGTTGTTGTAGCTACACGGCATAATGGTCTTTTTATTTCTAAAGGTCAAAGTTTTGTTCCACTATTCAATAATGATTATGATATAGCCAGTATTTATTCATTTGATGGGGTTACTTTTTATTGTGGGCTTTGGAATGGAAAAGTTCTGGTTTATAATTATTTATTAAATACTTCAAGAATAGTAGATGTTGGATTTAGTGAAGTTCCAATACTAGACTTTGTGAAGTATAAAAATAATTTAATAGCATGTTCTTTTGGTGAAGGAGCAAGGTTTTTAGATTTGCAAAGCTTGAAACCATTGTATCATGTGTTACCAAATTATGATATAAATAAAGTTGTTTGCGCAATTGATGATAATATATGGTTTGCCACACAAGATGGAGTGGTTAGATATGATTTCTTAAAAAAGGAAGTAGTTGTATTTAATGAAAATGTAGCTTCTAATAATGGGCTTCCTCATGATAATGTTAGTGATATAATAGTTGATTCAAAGGCTAGGGTATGGGCTGCTACAAGAAAAGGTTTAGCAGTTTTTAATGCAGAGCTAAATGTGTTTAAAAGTATTGGGGTTCCAAAGGAGTTAGAAGAGAAATGGATTACTGATATTGTTGAAGATGCTAATGGTTATTTCTGGTTGAATATAAATAATAATACCATTTCAAAGTATGATAATGAAAATAATGTAGCCAATATTTATAATGTTAATAGCGGAAATAGGCTAGATGTATTTAGTTCGAGGGGTTTTTATAGTTTTAATAATTCAGAAATTTATTTAGGAGGAAAAAACGGAATTATACATTTTTCCTCTGTAGATTTTAAAGAAAATAAGTGGTCTCCAGAACCAATAATCACAGAGTTAAAAGTTAATAATAACCTTGTTTTGCCTGGTTTAAAGTTAAATGGACAAATACTATTAGCTGCGGATATAAATTATTCACGAACGCTAGAATTAAGTCATGCCAATAGAAATTTTTCAATTCAATTTTCAAGTGCTTCATTTACAAATCAACGGTTAAATAAGTTTGAATATATGTTAGAAGGTTTTGATGATGATTGGATAGAGGCTGGAAGTAGTTCCAGAACGGTACAATACACCAATTTATCAGCCAATGATTATGTGTTTAAAGTACGCTCAAGTAATAGTGATAATAATTGGAGTAAAATATCATCATATAATATTAAAATATTACCATCTTTTTGGTTTAGCTATAAAGGGTTGAGTTTAATTTTGCTGCTCTTAGGTTTGATTGGGTATTTTGGAAGAAAGCAAGTAAAGTTTCGTATTAAGCTAAAGCAAGAATTATTAACGGCAAAAGTTCAAAGAGAGCGTGACGAAAAGCTAAACAATGAAAAATTAAGGTTTTTTACTAATATTTCTCATGAATTAAGAACGCCTTTGTCCTTAATTCTAGGGCCTGTGAAGCAAATTTTAGAATATGAAAACAGTAATGATTATCATAAAAGTAGAGCAGGTTTAATTCAGCATAGTACCAATAGATTATTAAGGTTAGTGAATCAAATACTGGATTTTAGAAGAGCAGAAACAGGAGAAATAAAATTACAGGTTTCTAAGGTTGATATTTACCCCAATACTAAGGATATTTTTCACTCATTTATTGAATTAGCACAATCAAAAAATATAACATTTAATTTTAATGTTGAAGGAGAGTCTATAGTCTGTTGGTTAGATATGGATAAATACACTAAAATTTTATATAATCTACTTTCCAATGCTATTAAATTCACTAATAATAATGGTAATGTTGATTTGTTTATTGGGGTTAAGGGTAATGATTTAAAGACGCTAGTAATTGAAGTTAGTGATGATGGAATAGGTATACCTATTGAAAGCCAAGAAAAGATATTTTCAAGATTTTACCAAGCTACTAATAGTAAAAAAAGCACCACGGGTACGGGGATAGGTTTGTCACTAGTAAAGGCGCTTGTGGAAATTCATAAGGGGAAAATAGGGGTTAAAAGTTCAACAAGTACTGGTAGCATTTTTACCGTTGAATTACCCGTTTCAAAAAAAGTGTTTGACGAAAATGAAATATCAAGTTTTATTTCAAGTCCACAAGAAATAGAAATTTTTAAAACAACTCAATTAAATAAACCAATATTAACTTCCAGTATTTCTAAAAACAATACTGAAGTAAAATCGTCTATTTTGGTGGTAGATGATAATTCAGAGCTCAGAAGTTATTTAGTTGAATTCCTTTCTGATTATTATAAAGTGTATTCTGCAGAGAACGGTAAGGAAGGTTTAGAGATTTGCCGTAAAGTTAAACCTGTACTTTGTGTTGTAGATGTTATGATGCCAATTATGGATGGCTTTGAATTTGTTGAAGCATTAAAGAGTGATGAAAAAATTAGTCATACCGCTATTATATTATTAACCGCTCTAGCTGAAAATGAAAATAAAATAAAAGGTTATAAAATTGGTGTTGATGGCTATATGGTTAAACCTTTTGATCCTTCTTTGTTAAAATCAAGAATTGATAATATAATTAATATTCGTTTAGGTTTAAAACAGAAATTTTCGGAAGATGCTGAAAGTGATGTGATTAGTTTGGCTCATTCTCAAATAGATATTGATTTGATTTCTGATATAAAGGAGATTATAGATAAAAACCTAGGGAATCCTGATTTAACACCGGCTTTTTTGTGTTCACAATTAGCGCTAAGTTCTTCAAAATTATATCGAAAAATTACGGAACTTACAGATATGTCTCCTAATGAATTTATAAGAACCATTAGGTTAAAAAAATCTGCTTCATTATTAAAAACTAAAAATTACAATGTTTCTGAGGTTTCAATCGCCGTAGGTTTTAATGATCCGCTTTACTTTAGCAGAAGGTTTAAGCAGCAGTTTGGTTACGCTCCCAGCAAATTGATTAAGTAGTCTTTTTATTTAATTTTCTTAAATGAAATATCAGCCATTTTCTTAGAAATTATATAAGATTATAAGAGCTTATAAATATTTTAAAAGAAATTGTAAAATGTTAAAGTTTGTAAATCTTAGACTTAGCAGTTTTGATTTTTAACAAAATTACATATATTTGGTTGACCAAATTGGGTAACCAATTAAACGCACCTACTTTTTAAAACTAAACAAGATGAAAAAAATTACTCTTAGTTATAAGGTAATTACTGGGTTAATAGTATTACTTTCTTTTTCAAACGTATTTTCTCAAACCACTTATAACATTACAGATCCTTATGATATTGAAGATTTAACACTTATACCGGGTGATATTGTTATTTTGGCAGATGGTACATATAGTGATACAAATCGCTTAAAAGTTCTTGGTGATGGAACCTCAGAAAACCCTATTACTTTTAGGGCAGCCACGCCTGGTGGGGTGATTTTTGACCAAGGGATGCAAATGAGTATTGGAGGTGATTATTTTGTAATTGATGGTTTCTACTGGAATGGTGGTTACGGGTCTAGTAAAGTAATTGAATTCAGAAATAGCTCAGACTATGCCAATCATACCACCCTGCAAAATTGTGCAATGAATGATATAGGTGTTGATCCAGCCGACGTAGAAGTTGGTACAAGTGAAAAACATAATTGGATTCATATGTATGGTACTTATAATACTGTAATTAACTGTTCCTTTATGAATAAGGAAAGCTCGGGGAATATGATTCTTATAGATTTATATTATAATAATCAAGGTGATCCTTGCGCTACTGTAGGGCATACCATTAGTAATAACTATTTCTATAAATATGAGAAAATTGATGCTTCTTTAACTAATGCTGGGGATAGTGAAACCATACGTATTGGTACTAGTTCTGATCAAAATGTGAATGCTAGCTGTACCGTTAGTAATAATTATTTCGTTGAAGCCGATGGTGAAAATGAAATCATTACTAATAAAAGTAAGGGTAATACATATATTAATAATACATTTAGAAGATGTAGAGGGTCTTTAGTATTGCGCCATGGTTCTCATGCCACAGTAGATGGTAATTACTTTTTAGGTGAAGATGTAGATGGTACAGGAGGTATAAGAATTGTTGATAGTGAACATACTATTACTAATAACTATATTCAAGACTGTATCACTGTTGTAGATCAGGCTAAGTGGAATAATGGTATTACTTTTTTAGGAGGAAGTGCAAATCATGACGTAGCTTGTTCGTCTTCTAGTACTTCCAGTGATTATCAAAAGGTTGAAAACATTGCGGTGTCTAATAATACTATTATAAATACCAATGCGCCATTATATTATAATGAAGATAAAGGATCAACAGATCCAACAGGTACTGTATCAAATAACTTGATTTATTTTGCTGCTGCAGACCCAAATTTATCTGATGTAATTTCAGGCGATAGTGCTAGTGCATTTGATAATCTAGGAACAGCCTTAACTTACTCAGGAAATGTTTATACAGGAACTTCTTTAGGTGCTACAAGCACTGGTTTTTCAGAAGAGGCATTAATTACTGCAAGCGCTGATGGTGAAATTTTCACGTTTTCAGGGACGGGTTCAGCAGGTAAAGGTGCTGATATGGGAGCTTATGACCCAACTACTGATGTTATGGTTGGTTACGGTATTGGCGCGTGTTTTTTAAATAATGCTGGCGCTAAAATTACTGATGGCGACTGTACTATAGAAATACTTGAATCTTTAACGGTTGGTAGTTTATCAACATTAGGTCCTGAGGCAGGTAGTTATAATGTTTCTGTGGTGGCTAATGTTAGTTGGACGGCAGTTTCAAATGATGGTTGGATATCTATTGATACAAATGCATCATCTGGAGACGCTACTGTTTCTGTTACAGTAACTGAAAATGCAACAACTACAGAAAGAGTTGGTACGGTAACGTTTACTCAAGATCCTGGCGGTGATAATATTGTTAGAACCTTAACAGTTACTCAAGAAGGAGCTGATTTAACTGATATTTATGATTTAATTAATACAGGTCTAGCAGGAGACCCCGTTACGGTTAATAGTTTTTCGAGTTATGAAGTGGCCAAAAACAATGTTGCTGAAAATACTTTAGATAAAGATATGGGGTCTGTTTGGGCTGCTGAAGATGGGGCCGTTTTAGGAGGAGACTATAAAGGCGATGGTGAATATGTTATTTATGATTTGGGCTCTGAGTATGAGCTAGATTTAATACAATTTAATACTACAAATAAATCTGACCCATTTGGAATTCAAATTTGGGTGTCTACAACTGGAACCGATGCAGGTGATTTTTCAATGGTTCTACCAACAACTGGTGATTTATTGCTAACTGCAACGGGTACAACAGATTTTAATCAATATGAAATTACCGCCAACGCACGTTATGTAAAGTTAATGGGTTACGGAAGATTTAATGGGGCTGGAGATACTAGAACAAGTGCTTGGACTGCTATTGGTGAAATTGAGTTTTTTGGTACTCAAATTGGATTGTCAACTAATGAGATAGATTTAAGTTCGGTGTCTGTATTTCCTGTACCGGCTAAAAATATTCTTAATATAAAAACTAAGGGAGTTGGTATTAGCAAAACTGTTATTTTCAGTTTAGATGGCAGACTTGTGCTAAATAAAGTAGAAAGTACACCTAAAACTGAAATTTCGCTTGATGTGTCATCTCTATCAAACGGCACATACCTTATTAATTTTTTAAATGATAATGGTTTAAGTGCATCTAAAATGATTATAGTTTCACATTAATTGACTGAAACACAAATATTTTAACAAAATAATATTTGGAATAATTCCTAATAATAGTTATATTTGGAAAACCAAAGTGGTTAACCAGATTGGTTTGCCATTCACCTCAAATACCTGAACTGAATATACTTCCATTATGGAAAAATTAAACTAAAACTATAAAACATTATTTTCTATGAAAACAAAATTACTTTTTACAAAAAAACAATCCCTAACGCTTTTTGCTCTTTTAGCATTTTGTTTGTGTATTAATTATGGATGGAGTCAAACAAATCTTACTTTAAATAGTACTTGTGGAGGGCATACATTTGACGTAAATGATAATGCAGATTCTTTTGATTGTACGCCAAATTCTACCTTAGATGATTCAGCGGCTAGTCCTTACAGAGCTATTTGGTATAATTCTGATTTAGATGCATGGTTAGATACATTCTACAGTGATAATAGTGAGCAGCCGTCAGCTACAAGTGATGGTAATAAATTCGGTCCTAAGGCTGAAGCTGGTAGAGGTTTAAAGTTAAATGAAGCCAGTAGACGTATATATCAAAAGGTAGAAGGGCTAACTCCAGGTACAAGTTATACTTTCTTTGTTGATTCGCGTTCAGAACAGGATGGAGTAGATACATTCTCAGACGTATTTATGTTAAATACTGAAATTGTCGATGAGACTGGTCTTAACGCTAATGGTGCTGGAGATTCTAGTGTTGATGGGTACATGCAAATAACGAATGATTATAATGGTACTAAGTCTTCAGATACTGAAGATACTTTTACTACTAGTTCTTTGGAGTTTACAGCCACTAGTAATTTTGTAGTAATTTTGATTAGATCAACGTCATCTACTAGTAGTAGTTTGGAGGTGTTTTATGATAATATAGAGCTTTATGAAACATCATCACTATCGACATCAGATGTACTTGCCTCAAAATTTAAAGTATTCCCTAACCCTGTACAAGATGTTATTACAATACAGTCAAACAATATTAATGTGTCTGCTGTATCAATTTATAATGTTTTAGGTAAAGAAGTATTATCTCAAAAAGGTTTATCAAATAGTGATATAAATGTGTCTAACCTTAATTCAGGCATGTATTTATTAAAAATTAGCACCGATGAAGGTGTGTTAAATAAAAAGATTTTAGTTGAGTAATCAGCAGTTGTTTAGTTTGAAAAGAAAGTCTTTGTTATAAAGGCTTTCTTTTTTTTTATCTTTATGTTAAGTTTTTTTTGTTTTAAAATGTAATTAGTATGAAAAGGTTTTTTCTTGTTGTTTTATTTGGGGTTTTAAGTTTTTCTTGTAAAAATGAAGCTAGTATTTCAGAAGTGTTTGTTAAGGATATTGCTGGGTTAGAAACTTCAATTGAGAATGCTAAACCTGGAGATGTTATTGTTATGGCAAATGGCGTTTGGAAAGATGTGCAAATTAAGTTTATAGCAGAAGGCGAGGAAGCAAGTCCAATTACTATTAAGGCAGAAACACCAGGTAAGGTATTTATTGAAGGCGTTTCTTACTTGAAATTTGGGGGTGATTATTTAGTTGTAGATGGACTTCATTTTCGCAACGGATATTCTCCAAGTAGTGTAGTTGTAGGTTTTAGAATAGATCAAGAAAATATTGCCAATCATTGTACCTTTACTAATAGTGTTATTGAAGATTTTAATAAAATGAATCGAGATGATTCAGATAGATGGGTTCAATTTTATGGAAGACATAACACCTTGTCAAACTGCTACGTTGCGGGTAAAACTAATAGAGGGCCAACAATTAGAGTTGATTTGGCAGGAAATGAACAAATTAATAACTATCACCAAATAGTTAATAATCACTTTGGTCCAAGACCACCAAAGGGCGGCCCAAGTGGAGAAACTATCCAGTTAGGTAATAGCTTTACCTCAATGGCGCCAAGTCATACTTTAATAGCCAATAATTTATTTGATGAATGTAATGGAGAGGTTGAGGTTATTTCTAGTAAAACCAATTTTAATGAATTTAGAAATAATGTGTTTTATAAGAGTGAAGGCTCTTTAGTAACAAGGCATGGTAACTATTGTACAATTGACGGTAATTATTTTATTGGCGATGGTGTAAATAAAAATATTGGAGGAATTAGAATTATTAATACAGGGCATTGGGTAACTAATAATTATTTCTATAACCTGAAGGGTGAAAGTTTTAGAAGTCCTTTAGCGGTTATGAATGGTATTCCTAAATCTCCTTTAAATCGTTATAACCAGGTTACGGATGTTGTGGTGGCCCATAATAATTATATTAACTGTAATTCTCCCTGGCAATTTGGAGTAGGGCAAAATTTAAATCAGAAAGAAGTGCTTCCGCCATCTGAGATTCGATCAGCAAGACCAGTAAGAACCATTGTGGCTAATAATGTTATTTATAATTCAGAGGGAGATGCCAATATTGTTGTAGAACATGATAAAGCTGATGGTGTAAAATTTAAAAATAATGTTGTTAATAATCAAGGAGTTAAGTTTAATGATTATGATGCTGGAATAACTGAAGTAAGTTTTGATTTAAAAGAAGTTTCTAAAAATATTTTAATAGCAACTTCAGAATTTGAAGTGGAGCCATTTGAAGGTTTTGAATTTGACAAAATATCAAAAGATATATTTGGTTATTCTAGAACTCAAAAAAATAATATTGGAGCTGTAGTAAATATTAACGCAGAAGACCCACTAATATTAGATAAGTCTAAATATGGCCCAAATTGGTATTCTGATGAAGTTGATGCTACAGAGCCAAAAACAATTGAAGTTTCTATAAGTGATGATCTACAATCTAAAATTGATGAAGCTAGCAACGGAGATATTATAGTTTTAGAAAACGGAAAACATCTCATAGAAGAATCCATTATAATTCAAAAAAACATAACCATTAAATCGTTAGATAAAACGAAAATGGTACTTTATTATTCTGGCGAAACTAATACACCTTTGTTTCAATTACAACCCAAAGGCTTCTTAAATATTGAAGGTGTGACTTTAAAGGGTTCCGGAACGCAACAGGCCTTCGCTTCATTAAAAGAAAATATGTATACACATTTTGGATTGACCGTTTCAAATTGTGAAATCAGCAATTTTGATTTTGCTTTGAAAGTATATAAGCAAACGTTTGCAGAAAAAATTATTTTTGAAAAAACATCTATTTCTAACTGTACAAATGGCTTAGAATTATCTGAGGAAACTAATGATAGAGGTGATTACAATACAGAATACCTCACTATTCAAAATTGCCAATTCAGTAATGTTAAAAAGAATGTTGTTGATTATTACCGAGGGGGTTATGACGAGTCAACTATTGGAGGGAATTTATTGTTAACCAATAGTTCATTTTCTAATTGCGGGGCTGAAGAAGAAAATGGCATACTTATAAATACTCGAGGTATTGTTAATGTTAATATTTCGAATAATAGTTTTTTAAATAACAGGGTAAAATTAGTTGCACTACTTTGGGGAGCCAAAAATAACGCTCATTCTAATAATACAATTTCTAACTCAGGGAAAATACTTGTAGAAGAGAATATAAAATTAAAGTTGATGTATTAATGTTCACAAGATTTGGTTTTTTACAGGAACCGCTCTATTTTTTAGTTATTATTTTGCTGAACTTATAAATATACCTATATTTGGTACACCAAACTGGTTAACCAATTAAAATCCGTAACTAAATGAGAAAATTTAAAGTAATTTTATTCAATTCTATCCTTGTTGTTTTTTTAGTGTTTTCCTGTAATGAAAAAGGATCAATTGGTTTAGTTAGTGATATTGAAGAATTTAATCAAGCTGTAACCAATGCACAACCAGGTGATGTTATAACGTTGGCTAAAGGTGTTTGGAATGATGCTGAACTTGTTTTTGAAGGGAATGGAACTGAAGAAAACCCAATTAAACTTACCGTTGAAGAGAAAGGACAAGTAACTCTAGAGGGACAATCAAATCTCCAAATTTCAGGAGAATATTTAGTAGTTGAAGGATTGGTTTTTAAAAATGGATATACTCCAACCAATGCAGTTATTTCTTTTAGAAAAAACAGAGAGGAAATGGCTAATAATTGTCGTTTAACAGAATGTGTTATTGATAATTATAACAACCCAGAGCGCCAGGTTCAAGACTATTGGGTTACCATTTACGGGAAAAATAATAGAATAGATCATAATCATATTGTTGGTAAAAAGAACCTTGGTGTAACTATGATTGTTGGGTTAGATACTAAAGACAGTCGTGAGAATAATCATAAAATAGACCATAATTATTTTGGACCCCGACCTACATATGGTAATAATGGAGGTGAAACCTTACGGATAGGAACAAGTCATCATTCATTAGAAAATTCTAATACATTGGTAGAGTCCAATTATTTTGATAGAACTAATGGTGAGCATGAAATTATATCAAACAAAGCTTGCCAAAATACATTTAAATACAACACATTTTTTGAATGTACGGGAACTTTGACAATGCGTCATGGTAACGAAACTATGGTTGACGGAAATGTTTTTATAGGAAATGGAAAGCCAAGTACCGGTGGTGTTCGTGTTATTAATGAAACACAAACAGTTATTAATAACTATCATGTAGGTTTAACTGGTTATAGGTTTAGGGGAGCATTTGTAATGATGAATGGTGTGCCAAATTCTCCACCGAATCGTTACGTTCCTGTAATAGATTCTAAAGTAAACAATAATGTTTTTGTGAATTGTGATCATATTCAGTTATGTGCAGGTAGCGATGAGGAAAGAAGTCAGGCACCAAGAACTTCAGAGATTTCAGGTAACATCTTTTATCATGAGAATAAAGAGAATTTATTTACTGTTTATGATGATATCAGTGGAGTTGCGTTTAAAGAAAATATTTTAGGTGAAAACTTAACAACAGAATTTAACAATGGATTTGAAAATGCCAACATTAAGTTAGAAGAAAATGAACAAGGTTTTTTAATCCCAAAATCTGATAAGATTAATAATGAGTTTTCTATTAGTTCAAATATAGCAACTAAGGAAAATACAGGAGTGTCTTGGTATTCTAAAGAAGATAGAGCAGTTGCCTTAAATTCTGGAAAAACTATTAAAGTAGATACTGGAATTAATACCTTATATAATATTGTAAAAACCTCCGAACCTGGAGATATTGTAGAGTTAGAAGAAGGTGGTGAGTATTTGATTACCAAAGCAGTAAAGATTAATCATCCATTAACATTTAAAACTGCTGGATCAAAAAAGGCAACTATTTTGTTTGAACGAATGATGGCTTTTGAAATTCAGGATGGAGGAAGTTTATCTTTAGAAAACATAACTTTTGATGGAACAAAATCACCTGATTACGCTGGGAACTCAGTGATTAGTACTAGTAAAAATTCAATGATAGAAAATTACAAGTTATTTATAGACAACTGCGAGTTTAAAGATATGGTTGTTAATCATTCTTTTGATGTGTTAAGAGTGTCTAAAGGTACATTTGCTGATACAATAAGTATTCAAAATTCAACATTCAAAAATATTTCAGGACATATAACAGCCCTTGATAAAGAAACTGATGATATTGGAGCTTATAACGTAGAGTATTTCATTATGAAGAACAATACTGTTACTGATTTACAAGGGGCTGCCTTAAGATTATATAGAGGTGGAAAAGATGAAAGTACTTTTGGACCATTCTTGGAGGTAAGCAATAATGTGTTTAATAAAGTTGGTTACGGTAAGAAGAATAAATATCAAGTAGCAATGTCTTTATATGGTGTTCAGGTGAATGATATTGAAAACAATATTTTTAATGAAACAAAAGGCTTGCAGATGCATTTAGTAGTAGGGGAGCCTATAGTAAATGTAGTGAATAATAATTTTTATAATTCAGATAAAATAAAAGTTACTGGAGACCAAAAGTATAACCTTCAAAATGTATGGAAAAAAAATCCTAAATTTAAAGAAGGTACATTTGAATTATCTCAAGACTCTCCTTTAAAAGGTAAAGGAACAAATGGAAAAGATTTAGGCATAATTTTAAAATAAATATAAATGAGATTATTCAAGTATATGAAATTTGGTTTATTGGTAATTTTAACGTTGTCAATTACATACTCATGTAAAGAAAACGAAACTTTAAGTAATAATATGTCTTCAAATTCAGGTCATCCAAGTTTAATTTTAACAAAACAAGGCGTTAGTGATATTCGGGCTAGCCTTGGGAGTATTCCTGTTTTTGATAAAACTCTTGAAGCTACTCAGAATGAAATAGATCAAGAAATATCTAAAGGTATTGATGTTCCTGTTCCAAAAGATTACTCTGGGGGGTATACTCATGAAACTCATAAGAAGAACTATATTTTAATGCAAAAAGCAGGTGCGTTATTTCAAATTCTAAATGATGAGAAATATGCCAATTATGTAAAGGATATGTTGTTTGAGTATGCCAGGTTATATCCTACTTTGCCTGTTCATCCTAAACCTAGATCTTATGCAAGGGGAAAATTGTTTTGGCAATGTTTAAATGATTCTAATTGGTTAGTATATACAAGTCAGGCCTATGATTGTATTTATGATTTTTTAACTGAAGAAGAACGAAGTACTCTCGAAAACGATTTGTTTAGACCCTTTGCTGATTTTATATCTAAAGGAAATCCTAGATTTTTTAATAGAGTACATAATCATAGTACATGGGGGAATGCAGCCGTAGGAATGATAGCGTTGGCAATGGATGATGATAGCTTATTACAAAGAGCTTTGTATGGTTATAAGGCTGCAAAAATAGACCCGAATTTAAAAGATAATGATGGAGGTTATATTAATAGAGATGGTAAAATGGGGTTCTTTGCTAACCTTGAAGAGCCGTTTTCACCAGATGGTTATTTTACAGAGGGGCCATATTATCAGCGTTATGCTTCGTATCCGTTTTTAATTTTTGCCCAAGCCTTACAGAATAAAAAGCCAGAATTAAAGGTGTTTCAATATAAAGATAGTGTGTTGTTAAAAAGTGTAACAGCTCTTATAAATTTGTCTAATAAGGATGGTGATTTCTTTTTGCTAAATGATGCACAAAAGGGAATGTCATACAAGAATGCGTCCTTAATTTCTGCTGTCGATATTGGGTATCATTTTGGAGGAAATAATGCAGAATTATTGAGTATTGCAAAAGAGCAAGAAGAGGTTGCCCTTGATGATGCGGGTTTAGCCGTAGCAAAAGGGTTAAAAGATGGAAAGGAAAAGCCTTTTTCAAAAAAATCAATTGAGCTATCTGATGGGGCTAAGGGTGATCAAGGAGCAGTTGGAATTTTAAGAAGTGGTGATTTAGAGTTAGTGTTTAAGTATACTGCTCATGGATTAAGTCATGGGCATTTTGATAAATTGTCATTCGCATTATTTGAAGATGGTGATGAGGTAGTGCAAGATTACGGAATGGGACGTTTTGTAAATGTAGAACAGAAAGGTGGAGGTAATTATTTAAAAGAAAATAAAACATGGGCTAAACAGAGTATCTCACACAATACTTTGGTGCAAAATGAAGCTTCTCAATTTAAAGGTAAATATAGTATAGGTAGTAAACACCATTCTAATAAATATATTTTCTGTGCAGAAGATGAAGATTTGCAGGTTGCCAGTGCTAAAGAAGAAAATGCCTATCCAGGTACAAAACTTCATAGAACTATGGTAACTATTAATGATGAAGAATATGAAAACCCCTATATTTTAGATATTTTGAGGGTATCATCAGAAGATTCGAATCAATATGATTTACCTTTTTACTTTTTAGGCCATATAATGCAAACCAATTTTGAATATACAAAATTAAATACGCCGGTAGTTTTAGGTGATTCTGATGGTTATCAACATTTATACAAAGAAGCAATAGCTCCAGTCAAAAATGGAAATATCAAGTTAAACTGGTTATTAAATAACAAGTTTTACACATATTCTGCTATTACATCTAATAATGATGAAGTTATTTTTGGTAGAATTGGAGCTAACGATCCTGATTTTAATTTAAGAAATGAACAAACTATAATTGTTAGAAAAAAGAAAACAAAAGATGCTTTGTATGTTTCGACAATTGAATCTCATGGAACTTATAGCCCAGTTTCAGAATTAGCCATTAATGCTTATAGTAATATTGAAAACATTGAAGTTGTCTATGATTCAAAAGACTATACTGCAGTTAATATTGTAACGAAAAACAATAAGTCAAAAGTCTTCATTATTTCAAATGAAAATAATAATAAAGAAGCAGTGCATAAAATAACAATAAGCAATAAAGAGTATACTTGGGAAGGTCCTTATATTTTAACAGAAAATAAATAAATTAAAAATTATGAAACGATTTAGTGAAAAGTATGTCATCACGAAAGACATGGAATGGGAAGAACTTGGAGGAGGAGTATCAAGAAAGTTCTTAGGTTATGATAACCAAATTATGATGGTAAGAGTGAAATTTGAAAAGGGAGCATTAGGTTCGCCACATCAACATTTTCACACGCAGGCAACTTTTTGTGCTTCGGGTAAATTTGAATTTGAAATTGATGGAGTAAAGCAAATTGTAGAGGCTGGAGACGGGGTGTATATTGAGCCTAATTTATTACATAGTGCTGTGTGCTTGGAAGCAGGAGAGCTAATTGACACTTTTAGCCCAGTAAGAGAAGATTTCTTAAGTGGTGATGGTGTGTCTTATTTTGGAGATAAAGAATAGTCTGTATTTTTTATAGTTTAATTACGTATATGTTTTATTTTAATAATTCATCAAATCAGTAATTAATTTAATTTGGTGTTCCATAGTTTAAAGGTTTTTCATTTAAATTATGGAACATTTTTTTATTATGCAAAACCGTGAAAATAGCATGCATAAAATAACTACATTTATTATATCCTCAAAAATGATCCTCTTTTTTTAGAATTTACCAATTTAACGAGTTAATTTATTTGCTTTAACAAAAAAATAACATATATTTGGAAAACCAAACTGGTAAACCAATATGTAAAACCATTTTGGAAATATAATTAATAACTAAACTAAACGTATAACTTATTGAAAAAAACTACTCTTTCTATGAATTAAAACAATGAAAAGGTATGGTTAATGTAACCTTCTTTTTTTGACTATTTACAAGGGTTTTACCTTTTCTGGTCTTCATATGTTATTAATTTTTTAGCCTAAACATGTTTAAATTATTTTTACGGATTAACAATTGTTCATTTGTTACGTGATTTTGTGCAAGATTAATTTACTTAAGCAAGAACTTTAACAGTTAAATTCAAAAATAAAATTTGTTTTAACAAAAAATTAATATATATTTGGTCCACCAATTTGGTAGACCAGTTTGGTAGACCAAAAAATAACTGAACTAATTGTATAACTCTTCAAAAAAAACTAAATCCTTTATGACAAAAATGTAAAAAGGGAAATTGAACGAAAAGCCCTTTTTAAAACTTTTACTCCTTGTCGTCGGTGTGGAGTAAAATTAAAACTCACTTATATTATTTGATAAACAATTATTTTCAATACTAAATTATGTTGAAGATTTTGTTTTTTGCTTAGTATTAAGTGTTGGTTGATTAGCCGATTAATTAGTGATAATTAGACTTAACAATTTTAACTAAAAAGACAAATTATGAATTTAAAAATTAAACTAACTCTTATTGCAGCATTGCTTTTTAATGTTGTGTTATTTGCACAGGGTGGAATTACTGTTAAAGGTACAGTTGTGTCTGGTACTGATAATGTTCCTATTCCTGGTGTAAATGTTATAGTAGTAAATACTACTAAAGGAACAACTACAGATTTTGATGGTGCTTATCAAATTGAAGTAGATAAAGGAGATGTTCTTCAATTCTCTTATATTGGATTTGTTGCTCAAAACATAACAGTTGGAGATGAAACTACAATTGATGTATCTTTAGCTGAAGACTTAGCGCAACTTGATGAAGTTGTTGTTGTAGGTTATGGTACTCGTAAAAAATCTCACTTAACAGGTGCTGTTGCTAAAATTGGTGGTGATGATGTAGCTGCTGTTCAGGTAGCACGTGTGGATGACGCCTTAGCTGGTAAGTTACCGGGGGTTTTAATCCAAAATCAAAGTGGTGAGCCAGGTGCAGCTCCAAGAATTCAAATTAGAGCTGCTTCGTCTATCTCAGGAGACGCAGGGCCGCTAATTGTTGTTGATGGTTTTCCAATTTCTGGAAACTTAGCTACTGTTAATCCAAATGATATTCAAAGTATGGAAGTGTTGAAGGATGCTGCTTCTGCTGCTATTTATGGTTCATTAGGTGCAAATGGTGTTATTTTGGTAACTACTAAAAAAGGTAGATCTGGTGAAACTAAATTTAGTTTTAACTCATATGTAAGTGTTTCTAGTAGATATACTGATAATATTTTAATGTCTGGTCCAGAATGGGCGGCACATGCGAGAAGTGAAATTGCTGCAGGAAACTGGGGGAGCACTGTTCTTAATAATGATGCAGCTTTTTTAGAGTATAGATTATCTGCTTATGAGAATTCTCCTGGAGCTATTAGTCCAGAAGATTGGTTATTTAGAAATGGTAGTACTCAAAACTATGATTTTAGTATGAGTGGTGGTTCAGATAATTCAAATTTCTTCGCATCTGTTGGTTATCAGAATACTGATGGTATCGCAATTACTCAAGGTTTTGAAAGAATTAATGCTCGTTTAAATGTTGATACTAAATTAGGTGATAAATTTAAAGCTGGATTAAGTTTTAATGGATTTGCATCAAGACAAGATGTTGTTGCTCACGATATGAGGGATTTATTAAGAGCTTATGGTGTTCACCCTGTTTATCATACTGCTGAATCTATAGCATTTGTTCAGGCTTTAGATGCTGAAGCACAAGCCTTAGGATTAACTGGATTTGATGCTGGTTATAGAGGTGGTGTTGGTCCAACAAGTATTTTTGAATTAGAGCCTGGAGATAGAGCGGATGATTGGCATTATGGTAGAGCTAATAATGGTATTGGTGGTTCAGGAGATGCAGGACCTGCTCAAAAATTAGATAATGCAGATCAATGGGTGAGAACTTATTTTGGAAATATTAGTGGTTACTTAGAATATGCAATTACTGATGGACTAACGGCTAAAACTATTCTTGCAGGAGATTTTAATAATACACAAAATTATTATTGGCAAGGTTTAGCATCTGATTCACGTGCGCGTACGAATCAAACAGATTTAGATCAAACAGATTTGTCAAGAAGTTCTGTATTAAGTACAACTACTTTAGGTTATAATAAACTTTTAAACGAAAAACATGATATATCTGCTGTTGTAGGTATGGAATTTCAAACAAGATACTTTAGAGGAACATCTTTAAATGGTACAAACGTGCCTTATGGATTACCAGCTAACTTTTCAAGTTTAGATCCTGCTGATGTTGTAAAATCAGAAAGAAAAGAGATTCAAACAAGACAGAGTGTTTTTGGTAGAGTACAATACGCGTATGATGATCGTTATATGGCCTCTTTGTCTGTAAGACGTGATGGTGATTCTCGTTTTGGTGCTAATAGAAGATACGAAACTTTTCCAGCTTTTTCTTTAGGATGGAATATTCACAATGAATCTTTCTGGAATTCTGAAGCGGTAAGCTTATTTAAGCTTAGGTTTAGTAATGGTTCTTTAGGAACATCTTCTTTCTTAGGTTCTTATCAATCATTGAGTACTTTAAATCCATATACCACTGGATTTGGACTAGGGTTTTTAATTCCTAGTGATGTAGAGAATGCAGATTTAACTTGGCAATCTAATGAAGAAACTAACTACGGTATTGATCTTGGATTTGCAAATAACAGATTTAGATTAAGTGTTGATTATTATACTTCTGATGTTGGAAATATGTTAATTAACCAAAGTGTTACTGAGATTGTTGGTACTCCACAAATCGTTTTAAATGTTGGTGATACTAGAAGTTCTGGTTTAGAATTTGAACTTTCTGCTGGTGTTGTAAGAAGTGAAGACTTTACTTGGGATTTAAGTGGTAACTTATCTACAGTTGAAACTGAGATTACAAAGATTGGTGGTTTAGAAGCTTTACCAAATGTAGTATATGGACAAAGTGGTAGAGGTCCTCAATTTAGAAACTATGTTGGTGGAGAGATTGGAGAAATGTGGGGCTTAGAAACTATTGGTGATGTTGAAATGGAGTATTTAGCTGATGGTACTAGACATCCTAACAATGCAACTGGAGAATCTTATGTTGTAGATCAAAATGGAGATGGAACTATTGACAGTGATGATTATGTGAAAATTGGTCAAAACACACCAGATTTTTATTGGGGATTAAATAGTTCAATGAACTATAAAGACTTTGATTTTTCTTTCCAATTCCAAGGATCGCATGGTGCTGATGTATATAATATTGACCCGCTTTACTATGAGTCTCAATGGGGTGGTAGATTAGATTATGCTAGTTTAGATGCTAATAGTGATGGTATAGCTGATCACAATGGAGAGTTTTATGAAAGAAATAGAAACCAAACAGATGCGGTAATGCAAGATGCGTCTTACATTGCTTTAAGAAACTTGACTATTGGTTATACTATTAATCCAGAGGCTTTAAGTAAAGTTGGAATAAGTTCTGCAAGAATTTATGCTGCTGCTACTAACTTATTGTATATCATGGGCGACGATTATACGTCTTATAACCCTGAAGGTGTAGAAACTACTAATACTGGATACCAAGGACCAACAACTTATGGTGTTCAGGTAGGAGCTAGCCCAATTGTAAGAAGTTTTACTGTAGGTTTAAATGTTAATTTTTAATTAAAGAAAAATGAAAAGAATATATATATATTTATTCGCGGCATTGCTTACAATGTCAGCTTGTGAAACTGATTTAGAGCAGTTTCCTATTAATCAAGTAAGTTCAAGTTCTTTAGATGATTATGAAGGCGTGCTTAATGCGGCATATTATTATCAGCTTGGTGCTGTAACAACACAAGCTGTAATGGGTGATTTCAGATCAGATAATGCTTTTATGTTCGAGCCACCTTATACAGAGTTTGATATTTTTTCCGGTACGAATTTAAAATCTCAAGAAGATCAATTCTTTAGACCTTTTTATTCACAATTATACAAATGTATTTTAAGTGCTAATATTGTAATTGAAAACTCTACAAGTGCTACGGAAGTAGGTGAGGCACAGTTTTTAAGAGCATTATCTTATTATAAGTTAATTTTGGCTTTTGGAGATGTTTCAGTTAATTTATCTGCATCACCAAGCTCATCAGATACGGAAATTCAGGTGAGACAACCTAAAGCCAATGTATATACTAATGTTGTAATTCCAGATTTACAAGCTGCAATGGCTGCTTTAAGCAGTACTATTTCAGAGGGTAGAGCATCTAAATTTGCTGCACAAGCATTATTAGGTAAGGTTTATGCTGCTATGGGAGATTATGGAAATGCTGAAACACATTTATCTGCAGTTGCAGGTGCATCTCAATTTGGATTAGAGGGCTCATATACAGATGTTTTCGATACTTCAAATGAGTTAAATTCAGAAGTTATTTTTGCTGTACAAAGATCTGGATCTATTGTAGATGAGTATACTTATGCAACAGAATTCCCAGGCTGGTTTGGTGGTAATGATTCTAAATCAGATTACCCTGTAACTGAAGAATTTTATAATGCGTTTGATGCTAGTGATGCTAGAAGAAATTTAATTGATGTATTTTCTGCTAGTCCTTTTCAAGCAACTTCAACTAAGTATAGTTTAACTAATGCACCGGAGTATGATTGGATTGATATTCGTTTAGCAGATGTTATTTTACTATTAGCTGAAGCTAGAAATGAGAATGGTGGTTCGGCAGAATCAGTTTTAGATTTGTTAGATGGTATTAGAAGTAGAGTAGGATTAGCTCCTCTAGATCATACAGTTATTAGTTCGCAGTCTGCTGTTAGAAAAGCTATCTTAGATGAAAGAAGATTTGAATTAGCTTTTGAAGGTCAACGTTGGTTTGATTTAGTAAGAACGGGGTCAGTTGATTCTGAGATGGGACAATCTATTAATAGTAATTATTATGTTTTCCCTATTCCAATTTCGGAAATAAATGCTACTAATGGAGTAATTACGCAAAATGCTGGTTACTAAAATTTAAGGCAAATTAGTTTATTTTTTAAACCCTGTGTTTTATAAAACACAGGGTTTTTTGTATTTAATATTTATATAAGTTTTAAAATTCTCCTAGAAATAATGTTAAAGTTTAATTTTAGTTGTTTTTAACAAAAAATTAGTATATATTCGAAGAACCAAAATTGGTTAACCAAACTGGTTGGTCAATTTGGTCCGCTTGAATAACTAAACTAATTGTATAACACTTCAAAAAAAATATTCTTTATGAAAAAATAAAGGGTAGTATGAGTTTCACTATCTTTTTAAATCTTTACTTCTTGTCTTCGGTGGAGGTTAATAGATGAATTACTTATTACTGATAAATAAATAAATTCCTTAATAATTAATAAAAATATTTGGGCACTCTATTTATTAGTAAATAACCGAATAATTAGTGAAAAAGCTAACAATTTTAACTAAAAAGCAAATGAATTTTAAAATTAAATTAACTCTGATTGCAGTATTGTTTTTTAATGCTGTAATGATTGCACAGGGTGGAATTACTGTCAAGGGTACTGTTGTATCTGGTACTGATAATGTTCCTATTCCTGGTGTAAATGTAATTGTATTAAATACCACAAAAGGTACAACTACAGATTTTGATGGTGGTTACCAAATTGAGGTTGAAAAAGGAGATGTTATCCAGTATTCTTATGTTGGATTTGTTTCTCAATCAATTATTGTTGGAGATCAAACAACTGTGGATGTGTCTCTAGCTGAAGATTTAGCTCAACTTGATGAAATAGTAGTTGTGGCTTATGGTGATCAAAAACAGAAAAACGTTACTAGTGCTTTAACTAAGGTATCTGCTAAGGATATTCAAGATGTTGCAGTTTCTCGTGTAGAAGATGCCCTTAGAGGTAAAGTTGCGGGTTTAAGAATTCAAACTGTTGCATCAGAGGCAGGTGGAGATCCTAAAATAACCTTAAGAGGTCCGGGTTCAATTACCGGTTCATCAGCACCATTAATTGTTGTTGATGGCGTAGTGTTAGGTAATGATGCAGATATCTTGGCTTCAATCGATAATAATAATATTGAGTCTATAAGTGTTTTAAAGGATGCGTCATCTGTTGCAATTTATGGTTCTCGTGGAGCTAATGGTGTAATCTTAGTTACTCTTAAAAAGGGTGTGATGGGAAAAACAAGGTTCTCATATAATACATTTACAGGGTATAAATTTGCAAACAATAATGATAATTTTAATACTTCAATAGCACAGGAAAGAGCTAGGTTAGATGGGTTGCAAAGTCAAGTAGATGCTATTTCAATTGATAGTCCTAATTATGATAGAATTGTTGGGTTTGATGGAAGAGGAGATTATAATGTGGCTTATGCAGAACTTGAGGCTATGGATTTTATTGCATCCTTGGGTGATGGTTGGAAAAATTTGCAAGATGAGATTTTTATTGGAGGGCTTGTAAAAAGTCACTCTTTAGCAGCTAGAGGAGGTACTGAATTAACAAGTTATTCGGCGTCTTTAGGCTATCTTGAAGATGAGGGAATTGCTTTGGTTGATAATTTTAAAAAGTATAATGCTAGGATAAAAGTTGATAGTAAATCAAAAAACCAAAAGATTAAGTACGGTGTGAATTTACGTGTTAATTATAATGATCAAGATAGGTTGCCAGCTAGGTTTACGGACCCAATAAGACAATATGGTCATATTCCATTATATTTAAATGAAGATCATTTAGATTATGTAACTCCATTTTCTACTGATATAGGTACAAGTACTGATGCGGGTAAATTATTTGAAAATTTAGGTGAAGGAAGTTATGGCTTTTCAAGGGCATTTGATCATACTTTTACAGTTGACCCTAACAATCCAAGAGATATACTAAGAGATCCAAGTACAGGTTTGCCAATAGCTAGTGGTTTAACTTCTGGAGGTTTAACATTATCTACTACAAAAAATGTTCATCCTTTAGTTCACTACTTAGAAAGATCTAGAACAAAGAAGAAATTAAGTTTAAATGCGTCATCTTACATAGATATTAAATTAGCAAAGGGGCTTAATTTTAGACAAACTATTTCTGGGGTATTTAGACACAACAAAACTAATGAAGCTGACTTTTTATATGGTCAGGAGAATAGAGATCAAGAGTCTTATCGTTTAGAAAGAAGAGATGAATTAAATCAATATGCTTTTGAATCGATATTAAAATATAATACCAATTTAGGTAAACATAATTTTAATTCTATTTTAGGTTTTGAGTTTACACAGAGAGATTTTTATAGACAAGAGTCTGAAGCTGTAGGGTACACAGATGATTTTAATAATAACATTGCTCTTGCAGATGGTGGTACCACTTATACCGATAACGGAACAGATAAATTGGTTTCATATTTTGGTAGGTTAGATTATAATTATGATGAAAAGTATTTATTACAGTTATCAGCTCGTACTGATGGAAGTACTAGATTTGGAGCAAATACCAGATATGGTTTCTTTCCATCCGCTTCTGTTGGTTGGATTGTTTCAAGTGAAAATTTCTTATCATCAAGTGATGTTGTTACTTTCTTAAAACTAAGAGCAAGTTATGGTGTGTCTGGTTCTAATGAAATTTCTAATAATATTTTTGAGTCTCTCTATAGATTCGAAGAAACTTTTGGTACCATAGGTTATAATGGTGAAACAGGAGTTAAAGGTTTAACTTTGGCTAACCAAGATTTGGGTTGGGAAAGGGTAGTAGAATTTAACCCAGGAATGGATATTACATTTGGTAGAAACCTTTTTACCTTAGGAGTAGATTACTATATAAAAACTACAGACGATTTAATTTTATTTGCACCTATTGCTGCTTCGTACGGGGCTGACAATTGGCTTCAGAATATAGGTGAAGTTAAAAATGAAGGTGTAGAATTAGATTTGAGTTCAAGACTTGTAACTGGTGAAAACTTTAGCTGGCTTGTATCTGGTAATTTTGCATTAAACAGAAATGAAGTTGTTAGTTTAGGTAGTAATGAGCAAATTATTTCACGAATTGATCAAGATACAAGACCTACTGAATTTATTGCTAGAGTAGGACAACCAATAACATCTTTTTACGGATGGGTATATGATAGAGAAATTCCTCTAGAATGGGTAGATAATCCATTTAATAGGTTTAATAATGATTATGCTGATGTATACGTGAAAGACTTAAATAATGATGGGATTATTGATGATGAAGATAGAACGGAATTAGGAAGTCCATATCCAGATTTTACTTGGGGTTTTAATTCTGATTTCAAATTTAATGATTTTGATTTTTCATTCCAGTGGCAAGGATCTCATGGAGCTGAAGTTAGGGTTGCAGATTTAGATCAGTTATATTATGCCAGTGAATCGGCAGTAAATGAGGTTGCTAGTTTTCCTGACAGAGACTTAACGGTTCATAGAAGGTTTACAGATGATCATATTCAAGATGCTTCTTTTGTAACATTAAGAAATATAACTTTAGGTTATACCCTTCCTGAATCTTTTACATCAAAGCATAATATTGATAGATTAAGATTTTATATAACCGGTGAAAATTTACTTTTCTTTACAGCAGATGGTTATGAAGGCTTCAACCCAGAGGCTGCTGGTCAAACATCAAACAATGCTAATACCCCATTAACGGCAGGTTACCAAAGAGGAGACGGTCCGGTAGTTCGAACAATTTCAGCAGGGATTAACCTTCAATTTTAATTAGTTATGAAAAAAATATATAAAAATATAATAGTTTGTTTTTCTTTTATGGCTTTGTTTGTAAGTTGTGAAGAAGAGCTAGATCTAAGTAATCCTACAGCACTGTCTATAGAAGAGTTACTACAAACAAACAATGGGTTTGAATTATTGGCTAATGGTGTTTTAGATGCTTACCAGAAAATTCCAGCAAATGAGTTTTTGTTAACAGAGTTAAGATCTGATAATGTTAGAGCAAATTCAGAGAATGGAAATTTTCCTGCTATAAATGCTTATAATGTAGATCCGAATAACGGAGATGTTGCTACTTACTATTCTAATAATATGCATACAATTAAGCATGCTAATACAATTATAGATAATAGGTTTTTAGCTCCAGAAAGTCATCAATATACTGTTGGAGAAGCTTATTTTATGAGAGCGTTATGCCATTTTAATTTGGTGAGAGCATATCAAAACGTTCCTTATATCGATAAAGTTTTGGATATTACAACTGATGATGCTTTAGATTATCCACAGTTAGCTGAAGCTACTGTTTATGAGAAAATTATTGATGATTTTAAAACATCAATAGCATATTTAAATGGCGTTGAACAAAATAGATACCGTCCGACTGAAGGAGCTGCAATATGTTTAGCTGCCAAGGCTTATTTAAGTCAACCTAATCCAAATTATGCTGAAGCAGAACTTTTATTGGCGTCGGTTGTTGAAAATAACTCTTCTTATGATTATAATTTAATTTTTACAGAAAGAGACAATGCAGAACAGTTTGAGTTTAATGCGAACCCACTTAATCCTACTGAAGATTTATTGACAGATCAGGAGTATTATGCAAACTTGGTTATAGATTTCGGTCACGTTTTTGGAAATGATATTTCTGATGGGTACTCTGACGGCGTGCTAGATGGTTCTTGGTCAAATAGTTCAGCACTAGAAATTAATGATGAAGTGATTTTTTCAATTGCATATGATTTAGTTAGTAGTGATAATTATGTTACTAGTGATAGTGGTTTAGATGATCAAGTAGAAACTGATTCAGAGTCACATAGTTTTGCAATGACTTTACAGGGGCCTTCAAATGGTGTGAATTTGGCATCTCTTGATTTCTTACAATTTATGACACCGGAATTACAACCGGTACGTTTTTATGCTTCTTTAAACCCAATTGAGTATGGTTCTTTTCTTTCGGATAATACAGTAGATGTATTTAATACAAAATTCCCTACAGATGGAGAAATAGGAGATAATGATTGGATTGTTTTGAGATATGCTGATGTATTGCTTTTATATGCCGAGGCTATTTTGGCAGGGGCAGATAGTACAACGGATACAAGAGCTGTGGGTGCTTTTAACCAAGTAAGAGCTAGAGCTGGATTAGAGGAAATAGCTAATTTAACTAGAGCAGAGTTGTTAGAAGAGAGAAGGTTAGAGTTTGTATATGAAAATCAACGTTTGTATGATTTAATTAGGTTTGGAGAGGCTGATAATGTGTTGTCAGAATTCTCAAATCAGAATGATTTGTTTTATACTCCAGAGAAGAAATACCTTCCTTTTCCTCAAAGAGAGATTGACAACTTACCTAATTTTTACCAACAAAATAACGGATACTAAAAAAATCGCATAATTATGAAAAAATATTTGTTTAATATAAAATATATAGTTCTAGGTACTTTTGTATCTATAGCTTCTTGTGTCAGTGATGATTTAGCTGATGTAGGTGATTTGCCTGATTTTACCGGACCAACACCATTTTATAGTGTATCTGATGTCACTTCTTCAGAATTTGATTGTAATGATGTTGAGCTATGGGCTAATTATGATTTTTCTTTTCAAGCTGGTTCAAATTTGGCTGTAAATGGAACGCAGTACCAATGGGCAATTTCTCCATCTGATGGAGTTGCATTAATCAATCCACAATTACCGGTTTTAGAGCAATCTATTGATGCAGAATTAGCTGCGGTTGTGGCTTTAGAGCAAGAAATTGCAAAATTAGAATTTAAAATCCCTTGTGAAGCGGACCCAGCTAAAGTAGCTGTTTTTGAAGCGGAAATTGCTGCTTTAGAAATTCAATTACAAGCTGCGGAGGATGCGCTTTCAGATGAAACATTGCAAAATGTTGCTGCCTTAGAGGCACAAATAACAGCATTAGAATCTGCTACATTGCAAGATCAAGAATTAATATTTTCTTTTCCTGGTCCAGGTGATTATACTGTTAGTTTAACTGTTACAGATAATCTTGGTAAAACTGATACTACTGAAAAGACACTTACTGTTAATCAAGCAATACCAACAATTCCCGTTCCAGAAATTTCTGAACCGAGTTTTGAGGACAATAGTTTGTTTGATGGAACAGGAGATGGTAGAGATTCCTGGAGAGTACCCAGTAATGCAGCTTGGAGTCCTCTTTCAGGAGGAACTACGGTAATACAGATTAATACAGATACAAATCCCGTGGATGCACCTAACTTACCGGATGGTGTTCAAGCAGCTAAATTTCCAGCTGATGGTGCTAGGGTTGCATATCAGGAAATAGAGGTTACACCAGGGGCAACCTATGTAATAACTTATTTTAGTGCATTTGAAGAAAATGCTTTTGGAGACATGAAAGTATCTATATTAACTCCAAACACATCTAGTTATGCAGAGGCACAATTAGAAGCGAATATTATTGCTTCAAGATTAGATAATAATGTTGGGAGAGTTGATAATGTGTTTAAAAAGCATGCTATTACCTTTGATTCAGGAGAGCACGAAAGTGTAATAATTTTTGCTACAAATTCAGGAGTTGAAAGTAGATTAGATGCTTTTGATATCTCGGTAAAACAATAATAAAGTCTAAATTTTAATATTATGATTTATAAATTAATTAAAAAATTCAATAGAAGTGTTTTAGCGCTATTGGTTATGTTTTTAGGGCTTATATCATGTTATGATACGGGTTATGAGGAGTTTATTCCTCCAACTGGGAATGTGAATAATATTCAGCCTAATACACTTTTTACAACAAGTACAAGTGCAGATGATACAATGTCATTTGTGTTTAGAAGCTATTCAACAGATGCTGAATCTTATTTATGGGATTTTGGAGATGGAAATACATCAACAGAAGCAAATCCAAATTACACGTATACTGAAGGAGGATTATATACTGTTACTTTAACTACAACCAGTTCTGACGGTTTAGTAGCCGAAGATTCATCTGATGTAGCACCTATTTTTCTTGATTTCAACTTTACTACAGTAGATTCTGAAGTAACTTTTGAAAATTTAAGTTCAGGAATTAGTAGTTTAGTTTGGAGTTTTGGAGATGGAGAGAGTGTAGAGTGGGCTGCTGAGGATACAGAAGATGATCCAAATTTTAGTCCAATATATACATATAAGTCGGCTGAAACTTTTGTAGCAACGCTTACAGCAACTACTTATTTGGGCGTTCAAATTTCAGTTTCTAAAAACATTGAAGGATTAGTGTTATCTACAATTCCTGATTTCTCTTTTGTTGTTTCCGGATTTACGGCGGTGTTTTCTGATGAATCAATTTTAGCGGTATCGCATAGTTGGGATTTTGGTGATGGAAGTACTTCTACTGAGCAGAATCCAGTACATGCATTTCCTGGCGAAGGCACTTATGAAGTAACCTTAACTACTACTAATGAAGCCGGGGTATCTAGAAGTATAACTAAGACAGTTCCTGTAGGTGGAATTGAAGCAACTTTTGCCGCTAAAGTATTAAATGGCCAATGTAATGATCATACATCTAATACAGGTGATAATGCTGATGCCTGGGATATGACACCTAATAGTACTGTTGTTGATGATGATTTAGGAACTATAGATAGTCCTTATAGAGCAATTTGGTATAATTCTGATTTAAATGCTTACATAGATGCTACATATTGTACAAATGAACAACCAGGATCTACAAGTGATGGTAATAAATTTGGGCCACTTGCTGGTGGCGGACGAGGAGTGAAATTAAGTAACAATTGTCGTAGACTTTACCAAGTAGTAGCAGTTGAACCAGGTGTTAAATATACGTTCACAATTGATACGCGTTCTGAAGCTGAAGGTGTTAATACAGAGGTATTCATTTTGAACAATGAAATAACTACAGAAGTTGGTATTGAAAGTAGTGCAGATGCCTATTATAACATAACAAATGATTTTAATAGTTCTAAATCTTCAAGTACTAATGACACCTTTACAACTAGTACATTTACATTTCAAGCTTCTTCAAATATTGCAGTAATTTATGTTAGAGCGCTAAATGCTGTTGACAGTAGTAATGAAGTATTTATTGATAATATAAATATTCTTACTCCTGGATTTGATGAAAATGGGGAGCCAACGGGAGTTGATGCAACTTTTGCTGCTGAAGTTTTGAATGGCCAATGTAATGATCACACTTCTAATACTGGTGATAATGCAGATGCTTGGGATATGACACCTAACAGTACTGTTGTTGATGATGTATTAGGAACAATAGATAGCCCTTATAGAGCAATTTGGAATAATACTGATTTAAATGCTTACATAGATGCTACATATTGTACAAATGAACAACCAGGATCTACAAGTGATGGTAATAAATTTGGTCCAAATGCTGGTGGAGGACGAGGAGTGAAATTAAGTAATAATTGCCGTAGGCTTTACCAAGTAGTTGCTGTTGAACCAGGTGTTCAATATACTTTCACTATAGATACACGTTCTGAAGCTGAAGGTATTAATACAGAAGTATTTATTCTAAATAATGAAATAACTACAGAGGTAGGTATTGAAGAAAACTCAGATGCATATTTTAATATCACAAATGATTTTAATGCTACTAAATCTTCAGATACCAATGATACATTTACTACTAGCACATTTACATTTGTAGCAACATCAAATATTGCAGTAATTTATGTTAGAGCATTAAATGCTGTAGATAGTAGTAATGAAGTATTTATTGATAATATAGATATACTTACACCAGGATTTTAATTAGTGCTTTATACAAAAAGTAATCTGGTATAATTGTTGAAATTGATTATTGGGTCTGTGTTTTGTAGATCCAATAATCAATAAAATATAATAAGATGAAAAAATTAAAAATAACCTTGCTAAATTTTCTTTTGGTTCTATTGGTGCTAAACAATAATCTGGTTAGTGCTCAATCTGATCAAGACAAAACTTCGGATACTGAGAAAACAGAGAAGAAGAAAAAAAAGAAGAAAAAAAAGAAAGTAAGGCTGCCTGAAATTGATTTGTCTCATTGGAAAGTAACATTACCAGTAGCCAATGATAAAGGTAAACCAATAGAAATTGAACCACCTGAAATTTTTGATTTCCCAAATATTGAAGTGGCTAAGCCTTACATGTATATAGATTCAACCCTTGGAGCTATTGTATTTCATGCAATGCCTACGGAGTCAAAGACCAGAAACACTAAATATACTAGGTCTGAGCTTAGAGAACAGATGGAACCAGGAAACAATAATGTAAACTGGACTTTTGCTCAAGGAGGTAAGTTGAAAGGAAAGATTCAGATGGAGCAGGCCACAAAGGATTCTGATGGTAAATATCATAGAACAATTATCATGCAGATTCATGGTCGGTTAACGAATGAACAGCGCGATTTAATAGGTGAAGATGATAATAATGCTCCTCCAATATTAAAAATATATTGGGATAAAGGAAAGATTCGTATCAAGACTAAAGTTCTAAAGAATTTAAATGCCTCTGATACCGAAATACTTCATGAAGATGCTTGGGATAATGATGAAGGATTCAATTTTGAACAAGAAGTAGGGTTTAGAAAATTTACTTTGGAAGTTCAGGTCTCTGACGGTAAAATGGTAATAATTTTAAATGGTAATGAATACAAGGTTTATGATAGTATTCATATGAAAAGATGGGGTGTTTTTGAGAATTACTTTAAAGCTGGAAATTATTTTCAAACCAGAGATAAAGGTGCTTTTTCAAAGGTTAGATTTTATGAATTAGAAGTAAGTCATTAAAATGTTATTTACTAATATTTTTAATGATAATATTTAAAAAAAAGTTCAAGTTTTGTAAGATATTTGCAACTTATAAAAACCTTGAGGGATTAAAAAAATAAACTAAAAAATGTTTAAACATTTTTTACTACATTTGGCAGGGTCAAATTGGTTCACCAATTTTAAAATGAAGTATTAAGGCTTTAAATATTAGGTGTTTGAATAACATATTGTTTTATTATTATGTTATTGTCCTATTTAAATTAGAATATATTTATGAAGTTAGAAGCAATTTCGGTTAAGGATAATCAAGAAGTAGAAAATTTACTGATTGGTAAAATAAGGGATTTGATAAATTTTAAAAATCTTGAGCCTGGAGATAAGCTTCCTTCTGAACGAATGTTAGCTGAAAAGTTTGAAGTAACTCGAAGTAATGTTCGTGATGCGATTCAAAAATTAGAATTTTTTGGACTTTTAAAATCAATTCCGCAAAGTGGAACTTTTGTTGCTAATATTGGTGTTACTGCTTTAAATGGGATGATAGAGGATATTATACGATTAGATCAGCCTGATTTTAAATCGTTAGTTGAAACTAGAATTCTTTTAGAATTAAAAACAGCAAGTTTAGCAGCTACTCGTAGAACAGAAAAGGATTTAGAGCATATGAAAGCAACCTTAGATGCTTATAGAGATAAGGTTGTTAATAATGAGGATGCAGTTCAAGAAGATTTATTGTTTCACTTGGCAATAGCTAAGGCCAGTGGAAACAGAACAATGAATACTTTAATGTTAACAATTACACCTGAGATCTTAACTAATTTTGAAAAATATCATGTTTGTGATGAAAATCAGGCTTTTATTGGTATTCAAGAGCATAAAGATATTTATGAAGCTATAAAAAAACAAGATCCAACTTTAGCAAAGGAAAAAATGAAAATTCATTTCAAGGCCTTATACCAATATTGCTATAGTGATGAAAATAAATAATAATAATAAAGAGGGTTTAATTACATAACATATTTTATCTTTTTATTAGAATAATATATGCGATAAATATCGCTAAAAGCCAATACTAAAACTAAAAACTAATCATATGAAAATTAAAGGATTAAGATGGGTAATAATTGGGTTAATTTTTTTGGCCACAGTTATAAATTACATTGATAGAAGTGCGTTAGGAATTATGTGGGGAGGAATAGATAAGGAAGGAACTATAGCACACTCTCTTCAATTAACCAAGGATGACTACGCATTAATATTAAACATCTTTATGGTCTTCTATGCACTAGGACAATTATTTTCTGGTAAACTTTTTGATAAGGTAGGAACCCGAATAGGTTATGTAATTAGTATAGGTGTTTGGGGATTATCTTCTTTTATGCATTCTACGGTAAGAGGACTTTTCTCAATTGCGTTTTTTAGAAGTACATTAGGGATATCTGAGGCTGGTAACTGGCCAGGAGCTGTAAAAAGTAATGCCGAATGGTTTCCAATTAAAGAACGAGCTATTGCTCAAGGGTTATTTAATGCAGGAGCTTCTATTGGTTCGGTAATAGCACCACCATTGATAGCAGCATTATTTGTTGCGTTTGGTTGGAGAGTTACTTTTATGGTAATTGGTTCTTTCGGAATTTTATGGGTTATTCCTTGGTTATTAATTAATAAAGCAGGACCAAAAAAACACCCTTGGATTACAGAAGAAGAGCAAAAATTTATCTTAGAAGGGCAAAGTGAAGCAGATCAAAATGCCACAGAAGAAACTAAGGGTAAAAGCTTAAAACAGATACTTTCTTTTAAAGAGTCTTGGTCAGTTGTTATCGGAAGATTCTTTTTAGAACCAATTTGGTGGCTATTTGTGGGTTGGATGCCAATTTACCTATTTGATGTATACGGGTTTAATGTTAAAGAAGTTGGTATGTTCTTATGGGTACCTTATGTTGGTGCTGCTATAGGCAGTATTGCAGGTGGATATGTTTCTGGAAAAATTATTGCTAAAACAAATTCAATTGATAAAGGTAGAAAAACTACTATTTTCATTGGTGGTATTATCATGTTACTAGGTTTAATTGCCACTGTACTAATGGGAAATACAGCAGAGAAATTTGTAGCAATTGTTTTTGTAGTGCTTTTCGGTTTTCAATTTGCTATTAGTAATGTGCAAACACTTCCAAGTGATTTTTTCAGTGGAAAATCTGTTGGGTCATTAGCTGGTCTTGGAGGAATGATAGGAGTGTTTTCAGTAATTGTAATGAACTTTTTGGTTCCTATAGTAGTTGAGAATTTCTCTTATACTCCAATTTTTGTGGCCATAGCAGTATTTGTACCGTTAGGTGTTGGGGCGATATATTACTTTGCGAAAAATATAAAATCAGTAGAATAAATTAATATAATAAAACAAGAAAAACTAAAATTAAAGAATATGAGTAATTCAAATGGAAAGGTAGCTGTTATTACAGGTGCAACTGGAGGTATTGGTTTTCAAGTAGCAAAAAGACTTGGAGAAGATGGATATACAGTAATTTTAAATGGTATTGAAGATGATGCTGGGGCTAAAAGAGTTGAGGAATTAACCGCTTTAGGAATTCCAGCTGAATATTATGGTTTTGACGTTACTAAAGATGAAGAAGTAACTTCAAATATTAATAAAATTGGAGAAAAATATGGTAGAATTGATGTGCTAGTTAACAATGCTGGTGGATTAGGAGGAAGGTCTAGATTTGAAGACATGACTACTGAATTTTACAGATTTGTAATGGCTTTAAACCTAGATTCAACATTTTTTGCTTCAAGAGCAGCTATTCCTTTCCTTAAAAAAGGAGAGAACCCATCAATTATAAATTATACATCAATTGCTGGTTGGAATGCAGGTGGACCTGGTGCAGGTGTTTATGGAACATCTAAAGCAGCTGTTCATGCAATTACAAGAGCTTTGGCTAAAGATCTTGCAGAATATGGTATTAGAGTAAATGCTGTATCTCCTGGTACAGTTGATACAGATTTCCACAAACAAATAAAGTCTACAAAACCTGAAGTTTTTGCTTCTTGGAAAAACAATATTTTATTAGGAAGATTAGGGCAACCTGAAGAAGTTGCTTCTGTTATTTCATTCCTGGTAAGTGATGACGCAGCTTTCTTAACTGCTGAAACTATCCAAGTTGGTGGAGGACAAGGTTTAGGAATCTAATTAATAGAGCTTAGATGTTAAAAAAACCTCCGATATATGTCGGAGGTTTTTTTATTGGTATAATTTATTTAATTCTGTTATTGCAAATTTTTTATAAGGTTTAAATATATTGATTCTATTGAGCTTAGTAATATCATACCATTAGGAATAGATATCGCTTCAATCTTTATTTCAGAAATAATACAATTATTTTGTCTCTCTAATTTAGATATGGATAATCTTTTATTAGGAAAGAAAATCTTAAGATTATCTGATTTATCTTGTAAGTTTAAATCAAATTCTCCGCTAACCCAATTTAAAAATTTTCTATAGGCAAATATATCTGAAAACGATTTTTGTCTAATTAATAAATGAAAGGGTTTACTAAATGAAATTATCATGTTATCATAACTTTCAACAGAATTATTGTTTGAGATCATAAAGTGTTAATTTTAAAATTTTTAATCCATTATTCTTATTAAGAATAATTAAATGAGGGATTTTATTAATAACTATTCTTTTTATTGTTTTAGCCTCATTTTTATTTAAGTAACCCCTGTCATTTAAAAAAGAGAGATTAGTATTATTTCCTAATAACGTATAACCCATAGAAGCGTCATAACGAATAGTTTCAACTTCTGCATGATTTATATTGCCAACACCAAAAAGATCTAAAACTCCATCGTTATTTACGTCAATAACTTCTGTTGAAAGTGTTGGCGAGAATTGCGCTTCAGTTGGCAGGTTAATAGATTCAAAGTTCTTAGTGTCATTGTTTTTCAAGATTATAGAGTTGAAATTTTTAACTGTATAATGTGTAGCATTATTTAATTTGTTTTTACCATAAATATCTGGTAATGTAGCATTGGCAAAAGCATTGTAAGTGTTAAGTTTTTCATTAATAAACGGGGTTTGTTGTGAAGAGCATTCTTTTCCTCTTACAGGTAATAAGTCTCCTGTTTTCGAAACTTTACTAAGTACAACATCAAAGGTTTTGTTACCGTCTAAGTAGTCTGCATATACATGTAATGGTTTATTTACACTTGGATGAAATTTGTTGTTATTTCCCCAATTACCAATTATATAATCTTCGTTTCCATCATTGTTATAATCAAAAGCTGTAATGCATTGATACCAACCACTGGTGTTTTCTAAGAATTTAATTTCTTGTTTATGGAATTTACCTTTTCTGTTTTCTAATATGGTTATTGGCATCCATTCTCCAACAACAATTAAATCTTTATCACCATCATTATCATAATCTGAAAAAATAGCGTCATTTACCATTCTCAAACTGGATATATCCTTTAGTTTTTTATTGGTAACATCAACTAAGATTCCGTTTTGATTTTCTAGTAATTTAGATTGATAAGAAAGCGGGTACTTACCATGAATTACACCACCACCTAGAAATACATCTTTGTCTCCATCGTTATCATAATCAGAAACAGTTATGCATTGCGTGTTGCTAAAATCTTTGGATAAAAGGTTTGATTTTCTAAATAACCCAGTTCCGTTGTTAATGTATAATCTATCTTGAAGTAAGGGGCTTTTTTCTTCAAATTCATAACCACCCGAAGTAACAATCAGGTCTAAATCATTGTCATTATCAATATCAATGAAAGTAGCATCGGTATCTTCAAATACTTTTTCTAAGCGGAACAAATCTTTGTTAGTTTCATTAAATGTACCATCAGTCATTTGAACATATAATGATGCTTTTGCATCTTTAGCATTTCCAACAAAGAAATCTTCTAGGCCATCATTGTTAATATCTCCAACAGCTAATGGTTTACTGTTTTCTGATTGCTTTTGCGGTAATAATAGTTGAAGCTTGTAATCATCAAACTCATTTTCTTTTTGAACGAAATCTACGCCAATAGTTTCAGGGTCTATATTTTCAAATAAAGTCTTAATAGGTTTTGTGTTTTGACTTCCAATTTTGGAATTTTTGTAGTGCGCATCAATAAAATTATTGACCTTAGGATTCTTTATTACTTGAGAATTTCCATCTGGCCAATTGATAATGACACTGTCAATTTTAGAAATGTTTCTTAGTCCAAAATGTAGCTTATTAGTTACTGAAGATTGATACCCTCTGGAGACAAATTGTGTTTTAGTTTGTTGTAAATCATCGGCATAAATGGTGACTTTAGTTCCAATACCATTTTTGTTTTTTTGATGACCCTTTAGTGATAGTGTAATATGATTGTTATTGGAGTTGTTTTTATAAATATGTGCTTTGTCTGATTGATTATTTAAAACAATATCTAAGTCTCCATCATTGTCTAAATCAGAATATATAGCACCTGTAGAGTTTATATTTTGATTTAAACCCCAATCAATGGTGGTATTACTAAATGTTAAATCAGAATTATTTTTGAAGATATAGTTGCTAAGTTTATTTGACGGCATCATTCCAATAGCTTCTTCTAGGGAAACTTTTTTTCTGTTTCGGATGTTAGTTTTCATTTGATTTCTAAAGTCCTGATTAGATAAATCATGTTCAATACCATTGGTTACTAATAAATCATTAAATCCATCATTATTAAAGTCTGCAATTAAAGGAGCCCAACTCCAATCGGTTTTTGCTATGCCACTAAGTTGTCCTATTTCACTAAAAACACCATTACCATTATTTAGTTGTAACATGTTAGACATATATTGATGATGATAACCGGCATCTACAATAGCATTGAAATTTTGGGTACTCATAGTTGCCATATTTTCTTTACTTCTAATATGATCTTCGGCCATCATATCTAATACTATTAAATCTGGAAGCAAATCATTGTTAATATCGGCATAATCAGAGCCCATACTATTGGTGGAAATGTGTTTAAATCTTTGTAAGATTTCATCTTTAAAAGTTCCATTACCTTGATTTATATATAAAAAATCAGGTTCTAAAAAATCGTTGGCAACATAGATGTCTAGTAGGTTATCATTGTTGAAATCACCTATTGATGCACTTAACCCCCAGGCTTTGTTTTCAACACCAGCTTCTTTGGTTATATTAATGAATTTATTACCATCATTTCTGAAAAGCTGATCAGAATGATAAGGCTCTTTTGTTTGTTGAAATACAGGGTCTATGGTGGTGTTATTTCTAAAATCTGCTCGATGATTGACTAGATACATATCTAAATCATCATCATTATCAAAATCAAGAAAATAGGCTTGAACAGAAAAACCAAAGTGATTTAAACCGTAGGATTCCGCCGATTCTTTAAACGTATTGTTTTTTTGGTTAATGAATAATTTATTTTCTCTTTGTTCATGACTTTTTAATGAACCAGATTTGCAAACATAAATATCTAGCCACCCATCATTATTTATGTCTATCATGGTTGTACCTGTGGTCCACCCTTCTTTATCTGAAACTCCCGCAGTTTCCGTAATATCGTCAAATTTAAAATCACCTTTATTTAAATAAAGTTTGTTTGAGTTTTGGTTTGAGGTGAAATATAAATCTTCTAGCCCATCATTATTAATATCACCAACAGCAATTCCAGCGCCATTGTAGATATAGGAATAGTTAATAAAGTTGAAATAAAGGTTCTCTTTTACAGAATTTGTAAAATGGATGTTAGTTTGGTTATTGTCAACTAAACTGAAAAGAGTTGATGGGATTAGTTTCGTTTTTTCTTTAGAGCAAGAGGTAAGTAGTACTAATTGGAATATTGGTACTATTAATAGGATTTTATATGCTTGCTTAAACAGGTTCATTAACAATATTGCTAATAATGTTATCTATAGGTCTTCTAATAAAATGAGAAGCTTTTAATCCTTTTTTGTTTAAGGCATTTTGTATATGACTTTGAGCAAAATATGCTATAGAACCAACAAAATGAAGTGGGGCTGTTTTCAATTCATCGGCATACTGCATGATATTATTATCTATGAATTTATCCATGCCATCAGTAATCATACGTTTTATAAAAGGGTGTGATTCATGTTCAAACATAAAACGAGCAAATTCAGCTAAGTACCTATTGGGCGTAGACGATTTGTACAATTGTTTAATAACTTCTTTTTCTTTTAAGTTATAATCGTTTTCAAAAGTTATTCTTAACACTTCTGGCATTTGATTATAATAATAGATTTTAAGCAATTCCTTACCAAAGTAGTTGCCACTACCTTCATCCATTAAAATATAACCTAATGCGGGTGATTTTAAATGCGTAGTCTTTCCATCAAAATAACAACAATTTGATCCAGTTCCCAAAATGCAAACTACAGCTGGAGTTGAAGTTGTAGCATAAACGGCCGCCATAATATCTTCCTGAGTTGAGGTCTGAGCATTTTTAAAGAATTTAGTAAGTATATTATTGACCTTTTGTTGATTCTTTTTGGTGCCACATCCAGCGCCAAAGAAATGAACGGAAGTAACCAAATCTTTATGGTTAAAAAGATCTTCGTTCTTAGTTATGGTGTTTTTTAATTGTTTTTTAGATAAGATAGCGGGGTTTAATCCTTTGGTTCTAATTTTTACAGGGTTTGCCCTATCATTGTTATAAAGAATCCAGTCACACTTTGTTGAGCCGCTATCTGCAATTAATATCATTATTTCAAATAATTTGTTTCACAATATTTAGTAAGTAATCGCAATGATTTGGTTATTACTACTTCTATATCAACATGAGGTTGCTCTAAAATAACTAAAGAATTTTTAAGATTGTTTAAATCTGTTGTGCTTAAGGCTTGAGATTCTAGAGAATTAAAAAGTATTTGAGATGCACTCGATAAGCTTTTAGATAAATCCTTAAGTGGATTTAGTTTAGGGTTTTTATCAACCATTGAAAACGTATTATGGTTGTTGGCCCATAGTTTTAGATAATATAACACATCAAATACCTTTTTGGGTTGATCAATAAATTTGGAAGTTAAATCATTAAATATTTCGGCATCTTCAGCATCTACCACACAAGCATCAGCAAATAACACAAATGGTGAATAGGATTTGTATTCTATACCATCTTTATTACGTTCATATACCTTAAGTGGTTCGCAAATTTTAGATAGGGTTATTAATGACGAGATATCTTGATTGTTAGTCATATTTCTTAAAATAACATCTCTATTTTTAATATGAGTAAGACCTAATTCTTCAAGGTTAAACGATACTTTTTTCAGACGTTTTTTCATAAATCCAACATCTTTAATGTCTTTAGGAGACCAAAACCTTTCTGCTATAGCAGCAGTTCTAGGCCAAATTCTAGAGTCAATGGTTGTAGGTGTTACTAGTTCACTCCACATTGTGGCTTCAGCTCCCAGTATTCTTTTTCGTTCTTCTTTTGAAAGTACAGCATCTGCTATTGGGTCAACGGTATAATGGTGTTCTATAGGTAACATTCTATCTATATAATATCCTGCCGATAAAACCGCTTGATAACCTTTTTGTGCAGCTTCTATAAGAGTGCTTTGTTCCAAACCTTCATGTTCGCCTCGCCAAGAATGAATAACTGATGTAGTTGGAGTACTTGGGGTTAATATTTCATCCCAACCCATTAGTTTTTTACCAAGTTTATTTAATATTTTTTCAAGCCTAATATTGAAGTAGGTTTGTAAATCATGGTTTGTTTCTAATCCATGTTCTATTTTAAAAGCTTGAATTGTTTCGTTTTCGTTCCAATGTTTACCTTCATTTTCATCGCCGCCAATATGGAAATAATCGTCAGGGAATAAAGGCGCTATTTCGGTAAAAAGATTTTTGAGAAACTCGTATGTTTTTTCATTAGTAGGGTCTAGCGTAGGGTCAAATACACCAGCATTTCGTTCTATGGCATACGAGAAGCTTTTTTTGCTGCCTAATTCAGGATAAGCAGTTAATAGGGCAGAAGCATGCCCAGGTACGTCAATCTCAGGGATAACCCTAATTCCCAAATTATTGGCATATGCAACTACATCTTTTATTTGTTCGTGGGTGTAATATTGTCCGTCTGAAGCGTATTCTTGCAATTTAGGGTATATTTTAGATTCTATTCTAAACCCTTGGTCATCTGTTAAATGCCAATGAAATACGTTCATTTTAACAGATGCCATAGCATCTAAATTTCGTTTTAAAACATTTATAGGTTGAAAATGTCTTGATACATCTATCATTAATCCGCGCCATACAAACCTAGGGGTATCATCTATATAAATACCAGGAAAATAATAATCAGTTGTATCGTTTTTGGTTAATTGCAGTAGTGTAGCTAATCCCCTTATGGCGCCAACATCTGTTTTTGCTTTAATTATAATAGATGAATCATTTACCTCTAAAGTATAAGATTCATTATTGTTTACATTTAATTGGGCTACATTGTCAAAAGATATTATAATACTTCCTTCTTTATTAAATACAGGGAATCCTTCTTTTAAGAATACTCCAGTTCTATTGCTCAGTCTTCTTAAAAAACTAACGGCGGCATTACGAACTCTATGCTTTTTGTCTTCGGCATTAATTGAGATCGTAACGTCGCTATTAACTAAAAACTTAGCAGGTTTTTCTGTGATTTCTTTTGGCCAAGGCATCAAATCATAATTTTCCTGTAGCATATTTTGCGCCGTTATAGTACTGCTATAGCAGTTAAATAATAGAATGAATAATATGATTTTTTTCATGGCTTATGGATGGTTGATAAAGTGTTTTATCAGTTTATTTTAATGTACTTTTCAATTATTTTTCGATGAATATTTGCATCTTTTACTTCTTCAATTCCAGATTGAATTAAGGTATCTTCTTTAAATTTAATTTTAAAAGGAAACACGTGATTCTTTATATTGGAAACAGAAGTATAACTTAAAGTTTCAATGTAGTTTTCTCCACTTAAAGTATAAGTGCCTGCACCACTATAAAAATTTTCACTAGATTCCTTCTGTTGATTAAAAAAAGCAAAATGACTATTGCTAATTATCTTTATAAATTCAGTTTTTGTGAGGTCCTTAATTTTTAAAGAATCATTTTCAAAAGTTTCGGCATAGACCAATTTCCAAGTACCCAGCATAGTGTTAGAAGGTTGTTTTTCTGTGCAACCTAAAAATAGAATTATACTTATGAGAGCAATAGATAATTTCATAAGTTCTAAAAATGATAACGTTTAAAAGCTTCAATTGCGGCATAATCTGCTAACCCTAAATCATGGTATTTTTTGGCTGTTAACCTATTTCTGTCTTCTGCGCGTACCCAGAATTCTCTAGAGTCTCCACCTTGAAACATTACACCATCTTTTTGTGATTGATGGTAGAAAATGGCGTGTCTCTTTTTAAGTACTTGATCTGGGCTCATAGGAACCGCCATTTCTATTTGGTATGATTCCCATTCATGCCATGCACCACGATATAACCACACCCAACAATCCTTCATATAATCTATATGTTTTAAATCCTCAATAGCCATGAATAGTGCATCTAGACACACTTTATGTGTTCCATGGGGATCGGCTAAATCTCCAGCGGCATAAATTTGATGTGGTTTTACTTTATCAATTAGAGCTTTCATAATAGCAACATCATCAACGCCTATATTATTCTTTTTTATAGTGCCCGTTTCATAAAATGGCAAATCTAAAAAGTGAACATTTTCATCCTTTAAATCTAAATATCTTGTTGCTGCTAATGATTCACTTCTTCTTATTAACCCTTTGAGTTTTCGAACTTCTGCAGAATCAATATCATTATCAGTCTTTATTTTTAAAAAGTTGATGATACTCTGAGTTTCATCACAATCTGGACATAACGATTGTGTAATTTCAGCAAACTTTAGTGCTTCTTCATCAGAAACAGCAATATTACCTGAAGTTTGGTAGGCAATATGTACATCATGACCTTGTTCTACCAATCTATCAAAAGTACCACCCATTGAGATGACGTCATCGTCTGGGTGTGGGCTAAAAATTATAATACGTTTCTTTACAGGTGTAGCACGTTCTGGACGATTAGAATCATCAGCATCGGGTTTACCTCCTGGCCAACCCGTAATGGTTTGCTGCATTTTGTTAAACATTTTTATGTTCAAATCATAAGCAGTTCCTTCTTCAGTTAATAGACCAGACATCCCGTTATTATTGTAATCTGTATCTGTAAGCTTTAAAATAGATTTACCTGAAAGTTCAGAAAGCCATACAACAGCTTTTAATTTTAATGGTTCATTCCATACACATGCCGTAACTAACCAGGGCGTTTTTACTCTTGTAAGCTCAGAAGCTGCCCCTTCATCTAAAATGAAAGTGGTGTTATTATGATTTTGTAAATATGTTGCCGGAACTTCCGCAGTTATATTACCTTCAATAGTTTCTTTAACTATTTCTCCTTTGTTAGCTCCCCAAGCCAAAAGCACAATTCGTTTAGCACTCATAACAGTTCCAATACCCATGGTAATGGCTTTTCGTGGAACATTATCTATACCTAAAAAAGCAGGTGCAGCATCAACTCTAGTTATGTGATCAAGTGTAATATTTCTTGTCCTTGAATTCAAGTGAGAACCAGGCTCATTAAAACCAATATGTCCTGTTCTACCAATACCTAAAAGTTGAAAATCTAAACCTCCAACCGATTTAATTTTCATTTCATAATCAATACAGTATTGATATAAGTCTTCAGGATTAATTTTACCATCTGGAATGTTAATATTTTCAGGTAAAATATCTACATGATTAAAAAGGTGTTCATGCATGAAATAGAAGTAACTTTGAATGTTACTCTTGTCCATTGGGTAGTATTCATCAAGGTTGAAGGATACTACATTTGAGAAGCTTAGGCCTTCTTCTTTATGCATTCTAACCAATTCCTCATATACTTTTATTGGAGAAGACCCCGTTGCTAAACCTAATACGCAAGGTTGATTTTTAGCAGCTTTTTCTTTTATAAGGTCAGCAATCTCTTGAGCCACTAAAATAGAGGGCTCTTTTGAGTCTTTGAAAATTACATTATGTATTTTTTCAAAGCGCGTTTCTTCAAAAGTTCCTGCTTCAGTGTAAGCTATGTTTTTGTGATTTGCAATTTTCACAGTTTTATCTTTTCTGGTTAACAATTTTTGTTAAAGCGAACGGAAACTTTAGTTTCCGTTCGCTAAACAATCAACTAAACAATTTATAAACTACTCTTACTTAATAAAAATTAAAAGTTAGAACCTCCAGTATCCCACCATAGGCGTGTTCCAGCATTGTCTGCTCCACCAAGTTTGGTTACCGCACCAGTTACTCCATCAGGATTTGTTGATAATTCACTGTCAACAAAAGGGATACGTCTTATTTGGATATCTGTATCAACTACACCACCACTTTGATTACTCACCACAGGGAAAATCTTTGGATATCCAGTACGTCTGAATTCACTCCAAGCTTCTTGCCCCTCCGGGAACATAGCTATCCATTTTTGAGTGATTATTTTCTCTAATTTTGTTTCGTTATCGTCTGCACCATTCCAAGCAATTGTTATGTTACTTAATGCAGCAATGTTATTAGAGGCGTTCACTGGATCTACATAATCTGCCGGAACAGAGGCATTGTCTGCAATGTAAGCAGCAGCTCCACCAACACCGTGTTGTTCAAATGATGTTTCAATACCCATTTCATAGTTAGATTGAGCATCTCCAGCACCTGTCCAACCTCTTAAAGCTGCTTCTGCTTTTAAGAAGTACACCTCGGCACTTGTCATTAATTGTACGGTTGAAGTATGTACACCATCGTTAATTGCAGAGAATCCTATGTAATCAGCCTTTTGCTCTAACTCATCTGCATAACCTGGTAATAATGGCAATCCACCTCTAACACCTTTTACAGTTCCAGCTACACTAGTTGGTGCATCAAAATAACTTTCTGCACGTCCATCATCATAACCTGTAAGTATAGATTCCATAGAAGCATTCATTCTAATATCTCCCCAAGAATTATCTATTACAGAAAGAGGGTGATCTAAAGAACTATTTACATTAAAGTTATCATCATTCGAGGCTAATAAGCCTAATGGCTGTGATAAGGCTTTTTCACCCTCAGTTTTTGCTTTGCTAGAATCTACTTTTGAAATGCGAATAGCCAATCGTAACCTTAAAGAGTTAGCTAATTTTACCCATTGTGTGTAATCTCCACCATACGATAAATCGAATGCTGAAAAACGTGGACTATCAATATCGGCCATCAAACTTGCAACAGCTGTGTCAAGATCTGCAAAAAAAGCATTGTAAGCTTCTTGTTGAGAATCATAAACTCCGGCATTTGCTAAATCTCCAAAATTGGAGTAAACTATAGGACCAAAGACATCTGATACTCGATGCATAGCTTCAACCTTAAGGATAAGTGAAACAGCGTGTAATGTTGGGTATGAACCTTCTGTTAATTCGGTTATAGATTGAACGTTGTTCATTACATTAGAATAAGGAACAGACCAAATGAAATTATTCCATCCACTTACTAAACTATATGTGGTGTTATTTGCACCAGCCACAAATGGACGTGGGTTTGTCAGGTAACCAGAATACACATCGGCATTAAGGTTTTGTTGTAATTGGTATGACCAAGCAGGAGTATATTGGTAAATACTCTCAAAGATTGGTTTGTATTTAGATCCTACATGCTGAAAATCTACTTCCAACTGCTCTTGGGATATGTTTCTTTCGTTGCCGTTAAATTGTTCTAATTCACTGCAAGAAGCACCAACTAGACCTAAAACAACTAAACATGCTAATAATTTATTTATTCTTTTCATTGTGTTCATTTTTTTTAGAATGTTACATTTAGATTTAGACCTATGCTTCTAGATGACGGAAGTCCTAAAACATCTACACCTTGTAATGCGTTTCCTGTACTTAAAGATAAGTTAGGGTCATGCGGTGCGTCTTTATAGAAGAACAACAAGTTGTTTCCTACTAATGAAGCCTTTACTCTTTTGAATAATGAGTTTTCTCCTAGTTTGAAGTTATAACCAACTGCAAATTCTGCCAGTCTTACATTTGTAGCACTATAAATATATTCTCCTGTAAAACCATTTCTACCACCAACTTTACCGTAATAATCTTGAGCAGACATTGTTGTTGCAACACCATCTACTTGAACGTTTACAGAACCGTTGTTAGTTTCTCTTGCTGAATTGTTACTAAACCCTTCAACAATTGCTTCCGTCATACTCATTGTTTCTCCACCAAACTTACCATCTACTAAGAAGTCAACAGTAAAGTTTTTAATTTGAAAAGAGTTATTCCAACCTAATGTGAAGTCTGGGTTAGCGTTTCCTACTTTTGTTAATCCGTCAACGGTATTATCATCATTTTGGATAACAGCGTCACCTTCAATAATAGGTAATCCATCTGCATTTCTTCTAACAACCTGAGCATAAATGTCTCCAAAAGAACCACCTTCAACTAAGTAAGAGCCAAATGTGTTTACACCTTTACCAGAAAGAGTAAAGAATTCAGGTTCAATAAGACCTTCTAATTGCTGTCCGTTGTAAATTCTAACAATTTCATTTTTGTTAGCAGCAAAATTTACGTTTGTTGTCCATTTGAAATCATCTTTTTGCACAGGAATAGCGAAAATAGATGCTTCAATACCCTTATTTAAAATTTCACCAGAGTTTAGGTTGGCTTGTGGAGCTCCAATAATTGATACTGAAGTTGCAAAGGCATAGTATTGGTCAACAGTTTTAGTGTTGTAGTATCCAATATCAAACCCTAAACGGTTGTTGTTGAATCTCCATTCTGTTCCAATTTCGAAAGATTTTTGTCTTTCAGGCTTTGGCGTTGAACCGGGGAATGGTCTAATTGGATCTGTAGGATTTACTCCTCCACCACCAAAAATGATGCTATTATTAGGAGAAATTAAATCTGCTGCAAAACCGTTACCTACTTCTGCATAAGAAGCTCTAAGTTTAGCAAATGATATACTTTCTGGTAATTCAAATAATTCACTTAATACTCCTGTTACACCAACAGATGGGTAAAAGAACGAATTGTTTTCTTCTGGTAAAGTAGAGGTCCAATCGTTTCTAGCAGTTAAGTCCACAAAAACCTTATCACTAAAACCAATTGTTGCACTAGCAAATACAGAATTAACTCTTGTTTCTAAAGAGTTTTGAGTAAAGTTTACAGCAGGGTTACCATTAAAGTTTTGGTAAGTAAATACATTGGCAAATTGTAAACCTCCGTTTGTACCTGAGTCGGCATTAAATGTTTCTGTAGTAGTACGCGTGGTACTAGCTCCTACAATGGCAGTTACAGATGTGTTTTCATTTATGTTAGTGTTAATGTTTGCTATGAAATCACCATATAACTGTGTATAATCATTTTCAAATACAATATATCTACCATTAGCCGGAGCCAATGTAGCTTCAGTAGTAGCATATATTCTTCTTTCAAAGTTGAATAGAGATTGATCATAAGTTCCTCTAGTTTGTAATGATAACCAGTCGTTAACCTTAAGGTTAAGGTTTAAGGAAGCTATTAATTTCTTATTAGTGTCTTCAGAGGCATTTCTGTTTAGAATCCAATAAGGGTTTTGTTCTATATCAGACGTTCCTCTAAACCAACGTTGTGCCATAATATTTCTATTAGGCTCAAATTCTTCAAAGTTGGCATAATCAGATAATCGTTCAGAATCAGATTCAAATGCATAAGTTCCAACCAAAGGGTTAAAATATAAACCTGAGATTGGTCTGTTCTTAATATTTTGGGTAGAAGCCATTACAGATGCATTTATGTTTAATTTGTCATCAAACAATTGTGCAGTTTCTCTAACGTTAAAAGTATGTTGCTTTAGATTGTTAGTTGGCAGGATACCAGATGCAAATGAATTACTGTAAGAGAAATAAGTTTGAGCTTTTTCGGTACCACCAGAAACAGATAATGAGTTTATGTTAGTTATTCCAGTGTCTAAAAAATCATCAATGTTACCTTGAGCTTCATCATTGAATTCCATTGTATAAGCAGCGCTATCAACCGTAAGGTTTGAAGAGAAATCTACCTTAAAGCTACCTGAACGTCCTTTTTTAGTTGTAATTAAAATTACACCATTTAAACCAGCACTACCATATAATGCAGATGCCGAAGCACCTTTTAATACTGTTAAAGACTCTATGTCATCTGGGTTAATTAGTGCCATAGCATCACCACCATCACGATTACCGCCGTTTATATCACCAAAAGTTTCTCCTGGTTGACTTGAAGATGGATTAGACAATGGAACTCCATCTACTACATAAAGTGGTTGGTTGTTTCCAATAGAAGAGTTTCCACGTAGCGTTACCTTTACTGAGCCACCAACACCTGATGAACTTCTTGTAATTGAAACCCCAGATACTTTACCAGATAAACTATTCATCGGGTTAGTTTGTTTTGCCTTATTTAACTCATCAGCATTAATGTCTTGAGCCGCATAGGTTAAAGATTTTCTAGTCTTTTTAATACCAAGAGCTGTTACTACAACTTCACTAAGTTGTTGGGCATCTTCTTCAAGTTTAGCATTAATAGTATTAGAATCTGCTACAGTAATTTCAAGGGTAGTCATTCCTATATAGGAAAAGACTAGAATGTCACCTACATTAGCTGTAAGTGAATAGTTCCCATCAAAATCTGTCTGGGCACCGTTAGTTGTGCCTTGAACAATAACATTTACTCCTGGAAGAGGAATGCCATCGGCTTTTGAAGTTACTGTTCCTGTAATTTCTTTTTCTTGAGCTAAAGAAACTTGCCCTATTAAAAGTAAGAAAGAAAACAAGAAAAGTTTACGTAAGTTTTGTTTCATAATTTTGATTATTTTGTTTTAAGTTGAGCCAAACTATCCATTATGAAAATAGTTTTAAAAGATTTTATCTGAACTACATCATTTTACACACAGACAACGTTAAAATCTCGATAAGTGATTTTGGAAAATAAACAATTGTCAATTTAATTGCTATTTAATGAATATATTACTAAAATTGCCTTGAATTAATAGGTTTTTTTTAATAAACCTTGTTTAAATTTAAGAATTATTTCATTGTTTAATAAGAAAATAGGGCAGACCATTCCCATCAGATATCATGTAATCTTCTGGTTGGGTTATTTCATATTTAATTTTGTGAGGTGGGGAAGCTATTTTGATGATTACTGGTACTCCTTAAAATCAAATTTGGTTGAGTTTCCTATTCACATCATAATAGTTTATATTAATATATATTACCTAATACCAAGGTTTATACTTAGAAAAAAGTATTGGGTTTACATCTTCTCGTTAGTTTTTATGTTAGCCATGGTATATTTGGTTAGAACGGGATTAAATTACTTGCTGGTAACAGAAGATATTTGGCCAGAAGCTGAAGATCCAGCAAAATTTATGGAACTTAACCATATAATAGCAGTAATATTAGGTGAATTATATGTTATAGGTTTTGTTACCGCCATTAAATTAGTTATTGACTGGTCAATTGAAAAGAAGAGAAATGAAGATTTGGCAAAACTTCAAATGAGTACAGAACTTAAATTTTTAAGAACTCAAATTCAACCACATTTCTTTTTTAATACTTTAAATAATCTTTATGCTTTAACATTAAAAAAATCTGATAATGCACCTAGGCTGGTAATAAAATTGTCAGATATGATGCAATATATTTTATATGAGGTTAAAAGTTCAAAAGCTAGTTTAATAGAAGAAATTAATCATATTAATAACTTTATAGATATTGAACGTTTAAGGTTTAATGACAGAATTGATTCTGAGATGGATATTACAGGGGATATAGATGACATATATGTGCCTCCTTTGTTATTGCTTTCGTTTATTGAAAACTGTTTTAAGCATGGGCTTAATGAAAATGAAAAATTACAGATGAAAATGAGCTTTAATGTTAAAAACGAATATTTAGAATTTAATTTGATAAATAATTTCAATCCTAATGCAACAAAAAAAACTGGCAGAGGAATAGGAAATGAAAATGCTAAAAGAAGATTGAACTTATTGTTTTCAAGTAATTATATATTAGAGACCGAAGAAAGAGGGGATGTTTATAATTTATTTTTAAAAATACCGGTACAGAAATGAAGATTAAGTGTCTTATAATAGATGATGAGCCTTTGGCAATTACTGTGATTGAAAACCATTTAAAGAGTTTTGATCATATAGAAATTGTTGAAACCTTCAATAACCCTTTAAAGGCATATAGGGTGTTAGAACAAGAAAAAATAGATGTAATTTTTCTTGATATAAACATGCCGCAAATGACAGGTTTTTCTTTTATTGAGAACCTGAGCTATAAACCATTAATTGTTATTACTACGGCCTATAGAGAGTATGCTGTTAAAAGTTTTGAACTTGATATTTTAGACTATTTGGTAAAACCAATACCGTTTAATAGGTTTTTAAAAACTGTCAATAAAATCTATCAACAAGTTTATGTTTCTAACGCTACTGCAGATACTTCTTTACAACAAGAACCACATATCTTTTTAAAAGTGAATAAGAAGTTAATTAAGGTTAATCTTAATGATATACTTTATATAGAAAGTCTCAAGGATTACATTAAAGTAATTACAAGTTTAGGTGATTATGTGGTGCATAAATCTTTAACGGCAATAACGGAAGAATTACCTCAATCTAATTTTATGCGTATCCACAGATCCTATACCGTTTCAATCAATAAAGTAGTGGCACTTGATGGCAATACTGTGGAGATTTCTGGTAGAAAAATTCCTATCGGACGAAATTATCAAAAACAAGCGAAAGAGCGTATTTTTAATATTAATGACGATAAAAACTAACTAAAACTATATTTAAAATTATACCAGAAATCATGACTAACACTCAAGAAAAAAATAAAACACTAATACCAATTTTAATCATTGCCGGATTGTTTTTCATTTTCGGGTTTGTAACCTGGATTAACGGGGCGCTTATTCCTTTTATGAAAACAATTAATGAGTTAACCGATGCGCAATCATATTTAGTGGCTTCGGCATCTTATATTTCGTTTGTGGTAATGGCATTACCAGCATCTTATATTATTAGTAAAGTAGGGTACAGAAAAAGTATGTCTTTAGGTTTAATAGTTATGGGTTTAGGTGCTTTAGTTTTTATTCCTGCTGCCGAAGCACGAACATATTGGGTGTTTTTAACTGGAATTTTTATTCAAGGAGCTGGAATGACTTTACTACAAACAGCATCAAATCCATATATTACCATTTTGGGACCTATTGAAAGTGGCGCAAAACGAATTGCCATCATGGGAATTGCTAATAAAGTGGCAGGAGGGTTAGGTTCTGTAATATTTGGAGCAATTTTATTATCTGGAATAGATGATATAAAAGAGAAGTTAGTTACAGTTGGTGCCTCGGAAAAGGCAGATTTGTTAAACACTATGGCTGACAGTGTAGTTACACCATATATTGTAATGGCTGTTGCATTGTTTTTACTTGGTGTTTTAATTAGAAAAGCTCCTTTACCACACGTTGAGGCTGAAGATTCAGAAGAAGTTGAAGCTGGAAAAACTGCAAAAACAAGTATTCTTCAATTTCCCCACTTATGGCTAGGAGTAATTGCCTTATTTGTTTATGTTGGTGTTGAGGTAATTGCCGGAGATACTATTATTTCTTATGGTATTTCGTTAGATATTCCAGTTGAACAAGCTAAGTTTTTTACTTTATTCACTTTAATGGCAATGGTTGCTACTTATGCCCTTGGTGTATTTTTAATACCAAAATACATAAGTCAGGCATTGGCATTAAGAGTCAGTGCTATTTTAGGAATAATACTTTCATTCTGTATAGTATTTACAACAGGATTTACTTCTGTGCTATTTGTGGCTGCTTTAGGTATAGCAAATGCTTTAGTATGGCCAGCTATATGGCCTTTAGCATTAACAGGGTTGGGTAAGTTTACTAAAACAGCTTCAGCATTATTGATTATGGCTATATCCGGAGGTGCTATAATTCCGCCTTTGTATGGGGCAATAGTTGATCATAGAAAAGAACAATTGATTACTAGTGGTATAGAAGAAATTGCTGCTACTGCAGAAGCCGCTTCAAGTGGATATTGGATTTTATTACCTTGTTATATTATTATCTTTTATTATGCTTTTTGGGGACATAAAATTGGTCTTAAAAATAATTAAAGACGAATTATAGTGAAACAACGCATTGCATCGGTTGATATCTTAAGAGGGTTTGCCATAGTTGCCATGATTTTGGTTAATACTCCAGGTGATTGGGGCAACGTTTATGCTCCATTATTGCATGCGCAATGGCATGGATTAACGCCTACAGACCTGATATTTCCGTTCTTTCTATTCATAGTGGGAATTTCTATTTATTTCGCTTACAAAAACAAAACGGCTAGTGCAACAACTTATAATAAGGTATTGATGAGAAGTTCAAAACTCATCGGGCTTGGGTTATTCTTAAATATATTTACACCTCACTTTCCGTTTTTTGAAGATTTAGAAACTTTACGTTTTCCTGGTGTACTTCAACGTATTGGAATTGTTTTCTTTGTTACTGCCATTTTGTATTTGAAATGTAATTGGAAAACACTTTTAGGAATTGGTTTTTTTATTTTAATAGGGTATTGGTTGTTTTTAGGTTTTGTTCCGATGCCTGATAGTGTATCTCCAACTTTTGACAGAGCTCCAAATAATTGGGCTAATTATTTAGACCTTCAAATTTTAGGAAAACATATGTGGCAACCAGATTATGATCCTGAAGGTTTGATAAGTACGCTGCCTTCAATTGTAACTTGCTTGATTGGAGTTTTAATTGGAAAGTTGTTAGATGGATTAAAACATGTTAGCTTGCTATTTATTACTGCCGCTATTCTTTTAGTATCTGGTTATGTTTTAGATATATGGTTTCCAATAAACAAAGCCATTTGGAGTAGTAGTTTTGTTTTAGTAACCAGTGGTTGGGGTACTTTGTTTTTGAGCCTTATTTATTACTTGATTGATGTTAAGAAATTTCAATTTGGAACTATATTTAAATATGTGGGAATGAATGCTATTACAATATATTTCTTATCTAGTTTTATCTCAAAATGTATGTATTTTATTAAGGTGAATGAAAATCACTCCATACATTCATTTTTATATAACACTATTTTTGTGCAATCATTTATGCCATTAAATACGGGCTCATTTTTATATGCATTATCGGTTGTTTTATTTTATGTTCTTTTAGCATATTTTCTTTATAAGAGAAAGATATTTATAAAGGTGTAAAAAGAATTATTTAATATGAGATGAATCCCTCACAATCAATTCAGCATCTAATATTTTCTTGTTAAGAGATTGTGTTATCACATCGTTTTTAGCATGTTCTAAAAATGTAATAGCAGCTAGTCTGCCTATTTCTGCACTATGCTGATTAATACTAGAAATTGCTGGAGTTACCATGGCAGTAAAAGGTTCATCACCAAAACCAACTAAAGCCATGTCATCAGGGATTTTGATATTGTTTTCGTTTAGAACTTGAAGCGCACCTAAAGCGGCATAATCCCCAGCAACATAAACAGCATCAGGTCTTTTATTCAAGTTTAATAATTGTTGCATCTTGTTTCTCCCATCTTCTATGGTAAGACTACTTTCAATTAGCAGTTCTTCATCTAACGGTAAATTATGCTTTTTAATGGCATCAGTATAACCTTTTATTCTATTGTTAAATATTCTTGTACGCTTAAAACCTCCAATATGAGCAATTCGTTTACAACCTTGATTTACCAGATGCTCAACAATCATATGACTACTGTCGTAATCATTAATTCCAATATAATCAACATTCAAATCATTTTCACCACGGTCAAATAAAATTAAAGGAATACCTTTTGATTTCACCTTTTCATAATAATCTAAATCTACAGTTTCGTTAGCCATGGAAGCAATAATACCATCAACTTGAGTAAATAGTAAAGCATCTATACTATCACATTCTTTTTTGTAAGATTCGTTAGATTGTGTAATTATAATGTTGTAACCTTCTTTATTTAGAACTTCTTCAATATTTTGAATCACTGATGAAAAAAAGTTGCTATTTGTTCTAGGAACAATGACTCCAACTAAGTTACTTTTTCCTTTTCTAAGTGCACTAGCTAGATGATTTGGCTGATAATTTAAATTTTTTGCAACCTGTCTAACCGCTTTTTTAGTTTTATCACTAATTCGGGAATCGTTATGAAGTGCTTTAGATACCGCGGCAGGAGAGATATTCAATACGTTAGCAATATCTTTTATAGTTGCTTTTTTTTTGTTTCCCAATTTTGTTATATATTTGCTTAATCGTTTAAGCAAATATATTGCTTTAATAGAATAAATCAAAACCCCTTATCTATATTATGAGTTTTGATTTATTTTTTCATATATGCTTAAACGTTTAAGCAAACTAATTAATTATTTAAATAAGAATTTTAAAAATGGGTAAAGTAGTAACATTTGGAGAGATCATGTTAAGATTAGCTCCTCAAGGTTTTTTAAGATTTTCTCAAGCAAATAGTTTTGATGCTATTTATGGAGGAGGAGAATCTAACGTAGCAGTATCATTAGCTAATTATGGAGTTGATGTTGATTTTGTAACGCGTTTACCAAAGAATGATATTGGTGAGTGCGCTATGATGGAAATGCGTAAAAGAGGAGTTGGAGTTGATAAGATTGTTTGGGGTGGAGACCGTTTAGGTATTTATTTTTTAGAAACAGGTGCTGTTTCTAGAGGTAGTAAAGTTGTTTATGACAGAGCACATTCAGCAATTGCAGAGATAGAATCTGGAATGATTGATTGGGATGCTGTTTTTGAAGGTGTTGAGTGGTTTCACTGGACAGGTATTACACCAGCAATTTCTCAAGGATCTGCAGATGTTTGTTTAGAAGCTGTTAAGGCGGCTAGCGCTAAAGGAATTACTATTTCTACAGATTTAAATTATAGAGCTAAACTATGGAAGTATTGTGACGATGCTCATAGAGAAGCTGTTATGACAGAGTTAACATCTTATTGTGACATTGTATTAGGAAATGAAGAAGATGCTGAAATGCATTTTGGAATTAAACCAGAAGGAATCACGGTACAAACTCAAGGTCATGATGTTAAAGCAGAAGCTTTCTTGTCTGTTTGTCAACAAATGATGGAAAAATTCCCTAGAGCTAAAAAGGTAATTACAACCTTAAGAGGTTCTATTTCTGCATCTCATAATACTTGGGCAGGTGTTTTATATGACGGTAAGAAAATGTACGAAACACGTCAATACCAAATCACAGATATCGTTGATAGAGTAGGTGGTGGAGATTCATTTATGGGAGGTTTAATCTATGGATTATTAAAATACCCAGAAGATGATCAAAACGCCTTAGATTTTGCCGTTGCCGCATCTTGTTTAAAACACACCATTAAAGGTGATGCTAACTTAGTTACAGTTGCAGAAGTAGAAAAATTAATGGGCGGTGATGCTTCAGGTAGAGTTGCTAGATAATATATTCTAAAAGCTACAAGGTTTTTTAAAGCCTTGTAGTTTTTAAATTAAATATTAAAACCAATAATTTTCTATGAAAAAAGCGGTTGCAATTATGTGTGGAGGTGGTCCTGCACCTGGTATAAATACTGTTATAAGTACATTGGCCAAAACCTTCTTAAAAGATGGTTATGATGTTATAGGTGTACATCATGGATATAAAGGATTACTTTCTGATAATCCATCCTTAGTTTTTTTTGATTTTCATCGTGCAGATCGCATTTTTAGCCTGGGCGGATCAACTTTAATAATGAGTAGATTTAAACCAAAAGATAGCGATTTTAAAGCAGATTTTTTCAAGAAACATAATGTGAAATTATTAGTTACTATTGGTGGAGATGATACAGCCTCAACTGCCAATAGATTAACCAAATATGTTAATAGTCAGGATTTGGATGTTGCACATGTTCATGTTCCTAAAACTATAGATAACGATTTACCTTTGCCAGACAGAAACCCAACTTTTGGTTTTCATACGGCTAAAGATGAAGGAGTTCGAATTGGTAATACAATTTATGAAGATGCTAGAACTAGCGAAAATTGGTTTGTAGTTGCTGCAATGGGGCGTTCTGCTGGTCATTTAGCTTTTGGAATTGCATCTGCTTGTCATTATCAAATGATGATAATTCCTGAAATGTTTAACAAAACCAATATAACATTTGATAAAATAATTAATATGATTATTTCTTCAATTGTTAAATGTAAAATACAGGGTATAGAATATGGTGTTGCTTTGGTTAGTGAAGGTGTTTTTCATTTTATGGATGAAGATGAAATTATAAATTCAGGAATTAATTTCACCTATGATGACCATGGACATCCTGAATTAGGAAATGTTAGCAAGTCGCATATATTCAATTATTTATTGCAAGTTAAATTAAAAGAACTTGGATTAGAAATTAAATCTAGGCCTGTAGAACTTGGATATGAATTAAGATGCAGTAAACCAATTGCATTCGATTTAACACTATGTACATTACTAGGTATAGGTGTGAAAAAATTATATGATCAAGGAGCTTCTGGATGTATTGTAAGTGCAAATTCAAGGGGAGATATAATGCCATTATATTTAAAAGATTTTGAAGATAATGAAGGAAAGATTCCACCTAGATTAGTGGATATTAATTCAGATATGGCACAACTGTTTATAAATAACCTTTTTTATATTAAGGAGAAGGATTATGAAGAGGCAAAGAAATATTTACCGAACCCAGAAGCATACGATTTTAAGAAAATATTAAACTGGAATTAAAAAATTAATAAAAATATTATGGCACAATTTTCAAGATTAGAAGTAGCTCAAGCAATGAAAGATACAGGAATGATTCCTTTGTTTTTTCATAATGATATAGAACTAAGTAAAAAAGTATTAAAGGCATGTTATGATGGTGGTGCGCGTTTAATGGAGTTTACAGCTCGTGGTGATTTTGCTCACGAAGTTTTTGGTGAGTTAACTAAATACGCTATAGCAGAATTACCTGGTATGATCATGGGTGTAGGCTCTGTTACAGATGCAGGACAAGCTTCATTATATATGGCTTTAGGTGCAAACTTTATTGTAACACCTGTATTAAGAGAAGACATTGCAATTGCTTGTAATAGAAGAAAAGTTCTTTGGTCTCCTGGGTGTGGTACGTTAACTGAAATTACAAGAGCAGAAGAATTAGGATGCGAAATAGTAAAATTATTCCCTGGCGATATTTACGGACCTCAATTTGTTAAAGGTATTAAAGGGCCACAACAATGGACCTCTATTATGCCAACAGGAGGAGTTTCACCAACAGAAGAAAATTTAAAAGCATGGTTTGATGCTGGGGTAACATGTGTTGGTATGGGATCTAAATTAATATCTAAAGATATTATTGCAAATAAAGATTACGCCAAGTTAGAGCAGGATGTAAAAAATGCTTTGGCTATTGTTGAATCTGTTAGATAATAACAGTATCTATTTTAGAAGGAAGGGCTGCAATTTATTGCGGCTCTTTTCTTTTTATTTCGAACATAAATTCGTTAATTCGCAGCAAGTTCACACAAAATAATTATAATAGAAATGAAAATAGGAAAAATTTTAAGTGTTTTTGCAATAGTATTAGTAGTGGTGTCATGTAATAAAAATGGTGCGCAAAACAAACCTTTAAAAACAGAGGTTGATTCTTTAAGTTACGCCATTGGCGTGTCAGTTGCTCAAAATGTAAAAGCGGCTCCGTTTAAGGATGACTTTGACCATGATGTTTTTTATCAAGGATACAAAAATGTAATTGATTCGGCAGATGTTAAAATTGATGAAACTTTAGCACAAGAAATTATAAGAGGCTATATGCAAAAAAAGCAGCAAGAAATGGCTGAAAAGCAAAAGGAAGAAGCTGCAAAAAAAGCTGAAGAACAGTACGGAGATATAAAAGTTGAAGGAGAAAAGTTAATGGCAGAAAATATCTCGAAAGAAGGTGTTCAAACTACAGAAAGTGGTTTGCAATATATAGTGCTTAAAGAAGGAGAAGGAGAAAAGCCATCTTCATCAGATAGAGTAAAAGTACATTATCATGGAACATTATTTGACGGAACTGTATTTGATAGTTCAGTAGATAGAGGTGAGCCAACTACTTTTGGTGTAGGTCAAGTAATAAAAGGATGGACAGAAGGGTTACAGTTAATGTCTGTAGGATCTAAATACAAATTCTTTATTCCTCAAGAATTGGCTTATGGAGCAACTCCACGACCAGGAGGAGCAATTAAACCATTTATGCCATTAATTTTTGAAGTAGAATTAATAGAAATAGTTAAATAATTTCTAACTATTTTAAAATATTGAAAAGCAGGAAGATATCTTCCTGCTTTTTTGTTTTATATAAGTGATGTAATAATCAATCAAGGTTGTAACTTTGCACAAAATTAATATATGGCACATAGAGCAGGTTTTGTAAATATTATAGGTAACCCTAATGTTGGTAAGTCAACGTTAATGAATGCATTTGTTGGTGAAAAATTATCAATAATAACTTCTAAAGCACAAACTACCAGACATAGAATTTTGGGTATTGTTAATGGTGATGATTTCCAAGTACTATTTAGTGATACACCAGGGATTATTAAACCAGCCTATGAACTGCAAGAATCTATGATGGACTTTGTTAAGTCTGCTTTTGAGGATGCTGATATATTGGTTTATATGGTTGAAATAGGAGAAAAGGCTCTAAAGGATGAGGCTTTCTTTAATAAAATTAAAAATTCTAAAATTCCTGTTTTACTATTATTGAATAAGATTGATAATTCAAATCAAGAACAGCTAGAAGAACAAGCTCAATTATGGCAGGATAAAGTACCTAAAGCAGAATTTTTTCCAATTTCAGCTTTAACCGGTTTCAATGTAAATGAGGTGTTTAACAGAATTATTGAACTACTTCCAGAGTCTCCCGCATTTTATCCAAAAGACCAATTAACAGATAAGCCTGAGCGGTTTTTTATTAATGAAAGTATAAGGGAAAAAATTTTACTGCACTATAAAAAAGAAATTCCTTATGCCGTTGAGGTGGAGACTGAGGAGTTTCATGAGGAGGACAAAATAATAAGAATACGCTCTGTAATTATGGTAGAGCGAGATACCCAAAAAGGAATTATTATTGGACATAAAGGTAGTGCCTTAAAACGTGTGGGTGTTGAAGCAAGAAAAGATTTAGAGAAATTTTTTGGCAAGCAAATTCACTTAGAAATATATGTAAAAGTGAATAAAAATTGGCGTAGCAATCAAAACCAACTTAGACGTTTTGGCTATAACAATTAATAATTATTTTAAATTAACCTAACTGTAGTTTTACACATCTTAAAATATCTTTGACGTATCAAAGTTTGTTATATTTTGAGTTAGTTAGTTTAGTTATAAAAGGTCTTAATTTTAAAATTAAGACTTTTTCTTTTCTAGTATCCTATTCATGAAGTCATTTAGCTTGTGCATTTCATCCTTACTGGATGCTTTTCCAATACTTCCAGCAAAATACAGCGCAATCCAAATAATTATCATTAAAATCATAATGCTAATCTGAAGAATAAAGTCATTGCCTAATTTCCAATTAGAATATGCCCATATTCCAAAGGCTATAAACAAACAAGCTATAATAAAATGAAAGAACATAAACATGGTCCAAACCGTTGGGTTAGGACCAAATAAGCCATATATTAGGCTTGAGTTGTCATTTATTTCATCAATTTCTAAATGGAGTTGTGGAGTCCAAAAACGCTGGACTTTTTTTGGGAATTTAATAAAAACATGATTATCCAATCGTGTAACAATAAAGTTGGATTGTTCAATTTTGGCATCTTCAAAAGCCTTTAAAAGAACTTGGTTACTTTCTAAAACTTCTTTTTTAAATCTAGGACGTAAAACAATATTGTTGGCAGTTGGCATTTTGTAGTTTTATAGCTATCAAAGTACTACATTTTTATTAAAAATACATGATACACGAATAGTTGCCAAAAAGAAGTACATATGGCGGGATATTTTCTATTTTTGCAAAATGTTTCAAATTTAGAAGAAACTTATTAAGATATGAGTAATATAGTAGCTATTGTAGGAAGGCCAAATGTTGGGAAATCAACATTTTTCAATCGACTAATTCAAAGACGAGAAGCCATTGTTGATGCTGTTAGTGGTGTTACTAGAGATAGACATTATGGAAAAAGTGATTGGAATGGAAAGGAGTTTTCATTAATTGACACTGGTGGTTATGTAGTTGGGAGTGATGATATTTTTGAAGCAGAAATTGATAAACAAGTGGAGTTAGCCATTGATGAAGCAGATGCTATTATTTTTATGGTTGATGTTGAAACTGGAGTAACAGGAATGGATGAAGATGTTGCTAAATTGCTAAGAAAAGTTAACAAGCCTGTTTTTTTAGCTGTTAATAAAGTAGATAATTCTAAAAGAGCAGAAGATGCTGTAGAATTTTATGCCTTAGGTTTAGGTGATTATTACACTATAGCTAGTATTAATGGAAGCGGTACAGGTGAATTATTAGATGATTTAGTTAAGGCTTTACCGGAAAAAGAGGAAGTTATAGAGGAAGAGCTACCTCGTTTTGCAGTTGTTGGGCGTCCTAATGCTGGGAAATCATCCTTTATTAATGCTCTAATAGGAGAAGATAGATATATAGTAACTGATATAGCAGGAACAACAAGAGATTCTATTGATACTAAATATAACCGTTTTGGGTTTGAATTTAATTTGGTTGATACAGCAGGTATTAGAAGAAAGTCTAAAGTAAAAGAAGATTTAGAGTTTTATTCTGTAATGCGTAGTATACGTGCCATAGAACATGCAGATGTTTGTCTACTGGTTTTAGATGCTAACCGAGGCTTTGATGGGCAAGTTCAAAATATTTTCTGGTTAGCCGAGCGCAACAGAAAAGGTATTGTGGTTTTAGTTAATAAATGGGATTTGGTTGAGAAAGATCATAAGTCTGTTAAGGAATACGAAAAAGCTATAAAAAAGCAAATGGAACCTTTTACAGATATACCAGTAGTATTTATTTCAGCCTTAACTAAGCAACGAATTTATAAAGCTATAGAAACGGCAGTTGAAGTTTATAAAAACCGATCAAAGCGTATTAAAACTAGTGAACTAAACGAGGTGCTATTGCCTATAATAGAGCATTATCCGCCGCCAGCATATAAAGGTAAGTTTGTAAAAATTAAGTACATTATGCAGTTGCCAACACCCCAGCCACAGTTTGCCTTTTTCTGTAATTTACCGCAGTATGTTAAAGATCCGTACAAACGATTCTTAGAAAATAAACTGCGAGAGAATTTTGGTTTCACAGGTGTTCCAGTAAGCGTTTATATGCGTAAAAAGTAAAGTTTACCTAATTGTTTTATGCTAAACTCTCATTCAGTTTAGTCAAATTCTAATTTTACTCTACCTTTTTCATTTAGGAAATATATTTTTGTGTTAACAATGAATTTATACTTGCTATGAAAAAGTTACTGTTATTAATATATTTATCATTATTTACTATAAATGGTTTTTCGCAAAAGGTGATAAACAACCCTGATTGTATTAGTAAAAATATTAGTGGTACTGTAACTAAAGTAGAACTATCAAATACTGAAACTGTAATTCATTTCCATATAAAATCCCCAATTGGTAGTTGGGTGGCAATCCCCAGAGAAACATACATTGAAGATTCATCAGGAACAGGCGAAAGGCTTTATATTTTAAAAACAGAAGGTATAAGTTTGACGGGGAAAAATTATTTTGAAGATTCTGATGAAATTAGGTTTAAACTTTTTTTTCCTGCATTACCAAAGGATGTTAAATGGATTAACTACGGTGAATCTAATAAAGGCGGTAATTGGTTTATATATAAATTAAATTTAACCAAAGATGGTGTGAGTTTTCTTCAAAATAAAAGCGCATTTAACCTTTCTTCTGGAATTAATGTTCCCGATTTTAAAGAGAATATTGTTATTGGGTATCCAAGTAATGAGGTTGCCGTTTTTTCTAATAATAAAATGTTGAGAGGACTTATAAGTGAAAATGAGCAAAATGTTAACACCAAACTTCCAAAGGATTTACCAGAAACCTTTTTTGGAAGTTGGTATGACAAGTACGGGACCTTAATTTTAATGACTACTCCAGATTATATTATTTCAAATTTTAGAATCCAGTATTATCATAATATAGATGAAATAGGAGATAATAAGTTTAAAATTAGTAGCTTATCTCATACTTTTGAGGTTCTTAGTTTAGATGAAGAAACAATGACCATTAGAACTAATAGATTAATGACCTTAAAAAGAAAACCTAATTTAAATAAGGTGCCAAAACAAATAAAAGGAGATTGGTTACATTGGGCTAATGTTAAGGAAATAAAAATAACTGATGATTATTTTTATATTAATGATCACGGTGAGTTGGGTGTATACGAAATTGAGGGGAGAATAGATAAGGTTATTGAGTCTGGGAATGCATATTGGTTTGTTATTTACAAAAATGGAAATTACGATTTATATGGTGCCAGGGAAGTTGATGGAGAATTTGTTATGCAACCAAAAGGTTTTGTAAATGCTAAGTATAAAAAAGTTAAAAACTAGCTAATAGGTACATTTCGTTTGAAAATAAAATATGTAATTCTTTTTCTTTTTTTTCATGTCTCTACAATTTTGTTTGGGCAGGGAGTAAGTGTGTTGCCATCTCATTTACCAGATTATATTTATGGGGTTTGGGTAAATGATAAAAACGAAGTATCTCTTATAATTTCACAAGATTATATTGTTATAAGTAATGACTTGTATGGGTACAATGATATTGTTAAAGAAAACGATAGACTGGATTTTACTTGCGTTCATTATAATAACAATGTTAAGTATATAAGTACTTCAAAAACAAATGCTTCTAACATCATTTTAGATGAAGGGTTTAGAGTCACCGAGTTAACCAAGTTAGTGTCTAATGGATTAAACCAAATACCTAAAGCTTTATTGGGTAATTGGTATACACAAAAAAATAAAATAGAATTAAAGGAAAACGAAGTCTTACTTTTTGATAACTCTTATAAAATAGATTATGTTATCTCTACAAATAAATTAAATTACCATATAGTTATATATTTTGCCGGAGAATATAATTTATTACATAATGCAATAAATGATACCGGACATTATCTATATGCAAATTTTCTAAAAACTTTTGTCTTTAAAAAGGCAACATTTTATCAGAAATATAAATTAGCAACTTGGTCAGTCTTAATTGTATTTGTTTTATTACTTACTTTAGGTTTAATAAATTGGAGCATATCTACAACACGTCAAAGAGAGGTTACTAAGCGTTTGTTAGTGGAAATGCAATTAAAGAGCTTTCGGTCTCAGATGAATCCTCATTTTGTTTTTAATGCCCTAAGTGCAATACAAAATTTAATTAATAAAGAAGATAATGAAAAAGCTAATCATTATTTAACTGAGTTTTCCCAACTTATGAGGTTGACTTTAGACAAAACAGAAAAAGGATTAGTGCCATTATCAGATGAAATCACATCAATTAAAAAGTATCTAGAAATAGAAAAATTACGCTTTCCATTTAGTTATAAAATTTTTGTTGATTCAAGTGTAAATAAAAATGACATAGAAATTCCAGCTATGTTGGTACAACCCTTTGTTGAAAATGCTATTATACATGGTTTAAAAGAAAAACAAGGAGATAAAAACTTGATTGTTGAATTTAATGTTAAAGATGAAAACTTTGTTTGTTTAGTAAAAGACAATGGCATTGGAATAAATAGCGCTAAGAAAAAACAGGGTAATGATTTAGGAAGAGAGAAATATGGTGTAAAATTAGCAAAAGATAGAATAGCCTTAATTAATGAAAACTACAAAACAAAAGCTCAAATAAATATTACAGATATCTCTGATAAAAGCAAAAATGAAACAGGTACTTTAGTAGAAATTGTTATGCCGTTATATTATTAAGCTCTTAAAAAAATGAAAATTAAAAGTATTTTAATTGATGATGAAGTTCATAATCTTCAAAATTTAGAACGGTTACTTGAAAAAAACTGTCCAAATGTTGAGGTTATAGCAAAAGCTTCATCTGCAGAAGAAGGTATTAAGTTCATAACAAAACATCAACCAGATTTGGTGTTTTTAGATATAGAAATGCCAGGTAAAAATGGCTTTGGTATGTTGGAGTCTTTAACAAAAATTAATTTTGAAGTCATTTTTGTAACTGCTTATAGTCAATACGTTTTAAAAGCTATTAAATCTTGTGCCTTAGATTATTTAATGAAACCAATCGTTATTTCCGAATTGCAGGAAGCAGTAACAAGAGTTTCAGATGTGGTGGCAAAGAAAAATGAAAACTATAAATTAAAGGTTTTAGTTGAAAATTTAAAAGAGATAAATCAACCTAAAAAAATTGCACTACCAACTGCCGAAGAACTTTTTTTTGTATCCATAGAAGATATTATAAGGTGTAAAGGAGAAAACAATTATACACTGTTCTTTTTAACCAATAACACTTCCGTTTTAGTATCTAAAACATTAAAGGAATGGGATGATTTGTTGTCTTCTTTTAGTTTTATACGTACACATCAATCTCATTTAATTAATAGTATTCATGTGAAATCTTTTGTTAAGAAAGATGGTGGCTATATTTTAATGAAAGATGGTAGTACTGTCAGTGTTTCAAAGCATAGGAAAGAGCAAACGCTTAATCAATTAGCTTCTTTGCGCTAAAATTCTAGTAAAATAATGCCTATTACTAGTTTTATAATGCCAATGACTCATTCTTGGTAAAAATCATATTTGTTTTGTAGTAGATTGCGTAGAAATTATAATTAAAATACATGTTACCCTAAAAGGTAATTTTAATTTCATCGTCAATCACCAATCATCAGCTAAACATGAAACACCTTCTTATAATACTATTCGTATTTACAATGAGTTTGTCTTTTGCCCAATCTCAATCTTTTCAAGTATTATCAAATAATGTTGTAGAGACTAAAAAATCAAAATCACTTTTAAAACCTTTTGAAATTACAGGAGTTTTAACTTCGGAAATAGATAAAACTCCTCTTGAATCGGCTACAGTTTATTTACAGCGTGTAAAAGATAGTGCATTAATCACTTATACTATTTCTGATAGTAAGGGGAAATTTGTTTTAGAAAATAAGACTAATGATAAAGAAGCAAATCTCTTTGTGTCTTATATAGGTTTTGAAACATTTCATAAACGCGTTAAAATTGATAAACCAATAATAAATCTAGGAAATATAATACTTAAAGAGAGTACAAATACGCTTGACGCTGTTTTAGTAAAATCTCAAGCACCAATTACAATAAAAAAAGATACACTAGAATTCAATGTAAAATCTTTTAAAACTAGGAAAGATGCAAATATTGAAGATTTATTAAAAGAACTACCAGGTGTTGAGGTTGATGCTAATGGTCAAATAAAGGTTAATGGGAAGGTTGTTAATAAGGTATTGGTAAACGGTAAGCCATTTTTTGGAAATGACCCTACTATAGCCACAAGAAATTTAAGTAAAGAGATTATTGAAAAAATTCAAGTATCTGATACAAAAACAGATGCCGAAGCTTTTGCTGGGCAAGAAGGAAGTGGGGAAAATAAAACTGTAAATCTAGTTATTAAAAAAGATCATAATAAAGGTATGTTTGGTCGTCTATCAGCCGGAGCAGGAACAGATAAACGTTACCAAATGGCAGGTATGTATAACCAGTTTAACGATGACTTACGTTTAAGTATTCTTTCTGGTGGTAATAATATTAATGAGCCAGGGTTTAGTTATGGCGAAATAGATAAGATGTTTGGAGGTAGGGCAACATATGACACAAGAAGCCAGCTTTTCAACTATAATCTTAATGGTAATATAGTATCACGAAATTACGGTTTGAACTATGTAGATGATTGGGGGGAAACTGTTGATGCATCAGTTAGCTATTTCGTGTCTAATACTGATAATATTAATGAAACCATTTCAGAGCGTGAAAATATTTTGCCAGATGGACGGTATTTTTCAAGTTCAAGTTCAACTTCAAATCAAAGTGCTGAACAACATGGTGTAGATTCAAATTTTATAATTAAGATAGATTCTACGTTGTTAATTACCTTCCGTCCACAATTAAGAAGAATAAATCGCATTAATGATTTTAACAGTTCTGAAAGTTCTTTTAATGAAGTAAATGAACTTATTAATTCATCTTTGAGTGAATCCTTTACAGAAACTGATGAAAATGAATTTCAAAATAATACTAATATAACTAAGCGTTTAGGTAAAAACGGATCTTTTTTAAAGTTTAATGTTTTTAATAGATTCATTCAAACCGATGATGAAAATATATTAGATAACGAGGTGAGTATTTTAGGTGATTCTCCAGAAACTATAAATCTTAATCAACGTCGTTTAACGGATAATAGAGACGAAACTTTTGTTTTTGAAGCAATTTATAGATTGCCATTAAAAGCTAAAGAGTTGTTTTTAGATGTTACATATGGTTACCGAGATAATACTAAAGAAAACAAAAGAACATCATTTGACCTAAATGAAACTACCGGACAATATGAACCAACTACCAATACTGCATTTAATTCAGATTTTGAATATGCAAATATTACCAGTACACCCACGTTAGCTTTAGAGTATAAAAAGAAAAAGTGGTCAACTTCAATAAAGACAGATTTTATTTCAAGAACATTAGAAAATAAAGATAAATTGAGGCCGGAATTTGATTTGAAGCGAAAGTTTAATGCGGCTGCAGTTCGATACAGGTTAAATTACAGAAGTCCGAAAACTTCCTTAAATGTTAGATATAATTTAAATAATAATGCTCCAAGCTTAAACCAGTTGCAAACTTTTGTAGATGTTACAGATCCATTAAATGTGGTTATTGGAAACCCTGAGCTTAAACCGGAAACTAACCATTACATAAATCTTTATTATAGAGCTAACGATTTTCAAAAAGGAAAGAATCTTTATGCCTATATAAGCTCTAGTATAAGAAACAATGATATAATCTCTAAGAGAACCATTAGTGAAGACTTGGTGCGAGAAACTACCTATGAAAATGTAAATGGAGGTTATAGTTTATATGGGAATCTTGGTTATGGAAAAAAAATAAAGATTGATAGTTTAAAGTCAATAAATCTTAATGTAGGTTTAAATAATAATTATAGAAGGTTTATAAATTATAATAATGATGTACAATATGCCACCTTATCTAAGAGTTTTGGGCCTCAATTGGGAGTAAGGTTTGTATGGAAGGATGTAACAGAACTCGGGGTACATTATAATTCATCGTTTACTGATAATTCATTTGATATAGACTCATTTACTGATCAAAAATTCACCGTTCATAATGCCTATATAAATACTACAAATTATATAAATAAGAGTTTAGAATGGAGAAATACAATGAGGTATAATTACAATCCAAATATAGCTGATGGTTTCCAGAAAAGTGCTTGGTTTTGGAATTCTACCTTAGCTTATTCATTTATGAAAGATAAAGCTACCTTAACCTTAAAAGCTTATGATTTACTTAATCAAAACACTAATGCAAGACGAATTGTTAATCAAAATTTTATTGAAGATAGACAAAGTACGGTATTGCAACAATATTTTATGTTGAGCTTTAGTTGGAAGTTCAATACACTAGGTAAAGCTGGTGAAGTTAGAGGCGGAAGAGGTTATATAGTGAGATAATGGAATAAAGAATTTGGTTGTTTTTTCTTTCTTTCTATTATTTAATATTTATCCTATAAAGCTAACCTTTATAGGATAATTTTTTTGTAGTAAATTTAAGGTTATATTATGAAAAAAGGCGTATTTGTAAGTTTAGTAATAGTTGTTTTTCTTTTAAAGAACAACCCATTACTTGCTCAAATTGAAGGCCTACCTATAACACCCACCAAGATCTCCTATTCAGAGAAGATTTATTTACAATTAAGTAGTACAGTTTTCACATCAGACCAAATAGTTTGGTTTAAAGCTATAGTTACAGATGTAAACCATATGCCAACAAATTTAAGTGAGGTATTACATGTTGAATTAATAGATTTTGATGAACGAATTGTAGATCAAAAACTCATTAAGTTAGAAAAAGGTATAGCCAATAGTTTTTTTGATTTAGGAGGGAGGTTTCCAGCAGGTGGATATATGATACGCGCATACACACAATGGAATAAGAATTTTGACATAGACTTAATAACAAGAGAGTATATAGATGTATATTCCTCAGAAAGGTTACTTGTTACAGACCAAGCTATAAGGGATGTTGTGATTAGCGAGAACTCTGAACGAGAATTAGAGCTTTCAGCTAAGGTATACCCCAGAGTCATCAATCCTAAGTATAGAGGTAAGCTTACACTACATTTAGATTTTGAAACCAGGCAAGATTCCATAGAGATAAAAAAAGATAAACATGGGTTATATAGTTTTAAGTCCAAGCTTCCTAAGGATGTTGTAAAAACCAAGATGGATTTACAGTTAGATTCTATCAAACTAAAGAATAATAACTTAGGCTTTTTAAGTACTTATAGTAAGACAGTTGTAGTAGATAAGGCGTATTTAGATTTGCAGTTTTTTCCAGAAGGGGGAAAGTTAATAGATGGACTTCAAAGCACTTTAGGCTTTAAGGCCTTAGATTATAAAAACAAAGGGATAGAAGTGTCAGGAATAATAGTAGACCAAGATGATAAGAAAATAACAGAAATTAAAAGTAATACATTAGGCATGGGTATTTGCTATTTACACTCAGATATAAATAAACAATATTTTGCAAAAATTAAAAGAGCTAATGGTTTAACTTATAAATACAAGTTGCCAGTAGTTCATCCAAAAGGCTATGTGCTAACAACCAAAACGTTTAAAGATTATTTTAGAATAGCTATTCGATCAAATTTTTCAAAAACCGATAGTTTAAATGTTAAAGTACAATCAAGAGGTATAATATACCATGATATAAAACTGCAATTTAAAGAAGGTATAATTAATATAGTTGTAAAACGAAACTCCTTGCCAGAAGGCATAATAACCATTACGGTATTTGATAACCAAAATAAGCTAATGTGCGAGCGTTTAGTATTTAATTATGTAGAAGATAGAATAAACATAAAAGCTACCCCACATATAGATTATTACAGTCAGAGAGATAAAACCATTATCAATATCCAAACAAAATCTAAAGATAGTACGGTATTGCAAACCAATACATCGGTATTAGTACTTAATAAAGAACAACTGGGAGAGATGCATAACAACAGACATCATATAGTGTCCCATTTTCTGTTAAAATCAGAGTTAAGAGGAGCTATAGAAAGTCCAAATTATTATTTTGATGATAAGAATCTTTATAGGTATTTTGATATGGATGCATTAATGTTAACTCAGGGATGGCGTAATTATATTTATAAACCTGAAGAAGAGTCTGTTGAGTTTACATCAGAGCCAGAGAGGGGCTTAATGATATCGGGGAGCATAAAAGAGTATTCAAACCAAAAGAAAAAATGGAAGAAGCCATTAGAACTGACATTAATGACGTTTGGGAAAGAAGAGAAACAGGTTTTTTTATCCAAAGCAGATAATATTGGACACTTTAAGTTCAATCTGGCAGATAATTATGAGGACAATTTGGAATATTTAATACAGACCAAAAACCATAGAGGGCATAATAGAGACTATACCATAAATGTAGATAAGGTGATAACACCCAAAGTAAATTATGAAGAGGAAAATAAGGTGCAATTGGCAGATAGTTTTAATTTATATATAGAAGAAAATATAAAGCGAATAGATAAAGAAAAAGCTTTTGAATTAGCTGAAGGAACAGAAATTTTAGATGAAGTAGAATTAACGGGTTATAAATTAACACCAGAGCGCGAAAAGATGATGGAGCTGCACGGGCCACCAGATATTGTTATAGAGGATAAGGAATTGCACAGTAAGATTGAGAAATGGTCTTATGGGCTATTTAGTGTGTTAATGTTTAATTATCCTGAGGATATTGTAGTAAGTAGGGTGGGGCCTAACGGAGGCTATTTAAGAGCTAGTGTAATGAATGGAGGTTTTACAATTTTTCTAATTGATGGTATACCTGTAACAATGAGGCATTACGATTTATTAGATGATTTGCCGACGGAGGAAATTAAAAGTGTGGAGATTTTAAGGAACCCCAAAAATAAGAGGAAGTATTTAATGGACGTCCTTCCTGAATCCCCAGATTTTTGGGGAAAAATTCGACAAATTTCATTTATAAGCATTTACACCTATTCAAAGGGTGGGTTGTTTAGTATAAAACGTACACATGGTATATTTAAAAATTCAATTCCAAGTTTTGCTCCAAAACGAGAATTTTATGCACCCAAATATGAATCTGAAAGCATTAATGATTGGAGTATTCCAGATTTACGTTCCGTAATACATTGGGAACCCAGTTTAAAAACCGACGAAAATGGAAATGCTGAATTAGAATTTTTTAATGATGATAATATAGGAGATGTGCTTGTTATTGTTGAGAGTGTTTCTAAAGATGGTAAATTAGGATATTATGAAACTACTTATTCCGTTGATGAAAAATTGGAGAAATAAATTACCAACCACCTGAAGCACCACCACCACCAAAACTACCACCGCCAAAGCCGCCTCCAAAGCCACCGCCACCACCTGATGACCATCCACCTCCAGAACTTCCCCAGCCACTTCTACCACTGCTTGATGAACGTCCCATGTTACTCAGTATTATGGCATCAAGAATACTGGTGCCATCGGTTCTATTACCTCTGTTACCTCCTTTACCACCGTTACGTTTGTTTTTAGAAATAGATATAAGAATTATGGTAAAAATAAATAGGAAGATTAAAAAGAAACCTATAGGAAAATCATTATCAGATTGTCGTGTTCCTTGGTATTCGCCAGTTAAGACTTCAAAAATAGCATCAGCTCCTCTGTTTAATCCGCCATAATAGTCACTTCGTTTAAAGAATGGGATAATGTCTCGTTCAATAATTCGTTTAGACATGGCATCAGTTAGTAGATGCTCAACACCATAGCCGGTGTTAATTGCAATCCTTCTGTCGTCTCTTGCTAACAAAATAAGAATACCGTTATCCTCTTCTTTTTGACCAATACCCCATTTCTCTCCCCACTGTGCTCCTAAAAAGTTGATGTTTTCTCCATTAGTTGATTTTATAATGGCAACAACAATTTGGGTTGAGGTAGTATCGGAATACTTAACCAATTTTCCCTCTAAACTATTTTTTTGAGACGATTCTAATAAGTTGATATAATCATAAACACTAGTTTGAAACTCGGGTTTTTCAGGGATGTCAAATTGAGCAAAGACAACTTGATTTATTCCAAAAATTAGTAAAATAAAAAAAAGAGTGAGTTTTAATTTTCGCATTAGCCTTTTGAAATTTCGTCAGAGAGTTCGTTTGTGTCAGAATCAGTATATGGGAAATATTTTTTTAATTGTTCACCGGACATTAAAACACCATCAACCAATCCTTGCTTAAAATTTCCAGATTTAAAATGAGATTGAATAAGATCTTTAGTGCTATCCCAAAAATCATCTGCAACCACATTATTTATGCCTTTGTCTCCATAGATTACAAAAGATTTATCTTCTACAGCAACATAAATTAACACCCCATTTTGTTCTTTGGTATTCTCCATTTTAAGGGTGTAAAAAACCTCTAATGCTCTCTTGGTAGCGTCGCCTTTTGAGGTTTTTTCTATATGAACTCGAATTTCACCAGAGGTATTTAATTCTGCTCGTCGAATGGCTTCAACAATATCTTGTTCTTCTTCAGGAGAAAGAAATGCTTCAATTTTAGACATTAAAATTCCACTTTATGTGCTTTTTCACTTCCTGGATCACTTTTATATCTTGGCATTTCTTCAAACCCAAACAAACCGGCTAATAATTTTCCTGGAAATTTGGTGGTATGAATGTCATAAATATTCACTTTTTCATTGTATTTATTACGTTCTACATTGATTCTGTTTTCTGTGCCTTCTAATTGTGATTGTAGTTCTAAAAAGCTTTTATCCGCTTTCAAATCAGGGTAACGTTCAACTGTCAACAAAAGTCTCGATAGAGCACCACTTAAACCTTGTTGAGCTTGTTGAAATTGAGCCATAGTTTCAGGTGTTAAGTTATTGGCATCTATAGTCGTTTTTGTAGCCTGAGAACGCGCATTAATGACACCTTCCAGTGTTTCTTTTTCATGAGCGGCATAACCTTTTACTGTAGCCACTAGGTTTGGAATTAAATCTGCTCTACGCTGATAGGCACTTTCAACATTGGACCAAGCAGTTTTAGCATTAGCTTCGTGTTCAACAGCCGTATTATTAAACCCTTTTCCCCAAGAGTATAGGCTAAATACTACAATTCCAACAATAATCCATGGTAAAAATTTCTTCATGATATAACTAGTTTAATATTATTTGTTAATGGTTAAATATTTGACACTTAATTGAGTAAAAAGTTACAAAAAAAGAGATAATCTTTAATTAGAGATGTTCCTTAATTTTAATTAGCTGGTCCTTAATGTCCTCTAGCTTACTAACAATCTCGAAGTTACTTAAGGCAGCTTTCTTTTCTTCTTTTAAATGAATTTTAGCACCTTCTAAAGTAAAACCACGTTCTTTGACTAAATGAAAAATAAACTTAAGGTTTTTAATATCTTCTTGAGTAAACTTACGATTGCCTTTTGCATTTTTTTTTGGTTTAAGAATATCAAACTCTTTTTCCCAAAAACGTATTAAAGAGGTGTTAACGCCAAAGGCTTTAGCTACTTCACCAATACCATAATATCGTTTTTCAGGTAAATTTATATGCATTAGTCTAATGATTGGTTTTCTAGTGAGGCGTGTTCTAAAAGTTTAGCAAATTCTTCTGCCGTTAAACTGCCGTAATAGAAATTTATAGGGTTAATTCGTTTTTTATCTTTAAAAATCTCATAATGTAAATGAGGAGCTTGTGAGCGTCCTGTACTGCCAACAAAACCAATTAAGTCACCACGTTTTACTTTTTGGTTTTTTCTAACATTATATTTGTATAAATGTGCATACAAACTAACATACCCAAAACCATGATCTATTCTAATATGTTTTCCGTAACCAGTTGCTCGAGAATCAGCTCTAACAACTTTTCCATCACCAGATGCGTAAACAGGAGTGCCTCTGGGAGCCGTAAAATCCATCCCCCAATGCATTTTTCTAGCCTTGGTAAATGGGTCTGAACGCATGCCGTATCCGGATGCCATTCTAGTTAAATCTTCATTACTTACTGGTTGAATAGCAGGAATAGCTGCAAGTAATTTTTCTTTTTCCTCTGCAAGAACTGCAATTTCGTCAAGAGACTTAGATTGAACAACTATTTGTTTTTGTAAAATATCTAAGCGCTTTTTACTTTCAACAATAAGCTTAGAATTGTCAAAACCTTCAAGGTCTTTATATCTGTTAATACCACCAAATCCAGCTTTTCGCTGAGCCTCAGGTATAGGGTTAGCTTCAAAATAAACGCGGTAAATATTATTATCTCTATCAGCTACATTAGCTAAAACGGCTTCAGCTTCAGACATCTGTTTATTAAGTAGCTGGTATTGCAATTCCATGTTTTGCAACTCACGCTTCAAAGCTTTTTCTTTAGGAGATTCAAAATATTGTCTGGCAATGAAATCAATCCCAAAACCAAATAAGGCAGCTGCTAAAAAAAAGACTAGAGCAAACTTAAAAGTACGCCTTTTTTTACGTTCTATTTTACGGTAAGAAAGTGATTCTGGATCGTAATAATATTTTACCTTACTCATTACGTTATTTATACTATTTTTGCATCGAATAATTCAAGATTATGCTTGAATTCTTAATGCTAACGACCAAAGATATAAATTGTTTTGCAATTTATATAATTAAATAAAATAGGCTGTCAATGAAGTCACAAGAGATAAGATCTAAATTTTTAAGTTTTTTTGAAGATAAAAAGCATAGTATAGTTCCATCTGCACCTATGGTGTTAAAAGATGATCCTACCTTAATGTTTGTAAATTCTGGTATGGCACCGTTTAAAGAATTCTTTTTAGGCAATGCAGAACCAAAAAATAACAGGCTAGCCGATACTCAAAAATGTTTACGTGTTTCTGGGAAACATAACGATTTAGAAGAAGTAGGTTATGATACTTATCATCACACTTTATTTGAGATGTTAGGTAACTGGAGTTTTGGTGATTATTTTAAAGAAGAAGCTATTGCTTGGGCTTGGGAATTGCTTACAAGAGTTTTTAAAATAGACAAAAATATTCTCTATGTAACAGTTTTTGAAGGAGATGAAGGCGATAATCTTCCTATGGATAATGAAGCCTATGATTTTTGGAAAAAACATATATCTGAAGACCGTATTTTAAAAGGTAATAAAAAGGATAATTTTTGGGAAATGGGCGACCAAGGGCCATGTGGACCTTGTAGTGAAATTCATGTTGATATACGTTCTGCTGAAGAGAAAGCCAAGGTTGATGGGAAAGATTTGGTAAATATGGATCATCCCCAAGTTGTTGAAATCTGGAACTTGGTATTCATGCAGTATAACCGAAAAGCCAATGGTTCCTTAGAATCACTTCCTAATAAGCACATAGATACAGGAATGGGCTTTGAGCGTCTATGTATGGTTCTACAAGGTGTTAAAAGTAACTATGATACTGATGTTTTTACACCAATAATAAGAGAAATTGAAACCATTAGTCACAAAGATTACGGAAAGGATGAAAAGGTAGATATAGCTATTCGTGTAATTTCTGATCATGTTCGTGCCGTGGCATTTTCTATTGCAGACGGACAATTACCAAGTAACACTGGAGCAGGTTATGTGATTAGAAGGATTTTGCGTCGTGCAGTGCGTTATGGCTTTACATTCTTAGATAAAAAAGAGCCTTTTATTTATAGGTTAGTTGATGTTTTGAGTGAGAAAATGGGAAAAGCCTTTCCAGAGTTGAAATCTCAGAAGCAATTAATTCAAAATGTTATAAAAGAAGAAGAGAATTCGTTTTTAAGAACATTAGATCAAGGTTTAATACTTTTAAATAGAATTGTTGATGATACTAAAAGTAAAACCGTTTCTGGAGAAAAGGCTTTTGAGTTGTATGATACTTATGGTTTTCCAATAGATTTAACCTCACTTATTTTAAGTGAAAAAGGGTATAAGTTAGATGAAGAAGGTTTCAAAAAGGAATTACAAAAACAAAAAGAACGTTCTCGTGCTGCCAGTGAGATGTCTACTGATGATTGGACTGTTTTATCTGAAGATGCAGAACAGGAGTTTATAGGGTACGATGCTCTTGAAGCTAATGTGAAAATTACTAGATACAGAAAAGTAACTTCTAAAAAAGAAGGTGATATGTATCAAATGGTATTCAACTTAACACCTTTTTATGCCGAAGGTGGTGGGCAAGTTGGAGATAAAGGATATTTAGAAGATTCTCATGGAGATGTAGTTTATATTTTAGACACCAAAAAAGAGAACAATGTTATTATACATTTTGCAAAGAACCTTCCAAAGCATTTAAATGAAACGTTTAAGGCCGTAGTTGATTCAAAACAACGTTACAGAACGGAATGTAATCATACAGCAACACATTTATTACACCAAGCTTTAAGAGAGGTTTTAGGAACCCATGTTGAGCAAAAAGGTAGTGCTGTGCATTCAAAATATTTAAGATTTGATTTTTCACATTTTTCAAAATTAACGGTTGATGAATTACGAGACGTTGAAAATTTTGTAAATGCCAGAATTGATGGTAAGTTGCCTTTAGAGGAGAATCGAAATATTCCAATGGAAGAGGCTATAGCACAAGGTGCCATGGCATTATTTGGTGAGAAATATGGTGATACCGTGAGGGCAATTCGTTTTGGGCAATCTGTAGAACTTTGTGGTGGTACACATGTTAAAAACACATCAGAGATTTGGCATTTTAAAATTGTTTCAGAAGGCGCTGTGGCTGCTGGAATTAGACGTATTGAGGCGATTACCAATGATGCAGTTAAAGATTTCTATCATGAAAACAATCGGGCATATTTTGAAATGAAAGATTTGCTTAACAATGCCAAAGAACCAGTAAAAGCACTTCAAAATTTACAAGACGAAAATGTTAACTTAAAAAAGCAAATAGAAGCACTTTTAAAAGATAAAGCTAAAAATATTAAGGGCGATTTAAAAAGTCAATTGACAGATGTTAATGGCATTCAATTTTTGGCTAAAAAAGTAGACTTAGATGCTGCAGGTATTAAAGATGTGGCTTTTGAATTGGGCAGTCAGTTTGATAATTTATTCTTATTACTAGGTGCTGAGCAAAATGGCAAAGCCTTATTATCTTGTTACATCTCTAAAGAGTTGGTTGAAAGTAAAGAATTGAATGCAGGACAAGTGGTACGTGAACTTGGGAAATTCATCCAAGGAGGAGGTGGTGGACAGCCATTTTTTGCTACCGCCGGAGGTAAAAATGCCGGAGGTATTGAAGAGGCGTTAGTTGCGGCAAAGGAGTTTGTGAAGTAGGAATTATTTAATTCCTAGCATTTTATTAAATGTTCTTAATTCACATCTATAAAACTTTAAAAGTTTAGTTTTTAGGGTTGAATACGTTTTTTTGTTTTTCATAATTAGTTGATTTGTTATGTTAGACTTGTAAATGCTTAATATGTTACATTAGGATCTGTTAAATGAACTTTCAAACCAAAATACCACTATCTAAACAATCTAATAATTTAATAGATTATGAATCTAATATTCTATTGTTAGGTTCTTGTTTTGTTGAGAATATAGGTGAGAAGTTAGATTATTATAAGTATCAATCTGTTGTAAATCCGTTTGGAATTTTATTTCATCCAAAAGCTATTGAGACTTTGGTTGAAAATGCTTTACAAGGAAAAGTATATACTGATAATGATATTTTTTTCAATAATGAGCAATGGCATTGTTATGATGTACATTCAAAGTTAAGTAATACTTCTAAGGAATGGCTTCTTAATGACTTAAATGGACAAATTAAAGTATTAAGAAATCAGGTTAAAAGCTCCTCTCATATCATTATTACTTTGGGAACATCTTGGGTTTATAGAAATATAGAATCTAACCAGGTAGTTGCAAACTGCCATAAAGTGGTGCAGAAAGACTTTTCAAAGGAATTACTTTCAGTAGACAATGTTGTAGGTTCATTGCAAAGGATAGTTAACTTAATTGAAAGTATAAACACAAATACTTCAATAATTTTTACGGTCTCTCCGGTAAGGCACTTAAAAGATGGTTTTGTTGAGAATAACCAAAGTAAAGCGCATTTAATTACGGGTATCCATCAATTTTTAAGTCAACAATCATTAGTAAAAAATTTTAACTCCTTTTATTTTCCATCTTACGAAATTATGATGGATGAATTAAGAGATTATCGTTTTTATAACGAAGACATGATCCATCCAAATCAAACGGCAGTTAATTGTATTTGGGAAAAATTTAATGAAGTTTGGATGACTTCAGAGGCACAAAAAACCATGGAAGAAGTTGGTTCTGTTCAAAAAGGGCTTCAACATAAATCTTTCAATCCCAATTCCGAAGCACATCAAAAGTTTCTTCAAAATTTAAAAGAAAAACAAAAGCAACTTCAATCTGAATTTCCACATATAAGTTTTTAAAATACGACTTTTTACGTATGTTTATAATCTAAGGGACTTGTTAAATTGCCCTTTTTAAACTTATATGTATTCAATAATATTTAGGCCTAATCGATATAATTCTTTTGCTTGGACCAATATAATTGCGCTTTTATTGCTTTTATATTTTGGTAAAATAGAACCTTATACGGTGTTGTTTGGTTATTTTTTAGAAACTATCATTATTGGTGTATTTAACACATTTAAAATGTATGTTTCCTCAAGGCATCATAAGTCTGAAAAATCAATTGCTTTTTTAATTCCCTTTTTTATTATTCATTATGGTTTTTTTATTGCGGTGCAATCTATTTTTGTTTTTGTACTTATGGGGGATAGCGATGTCATTTCAATTAAAGAACCTTTTCATTTAATAACAAACTATGGAATCGTTTTTAAATTAGAAGGTATAGAATATATCATGGGGTTGCTGTTTACAACCCAATTAGCCAAATATATTTTTGATTTTATTCTGCCTAAAAAATATTTGCAGTTTACTCCAGAAGAAATAATGTTTAAACCCTATGTTAGAATTTTAATTCAACAATTTGCAGTTATTCTAGCTATGTTTTTTATCATGTTTTCAAATGCTGATGTAATGGCAGCAATCTTATTAATTCTAATCAGAGCTGCTGTTGATTTTTTCTTAGTAGCTATTAGAGAAAACGAAGCTTTGTTAGATAGAATTGTAGATAAAATGTATGACGGCAAAACTTCAAAAGAAGAATTAAGAAAGCAATTGATACTTTATTCGGAATAAATCAATAGATAAAACCATAGAATTATGAATGTATTTAAGGCGCTTTATTGTAATCAATACTACGAATTAGAACCACAAGGGAAAGCTGATACAGCCAAAAAAATGGGAACTGTTTTAAATGCGGTAGCCATTATGTTAATTCTTCTAAGTATTTTCTTTTTGCTGTTAACCTTTGTGCCTGATTTTGAAAGAGAATTAAACAAAATGTTCAAATCTGCTTTTGGTAGACGTTCTGGAAGAGCTGTTGGTAAGTTTGTTGGTCTGGCAATTGTGGCCTTAGCTTTTCCCGTAATTAGGTATACCCTAGGTACAGAAAAGAGTTATCAAAATATCATAGCTGAGTTTAAATCTAAATCGGCCGAGGAGCAGGCCCAAATATCAAAAAAAGGACTCCAATTTTTTATTAGGGTTATTGTACTCATAGCCATCTCTTTTCTAATGGTAATTGGTAAATTGATTTTATTCGATTAATTATTAACTAGACTAAGTTTTTATTAACACCTTTTAAGGCTTACAATTAAATATACGCAATTCGTCGTATTGATTAGAGTCTCTTATAATTGCAATTTTGAAATGCTATTAATTTTAAACAAAATTGAATAATGAGAGATCTAAAAAAAATTATGCTATTCCTCTTGGTTGGGATATTGCTAACATTTGAATCGTGTTCAAATAACGATGACACAGGAGGTGCTTCAAATGCGCCTTCAGGCACTTTAACAGCTAAAATTGATGGAACTTCTTTCCAATCAATGGAAATTTCGTCTTCGGCTACAATAGTTGATGTTGGAGTAAACAAAAACCTTGTAATTATTGCTTCTAATAGTGATGGGAATGCTTTTGCTATTACCATATTCGGATATACTGGAGAAGGAACTTATAAATTAACGGGTGCTGATTTAGCCGTAACAAACACATCATCTTACACAGAAACAGATGTTAACTTAAGTAACCCAACAGCATCTACAACAGAAATTTGGCAAGCACCTTATGATAATACAGAAGTAGGTTCTGTATCTATATCTGAAGAGACAGATACCAAGGTGATTGGGACTTTTAGCTTTACTGGTAAGAATGTTAATGGAGACGGTTCAGTAAAGAGTATTACTGATGGTTCCTTCAATCTATCAAAGTAAGCTTCATATGGTTATATACTATATAGTGTTAATTCTTAATTAAAACAAAATTCAACAATGAGAAATTTAAAACAAATAGTGATGCTAGTAATGGTAATGTTATTAGCGCACGCAGGATGGACTCAGAAAACTACTGCAGATTATCAATATGCTTTTGATGGTCAGGTTAAATGGATGATTCTTCATGAATCTGGAACTTTATTGGCTTCTACAGGGGAAGCTCTAGCAGGAATTCGCCCAAATAGTACTGAAGTGTCTTTTAAAATAGAACGTTTAAAACGTGTAAAAGAAGAACATTTAGAATTTGTTCCTAATACACCATACCTAATTGTTAAGCCAAGGGGTATGTTTATGCATACAGTAGTGGTGGATGTGGTTAAGGGTAAAGTTGTTTTCGATTCTAAGGCTGAGAAATGGCAAAACGGTGTTACAAGCCGACATTTTTTAGATCCGGAAATGATGTTTGTTGTTAACGGCATGCATAAGGAAGAAGGTCTTGGTCAGTATAGGGCGGGTGTAGGCTTATATGATTTAAAAACTGGGAAATTGGTTAATATATTTGAGCGCAAGCCATCTAATCCAATGACAGGTCAGCCAGATATTATAGGAAGTAATATTATTATTCCGGGATTAAAGAACGTGGAGTGTTATGATATTAATTCAGGAGCTGTTAAATGGACGGCTGATGTTAAAAATGCAACTAGTATTGTGACAAATGAAGCATCAAAAGAGGTGTATGCATTCCGTTCAAAGGGAGATAACACAGTGGTTTATAAACTAAATTCTGATAGTGGAGCAGTATTATGGCCAGAAGGTAATAAAATAAAGGGTGTTATCTCTACAATAGAGTTTACTAAACATGGTTTGGCAATAGTAACCAATATTTTAAGTGGTGGCAGCAAATTAGCCAGTAAGTTAAAAGGTTCGGGGACTTCAAAAGTGTATTTGTTAGACTTGAATTCTGGGGCAGACCTATGGGATAAATCACCAAAGACTAAAGGACTTATTAATCATTTCTATGTAGAAGATGATGGTATTATTTTCGGAGTATCAGATGGCGGTATAAACAAAGTAGCCTTTGATGGAAAACCACGTTGGAAAAAACCTTTAAAAACTGGACCAGGTATACAAATTATGGCAACTGTTCCAAAGGGGCTTTTATATATTTCTGAAACAGATACAGATATAATTGATATGTCAACAGGAGAATCTGTATTTGGTAAGGCTATAAAATATAAGCGTTCAGCTGCTGTTGCCTCGGTCTATGATTCTACTAGAGATCGTTTTCTAATCACTTGTAAGGATGGTGTTTATGAAGTAGATGGTAATAATGGTGAATATAATTTAATTGCCAATGATATTAGTTTTGAAGGGAAAGAAGATCCTACGGGAATAGAAGTTAGAAAAAGCGGTATTCTATTAACATCAGATCAGAACTTAGAAATGTTAGATTTCAGTGGTGGAGCCAATTGGGATGTTTACCATAGAGCTCCTGGGAAAAGTGCTTTTGGAGCAATTTTAATGGGAGCCTTAACGGCAGCTTCAATGACTATGGGAGCTGCACATTCGGCAAGAGCGGGTTATATGAAGGGTGCAGGAGTTCCTTCCTACCATTCGGCGGTACAAAGAGAAGAAAACGCTGCTGATGCTTATGCTGCAATTGCAGATGCCTCTTTTCAAGAAATGATGAAGCGTTTTAAAGCCACCAAAGCCACCGCCAATTCCTCGTTTATATTGACAAAGGTTGATGGAGGTGTAGCATTAGTAAAAGTTGATAAAGATACTGGTTCAACCATGAGTGAAGTTGTTATAGAAGATAAAAATCCAATGTATGAGGTTGATGATATAGCAGGCTTCCTTTATTTTAAAGACAAGAGCAACAATATAAGTGCTTACAATTTAAATAAGTAAAATCTTGTTGTTGAGATTTGTTCGATTAGGCGTAGTAAATTATTTTATTGCGCTTAATCTTTTTTAATAACAGTTTATCGAAAATTTAACTAACATATTACATATAATTGTAGATTTAAAATGCTATTAATCAGTTCATATCAAAAACATCAATTGCTAATATCCTTTAAAAAAGGAGAGGCAATTGGTGTTTTTTTTATGGCAATTTTTCACCTAATTCAAAATAAAGAGAATCAGGGATGAGTTTTAATTTAGCTTTTGAAATAGTGATTTTTTTAAGCATTTTAGTATTGCTAATATGTATGGTTATCATTAAGAAAAATACAATTAGTTTAAAGTTTAGGGGTGATTTAATCACAGATGAATTAAACATCAAATTAAAGCTAGCAATGAAAAGGGGTGATATGTTAAACCAAAAAAATATAATTGCCGAAGATATAAACGCTGTTCTGTTAACTCGTTTTTTTGACATTATAAAACAAATGCTTTTACTTCAAAAGTTTATATTTGAGAAAAGCAAATAATATTATATGAAAAGAAAGTTACTCTCACTTACTTTTTTGATGTTAGCTTCGTATTGTTTCCCCCAAGATAATTCAAAGATAATTGACAGCCTTAAACAGGTTATTTATAGTAAACCGTCAGACTCCATAAAGATAAAAGCTTATAGTGATTTGTGCTGGTATTACAGGACAATTTCTAAAGATTCCGCTTTTAAATATGGCAATTTAACCTTGCAACTTTCTAAAGAAACTAATAATAAATCTGGCGAAGCACAAGCTTATAATGATATTGGAATTCTCCATTATGATTTAGCTGATTATGCCAAAGCATTAAAGCATTACAGAACCTCTTTGAAAATTAGGGATGTATTGAATGATACCATGGGTATTGCTGCGCTTTTTAATAAAATTGGACTTATTCATCAGAATACATTTAAGTTAGATTCTGCAATTTTTTATGCAACAAAGGCTTTAAAAATCTATGAAGACAAGAATCACACGCGTTATGTTGCATATATAAAAACTAACATAGCTAATATTTACAGAGGTTTAAAACAATATCAAAGGGCACTTGATACTCATCTTGAAATTGCTGAGGTTAACAAAAGCATTAACGATAATTTAGGTCTTACAAGAACTTATAACAATATTGCAAATGCCTATTTATTTTTAAAAGATACTGTACAAAGTGAATCGTATTATTTAAGGAGTATTGATTTAGCCGAAAAGCATAATTACAAAAAAGAATTGGCTGGTCTATACAATAATTATGGCGGTATTTTACATGACATGCAAAAATACACCAAGGCCATTGAGTATAATACTAAAGCATTAAGGTTAAGGGAAGAGTTGAAAGATAATTACGGTATTACCAGCACATCATTACACCTTGCGGGCTTGTATATAGATTTAAAAGATTATACCAGAGCAAAAAACTATCTGTACGATGGCCTAAGTCTATCTGAAAAATTCAATATTAATGAATTAAGAATGGATGCTTATGATAAGATGGCGTCCTATTATGCCTATAAAAGGATTCCCGATAGTGTAATGTTCTATAAGGAACTTTATAAATCTTTAAACGATACTATTTATAATAGTAGAATAACTAAAGAAGTTGCTGAAATTCATGAGAAATATGATACTGCCGAAAGAGAAAAAGAAATTCAGACGCAACGTGCAGAAATTGCTGAAAAAGAACTTAAGTTAAACCGAAAGAATACTCAAATTATTGGTTTAGTTGCTCTTGCGGCATTGTTATTTATTTTAGGTTATCTGCTCTATAATCAGCAAAAATTAAAAAATAGGCAGCTAGAAAAAGAAAATGAACTTAAACGTGCTTTAGTAGAAATTGAAACTCACAATAAACTTCAAGACCAACGTTTAAGAATCTCAAGAGATTTACATGATAATATCGGTGCGCAATTAACCTTTATAATATCGTCTATAGAGAATTTACAGTACGGATTTAAAATTTCCAACGATATACTTAAAGGAAAATTGACTGATATAAGCTCATTTACAAAGGAGACTATTTATGAATTGCGTGACACTATTTGGGCTATGAATAAGAATGTAATTACTCTTGAAGATTTACAAGGACGTATTTCAAACTTTATAGATAAAGCTAATGTGTCTGCATCAGATTTAAACTTCAATTTCAGTGTTGATGAAGCGCTTTCAAAAGAGTTGGTGTTTACGTCGGTAAAAGGGATGAATGTTTATAGAATTATTCAAGAAGCTATAAATAATGCCATTAAATACGCCAAGGCATCTAGTGTAGATATTTTAATTGAAAATAAAAATAATAAAGTGGTGTTTTCAATTAAAGATGATGGAAAGGGTTTTGATTTAAATGACATTAAAGAAGGTAACGGACTTAATAACATGAAAAAACGCGCGTCTGATATTGATGCTAATATCACTTTTGATTGTGAAAAAGGGAAGGGAACAACCATTATTTTAAGTGTATGATTATTAAAGTAGCTATAGCAGATGATAACAGCTTTTTAATTAAAGCTGTAAAAGAAAAATTGTCATTTTTTGATGATATAAAGGTAAGTTTCACATCCGTTGATGGCAGTGAATTATTGGAGAAACTGCAAGAAAATCATAATATAGACCTTGTTTTAATGGATATAGAAATGCCCGTTAAAAATGGTATAGAGACCACGGAAGTGGTAAAACAAAAATATCCTCATATAAAAATTATAATGCTTACTGTTTTTGATGATGATGAGAATATTTTTAATGCTATTAAGGCTGGGGCAGATGGTTATTTACTAAAAGAAGTAAATCCAAAAGATTTGTATGAAGGTATTAAGGATACACTTAAAGGAGGTGCTGCCATGAACCCTTCTATAGCTATGAAAACACTTAAGCTGTTAAGAAATCCGATAGTTTTTGAAGACAGCGACGATGAAAATATATCTCTTACAAATCGTGAAATTGAGGTTTTAGAACATTTAAGTAAGGGGCTAAGTTATAGTGCTATAGCTGATAATTTAATTCTATCAAAAGGAACTATTAGAAAACATATTGAAAATATTTATAGAAAACTTCAAGTTCATAACAAATTAGAAGCGGTTCATAAAGCGAAAAAGAATAATTTAATTTAAATTTAGTTTAACTTTAAATTAATCTAACAGTTAAGTATAGTCCATATATTTGTGGTGTTGATATACATTACTTAAATGCATTGGTTAGACTTCTTATGTCGAAGGAAACTGATGTTTTTTTGTTTTAGGGTATCAGGTTTTTATCTGACTGAAAAATTATTTCTAAATTAGAGCATGCGTAAAATTCTGTTCGGTGTTGTTATTACCTTAGTCATTCTTTTCACTTTCAAATATTGCGATGATAAAAAGGAAGAAAATATAGTACTTCAAGAAAGCTCCATGCTTATTCAGGAGCAAATAAAGCAAGTTGGAAAGTTAGTGGTAACTGAAGGGCATTTTAGCGAAGTATTAAACTATAAGAACTCTAAAGAAATTTTGGGAGCATATTACACATCAGAGAAAAAAGCTTTGGTAGTTGTAAATGCAAGTGTTTCTATTGCATATGATTTAAGTAAAATAGAGTTTCATGTAGATAATGAAAATAAGACGCTTCATATTTTAAGTATTCCAGAGGAAGAAATAAGTATTAGCCCAGATTTAGAATACTACGATATACAATCAGACTTTTTTAACCCTTTTGAAGCCAAAGACTATAATGATATCAAAAATTCTGTAAATACTTCGTTGGTAAAAAAAATTGAAGCCTCCGAATTGAAAAAAAATGCAAAAAACAGATTAATTAGTGAGCTTTCTAAGTTTTATATTCTAACCAATTCATTTGGGTGGAGCCTTAAATATAATGAAACATCAATGACTACTTTAGAGTCGCTTCAAAATTTAAAACTATAGTTTTTTACACAAACTTTGCCAACTACCACCATTTAAAACTTCAATTCCATTAGATCTCAAAATTAAACTGGCACTACCAGATCTAATACCACTGGCGCAACAGGTTATAACAGGTTTGTTAAGTTTTCTAAGTTCATCAATTTTAGAGTTTAAGTGTTGCAACGGAATATTTGTAGAGTTTTTAATAGTGCCCTGAGCAAATTCCTTAGGGGTTCTTACATCTATAATAATGGCACCTCTGCTTTTAAAATCTTCAATCTTTTTCTTTTTATAGCCAAATAAATAACTTAATAGTTTCATTCTTTATTTTATAACAAAAGTCTTTTTAATTTATTAAAGTAATGTAACAAGAGTTACTGTGTAATTTTAGTATATTCAACTAAAATTATTGGTGAAAAATCCCAAAAATGAATAAGACTGATTTACAAAAAATTCACAATCGTATTAAGCCATATGTTCACAGAACACCTGTGTTAACCTCACATTTTTTTAATAAAATTACAGGGGTTGAATTATTTTTTAAATGCGAGAATTTTCAAAAAATGGGAGCTTTCAAAATGCGTGGTGCAACAAATGCAATTTTAAATTTAACCAAAGAACAAAAAAGTAAAGGTGTGGTTACACATTCTTCAGGGAATTTTGCACAAGCACTGGCTTTGGCAGCTGAAAGCATTGGGGTAAAGGCATTTATTGCTATGCCAGAAAATGCACCTCAAGTAAAAAAAGAAGCTGTTTTGGGTTATGGTGGTATTATTAAAGAATGTGATTCTAATGCCATAGCCAGAGAAATGGAAGCAGATAAAATACAACTAGAAACAGGTGCAACCTTTATTCACCCTTCAAATGATGATGATGTTATTCATGGACAAGGAACTGCAGCAATTGAGTTGTTAGAGGATTACCCTAATCTAGATTATATTTTTACACCTGTTGGTGGAGGAGGCTTGTTAGCAGGTACCATATTAGCGGCTAATAGTTTTTCAGAAAAATGTAAAGTAATTGCCGGAGAACCTGCTAATGCTGATGATGCTTATAGGTCTTTGATATCTGGCAAAATAGAATTAAATCGAACAACACATACTATAGCTGATGGGTTAAGAACTAATCTAGGTGATAGAAATTTCCCAATAATAAAAGAGCATGTTGCAGGTATTATTAGAGTTGAAGAAAATGAAATTATTAACGCTACGAAACTTATTTGGGAACGTATGAAACTTGTGGTTGAACCTTCAAGCGCAGTTGCAATTGCTGCTGTTTTAAAAAATAAAGAAAATATTAAAGGGCAAAAAGTAGGAGTAATCATTTCAGGTGGAAATGTAGATGTTTCTAATTTACCTTTTTAATTAAATAATTTTACTAATTATTGTAATTTGCAATCATGACAGAACCATATGTTAGTTTAACAATTCAGAATAAAATAGGGGTTATTGAGTTTTTTCATCCAAACAGAAACTCAATGCCCAGTGAAGTATTATTGAAGCTAGAGCAAACAATTAATGAGGCCGGTAACAATGAAAATATTCAAGTTATAGTTCTTAAAAGCGGTGGAGACAGAACGTTTTGTGCTGGTGCAAGCTTTAATGAGTTAATTGCTATTGAAGATGCCAATACCGGGGAAAAGTTTTTCTCTGGATTTGCCAATGTTATTAACGCTATGCGTAAATGCTCTAAACTTATTATTGGTAGAGCTCAAGGCAAAACTGTTGGAGGAGGCTTAGGTTTGGTGTCGGCAACAGACTATTGTTTAGCAACGCAATACGCCTCTATTAAGTTAAGTGAATTAAGTATTGGCATTGGTCCTTTTGTTATTGAACCACCTGTTTCAAGAAAAATTGGAAAAACGGCAATGTCTCAAATGACAATTGATGCAGAAACATTTTATTCTGCAGATTGGGCTAAAGAAAAAGGGCTCTATGCCGAAGTGTTTGAAACCACAGAAGAGCTAGACCAGGCTGTTGAAGATTTGGCCAAAAAATTAGCATCTTATAACCCAGAAGCATTGAAAGAAATGAAAAAAGTTTTTTGGGAAGGAACAAGTCATTGGGAGGAACTATTACCACAGCGAGCTTCCATTAGTGGTAAATTGGTACTTAGTAAGTTTACTAAAAAAACTTTAAAAAGGTTTAGGTAAGTTTTATGCAAGATTTAAACCTTAAAAAAGCACTAGAATCTCTTTCTTCTAAAATTTCTGGAGAACTTTTTTTTAATGATTTACATAGGCATATTTACGCCACAGATGCTTCAGTTTATAGAAAGATTCCTTTAGCTGTGGCGTTACCCAAAAACAAAGAAGATTTAAAGCAACTCATAAGTTTTGCACATACTTATAAAACAACGCTTATACCCAGAACAGCAGGTACATCATTAGCAGGTCAATGTGTGGGTGATGGCATTGTAGTTGATGTGTCTAAATACTTTACAAATATTTTAGATTTCAATGAAGAGGCAAAAACAATTACTGTTGAACCTGGAATTATTAGAGATGAATTGAATATTTTTTTAAAGCCTTATGGTTTGTTTTTTTCTCCAAATACTTCAACAAGTAATAGGTGCATGATAGGGGGAATGGTGGGGAATAACTCATCTGGATCAACTTCAATTAAATATGGCGTTACCAGAGACAAGGTTTTAGAGTTAGTAACTATTTTATCTGATGGTTCAGAGGTGGTTTTTAAAACCTTAACCCAGTCAGAGATTAAATTAAAACAAGAAGAGTCAGGGTTAGAAAGTGAAATATGCAGAACACTTGCAAAAGAACTTTCAAACCCAAAGGTACAATCTGAAATTTATAAAGAATTCCCAAACAAATCTATCCACAGAAGAAATACTGGATATGCCGTTGATGCTTTATTAGATGAAAATTCTCAGAACGGATTATCAAACAATTTTAATATAGCTAAATTACTTTGTGGCAGTGAAGGAACTTTAGCTTTAACAACCTCTATTAAACTGCAATTAGATAATCTCCCTCCTGAAAAGGAAGCATTTGTAATACCCCATTTTACAAGTGTTCAAGAAAGTTTGGAGGCCACAGTAATTGCCATGAAGCATAATTTGTATTCATGTGAATTACTGGATAAAACCATTTTAGACTGCACAAAAAATAACCGAGAACAATTAAAGAATAGATTTTTTATAGAGGGCGATCCAGAAGCTATTTTAATGCTTGAAGTTAGGGCAGAAACTGATGAAGAATTAAAAAAAATAGCAAATGATTTAATTGAAGATTTAAAAGAAAATAATTACGGATATGCGTTTCCAAAACTTTACAATGATGATATTAGAAAAGCTAGTGAGTTAAGAAAAGCCGGCTTAGGGCTGTTGGGTAATATTGTTGGAGATTCTAAAGCAGTTGCGTGTATTGAAGATACGGCGGTAGATTTAAAAGATTTACCTAGTTACATAGCAGAGTTTACCAAAATGATGGACAGTTATAAGCAAAAAGCGGTTTATTATGCCCATGCGGGAGCTGGTGAAATTCATTTAAGGCCTATTTTGAATTTAAAAGATTTTAAAGATGTTGAATTGTTTAGAGAAATTACGACCCAAACAGCTAAACTGGTTAAAAAGTATAAAGGTTCTTTTAGTGGGGAACATGGTGATGGTATTGTTCGGGCAGAGTTTCTACCCTTAATGATTGGTGAGGAAAATTATCAATTATTAAAGCGAATAAAACAAGTTTTTGATCCTAATAATGTATTTAACAAAGGCAAAATAGTGGAGGCTTTTCCAATGGATAAATCATTACGCTATGAAGTGGGTAGAAAAGAGCCTGAAATTGATTCTCTTTTAGATTTTTCAGATTCTGAAGGCCTTTTAAAAGCAGCAGAAAAGTGTAATGGTTCAGGTGATTGTAGAAAGCCAGTTTCTGCAGGAGGTACCATGTGTCCAAGTTATAGGGCTACTAAAAACGAAAAAGATACTACCCGTGCTAGAGCAAATGCTTTAAGGGAATTTTTAACCCAATCAGACAAAATTAATAAATTCAATCATAAAGAATTAAAAGAGGTTTTTAGCCTTTGCTTAAGCTGTAAAGCCTGTGCTAGTGAGTGTCCTAGTAATGTTGATGTGGCAAGTTTTAAAGCAGAGTTTTTATATCAATATCAAAAAGAAAACCCACCGTCATTTGCTACAAAAATGTTTGCAAATAATGTTAAGTACAGTAAATTAGGAAGTTTATTTCCACGACTTACTAATGCAATTTTAAATACAACTTTATCAAAAAATATTTTGGGTATCGCTTCAGAAAGAAGCATCCCTAAATTAGCACCTATTACGTTTAGGAAATGGCATTCAAAATATATAAAACAGCTCTCAAACTATAAGTATGACAAGGGAGCGGTTTATTTATTTTGTGATGAATTCACTAATTATTACGATGTGCAAATTGGCATTGATACCTTTGAGTTGCTGTCAAAACTAGGTTATAAAGTACATGTTATTGATCATGAAGAAAGTGGTAGAAGTTTTATATCCAAAGGTTTTTTAGATGAAGCAAAAGTAGTAGCAAATAAAAATGTAAACACTTTTAGTAAGTTAATAACTAAAGAAACACCTTTGGTAGGGATAGAACCTTCTTCAATATTATCTTTTAGAGATGAATATTTAAGATTGGCGGATAATAAGGAGGCGGCCCATAACCTTTCAGAATACACATTTACAATCGAAGAATTTATAAAAAACGAAATTTTAGCTGGAAATATTTCTGAAAAACAGTTTACCAGTGAAAAGCAGGTAATTAAAATTCATGGGCATTGCCACCAAAAATCTTTAAGTAGTATAGAGCCAATATTTGCAATGTTGAATCTTCCAAAGAATTATTCAGTAAGTATCATGAATACGGGGTGTTGTGGAATGGCCGGATCTTTTGGATATGAAAAAGATCACTATTCATTAAGTATGCAAGTAGGTGAAGATTCCTTGTTTTCAAAAATTAGAAATACTGAAGAACATATTATTATTTCTGCATCGGGTACTAGTTGTCGGCATCAAATTAAAGACGGTACGCAGAGAACATCTAAGCACCCAATAAGTATTTTAAAAGAGGCGTTAGTCTCTAATTAGCATAGTTAATTACATGTTCCAAACCTAAGAATTTTTATAAATGTAAAATCCGTAAGTTTATAATCTAGATAAAATTTAATAGCAATATGAAGAAGTTAGCTTTACACTGGAAAATATTATTGGGAATGTTAGTAGGTATTATTGTTGGCCTATTGATGAGTAATTTGGAAGGAGGTAGAGAAATAATTCAAGATTGGGTAAAACCATTTGGAAAAATTTTTATTAATTCTCTAAAGTTAATTGCTATACCTTTAATCCTTGCAGCTTTAATTAAAGGTGTTTCTGATTTGAAGGATATTTCTAAACTTTCAAAAATGGGAGGGAGAACCATAGGCATTTATATTACAACTACAATTATTGCTGTCTCAATAGGTTTAGTATTAGTAAACATTGTTAAACCGGGGAACTCCATAACCGAAGTTACTAGAGCGGAAATGGTTGAAAATTATAGTGGGGATACTCAAAAATATAAAGATTCAGCTAAAGAGCAAAAAGAAAGCGGTCCTTTAAAGGCATTGGAAGATATTGTTCCAGAAAATATTTTTTCCGCTGCTACCAGTAATAGAAATATGCTTCAAATAATTTTCTTTGCGGTATTTTTTGGTATAGGGCTGATATTAATTCCTGAAGAAAAAAGTAAAACAGTAAAAAGTTTTTTTGATGGATTTAATGAAGTCATTTTAAAAATGGTAGATTTAATTATGCTTGCGGCACCTTATGGAGTTTTTGCTTTACTGGCAGCATTAGTTGTAGAATCTCCTAGTGTTGATTTGTTTAAAGCGTTAGGTTGGTATGCATTAACGGTTATTTTAGGGTTAATCTGTTTAGTTGCAGTTTATATTTTCATAGTATTGGTTTTTACCAAAAAGAAGCCTTTATTTTTTTTAAATGGGATTTCTCCAGCACAATTGTTAGCTTTTTCAACTAGCAGTAGTGCTGCTACCTTACCAGTAACTATGGAACGTGTTACAGAACATTTAGGTGTTGAAGAAGAAGTAGCTAGTTTTGTATTACCTATAGGAGCTACTATTAACATGGATGGTACTAGTTTATATCAGGCGGTAGCAGCAGTGTTTATAGCTCAAGCTTTTGGTATGGATTTATCTTTTTCTACTCAATTAGGGATTATAGCAACTGCTACATTAGCGTCAATAGGAAGTGCAGCGGTACCAGGTGCTGGTATGGTTATGTTGGTTGGAGTATTGGGGTATGCAGGAATACCAGAAGCGGGGTTAGCTTTAATTTTTGCAGTAGATAGACCTTTAGATATGTGTAGAACAGTTGTTAATGTAACTGGAGATGCTACTGTTTCAATGGTGGTAGGGAAGTCTATTGGAAAACTTGGAGAACCTCATGTGAAAAACTGGGATGATAATTATCCTAAGAATTAAAATATGATGAAGTACCTAATTATAACAGTTTCCTTAATTGGTGTTTTAGTTTCTTGTAAACAACCTATTGAAAACAATTCCAAAACGTCTCAAAAAGAAGTAACAGAGTTTGCAATTGTTGTGCATGGTGGAGCAGGTGGTATAACACCTGAAATTCTTAGTGAAGAAAAGCAAAAAGCTTATGTTGCTAAGTTACAAGAAGCTTTGAATGCTGGTTATAAGGTGCTTGAAATGGGTGGTGCATCCATAGAGGCTGTTCAATCCTCAATTAAAGTATTAGAAGATTCACCTCTTTTTAATGCAGGGAAAGGTTCAGTTTATAATAGTGAAGGAAATCAAGAAATGGATGCTTCCATTATGGATGGAAATACCTTAAATAGTGGTGCGGTTGCAGGAATTAACCATGTTAAAAACCCAATTATGGCAGCTAGAATGGTTCTGGATAGTACTAGCCATGTCATGCTTTCTGGCAAAGGTGCTGAAAACATCATGGAAACCTTTGGTTTAGAAATGGTAGATAGTTCTTATTTTTTTACGGAAAAAAGATATAATCAATTAAAACAAATTAAAGGAAAACAAAAGGATAAAATTACATTTGATACTTTTCTTAAAGATAGTAAGTATGGGACAGTAGGCGCTGTAGCAATTGACAAAAACGGAAATATTGCATCGGGTACTTCAACTGGCGGAATGAGTAATAAAAAATATGGTAGAATAGGTGATTCTCCAATTATAGGAGCAGGAACCTATGCCAACAATTTAACATGTGGAATTTCTGCAACAGGAACTGGAGAATATTTTATTAGAACGGTTGCAGCCCATGAAGTTTCAAATTTAATTCAATATAAAAAGCTTTCTCCTAATGAAGCGTTGCATGAAGTGATTTATAATCAAATAGGAACGCTAGGAGGAGAAGGTGGTATGATTTTAATAGATAAACACGGAAATGTGTCTTGGGGTTTTAATACCAAGGGGATGTTTAGGGGGTATAAAAAATCATCTGGAGAAAATATTATTGAAATGTTTGGTTTACAATAATTATTCAACCCTCACATAATTTTCTGCGAAAACGGGGTGGCCATCATCGTCTACCCTAACTTGGCTGTAAGTGTCTTTGGTTAGAGTTAAGTTGAATACAAACACACTATCATTTGCAATATGAACACGCATTGATTTACAACCATATTCAAGAATTTCCGTTAAAGTATTGTTTTTAACGTTGTAGCTACCATATCCAAACCAATCCGTTGAATCTTCTGGAATAAAACGGCACCACATTACTTTTGATTCAGTAAATATTTTAATGTGTCTATCTTCTATATCTGGGTGAATAGTATCCGAAACTACATCGTCTGTATAATTGTAAAAACTTGTGCGTTCCCAGGTACCCCTTAACGAAAGTTCTGGTTCCAGGTTATTATTTTCAGCGGTTTTATCAATCTTGGCCTTTGACTGATTGCATGAAAATGAAACAAAAAGGGCTACTGCAAAAAATATTACACTATTTTTCATGTTGGTAAGTTTTTTGGTTTACAACAAGTTACAAAAAATAACAATAAGTAACTACTTAATATATTTACTTTATAGACCCAAAATATTAAAATAAGTTTAGTTTATATTTTAATAAAAACTGTTGATAACTTCTAAGTAAGGTTTCTACTAAAAATTCTACTTTTGTTTTTAATAAATAGATAAGAAAATGTCAGAAGAAATAGAAAGAGTAAAATGTTTAATTATTGGTTCTGGACCAGCGGGTTATACAGCTGCAATTTATGCAGCCAGAGCAAATATGAAACCTGTTTTATACCAAGGAACTCAACCTGGTGGCCAATTAACTACAACCAATGAAGTTGAGAATTTTCCTGGATATCCTGATGGAGTTACTGGACCTGAAATGATGATGCAGTTACAAGCTCAAGCACAACGATTTGAAGCCGATATTAGAGATGGATGGGTAACAAAAGTAGATTTCTCAGGTGATGTTCATAAAGTCTGGGTAAATGATACTAAAGAAATTCATTGTGATACGGTAATTATTTCTACAGGAGCTTCAGCAAAATATTTAGGTTTAGAATCTGAACAAAAATATTTAAAATTAGGTGGAGGCGTATCCGCATGTGCAGTTTGTGATGGGTTCTTTTATAGAAACCAAGAAGTTGTAATTGTGGGTGCAGGAGATTCGGCGTGTGAAGAAGCTCACTACTTATCTAAACTTTGTAAAAAGGTTACAATGATTGTTAGAAGGGATCAATTTAGAGCTTCTAAAATCATGGAGGCAAGAGTAAGAAATACAGAGAATATCGAAATTCTTCATAATACTGAAACAGATGAAGTTTTAGGAGATGGTCAGGTAGTAACTGGGGTTAGAGTATTTAATAACAAAACTGGTGAAAAACATGAAATACCTGTTACAGGATTTTTTGTAGCTATTGGTCATAAACCTAATACAGATATATTCAAAGACTATTTAGAGTTAGATGAAACAGGTTATATTATAAATGTTCCCGGGTCTTCTAAAACTAATGTAGAAGGAGTTTTTGTGTCTGGTGATGCAGCAGATCATGTATACAGGCAAGCAGTAACAGCTGCTGGTACTGGCTGTATGGCAGCTCTTGATGCAGAACGCTATTTAGCAGCTAAAGATGCAACGTTTGAAGTTTCTACTTCAACTTATAATTAAAATAAAATAGTATATATAAAAGCCAAAGTGTTTCACTTTGGCTTTTTGTTTTGTAAAAAAAATAAAAATTGTTTTCTTTGAGAACTGTTTAATAAACGGGATGTGGCGCAGTCCGGTTAGCGTACACGGCTGGGGGCCGTGTGGTCGCAGGTTCAAATCCTGTCATCCCGACGAATTGGGTGTCAATAGACATCAAAAAAAAGCTAATTATATGATTATCAGTAATTTCAATTTTTATTGATTTCATATAATTAGCTAAAATATCAAAACAAAAGTTACCTACTCGGTTACCTAATTTATACCGAATTTTTTCATTACATTGGTAACTCCTTAGCGTTTGACTTTCGCTTCGATTTGACTTTCGTAAACAAATCGAGTATTCACCTAAAGCGAGAGAGTATGCAGACTTCAAGAACTTTTAGTATTCATTTTTGGCTGAACTTAGCCAAGAAAAAGGGTAATTTAGCGCCGATTTATGTGCGTGTGACAGTAGATGGAAAACGTGCTGAAATCAGTTTAAAACGAGAAACATCGGTTACCTATTGGGATACCAAATCCAAGAAAACAGCCTCTAGAACACCAGAAGGTAGGGCCTTGAATCATTATTTGGATCAGGTATATGCTAAACTATTAGAGTGTTATAAACAATTATCTTCTGATTTCGAGTTAGTTACGGCCAAAAGAATTAAAGCTAGGTTTCTCGGGCAGGACGAAAGACATAAAACATTATTGGATTTGGTGACATTTCATAATGAAAATATGCTGGGAGTTCTCAAACCCGGAACCTTAAAGAATTACTATACTACTGAAAATTATTTGAAGCGATTTCTCGCTAAGAGGAAGAAAACGAATGATATTTATTTGAAACAACTGACTTTCGAATTTATAATAGATTTTGAACAATATCTGCGTAAAAGCCCTTCTTTAAATAATGCAATACCATTAAACAATAATGGAATCATGAAGCATCTGGAAAGATTGAAAAAGATGATGAATTTGGCATTAGATTTAGAATGGACAACTAAAAACCCATTTTCTAGATATAAATTAAAATTCCAAAAACATCAAAAATCCTTTCTTACAAAGAAAGAGCTTAGTGTAATTGAGAGTGGGGCAATAAGGGGAAAAGGATATCAAATTGTAAGGGATGTTTTTGTTTTTGCTTGCTATACAGGACTGTCCTATATCGATGTTAAAATGTTGGATGAAAAAAGTATAGTGAAAGGTATAGATGGTGATTACTGGATTTTTACTCAAAGAGAGAAAAATAGCCAATCGGTTAAAATCCCTCTTTTGGAAAGGGCAATGGATATAATATATAAATATAGAGATTACCCAAAACGAAATAAAGGGCTTCTATTACCAGTATACTCTAACCAAAAAGTTAATGTGTACATAAAGGAAATAGCTTTAAAGCATGGCATTTCAAAAAGTTTAAGTTTTCATTCTGCAAGACATACTTTTGCCACTACAGTTACCTTGAGCAACGGGGTGCCAATTGAAACTGTGTCCAAATTGTTAGGACATTCGAAACTTTCTACCACTCAAATATATGCAAGAGTCTTAGAACAAAAGATAAGTGAAGATGTAAGACTTTTGAAAGAAAAACTTAGTGTTTCAATTGGAAAAGAGGATGATGAGTCTAAAATCGTTAAAACCGCTTAAGGTTGTACTAAGTTCTATTATTTAAATTATTCCACTTCCTAATGGTTTAAATTTCACAACTAATTTAATCCACTTATGGGTCCTCACCGTCTTATCTTTTTCTGTCAGCAAAACAACAACATTCCATTTTGAACGCCAGCATAATCAGGCTCATACCTCGCTCTTTTTATATGGCTTTATCAAACTGGAATATTTGAATCACAACAGGCATCAAAAAAAGGTAACAGATGAAGGCTCTATGGGAAGTAAATCAAAATATCAGATTATGAAATCATATCAAATCATCCAAAAAGGAAGCAGAATAAAAAATCAAAAAAGGAAAACGCTTCTGGATATAATAAGTAAATCAATTATTAATCTTTAAATATTTAAATCATGAGTACATTAAAAAACAAAGTACAGTTAATTGGAAACGTAGGACAGGAACCTACGATTACAAATTTAGAAAATGGAAAGAAAGTAGCCAGTTTGTCATTAGCAACAAATGAGCATTACAAGAATGGTAAAAGCGAGAAGCAAACTGATACGAATTGGCACAGTTTGGTAGCTTGGGGTAAGACTGCAGAAGTCATAGAAAAGTATGTGAACAAAGGCAAAGAAATTGCTATAGAGGGTAAGCTAATGTCAAGGTCTTATGAAGATAATGAAGGCGTTAAACGTTATGTAACCGAAGTGTTGATTAACGAAATATTATTACTTGGAAATAGCGAGTAAAGAGAAAAAATAAAGAGGGTGTTACTTTCGACAGACACACCCTCTTTTTCATTATCAATCTAAAAAGAAATAACAATGAAAGACAAAGTTAACGAAATACAGGTGAGTTACAAAGAGAAAATTTCCATGTCAAAATCACAAGCAATCAAATGTTCAGCTGATGCTGGAAAACTACTTTTTGATACATGGGATAAAAATACCATTGGCTTACAAGAATCCTTTAAAGTCATGTTGTTAAACAACTCCAATAAAATTAAGGGCATCTATCAATTATCTTCAGGAGGTATTACCGGTACATTAGTAGACATCCGCATATTATTTGCGGTTATATTAAAGACCCTTTCCGTTGGTGTAATATTATCACACTGTCACCCAAGTGGAAAACTCAAACCAAGTGAGGCGGACAAGCAACTTACAGAAAAAATAAAAAAAGCTGCTGCTTTTTTTGATGTTAAGGTGCTAGACCATTTAATAATTGTTCCCAATGGTGAGTATTATAGTTTTGCTGATGAAGGCATTTTATAATTTAAATAGGTAAGTCATGATTTATTTAAATTATAACAATCTGGATGCAGAAACCCAAGAGCGTTTATTATCCAATTCAAAAAGGGAGATTAAACAAAAATATGGAGATGACCTAAGAGCTTATGCAAAAGAACATCATTTGGATTATGATGTATTATTGAATGAAGAAGCTACAAGAAACCTATATAACTATAGGTATATTTTTAACATCTAATATCATAACTGAAAAGCCTAATGACCTTTGAAATTCCAAAGGTCATTTCTTTTAATAATTATCCTAAACAATTTTAAAACTGACGTTCAAATTCAAACGTTTTCTGAAAATCATATTTTTCACAGCCAAAACCAACCATTTGAAACTAACCTCCATTTGAATTTCATACACTAATCCAATACCTTTAAAATAGCAGGAATGCCAAGAAAAGCAACTGACTTTTTAGTCAAGTTGTGTGAAAATTTTGTTCGCTAAAGCGAACGAAATCGAATAGCAAGAGGGTAACCCGCTTCGCGAGGTTACATATTTGATTTTGTTTCTAATTGTTTTAAAATCAGATAATTGCGGAATGTGTTTAGATTATGAACATGGGTTTTTAGCTAGTTTTTAGAGTAAAAAGACGGGCATCCCAATAAAATCAAAGGATTTTTAGAGTAAAAATGGATAAAGGTTATGAAAAAGAACAATTTACAACCATCAGTTTTAAATGTTCAACAGCAAAGAAATTTAGGGCATTCAGTAAAAAGATGGGAGCGTCCAATTCCATGACCTTACTACATATGCTGGAGTTTTTTGAACACAATGGCATCTCTCCAAAGGAATCCATAGGTCCACAAATGCAAACCCTTGAGAGCCTTATCAAAAAAAGAATCAATGGGGTGGTAGCAATCATGAAGGACATAGAGAAAAACCAGACCAAACCCACTGTGGCTATGATGCAATCCTTATTTCAGGGAGCTGAGCCTAAAAAGAAAACATTGCTTTTGGAAAAGGAACAAAAAAGGACAAAGATACCACGCTATAAAGAGAAATAATAAAAGTCACTATGTGGCCAAATTTAAAACTATGTACATAAGTATTTCAGCTCAAACATTAGGAATTAATTTTTCTCAAAGTGTAGCCGATTTTGCAAAGTATTTAGAAAAAGAAAATGAAGGTGTAATAATCGAAGAGCGAGAACATTTTTTCAACCAACATGGTGATGAATTTTCAGCCCAGGACATCATAAAAGATATAGATAGCAACACGGCAAAACTCAAAAAGATCGAGCCTAAATTTTACTCGATTACAGTAAATCCAAGTGCTTATGAGTTAAAACATTTACAAGATAGCCGTGACGATTTAAAACTCTATACACGTGCCTTGATGAAGGACTATGTGTCCTCTTTTAATAGGGAAATAAAGGGCAAATCTATTACCATTAATGACATTAAGTATTACGCCAAAATAGAACGCACTCGACATTTTAAAGGCACCGATATACAAGTGATAGAAAATCAACCCTATGCAACCAAAATTCTGAAATTAAAGCAGGAGAATAGAAAAATAGAAAGAGGAACGTTGAAGGGGAGTATCAAAAAGAATATTAAAGAAATAGTGGAATTAGAGAGTAACGCTCCACATCAGCAAAATGGAAAGCGGGTTGTACAGGGCATGAAAAAAGCAGGCAATCAAAGTCATATCCATATTATTGTCAGTCGAAAGGATGCTTCCAATAGCGCAAGCCTATCTCCAGGAAGTAAGTACAAAGTTTCGGATGTCATGATTAATGGCAAGCTTGTTAAACGAGGTTTTGACCGAGATGCTTTTTTTACCAAAGCAGAACAAACCTTCGACAAGACCTTCGTCTACAAACGTAATTATGCAGAATCTTATCAATCTAAAAAAGTTTTTATAAATAACCCTAAACTTTATTTTTCAAGTTTGTTAGGATTACCGACCCATGAGCGTGCCATTGCTTTTAAGATGCTAGGGAAGGCAGGTGTCCCAATAGCAGATATTCCAACAAATCAGGTGCAACTTGCCTTGAAAACAATTAGAACTTTAAAACAAGGTGTCGATATCGCCATAAAATCAGGATCTATCGGTATCTAATGAATTATTTAAAATATGGCAACTATGCAAAACTTAAACCTTACAACTATTACCATCATCATAATTGGTGTAATAGCTCTTTTTTATGGTTTATATAAAATATCTAGGTATGCATTTGTTCTGAATGCAATACTAATCATAGGTTGTTTTTTCGGACTATTTATAATCGATAGAAGGATTACCGTTTTTAGTAAATCAGTTCTAATGTTTGGATGCCCATTGTTCTTTATGAATCTACTCATGTATGTCTTTCTTCATGAAAAAGGGCTGTCACCAAATTCTAAAGACATGTATAAGGTCCATTTTAAAATAAAACGAGGCAGGCTTAATATTCAAAATATCAAAAGAGGAGCCTCCATTATAGGATCCGCAGGGAGTGGGAAAACAGAAAGTGTCGTTTATAATTTCCTGCAGCACTTTTCTAAATATAGCTTTTCAGGTGTGATTCATGACTATAAGGATTTTGAAATTACCGAAATGGCCTACCCACTTTTTAAAGCGCAGAACATTCCTTTTTATGTGGTTTCATTTGATACTATTTATCATCGTGTCAATCCCATTGCACCGAGGTATATTGAAAATGAGGAAAGTGTTAATGAAGTATCTCGTGTACTCATAGAGAATTTACTAGAACAAAAGGAGTCTGGAACCAGTAGTTCCAGTAAGTTTTTTACCGATGCTGCCGAAGGTTTAATAGGCGGTCTGATATGGAAGCTCAAGACAACTTATCCCAAGTATTGTACACTACCACATTTAATTGCCATCTATCAACATTTAGATACGGACAGTCTCATTGCCTTTTTGGAAAGTAATAAAACGGCAAAGGGAATGGCAAGTGCTTTTATCAGCGGTAAGGATTCTGACCGACAGACAGCAGGTGTTAAAAGCACCCTAGCCAATGCATTAAAAAAGATAAGCACCAAACGTATCTTTATGGTATTATCGGCCGATGATGTACCATTGGCAATTAATACCGAAGAAACTCCAGGTGTTATTTCTGTGGTTAACTATCCAAAATTTGAAACGGCCTATACGCCCTTAATTGCTACTATTGTACATACTATTACCAAGCAAATGAGTATACGTCATCGGAAGCCCTCTTTTCTACTGATGGAAGAAGCTTCAACCATTCGGCTTTTAAATATGCATCGCATTCCTGCAACATTGAGAAGCTATAATATAGCAACTGTATATGTGATGCAGAACAAAGTTCAAAACGATATCATGTATGGAGATAAAGCCAGTAAAGCTATTCTAAGTAATCTATCCTATCAGTTCTTCGGAAAAGTGAATGACCCGGATACCGCAAAATATTACGAGCGTTTTTTTGAACTCATTAAAATGGAAACCACCAGTATCAATAAAGGGCACAATCTGAACTTTGATACCAGGGTGACCAAAGGCGAAAAAGAAGTCTCAAAAGTTAGGGCAGATACATTCTTTAAATTAAAACCCGGTGAGTTTATAAGTTTTACAGATGGAGAGGATCGTAAAATTCAATTCCAATTACAGACCATTCAGAAAGGGCTTCCGAAAGTAAAACACCGTTATGCAAAAAAGGATATTAAAAGGAATTTTAAAAGGATTTATCGAGAAGCTCATTCTTTATTTGGAAAATAAAGAAACTCCAAGCATTATTTCTGTTGTAAACAAACCAAAATTTGAAACGGTCTATACGCCTTTAATTGCTTACTATTGTGCATACCATTACCAAACAAATAAGTATACGTCATCGGAAGCCCTCTTTTCTATTGATGGAAGAAGTATCAACTATCCGAATATTAAATATGCGTCGCATTCCGGCAACATTACGAAGATATAATATTGCGAGCGTCTATGTGATGCAAGACAAATTTCAAAATGCATCATGTATGGTGATAAAGCCAGTAAAGCTATTCTAAGTAATCTATCCTATCAATTCTTCGGAAAAGTGAATGACCCTGATACGGCAAAATACTACTAACGCTTTTTTGAGCTCATTAAAATGAAAACAACCAGCATCAATAAAGGACATAATCTAAACTTTGATATGAGAGTGACCAAAGGTGAAAAAGAAGTCTCAAAAGTGCGGGCAGATATATTCTTTAAACTAAAACCCTAGAGAGTTTATAAGTTTTAGTGATGGCAGGGGCGTAAAGTGCAATTCAAACTACAGAACATTCCAAAAGGGCTTCCGGAAGTAAAATACCGTTATTCAAAAAAGGATATTAAACGGAATTTTAAGAGTGTTCATAACGAAGCACAATCGTTATTTATAATTGATCAGTACAATTTTTTGTCGAATTTAGAGGTCTCCTAAAAGGGGTAGCCTACATTTAGGTGGTTAACGTATTAAATCATTGGGGTATTCAATTCAACTCTTTTTAACTATAAACGGATTTAAGCACCTTCTATTGATGGATTCTTACCCCTTTTAATATTTTAATTAGACTTAAACTTACTGATTAAATTAATTTGAATTGTCTTTTTCTAAAATCATAAAAATAAACCTTATTTTTATATGTCTTTCTTTATCAATTTTGTAAGGATAAGGTCTTGCAATTATTTTCTTTTAAAAATGAAAATACTGAACAAAATATTAACGATGAAATTTATTTTATCTCTGGTTTTCTGTTTGTCTACTCTCAACTCTTTGAGCCAATCACAGGAGATATTTGAAAAAATTAACAAGTCTAATGGGTTGTCTAGCAGTAGAATTACAAGTATTGTGAAAGCTGAAAATGGTTTTGTGTGGATAGGTTCTGAAAATGGTTTGAATCGTTATGATGGTAAGGAATTGAAAGTGTACAACCGTCAAAATAGTTCTATAAGTTCCAATAATATTAATGATGTACTTATTGATTCTAAGGGAAGAATTTGGATCGCTACTCTAGGAGGAGGTTTAAATTTATACAATCCTTTAAATGATGAGTTTTTAATTTATAAAAATAGGCCCGGAGATATTAAATCTCTTCCATCAAACCAACTTAATGTATTGTTTGAAGATTCTGATGAAAATCTATGGATTGGATCTGAAAATGGCTTGTGTGTTTTCAATGAAGATGATAAGTCCTTTATCACCTATAAAAATAAGATTAATGATCCAAATTCAATTCAACATAATAGTGTGACTTGTATTTATGAAGGTTCAGAAGGGAATTTTTGGATTGGAACTTTTGGAGGAGGATTGAATATGTTTAGAAAGGAAACTGAAAAATTTGAAAATATTGAATCTGATGTGACATTATTTACAGATTTCATTCATGCAATAATCAAACTTGATGATAGCTCATTACTTATTGGTACTAGTGGTAGTGGTTTGCTTTTATTTAACTTAGAATCTCAAACGTTCTCTGTTTTTTTTGATGAATTGTCACCGTTTCGAAAAGAAGTTAAAATAGTTAGATCATTCTATAAAGATAACAAAGGCAATATTTGGGTTGGTACAGATGGTCAAGGCTTAATTAAAATACCATACAAAGATAAATTTAGACTTAAAGTACAGAACTATGATTATAATCAACAAGTAGAATCTTCATTGTCTGGTAATGCAATATATGAAATTATGGAAGATGATGAATCTAATATTTGGATTGGGACAGCTTGGAATGGAATAAACATATTGAAACCAAAAATGGATTATGAATTTTTATTTAGTGATATTGATGGTGAACACCCAGCTCCAGTTTTGTCAATATATAAAAATAAAGACTATCTTTTTTTTGGGCTTGATGGTAAAGGTTTGACTGCTTTTAATTTAGAAAATCGAGATGTTAATCTTTTCAGTGCTAGTTTAAATAATTCGGTTGGAGGAGAGTATGTGCAAAGCATTACCGAAAGCAAAACTAGTTCGTATTGGCTAGGAACATTTGCTAACGGGTTGATAAATTTTGACCTTACAAATAATAGATATGTCCAATATAAACATGATTCTAACAATGTGGAGTCCATAAGTTTTAATGATATTAGATGTGTTGTTGAGGATGAAGCTCGCAATTTATGGGTAGCTTCTTGGGGAGGTGGACTTAATTATTTTAATTCAAACACTAAAAGATTCAGAAGCTTTAGGGAGAATAAAAATGATCCTAACTCGATAAGCAGTGATAACATAATTTATATAGTTAAAGATAAGGAATGGTTGTGGCTTGCAACATTTGGTGGAGGTCTTGAATATTTCAATACAAAAACAAAGGAATTGATACATTATAAGTACGATGAGAATGACCCAAACACTATAAGTAGTGATAATGTATTAAGTCTGCTAAAAGATTCTAAAGGAAATTTATGGATTGGGACATCTGGTGGAGGTATTAACCTTTTAGATATCAAAAACAAGAAAATCAACCGATTTGAATCCACGGATGAGGTTCGTTATCAAACAGTAACAGGAATTGTTGAAGATGATGAACAAAACATTTGGTTTAGTACAAAGAAGGGTGTTTTTAAATACGATTATAATTTACAAGAATTTGTGAATTTCCCTTTTTTAGATAATGAGTATCATATAAACTCGGTATTCAAAGATGAAAATGGGATGCTATATTTTGGAACCACAAGTGGTGTTTTAAGATTTGATCCCAAAATGATATTTAAAAAAAATATTCAACCGGAAGTAGCAATTACCAACTTTAAACTTTTTAATAAAGAACTAGAAGTAGATGAAAAGGGGGTTTTAACAAAGAACATTATATATACAGATAGCTTAACCTTAAAACATGATTTAAATGTAATAACCTTTGAATTCGCAGCATTACAGTTTCCATTTTCTTCCAAATGTGAGTATGCCATTCAAATGGAGGGATTTGATAAAAACTGGAGAAATATAGGCCATGATAGAACAGTGACCTATACAAATTTATCACATGGCAGTTATAATTTCAAAGTAAAAAGTAGAGAAGTAGGGAGTATATGGGGAGATACATATACTTCTATGAATATAGAGGTTTTAAAACCATTTTGGTTAGAATGGTGGGCCATAATATTATATGTTTTTGTGATTTTATTAGCTTTATATCTATTTAGGAAATATACTATTGCATGGGAGCAGTTAAAAACAAATTTAAAATTAGAAAAATTTACTCATGAAAAAGACATTGAACTGTATAATCTTAAGCAACAGTTTTTTACTAATGTATCACATGATATTAGAACTCCAGTAACTTTAATTTTAGGCGCAATTAATGGGCTCTTGCAAGGCAAAGAAATTATACAGGATGAACAGCTTAATCCAATAAATACTATAAAAAAAAACGGGAACAAGTTGGTAAACCTTGTTAATGAGTTGTTAGACCACCGAAAATTAGAATTCAACAAAGTAAAATTATACCTTTCTAATCAAAACTTAATAGAGTTTTGCGAAGAGATTTATCTTTCTTTTAAAGAATTGGCTTTGCAAAGAGGAATTGATTTTATTTTTAAAACCAATTCAAAAGAGGTAGAAGTATGGTTTGATAAAAACCAACTTGAAAAAGTACTATATAATTTGCTGTCAAATGCATTTAAGTTTACTGGGGCTTTTAGTATTGTTGAGTTTTTTGTTTTTGAAAAGGAGGATATCATAGAAATACAAATTAAAGATAGAGGAGTCGGAATTGCTAAAAGTCAACTTACCAAAATTTTTAATCGTTTTTATCAAACCAAAAATGATGGAAAAAATAGTAATGATGGATTTGGTTTAGGTTTATCCATTTCAAAAGAAATTATAGAATTACATCACGGTGAGATTAGTGTAGATAGTGTTAAAGGAGAAGGAACAATCTTTAATATTAAATTGAAAAAGGGCAGAGAGCATTTTACAGACGACCAAATTTTTCATGGTAAAAATAGTAATGAACTTCTTGAAAACTATTTTGTAAATTGGGATACAGAAGAATCGGCAATAGCCACAGTTACAAAGAATAGTATTAATAAAGAACAAAACCAAACCCTTTTAATTGTTGAAGACAATAAGGATATACGTGATTACATAGCTAAACTTTTAATAAATGAGTTTGATATTCTAGAGGCATCGCAAGGAGAAGAGGCTCTTAAACTCGTTTTAAGTAATCCTCCTGATTTAATTATTAGTGATGTCATGATGCCTATCATGGATGGTATTTCGTTAACTAAACAATTAAAATCTAATTTACGGACCAGTCATATACCTATATTACTATTAACAGCTAGGGCATCTTTTAATCATAAAGTTGAAGGGTTTGAAATAGGTGCAGATGATTATATAACAAAGCCCTTTAATGAATTGTTATTAAAAAGTAGAATAAAAAATATCCTTAAAAATAGAGAGTTATTACATGAAAAATTTTGGAAAAAAGAACTTATTCCTATTAGTGAGTTGAAACTGAATAAGTCAGATGAGGAGTTCATGAGTAAATTAATAAGAATTTTAGAAGAAAACATGAATTCTACAGATCTCAAGGTTAATTTTGTATGTAGTGAATTAGGAATGAGTCATTCCGTTGTTTATAAGAAGATAAAAAGCTTGACCAACATGACATATGTCGAATTTGTCAGAGACTTTAAATTAAAAACAGCAAAAAAACTTATAGCAGAACAGAATTTTACAGTTCTTGACGCTTCTTATCATGTGGGGTATTCGGACAGAAAATATTTTAGTAAACTATTTAAACAACGTTTTGGGAAGGTTCCATCGGATTATATTGTTAAGAAATAAGCTCTTTACTGCATGTAAATAGGGGTTTTGAACTGTTTCAACGAAAACACACCCCTATATCAAATGAATTTTTACCCTTTTCTTTTTTGTGAAATTTGATTACTTGCACTTGGATGGAACGCTAGTCTATTTTGTTCTATCTAGAACTAACAAAATAATTATTTAAAACAAACTAAAAATTTTTAAGTATGGATGGAAATCAACTAAGGATTCTGCATTTTATGCAGCGTAAATTATGCTGTTTTATGCTCTTTTATTTAATCCCGCTTTTGTTCTTTGGACAAAGTATAACAGGAACAGTGACAGATGAGTCTAATCAGCCGCTTCCAGGGGCGTCTGTTTTGGTTAAGGGTACTTCGAACGGTGTGACAACAGATTTTGATGGGAAATATTCGATTACGGTTTCTAGTAAGGAAGCTGTCTTGATAGTGTCATATATAGGGTTTGCCAGCCAAGAAATCAAAATAAATAATCAAAATGAGATTAATATTGTTTTAGTTGAAGATGCCTTTGGTCTTGATGAGGTAGTAATGGTTGGTTATTCAAGAGTCAAGAAAAGTGATTTAACGGGAGCCGTCTCATCTGTAAAACCAAAGGATTTGAATCTAGGTAATGTTAGCAACGCTGGTCAAATGTTGCAGGGAAGGGTAACTGGATTATACGTTAATAGTTATGATCAGGATCCTGGAGCTACTCCAGAATTTATTTTAAGGGGGGCAAGTTCATTGCAAGGTGGAGAGGCTGGTCAACCGCTTGTTGTAATCGATGGCTTTCCTGTCGAAGGAACAGCTGCCTTAAATACAATAAACCCTAATGACATTGCGCAGATCGATGTTTTGAAAGATGCTTCAGCCACTGCTATTTATGGATCTAGGGGTGCAAACGGAGTGATTCTTATAACTACAAAGACAGGTAATACTTCTGGTGTACAAATAGATTATGGTGTTAAGCTGTCAACTCAAGTTGTCGCCCGCACCATAGATATGATGAATGCGGATCAATATGCTCGGTTTTATTTGGACTTGGCACATGATCCAAACCTTCAGATTGGTAGTTTTGGTCCAGGTGATGCTCCACATAGTCTTGATGAAATAGGAAATTTACCAAATACAGACTGGCAAGAAGAATTGATTAATGATAGCAATTTTAATCAGGAACATAATTTAGCGGTATCAGGTGTGAATGGAGGCGTAAAGTATCACGTATCTGCTAGTTATCTCTTAGGTGATGGTGTTATTGGACCATCAAGTTATGAAAGGTTAATAACATCAGCGAAACTTTCATTCGAAAAGAAAAGGTTTTCATTTAATTCCAATTTTAATTTTACCAATGAAAATAGGAATAATGTAAGGAATTCATATGAGGATGCCTTAAGGTTTTCGCCATCTTCACCAGTTTATGACGAATCTGGAGAGTTTAGTCAGCACGCCAGTGATAATATGAGTTGGGTAACTCATCCCTTGTTTGATGAAACAGCTATAAAAAATTTTAGTGAAACCAATACGATTCGTATAAATGCAGGTCTGACATATGAGTTCTTTGATGGGTTGAGGTTGGAATTAACTGGAGGATTAGAGCAAAAAAGCCCAGAAAATTTCACTGAGCGTTCTAAAGCGACTTTTAATTCTCAAGAGCCAACTGCAGGATCCCTTTCTAAAGGAAGTGAAAAGACGATTTTTGCTGATTATTTTCTAAAATATAATAAAAATTTTGATAAGCATACCTTGGCTTTAATGGGAGGTGGTTCATATTATTCATACAGAGGAAGAACGCTTAGCGCTTCCTCAGAAAACTTTCCTTACGTAGGGATTTCTTATTTTAATGTCAATGCCGGTCTTGATAATAGAACTTTAAACAGTGATTGGATCGAGAAAAAAACGATTTCTGGATTGCTGAGAATAAATTATGATTATGACAAAAAATTCTTTTTAACTTCAAGTTATAGAATAGATGGTGCGAGTCAATTCGGTGAAAACGAAAAGTGGGGATTGTTTCCTTCTATTAGTATGGCATATCGTTTAGATCAAGAAGATTTCTTTAAAGAAAAATTTGACTTCTTAAAAACATTTAAAATTCGTGCGGGATATGGCTCAGCAGGAAATGCTAATATTCCTTCTTTTAGAACCCAAAATTTAATTGACTTTACTCCAGCTTATACTGGGGTTATTGCAAATGGGCTTCAAAATGTAGGATTGTACAAACCAAACCCAGATTTGAAGTGGGAAGAAACTAGTACATTGAATATTGGATTGGAATTTGGAAACAACAATTTTTATACAGAAATAAACGTGTATAATAAAAAGTCTGAAGACCTTCTATTAGATAGACAATTACCTACTGAAACAGGGTTTTCTAGCATTACTTTAAATAAAGGGGTTATGGAAAATAAAGGTGTAGAAGCTAAGTTAAATTTATATCTTGATTTCTTTAATGGTAAGTTAAAATGGAACCCTGGGGTTTGGCTGTCAGTAAATAAAAACAAAATTTTAGACTTAGATGGTGATAAAATAGCTTGGAACCCAACCTGGATAGCATCAACAAATTATGGGTTGACTGGAATTAGGCAGGAAGGCTACCCATTAAACGCTCAGTGGGGGTATGATTTTACTGGAATTTGGCAAGAAAGTGAGGCAACCGAAGCTGCTGCATATGGGGCTAGCCCAGGAGACCCTAAATTCGCGGATATTAATAATGACAATTTAATAAATCAAGATGATTTACAATACTTAGGAAGTGCAAACCCAGAATATACTGCAGGTTTTAACAATAGGTTTAATTATAATAATTTCGAATTATCGTTTTTTATAGAAGGTGTTTTTGATAAACTTGTTGTTAATACAAATAAAGTAGCACTAACATACCCTGCTCTTGCATTCGGGAGAAATCTACTTGCAAGTTCATTAGATCGATGGACACCTAATAATCCATCAAATGATGTCCCTAGTTTGACTAAAGCTCCTACTGAAGCGTTGGTAAGAAGTGATTGGGCTATGGAAGACGCTAGTTTTATTCGCTTAAGAGATATAACATTAGCCTATACTTTTGATTTTAAGAAAGATTCTGCGTTTAAAAATTTGAGAATGTATTTGTCTGGAACAAATATCTTCACTATTACTGATTATTCAGGTGTAAATCCTGATGCATCTATCCTTGATGCATCGTGGAATTTAAGGCCTTATTCGCGAACATTTACATTTGGTCTAAATGCTTCTTTTTAACTAAAAAAAAAATAAGATGAAGAATATTATAAAAATAACATGTTTACTATTTATAGTAGTAATATCCAGTTGTTCAGAAGATGTGCTGAAAGAAGAATCTAAAGGAACAATAACTGATGCTAGTTTTTGGAATACTGAAGAGGATGCATTGGTAGCTATAAGAGCAGCGTACTATCAAACGGCAACATCATTTAATGGTGGCTATGGTCTTTGGCAATATGTTGTAGATGATTTGGGTGTTGATTATGGAGCAGGTGGTTATAATGGATCTGCACCCTACACTGAATACACCAATTGGACCAGCACAAACCCAAGCTTTACCTCTTGGGGTATATGGCCTCAAATGTGGCAAATGATTGGGAAAACAAATCTAGTATTAAAAAGGGTTCCAGATATGACAATAGATGAATCGGCAAAGTCTCGAATTCTAGGTGAGGCTTATGGTCTTCGTGCTATGGGGTATTTTACTATGCTTAACTGGTTTGGACCAATGGCCGAAATTACGGATTCAGATGACACTAGAGTGGAGATTCCAAGAGGAACGGTCGAGAGTAATTATGCTTTAATCCAATCCGATTTAGAAAAGGCTATAGAATTACTTCCTTTAAAATCAGAGTTAGTGGGAGCAGGTGAATCAGAATATGGCCGCTTAACTAAGGGGTCTGTCCAGGGGTTATTAGCTAAAGTTTATGCAGAACAGGGAAAATGGCAGGAGTTAGCTACCATAACTCAACAAATTATAAATTCAAACGAATATGGGTTAGATCCTAGTTATCTCAACATATTTTCATTGGATAATGAAGGGTTTAAAAATGTGGAAAGTCTATGGACTATGCCTTTCATTACCGGTACTAGCCCAAATATTCCTGCACAGGTATTTCATGTGTATCTCTATAGAGCAAGCGAGATAAATGATTATGACCATTATAATGATTGGGGAGGGAGTATTAGAGCTACTACTGAATTCTACAACTCGTTTGAATCTGGTGATTTAAGAAGGAATGGTCTTTTTTATTCTACAACTGATGGAAATGCCGGTTTGGAAGACCCAGTTATGATAATAAAACACCCAGCGGATCCAGCATCCCAGGGTTCTCGAAATGGAAATGATTATTATTTTATTCGTTATGCTGATATATTATTGATGAGAGCTGAGGCCCTTAATAATCTAGGCGATATTTCCGGTGCGGTTGCTGAGATTAATAAGGTACGTATGCGGGCTGGGGTTTCGGATCTAGATCCAGGATTATTTAATCAATCAACCTTACATGATCAAATCTTTAATGAAAGAAGATGGGAGTTGTATTTTGAAGGACACGGTAAACGTGATATGAAGCGGATGAAGTATGATATGATGATTGATTATATTAAATCGAAATCTTCAGATTGGCAAACTTTTGGTGCAGAGAGGTATTTAGTTTTACCTATTCCAGCACTTGCTTTAAGCGCTAACCCACTTTTAACTCAAAATGAAGGGATATAATAACGAATTAAAAATTATAGAATTATGAAATATGCATATATATACTCTTTATTATTAATATTTGGTTTTAGTACCATGTCTTGTGAAGAGAACGAAGATTATTTAGATAATACGTTTAGAAACTATCTGGGATATGAGATAGAACAAGCTAATCAAAAAATAACTAGCACTGTTGAAGGGACCGAGGAGGGACAGTATAATGCCGGTTCAAAAAATGTTTATTTAGGGGTAATAAATGCCGCTCTAGATGTTTTCAATGACAATAATAGCTCTCAAAATGCTATAGATGAAGCCTACAAAGTAGTTCAAAGTGCTGGAGTTAACTATTTTGATGAGATGGTACCGTTTACTAGTACATTGGTTAATGCCATTTCGGAAGCAAATTTTTTATATAACGCAACTGAGGAAGGGGAAAACGAAGGAAATGTGAAACCTGGCTCAAAAGCTCCATTTTTAGCAGCTATAAATGAAGCACAATCATTTCTTGATGCTGGTGGATATACACAATCAGAATTGAATGATGCAGTATCTTTATTAACCGTAGCAACCTTCGCATATGAAGCTAATATTATTGGTGCATTTAACGTACCAATTGCTAATGCAAGTTTTGAAGGTTCTGGGTTTTCTACTACTGATTTTAGTTTAATTCCAAATTGGAATTTTACAGGAAATAGGTATGGTTGGGCTAGTGTAAGCTCTGGAGTTGTTAGTACATCTGATGACCCTTCATTAGTCACCACAACTGACGGTGTTTATGCTGGGATAGTTAACAATTATTCGAATGGTATTTGGCAAAAACTTGGAGAAGGAGTTCATCCAGGTTCCACCTATATTTTAAGCTTCGATGGTAGTATTAGAACCAGTTTAGCAGATTGGACTGGAGCTCAATATGAGACTTTTATCCTTTCTAGAGTTATAGTGTTTAATTCTGAAGAAGGTGATTTTACCGATATTACTGTTTTAGATCAACAGTCTAATAGTTTAGGCTCAGAAATTGATTTGGACGATTTTATTAGTTTTACTCATAGCCTGACTATTCCACAAGGGTCGCCTCTTTTAGGAAAGAAAATGGTTGTCCAGTTTAAAACTTATGAAGCTGGATTTGCTTTCGAGAATGAAATATGGACTGATTCAGAAAGTAGTGAGGTTTGGGTAGACTCTCAAGTATTTGTTGACAACGTAAGTTTAAAAAGAGAATAACAAAGTAGTTTTAGTTGAGTTAGTTGAAGTTTGAAGAGGGTTCATATATAAAAACATGAACCCTTTTCTCACAATTTTTACATTATTTTGAGAAATAGATTTTTAAATTATCATTTATATGAGAAACATATTATCCATATTATTTTCATTATGCATTCTATCTTATCAGGCGTGTAGTCAGTCGGATTCGGAAAAAATAATTGAAACTACAGAAACTTTTTCAGATAGTCTTTATCCATCCAGTGACCTTATCATTGCGACGCATTCCGAATGGGCAAAAACTCATTATCCAGTTAGAATAGCCGAATTCAAAAAAATGCCTTTGCAAAAAGGTGATATCGTTTTTCTTGGGAACAGTATCACAGAACAGGGTGGTGATTGGGGAGTTAGATTAAATAACTCCAAAGTAAAAAACAGAGGGATATCAGGTGATACAACAGATGGCGTATTAGCAAGACTTGGAGAACTTATTTATTATAAGCCAAGTCAAGTTTATATATTAATAGGAATTAATGACTTATTTCGAGAAGACATGACATCACAAAAGATTTATGAAAATATTCTAAGAATAGTAAATGAGATTCATAAGGGAAGTCCTAGTACTGAAATATTTGTACAGACTATATTACCAACAACAACGGAAAAATTGATTAAAAAAATTCAACAAACTAATACTTTTTTAACTGAGGCTGAATGCAATAATGCTTATACGATAATTCCTTTACATTCTTTATTTGCTGTTAATAATGATGAGATGAATATGGAGTATTCTACGGATGGCGTGCATCTTAATGAATCTGGATATAGTTTCTGGGTAAATAACATAAGAACCTATTTCGCTAATTAGAATCCAATCAATAATTCAATAAAATGATTGTAAATAGACAAATTTTAAGCACTTTAGGAGTTTTGAGTATATTTCTTTGTTTGTCTTGTTCAAACGATTCTAAAATAGAAGCAGAAGTTCCTGAAAATGAACTTCCTAGTCAAAATAGTAATGAGTTCTATAAAGGAACCACAATGGGTTTCATAAGCCATATAGAGGCTTATGGAAATGTGATTTATAAGGAAAATGGGGTTCCAAAAGACCCTTTTCAAAGTATTTTTGATCATGGGGGTAATATGGTGCGGTTTCGCATAGACCTACCACCTTTTGCAAATCAATATTCACAAGGATATCCTGATCCTGATTTTCGATCTCCAGAGAATGTTAAATTGGGTATACAACGAGCAAAAATTGCAGGGTTAAATACGTTATTAACTTTTAGTTACCATTCTATGGCCTTAGAAACAAATCAAAAACTCAATAATTATGTAGCTCCCTTAAATTGGCAGTCCATAGTTACGGATATTGAAAAATTAAAAGATTCAGTTTATATGCACACCTACTCAATATTAGAGGATTATGTGTCATCTGGATTGGTGCCAAAAATAGTATCTATAGGTAACGAAACTAATTGGAGAATACTAGAAGCTAATATTTCGGAGAACGATTTAGCAGTATATAATGCTGCCCGTACAGTATCATTGTTAAATTCTGGGACAAAAGCTGTTAACGACATTAACGCAAAATATGACACATCTATAAAAAGAGTCTGTCATATTTTTGGAGCTTCAAATTTAAAATGGTGGCTAAGTGAACATATGCCTCACGGTTTAGATTTTGATGTTATGGCTTTGTCTCATTACCATGGATGGCACTCTCTTGGGGATTTTAATAATTGGACAGAAGTTATTGATTGGTTAAAAGATGAATACAATAAGGATTTTTTAATGCTTGAAACAGCTCAACTTTTTACGACAGGAGGGAATGATACTCACGTTGATATTTTAGGAGCAAACAATATACCGGTTGGATATGAGAACCCTCCCACTACCAATACTCAGAAAGAATACCTTAAAGACTTTGGGCAAGAGCTAATAAATGCAGGAGGCTTAGGTTTAATTGTTTGGGGTGGTGAATGGGTAGGTTCAGATTGCTTAATTTATCCAGATCAATGGGGAGTAGGATCCTCCTGGGAAAATAAAGCCTTTTGGGATTTTAACTATAATTTACATGATGGTGTGAATTGGATGAATGAAATTAGTATTATGGATTATTAGGTCTTATATATTTAAAATGAATTAACTGATAGAATTATGAATTATAACACAATTTTTCAAGGCATAATAGTTTTCTTATTTTTTACACTTACCATTGGTTGTAAGGAGATCAATAAGGATGAAATTGTCATTAATAAAAGTCATAAAAGACCCAATATAGTTTTTCTTTTGGCAGATGATATGGGGTATGGAGAGTTGGGTAGTTATGGTCAAAAAGTAATAAAGACACCTTTTCTAGATAGTTTATCTCGTGAAGGGATGAAATTTGAACAATTTTATGCAAATAGTGTTTGTTCTCCTTCTCGGGCTGTTTTGATGACTGGTAAGCATCCTGGACATATTTCCATTAGAGGGAATAGTGGTATTGGAGATAATAATCTCTGGTATAGAGTTCCTTTAAAACGGGAAGAAAAGACTATTGGTGAACAGCTAAAAGGACTTGGTTATAAAACTGGTATTATTGGAAAATGGCATTTAGAAAATCCCGATAGTATCTACTCTTGGGCCCATAATAGAGGATTTGATTATACTTTTCATCGACAGTGGAATAATTTTAGTGACAAGCCAAATGATCCTACTTATATATGGGAATCCGGAATACCTTTAAAAATGGAAGATGTTTGGGTTAAGAATTATGTTTCTAGAGATGAGCTTAGAACTGACAAGGCTATTGAATTTATTAATAAAAATAAGACCAATCCTTTCTTTCTTTTGATGTCATATAAAATACCACATACTCCAGAAAGTGATATCAATGATGATGAGATTTATGCAGATAGAGGTTGGCCCGAAGTTGAGCGACAGCACGCTGGTAGAATTACAATATTGGATGGCCAGATAAAGAGGTTGTTCCATTATTTAAAAAAGAACGATCTATTAGATAATACAATTGTTCTTTTCACTAGCGATAATGGGCCACATAATGAAGGGGGGCATGACCATGATTTTTTCAATAGTAATGGTCCTTTAAAAGGTTACAAGAGAGATTTATATGAAGGAGGTATAAGAGTGCCTTTTATTGCATATTGGAAAGGCAAAATTGCGCCAAATATTTCTTCTAATCATGTGGCCACTCTATGGGATGTATTTCCTACAATATGTGATTTAACGGAAAGCTCGGTTCCAAGTAATGTGGATGGAATTTCATTTCTTAACGAGTTATTGGGCGAGGAGCAGTCACAACATAATTACCTGTATTGGGAATTTCAATTAGATGGCTGGTGGCAAGAATTACCAGCCGGTGGATTTAGGCAGGCAATTAGGAAAGAGAATTGGAAAGCAATACGCTATGGGGTCAATAATAAGATTGAACTTTATAATTTAGAATCCGATCCTGAAGAATCAAGAGACATTGCCGCCCAATACCCAGAGGTTATCAAGGAAATACAAAAATTGTTTATGGAATCATCAACTAAAACGATTGGATTCCCATATGGAGGGAAAAAGCAAAATTATAAGGCCAAAGATAAATGGCAATTAAATAAGATAAATTAAAAAATGAAGTTAGCGATAAAATTTGTATCAATAGTAACAATAGTTTTTAATAGTGGTCTATTATTTTCACAATCTTCCACATACGTAGATGACCAAGGTGTTTTTCGTTGGGTTAACAATAAGAGTGAAATACGTTTATTTGGAGTGAATTATACCTTGCCCTTTGCTCACGGGTTCAGAGCTATTAATTACATAGGTAAGGACCATAAAAAAGCTATTGATAAGGATGTGTATCATATTGCAAGAATGGGGTTGGATGCTTTTCGAATCCATATATGGGATTCAGAAATTAGTGATAGTTTAGGTAATTTGGTACAGTCCAAACAACTAGATTTATTAGATTATGCCTTGTTTAAAATGAAAGAAAGGGGCATTAAGACTATTGTTACCCCTTTTAAGGTTGGAGGTAACGGTTATCCAGAAAAAAACCAACCTGTCCCAGGGTTTAGTGCTAATTTGCTTAAACCACAAACTTATTTTGGAAAAGAAATTTTAAAGAAACAAGAACGCTATTTTACTCAGTTATTAAATCATGTAAACCCTTATACAGGACTGCCTTATAAAAATGATCCTGATATCATAGCTTTAGAAATTAATAACGAACCACAACATGATAATGCAGAAATAGCTACAAAATATATAAATGGAATGGTTGAGGTCATTCGAAAAACTGGATTTGAAAACCCTATATTTTATAATGTATCAGAACGTTCAGAGTTTGCGGATGCTTTTTGTAAGGCGAATATTCAAGGGTGCACATTTCAGTGGTATCCTACAGGACTCGTTTATAATAAAACCTTAAAAGGTAATTATTTGCCTAATGTAGATAGTTATAATATTCCTTTTAAAGACAACGAGAACTTTAAAAATAAAGCGCGTATTATTTATGAATTTGATCCAGCAGATACCAATCAATCTTATTTATACCCAGCTATGGCTCGAAGTTTTCGCGAGGCAAAATTTCAATTTGCAACACAATTTGCCTATGAACCACTGGATTTGGCATATGCCAACACAGAGTATCAAACTCATTATTTAAATTTAATACATACACCTTCCAAATCAGTTTCTTTAATGATAGCCTCCGAGGTGTTTCACGAAATGCGTAATGGACAGAGTTTTGGGCGTTATCCTAAGAATACAACCTTTAATCATACTAAATTAGATAGTGGCAATGATTTGGCGGTATATAATTCTAACGATAAGTTTTATTACACTAACTCAACCATTTACAAGCCAAAGAACGAGAAACAATTAAAACACATAGTTGGAGTTGGGAGTTCGCATGTAGTTAATTATTCAGGGACAGGAGCTTATTTTTTGGATAAAGTTGAGGATGGTATTTGGAGGTTAGAAGTTATGCCTGACTTTCTTTGGGTAAACGACCCATTTGAAAAGGCGAGTTTAAATAAAACAGTTTCTATTATTGAAGGGAATAAACAAAAGATGAAAATTGATTTATTGGATTTAGGATCTGAATTTTCAATATCTCCTTTAGATATTAATAATAAATTTTCCGGTGAAGCTTACAAAAATGAATTTTTAATTGCACCAGGGACTTATTTGTTGCACAAGGAAGTTATTCCAAAAAAGTTTGATTATAATCAAAGAATTGGAGCTATTAAATTGACTGAATTTGTTGGTCCGGATAGACAAATTAAAGATACATATCTTGTTCATTCCCCTCTTAAAGAAATAGAACCTAACCAAGATTTAACTGTAAAAGCTAAAGTGGTTGCTCCCTCAGAAATTCTTAAGGTAGAAGTTGTTTTATCAAAAGGATACCAAAAGACAAGCAATTATGCAATGATTAAATCCGGTACGTTTTCTTATACGGTCGAAATTCCAAAAGAGAAGATAAATAATAATTCATTTAACTATTATATTACCGTAACTACTACAAAAGGACAAAAAACATTTCCTTCCAACGTTGAAGGATCTCCTGCAGATTGGGATTTTATCTCTAAAGAACAATATCAAACCGAAATAGTTTCTAAAGAACCCATTGTCGTGTTATTCGATGCAGCAGATGGATTTGAAAATACCATTTGGCCAAGTCAATGGAATGCAGTTAAATATAAAACGAATTTAATGTCTTCGAAATTTGCTTCAATGAAGACTCTAAAAATATCTATTCAAGACCTTAATACCAGAATACCTGATATGACTTTTAAAATGCTAGTTGGGAATAAGGTGAAAAGGTGGAATCCTATAGTTGAAAAGACAAATAAGTTTGTTATAGTAGGTACTTCTGGTACTAAAAAAAGTCAGAAAGTACAAATAGCGTTTCAATTAAGAAACGGAGTCGTTTTTGGTAAAACCATAAAATTGAGTTCCTCAAAATACCCGATTGAAATTAATTTTCAAGATTTGAAACGAGTATCTCAAGTGTTACTCCCTAGACCTTATCCAGTTTTTCAACCCTATTGGTTTAAGCCTGATAATGATGAGGCATTTGATGCAAAAGAAATTGAAGCTATACAAATTTCAATAGGACCTGGAATAGAAAAGGAACAACAATTAGAAAATCAGCAAATAACAATTGACAAAATATTTTTAAAGTAAATGAAAAACTTAACATATATAATAATATTTAGTATTTGCTTTCTAATGTTAGCTTGTAATAAAAAAGAAAGTACGTATGCTGAAAAACTAAATTTTAATAAGGATTGGGTTTTTAAATTATTAGATAGCACGGAAACAGATAACTCTTATTTTCAAGAGGAAATAAATATTGAAACATGGGAAGATGTAATTTTACCTCATACTCCTAGATTGGAACCTAAAATAGTGAATGATCAATGGCAGGGAGTTTGTTGGTATCGAAAGTCATTTGTATTGCCATCAGAAATGAAAGGTAAAAAATTGTATCTCAATTTTGAAGGTGCAATGAATATAGCTGAAGTATGGGTTAACGGGGAAAAAAAAATTAAACATCATGGGGGTTATTTACCTTTTGTTGTGGATTTTTCCAATGAAGCTATCTGGGATGGGGAAAATGTTGTAGCCGTTAGGTTAGACAATAGGGATAACCCTACGACTGGTCCAAAACCGTTAAAAACACTCGATTTTAATACTTTTGGTGGCATTTATAGAAATGTATGGCTTGTTGCGAAGGCCCCCCTTCATATTACAGATCCCATCCTTGCTCATAGGAAAGCCAGTGGAGGCGTATTTGTATCTTATCCAGAGGTTTCTAAGGAAAAAGCAATTGTTAAAGTTCAAACCCATGTACATAATGAGAATGACAGGATTGAAGAATTCAGCATTAAAAACACATTATATAAAAATGGAAAAACCATTATATCTAAACAGGATGATGATTATAGCCTAGGAATTGATGAGAACATTGAATTTACAACTGAATTTATAGTAGAAAAGCCAGAACTATGGTCTCCCCAATACCCCAACCTTTATATTTTAGAAACTGAAATTGTCATAGATGGGCAAACTATAGATAAAGAACTTACAACTATTGGTATCAAAACCATGAAGTTTGTAGGTCAGGATTTTTATTTAAACGGTGAGAAGACATTTTTAAGAGGAGTCAATCGTCATCAGGAATATCCATATATAGGTTATGCACTCTCAGATAAAGCAAATTATCGCGATGCTAAGAAAATTAAAGATGCAGGGTTTGATTATGTTCGATTATCACATTATCCGCACTCAACTGCATTTATGGACGCTTGTGATGAATTAGGAATTATGACCATTGATGCTATACTAGGGTGGCAATATTTTAGTGAGGATGAAAAATTTCAGAATCATGTTTTTCAAACCGCTAAAGATTTAATCAGAAGAGACAGAAATCACGCATCAGTTTTAGCGTGGGAGGTGTCACTAAACGAGTCTTGGATGCCCGAAACCTTTATAGATTGTTTACATACCATTGCACATGAAGAATATCCGGGGGATCAATGTTTCTCCGCTGGGTGGCAGGCTTATGGATATGATATTTATTTGCAAGCACGACAACATCGTTTGCAACATTATGATGTAACCCTGAAAAAACCATATAATGTTTCTGAATATGGAGATTGGGAGTATTATGCCATGAATGCAGGATTTGATCAAAATAGTTGGAATGATTTATTGCAAGAGGATCGCTCTAGTCGTCAGTTACGAAATGCCGGAGAAATTCCATTATTACAACAAGCGAGCAACATCCAAGAAGCGCATAATGATAATTTAAATACGCCGGCATTTGCCGACGGGTATTGGGTAATGTTTGATTATAATAGGGGCTATGCTAACGATTTAGAAGCTTCGGGAATCATGGACATTTTTAGATTATCTAAACCCGCCTATTATTTTTTTAAAAGCCAACGAGATGCAGATGACCCATTTGGTGAGTCAATGGTCTATATTGCTAGTAACTGGCAAAAAGATAGCCCTCTAGATGTTAGAGTATTTAGTAATTGTGATGAGGTTGAGTTATTTCTAAATGGCAAAAGTCTAGGTAAGCAAAAACCAGATCAAGATCGAATGTCTAATAATTTAAAGCACCCTCCATTTACATTTGATCTTTCAGAGTTTATACCGGGAGAAATAGAAGCTAGAGCTTTTAAAGATGGAAAGTTAGTTGCGTATGATAATAGACATACCCCTAAAGATGCAACAGATATCGAGGTAAAGGTGGATTTAGAGGGGTACGAAATAGGTAATAATGATGTAGTTTTTGTTCATGCTTTAATTAAAGACCTTAATGGAACAGTTATTCCAGATTTTTCCGGAAAAGTTTCATTTAATGTAGAAGGAAACGGTGAATTGTTAGGTGAAAACCCTGTTGCTTTTGAGGCCGGTATTGCGAGTGTTATTTTAAAGACAGGGCAGGATATAAAAGAATTGAAAATTTCAGCAGAAGTTATAGGACTTAATTTATCAACATCTTTAATAATGAATAAATACTAAAAGTAGAATAAAAAGGAGCAGTAGAATTAATATAATATTTCAAAAATACAAATAGATTCAAGTTCTAAACCTATAAAGGTTTCTGTAAAAATTAAATCATTGACTAAATGAAAAAATCAAAAACATACTTAAAAATAATCTTTGAATATATATTCTTCGGGATTATATTATTATTTCAAATTTCTTGCAATAACGTAAAGCAAGCTAATGATAAATTTGAAGAAGAGCAAATCTCCGTTAGAACGGCAATAGAAAAAATAAAAGAAGAGTCAAAGAACGAGATTTTAGTATGTGCTCATAGAGGTTATCATAAAAACGCTCCAGAAAATTCTTTGGAATCAATAAAACAAGCTATAGAGGCCAAAATTGATATTGTAGAGATAGATATTAGAACATCAAAAGATAATGTATTAGTATTAATGCATGATGATAAACTTGATAGAACAACAACTGGTATCGGGCACATAAAAGACTATACTTATCAAGAATTAAAAAGCCTTTATTTAAAAATAGAAGACTCTATAACCTCTCACAAAATTCCTACTTTAAGTGAAGCCTTGAATTTATCCAAAGGAAGAATAATTCTGAATCTAGACTTAAAGGATATTAAATGTCTTCAGTTATATAGACTACTTAAAGAATATGAAATGGAACATGAAGTGTTTTCTTTTATTTGGGATAAAGAAATGATACAAGAAATGATTTCGATTGATTCTTTGTATGCGGTACTTCCCCTATCATCAACTAAATCAGAAATGGAGCTGCACTTGGAAGAATACAAATCGCCTTTGCAACATTTTACCGAAGAGTCCTACACTCCCAAATATATGAATTGGGCTCATGAAAATGGCATCGAAGTTTTTGTAAATAGCCTTTGGGATGAAGATATAGAATTTATAGAAGGGCAAACAAAAACCATGGATAGCTTACTAGTTTTAGATCCAAGTATTATACAAACGGATCACCCTAAGATGTTAGTAGACTACTTGAAGAGTAAAGGACTTCATGATTAAAAGTTCTAACATTATGAATTTGTTTGCAGCTTTCAAGACCAAGCCCAATATATTATTTTGTTTGATTATTTTATCAATAGGTGTCGTATTAAATGCTCAAGAGACAAAGAATGAAATCTCGCGTGGTGGTATTCCTGACAAGTTTCATGACCAAGAAATCCAATTCCCTAGATTTTGCATTATGAGGGGTAATAAAAATGCTAAACAGCTTACCTTAACATTTGATGATGGTCCTTCCTTTACATCCAAAAAAATAATTAAAATCCTTGATAAATATAGCTGTAAAGCTACTTTTTTCTGGCTGGGGTCAAATCTGTCAAATCATATAGATGCTTTAAATCAGGCTATTGAGAACGGTCATGTGATAGGAAATCATAGTTGGGATCATACAAATTTAGGAAACTATGAGGCAGAAAGGTTTTGGATAGAGCAAATAGATAGAACTAATAAAGAATTTGAACGTTTAACAGGAGATAAAATGATTTATTATAGACCTCCGTTTGGAAATGTTAGCAATGATCAAATAACATTTTTAAAAGAAAAGAACATAAAAACAGTTCTTTGGACCGTTTCAACAATTGACTGGGATGAACGTCAAAATAGCTGTAATCAAATTACAAATAGGGTGATGGGTAACCTAAACCCAGGAACTATTATTCTATTACATGATTTTGATTCAGTTGATAACCCAGATGCAGGTTCCAATAGAAGAGGGATGCTTTTGGCTTTAAAGCGAATTATAAAGAAATGTAAGGCGCTTGGTTATGAATTCGTAACAATAGAAACGCTTATTAATTCAAAATGACATACTATTAATTATAAGGTGAAATTAATGAAACAATTCAGACTTCTTACATTATTGATTTGTATAATAGTTTTTGGTTGTAAAAAACCTAAAAAACAGATATTGTTTCTAGGAGACTCAATTACTCATGGCGAGCCTCATTCGTATCGTTATGATTTGTGGAAATATATGATCAACGCTGGCTGGGACGTAGATTTTCTGGGTACGGTTAAAGATATAAATGAATACGCTACATATAAAGGACAAAATTTTGATTTGAATCATGAAGGGCATCCGGGGTGGACTGCCAGCCAGATTGATTCGAATATAGAAGAATGGCTTGAAGTTTATACTCCAGATATTGTACTGTATCATATTGGAACAAATGATATGTGGAAATCTGAGATAAATAATTCAATTGAAGAAATAAGTGAAACTATCGAAAAACTGAGATTATCAAATCCAAATGTTCAAATTTACTTGAGTAAGATTATACCCATTTATAAAGAAAATAAAGTGGTGAAGGTGAATATTTTCAATTCAAAAATTTCAGCATTAGCGGAGCGTCTTTCAACAAGAACATCACCTGTAATATTGGTTGATCATTATTCAGGTTTTACGGAGAATGATTTAACTGGCGACAAGGTACACCCCAGTAAAAGTGGAGCGAAAAAAATGGCTTTCAATTGGGCAAAAATTTTGGAACTTTTTTAAAAGAATATTTTAGATAATGTTCTTGTAAATCAAATATTTGACATTGAATATGAAATGATTCATAGTCTTTCAATCAGTAAGAAATAGATATAATTAATTATGAGAAATTTAATAAAAATAGTTTTATTATCATTAGGATCGATATCAAGTATTAGCTGTTCTTCGAAATTTCAATCTAAAATATCCAATCATCCTAATATAATAATATTGTTGGCAGATGACATGGGTTATGGAGAGTTAGGTACTTATGGGCAGGAAATTATTCAAACCCCATTTTTAGATTCCTTAGCTAATCAATCAATGAGGTTTACTGATTTTTATGCAGGTACATCTGTATGCGGACCTTCTCGAGCATCTCTAATGACGGGAAAGCATACAGGCCATACCAATATTAGGGGTAATCATGGTATGATTGGAGATAAATGGAGGCGTATAGCAATGAAGAAAGAAGAGGTAACTCTTGGAGAAATGATGAAAGGAGCTGGATACCAAACAGCATTTATTGGTAAATGGCATCTCGGGCTTCCAGACAACCTAGATACATGGGCTATGTCTCGTGGATTTGATTATACCGTTCAAGAACAATGGGGTGAGGACGAACAAGGAAGGGAACTTGATGAAAGAATGCATTGGATTAACAATCGTCAGGATAGTGCATTTTACGACTATAAAAAGTACGATTGTATTGATGAATTCAGGACGAACTTTGCATTGAATTATTTTGATGAAAAGGAATCAGATAAACCTTTTTTTCTTTTTATGTCATATAGAATTCCTCATGCACATGAATTCTATCTCAGAGACACAATAATGTATTCAGATCGTGGGTGGCCTGAAATTGAAAGAAGACATGCGGCCAGAATAACAATGTTTGATAAGCAAATAAAACGTTTGGTTGATTATTTAAAGGAAAAGAATGAGCTTGAAAATACACTTATAATTTTCACTAGTGATAATGGACCTCATAGTGAGAATAGCCATGATAAGGATTTTTTTAAAAGCGGAGGCAATTTAAAAGGTTTAAAAAGAGACTTATACGAAGGAGGTATACGGGTACCAATGTTTGCTTATTGGAGGAACCGTATTAAAGGTGGAACTTTATCAAAGCTGCCTTCTGCTTTTTATGATATTATGCCAACTCTAGCAGAAATTTCTGGTGTCAATGTGCCGGAGCAAACAGATGGTATTTCTATTCTGCCAACATTAGTTGGTGAAGATGAAAAACAAGAAAATCACGATTTTTTATACTGGGAATTTCACAGAGCTGATGAAAAGAAATCTTTTAAACAAGGAGCAAGAATTGGTAAATGGAAAGGGGTTCGCTATGGAGATAATTATCATACCGAGATTTATGATTTAGACATTGATATAGAGGAAAATCATGATTTGTCAGAGTTATATCCTCAAATTGTAATAGAAATGAACAAGGTCTTCAAAAGTGAAAGCACAAAAAATGTTTATTACCCATGGTCAGGTGGAATCTTTAAAAATTAGAATTATAATGTCTTGAAACGTATACTTAATTTAATTAAAGAGATATAATTAACCACAAAAAATACTGGAAGAAAAACCTAAGTTATTTATCAATTTGTTTTATAGTATCCTTGATTTTAGAAGTTCAAAAACCAAATGAAAATCAATAAATGAATGATTATTTATGGGAAATTACTCGGTTATGATGTTGTTACAATTAATACATTACTCGATTTAATTTACAAATAGAAATCGTTAAGAATAAAACTAAAAAGATAACTTTTAAATTAAATTAACATGATAAAAATTATTTTATTTAAATTTTGTTTAGGATTGCTAATAATCTTGAACATCAATGATATAATAGCTCAAGAAGGCATCCAACCTCCTAATGTTGTATTCATTCTAGCCGATGATATTGGACCTGGTGATATAGGGTACTACCATAGAGTCCGTACTGGTAAGGAAGAGGTGGTTTCTACCCCAAATATTGATGCTCTCATCAAAGAGGGAATGAGATTTAGTGATGCTCATTCTTCTACAGCCTTATGTTCACCATCCAGATATAGCATTTTAACAGGGAATTATTCCTTTAGATGTTATGAACCTTGGGGTGTATGGGATCCATTTGTTAGATCAGCTATTGGAGCAGGTGAGCATACGGTTGCCAATGTAGCAAAGGAAGCTGGTTACAAAACAGGGTTTTTTGGTAAATGGCATTTGGGTGGCGATTGGCTAGAAAAGGGAATTAAAAAAATATATAGAAGGCCACGATATACTCAGGACGGACAAGTTGATATTTCGGTAAATGTGGGTGGGGGGCCTAATGAATTTGGGTTTGATTATTCCTTTTGTTTACCTTCTGGTATCCAAAACGTACCCTATGCCATGTTTGAAAATGGTGAATGGTATCCTTTAAAAAAGTCATCTGAGATTGTTAACCTAGGGAGGAACCGGTTGAGCTATGGTTCGAAAAGAACAGGGCCTGGGGACTCGAATTGGGACTCCAGTAAAATTGGCCCTATTTTAGTAGAAAAAGCCATCAATTTCATAAAAAGTAGCGATGAACCTTTTTTTGTATACTATTGTTCTCAAGCAGTACACCACCCTCACACTCCACCCGATACATTCCTAGGAGAAAAATTGAAAGGTAAATATTCTTCTGATTATTTGGCGATGGTTAAAGAATTGGACTTGCAGGTGGGAGCTATTGTCTCCGCACTCAAAGAAAAGGGTGTTTATAATAATACCCTCTTTATTTTTACTTCTGACAATGGAGGAATGGGGGCGAAAGAGATGTTGATAGATAGACACGACCCTAGTAATGGATTTAGAGACTTTAAAGGAAACATCTATGAGGGTGGTCATCGTGTACCATTTATTGCTTCATGGCCAGGAAAAATACAGACCAATAGTGAATCAAATGAACTTATTGTAACCCATGATTTGATGGCTACACTATACAGTTTGTTTGGGTTGAACCATCCTATAGATCAAGCAAAAGATTCAAAAAATTTATTACCTCTGTTTTTTAGTCAACAAAATGCTTCTGGGCATGATTTTCTAATTCAACAAGGAGGAAATGATTCACAGGTAGCTATCAGGAAGGGTGAATGGAAATTGATATTAAAAGTGGACAAGAATGATTCGCATGTAAATTATGAGTTGACTGGACTGTTTAATTTAGTTGAGAACCCTTTTGAAAAAGAAAAATTTAACCTAATAAAAAATAAAAAATATAACGATTTGAAGAGTCAATTGTTAGAAAAATATATTGAAGTAGTTAATAGTAAAATGCGAACAACAAATATTTAAATTAGATTAAATTTATTAATGATCTTAGTTGTAGAATGCGAACCTAACAGGTGTATTTGGACAGTAATCGATAATACCCATGGAGAAATTTTTGAGTCAAGAACGAGAAGTCTTATCCCAGAGCAGCTGGATGTATTTAAAATATGTAATATTTTACACTCTTTAGGGGAATTGTATAAATTAAAAGAAGAAATAAAAGTATTATTATTTTATAGCGAAGAAAGCATAAGTATGCATAAGGAATCAAACTTAATTTTGGTATTTAAAGACTATTTTCCAAACGCAAGTATACGTATCGAGAAACATATTTAAAGGTCTTTAGAATTTTATAGTTTGAGTATTAACATGAAGTAATAGAATTAAACTGATTTATTTTGCCAACATTTCTATAATATTCGATGAAGAAATTGAAGAAACAAAATTAAAAACACTCCGTAAATGAAAACAATCCAAGTTATTCTTTACATTTTATTTCTAGCCATAATGGTGTCATGCAAAGAAATGCCAAAAAACAACGAAATGCCAAAAAAAGAAAAACGCCTGCCAAATATTGTTTTCATTTATGCAGATGATTTAGGCTATGGTGATTTAAGTGCATATGGTGCCACAGAAATAACTACACCTAATATAGACAATTTAGCGATTTCTGGAATCAAATTCACAAATGGTTATGCAACTTCTGCTACCTGCACTCCTAGTAGGTTTGCACTACTTACAGGAGTTTATCCTTGGCGAAATAAAGACGCAAAGATACTACCTGGTACGGCACCTTTAATTATAGATACTGCTCAAGTTACATTGCCTAAAATTCTTAAATCTCAAGGTTATAAAACAGCAGTTGTTGGAAAATGGCATTTAGGTTTGGGCAACGGAAATGTTGATTGGAATTCCCACATTGCTCCAGGACCGTATGAAGTGGGGTTTGATTACAGTTACATAATGGCCGCCACGCAGGACAGAGTTCCTACGGTTTACATAAAAGACGGATATGTGGATAATTTAGATCTTAACGATCCTATTGAAGTGAACTATGAACAAAACTTTAAAGGAGAACCAACGGGTACTGATAATCCAGAGCTTTTAAAAATGAAAGGAGATCTTCAACATAGTAATTCAATTGTTAACGGAGTACCGAGAATTGGCTATATGACAGGCGGTAAATCTGCAAAATGGATTGATGAAAATATGGCAGTAACTTTTTTAGCGAAAGCCCAAAATTTTGTGAAAGCCCATAAAAAAGAACCATTCTTCTTATATTATGCATTACAACAACCCCATGTGCCAAGAACTCCAAATCCTCGTTTTGTTGGTGCTTCAGGAATGGGTCCAAGAGGTGATGTTATTCTTGAAGCTGATTGGTGTGTTGGTGAGTTTCTTAAAACCCTAAAAAATGAAGGCCTACTTGAAAACACTTTAATTATTGTTTCAAGTGATAATGGACCCGTACTAGACGATGGCTATGAAGATCAAGCCGTTGAAAAATTAGGCAAGCATACCCCTTCTGGTAGGCTTCGTGGTGGCAAGTATAGTCTTTTTGAAGCAGGAACGCGTGTACCGTTCATTTCCTATTGGAAAGGACAAATAGCTCCAGGCATTTCAAATGCTATAATATCTCAAGTAGATTTGCTTTCCTCACTATCTAAACTAGCAGGAAGCGAAGTTGCTACCCAAGACAGTCAAAATCTTCTAGACGTATTATTAGGTAAATCAGACCAAGGTCGCGAAAGTCTTGTTCTTGAAGCTACCTCTAGAACTGCTTTCAGACAAGGTAACTGGGTGTTAATACCACCTTATGATGGACCTAAAGAACTTAAAGATAAAGGTATTGAAACTGGTAATTTTAAAGAGTTTCAATTATATAATCTTAATAAAGATATTGGAGAGCAGGAGAATTTAGCTAAATCAAACCTAGAAAAATTACAGGAAATGATGACGACTTTTGAAGCCATAAGAGGTAAACATTATAAATAACTTAACTTGAATTAAGTTTGAATGAAGCAATTTAGGGGATACTAGCACCTTATTAAACCTAGAAGTGGTTCATGATATTATACATAATGGAGCATGATTAATAAAAAGCAGCTTCTTTCTCATGCGAAAATGGCAGTATTAATAGAACTTGATAGCTATAATATATTCATATTTTCGCCCTAATATTTGAATATAGAAAGGGATATTTTTAAATAATGTAATAATATTAATTGAAGACCTACACGAAATTAATAGAAGAGCTTGAGCAAAAAATAAAAACTCTAAATCTCGAAAACAACGATATATATTACGTGTCAGAACAAGGTGTGAAGCTTTGTAAGGAAACATTAGATCAGTTGAGAACTTTAGTTATAAATAGTGTATTTAGTTCAAATGCTGATGAAATCGAATTTTATAAAAAGGTTAAACCTAGTGTGGTCAGCAAACTAATCTATTTTGTAGAAAACTTTAATATAGAAAGTAAACGCCCAAAGACCGGGGTAAAGGCACAAACAAAATATTTAAACAATTATACAAAGACACTTCAAAAGTACTTTAGCAATCATCAAGAGTTTTATCACTATTTTAAAAGAGGTGCTACACATTTGGACGACCAATATTTTCTAAGTAAGAATGCCACTATTCGCTTGAATAAAGAAGATTATCAATTTTTTACAGATCAACAATTCTCAACAAGCCACTGTTCTACTGTGGCAACCATTATAGCATACGAAAAGCTAATCGTAAAGTTAAAATTAGAAATTACTAAATTAAAAACAGGGATCAATATGAGTGGGGTTTATAAAGCCTTTCAGAAGGAACATCAATTAAATTGGACAGGAAGTAAAACGGACTTAATAGAGCTTATTTATGCCTTACATAGTTGTGGGGCTATAAACAATGGAAAGTCTGATATTAAAGAATTGGCATCTGCTTGTGAATCCTTATTTGGAATTGATTTAGGCGATTATTATAGAACGTACTCATCCATTCGTATTAGGAAAACAGGAAGAACTAAGTTTTTAGACCTCTTAAAAGATTTGCTTGTAAGGAGAATGGATAATACAGATGAAAAAGAACCTTAAAATCTACCAACTTGGTAACAACTTGGTAGATTTATCAATTCAGAGAAATCATATAAAATTTGACTCAAAATAAGGCTGAAAAAAATATTTGAGCAATAAATATTATGAAAATGAATCAAATTAAATGATAAAAAAAACCAACCAACTTGGTCTCACATTGTTAATAAAATAGATTTATCTGGTGCAATTTTGTCAAACGAAAGTCAAATCGAAGCAAAGTCGTCATTAAAAATTGTGATCATTGGCGGCTTTGTTTTTAAAAACATTTAAAGTATGGCAGCAACAATTATTACCACCGAAGATCTTCGGGAATTCAAAATGGAATTACTTGATGATATCAAACAATTACTCAATAATCAATCTGGTCAGGTAACAAAGAAATGGTTGAAATCCCCAGAGGTAAGAGATTTATTGGGTATTTCACCTGGGACCTTACAAAACCTGCGAATTAATGGCACATTACCGTACACCAAAGTAGGAGGAGTATTGTATTATAATTATCAGGAAATCATGCAAGTGTTGGAAGATAACAGAATTCATAACAAATTCTAGGGCTTGCAAGAAATCAATTATATCAAACATCTCAATGCTGTGTTTGAACAGTTTTCTAAGGATTCACGTTTGAACCCAACACATATTAGCCTGTATGTTGCTTTATTTCAGTTATGGAATAGCAATTACTTTAAGGACGAATTTTATATAAATAGAGAAGAAGTGATGTCATTTTCTAAGATAGGCTCTAAAAGCACCTACCACCGATGTATTAAAGAATTAAGCCATTGGAGTTATATTCTGTATACTCCATCACATAACCCATTTAAAGGAAGTAGAATTAAGATGTTCGATTTTGGGACAAGCTCTGGACAAGCTCTGTACCTAAGTCGTACCAATATCGAGACAAGCAGTGGACAAGCAGTGGTACCTATAAACAAACATATACAAACTATAGAAAACAATAAAAACTTAAACAAACAGCAAAATTTAAATTTTTCAAATTCCGAATCAAAAAACAAACAAGAGTCAACTGTCCCATATCAGGACAACTTAAAAACAACAACAGACAAAAATTATAATGAGCCCCTATGAAATACTCAACACCGCATATCATCATGGAAGGGAATACAAAGTTTACCTTGGGGAGTATTCAAAGAAACAAGATTCTCTATGACTTTGATAAAATTATTATTTATCTCAATGCAAAAGGCAAGCTCATGTTTGGGGAAACTTTTAAGCTTTTTGATGAAGACCGAGATACCTTATTCAAACTATGCAACTACTTTATCAGGGATGAAGCCAACTGTAAAAAACTGGATATTGATATCAATAAGGGTATTTTACTCAGCGGTCCTGTAGGTTGTGGGAAAACCAGCTTGATGAAATTACTCAGGCATATAGTGCCCTATCAAAAGCCTTATAAAATGATACCGGCTCGTAATGTGGTTTTTGGTTTTAACCATATTGGTTATAAAACCATTGAGGACTATGGGAACGGGCAATATTTTTGTTTTGATGATTTGGGCATAGAACCTATAGGCAGACATTATGGAAAAGATTGTAATGTTATGGGAGAAATCTTGTTATCACGCCATGATTTGTTTCTAAAACATCATGTTAAAACACATGGTACTACTAACCTAAATGCAAAGGAGCTTGAAGATAAATATGGGAATAGGGTGCGGTCTAGGATGCGGGAGTTGTTTAATTTGGTGGCTTTTGAAAGAGATTCTCGTGATAAGAGAAATTGATAACATTTTATGTTATAATGTACCGCGTTATATAACTTGAGCTTTGGTTAAAAGCGAAAGTCCTTTCAACGGTTTCTTAAAAAAAAATTATTCTAAAAAGCTACTTCTGCGATGTTAATGGAACACTATTATGCGACGACGTAGGAGGAAAGCGTAATGTGTGTGGAATGGGTATGTTTGTTCACTTGTTTGTTGATAAGTTCACACAATATGCTAATATTTAAAAGAACTAACTATTTAACTTTGTAGTAACGACTTACTACATCTAATAAATTTCTCTCACATTTATTAAGTTTTATGCAATGTCAAACCAATAGACATTGAAATTAGTCGACCTTAATTATTAACATAAAAAAAACAGTAGTGACATGGCCACAAATAAAAATGAACACCTAAAAAAAGTACTTGATACTCATGATATAAATAAAGTAGAAAGTCTTGATAAATTTATAGCAAAGAAAAATGCTGTAAAAAAGGCATTAAATGAAAAATTTTCGGAAGATAAAGCTTCTAATGCCATAGATTCTGGCTCTTACGCTAAGCATACCGCTATAAACACCAAATTTGATATAGATTGTTGTATTCCTTTTAGACAGAAAGAAAAAGAAGAAGATACAGGTTATAGTAGTCTTAAGGATATGTTTGATGATGTATACAAATACTTGAGAAATGAATACACGGAGGACGATGATGATATAACTAAAGAAGATGTTAGAAAACAGAAAGTATCAATTGGGTTGAAATTCAATATTGATGGTGAAGAATTTGACATGGATGTTGTTCCGGGAAGAGAAAGACCTCATAATAATGATTATAACAGTAATAACACAGATTTAAGTTTGCATATTCATCCTCCAAATCGTTCAAAAAAGGAAGTAGATGATAATAAAACCCGTATTAAAACAAACATTAAAAAACATGTTGAATTACTTGGAGGTTCTGAAAGAACTCATGAGCGTAAAATAACAAAGCTGCTTAAGGTCTGGAAAACAGAAAGAAAAAATCAAAATGGAGGTAAATTGATAAAGTCATTTATGATGGAATTATATACCAAAGAAGCTTTTGATGAAGCAGATGAAATACCTAATGGGTTATGGGAAAAGGTGAAAATGGTTATGAATCATATAATAGATAACATAACCGAAAATGACTTAGTAGACCCCGTTAATTCTGGTAATATAGTTTCAGATTCGATGAGTGATACAGCTAAATCTGACACAAAACGAGATATGAAAAAGACAATTAAAGATATAGATGATGATTCTGATAAAATAAAAGAGTATTTCCCAATAAATGAAGATTACGATAATGAAGATGAAGATGATTCGAAAGCCTCTACAGCATCTGTTTTAAGCACAAGTAAATTTGGATACTAAAGAACAAGACAGAAAAATAATAAAGCAAATCAATGGATTAATTAAGAAGGATAAAGATGTAACAATTGTAGAAAAAATTGAAAAAAATGGAAATTACTATTCAGGTAAAATTGAAATAAGTTATTTAAATGAAACACTTTTTTTTGATTTAGAAATTCCACATCATTATCCCTTAACACATCCAAATTCTGACAACATTTCTATAATATTTAGAAATGAAGACTACATTGGTTTAAATCATATTAATCTTGATGGTTCAGTTTGTTTTCATCCTGATAAAGATGATGATTTTAACAGAAAATTATTATATGAATTAAGGTGCCTAAAACAATGGATAAGGGATTATTATATATTTAATAAAGAGGATAATAATTACGCTTATTTAATACACACTACCGAAAGAGGCAGAATTGATAAGCTTTACTTCACTAATGTTCACAATAATTTTAAAAAACACTCTTTTGGGCTGTTTAACTACTCAATATTTTCTGATGAAAAATATAGTGAGTCAAAATTGCCTGTCAAAAAAATGTTTAGGTTGGGTTTTGATAATGATAAAACAGATAGTTGGTCAAAATCTTTTAAAGAAGAATTAAAAAGCAAAACCTGTAAAAAAGGATTGTACTATTTTATAGAAGAAGAACCTATAAGGAAAAAATTAAAAGGCAGAAAAGTGATTGAGACCTGGAATGAGCTTAAAGAATTTCTTTCTGATGAATTCATTGAGTACTTATATAAAGGATTAAAAAGAGAATTTGGTAAAGGTTTTTATAATGAAAATTATCTATTTCTAATGATTGGGTATAAAATTCCTAATGATGAAAATTATGAAGAACACTGGGATTTAATTAGAATATCTAAAAGAAATATCCCAATTGAATATAAAAGAATACCTAAAGCAGAGCAAGGTAGTTCTAAAAGAACTTTTGAGCATATTTTAAAAAAGAATAAAATCAATTGGAGGACAACAGAAAACATTGATTACAAGCGATTTTTTGGAAGAGGAAAACTAGATGATAAAATTACAAATTCTAGCATTTTAATTATTGGCTGTGGCGCTTTGGGAAGCTCTTTAGCTGAAACTTTAGTTAGAGGTGGAGCTAGAAATATAATTCTAGAAGATTTCGACACGATTAAGGGAGGAAATTTATGTCGTGCAAATTATAACTTAAATGATATGATTTTCCCAAAAACTGATGGTTTGTCTAAAAGGCTCAAATCAATTTCCCCTTTTGTAAATTTAATTTCAATAGGTGCCAAACTAAATAATGTTGATTTAGATAAAATAAAAACTGTATTAAATAATAATGTCGACATAATTTTTGATTGTTCAACTGACCCAGAAGTAACTTATATTTTAGATAAAATTGATTTCAAAGGAGACACTTTTAGTTTAGCAATTACTAACAATGCAAAATCATTGGTCTCCATAACTGGTTCGGACTTATCAAAAAAAGCTAAAATTATATTTGATTACATAGAAAATGAGCCTCCAAGTTTTATTGAAGGTACAGGTTGTGGTTACCCAACTTTTGAAGCAAATTATAATGATATAATTACTTTGCTCAATACTGGAATAAAAGTGATAAATAATAATTTTTCTAGAAGCAGAATAAATCAAATTTTTATTATTAAACCTGAATTTGAAAAAGAGTTAGTTATTGATATTGAAGAATATGAATATTATAAATGTGGCTTTAATAACAGCGCAATCCACATTTCAAAAAGAGTTTTAAGAGAAATAGAAGAAATCACAAAATCTCACTATCCAAAGGAATTTGGAGGTGTTTTTGTTGGTTTTAAATCAGAATTGGGTTTTATCATCACCAATATTTTGGTGCCAGATGATTATGTAAATGGAAAAACAATTTTTGTAAGACATCCAGGAACTTTAAATGAAAGGTTAGAAGAAATACACGATATTACGAATGGTAAAATTCAATATTTAGGTGAGTGGCATTCACATCCAGATGGACCTACTTCTCCTAGTAACACAGATAAAAGCGCAATGAAAGAAATAGCGAATGACAAAAAAATTAATCTAAATAAACCAATATTAATGATTGTTGAAATAGGTGGATTACCTTTTGACAAAGATTTATATATATATGATAACAAAAGATTAAGAAAATATGAGTAATGAAATAAATTTAAAAGGTCTCTTTAAAGGGCTTCAATCTCAAATGGTGGCTCAAATGAAGACCAATAGAGAATCCATAAAGCATGCATCATCAAAAGGAGATTCTTTTGAAGATATTTGGATAGTTTGGTTACGAAAATATTTACCAAGTCGTTATTGTGTAGATAAAGCAATTGTTATAGATTCAAATGGACAAACCAGTGACCAAATTGATTTAGTTATTTACGACCAAACTTATACACCTTTTGTATTTAACCAAAACGGTATTATTTATATTCCTGCTGAAGGAGTTTATGCAGTTTTTGAAGTTAAACCAGAGTTAAGTAAAAAATATATACTCTATGCTGGAGATAAAGTTGAGAGTGTAAGAAAGTTGTTTAGAACTACTTCAAGTATTATTGATAGAGGACAAGTTAGGCCAGCTAGAAGTTTGACCAAAATCCTAGGGGGAATATTATCATTGGAATCAAAAATTGCAGACAATACTATAGAAAAGCATGTGAAATCTTTAAAAGGACTGAAGTCTATAGAAATTGGATGTGCAACAAATTTTAAAAGCTTTTATGTTGATTTTATCAAAGATGATAGCATTTTAAGTAGAAGAGTAGGTAGTAATGAAGAGCATAATAAGTTGTTATTAGAGTTCTATGAAAATCGAGAATTTGATTCTATAGAATTCAGCTATAAATATAATTCATTGGTTACTTTTTTTTTACAATTGTCAAGGTATTTACAGCAAAGTATCGGAACAGTGGCAGCTATAGATTTAGGTGCTTATGCTGAAGCAATAAACTTTGATATTGACGAAGAAATATGATTAGAAAGAATTATTTCATTTTTGGTTACGGTTCAATTATTTGGGATAATAAAGATGTTGAGCCTTTAGATATAATTGATGCCAAGTTAATAGGAGCACATAGAAGTTTTAATAAAAAGTCAAACGTAAGTAGAGGCACAAAATCAAAACCTGGACTAGTTTTGGGTCTTGAATATGGTGGCGAATGTCAAGGGAAAGTAATTGTAATTAAAGAAGAACTTTATTCCAAAATTCGGAAAAGAGAAGGAGGTTACGAACCAATTAATAGTTCTATTTCAAAAAATATAAAAGTAATAAATATCAATAACGGTGAAGAAATAGAAAATTGTATAGTGTTTTTCCCTAATCCAAAAGGGCCAAATTTTGTTAGTTCTGATGTTGATTTAAAACAAAAAGCAGCCATCATACTTAAAGGAGGAAAAGGTGAAAGAAGTGATTCAAAAGAGTACTTATCGGAAATTAGGAATTACTTAAAGGAAGAAGGAATAATTGATGATGAAATCGAAAAGCTGTACAAATTAGTTTTCGATAATACTTAAATAGAATTTCGATGTTAATCTTGACCTCATAAAATTTTGGTTAAAACATTAGGTGAGTGGAGCGTGTATATTTTAGGGAGCTAATTCTTAATCATCTTAAAACCCCTAATTTTTTCAATTGAGTTCTAAGTAAATCTTGACAAGTTCAAAGCCTTCCTAAAATATAGCGTAACGAACCGTTTATTGTTTCCAAAATTATATGCAGTCTTGATTTTTTTGTTTCTTTTTTTATCAAGTAAAAAAGAATACTGAATTGTTTTCAATTTAACAATATTAACCCACCACCAAAGGAATATGAAATCTTTTAACAATATCTCTAGGAATGAATGTCTAAAGGTGTTCCCAAAAATATACGTAAGTGCAAATAGGAAGTGGAAGTCTGCAATTAATCTTTCTAAAACTGAAGATTATTCCTCTGCAACTTTCTTAATGATTACATGTATAGAAGAATACCTAAAAGCTACAATATTGGCTTTAGATGGAAGCGGGTTTAGATTCAGAAGTATTAAAGGTGTCGAAGGGATGTTTAGAAATCACTCTCTAAGATATCCAGTTATTTACCTATTTCATATTATGGCTTCTAGTTTTGAGTATTCCGAATCTATGATGAAAAAGAAAGGTTTATTTAGAAAGATTCTGTTTTCTATCAAAAGGTATAATGAGGCTTCTTCAAATTTAAAATGGTATGCCAACCTTGATTGCCTTAGAGAAAGAGCCTTGTATTCAAACTTAGATGATAATATACTAAAACTACCTGAATCCATTGATAGAAAGGAATTTATTCTAATTGAAAAAAAACTCAATAAAGTAAGATATGCATTTTACTCTGTTTTATTTTTATTAAATCCAGAAGTAAAAAGGCTGCAAAAGGAAAAAAAAGAATTCAAGCAAGCCTTAAATACAATGGTAAATGAATTAGGTTTGTACAGCAGTCTTGAGGAACAGCTATCATTGATTAGGAAAAATGGATATAGTTCAAATCACTTACAAACTTTAATAAAGGTATACAATAGTAATAAACCATAAATCTATTTTACATAACGGCAAATTATAGTGCATTCATTTTCACTTTATACTGCGTAAAAATGAAACAAATTTAAATTGTCAAAATAGAAAATCTGACGTTTTTGGAATTCAATGGAATCGCAAATTTTAAAGTTATCAACATGGGTATTTCAATTTCTTATAAAATTTGACACCAATTCACTTCAAATGAAAACAACTAAAACCAAACAATATGTTGTCAACAAAACATTGATTATCAGTGTTTTGATGTGATAAATAGTGTAGTTTTCACATGTCAATATTAGACCAATTTTAAATCTATTTCGATATGAGAAAATCACCTTACCTAACAGCATTTTTATTATTAATCTCAAATACCATTTTTGCCCAAATAGGAGGCATTGAAGATTCCGTTAATGACGTTTCGGATACCATCAGAACCATCTTCCCAATCATATTGGGAGTTATCTTTTTAATAGGCTTCCTATTTAATGCAGGCCATTTTTTTGGTGAAAACGCCGACTTAAAAAAGGGCACACCAGGGTACTGGTGTTCGTCCTTATAGCCGGTGCCGTTGTAGGCATATTTACTTATCTCATTGGCATTGTTGTCTAATGAAAAAGTACGAGGTCTACAAAAATATTAGAAAGCGCGCAGTGATTATGGGCTTACCCATTTCACTGTTCGCCCTCATGATGACTGCGGTTATAGGATCACTACTACTGATCATCTTTTCCTTCAGTTTTGTGGTCATTATTTCCGCCGGTATTTTCAATGGAGCTTTATATATCGCATTGACCCACTTCACCAAGAACACTACTCAATTACAATTTAAAAAAGTGTTCCCAAAATCCATCAGTAACAAAAAATCAAGCCACTTGTTTTATGAAAGCCATTAACCTTTCAGATTATCATCCTATACTTGATATACAGGGACATGTAATATTGGCCAGTAATGGGAATGCCGTACTATGCTATAAAGTCGATTTACCAGAAATTTATAGCCAATCCGAAAAGGATTTTGAAGATATACATGGATCCTGGTTTCAGGCCTTTAAATCCTTGCCAACAAGTACAGTTATCCAAAAACAGGATATCTACCAAAAAGGGCAATTTGAGGCAGATAGGTTACCTAACGGAACATTTTTGCAAAAGGCCACGCATAAATACTATGAACATCGAGGATATCTGCAGCATCAAAGCTATTTATACTTTATCCTGCCCCATAATAAGACGCTAAATAACTCCAAGTTTACCAACCCATTTAGGAAAGTAGAAAAGGGAATTCATAAGGAATTGAACCAAAATGTAAAAGAGTTTATAGCTTCAGTAAATGATGCGGTCTCCTATGCTAACAATAGTCGCAAAGTGTCTCTGACACCACTAACAGAGAATGAAGTTTTAGACATGACCACTAAGTATTTTAATGGGTTTAATGAAGGTTTTGATACGGATATTCAACTTAAGAAATCCCAGATTGAAATTGGAGACAACCATTTCGATGTATTGGCAGTAAATAGCGAACTCTGTTTCGGTGATGTGGTACAAAGCAGTAAGACCAATGATAAATTTACCTCAGACGATTTTGTATTCCATCAGGGATTTATCGATGGATTAGGGTTGAACCTTAACGAAAACCATATTGTCAACCAGATTATCTATTTAGATGACAAGCATAAATGGCGCAAACTACTCGAGAAGAAAATTGAGGAACTTAACAAAAGTTCCAATTTCGGGACTCAGAATAAGGTTGTCCTAAAGAAGATTGAGGATATCGTTTCAAAAATCAATGAAGATGACTCTTCCCGAATCATCCGTGGGCATTTAAATATCATTTTCTGGTGTCGGGAAGCCCGACAGCTAGAAAACATAGTATCCAAAGTAAAGACAGAGTTTAAAGAACTGGATATAATTCCCTATTATCCCAAGGGAGAAGAGCGTAAAAACTACTTTTTAAATTCCTATCCGTGTTTTGCTTCCAATTTTTCTAATGAAGATTTGTATGTTACGGATTTAAAACATGCGCTTTGCCTATTCATAAATAATACAAATTACATGTCGGACACCACTGGGGTCATTTTTAATGATCGTCAGCATAATACTCCTGTGCTAAAGGATGTCTGGGATGCTGAAAAGAAACGTATCAAAGCCCGAAACTTTGCCGTATTTGCGCCCACAGGCGAGGGCAAATCCTTTTTAGCGAACAATATACTTCGGCAGTATTTTGAGCAACAAGTACGACTGGTGATTATTGATTTGGGAGGTTCCTATTCCAAGTTTGCCAAGCTCTATCCAGATGACCACATTATCCTACGATATGAACAGGGAAAGAACCTGGGCATCAATCCCTTTTATATTTCCAATGAGGCGGATTTGACCCCTGAGCGATTGGAAGACCTTGCCATTTTCCTATTGGAACTATTGGCAGAAAGTAAACAAGTTTCAAAAGCCAAAGAGGTAGCAATTAAAAAAGTGCTACTACATTATTACAAACATATCCGATTAAATCATTCAGTGGCTTCATTATATCAATTTATAGATGATAAAAAAGATGTGCTCATTGAAGAACTCAAAATACGAGAAGAGCATTTTAGTGTTTACAACTTCCTGCATATCCTTTCAGAGTATGTAGATGACGGCCTGTATAGTTTCCTGTTCAATGTTAGTGAAGACCAAAGTTATAAGATAGAAGACAAGCGCATGATTGTCTTTGAGCTTGATGAAGTCAAGGATAATAAGGAAATCCTGTCAGTGATGCTCAAACTTATCAAGTCGGCCATTCAAAGAACCATTTGGAGAAATAGATCCGAGCGGGGTATCATTCTTTTTGATGAGTTTGCCAAACAACTCAAATTCGAGAATGTACTGGAGAGTGTAGAGTTCTACTATCAAGCCATTAGAAAACAAAATGGTGCTATCGGAATCATATTGCAATCCATCAATCAATTACCGGATAACTCCACATCCGCAAGTATACTTGAAAACACCCAGGTGATATACAGCCTAAGAAATGAGAAGGGCTATGAAGAACTGCAAAAACGGTTGAACCTATCAAGCCATGACCTCAATCAATTAAAATCTATAAGAAACAATTTAACGGGAACGAGAAAGTATACGGAGATGTTTATCAAAATAGGGAAGGAGAGCAACATTTTCCGATTGGAAGTTCCCGAAGAAGTCTACGCAGCTTATCTCACCGATGGCAAAGAAAGTGAGGCCATAATGGCCATTTATGAGAAAACTGGCAATATGGAACAAGCCATTAACGAATTCATCATTAAAAATTAATAACAATAATCATTAACCTGTACTGAACTTGTTTCAGTATCAAAAAACGAACATTATGAACATTTCAATGAAAAATCACGAGCACCACAAAACAAATAATTGTTTTGTGAGTAAACACAAAATAAAAATTCTAGTATTTGCAGTAGTCATTATCTTTTTATTGCCTGCCCGTGCTACGGGCCAAGGGATGCCAGTGTATGACAACACGAACTTTATCAGTTTTGCCAAATCACTTGTAGAATCCGCAAAACAGACCTCACAATTATTAAAGACCGTTCAGTTTCTAAAAACACAAAAGGAGAACATTGAAAAGGTCAATAATGTCATCAAGCAATTAAAAGCTGTACGTGATATAGCACGAAACAACCAAAAGCTATTTGATATTGTGCAAGATGATTTACGAGAAATTCTAAACTCACCTTATATCAAATCAGATGAAGTTAATCGGGTATCAGAATCCTTTAATGACATCATAGAAAACTCTCTGGAGGGGCTTGATTATATAGACCAAATACTTTCCAGTGACAATTTAAAAATGACGGATGCAGAGCGTGCTGAAGTTTTAAAAAGAATGGAAACACAGTCCAAGGAAATGGTGGCCGAAATAGAAGCAAAGACCAGACGCTATACGGAGATTATTGCTTTTAGGGAAATGCAAGACAAAATTAATAACCGGGAAACAAATTATTAATGTCAGGCATCTTTTTAGGCATCGGATTGGAATATGTTGATACTGTTTTTCAGACCATAAAGAACAGTGATTTTTCGCAGTATACCATTACTGGGATGAAAACTCTGGCCATTCTATTCTTTCTGATTAACATCCTAAAGAAATACAATGAAGGCATTGCCAATAATGAGGGCTACACTTGGGGACTGACACCATCCGAACTAGCGAAGAATTTTGCGGTTGTTATTCTGGTTATTTTTTCCACGCAAGTATTGACCGTTTTTGATACTATTTTGGTAGCTATTGAAGGTCAATATCGTGATACGGCTCCAGCACTCCTCCCATTGCAGATGCAGGATATTGACATCGAACAGGATGTGGGTGCCTTGGAAGCCGCCAAAAAAGCCATGGCTATGCTCTACGAAGCTCTGGTAACACCGCTTTATGGATTAAAATTAGTGGCTTTTATCATCGGTATCTTTTTATGGCTATTGGATTTGTTTATCTATCCGCTCTTTCTAGCAGAGCGCTTTTTCCTTTTGGGTATCATGCAAGCCTTTTTTCCCTTGGTGATCAGTTTGGCGGTGTTTGAAAAATTCAGAACCCTGGCCTATAACTTTTTTAAACTCTATGCCGGCGTGTATATGTTGGTGCCGGCATTTTTTCTGGTGAACGTTTTTGTGAATAACCTCTATACCGAAATCAATACCAATTTCTGGAGTGACCTGTTTGGAACAGATTGGGGTAGTAGCTTCTTTGCACCATTGATTCAATTTGCAGCCATTGGGTTTATTGTTTTGTTGAAGTTTAAATTATACAGGAAAGCAACAACCTTTGTATTAAAACTCTTCAGTGCATAATGCACATTTGTCTAAAAAGTGTATAAACCAACATTAAAAAAATAGGAAATGAAAACACCTTACAAAAATATTTACAATGTACTGAAGCTAAACCGCTTTATTGTTTTGACCTTGATAATAGGGACTACACTAACCTGTATGTCTTCGGTCTTATTTGTAATTAAACTCCATAAAGATACTATGGGTAGTGCTTTTGTGGTCAATACCGATGGCAGTGTGATTCCATTGAAATTGGTATCTCAAATGGAAAATTTGGAAGTGGAAGCATTGGCACATCTGGAGCTATTTCATACCTATTTCTATCATATTGATGCAAGCAATTATGAAAAGCATCTTGAAAAGGCCTTATGGTTGGGAAATAGTTCTGTAGATGCCCTGTACCGACAAAAAAAAGCGGATGGTGTTTACAACCGCTTGCTTCAGTATTCTTTGGTACAGAAGGTCATCAGCATAGAATCCAAAGTCAATATCCAAAGTGAATCCTACGGTTTCGAGACCATCACTGTCTTTGAAATCAACCGCGGATCAATCACAGATACCTACCAGCTGACAACAACCGGTAATCTAATCCATGTGGACAGGAATTTTCCCAATAATACCCACGGATTATTGATTGCCAACTTTTTTGAAAATACATTAAGAAAAATAGAAGATTATGAAAATAGAGAAGAATAAAATCGTTTTTGCGGGAGTCATTTTATGTGTGCTGCTTTTTATAGGCGCATACTCCGTAATATATTTAGGAGAAGATGAAGAACCTACCATTGAGAATAACCAGATCCCCATTCCAAAACTGGATGACAAACAAAAGGAATACAATTCGAAATTAGAAGCCCTCGACGACTTGAAGGAAGTTAGGCAGACCAATGCCCCAAGTATTTATGATGAACGCTTATTGGATTCGATGGGTGTTTATGATCCGGATTTATTAGAAAAAGAGAAGCAGCATATCGTTGATAGTATTTTCAACGACGGGCATATCAGTTATACGGATAGAAGCTATAGGTCTCCAGAACATAAAAGCGAATTTGAAGAAGCTCCGAATGATGAGCCTATAATTTTTAAAGAACAGGAAACAAACATATCGGTTAAAGAATTAGGCTTAGAACATCAATTATTTTTTGCGTCCCATCCTATGGAAAATGAAAAGTCGAATATTGATGACAATGATGAAATAATCTATGTGCGAGTAGATGGTACCCAAACGGTAAAAAAGGATTTTCGTTTGCAAATGCGCTTTACTAAAGATGCCACTATTGACGGTATGCTGATTTCTAAAAACACACCCATATATGGTTTTGTGAGCTTTAAACCCAACCGGACCATGATAACTATTCAGAATATTAATCATATACCCGTCAAGCTAAAGGCTTTCGATTTACAGGATGGAAGCGAAGGCATTTATACGGAAAATAGTTTTCAGGCAGAAGCTAGGCAACAAGTGGTTGGGGATGTGGTTGATGATATCAATATTGCCGGCGTACCACAAGTCAGCGGAATTAAAAAGATATTTCAACGAAATAACCGAACTATAAAAGTAACTATAGCCGATAATTACCAACTCATTTTAGCCTCTAAGAGGCATTAATCATAAAAATAATCATCATGAGAAAATATATAATCATAGCACTTATCATTACTTCAAATTACCTAGTAGCACAAATACCACTTGATACTATATACGCTAACGAAAGCAAAAATGTGGCTCTGTTTTTCCCTGAATCTATTCGCCAAGGGATTACCGGAGCAAATCATTTCGTATTTACATACAACCGTGAGAAAGGGCAATACTTCGGATTAATACAGGCACAACCGGGTGTGGAAAGTAACCTTTTGACAATAACCAATGATGGCCATGTATATTCGTACATATTGAAATATAATAAGGAAATCTCAAAGCTTAATTATTTTATAACCAAAAATGAAAGTATTGGAAAAGAAACTCCTGAGTTAAAACTACCATCAAAAGAGAAAAAAGAGTCTGACCCGTTTGAGGATAGAAGGCATTATTTTCAAAAGTTTAGTGATTATCTTCTGAAGTCCAAACATGAGAAGATATCGATATCAACCAAGCGAATAAAAGGTATGAAGATCCTACTACAAAAAATGGTCTATCATACTTCTGAAGTCTATTTGGTTTTAGAAATCGAAAACAAATCCGGAATTGATTTTGAAATTGATTATCTGAATATTTATAGAACTAATGGTAATAAGAAACGCAAGGCCTCCTATCAAAAACTTCCATTACTGGGAATCTATAAGCACAAAATGCCTTCAGAGGTTAAAAACAAACAAATGAAGCAATTTGTTTATGCGTTACCCAAGTTTGTGTTGGGAGATAATGAGAAGTTGGAACTTGAATTGCAGGAATTGAATGGGAGTAGGAAGGTTATTCTAAGTATGTAATCTTTATATCAATGATTTTTTATTAGCGCCTTTTTAAGGCGCTTTTTTATATTTCTATCTCATAAAAATTAATCGAATTTGTCATTATTTAATTAATAGTTTTAGACTATCTTAGTACAATCAAAATGAAATAAAATCAAAGCAAAAGTTACCTATTCGGTTACCTGCATTTGAAAAATTAAAGTAACTTTTTGATTATTAATGATATACGGAATGGCTGTTAGTTCTGTCATCCCGACTGAATAAGAAAGTGAATCGTGTAAACGCTTCACTTTTTGTATTTAAGGACGATGAAAAATACTATTTTTAGAAGCTATTCTCAATAAAAATAGTGAAGCGATAGCCTTTCTTCTTATTTGTAATAAGGCTTTATAAGGTTTATGAAAATCCAACCATCCCGATAAAAATAGTTTCAATTGGCATTATTTTAAATCTAATTAAATGAATATCAGTGTAATTCATTTTTTCTAATCTCATTAAGTAAGCTTTAATATCATAACAAAAGTCGCCGGTTAGGTTACCTGATTTTTAGTCCGTTTTTTTTATTGCTGTAGTTGTAGTAATTGACTTTCATAAACAGATCAAGAATTTCCCCAACCATAGAAAGGGGCCCCAAAGAATTTTAGAAATAAAGGTGTTTGAAGGTTAATCATTATCAGTGAAAAGATGAACGAATAAGCTTAATTTCCAATCTGATAAAAGCTAAACTTCTTAGGTTTGTTACTTTATATGTTAGAAGTTTAATCTGATATGGTAATAATGTTATAGATATTGCATCATGGTTTATAAATAAAAATGAGGTTTCTATTAATTTTATTGAAATAACCTAATTATTTGTGAAATGAAGTATAGTTGTATGTCATTAGAGCTATGTTTTTTTTCGTGGTAAAGCCTTATTTTGAATATAGAAATGACTTCATGAATTTATTTAAATAACATTGCTAGGTTACTTTCTAGCTTAAAATGAATAAAATAAAATGAAAAATCAGTTAATTGTTCTAGCTACTGTATTGTTTATTGTTTTATTTACATGTACTGATAAATCAGCATTTAAAAATGAGATTAATTTCTATATAGCTGTTGATGGCAACGATTCTAAAAACGGTAGAAGTATTGAAAATGCTTTTGCGACATTAGAAAAAGCCCGTAATGTTATAAGAGAACTTAAGCAGAAAGGGAAACTTAATAAGCCCGTTAATGTATATCTACAAGGAGGTACTTACCAACTTACTGAACCTTTTATTTTAAAACCTGAAGATTCTGGCATTGAGGAATTTCCTATTAGCTATTGCGCATTGGAAAATGAAAAGCCTATAATAAGTGGGGGCATACAGGTTCATAAATGGACTGAAACTCAAATTAATGGACATAATGTATTGGTTACAGATTTATCTAATATTGATGGATATGCACCATTTGAACAATTATGGGTAAATAGCCATAGAGCAATTCAGGCACGTACACCCAACAGTGGCTATCTAAGATTCAAATTTGATGAATCACAGATTACAAGTATGACCCAAGGCCTCAAGGGGCAGATGGACAGACTTAACTATATTGCAGATGATGAACATCATTTTGAAGGCATTGAGGATGGCGTGGTGGTAGCATTCTATAAATGGCTAGACTACCATTTACCATTTAATAAAATAGATAAGGAAAAAGACGAAATCATCTTCACAGGAAAAACCATGCGTTGCGTAGAGACGAATGAAGCCTACTACCTAGAAGGAGGCAAAGGTATGTTGGATAACCCAGGTGAATGGTATCTTGATCGTCAGACCAACAAGCTTTACTATTATCCTTTGGAGAATGAGACAGAGGTTGTTGCTACAATACCTTCTTTAATAAATGTACTTCGTATGGAGGGTGATGCAAGGAGCAATCAATATGTTGAAAATATTCAGTTTAAGGGGATAACTTTTAGTCATTCTACTTGGGTTCTACCAAGAGACGCTTCGGAGCACGGTAGCTATGGGCAGGCTGATATCAAGATGGAAGGAGCTCTACACCTTAATGGAGCAAAAAATAATCTTTTTGAGGACTGTGAAATTACCGCCATCGGTAACTATGGTCTTGAGATTGGGCTGGGATGTTCAAACATCAAGGTATTGAGTTGTGATATACATGATTTGGGTGCTGGTGGGTTACTTATTGGCCCAAAGATACGCCCTAGAGGTAAAGTGGGCGTTGAGGATTTAGGAAAGGTAGAATTTCCGCCTGTATTGGAAGATCCTGCTGATACTACTAGCAATATTGAAATAGCAGATAGCCGTATCCATGATGGTGGTAAATATTTCCATTGTGCGGTTGGAATATGGATTGGGCAAAGCCCCAATAATTATATTCATCACAACGAAATAAAGAATTTTTATTATTCAGCCATATCTACGGGATGGACTTGGGGGTATGGACCTGCCCTAGCCACTGGTAATATATTTGAGTATAACCATATACACCATATAGGAGGATATACCAATGGAGATGGATCTGTACTGAGTGACCTTGGCGGAATTTATACGTTGGGTGACCAAACGGGGACAATCATTAGATATAATAAATTCCATGACATTTTTGCTGGAAAATATGGAGGATGGGCTATATACTGTGATGAGGGCAGCCGAAACATTCTCATCGAAAACAATTTGGCTTATCGATGTAGACACGCTTGTTTTAATCAACATTACGGAAAGGATAACCTTGTTCGGAATAACATTTTTGCATTTGCAGATACGGGCCCTGTAATGCTTGCAAGGGCAGAACCTCATACTAGCTATATACTCAGAAACAATATTATTCTGAGTAACATCACTCCAATATATGCTGGTGGTTATGCATACGATGTAGAAAAACAAAAAGCCTTTGATTCAGACCATAATCTGGTTTGGTCAACATCTGGTAAGGTGCTTGGTGCACAAAACAGATTTCCTAGCCGCATTTATGAACCAAATGAACGCGTTTTAAGTTGGGAAGAGTGGCTGGCTCTTGGAAACGATAAAAATTCACTAATAGCAGATCCAGGGTTTAAAGACCCTGAAAATGGTGATTTTAGTTTAACGGAAGATAGTCCTGCACTTAAGATTGGGTTTAAACCCTTTCCATTAGATAAAGCGGGGCCTCGGTGATGTTTGTTGAACTCATTAATACTATACCAATGAAAAAGGAATTGATTTTATAAAACACAAATTATGAACAAATTTGTTTGCTATTTTATTTTTTTGCTTGTTTTGTCTTCAGCGTCATGGTCACAAGAAACTGAAGAAGTTGTTGTTCATAAAAGTTATTGGAATAATAATACGCCACTTGTATCTTATAGGCTGCCACCACCACCACTTGGTTATCAACCTAAGCTAGAAGATTTGGATGGTGATGGTGATCCAGATGTTATTTACTCTGTAACTATACATAATACTCCAATTATGTGGATTGATGACGATGATGATATGACGCAAGATGATTTTGAAGGAGATACAGACAGTGATTGTTTATTGATTGATATCAATAAAGATGGAAAATATTGTGATATAAATGATGCGGCATTTGATTGGGTTGATACAGATGCTGACGGGGTAGCTGATATGCAGCTTTACGTAGATAATGCACCTAGAGGTACCAGAAGGGGGTCTCATTACATGTGGATGATAGATTCAGATAATGATAATATTTTCAACTATTTTGACTGGAATACCTTTCGTCTTCGTGCTTGGCTTCATGAAGGGAATTCAAACTTTATTGAAGATTATTCAGGGAGGAGTACTTTTTTAAAAGCTCATGGAACAACAGATCAGATGTATGATTTAAGATTTAATTGGGAGAATCCTTTTTTGTTTTTCGATCATGATAAAGATGGCTTAACAGAAATGGCACTTAGAGCGGTAGACAGACCTATAGATCGTAACGTGCAATATACCGAAGGTGTCATCAACTATATTGGTATATCCTTTGATTTAGACAATGATAATGGACCAAATAATGAATTTGATTATGATATGTCTCTTAGGTTTAAGGGAAAAGGATTTGACTATACAGATCAAGTACACAAATTTGATAATCAAAGAGTAAAAGAAGCGGATCAATTCATTAAAGACCCCCGTTGGAGACAACTTACTGAGTTAATTTATCCAGGTTTTGATTCAGCCTTGAATCTTACTTATAACAGAGGAGATTGGGATAATGTTTTCTTTGTCTATGATGAAGATGATGATTGCGAGCGTTGGGAACGCGTTGAATTTTATTATCCTATGGATCTTTTCAAAGTTGGGGGAAGTAATCGTTGGATTGAAGGTGGAGATGATTTGGGAGGTGGATTGGATCATAATATTCAGGCTGATGCCATTGGAGACCGGGGTGAGTGGGATCTTGATAACAGCGGAAATGGAAATCTTTATATTTCAAAGTTTGATGGAAGAATTCATCTTTATGGAGCAGAATGGGGAGCTTGGAGAGTTGATCAATTAGCATGGTCTTATCAAAGTTGGGGAGGGGTAGAAGACTTCTATGAACCAAGACATAGACGATTCCAAAAAGAGTTTACTCCCTTTAGCACTTTCAAATATGAAGACACTGATGGTAATGGTTTTCTTGACCAAATTGAAATAGACATAGATGGGGATACTAAATTCGAGAAGAAGGTCTCTTTGCCAAAGTTGAATATAGATGATAAATGCGAAATCATCAAGACGTCAAAAATGAGTTATGAGGACTACAGAGCTTTACATACCAAGATGTCTAATGATATCTGGAACAGAGCAAAAGTTGCTTTAGAGGTTGCCGATCAACAAGGACTTAATACAAGTTGGTACGCTTTTATGAAGCAACCTAAATCTGAACATCAGAAATACAGTTATGGCTATTGGTTGCAATTCTATATTTATATGGATCTGGTTGATCAGTCTAGAAGAGTTAAAAACGGCTTGAAACCTGATGAAATTGATAAGGCCTATTTTGGAGGAAATTGGAAGGCATTGCTTGATTAAAATATGATTACTGTTTAGTTATGGCTATGGTTAAAACGAAAAAAAACATTTTACTGTTACTTACTTTGTTGATAGGGTGTTTCTGCTGTGAGCAGTCCAAACAAAGTTTGGTAAATTCCGAAAAATCACAGGCTACCACCTACCAACGGGGCATTACACTTATAACACCTTCTAGTGAATGGCGAGAAGCGCTACCTTCTGGTAACGGTGTTATTGGTGCTATGGTCTATGGTTCTATTGGAACTGAACGCATCCTATTCAACCATAACGCCTTATGGTTTGGAGGTACAAGATCTGAGCTACCAGATATGTCAGCAGAACTTCCAAAAGTGAGAGAAATGATGCTGGCAGGAGAATACGGACCTGCCAATATGCATTATGTAAACAAAATGATTGAGAAAGGATTCAATGGTAAGCATGCTGCCTACCATCCTGCATTTGATATGCTCCTCACCATGGAGAGAGAACAACTTTTTGAAGATTATATTCGTTCACTTGATTTTGAAACTGGCGAGGTAAAAGTGCAATGGAAAGATGGTGAATTAAGCTATTCTAGACGTTTATTTGTTTCTATACCTGATGATATCACAGTACTTTCTCTTAAGGCCAATAGCAAGGGTGCAATTAATGGGGCTGTTACTTTGGATATTCATGACCTTAGAGATGCTGTTTATATGAATGGTAAACAATTCGATCCAGAATTTACTTTTGAAACTATTATTGATGGAGATTTTGTTGAGTTTCGTGCAGATGGTTCTGATGGTGGTGAGTTTGGAGGGGTTGTACGTGTGATTGCCAAAAATGGGATTACAGGTGAAAAAGAGGGGCAACGAATGCATTTCAGTTCAAGGAAAACTGGAAAGTTCATCACCTTTGATGGTGCAGATGAATTAGTGTTGTTAGTTGGAATTTATGCGAATGAATCCGGAAATAAGGCTGTTCCTAGATTGAGAAAAAGGTTAGAATCTTTAGATGCAGATTATGAAAGGCTGTTTAGTAGGCATAAAGACCTCCACAGTGAACTATTCAATAGAGTGAGCGTAAATATAAATGAAGGAGGCACCATTAATACACCAAATGAGAAACTGCTGCTAGATGCTTATCAAAATAGGGCATCAAAAGAGTTGATTCAGAAGCTAGTAGATTACGGACGCTATCTTTTAATATCTAGTAGTAAGAAAGGTGGCTATCCAGCTAATTTACAGGGAATATGGAATGGTGATTATGCCCCACCATGGTATGGTCACTTAGGTAATAATGAAAACCTTCAAATGAACTATTGGCAAGCAATGCCAGGTAACTTGAACGAGTCGATGATGGCTTTCTTTGATTATTTCGATTCAAATATTGAGTCTTTTAGATACAATGCAAAGCAATTGTGGGGATGCAGGGGTATTTACATACCTCCATTTATGGTTCCTGCTAATCCAGTAACAGTAGAAAATCAAGCACATACCATTAATTATACGGAAGCTGCGGGTTGGTTGGCCTCTTTTTATTATGATTACTATTTATTTACAGGCGATGAGAATTTTTTAAGAAATAGGGCGGTGCCTTTTATGAAGGAAGTCGCACTGTTTTATGAAGACTTTATTGTAAAAGATGAAAATGGTAAAAACATGTTTCTTCCTTCTGAATCACCAGAAAATCAACCTGCTGAAATGGTTTGGTTTAATCCTGAAACCAAAAGAAATGAAAGTATCAGAATACAGATTAATTCTACTATGGCGGTGGCGATTTCTAAGGAGGTGTTTATGAATTTAATATCAGCTTGTGAACTTTTAGACATTGAGCAGAAAGGGGTAGTAAGATGGAAGAAAATGGTGGATGATATGCCGGCTTATGAGGTAAATGAAGATGGTGCCATGAAAGAGTGGCTTCACCCTGATTTTTCCGATAATTATGAACACAGACATGAATCCCATGTGTATCCAGTTTTTCCTGGGCATGAAGTAACCTTTGAATCTAACCCTGAGATTTATGAAGCCTGTAGAATTGCTATTGAGAAGCGCAAAACTATTGGCTTAAAGGCTCAAACGGGTTGGTCACTTGCACATATGTCAAATGTTTATGCACGATTAGGTCAGGGAGATAAAGCCAAAGAAGCATTGGATATACTTACAAGAAGTTGCCTAGGGAAAAACTTTTTCACTTATCACAATGATTCAAGATTCATGGGTGTAACTGGTAGCGGTTTATGGGGGAAATCACCACCATTTCAAATGGATGCAAACTTTGGGATTACTTCTGCTTTGTATGAGATGTTATGCGGGTCAAATGCGAATATGCTAAGAATTCTACCTGCACTTCCATCAAACTGGAAAACGGGTGATTTTAGTAACATGTTAACCCGAGTAGGAGTAAGAGTTTCTGCTTCATGGAACATGGATAAGAAAGAGGTTATGATAAATTTGGAAGCCATCCGAGATGCTGATTTCATAATCAAATTCCCAAGAGAGTTGGCCAGTTTGACAGTAAACCAAAGTGATAAATTAGGAAACTCTTCATATGGAGATACATACAAGGCTATCCGCTTGAGTAAAGGAGAAAGATTGGAATTAAAGGCAAATTTAAATTAAAGCTGAATTTTAGAAATGCAAATTAAAACAAAAATATTACTGATTAACATCCTGTTTTTTAGTGGCTTAATTATTTTGCCAAACATTTGTTCGGCTCAAGAAATAAACATGCCGAGTATTTTTGCGGACCACATGGTACTGCAAAGAGGTCAGAAAGTTCCTGTTTGGGGCAAAACGGATATTGCCGCTTTGGTTACTGTTAAATTTGCTGGACAGCAAAAGTCTGGCATTGCTGATTCAGAAGGGAACTGGCGAATTGACCTCGATGCAATGACAACTTCTTCTGAATCTAGGATAATGACAATATCTTCTAAACTCAATGCAGATGGAACTGAGATGAAGATTTCAGATGTTTTGGTGGGAGAAGTTTGGTTCGCTGGAGGGCAGTCAAACATGTATCGGCCTTTTAGGATGTTGACCTATCCGGCTAGAGAACCCATATATGAGCCTATTGGTGCCTATTTGAGGAACGAAAGAGATACGGCTCACGATACCTTGTTTAGACAATTTAGAGTTCGCAGCGATTTCAGCGTATTTGAAGAAAAATTCCAGAATAGAGGAAATTGGACGCGGTTAGAAGGAGGTGATGTTAATGAGTTTTGCGCAACAGCTTATTTCTTTTGCCGAGAACTGCGTCGCGAATTGAATGTGCCTGTAGCTATGATTAGTTGTAATCTGGGTGCAACTAGGGTAGAGCCATGGATACCTATGCACGCCTATCAAAAAAATGATACGCTAGAAGCTTTTTACAAGAAAGAAATAGCAACTTTCAAAGAGCGACTGGAAGCTTGGGATGAGGAAAAAGCGAGAGCAAAACACAAACAAGAACTTGCTGATTGGGAGGTAAAGGTGGAGGAAGCAAAGTCTAAGAATGAAAATGAACCTAGAAAACCTCGGTTGCCTGAGCATCCAAACCGAGATAAACAGATTGCAAGTACCCTTTATAACGCCATGATTCGTCCGATGATTCCATATGCTATTAAAGGAGCACTTTGGTACCAGGGAGAAAGCAACGGGAATAACCATCCGGAGCAATATGCTTTGCGTATGTCGGCCATGATAAAAGGTTGGAGAGAAGCCTGGGGTCAGGAAGATCTATTCTTCTATTATTGTCAGCTCGCAAATTACAGAAGCGTCAACAAAGAACCACTTGCTGAAACAGATGGCTGGGTGATGGTTCAGGATCAAATGCGGTTAGCTATGAATATTCCGAATGCAGGTATGGCCGTTTTAAATGATATTGGAGAAGCTAAGGATATCCACCCTAAAAACAAGATAGATGCTGGAAAACGTCTATCACTTTGGGCATTGAACAGAGTCTATGGGCAAGACGGTCTTGTAGTTTCCGGTCCCATTTACAAGAGTTCTAAAATCAAAGGAAAGAAGGTGGAGATAACCTTCGATCATGTGGGCTCTGGTTTAATGGTTGGAAAGAAAAACCTATTGGAACCTACATTTGAAGTAGATGAACCCTTGCGACGCTTTCAAATATGTGGTGAAGATAGACAGTGGAAATGGGCAGAGGCAAAAATTATTGCTAAGGATAAAGTAGAGGTGTATCATCCAGAAATTCCAAATCCTATAGAAGTTCGTTATGCCTGGTCGTCAAATCCCGAAGGAGCAAACCTTTACAACAAGGAAGGGCTACCAGCTTCTCTTTTTAAAACATTAGACAGGTACTAAAAGATATAAAATGATGATAAACATGAAACAATCAGCCTTATTAATATCACTAGTCCTGCTTACGGTATTTAATTGCTTCGCTCAGAATGTTAGTACGAACAAATGGGAGACGATTGATTTATCATTTATGGCAAAAGGAACAATTGCTAACCCCTTTCTGGTAGAGATGTATTGTGAATTCACGAGACCTAATGGTTCCAAAATAACCATTCCAGGGTTCTACAACGGAAACAATGAATGGATTGTACGTTTTACTCCAGAAAAGGAGGGAATGTGGACAGCTCTGAGTAAATCTTCTATTAAGAGCCTATCGGGAAAAAAGAATACTATTAAAGTGAATGGTGCCAAATCTGGAAATCATGGAGGAATAACGATTTGTGATGCTAATAAACAGAAGCTTTGTTATGATGATGGAATGCCTTATAACTTAGTGGCCAATGAAGTTGATTGGCTTTTTGCGCTGGATTATGGAGATGCGGAGTTACCAAAGACTAAAAAAATAGTGAAGGACCTTGCCTCCAATGGATTTAACCAAATCATTATGAATGTGTACGCTTATGATTTGGATTGGCAACAAAGCGAAGACATTGATCCAAAATGGGATTTCGGATCTAAGGAAGAAATATTTCCTTTTTTAGGAGACAATAAAAACCCTGATTACTCAGCTTTAAATATTGAATTTTTTAAGCATTATGACCGGGTCATAGACTTGCTTGAAGAAAATGGAATTGTTGCTCATATCATGATCTATGTCTGGAACAAGATGGTAAATTGGCCTGAAGCAAATTCAGAAGCTGATAATATGTACTTTGATTATGTGGTGAAACGATATCAAGCCAAAAGTAATGTGATTTGGGATATATCAAAAGAAGCGTTAAGATATGGATATGACGACCCTAATTACATTACAGAACGCATTGATAGACTCAGGCAATTGGATGCTTATAATAGACTTGTGACGGTACATGATTATGATTACTGTGAAGCGCATCCTGATAAGGTAGATATTATATCAGCTCAGTTTTGGTTTACGGATATTTATAGCGACATGCTGAAGATGAAAATGCAATATCCAGACAAACCAATAATGAATTTGGAAAATGGAGGTTATGAAAAATGTCAGTATGATATTTTTCTGGATAGCAATTATGACAATCCAAGATCTTGCGTGGAAAGAAACTACAAATGCGCTTTTGCTGGCACATATACAAGCTATTACTGGCAGGGGTCTGCATGGAATATTGTGATTTACGACCGATTTGATGACCGTGTGACCATAAAGCCTAAATACGAATACTACAAATACTTAAGAGCGTTTCTGGAAAACGTCAATTTTGATAAACTCGTGCCCAATAATAAACATTGTTCAAGTGGTTATTGCTTATCTAATGAAAAGGATGGTGAGTATGTGTTTTACATGCCTAAGGATAACAGTGCAATAGCTGTAAAAGGATTGCCAAAAGCTGAGAAATTAAAAATACAGTGGTTCAACCCGCTAACAGGAAAGTACAAAGATTCTTATGAAGTAGATTTTAAGAGCTGGTTGGTACTGAATCCTGAATTTGAAGGAATAGATAATATAGTAACAGTGAAACTAGTTGAAAGAAAAGCAAAAACCTAGCAGAAACACAATATGCATTTTTTTCAAATTTTAATATGCAATTCTAAATTAAAAGAAACTATTATGAAAACATTATTAACCTGTCTTTTAATTATGTTAATGATGACACCAGTGTATGCCCAAACCGAAGCTCCCTCGTTAGATCCCTATGCCACTGAAACTGAGGAACAGAGAGATGCGAGAATGGAATGGTTTCGTGTCGCAAGATTTGGTATGTTTATTCATTGGGGTGTATATGCTGTTCCAGCAGGAACCCACAAGGGTGAAAAAATAGACGGAATAGGTGAGTGGATTATGTCTAAAGGAGAAATCTCCATGGCAGAATATCAAGAATATGCTAAGGAGTTTAATCCTGTTAAATATGACCCAGAAGCATGGGTAAAGCTAGCTAAAGAAGCTGGAATGAAATATATTGTCATTACTTCAAAACATCATGATGGTTTTGCATTGTTTGACTCTAAGGTTTCGGAATGGGATATTATGGATGCTTCTCCCTACGGAAAAGATCTTATTGCTCCCTTGGCCGAGGCTTGTAAAAAGAATGGTATTAAGCTAGGGCTTTATTATTCTCAAGCTCAAGATTGGAATCAAGGTGGCTCAGCCCGAGGCAATGACTATAAGGGCAAATGGGATCCTGCTCAAGAACATGATATGGACGATTACATTAAAACTATTGCTGCACCTCAGGTAAAAGAAATTTTAACACAATACAAACCTGCCGTATTATGGTGGGATACACCACGAGGAATGAACGATGAACGTGCAGAACAATTTTTACCTCTATTAAAGTTGGCTCCAGGAATCATTCATAACAATAGACTGGGGGGAAAATACAAAGGAGACATTAGTACGCCAGAGCAACATATACCAGGAACAGGTCTTCCTGGTGATTGGGAATCGTGCATGACCATGAACAAAACATGGGGATATAAAAGTTACGATAACAAATGGAAGTCAACAGAAACACTTGTGCAAAACCTTGTTGATATTGCTAGTAAAGGCGGAAACTATTTACTCAATGTAGGACCAACGGCCGAAGGCTTAATACCAGAACCTAGCATTGAGCGATTAAAAAACATAGGGGTTTGGATGGAAAAAAATAGTGAATCAATCTATGGTACAAGTGCTAGCCCTTGTCGTACTCCTGCATGGGGACGAATCACAACGCTTACAGAAGAAGAAAACACCACACTTTATCTTAACGTTTTTGATTGGCCAGAAAGTCGTGAAATTTTTCTGCCTATTACCAATAAGGTTCAGTCTTGTAACCTGCTTGTAGATAAGTCTCAAAAATATAAAACCAAAACCGATGAGCAGGGTACCACAATATCTTTAGTTGGTGAAGCTCCAGACTCAATAAGCTCAGTTATTGTATTAAAACTGAAGGGGGAACCTGTAGTAAGTGATGCGGACAAGATCAGGCAAAATGAAGATGGATCCATTTTATTGCCAGCCCAAAAATCAATTATTAATAATGTAATAGGCACTCATGTATATTACAATAAGGATAATGATTGCATAGATCAATGGTCAAGTGCAAGGGCGACCGTAGATTGGGATTTTAATGTAAGTAAAGCTGGGACATACACAATTTCCATGCGCATTGCTTCGGAAGAAGTTAGTTCAATAGAATTAATGGTGGCTGGACAAACTGTCAAGGCTAAACTACATGTAACAGGTGGATTTAAAACCTATAAAACAGTTAATGTAGGAGAAGTAGTTATTGATAAAGCTGGCGATCATAGCATACATCTCAAGCCAATGCGGGATAATTGGAAGGCTGTAAACTTGCAAAGCGTAAAACTATTATTAAACTAATTGCGGAATGAAAAAGCTTTAAAATTAACTCTTGCCAATGGATAAACTTATTAAAATACAATTAATTATGATAAAAGAATATAGTAAGTATATCGTTTTATTTGCACTAGTAGTATTTTTCGCAAAATTACAAGCACAAACAAAACCAGTAGATTTAGTTAACCCTTTCATAGACACCGTTAACTCAAGATGGTTTTATTTTAACTCTGCTAGCCGGCCATTTGGGATGGTTAATTTAAGTCCAGATACAGATACAGCCAAAACTTGGAGCTCAGGTTACTTGTACGATAGTAAATACATAAGATGTTTTAGTCATATTCATGCGTGGCAACTGGCGGGTATCGCGGTTATGCCAACTACAGGAAAGTTTAAAGGGCATTTGGGAATGGATTCATATCAGTCATCTTTTAGTCATGAAGGGGAAATAGCCAAACCTGGATATCATAAAATTTATTTAAATGATTATGATATTCAGGTAGAGCTAACGTCTTCAACTAGAGTAGGATTTCATAAATATAAGTTTCCAAAAGGTAAACAAAAATCAATCATTTTTGATACTGGGGCAAGATTAGCACATGGGCCAACAACCTTTTCCAAAGTTTGGAAAGTAAGTGACACCGAAATAGCAGGTGTTCAGGTGCTTAGAAAAACAGGAAGAAGACCCAAAGATACTCCGGTATATTTTGTTGCAAAATTGAGTGTGCCTTATAAATCTTTCAAAGGTTGGGAGAATAATGAAATGGTAGAAAAATCAACAGACACCATTCAAGGGGTTGACGCTGGTGTGGGCTTGTTTTTTGATAATAATAGCGCCCATGAAGTTTTAATGAAAGTGGGCATTTCATATGTAAGTGTTGAGCAAGCGCGAAAAAATTTAGATGCTGAAATCAACCATTGGAATTTTAATAAGGTTGTTGATGAATCGTTAAATACTTGGAACAAATGGTTAAGTAAAATTGAAATTAAAGGAGGGACACATCAACAGCAAGTAAAGTTTTATACAGATTTATGGCATGCATTATTGGGCCGCCGTATAGTGAGTGATGTAGATGGTAAGTATATGGATAGAACTGGTGATACCCCGGTTACAAGAACAGTAAGATTAAATAACCAAGGAAAACCGTTGTTTCCACATTATAACTTCGATGCTTGGTGGGGTAGTCATTGGTCACTCAATATTTTATGGTCCATGGTATACCCAGAAGTAATGGATGGGTTTTGTAATACTATGGTAGATATGTACCAAAATGGCGGTTTGATACCAAGGGGACCTTCAGGAGGAAATTACACCTTCGTGATGATAGGTGATCCCTCTACTTCATTTTTTGCAACTGCTTATAATAAGGGTATTAGAAGTTATGATATTCAAAAAGCATACGAAGGTTTATATAAAAATGCCTTTGTTGGAGGTTCTAGAGACCATGCTGGTTATGAACATAAAAGTCCCGCTTTTGGAGGAGGTATGCAATATTATATAGACCAAGGTTGGGTGCCTGAAGGAATCAAAGCAAAAGGAGGACATAAAGATGGTGCTTCTATGACTTTGGAATATGCCTACCAAGATTGGTGTTTGGCTCAATTGTCAAAGGCTTTTGGGAAAGATAACGATTATAAGATCTTTATAAAACGTTCCCAGAATTACAAAAACCTTTGGAATCCTGAAACAAAAATGGTGCATCCCAGAGAAATGGATGGGAGTTGGATTAAGAATTTTGAACCAGTTTCTAATGAATTTAATGCGCGAGGATTTTGTGAAAGTAACTCAGCGATTTATACAAATTTTGTTCCACATGATTTGGGAGGATTAATTGAGTTGTTTGGAGGAAATGAATCTTATGTTAATTTTTTAAACTCATCTTTTATTAAAGCTGAGGAATTAGATTTTGTTAGTGAAGGGAAAAAACATGCTTCAAACTGGGTGGATTATGGCAATCAACCAGGAACCGGAATGGCACATTTATTTAATTATGCAGGTGCGCCTTGGCTTACCCAAAAGTGGGTAAGAAAAGTAAAGGCAGCTTACGCTGATATTACACCTTACGATGGCTATAAAGGAGATGAAGACCAAGGTCAAATGGGGGCGTTAGGAGTACTCATGGCAATGGGGCTTTTTGAGGTTGATGGTGGAGCTTCAGTGAAGCCCTATTACGAAATTACTAGTCCGCTTTTTAATGAAGTAAACATTAAGCTCAATAATGATTATTACTCAGGGGAAGTGTTTACTATCAAAACTTCAGGGGTTAATAATGATAATATGTATATACAATCTGCAAAAATGAACGGAAACGATTTAAACAATTGTTGGTTCTATCATGACGATTTTGCAAAAGGTGGCACCCTTGAAATACAGTTAGGAGCAAACCCAAATAAAGAATGGGGAGTAGCCATTCTTCCACCTTCTTATAAAATAAATTTAGACTAATACTTTTATTTTACAATTTATGGTTTTAGGCTCAGTTTAACCCCAGGATAATAGGCGAAATGTAATTTTTATAATTCCTGATGATATCGATCACAATTCCTTTCTTATTATAAAAAGATGGCCCTAAAACCCTAATTTTGATATTAAGTTTCTAAACGAATTGAAGAATTTGTCTACCCACTAAACTTTTTGGTTCCGAAATAGCCATTCCAAAGTTCTGAAATGGAAAAATGATTATGCATGGAGAATTCTTTTGAGTACTTTTCTTTATTTGTCTTCAGAAAGAATTGATTTTTCTTTAATTTATTTGTGATTGTTTTAATCTTAATCTAAGTATTTACTACATTTACTTCTTAATAAGCTTGAAAAATGCGTAATTATTTAAAAACATAAATATTATTTTAATTTTAAGAAATACAATCGATTGTATTTTGTTATATTTGTGAGATTAAAAATTAATTTTCTCAGAGCCAAACCAATTTTTCTATATGAGCTATAAGACATTTATTGCCCTTTTTATGTGCATTTCAGTTTTATCTTGTAACAAGATTTCAAATGAAAAAGTACTTTATTTAGGACATGGTTTACCCCAAACACACCCTGTACATAAGGGAATAGTTGAATTTCAAAAAAAATTAGAGGAAAAATCTAATGGATCATTAAAAATTAAAATTTTCCCTGATGGTCAATTGGGTTCAGAACGTGAAGTTTTAGAGCTTTTACAGATAGGTAGTGTAGCTATAACTAAGGTTAGTGCAGCAACCATGTCTAATTTTGTGCCAGAGTACCACGTGTTTGGAATTCCTTATTTGTTTAAAGACCAAGCGCATATGTTTGGAACGCTAGAAGGTGAAACTGGAAAGGCTATCTTAGAAAAAGGAAGTAAATTTTGGTTACGCGGATTGTGTTATTATGATGCTGGTAGTAGAAGTTTTTATACTTCTAATAAAGCAGTTAGGACACCTGAGGATTTAAAAGGACTAAAAATTCGTGTAATGAATAATCAAATGGCCATTAATATGGTAAATGCTTTAGGAGGTTCTGCAACCCCAATGGCTTACGGTGAATTATATACTGCTATTCAGCAAGGTGTGGTTGATGGTGCTGAAAATAACCCACCATCATTTGTGTCTTCTAATCATTATGAAATAAGTAAATATTATACGTTAGATGAACATTCTTCAATTCCTGATGTTTTAGTTATTGGTACGAAGCAGTGGAACAGATTAAATGATGAGGAAAAAAAGTGGGTACAAGAAGCAGCAGACGAATCTGCGCAAGCCCAAAAGCGGTTTTGGAAAGAGTCTGTTGATGAATGTATGAAAATTGTAAAAGAAGCAGGTGTAGAAATTATTATTCCTGAAAAGCCTTTGTTTGCTGATAAAGCTGAATCTGTATTAAAGAATTTTAACGAGGAGCACCCAGAGCTGGCACAAATTGTTAAACAAATAAAATCTAATTAATTTATGAAGACCTCCAATACTTTTTTTGATAAAGTTGTTAGATTTCTGGAAGTATTTCTAATAATTATATTTTCACTCTTAGTTTTTGATGTGTTATTTCAGGTGTTTTCTAGATATATTTTAAAAGCATCGTTTTCCTGGACTGAAGAGTTAGCTAGATTTTCATTAATATGGATGTCTATTCTTGGAGCAGCATATTTAAATGCTAAAAGAGAACATTTATCTATGGATTTTTTATACAGAAAGTTTTCTGCTTCAAGAAAAAGGAAAGTATCTATGTTAATTGAAGTACTAATATTTCTATTTGCCTTAATTGTTATGGTAATAGGTGGGTTAAATCTGGTTTACACTACACTACATTTAGGACAGTTATCAGGTACATTACGAATTCCCTTAGGATATATTTATGCTATTTTACCTTTTAGTGGTTTACTCATTATGTGGTTTTCCATCTTACACATTTCAAAAATTTATAAAAACCAAATAACCGATTAATTTATGAGTATAGAAGTTTTAAGTATTATCGTTTTATTTGCTAGTTTCTTTATTCTATTAATGCTAAAAGTACCTGTGGCTTACAGTATTGGTATTTCTACAACTATAAGTCTGTTGTTAAATATTGATAAGTTACCAGGGATAACTACTATAGCACAACGTATGACTACAGGTATAGATAGTTTTGCGCTATTAGCCATACCATTTTTTGTGTTAGCAGGTGAAATTATGAAACAAGGCGGAATAGCCAATAGGCTAATTAATTTCGCAAAATCTTTGGTGGCTAGCCTCCCAGGTGGCTTGGCTTATGTAAATGTATTGGCATCTATGTTATTTGGGGCTATTTCAGGGTCTGCGGTTGCAGCTACTTCTGCCATAGGAAGTATTATGACAGATAGAATGGAGGAGGAAGGTTATCCTAGAGAATTTAGTGCGTCTGTAAATATTACATCGGCTACCACAGGACTACTAATCCCACCAAGTAATGTATTAATTGTATATGCCCTTGCAAGTGGTGGTGCAGCTTCTGTAGCGGCTTTGTTTATAGCAGGTTATTTGCCAGGTATTTTATTAGGGTTAGCACTTATTGGATACATAGTTTTTGTTGCAATAAAAAGAAAGTTTATAAGAGGTAAAAGAGCCACTTTAAGAGAGGTATGGAACCATTTTAGTAAAGCTTTTTTTAGTCTATTAATGCTAGTAATTGTTGTTGGCGGTATTGTTGCAGGAATTTTTACCGCAACTGAGGCATCTGTAATTGCAGTATTATACGCCGCTATTTTGGCATTAATTTATAAAAACATTACCGTTAAAAGTTTTCCGAATATCTTATTGAATAGTGCTAAAACAACAGCGGTAGTTATGTTTTTAATTTGTACATCAATGGCTATGAGTTGGTTGTTTTCTTTTGAAAGTATTCCTGAGCTTATGAGTAACTTTTTACTAGACCAGTTTAGTAGTAAGTTTGCTATATTTTTAGTAATTAATATTACCTTGTTAATTATAGGAACATTTATGGATATGACTCCAGCCGTATTAATTTTTACACCTATTTTTCTACCAGTTGTAATGGCCTTAGGTATGGACCCTGTACACTTTGGTATTGTATTGGTATTAAACTTATGTATTGGTTTATGTACACCACCAGTTGGTACTATTCTTTTTGTAGGTAGTGGTGTTGCTAATGTATCTGTTTCTCAGGTAGTAAAACCATTACTCCCGTTTTTAGCTATTATGGTCATTGTTTTAATGCTGATAACGTATATACCAGAAATTTCAATGTTTTTACCAAAACTTTTTGGATTATAGGTTTTAAAAAAAATAAATAAATAAAAAAGCTCTATTATAAATTTAATAGAGCTTTTTTATTTGTTCTAAAGTATAAATAAAATTACTTCAGTTCAACTTTTAAAGGGTTTTCTAATTGTTGTGCAAATACGTTTAAATATGCTTCCCATTCTTCTTGAGTTTTATATTGGCCGCTTTCTTTCCATGCAAATCCAGCATAATAAACCACTTCATTATTATCAACCTTTAGACTTGCGTAAGCATTACTTAAATCTGGTTTATCAATTTGGTAATTTTCAAAATCTAAAAATGTCCCTTTAGAAGCAACAATAGCAGTTCCTATTTCAGAGTCTGCATGCGGCTGCCAATAACTAACCCAACCATTAGCTTTGTTTCCAACAACATTTCCATCTTTTTCATGAAGTGTTATTCCAGCAGATATTTCATTAGAACCTTCTAAAGATATTGCGAATTTTGATAAATTATTATTTAAATCTAAACTAATAATTCTAGATTCTTTAATTGTTTTATCTGCGGCATTCCAATCTTGGTATTCTAAATAAAAGCTTGTTCTAATTGGCCCAGTTGTAATGGTACGCCATTTAGTATAATTTTTTGAGTAGTAATATGTACTGTCTACTTTAGCTGCAATACCACCAACACCTCTACTTACGCCAACATGGAAATTGTCTAACCCTTCACCAGCATCTTCATGATAGCTACTAACACCAGCAAAATGTTCTTTATACCATTTATTAATAATTGGATATTCAACTTTCTTTAACCAAGCATCAACACCACTTGAAAGTGTACCACCAGGTAAACTGTCTTCAACTATTTTTTGCGCAGTAGGACCATAAACTCTAAAAGCTACTTTATTATTTTCCCAAGTATAATCATCTGTCCGTTCAGGTACAAATCTAGAGTAGCATAATGCCTCGGCTTTAGGCTTATCTGTTTCAGAAATTGTTACAATGTTGTATGCTTTTGAAGAATTAGCTTTTATTTGTGGTTGAAATAAAAGGTCGTCAAAAGTGCCATCTCCATCATTATCTACCAATTGGGTAACTTGCAATTCTTTTGTTTCAGCATCTTGAATTCCTACTGAAGACAAATCTTCTACTTTTAAAAATTCTTTAGACAATTCTATTGTTTCAGAGCTTCTATCTATATTTAAGGAATTGGTTATTTCCAAGGTTGGTTTAGTATTTTCAGAACATGCTGAAAGTATAACTACAGAAAGTAGGTAACCTAGTTTTTGTTTAATAGTCATGACAATTAATTTAAGATATTTAGTAAATAAGCCCCATTTAAAAAACGGGGCCTTTGTTAGTTGATATAAGTAAAATTTACTTTAGCTCATTGATTTTGCACACATCCATATCACCATAATCTAGGTTTTCACCAGCCATTCCCCAAATAAAAGAGTAGCTTGAGGTACCAGACCCTGAGTGTATTGACCATGGGGGAGAAATTACAGCTTCATTATTACCCATCCAAATATGTCTTGTTTCAGTTGGTTCTCCCATAAAATGACATACAGCTTGATCTTCAGGAACTTCAAAATAGAAATAAACTTCCATTCTTCTATCATGAACATGAGCTGGCATAGTATTCCAAGAACTTCCTGTTTTTATAGTTGTCATACCCATTTGTAATTGGCATACATCTACCACACTATTAACAATATATTTTCTTAATGTTCTAGCATTAGCTGTTTCAGGAGCACCTAACTCAATAGTCTCAACATCTTCTTTTCCAATTTTTTTGTTTGGAAATGCTTTATGAGCAGGAGTAGAGTTTAAGTAAAACATAGCAGGGTTATCTGAAGACTTACTTGAAAAAGTTACTTCTTTATTACCTTGCCCTAAGTATAAAGCTTCTTTATTATCAATATCATAAGAAGTTCCATCAACAGAAACTACACCAGGACCACCAATATTGATAAGACCTAATTCTCTTCTTTCAAGAAAATAAGTTGATTTTAGCACGTGGATAGTTTCTAAAGAAACGCTCTCTTTTACTGGAATAACTCCAGCAACCATAAATCTATCATAATGTGTGTAAACCCAAAAAATTTCATCTTCCTTAAATAAATCTTGAATTAAAAATTCATTTCTAAGTTCATCTGTGTCGTATTTTTTAACGGCTTCTGGTCCAGAAGCATACCTTACTTGATAATTATTTGACATAAAAGTGTTTTTATTGTTTTAACCTATTTTTATTGTAGAAAAGCAAATATACGCAAAAATAATCAAGAGTACAATCGATTGTATTTCATTTTGTTTTTTTCCATATATTTGTTTAAAAATTGAATTCACTTATACTATTTAATGAAAAATAATAGGGCTACTATACATGATATTGCCAAAGCCTTGAACATTGATAGCTCTACCGTTTCCAGAGCCTTAAATAATAGTCCTAGAGTATCTAAAAAAACAAAGCAGAGAATTTTGGACAAGGCAAAAGAAATTGGATACCAAAGAAATGTTTTGGCGTCTAACCTTAGAATGCAAAAAAGCAATTCTATAGGGGTAATAGTTCCAAGAATTTCACGTCATTTCTTTTCTTCTGTAATTGCAGGTATTGAAGAGCAAGCTTATGAATCTGGGTATAATGTTATTATTTGTCAGTCTTTAGAGCAATTAGCTAGAGAGCAAAATATAACTGAAACATTATTGTCTAACCGAGTAGATGGCGTTTTGATTTCGGTGTCAATGGAAACTGAAAATTACGAGCATTTATTAAGGTTGCAGAAAAACGGAATTCCTTTTTTGTTTTTTGATAGGCATTATGAAATTGAAGGTATAAGCAGTGTTATTATTGATGATTATAAGGGTGGCTTTGATGCTACAGAGCATTTGATTTTAAAGGGTTGTAAAACTATTGCCCATTTATCAGGCCCGCAGGTATTGAAAATATATAAGAACAGATTAAGAGGGTATTTAGATGCCTTAAAGAAGCATAATATTAAATTTAAGCCAGAACTTGTTATTTACTCTAGACTTATGGAACAAGATGGGGCTGATAGTGCTAAAAAGATTCTTTCATTAGACGTTGAGGTTGATGCCATTTTTGCAGCAAACGATATTTCTGCTATTGGAGCTATTAAATATTTGAAAAAGAAAAGTATTAATATTCCTAAAGATGTTAAGATAGTTGGTTTTAGCAATGAACCAATTTCTCAAGTTATAGAGCCTTCATTAACTACAATTAATCAACCTGGGTTTGAAATGGGTAAAAAAGCCACAGAAATGCTAATTGAAAAGACTATGAATAAAACTTCAGTTTTAGATAATGAAACTGTGGTTCTTAGGCCAACTTTAATTGAAAGGGCTTCTTCCGAATAGGGGAGCTTTAAAAGCGTATATATAGTTTTAAGAAGGATATTATAAAAATAAAAACCCTGAACGATTTGGTTCAGGGTTTTTATTTTGAATATTTAATTTTGAGTTAGTCTTCGTTAGCAGGTTTTCCAATAGTTGCTAGAATACCACCATCAACATAAAGCACATGCCCATTAACATAATCACTTGCTTTTGCAGCTAAAAATACTGCAGCACCTTGTAAATCTTCAGGGTCACCCCAACGTCCTGCTGGTGTTCTGCCAACAATAAAATCGTTAAAAGGATGTCCATTAACTCTTATTGGTGCTGTTTGACTTGTTGCAAAATAACCAGGACCAATGCCATTGGTTTGAATGTTATGTTTTGCCCATTCTGTAGCCATATTCCTGGTTAACATTTTTAACCCACCTTTGGCAGCTGCATAAGCACTCACAGAATTTCTTCCTAGTTCACTCATCATTGAACAGATGTTTATAATTTTTCCACCACCTCGTTCTATCATTCCTTTCACAACATTTTTAGACATGATGAATGGGCCTATTAAATCTACTTGAATCACTTGTTCAAAATCAACAACCTCCATATCAACAATAGGTGTTCTTTTAATGATACCTGCATTGTTAACTAGAATATCAATTGGAGCAATATCTGCTTCAATATTTTTAATGTTTTCTATAACGGCATTTTCATCGGTAACATTAAAAACATATCCATATGCGTCTATACCATCTGCCTTATATTCTACTAATGCCTTATCAACAGCTTCCTGTGATAAATCATTAATGATAATTTTTGCACCGGCATTACCTAAGCCTTTGGCCATAGCCATACCTAATCCGTGTGTAGCTCCAGTTACAAGGGCTACTTTTCCTGTTAAATCGAATAAATTAGTCGACATAAAATTTAGTTTAGTTTTTATTAATAATGATTTAAATATTCAATGGAAGTACAACTTCTAAAAGAGATATTTATTCTATTGTATAAAAGTAGGTAAAAAGAAATACAATCGATTGTATTTTTGTAGGTTATTTTGGTAGAATGTACAGATAGACCTTAAGAAAACGATATAGTTAATAAGTTTTACTCAAATAAATTTTGGTTAATAAAACCATAAGTTAAAAAAGGGGAGTTAAGTATAAGTCTTTAATGATTTTGAAGACATAAAAAAACCTCGCCTAAAAAGAATTTAGACGAGGTAATAATATTACTTTTTTAATTTTTTTTATTCTTCGTTAGCAGGTTTACCAATTGTGGCTAGAATTCCTCCATCAACGTAAATAACATGTCCATTAACAAAGTCACTAGCTTTAGAACTTAAAAATATAGTAGCACCTTGTAAATCATCTGGGTCTCCCCATTTTCCTGCAGGTGTTCTTCCTATAATAAAATCATTAAAGGGGTGACCATCTACTCTAATTGGTGCCGTTTGACTGGTAGCAAAATAGCCTGGTCCAATACCATTAACTTGAATATTATGTTTAGCCCATTCTGTAGCCATATTTTGTGTTAGCATTTTTAAACCTCCTTTAGCTGCAGCATAAGCACCAACGGAATTTCTTCCTAGCTCACTCATCATGGAACAGATATTAATTATCTTACCATGTTTTCTAGAAATCATTCCTTTTACAATAGATTTAGATACTATAAAAGGACTTACTAAATCAACTTTAATTACTTGTTCAAAATCAGCCACCTCCATGTCTTCTAAAGGTGTTCTTTTAATAATACCAGCATTATTTACTAGTATATCAATAGGTCCAACTTCTTTTTCAATTTTTGCAACGTTTTCTATGACTTGTTCTTCATTGGTTACGTCAAACAAATAGCCAAAAACATTTAGCCCTACAGATTTATATTCTTTAACAGCATTATCAAGCTTTTCTTGTGATGAAGCTCCGTTAACAACAATAGTTGCTCCAGCTTTTCCTATACCCATAGCCATGGCCATACCTAAACCATGTGTTGCACCTGTAATTAGTGCTACTTTTCCTTTTAAATCGAATAAACTTAACGACATAATAGTTTTTTAATTTATTTACTAATACCTTTTATAAACTCGGTTGTAAATATAATTAAAAAAGAATACGCTATGCTTGAGGTGTTTTATTATTAAAAGGATTTTCCTAATCCATATTAATACCCCAACTAAAAAAGTCTTTAATATGAAAAAGCCACCTTAAATTGAGATTAATTTAATGTGGCTATAAAAAATTGGTCGATTATAGTTGATTATTGTTTTTTTATACTGCCAGATGGACTATCACTTTTGTCAACCTTTTCAGGGTTACCGTAATATTTTATATCGCCTCCACTAGATGCTTTTGCAGTAAGTTCTTTTGAGGTGTTTACCGAAATATCAGCACCACTTGTTGCTTTTACTTGGCTAGATTCTGCTTTTAAATTTGCAGCTTTTATATCACTTCCGCTAGTAGCTTCTGCAGTAAGTTTTTTTGTTTTTCCAGAAAGTTTTAAATCACTACCACTAGTAGATTTACAGTTTAAAACATTCGTGTCTACTTCCAATTTCATGTCACTGCCACTTGTAGTTTTGAGTTCTAATTGATTTACAGCAATTGTATTTTCTGAGTATACATCACTACCACTAGTAGAGATAATAGTACTTATATCTTTAAAACTAACAAATACTTTTTTGGATGTTGCTCTACCAATATTTTCTTTTGTATGAATTTTTAAAACACCATCATTAACTTCTGTAAGAATTAAATCGTGCAAATTTTCATCAGCCTCAACAGCAATATTAGTTTCATTGCCATGGGTTAAATGAACATCTAAACCCTCGGTTGCTTTGATGGTATGGAACGATTCATTGATAGTTCTGTCTTCCATAATCACATTTCCATTTCCTTTTACTCCAGGATTAACGCTAATATCGAAATTACAAGAAAAGAGGCTTAAGCTTAATATTGTGGCTATAATTATTTTGATTAAAGTTGTCATAACTGTTCGTTTTTTGATTTTGATTGTAAATATTTAATTTTAATTAATTGATTTATAATTTGATTTTCTGAATTGTAATTTTTAATTGATGAATTGTAATTAATCTTTAGATTTTATTTCTACACCATCAGAATCAATGTTCATTTTTACAGATTCACTTTCTCCTTTAAGCCCATCTTCATCAATTTTTATGTTAACATCTTCACTTTTAATTTCAACACCTTCGTCATTAATTTTTAAACCAGATTTATCATCATGTACATCAACATCAACTTCATACTTTTCTTCTTCAGGGCAATCTAAACACTCAATATCATCCTCAATTATTTTAAGTAAATAATTAGTTTTTTTAGAGGGTACAATGTTGTTGTAGTATTTATTATATGGCAAAAATGATTTTGTATTATTGTTAAAGTTTACCGTAGAGCCTTCGGGTAAATAAAGTATTATGGTCACTTCCTGATCACTAAATTTATAACTTGAATTAGTTGAAAGAAAGGCATCTAATAATAATATGTTATTATTTAGACTGTAGCCATAATTTATATTTTTTGCACGTTCAATAGCCTTTTCAAAGTTTCTTCCATCAGCAATTTTTTTAATTTCCATAGATGCAATTGAATCTGTTGTTGAGCGCACAATAATTCCAATGTTAGAATTGTAAATAACCTTTTCTCCATTTTGGTTATTAGCTACTTTAAAAGAACTCCGGCGTCTGTACTGAGACATTATATCATTGGAAACCATTTTAATTTTCAGAGTATCATTAGCAGTAATATTTAGCTCTTGTTTATGCGTAAAAGTTTCTTCAAAAGCATGCTCGCTAGCTTCTCTTATACCAATAACAACTAGGCCTATTATAGATATTAACCATACCCCTAACAACGTAAATTTAGCTATGTTACCAATTGATTTTAAGTTGTTTATTAATATTTTTAATCCTAAATAGAAAAGAAAAAAGAAAGGTACACCTACTGCAAAAAGAGTAAATAATGATACTAACCAAATAGGGGTGTTGCCAGCATTTGCTATATCTACAAAGTCTATTCCTGGAATATGAATAATATCTACAATACCAACTGAAAATAGAGCTATTATTAAAGAAATTAGTGTTAGAGCACCAACAAGAATTAGGATGACCCCTATAAATTTAGCAAATATTTTAAAGAAAAACATGAATACTTCTCCTATAGTATCAAAAAAAGCACTTGATGAAGATTTTACTTTATTAGTTTGCTTTTTAAAATCTACATTCTTTGCTGCATCCGAAGCACTTTTAGCGGCTCCAGTAACAGTTTCAGAAACGTTTTTTGCAACATCCGATACGGTTTCAGTAACGTTATCTAGACCGTCTTTGATTTTTTTTTCAATATTACTAATGTTAACCGGTTCACCTGTCATCATTATTTTTTCGGCTGTAGTTTTTGCTTCCGGTACTAAAATCCAAAGTAGAATATATAATAATACACCTGTTCCTGCTGCACTAAATAATATAATCCACGCTAAACGAATCCAAATAGCATCTACACCAAAATAGTGCCCTATACCAGATGATACACCGCCTATGTATGAGTTTTCAGCGTCTCTAAATAGTTTTTTAGAAGGTGTATGAGATTTCTTAGAAGAAAATGACTCTGGTTCATCTTCAAAAATCTCATCATCAACCAAGTAGTCTTCTGGTTGTCCCATTATAGAAATTACTTCATCAACCTCTTTAATACGTATAACTTGTTTGTTATTTTGTACACGATCATTGAAAAGTTCGGCAATTCTAGCTTCTATATCAGCAATAATTTCAGAGCGTCCTTGAGAGTCAGTAAATGAACGTTTTATAGCCTCAAGATAGCGTTGTAATTTTAAATAAGCATCTTCATCAATATGAAAAAAGATACCTGCTAAATTTATGTTGACTGTTTTATTCATTTTTTGTTGTTTTTTGGCTTGTTACTATATTCACGGCGTTTTGTAATTCGTTCCACGTTGTGTTTAATTCTTTTAAAAACAGTTTCCCTGTTTCAGTTAAACCGTAGTATTTTCTTGGCGGACCAGAGGTAGATTCTTCCCATCTATAACTCAAAAGTCCAGCGTTTTTAAGTCTCGTAAGTAGTGGGTAAATTGTACCTTCAACTACTAACAACTTTGCGTCTTTAAGAGTTTCTAAAATTTCTGCAACGTAGGCATCGTCATCCTTCAAGACAGAAAGTATGCAGAACTCTAGTACACCTTTACGCATTTGTGCTTTTGTGTTTTCTATCTTCATAGTTTCAATTCGTTTAATATTTTAATACTGTTCATTTTTTGATTGATTTTGATTTGATTGATTATTGATGAAATGTTATGTTTGTTTTGGCGTTACCCTTTTGGGTCTGGCTTTTATTCGTGATTTAATATTTTCAATTATTGAACTCATGAACATAAATGTTTCGCGTTACATGGTAACTCGCTTCAATTCTTAACGCAGATTATTCATTATTTTAAAAAATTAATAGTTAACGGATATCTGTAATACTCACCATCTCTGGCTTTTAAACTTGCTATAACAATAAATACTAGTTCAAGTATAAAGGCAACAATGGCAAAAGCTCCTAAAATACCACCTATATATAGTAGGGGTGAAGGCTTACCAACATTAATATGAAAATCATGGAAACCATGAAAATCTATGAAATCTATACCATGAAATATTTTAAATATGAAAAAAGGAATTGTTAGTGTTCCTATTATTATGGCATATAATAAAATGCTAATTTGAAAGTTGATGGCCTGTTTACCATGATTATCTATAAATTCAGATTTATCTTTGTTTGCCACCCAAAGAATTATAGGTCCAATAAAGTTTCCTAATGGAATTATAAATCTGCTAAATGTGCTTAAATGTATAAAAGTGGCAATGTTTTTTTGATGATTACTTAACATGATATTCCTGATTGATTAAAAACATATAATAGTTTCTTATGCAAATATATGTCTAAAAACAGGTACTTTGTAACACATAGTACTAAAAATTAACATAAATTTAACATTTAGGTTTATTTTTTATTTTCATAAATTAGTGAAGAATTAAAGTACATAATATGAAGCTAACTCCCAGAAAACTAAATACTTTCAGCATGTTTAAACTACCAGCCGCTTATTTGTGCGGGGTAAGGGTAAAACAATTAAATGAAAAACAATGTGTGGTTTCTGTAAAGCATCGTTGGATAAATCAAAACCCTTTTAAATCCATGTTTTGGGCAGTACAGGGTATGGCAGCCGAACTTTCAACCGCTTCAATAATGATTGGAAAAATCCAAGAATCAAGTAAAAGAATATCTATGTTGGTGGTTTCTAATGAAGCTAAGTACACTAAAAAAGCAACAGGTAGAATTAATTTTACATGTAATCAGGGAGACCTCATAGATGAAACCTTAAATAAAGCCATTGAAACAGGTGAGGGGCAAACGGTTTGGTTAGAATCTGTTGGAGTAAATAAAGAAGGCATTGCGGTTTCTACCTTTAGATTTCAATGGAGTGTAAAAGTTAAATCTTAATTGTGTAACATTTCATAAATGAAAACAACCAATAGTTAAATCAAACAAAAAACAAAAAAATGACAGCACACGAAATTGATTATACTATTTACGGCGAAGAAATGCAATATGTAGAAATAGAATTAGATCCTCAAGAAGGTGTAGTAGCCGAGGCAGGAAGTTTTATGATGATGGATGAAGGGATTAAAATGGAAACCATATTTGGAGATGGTTCTCAAAAAGATTCAGGTTTTTTAGGAAAAATATTAGGAGCCGGTAAACGCATACTAACAGGAGAAAGTTTATTTATGACGGCTTTTTACAATGAAATCATTGGTAAAAGAAAGGTGTCTTTTGCATCACCCTATCCAGGGAAAATAGTTCCAATAGATTTAAGACAATTTGGTGGTAAATTTATTTGCCAAAAAGATGCCTTCTTATGTGCGGCTAAAGGTGTAAGCGTAGGTATTGAGTTTTCAAAAAAATTAGGTCGAGGACTTTTTGGAGGTGAAGGTTTTATTATGCAAAAACTTGAAGGAGATGGTATGGCATTTGTTCATGCTGGCGGCACTATGGCCAAAAAAGAATTAATGGCAGGCGAAACATTAAAAGTAGATACCGGCTGTATTGTTGGTTTTGACCAAACTGTAAATTATGATATAGAGTTTGTTGGAGGTATAAAAAACACAGTTTTTGGTGGTGAAGGACTATTTTTTGCAACACTGCAAGGTCCAGGAACGGTTTATATACAATCATTGCCATTTAGCAGGTTAGCGGGACGCGTTTTAGCCTCTGCACCAAGAGGTGGAGGTAAAGATAAAGGAGAAGGTAGTATACTTGGTGGCTTAGGAGATTTACTTGATGGAGACAATAGGTTTTAAATGTTAAATTTGGGCTAAAAAAAATAAGTATCGCAATTTTTTATTAAATTTATGGTTTAATTATTAATATAATAGAGCCTATAAAACAAATCTACATTTAATTTAAAACCTAAACCTTAAGATAACTATGGCGAGAGCAATGTTAGAGTACACCAAAACGGTACTTAATAAAGTTAGTTTTGATGCTACGTTGTTTTGCAAAGAAGTACAAAAAGCAGTAAGCAGATTACTGCCATATGAGTTAGAAGAGCTTAAAATTTTTATTCATTCTCTTGTACAGCAAAACCCAGAACTGAATCAATGTTTAATTTATTTAAAACCATAAAAAAAAAGCGACCAACTGGTCGCTTTTTTAATGTCTTCCATTTTATTTAACTCGTGTATAGCTGGCTATCCATCCATCGGTAGCGTTGCCATCCATTTCTAAATTATCCTCACACAAATAAATCGGTCCAGAAAATAAACTTGGAATTCTGGGTATCGTAAAATCTATTAAATAATCCTCAAAATCCAGATAGTATTTTGTATTATCCCTAGTAAAAGAATACTGACTGCGTATTTGCCATTTGGTTGTTGCCTTTACCTCATTGTTTTGAATTAGATTTATGGTGTAATCATCTAAAAATTCCACTTCAATATTTTGGCATTCTGTATTAAATCCAACATGACCGTAATAACCAAACCAATATTGTGCATATATATATTTCCATCTTCCAATTAATTTGTTTGCAACTTGCAATTGGTTTTGTACTGATTCATAAAAACAATCATGAATAGTCCAGTAATCCCATGGTCTTTGAGTTTGAGGCAAAACAAATAGGCCGTGTCCTATTTCTGAAAAATCAGAAAACCCTAATTTATGATTAAACGCCCTTACTTTATAATAATAATCCGTTTTGGGTTCAATATTATCATCTTGAAAGTAATTCTTATAATAATAAGGATATTGTGGAGAATCTATTTTGACGGTTTTAAATTTTTCAAAATTTAAGGTGTCAGATTTTGAACGGTAAATTTCATAACCATCAGCATACTTAACTTCGTCCCAATTAATATGATAGTATGGTGATGTCATTCCATAATAATTAGTACTAACTTCAATCTTATCAACAGATATAAATTGGCCAGTATATCCTAAAGTACTATCACTAAGCTTACTAAACACTTCTTCGGAGTTATGGACTTTTACTTTGTAGTGATATTCTGTATTTGGTATTACCAAAGTAGTATCTTCAAAAGATTTGGTTTTGGTTTCCCCAATTTTTATATAATCTGAAGTAGCGTCATCATATCTTAAAACATGAAAATTATAAGCTTTAGGAGATTTGCTTGACCAAGATAAGTTAATCTGGTCTAGATAATCACCTTGAGAAGCCCTGAGATTAAATGGTGTTGTAATGGTGGGTTCATATATAATTTCATCTTCATTTTCAGAACATGCTGTAAAAATTAATAGAACACAAAGGATTACTAGGTGTATTTGTTTCATGATTTTTGTAGCTTAATGCCTAATCTAATGTACGAAAAAACAAATAATTTATTTAGGCAGCGGGCTAATAATTTTCACATCTTGAAATGCAATAGCTCCTCTAATAATTCCTGAAATAACGTCTTGCAAAGCCTCAATAATTTGCATTTTAAGTTCACTTTTATGGTAAATAATGCTCACTTCTCTAGCAGGAGAAGGTTCATTAAAGTAATGCAAGTTTGCCTTCTCTTTGTCGCTAACATCTAATGTATGCAAATAGGGTAGTAGTGTCATACCCAAACCTTCATTAGAAAGTTTTATTAAAGTTTCTATACTACCACTTTCTAATTGAAACTTATCATCTTCATGGTTTTTAAATACTTTGCATAAATTAATAACACCATCTCTAAAGCAATGTCCATCTTCTAACAGAAGCATATCATTTATATCTAGTTCACTAGCATCAATGTTTTTGTTGGTATGTAGTCTATGACCTTTAGGAATATAATTTACAAAGGGTTCATAATACAAAACGCGCTCTTTAATGTTTTCGTTCTCTAGAGGTGTAGCAGCAATGGCTGCGTCTAAATGCCCATCTTTAATTCTAGATATAATTTCTTCTGTTGTTAATTCTTCAATTTTAAGTTTAACCTTTGGATGATTTTTTAAGAATGTTTTTAAGAACATTGGCAATAAAGTAGGCATAATAGTAGGTATAATACCCAATTTAAACTCACCTCCAATAAATCCTTTTTGTTGGTCAACAATATCTTGAATTCTATAAGATTCGTTAACTATATTTCTGGCTTGAGTTACTATTTTCTTACCAACCTCAGTTAATTCTATGGGTTTTTTACTTCTATCAAAAATTTGAACATCTAGTTGATCTTCTAATTTTTGAATCTGCATACTTAAAGTGGGCTGTGTTACAAAACACTTTTCTGCTGCCTTTGTAAAGTTTTGATTTTCGGCTACCGCTAAAACATAATATAATTGTGTAATCGTCATTGCTATCAATTTAGACTATAAAAATATAAAATCTATTGATAAAAACTATAATAAATATAGTTTATTTTAAAATAAATTTGTGATAAATAAAAATTATAACAAAATGATATTCAATAGTATAGGTTTAGACAGTTCAAAAACAAAAGAATTAGCCAATGATTTAAACTACTTATTGGCCAATTTTCAAACATATTATCAAAATTTAAGAGGCATTCATTGGAATATAAAGGGAAGAGGGTTTTTTGATTTACATGCCAAATTTGAAGAGCTTTATGATGATGCCAATACCAAGGTAGATGAAATTGCAGAACGTATTTTAACCCTGGGCGAAACACCGTTACATACGTTTGAAGATTATTCTGCCTCTGCTAAAGTTCCTGTTGGAAAAAATATTTCAGAAGATGTTAAGGCTGTTAGATTGATTGTAGATTCTTTAACAGAATTATTAAAAATTGAAAGAGATATTCTTGAAAAAGCAGGTGATGCCAATGATGAAGGTTCTAATAGTATGATGAGTGATTTTATTACAGAGCAAGAAAAAACCGTGTGGATGATGAAGGCATGGTTAAACGAAGAAGTTTAGTTAGTTTGGTTAATAGTAAAAAGCTCTTTTAATGTAAAAGTTAAAAGGGCTTTTTTAGTTAACAATCAATCTTTTTTATAAATTCATTCTTATAACTAATGCCTATGGGAATTCGTTTTTCATCAATTAATATTCTATTGCGCTGTACAGAGTGTATATGGTTTATTGATACTATATAAGATTTATGAACACGGATAAAATTGTTTTGCCTCAATTTATCTTCAAACTTTTTCAGACTATTTAAAGTTAATATGGGTTTTCTATTACCAGTATAAATCTTAATATAGTCCTTGAGTCCCTCAATATATTTAATTTCGTTTATATTCACTTTTAGGTTTTCGTATTCAGATTTAACAAATATAAAATCTGGCTCCGTTATATGTTCATTAGTTATGGTAGTTTCGGGTTTTTCTGTAATTAAATTTAGAGCTCTAGTGGCCGCTTTTAAAAACCTATGGAAAGGAATAGGTTTAACAAGATAATCTATAGCATTAAGATTAAAACCTTCAACAGCGTAATGAGAATATGCCGTGGTGAAAATGAAATGCGGTTTATATTCTAAAGATTTAATAATATCTATTCCAGAAAAATTGGGCATTTCAATATCCGTAAAGATTAAATCTATTTTTTTTTGATGCAAAATATTTGTAGCCTCAAATCCATTAGAGCAAGAGGCAACTAATTCCAAAAACGAAATTTTAGAAATAAAATCTTCCAATAATTCAAGAGCCAAAGGCTCATCATCAATTATAATACAGGTTATCATAATTTTTTAAGTTTCAATTTTAAATTTACCTCGTAACTATCCTTTTCACTTATTATTTCAAAAGTATGTTGTTTTGGATAAAGTAATTTTAGTCTGTTTTTAATATTTTCTAAACCTATTCCAGAACTTTTAGGTTTAGGTTGTTGGTATGAAACAGAGTTGTAGACATACAGTTTTAGATATTCATCTTCAATAATTAATCTAATTATAATGTTGGTTTTGCCTTTAAAATCAGTTCCATATTTAAATGCATTTTCTATAAATGATATAAGAAGTAAAGGTTCTATATTGTAATTTAAATTGCCGCGGACATTAACTTTTACATTGCTAGAATCTTTTAAACGAAGCAGTTGTAATGATATATAATTTTTAATGTAATTAACTTCTTTTTCAAGCGGAACCAATTCCTTATTAGCCTCATATATCATATATCTCATTAAATCGGATAAAAGAACAATGGCATTTGTTGTGTCTTTAGATTGTTTGTGAGCTAAAGAGTAAATACTATTTAAAGAATTAAATAAGAAATGAGGGTTAAGTTGAGCCTTTAAAAACGAAAGTTCTGAAGTTACTTTTTGAGATTCTGTTAATACACGTTGTTTTTCAGATTTAAACCATTCCATTCCTAATTTTACACTTGTACTTAACGCAAAAATTAAAAGTAGTAAGCCTCCTGAGGGAAAAATACCCCTAAAATCTAGTATAAATAAAGACGGTTTTTTATGTGGAGGTAAATTTGAGTTTCTGTCTAGATGAAAATCATTGGGAGGGTGGAAATTTGGTCTAGGCAATATTTCCTCCATTAAATAAAAAAAGAACAAGCCTGAAATTAAAACTACTAGGAAGTAGAGTGTTATTTTTTTGTTTAAAATTAAATTTGGTACAAATATGCTATAGTTAAGGTAAAAGGCTAATATTAACAATACTGAACGTAAAACAAAATCTGTTGGGATGTGCCCAATTTTAAAATATATTTGGGTGGCGCTTGTTACCAAAAAAAATATCCATATTAAAATATGGATAATAATAGGTGGTATTTTTTTATAATGCATCAGTACTAAAATATGTTCAAAAGTAAAGTTTAAAGTGTTTAAGAAACGTGAAAAGAATGTTATAATTATTATAAAAAATAAGGCCGAAATCAGTACCAGAGATTATTGATGATTTTCAGCCTTATAAACTAAACAAACCGCAATCTTTTAATCATCTTCGTCTTCTATTTCGTCTGGTCTAAATTCCCAAATATCATCAAAATAATAATTACTACTTCTTCCCATTAGCACAAAGGTTTTAGTGCCGAATGAAAATGATGAAGCATCTTGTCTTGAGGTGCCTTCAAAATTTGGAACATCTTCCCATGTATCAGTTTCTGGAGTATATTCATAGCACTCATTTGTTGCAGCACCATTTAAGCCAGTGGCAAGATATCCTTTACCATTTAAAGAAAAGCCAACACCATTATACAGAGATATGGTTTCATCACTATCATCATCGTCTAAATCTGTTAAGCTTAACCAATCGGTTCCATCGAATGAATAAAAATCATATTGTATTGAGCCATTTCTTGTTCCTGTTCCAATATATGCTATGTCGTTTATTATAAATACTGTGGCATTTTGGCGTTTTTGACCGCCAAAACCAACTACTTGTTCCCAAGCATCTGTTGAGGAGTCATATTTCCAAAAATCCTTTTGTTCACTACCATCATATCCAGTACCAATATAACCGTATCCATTTACAGCAAACCCTATAGCCCCATATCTTGCGGTTCCACCAAAATCTGCTTTTTGAGACCATTGGTTTGTATCAGGGTCATATTCCCAGAAATCTTTTAATTCATCGCTGCCATCATAACCAGTGCCTATATAACCTTTACCATTCATTGAGAAACCAACAGCTCCGCTACGTTCTGTTCCGGGGAAATCTGCTTTTTTAACCCAATAGTCTTCATCAGAGTTATATTCCCAGGTATCAGATAAATAGTCATCTCCATCATAACCTGTTACTAAATAACCTTTTGTTCCAATAGTAAAACTAACGGCGTTTCCTCTAGAATCACCATCAAAAGAAGAACCTTCTACCCAGTTACCGTACTCATCAGAATCTTCATCATCAGTACTACAACTAACTAAAATAATTGAAAGGATAGCAAAAATTAAAATGCTTTTCTTTTTTAATATATTCATTATTGCTTTTGTTTAATAATTAATGTTTTTGTTAATACTCCCTCAGCAAATCTAGATGCTATAATGATTTAAAACATTATGAAATAGACCAACATAGCTATTTTGTCTATGCTATGCCTTTTTTTATCTACTAACAATATAATGTGCTGATATTTAGAAATTTAACAAAATTTTTACATTTTGGTCTATGAAATAATTGGGTTAGTCTATTTTAAGATACCAATTGTTTTGCTTAATTATAGTTTTGCTTTTTTAAAAAAGTAAAATGAAAATATTTTTTATAAGTATAATAGGTTTGTTTTTTATGTTTTCTTGTAGTGATGAATTAAAAACATACCCTGTTGGAAGTGATTTTATTGAGAATAATATCAATTTAAAAATAATAGATACTTTTTCTATAAACACCGGAACCTTTAAGCTTGATTCTTTAGTAACATCAAGTACAAGTCGTATTTTATTGGGTAGTATAAATGACGCCTATTTGGGACAATTAACTGCTCAAACTTATTTTCAGGTTCAAAATTCTAATTTTTCTATTAGTGACGATGCGGTTTATGATTCTATTGGTTTAGTTTTAAACTATGATAAGTATTATTATGGAGATACCACTCAGGTGCAAACTTATAAAGTGCATAGGTTATTAGAATATTTTGAACCTCAAGATGATGGTGATGATTTTTATAATGTCTCTAAACTAGATTATGAGGAAGATATTTTGGGAGAGGTGTCATTTGTTCCTAGGCCTAATAGCGCAAATGATTCTATTTATATATCATTGGATACACATATTGGGGAGGAGATATTTAATAAAATTAGGGATAATGATATTAATACAGCTGATGATTTTCTACAATACTTCAAGGGCTTAACTGTAGTGCCAGATGATTCAAAAAACACGCATATTTTGGGCTTTAATTTTGAATCCTACTCAGATATTTTGAGTAATTCAAGTATGCGTATTTTTTATACCGAAGATGCCGGAGATATAAGCGAAGGTAATGATCGAGTATTAAATTTTATTGTTTCTTCTGCGGCAAAACAATTTAATGCTATAAATTCTGATTTAGAAGGTTCTTATATGAGCAATCTATTAAATCAGGATACTTCGGTATCTAGTAATGATACCGATCAATTAATATTTGCCCAAGGTGGTACGGGGGTTTCGGCTAAAATAGAAATGCCTACACTTAAAGATTTAAATACCCTTTATGATGATAGTACTGTTTTAAATGCAGAATTATCTTTTAGTCCACTTAAAAACAGTAATAATAACACCAATTCGTTACAGGATTCATTAGCTGTTTATGTCATTGATCAGAAAAACAGAATTGTTAGTCAGCTTGCTGATATAGATGCAAATTCGGTATATGCCATTTTAAACCAAAATGATGATGAGTTTACGCAAAACACTTATTATACTGTAGATATGAGTGGTTTTGTTGAAACTATTCTTAGCTCAGATTATGATTTGAACTACGCTTTAATGATTCAGTTTGTAAACTATGATAAAACCGTGAATCGTTTAGTGATTGATAATTATGATGAAAGCAATAATATTAAGTTAAGTGTAGCTTATTTAAACTATTAATTATCCTTTTAAATGAATAAAATATTCAAACAGCTATTTTTAATAGCAATAATTCCATCATGTTTTTCTCAAAATGATACCAGTACACCATATTCTATGTTTGGTTTAGGTGTTGAAAATAAAACTGCCAGCGGTGGATTAACAGGTATGGGTAATGCCGGAATAGCACAAAACAACTCTGGAGAAATAAACTTGTTTAATCCCGCTAGTTTATCAAATATTCAACAAAAATCGTTTTTATATGAATTTGGTTTGAATGGAATATATTCTTCTTTAAAAACAGACTATTTAAAGGATAATACAAGTGATTATAATATCTCTCATGTAGTGATGGCTTTTCCTTTAAAGAAAAATTTAGGAATGAGCTTTGGTCTTTTACCTTATACAAAAGTAGGTTATGATATTGATGTTGAAAATTCTATTGAAGGCTCCACAGATACGTATATCTCTAGAATTACAGGTGCTGGCGGATTAAGTAAAGCTTATTTGTCAACCGGATTTAATGTTACAGACGGGTTATCTTTAGGTGTAGATTTATCATTTCTTTTTGGTTCAATAAGTGAAGAAACTAATTTGTATTACGAATCTTTTGTTAATATAACAGATGTTAATTATTATAACGGGGTTAAGCTAAAAACAGGATTTCAATTAAATCTAGTTAAACAAGAAAATAAGGAAATTACATTAGGTGGAGTAATAGAATTACCAGCTAAGTTAACTGGTGATAAGGTAAGGAATTCAACCAAAAACTCTACTTCGGGTACAGAGATTATTGTTGATGAAGATATTGAAAACACTCTTGATGATTTTGAATTGCCGTTAGCATTTGGTTTAGGTTTAACTGCTAAACTTAATCAATCTTTGACGACAAGTTTTGATTTTAAAAAATTGTTATGGAACAATACTAATCAGTTACAAAATAATGAGCGGTATACAGATCAGAGTATTTATGCATTTGGAGCAGAATATTTACCAAAAACAAAGAACACATATTGGAGTAACGTAAAGTATAGGTTTGGTGTAAATTATAATACAGGATTTTTAACTATTTCTAACCAAAAAATTGATAGTTATTTTGCCTCAGCTGGTTTGGGCTTACCTTTATCAAATAAGGCAAAGTTGAATATTTCATATTCTTATGGCAGAGAAGGAACCCTAACAAATAATTTAATTCAAGAAAATTTTCATAAACTTACCATTAACTTAAGTTTAATAGGAAATTGGTTTAATAAAAGAAAATATCAATAGTCTTATTAAAGTAGACCCCTAGCTTTTATCTCTAAATACTTATTAATAGTATCTATAGTTAAATTTTCAGGAGTAGTTAAAATAGAATAGATACCATACTTTTTAAGTTCGTTTACAATCAATCGCTTTTCAAAAGAGAATTTTTCTGCAATTACTTTGTCATAAGCTTGTTGAACTGTTTCTGCTTTGTTCTGTATAAGATTGTTTAATTCAGTGTTTTTAAAGAAAATAACCACTAATAAATGGCTCTTAGCAATACCTTTTAAATAAGGTAGTTGTCTATGCAGGCCATCTAATGTTTCAAAATTGGTATACAATAAAATTAAGCTGCGTTGTGTTATATTGCGCTTAATATCTGCGTAAAGTCTGCCAAAATCACTTTCAAAAAAATCGGTATTTACATTATAAAGACCTTCTAGAATTAAATTCATTTGAGAAGAGCGGCGCTCAGCAACCACTCTGTTTTCAACCTTCTTTGAGAATGAAAATATTCCTGCCTTATCTTGTTTTTTCAACGCCACGTTTGATATTACCAAGGCAGCATTAATGGCATAGTCTAAAAGAGATAAACCATTAAAAGGCATTTTCATAACTCTACCTTTATCAATAACCGAATAAATAGGTTGTGATTTTTCATCTTGATATTGATTTACCATTAATTGGTTTTTCTTTGCGGTAGCTTTCCAGTTTATAGTACGTAAATCATCACCTAATACATATTCTTTGATTTGCTCAAACTCCATAGTATGCCCCAGTTTACGGACTTTTTTAATGCCATACTGGTTGAGGTTGTTACTAATGGCTAATAAATTATATTTTCTTAGTTGGATAAAACTTGGATATGTAGGTACCATTTCACCATCATTAAAACTAAATCTACGCGAAATTAAACCAAATACAGACGATACATAAATGTTTAGTTTTCCAAAGTGATATTCACCGCGTTCGGTTGGTCTTACTTCATATTCTAATGCTGTAATACTTGATGGTGTGAGCTTTCGGTCTATTTTAAAATTTCTAACTTGAAACTGCTCAGGTATTTCGTCAATAATTCTTATATAAACAGGGAAAGTATAGAAGTTTTCAATACTTAAATGAATGGGGTTTTTATCACCGTTTGATAATTTTTCTGGTAACGTTCTAGTGCCTTTTAAACCTCGTTTTGTTGCAAAAAGAATTAGAGTGTCTAGAAAAGTTAGGGCTATTAATACTAATAGTAATAGCCTAACTGTATTGAACCATACTGGAAATACAAAACTGATTACAAACAGAATCATAATACCTATACAGATATAAAAAAAGCGGTTTTGTATGTAAAATGGTTTAAGACGTTTCACTAATTTTCTTAGATTGTTAAAAGAAATGGTTTTACTTCATAAGGAATGAGATAACTTTCATTAATGATTACCTTGGAATCTCCACAGCTTCAATAATTTGTTTTATAATTTGTTTGGTGGTAACACCTTCCATTTCACGTTCTGGAGTAACAATAACTCGGTGTTGCAATACAGGAATAGCTGCTTGTTTTATGTCTTCTGGAGTAACAAAATCTCTACCATTCATAGCTGCAAATGCTTTGCTTGCTTTTAAAATGGCTATAGACGCTCTTGGTGATGCGCCCAAGTATAAAAAAGGATTGCTTCTAGTATTTATAATGATTTCTGCAATATATTTAACCAAATGTGATTCTATAATTATTTCATTTACCAAATCTTGAAATTTTTCAATTTGCTTTTTTGATAAATGCGAAGTGATTTTATCTGTTTTTATACCCCCTTTTAAAGACTGCTCTCTGTTTATAATTTCAACTTCTTCTTCTAAATTAGGATAATCAATGTCTATTTTAAACAAAAATCTATCTAATTGGGCTTCTGGTAGTCTGTAAGTTCCCTCTTGCTCTACTGGGTTTTGAGTAGCTAAAACTATAAAAGGTAAATCCAATAGGAATTTATGGCCATCTATGGTTATTTGACGTTCTTCCATAACTTCAAACAAAGCCGCCTGCGTCTTTGCTGGTGCTCTGTTTATTTCGTCAATGAGAATCATATTAGAAAAAATAGGGCCTTTTTTAAATTCAAATTCTGAAGACTTTATATTGAAAACTGATGTCCCTAAAATATCACTAGGCATTAAATCTGGCGTGAATTGAATTCTACTAAAATCAATATCCAAAGATTTGGCTAAAAGTTTAGCGGAAATTGTTTTTGCAACTCCAGGAACGCCTTCAATAAGTGAATGCCCATTAGCCAAAATAGAAGCAATTAGTAAGTCAATCATACTTTTTTGACCAACAATTACTTTACCAATTTCGTTCTTGATTAGTGTAATTCCTTCTTGTAGTTCTGTTAAATCTACACGGTTTTTAAAATTTAAACTGTCATCTGTTTTTCTGTTTTCTCCAGAAAGTGTTTTTTCAAATTCTTGTTGCTCATTTTTAGGTTCTAAAGTGTCGTCATTTTGGTTCTCTAAATGCTCCATAATTTATTTGGTATAAAAATCTTCAATTGCTTTGTTTAATTTAAGTAAATCTGATTCTGTGCAGTTGTTTTTAGCTCTTAAATTTAAAATAAGTGTAATTAGAGATTGTATCTCTTCGCGGTTTTTATTCGTTTTTAGGCTTAGGTTTTTTACAAATTTATCGTCTAAAAGTTCTGTGTTAACAAAAAAACCACGTCTTAAATGTTCTAAAAAATACGTTATTTTTTTATCTATTATGGTATTGTGGTCTTTGGTTTCATAATATAAATTGCCAATAGTTTTGGTAAAGGCTATGGTGGAATTTTCTAATGGTTTAATGATTTTCACAATACGTTGTCTTCTTTTGGCATTAAAAATCATAAATAAAACTAAGCTAGCTAAGGCTAGCCACCAGGCATTTCTTAATGCAGGTTTACTAAGGATGAACCTTAATGGAGATTTGCTTAGGTTGGCACCAGTTTTATTAGGTGAGTCAAAATGAATGGTGTCATCTTTTAAGTAGGATAACACTGCAGCCACATATTTCTTATTGTCTTTTTTTAATAAATGGTAGTTTGTGAAAACCACGGGTTGTAAGTGTAAAAAGATGTTGCCTTGATCATGTTTTACTTTTATATAATTAACTCGGTTTATGCTATCAAATTTTTGATATCCTAGAACTGTTGTAACCATAGAATCTAATTCTGAAAAATAGTAATTACTCAAACCTTTTTCTATAACAATAGAATCTCTTGTAAAGATAGGATTGGTGAAATTTAATTCAGCTTTTCCTTTAAAATTATATTGGTTTTTAATGTCTATTGAAAGTGAATCTAAAATTTTTGAAGGCGGGTAATTGGACGAAATAAAAACATCATTTCCATGTGAGGCATAGTCTAATAATTCTTGAGCAGAAACTTCATCAATATCGGCATGCTCATTTACAAGCATGTAAGTTCCGCTTGTGTTATACGTACTATCTTCCCAATTGTATAAATCATCAAAGTATTCGTAAGGAGTTACCTTAATATTATTTACTTTACTATTATTAAATAGGTTGGCTAACTGGTCATATAGTATAAATGTCCCATAAGGCCTTTTGTGCAACTCGTTATAAGTTGGACTCCAATTAATAGGTTTTGGCTTAGAAAAATCAATAAGAATAACTACTACAAACAGTAGTATTAATAAGCCAATATATACTTTTAATGTTTTGTTCATGCTTTTACAGATTTTAAAAATTTAGTAAAAGCATCTTTGGCCTGATCAAATTCTGATGGCGTTACATTGAACTCACCATACCAAATGTAATTGTATAAATAAGAGGTGTACGTGAATTCTTTTTTTAATTGGTCTTGACTAATTTCATTTTGATAGTCACTATTGGTTTTTTCAACATCATATTCAATTATTTCTGCTTGTGTTAGTGATTTTAAAAGCCATAAATAATAATACCTAATGGCCAACCGGTAATTACTGTTTTTTTCGGCCTCATTAATAAGTTTTTTAAAATCTGTGGCATGAATATTATTCTCAATATCTGTTACAGGAATTATATTTTTATCAGAAGATTTACCAAACACCCATGTGCCTTCTTTATTCATAACAGCTTTAAAGATGAAATAAATTACCAATAGAAAAATGATTACACCAGCAATTTTTAAAGCAATATCTGTGGCTTTTGAAGCTTGTCCATCATTTGTAATATCGAATAAATTCCTAAAAAAGTCGTTTAACCATAATTTAAAACGGGTCCACCAACCTGAGCTTTCAACACTACGTTCATAAATAAAGTCTTCACCGGTGTAAACCTCATTTAAATCCTCAAAACTACGTGGTGATATTTGGGGTGAAGTATCAACTTTTAAAGTATCATTTATTACAATATTAACCCAGTGAGATTTAGGGTAACATACAAAACCAAAAGCAATAAAAACGATATGTAACCAAAACTTTTTATTCACCAGATCCTATTTGGTCTATAATATCTTTTGTCTTTATATTTTCTTTGCCTTCCTTCAAACTATAAAAAACAATACCCTGATTAAGTTGTACTATAATACCTAAAACTGCACTTACAAGAAATGATAAAAAGAAAACAAACATCATGATAATCATCATAGTTGACCCAATTTCTTCTTCCGTTGGTCCGCCTTGTTCAATAGTAGTTAAAAAGCTTGCCATTCCAAAAAAATATGGAATTAAGGATAAAACATTCTGAGTTATATAACTCATTAAATAAAAAAGACCAACACTACCAATTGAAGCCCAAAATTTTGATGAGATTAAAGACCACGAGTATCCAAAACATTCCCAAATACCTTTTTTGTTTTCCAAATATTCCATTAAAGACATCGTAAAGAATAGTGCAAACCCTCCAAAGAGCAAGGGAATGGCTAGTATACCAATTATAGTTATCATTAAAACCATAGCACCTATAAAAAGAAGGATAAACATTGGAATTACTAAAACTAAACAACACAATACATAGATTATAAGTTTACTGATGTTCATTTTATACAATGAAACTACATCCTTAACTGTGAAGTTTTTTTCACCTTTTTCTTCATAAAGTTTTAAATATATTGGGACGTAGGCATATGAAACAATAGCCGATATTAAAGCTACAATTATGAAGACTAAAATAAAAATTATGAATAGTCCTAAATTTTCATTCATATAATCATCTATAGCCGTTGTACTTTGGCTATCTATTATGCCTCCAAAGACTAGATTGGTATAAAACTTAGTAAAAAAATACCCCATAGCAATGAGTATTAATAAGAAAACACCATTGATGATAAAGTAATGTTTAAAGAAATGTTTACCGTTTTGTTTTAAAAAAGCAAAGGTGTCTTGAAAAAACTCGCTAAAACCTCTAGACTTATATAATTGCATGTTTGTTTTTTAATTTTTTATGTAAAATGAAAGGGTATATTAAGTAGTAAAACGAAATAATGCTAAGCGTGGTTAAAATAATTCCTACTGATAACCAATTAGGCATTACATTAGAATATCGCGTAACATAACCCTCTAAAATACCAGCTGCAATGGTAAAAGGAAATGTGCTAATAAGAATTTTTATCCCATCTTTAACTCCTATTTTAAATGATGTTATTCTAGAGTATGTTTTAGGGAATAAAATACTTGCACCTAGAATTAAACCAGCTGCACCTTCAATTACAATTGCGAAAATCTCCATTGATCCGTGAATCCATATACCACGTACACTTTCCCAAAGTACACCGTGTTTATAAAACATATACTGAAAAGCACCAACCATGATGCCATTATTAAGCATATAATACCCAGTGCCCAATCCACCGAAAACACCAAAAATAAAGGAGCAAATACCAACATAAAGATTATTTAATGTGATACCAAAAGCACTGCCCCAATTACTTCCACTTTTATAAACTGCAACAGGATCGCCTTTTTCAATATTTTCAAGAGTTTCATTAACATATCCATCAGATAAAATAAGTCTAACAAATGAGTCGTCAAACGCAGCTGAAAGTGCTCCAATAGCAACAAAACTTAAAAATATAATAAAGGCATAAAGTATATACCTCCTATACTGATATACAATTAAAGGCACTTCAATTTTCCAGAAATGAACAAACCGATTTGTGTCTTCTCGCTTTGTTTTATAAATTTTTTGAAAAGCCTTGGCGGCTAAGTTGTTTAAGTAAAGTATTGTTTTACTTTTGGGGTAATAGGTTTGAGCATAAGAGAGGTCGTTAACTAAATGTATATATAATGAAGCTAGTTCGTCTGGGTTTTTTAAGGTTTTTCCAAAAATAGCTTTTTCAAAGTTTAGCCATTTTTCTTTATTCTGTTTAATAAAGGCTACTTCTCTCATCTAAAATCAAAGCTAATCAAATTTTTTATTAAAAGTACTTTATATCTTACAGATTTTTACAATAGATTTGTATGGAGAAAAGGCGCTGTTTATATGGTAGAATTGCAAATAAATACAACTCAAAATGTGAATATTAATTTTACAGCGGCGAGTGTTGGTGAGCGCATATTAGCCTATGGTGTAGACTGGGTTATTAAAATAGCTTATATCATTGTAACCTATCAACTAGTTTTTAATTTATTCAATGTTGATGATTTGGTAAGAGATATGGATGGGTGGTCGCAAGCAGCAATATATGTATCATTCTATTTGCCAGTTATTTTCTATACATTAATTTTTGAAAGTATACTTGATGGGCAAACCTTAGGTAAGCGTGTTTTGAAAATACAAGTGGTTAAGATTGATGGCTATCAAGCTTCGTTGGCAGATTTTGTAATTCGATGGTTTTTTAGAATTGTAGATTTAAACATCATGAGTGGAGTAGTGGCGCTTATTTCAATAATAATGAGTGATAAAAACCAACGTTTAGGTGATATGACTGCTGGTACTTCAGTCATTTCCTTAAAAAATAAGGTGAACATAAGTCATACTATTTTAGAGGATTTAAAGCAAGATTATGTGCCCACATATCCTAATGTTATAAAATTGTCTGATAATGATGCACGAATTATAAAAGATACCTTTACTACAGCTAAGGCCTCGAAAGATTATCCTACACTAATAAAATTAAGAAATAAGCTTATAGAAGTTGTTGAAATAAAAGAGGTGAAGCAAAAAACTGATATTGAGTTTATTGATGTTATTTTAAAGGACTATAACTACTATACTCAAAATATGTAATGTTTTATACTATTGATATTTTAGGCACTATAGCTTTTGCTGTCTCTGGTGTTTTAGTGGCCTTCAACAAAAAGATGGATTTGTTTGGGGTGCTTATTATAGCTTTTGTAACAGCAGTTGGTGGTGGTACATTACGTGATCTGCTTATTGGTGATACTCCGGTAAGTTGGATGAAGGATATAGCTTATACGTATGTTATTATTGCATCGGCTGTTTTGGCTATTATTTTTAGAAGTAAAATAAACTATTTAAGAACCTCCTTGTTTTTTTTCGATACGATTGGTATTGGACTTTATACTTTGGTGGGCATAGAAAAAGGAATTCAAGCAGATTTACATCCTATAATTTGTATAGCTCTTGGTACTATGACGGCAAGTTTTGGAGGAGTTATCAGAGATATTTTGTGTAATGAAATCCCTGTGATTTTTAGAAAAGAAATATATGCAACAGCCTGTATTTTGGGAGGAGCAACTTATTTTTTAATTATTCAATTACCGATTGAAACTAATGTTGTTTTCATTATATCGGGTATTGTAGTTATAGTAACTCGTCTGTTAGCTGTTAGATTTAAAATAGCACTCCCTAATATTTATAGATCTTAGCTTAGGTTTTATTAATCAAGAATCTCAACGTTTCTTATGTAAATGTTTTTCATTGGCCAATCTCCATCATCAGTTTCAACTCCGGCTATTTTGTCAACTACATCCATACCTTTGGTTACTTTACCAAAAATAGTATAGTCACCATCTAAAAAGTGTGCACCGCCTTTTTGTTGTACAATAAAAAACTCATACGGAGATGCTAATTTGTGAGGGTTGTCAATTTCGCTACTTGGCATTGAAATAACACCTCTATCATGTTTAAAGCCTCTTTTAGTATCTGCAGGTAATAAATATTTACCAATATATCCACGCTTTCTAGCGGTCTTTATATCATCACTGTTACCAGCTTGAATCATAAAGTTGTCAATTACTCTGTAAAACTGCGTATCGTTAAAATATTTTTGCCTTGTTAAAAACAAAAAATTAGAACGATGAAATCTGGTTTCGTTAAATAAGAAAATTTCAATGTCACCAAAATCTGTTGTAATTCTAACTCTATTTTCTTTATGCTTTTCATTGTATTCTAGAAAGAAATCCATAGCACTTCTAGAGTTTAACTTCGGGAATTCCCTTTTAGGTTTTACAATAGAATCTTTTACTGTTTTCTTTTTTTCAACCCTTTTTTCTACAGGTTTTGCAGTATTCTTGTTTGGTTTGTTCTCACAACCTAGAAATAAAATAAAAAGGCTAAAAATAATTCTCAGTTTCATTTTAAATAATAAAATATAATTCAGGTTAAGGAGTGATTTAATTATTCCCTATATAAAAAATAATTATTAACCAGTTCAATATAATTTCTTTTAGCTTCTTCTTCAGTAATATCTTTGGCTTGAAATAGAGCATTTGTTTTAAAGGCATTAATTAAAGCTTCTCTACTTCTTGGTCTGCCATAATCATTTGTTGCCTTTTTGTAATAAGCATATAATTTAAGTAGTGTATCTGCCGGAAATGGTTCTTTATGTTCATTTACTCTAGCAACTGCTTCTTGAAATTCTATGTCTAATTTATCATTATTCATCTACATTTCTGCAATAATGGTTTCGCCACCCCTAACTTTTTGATTTAACTGAACTTTTATATTTGTGTCTATTGGTAAAAACAAATCTACTCTAGAGCCAAATTTAATGAAACCAGCATCTGCACCTTGTTCGGCTCTGTTGTTTTGTTTTGCATAATTTACAATGCGTTTGGCAAGCGCACCTGCAATTTGCCTGTAAAGCACTTTTCCATAGTTTTCGTTTTCAACAACAACTGTAGTTCTTTCATTTTCTTCACTTGCCTTAGGGTGCCATGCCACCAAGTATTTTCCTGGGTGGTATTTGCTAAAAATAACATTACCTCCAATAGGATACCTAGTTACGTGCACGTTTAAAGGAGACATAAAAACACTTACTTGAAGGCGTTTTTCTTTAAAATATTCTTTTTCAAAAACTTCTTCAATAACTACTACTTTACCATCAACGGGAGAAATAACTTGTTTGTTGTTTAAAACTGTATGTCTTTTGGGATTTCTGAAAAATTGAAGTATTAAAATAAGGAGAACTAATAATGTAAGCATTATTAAGGTTCTTATCCAAAAGATATTTATAAAGTTATCTGTAATTAAATAGGAAGCAACAACAACAATAAAAGTTATTAAAATAATTTTATGGCCTTCTTTATGAAACATAATTTAAAAGTCTTAAAAATGAATAAATAAATGGAGCAGCAAATATAATACTGTCTAAACGGTCTAGTAATCCACCATGACCTGGCATAATTACACCACTATCCTTAACTCCAGCTTGTCTTTTGAATTTAGACTCAATTAAATCTCCTAATGTACCAAAAACACTTATTATAATGCTTAAAATTAGCCAATTAGTGAAATTTAAAGTTTCTGTAAAGGTAGCAATAAAATAGCTCGCTACACATGCGAAAAATAAACCACCTAGGAAACCTTCAACGGTTTTTTTAGGTGATATTTTTTCAAATAACTTTTGCTTTCCAAAGTTTTTTCCAACTAAATATGCAAAAGAATCATTAACCCAAATGAGTATAAAAGATCCTAATAGAATATTTGAGTTATAAGTGTTTTGATGATTTGCTATTAATATTAAGAATACAAATGCACTAGATAAATAAAAGGTTGTTAAAATAAATCTTTTTGAGGCAAACATTGGAATGGTTTTTTCTGAAAACAAATCTTTCATTAAAAACAGATTGACAAAAATTGTTATAACCATAAGGATTTGGGTAGCCTCCTCTAAGCCAAATTGGGTGTTTATCACAAGCTTCCAATAAACAAATACAAAGTAGATAATAACAAAAATAATGTGAGGAACTGGGCTTTTTAACTGAATGAGTTTTTTTAGTTCAGCTAAGCTAATTAATCCGAAAATAAAAAAGAGGATAATTAAAGCATGTTCGTTTTGTGAACAGCCTATTAATAACGAAACGTAAAGTAGGCCAGAGAAACCTCTAATTAGAATTTCTTTCATTCTATAAATCTTCTAAAAGTAGTAGGTATAGATTTTTAGCACTGCTACCATAGCTTAAGAAATCTTTTTCATCTCCAGATTTAAAGTGCTTGATGGTAGTAATATTAGTAGGTATTTTTTGTCTATTTTTAGATTTGATACCCCGAAGCCCTTCACCAATGTTTTCAACAATTTGACTTGTGGTAGCAAATACAATAAAGTTAAAAGGTAACTCAGTTAATTTTTTTTCAAAAATTTGTTTAGAGGAAATTAATAGTGAACCATCATTAGCAATTAAGTTTTCACATGTTGTAATGAAAAATGTAGATTCACTTAATCTTAACGCAGTGTTTAAGTTGGAATTTTTAAATTTAGCCTTTAAATTATCATCAAGAATCAAAACTTTTTTATCATGCCATTTGTTCTCGTCAACAATAAATTGAAGGTTCTGGTATACCTCGTTTAAATCTTCGCAATACAGAAACTTTCCCCCATTAGCTTTAAAGTTTATGGTAAACTTTTCATCTATTGGCAGTTTAATTTCTGGCATGTATTTGCCTCTTTCTTCAGATTTTAATTCCTCTCTGACACGTTCAGATTTAGAACCAAAAAGTTTTCTAAAAAGACTCATTTAATAACTGCTATTAACCCAATTCTCTAAGTTGTTTATCAAATATAAAAAATCTTAAACTATCCTTAAGGTTAATTTAAGATTTTTACTAAAAGCTTAACAAAATATATGTATTTCAGCTTATTTATTTTCTTTTTCTTCCTGCTCTTTTTCTTGTTCTGTATTTTCTTTTACTTCAGAAGTAGTTTCCTTTTCAAAAGCGCGCTTACCAAAAATTCTTTCTAAATTGTCTTTAAAAATTACTTCCTTATCAAGAAGCTCTTCGGCTAGTTCTGTTAACTTATCTTTATTTTCTTTAAGAAGTTTTATCGCTCTATCATACTGTTTTTCAATGATGTCAGATATTTCTTTGTCAATCAATTCAGCAGTTTGTTCACTATATGGTTTAGAAAATCCAAATTCATTTTGACCAGAAGAATCGTAATACGTTAAATTTCCAATTTTGTCACTCAGTCCATATATGGTAACCATAGCTCTAGCTTGTTTAGTTACTTTTTCAAGGTCACTTAATGCACCAGTAGAAATTTTATTAAAAATTACTTGTTCTGCGGCCCTACCTCCTAATGCGGCACACATTTCATCTAACATTTGCTCTGGTCTAACAATTAGTCTTTCTTCTGGTAAATACCAGGCAGCTCCTAATGAGCGCCCCCTAGGAACGATGGTAACTTTAATTAGGGGAGCGGCGTGCTCTAACATCCAACTTACAGTGGCATGACCTGCTTCATGATAAGCAACTGCTTTTTTCTCACTTGGTGTTATTATTTTGTTTTTCTTTTCTAAACCTCCAATGATTCTATCTACAGCGTCTAAGAAATCTTGCTTGTCAACTTCTTTTTTACCATTTCTTGCAGCTATTAATGCCGCTTCATTACAAACATTTGCTATATCTGCACCAGAAAAACCAGGTGTTTGCTTAGAAAGAAAATCGGTATCTAAATCTTTAGCTTTTTTAAGAGGTCTTAAGTGTACTTCAAATATTTCTTTACGTTCACGAACGTCTGGTAAATCAACATAAATCTGTCTGTCAAATCTACCTGCTCGCATAAGAGCCTTATCTAAAATGTCTGCTCTATTGGTAGCGGCAAGCACAATAACATTGGTATTGGTGCCAAAACCATCCATCTCTGTTAAAAGCTGATTTAAAGTGTTTTCTCTTTCATCATTACTTCCAGACATGGCATTTTTTCCTCTGGCTCTACCTATAGCATCAATTTCGTCTATAAAAATAATTGAAGGCGATTTTTCTTTTGCTTGTTTGAATAAATCTCGAACACGAGAAGCTCCAACTCCTACAAACATTTCAACAAAATCAGAACCTGATAAGGAGAAGAAAGGTACTTTAGCTTCACCAGCAACGGCTTTTGCTAATAAAGTTTTACCTGTTCCTGGAGGTCCCACAAGTAAGGCTCCTTTAGGTATCTTTCCTCCTAATGTGGTATATTTTTCTGGAAATTTTAAGAAATCAACTATTTCTTGAACCTCTTCTTTAGCCCCTTCTAAACCAGCAACATCTTTAAATGATGTTTTAACCTCTGTATTTCTGTCAAATAATTTAGCTTTTGATTTTCCAATGTTGAAAATTTGTCCACCAGCTCCACCACCAGCTCCACCAGACATTCTACGCATAATAAAAATCCAAACACCTATTAAAAGTATAAATGGCAGAATACCAATTAATAAATTTCCAAATGTGTCAGTTTCGGTATCAAATTCTACAATAGGCTTAGTATCTAAGTCTTCAATGATTTCATTAAGCTTATTCTCGAAATTTTGCAAGTCACCAAACTCAAATTTATAGTTAGGTAATCTACTTACTGCAGGAATAAATGGTTGTTGTTTTGAGTTTTTATGTTCATCTTTAACTTCCGCATCTGAAGTTAGGTAAACTCTAGCAACTCTTGTGTTTTTAACAATATCTATTTTTTCAACATCACCATTGGCAAGGAATCCAAAAAAATCAGATGTGGTAGTTTTTGTGCCACCACTACTACTGCTGTCCCCAAATAATTGAAAGCCTAAAAAAAGCGCAATTAAAATGCCGTAAATCCAATAAGGACTGAATTTAGGTTTCTTTTCTTTAATATTTTTTTTATCGTTTGCCATGTATTTTAATAACTTGTTTCTATTACTGTTGTTTTTGCATCACCCCAAAGACTTTCAATATCATAATACTCTCTAACATGCTTTTGAAATACATGCACTACAACATTTACGTAATCCATTAAAACCCATTCGGCATTATCCTCTCCTTCAACATGCCATGGGTTGTCTTTAAGTTCTTTACTTACTTTTTTTTGTACAGAATTAACTATGGCGTTTACTTGTGTGTTTGAAGTTCCTTCACAAATAATAAAGTAGTCACAAACAGTGTTTTCAATTTCTCTTAAATCTAGAATATTTATTTCTTGTCCTTTAACATCTTCAATGCCACTAATTATTACAGATATTAATTGGTCTGCGCTTATTTTTTCTTTCGCCATTAAATTTATTTAATTTGTGCAAAGTTATTATTTTTTTAGTTCTTTATGCTTTAAAAAAATCATAAGATTTTTAAGCCAAACAATAACTCTTTTATGCATATAATCAAACTTAATGCCATCGATTCTACAAATAACTATTTGCGAGGGCTAATAGTTAAGAAAAACGTGGAAGATTATACTGTGGTTGTAGCTAAATATCAAAAAAACGGACGGGGGCAAATGGGTACTGTATGGGAATCTGAAGCTTCTAAGAACCTTACCTTTAGCGTGTTTAAAGATTTGAGTGTCCATGTTGTAGAGTTTCCTTTTTACATTAGTATGGCAATTTCTTTGGCAATTTTAAAGGCATTAAAAACGCTTAATATTCCTGATCTACGTATTAAATGGCCTAACGACATTTTGTCAGCAGACAAAAAGATTTGTGGGATATTAATTGAAAATGTCATAAAAAATAGGTTGAACTCTACAATTATTGGTATTGGTGTTAATGTAAATCAGACTAAGTTCGAGGGGCTTCCTAAAGCTTCCTCCCTAAAAAATATTATGGGATTACAGTATGATTTGGATGAGGTTTTGTTTAGAATTATGTCTTATACTAAAAAATATGCCACCCTTTTGAAAGAAGGTAAGTATGATGATGTTAAAAATGAATACGAAGCTAATTTGTTTAGAAAGGATAAACCATCAACATTTAAAGATATTGATGGTGAATTGTTTTCTGGGTTTGTAAAAGGTGTTACCAAATATGGTAAGTTAATGGTAATTCTTGAAGATGAGATTATTAAGAAATTTGATCTCAAAGAAATAGAAATACTTTACTAAATAGCCTTTGGAATACTTGTAGCCAAAGTTTCAATGAATTTGGTAATAGGGCCTTTAATCATCATAGCCATCATAGGATTAAAGTCTCCAGAAAATTGTAATTGGACCTCACTATTATTGTCACCATTGGAAACAATGTTTCCAGTTAAAGAAAAATCTAATTTTCCACCAGCAGCACCTAAAACAATTTTATTTGGAGCTTCAATAGATTTCTTTTTTAGAATGATTTCTGGCATACCTTTAAGTGCAAAAACAAATTTATCGTCTTCTAAAACTTCAAATTTGCTAATATTTTCAGGCATAAGTGCCTCAAAATTTTTTATATCAGCTAAAAAATCAAAAACCTCTTCAGGAGTTTTTTCAACGTTTATTTTTGGAGATTCTAAATTCATATTGTAGTTAAGTTATTATTTAAAAGGTAGTTAAATTGGTTTGATTTTATTGCAAAATAACAACATAAGTTGACTAAATCAAATACTGTTCCATTCACTAGGGTTGGTATTCCATTCAGATAAAGTCTTTAATTGTTCTTCAGAAATATACTTAGTATCTAAGGCTTGTTCTAACAAGCTATCATAGTTGCCTAATGTTTGTAAAATTACATCAGCGTTTTCAAAGTTTTTGGTAGCAGTTTCAAAACCATAAGTAAAAATGGCAATCATGCCTTTAACATTAATATTGGCATCTCTTAAGGCGCTAACCGCATTTAAACTACTTTTTCCTGTGCTTATTAAATCTTCAACAACAACAACATTTTGTCCTTTTTCAATAAAACCTTCAATTTGATTTTTACGCCCATGACCTTTTGCATCAGGTCTAACATAAATAAAAGGTAAGCCCAAATATTCTGCAACTAACATACCAATACCTATGGCACCTGTGGCTACTCCAGCAATGGCATCCGGTTTGCCGTATTGTTTTTCAATTTGTTTAGCCATTGTTTCCCTTACATAATTACGGATAGGAGGGAATGATAGTATTATTCTATTGTCGCAATAAATAGGAGATTTCCAGCCGGAAGCCCAAGTAAAAGGTTCTTTTGGACTAAGTTTTATAGCATTTACTTGTAATAAAACTTCGGCAGTTTTTCTAGCAATATCTTTGTTAAAAATCATGTTGGCAAAATTACATATAAATTTAATTTTTTGATATGCTTACTTTATGAATAAAAATATTTTTTTCAACAATTATTGGTTTGTTTGTAAAAATGATATTTTTACAAACTGGAATTCTTAATGAAACCATATGTATAAAGTGTTTGTTGGTGATAAGCCTATAATTTTAACCACTAAAGTTGAGCAAGAAACAAACTTTAAAAATTATCTGTTAGATACTGTAAATATTGGTAAGGTAATAAAAGAGCTAAACAACTCTTCATTATCCGAGGTAAGATTAATTCATAAAGACCAGGATAAGCTTTTAAACAAATTTTTAAAAAAACTACCCAATGTAATTGCTGGAGGAGGAAAGGTTTTTAATGATAAAGGTGAAGTTCTATTTATATATAGAAATGATAAATGGGATTTACCAAAGGGAAAAGCAGAAAAAAAGGAGACTATAGAAGAAACTTCAATTAGAGAGGTAGAGGAAGAAACTGGAGTAGAAGGCTTAAAAATCACAAAACCATTAGAAACAACTTACCACATTTTTAAACGTAATGGACGTCATAGAATAAAAATAACCTATTGGTTTGAAATGAAGACTTCTTTTGACGGTACATTGTTTCCTCAAGAAAAAGAAGGAATAACTAAGGTAGAATGGTTAAACGAAAAACAATCGGAAAAAGCACTAAAAAACTCTTATGCTAATATTAGGGCCTTAGTTTAAGGTTTTAAATTCTCTTATTTTTAATTTAATGTGGAGTTTTTGATTAATATTTATTTTTTAATATTCAAACTCTATTTTTTATCAAATCTTTCAGAATTAAAAAGTTTATTATACCTTTTTTATATGAGATTTAAAAAAAAAGAAGTATTTTTAGAAATATAAGCTTAGTCTTATATATGCTATTATCATCTCTTTTTTTGAAGTTGTTTGTAATTTTTAATTTTAAAAATATTTTATTTGAAAAGTTATAAACTAACATTTGGAGAAATTATTATTCTTAATGAGTCTTTAGCTGAAGTTATTGTAAATGAAGGTGTTGAGATGGATGAGGCTTTAGTAATTGAATTTCATGATTTTTTATTAGAGAATCTTACTGCCCCCTTTTCATTGCTAATTAATAGAAAGAACTCTTATAGTTATACCTTTGGAGCTCAGCGACTTATTGGTAGATTGGAAGAAATTAAGGCGGTGGCTGTCATTATTGCAACAAGCGGAGCTTTAATGTCTACCGAAACTTTAATTAATGTTAATAAAGACCGTAATTGGAATATTTATGTGTTTCAGAAACGTGAAAAGGCGTTGGAATGGATTGCCAAAATTGGTGTTCCCGTCTAATAAGTATTTTAAGGTTAAATTAATATTGAATTAAAGAAATTCTTGTTACTTCTTTTATTAACCGTAAATTTGCAGCTTCAAAAATAATGTCATGACAGAGTTTATTAGAAAGCGCACAAAAAATGCCAAAAATGATATCTTAAGTGGAATTACTGTAGCCTTAGCCTTGGTTCCGGAAGCGGTAGCCTTTGCTTTTGTGGCTGGAGTAGACCCTTTAGTAGGATTATACGCTGCATTTATGATAGGGTTAATAACTTCAATTTTTGGAGGTCGCCCAGGTATGATTAGTGGTGCTACCGGTGCTTTAGCTGTTGTTATGGTTAGCTTAGTTGCAGAAGGAAATGCCATGGGGTCTCCAGAAGAAAATCTTGGGCTTTATTATTTATTTGCAACTGTTATATTAATGGGAGGTATACAAGTACTAGCCGGTGTTTTAAAGCTTGGTAAGTTTGTCAGACTTATTCCTCACCCTGTAATGATGGGGTTTGTAAATGGGTTGGCCATAGTAATATTTATGGCTCAATTAAAAATGTTTAGAGATGTTAATGGAGACTATTTTTCTGGTACTGAGTTATGGACTATGGTTGGTTTAGTTGCTTTAACAATGGGTATTATGTTTGGCTTACCAAAAATCACCAAAAAACTACCGGAAGCTTTAATTGGTATTTTAGTAGTTTCAGCAATTGTAATATTTGGTAATCTAGATGTAGCCACAGTTGGTAGTTTTATTAGAGATGGTGGAGGAGAAGGTTTAAAAGGTGGGTTACCGCAATTTCAAACAGATTTATTTAGTAAAGTGCCTTTTAACTGGCAAACAATTAAATTCATTGGTCCTTATGCTTTAATATTAGCCGCTATTGGACTTATTGAGTCTTTAATGACTTTAAATTTAGTAGATGAATTAACTGAAACAAGGGGTAACACTAACAAAGAATGTATGGCTCAAGGTGGAGCCAATATTATTACTGGCTTATTTGGTGGTATGGGAGGTTGTGCTATGATAGGGCAATCTATTATCAATATAAAAGGAGGCGGTCGAGGTAGACTATCAGGTATTGTTGCAGCAGTTTTACTACTTATATTTATTTTATTTGCTTCAAGTTATATCGAACAAATTCCTATTGCCGCTTTGGTGGGGGTTATGTTTATGGTAGTTGTTGGAACATTTGCCTGGAGTAGTTTTCGAATATTAAATAAAATTCCGCGTACAGATGTTATTGTTTTGGTAGCAGTATCATCACTTACAGTTATTTTTGATTTAGCCATTGCAGTAATTGCAGGTGTCATTATTAGTGCCCTAGTGTTTTCATGGGAAAATGCGGTTCGTATTAGAGCACGTAAGCGTATGAGAGAAGATGGAACTAAAGTTTATGAGATTTGGGGGCCTTTATTTTTTGGGTCTATCATAGCCTTCAATGAAAAATTTGATGCTAAAAATGATCCTGAAAATGTTGAAGTTGATTTTGTGGAATCTCGAGTTAGTGATCATTCTGCTATAGAAGCTATTTTCAATTTGGTAAATAAGTATGAAGCAGAAGGCAAAACAATAAAACTTAAACATTTAAGTGAGGACTGCAAAGTTTTACTTTTTAAATCAAGTCCAAAATTCAGAGAAGTTATTGTTGAAGATATTGATGACCCTCGTTATCATTTAGCTGAGAACCCCGAAGCTTTCACCAAAGGGCTTTCAGAGTACAAGTTTTAAGGTTTAATGATTCTTTTAGTTTGAATTTGATTATCACTTTCAATTTTAATAAAATAAACCCTGTATTCAATGTTGATAAATCGATAGTTTTAATTGGGGTATTAGTGTTTAATTTTTTGTTTCCTCAAAGCTGGATTTCCTTGTGAGATTAGTACTAGCGGGAATAATAAAATAAATAGTAATGAAGTTTTCATAATTTGAAGGTTTTAGTTTAGTAAATATGGAAAACTTCAGAAAATAATCATTTATTTACCTTATTGGTTTCTTGAGTTGTTCTTTCACGCGGTCAAAAGATTTTTTGCTAGCACGTTCCCAACGGTAAATAGTGTACTTTTTATATTTATTAGCTTCCCATTTAGCTTGTTTTTCTTCAATTAGTTTAGCCCAATTAAAGCGTTTTTTTATTATGGAAGCAATTAGTTCATCTTGATTACCAATTTCCTCTAAGGCATTTAATGCAGCAATAGAAACATTATGAACTTTATCATCAATAGCTTTAAGTAGAAAAGGTATGGAAGAATTATTGCCTAATAATCCCAAAGCTTCAGCAGCTAATTTCCGGGTTTTATAATTGCCATGTTCTAAAGCATACTCAATTCTTTCTGTATAATTATATTGAACCCAATTACCAATATCTCTTTTGGAAGGTTGAGTTATTTTAAGTTTAAAAAGGAAGTATTTAATGTGGTGTAACATGAGATATTATTCTTACTTTATTAGTATGGAATAATACTGAAATGTTACAAAATGAAAATTACTTTACTCTAACACTATTGGGAACAAGTTTAGTGTAGTCGCCATTATTTCTAATGACGTCTCGAACAATTGATGAAGCAATATAGGAAGTGTCCGCTGAGGTTAGTAAAAAAACTGTTTCAATAGGCGCTAAATCTCTATTAGTATGAGCTATAGCTTTTTCAAATTCAAAATCTGCAGGGTTTCTCAAACCACGTAAAATAAACTCTACATCAATTTCTTTGCAAAAATCAACGGTTAGACCTTCATAGGTCACAACTTTAACCTTAGGTTCATCAGCAAATGCTTGTTCAATAAATATTTTACGTTGTTCTAATGAGAACATATATTTTTTATCGGCGTTAATACCAATGGCTACAATTAGCTCATCAAATAAGGTAACTCCGCGCTTTATAATATCATAATGTCCTAAGGTTAGCGGGTCAAATGATCCTGGAAAAATTGCTCGTTTCATAATATAAAAATAAGGCTTTTATTTCAAAGCCTCAGTAATGGCATTGTCAAACAATTTTTCTAAGGTGATACCAGCAGCTTTAGCTTGTTGAGGTAGAATACTCTCTTTGGTTAACCCCGGAACCGTGTTCACTTCCAACAAATGAGGTTCACCATCCTTAAAAATATATTCACTTCTGGAGAAACCAGTCATTTTTAAAATTTCATAAACATCTTTTGCTACCTTGTTTACTTTTGTTTCTTGTTCCTTAGTGAGTCTGGCAGGAGTTATTTCTTGTGATTTACCAAGGTATTTAGCCTCGTAATCAAAGAAATCATTTTCAGAAACAATTTCAGTAATAGGTAAAACTTTAGTTTCTCCTTTATAGGTTATCACGCCTACAGATACTTCTGTACCATCCAAAAAAGATTCAATAATAATTTCATCATCCTCTTTAAAAGCAACATCAATAGCATTTTGTAAATCTTCCTTTTTATGAACTTTGGTTACTCCAAAACTGCTACCAGCTTTATTAGCCTTAACAAAACAAGGTAACCCTACTTTTTCAATAATAGAGGTCTCATTAATAACATCACCTAAATTTAAATAATAGGATTCGGCCGTTTTAATGCCGTAAGGTTTTAAAATGCTTAAACAATCTCTTTTGTTAAAAGTAACTGAAGCCTGATACATGGGGCAACTTGTATGTGGAATACCAAGTAATTCAAAATAGGCTTGCATAAAACCATCTTCCCCTGGAGAGCCATGGATAGCATTAAAAACACAATCAAATTTGATGGTTTTATTATTTAGTTTAACCGAAAAATTATTTTTGTCTATTGGAAATTCAGTGTCATTTGAATCAACATAAACCCATTTGTCTTTAAAAATATGAACGCGATATGCGTTATACTTTGAATCTAAAGTTTCAAAAACTACATTGCCACTTTTAAGCGAAATTTGATATTCGCTAGAATAGCCTCCCATGATAATGGCTATGTTTTTTTTCATTCTTACTGAAATATTTTTTGTGTTAATCTAAAACTCACAATAAAACGTAAATATTATAAGTTAAGCTAAAATATCATATATATTGCAAAAGAAAAAGCAGTTCTGTTTTTATATATTTGCCTAACATAAAAATCATCTATGAGCATTATTAAATTCTTAGTTAGTAAAACATTCTTTAAACAAATTCTTTTGGCTATAGTTGCTGTTGTGGTATTGTGCTATCTTATGTTATTGTTGTTAAAGGGTTATACTAATCATGGTGATTTTGAAACTGTACCAGATTTAAAAGGGAAATCTATTAGTGTGGCAGAATTAGAATTGGATGATAATAATTTGGTAATGCAGATTCAAGATTCTTCAAATTTCAATCCTAATTATCCAAGGTTTTCCGTAATAGAGCAGGAGCCAGTAGCAGGAACTCAGGTAAAGGAAAATAGAAAGATATATTTAACGCTTAATCCGTCAGGTTACAGGAAAATTGAAGTGCCAGATTTAAGAGAACGCACCTTTAGACAAGCAAAACCTAATTTAGAAGCTTTAGAATTTAAAATAGGAAAAATAACCTATGAAGATAATATTGGTAAAGACCTTGTTTTAAAAATGTATCACAAAGGAAAGCTTATAAACCCTGGTGATAAACTGGCCAAAACATCTGTGATAGATTTAGTACTTGGTAACGGTAAACGCCCAAGAAAATAATTATCTTTTTTTTGAATGGAGGACTATACACCACAATTGCCAGAAGAAGATAATCTGTATGAACATCATGCACTAACCGTTGGTAAGGGTCAAGCTCCCTTGCGTATAGATAAATATTTGTTGAATTTTATCGAGAATGTAAATAGAAGTAAGATTCAATCTGCAGCTAAGGAAGGAGGGCTTTTTGTAAATGATACGGCAGTAAAAGCCAGTTATAAAGTAAAGCCAGATGATAAAATTAGGGTAATGTTTACGCATCCTACTTATGAAGCCTTATTGGTTGGCGAAGATATTCAAATTGATGTGGTTTATGAGGATGATGAGCTTCTTGTAGTTAACAAACCTGCGGGTATGGTGGTGCATCCAGGGCATGGGAATTACTCAGGGACTTTGATAAATGCCTTAATTTATCGTTTTGATAATCTGCCAAACAATTCAAGCGACAGGCCAGGGTTAGTTCATAGAATAGATAAAGACACTAGCGGGCTTTTAGTTGTTGCAAAAACAGAAGGTGCTATGAATCATTTGTCAGCTCAATTTGCCGCAAAAACTAGTGAGCGAGAATATGTGGCTTTAGTTTGGGGGAATGTTGAGGCTGATGAAGGTACCGTTGAAGGTAATATTGGTAGACATCCAAAAAACAGATTACAGAATACTGTTTTTCTAGTTGATGAATCTGAAAAGGGGAAACCAGCAGTTACCCACTTTAAAGTATTAGAGCGTCTAGGTTATGTAACATTATTGTCTTGTAAATTAGAAACTGGTCGTACGCATCAAATTCGTGTGCACATGAAACACATAGGGCATACCTTGTTTAATGATGAGCGTTATGGTGGTGAAAAGATTTTAAAAGGCACTACCTTTACTAAATACAAACAGTTTGTAGACAATTGTTTTAAAATATTGCCAAGGCAAGCATTACATGCAAAAACTCTTGGGTTCGAGCACCCTAAAACTGGTGAGTTTTTGCGATTTACTTCTGAAATCCCTGAAGATATACAACAGTGTATTGAAAAATGGCGTGGGTATTCAAAACATCAAGATATGTAATTGGGTATTCAATAAACTAAGTGAATCAAATTGAAATTAATTCTATCGAAGTCTTCATTCCTTTTTCTTCAATTTTATTTGGAGTTGTAATAGAAAATAGTGTTGTGTTTTCTATTCTTTCTGAAAGATTTTGACCCTTAATTTGGTATTTGCCTGTTATTTCAAATTCTAATGTTTTTTGTTGTTGAGTTGGGTCTACAGCTTCAATTAACCATCCGTTTAAAGTTTGAGTTAAGCTTAATAAACAGGGAGTTTTAATTTTTAATTTTTGGGATTTGCTTATATCTATTACGCAGGATTTAAAAGCACTTATCGCAATTGTTTTGCTATTGTCAAACTTTACTGCATGTACTTCATTTTTGAGTGCTATAATTATACCTAATTCGTTTTTTATAACTTTTTTTATATCTCCTTTATCTATCCCTACTACACTAGCGTAAGCATATTTTTCATTTTTAGGATTCGTGCCATGACTAACCTCTAAATCAAAAATATTTTTAGAAATTATACTATCACTATGCCATGTTAGTACTTTTTTCCAGTTACCAGTTTGGGCCTTTTGCCTAACATTTAGTTTTTGATTCTGTAAACTTATATAAGCAATACTGTCATGCCAAACAGAAGTGATTTCACCTTTGTTTTTAAAAACATGAACATCACCTTTTTTATAACACTGATTAATTGTTGTTACTACTTCAAAATTTCTATTAGTTTTAATTCCAGAACCTAATGCGTAAACTTTATTATTTATAAAGAAGTAAGATTTGTTGGCTTTTAGGCTATCTCTTCTGTATTTAAAGGCTGTTATTCCAACTGTTTTACCTTTTAATCCTCCAGTAAAATGAGAACCGTTTTTATATCCATCCCAAGTTAAGGGAACTAATTTAGCAGTGTCTTGTACTGTTGTGGTGCCAGGTAATTTTTTCCAATTCCATACCGGATAAATTTCATGATATTCATCGCCATTTCTATAAATTAGATTGGTGCCATCTCCTAAATAATATCCCATTTGGTTTTCTCCATTGCCCGCTTCTCCTCCAATAACACGTTTTGAAGACATACGAACTGGAGAGAAAAATGTATTGGTTCTATATAAACTATAGTCAGAATTTCGGAAATGAACATATTCATTAGGAGCGGATGTTGGGTTAGTTTGGGTATCAAATTCATTAAATATATGTTCCAGATTTTTATATAGTTCGTATTTGGCAATAGGGCCTCGATATTTTTGGCCGTTTACTTTCTCAGGGAATATTTGTCTACCTGTTGCTAAAATCTCATACTTTCCTTTGTAAACAACCTTTTGCTGGCCTTCAAACATTAAATTACGCATGAGGTCTACCTTTTCATTAGAAAAGGCAATGTCTGTTTTATTAAAAATAAACATCCATTTTATGATGTCTTCTGCCAGGTGCAGGCCATAGTTTCCAAACTGTGGTTGTGGACCATGTTGATGAAAAGAATAATCTGGTTGAATACCCTCTTCATAAGGTTTTGATGGAACCATTACAGATTTTATGGTGTTAGCAGCGGAGTCTATTAAATTGCTATTACCTCTTAATAACTCACGCATAAACACATTACCACTTAGCCATATTTTATTTTGTCCAGTTTTATATATTCTGGATTTATCCATCACTTTTAGCGATTTTGTCATGGTAGAATCTGGTATGATTGACTCACAAATAATAAGTATTGGGCCTAAACTTTGTGGAATACCAATTTCTTGATGCCACCAATTATCACTATAAAAATTATTGTAACTCCAATAGTTTAATGCTCCAATAATTATTTCGGTTAATTTTTCAGATTGGTAATATTTACTATTCTTATTTTTATATGCAGAAGAAAGTGTAATTAGACGTTTCAAATGTGTTCTAGGTTGCCAATTACTTCTTCTGTGCATTTTATAATCAATATCAGAAAAAGCAAAATCACTAGTAATAAGTTGCAGTAACTCTTGAATTTCTTGATCATTTATATTTTCAAGCAAATAAAAATCTGTGAAATTTTTCTTGAGTTTATCAAAGTCAAGAGCATAACTAAGATGATGAAAGAAAATTAAGGTGAGAATTAAGGCGAATTTATAGGTTTTCATTTAGATTTATTTTGATAAAGTTGCTGTTTAAACTACTTTTTTACCAAACTTTCAACAGTATATGTAACAACAGGTTTAGATTTTCCTTTTACCATAACCGGAGGCATTTTTTTTAGTATAAAGCGTTCGTCTAGCTCAGTTTTAATTTCCTCAGTTATAAGAATATCAGTGTTTAATTCTCTGGTAAGTGCCTCTACTCTAGCAGCAACATTAATAGGGTCTCCAACAACACCAAACTTGCTCAACTCATAATTACCCATAACCCCAGCAAGTACTTTCCCTTTATGTATACCAATACCAAAAGATAACTCTGGGTAAGATTTAGACTTAAGTTCTTTATTATATTCTTCTAAAGCTTCACGCATTTCTAAAGCAGCTTTTACGGCATCCTGACTTTGCCAAGGATTATTTTTTAATGCACCAAAAAGTGACAAAATACCATCTCCAATTAATTCTGTTACTTGTCCGTGATGTTTGGTCAAGGCCTGACTCATGCATCTGAAATACCCATTGAGAATTCCAACTACAATGGTCGGTTCCATTTCCTCACACATTTTAGTAAAACCTCTTAAATCTGCAAAAAGTACAGTAACCGAGCGATTGGTTGGTTTAAAGACATCATCTGAATCACTAAGGTGTTCAATGACTTCTTCTGGTGTAAATCTTCCAAAATGAATTTGAAGTCGTTCAAGTTTTTCATTTGTAAGGGCTAACAGTTTTTCTAATCTGTTATTCTTTTTTTTCTGTTGAAAAATAACTAGCAATAATAAACTAAGTATTATAACAGTGATTAGGATATAGTAAAGTAAATTCATTCTTAAAGAAGTACAGCGAGTCTAACAGTAGAGTTTGCTAAAGAAGCTACACCAATTGCTTCTAACATTAAAGTTTCTCCAACTTCTTGAGCTAATTCTTTAACCCTAGATTGCATAGGACCATTTTGAAAGTGTATAGTTTCTCTTGTCCACGATAATATTTTTTCTTCATTTTCATTAAGGTATGGCGAGGATAATGTGGCTAGTGCTTTATTAAACTCTTCTTCTGTAAAACCGCATTTTAATGCCATATCATGAGTTTCGGCTATGCAAAATTCGCACTCTAAACTATTGGCAACTACGGCAAACATTAAAACTTTTAATTTTCTTGATAAACCCTCAGATTCAAAAGCGCCTTGTAAAGCATCATTCATAGCTTTAGCGGCAGGTAAGCCTATAAGCTTTTGCACAACTCCAGGGAAGGATTTTGGGTCGCCTTCAAGTTTTCCCGTTTCTGTCCAGCTCATACTTCTCAATTTTTTTCCAATAAGAGGTCTTAAAACTCTTCCGAGTAAACTGTTAGGGAGACGTTCCAGTTCAGTCATAGGTGGTACAGCTAGAAATGTAGAAACTCTATTTACCAAACATTGATTTACAATAAAAAAAGCCATTTCGGCAACTGCTAAGGGTGAATATCCTAAACGCAGAAGTGCATCACGATCGTTTTTTGGTGGTCTTGGGTTTGACCTTGCCAAATTCCGGCAGAAGCGTATTAATACCTTTTCTTTTTCATCTAATTCTGCCATTTGGGTATTCCTTTCAATATTATTAATCATCTGTTGAGAATAACCCCAAAGGCGCATCCAAGACCTGGCTACACCAAAACAATAGCGGCATGCATTTTCTTGTGCTGCAACGAGTATACATATATCAGCTAATTTCCTAGGGAATTCTTTAGGTTCGTACCTAGGCCACTTTAAAGCAATATTGCGTAACCACAAGCTTCTTGATGTTCGCATATGTAAATCCATAACTTTACCTATATCTGCTTTTACTTCAGCTTCCCATTCTGGATCATATACAATAGATAAGGTGGGTTCACTCCATTCTATGTCATTTAGTAGTTCTGCCATGGTAACGAATTTAGCCAAATTTTAGCTCTCTATCAAAAAAGCTTTTATTATCATTTTCAATTTTAGTGCCGAAATAAATGGTAGTGGCTGTTTTGTAAGTCGACTAGTAATTGTAAATTTGAGATATTAATATAATGAATAAATGAAATTAGTTTTATCTCCAGCTAAATCACTTGACTTTGAAAGTGAACTACCAACTACCTTGAATACTGAAGCTTGTTTTTTAAAACAGGCTGAACGTTTAAATAAATTGCTTAAAAAGAAATCTGCCAGAAGTTTATCTAAGCTCATGAAGATTTCTGATGCATTGGGGCAATTGAATTATGAACGAAATCAAGAATGGAGTTTGCCGTTTACTTCTGATAACTCTAGACCTGCGGTTTATGCTTTTAGCGGTGATGTTTACAGAGGGCTGGATCCTTATTCCATTCCACAAGATAAATTAGATAAGCTTCAAGATACGGTTCGTATCATTTCGGGGTTGTATGGAATCTTAAAACCAACAGATTTAATTCAGCCTTACAGATTGGAAATGGGAACTAAATTCCCTGTTGGAAAAAATAAAAACCTTTATGAGTTTTGGAAAAAGACTGTTACGTCGGCTTTAAATGATGAATTGAATGAAGATGAGTTGTTTCTTAATCTTGCTAGCAATGAATACTTTAAGGCTATAGATGTAAAAGTCCTTAAAGTTCCTGTGATTACGGTAAGCTTCAAAGACTTTAAAAACGGAGAATATAAGATGATATCATTTTTTGCCAAGGCAGCTCGGGGTATGATGGCAAGATATATTGTAGATACAAATGCCAATACTATTGATGACGTTAAAGGTTTTAATTATGAAGGTTATGGCTTTAACGAAGAAATGTCATCTAATACCGAATTGGTTTTTATTAGATAATTTATGTGGTACTATTTAATACTGTTTCTTAAAGGCTACTGCATATATCATGTTATTAGGTATAGAACACCTTATTATTGGATTTTTGTAATTCTATTTCTACCTGTTGTTGGAGCTATAATTTATTTAATAACACAGGTTTATAATAAGCGGGATGCAGAAAAGATTACTAATGAGATTACACACATTATCAATCCTACCAAAAAAATTAAGGAATTAGAAAAGCAATTAGAGTTTTCAGAGTCTTACCAGAACCGAGTTAATTTAGCTGATGCTTATTTAGAAATTGGAGATAATCAAAATGCCCTTAGTCATTATAAAGAAGCTTTAGATGGAAATTTTCAAAACGATTTCTATGTGATTAAGAACATGATTGAAGCATTTAATAATATTGAAGATTATAAAAGTATTTTAATTTATGCTGAAGGTATTGAATCTCATAAAGAGTTTGTAAAATCAAGAACTCAATTCATTTACGGATTAGCTCTTGAAAGGGAAGGTAAACTTAATGAAGCAGAAGAAAATTTAAAAAGTATTGACGTGCGTTTTTCGTTTTATAATGAACGACTGGTTTTTGCAAAATTTTTAATAAGTCGAAATAAGACTGAAGAAGCCAAAGAAATTTTGGAATCTATTTCATCCGAAGCGCAACATATGACTAAACCCAATAAACGCCTTTATCGAATTACTATATCTGAGGTTGAAAAATTATTACAAACAATTTAATTATTTAGTTTTCGCCTTAGTTTTTTGCAATTACCGGTTTACTCTTTTTTCGTGAACGTCTTACACCATAACTGCCATTACTTATTTTACCACGTCGAAGGTTTTTTATAACCCTTTCATATAATTAAATAATTATTGTTTCCTTTAAAAATAATTAAAAATTAAAACAAGTGTTTAAGCATAAGCATCCATATCCACCTTTCATTAAGAATGATACCACTAAGTTGATTGTTGGAACTTTACCTCCGCCAAGGTTTTCAACTGGAGATTTGTTAGAAAAAGATGTAGATTTTTGTTATGGCAGTTACTATAATTCATTATGGTTTTATATTGATAAAATTCATGATTTAGGATTGCGGTATGATAATTCTAAACAAGCCATTGAGGAACGTAAACAATTTTTAATTAAGCATAAAATTGGTGTTTGTGATATTGTTGCTAGTTGTGAAAGAGAAAAGATTGATGCTTCAGATTTAGGAATGACTAATATTATATTGCGTGATGTTATTCGTTATATAAAACAATATACAAGTATTGATACTGTCTTATTCACAGGAGGAAATAGCAAAAACGGTCCAGAATATTTCTTTAGAAAACATTTAAAAAATTATGACTTGAAGCTGGAATTAGTGAATAATGAAATCCCAAGAATTCATCAGTTTACAATGTTTCATTCAAAACATAGAGCACAATCTAGAGTTATAAAAACAGTTTCCTTAACATCAGCATCAGGAAGTGCCAATAGAGCAATTGGAAGTATGAAATTGTATAAAGAATTAAAATCTAAGTATCCCAGTTTTACAACTTTTGATTTTAGAGTAATGCAGTACAAAGATTTTTTTTAACTCTAACCCGATATCAGTAATAGAAAATTAAGAGTAATTCCTATATTTATAAAAAACAGGAATTTGGTTATAAAACTACCCTCATTTGGTTTTATTTTTACAGGTTGTTTATTGTTAATTCAATTTTTCAGCAATTCAATTATCGCTCAAAATTTTGAGCATGTTACCTTGGCTTCTGGGTTAAACAATTTAAGTGATAATAATGGTGTAGCTGTAGCTGATTTTGATGGCGATTTAGATTTGGATGTTTTTGTTGTAGCCAAAGAACAAGATAATCAAGAAGATACGCATTCCATTAGTAAGTTATTCCGAAACAATAATGATGGATCATTTACTGATGTAACCACAAATGCCAATTTAGATAACCTTTTTCCAATTGAAGAATATGCGGATTCTTATGCCGGTTTAGATGGTGTAAAAATGGGAGTATTTTGGGGAGATTATGATAATGATGGTTTTCCAGATATATTTTTCACACATTCCTTTAAACTTCAACTTTTTCATAATCAAGGTGATGGTACTTTTTTAGAGGTAACTAATTCTGCAGGTATTATTAGAAGAAATAACTGCAGAAATACCGGCGCTACTTGGGTTGACTATAATAATGATAGTTATTTGGATCTTTTTATTAACGAATGGGGTGAATGTGGAAATTTACTTTATAAGAATAACGGAGATGGTACGTTTGAAAATGTTAGTCAAAGTTCCAATATAAATTCTGATGAGCCTTATTTGAGTTTTTCAATGTTGCCTTATGATTTTAATGAGGATGGCTGGATTGATTTTTATGTATGTAATGATAAAAGTGGTCCAAATAGGCTATTTATTAACCAAAATGGTTCAACTTTTATTGATGAAGCCAGTACATATAATGTAGCTGTTACGCTATTAGATGCCATGGGCGTTACAATGGGTGATTATAATAATGATGGAAATTTTGAGTTTTTCATGACTGGTATAAACGAAAATGCACTTTTAGAGAAAGACCAAAGCGGATATTACACGGAGATAGCATTTGAAAAAAATGTTACACCAGCTGGATGGGGTTGGGGATGTAAATTTTCAGATTTTGATTTAGATGGAGATGAAGACTTATTTGTAGTAAATGGTTTTAGGTCTACTCCAAATCAGGAGAATATTTATTTTGAAAACCTTTTTACTGACGGGCAAAATATATTTGAAAGAATTGATTCCAATTCTGTTTTAAATGATGCTACTAGGAGCTCTGAAGCTGTTGATTTTGATTATGATAATGATGGCGATTTAGATATTTATGTTGCCAACTCCATTGGTGAATCATTGTTTTATGAAAATAAAACCATTAACAATAATCAATCAGAAAATTTAAATTGGCTTAAGGTACATTTACAAGGAACCATTTCTAATAGGGATGCTATCGGTACAAAGGTTAAGGTTACAACTAGTAATGGTTCAATGTTAAGATATCAAAGTGGTATTGGTTTTTTATCACAAAGTTTAAAACCTGTTCATTTTGGGTTAAACGGTACTAATGAAATAGAAGAAATAGAAATTTCATGGCCATCCGGTCTAGTTGAAACTTTTTTAGATTTTGAGACTAATGTTGATATTAAATTCACGGAAGGGTCTGGATATGAAATTTTAAACATTCAACCGAGTCCAAAAATTTATGGTTGTACAGATCCAAATTCATGTACATACAATCCATTAGCAACATTCAATAATGGCAGTTGTGAATATATTCCAGCTAAAGAAATCATAGGGAATACAGAATCTGGTTTAAATAGTATTGAAGCTTATAGGTACCCTTTAAATGAGGGTGCTTCGGCTGTTTGGTCAGTTAAAGGCGGAGAACTTGTTTCAGGTCAAGGCACTGGAAATATATCTGTTAAATGGGGTGTAAAAGAAATTGGAGAGATAGCTGTATATGAAACCAGTGATGATTGCATAGGTGAGACAAGTTATTTAAATGTGAATCTTAATGTTACAAAGAACTCTCTAAATCTATCAATTGCAAGAATATGGAATGAGGCACTTCTTGAAGCTATAAGAAATGATTATGCTCGCCCCACAGTTCATGCTAGAAATTTATTTCATACATCGGTAGCTCTTTATGATGTTTGGGCTATTTATTATGATAATGCAAGACCTTATTTAATTGGAAATTCGATAAACAATTTTGAGAGTGAATTAAATGGGTTTACGCCATCCGAAGATGTTGAAATTTCGGTTGGAAAAGCAATGAGTTATGCTGTTTATAGATTGCTTACACACCGTTTTAGCTTGTCGCCAGGAGGTGAAGAGAGTCTAGAAAGGTTTAATTTGATTATGAATCAATTAGGGTATGATACAAATTTTACATCTCTAGATTATGAATCGGGAGATGCGGCAGCATTAGGGAATTATGTTGGACAAACTTTAATTAATTATGGGTTAACAGATGGGGCTCAAGAAATTAACGATTATGAAAATTTGTTTTACAATACCGTTAATAATTCTTTAATATTAGATTCGAATAATGAAGGGACAGGAATAATTAATCCTAACAGATGGCAACCTTTAAGTTTCGACACTTTCATTGATCAGAGCGGAAATCTTATTATCGGTGATACCCCTTCTTTTTTAAGCCCAGAGTGGGGAAGTGTATACCCATTTGCATTAAAAGAAGAGGATAAAGAAGTATTTCAAAGAGAAGGAGGAAGCTTTACTGTTTATCATAATCCAGATATACCACCTCAATTGGATATTACAGCCAATACTGAGTCTAGTAATTTATATAAATGGAACTTTGCCTTGGTGTCTAAATGGAGTTCACATTTAGACCCAACCGATGGAGTAATGTGGGATATCTCACCAAAATCTATAGGGAATATAGATATAGAATCAATCCCAAGTTTGTTTTCTGAATATTCAAATTTTTACAATGAAATTGATGGGGGAGATATAAGCTTTGGTCACAATTTAAACCCTAGTACAGGTCTGCCTTATGAAACTCAGATGGTGCCTAGAGCAGATTATGCTAGGGTCTTAGCCGAGTTTTGGGCTGACGGACCAGACTCAGAAACACCACCAGGACACTGGTTTACAATACTTAATTATGTGAATGATCATCCCTTATTAGTAAAGAAGTTTAATGGTAAAGGAGATGTTTTAACGCCTTTAGAATGGGATGTGAAAAGCTATTTTATTTTGGCTGGCGCAATGCATGATTCGGCCATAACTGCTTGGGGTATAAAAGGATGGTATGACTATATAAGACCAATTTCGGCTATTAGATACATGTGTGAATTAGGGCAAAGTAGCAATGTAAACCTTCCTAATTACCATATTGGTGGCATACCCTTAGATGAAGGTTTTGTAGAAGTGGTAGAAGAAGGAGATGAGCTAAGTGGACCAAATAATGAGCACGTTGGAAAAATAAAGCTATATGCATGGAAGGGGCATGATGAAATAAATGACGCCGAAACAGATGTGGCTGGTGTAGATTGGATTTTAGCCGAAAATTGGTGGCCTTATCAAAGACCATCTTTTGTAACGCCTCCTTTTGCTGGGTATGTTTCTGGACATTCAACTTTTTCCAGAGCGGCCGCTGAGGTTATGACTTTAATTACTGGTGATGAGTTTTTTCCCGGCGGTATAGGAGAGTTTGTGGCAAAAAAGGATGAGTTTTTAGTTTTTGAAAAGGGACCTTCAGTTGATGTAATTTTACAATGGGCAACCTATAGAGATGCCTCAGATCAAACTAGCCTTTCTAGAATTTGGGGAGGTATTCACCCACCCGCAGATGATCTACCCGGACGTTTAATAGGGGAACAAATAGGAGTAGTTGCTTATAATTTTGGGTTATCGTATTTTTCAGAAGAACCATTAGAGGAAGATACTCCGGAAATTAAATTGTACCCAAACCCTGTGAAAGGAAATAGGTTGTTTATAAAAAATGCATCTACAAATGATTTTATAACAATCTTTGATTACCAAGGAAAACATATTGAACCCACAGATATACAGTTTGATGAACAAAATGAAGCTGTTAAAGTCATATTGCCCCAATCAATATCAGCAGGGTTATATGTATTACGAGTAAATAATTTTTATAAGGTTATAATAGTTGAAAAATAAAACCACCTTATTTACATAAGGTGGTTCTTGTTATAATATACTAAAAAAAAGTTATTTAGTAGCTTTTACAGATACTTTAAGTTCTATTTCATCATTAATAAATTTATCTCCTAGATTATCAAAAAATGATTTAGATTGATGTTTTACATTCCATTTAGAGCGGTCTATTGTAAAGGTTTCGCTTGTTAAAGATATTGTTCCGTTTTCATTAGAAATACTTACAGGAAATGTAACATTATTAGTGCGATCTTTTAAAGTTAAATTACCAGAAAGCATGGTTTTACCTTCAACTTCCTCTAAACCTGTAATTTCAAAAGTAGCATTTGGAAAAGTTTCAGTATCAAAAAAATCGGGACTTTTTAAATGTCCAGTTAGTTTAGCATTGCCTTTTTTTTCAGCAGGAATATCTAAAACAACGATAGAATTCATATCAATAGTGAAATTTCCACCAGAAATCTTTTCAGCAGTAACATCAATTGATCCATTAGTAAGATTAATTGTTCCGTTGTGTTTACCCGTTGGTTTAAAACCTTGCCAATGAATTGAAGATTCATCTAAATTTACGGTGTATTTTTCAGAAGAAACCTGTGCAACTTCAACTATTTCAGCCTCTGAAGTTTGGGCTTCCTTAGCCTTGTCTTTACAGTTAAAAGCCGTAAAGCTAATTATAGCAATAATACAAACAGATAAAATGCTTTTTTTCATAATAAATTTTTTAAAGTTATAAGTGTAAAGTTAGCTAATTGATTTTATAAAAAAAACTTAAAAATAATTGGTGACATTTTGACATTTTTACAATAATGGCAGTACTTTTGCCAACCAATTATAGAATTGCATAAATTTAATAGTAGCGATGAGCAAAAAAGATAAAAACATAGAGCAAGAACCAGTTGAAGCAACACAAACTGAAACTGTTGAAGTAGAAGGTCAAGTAGAAGATACTGTTGAAGAACAAACATTAGAGGAAAAGCTTCAAGATGAGGTAAAGCAAGAAAAGGAAAAGTTTTTACGTCTGTTTGCAGAATTTGAAAACTATAAAAAACGAACTTCTAAAGAACGCTTAGAGTTGTTTAAAACGGCAGGTGAAGAAGTTATGGTTGCTTTGTTACCAATAATTGATGATTTTGAGCGTGCATTGACACATATAGAGGAAGATAAGGAAGCGGAGGAATTACGCAAAGGAGTCGTGCTTATATATCAAAAAATGTTAACAACATTAGAGCAGAAAGGCTTATCGGCGATTAAGGTTGAAAAAGGAGATGATTTTAATGCTGATAATCATGAAGCGGTAACGCAGATTCCAGCTCCAAATGAAGATTTGAAAGGAAAAATTATTGATGTAATTGAAAAAGGATATCAGTTAGGTGATAAGGTAATTCGTTTCCCTAAAGTTGTAATTGGGCAATAAAATTTAATCATGGCAAAAAGAGATTATTACGAAGTATTAGGAGTTAGTAAAGGAGCTAGCGCTTCAGAGATAAAAAAGGCTTATCGTAAAAAAGCTATTGAGTTTCATCCTGATAAAAATCCGGATGATAAAGGTGCTGAAGCTAAGTTTAAAGAAGCAGCCGAGGCTTATGAAGTCTTAAGTGATGCCGATAAAAAAGCAAGATATGATCAGTTTGGTCATCAAGCCTTTGAAAATGGTGGAGGCTTTGGAGGCGGTGGCATGAATATGGATGACATCTTCAGTCAGTTTGGTGATATCTTTGGTGGTGGAGGCTTTGGCGGATTCTCTGGCTTTGGTGGCGGAGGCGGTCAACGTCGTGTTAAAGGTAGTAATCTTAGAATAAGAGTTAAGTTAACCCTAGAAGAAATAGCCAATGGTGTTGAGAAGAAGATAAAAGTTAAGCGTAAGGTTCAGGCTCCAGGAACAACTTATAAAACTTGCTCAACTTGTAACGGAACTGGGCAAGTAACGCGAATTGCGAATACAATTTTAGGTAGGATGCAAACCTCTGCGCCATGTAATGCATGTGGAGGAGCAGGAGAGACCATTGATAAAAAACCTGCTGATGCCGATGCTCAAGGTTTAAAAGTTGCTGAAGAAACAGTTTCAATAAAGATACCAGCAGGTGTTGTTGATGGTATGCAGTTAAAGGTGTCTGGCAAAGGAAATGAAGCACCGGGTAATGGTATAGCTGGCGATATTCTTGTTGTTATTGAAGAAGAGGTACATGATAAACTACAACGAGAAGGCGATAATTTACATTACGATTTATACGTAAGTTACCCTGATGCTGTTTTAGGAACTTCAAAAGAAATAGACACCGTTACTGGAAAAGTAAGGATTAAGGTAGAAGCAGGTGTTCAATCTGGTAAGATTTTACGCTTACGTGGAAAAGGAATTCCAAGTATTAATGGTTACGGAAAAGGAGACCTTTTAGTACATGTTAATGTTTGGACACCTAAAACTTTAAGTAAACAACAAAAGGAATTTTTTGAAAGCATGAGAGAAGATGAACATTTTGACCCAAAACCAGAAAGTTCTGATAAATCATTCTTTGAAAAAGTGAAAGATATGTTCTCATAAGAACTATTAATTTTTAAAATAACTTATAATTTAAGGCTATTTATTTCGATTTTAAATTATAAGTTATCAACGAGTTTTGTTAATAGTATTGAAAAAAAAACTATATTTGGATTATCACTAATTTATTTTAGTGGTAATTTTTCTTTTTCATAGCAATTTTTTTCCCATCCTTAATATTGTTTTAAGGATGGGTTTTGTTTTTGTAAGCATTAATTATTTTCAATCTATTAAATTGTAACTATTCCCAGAAGTTACAGACAAACTTTTAATATATTTACCAGACCATCAAGATTTATTTTTAAAATATGAGCAACTTGTTAGAAGTTCATGAAGTCTCAAAAAAATTCGGAGATTTTAAAGCACTCAATAATGTATCTATTAATGTCCCTAAAGGGAGTATTTTTGGTCTATTGGGTCCAAACGGAGCGGGAAAGACAACCTTAATCCGGGTTATAAATCAAATAACTATGCCAGATTCTGGTAAAGTGCTTTTAGATGGAGACCTACTTAATCCTTCTCATATTAGAGAAATAGGTTATTTGCCTGAAGAACGTGGGTTATATAAATCAATGAAAGTGGGTGAGCAGGCTTTGTATTTAGCGCAGTTAAAAGGATTAACTAAAACGGAAGCCAAACAACGTTTAAAATATTGGTTTGACAGGTTGGAAATTGGAGATTGGTGGAACAAAAAAATTCAAGAGTTATCAAAAGGTATGGCTCAAAAAATACAGTTTGTAGTTACTGTGCTACATAACCCTAAACTACTAATCTTTGATGAACCCTTTTCTGGATTCGACCCCATAAACGCAAATTTAATTAAAGACGAAATTTTACGCTTACGAGAAGATGGTGCTACAATTATCTTTTCAACTCATAGAATGGAATCTGTTGAAGAATTGTGTGATGATATAGCATTAATTCATAAGTCTAATAAAATACTTGAAGGTAAATTAACTAATATTAAGAGGCAATTTAAAACAAATACTTTTGAGGTTGGATTGGAAGCAAAAAACAAATTGTCATTAAAAGAAAGTTTAGCTAAAAAATTTTTGGTGTCTGACGCAAATTTTAAATCTTTAAATGAAGATTTAAAATTAAATATTAAGCTTTCAGAAAACGAAACTGCACAAGACCTTATTTCATTTTTAAATCAGCAGGCATATATAAACCATTTTGTTGAGGTGATTCCAAGTGCCAATGATATTTTTATTCAAACTGTACAGAATAACTAATTATGAACCATCTTCCATTAATAATAAAACGCGAATATTTAACCAAGGTTAAAAACAAATCGTTTATTATAATGACCATTTTAAGCCCTATCATTATGATAGCGTTAATTGCAGTTGTGGCATATTTGTCTAATCTTAACAGTGAAAAGGTAAGAACTATTTCGGTTTTAGATGAATCAGGTTTAGTAAAAACTATTTTTCAAAGTACCGATAAAATAAACTATGATATAATTGAAAATGTATCTTTGGATGTAGCTAAAGAATTGGTAGATGGCACTTCAAATTATGGATTACTACATGTTGAAAAATTTAAAGATTTAGACTCAATATCCCAGCATATTAAATTTTATTCATCAGAATCACCATCATTAACTATAATATCTGATTTAGAACGAAAGTTAGAAAGAGAATTATCTAATTTAAAAATGAAAGAGGCAGATATAGATATATCTAAAATTGAAGATTCTAAAGTTTATATTAATATTGGACAAGAGAATTTTTCTGGTGAAGAATCATCAAAAGTAGATAGTATTATAAAACTAATTTTTGGGTGTGCTGCTGGCTATTTATTATTCATGTTTATTATCATTTATGGTAATATGATTATGCGTAGTGTAATAGAAGAAAAAACAAGCAGGGTTATTGAAGTTATTATTTCTTCCGTTAAACCTGTTCAATTGATGCTTGGTAAAATTATAGGAACTTCATTAGCTGGCATAACGCAATTTGTAATATGGGTGATTTTTGGAGGACTTTTAATGACTATAGTTTCGTTGGTATTAGGCATTAGTTTAATGGACTCGTCAATGCCACAACAGGAATTAATGGAAATGGCGTCACAAAGTGAAGGGGTTGAGTTTTACTTTGAGTCTTTTAAACAAGCACTAAGTAACATGCCTTTAATGAATCTTATTGCAGCCTTTATCTTTTTCTTTATTGGAGGGTATTTACTATACAGTTCTTTATATGCAGCCATTGGTGCAGCGGTGGATAATGAAACTGATACTCAGCAATTTATTCTACCTATTTTAATGCCTTTAATATTAGCTGTTTATATCGGGATTTTCACTGTTATTGAAGAACCACACGGAACTATTTCAACGGTGTTTTCATATATACCATTAACCTCTCCCGTGGTTATGCTTATGCGTATTCCGTTTGGTGTACCTATTTGGCAACAAGTATTATCATTATTAATATTATTAGGAACTTTTATGTTTACGGTATGGTTTGCAGCTAAAATTTATAGAGTAGGTATTTTAATGTATGGTAAAAAACCTAGTTATAAGGAATTAATAAAATGGATAAAATATTAGGGATATGAAAGCAATAAGTGAGTTTTTGTCTCAAATTATTTATGAAAATAGTAATGCAACTATAAAAATTACTATAGGTACCTTAGTATTATTGGTATTTGTTTTAATTGTTACACATCTTGTTCTTAAGGCCATAAGGGTTTTTACCACAAGAAAGTTACAAGAAGAAGATAAATATAGGTTTAAAGCTGTCTTTTCATTTTTAAAATACCTTATATTTTGTGTGGTAATTGTAGTTGTATTAGATTCTTCAGGAGTTCACGTTACAGCTATATTAGCAGCTTCTACAGCATTGTTTGTTGGTATTGGTCTTGGAATGCAAAAACTCTTTCAAGACATTATCTCGGGTATATTTATTTTGGTAGATAGAACAGTAGCTATAAATGATGTTATTGAAATTGATAAAAAGGTTGGGAAGGTTACCGAAATAAATTTGCGAACCACAAAGGCGATTACCAATGATGACAAAATATTAGTGATTCCAAATCATAAATTCTTAACCGAGATTCTTTATAACTGGACACAAAATAATGTGGTAACCAGAGAATTTGTGGAGATAGGGGTTGCTTATGGTACGGATGTTGATTTAGTGAAAGCATTGCTATTAGGAATTGCTATTCAAGAAGAAGCTATTTTAAATAACCCTGAGCCTATAGTGTTGTTTGAAGATTTTGGAGATAGTGCTTTAAAATTTAAATTGCATTTCTATATAAAGGATAGTTTTAACGTTCCACTTATAAAAAGTGATTTGCGTTATAGAATTGATAAAACGTTTAGTGAAAATAATATTAAAATACCATTTCCACAGCGTGATGTGTATTTGTACAATCAAAACCAATAAGAATGTCTAAGATATTAGTGATAGAAGACGAAGCCGCGATTAGAAGAGTGCTTGTGAAAATACTTTCAGAAGAAAGTGATACGTACCAAGTTGAAGAATCTGAGGATGGGTTAGCAGGAATTGATAAAATTAAGAAGGAAGATTTTGATTTGATTCTTTGTGATATTAAAATGCCAAAAATGGATGGTGTAGAAGTTCTGGAAGCTGTTAAAAAGATTAAACCAGAAACACCCATTGTAATGATTTCGGGTCATGGAGACCTAGATACAGCTGTTAATACTATGCGTTTAGGAGCTTATGATTATATATCTAAGCCACCAGATTTAAATAGATTACTAAATACTGTTAGGAATGCTTTAGATAGGAAAGAACTTGTTGTAGAGAACAAAATATTAAAGAAAAAAGTTAGCAAAAAGTATGAAATGGTAGGAGAGAGTGAAGCCATTTCTCAAATTAAAGATATTATCGAAAAAGTAGCTCAAACCGATGCTCGTGTTTTAATTACTGGACCCAATGGAACCGGGAAAGAAATTGTTGCTCATTGGTTACATGAAAAAAGCGAGCGCTCTAAGGGAAATATGATTGAGGTAAATTGTGCTGCCATACCAAGTGAATTGATTGAAAGCGAATTGTTTGGTCATGTTAAAGGTGCTTTTACTAGTGCTAATAAGGATAGAGCCGGTAAATTTGAAGCAGCCAATGGTGGTACTATTTTTTTAGATGAAATTGGTGATATGAGTTTGTCTGCGCAGGCTAAAGTATTAAGAGCTTTGCAGGAAAACAGAATTCAGCGTGTAGGTAGTGATAAAGATATTAAGGTTAATGTACGTGTTATAGCTGCAACTAATAAGGACTTAAAAAAGGAAATTACCGATGGAAAATTCCGTGAGGATTTATATCATAGGTTAGCAGTTATTTTAATAAAAGTCCCTGCATTAAATGATAGACGTGATGATATACCTCTATTGATAAATCATTTTACTAGTAAGATAGCAGGAGAGCAAGGAACGGCTCAAAAAGCATTTTCAGATAAAGCTATTAAGCTCCTGCAGGATTATGATTGGACTGGTAATATACGCGAGTTGCGTAATGTTGTTGAACGATTGATTATTCTTGGAGGTAATGAAGTTAGTGAACAAGATGTAAAACTCTTTGCGGCTAAATAAAATTGAAAAGAGTGGTGTTTTAAATACCGCTCTTTTTTTAAATTTCATTTAATTCTGCTAAAAACAAGTTTGTTACTTGTTTTATGCTTTCAATAAAATAAGCTTTAATTTCTTTGGTGTCTTTATTTAATAATTCACTTTTACTTTCGCTTTTAGTAGAAATATTATAATCACTGCCATAGCGCTTTAAAAGTGTATTGTAAGTTTTAATATTGAGAGCAAGCCCCTCTTTGTAATTTTTAATAAGTTTTTCTTTTTCATCCTGTAAATCAGTTAGTTTTTTAGTTGTACTATTAGTTTCTTCGACTAGAGAAATATCAGTTTCTCCTGAAGAAATTGTGAATTCGTTTAAGGCAGTTATGCTTTTATGTGTAATTTCTTTAGTACGTTTCACAAAAAAGCGTCCATCTTCAAAAGTATTTTGCTCTTCAATTTTAGCAACTAATTCAATGACATTGTAAACTAAATTATAAGCCTTATCACATCCACATTTTTTTAAATTAACTTTAGCTTTTTCTAAGGATTCTAAAGATTTATTAGAATAATATTTTAAATGGTCTAAATTGTTAGACTCATAAGCGTCTTTAATATTAGAATAGGCATAAATAAGATTAGAGTCTGCATCCGTACAAAAATCTTGAGCAAACATTGAAGAATTTATTAAAATGGTGAATAAAAAAAGGTAGGTCTTTTTCATCGGGTTGGGAGCTGGTTTATAAGTAGGTTGTTCCAAAAATATTAAAAACATAATTAATTGACTTGCCGTTTATCGAAAACAAGGTTTTAGTATATTTATAAAAAAATAAAAATACACTTATGGGTGATTATAAAGTAACGTCTAAAATTTTATTAAAAGACAGACCTACAAAGGTGGTAATTGATGATGCAGAGCATGAATTAAAAAAAATAAGGAAAAAACTTGGTAAACTACAGGATACCATATATGCACATGGTAAATATGCTGTTTTAGTATGTTTACAAGGTATGGATACAGCAGGTAAAGACAGTTTAATTAGAGAGGTTTTTAAAGAATTTAATGTTAGAGGTGTAGAAGTACATAGTTTTAAGGTTCCTACCGAATTGGAACTTAAGCATGATTACATTTGGAGACATTATATTGCGCTTCCTGCAAGAGGTAAGTTTGGCGTTTTTAATAGAACACATTATGAAAATGTGCTTGTAACCAGAGTGCACCCCGAATATATTTTAGGAGAAAATATACCAACAGTTCATTCTGTTGATGATATAGACGATGCTTTTTGGGATGCCAGGTTTGAACAGATAAATAATTTTGAGAAGCATGTAGCGGAAAATGGAACCATTATATTCAAGTTCTTTTTAAATTTATCTAAGGAAGAACAAAAATACAGATTGCTAAGACGTTTAAATAAACAAGAAAAGAATTGGAAATTTTCTCCTGGTGATTTAAAAGAACGTAAACTTTGGGATACCTATCAAGAATGTTATGAAGATGCAATTAATAAAACATCAAAAGAGCATGCGCCTTGGTATACAATTCCAGCTGATGATAAACCTTCTGCAAGATATATAGTAGCCAAAACGATGTATGATACTCTTAAGAGGTATACGGATATTAAAGAGCCGGAATTGGATGAAGATATTAAAACTAATTTAGCAACTTATAGGCAACAATTAAATAATGAATAGAATAAGAATCGTTTTTCTTTTGTTTGCTCTAATGCTTACAGTAAATAATTATGCGCAAAGTGCTATGGAAAAGTTACCATTTAGTGAAATAGAGGCATATCCAGAAACTTATACTTCCAATTTATTAGTGGCAAGAATGGTTGATGGTTTGGGTTTTAGATATTATTGGGCTACTGACGGCTTAAGAAAAGAAGATTTAGAATATAAAATAAGTGAATCTAGTAGAACTTCTAAGGAAACAATAGCCCATATATATGGGTTGTCTAAGTTTATTAGAAATAGTGTTTTGGAAGATAATAAAGATGAAACCAAAGAAGAATTAGATTTTAATGATTTGCGAAAACAAACCTTATTTAATCTAAAATTAGTCTCAGATTCTTTTAAAAACTCCAAAGATACATTTATGTTTAATGACATATCAGTGCCTTTTTGGAATATTGTTAATGGTCCAATATCAGATGCATTATGGCATTGTGGGCAAGTAGTTATGCTAAGAAGAGCTTCTGGTAATCCATTCAACTCCAAAGTATCTGTTTTTAGAGGGAAACTTAGAGAATAGTTATAAATAACTTAACCACCATTTGTCCTTATTGGTGGCTTTATAAACCATGTATTTTTTACATGGAAAATATAACAGTGTTACCACACCAACCCAAACCAAATAGGTTGTAAGAAGTGAATAGCCGTAATTTAATAGAGTTTGATTTTTAAAAGATTCTGCAGTTAATATCATAGATTTCCAATCTCCACCTAAAATCATAATTCCTATCATGGCTAGGGTGTGAATTATTAATACATGTAAGAAATAGTAAAAAAGAGGAACTCTTCCAAAAACTAATAAAAAATCTGTGGCCTTATTTTTTATAGATTCAATAGCATATAAAAACAAAAGAGCGGGTCCAAGTGTAATTAAAGTATAAGATAGGGAAGGAGGGTATTTTGTGACTTTAAAAAAAGACATAATGGTTTTAACTGTGGTGTCTTGAATGCTCCATGGAATTAAGTCTCCATAAATATTAATACTTCTTAAAAGGAAAAACAAAAAAGTTGTGCATATACCAATTCTAAAAAGATATTTTTTTCTCAGAATTGGATCATAGTCTTTATGATAAAAGGTTCCTAAACAATAACCTAAAATCATAATTCCTATCCATGGTAAAACAGGATAAAAAACACCCACAGAATGAGTTTCTGTTAGAGGAATTATGTTTGGTTGATGCAATATATACCAAATAACAGATTTGAAATCTATTCCATTATTTACAATGGTATCAAATGAATTGTGTACAAATACCAATAATAAGCCAATGATTAAAAGCCATCTTTTTGATAAAAATATTAACCCTGAAAGAGTAACCATACTAACCCCTATAGCCCAAATAACTTGTAGAATTACCCTACTATAAGTTAAATCAAATTTCCAGATAAAATTATTTACGATAATTTCCAGAACTATCAACCAAATGCCTCTGGTTATTAGAAATTTAAATAATTGTTGCTTATTTTTTTTAATACCATATAAAAAAGCCGAGGTGCCAGCCAAAAACACAAAAACGGGTGCACAATAATGAGTAATGAATCTAGTGAAAAATAAAAGGGGAGTAGTGGTTTCTATATTTGTAGGATCATTAAAAAAGGCTCCGTAGTAAAAATAATCTCTAACATGGTCTAAGGCCATTATTACCATTACTAGACCTCTTAGGATATCTATTGATTCTATTCTGGTTGATTTTGTTTTTAGTACCAATTAAAGAATTAATTATTTTTAAAGATACTATTTTTATCAAAATCTATTTTCCCTTTTTAATGAGTCTTTGCTGTTGTTTTATGGTGAGTGTACTTCCATCATGACTCCAACCAGGAGCTCCAAAGGCATACATGAATTTATGATACCAATTTTTAGATTTTTTCATGTCATTCCAAATATCCTTATATTCATGTGTTAAAATAACCAATGGATTATATGAGTTAGGCGCATGAGTAACTCCATATTTTATTTCAATATTTTCATCTAGTTCTTTCCAAGTACCAAACATTTTGTCAAAAATATTAAGGAATCCTCCATGGTTTTTGTCCATATATTCAATGTTTTGTGCATGATGTACCTGGTGCATGGTGTGCGTATTCATAAATTTTTCTATAAAGCCCAGTTTGGGAATAAAAACACAATGTAATTGAAATTGCCATAAGGCTTCAATTCCTAGGCAAACAACTAGCATCTCTGGCGGGAATCCTATGGCCGGAATCCACATATAAAAAAATGGTTTGTAGAAAATAGTAAACCAACCATTACGAACGGCTGTACCTAAATTAAAATTATCTGAAGAATGATGTACAATGTGAGCTGCCCATAGGAAACGTACATTATGGTTCTGTCTATGAAACCAATAATAACTAAAATCATCGGCAAGTTGACATAGAAGCCATATATACCATGCATATCCAAAAGATTCGTAGCCCATTATATTAGTACGAATACCATCAATTTCAGGGTTAAAAATCTCATAGACATAATTAAAAAGAACAATTGCAGCAATTGTTTTTGTAAGCGGAGCTAAAACGGTAGAGCCTATGCCCATTGTAAGGCTTGCAGCTAAGTCTTTCCATTCATATAAATCTTTGCTTTTTTTATTGTGTTTGCTGTAAGTTAGTTCAAGTAAGATGAGACCAAGAAAACAAGGAACACCATAAACTAGTGGGTTGGTGAAATTCATTAAAAAATATTTTGCTCATCAAAAATAGACGGATTTTAATATAAAACGCCATTCATTGCGGTTTATTTGAAAATAAAAAATCCTCTCAACGGAAAAAAACCATTCAGAGGATTAAAAAAAATTAGATGATTTTCTTATTTTGCTATAACAACTTCCTTTTTAGGAGTGAAATCTACTTCAATTTGATTTCTAGTTATATCTTCAAAAGTTTCTCTTTTTCTTATTAGGTGAGCTTTGTTTTTATACCATAAAACTTCTGCAGGTCTAAATCTGGAGTTGTAGTTGCTCGCCATTGAAAAACAATAAGCCCCAGCGTTTTTAAAGCATAATACATCGCCTTCACTAATCTCAGTTATGCGTCTGTTACTTCCAAAAGTGTCAGTCTCACAAATGTAGCCTACAACAGTATAGAAACGCTCACGTCCTTTAGGGTTTGATATGTTCATTATATCATGATGAGATCCGTAAAACATGGGACGTATCAAGTGATTAAAGCCAGAGTCTATCTGAGCAAAAACAGTTGATGTTGTTTGTTTAACAGCGTTTACTTGAACTAAAAAGTTACCAGATTCACTAACTAAAAATTTACCCGGTTCAAAAGCTAAGGTTAATTCTTTTCCGTATTCTTTACAAAAGTCATTAAATCTTTCTGATAGTTTTTTTCCTAATTCTTCAATATTAGTTTCAATATCACCACTCTTGTAAGGAACTTTAAATCCTGAACCAAAATCAATGAAATCTAAATCTTTAAATTGCTTGGCAGTTTCAAAAAGAATTTCGCTTGCGTATAAGAAAACCTCAATATCTAGTATATCACTACCTGTATGCATGTGAATACCGTTAATAGTCATATTAGTGTTTTCTACAATTCTTAATATATGTGGAATCTGATGAATTGAAATTCCAAATTTAGAATCAATATGTCCAACAGAAATATTTGCGTTTCCACCAGCCATTACATGTGGATTAATTCTAATACAAACAGGAACACTTGGATGTTTAGTTCCAAATTGTTCTAAAATAGAAAGATTATCAATGTTTATTTTTACACCTAATTTTGCGGCTTGTTCAATTTCTTCTAAAGAGACACCGTTTGGTGTAAAAATAATTTGATCTGGAGTATAACCAGCTGCTAAACCAAGTTGTACCTCTTGTAAAGAAACTGTATCAATTCCAGAACCTAAAGAATGTAAAAGTTTTAATATTGAAATATTAGATAGTGCCTTAACAGCATAATTTATTTTTAAATGCTTTACGTTTTTAAAAGCATTAGTAAGTCTTTTATACTGTGTTTCAATTTTACCCGCATCATATACATAAACTGGGCTTCCAAAATCTTGTGCTATTTTAAGCAATTGATTTTCCGTCATAACTTTCAAATTTTTGTCAAAGATATTTTATTCGGTTGAATAAAAAATAAATAAATAAAATATTATACAAATTAAACAATCTGTTAATTATTTAACATTTTTAAAAAAATACTTGTTTTCACATTCAAATATTAGCTTAAGTAAAGGCTATTATTTACATTTGCGTTTCTTAAATTATTGAGCAAATTATGAATTTACACGAATATCAAGGTAAAGAAATACTAAGCAGTTTTGGAGTACGTATTCAACGAGGAATTGTTGCCCAAAATGCTAATGAGGCTGTTGCAGCTGCTAAACAATTAACTAATGAAACAGGTACTAGCTGGCACGTGATTAAAGCGCAGGTTCATGCTGGTGGACGTGGAAAAGGTGGAGGTGTTAAACTTGCTAAAAACCTACAAGAGGTAGAACAAATTGCCGGCCAAATTATAGGTATGGATTTAGTTACCCCTCAAACTTCGGCAGAAGGAAAAAGAGTTCATCAAGTTTTAGTAGCGGAGGATGTTTATTATCCTGGTGAGACTGAAACAGATGAATTTTATATGTCTGTTTTATTGAATAGAGGAACTGGACGCAATATGATTATGTATTCTACTGAAGGAGGAATGGATATTGAGACTGTTGCCGAAGAAACGCCACATTTAATTTTTACAGAAGAGGTTGATCCTTCTACTGGGTTATTACCATTTCAAGCAAGAAGAGTAGCTTTTAACTTAGGTTTATCTGGATTAGCTTTTAAAGAAATGACCAAATTTGTAATGGCACTTTATACAGCTTATGTGAAGTCTGATTCATCATTATTTGAAATCAATCCGGTTTTAAAAACTAGTGATAATAAAATTTTGGCTGTTGATGCTAAGGTAACTATTGATGAAAATGCGCTTTACAGACATAAAGATTATGTAGATTTAAGGGATTTGCGTGAAGAAAACCCTATTGAAGTTGAAGCTAAAGAAGTAGGTTTAAACTATGTTGATTTAGATGGTAATGTTGGGTGTATGGTAAACGGCGCTGGTTTAGCAATGGCAACAATGGACTTAATTAAACAAGCAGGAGGTGAGCCAGCAAATTTCTTAGATGTTGGTGGTACAGCTGATGCGGCACGTGTAGAGCAAGCTTTTAAAATTATATTAAAAGACCCTGCAGTTAAAGCAATATTAATTAATATTTTTGGAGGTATTGTGAGATGTGATAGAGTAGCTCAAGGCGTTATTGATGCGTATAAAAACATGGGTAATATTAATGTGCCAATTATTGTACGTTTACAAGGAACTAATGCTGATATAGCTAAAGAGTTAATTGACAATTCAGGTCTAGCCGTGTTAAGTGCTACTGAATTTCAAGAAGCTGCAGATAAAGTACAGGAAGTTTTGTCTTAATAAAGATAATACTTTAAAGATTGAGAAAAGAGCAACTTTATGAGTTGCTCTTTTTTTGTGTGTTATTTTCACCTTTTTTTGGCATTGGACCTCTTAAATGAATTACCAATCCATTCAAGAAATTTCGTAATATTTGGTCGCCACATTCCATATATTTTGGATGATCTTCTCTTCTAAAAAAAGCTCCTAATTCACTTTTAGAAATTCTGAAGTCCACTAGAGCTAAAATCTTTACAATATCATCATCTCTTAGTTTTAGAGCTACTCTTAACTTTTTTAATATATCATTATTTGTCATAAATTAATGTATGTTCGATTTTTTACTAGTGCATTTCATCGATTTTGATTAATGGCTAGGTTGAAATTGGCGTTTTTATTTTTTTTTGAAGGTATGCTTTTAGATGATTAATCGCAAACTAAAAAATTATCTAATAATAATATTTTAAAAACCTGAAAATCAGTGTGTTAAAATATATTTTAGCTTTTAAGAATATAGAGTTTTTGTTGTTGAAATACTTTTTTGTTAGACGAATGAGCAAAGTCCTAAGGTGAAATAAAAGAAATTAACGACCAACCGTATTCGCTTTTTCGATAAGTGGCAATATATCAACGATAAATATTTTATTCTTCTGTGTAAATTTATAATAGTAAAATTAATTCCCTAAATAAATGGTTAATAGAGTAGAAAAATTGAGTCTTTTATCAGAAATGATAGCCTTTGCTAAATATGATAAGGAAATAAAAGAATTTGAATATAATTTTCTTTTGGGAGTTGCTAAACAGCTAGATATTAGTCGTGAAGACTTTGAGTATTTGATTGAACACCCTATTAATTATACTCATTTAAAGTCACATAGCGAACGAATTGTTCAGTTTCATAGATTAGTATTGCTAATGAATATTGAACAAGAGTATGGAGGTGAAACAAATACAGCTGGAATTACCAAATTGTACAATTTTGGTTTAAGAATGGGGTTAAGTCATGAGTCAATTACCAAAGTTTTATACCTGATGGAAAGTTTTCCAAATAAAATTGTACCACCTGATGTATTAATAGATATTTTTAAAACACAATATAATTAATCAATTGCGTATTTAGTTTTATTGTATTAAAAATAGAAAAGCTAAAAGTTTAAACTTTTAGCTTTTCTATTTTATCGCGGTAAACTTTAATTTCATCTCTTAATTTAGCTGCTATTATAAAATCTAAAGATTTTGCTGCTTGTTCCATTAGCTTGCGTTTTTCTTTTATTTTTTTCTCTAGTTCTGATTTGGTTAAATATTCACTTTCAGGTTCCGCAGCTTTTAATGCATCGAGTTCATATTTATAAGTGCTTACAGAATTTTTGGAAAGCGCATTATCTAAACTTTTATTTAGTGCCTTAGGTACAAGATTGTTTTTAGTGTTGTAATTAATTTGTTTTTCTCTTCTGTAATTGGTTTCATCAATAGTTTTTTGCATACTGCGAGTTATTTGATCAGCATACATAATGGCCTTACCATTAATATTTCTTGCAGCCCTACCAACAGTTTGTGTCAGAGAACGTGCAGAACGTAAAAAACCTTCTTTATCGGCATCTAAAATTGCAACTAACGAGACTTCAGGTAAATCTAAACCTTCCCTTAAAAGATTAACTCCCACTAATACATCAAATAGTCCTTTGCGTAAATCTTGCATAATCTCTACGCGTTCAAGGGTATCAACATCACTGTGTATGTATCTACATCTAATTTGAATTCTGTCTAAATATTTAGTGAGTTCTTCAGCCATTCTCTTAGTAAGCGTTGTTACCAATGTACGTTCATCTTTTTCTACGCGTAGTTGAATTTCTTCTATTAAATCATCAATTTGATTTAAGCTAGGCCTAACATCTATTATAGGGTCTAGCAACCCTGTAGGACGAATAACTTGTTCAACATAGACACCATCTGTTTTTTGTAGTTCATAGTCTGCAGGGGTGGCGCTTACATAGATAACCTGATTTTGAAGTGCTTCAAATTCTTCAAACTTTAAAGGACGATTATCCATTGCAGCTGGTAGTCTAAACCCATACTCTACTAAGTTTTCTTTTCTACTTCTATCTCCGCCATACATGGCATGAACTTGGGAAATTGTAACATGACTTTCGTCTACAACCATTAAAAAATCGTCCGGAAAATAGTCTAGTAAACAGAAGGGGCGTGTACCGGCTTGTCTTCCATCTAAATACCTTGAATAGTTTTCAATTCCGGAGCAATAACCCAATTCTCTTATCATTTCAAGATCAAATTCAGTACGTTCCTTTAATCTCTTAGCTTCAAGATGTTTGCCTATTTCCTTGAAATAATCATATTGTTTAACAAGATCATCTTGAATATCTTTTATAGCATTTTGAAGTATATCAGGAGAAGTAACAAACATGTTTGCTGGATAAATATTTAAGATTTCATACTTTTCAATAACTTGATTAGTTTGAATATCAAAAGATTCTATTTCTTCAATTTCGTCACCAAAAAAATGAATTCTAAACGCATTATCTGCATAACTTGGAAATATATCAACTGTATCTCCTTTTATTCTAAAATTACCGTGATTAAATTCGGCCTCAGTTCTAGAATATAAACTTTGAACTAATTGATGTAATAGTTTAGTTCTAGAAATTTCTTGGTCTATTTCAATGGAGATTACATTTTTTTGAAATTCTATTGGGTTTCCAATACCATATAGACATGATACAGACGCTACTACCAAAACATCTCTTCTGCCAGACAGAAGTGAAGAGGTTGTACTGAGGCGCATTTTCTCAATTTCCTCATTTATTGAGAGGTCTTTCTCAATATAAACACCAGAAACGGGGATATAAGCTTCAGGTTGATAATAGTCATAATAGGAAACAAAATATTCAACTGCATTATTTGGAAAAAACTGTTTAAACTCAGAATACAATTGAGCTGCTAATGTTTTGTTGTGTGCTAAAACCAGAGTTGGTCGTTGAACTTTTTCTATTACATTAGCTACAGTAAATGTTTTACCAGACCCTGTCACGCCCAAAAGGGTCTGATACTTTTCATTAGATATAATTCCTTCTGTCAATTGATTAATTGCATCCGGTTGATCTCCCGTTGGACTAAATTCTGACTCAATATTAAATTTCATATAGCTCTTAACCCTAATAAGATGGTTAAGGGGCTAAATTAATTAAAGTAGTCCGGATTATTAAGTAGTTATTAGAATTTTACTAATTATCGTTTTAAGGTGAAATGACCACTGTACACTCTGCCATCTTCTAAAAACACCTTAAACCAATAGTCGTCTGTAGGCATTTCATTTCCTCTAGATGTTCCATTCCAGCCATCCTCTAAACTAGAAATTTGTTTAAGTAGCTTGCCATACCTGTCATAAATATGAATGCTACTACCGGTTTGAAAAACATCATTGACACCAATAATCTTCCATGTATCATTATAACCATCATTATTTGGTGTGAAAAACTTCATATAACCTAAAACAGAAATATCTAAAATAGACACTCCACATCCATCTTTGTCATTTACATATATAGAATAAAACCCAGGTTTTACGTTGGTAAATTCGGGCTCATCTTGGTAAATAATGAAATTGGAATTTTCTTCAACCAATGCAAATTCGTAATTACCCTGTCCTAAGGAGGAAGTATCTATTGTAACCGTATTGTTATTCTCCGTAAAATCAATGATAGTTACATCTTGTTCTATTATAGTTGCTCTTTCTGAGGCATTAACAAAAATATCTCTGGTTCTAGAACACCCAGAGCCATCAGTTCTAGTTAAAGTAACATGATAAGTTCCAGGAGTAGAAACGAAAATTGTTGAAGTAGTTTCTGGTAAAAGCTGGTTTGAAGTAGTTCCGTCTAGACTAGTCCATCTCCATTCATAAGTATATGTATCAATTATACTAGACTCAATTGGGTCTAATTCTACCGTAAATGTTGGGTCTGATGAACAAACAATATGTTCTGAATCTACATAGAAATCAGGCAATGGATTAACAATTAAATTTATAGTTGTATTTGCTGTACAACTGTTATTAATTGGATTAATAACTTCTATGTTAATGACTTGATTTTCAGAAACTAATGGGTCTGGAAGAGTCGGGCTATTTAGAATTGGAGTCCCCGTTTCATCAATATAATCAAAATAAATCTCCATACCAGATTGTGTACCCAAAATAGTACTTGAAAATGTAGAGGTATCAAAGGCATAAAAACCATCGTCATCTAAATCTCCGTCAGCTCCATCACAGGCTTCTTGATTTGGAATTGTGTTTGCAATAATTGGTTGTTGATCAACAGTAAAAACTATTTGAGTTTCATCATAACAAGCTCCGTCAGGGTCTTGAGTAGAATTATTAGTAACTGTGACAGAAACTGTTTGGGTTTCAGTTAAAAATGTATTTGGTAATGTATTGGATGTTATGGGGTTACTATTAATATCTATATATGTATAGGTAATTGATACATCTGTTAGTGATTGTCCACCTAATATAGCTGATTCTATTGAAGTAGTATCAAATGGGTAAGAGATAAAATTATCAGTAGTATCAAAATCACATTGTCTATCTATAGATACAGGATTTGCAACTGGTAAAGCTTCAACATTTAAAAGGTTTGGTAATTCCTCAAGTCCTAAACAGTCATTTCCTAAATCACTTTTCACACGTACCCATATACTTTGAATATTTGGGGAACTCGTATTTTGATGATTTGCAATATCTGATATTTCATTAGTTTCTAGTTCTGCATCTAATTGGTTTTCATAGAAGTGTACGGTAACATTGAAAGTTGAAAATACCGTGTTTGATATATAATCTCTTATGTGTGAAAAATCAAAAGAGGCTATACCATCTCTAGTGTCTAGACCATCGTCACATTGAAATAGGGAAGTAGGGGTGTAAGAACTTAATGCCGCACTTGAAGGATTAATTTCTAATGATAGTGGAACTACACGATAACATCCATTGGGGTTGGTGGCACGTATCCAAACGGTTTCAGAAGTTAATGTTGTAAGATCTACAAAGTGATTTGTTGCATTTCCTAATTCTATACCTCCAATAGTTTCTGCCTGTATTTGGTCTCCATAATAGGTAAACATTATTCCTTCAGCTGAATAGTTAGGATTTATTTCTTCTTTAATCCAATCTAATGTTAAATTAAAAAAAGCAGTCCTATCATTGGATTCGTCATCACATTGCGTGTAAGTATTAGGGTTGTTCGCTAATGGCAAAGCGTAAACTTCTATCTCAAAGGAAGTGTCGGCTATACATGTGTTAAATGCATTGTTAGTCATTCGAACATAAATCGTTTGCACATTAGGGACAGTATTTGTAAAAGATGTTGGAGTAAGTATTTGATTGGTATATCCAGCATCAGTAAAATAAGTTAAAGAAAAATCCGTATCACTTTGGCCGTTTAAAATTTCTGTTTCTTTTTGGGTTAAATCGAAAACCTTTAATCCATCAATATCTGTCCCAACGGAAGTATCATCACATTCTTGAAGCGGTGTAATTGTTAGAGAGGGAAAAGGACTTTCATAAATTTCTAAATTAAAACTTGAGGTATCATAGCAGGTGGTATTCGCATCATTTTCTACCCGAGCATAGATTGTTGTATTACCACTTTCATATGGGCTTGTAATTGGGTTTAAATTATTATCAGCATCATTTTGTGTGGCATGATATGAAATAGTCATATTTGGTACAGTGGTTAGGGCGCTGTTTTGTAATGTTAAATCAAAAGGAATAGTTCCATTGTTGTCATCATCACACAATAACATGTTTGAGGCAACATTTGCAATTGGTAAAACATCTACCGTTAAAACAATCTCATCTGAGTAAAAACCACAGTTATTGCCACTTCGGTTTAAAAATACTCTATATTGATAGTTATTAAATGAAAGAGGAGTATTATTAATTGTCAAATTTGATGAATTAGTTCCTGAGTAGTTCAGGTTGTCAGTTAAAACTAACCAGTTTATTCCGTCTGAACTGAATTCCCATTGAAAAATTTCAGCTTCTGGTGATTCTAAATTAATTGTTCCATTTGATAATTCACATATTGTTGTGGCTACAGGTTGAGTAGTTATTGATAGAGGAGCAAAATCTAAATAATCTGCGTTAGGTAAAGTGTAGCCATCAGTTGCATTGGAAACTAAACCATTTATATCTGTGCTTACGGTAGTATCACCAAGTAAATCGTCAAAATTACCATCTGAAAACCCAGCTTCTATAACATCAGAACATGTATCTCCATCACTATCTAAATCTATATATGAGAAAATTGAGTCAGAATCAAAGTCATTTGGAGAATAACCAATAAAATTACTGTCGGGACTAGTCTCTGCAGCATCTGCCCAACCATTTGAGCCATATGTTGGACCATCTTCAATACCATCTAAATTGGTGTCAGATAAGGTGCCTAAAAGACCAGTTTCTATTAAATCAGTTATACCATCGTTATCACTATCTAAGTCATGAAAGTCATAAATACCATCGGAATCAGAATCCAATGGAGTTGCACTTATATCGTATACATCATCTAAACCATTTGTGTCTGTGTCAATTCCAGAAAGTGTAACCATCATTCCTCCGTTTTCAACAAAGTCTGGCAGTCCATCATTATCGCTATCTAAATCTAATTCATCTTTAACCCCATCATTATCGTTGTCCTTTTTAAAACAAGTTAATGAAATGTTTATTTGAAAGTTTGAGGTATCAACAATGTTTTCTAATCTATGTATAAAAGAAAAACCATCCACTTGGTTTGCAAAAAACTCAAAAGGGGTATTTCCATTAGGATTAGGGTTATATTTAAAATGAATTTCTGAACCAGATATTTGAGTGACTCCTGTTTCAAAGAGTCCGTCAAAATTAGTGTCAACTAATAACCTATTATCTGGGTCAATTAATGTAATGTTTTTGTTAATAGGTAAAATTTTAGCTATATAATATTCACCATCAACAGAGTTGTGTATGTATGAGGTGTCTTCAGATAATTTTATATTTACCGATTCAGAAAAATCAATACTGTAATTACTTTCGGCATTACTATCTGCTGGGATTTCACTAATAATGTCTCCAGTTCCAGTAAGCCTAATTGTGTTGGTTCCGGAACCCGATCTGTTAATGGTTATATTGTCTGTTGCAATGGTTGTATTAGTTGTGCCGTCTTGGAATTGAAGTCTTGGATCTCGTGTATCTGATAAATCCAAAACTACATCTCCTCTAGATTCAATGCAATTAAGAATACCATCATTATCATTGTCAATATCAATATTGTCAATAATTCCATCATTGTCAACGTCATCAGGGCATATGCTAACTGGTACTTCTGCAGATTCTAATCGTTCTAAAGTACAAGTAATTACTCCAATTAACTTGTATTTTCCTGGAATGCTAGGGGTTATAGTAGGTATGTTTGATGATATAATTTGAAATCCAGAACCATCATCAAACCACCATTCATAACTATCAAAGTTTTGAGTATTTGCAGCCTCTAAGGTAATGTTAGGAATACAATTGCCCAGAGTGGCAAACTGAGCATCAAAATTAATTTCAGGATTAGTAGGGAACCCTGAATAAAAACTACCAGATGTTGCAGCACCATTTACATTAAAATATGCCACATATAATTCATCATCTCCTTGAACAGAAACATTACCAGTTAGTCCAGATATTTTATAGGTGACGTAATCTGAATTTCCAGTAACAGGACTTGGTCCAATGGTAGAAAAATTAGTAAGTGGTTGATTGTTAATTGTAACTGTTGCACCTGTTTTGGTAACTATTGATACACCTCCAATATACGTCTCGCTTCCTATGTTTTCTATATTGGCAATATTTTCAATATTTCCTCTAGTTTCACAACTAAGCGGGGGTACGAAAAACATACCTTGATTAGCTTCAGAATTGGAGCCTATACCTTGATAAGCAAAAACATCTTGGCTAGTTGCTATATGCATATTACCATTAGCATTATAGTTGTTACCCTCAATGACATAATATTCTCCAGCGTTTATTGTAGCAATGGGAAGATTACCGTTAATGCTAATAGATGTATTGTTGCTGTGCGCCACTATAAGTGCATTTTCCCAAGCATCGTTACCATCTCCTCTAACAAAAATATATTCATTTCCAATTTTTGAAAGACCCGCAATTTGATCAATACCATAATCTCTTCCATTACCATTATCAAAGCTACCGTTAGCAGATCCGCAGTTTACAACAATGGGTTTGTCAGAATTAACTAAACTGCCAATGAGTCCATCCATTCGGGAAGTGTTGGGGTCAGGTTTGTTAGGGTCTCCATGAATTGCTATTACATAGCTTTCATTTTCATTTAAGGTAATATTAATTGGAAATGTTGAAGAATAGTTTTCAATATTTAAACCAGGTTCAATATCACTAAAAGTAACAGAGGTGTTATCTTCAGTAGCCATTACTGATAAAAAATTCACATAATTATCATTCGGATTTTCACTTGTGTAAGTGCCAATTCTAAAAACTGTATCTAAAGCTGAAAGCCCTTTACTTACTAAGGCTCCGGCTTGAGCATAGGTACCATTATTATTTAAACCAGCCCGCATTCTTATAGATACATAAATTGGTGCCTCTGCGTCAATAACGTACCCCTTGTTGTTAGTTATTGTACTTGTAGAACCATGAGGCTGAAACAATTGAGAATTAGTACCATCGGTCGTACCATGGATGGTTATAACTTGTGGGACGGTGTTTGAAACTGTACCCGAAGTAGTAGTACCGCCAACTTCTTGAATAGTAAAAGGAACTAATGAATTACTTGGAGTAGATATATAAATATATTGATCTCTAGGTTCGCCATTAGAAGGACCACTGGTTAAAGGTGGTATATAATGTTTTTTACTTAATTGAGAATATCCATTTATAGATAAAAGAAAAATTATAAAAAATAGTAGGAATTTTATATGGGAACTAGTTTGCATTATAATTATTACAGTTTTATTATTGGTAATTCCTAAATATATCTGAAGGTCTAAAATAAATTAAATAATTTATTTTAGACCTTATTCCTCCTTAAAGGTTTAATTCCTTTGGTGAATAGTAAATAATTTAATGCTTAAGGCAATAGAGCTTTATCTTTTTAGGGCAAAATGGCCCTTTACATCAAAAGCTTCACCTTCCTGAATTACTTTTGCCACAAACCAATAATCATCTGATGGCATTTTGGCACCGTTAAATGTACCATCCCAACCAATAGAGTTATGAGGTAAAGTTTTTAGCAGTTTACCATGTCTGTTATAAATAAATACAACGGTTCCTGGTATTTCATCAATACCGATAATATGCCATGTGTCATTATATGTATCGTCATTGGGCGTAAAATACTTAGGAATATCAATAACTACGACTGTTTCCGAAATATCCATACATCCGTTTAAATCTCTTATTGTTACTAGGTGAGGGCCATAGGTTACATCTTCAAATACATTTGATATTTGGGGTTCTCCATCATCAAGAAGAAAGACATAATCACCAATTCCACTTACATCAATAGTTATACTATTTGGGTCTGAAAAGTCTACTGTAGTAGTAAAATTAATATCAGCTTCTTGAGATTCAATAACTGAGAAGCTATGTGTATATTCACAATCACTTCCAATTAGATTTGGAGTTGTGACAGTTACCCAATAATCTCCAATCTGTGCTGGATCACTAAGTATTATTTGAGCCGTGTTTGCTCCAGTCGACCATAAGTAAGTATCATTTGGATTCCCTGTATATGCATCAATTACAAGAGGTAAATTGTTTATACAAAGAGGAACTACTTCTTCAATTTGAACAACAGGAAGCGGATTAATAATTGTGGAAAAAGATGTAGTATCAAAACATCCTGTTATGTTGTTTTCAATTCTAGCGTAAATAACTTCGCCATCAAAAGCAGTGTGTAAATTGTTTAGTTCATTTTCACCATTTTCTGCATCAATTAAATCACTATAATAGGTGAATGTATAATCATTGGGATTTTGAGAACCTAATATGTCGTTAGCTGTATGAGACAAATTGAATTCATAGAAACCATCATAATCATCATCACATGAAACTAAATCGGGTGCTGTGTTAGCAATGGGGTTTGGGTTTACTTGTAGATAAAAGTAAATAATTATATAACAGCTTGTTGAGTTATTAGAAACTCTTGCAAATATTTGGTGATTATTAGATGTGTAAATGAAGTTGCTAGATAACGCATTGGTGTTATTATCGGCGTTGATAAAGCTATCGTGATAAGATATATTTACTGAACTAGTATCGTTTACCAACATATCATTTACTAAAGATAATTCATATGTATTCGAATCATTATCACAAATTTCTATTGTACCAATAGAATTTGTGTCAGGAGGTGAGTTTACAATTAATTCTAATTCAATAACACTAAAGCATCCAGTTAGATTATTCCATACTTTTATGTATACAGTTTGGGTATTAGAGCTAAAGTTTGATGGGGTTGTTATGGCTAAACTGTTGTCAAACCCATCCGATTGATTAATATCATCAAAATTTTCAAAATAACTGATAACCAAATCATCCTGAATTCTATCAAGAATTTCAAAATCTGCCAATTCTAAATTAAAATTGGTTATACCATCAAAATCATTGTCACATTCAATTAAAGGTGCCGAAACTTGGGTTATGTCTGGTGCTGCAATAATATTGATTCCTAATGGCTCAACTACGTGACATAAAGAATCTTCACTTTCTATCCTAATGAAGATGGTTTGTGGGTTTTGGGTATTAGTATATTGATTTCCTAGTGGATTTAAATTATTGTCTGCATCATTAAAAGTTAAATGGTAGGATATATTTAAAATATCTGTGGAGCCTTGCGAAATTTCAACACTTTTATCATCTAAGTCAAATGTGTTAAATCCATCATTGGATGAGTCATCACAAACTAAGTAGTCTATTATTGAATTGTAAATAGGTTCTGGAGAAACTTGTAATATTAAATTAGAGGTTGTATAACAAGTGTTTTGGTCTGCCGTTATATTTTCAACTCTAACGTAAATAATTTGTGGACTTGATGTGTTTTGATAGATGCTGTTTTTATCTATAGCATTTGCTAAATTTCCAGTTAAGGCGTCACTTTCATTTTCAAAATAATATACCTCTTTTCCTGTTTGACCATTTAAGATAGTATCATCCATTTCTACCAATAAAAAGTCTGCAACCGTTGTACCTGTTACTTCACAAATTTGAAATTCAAGATCTGAAGGAATGAGTGGTAGTGTATTTATTATAATGTCTATAGTGTTTATATTGTAACATCCGGTATTGGAGTATTCAAAGCGAGTGTATATTGTTTGGGTTTCAGCATTAAAATCATTGGGTGTTAATATGGGGTTTGTATTAGAATTCGCATCGTTTTCGTCAGTAAAGAAACTTATCATTATCCCTGTAGTATCAGAAATCATTTCAGAAATTTTATCTTCTAAGTTTACAGTGTAAAATCCATCTTGATTGTCATCACAGATAATAAAAGGTGTAGGGAGGGTTGTTCCAGGTGCTATAATAACTTGCAAGTCAAAAGGATTTACTGTTGAGCAACCAGAATCTATATTTTCAATTCTTGCATATAAAGTTTCGGTTGAAGTAGAATTTGTGTAAAAAGGAGGTAAAACATTGATGTTATTTTGTGCATCAGCATCAGATGTAAAGTAAGTTACCGTAAAGTTTGCATTACCATTTGTTACTGTATCATCTAAAGAATGCAGGTCAATACTAACTATACCATCATCGTCATTATCACAGTACTCAACAGGAACAGCAGGATCAAATAATAAAATGGGGTTAACTAATAATGTTATTTCGGATTGATCGATACATCCAGTAACGTCATCTTCTAAAGTAATATAAAGTACAGTAGGGCTTAACGCAGCATAAGGAACAGATGGATTAATAGGGTTTGTGCCAGTGTCTCTATCATTTTCTGTTTCATAAAAGGTTACTGAAATTGTATTTGGTAAATCATTATTAATGAATGTCTCAACTGTAAATAAATTAAAATCCAATGTGTCATTTTCATCATCATTCACATCACATAAGGCAAAATCACCAGTATCAGTACCTGTTAATAATAAATTAGTATGAACTTCTAAAGGAACAATAGATGCGCAACCAGTGATGTCATCCTCAATACGAACATATAAAGTTCTATTACCAGGTTCTAAAGCAGTATTTGTATATTCATAATTATTTGGGTCCCCGATAGGATTAATATCTTCGTTCGCATCATCAAAACTTTCATGGTACGTAAGCGTTACTCCTGTCAATCCACTTAAAATATCTGAATTGACCTGTGTTAAATCAAAAAATGCATTACCATCGTGATCCGTATCACAAGCATCCAAAAATTGTGTGTCTCTATTTATTACCGGGCTTGTTGTAACTTCAACTGATAAGCTGGTTGTGTTAATACAGCCCGTTACTGTATTTATAATTCTCACATAAACAATGTCAGATGGAGTATTTGTGTTTATATAAGAACCAGGAATTGCATTATTTCCAGTTGAGGCGTCTAAGGTGTTATAATGATAACTAACAGCTAAATTAGGGAGCCCTCCAGTTATTTCTGTATCTTTTTGAGTGAGGTCTATAACCGTATATCCGTCTGGAAAATCATCACTATCACACGTCTCCAATGGTGTTGGGGGTGTGTTGTCTGGTGCTGGATTTACAATTAAATCAAAAGATGTATAACCAAAACAATTACTGTCCAAATCTTCTATTCTAACATGTATTGTTTGTGGATTTGTAGTATTAGTAATTGATGAAGTAATTGAGTTAGAGTTACTTCTCGCTTCAACTTCAGTGTAATGGTAAGAGAACGAATAGCTACTAAAAGGAATATTAGTTATTAATTCAGTATTTTTTGTTGAAAGGTCAAATATTTCTGAACCATCATTACTCGAGTCATCACATAATTCATAATTAGTAATTGGAGTAATTGATTCTTCTGAGTTGAGTATAACAATAATTTCGTCTTCTTCAATACAACTATTAGAGTTTAAAGGTACCGTAACTTCAACCCTGTAAGTGCCATCTTGAGTAGCATTCAACGTTGAATTGGTTTCTGAAGTAAGTAGAGTATTATCTCTGTACCAAGCATATGTGGCTAAAGGGTTGTTTAAATCGGCATCTAAAAGAACTGAACTTTCGCAGGTTTCAATATCATCTCCTAAATCTAAAATTTCAAAGCTATTTCCTTCAATAAAAACTGCAGAATCAAAAGTGCCATCTCTTTGGTCTGCTATAATTAATTTTATATGATATTGAACATATGGAACAATTGTTTCTGAAGCAGTTAAAACTGTTGTTCTTCCATTATAATTTGTGTCTCCTACGTTATATGTGTCAAAATATTGTTCATTTTCTGGTCCACATACACCAAAAATTTCATTATGCACGGTTGCTGAATTCACTGGCGTTGTAGTACTAGGAATAACAGCAATATTTCTGTAAGGATTCCCGGTTCCTGCCTCTGTAATTAGAAATACAAAATGGTCAGTAACATTTTGACATGGTAAAATTTCAAAATATTCTTCTGATGCAAATAAGTAGTTAAATTGAAATTGATCTGAGATTGAAACAAAATCAAATTCAATTGAGGTTGCATTTTGCGTTCCAGAAATTCCCAATGCTGATTCTATATCTGGATCAGTGCCCCAAACTGAAGAACCTTCGCTTAAAATAGGTGTTCTTTCTCCATTTCCACCAGATTCTGAGTTACCCGTTGAAAGCATAATGCCATTTTCAAAAGGAAAATTTGAATTTCCTCTCTCAAAATAAGCATAGCTTGAAAAACCCGAAGAATTCCCGTTAACAGTAGAAGTTATATTTGATATTTCTACGCAACCATCTACTAAATTGTCTTCAATAAGTTGTTGAACGCCAATAGAACTATCTACAGAGATTTGCTGAGAGTACAGCGTGAAACAACTGCAAAAAATGGCAATTATGAAACAACAAACAAATCTCATAGCGTAGGTTTTATCCGATTTTTTAGGCTAAATAGTCCTGTTTTGTAATGCAGGATTATTTGGCCGAAAATTATGATTTTTTTAGATGAAACGCAAAAATAATCCGTTAAAATGTAATTATTTTAAATTTTTAAGGTAAAATGATCTTTAAATATTCTACCATCATCTAGTACAACTGTAAACCAATAGTCATCAGCTGGTAATTTTTGCCCTTTAAAAGAACCATCCCACCCTTCACTAGAAGGAGAAAGTTCTTTTAATAATTTTCCATACCTATCAAATATCCTAATTTTTGTATTGGGTTGAAACATGCTGCTAACACCATATACTTGCCAAGTATCATGCTTGCCATCATTGTTTGGAGAAAAAAACTTTGGAAACCCAATAACTGAGACTTTATCATTTACTATTCCACAATTGTTTTTAAAGTCTTTTACAGTAACAGTGTAAATACCAGGAAAAACATTTTCAAACACATTACTATCTTGATAGTCTTTATAAATTACATTATTCTCGTCAAGGAGCCTATATTGGTACTCCCCATCGCCAAAAGCTAAAACAGTAATAATATTATTAACATTAGCATCATTAACTTCTATTTTATTTATTGAAGCAATACTAGAAGCCTCCACTTTAATAGTCCTGCTTTTAGAGCACATATTAGAATTAGTCACGGTAACGATATAATCTTTGGCCTCATTGATGTTAATACTGAATGTGTTTTCACCAGTTGACCACGAATAAGTATAATCTGTAGATGTTTCATTAGAACTAAGAGCATCAATTGAAATGGAGTCAGGAAATATGTTGGTGCAATAATAGGTAATATCTTCTGTGATTATTTCAGGAAGTTTATGAACTATTAATGATATTTCACTAATCCCATAGCAATTATTTGCATTTTCAACTCTAGCATATATGGTTTGATTATATGCCGTTGTATTTGTGTAAGAGTTTTCAAGACTGTTATTTTCCAGAAGCGCATTTTCATACGTTTCATAATAAGAAACTTCTAATCCAGTAGGAAGACCATTAATAATTTCGGATTCAATATCTGTCAAATTGAATTCGTAGAGCCCGTCTTCTATACTATCGTCATCGCATACTTCTAATTCAACATCGTTAGAATCTGTAAGGCTAACATTTAAAACAAGTTCTGAATAATTAAAGCAGCCTGTTCTGGTATTAATTAATTCAACATAAATAGTTTGTGGATTTGAGGTGTTTAAAAAGGAGTTACCGTCAATCTCCATGATTCTGGCAGAGTCAGAATAAAAAACTGTACTTAATTCATCATTATTACCAGTTAAAGCATTATTAGCCTCATTTAAATTAAAAATGGTAAAACCGTCTTTAAAGCCATCTTCATCACATTGAATTATTGTATGGTTAATTGGTGAAGGGTTGGGTTCAAATATTACAAAGGCATCACCTTCAATAGCGCAATCACCATTATTAGGGTCTATATAAACTTCATAGTAACCACTATTGGTTACGGTTAGGTCATAATCACTTTCAGGTAAAAGAATTTCATCTAGTGTCCAGGTATAGGTTGCACCTGGTAATTCTGTTGCGGATAAGGTATATGAATCACCTTCACATAATTCAAGGGTGGTAGCGCTTTCTCCATTTTTAATTATATCTATTTCTTGATTAAAGAATGAGGCAATAAATGGGGGCAGTCCTTGAGAAGAATTTTTAGGTGATAAACTCACAGCGTTATGCTGATAGTTGCAGGAAACACCAACATTATTAGGATTATTAATTACTCCAAGATATGGCAGCCCTTGACCATAGGTTGCACTTAGTGCTCTATATATTTTACCATTAGGACCAAGTTGTAAGGCTCCTCTATACAGACTTCTATCATCAACAATAAATTCTGAAGCTTGAATGTTAGGAACACTTAAATTAAATTGAACTAGTAATGAAGAGTGGTTAGAGGGAATATTATTATTTGAAGGGTCTGTTTGATCAAAAAAATCATTGGAAGAATGTACATAAAGTAATTCGTTATTAGGCGAAAACTCAATACCATAAGGGAAGCCACTTCTAAAATCACTAATAGTAAGCTCTAGAGAATTAGAAGCTTGTCCAGTTAGTACGTCAAAATCAAACAGGAACAAACCATTTCTAGAATTGGCCAAGGCCATTTTGGAACCATCAGGAGATACTTTTAAGTACCCTCTTTTATCTTGAATAAAAAACGGAAGAGTAGATTTTACAGCGTTTAGATTTACCCCTGTATCAGTTATTTCAAATGCGTGAAATGTGTTAAATTCTCCTTCATCCCCATTTTCAGAAGCAAAGGTTATTACCCAAATAGATTTTGTAACACAATCTTTTTGTACTGCTGTTAATTTCTCAGAACAAAAGGGTAGTAGGTTGCTGTTTTTCAAAATAATGCCTCCTAACCCGCCATCTAAGGTCATATTTACAATAGAATAATTAAAACCATAATTTGGCTCTTCTGCACGCGTAGTAGTGTCTACCGTGAATATATAATATACGTTTTCGTCATCTGGTTTAGGAACTATTATTGCAGATTGAGCACTTGAACTATCTCCAAACAAATTATTTCCATTAAGCATTTGCTCATGGTTTCTATTCCAAACTGTTGTTCCATCTGTATAAAAAAGAAGGTTTCCAAGTTCATCAGAAATTGAAGAACATCCCTCGTTTGTAAACAATTGTCCATTATCTACAGAAGTAACAGAATTATTAGCTAAATTAAATTCAACTCCAGCACCATAGCCAAAATACCAGTTAGATGCTTGTCTCTGGGCGTGTGTATATAAACCCAAAATACATAATAATATGAATAAGGAGATTTTTTTCATTCTTTTTCAATAGCCAATACTATCAAATATATTATAAATCTCGCTTTTTTAATAATCTATACGATAAAAAGATTAGAAAACAATTTTAATGCAAGTCTTGTATTGATGTATTGTTTTAAATATATACTGAATATTAAAATTTATCGTTTAAGAGTAAAATGATTTTTAAATATTCTCCCATCCTGTAGTTTTACTATAAACCAATAATCATCAGAAGGTAAAGCTTGGTTATTAAAAGAGCCATCCCATCCTGTATGCAAGGGGTCAAGTTCTATAATTAGTTTGCCAAACCTATCATAGATTTTGACTTTAGAATTTGGTTGAAACATATTAGAAACGCCTATTACTTGCCAAGTATCATTGACTCCATCATTATTTGGAGTAAAAAATTTAGGAAAACCGATTACTGAGATATTTCCGCTTTCAACACCGCAATCGTTTTTTACATCTTTGATATTTACAGAGTATAAACCTGGGGAGACATTTTCAAAGACATTATTGCTTTGATATGGTCTATAAATGGAATTATTGGTATTATCTATTAATTCGTATTCATAAGTACTAACACCAGTAACCATTACCGATATAATATTATTTTGAGTCCCATCTATGATTTCAATACCTTCTAAATTTGGAATAGTCACAGCAGTAACTAAGAACTCCTCTGTTTTAGTACATTGTACATCATTTTGTGTAAACTTTGTTGTAAGTGTATAGTTTCCAGGCTTAGTAATAGAAACTGAAGCATTAGTACTTATAATCGTATTGTCCTCACTTATCCATTCGTAAGCTTCAGAATTTGGTTCAACATTTATTTGTAAAGCTTTTTCAGGAAGTTGATTTAGGCATAATTGGTATTCCTTCTTTAGGCTTGAGCTAGGTAAAATATTAACAATAAGAGAAATAGGTTCAATACCAATACAATCCATATTTTCATTTTCGGCACGTAACCATATAGTTTTTGAACTAGAAACATAAAAGTTGTCTTCAATGGTATTACTCTCAAATTCTGCATCCAGCTCTGTAGGGTAAAATCTAATAGAGGTACTAGTAGGTAATGAAAATTGTGTTCTTATATTATCTTTTTTTAATTCCAAATTAAAAACACCTAAGAAGTCATCGTTAATAGAATTGCTTGAATCACAAACAACCATGTAGTCTATGTCACCTAAAGTTGCATTGACTGCATAGATGGAAAAATTCATAATACTGAAACAATTATTATTAACCATTACTTTGATAAATAATTCTTGAACATTAGAAGTACTATTTTGATATGGAATTTCTGTAGAAATGGTATTGAAATTGTTAATATCATCTATAGATTCATAAAAAGAGATTTCATAATTGTCATCCCCATAAAATGAAGGATTGTTTTTATCAATAATTTTATCAAATACCTTCTCAAGATTAAAATTGGCAAAGCCATTATCATCATTATCACATTGAAGCAATGTTTGATTAGAAAATAGAGTTGGAGGAATGCCCCCAGAGCTAATAGCTCTTACTTGCCTTACAGTAGTAATACCATCTATTGTTGAATAGGTATGTTCAGTAAGATAATTTCCAGGGGTTTTATATTCATGTATTAATGTAACACTTTTTGATTCAGGAAAGTCTCCTTTAATTATTGTGCCGTCTCCAAAATCCATTATATATTTCTTGTTTAAAGAAATATTATTTGCAATAAGGGTAAATTCAATTATTCCGCAGCTTACAATATAACTAAAGCTGGCACCAGCTAGAAGGCTAAATCCATTGCCTTCTTGAGAAGTTTCGTAGGTGCCTGGACCTGTAACAAAGCTTTGACCATAAACACCATTAACAATTAAAAATATTAATATAAACCTTAATAATTTCATTTATTAATATTAATCATGAACAAGTGGTATCAAGCAAATTGATATAAAGAGATAAACTAATTTAAGTAAATTAATTGATACTAATTTATTGCCTTCATTATTAGTTAGTTATAGATTGTTTTTTGTTCAATTCATTTTTAATTAGGAGTTGTTATTTGGCCCCAAATTAAAATTACGACTCAACTTTTTAACAATATGCAAAGTATTAATTATAAATCTCGCTTTTTTAATAATCTATAGGATAAAAGTATGAATAAAGCAGTCCAACCTATTACTATAATTATTTCATGCCCATGAACGGCATAGTCATGAATAAATTCTTGATTATCAGGCATTTTGGTTGCTGCAATTCTTAAAAAAGGAATATCAATTAGTTTATACATTGACTTTAATGGAAAGAAATTTTGAATATTAGTAGCCATTTCTTCGGAACTAAACTTCCATAGTACTAAATATAAAATCCATTCAATTAAAAATAAAACAAATATAAAAGCGAGTGCAAATGCAGAACGTTTTGCTAGCATACCAAAAAATAGACATAAACTAAAGAAACCAATTAATTTAATACAATATGCTATTAAGAATTCAGTTTCCCTAAATATTATTGATAATTCATTATAGCTAGAATAGTAAAGACCAATGCATAAGCTAAGAAGAAAAATAATTAAGGTTGAAACAAGAGAAAAGAATATAATTGTATAAAACTTTGAAAGAATAAATTCCTTTTTGCTCAAACCATCAATAAGATTCTGCTTTATGGTTTTATTGCTGTATTCGTTTCCAATCATACTAACTACAACAATGGCGAAAAACAATTTGAAATGAGCAGAGAAATATGTAACTAAATGCCAAATCATGGGAAAATTAAATACACCTAGTTCACCAAGTTCTAATGTGAAAAAACCAAAAAAAGGAATTTTAAATGATGATAATAAAATAATAAATAGAGGTAATATATAAGATATACCAATCAATATTTTACTTGTCTTGTTTAAAAGCAATTTTTGTAATTCTAAGTTTAAAAGTCGTAACATGTTCTGGGTTTTGATTGGTTTAGTCTTTGTCTGTTAATTGCAAGAATTGTTCTTCTAAACTCTCTTTTCTTTGAACCAAATGCGTAAGAATAATTTCGTTTTTAAAAAGTTCTTTGTTAAAGTCTTCGGATTTCAAAGGCTCTGTTAAAAAAGCGGTTACTAAATCGTCTTCAACTTTAATTTTTCCAATTACTTTATGGTTTTCCAGGAGTTTCAGTAATCTATCTTGATTATTACATTTTAACTCAAAAAAACCATGACTAGAAATCATTTCATCAACTCTACCAGAGTATAACTTTTCTCCTTTTCGTAAAACAACCACATGAGAACAAACTTTTTCAACTTCATCTAGTAAATGAGATGCTAGTAATATAGTAGTGCCTTTGGATGCAATCTCTTTTATAATTTCTCTAATTTGATGAATACCTTGGGGGTCTAAACCATTTGTGGGTTCATCTAAAATTAATATTTCAGGGTCATTTAATAAAGCTGAGGCAATGGCTAAACGCTGCTTCATTCCTAATGAGAAAGTTTTGAACTTGCTGTCTTTTCTATTTAAAAGCCCAACAACTTCAAGTTTTTCATCAATTTTACTATAATCAACACCTTTGATTTTACAAACTAATTTTAAATTCTGATAACCTGACATGTAAGGGTAAAAATTTGGACGTTCAATAATCGCTCCAACTTTTTTTAATGCATCGTGCGTTGATGTGTTTCCATCAAACCAATGAAAATTTCCAGATGTTTTATTTACAACATTTAATACTACTCCTAAGGTTGTTGATTTTCCACTACCATTAGGCCCTAAAATGCCATAAATGTTCCCTTTATTTATAGTAAAAGATAAATCTTTAACAGCTGTTAAGTAACCAAATTTTTTAGTGAGATTATTAATGGTAAGAATTGTTTCCAAATTTTAACAATTTTAAGCCAATGTTTAATTGACAAAGATTAGTTATACGGGTAAGACGAGCCTTCCGTTATTTTGTTACATGATAGCCATAAAACATTTGAAATTAATTAGTTTTGTAATATGAAGGATCTAAAAATTTCAAAGAAGAAACCATCTTACCAAATAGATGAAAAATTAAGTAACTATCTAACCGAATACAATAGGAATATTAAAATACCTATTTTTTATGATGACTTGTTGAGGTTTCAAGGTTCTATTGTTGTTTATGATGAAGATGATAATGATACCTTATGGGTGCGGGTTTATTATAATGATTATGAAAGGGAAGAAATAGAAATGTCATTGAAAAAAGTCTATACTATTTTGCATTCTGATGGGAATGAAGAAGCTCACCCTTTTTTAAGTGTTGACGCCATAGACTATTGTACTTTTGGAAATTCTAAACCTTTTAGAATTAAAATTAGGAATATTTTGAATGATAATTTTACTTATTTCTATATAAAAACTGCAGATGCTTCTAGAATTTACGGTTTAGAGTTAGAGCATATGTTATCGCCTTACAATTTGAATTTTTTAGTTTATAAGGATACATTAATTGAGGAACATATTTCTGGTATTCCGGGAGATGTTTTTATAAAGACAATGTTACCTAATTGCACTAGATCTGAAAAAGCACAAATAGCAAAAGAATTTGTTAAGTTTAATGAGCGTTGTATGATTCGATTATTGGGGGATATGCGTTCTTATAATTATGTTATTGTTCCCACACATGATTTTGACCATGTGGTTTATAAGATTAGAGCCATAGATTTTGATCAACAATCATATGAGGGGAAATTTAATATATATAGGCCTCAATTTTTTAAAGAAAATTTAGAAATGGTAGAAATGGTATCTAAGATTTTGAGGAAGCTTTCTATAGATCAATATAAAACTGAAGAACGCTCAATATTAGTTAAAAGGATGAAAAGTTTTAATGATAGAATAGACCTTTTAATGTCTGCAATGAGAGATGATATTATTTCTACAGATAAGCATATAGACCAACTTAAGAAAGAAATATTTAAATACTCTAAAGACGAAAAGTTTTTAGGTTGTAAAACAATGGGGCAAATTCTTAAATGTGGACTGGAATTTTTAACTACAAATTATGAGAACGTAAACCCTTTAAATATAACCTAGATTTTAGTTCCAGTTTTCATCAAAATCTAAATTGTTGTAGTCATCAACATCTAGATCGTCATCAAATTCATTAAACATTTCATCGCCTTCAGATTCGAATAAACGCTCTGGGGCATTGTCAGGTATTTGTCCGTGAACAAACATAAGATTTGGGTAGTCATGACCCTCAGTTTCTTCAACAATTTCTGCAAGTTCTACATAGAATGTCCACATGTTTAGGAAATCATAAACATATATTAGTTTAGTCTGTGCCTCATGAACAACACTATCAATTGGCGTTTCATTCATTAAACGAGCAGAGGCGTCTTCGCTTAAATCAAATAAAGAGATTTCTTCACCTTGATCCCAATGGTCATTACTCAAATAAAATGATGCCATTTCAGTACCGTCAAACCCAAATGATTGTGTGATGATATTGTGCAAATCTTCAAGCGAGTCATTTTCTCTAATTTCCAAGTCACGAAAAATATCATCTTCCGTGTCATTATCAAGTATAACTCTAAATCGGTAAATCATAGTGAAATTTTATGATGCAAAGTTAAACTTTTTATATTATTTGCTAAAACGATGCAATGTAAATGTCATGGCTGTTAATAAGAAAAATGCACCAATTTGATGTGCTACACCTAACCAAACAGGCACCTGTAAAAGTATGGTAAAAACACCAAGTAAAAATTGAGCAGCAACAATTATTAATAAAGCTTTAATACTGTTTGATTGTAACTTGGTTAGTTTTTGTGTTTTGGCACGTTTCCAGATTAAAAGAACACAAATTACAACCAGATAAGCCAATAATCTATGTGTAAATTGAACACCACTTTTGCCTTCTATAAAGTTCTTGTAAATTGGGTTTTGCTCTATGTAAACAGTTTCATGCATAAATTTACCTTCACTCATTAATGGCCAATGGTTATGAATGAAACCAGCATCTAATCCGGCAACAAAAGCCCCATAAATAATTTGAATCATAAGAATAAATACTCCAAATCTAATTAGGTTTCTAAACCTAATATTTACTTCTTTTTTATTAGGAAAAATTAAATCTAATGCCACCCAGAATGTGTAGGCAAAAGTTATGAATGCCGTTGTTAAGTGAGCCGCTAACCTATAATGACTAACATCGGGGTTATCTACCAAACCACTTTTTACCATATACCAACCTAAAAATCCCTGAAATGCTCCTAGACCAAGTAGAACAATAGATTTTTTTATTGTTGGTATACTTAATTGTTTTTTAATTAAGAAATAGACAAAAGGAATAAAGAATACTAATCCTATTAACCTGCCAATAACACGGTGTAACCACTCCCAAAAGTAAATGTCTTGAAAATCTTGTAATGTAAAATGAGTGTTTAGTTTTTGGTATTCCGGGTATTGTTTGTATAAATTAAAAGCCTCTTGCCATTCGGTTTCATTCATCGGAGGAATAGTTCCAGAGATTAATTTATAATTTGAAATAGAAAGTCCAGAATGTGTTAGTCTTGTAATACCCCCAACAACAACCATTACAAAGATTAAGAAGCATCCAGTTAATAGCCAATAAATTACTTTTTTGTTGTCTTTAATCATTTACTTTTAATCCTAATTTTAGTCCTTTTTCTAACATTAACTTATGAGCTGCCTCATATTCATTTGGAATATCTCCTTCTAAAATAGCCTCCTTTATAAACTCTTTTATCACCCCTATTTCGCGTGATGGTTTTAAATTGAAAGTATTCATTATTTCTTCACCAGAAATTGGTGGTTGAAAATTACGAACATGATCGCGTTCTTCAACTTCAATAATTTTATCTCTAACAATCTTAAAATTGTTATGATACTTTTTAAATTTTTTCGGATTCTTTGTTGTAATATCCGCTTCGCAAAGTGTCATTAAATCATCAACATAATCACCAGCATCAAAAACCAAACGTCTCACAGCAGAATCAGTTACCAAATCTTGAGCTAAAACTATGGGGCGAGAACTCATTAATACCATTTTTTGAACAAACTTCATTTTGTCATTCAATGGCATTTTTAAACGCTTAAATAATTGATAGACCATTTTTGAGCCTTCAAATTCATGCCCATGAAATGTCCAGCCAATTCTTTTGTTAAATTTTTTTGTTGGTGCTTTTCCTATATCATGTAAAAGAGCAGCCCATCGTAACCAAAGATTATTAGTCTTCTTAGAGATGTTGTCAACCACCTCTAAAGTGTGGTAAAAATTGTCTTTATGTTTTTGACCTTCAACCTCTTCAACACCTTTTAAGGCAATAAGTTCTGGAAGAATATATTTAAGTAAACCTGTTTGTTCCAGGAGTAAAAAACCAACTGAAGGCTTAGTGCTTTCCAGAATTTTATTAATTTCTACAACAATGCGCTCTTTAGTTATTATTTTTATTCTCGAGGAGTTTTTTGAAATAGCATTTAAACTTTCTGCTTCAATGGTAAAGTCTAGTTGAGTTGCAAACCTTATGGCTCTTAGCATTCTTAATGGATCATCACTATATGTGATATCGGGATCAAGAGGTGTTCTAATGATTTTATTATCCAAATCTTGAATACCATTGAATGGATCAAGTAAATCGCCAAAAGTGTTTAAGTTTAAACTTAAAGCTAAAGCATTTATAGTAAAATCACGTCTATTCTGATCATCTTCTAAACTGCCGTTTTCAACAACAGGATTTCGACTGTTTTCCGAATATGATTCTTTACGGGCTCCAACAAATTCAATTTCAATATCATTGTACCTTAACATAGCTGTACCATAAGTTTTAAAGATTTGAATTTTTGGATTGGTTGGTAAGTTCTTTGCAACTTGTTTAGCAAGTTCTATTCCGCTTCCAACCGCAACTACATCAATGTCTTTGGCATCACCTCGTTTAAGAATAAAATCACGTACAAATCCACCAATCACATATGCTTCCATCTGAAGTTCTTCAGCAGATTGAGTAATTACTTTGAATACGGATAGTTGTAAGGCCTCTTTATAATTCATTCTAAAACTTCTAAATAGAAGTTAATATTAAAACGAAAAAATTAAGCCCTAATTATTTTAACTACCCCATTATTGCTCAATTTTATAATTGAGGACGGTTTAGAGCATTTTTTTTCGCGATGCAAATTTACAACATAGTCTACTCCTTTTAAAACCTCTGGAGCTATTTCTTTGAAAGATTTAGGGGTAGGCAACCCACTAATATTAGCGGAGGTAGAAACTATGGCACCATTAAATTTTCTTGTGAGCCAATAGCAAAACTCATCATCCGGTATTCTAATTGCAATGGTGTTATCTTCCGCAACCAAATTGGGTGCTAAATTTTGTGCATCATCATAAATAATGGTTGTTGGTTTATCGGTAACTTCAATGATACTTTGTGCGGCATAAGGAACTTGCTTTATATATTTTTTAAGCATTCTTTCATCTGCCACTAAACAAATTAGAGCTTTACTATCTTCACGTTGTTTTAATTCATAAACTTTTTTAACAGCTTCAGCATTATTAGCATCACAACCAATACCCCAAACTGTGTCTGTTGGGTAAAGAATTAGTCCTCCTTGTTTTAATATTTCTAAAGTTTTTTTAATTTCTTTATCAATCATAATTTCAATGATGTTGATTTATGCAAACTCTTTTTCAGCTTTCTGTAAAGCAGAAGCAATTACTTGATGCATATCATAATAACGATATTCTGCAAGTCTTCCCCCAAAAATAACATTGGGTTCTTTGTCAGCCAAATCTTTATATTTTTTAAATCTATTTTGGTTTTCTTTATTGTTTATAGGGTAATAAGCTTCTTTGTTTGAAGTCCATTTTTCAGGATATTCTCTTGTAATTACTGTGTGGTTTTGTTTTCCAAATTCAAAATGTTTATGTTCAATAATTCTGGTATATGGAATATTAGAATCATTATAATTAACCACAGCATTACCTTGAAAATTGTCAGTATTTAATTGTTCATGTTCGAAACGTAAAGACCTATATTCTAAAGGTGCAAATTTATAATCAAAATATGCATCTATGTATCCTGTATAAACAATTTTTTTTGCCTTCCTACTTAATTCATTTCTATTTTTTAAAAAGTCAGTATTAGTTTGTGTGTCTATTCCTTTTAATAGCCCTTCAATTATTTTGTTATATCCTCCAATAGGTATCCCCTGATATCTGTCCTTAAAATAGTTATTGTCATATGTATACCTTAAAGGAAGTCTTTTTATAATAAAGGCTGGAAGATCTGTTGCTTTTAGTCCCCATTGTTTTTCTGTATATTCTTTAATAAGAGTTTCGTAAATATCCTTTCCAACTAATGATAAAGCTTGTTCTTCAAGGTTTTTAGGGTTTTTAAACCCATATTTTTTTATTTGGTTATTTATGATTGTTTTTGCTTCATCAGGAGTTTTTACCTTCCATAAGGCATGAAATGTATTCATGTTAAATGGTAAATTGTAAAGTTTGCCATTTGATATTGATAATGGTGAATTTATGTAGTTGTTAAACTCTACAAATTGATTTACATAATCCCATATTTTTTTATCGTTAGTATGGAAAATATGGGCCCCATATTTATGTACATTGATACCATTAACATTTTCGCAAAATACGTTGCCTCCTAAATGCGCTCTTTTATCTATAACCAGACTAGTTTTATTTCTTTTTTTAGCTTCATGAGCAAATACACTACCAAAAAGACCTGCGCCAACAATTAAATAATCATACATTTGCATGGGAGTTTATTAATATTATGCAATAATATACTTTTAAACAATTAAAAAAAATAGTTTTAAATGTATTATATATCCAAAAACTATAAAGCTTTATTTAGTGCAGCTGGAAAGGCAAAAACTGATTATGAGTTTGCTTTAGAGAGCGATGGTTTTAAAAACTTAGGTTTTAAGCAATCTAGTATACCTAATTCTTTTATAGGAGCTGTTAAAAATTTTTTTGGTATTTCTTTAGCTCTAATAAGGTTGCCATTTAAAGCTACTTTATGTACGCAATATCCAATAAATAAGTATAGGAAATATATTCTATTTGTAGCGAATCTTAAGAAGTGTAAAATAATCACCTTAGTTCATGATGTCAGATTTTTAAGAGGGAGAACAGAAGATAGGGCTGCTGAGTTAAAAAATATATGTACTTCTGGTGGAGTTATTGTGCATAACCCTACTATGAAACAATGGTTAGTTAATCAAGGTGTTGATGCAAAAATAGCAGTTTTAGAGTTATTTGATTATATATCAGAAACAAGACCTAGTCAAAATGATAAAAAGTCTACAGGTGAAAAATATGTCCTTACTTATGCCGGTGGTTTTAGTGATGAAAGAGGTAAATATATTTATGATTTTGATACACTTAACCTAGAACACTATAGTCTTAATTTATATGGAAAAGGTTTTAATGAAACTAAGGTTAAAGTAGATGACTCTATTTCTATACTTAATTATAAAGGATTTTTTCCTTCAAAAGAAATAGCACATAAAATTAAAGGCGACTTTGGTTTAGTTTGGGATGGAATATCCTTAGACACTTGTGATGGGCAATATGGGGAATATTTAAAGTTTAATAATCCGCATAAGACATCACTATATATATTAAGTGGTTTACCAGTAGTAATATGGAGTGAGGCAGCTTTAGCGCCCTTTATAAAGGATAATAATTTGGGTGTTTGTGTCGCTAGTTTAAAAGATTTGGATGAGGTATTAGGTAAAATGACTAAAGAAGATTATTTGCTTTTGAAAAAAAGTGTTTTGGAATATCAAAAAAAGGTGATGTCCGGCTATTTTTTCAAGAAAGCTACCAAATATTTAATTGAAAAATAGAACAATCTTAATTGATTGTATTATGTTTTATGAATAAGGTTATAAGTGCTAAATATATAGGGTTTGATAAAAAAATAGAAGATTCTATTTTATGTTTTGATACTAAAGGTAAAGTATTTATTTCGGGTAGAAATACTATAAAACTATTTGAAGTAGAGGGTTTTACAATTAATATCAAATCGTTTAAGATACCAAATATGGTTAATCAAATAGCCTATAGGTTTTTAAGAAAAAGTAAAGCACAACGTTCATTTGAATACGCCAATAAACTACTAAATATGGATATTGGTACTCCCGAACCTTGGGCGTATTTTGAGTTCTCCTCTTGGTTTTTATTCAAAAGAAGTTATTATGTAAGTGAAGCAATAAATTGTGAGTACACTTACAGAGATTTAACCAGAGATTTTGATATTCCTGATTATGAAAATATACTTAGAGCTTTTACCAGATTTACTTATAGTTTACATAAAAAAGGTGTGCATTTTTTAGATCATTCTCCAGGGAATACCCTGATAAAGAAAAATGACAATGGGTATGACTTTTATTTGGTAGATTTAAATAGAATGAAGTTTGAAAATCTAGCTTTTGAAGCTAGAATAAAAAACTTTTCAAGGTTAACTATACATAAGTCTATGGTGGAAATTATGAGTGACGAGTATTCAAAATGCACAGGAGAAGACTACGATAAAATTTTCAATTTGATGTGGAGTGAAACTCAAGATTATCAAAAAAAGTTTTACCGTAAAAAACGATTTAAGCAAAAGTTGAAGCTTAAGAAGAAGTAAATTACTTCCTATTTCTGCGTAATAACCACAGTTTCACATATCTCATAAATATTACATAACCTTGTAAGTAACCTATTGTAAGGCCTACAACACCATCTCTAAATCCACTCTGAATTATATAATGCTTAAAGAATCCCCAGAAAGGTTTGACAATGAAGTGATATGGGGTTAGCTTTCCTGTTTTATTATCGTAATCTTTAGCTTGCCACCAGGCGTACCGGTTCATTTTTTCAAGATGCTTGTCAAAAGTAATATAGGTGTTATGATATAATTTGTTTTCTAAAACACCTACATTCCCGTTCGTTATAATTTCAGCATGAACATGCTTATCTTCATATTTACAAAAATCTCGTTTAAATAACCTTATAACTTTGTCATTTCTCCAACCACTATAATGAACACGCTCACCCATAAAATGATTGTTGCGCCCTACCCAAAAAGCAACCAAATCTGAAGGAGGATTATTCAAAATTTCTAAAATTTCACTTTTCAGCTCAGGGGTAACACGTTCATCAGAATCTACTAAAAGAATCCATTCATGTTCTGCTTGAGGGATTGCCCAATTCTTTTGAGATGCAGAATATTGATACTCCCTCCTTAAAACTTTGGTAGCAAGCTCTAAAGCTTTTTCGTAAGTTCCATCTGTACTATAGCTATCAACCACTAAAATTTCGTCTGCAAAATTTACTGACTCAATGACTGCTTTAATATTATGAATCTCATTTCCTGCTGGAATTAATGCTGTTAGTTTTTGCATTCGTAGTAAATTGTTGGTGAAATTAATTATTTTTGACACGATATTTAAACTTTTTTATGTCAAAACCCACAATTTCTATTATTATTAGCACGTACAATTCTGAAGCCTGGTTGGAAAAGGTTCTGTGGAGTTATGAAGCTCAGGTTTTCAAAGATTTTGAAATGGTAATTGCAGATGATGGTTCTAAGCAACCAACATTTGATTTAATAGATAAGATGAAGACTGAAGTACACTATCCTATTATTCATGTGTGGCATGAGGACAATGGTTTTCAAAAATCACAAATTTTAAATAAGGCTATTGAGGCCTGTAATGCAGATTATATTTTGATGAGTGATGGCGATTGTCTTGCAAGAGAAGATTACGTACAGATTCATGTTGATAGAAAGGAACAAGGTTATTTTCTTTCTGGAGGGTATTTTATGTTACCTATGGATATTTCTAAACTAATTTCTAAAGATGATATTATTTCTCAGAGGTGTTTTGATTTGAAATGGTTAAAAGAAAATGGCTTAATATCATCTTTTAAAAATAATAAATTAACCTCTAGAGGTGTAAAAAGCAAACTTTTGAATACTATAACACCAACCAATGCCAGTTGGAATGGACATAATGCTTCTGGTTGGAAAGAAGATATTTTAAAGATTAATGGTTTTGATGAGCGCATGCAATATGGTGGACAGGATAGGGAGCTAGGTGAGCGTTTATTTAACTTGGGTATAAAATCCAAGCAAATTAGGTATAGCGCAGTGTGTTTGCATTTAGATCATCCTAGAGGTTATAAAAATCAAGAATCCATTAATAAAAATCGTACTATAAGAGATATTACAAAAAGTGAAAAGCGAGTTTGGACAGACTTTGGAATAGTTAAGCCTTAAACAGAAGTTATTTCCTTTTGTCCTTTATCCAGTTTTGGTAATTTAATATATGAACCTAAGATTTTATCATATTTATATGGATGAAAATCTTTCCTGGCATCTGCAGGATAAAATGTCATTTCTCCAAATAAAGTCTTCCCATTTATAGAATATAAATCAACCCTAACAAAGGGGAATTTACCTGCCAATTTGGTCGAAACTTCAACCATTTCATCAAAGTTTTCAGGTTTTTCTAGTTCTTTGGGATAAACAGGGTTTTGTTTGTTGTAAAACTCTAATTTGTTCCAATCAAGATCATAGAATGCTCTAAAGTTATTAATACCTCTGTCAATATCTATTTGAACAAATTTTGGTTCGCCATTAAAACAAAAAAACTTATAATCATTAAGAACATCTTTATCCATTTCAGATAAAAACTTTTCTGCAATTAATCTGGGTTTTACATTTTTATAGGCCCATTCTAAACCACCACGATAATATTGGTTTTTACGCATCCATTTGCTCATTAAATATTGAGCTCGTTTTCTATTTAACTTGTTTTTATCTTTAACGATAAGGTTAAAATGAAACCCGTGAACGCCTTTAATTACGAATTGATTTGGTAATTCATCAAAATTAACTTCCGACGCTTTATCATAAACTTTAATTAGTTTATTTAGATATTGTTCTCCAACTTTACGTTTTACATATTCCCTAACCGAATACTTATCGACTAATTGAGTTAATATAGGAGGGTGGTAATAAACTTTTAACCAAGAAATTTTTTGATTAAACTCAATTGGGTTATTAAGGTTTAGCTTTTTACCAGAATAATATTCGTAATAAATTTTTACATATAAATCTGGTGGTAAAAATTTAAACTTTTTAATTAATCCGTAAACTACTTTTTTAATAAATGTCATTAATAACCCAATGAAGTTTAGATTTGTTTTGTTTTCCTGATACGTTAAACTGCAACTTCGTTTTCGCGAAGCGCATCATTTAATGAGGTCTTCTTATCTGTACTTTCTTTACGCTTACCAATAATAAGAGCACATGGTACATTATAAGTGCCAGCGGCAAACTCTTTAGCATAACTACCAGGAATAACAACAGAACGAGCAGGTACTTTTCCTTTCATTTCAACAGGTTTGTCTCCAGTAACATCAATAATCTTTGTGCTCATTGTTAAAACAACGCCTGCACCAAGAACAGCTTCTTTCTCAACATGAACACCTTCTACTACAATACATCTAGAGCCTACAAAAACATTGTCTTCAATAATAACTGGTGCAGCTTGCAAAGGTTCTAAAACACCTCCAATACCCACACCACCAGATAAATGAACATTTTTGCCAATTTGTGCGCAACTTCCAACAGTGGCCCAAGTATCAACCATAGTACCTTCATCTACATAAGCACCTATATTTACATAGCTTGGCATTAAAATAGTACCTGCTGAAATATAAGCACCATGTCTAGCTACGGCATGAGGAACAACCCTAATTCCCTTTTCAGCGTATCCAGTCTTTAATGGAATTTTGTCATGAAACTCTAGTGGGCCAGCTTCAATTGTTTCCATTTTCTGAATTGGAAAATAAAGTACTACACCTTTCTTAACCCATTCATTAACTTGCCATCCACCTTCCACCGATTCAGCAACTCTTAATTCACCTTTATCTAATAAGTCTATAACAGTTCTAATAGCATTAGTTGTTTTTTCCTCCTTTAAAAGGTCTCTATTATCCCAAGCTGCTTCAATTATTTGTTGTAATTCAGTCATCTGTATTTGTTTTTTGGCAAATATAATATGTATGAGTTAAATAACTTCATCGATAAACATATTATTATATGGTAAAAATGTGATGTTTTTAATCTGATGTAAAATGCACTTTACGGAGTTGGTTTTTGTAGTATTCTAGTAAATAATTAAAAACATCGATGAAATGCACTTTGAATGTCGTTTAACCGAAAAAAACCTGTGTTTTGCCAGTTAATCCGGGGTTTTATACACGTTCTCTAATAAACGAAAATTCTAGGTTTTACAACTAATTTATTCCTTTTCAGCTTGAGTCTCGATATATCTTTGAAGTGTAAAACAACCCAAGTCATGAATAAAAGAATCTACATATTATTAGTTTTAGTTTTAAGTTTCACTTTCGCAAATGCTCAAGAAACTACTGTTGAGGTTAACGTTGAAACTACTCAAACTATTTCTGAAGATAATGACAACACGGTTGTTGCTAATGATACTTTAAACACTTCTAAAGAAGAAGTATTATTAATTAGCGAAGATGAATTAAGAGCTTCAATTGCTGGTACTGCTAGTGATATTAGAACATATTTCAACAGAGAAAGAAAGGTTGACAACATTAAGTTATTATTTCCTAAAATGAATAAGGCAATAAAAGCTTAATACTCTCAAAATATTAATTAAATAGGTTAAACTCTAAAAAGGCTGTCTGTAAAAAGGCAGTCTTTTTTATTTTATTGAGTTATTTTTGCTTAAAATTAAATAATGGCAAGAATTCTGGCAATTGATTACGGAACTAGAAGAACAGGAATAGCTGTAACAGATGAGTTGCAAATTATTGCTTCCGGATTAACAACAGTTGATACAAAACAATTACTTCCATTTTTAAAAGAGTATACTACTAAAGAACAAGTTGAACTGTTTTTAATAGGTGAGCCTAAACAAATGGATAACACAGCTTCAGAAAGCGAGTTTTATATACAGAAATTTATTGAGGTTTTAGAAAAGGAGTTTTCTAGTATTCCTATTAAAAGAGTTGATGAACGATTTACCTCTAAAATGGCTTTTCAAACCATGATTGATAGTGGGTTAAAAAAGAATCAACGTAAGAACAAAGCCCTTGTTGATGAAATTAGTGCTACACTTATTCTTCAAAGTTATTTATATTCTAAATAAATATTGTAATAAAGTATAGTATTGTATTTTTGCAATATTAATAGCAATTAAAATTCATGATTTTACCAATTGTAGCCTATGGCGATCCTGTTTTAAAAAGAAAAGCCAAAGAGATATCTAAAGATTATCCTAAACTAGATGTTCTTTTAGAAAACATGTTTGAAACCATGTATAATGCATATGGGGTTGGTTTAGCAGCACCTCAGATTGGATTACCAATTAGATTGTTTTTGGTGGATACAGAACCCTTTTCGGAAGACGAAACCTTTTCAGATGAAGAGAAAGAGCAATTAAAAAGTTTTAAACGTGTTTTTATTAACCCCACCATTTTAGAAGAAAAAGGAGATGAATGGGCATTTAATGAGGGGTGTTTAAGTATCCCAGATGTAAGAGAAGATGTGTTTAGAAAACCTGTTATTACCATTGAATATTTAGATGAAAATTTTGAAAAGAAAACAGAAACTTTTGATGGTTTAATTGCACGAGTAATACAGCATGAATATGATCATATAGAAGGTGTTTTGTTTACTGATAAACTATCTAGTTTTAAAAAGCGTTTGATAAAAGGGAAGCTAAGCAATATATCTAAAGGGAAAATTAATATTGATTACAGAATGCGTTTTCCTGAGCAAAAAAAGAAGAGGTAATATTTGCAATACCGCAATAAACATTTGATATTTGCGCCTTCAAAAAAATAATATGAGTCTAGAAAAAGTACTTTCAATTGCAGGAAAACCAGGGTTATATAAATTAATAGCACAAACTAGAGCAGGTTTTGTAGCAGAATCTTTAATTGATAATAAGCGTATTTCAGTTAGTATTCAAAGTAATGTTAGTGTATTAAGTGAAATAGCCATTTACACTTTGACTGAAGAAGTGCCTCTAAAGGATGTGCTTCAAAAAATTAATATAAAAGAAGGCGGACAATTAGCATCTGTTAAACCAAAAGATAGTAAAGATAAGCTTGAAGAATATTTCTTTGATATTTTATCAGATTATGATGAAGATAGGGTATATGCAAGTGATATTAAGAAAGTAATTCAATGGTATAATTTGCTTCAAAAGCATAATATGTTAGGTCTTTTGCAAGATGAAAAAGATACTGAGAATTCAGATGAAGAAGAATAAAATCAGAAACCTCCTATTTTAGGAGGTTTTTTTATGTCATTTTGTAAGTTTAGTTAGGGGTTAGCGACATAAAAGCAACTAATAAATATAACTAAATATCTATGAATTCGCTTTGGTTTTTTGATGATGTTAACCTCTTTAAGGTGTTATGTCCACATAAATTTAAGGCTTACAAAGCTAATCATGATTTTACTTCGTTTAAAAAACAAGACTACATTTACTTTGAAGAAGATTCTGCTAATAAGGTTTATCTTATTGAAAAAGGGAAAGTAAAGATTGGCTATTACAATGAAGATGGTACAGAAGTAGTTAAGGCTATATTAACAAAAGGAGAACTGTTCGGAGAAACTGCGATTTTAGGGGAAGATAAACGCGAAGAATTTGCACAATCAGTTGATAATTTTACTAGTATATGTCCTGTAGGTGTAGATACTATGCATGGGTTAATGAGAGATAATCAAACATTTAGTTTGAAAATTTATAAGCTAATAGGTTTTAAACTGAAACGGTTAGAAAGACGCTTGCAAATACTTTTATTTAAAGATGCTAAAACCAGACTTGTTGAATTTTTGGAAGAGTTGTGTTCAGATTATGGATATGACTGTGAGAAAACAGGAGATAAGGTTATTCATCATCCATATACACAAAGAGATATCGCTTCATTAATTGGTACTTCAAGGCCTACTTTGAACATTTTATTAAATGAGCTTAAGGAGGATAAAGTAATAGAATTTGGAAGAAAAGAAATTAGAATTCATAAAAAAATCGCCTAATGTTAGGTAGCTAACATTATAAGATATCATTGCACTATAATTTTGAAGTATTAATAACTTTAAAATAATTGTGATGATAAAAAAAGTATTTTTAGCTGTTTTAACCATAGGAGTATTAACAGCTTCATGTAGTAATGATGATAATCCAATAAAGACATCAAGATTAACTTTAAATTTAGATGGGTTAGAAGCTTTAGGTTCAGATTTTGTTTATGAAGGTTGGATTATTGTAGATGGAAACCCAATATCAACAGGTACTTTCTCATCTGTAAATTTTCCTCAAACATTTAACGTAGACAAATCAGATTTAAATAACGCCACAACCTTTGTACTTTCTATTGAGCCAGCAATTGATCCAGATCCTTCACCAGCGGCTACAAAAATTTTGGCTGGAGATTTTTCTGGAGATGAGGCCAATGTGAGTTCAAATGGTATTGTGGGAGATTTTAGCACTTCGTCTGGTAAATATATTTTGGCTACCCCAACAGATGCTGATGACACTAATGAGGCTAGTGGTGTTTGGTTTTTAGATAATTCTAGTGGTTCAGCGGTGGCTGGTTTAGATTTACCTACACTCCCCGACGGATGGAAATATGAAGGTTGGGTAGTTTTTGATGGAACACCAATAACAACTGGAACGTTTACAGCAATTGATGCAGCCGATGACAATGCAGCAACATCAATCTTTAAAGGTGATGCAGGTAACGGACCAGCATATCCAGGTGAAGATTATTTGCAAAATGCACCTGTTGGATTAACATTTCCAACAGATTTGAAGGGAAAAACTATAGTTGTTTCAGTTGAGCCAGATCCAGATAATAGTGCTGCTCCGTTTACTTTAAAACCGTTAGCACATATGGTTCCTGGCAATGCTATGAATCATAGAGCAATTATGATGGGAGATGGACCAGTAAAAAGTTTAACAGGAATGGTTTCAAGATAGTACATTTGTCTATGAAGAAGATTAATTGTTTTTGTTAGATTTGAAGCATGGTTTAAAAACCATGCTTCTTTTATTTATGACGATGCCATTTAAAAAACCAAAATTTAAAGATTTATTCCTTATAGTTATTGTTTTGGTTTTAATTTTTCCCCAAACAAGAAAACCAATTCAAGTACTTTTAAATAAGGGGTTTGCGCTTATAAGTCCTTCGGTTTTATCTGAAGAAAAACAAAAGGAAGTAACTTCTTATAATTGGCAGTTGAAAGATAATCAGGGTATTTTGTTTAATTTTGAGGAAACAAAAGGAAAGGTTGTTTTGATAAATTTTTGGGCTACTTGGTGCCCACCATGTATTGCAGAAATGCCAAGTCTACAAAAGTTGTATAATGATTATAATGATAAAATAGTATTTCTGTTTGTTACAGATGATTGGTTTAAAGAAACTAACTCTTTTTTAGAAAAGAATGATTATACGTTTAAGGTGTATCGTCCAGATTCTAAACACGAGATATTTAAAATAAAGACTATTCCAAGAACATTTTTAATAGATAAAAAAGGCAAAATTATTATTGATAAGACTGGAGCATCCAATTGGAATAGTGATACCGTTAGAAAGACTATAGACGAATTAATTAAAATAAAATCATAAAAAGTGAAAATTGTAGTTTTAGATGGGTACACCTTAAACCCAGGAGACTTAAGTTGGGGTGCAATTGCTAAACATGGTGATTTAACAGTTCATGATAGAACACCTTATAATACTGAAGATATTATAAAAACTATTGGCAATGCTCAGATTGTTTATACAAACAAAACACCCTTGTCTAAGGAGGTTCTTGAGAAAGTGCCAAGTGTTAGGTTTATTGGTGTTTTAGCAACTGGTTATAACGTTGTTGATATTGAAGCAGCTAAAATATTAGGAATAATTGTTACAAACGTGCCTGCCTATAGTACCCAATCTGTAGCTCAATTTACAATGGCTTTATTATTAGAAATGTGCCATCATGTGGGCGGTCATAGCAACGCAGTTTATAAAGGAGATTGGGTTAATTCCGTTGATTTTTGCTTTTGGAATTCTCCTCTTATTGAATTGGAAGGGAAAACTTTGGGTATTATTGGTTTTGGAAGTATTGGTCATAATGTTGCAAAAGTAGCTCAAGCTTTTGGGATGCATATTTTAGTTAATACTAGAACTAAAAGACCAGAGTTTGAAACAGAAACTTTAAAGTTTGTTGAATTAGATGAGTTATTCGCCAATTCTGATGTTATCAGCTTACATTGCCCTTTATTTGAGAATACAAAAGGTGTAATTAACTTTAAAAACATTGAAAAAATGAAAGATGGTGTCATGATTATTAATACAGCAAGAGGCGGATTGGTGGTTGAGGAAGATTTAGCCAAAGCTCTTAATTCAGGTAAAGTTTATAGAGCGGCTGTTGATGTAGTTTCTGCAGAACCAATGAATGCCAATAATCCACTACTAAAGGCAAAAAATTGTATCATTACACCTCATATAGCTTGGGCACCAAAGGAAGCTAGATCTAGATTATTGAATACATCTATCAAAAATTTGGAATCTTATCTAAACGGAAATCCAATTAATGTAGTTAATACTTAGGCTTCGGTTTTCTTGAAGTACTGAATTAAAACTAGATTCATTAAGATTAAGGAGAACGCATAAATGCTGTCTTCTATAGGAATAGTCAACAATCTTATTCCTAAGTTTTGAGAATCGTTATACCAAACTATTTGGTCGTCAATAAAACTACCTGTTAATATACCATTTACAATAAAAAAAGGTATGAGCATAACCATAAAAGTCAAGTAAAACTGACTTAACAAATTTAGTTGTTTCCTAATGCTAGCATATATTAAAATTATTGCCAGAGAAAAGTTTATAAATGTATACCATTTATCATAATTGTAAATAAGCAGAACAGTAAGCAAAAGCATTAAAACGTAACTAATAAGTTTTGTTAGTTCTCTAGACAATATCATTTTAGGAAAATAGTGCAATAGGGCATAATGCGTAAAAACACATGCATATGGTATACAGATAAAGAATAACCATTCTTCTAATGGTAAATTGAAAATAGTAATACCTATAAGATAATTGCTGTTAAACCCCCAAAAACCATTAATCGTAAAGATTATGTCCCAAGGTATAAAGATTAGCATGGATAAAAAAGTGCTAATTATTAAAGGTTGCCATACTTTGTAGAATTTTAATTTTGGATGAAAACTAAATAAAAAAGGAATACTTATGGAGCCTAAATTTAATATCAGGTATAAGTATTTCATTTTTTATTTCTAAAGAATTTAAAAGGAACAAGGAGCATCCCAAAACATTCTCCATCTTCCTTACCCAAATGTTTATGGTGAATTTTATGTGCTCTTCTAACTCCTTTTGCATACCAATTATTGGCATTTCTAAAGAGTTTAAAGCGTTGATGTATAAATATATCATGAACGATAAAATAAGAAATGCCATAGACCAAAATACCCAATCCAATAGGTAATCCAATCCAAAGTTCATTAAATCTCCAAAGTAAAAAGAAGGCAATACTTACTATGGCGTAAAAAATAAAAAAGAAATCGTTTCGTTCAAACCAACTATCATGGTCTTTTTGGTGATGATCTTTGTGTAAACTCCATAAAAAACCATGCATCACGTATTTATGGGTAAACCAAGCCATAAATTCCATTAGGCAAAATGTAAGTAAAAAAACGAATATCCAAAGAAATATTTGCATGCTGTTAATTTACAATAAATTCAGTTGAAATTTAACATAACTACGCATTAAAAGCTCAATTTTCTTGGGGTTTGAAACTCGTATTCTAGTACTTTTTATTTTAAATGCTGGTGTTTTTTTTAGTTTTTTAAGCAATTGTCTGTAATATCTATAAGCCATAAAAACACCAAATTTTGCTTCAATAGGAAGTTTTTTAATCCCACTTAGGCCTTTTTCAAAATCAGACTCAATGTCGTTAATAATCTCTTTCTTTGATACTTCATTTAAATTGTCCAAATCAGCATTAGGGAAGTAGCTTCTGTTTAAATCATCATAATCTGCTTTTAAATCTCTTAAGAAGTTTACCTTTTGAAATGCTGAACCTAAAGACATAGCAGTATCTTTTAATTTATCATATTTATTCTGATTTCCTTTAACAAAAACTTTTAGGCACATTAACCCTACTACATCGGCTGAACCATAAATGTAGTCTTTGTATTCAGCTTCCGTTAAGTAGTTAGTTTTATGTAAATCCAATCGCATACTTTTCATGAATGCATCTACCAAATCTTTATCAATATTGTATTTATGGAAGGTATGCTGGAATGAATTTAGAATTGGGTTCAAACTTATTTTTTGTTTTAAAGCTGATTCTAAATCTTGAGTGAATTCATTGAATAATAACTCTTTGTTATAATCATGAAATGAATCTACAATTTCATCTGCCAAACGTACAAACCCATAAATGTTGTAAATATCATTTCTAATAGAATTAGATAGCATTTTAGTAGCTAGTGAAAATGATGTGCTGTATGTTTTGGTGACTGTTTTACTACAGCTATAGGATATGGAGTCAAATAGTTGTTTCATGATTCGTGATGTTTAATTATTAATTCTGATACTAGTTTACCCGAAATTAATGCAGGTGGCACTCCAGGTCCAGGTACAGTAAGTTGACCAGTAAAATACAAATTATTTAATTTTTTACTTTTAAGTTTTGGCCTTAAAAATGCAGTTTGTAATAATGTATTAGCCATACCATATGCATTTCCTTTAAATGAATTATAATCTTTTTCAAAATCCTTAACACAGAATGATTCTTTAAATAGTATATGCGAGTTCACCTTTTGTGAAGTTAGATTTTCTAATCTAAATATAATTTTATTAAAATACGTTTCTCTTAACTCTTTCGTGTCTTTTATTCCTGGAGCCAACGGAATAAGAAAAATTGCAGCTTCTTTTCCCTCAGGGGCTGAACTATTATCAGTTTTACTTGGGAAACTTGCATAAAACAAAGGGTTTTCCGGCCATTTTGGGTCATCATAAATGGCATTGGCATGTATGTCAAAATCTACATCAAAAAACAAGGTGTGATGTTCAACATTTTGAATTTTCTTATCAAAACCTACATAAAATAATAATGCAGAAGGAGCGAATGTTTTTTTATCCCAATATTTTGAAGAATATTGCCTGTACTTTTTATCTAAAAGTGTTTCGGTGTGCCAGTAATCTGCTCCACTTAATATTACATCAGCATTATGAATATTGTTATTGCAGGTTATACTGGTACAAATTCCATTTTTTATGTTTATTTTACTAACAGAACTTTTTGTTTTTATCTTTACTCCAAGTTCTTTGGCAAGATTTTCCATTGCCAAAATAACTTGGTACATTCCTTTTTTAGGATGAAAGGTTCCTAAGCCAAAGTCAGCGTAATTCATAAAATTGTAAAATGATGGTGTGTTACTCGGTTTTGCACCTAAGAACAATACAGGAAATTCTAATATTTTTCTAAGCTTATCATTTTTAAAGAGTTTTCTAACATCTTGTTTTACATTGCTTACAAATTGACTTATTCTGGTTATTGTATTTACGGAAATCAATTCTAGAGGAGAAACCCCTGGTTTATAAACCAAATCTTTAATAGCAATATCATAATTATCTTTGGCCTTTGAAATAAATTTATGCAGACTTTTGGAGCTACCTTTTTCATTGGCTTCAAAGGTTTTTGAAATTTTTTCTAGAGTATCTTCAATGGTAATTACATCTTCTTTACCAAAATAAACACTATAAGCAGGACTAAGTTTATCTAGATTATAATAATCAGATGGTTTTTTATTAAAATCAGCAAAGAAACGTTCAAAAACATCAGGCATCCAATACCATGTTGGTCCTATATCAAAGGTGAAACCATCTTTTTTTAGTTGCCTGGCTCTACCTCCAATCGTTTCGTTTTTCTCTAGAATAGTAACTTTGTAACCCGCTTTAGCCAAATAGCAAGAAGCTGCTAATGAGGAGAAACCTGACCCTATTATTATAATATTTTTACTCATAATGTTTAACAAATATAGTAAAAAGTTAAACAAAATATATTTAAATCTTATAAAACTTCTGTTAACTCTTCTATACTTGAATAAATTGATATGTTTTTTGGTAATTCTTTGACATCGTACCCTATAAATTTAGGACCTAATAACATTAAGTTGTGTTCACTTTTATTCAGAAGTAAATTTCCAAAGTTATTAAGGTATGTTGATATTTTTTCAACTTCAGGATATACTGTAAAATAAGAAATAAATGTTATTTCATTGAAAAACTCTAGAACGCTTGTTAAACTTTCTAACGGTACACTTTCACCTAAAAAGATGGTATGGAAACCTTTGCTTCTTAATTGGTAATTTATAAATAACAACCCAATATCATGAATTTCGTTTTCTGGAAGATATAGGATGAAAGTTCTAGAATTTGGTTTTGGCTCTAAACTTTGTAGTCTTTCAATATTTAGAAGTATTTTTTGCTTTATGTGTGTGGAAAGAAAATGTTCATGAGCCGGTGTAATTGTGTCTGTTTGCCAAAGTATCCCTATTTCATTAAGCAATGGTAAAAAGACAGTATAGAAAATATCACTAAAGGTTTTATTTTCAATTAAGTTGTTATAGGTATTGTAAAAAAGTACTTGATCAAAATTAATCATTGCCATTTTAAATGCATTTATGGCATGGTCTTCAACTTTAGATCTTGAGGCTATTTCTCTAACTTTTATAGGGATTTCTTCTTCATTTAATTGAGCAATTTTAGAAATTTTATGGCCATTATTGTTTAAAAAAGAAATATTTAAAAGCTTTTGAAGGCTTTTAATACTATAGTTTCTAATATTAGTATCTGTTCTATTGGGCTGTAGTAAATTATAGCGCTTTTCCCATATTCTAATAGTATGTGCCTTAATTCCTGTAAGGTTTTCTAAGTCTTTTATACTAAAGTTAATCTGAATATTGTTCATTAAAAACTGTTATAAGTTAAACAAAATTAATCATTTTTATTGAGGCTATCTAATTATTTTTAAAAAAAGTGGTGATTATGCCATTGATGGACCAGGGTTTAATACAGATATTTTCTTTGTTAACACAATAGTAAAACCTATTTTTGATGAGGTTAATTTATACGCTTTTGCATCCAATTATACTATGTCTAAAATTTCTTCTTTTTATAAAATAAATTCATTTGTTTTTCTTTTTTTACTTGGAATTATATCTGTTGTTTCTTGTATTGAAAAGAAGCAAAATTATGTAGAAGTGAATCATGAAAATATTTTTGTTGCAACAGAAAAAATCCCGGATAGTCTTTTTTTAGGTGATAAGGTTTGTGCTAAATGTCATCAAGAAGAAGTTGAAGAATGGAGTGGTTCGCACCATGATAAGGCCATGCAGATTGCAACAAAAGAAACCGTTCTTGGAGATTTTAGCGATGCGTCTTTTTCTAGCCAAGGTGTGTATTCAAAGTTCTTTAAAAAAGAAGGTGAGTTTTATGTAAATACAGAAGGTCCTGATGGAAAAAACAATGATTATAAAATAGAATACACTTTTGGTATTACGCCTTTACAGCAGTATATTGTTAAGTTTCCTAATGGACATTATCAATGCTTAAGAACAGCTTGGGATACAGAGGAAAAAAAATGGTTTGACTTGTATCCAGATTTTAAGGTAGTGCATTCTGAATGGTTACATTGGTCTAGAGGAGGTTTAAACTGGAATAACATGTGTGCCGATTGTCATTCTACTAATGTTAGAAAAAACTATAATCAGAATAATCATAGTTACAATACAAAATATGCCATAATAAATGTTAATTGTGAGGCATGTCATGGTCCAGGTAATAATCATGTAAATCTGGTAAATAAGCTTGGAGATAAATATGCGTCTACTCAAGGTATGCAAATGACTAGTGATACTAATCCAAAAGAATTAGTAGATCAATGTGCTAGATGTCATATGCGCAGAGAGCAGTATTCCAGCCATTTTAATTTTGAAGGAACTATGATGGATCATTATTTTCCTCAAGTTTTAACCAATGGTTTGTATTATCCTGATGGACAGATTTTAGATGAGGTTTATGTATACGGCTCATTTGTTCAAAGTAAGATGTATAAGAATAATGTAACCTGTACTAATTGTCATAATCCACATACTTTAAAATTGAAGTTTGAAGGTAATGCTTTGTGTTTACAATGTCATGAATCGCCTAAGTATGATGTGACCTCGCATCATTTTCACGAATCAGGTAGTGATGGAGCGCAATGTATAAACTGTCATATGGATGGGAAAATTTATATGGGTAATGATTATAGACGAGACCATAGTTTTAGAATTCCAAGACCGGATCAAAGTATAAAATACGGAACACCTAATGCTTGCGTAAGATGTCATACAGATAAAAGCAATGAATGGGCTTGGGAGCATTTTAAAAAGAATTATGGAGAGCCGGATTACACTCATTTTTCGGACTTGTTGGCTCCTGGGTTTACGGGAGAAGAAGATGGGTATCATAATTTATTGACCTTAGCAAAAGATACCATTCACCCAGAAATTGCAAGAGCGTCTGCAGTTAATAGTATAGCAAATTATTATAATACTGAGGTAATTGATAATATGCTTCAGTTTTTAAATGATGAATCTCCAATTGTAAGAGGAGCTACTATTGATGCCTTAGGTGAAATTATAAACACAGATTATGTGAATTACTTTTTACCCCTTTTAAAAGACAGAAAGAGAACAGTTAGGGTTAAAGCATTTTTTGTAATTAGTTCTTTAGATGAACTTCAAATACCTGAAGAATACAAAGAAGTTTATAAAAAGGTCAAAAAAGAATTTGAAACTCACTTAAGTGTTACCTCAGATTTTGCAGGAGGTAGAGCTAAAAGAGGAATGTACTATTTAAAGAAAGGCGATTTGCTTAATGCTATTAAATCTTTTGAAAGCGCATTGGAAATTGAAAGTTTAAATAATATTATTAGAAGCAATTTGGCAAATCTATATTATAGAAATGGACAGTTTAAAGAAGCTGAAGAGGCTTTTAGAACAATTATAAGTCAGGAGCCAGAGTATGGACAAACTTATTATTCTTTTGCTTTATTGTTAGGTGAGCTAAATAGAACAGATGAAGCTATAACTCAAATGGAGTTAGCTGTAAAATATATGCCTGAAAATATCAGGTTTTATTATAACTTAAGTCTACTCTATGATAAGGTTAATAACTTTAAAAAGGCTGAAGGAGTAGCAGTTAAAGGTTTAAAAATAGCTCCACAAAACGGTGATTTGTTATATGTGTTAACATATATATACCAAAAGAATGGTCAAATAGGGAAAGCACTAAACATAGCTCGACAATTAGTGCAATTATATCCTAGCAATCAACAGTATTTGTCAATATATAATCAGTTAAGGCAAGTGCAATAAGAAAGTGCACACGAGAAGATTCGAACTTCCACGTCCATAAGGACACTGCCCCCTCAAGGCAGCGCGTCTACCAATTCCGCCACGTGTGCTTTATAAACAGGCTAAAATAAAAAAAGTTAAGCAATAGCTTAACTTTTTTATTTGTGACCGGGCTGGGGCTCGAACCCAGGACCCTCTCCTTAAAAGGGAGATGCTCTACCAACTGAGCTACCCGGTCATTTAATATCTAACGTTCCCGTTAGCGGGTGCAAATATAAAATCTATTTTTAATTAAACAATATTTTTTTTGAAGAAATTTTTGTTTTTTTGCGTTGCTTTAGCGTATGTTTTTAATAATCAAATTATAGCGTATAAATGATAATTGTTTTAATTGGATATATGGGGTCTGGAAAGTCTTCAATTGGTAGAAGATTAGTTAAGAAATTAGACTATCGTTTAATTGATTTAGATGATTTTATTGAAGAGAAAGAGAATGCTTCGGTAAAAGAGATATTTGAATCTAAAGGAGAAATATACTTCAGAAAAAAAGAAGAACAGTATTTAAAGGAGCTATTAAAGCTTAAAGAGAATGTAATTTTGTCATTAGGTGGAGGAACGCCATGCTTTGGTAACAATATGCAATATATTACTGAGGCAAAAAACGCAAAGAGTTTTTATTTAAAGGGTTCAATAACTAAACTTGCAGATAAGCTTATTAAGAAAAAAGCTAAACGTCCATTAATTGCACATATTGAAACTAAAGAAGCGTTGGCAGAGTTTATTGGTAAGCATTTATTTGAACGCTCTCATTATTACAGTAAAGCAGAGTACCATGTGGTGACTGATGGTAAAACTAAAGATGAAATTACCAAAGAAATTTTAGATTTACTCTAAAACAGCCTCATAGGCTTTACCTTCTAGAATAACATTTATATTATCATGCAATGAGGTAGATAAAGAAATGCCTTTAAAATCAGCTTTAACAGGATATTTTTTATGATTTCGGTTAACAAGAACGGCGGTTTTAAATTGCTTTAGAGGTACATTTAAAAAATGCTTTACACCATAAATTAATGTTGTTCCAGAATTTAAAACATCATCTACTAATATTAAAGATTTGTTTTTATAATCTTCTATAGATATAGATGTTTTAACTTCAGATTGCGGATTTTTCTTGTCAATGCTAACCTTACAAAGTACTGGGTTTATATCAGAGATTTTTTTAAGTGCAGCTTTTAATTTTTTTGCAAAAACATAACCGTTTTTATCAATGCCAGCCAGAATAACCTCTGTTTCATTTACATTGCTTTCGTATATCTGAAAAGCAATTCTTCTTATTTTATGGGTAATCTCGGTATGATTTAAAATCACATTATTTTTAACAGTCATTTTTTTTAAAATTAAAATATAAAATTACTCATTTTCCGTTGTATAATCATCAATATCCCGTCTATCTTTTTTAGTAGGTCTACCCGTGCCTTTCTTACGGTAATAATCTTTTGAATATTTCAAAAGTTCTTGAGCATCAAAAGCATCTTTTGGGGTCGTATCTGTTCTGTAAATGTCAACTAATTTAGCGCCAACTCGACTTTCAGGAATATCATTTACCTTAAGTTTATAATTTATTTGATTTTTTCTTAGTTCAATTTCATCTTGCGGATAAACTTCTCTACTAGGCTTAACTATTTCTTGGTTTATTCTTATATGTCCTTTTTTACATGCAGTAGTTGCTAGAGATCTAGTTTTGTAGTACCTAACACACCATAAATACTTGTCTATTCGCATATAATTATTACTAAAACTACGTTAATGTTATTGTGCAAGGTTATATTAAAATTGTATCTTGCGGGTCAAAAATAAACATAATTAAAAATTGCCATTAAATATTAACAACTAATAAGGTTTACTTCTGTTAATATTTAATATTGAAAAATAAAGTTTACATATGAAATTGGAAAGAATTAGTCTATTTATTTTATGCGTAATATTAGGTTTTGCCTCTTGTAAAAATGATGATGATGGGGATGATTTTGTTGAAGTTGAAGAAAATGATAGAACTGAACAACAGTTAATCGATAACGATGCCTTGGTGGAATTTTTAGAAACTCATTATTATAATAAAAGTGTATTTAATGCAAACTCTAATCCTAAGATTGCGGATTTAGAAATAAAAAGTACTGAGGGACTTACAATTTCTAGTGATGCAGATTCATTATTAATAAATGCTGTTGAGACTAAAACCACCACCTATTCTGATGCAGATTATGAGTATTATATATTAAAAATTAATGAAGGAGGAGGGACAAGTTCTCCCGCTTTTTGTGATAATGTTTATGTTACTTATCAAGGTTACACATTAGATGGTGATTTAAATGATTTAACAACATCATTTGATAGTAAAGTTAGCCCTTACAGAATAGATTTAACAGTCACAATTACTGCTTGGTCTTTAATTTTTCCACAATTTAATGTTTCAGATGGATTTATAGAAAACAATGATGGGACTGTAAATTATACAAATCATGGGGTGGGAGTTATGTTTGTACCTTCAGGCTTAGCTTATTTTTCGGGTTATATTAATAGTAAGCAATATGCTCCTCTAATATTTAAATTTGAATTATTTGAAACTACTCAAAATGATCATGATTTTGATGGTGTGCCTTCGTATTTAGAAGATTTAAATGGAGATGGTGAATTTTTGGTGTCACAAGATTTGACTGATGATACTGATGATGATACTGATGGAGATGGTTTCCCAGATTATATTGATACTGATGATGATGGAGATGGTGTGTTAACCGTTTATGAAGATTTGGAAGATATGGATTTAGAAGTTGATAGTGATGGAGATGGAGATCCAACTAATGATAAAGAAGGAGATGGAGACCCAACTAATGATGATACTGATGGAGATGGAATTCCTAACTATTTAGATCCTGATGATACAGAATCAAATAATACATAAATAAAAAATCCTCGACAAAAGTCGAGGTTTTTTTATTTAACTATTTGATTTTTATAGGAGAAGAGATAAACTTAAAATTAATTGATCTGGTCTAGTATCTAATCTATCAGGGTTTATGTTGTTATTCTGCAAAAAACTAGCTTCATTATTGCTGAAACCGCGCTCATACCTAACATCAATTCCTACCTTGTTTAAATTTAAACCAATTCCAAAATTTAAACCAATAGAAAAATCATTTTCAATACTATTAATTGAAATACCGTCAAATTCAGAATCTAAAATGTACTGAAATGAAGGGCCACCAAAAACACTAATTGGTCCTAAAACTTTTGCGCCAACCAATATAGGAGCATCAATTTTCTGCATGTTAAAACTATCAGCATCATAGTCACTTTTAGTACTGGTATATACAACCTCAGGTTTTAAGTAAATTTTGTCTCCAATTTTACCAAAAACGCCTATGTGATACCCAATATTTCTGTCAGGATTCTTGGCGTTAGTGCTTACAGAATCAAAATAATCGCCGTTGGCATTGTAATTTAAACCTGCTCTTAAACCAAATCCTTTGGCAACTTGGGCAGAGGCAAAAGTTGAGATTAAAGTAATAATTAGTAGGGCTAAATAATGATTTTTCATAATTTTCATAATTGTTCGTTTTAAGATTTGTTTAACATTATCAAAAACGTTGCCAAATGTAAATTATTTTCTTTTCATTGCAATCAATATCATTTTTCAGTTATTATCTTTGCCTCTTGTAGAAATAATAGAATGAAGTTTACATTAAACGCAAACGATTCACAAAGTAAGGCAAGGGCAGGAAAAATAGTCACAGACCACGGAGTTATAGAAACACCAATTTTTATGCCGGTAGGAACGGTGGCTACTGTTAAAGGAGTGCATCAACGTGAATTAAAACAAGATATTAACCCAGATATTATTTTAGGAAATACGTATCACCTGTATTTGCGACCTCAAACAGATATTATAGAAAAAGCTGGAGGGCTCCATAAATTTATGAATTGGGATAGAAATATTTTAACCGATTCTGGAGGTTATCAAGTATATTCATTGTCTGCTAACAGAAAAATAAAGGAGGAGGGAGTAAAGTTCAAAAGCCATATTGACGGTAGTTACCATACTTTCACTCCAGAAAATGTAATGGAAATTCAGCGAAGCATAGGAGCAGATATTATTATGGCTTTTGATGAATGTACACCTTACCCTTGTGATTATAATTATGCAAAGCGTTCAATGCATATGACGCATAGGTGGTTAGATAGATGTATTAATCATCTAGAAAAAACACCGCTAAAATATGATTGTAATCAAGCTTTTTTCCCTATAGTTCAGGGGAGCACATATAAAGATTTACGAAAGCAATCTGCAGAATATATTGCAAATTCTGGAGCAGTAGGAAATGCTATAGGTGGATTGTCAGTGGGAGAACCTGCGGAAGAGATGTATGCTATGACCGATGTTGTTTGCAGTATTTTGCCAGAAGATAAGCCTAGATATTTAATGGGTGTTGGTACTCCAATCAATATTTTAGAAAATATTGCGTTAGGAGTAGACATGTTTGACTGTGTAATGCCAACTAGAAATGCTAGAAATGGTATGTTGTTTACGGCACATGGTACGATAAATATTAAAAATAAAAAATGGGAGGATGATTTTTCTCCAATTGATGACATGGGTATAACTTTTGTGGATACTGAGTATAGTAAAGCTTATTTGCGTCATTTGTTTTCTGTTAATGAGTTACTTGGTAAACAAATAGCAACTATACATAATTTAGGTTTTTATCTGTGGTTGGTAAGAGAGGCTAGAAAACATATATTAGCTGGAGATTTCAGAGAGTGGAAAGACAAAATGGTTAAGCAAATGGATAAACGTTTATAGAATTACATGAAGATTCTAGACTGGTACATATTAAAGCGTTATTTGATAACATTTGTAATGTTGTTATTCCTTTTTATTCCTATAATGATTACAGTACATCTTGCTGAGAAAATAGGAAAGATTCTTGAAAATGAAGTGCCTCTTCCAGAAGTTTTATTGTATTTTCTTGATTTTACAATATATTTTACCTACTTACTTTTTCCCTTATTCTTATTTATATCGGTAATCTGGTTTACTTCTAAACTAGCTAATAATACTGAGGTTATTGCTTTTTTAAGTTCGGGGGTTTCGTTTACAAGGTTCTTAAGGCCTTATTTATATGGAGCAACAATTGTAGCTGTTTTTTCTCTGGTTTTAGGAATGTATCTAGCCCCAAAAGCAAGTGAAGGTTTTAATGATTTTACTTATAAATATTTAAAAAAACATAAAAAAGCAATTGATAACACTAATGTTTTTAGACAAATAAATGACAATGAAATTATTTATGTAAGTAGTTATGATGTAAATAATAAAAGAGGTAGTAATTTTACTTTAGAGCATTTTGAAGACAATAAATTGGCATATAAAATCTCCGCCACAACAATTAGATATCTTGAAAAAGACACATTATTTAGATTGTCTAATTATACTAAAAGAACAATATTAGAAAATGAAGATAAAATTGAGGTTTTAAGTAAAAAAGATACTCTTTTTGATTTTAAAGTGGAAGAACTTACTCCTCCTTTATACGCTGCTGAAATTTTAAGTTATGGAGATTTAAAGAAGTTTATAAAAGAAGAAGAAGCAAAAGGGTCTTCTCAAATTGGACGGTTTAAGTTAGTGCTGTATAGAAAGTGGAGTTTACCGGTTTCGGTATTTATATTAACCATTATAGCCGTAGCCGTATCTTCAATTAAGCGAAGAGGAGGTATGGGGGTAAATCTTGCTGCGGGTATATTGATTGCAATGATATTTGTTTTTTTTGATAAAATATTCGGAGTAATGGCTCAACAATCAGATTTTCCTCCTTTGGTTGCAGTATGGTTTCCTAATATCCTTTTTGGTATTTTAGCAATTTACCTTTTGCATAAAGCTAAACGTTAAAGACTTTTTAATGGTGAATGCTTTCCAAATGAATGAGTCAAAATGGATAAATTGTTTAGAAATAAATCTCATCTAAAAAATTATTTACACCTTCATTTATTAGTTTTTATTGCTGGTTTTACCGCTATTTTGGGGGAGTTAATTACTATTACAGCAGTTCCTTTGGTATGGTTTAGAATGGTTATAGCCTCCATTTTAATGTTTATATACATTAAAATTGCTAAGGTGAATATAAAAATTCAACCCAAGTCAGTTTTAAAACTTTCAATTGCCGGTATAATAATCGCATTACATTGGATAACCTTTTTTGGTGCTATAGATGAAGCTAATATTTCTATTGCTTTGGCCATGTTTTCAACAGGTGCCTTTTTCGCTTCGTTTATTGAGCCAATTGTTTATAAACGGAAAATCATTTGGTATGAAATTTTATTTGGGCTGTTGGTTATTGTTGGGGTATTCATTATAACTCAGAGTGAAATAAAATACCTTAAAGGTATAATTTTAGGAGTTACCTCGGCTTTTTTATCATCATTGTTTGCAGTTTTAAACGGAAGCTTTTTAAAACAGCATACCGCCACTGTTATATCTTATTATGAGTTTTTAAGTGGCGTTTTTTTTATTTCATTGTATCTGGGTTTTTTTACTAATGATTTCAATCAAGATTTTTTTAATTTAGGTCAATCAGACCTTGTTTACCTATTAATATTAGGCTCTGTTTGTACTGCGTATGCTTTTATAGCTTCGGTTTATGTTATGAAATTAATCAGTCCTTATACTGTTGTTTTAACTTATAATTTAGAACCCGTTTATGGTATTATTATGGCAATATTACTGTTTCCAGAAAAAGAAAAAATGAGTACTTCATTTTATTATGGCACAATTATTATTTTTATTACAGTGATACTGAACGGTATACTTAAAAATTCCAGAAAATTAAAAAGAAAATATTCTTAAGGCTTAATCAAAATTAAAGTTTTTATATTTGTAGCCTAACCAAAAGTTAATAGCATAAAATAGAATTCTTATGGAATATTTAGAATTTGAACTTCCTATTAAAGAACTAGAAGACCAACTTCAAAAATGTAAAGTTATAGGAGAAGAGAGTGAAGTTGATGTTACTGAGACTTGTGCTCAAATAGAAAAGAAACTAAAGGATACTCAAAAAGACTTATATAAAAACTTAACACCTTGGCAGCGTGTTCAGTTGTCCCGTCATCCAAATAGACCATATACAATGGACTATATTAACGCTATTTGTGGAGATTCTTTTTTAGAATTACATGGAGATAGAAATGTTAAAGATGATAAAGCAATGGTTGGTGGCTTAGGTAAAATAGGCGATCAAAGTTTTATGTTTATTGGTCAGCAAAAAGGATATAATACTAAAACTAGGCAGTATAGAAATTTTGGGATGGCAAACCCAGAGGGTTACCGTAAGGCTTTGCGTTTAATGAAATCTGCTGAAAAATTTGGAATTCCGGTTGTAACATTAATAGATACTCCAGGTGCATATCCAGGTTTGGAAGCTGAAGAGCGTGGACAGGGTGAGGCTATTGCTAGAAATATTCTGGAAATGGCACGTTTAAAAGTACCCATTATCACCATTGTAATTGGAGAAGGAGCATCTGGTGGAGCTTTAGGTATTGGAGTTGGTGATAAGGTGCTTATGTTAGAGAATGCTTGGTATTCTGTGATTTCTCCAGAAAATTGTTCTTCAATATTATGGAGGAGCTGGGAATATAAAGAACAAGCAGCAGAAGCACTTAAATTAACGGCTAGTGATGCCAAAAAAATTAAAGTTGTTGATGAGATAATTAAAGAACCATTAGGAGGGGCTCACAGAGATAGAGAAAAAACTTTTGTAACTGTAAGTAATACAATAGTGAAAACTTATGAAGGGTTAAAAAACTTATCACCAAAAGATTTAGTTGGTAAGCGTATGGATAAATATGCTAATATGGGTGTCTTTAAAGGATAACCCTTTTAAAACCATGATATAATGAAATCTGAAGTTTGTCGCTTCAGGTTTTTTTTATGCTTATTCACAATATAATTAAGTTATTAACAGTTAAATTGTTAACTGTTGGTTAAAATCGAAATGTAAATTTAACGTTAACAAACTATCTTTTTTAGTTACTTTCGTAGTTATGAAGCAACCAAGTCAAATTCAAGGATATAAAGTAGATAAAAGCACCTTAATAAACCTTGAAAAAGGTAAAATACCCCCTCAAGCCATTGATTTAGAGGAGGTTGTGCTTGGGGCTATGATGATTGATAAAAAGGGTGTTGATGAGGTTATTGATATTTTAAGCCCTGAAGCTTTTTATAAAGAAGCACATCAACATATCTTTGAAGCAGTATTTCAATTGTTTGAAAACAGTGAGCCAATTGACTTATTAACGGTTTCTACTCAATTAAAGAAGAATGCTAAGCTAGAGTTAGTAGGAGGTGACTTTTACCTTATTTCTTTAACTCAAAAAGTGTCTTCATCTGCGCATATTGAGTTTCATGCACGTATAATTCTTCAAAAATTCATACAACGAAGTTTAATTAAAATTTCTAACGAGATTATTGAAGATTCTTATGATGAAACTAAAGATGTTTTTGATTTATTAGATAAAGCAGAGTCTAAATTATACGAGGTAACACAGGGAAATATTAAAAAATCTAGTGAAACAGCGCAAGAATTAGTTATTCAGGCAAAAAAGAAGATTGAAGAAATCTCCAATAAAGAAGGTTTAAGTGGTATTCCAACAGGCTTTACTAAGCTTGATAAATTAACCTCGGGTTGGCAACCATCAGATTTAATAATTGTTGCAGCAAGACCTGGTATGGGTAAAACCGCTTTAACACTTTCTATGGCTAGAAATATTGCTGTAGATCAAAATATACCAGTGGCTTTTTTCTCATTAGAGATGGCGTCGGTGCAGTTAATTACGCGTTTAATTTCTAGTGAAACTGGTTTATCATCTGAAAAACTACGTACAGGAAAACTTGAAAAACACGAGTGGGAGCAATTAAATGTAAAGGTTAAGGGATTAGAAAAGGCACCACTGTTTATTGATGATACACCGTCACTTTCAATTTTTGATTTAAGAGCAAAAGCACGTCGTTTATCTTCGCAACATGGTATTAAATTAATCATGATTGATTATTTGCAACTTATGACTGGCGGAACTAGTCATGGAGGTAATAGGGAACAGGAAATATCTATGATTTCTAGAAACTTAAAGGCCTTGGCAAAAGAATTGAATGTTCCTGTAATTGCCTTATCACAGTTGTCTCGTGCTGTTGAAACACGTGGAGGAAGTAAGCGCCCATTACTATCAGATTTACGTGAGTCTGGAGCAATTGAGCAGGATGCCGATATTGTAAGTTTTATTTATAGACCAGAATATTATAAAATTGATGAATGGGATGATGAAGAGCGTTCCCCCACAGAAGGGCAGGCAGAATTCATTATAGCGAAACACAGGAATGGTGGATTAGAAAATATTAGGTTGAAGTTCTTAGGCCACTTAGGTAAGTTTGATAATTTAGATGATTTTGATTCGCCTTTTGAATTTCATTCTAAAATGAATGCTGCAGCTAATGATGATACCTTTAAGCCAGATAACTTTACAGCTAGTCCGGATCAAGCTTTTGGAAGCTCATTTAATAATGAAGATGATAATGAAGTACCGTTTTAAAAATTAATCTTCTGTTAAAGGAATTTCTATTCGAATAAAATTTAAGTATCTTTCGGTTCATGAGACATACTACTGCCCTAATATTTTTCTTCTTTTTTTCATATAATTCTTTTGCATCTTATATTCTAATACCAATGGATGTAGAAAGTCAAAAGAATCACCTTAAAGCATATGGCATTACTTATTGGAGTTTAAAGAAAGAACTGAAAGTAAAGTGGTTGCTCAATTATAGAGGAGGGTCTTTTTTATTGCCAGATACAGAAGAAATTCAAAGGGAATGTCAGATAAGGGGTGTTTCTTTTGAAGTTATCTCTAACACTAAAGCAGAATTTGTTCTTGAAGAAATAAGCAGTCCAAGTAAAAATATGGAAGCGGTAATATTGGAGAAAGCTCCAAAAATTGCTGTATATACCCCCAAAGGAAAACAGCCTTGGGACGATGCGGTTACAATGGTTCTAAAATATGCAGAAATTCCATATGAAACAGTTTATGATGAAGAAGTATTAAGTGATAACCTTTTATTGTTTGATTGGTTGCATTTACATCATGAAGATTTTACGGGTCAATATGGTAAATTTTATGGAGCTTACAGAGCAGCCTCTTGGTATATTAATGAAAAAAAGTCGGCAGAAGAATTGGCCTTAAAATTGGGTTATAATAAGGTTTCACAAGAAAAATTAGATGTTGCCCTGAAAATTAGAGATTATGTTATAGGGGGTGGATTTATGTTTGCCATGTGTAGTGCTACAGATAGTTTTGATATTGCTCTTTCTGCAGAGGGGGTTGATATTTGTGAACCTATGTTTGATGGAGACGGAAGTGAAGCTAGCTATCAGAATAAGATTGATTATTCAAAAACATTCGCATTCGAGAATTTTTCATTAGAAAGAAGCCCGTTAATTTATGAGTTTTCATCTATTGATATGACAAGGAAAAGGAATGTATCTAGAACAACTGATTATTTTTCTTTAATGGAATTTTCGGCTAAATGGGATCCGGTTCCCACAATGTTGTGCCAAAATCATACAGCTTTAATTAAAGGTTTTATGGGACAGACCACGTCTTTTACTAGAGACGAAATAAAACCTAATGTGCTAATTATGGGCGAAACAAAATTCAATGGAGAAGCAAAATACATTCACGGCATAAAGGGTAAGGGCTTTTTTACGTTCTATGGAGGGCATGATCCTGAAGATTATCAACATAGAGTAGGAGATTCAAAAACAGAACTAGATTTACATCCAACATCTCCAGGGTATAGACTTATTTTAAATAATGTGCTATTCCCAGCTGCTAAAAAAAAGAAGCAAAAGACCTAATTTAATCTTCTATTATATGCACTCTCTGGAAACTAAATAAAAATCCGTCACTTACTGGACCAGAAGATAACAGCGTGCCATCTAGAGTAAAACCATTAGTAAATAGCTCTAATTGTCCATATTCAGTACCATTAATACTTAAATAAGAATTGCCAGATAATTCATCTTGAGAATAATTATAAATTCCAGATTCTAGAAAATCCTCTTTGGTATCGTCATCGTTATTGTTAGTTATAGTTAAACTATCATTAGATCCATCAAACACCCATATAATAGTATTTAAATCAAATTGATCAGAAATCCCTGCTATTCCGCCAGTGACTTCAATTAAATGCCATTGTTCTATATAGGTCACTTCTTCTTCAGAAGAACTACTACTACTGTCTAGACTACAGTTGGTTATTAATATAAAACAAGATATTAAAAATGCTAACTTAATTTTCATGAGAATTATATATTATACTTACACTAATAAGGATGTTGTTTTTTAACAAAGGTTGCGTAAAACGTCAAAAGTAATTTTCATCTTTTAAATTAATAAATAAGTTGTTAATTTGAAAATTTAAAATAAACCAAATAGAATGAAAATATTTCAAAGAGAGACTAAATTAGAAGCTTATAGAAGGGGTTTTCACTTAATTACTGATGAAATTTTGAATGTCTGTCCAGAAATAAAAGATATTAAAGTTGGGCAGTTACAAGTATTCATAAAACATACTTCTGCTAGTTTAACAATTAATGAAAATGCTGATTATACGGTTAGACAAGATTTTGAAAGTCATTTCAATGAAATGGTTCCAGAAAACGTAGCATATTATAAACATACTTATGAAGGTTCAGATGATATGCCAGCGCATATTAAGGCGTCAATACTTGGCACTTCTGTACAAATACCTATTACCAACGGTAAACTTAATCTCGGTATTTGGCAAGGAGTTTATTTATGCGAACACAGAGATTATGGAGGGCAAAGGAATTTAGTGATAACAGTTTTTGGGGAATAAAAAATCCGACTCAAAAATGAATCGGATTTTTATTAAGCGAAAAAATATGTTTTACAATAGGCTAAGCGCCTTACTTTACTTTATCAATTACAGCTTTAAAAGCTTCAGGGTTATTCATAGCTAAATCTGCTAAAACCTTACGGTTTAATTCAATATTATTAGCTTTTAATTTCCCCATAAATTGAGAATAAGACAATCCGTGTTCTCTGGCACCTGCATTAATTCTGGTAATCCATAATGCGCGGAAAGTTCTCTTTTTGTTTCTACGGTCTCTGTACGAATATTGCATCGCTCTATCAACCGCATTTTTAGCTACTGTCCAAACGTTTTTACGTCTTCCAAAGTAACCTTTTGCTTGTTTGATAATCTTTTTTCTTCTAGCTCTTTTAGCTACAGAATTTACTGATCTTGGCATAATTTTAATTGTTTTTTGTAGTAGGCGGTCAAAATAATCTTTGACACTTTTATTGAGCCTAACTCCAGGGTTTATAATTTATTTAACCGGTTAAAACATGGGGTTACTTTAAACGTAACATAGTTTTAACATTATCCTCGTCACTCTTGTGTACTAAAGTATCATGAGTTAACGCAAGCTTGCGCTTTTTAGATTTTTTAGTCAATATATGACTCTTAAAAGCGTGCTTTCTTTTAATCTTACCAGTACCGGTTAACTTAAAACGTTTTTTGGCACTAGATTTTGTTTTCATTTTAGGCATTTCTTCTCCTAGTTTTAATTATTTCGCTTAATTATCTTCAAATACTGAATTTCTTCAGTATATTATTTCTTATCTTTTTTAGGAGCAATAAACATGGTCATTCGTTTTCCTTCAAGTTTAGGCATTTGTTCTACTTTACCAAACTCCTCTAAATCTTGAGCTAAACGTAATAACAAAATTTGTCCTTGCTCTTTAAATATAATTGAACGTCCTTTAAAAAACACAAAAGCTTTAAGCTTTGCACCTTCTTTTAAGAACTTTTCAGCATGTTTCTTTTTAAAGTTATAATCATGATCATCAGTTTGAGGTCCAAACCTAATTTCTTTAATTACAACCTTACTAGTTTTGGCCTTTAAAGCTTTATCACGTTTCTTTTGTTCATAAAGAAACTTCTTGTAATCCATAACTTTACAAACAGGCGGATCAGCTTTAGGAGAAATTTCAACTAGGTCTAAGCCTTGGTCATTGGCTATCCTCATGGCATCACCTTTGGTATAAATACCTATTTCTACATTATCTCCCACAAGTCGCAATTTTTGCGCCGTGATTTTAGAGTTAATCTTGTGTTTGTCTTCTTGAATCACCCTTCTTTGGGGCTGTCTTCTTCTTCTAATTGCTATGGCTTATCTATTTTTAAGTTAAACTTTAAAACGCTTTTAGCGTTTTTCTTATTTCTTTATTTATTATTTCTGAGAATGCTTCAATAGAAATCATTCCCAAATTTTCTCCACCATGCTTACGCACAGTTATATTACCTTCTTTTTCTTCTTGCTCGCCAATAATGATCATATAAGGATACTTCTGCATTTCGGCTTCCCGAATTTTCTTCCCAATAGTCTCGTTTCTATGGTCTACAAGGGCGCGAATTTCGTCATTTTCAAGCAAATTTAAAACTTTTTCAGAATATTTTTCATATTTCTCGCTAAGAGATAATATAATAGCTTGATTTGGCATAAGCCATAACGGGAAATTTCCTCCGGTGTGTTCAAGTAAAAGAGCAACAAAACGTTCCATACTTCCAAATGGTGCTCTGTGTATCATAACAGGACGGTGGAGCTCATTATCACTGCCTTTATAAGTTAAGTCAAAACGCTCTGGTAAATTGTAATCTACTTGAATAGTTCCAAGTTGCCATTTTCTACCTAAGGCATCCTTAACCATAAAATCTAACTTCGGACCATAAAAGGCAGCTTCGCCTTCTTCAATAATAAAATCTAATCCTTTATCAGATGCTGCATTAATAATAGCCTGTTCTGCCTTCTCCCAATTTTCAACATCACCTATATATTTGTCTGGATTTTCCGGATCCCTTACAGAAACTTGGGCAGTAAAGTTTTCAAATCCTAAAGAACCAAAAACATAAAGCACTAAATCAATAACATTTTTAAACTCTTGGTCTAATTGATCTGGTGTACAAAATAAGTGGGCATCATCTTGTGTAAATCCTCTTACTCTTGTTAAACCATGTAATTCTCCACTTTGCTCATATCTATATACAGTACCAAATTCTGCATAACGTTTAGGTAAATCTTTATAACTCCATTGAAAACTGTTGTAAATTTCACAATGATGCGGACAGTTCATTGGTTTTAATAAAAACTCCTCATCCTCTTTAGGAGTTTTTATTGGCTGAAAGCTATCTTCACCATATTTCGCATAATGACCTGAAGTAACATATAATTCCTTTTGACCAATATGTGGTGAAACTACCATTTCATATCCAGCTTTCTTTTGGGCAGCCTTTAAAAAGTTTTCTAAACGCTCACGTAACGCAGTTCCTTTTGGTAACCATAAAGGTAGACCTTGACCAACCTTTTGAGAAAAAGTAAAAAATTCTAATTCTTTACCTAGTTTTCTGTGGTCACGTTTTTTGGCCTCTTCTAATAAGTGTAAATACTCGGTAAGTTCCTTTTGCTTAGTAAATGAAATTCCATAAACTCTTGTTAACTGAGGTTTGTTTTCATCACCTCGCCAATAGGCTCCGGCAACACTCAAAACTTTAACAGCTTTAATAATTCCTGTGTTTGGAATATGACCACCGCGACATAAATCAGTAAAGGTAGAATGGTCACAAAAAGTTATGGTACCGTCTTCTAAATTCTCAATAAGTTCAGTTTTAAACTCATTATCTTTATATAATTCTAAAGCTTCAGCTTTGGTAGCAGATCGCATTTTAAATTCATGCTTCCCTCTGGCAATCTCAAGCATTTTGTTTTCAATAGCTTTAAAATCTTTTTCAGATACTACATGTTCGCCAAAATCAACATCATAATAATACCCATTTTCAATAGCAGGACCAATGGTAAGTTTCACTCCAGTGTATAATTCCTCAATAGCTTGTGCTAAAACGTGCGCAGAAGAATGCCAAAAAGCAGTTTTTCCAGCATCGTCTCTCCAGGTATAAAGCACTAATGATCCATCTGTGGTTAACGGGGTAGCGGTTTCAACAGTTGAGCCATTAAAACTTGCCGAAATTACATTTCTGGCTAACCCTTCGCTAATACTTTTAGCAACTTCCATCGGTGTAACGTTTTCCTTAAACGTTTTTACACTACCATCTGGTAAAGTAATATCTATCATCAATTCAATTTAAAATCAGGCTGCAAAGATAATAGTATATCCAAATCCACACAATATATATATAAGTATAATTTTATACATATATATAGTATCGATTTTTTTATAACGTTTCCCTCGTCCCTCAGGTCGGGCTTTCACTACTCAATCTTTTTGCCTTGGGGCAAAAAGGATTTCAAGCATGCCGTTCAATCCCTAACGCAGCCAGTTTCGTAAATAGTGTCATAGGTAAACATAGAAATATATAATAGGTGTATGTGATAAGTATTCATGTATAATACATATTAATGGTTTAGGGAGAGTGGTTTTGTGTCACTAGCTAAAATCAATTATTCTTTTTTGCAGCTATTTCATTGCTCTGTCAGATTTTTTGCGTATCTTTTCATTTCCCATTTTTGTCTACCCAATTTTTTTGTAATTTTTTTTGCATTGTAACTCTTTGGTATTAAGGGGTTAAAAAGTTTGTCTAAAAAAGATTAAAAAAAAGCTTAAAAAAGTTGTTGCGTAATAAAAAAAGGGTTGTATGTTTGCACCCGCAAAAACGGGGAATATAATTTTTGTTTGGGCGAAGTTCATAAGGATAATTTAGGTATTTGAAGTTTGGAAAAAAATTTTTCAAAAAAATATTTAAAAAGTTTTGTGAGTAAAGAAAAGGGTTTTATATTTGCACCCGCTTAACGAGGAAACGAGTTAAGGAAGTTAAGAAAAAGTTCATAAACATATTGAAATTGACAGCGTAAGAAGCTAATTGGAAACGATTAGTTTTAACAAGAGAATAAACCATTTTGAGTACTGAAGATTCTATTAGTTGTTAAATAGTAAAAGTCGTAAGAGACTTAAAAATTTAACGATGAAGAGTTTGATCCTGGCTCAGGATGAACGCTAGCGGCAGGCCTAACACATGCAAGTCGAGGGGTAACAGAGAGAGCTTGCTCTTTGCTGACGACCGGCGCACGGGTGCGTAACGCGTATACAATCTGCCTTGTACTGGGGGATAGCCTTTGGAAACGAAGATTAATACCCCATAGTATCATTTATCCTCCTGGATTTTTGATTAAAGGTTACGGTACAAGATGAGTATGCGTCCTATTAGCTAGATGGTGTGGTAACGGCACACCATGGCAACGATAGGTAGGGGCCCTGAGAGGGGGATCCCCCACACTGGTACTGAGACACGGACCAGACTCCTACGGGAGGCAGCAGTGAGGAATATTGGACAATGGAGGCAACTCTGATCCAGCCATGCCGCGTGCAGGAAGACTGCCCTATGGGTTGTAAACTGCTTTTGTACGGGAAGAAACACTCCTACGTGTAGGAGCTTGACGGTACCGTAAGAATAAGCATCGGCTAACTCCGTGCCAGCAGCCGCGGTAATACGGAGGATGCAAGCGTTATCCGGAATCATTGGGTTTAAAGGGTCCGTAGGTGGACTGGTCAGTCAGAGGTGAAATCCTGCAGCTTAACTGTAGAACTGCCTTTGATACTGCTAGTCTTGAGTCATTATGAAGTAGTTAGAATATGTAGTGTAGCGGTGAAATGCATAGATATTACATAGAATACCAATTGCGAAGGCAGATTACTAATAATGTACTGACACTGATGGACGAAAGCGTGGGTAGCGAACGGGATTAGATACCCCGGTAGTCCACGCCGTAAACGATGGATACTAGCTGTTCGGCTTCGGCTGAGTGGCTAAGCGAAAGTGATAAGTATCCCACCTGGGGAGTACGTTCGCAAGAATGAAACTCA